>NZ_CP026734.1:0-3806710 GCF_003999335.1 Brevibacterium linens | reverse complement strand
CAGCTTTCAAAAAATTCGTTCTGGCGTGATCCACACCTGTGCATGACTTCCACATAGTTTTCCACAGAATGTGGACTCTTGCCGACTCAGCCCAGTGAATCTCCACACTCGTGGATAAGCTTGTGGAAAACTACATGGGTGTGACTTGTGGACGAGCCTCGGTGACGGGAACGCGAACGGCGGTGAATTTCGGGCGAGCGTGACGTGAAACATGCGGATCCCGTTTGACCGCTCGGATTGAGCCTCGCTAAGATGGAGTGTCCTGTGTACCGGGCTTCATCCGATTATCCTGATTATCTTTTGGCTCTTATGCACAGGAGTGCTCGGCGGTCGAGACTCGCACCGCCGTTTTTTGTGAGAACGCACCGGCGTTCACCCGCAACCTAGAAATCGGAGACTGAAGTGAGCAAGCGTACATTCCAGCCCAATAACCGTAAGCGCGCCAAGAAGCACGGCTTCCGTCTGCGTATGCGCACCCGCGCGGGCCGCTCGATCCTGGCTGCACGTCGTCGCAAGGGACGTTCCGACATTTCGGCCTGAGCATGCTTGACGCGGCACATCGGATCCGCAGCGGCGAAGACTTCAGACGAATCTTCAGAGCCGGGGTCCGGGTGCGCACAGAGCATCTCATGGCGCACAGCCTGAGAGACACCGATGATACCCACGCTGCGCGCGTGGGTTTCATCGTATCCAAGGCCGTCGGAAACGCCGTGGTGCGCAACCGCACCAAGCGTCGCCTGCGCGAGATCATGCGTGCGCGTCTCGGTGAGCTGAGAGCAGGAGATCTGTTCGTCATCCGGGCGCTGCCGCATGCGGGACAGGCCGACTTCGCCGTTCTGTCCGCCGAAGTCGACGAGCTGCTGATCAAGGCAGAGAAGAAGCTGGAACGTCGTGGACGCCGAACATGATCTGAAACATGTCTCCGAGGTGCCCCGTCGGCCGGCCGGCTTCTGGCCCACACTCGGCTGGATCGCCCTGGTCGGTCCGAGGATGCCGTTCGTCTGGTTCATCCGCGCCTATCGGATCGTGATCTCACCTCTCTACGGCCAAGTGTGCCGCTACTATCCCAGCTGCTCCATGTACGGTCTCGAGGCGTTCGAGATACACGGAGTTCTCAAGGGAGTGGTGTTAACTGGGTGGCGCGTACTGCGCTGCAACCCGTGGTCGCACGGCGGCGTCGACCATGTGCCGGGATCAGCGCGGGAGGCCAGGTCGAAGACCATCCACCGCGGTCAGGCACACAGTTAGAACATATTGAACTCGCAGTCCGCACGCGAGCGCGAACAAGCGGACTGCCTCGGGGCACACGTCGTGTCGCGCAGACCTGTGAACAATGGCAAAATGAACGACGCGCCAGCATCGTTGTAACGAGGAGAACTGAATGGACTGGATGGACAAGCTGCTCTACCCGCTGCAGTGGGTAGTTGCTTGGATCCTCGCGATCTTCCACGAGATCTTCACCGCGATCGGCCTGCCTGCCGACAGCGGGTGGACCTGGGTGCTCTCGATCGCCGGCCTGACCGTGGTCATCCGCGCTCTCCTCATCCCTCTCTTCGTCTACCAGATCAAGTCGCAGCGCAAGATGCAGCTGCTGCAACCGGAGATCCAGCGTCTGCAGGCGAAGTACAAAGGCAAGAAGGACCAGTACTCTCGCCAGGCCATGGCCGAAGAGCAGATGGCACTGTTCCGCGACAACAAGACCAGCCCCTGGGCATCGTGCCTGCCGCTGCTCGTGCAGATGCCGATCTTCTTCTCGCTCTTCCGCGTCATCCACAACATGCCGAAGGTCGCCGAGGGCTCTGTCGGCGCGATCGGCGGCTTCACTCAGCAGCTGGCGATTCAGGCCGAGAGCTCTTCGATCTTCGGCATCAGCCTTTCGGCTGTCTTCACCGACCCAGGCTTTGCAGTCAAGCTGCTGACCGGTGTGCTCATCGTCGTCATGGCCGCCACCATGTTCATCACGCAGAAGCAGATGATGGCGAAGAACATGTCGGAGTCGGCGATGGCCAACCCGATGATGCAGTCGCAGAAGATGCTGCTTTACGTGATGCCTATCGTCTTCGGCATCGGCGGCATCTACTTCCCGCTCGGTGTCCTCATCTACTGGCTGGTCTCGAACACGTGGACGATGGCTCAGCAGCACATGGTCATCCGCAATATGCCCGCTCCCGGCTCGAAGGCCGAGAAAGAGATGCTTGAGCGCAAGGCTCGCAAGGGCAAGACTGTGAAGCAGGATGAGCTCAAGGGATCGACCGTCACCGAGGAGGCCCCGAAGAAGAGCGGCCAGCGGCAGCAGCCCGTGAGCAAGAACCGTAAGAAGAACAAGAAGCGCTGAGGACAGACATGACCGAAGAGAAGATCGACGAGACCTCCGAACAGACACCGGAAGAGACTCCGGAGGAGACCTCGACGAAGCCGAGCCGTGCCGAACTCCTCGAAGAAGAGGGCGAGATCGCCGCGGACTACCTCGAAGAGCTGATGGATCTGGCCGACATCGACGGCGATATCGACATCGATGTCGCTGACGGCCGTGCCCAGCTGTCCATCGTCTGCGAGGACGACGAGGACTCGAACCTGCGTACCCTCGTCGGCCGAGAGGGCCGCACACTCGGCGCGCTGCAGGAACTCAGCCGTTTGGCCGTGCAGACGCAGACCGGTCAGCGGTCGTGGCTGATGCTCGATATCGACGGGTTCCGCAACAGCCGTCGCGAAGAGCTGATCAAGAAGGCCAAGCGTGCCATCGACGACGTCAAGGACGGCGGCGAAGAGTTCGCGTTCAAGCCGATGAACAGCTTCGAGCGCAAGATTATCCATGACCAGGCGGCCCGAGCCGGCTTGGTCTCGGAGTCCGAGGGTGAGGGCGACGGTCGTCATGTCGTCATCCGGCTCGCCGATGACTGATCAGCCCGAGAACGACCCGGAGCTCTCGAACGAAACAGAGCTCTCGACCGAAACGGCGACTGTGGAGATCGAGTCGCCTCCGACCGGCACCGAAGAGTACTTCGGTGCGGCGTATCCTGCCGCGCAGCGGTATGCCGAGCATTTGGCCACGACCGGAATCGAGTGGGGACTCATCGGTCCGCGTGAGGTCGATCGCCTGTGGACCCGGCACATCCTCAACTGCGCCGTGGTCGCGGAGTACATCGGTGAGAACGATGTCGTCGGCGATGTCGGCAGCGGAGCCGGCCTGCCGGGAATTCCGATCGCACTGCTGCGCCCGGAGGCGAAGATCGTCCTCATCGAGCCGATGGAGCGTCGCGTCGAATGGCTGAACCTGGTCGTCGATGATCTGGGACTGAAGAATGTGCGCATCGTTCGTGCACGGGTCGAGGAGCTCGTCGACGAGGAGATGTTCACGGTCGTGACCGCACGTGCGGTCAAGGCGATGACGACCCTCATCGAATGGACTCGCGAGGTCATCAGCCCCGGAGGACGGATCCTCGCCCTCAAGGGAGCTTCGGTCGAAGGGGAGCTTGCCAAGGCGAAGAAGCTGATCAGACGGTATCGACTGTCTCAGCCCGAGATCCATATCGTCGATGGCGGCGGCATCCTCGAGGTTCCGAGTCGTGTCGTCGAGATCGTCAAGAAATAGTACGAAGTAGAGTTGGTCTAGGCTGGATGAGAGCCTTGTGAAACCGATGGATGATGGAGTGCGCCCTATGCCGATCATGGATGAGTCGTCTCCCATTGGTGCCGCGATTGCACGGGACAACCGGCGAGCGGATCGACTGTCGCAGACAACCTTTCCACGGCCGGACTCGACCCGCATCTTCACGATCGCGAACCAGAAGGGCGGCGTCGGAAAGACCACGACGGCGGTGAACATCGCGGCGGCCCTGGCCAATCAGGGGCTCAACGTCCTGCTCATCGACATCGATCCCCAGGGCAATGCGAGCACCGCACTGGGCATCGACCACTATTCCGAGGTCACGAGCATCTATGACGTCCTCATCGACGATGTTCCGATGCGTGAGGCTGTGGCACAGTGCCCGGACTTCGACACTCTCAAGTGTGTGCCGGCGACCATCGACCTCGCCGGCGCGGAGATCGAACTCGTGTCCCTCGTCGCGCGTGAACAGCGACTGCAGCGTGCCCTGGGCATCTACCTCAAGGAGGAGGAAGCAGCCGGAGACCGCGTCGACTACATCATCATCGACTGCCCGCCCAGCCTCGGTCTGCTGACAGTGAATGCCTTCGTGGCAGCTCGCGAGGTGCTCATTCCGATCCAGTGCGAATACTATGCGCTCGAAGGGCTGAGCCAGCTGCTGAAGAACATCCAGCTCATCCAGAAGCATCTCAATCCTGAGCTCGCGATCTCCACGATTCTGCTGACGATGTATGACGGCCGCACGAACCTCAGCGCTCAGGTCGCCGAGGATGTGCGCACCCACTTCCCGGAGCAGGTGCTCGGCACTGCTATTCCGAGATCGGTGAGGATCTCCGAGGCACCGAGCTATGGACAGACCGTGATCTCATACGACCCACATTCCAGCGGTGCCCTGTCGTATCGGGAAGCCGCTGAAGAAATTGCGAATCGAGGAGTAAGTCGTGGCTGAACGCAAGAAGAGGGGCCTCGGACGCGGGCTCGGAGCATTGATCCCCGACGCGAACTCCAACGATCGTCCGGTCGATGTCTTCTTCTCCGGTGGGAGCACGGAAGACGGCCAGGCCGAGACGAAGACGCCACGCTCTGCGCGGACCGACCCCGCTGCGTCGATGCAGTCATCTCGGCGGCGCAAGCCGAAGTCCGGGCCGGCCAAGACTTCGACCTCCAACACCGCATCGTCCAATGCTTCCCAGTCCACATCGGCCGATACGAAGACAGCTGACACGACGTCGACCGGTTCGACATCAGCGTCGAAATCGTCGTCTGCCAGGACGTCTGCGTCCACCTCTGCAGGGTCGAAGTCCACCGCCTCGAAGACCAGAGGCACGAAGTCGACGACCTCCAAGTCGAGCACGGCGAAGACATCGACGGCCAAGACGGGTGCCGCGAAGGCCAGCGGGGGCAGTGGCTCCAAAGCAACTTCTGCTGGCAAAACGACCACACCGAAGACGAAGTCAGGCTCATCCGCTGCCGCGGCACCAGCTGAGAACGCAGAGCAGGCTCCTGCAGTCGCGAAATCGAGTACACGGAAGACTTCCACCCCTGCTTCGGTTTCCGACTCGACAAGAGGCGACAGCGATGCCGGAACAACAGTGTCGAGGACTGCTGCACAGTCCGATTCGACTGACGCAGACAACAACGTATCGGCTGACTTCGTCCCAGCCGAGCGTACTGATGCGCAGGAGACTGAATCCGCAACGGCGGCCGCTGCGGCTCCGTCGCCCGAGGATGATGTCCGGGAGACTCATCCCGGCGTGTACACGTCTTCTGGTCGCAGCAGCGACGACGCCGGGGTTGATGAGAAAACACCGTCAGCAGACACGGGCGGTGACAACGATGTAGAGACTACTGATGTAGTGAATGGTGACCCAGCCGCTGAGCCAACCGCCGCTCAAGACGAGCGCGAGCCCGTGACTTCGGGGGCAACGGATTCCTCGTCCTCAGCGCCTGCGGAATCGAATGAGCAGTCGAGTTCCTCCGGCACGACTGAAAAGTCCGGTGAGTCCCACACGGCGGAAGTCGCTGATGGCGGCGATGCCGACGAGTATGACGGCGTTGAGTCCATTCCGGATACCGAGTTCGGTGAGATCGATGTTGATCTCATCGATGCGAACCCACGGCAGCCGCGTACTGTCTTCGACGAAGATCTGTTGGCCGAACTCGTCCACAGCATTCGTGAGATCGGTGTCCTTCAGCCTGTCGTCGTCAGGCAGAAGCCCAGCGACCGTTCGCGGTTCGAGCTCATTATGGGCGAGCGTCGTCTTCGAGCGACGAAGGATGCGGGCCTGTCGACGATTCCGGCAATCATCCGGTACGTCGAGGATACGGATCTCCTCCGTGACGCACTTCTGGAGAACCTGCACCGTGCGGAGCTCAACCCGCTTGAAGAGGCTGCGGCTTACGGACAGCTGCTCGAGGATTTCGGGTGTACACAGGAGGAACTCTCGGAGCGCATCGGCCGTTCGCGTCCTCAGATCTCCAACACCTTGCGTCTCCTCCGCTTGCCTCCTCTGGTGCAGCGTCGCGTAGCGGCCGGGGTCATTTCCGCCGGCCATGCTCGCGCCATTCTGGGACTACGGGATCCGGAACATATGGAGGTGCTGGCGCAGCGCATCGTTGCCGAGGGCCTGTCAGTCAGGGCTTCGGAGGAGGCAGTCGTACTGCTCAATCGCGGAGATTCGATCAATGTTTCACGTGCAACTACGAAGGTGGCGCCGGAATTCCTTGCTGTCGCTGAGCGCCTGGGCGATCGACTCGACACCAAGGTGAACATTTCCGTCGGCAAACGCAAGGGCAAATTGAGCGTGGAGTTCGCGAACCACGAGGATCTCGATCGCATTCTGAGTCTCCTGGGAATCTCGAATGAGGCTGCGATCTGAACATAGCACTACGAGAAGAGATGGCCCCCGCAGGTATGCTCGCGGGGGCCATTCTACTGTCGTCTGGTGTGACGTCACTCGGTGAATTTTCCGTGTGGCGTTGTGATGTCGGTCGAATCCCCGGTAGTGGGATCGCGTGGTCGGCAGCTGTACCGGAGAGATGGAATCCGTCCTGGTCTGCTATGCGCCGCCAGGAGTTTCACGTGAAACGCTGAGTCGCCATTCGTATTGGACGGACTTGCCAGGTGGAAGTTGTCAGTGCCCGGGTGATCCAAGAGTGCCGCCGAAGAATCTCCCCGCTCGAGTTGTTCGCGTGCAGCGCAGCGGGTCTTCGATGCTGATCTGTCATTTGTCTCTTGCGGCGATTGTCATGTCCGGCAGACTCGAGATTGCGGCGGTAGGGACGTTGATCGTGTGTGTGACCGATGTCGTCCGTGAGGTTTCGAGTGTTCTTACGGCTACGTGCGAAGTGCTCCGAGGAGCGGAGGTCGAGACTGTGCGACACGATATAGACACCAGTGGTTCGATCGGTGGCCAGTTCGAGAGTTGGGCGAAGAGTCGATTCGACGGTCTGATGGAAGTGAGTTCTGGCGTTTCACGTGAAACTGAGCTTAGGGGCATCTGGGTTCTCTTCCGATAGTCGAGTCGCTTGAGACCGTCACAAGACCGCTAGCACCTTCTGCGATGCCTTCGATATATGCCGTTGTTTCACGTGAAACGCCTGTTTGACCGGTCCGGACAGCGATCACTCCGACTGTGTACAGCAGCTGGTAGAGATTCCGGCGAGAGATACGAATTCAGCTACGCACCTGCTGCCCGATCAGCGATCTCGTAGAGCTTCCCCTGGAGACCCGCAGAAATTCTGGTGACGATCCTTCTCATCGTTCTGTCAATGGACTCCGTAGTCACCTTGTTTGCATCGTTTGGTTGGTATCCTCGGCATGGCAAGGACGGGCCAGACATATTTTCGGTGCATGGCGCGAGCGTCGGAAGCAGAGAGACTATGGCATAGACGCGCCAGGTGGCTGAGATCCGCGAATCCAAGACTCGCTGTGGGCCGAACTGTTTCACGTGAAACACTTCGGAGTGCAACTGATCGGCATCTGTCTACTGTGAGTTTCGCATGTCTGGATGTCCGTAGCGCTTGAAGTAGGACACTTCGCGCTCTGTGACCGATTGGAGCCGCTGAGACAAAATGATTGTGCCATCGCTTGGCACTTTCATATTGACCTATTCGGAGTCCGGATGACCGGATCGCCCGATCGAGTGTCAATGGTGGGGGCGTTCTCGCATCTGGCCCTATTCGTCACAATGATCTCCGCGTTCAGATCATCGGATGTGCCCCATTGTTCCACGTGAAACGGCCCGTTTGTGCAGGGCATATGCAGTCCTGCAGCCCAGCAGGGAAAAGTAGTTCGGTGAACTACAGACTTGTTGATGAAAGGTCTTGGTTCCTGCGGGTCAATGGTTGTATGTTCAGTTGGTAAGGCTGGTTAGTCACTTGGGGTATTCGGGGATCTTGGCTTTTGCGCGTTGGGATTGCTTCCTCCGGCATTGGGTTCTCTATGTAGTACTGGTACCGAGTTGCTGGTTCATAGTTCTGGCCATTTGTACTGCCCCTCCTGCGTTCGGCATTCCGATCCACATTGCCGAATGCGCCAGTACTAATGGTGCTGCTCAGAGGGATTGCGTATTAGTGGCGGTCGTCGGGAACGTTGATAACTGAGTATGAATTCCTCTGAAGACCTGTCTGATGGGACTCTATACATGGTTCGCATCGGAACCGTTTCACGTGAAACTCCGGCTGGTCAGGCACGGAGGTGTCAGTCCTTCTCGTCGCCGCTCCGACCAGGATGTATCCGGCCGTAGGGTGAAGTTGGTGTACGCGAGTATAGCCCGCTGTATGTTGAAAGGCGCTTGGGCTACTGTGTTTCCAGGTTCGCGGCTACTACTGCGTCTCATCATTTCTGGCTCAGCGACTCTGAGTTCCGTCTATTATTGCGTTTCATGTGAAACAGTCATTGTTGTGCCCCTCGATGCGGTCAGACGGTCCTGGACCGACGTGGCGCCCGTAGTGCGCAATCCCGTCTTGGATCTACGGAGTGTGTATCACTTGTTTGCGAACCCGTAGTGGGGCCTGATGGCAGTCATTGACCGCAAGCGAATCGTGGACCGCACTTCGTCTTGGGCGATGTATTGTGCGGTTGGTTCCCGGGCAGCGCGACGTCTCGGGATGCCCCGTGGGCCACATTGGACAGTCAACGTTGCTTGAGCTGTGTTATCCAAGGTTGCAACGCCAATACACTTCGCCGATCGCCGCGGTTATTGTTTCACGTGAAACCGAAACGGGCTCTCTGCATTGGTAGGAAAGGTGTACGCTGCCGTCGGCTCGCAACGCTGGGAGCTGCGGCGAGAGAATGAGGCTGGGAGCTACGGCGACTGCTTTGGGTGTACTTCGGCGCTAGCGCTTTCGCCCGTGAGGCGGACGGTTCTTGCACATGGCGAAGCGAATTGCTCGGTATGCAATTCACACTCAGATACGATTCCGTCCGATCGGAGAACTGGAGTCTGCAGCCTGTTGGAGTCGTTTCACGTGAAACACAATGTCACGGGCGGGATAGTGGATGGAGAGGCAACTTCTCGGTCGGGACTCAGAGACAGTTGTCGGTGGGGACTCAGGGACAGGGCGCCGGCGTTTCACGTGAAACCAATAGCCATCGTTACTGAGCACCAGTCGCTTCGAGCTGGGCTGCGCCGCCGACTCGTCTTTGCGTGTCCTGTTCGTGATTGGTCCACCGTTCTCTTTGATGCCAGGATCAATTGGGTTGCGTTCTGTCGCCAGGGCCAATTGCATCTGGTCGACCGTCCTGGCGCTGAGTTGCCGGCTTATGTAAGCGAGGATGAAGCTGAACTCTCTGCAGTCGGTCAAAAATGATGGCTGTTCGGGACCGATTGATGATGGCCGTAAGGTGTTGTCCAATTTGGCACCGATCACCCCAGGCTGTTCGATTGGGCAGCGATCACCCCGGGTTGTCCGATAGGACACCGACCATCCCAGAAGCTTCAATGCGCCGTGCTCCTCTGAAGGAGCACGGCGCAGATGAGTCAGTCGTGGTTGTGCAATTCAGTTGAGAGCTTTGATGGCATCGAGGCTGAGTGTTCCCGTCTGCGGATCCTTGTCCTCGCGGATATAAAGTCGCTGGAGGGCAGCTGCGATTCCATCCGCAATGGCATCGCGGACATGTGGATCTTGCAGGCTCTCAAGGTCGTCGTGATTAGTGAGGTAACCGCTGACGACATGGACCTTCGGAGTCCTCAGTCGTTTGAGCGATGACCAGGTGCGTGCATGGGTCCGGCAGTCCAGCATTCCTGTTCGCGCGACCACCTCGCCTTGGATGAGCTCGGCGAGCTTCTGTCCGGTCGGTGAGTTCAGATCTGACTGGCGTTCGTGTCCGAAGAAGAAAGTAGCGATGCCGTTGGCGTCCTTGGACTTGCTGACATCCGCGGTCACGGTGATCACCGCCGAGGCGTCGAGCGTATCTGCCCGGTTGACCTCGACCGCATCGCCTTCGAGTAGAAGTGCTCCGGCACCCACCGCCTCAAGTCGACCAACAAGTCGGCTTGCTATATCAAGAGTGATCTGACGTTCGAGAGCAGACTGCTCATCGGTCATCGGCAGGTTCTGGAAATCTACAACTGTAGTGGCGGCTTCGATGACAAAGGTGCGTCCGACGAGCGATGTTCCCGAAGCGGCTACGCGCGCTCGCTCTTGGAGCGCAAAGAGATTGCCGGTGTCCTGATTGCGGTCGATCGCATTCAGTCCGCGCAGAGTCTGCGGACCGGTGACCCCATCGACTTTCGTGCCCAGGCTCATCTGGAGTTCTTTGACGGCCGTTTCGGTGAGAGCTGCGTACTGTGCGTCGATGCGACCCGGATAGAAGCCCAATCCCGCGAGCTTGGTCTGGAGGTTGACGACGTCATCGCCCGTCAGCACCCTGACAGGGTCGAATCGGAGCACACGGTCGCCGAGCTGATATCGAGCCTGTTCGAGCTCTGAAAACGTCTCAGGGCCCAATACACCGTCGCAGAGGATCCCACGATCCTGTTGGAACTGTCTGACCCCGAGCTCAAAGGCTCGATCGAAATCCGCGGTTTCGGCATCTCCGACATGGAGGCCGAGCCGGGCCATCTGAGCTTTGATATTCGGCAGCATCTCGGAAATGTCGCCGCGCGTGTAGCGCGGTAAGTTCGTGTTCGTCAATGCGGTGCCAATCTTCGGTGATGCGGTTCGAGGGTCGGTGTCGGGCGGCGCCCGGAAATGCCTAAGGCGCCTGTTGATAGTACAACAGGCGCCTTAGAACTCGATCAGATGAAGTCGGAGAGCTCATCCTCGAGGGCCGGTTTCGGACGTGCGCCGATGATAGTCTTGGCGACCTCGCCGTCCTTGAAGACGTACAGGGCCGGAATCGACGTGATTCCATACGTGCTGGCGGTCTCGAGGTTCTCGTCGGTGTTGACCTTGACGACGTTGAGCTTGTCTGCGTGCTCTTCAGCGATCTGGTCAACGATGGGGCTGACCATACGGCAGGGGCCGCACCAGGGAGCCCAGAAATCGACGAGCACGGGCTTGTCGGACTTCAGTACGTTCTCTTCGAACGTTGCGTCAGTGACTTCTGTCGACATGAGTTACCTTCCTTCACAAAGAATGTCTCTAGCGGAACAGTGGAACTGGGTCTTTCATTCCCCGGTGAATCTGCACGGTGCGGTCATGCCCGGGAGAGCATCGATACGAGCGGTCGATCCGAGATCAGGATGCGACGACTGTTTCCGCTGGTGCAGCTTCGGCCACAGCAGGCTTGGACGCCGCTTCGAGATCACCGAGGTAGTGTTCGGCGTCGAGCGCCGCCGAGCACCCCGAGCCGGCCGCAGTGATCGCCTGCCGGTAGACGGAATCGATGACATCGCCGGCCGCGAAGACACCTTCGACCGACGTCTTCGAGGTGCGCCCATCGACGCTGAGGTATCCGTCGGCGCGCATCTCGAGCTGATCGGCGAACAGACTGGTGCGCGGGTCGGAGCCGATGGCCACGAACATGCCGGTCACGGGCAGCTCGGAGGTCTCCCCTGTGACGGTGTTCCGGATGGTTAGACCGGTGAGTGAGTCCTCACCATGGACTTCGGCGACTTCGGAATCGAGCAGGAACTCGAGCTTCTCATCGGCGTTCGCACGATCCTGCATGGCCTGCGAAGCACGCAGCTCCTGCCGGCGGTGCACCAGAGTGACCTTGGACGCGAAGCGGGTGAGGAAGGTCGCCTCCTCGAGCGCGGAGTCGCCACCGCCGATGACAGCGATGTGCTGATCGCGGAAGAAGAATCCGTCACAGGTGGCGCACCAGCTGACTCCGTGACCGGACAGCTTCTTCTCATTTGGCAGGCCGAGCTCGCGGTACGCCGAACCCGTGGCAAGGATGACGGCCTTCGCCGTGTAGCGCGACCCCAGAGCGGTCTCGATCTCATGAGCGCCCGGATTGAGCTTGAGGGTCTCGACGTCGTCGTAGATGACGTCGGCGCCGAACTTCTCGGCCTGCTCTCGCATGCTCTCCATGAGTTCGGGCCCCTGCACACCGGCGGGGAATCCGGGGAAGTTCTCGACATCGGTGGTGTTCATCAGCTCGCCGCCTGCGGTCACCGATCCCGCGATGACGACCGGCGAGAGGTTCGCGCGGGCCGCGTAGACGGCTGCGGTATAACCGGCCGGCCCCGATCCGATGATCACCAGTTGAGTATCAGTCATGTGAAAAGTTCCCTGCTTCTATCTGCTGTGCTCGGCGCGCTGCGGAGTGGCGCACTCAATGACGTTCGTATCTATAACGGTACGGTGCCGAGGACTATTCCGCACCGGTCGGCTCAGAAGAATCTCACGGAACTGATGGTGGCCCTGAAGCCGCCGTCCGTCTGCGGCAGTTCTGTGATCCAGAGGATGAGCTTGTCGGTCTCGACCTCATCATCGAACTCGACGGTGACAGCCCCATCGGCATCGAAGACGCCTTCGCCGATGACTTCTGCGTTCTCCGGGTCGTCCCCGTCGCGGATCTCGAACTTGCCTCCGGAGTTCGCCGATGCCACCTTCATCTTGCTGATGGTGGTCGTGTCCTCGAAATCGAAGAGCAGGCCGAGACCCGACTTGAGATTGCCGAAGTTCGCCGAGTTGTACCGGTCCGTGTTCCACGACCCCTCGGTCTTGGGAATGACGTTGTCGGTTTCGCTGTCGTGTTCCGATCCATCGCCCTCGGGGTCGAGGGATTCGACGGATTCGATCTTCGGCGGATCAGCCTCCGGAGTCGTCTTCTCTTCCTTCTTCGTCGGCTGCTCGCTCGGAGCCGAAGTTTCGGAGACCGGGGTGGGCTCCTCGTCTCCGGAGTTGTACCCGATGATGACGATGCCGAGCACGATTGCGGCGACGACCGCGAGGCCGAGAACCAACCACAGGAAAGGCTTCCGAGTGGCCGCGGGATCACGCTCGTCGGGATCTGTTCCTCCCGAACCGCCGCTTGCACCGCCGGAAGCAGGACTGCCGCCGGAACCACCGGCGCCGGCACCTCCTGCCGTCGAAGCAGCAGCGGCTGCGGAGCTCGCGCCCGCTGAACTCGACGACTTCGCTGCACCGCTGCCTGCACCGGCAACGCCTGCTGCTGCCGCAGCTCCGACTGCCCCGGCGGCCTTGTTCCGGTTCTTCGCAGACGCAGCCTGTGCTGCATCGGTGGAATCGCTGTGCTGCTGGCGGGGTTTCCCGGCCTTCCGCTCGGCCGGGCGGACCGACGAGGAGGCCCCGGCCGCCTCGGCGCTGGGCTCACCGACGGAGTGCTGATCGTCCGCTGCACTGCGATCATCCACGGAATCCGGGGACAGTCGACGCATCTCCTTCGGTGGGGCGGCAGCATCGGCGTCCTGCGCTCGTGTGCCCGAACTCGCTTCGAAGGCAGCGAGGCGCCTGCGCGCCTCGTCCTCCTTGGCCTTCGCGATCCGACGTTCGCGTTCATACTCACGTCGCTGATGCTCGCGCTGCTGTTCGTTGGTTTCGAACATACCGCCGAGGAACCAGGACCCGTCGTCCTCATCCTCGTCGTCCATGATCACGCGCGTATCGTTCTCATCACCCTCGTCGTCGTTGTCGGGGATGATCTCGAGTGCCTGAGTATCGGGATCCGAATCGTCGTCGCGACTCATGATCGGGGTCGTGACGTTCTCGTCGTATTCGTGCTCTGCGTATTCCGAATACTGCGAATACGTCTGCTCCGGCTGCCATTCCTCCCAGTCCTGGGCGGCACTGTCGAGCTGTTCCTTGGCGATGGGGAAACTCGAGGCTTCGCGCATCTGCATCCGGTCGGCATACCGGCCCGTGGTGCGTCCGACCACACCGGCAGCCAGTCCCCGAGTGCCCGGTCGGGTCATGCCGATACGCACGAGCGCGGCCTGCACCTGATCTTCGCTCGCGCTGGCCGAACCGTCAGGACCGGGCCCGATGGACTTCGATCGTGGTGCGGGCAGGCTGGTGGCTTCGTCGAAGCTGCGCGGCGACTGCTCGAACAGGTGCTCGTTCTCCGCCGCGGGAGCACGATTGACGTAGCGCAGCAGTTGGGCATCCCAGGAGTCGATGTAGCCGAGGACCTCGGCGACCGAACCCGGGCCGGGATCCGCACCCGTGATGATTCCGCTGACGAAATCATCGAGTTTGTCAGGGACGTCGGGGTTGAGCGCCTGCGCCCGGGCGATCCGGGCATTCTCCTTCTCCGCAGGAGGAATGCCGTCGAATGGCTCCTCACCTGGCCAGAACCCGGTCAGAGCCGCATAGAAGAGCTGAACGAGAGCGAGGGCGTCCCGCCGTGATGCCTTCGTCGGCGTGTAGTCCTTCTGCTCGACGAGCCCGGTGTCCAGCGCCAGTGCCGCATCGATGCCGATGCCCGCGATGACCACCGCACCCTTCGAGGTCAGACCGACCACGCTCGGGCGCAGGAACATGTGGAACAGGCCTCGCCTGGCCGAGGTCACGAGGGCCGTGCCGACTTCCCCGATGAGCGCGCACGCGGCATCGACGGGCAGCGGCGAACGCGGCAGGATCTGGTTGAACGGCGTCACCGCGATGCGTTTGATGACGATGTAGTCCAGCCCGTTGGAATGACCGACGTCGAGCGTCGGTGCGATGCGCGGGTCACCGAGGATCGATACGCGACGGGCGGCTTCGAGAACGTCGTTGGAGCCATCGGCATCGGCGACGAGGATGAGCACGGGCTCGTCGAGGATCGCATCGAGACCTGTGCAGACGGCGCCGACCTCGGGTTTCTCGGGAAGCCACCGACGGTCGACGGTCGATACGACATAACGGCCGGCCACCACCATGCCGGGTTCGATATCGATCAGGGCGACCACCTCCGGTGGGGGTTGACGGGGCTCAGGCTGTTTTTCTTAGTTTTCCAGCAACCACGCCAATTATCGAATGCAACTCTCTGACTCTGAGCAAATAACAAGCTCCGATGAAGAACAGGAGCATCACGGTGCCGACGACGGCCGTGGTGATGAACGCCTGCCAGCGTCCTGCCAAGGCGAAGTCCGGGAAGAAGTAGAGCAGACCGAAACCTGCCCCACCGGCAATGATCGCGGCGAGGAGGAACTTGAGATGCGACGTGAGGATCTCACGCAGATCGATGGCGCCGAGGCGCTTCTTCAGGACCGCGAACGAGATGATCATGGCCATGAGGTATCCGAGGCTCATGACGAGCCCGATGATCGCCACCGTCACCGACTTCGGGAAGATCGTGGCCGAGAGCACCGCCAGGGACTGGAAGATGATCTGCGGCAGCTGGATGAGGAACGGAGTCTTCGCGTCCTCGTAGGCATAGAAGACCCTCTGCGCGAGATAATTTGCGCTGAAGGGAATGAGCCCGAAGACCATCGTGATGATGACCAGACCGATGGCTGTGGCCTGTTCCCGACCCTCACCGGCGATGATCATCGCGACCGGGGTGGCGAGGACGATGAAGGCCACTGCGGCGAAGGAATTGACGAACCCGACCATCCGCACACCCATGGAGAAGTCGTTGACGACGGCTTCGGTGTCATCGTTCGCCGCGTCCTTGGCCAAGGAGGTGAACAGAGCCGTGGCCAGAGAGACCGCAATGAGCGAATGCGGGAGCATGAACACGAGGTAGGCGGTCGTATATGCGGCGTTCGAGGCGTTTCCGTCGCCGGGGATCGACGCCCCCGAGGCGACGCGGGAGACGACGAGGAAGCCGATCTGGCCGATGAGCATGGCCGAGAACGTCCAGAACGCGACCTTCCCCGCCGAGCCGAGACCGACCCCGCGGAACCCGAATGTCGGCTTGTACTTGAATCCGATCCGCTTGAGTGGCCAGATGAGGATGAGAGCCTGGGCCGCGACGCCGAGAGTGGCCGTGCCTGCGATGAGCGCGATCTTGTCCGGGGTCCATGTGTCGAGATCGTGCGGTGAGGCGTTGTTCGTGCCGAAGATGAGGATGAAGGCGGCAAGACCGGCGATCGCCACGACGTTGTTGAGCACGGGCGCCCACATGTAGGGGCCGAACGACGACTTCGCATTGAGCACCTGGCCCAGCAGCGTGTAGAGACCGTAGAAGAACAGCTGCGGCAGGCACCAGAAGGCGAAGGCGGTGGCCAGGGCCAGCTGTTCGTGGCTCCACCCCGATGAGTAGAGCCAGACGAGCAGCGGTGCCGCAGCGGTGGCGATGATGCTCACGCCCGCCAGCAGCAGGAACGACAGGGTCAGCAGCCGGTTCGTGAAGTCGGCGCCGCCGTCGTCCCGTTTGGAGGCACGCACGATCTGCGGGACGAGCACGGCGTTGACGACACCGCCGGCCAGCAGCATGTACAGCGTGTTCGGCACCTTGTTCGCGATATCGAAGGCATCGGCCTGGACTGCGGTGACACCGATCGCGGTGGCCAGCATCGAGGCCTTGACGAATCCGAGCACACGCGAGGTCATGGTGCCGGCGGTCATGATCGCCGAGGACCGGGCCAGGGATGAGAAGCTGGACACGCTCTACCTCTTTTCGTTCTCGTCGGTCGTGGCGCGGGCCATCGCGTCGGCCAGCTGCTGTTCGGGGATCTTCGGTCGCCCGCGCGAAATGGTCTTGATCAAGCCGATCACGAACACGACGGCCAGGCCCAACCCGATCACAGCGGTGCCGATGTTCTCCCAATCGGCGCGCACCCGAACCATGAGTGATTCCTGCTCGGGCAGGACCACCTCGTCGGCGGTGACCATCTCGATCGTCGTCGGCACATCGGCGTTGGCGAGGCCTTCGACGGGCACATCCACACGCATCGTCTCCGCGGCGGGCACCTTCACGGTCTCCGTCTCCTGCGCCCGCAGCTGCGGAGTCTTCGGCTTCATCCTGATCCGCAGGGTCGCCTCGGCGGGGGAATCATTGACGATCGTCACCGGAATCGTCGTCTTATCACCGGTGACGAGGAGGACGGACGATCCCTTGCGCAGACGGAGGCTGTCCATGAGCTTCTCGCTCTGCTCACGGGCCTGACCGGCGCAGATGTTCGCATTCCGGCCCAGGGTCCACGCCGCCGAGGTGCAGGTGAGAAGCTCGCGGTCGAGTCGGATATCGGCGCTGTCACGGTCGCTGAAGACGCTGTTGAAGTCCTCTTGATTCGCCCGGGTCTCGGCCAGTGATGTCACGGCCTTCTTCCGGATGTGCGGAGCGTCGGAATCCGACCGCAGCAGTCCGCGTTCCTCGGTGTCGGAGTCGAGGATCTCATCGACCCCGGTGGGGGCGATCCACGGTGCCGAGCTCAGTTCCTCGACGGTCTGCTCCCAATTCGCCGAGGCGGCCGCGCGTGGGAGCGGAACGAACAGGCTCCGGGAACGGTAGGGGGCCTCGGATTGGATGACCGCGGACTCGGCGACGAGTTCGGACAGAAGCCCGGCGGGGTTGTCCTCGGCGATGACCTCGGCGCTCATGTCCGTGAGCTTCGAATCGGAGATGAGGGTGTCGATCGTCGACTCCCCGTCATCGGTGATCGTCGTCTGCGAATGCGCATCATCGTGGATGCCGGTGATCGAGGGCTGCTGAGCATCGCTGATGATCGCGGTGGAATTGCCCGACTTCTTCAGCGCTCGCAGCCCGTTCTTCGTCGCGCTTCCTGCTACTGGCCAAGCGATGTCCGTGCGGGCATCGGGGAAGACGTCTGTGACGATCGTGCGCTGTTTCTGAGCGAAGGTGCTCAGTCGGTCGATCTTCGTCCCGCGCAGCGCACTGAGGTCGGGATCGCCATAGGGCAGAGCGACGACCGTGTGCTTCTGTGCCAAGTCCACGAAGTCCTGGTACCAGGAGTCGAGACGCTTGCGCTGGTCTTCTGCGGCTTCGAGCTCGGCGTCGCTGGAATCGGCGTCGTCGTTCTCGGGCGCCCCGATCGGCGGCGACTGGGTCTCTTCACCGTCGCCCGTGTCGGGGCCCTCGGTCTCGACCGGTGAGTCGGCGGACGGAGATTCGGCAATCGCGGCTTCGAAGGAGACGATGACCCGCGGATCGATCGCCAGAGCGAGCTCTTCGTGTTCCAGCAGCTTCGCGATCATGTCGAGCGAGCCGCCTTCGGCGATGGCGGCATCGAGCCTGTCGGCGGGGATGAGTCCGCCTTCGGAGTGGCCGGGCAGGGTGACGGGAGCGAGCAGGCTGATCTTCGTCTGATCGAACTGCGGCTCCGGGTACCACGTGGTGAAGCCGAGGGCAGAGGCTCGCAGTCCGGTGTCGTCGCCGAGCTGGACCGCCAGCCCCCGTGGCCCCCACGTGCTCACGGGTGAGGACGTGCTCAGATCGAGGTCGTCGGCGGGCACACGGAACGTGAAGTCTGCGGTGGCGCCGGGATCGATGGTGTCGTCGAACGAGGTGTCGAGGGTGCTTCCCGAAGAGTCATCGGTGTCGTTGTCCTTCTGCGCCTTCTTCCTCACCTCGGGGCCATCATGTTCGAGATCGGCGACGGTGCGGTGCCGTGCCTGACCCTGCTTCCAGGAACTCAAGTCGGATTCGGAATCGAGCTTGCGGGTCGACATCTGCAGACTCAGGCTCGGCTTCTCGACTGCCTTCGTCGTCGTGTTCGAGATCTTTCCCCGCACGGTCAGCGTGCCATTGCCATCGACCCAAGGAGTCACCTCGTCGAGGGTGATCGAAACCTCGTCCTTGTTCCCATCGGCATTCGCCTCGGTGCTGGCAGCGGCCGGAGCGGCTGTGATCAGCGAGTACGCGAAAACCGGCCCTGCGAGCAGCAGGAGCGTGCTCAGCAGGGCGGTGAGGAATCGCAGTCGGCGGATGGGAATGGGTTTCACTGCTCCAGTCGGGACACCATCGGTCGGGCGGCGGCGACGATTCGGCGCTCATTGGCGAAGGAGAGTCGTGAACGCAGGTCATTGAAGGGCACCCACGCCGCATCGATCGCTTCTTGGTCAGGATCATTATCCACGGTCAGAGTCCCCGACTGTGCGCGCAGCAGGAAATGGTGGACGAGTTTGTGGATCCGGATTCCGGTCACGGTGAACCAGTAGTCGACGGTTCCCAGCGGGCAGATGATCTGCCCGGCGATCCCGGTCTCCTCTTCGACCTCACGGCGGGCCGCCTCGGCGGGGGTCTCCGTTCCCTCGAGATGTCCCTTGGGCAGGCACCATTCGATCCGTCCGGCGCGATTGATTCGGGCGATGACGGCCACGGTCAGCAACGGGTGAGAGAAGTCGACAACGATGCCACCGGCGGAGATCTCCTCCACTGTGGTGCGGCGGGACGTGCGGGGTCCCGGCTTGGGCATCGGTGTGGTCATTCTCCTACCTTAGTAGGCGAAGCTTGGAAGTTTCGTGTCATCTGCTCCCGGTAGTCTTATGGAGACCGGAACTCGCGCCTGGAGCCTGGATACGGGAGGTGAGTTCCCCTGGGCAAGAGCAGAAATCTGAAGAACCGAAGGAGCTCGGTGGATCCGCAGACCGCGCACAACCGACTGCACGACAAGCTCGACGAACTCGAGCACATCCTCGGCCCGCTGGGTCAGAGGTTCTCCTCAGCCGGTTTCGAACTCGCCCTCGTCGGCGGTTCCGTCCGCGACGCGCTGCTCGGCCGGCCCATGCCCGACCTCGACTTCACCACCGACGCGCATCCCGATGACATCCTGGCCCTGATCGCCGACTGGGTCGACACGCACTGGGACATCGGGCGCGAATTCGGCACCATCGGGGCCGTGAAGTCGGGGGTGCAGATCGAGATCACGACCTACCGTGCCGAAGCCTACGAAGAGGATTCGCGCAAACCGGTGGTCGCCTTCGGCACTGACCTCGACGCCGACCTTGTCCGCCGCGACTTCACGATCGGGGCGATGGCGATCCGTCTGCCCTCGAAGACCTTCGTCGACCCGCATCAGGGATTCGACGACCTCATCGCCGGTCGCATCCGCACTCCGGGGGCAGCCGCGGACTCGTTCTCCGATGATCCGCTGCGGATGATGCGCGCGGCTCGGTTCACCTCCCAGCTCGGGCTCGATCCTGTGGCTGAGGTGGAAGAGGCGATGACGGCGATGGCCGATCGGATCGAGATCATCTCCGCCGAACGCGTCCAGGTCGAACTCGTCAAGCTCATCACCGGCATCGACCCGGTGGCCGGAATCGACCTGCTGGTGCGCACCGGCATCGCCGATCATGTGCTCCCCGAGGTGTCCGGACTGCAGCTCGAGACCGACGAGCATCATCGGCACAAGGACGTCTACCAGCATTCGCTGACCGTGCTGCGTCAGGCCGTCGAACTCGAGGGCCGGTATGCCGCGGCCCAAGAGGAGGCCGGAATGGCCGACGACGATCCGCAGCGCCTGCGGGTGCCGGACTTCGTCGTTCGCTTCGCGGCGCTCATGCACGATGTCGGCAAACCCGCCACTCGGCGCTTCCAGCCCGGTGGTGCTGTGACCTTCTACCATCACGATGCGGTGGGTGCGAAGCTCACGGCCAAGCGGATGAAGGCGCTGCGCTTCGACAAGGACACGACGAAGGCGGTCGGTCGCCTCGTCGAACTGCATCTGCGCTTCTACGGCTACGGCGACGCCGGGTGGTCCGATTCGGCGGTGCGCCGCTATGTCACGGATGCCGGGCGGCTGCTCTCGCGGCTGCACATCCTCACCCGCGCGGACGTGACCACCCGCAACAAACGCAAAGCCGACAGGCTGGCGTTCGCCTATGACGATCTGGAAGAGCGCATCGAAGCCCTGGCGAAACAGGAGGAGCTCGATGCGATCCGTCCGGATCTCGACGGCAAGCAGATCATGGCGATCCTCGACATCGAACCATCGCCGCTGGTGGGCAAGGCGTACAAACACCTGCTCGAGCTGCGGATGGAGCACGGACCGCTCGGTCCCGAACGCGCCGAGGCGGAACTGCGGGAATGGTGGGAAGCCCACGGACAGTGATGGGCCCTCGCTGGGCCGTTGGCCTCAGATGAGCGGTGCCGTTGGCCTCAGATGAGGGTCAACCGGGGTGGAGAGCCGTTCCTGAATTGTTACTGAAAGTATTTCCGTAGTAATCTGTATTCGGCGGTAATCTGCCGATGACAATGGGCATTGTCGCTGTAGTAATTGAGAACTTCCCTTTTGCAATGACCAGTTGACTGGGGGGACCTCTGTCTCCCCGCTGATCGTTTTGGAGAGAGTACATGGACGTACCATTCAGACGCGGACGCGTCGCCATCACCGCGGGGGCAGCCGCTCTGGCTCTCGTCGGTATGAGTGCCTCTTTCGCCCAGGCCGCTCCTGCCGACCTGCGCGAACAGTCGGCTCAGCAGCAGGTCGGCAGCCAGGCCTCCCCGGGCCAGAGCGCCGCCGATCTCACAGGCGGCCTCACCGCTGAAGGGCTCGTCGAACAGATCGTCGGCTCCGGAGTCGACGTTTCGAACGTGACCTACACCGGTGCCGATACTGCTGCCGGCACGGTCTCAGGTGTCACCGACCTCGGCATCGAATCGGGTGTGGCGCTGTCGTCGGGAGCCGTGAGCGGGGAGTACTCCTCACTGCTGGGCCCGAATTCCGATGATTCGATGTCGACCATCTCAGGCACCGCCGGAGATGCCGATCTCGATGCGATCGTCTCACCCAATTCGACGAACGACGCGGCGGTGCTCGAATTCGACTTCGTGCCCGAGACCGATCAGATCGCCTTCACCTATGTGTTCGGCTCCGAGGAGTACAACGAATACGTCGACAGCTCGTTCAACGATGTCTTCGGCTTCTTCGTCAACGGTGAGAACTGCGCCGTGACCGATTCAGGTGACCCGGTCACGGTCAACACCATCAACAACGAATCCAACGCTGGCCTCTACAATGACAATTCCCAGGAGGCCGACACCCCGTTCGACACCGAGTTCGACGGATTCACCGATCCGCTCGTCTGCGCAGCTGCGGTCACGGCCGGTGAAGCCAACCACATCAAGCTCGCCATCGCCGATACCTCCGACGAGATCCTTGACTCCGCTGTCGTGATCGAACAGGGCACGTTCAAGGCGAACACTGCTCCGGTGGCCGAGGACAGCGACTTCACGACGACGCTCGACACTCCCGTGGAAACGCCGCTGGATGCCAGTGACGTCGACGGCGACGCCCTGAGCTACACCGTCGTCGATGAACCTGCGAACGGCACGCTCACCGGCACCGGGGCCGATCTCACCTTCACCCCCGACTCGGGCTTCCTCGGCGAGACGAGTTTCACCTTCCGGGCCAATGATGGAGCCGCCGATTCGAACCTGGCCACGGTCACGGTCACGGTCGCCGAGGAGCCCACCGAGGCTCCGACGGATGAACCCACCGACGAACCCACCGAAGCTCCGAGCGATGAACCCAGCGATGAGCCGACCGAGACTCCGAGTGACGAGCCCAGCGATGAGCCCACGGACGAACCGACTCCCGGCGGTGAGCTCCCGCGCACCGGTGTGGACGCCGCGGTGACGATGGGAGCGGCCGGCCTGCTGCTGCTCCTCGGCGGTGCTGCAGTGTTCCTCACCCGCAGGAACCGTCGGAGCTGACCGAGTGACCTCGGCAGCGAACTGAGCGACCTCCATTACGGTCACTGACAAGGGCATCGGCCCCGGACGAATCCGGGAGCCGATGCCCTTGTCATCTGTGTGCGGCCGAAGAAATCCCACCCCGGCGGAAGTCGGATCAGACCGACTGGTAGATTCGACACCACAGACGAATGTGCCAGACATCACATGACGACACAGTCGGTGGCGTGGCCGATGACGTGAGGAGATCACAATGACAGTGACCGACGAGTTCAGGGCAGCCCGAGATCAGCTGATCGAGCTCCGCAGCGACTACGATGCCGCCCGCGAACAGTTCGAATGGCCGCGTCTCACGCACTTCAACTTCGCGCTCGACTGGTTCGACAAGATCGCCGTGAACAACGACAAGCCCGCCCTGTGGATCGTCGAGCAGGACGGAACCGAGGGCAAGTGGAGCTTCGCAGAACTGTCCGCCCGGTCGAACCAGGTGGCGAATCATCTCCGCCGGGCCGGGGTCAAGCGCGGCGACCACGTCATGGTCATGCTGAACAACCAGGTCGAGCTGTGGGAGACGATGCTCGCCGGCATCAAGCTCGGTGCCGTGCTCATGCCCGCCACGACACAGCTGGGCCCCATCGACCTCACCGACCGGGCCGAGCGCGGTCGGGCCGAGTTCGTCGTCGCCGGCGCCGAGGATGCCGCGAAGTTCGATGACGTCGATGTCGAAGTCGTCCGCATCGTCGTCGGCGGGGAGCCCACCCGCCAGCAGGACTACAGCTATGCCGACGCCGATGACGAGAGCACCGAATTCGACCCCCAGGGCAGCTCGCGCGCCGATGACCTGATGCTCCTCTACTTCACCTCGGGCACCACCTCGAAGGCGAAGATGGTCGCCCACACGCATGTCTCCTACCCGGTGGGTCACCTCTCGACGATGTACTGGATGGGCCTGACGCCCGGCGACGTCCACCTCAACGTCGCCTCGCCCGGGTGGGCCAAGCACGCCTGGTCGAACATCTTCACCCCGTGGATCGCCGAGGCCTGCGTCTTCCTGTACAACTACTCGCGCTTCGACGCCAACGCTCTCATGGAGACGATGGACCGCGTGGGAGTGACGAGCTTCTGCGCCCCGCCGACCGTGTGGCGCATGCTCATCCAGGCCGACCTGGGCCATTTGAAGAATCCCCCGTCGAAGGCCCTCGGTGCCGGCGAACCCCTCAACCCCGAGATCATCGATCGCGTCCACAGCGAGTGGGGCGTGCTCATCCGCGACGGGTTCGGCCAGACCGAGTCGACGCTGCAGATCGGCAACTCTCCCGATCAGGAGCTCAAATACGGTTCGATGGGCAAGGTGCTGCCCGGTTTCGATGTCGTGCTCATCGACCCGGCGACCGGTGAGGAAGGCGACGAGGGTGAGATCTGCCTGCGCCTCGATCCTCGGCCCATCGGTCTGACCACCGGGTACTGGAGCAATCCGGAGAAGACCGCCGAGGCCTTCGAAGGCGGTGTCTACCACACCGGCGACGTGGCTTCCCGCGATGAGGACGGCTACATCACGTATGTCGGTCGCGCCGACGATGTGTTCAAGGCCAGCGACTACCGACTCTCCCCCTTCGAGCTCGAAAGCGTGCTCATCGAACACGAGGCCGTCGCCGAGGCGGCTGTTGTGCCCTCGCCGGATCCGGTGCGACTGGCTGTGCCCAAGGCGTATGTCGTCGTGTCGAGCAAGTTCGCTACCGATGCCGATACTGCACGGTCGATCCTCGCCTACTGCCGTGAGCACCTGGCACCGTACAAGCGCATCCGACGCCTAGAGTTCGCCGAGCTGCCGAAGACGATCTCCGGCAAGATCCGTCGCGTCGAGCTGCGGGCCCGCGAAGACCAGCTGCATCCGTTCAGCGGCAAACCCGTCGTCGAGGGCAACGAGTACGCCGATACGGACTTCGACCTCAAGGGCTGAGGGCGAGGCTGCGCTCGTTCAAGCCGGTGGACTGTTGAATGTGAGCAAACACGCATCCGTCATAGTTGATTCTCAAGTCGTGAATTAAAATTCCTGGTGAGATGCCGAATGCAGGGTTAGTCGGAGAACTATTCGGTAACCCGGCAAGTCTGCAGGGCCTCAGGCTCAGCACTTTTTCAACCTCTACTAATGAATGCGTGCGAGACTGATTGGCGTCTTTGACCTTTTTCGGACCTCGTCGCCACGCATTGCGGCAGGCTGACTGACCTGGAGGACCTTGGGTGGCTAAGGGACAACACACAGCCAAGAACATCGGCAGGAATACGAAGAATCTGCTCAACTACCCCAGAGCGGGTGTGAGCGGATGGACTCGCTTCCTGCCGAGCATTCGCATACTCGTCGTCGGCGGGCTCAGCCTCGTCATCGCCCTGTGCGTGGCATTCGCCGTCGGGTATGCCGCAACGGACATCCCCGAGCCCAACCTCGAGGCCACCGGTCAGACCTCGACGATCTACTACAGCGACGGCAAGACGCCGATCGGCCAGTACAAGGTCGAGGACCGCAAGTCCGTGGACATCGACGAGATCTCCGAACCGATGCAGAAGGCCGCGATCGCCGCCGAGGACACCTCGTTCTACGAGAACCGCGGCATCTCGATCAAGGGTCTCTCCCGCGCCGTCGTCGGTGTGGTCACGAACCAGTACGCGGGTGGCGGTTCGACGATCACCCAGCAGTACGTGAAGAACTTCTATCTCACGAACGAGCACTCGCTTGATCGCAAGATCAAGGAGATGTTCATCTCGCTCAAGATCGACCAGCAGCAGTCGAAGGACGAGATCCTCGCGAACTACCTCAACACGATCTATCTCGGCCGTCGTTCCTACGGTGTCGAAGTGGCAGCGCAGAACTACTTCGACAAGCCGGCCTCGGAACTCAACGTCAGCGAATCCGCTCTGCTGGCCGCGATGATCCAGCGTCCCGGTGCCGCCGATCCCTCGGAGAACCCCGAGGCTTACGAGGACCGCTTCGACTACGTGGTCAAGTCGATGGTCGACGAGGGCTTCATCACCGAGGAGCAGGCCGCCAAGGTCGAGATGCCGAAGGTGCAGAAGCAGAACAAGGAGTCTTCGCTGTCGGGCCAGAAGGGCTACATGTGGGACTTCGTCCGCCGTGAGGCGCTGTCGAAGCTCGACATCGATGAGGCTCAGCTCGACCGCGGTGGCTACAACATCGTCACCACCTTCGACAAAGACCGGATGAAGGCGGCCGAGCAGGCCATCAAGACCCTCCCGCAGGATCAGCCCGAAGGCATGCAGGCCGGGCTTGTCTCGATCGATCCGGACAACGGCGGAATCGAAGCCTTCTACGGGGGCAAGAACTACCTGGACCAGGCGTTCAATGCCTCGACGCAGAGCCACGTCCAGCCCGGATCGACCTTCAAGCCCTTCGCACTCGTCGCCGGGCTGGAGAACGGAGTGCGGCTGACCGATACATATCCGGGATCGAGTCCCACGACTCTGGACAACAACGGTTCGCCATGGAACGTGCATAACTTCGCCAACACCAGTTACGGGCCGGTCAACCTGCTCAAGGCCACACAGTCGTCGATCAACACGGCCTATGCCGCGCTCGATCTGCAGGTCGGCAATGACAAGGTCATCGACGTGGCGACGCGAGCAGGTGTGAGTCAGAACTGCACGGACGAGCAGAAGAATTCCGGGAACACTGGTCAGTGTTCATTGGGACTTGATGAGGCTCACCCCTCTATCGTGCTCGGAACGGCCAGTGTCAAACCTTTGGACATGGCCAACGCCTACGCGACCTTCGCCTCCAACGGTGTGCATCACGAATCTCATTCGATCAAGAAGATCACTCAGGGTTCAGATGACGAGGAGGTGTACAAAGCCGAGAACAAGGGCAAGCGCGTCTTCGACAAGGCAGTTGCCGCAGAGACCTCATACGCTCTGCAGCAGGTCGTCAACGGCGGTTCAGGCAGCTATGCGCAGAACCTCGGTCGTCCTGCGGCGGGAAAGACGGGAACCACTGACAACAACAAGGCGGCCTGGTTCTCCGGCTACACGCCGAACCTCGCGACCTCGGTAGTCCTCTACCGTGAGGTCGATGGCAAATCTGTTGCCATCGGGCCCTACGGCGGCCGCGGCGAAGTCACGGGTGGTTCGTTCCCCGTGCAGGTCTGGACGAACTACATGCAGAGTGCTCTTCAGGGCGAGGAGGTCGAGCAGTTCCCGGCCCGCGGTGAGCTGCCTGACAAGCCCAAGCCGACGAACACGAACGAGCCGGTCGCTCCGAAGCCCGAACCGAAGGCACCGTCGGGCAGCAACGACGGCAGCGATGGTGAGGACGAGTCTCCGAAGACCAAGGCTCCGATCGAGGAGCCGACCAAGGAACCGGACGACGAAGCCGACAAGGGCAAGGAAGAGGACGCCGAGGCCGACACCGACGGCACCGAGTCTGAAGCCGACGCTGATGACAGCGGCTCCGGAGACGACGAAACTCCCGGTGTTTCGGGAAGCTCGAACCCCGATGATGACAACAGCACTGACAACGACAATGAAGACTCGAAAGACGAGGACACTCCTAACGTCCCCGTCAAGCCAACGAAGTCGCCTGGTGACAACGGCTAGTAATCTCGAGTCATGCCCTCGAAGTCCAGCACCCGGATCGCCGAGCCTCTGCTCGGCGGTCCGGTCGGCATTCACCTCGGTGCTGCCGGTCGCCGGTTCGCCAGTGCGCAGGCCACCGCGCTGGCTGCGGTCCTCGGCGTCACCACCTTCCTCGCACTGGCTCTGCAGGGCCCGTGTCTGAGTTCGGGATACGAACAGCCGTCCGCCTCGGCGAGGATGTGCGCAGGACCCCTGTCCACGGCGTTCCTCGGTGACACCAACCCCGAGGTGCTCGGCCGGTCACACGGCGGAGCGGCGGCCCTGGCCCCACTGGAAGCCCGCCTGGTCGACCTGTTCCACCTATTCACCGACGACGTCTCCCTGTTCATGGTCGGCGTGCTCCTGCTCAACACCGCAGGCATCGCGGCACTCGGCGCCGGACTCCTCGTCCTCGCCCGCTTCCGCGGGTGCCTGGTCGCGCTCTTCGCCTCCCCGCTCATCCTCTTCACGCTCGGCTCGACTCTCGACCCGCTCGCCCTGGCCCTGGCGGTGTGGGCTGTGGTCCTCTTCGTCGGAACGCCTCCGCTGCGCCCGCGCGGGTGGTTGGCCGGTGTGCTGCTGGGCATCGCGACGTTCATCAATCCGCTCGCCCTCCTCGTCCTCCTGGCGCTGACCCTGGCCGGACCGAATCCGGCCCGGGGACTCAAATCCCGCAATCCGCGGATGATGCTCGCCGCGGCCACGATCACCTCGGCGCTGCTGCTCGTTGTCGACCTGACCGCGATCGACCGGATCATCCATTGGTACTCCGATGCCGTCGACGGCGGATCCTTCGCCTCGATCCTGGTCATGGCCGAACTCGGCGACGGCTCCGTCTGGGCACCGCTGTGGATCATCGTCAGCGCCGGAGTGGTCCTCGCCGTCACCGTCTCCCTCTACATGGTCCGCCGCACCGGCCTCGATCCGGCCGTAGCCGCATGCCTGCTCATCGGCGGCTGCCTGCTGCTGGCACCGGGCCTCATGCCCTGGGACAGCCTGTGGCTGCTGCCCTTCATCGCCCTGTCGGTCCGCCGCTGGTGGGTGCTCATCGTCTGGACCCTGGCCGAGGCGGTCTTCGCCATCGCCATCCAACTCGGTGATGTGTCCGGGTTCGAAGCCGACGAGGGGCTCGACTCCACTTTCGTCGCCCTGTTCACCCTGCTGCGGCTGCTGGCCCTCGTCCTCGTCGTGATCATGGCCGGTGAGAACCTCTACCGCCGTGGTATCCGCGGTGTCACGGTCACTGCAGCGCCGCCCCGGCGAGGCGACGACGGCGCAGTCGACGACGGCGCTGTCGACGATTGGGGACAGCTCCCTCGGCGATGGGACGAACCCGGGAACTCGGCCACGGATGGTTCCAATGTGGGGTACCCGGATGATCAGGCCGTGGGACGTAAGGAAGAGCACGGATTCGGACATGACAGCCAGCGCACCGGTCGATTAGACTAGTGAGGTCTGTTCCCATTTCGTGACCATCACGTATTCGGGACGGACATGCATATACCCTCCTGCCATGGACCGACCATGGCCGCAAAGACCAGAGGAGGTGGGTGACATATGCGTAAGTACGAGCTCATGCTCATTCTTGATAACGACCTCGAAGAGCGGACGCTGGCTGACACCGTGAACAACCTGATCAAGGTTGTCCCGGCTGAGAACGGCACCGTCGACAACGTGGACATCTGGGGACGTCGTCGCTTCGCGTACGAGATCCAGAAGAAGTCCGAAGGCTACTACGTCGTGGTTGATTTCCACGCCGAGCCTGCAACGACCAAGGAACTCGATCGTCAGCTCGGACTCAACGAGTCCGTTCTGCGCACGAAGATCCTCCGCCCGGACGCCAAGTAAGGCATCTTAAGCTACCTCGCTTCAAGGAGATTCAATGGCAGGCGAAACAGTCATCACGGTCGTCGGGAACCTCACCAGCGATCCCGAGCTGCGCTTCACACCGAATGGTGCGGCAGTTGCAAACTTCACCGTGGCCTCGACGCCGCGCATCTTCGACCGTCAGGCCAACGAGTTCAAGGACGGGGAGACCCTGTTCCTGCGCTGCTCGGTATGGCGTGAAATGGGAGAGAACGTCGCCGAATCTCTGCAGCGCGGTACACGGGTCGTCGTTCAGGGCCGACTGAAGTCCCGGTCCTTCGAAACCAAGGAAGGCGAGAAGCGCACAGTCATGGAGCTGGACGTCGACGAAGTCGGCCCCAGCCTGCGACGCGCCACCGCTCAGGTGACGAAGAACAACCCCAGCGGCGGAGGAAACTTCGGCGGTGGCGGCTTCGGCGGAGGCCAGGGCGGAGGCGGCCAGCAGGGCGGCTTCGGCAACCAGCAGTCCTCCGGTTGGGGCAACAACCCTCAGCAGGGTGGACAGCGCCAGGGCGGTTACAGCCAGGGCGGCAACAACGCACCCGCCAATGACCCGTGGGCATCATCGAACCCGCAGAGCGGCAACGGCGGCTGGGGCAACCCCGGCGCCGATGAACCACCGTTCTGACCCACGTCGTCACGACATTTCGAGACATTCGTTAACAGGAGATACTCATGGCAAAGCCAGAGATCCGGAAGCCTATCAAGAAGAAGGCTAATCCGCTCAAGAAGGGCGAAGCGGCGAACATCCACTACAAGGACACCGCTACGCTCCGTAAGTTCATTTCCGACCGCGGCAAGATCCGTGCACGTCGCGTCACCGGTGTGACCGTGCAGGAACAGCGCGTCATCGCAAAGGCCGTCAAGAACGCCCGCGAGATGGCACTTCTGCCCTACTCGAGCTCAGCTCGCTGATCGGAGGGAGACAGACATGCCTAACCGCAAAGTGATTCTGAACCAGGAAGTCGACGGCCTCGGTGCCGCCGGCGACGTCGTCGAGGTTCGTGCCGGATACGCACGCAACCTGCTTCTGCCTCGTGGCTGGGCTTCGGCCTGGTCCGCCGGCGCTGAGAAGCACATCGAGTCTCTGCGCAAGGCCCGCCAGGCCAAGCAGATCGCCGATCACGACGAAGCCATCAAGGTCAAGGGCGAACTCGAGTCGACCACGGCTCGCATCGACATGAAGGCCGGCAAGAACGGTCGCCTCTTCGGCGCCGTCACCCCTGCCCTCGTGGCCGAGGCCCTGCAGACCGCGACCGGACGCGACTTCGATCGCCGTCAGGTCGCCCTGACCGGTCACGTCAAGACCCCCGGCAGCTACAACGCTGTTGTGCGCGTCGGCGACGAGATCACCGCGAAGATCAAGTTCGAGGTCATCGGCAAGGCCTGATCCACGCCTTGTCCGGATGATTCGGACGTGGTGGTGAGTCGGTCGTAGGTTCTGCCCCGATCTTTCGAGATCGTCGACCGTCAGCACCACACCACCGCCGAGGCGGCACCTGAGTTCAGGTGCCGCCTCGGTGTTTTTCGACCGGTTGGGTGTTTCAGGAGGAGGTGCGGACTCGGGCCGCGGACAGGGTCAGCTGTCAGCGGGATAGGTGAGGGTGCCGTCCGCCTCGATCCGGGCACCCTCGCTCAGCTTCGCCCGATCGATGTGACCTTCGCCGAGGATGTGGGCGACGGGGAGATCCCGGGCGAGCAGCTGATCGGCGATGATCCTCCGGTGACACCGCCACCACACGGCCTCCGAGCACATGATCGCGCAGCGCGCCTCCGTACTCCAGCCGATGAGAGTTTCGAGGTCGGTGCGGAATGCCGATGAGAGGCAGTGGTCGGCATAGTTGTGGAAGCTGCGGTTCTGCCACCATGCGTTGACGGTGAAGGGCACCCTCCGGCTGACCGGTCGGCGACCGGTCAGCCCCTCGAGGCGTCGCAATTCGATCCCCACTTCGGCGAGGTCGCTCTCAAGGGTGTCGGCGTTGAACCAGGGGTTCTTCGTCGAACCAGGCAGCTTGCGGACGTCGACGACCACCTCGGTGCCGGTGGCCGTGAGGAGATCGATGAACTCGTTCAGTTCACGATTCGAATGCCCGACCGTAAGCAGGTGCGGCAGGTTGTTCGTGTCTTCCGATTCAGTCTCGGTCCGGGCCTGCGGAGCGGTCTCCGTCTTCCGCGTCGACGAAGTGATCCGTCCCGTCATTCGTCGTCAACGAGGTGGAGGGCGCTGCCTTTGTGAGCGGCGATGTGATCGGTCTTGTCGCTCTTGATCTCGTACTGCGGTTCATCGGCCGAGGCGCGGCGGTTGTGGCCCTTGTAGTCGAAGTCTGAGGTGTGGACTTTGGTGATCGTCCCAGAGACCTCTCCGGCCTCTGAGTTCCACGCCACGTGATCGCCGACGGAGAATTCGGATCCCATGGTGCCTCCCTGCTGCTGAGGATCGCTGTCGACTCCATCCAAGCACGAACCGCCGTGGAGGGGAACCCGGTGCAGATCAGGGAGGCCTCTTGCCCCGAACAGTTCGGACGCACGGAGTCGCTGGAGACTGTCCTAGGAGCGGTTGGTGAGATCGGCGATGAGGGCGTCGATGAACGATTCGCAGGCTGCGATCTGGTCGAGCTCGATGAACTCGTCGGGAGCGTGAGCCTGAGCGATGTCTCCGGGACCGCAGACGACGGTTGGGATGCCGGCCTCGGAGAACAGACCCGCCTCGGTGCCGTAGGTGACCTTGTCATCGGTGGCGATTCCGCCCCAGTTCGCGGTGAGCGAGACGATGTCCGCATCGGCCGGGGTCTCACAGCCGGGAGCTTCGGCTTCGATCGTGAAGTCGACTCCGGCGGTCTCGTTCTCCGCGGCCATGGCTCGACCGAGGCGTTCGGCCTCGGCGCGGAAGCGGCCGATGAGGGCCTCACGGTCGACGGACCCGAGCGAACGGAATTCGAACTGGACGGTCGCCTTGGCGGGGATCGTGTTCACAGCGATGCCGCCGGTGAACGTGTTCGCCGTGACCGAGGTGAAGGGCACGACGTAGGCCTCATCGAACGGTCCCTCGGTGCGGAATTCGGCAGCGACTGCGTGGACGAAGGCGACGAATTCGGAGGCGTAGGCGATGGCGTTGACGCCTTCGGGGGTGAGCGAGGAGTGGGCGGCGACGCCGTGGAATTCGACGCGGAAGACGTTCATCGACTTATGGCCGCGGATGACGCGCATGCTCGAGGGTTCGCCGACGATGCAGCCGCGGGGTGCCAGTCCTTCTTCGGTGATGGCTTCGACGAGGGAGATGGCGCCGACGCAGCCGATCTCCTCGTCATAGGAGAAGGCGAGGTGGAGGGGTTCGCGGAGTTTCGCGGACTTGAGCGCTTCGAGGCGGGAGAGGATGACGCCGATGAAGGACTTCATGTCGGCGCTGCCGCGGGCGAAGTACTTTCCGTCGCGGATCTCCGGAGCGAACGGGTCCGAGGACCAGTCCTGGCCGTCGACGGGGACGACGTCGGTGTGACCGGAGAGGACGATGCCGCCTGTCGTGGTGCCGTCGGCTGCGGGGATGGTCGCGAGCAGGTTCGCCTTCGTGCCCTCCGGGTTCGGGATCCGGCGTGATTCGATGCCAGCGGCCTGGAGACGGGCTTCGACGTGGTCGATGAGCGGAAGGTTCGTGTCCCGGCTCGTCGTGTCGAACGTGATGAGATTCGTGATCTCGGTGATGGTGGCCTCGGCGGGTGTCGCTTGCACGACTGCTCCTGACTCTCGGATGCGGGTGGTCTCGGTTCGGTCAGACCGCGGCGTCTGCGGGAGGGCCGCGGTGGTCCCAGCGGGGACGTCGGACATCTCCGCGGAGTGGCGGTCCCAGCGGGGACGTGGTCCCCGTGCAGGACAGCGGTGACCATACGCCTTCACTCTACGGGTCGGACTCGTGCCGCGTGGGACCGGCCCAGTAAGTGGGCACTGCTCAGCTTTGAGCGCGCAGCTTTTGAACTATGAGCGTCCCATATTCAGGCCCCAGCGAGGACGAGAAGTGCCTCGTTCCGCGCAGCGAGCCCGTCGTCGGGGATTTCGGCGGCCATCTCTTCGCGCATGACCGCTCTCTTCACTGGATCCATCGTCAGCTGAGCCGAGTAGGTGAAGACCATCGACAGCCAGTCGTGCCTCGAATAATGGAGGTCTTCGACGAAAGTGGTCTCATTCGGGGCGAAACCGGCATCCCGCAGCTGCGTGAGAGCCGGATGTTCGACGGCTTCGACTGCCGGCACGGACTCAGTCGTACCGCTGCCCGCCGTCGCCTCTTGGTTCGCTTCGATGCCCCGGCTCGCTCTCGAACCGAGACTCGCGGTCCTGCCGTCGGCATGGAAGCGTGCGACAACGGCATTGAGTCGGGTCTTCAGCTCGCCCTGCGGTCTGATGTCATTCCAGGCCAGAGCCAGACTTCCTCCTGGACGGAGCAGGGTGCGGATCTTCGGCAGCGCCACCGCCGGGTCGACCCAGTGGAAGGACTGTCCGAAGCTGACGAGATCGAAGGTCCGGCCCTGCGGGTCCCAGTCCTCGAACGTCGAGACGTCCACATCGAGGCCTTTGGACCGAGCGACCGCAGCCATCTCTTCATCCGGTTCGACGGCGAGGATCTCGGCGCCTGCTGACCGGACCTGGGACGCGAGAATGCCGGTGCCGGAACCGACGTCGAGGATGCGCGGGGCGCTTGCGGTTCGATCGCCGGTGGACGGCGGTGAGGCATCCGTTTGGGAGTCGGCGCTCGCCCTGGCCGCTTGCATAATCGCTGTGATGAGCGCGGCAGGGTACTTCGGTCGGAATTCATCGTAGTCCCGGGCGACCTCGCCGAAGGATTCTGCACGTTCACGATTCTCGAAGTACTCCATCCACGAAGCCTAACGTTCCACGCTCGGGCAGGGCCGCCTCGGCGAGGGAATGGAAATCCATCCGCACCGGAGCAGATCAGAATGAGATCGTCTCCGGTTCGGGGAAATCCGTGAAACTCTGACCCTCGTCGATCGGCGCCAGCTCGAGATAGCTGGGTGAATCGTCGTCAATGATGAGCAGCAGCATCGCCCCTGGTGAACCGGCTGTGAGGACGACACGCTCCGAGTAGTCCCCGTCTCCGCCCTGATCATCGCGACGCTCATCGTCGAGGCGATTCTGAGGGCGCATTCCGATGCTTGGACAGGTTCCACAGTCGCAACGGCTGGTGACCATCACCTCGCCGAGGCGGCATTCCCAGATCTGACGCTGTTCGTTCGAGATGGGCTCGGGTGGATTCCAACCCTGCCGCTGCTCAGGAGTGAAGGCGGCAAAGTCTGCTTCGTCGGGAGACGGCGTCGCCGAGCGGATCATGCGCAGTGCGACGCTGTGTTCCCGGGCGTTCAGCGGGCGGATCATGGTCGAATCCTAGCTCGAGTACCTGGTCGAACGCTTCATCCCTCATGAGTCGTGGCATCTCCACCCGGTGCACCGGTGCGTGATGCGAGTGAGGGGGTGGATTGCGGGCAACGCGGGGAAGTAAGAGTAACGGTGAGGGACGCTCGCGGGCGATAGGGCGTCCCGAGCGGTGGGGCTCTCCGCGGAATTCCCAGGTGCGAACCCGCCCGCGGATGCGTGTGGAAGTGGCGGGTTTCGCTAAAGTCGTGGAGCAGGGGGTAACGATGTCGATCGAGAAGACACCATCCGTGCCGCGCTTCGGCGCCGGCGGCGGAACCGGCGGGCCGGCCGAGCTGACGCCGGAGGATCAAGAACGCGCTCGCGGGCTGAAGAAGATGCGCACGCTCGCGCTCTCACTGCTCATCCTCGCCACCCTCATCTTCCTCTCCACCCACCTGTTCACCGACAACACCGGCGTCTGGGGGTTCGTCTCCCGCGCCTCGGAGGCGGCGATGATCGGCGCGATCGCCGACTGGTTCGCCGTCACCGCCCTCTTCCGGCACCCTCTCGGGCTGCCGATCCCGCACACCGCGATCATCCCGCGCAAGAAGGACACGCTCGGTGCGAGTCTGTCGGCCTTCGTGGCCGCGAACTTCCTCCACGCCGAGGCGGTGTCGACGAAGATCCGATCCGCCGAGATCTCCCACCGAGCCGGGAGTTGGCTGGCCAAACCCGCCAACCGAGACATCGTCGTCGACCGTGCCGCAGGAGGCCTCGAATATGTGCTCGCGCGCATCGATGACGATTCCATCAAGGCGCTGACCAGGAACGTCATCATCCCGCGGCTCGTAGCCACAAGGAAGACGCCCGTGCTCGCGCAGCTGCTGCGCCAGATCGTGCTCGACGGTGCCCACCACAAGCTCGTCGACCTCATCGTCGCCGAGGCCTATTCCTGGCTGCGTGACAACCCGCAGGTGATCGACGAGATCGTCCACAATCGGGCCCCGTCCTGGGTGCCCGATTTCGTCAACGAACAGCTTGCGAACCGGCTGCAGCGCGAAGTCCTGGGCTGGGTCGCCGACGTCCGCGACAACGAATACCACAAGGCCCGTCAGGCCCTCGACGCCTGGCTGGTCGACCTCTCCGACGACCTCGAATCCGACTCATCTCTGTCCAAGCGTGCCGAGGAGATCATCAACGACCTGCTCAGTCAGGACGGGGTCGTCGATTCGGTGCTCGAGATCTGGGTATCACTCAAACAGCTGCTGCGCGAAGCCATCATCGACGAAAGCGGCGAAGTCCGTGCCCGCATCTGGCAGCTCATCGGCGAATTCGCCGAACGGCTGCAGGCGGACTCGGACTTCTCCCGCCGCATCGATGACCGGATCGCCACCACTGCCGGTGACCTGGCCGAGAGCTTCGGCCCCGAGATCGCCAGCGTCATCTCCGACACCATCGAACGCTGGGACGCGAAGGAAGCCGCCGAGCGCATCGAACTCTACGTCGGCCGCGACCTCCAGTACATCCGCATCAACGGCACCGTCATCGGCGCGCTGGTCGGCCTCGTGATCCACACCGTCATCGTGCTCCTGCCGGGGTGAGATCGGCAGACCCGCACCGAGGTTGCCCGGTCCTCTGCGGCGGAGACGATCCAGACGTCGAAGGAGTAGACCTGTTCGGTTGCTCGGGCGGGACCACGGGCAGCCAGCCCGGATCTCGCATGTCGGTGTCGTGGTATCAGAAGACTATCAAGCACGGTGCCCTGAACTCGGTTTTCCGTCAACAGAGGTTGGGAAATCCCGCACCGGCTGACAGGCTGACTGCATAGTGCCAAGGCCCGTTGGGCGAAAACATGGAGACATGACTTCTTCACAGCATCCTGCCGCAGCGCAGCAGTCAGCATCTCAGCACCCGATGACCCAGAACTCTTCGCCCCAGCACCCCGCCATCATCACAGCCGGCACCGTCACGAAGCACTTCAACCAGACGTATGCTCTCGCCGGAGTCGATCTGACGATCGGCCTCGGCGAATCCCTGGCGATCATGGGACCCTCCGGTTCCGGCAAGACGACTCTTCTGCACTGCCTGGCCGGCATCATCAGTCCCGACAGCGGCCGCATCCGACTCTCGCCGACCGACCGCAGCGCCGCCGCCGAGATCACCTCCCTCAAAGAATCCGGCCGCACCGCTCTGCGCCGCGAGGTCTTCGGCTTCGTCTTCCAGCAAGGGCTGCTCCTGCCCGAACTCACCGCCATCGACAACGTCGCGCTCGCCGCCATGCTCGCAGGCATGAACCGCTCGGACGCCACCCAGCACGCCCGGGCCTGGCTCGACCGTCTCGGTCTGAGCGAGCACGGACACAAGCGGATCGGACAGCTCTCCGGCGGACAGGCGCAGAGAGTGGCGATCGCCCGCGCCCAGGTCACCCAGCCCGTCGTCACCTTCGCCGACGAACCGACCGGTGCCCTCGACTCCCGCACCTCGAATGAAGTCCTCACCGAGCTGCTGGGCTCCACCGTCGGACGCGGATCCACCCTCGTCGTCGTCACCCACGATGAGAACGTCGCCGCCCGCTGCTCCCGGGTCGTCAGGCTCGCCGATGGCCGCATCGTCGCCGACTCCGCACTGCAGGAAGCCGCACAGTGATGAATCTCCTTCCCCTCCTCCTGTCCAAGCAGTCCCTGACCTCGACGACGTCGCGGCTCGTCGGGATCGCGTTCTTCTCCTGCTCGACGATCTTCCTCACCGTGGCCGCCGGCGCCTGGGCGTTCATCGACCGCCCCGAGGTCACCGGATACGCCGAGGTGGCCGAGCTCTACCAGCTCCTCGCCGTCCTCGCCACGGTCTTCCTCATCGTGCCCGCGACCAGCCTCGGGGCCGCCTCGGCGAAACTGAGCGCCCGCCGTCAGGACGAACGACTCTCGACCCTGTCCCTGCTCGGGGCGCAACGCAGCACGATCCGCCTCGTCGCCGTCGCCGAACCCTTCATCCCCGCCTCGGCGGGCATCCTCGCCGGAATCGGCGGCTACCTGCTGGTGGCGTGGCCGCTGAGCTTCATCACGTTCGTCGGCGAACCTTTGGGCTACCAGGCACTGCTCATGCCGGTCTGGCTGCTCGCCGCGGTCGTCGCCGGCCTCCTTGCCGTCTGTCTGATCGCCTCGCTCATCGGCCTGCGCAAGATCCAGGTCTCCCCGCTGGGCGTGCGCACCCGGTCGCTGCCCCGGAGATTCCCCCTGGCCCGCATCATCACGGTCATCGTGCTCATCCTCATCGTGGCCATCGCGACCTATGTCTCCACCCAGATGGAGCTGCCGATGGCGGTGACGATCATGTACAGCATCGCCACGATCGGCATCACCCTCCTGCTCATCAGCGTCCTCGGCGTCCTGTGCATCCGCGTCCACGCCGGCATCGCCGGCAGAATCGCCCGCGGTCCCGCCTCGGTGATGGCGGCGGGAATGATCGCCGACGCTCCCGGACAGTACTGGCGCCGGGTCGCCGGGCTGGCGATGATCACCTTCATCGCCGTCGTCGGAGGGGCGGGAACGGCGATGATGCGCAGCGGCCAGGAGGACTTCTCCGCCGAGGACCGCGCGGTCATGGGTCCGTACGTCCACCTCGGCGACGATATCTTCACAGGACTCATCCTCACCCTGGTCATCGCCTTCGTCCTCGTCATCGTCTCGGCCACGATCAACCAGGCCGCAGACATCCTCGACCGGGCTCAGACCTACCGCGAGCTCCACGCCGCCGGAATGACCCAGCAGATGATGCACCGGGTGACCGTCAACGCCGTGATGTCGCCGATCCTGCTGGTCACCGTCGTCTCCCTGTTCCTCGGCGGAATCCTCGCCTGGCTCATGGCTTCGGTGAGCGACCTCGGCGATCCGTTCACCATCGGAACCGTCGCCGCCGTCCTCGTGGCCGGGGTTGCGATGGTGTGGCTGGGGCTGCAGGTCACCCGCCCGCTCGTCCGCCGGGTCACCGAGATCGATCCCGACAACCGCACCCTCGCCGAGGCGGCACCCGAGAACCGGGCCACCGCCGAGGCGACCATGGCCTGAGAGGAGACCCGATGTCCACGTCGTTGACAGCCGTTCCCCTCGTCCTCGGACGGAGATCGCTGACTTCGGCGAGCTCCGTGCTCGTGGCCGCCGCGTTCTTCGCGTGTGCCACGCTGTTCCTCACCGTGGCGGCCGGGACCTGGATGTTCTTCCAGATCCCACCGAGTCCCGATCCCGCGGACGAGGGTCTCGACATCATGTACAAGACCCTCGCGGCCCTGGCCACGGCTCTGCTGATCATCCCCGCCTCCACCCTGGCATCGGCCTCGGCGACCCTGTCGGCACGTCGCCAGGACGAACGGCTGTCGACGATGTCGCTGCTCGGGGCCCGACGCTCCCAGATCACTGCGCTCGCCGTGACCGAACCGCTCATCCCGGCCCTGGCCGGCATCGTCCTCGGGGTTCTCGGCTACCTGGGGCTGGCCCTGCCGGTCAGCTTCATCCACTTCATGGGTGAACCCATCGGGTACCAGAACATGCTCATGCCCGCGTGGCTCATCCTCGTCGTGGTCGTCTTCCTCGCCCTGGTCTGCGCGGGCTCGGCCCTGCTGGGTCTGCGCAAGGTCGCGGTCTCTCCGTTGGGGGTGCGGACGAAGAGTCTGGAGCGGAAGTTCCCCGTGGCCAAGGTCATCGTCACGGTGCTCGTGATCTGCCTGCTGCCGGTCGTCTTCGCGCTCACCCAGAGCGGCGGTCTCGGCGTGGGGATCGTGCTCGGCGCGATGGTCGGATTCTTCGCTCTCGGGCTGGTCGTCGTCGACCTCCTGGGCGGGCTCCTCGTCCGCTGGTTCGCCCACCTGTCCGGTCGGCGAGCCGCCACCCCGGAGCGCCTCATCGCGGCCCGCCTGGTCTCCGACGAACCCAAACGGTTCTGGCGCCGTGTGTCCGGACTCGCGATGGCGGCCTTCACCGCAGCCGTCTGCGGGTCGGGGGTGGCGCTGATGCAGCTCGGCCTCGACGCCGCCGAGGACTCTGAAGTGGGAGTGAGCGAGGCCGAGACCCACCTCTTCCACGACATGTTCACCGGGGTGCTGCTCGTCATGGGCATCGCGATCGTGCTCATCGGTGTCTCGGCGGTGATCAACCAGGTCGCCGACATCTACGACCGAGCCGACACCTTCTCCGATCTCTATGCCGCCGGCGCCGATCCCAGGCTTCTGCACCGTGCGCTGGTCCGCGCCGTCATGGCCCCGGCGATCTGGGTGTCCCTGCTGGCCGGAGGCCTCGGGCTGCTGCTAGTCCTGCCCCTGGCCGGAGCCGCGCTCGTGTTCAAGCCGGTCACCTTCCTCACGATCCTGCTCACCGTGGTCGTCGGCATCGGAATCATCCGCGGTGGACTGCAGCTGACGAAGCCGATTCTGCACTCCGTGGCCACGGCCGGGAGGTCTCGGGACTGAAGTTTCTGTGTCAGTGCCGCCTCCTACGATGGCAGGTGTCGAGCCGATGGGACCCTCCCCGGGTCTCCGGGTACAGTTGGAGCGCACCACATGAGGGTGGGCGATCCGATGCTGTGAGGAAGAGGAAATCGAGTGAGCAACGACCAGGGCTATGACGGTCTGAGGACCCCTCCGCAGGACGTCGAGGCCGAGCAGAGCGTGCTCGGTGCGATGCTTCTGTCGAAGGACGCCATCGCCGACTGCGTCGAGACGATGAATGGCGATGACTTCTACAAGCCCGCTCACGAAACCATCTACGAGGCGGTCCTCGACCTCTATTCCCGGGGTGAGCCCGCGGACTCGGTGACGGTGGCGAACTACCTGACGAAGACCGGCGACCTCGCCCGCGTCGGCGGTGCCGCCTACCTGCACACCCTCATCTCGTCGGTCCCGACCGCCGCCAACGCCGGATACTATGCCGCGATCGTCAGCGAACAGGCCGTGCTGCGCCGCCTCGTCGAGGCCGGCACCCGCATCGTGCAGATGGGCTACGACGCCGAAGGCGACACCGATGACGTCGTGAACTCCGCTCAGGCGGAGATCTACAAGGTCACCGAACGCCATACGACAGAGGATTACGTCATCCTCTCCGACATCCTCGGCGAGGTGGCCCAGGAGATCGAACGCAACGGCAACACCGATGGGCAGACCGCGGGTGTGCCCACCGGTTTCACCGAGTTCGACAACCTCACCAACGGTCTGCATCCGGGCACGATGATCGTCATCGCCGCGCGTCCCGGTGTCGGCAAGTCGACTCTGGCGCTCGACTTCATCCGTTCGGCTGCGATCCACAATGATGCGGCCGCTGTGTTCTTCTCGCTCGAGATGGGCAAGAACGAACTCGTCATGCGTCTGCTCTCGGCCGAGTCGGAGATTCCGCTGCAGAACCTGCGCCGCGGCGAGCTCAGTCCGCACGACTGGACGACGCTGGCCGCGACGGAGGCCCGGATCAACAATGCGCCGCTGTTCGTCGACGATTCGCCGAACATGGCGCTGACCGAGATCCGCGCGAAGTGCCGACGGCTCAAGCAGCAGCACAATCTGCAGATGGTCTGCGTCGACTACCTGCAGCTGATGTCCTCGGGCAAACGCGTCGAATCCCGCCAGCAGGAGGTTTCGGAGTTCTCGCGTTCGCTCAAGCTGCTGGCCAAGGAGCTCGAGGTTCCGGTCATCGCGTTGTCCCAGCTCAACCGCGGCAGTGAGCAGCGCACGGACAAGCGGCCGATGATCTCGGACCTGCGTGAGTCTGGTTCGATCGAGCAGGACGCGGATATGGTCCTCCTCATCCACCGTGAGGACATGTACGACAAGGAACACGAACGTGCCGGTGAGGCCGACATCATCGTCGCCAAGCACCGTGCCGGTCCGACGATGGACATTCCCGTGGCGTTCCAGGGCGCGAAGTCCCGATTCGTCAACATGCCGCAGTGACGAACGGGGCTTGAATGGACGCCTACTGGATGCGCGGCAAGTGGGGCGACGGCGGGAAGAGTGAGCGCCGCTGGAACCAGGGCAGCCGGAATCCGCTGACCATTATCATCACCGGTGCTGTCTTCTTCGTCGGCACGGGTGCGGTCTTCACGATCGGATACCTGTATCCGGACCAACTGCTGTTCACGATCATCCTCGGATGCTTCGTGTTCCTCGGCGTCACTCTGGCGATGCGCAGGTTCATGGGACACACGCCGGCGTATTGGTACACCGGACCATTCGTGGCCATTGCGCTCATCGGCACTGTGATGCTCGGCGAGGATCTCGCTTTGTCTCAGGCTGGCGAACTCACCGAGGTGGTCGTCGCCGATCACAAAGTCGAGCAGAAGACCGTGCACAGTTCCAATCCGCCCAGGTCGCGGCAGGTCTATGTTCATACCTACAGCCTCGAGCGCACCGACGGCACCCCCGTCGCCGAACCGCTGATCTACCGCGGTAAGGACGGATACGACGACTTCGATGAGGGCGACACGATCTCCGTCCTCATCGATCCGGAAGGGAAGGCACCGACCAAACCGGCCGAGGACGTGGATCTGCCTGCCGATATCGGCATCCTCGTCACCGGACTGGTCACCTCGGGGATCGTGTTCCTCATCTGTCTGATCGTCGTGCTGCTGCGCTGGACACGCTCGCCGTCGCAGCAGCACGTGCGCTGACGACCGGGCGGCAGACGTCGGAGAGGCCTTCATTCCGTCGTGAGCGACCCGCGACAACAGGTCAGCATAGGCTGTATAGTCAGCATATGCTGACTATTGCTTCCCGTGTCGATGCCATGCAGCGCCTCGGCCGCGCGATGGCCGATCCCACACGATCACGGATTCTGCTGTCGCTGCTCTCCGAGCCCGGCTATCCTGCGCGCTTGGCAAGTGATCTGGGACTGACGCGCACCAATGTCTCGAACCACCTCGCCTGCCTGCGAGGATGCGGAATCGTGGTGGCCGAACCTGAAGGACGGCGGACGCGCTACGAGATCGCCGACCCTCATCTGGCAACAGCCCTCTCTGCTCTTGTCGCGACGACTCTGGCAGTCGATGAGAACGCGCCATGTGTCGATTCCGATTGCACGGTGGTCGGCTGCTGTGACGTTGGACCGAGCCGATGACCGAGACTGCGCCGCGAAGGGACAGAGCAGCAGTTCTGCGGAAGCGGATCCGGATCATCGTTGCCATCACCATCACTTGGAACGTGATTGAAGCGGTCGTTGCCATTGCTGCAGGCGGAGCAGCCTCCTCGGCGGCTCTCATCGGGTTCGGACTCGATTCGATTATCGAGGTTCTCTCTGCCGCAGCGGTAGCCTGGCAATTCTCGGCAGCGGAACCCCAGCGCCGGGAACGGGTCGCTCTGCGGGTCATCGCAGTATCTTTCTTCGCGCTCGCGGTCTACGTCAGCGTGGACGCTGTTGTGTCCATGGTGGGCCCGCGACAGCCTGAACATTCGACCGTCGGCATCATCATCGCCGCACTCAGCATGCTGGTGATGCCGTTCCTCAGCTGGTTCGAGCGGAGGACGGGACGAGAACTGGGATCTGCTACGGCTGTCGCTGATTCCAAGCAGACCCTCATCTGCACCTATCTCAGCGCCGCAGTGCTGATCGGGGTCCTGCTCAACAGCCTGCTGGGGTGGGCCTGGGCCGATTCCGTCGCAGCTCTCATCATCGCGGTCTTCGCCGTTCGGGAAGGAGTCGAAGCCTGGCGAGGGGACGCGTGTTGCGCGGTTCCGGCTGCGGTTCTCACCGGCGAGCGTACAGAAGGGTGCTGTGCTGAAGATGATCCGGACGACGGGTGCCGAAACGCGTGTTGTGCTGCCGACATATAGCGTCGAGTAAGCCCGCCTACTATGGCTGACATGGACACCACTCCCAACGATCTGCTCGTGCTGCTGACCGTCTCCCGCACCGCGAAGTTCACGACGGCGGCACACAATCTCGGGCTCACCCATTCGACGGTCTCCCGCCGCATCGTCGCCTTGGAGAAATCCTTGGGCGGACGCGTGCTGGCCCGCTCGGACGACGGATGGGAGCTGACCGACCTCGGGGAACGAGCCGTCGCGGTGGCCGAACAGATGGAGACCGCGGTCGCCGAACTCGAGAGTCCCGGACAGGGCCCGGAGACGGTGTCCGGAGTGGTGCGGATGACCGCGACGGATGGGTTCAGCGCCTATGTCGCCTCCCCGGCGGTCGCGAAGCTGCGACGTCGGCACCCCGGGCTGAGTGTCGAGATCGTCACCGTCACCCGACAGGCCCTGCAGCAGCGGTCCGGTCTCGACATCGAGGTCGTCGTCGGGGAACCGCGCGTGCACCGGGCGGAGGCGATCAGGCTCGGTGACTACGAACTCGGCCTCTATGCCTCACGCGACTATCTGGCGTCCACCGGCACCCCCGCCTCGGTGGAGGACGTCAGCGACCATCGACTCGTCTATTTCGTCGATTCCATGCTCCAGGTCGACGACCTCGATGCGCCGAGGCGGCTGTTTCCCGAGATGAAGGATGCACTGACCTCGACGAATGTCTTCGTCCACGTCGAGGCGACCCGGGCGGGAGCCGGCATCGGATTCCTCCCGTGTTTCATGGCCGACCGGCACCCCGACCTCATTCGGCTCTTCCCCGACGAGGTGGCCGAGCGCCTGCCCTACTGGATGGTGCTCAGGTCCGATTCGATGCGGCGACCGGCGATCGCCGTCGTCGTGCAGGGGCTCAAGGATGAGATGCTCGCCCACCAGGCTGCTCTCGAAGGCCGGAAGTTGCCCCGGTGAGGCGGCGCGACCAGGATGTGAGCATGAACCAGCCCCGTACTGACTTAGGCGACGAACTGGCCGGACGCCGCATCGTGCTCACCGCTCAGCGGCGCGCGGAGCAGCTCGCCTCCGCCCTCGAGCGTCACGGCGCCACGATCGTGCACGCCCCGACCCTGTCCGTCATCCCTCACATCGATGATCCCGAGCTTGTTGCACGCACCCGTGAACTCATCGAGGACCGGCCGGACATCGTCGTGGTCACGACCGGCGTCGGATTCACCGGCTGGGGCGACGTGGCTGAAGCCGCGGGTCTGTGCGAGGACTGGCACGCGATGCTCGCCGGAGCTCGGATCTACGCCCGCGGCCCCAAGGCACGCGGGGCGATTCAGGCCGCCGGACTGAGCGCTCACTGGGTCGCCGAATCCGAGACGAGCGCAGAGATCCAGCAGGTCCTCCTCGGCGAAGGTGTGGATGGTCAGCGGATCGCCGTGCAGCATCACGGTGCCGGCGCCGACGGACTCGATGAGGCCTTCGTCGCGGCAGGCGCCGACGTCCGCGCCCTCGTCATCTACCGGTGGGGTCCGGCGCCCGATCCGGCCGCCGTGGTCGACGCGGTCGGCCTCGTCGCGCAGCGCAGGTGCGACGCCGTGGCCTTCACCTCAGCACCCGGGGCGACAGCCTTTCTCACCGCGGCCGAGGAGCAGGGACTGCTGCCGGCCGTGATCGCGGCATTCAACGAATCAGTGGTCGCGGCAGCAGTCGGCGACGTCACCGCAGCGCCGCTGCATGAACAGGGCATCAGAACCGTGATTCCCGAGCGATTCCGACTCGGAGCCCTCGCACGTCTGCTGATCAGCGAACTCGCCGAATGATCACAGTCTGACGCGAATTCGATGTCGACGCCGTCTGCCTCGCGCAGTGCGCCGATCACCTCTGCCTCAGCGGTCAGTGCGCTCTTCACCGTCGTCGGGACGGTGCCGAACGGTGCGATCGTCATGCTCAGTCGACGGTTGATAGCAGAGCAGTCAACGGCGCAGAAGCTCAGATCTGGTCCGGTCGCCTTCGCTGTCGTCGGATGCGGTCGGCGCCCCGCGCATGGAGTGCAGTCATCGCGGATCCCGGTGGGCTGTTCTGGATGCCGCAGGGTCCCGCGGCGTCAAGGAGTGAGTTGTGGCTGAGTCGCTCATCGAGGTGATGAGCTCGGAGGCGGAAGGCGATGATCTCGTCGTTCGTCGCGGAGTCGGCCATGTGCCCAGGCTAGCTCAGGACCCGTGTTTGAATGGGGCCATGTGCACGGCCGGCTTCAGGTGCGTGCACGACCACAATGAGAAGGGACGACGATGACGCGAACGATGCAGGTCAGCGACAGTATGGTGATCAAAGCCGACGCCGCCGGGCTCTGGGCGCAGATCGCCGATCCGACCCAGATGGCCCGATGGAGCCCGGAGAACACGGGCGCAAGCACGCGTACGACTGCAGGTCCGCTGCAGACAGGCGACGTCTTCGAAGGCACGAACCGTCGCGGGCCGGCGACGTGGGTGACCGAATGCGTCGTCACCGAGTCTGTGCCCGGCAAACGGTTCGCCTTCACCGTGCGCCGGATCGGGCCCCGAACTCCCAGCATCGAAGGACCGAACGCGAGCTGGGCATACGAGTTCGAGGACCTCGGCGAGGCGACTCGAGTGACAGAGTCGTGGACGGACGATCGCCGCGCTTGGCCCGACTGGCTGGCCTGGGTCTTCGACCACATTGTCACACGGGGCCGGAGCTTCGCGGACTTCCAGCGATTGAACATCCGGCAAACCCTCACCGCCATGAAGGATGACGTCGAAAAGCGGTGACACGGACGAAACGAGGGCGAAACAACTCCTCGCTACTCTGATCGCATGACAGCGACGGCACAGTCCACAGAGAGCTCCGCCCGCCACGATGTGGAGGGGATGAACTTCTATACCCGCAAGTGGGTGCGGCCTGAAGACCTCAACGCCAACGGCTCCCTCTTCGGCGGCAGCCTGCTGAGGTGGATCGACGAGGAGGCCGCGATCTACGCGATCATTCAGCTCGGCAACCATCGAGTTGTGACGAAGCTGATCTCCGAGATCGACTTCCAGGCTTCGGCGAGGGAAGGCGATCTCATCGAGATGGGGCTTCTCGCCACGCATTTCGGACGCACCTCACTGACGATGAGGGCCCGGGTGCGCAATATGATCACTCGCAGATCCATCCTCAGCATCGACAAGATCGTATTCGTCGGTGTCGACGAGGACGGCACTCCGATTCCCCACGGGTACACGACGATCACCTATGACCGAGACCGAATGCCCGAACCACACGGGAAGATCTCGTAGGAGAGACCGCGGTCCGACGCGGTCGCAGGTGTCGCCTCCTGGACCGCCTCGGTGCCGAAGAACTCGGTGGGAGCCTCGGTGATGGTGTCATTGACCGCCTCACTGGTGACCGTCAGCGGGAACTGGTCGAAGTACTCGAAGGTCGGTTCCTTCGGCGTCCCGGCGGCCTCGTATTCGCCGCGGACGATCCGCTCGATCGACGCGATGACTCTCTTGCGCACCGCAGTGTCGTAGGTGCGGACGTTGAGCAGCAGCTCGGCGCGATCAGGGGTGATATTCGACTTCGGCCCAGCGTTCGACGCACCGACGGTGACGACGCGGACATTTTTCACAGTATCAGCGGGTGAGGAGCCCGTTCAGGGGTGTTGGTCGAGCGGCTCGAGGTGAGCAGCCTATTGAGCGAGCAGACCTCGTTCGGACAGGTCCGTGCGCAGCGAGGCGGCTCCTGAGAACACATGACCGATGAAGCCGAGGCGTTGTGCTGCCTCTACGTTGGCGGGCAGATCATCGACGAAGACAGTCCGGGCCGGGTCGAGGTCGAATCGGTCCCGGGTCAGTTCGAAGATTGCCGGATCGGGTTTGACGAGGCCGACCTTTCCCGAGACGACGATGTCTTCGAGTTCGCTGATCGCAGGCGCGACGACGGGGGCATGGTGGATGGTCTCAGCCGACCAGTTCGAGAGCCCGAGCAGGCGGACGCCGGCGGACTTGAGATCTGCGACGATCTCGGCCATGCCGTCGATCGGACCGGTCAGGGATTTGTCGAAGTTCTCGTAGTAGCCGGCGACGATCTTACCGTGGCGGGGGTCCGCCTCGGCGGCTCGGGCGACGATATCGGTGATCGAAACGCCGGAGTCAGCCGCGGTATTGAGCGTGGGGAAGTCGGCCGCCTCGGCGAAGGAATGCCATTCATCGGCACTCATACGATCGGCCAGAGGCCCTGTCTGATCCCAGCCGATGAGCACATTGCCGAGGTCGAAGACGATGGTCGTCGGGGTCGGGCGATCGGGTTCGGTCATGGGCCACCACCTGTTATCGGCATCCTGGAGTCAAACCCCACGCTACCCGGAGCCGACGGACCATTGTGGATTCGGTCCGGCTGGCCTAGGTTGGTTTCATGATCGGCTACCCGCCCCTGCAGATCCGGGTGAAGACTCCCCGGCTCGAGCTCGTCGGTGCTGCCGATGAGATGCTTGCGGCGCTCGCCCCTCTTGTGCGGGACGGCAAGGTCTTCGCGGAACCCGCTCCCTACGACGATCCGATGTCGTTCTACGAATCCGACCCGGACGTGCGGGTGAGCAGGTGGCTCCAGAGCGTGTGGCGTGGTCGGGGGCGGTTCTCTCCTTCTGACTTCCGGTTGGCCTTCGCCGTCCTCGTCGATGGTGAGGCCGTGGGGATGCAGGACCTCATTGCGGAGAAATTCGACTCCTGCGGGACGTTCGCGTCATTCTCCTGGCTGTCGACGGATGTGCGCGGTCGCGGCCTCGGCACGGAGATGCGCAGTTCTCTGCTCCATCTTGCGTTCGCAGGGCTCGGGGCTAGTGAGGCCGGTTCCGATGCGTTCGTCGACAACATCGGATCGAACAAGGTGTCTGAAGCCTTGGGGTACGAGCGCAACGGCGTCGACTGGGACATCCGCCGAGGCGAGCCGGGCCTCCTCCAACGTTGGCGCCTGACCCGCGAAGCGTGGGAAACCAGACGGCGGAACGACATCGACCTCACCGGAGTCGAGGACTTCTGCACTTTCCTAGCCCACCACTAATTGCTACCTGACGGCGGCCCAGCAACCTCTCGCGAGGTATCTGGGCCCCCGTCAGGTAGCAATTGGGGAGGAGACGACAGCGACCCTGCGTTCACACCAAGTGGGTGAACGCAGGGTCGCTGGTGAATCTCAGAAGTCTCTAGGTGAGACTCTCAAAGAGTCTCAGAGGCCGCGGACGCGAGTCGCCTGCAGGCCCTTGGAGCCCATCTCCGAGTCGAACTCGACGTTCTGACCCTCGGTGAGCTCGCGGTAGCCGGAGGCTTCGATCGCGGAGAAGTGAGTGAACACGTCAGCCGAACCGTCGTCAGGCTGGATGAATCCGAAACCCTTTTCCGCGTTGAACCATTTCACGGTACCTGTTGCCATAATCTTTGTATCCTTATTTTTTAACTGATGACCGCTGCTGCGATCGTGATGGTCGAACCCATTGCTGGATCCGGCTTTCCCGCTGGCTGGACTGGATCTTCAGACGCAGATCCAACGAAAACTTGTGGGTGAACCGAGGACTCGGAATCGAAGGTGAGGGTGAGTTCTCTGATGTGAGGTCTCTGTCTCAGACGAAATCGTGGGGATACTCGGTTTCGATCATGCACTCGAAGGTGCTGGACGGAAGTCGAAAAACGACTGAACTGGGAAAAATCATGAGGGGCGCGGAAGGCAGGCACGCGCCGACGGGCAAACACATGGTGACGAGCGAATCTACCTGCTCTTCAGACACCATCTGCTCCGCACATTTCTGTACGAGAACGATTCCAGCTTAACAGAGCGATCGCACTGTTGGTGATTTCGGCCGATCTATTTCAATCGAGAGATGGCACACGGTTTTATGCACACGACCGCGCCAGTGTTTAGGATTGTATACATTCCGTTTTGTATGCAATCCGTCGTGACCCCGGACGCAGGAGCACCCGAACCGTGGACAACGAAGAATCGTCACCGCCGCCAGGACCCCGCCGACAGCGACGCCTCGCCGCGAAGTACCGGCGCCGGCGCACCTTCGTCGCCGTGGCCGCGGTCCTCATCATCGGCGCCCCCGTGACGATCGCGGTGGCGGTGCACAACCTCGGCGCGAACATCGCCTCCTCACCGCTGCGCGCCCACGGCGGCGACGTCCCCGAGAAGCTCACCGATGAGACGAACGTCCTCATCATCGGATCCGACACTCGCGATCTCGAGTCGGCAAAGGATGCCTCCGATGATTCGGGCTCGGATTCCGAAGCGAACTCCGGGGCCGCCTCGGCGAAGGGATTCGGCAGCGCCGAAGGGGCTCGCAGCGATGCGATGATCCTCGCCCACGTCGCCGCCGATGGCGACCGCATCGACGCCGTGCAGATCCCACGTGACACGATCATGGACATTCCCGCCTGCGACGACACCGGCCACGGAGCCACAGAGGCCACACACGGAATGATCAACTCGGCCCTCAACGCCGGACCCGCCTGTTCGGTCTCCGCCGCCGAGGTGCTCACCGGAGTGCGCGTCGACCACTTCATCAACGTCGACTTCGACGGATTCTCAGCGATCGTCGACGCACTCGACGGGATCACCGTCGACCTCGACGAACCGCTCACCGACCCCAAGGCGAACCTCGACTTGCCCGCAGGCCACCAGACCATCGGCGGCGACGACGCCCTCGCCCTGGCCCGGACACGGCACGCCGTGGGCGATGGCAGCGACATCTCACGGATGGGCAACCAGCAGATGGTCATGGGGGCCATCATCGACCGCGCCAAGAGCGGCCAGGTCCTCACCCGGCCCGACCGCCTGTACGGATTGCTCGACGCTGTGACCTCGACGATCGCCGACGTCCTCGACTGAGTCAACCCCCTCCGTCCAGGCGATATTCATCTGCGGCTCCTAGACTGGCCGACATGTCTACGATCGAAATCACGCAAGACAACTTCGAGTCGACCATCAACGACAACGAGATCATCCTCCTCGACTTCTGGGCCGATTGGTGCGGCCCCTGCAAGCAGTTCGCCCCGGTCTTCGAACAGGCCGCCGAGGCCAACCCCGACATCGTCTTCGGAAAGATCGACACCGAAGCTCAGCAGCAGCTGGCCGGACTCTTCGCGATCTCCTCGATCCCGACCCTCGTCGCCTTCCGCCAGGGCATCGTCGTCTTCGCCCAGCCCGGCGCGCTCGCCGCCCCGCAGCTCGAGCAGGTCATCACCGCCGTCAAGGGACTCGACATGGACGAAGTCCGTGCCGAACTGGCCAAGCAGGAAGCCCCCGCTGCTGCAGAGACCGACGGCGCGGACGGTGCCGCCCCCGATTCGATCCCTGCCGACCCGGGCGTCGACAAGTGACCGCGACCAGCAGCAACGACCACACCCACGCAGACAGAACCGGCGCAGACGGCGCCGGCGTGCCCGATTCCGTGGCCGCCTGGGAAGAGCGCTACGCCGAGGCCGACGACGCCATCTGGTCCGGAAACCCGAACGAGGCCCTCGTGGCCGTCGTCTCCGAGATGACCCCCGGCCGCGTCCTCGACGTCGGCTGCGGTGAAGGCGCTGACATCGTCTGGATGGCCGAGAACGGCTGGGACGCCACCGGCATCGACCTGTCGACCACGGCCATCGACCGTGCCCGCCGGGCCGCCGAATCCCGCGGAGCCTCCGCCGAATTCGCCGTCGCCGACGTCTCCACCTGGGAACCGGAGGACCCGGATCGCCGAGGCGGCTTCGACCTCGTCACCGGATCCTTCCTCCACACCCGGCTGCCCGACACCCGAGAGGAACTGCTCACTCGGGTCGCCGCGCACGTGGCACCGGGCGGGGCCCTCCTGCTCGTCTCCCACGCGACGATGCCGCCGTGGGCCGCCGAACACAGTGAGAAGTTCGAGCACGGCATGGAACACCACCATGAGCTGGTCAGCCCGAACGGGGACTTCGCCCTCCTCATCGGCGCCAGCCCGCACCGGTGGGAGATCGAACTCGCCGACACCCGCACCCGTCAGGTGACCTCACCGTCCGGCGAACCTGCCGAACTCGAGGACGCGATCCTCCTGGCCCGTCGGGTCTGAGCTGAACGACCTGAACTCCAAGCTCCACAACCTGACCTCCGAGTTCAGGAACCCGAACACGGCACCCAGCGCCGAGGCGGCTGCGCGGTCGATCCTGACCGCGCAGCCGCCTCGGCGAACCGGGTGATTCCCACCTCCTGGGACGAGGCCGAAAACCCGGTCTCACCTGGTGCATTTCCGCCCGCTGAGGGGCTAAGGTGGTGCCATGGCTCGGTTCAGCTTCCTCGAGTGGCCGGTACTCCGGCAATTCCGCACGTCTGACAAGACGGGACGCGGTGAATCCGTTGTGTCCCAGCAGACCCGAGACACCACCCCACGCACGGTCACGGCCGATAAGGTCGTCCAATCCGTGTGCCCGTACTGCGCTGTCGGCTGCGGGCAGAAGATCTTCGTCAAGGACGACAAGGTCGTACAGATCGAAGGCGACCCGGACTCACCGATCTCGCGCGGTCGCCTGTGCCCGAAGGGCGCAGCCAGCGAACAGCTCGTCAACGCCCCCGGTCGTGTCACCGACGTCCTCTACCGGGCCCCGAAGGCAAAGGACTGGACGAAGATCGAACTGTCGACCGCGATCGACATGATCGCCGACCGCTTCATCGAAGCCCGCCGCAATCACTGGGAAGACGTAGACGACAAAGGCCACCCGCTGAGGCGGACGATGGGCATCGCCAGCCTCGGCGGGGCGACCATCGACAACGAGGAGAACTACCTCGCCAAGAAGCTCTACACCGCGACCGGGGCGATACAGATCGAGAACCAGGCGCGCATTTGACACTCCGCCACGGTTCCCAGTTTGGGAACCTCGTTCGGGCGCGGCGGCGCCACACAACCCGTCCAGGATATGGCGAATGCGGACTGCATCATCATCCAGGGTTCCAATATGGCCGAGTGCCACCCCGTGGGCTTCCAATGGGTGACCGAGGCCAAGGCCCGTGGTGCCCGCATCATCCACGTCGATCCTCGTTTCACGCGCACCACCGCGATCGCCGATAAGCATGTGCCCATCCGGGCCGGCTCCGACATCGTGCTGCTCGGTGCGCTCATCAACCGTGCCCTGACCGAGGGACGCTACTTCGACGAGTACGTGCGCGCCTACACCAACGCCGCGAACCTCATCAGCGACGACTATGTCGACACCGAGGATCTCGACGGACTGTTCTCCGGGTTCGACCCGGACACGAACTCGTACGAGAACTCGACGTGGTCGTATCAGACGGATGAGCACGGTGCACCGCTGAAGGACCCCAGCCTGGAGAACCCGAAGTCGGTCTTCCAGATCCTCCGCCGCCACTATTCGCGCTACACGCCCGAGATGGTCGAGGAGAACTGCGGAATCAGACCCGCAGACTTCGACTACCTCTACGAATCGGTGACCGAGAACTCGGGCCGGGAACGGACCACGTGCTTCGCCTACGCGGTCGGCTGGACCCAGCACAGCCTCGGCGCGCAATTCATCCGCACCGCGTCGATCCTCCAGCTGCTGCTGGGCAACATGGGTCGCCCAGGCGGCGGAATCATGGCGCTGCGCGGGCACGCGACGATCCAGGGATCGACCGATATCCCGACCCTGTTCAATCTGCTGCCCGGCTACCTGCCGATGCCCAGCGCCGCAGTCCACGACACCTTCGACGACTATGTTGCCGCCGTCGGCACCCCGGAGACCCACAAGGGCTACTGGGCCAACGGTCGTGCCTACGCCACCAGCCTGCTCAAGGCCTGGTGGGGTGATGCGGCCACGCAGGACAACGACTTCGCCTTCGACTATCTGCCGCGCATCAACGGCGCCCACGGCACCTACCAGACGCAGGTGCGCATGCTCAATGATGGTGTGGACGGGTACTTCCTGCTCGGGCAGAACCCGGCCGTGGGATCGGCCAACGGGCGCATGCAGCGGATGGCGATGAGCCACCTGAAGTGGATGGTCGTCCGCGACTTCAGCCTCATCGAATCCGCCACCTGGTGGAAGGACGGCCCCGAGATCGAGACCGGGGAGCTGAAGACCGAGGACATCGACACCGAGATGTTCTTCCTGCCCGCGGCCAACCACACGGAGAAGGCCGGCACGTTCACGCAGACCCAGCGTCTCGTGCAGTGGCGCCACAAGGCCGTCAATCCGCCGGGAGATGCACAGAGCGAACTCGACTTCTTCTACGAACTCGGCCGAGCCGTGCGCGAGAAGCTGAAGGACTCCGACGATCCCCGCGATCGGCCGCTGCTCGACATGACCTGGGACTACCCGGTCGACGAGGAGGGTGAAGTCGACGCGGAGGCGGTCGTCAAGGAGATCAACGGCTACTTCATCGGCGGCGACCGCGACGGCGAGCCCTTGGACAACTTCAACCAGATGACCGACGACGGGACCACCGCCGGCGGCTGCTGGATCTACGCCGGTGTCTATGCCGGTGGCCAGAACATGGCCGCTCGGCGCAAACCACGCAGCGAGCAGGACGAGACCGCCGCCGAATGGGCGTGGGCCTGGCCGGCGAACCGCCGGATCCTGTACAACCGTGCCTCTGCCGCACCGGACGGCACTCCCTGGTCAGAGCGGAAGAAGTTCGTGTGGTGGGACGACGAGGCCGGGAAGTGGACCGGCAAGGACGTGCCCGACTTCCCGATCGACCGCGCACCCGCCGCCCGATCGGATGCCGCCTATGGCGGACCCGCGAACCTCGACGGTGACGATCCGTTCATCATGCAGGCCGACGGCAAGGGGTGGCTGTTCGCACCCAGCGGCATGATCGACGGGCCGATGCCCACCCACTACGAACCGCAGGAATCGACGGTCGCGAACCCGCTGTACTCCCAGCAGAACAGCCCGACCCGGATGGTCATGCGCCGAGAGGACAACCTCTCCGCGCCCGGTGCCGGGGTGCCCGGATCCGAGGTCTTCCCCTATGTGTTCACGACCTACCGGCTCACCGAGCACCACACCGCCGGAGGCATGTCCCGGTGGCTGCCGTACCTCTCGGAGCTGCAGCCGGAGATGTTCTGCGAGATCTCACCGGAACTCGCCGCCGAGGTGGGACTCGAGCCCTACGGCTGGGCCACCCTGGTCTCCCCGCGGGCGGCGATCGAGGCCCGTGTGCTCGTGACGAAGCGGATGACCCCGCTGACCATCGGGGGGAAGACCGTCCACCAGATCGGCCTGCCCTACCACTGGGGTGTGGGCGGTCAGGGAGCCGTCGTCGAGGGCGATTCCGCCAATGATCTGCTCGGAGTGACGATGGACCCCAACGTCTACATCCAGAACAGCAAGTACGTGGCCGGAACGATCATGCCCGGCCGCCGTCCCCGCGGGCCCGAACTCGTCGACTTCGTCGAGAAGTACCAACGAGAGGCCGGGCTCAGTCCGGAATCCGGAAACCAGCAGGTCACGGTGTCTGGCGAGGATGTCGCGGCCGCCCATGGCACCGGGCAGGGCCGCAGCGCCGGTGGGCACGCTCACCGAGGCGGCGACTCGGCCGTCGGCGTCACCCCGGGCAGGACCCTGGATGGGGGACGCGATGGAGTCTCCGACGGTGACGGCACGACCGCCTCGGCGAGGGGATCCGGCGAGGGCGACACCGACGCCTCGGCGACGGTCGCCAGTGCCGATGATCGCAGCGGTAGGATCACCATCGAACCCACCGAGGCGACCGAACCCGCCGAGCCCACCGAACCTGCCGAACCCACCGAGACTGCGGTGTCGAACCGCGCCGACGACGGGGACCCCAGCGACGGCGACCCGGACCACGGACGGCATGCCGACGGCAGTGCGATCGCCGAAACCGAGGTGGCCGAGGCCGAAGCTCGCGCCCGCGCGGCCCGGGACCGGCAGGAGAACGAGGAGGAGGACTGATGTCGACACCGACGATCGATGGGGGCGCGCTCGCGGACGGGCACTGGCACGATTCCGCGCACGGCCGTAAGGGATTCTTCACCGACACCTCGATCTGCATCGGCTGCAAGGCCTGCGAGGTCGCGTGCAAGGAGTGGAACCGCAACCCGCAGGACGGCACCTTCGAATTGCTCGGTTCCTCGTATGACAACACGGGCAGTCTCGGGGCGAACACGTGGCGGCACGTCGCGTTCATCGAACAGGATTCCGACCGCATCGAGAAGGCCCGGGAGTCCGGGCGCAAGCTCGTCAATCTCGGCATGCCCACGATCCGTCCGCGCACCGATGAGACCGCTGCCGCGCAGCCGCTGGATGGGGCCCTGGGTGCGGCGGCGGAAGGCCGGACCTCCGCCGGACTGCCGACGACTCCTGAACTGGGAGTCGACCTGCTGGCACCGGGTGCCCTGGAGCCGAGCGACCCCGATGACTTCACCGGCGTCGATACGACACCCCCGGACACCGCGGACTTCCGCTGGCTGATGTCGTCTGACGTGTGCAAACACTGCACTCACGCCGGCTGCCTCGACGTCTGCCCTACAGGGGCCCTCTTCCGCACCGAATTCGACACCGTCGTCGTCCAGAACGATGTCTGCAACGGCTGCGGCACCTGTGTGGCCGGCTGTCCGTTCGGTGTCATCGAACGCCGCGACGACGGCACGATCAATACCCCCACCGACCGGGATGATCGCAAAGCCGCGGACATGGATGTGCCGAACGCGGGCACCGCGAACAAGTGCACCCTCTGCTACGACCGCCTCGTCGAGGGCCAGGAACCAGCCTGCGCGCAGACCTGCCCGACTCAGTCGATCAAGTTCGGCGACCGCCAGGACATGGTCGACCAGGCTCACGAACGCGTGGCCGAACGCCACGCGAAGGGACTCACCGAGGCGCGCCTGTACGGGGCGAACCCGAACGACGGGGTCGGCGGCACCGGATCCGTGTTCCTCCTCCTCGACGAACCCGAGGTCTACGGCCTGCCCCCGGACCCGCGGGTCGCGACGAAGGACCTGCCGAAGATGTACGCCAACGCCGGGATCGCGGCGCTGGGCATGGTCGCCGCCGCCGGACTCGCGTTCCTCGGGAGCCGCCGTTCATGAGCACATCAGAATACGATTCCTACCGCCCACCCGAGCCGGAAGGCGGACGCAGAAAACGTCGCCGAGGCGGACGTGGCGGTCCCGGCGGACCTGAAGGTCGCCGGGGTGGACCCGGTGGCCGTCGCGGCGGCGGATGGAAGAACCGCGGAGCCGACGGCAACCGTGAGATGCCGATGGTCGAAGACGTCGAGTTCACCTCGTATTACGGTCGACCGATCGTCAAGGCCCCACCGTGGGGCGACGAGATCGGGACGTACCTGTTCCTCGGCGGTCTGGCCGGAGGTTCGTCGCTGCTGGGATTCGGCGCGCAGCTGACCGATCGGCCCGGCATGCGCATCGCCTCCCGGATGACCGCGATCGCCGCGACCGGCATCGGCGGTGCCGCACTCGTGGCCGACCTCGGCCGGCCCGAACGGTTCCTCAACATGATGCGCGTGGTCAAAGTGTCGTCGCCGATGAGCTTGGGCACGTGGATCCTCTCGGGCTTCGGCGTCGGATCGGGTGTGACCTTCGCGATCGAACTCGACCGAATCACGGGTGAGAAGCTGCTGCCCCTGGGCCCGCTGCGCAAGGTGCTCCATGGGATGGAGACTCCTGCCGCAATCGAGTCCGCGTTCTTTGCCACACCGCTGGCTGCCTATACCGCCGTGCTTCTGGGGGCGACGGCCGTTCCGACCTGGAACGCTGCTGGTCGCAATGGTCTGCCGTACGTGTTCGTGTCCTCGGCGTCGATGGCTGCCGGAGGTGCCGCGATGGCATTGGCGCCCGTCGCCGAGACCGGACCGGCCAGGCTGCTCGCGCTCGCCGGGACCGCCGGTGAAGCCTATGCGATGTCAGCGATGAGGAAGCGCATGCACCCGGCCGAGGTCGATCCGATGGACGACGGCGAACCGGGTCACAAGCTCCACCGCGCCGAGAAGCTGCTCATCGCCGGAGCCATCGGCACCGCCGTCGCCGAGGTGGGTGCGCGCGTGTTCGCGAAGAAGCTGGGTGGCGGCTGGAAGATGCGAACTGCGCTGCGGGCGGTGTCGGTCGTCTCCGGGACGGCGCTCGCTGCCGCCTCGGCGTACACGCGTTTCGGCGTGTTGGAAGCCGGAATCGAATCGACGAAGGACCCCAGGCACGTCGTTGAACCGCAGCGCGCTCGCCTCGAAGAGCGTCGGGCTCGCGGCATCACCGACGACTCGATCACCACCGGGCGGTAGTGGTTTTCTCGTCTGCCGATCAGTCGAATAGTCGGCGCCCTTCGGTCGAGAGCCTTAAAAATACATCGACACAGATCGCCGACGGCCATGTAGCATGAAGAAGCAGCATGAGATCGGAATGGTCAGATGAAGCTCGCTCCGCACCTGCACCGTTTGGGCAATGACATAGTCGCCTGCTATCTCGTCAGTCTTCCGGAGGGCATCACACTCATCGACGCCGGTCTCCCCGGTCACTGGAGCGACTTGCTTCGGGAGCTTGAAGCGATCGGACGTCCTCTGTCCGATATCCGAGGACTTGTGCTCACTCATGGAGACACCGACCATTTCGGCTTCGCCGAACGACTGCGCTCGGGCGAGAAGCCGGAAACCCCGATGGGCCTCGATCACTTCAGGGCCGGTCGGCTGTGGCCGATGCTCGGTTTCTTCACCTACGGGTTGCGCAAGAACGGGCTGCGAAGCCGGGTAGTGCAGCAAGTTCGCGAAGTTTCGGATGGTGATGAGATCGATCTGCCCGGAAGCCCCGCGATCATCGCGGTGCCCGGCCACTCTCCAGGCAGCGTAGCGGTGCATGTGCCCGCGGTTGATGCGGTCTTCGTCGGTGACGCACTCACTACTCGCCATGTCCTCGCGGGAATTCAAGGGCCACAGCCGGCACCCTTCACCAGTGACCCCGACACTGCAAAGGCTTCGCTGGGAAGACTCAAAGGAGTCAGCGCCTCGTGGGTCCTCCCGGGTCACGGAGGCCCGTGGCGAGGTGATCCTGCCGATATCGCTGCAGCTGTCCAGTCTCAATAGTCTCAACTGCGCGCGACTCAGTGGGAGACGTTCGTGGATTTTGCCTGTTTCGTCGAATTCGGCTGATCGGCGTGGCGATCGCGTCCACTGGTGCGCTGCACAGTCTCTTCGCCTCTCTGGGAGTCCACCGGGGCCGATTGCTTACAGGCAAAGAGACTTGCGAAATGGGACGCTTCAGGTAGCGTGAGAAGTCTATGGAGAAGCTGCTCAAGGACCGTCGGGCCATCAGATCCGGCATCGGCATGGCGTTGCTCTTCCCTCTGATCTACTTCACCATGAGCCTTCTCGGCTGGGGCAACAATGTCTTCTCATGGTGGGAGGCGCTGCTGGTGGGTCTCCTGAATGGCGCCCTGTTCTGGTTCTTCATGGCCAGTTTCCGCCAGTTCCGGGACGAGGACGTCACCCCGCGCTGATAGTGCGCCTCACCGCACGTGCACGCCCGAACCGGCGACGATCTCGCCGATGACCGGGTGTCCGGGCAGCTCGCCGACGACGAGCAGGCCGCCCGAGGTCTGCGCATCGGCCAGAAGCAGCAGGTCGTCCTCGGTCACGCCGTCGTCCGCAGTCAGATGCGGCCGCACCCAGTCGAGGTTTCTCCTGGTCCCACCCGAAACGTACCCGTCAGCGATAGACTCATCGACACCGTCGAGACGGGGCACTGCGGCCGCATCGATGACCGCTCCGACCCCGGAGGCCCGCACCATCTTGAACAAGTGCCCGAGCAGACCGAAACCGGTGACATCCGTAGCCGCCCGCACGCCTGCCGCCACGGCCGCGCGTGAGGCTTCGGCATTGAGCGCGGTCATCGTGGCGATTGCCTCGTCGAATCGATCCCCCGTGACCTTGTGCCGATTGTTGAGGATCCCCACCCCGATCGGCTTCGTCAACGTCAGGGGCAGCCCCGCCTCGGCGGAATCATTGCGCATGAGCTCATCCGGGTGGGCCACACCGGTCACGGCCATGCCGTACTTCGGTTCGGGATCGTCGATCGAATGCCCGCCGGCGACAGGGCAGTTCGCCTGTGCCGCAACGTCGAGCCCGCCGCGCAGAACCTCGGTGAGCAGCTCCATCGGCAGCTTCTCCCGCGGCCACCCGACGAGGTTGATCGCCGTGACCGGAGTCCCGCCCATCGCATAGATGTCGGAGAGCGCGTTGGCCGCGGCGATCCGACCCCAGTCGTAGGCATCGTCGACGACGGGAGTGAAGAAGTCCGCCGTCGAGAGCACCGCGAGATCGTTACGGACCCGCACCGCCGAGGCATCATCGCCGTCATCGAGGCCGACGAGGACGTCTGGACCGGACTGACCGACCAGCCCGCGCACCGCATCCTCGAGCTCGCCCGGCGGGATCTTGCAGGCGCATCCTCCACCGTGGGCAAACGAGGTCAGACGGTCCTGAATCGCAGTCATACTCGGAGACTAACACTCACATGACGAGACCGTCACCAGGTCCGATGGGCGTGCACCTCGAGAAGAGCGACCTGCTCCGCGCTCAGCTGTGAGCACTCGCCCACACCCGCGATAGGATGACCGATGGAGGCGTCCGTGTCCTGGTGGGCGCCCTGGTCTTCAAAACCAGTGAGACCGAGTATCTCGGTCTGGCGGGTTCGATTCCCGTCCGCCTCCGCCAACCGTTCTGCGGTCCCGCCGACCCAGCGGCGCCGCCGTGACCCTGCACCGAGGAGGCCGCCCCATGGTCGATCCCGACCCGCGTCGATCCATTCCGCGCACGGATCACCTCCTCGCCCTTCCCGAGGTCATCGCCGCAGGTGAGAACCTCAACCAGGCGACCATCAAAGCGATCATCTCCGAAGTGCAGACCGCGGCCCGAACCGGTGAGATCCCCGTCGCCGAGGTGGCCCCCACCATTATCTCCTCGCTCGCTTCCCGTTCGGCCTCCTCCCTGACCCCGGTGCTCAACGCCACCGGCATCCTCGTCCACACGAACCTCGGCCGAGCACCGCTCTCACCTGCGGCAACTCAGGCCATCACCGAGGCGGCCGGCTACGTCGACGTCGAAATGGACCTCGGCACCGGCAAACGCAGCAAGCGGGGAACCGGAGCGAAAGCCGCACTCTTGCGGGCCTGCCCGGCAGCCGAGGACGCCCTCGTCGTCAACAACGGAGCGGCCGCCCTGCTGCTGGCCGTCACTGCGCTGCGCGGCCGCAGGCCTCGTGCGAGGTCCTGCCCCGGCGATCCCGGCGAGATCATCATCAGCCGCGGCGAACTCATCGAAATCGGCGCCGGCTTCCGCCTCACCGACCTCATGACCACCACCGGCGCCAGGCTGCGTGAAGTCGGCACGACGAACCGCACCCACCTGGCCGACTACGTCGACGCCATCAGCGATGACACGGCGTGCCTGCTCAAGGTCCACACGAGCAACTTCCGCGTCGAAGGATTCACCTCCTCCGTCGAGGTCGCTGACCTGCGCAGACTCGCCGATGAGCACGACCTGCCGCTTATCGTCGACCTCGGCTCCGGACTCTTCACCCCCGACCCGGCCCTGCCCGACGAACCCGACATCGACACCGCCCTGCGCGCCGGTGCCGACCTCGTCATCGTCTCCGGAGACAAGCTCCTCGGTGGCCCGCAAGCCGGCCTCATCCTCGGTCGTGCCGAAGCAGTCCAGACACTGGCCAAACACCCTTTGGCCAGAGCGCTGCGCACCGACAAACTCACCCTCGCCGCGCTCGAAGCCACGATCACCCACGCAGCGAACCCGATCAATGATGCCCTCCACATCGACCCGGACCGTCTGCGCGAACGCACCGAAGAACTCGCCGAGGCGGTCGGTGCCACGGTCGTCGAACACGACGGACGAGTGGGCGGCGGGGGAGCTCCCGGCGTGCCCCTGCCCGGCTGGGCAGTCGAACTGCCCGAAACCTTCGCAGAGCCGCTGCGCCTCGGCGAACCGGCGATCGTCGCCCGTGTCCACCAGGGACGATGCCTCATCGACCTCCGGTGCGTTCCCGATAGCGAAGACAACCGCATCGCTGCCGCCATCAAGCGAGTCCGTGCTGACAATGCCTGACACTTTCGTCATCGCCACCGCCGGACACGTCGACCACGGGAAGTCGACGCTGGTGAGCGCCCTGACCGGGATGGAACCCGACCGCTGGGCCGAGGAGAAGAAACGCGGACTGACCATCGACCTCGGTTTCGCCTGGACGACCCTGCCCTCGGGACGCGAACTCGCCTTCGTCGACGTTCCCGGACACGAGAAATTCCTTGCGAACATGCTCGCCGGACTCGGCCCCGCCCCCATCGCCTGCTTCGTCATCGCCGCCGACAAGGGCTGGCAAGCCCAATCGAGCGACCATCGCGACGCGATCAATGCGCTGGGCATCACCCACGGCCTCGTCGTCATCACCCGGGCCGACCTCGCCCCCGACTCTCTCGAGACCACACAAGCGCAGGTCAGCGCTCAACTGCGGGGAACACCACTCGAAGCAGCGCCGATCGTCACGGTCTCGGCGACGACCGGGGAGGGCCTGCCCGAACTCATCAGCGTCCTCGACGAGGTCACGGCCTCAGCCGAGCCTCCGACCACCTCGGGGAGGGTGCGACTGTGGGTCGACCGGGCCTTCACCATCAAGGGAGCCGGCACCGTCATCACCGGCACCCTCACCTCAGGCACCCTGACCACGGGCGACAGTGTCGAACTGCGCGGAGAGGCCATCGCTCGGACCGTGGGCGTGCGCGGCCTGCAGTCCCGGAATTCCACCACCACCGAGGTGGTCCCGCAGGCCCGCGTGGCCGTCAACCTCCGCGACGTTCCCGCCGACGACCTCCACCGCGGCGATGCTCTGCTCACGAGCGGGGCCTGGCCGATCGTCGACACGATCGACGTGCGCCGCTCCATGGGCGAGGCCCTCGACTCCGGCATCCACGAACTCATGGCCCATATCGGCACCGCCGCCGTGCCCGCCAGGCTGCGGGACTTCGATGCCGATCACGCTCGACTCACCCTTGACCGGCCGCTTCCCCTGCAGGTCGGCGACCGGATCGTGCTGCGCGCCCCGGGCAGCCGCAACGTCTTCGCAGGCCTCCTCGTCCTCGACGTCGACCCGCCCGAACTGTCCCGGAGAGGCGACGGTGCCAGGCGCGGCCGAGAGCTCGCCGAACGACCCATCGCAGGCGATATCCTCGTCGAGGTGGCCCGCCGCGGAGCCGTCGAACGTTCCGACCTCACTCGGTTCGGTCTGCAGGTGCCCGAAGACGATGGATTGCCCGCCGATGTCGAGAGTGTGGGCGGCTGGATCGTCCACGCGCCGGCGCTGACAGCCTGGGTCGAGGAGGCGAAATCCCTGGTCAGCCGTGAACTCGCCGCCACACCGATGGCCGCGGGAGTCCCCGTCAAGGCCGTCGCCGAGGCGCTGCGCAGGAGCCCGGACACGAGCCGCAGACACGGTGGCGAAACCAGGCGCTATGCCCTGTCGATAGCGAACGATCAGCCGACCCTGCCCGAAGGGACGGGGACCGCAAATCGGGCACTGCTGGATGCGATCATCTCCCGTGCCGGGCTCGAAGCCGTCGACGGAATGGTCCGCCCGCCCGGGCATACCGCAGGTCTCGGTGCCGCCGAAGCCGGGATCGCCGAGATCGAATGCCGACTCGCAGCCGACCCGTTCGCCGCACCGGAAGCCGATGACCTGCGCGAACTCGGTCTCGGAGCGCGGGAGCTCGCGGTCGCCGAGAAGGCAGGTCGGATCCTGCGCCTCGGCGACGGAATCATCGTGTCCCCGCGCACCCCCGCGCAGGCGATGCGGATCCTCGCCGGTCTCGACCAGCCCTTCACGACAAGTCAGGCGAGGCAGGCGCTGGGGACGACCCGACGCGTCGTCATCCCCCTGCTCGAACACCTCGACGGCCGGGGCTGGACGCGCCGACTCGACACCACACACCGCGAAGTCGTGCGCTGAGAACGGTCACGGCACCATCGGTCGGGCATCCGCGATAGCCGATCGATCCTCGGGTCGGTGGGCAGCCGCCTCGGCGAATCCCCGTGACCTGTATTACGATCATGTCGGAATGATCGTTCGCGCCGTCTCCGGCGCTTCCGTCGATGGTATGGGTGATAACTGACTGCGGTGATGGGGCCGCAGCACACCATTTTTCCCTCACCCCTCTGCAATTTCGGAACCATCACAGGAGCAAACATGTCGAACTATCGTGTTGAAAATCCCGCCACCGGCGACATCGTCGAGACCTTCCCCGAGGCGACCGACGCCGAGATCGAATCCACCGTCGCTGGCGCCCACACCACCTACCTGACGTGGAAGGACACCGACATCCAGGAACGGGCGTCGATTGTGCGCAGGGCGGCGGAGATCTTCCATGAACGCAAGGACGAACTCGCCAGGACGATCTCGGTGGAGATGGGCAAGTCGTATGCCGAGTCCGTCGACGAGGTCGAGTTCGCCGCCGACATCATCGACTACTACGGCGTCCATGGTCCGAGCCTGGCCACGGATTATCAGATCCCGTCGACCATCCCCGGCACTGCCCGGATCGAATCCCTGCCGGTCGGTGCCCTGTTGGGTGTGATGCCGTGGAACTTCCCCTACTATCAGGTCGCTCGGTTCGCTGCCCCGAATCTTGTGCTGGGCAACACGATCATGCTCAAACACGCTGACATCTGTGGGCGGTCGGCGCTGCTGATCGAGGAGATCTTCCGCGCCGCCGGCGTTCCCGAAGGTGGGTACTCACACCTTTTCGCCACCCATGATCAGATCGCGTCGATGATTGCCGACCCCAGGGTGCAGGGTGTGTCTCTGACCGGGTCGGAGCGGACCGGTGCGATCATCGGCGCTCAGGCGGGGCAGAATCTCAAGAAGGCCGTGTTGGAGCTCGGTGGGATCGATCCGATGGTCGTCCTCGACGCCTCTGATGTTGCGGCGGTGGCGCGTGAGGCGTGGGAGTTTCGGACGTATAACGCCGGGCAGGTGTGCAACTCGAATAAGCGGCTGATCGTCATGGACGACATCTATGACGAGTTCGTTTCTGAGCTCGTGAAGTTGGGCACCGGGTTGAAACCGGGAGATCCGCTGAACCTCGGCGACAGCGAATACGTGCCTCTGTCGAGCCGTGCTGCCGCGGAGACTGTTGACGCACAGGTGACCAAGGCCGTGGCTGAAGGTGCCCGGGTGCTCATCGGTGGTGAGCTGGGCGACGGTCCGGCGGCCTACTATGCCCCGACCGTGCTCGTCGATGTGCCCAGGGATTCGCAGTCGTATGGCGAAGAGATCTTCGGGCCGGTGGCCACCGTGTACAGGGTCTCCAGCGATGAGGAGGCCCTCGAGCTTGCGAATGATTGTGCCCTGGGCCTGGGCGGGTCCGTGTTCTCCACTGATGAGGGGCGTGCCGATCGGGTGGCCGCGCGCCTCGAGGTGGGGATGACGCATGTGAACACGATTGCGGCGGAGGCTGCTGAATTGCCGTTCGGTGGTGTGAAGCGGTCCGGTTTCGGTCGTGAGATGGGGCCGATCGGGATGGGTGAGTTCGTGAATAAGCGCCTCCACTTCATCGCGAAATAGGGACCGTTCGACACATCGCTCCGTGACCAACGCGATCGCCGCTCAACCCACCGCGATCGTTGATCAGTCGAGTGATGCGGTGATCATGTCATCCATCGCCGAGGCGGTCAGCCCCCGCCACTGCCGTCGTGACGGTGCGGACGGAATCCGCGCGCCGCGCACCTTGGCCAGGGCCACCTCGGTGATGGGGGCATGCTGCGGAAATGCGGTCAGCGCGTGGAATCCCGCTTCCTCCTTGCCGATGATCTCACCGGTCGCAAGCGTATGATGCATCCGCGCGGGACCGAGCACACACCACTCGACGCTGCCGGCTGAAAGTCCCCGCGGGGACGTCACGAATCGACGAACCAGCGATCCCGGGCTGCGCGACGGTCGGTCGCGCAGCTGTGCGGCCAACGGAGTCCAGTACTCGCGCAGATTCGTGCGGATCCACGGGCGAAGCGCCTCCGGCTGCGCATCGACATCCCACTCGGCGATCGGCCGACCTCGCACCGTGATCCCGCCGTCGACGAGCTCCTTCCAGGTCACCGGATTGACGTCGAACGCGCCGTTCGAGTCGAAGACCTCACCGGTGTGAGAAGCGATCGGACGGATCTGCGTGACGGGTCGACCGACCTCGGATTCGGCGATGAAGACGGTATTGCAACAGGCGCTCACACCTCGCCCGCGCGTCGCCCCTACCGTCAGGCGGGGCACCTGCGAGAGGTGGAGCAGGCGCAGTCGCCGGATGAGATCCGGGCGGTCCAGCCACTCGTCGGCGATGACCGCGACGAGGTCGATGTCGCTGCGGCCCGGGCGGTAGGCACCGAGCGCGATGGACCCGGTCACAGCGCAGGCGATGATGCCGCCGGGCAGGACCTGATCGGCAATACGCAGATAGGACCTGATGGCGGTTGCGGCGTCCGGCGGCAGCGCTGCGTTCATGGAAACAGCGTAGCGAGTCCGCCGAACTCGCGCCCAGCGAACAATGAGATCAGGGAAACGCGCGGTTCATATGTCGTTGGAACCCCATTGAACGGCTGTTGACGGCCTGTTTGTTGAGCGAGGTTCTCAGGTTCGACAGCCTGGATTGCGGGTATGAGATCAGGGCCACGTGGAACCCGGTGGAAGGAAGCCGAGAGGGCCCAATGCCCGATACAACTGGAAAGTGGGAACTGATGAAACTCGTACGCAAGTTCGCTGTGGCAGCCGTTTCCGCGACTGTCATCGTCGGCGGCGTCTCCATGACGACGGCAGCTTCTGCCGAACCGGCGCCCGTCTCCAAGGAGGCCGCTCCGTTTACCAGCAAAGCACTCGAAGGTGGCAAGGTGCCGAGCACCCAGGACGCAACCCAACTCACCCAGGAGCAGATCGACAACGCCCGCACGATCATCGCCGTCGGCAAGGGAGCAGGACTGTCGACGCAGGCGCAGAAGATCGCAGTGATGACGGCCCTGCAGGAGTCGAGTCTCTACAACCTCGACGGGGGCGACCGGGATTCGGCCGGCCTGTTCCAGCAGCGCCCGTCCATGGGGTGGGGCACCCTGGCGCAGGTGACCGACCCGGTCTACGCCTCGAAATCGTTCTACGGCGTCAACCCCGAAGGTGCAAACCTCGGCCTCATCCAGATCGAAGGATGGGAGACGATGGTCCCGGGAGCCGCCGCACAGTCAGTGCAGGGCTCCGCGTTCCCAGCCGAATACGACAAGTGGGACCCTTTGGCCACCGAGCTCGTCAACGGCAATCAGGACGTCGCCCCGATCAGCTGATCCGCCTCTGGCATGTTCCCGACACGATCCATTCCGAAGTCAGCAGTGCACACACGAGAAGCAGCAGGAGAGACGATGACAATTTCGCGCACACTCACGACCACTGTCCTCACCGCAGGAATCCTCGTCGGCGGCACCACACTGGCCACCGTTCCGGCGCAGGCCGACCAGGCCCCCGCCGCGCAGGCCGCGGCCGCACAGTCTTCCGCCCCGCAGGCGGATTCCGGTACGACCGCCTCGGCGCAGGCCGATGACCGTCGGGCCGCGATCATCAACCGCGCGCAGACGTGGGTCGACCAGGGAGTGCCCTATGACATGGGTGCCTACCACCCCGAACCCGAGGGCAAGAACTACCGCACAGACTGCTCCGGATTCGTCTCGATGGCATGGGGGCTCGACGACAGCCTCAGCACCGTGACCCTGCCCGACGTCTCCCACGAGATCAGCAAGGACGAACTCCAGCCCGGTGCCATCCTGCTCAAGGGCGGCCCCGGCACCGAGGGCGCCAACGGCCACGTCGTCATCTTCAACGGTTGGGCCAATGACGACAAGACGGCCTACCATGCCCTCGAGGAGAACGGTTCGCTCGGCTCGGTCGCCCACGACGTCTCCTACCCGTACGACCAGGACGACAGCTTCGTGCCCTACCGTCTGAACGGACTGTGATCTGATCGGCCCGTGATCCGGCACAGACTCGGCACTGGTCGGGTGCCGATCCGTCGGCACCGAATCGCCGGCCGTGCTCTGAGCAGCTGAGCACATATCGTCGCCGCGCCCCTCACATGGGACGCGGCGACGGCACATGTGACGAGCAGGCGCTCTGAGCGGCCGCGATCCACGGCTTGCTTATATACACCATGATGTGATGAACTGTCCAACAAGTAATGACCCGCACTTTGGGACCAAACTTGTTGGAGAACAGCATGCCCGTAGATGTAGCTGACCTGCTCCACGAGCTGGACTTCACGATCGCTGAAGGACGCACATCGCTGTCCTGGCAATTGCGCGCACCAACGGGGGAGATCTACGACGTCGAGCTGACGGCACCCGTAGACCGAGTAACCGCCCACGCTGCCCGCAACGTACGTAACCACCTCGACGCTGCAGCCTGGCCAGTGCTTGTGGGAGGCTCCGCCACCAACGGAGTTGTTGCCGACGCCCGCGCAGGCCGCCTCAACCTACTGACCGAATCCCCACTCCAACTCATCATCAATGGCACCGCCCACACACTGAACCGGCCACAAACTTCACCACGTCCGCGGCCAACGCCCCTGCGACCTGCTTGGTACCGGTGGGGAGTCGAACGTCAACTCCTGACCGCAATCACACCTTTGAGGCAGGCCGCGCTCGCCGACCTGCTCGGCACCAGCCAACAAACCATCTCCAACGCCGCGCGCACTCTGGGGGACCTCGTTGCCGACCGAGGCAGCGGACTCGAGGCAGTCGATAGAAGATCTCTGCTCCACCATTGGGCAGGCGAATACCCCGGAGCCGGGGGGCAGGAATTCGGGTGGTACAGCCTGGACACCGCTGTTGAACAGACACACAGGGCCGCCGACATCGCCACCCTCCTCGACGCCGACCCCCTCATCAGCGGTGACGTCGCCGCCGACGAGCTCGCACCCTGGAAACTTCCCACCCGCGGCCGCATCTACATCACCGCCCCCGTCGACTTGACCGATGACGGGTTCATCCCCTCGCCGATCGACGAAGCCACACTCGTCACCTGCGTTCCGAAAGATCCTACCGTCTGGCGAAGCGCATCGGCCTCCAGCCGTCATGAACGGAGACTTGCAGATACTGCACTGGTCTACTGGGATGTACGCACCGGTGGCGACGCCGACAGCGACGAGGCAGCCGGTCAGCTGGAAAACTACATCGTCAAAGGCCACTCATGAACGAAGACAGCGAACTCATCAGCATCAGTGTTCATGCACTCAGCAACTCTGACTCTCTCGGATACCGCGGACAGAAAGCCATCGCCGATGCTGTAGTCGAAGGCAGCGACTACCGGATCGTCGGCGGTCACATGGTTCGCCTGCTGCTGCACGTCTTTCCCACACCTGCAGCCACTCTGCGCTCAACCATCGACGCAGATACAGCAGTGGACTCCGTGGAGGTTGTCGGAACACTGACACAAACGCTCATCGATCAGGACTTCACCAAAGAAGGCGGCAACCTCTTCTACCGCCAGATCGATGACGACCAGCGCGTCGAAATCAATGTTCTCCTTACAAGGGAAGGGCCGTCCACGGGCATCCGACCCATCTCGGTTCCCGATGTTGGACAGGTCGACAGCCTCCCCGAACTGAGGTTCGCGCTCATGACCCCTGGAGTCGTGCTCAATGTTGAAGCGAACCTCGGGCAGGGCGAGACCATCACATATCAAACCAGAATCCCCGAGGTTGAAGCAGCCACCGTCCTCAAAGCACACAGCTGGAAGGAACGACGTTCCGAAAAGGACATCGCTGATCTCCACTCACTGCTGGAAATCAAAGAAGCCCACCCCGACATCCCCTGGCGACTCAACGACACCAAACTCATCGGATTCCGCAAAGACACAGCCGCGATCCTGCGTGACCTTGCCGGACGCATCGCACGCAAACACGTCACCTTCGACGTGCCGCACTACTTGGACCGCCGGCGCTTCGCGGCATTGATCAGCAAACACGTAGCTTAGCCATCCGACAGTTGGTCGGTTGGCAGGCTGGTCAGGTGAAGGAAGAAGCGTCCACACGCTGCGCTTGTCGTATCCCACCCGTCCACGACTTGCGGGGAACTTCATCGGTGCTCCTGAACTTTCCCTGGCCCACGCCTGCGAACAGCCCGACGAGCGGATCGAGACCCCGGTCACGGGCGGGTGAGAGCACCGCTGGTCACCGCGCGGCGTTCAGTGAACTCTGATCGCTTACACACGGACCCGTGATGATTCGTTGCGGCGAGAATGAGTCATCTCGAAGTCTCTCTGCATTGAACGGGGCCGTCCGGTCCGTCAGTGTTGTGTGGGGCGATTCCACGGCACCTTCTGCATGGGTGTTCCTGTGCCGACCACAGGGCAGATGCCGCAGAACCCACCACGTGTGCCGCGCACCAGGAGTCGCCGACCGGGTCGAGGACCCGATCAAGAGAAAGTGAGAACAGATGAAACGTGCGCGCACACTTGCGGTGACTGCACTGTCCGCCGCCGTCCTCGCCGGAGGAGTCTCCCTGGCAACGGCGACCTCGGCCTCGGCCTCGGCCTCGGCCTCGGCCGACCCGATCACCGGAGGCGTCAGCCAGGACGGTGAAGCCGCCCAGTCCGACGCCGGCTCGACCGGAGGGATCGACGACCCGGATGAGCTGAGCGCCGAACAGATCGACAATGCGCGCACCATCATCGGCGTCGGCAAGGGCGCAGACCTGTCCAAGCAGGCACAGACGATCGCCGTGATGACCGCACTGCAGGAATCGAGCCTCAATGACCTCGACGGAGGCGACCGCGATTCCGCCGGTGCCTTCCAGCAGCGCCCCTCGATGAACTGGGGATCGGCCGACGAAGTCACCGACACCGTGTACGCGTCGAAAGCCTTCTACGGGGTCGACTCCGGAACCGCCAACCCGGGACTGACCCAGATCGCCGACTGGGAGAGCATCGACCCCGGTGATGCCGCACAGGAAGTGCAGCGCTCGGCCTACCCCGACGCCTACGACAAGTGGGAACCGCTGGCGAAGAAGCTCGTCGACGAGAACCAGGACGTCGACTCCATCGACTGATGACCGCGGGTCCGAGAGTCCTGTCAACTCGGCATCTGGCTATGGATTCGTCCACAACCCCGAGATAGAATGTACCTACAGTAGTGACATTTCGGGAGGTGGACGATGACCACGATGTCGAGTCGGGAATTCAACCGGGACGTATCGGCTGCCAAACGTGCGGCCAAGCACGGACCGGTCACCATCACCGAACATGGTCGTCGCGCGCACGTTCTGCTGACTGCCGATGAGTACGATCAACTCAGCGGCAGATCGGACCTCGTCGGAGATGCCCTCGTCATCCACGACGATGATCCGGACCTCGATCTGCCTCATCGTTCTCAGCGAACGCTGCGGGTGCCCGAACTGTGAGGTATCTGCTGGACACCAACATCATCAGTGACGCTCGCCGCGGCAACCGGACGCCCGTCGGATCCTGGATCGCCGCACAGAAGATCGATGATCTGGCCATCAGCGCCATCACGGTCCTCGAACTCGACGTCGGCGTCCGACGGAAAGAGCGACGGGACGCCCGCGCTGGGTCCGTCCTTCGGCAGTGGTTCGACGAACAGGTCTCTGAGGTCTTCGACGGAAGAATTCTTGCCGTTGATGCCGAAGTGGCTGTGCAGGCATCGCAACTGCACGTCCCTGACCCGATGCCCGACATGGACAGCCTGATCGCAGGGACCGCACTCGCACACTCTCTGACCCTGGTCACGAGGAACATCGCGGACTTCGCGAATATCGGAGTCAGACTGCTCAATCCCTGGGAGGACTGACCTCCTTCGCGGTCACTCTGCCAGCGCACCCGAGGCGAGCCGGCGGACCACCTCGGTGAGGTGATGGAGACCCGAGACGAGATCCTCGTCCTTCGTGAACTCGGCAAGACTGTGCGAGACCCCGTCGACGCTGGGAATGAAGAGCATGACGGTGGGCACTTCGTCCTTCATGTTCGTCGAGTCGTGCCCGGCCACGGTCATCACCGTCGCCGAGGTGAGTCCCAAATCATCGGCGATCGTGCGCGCCAGCTCGACCCCGTCCTCGGAGTACGGGTTCTGATCCCAGCTGTGTTCGGCGACGATCTCGATCTCCACGCGATCTTCGGCGCTGACCTGGGCGATCGTGGCCATGAGCGTCTCATGGGCGGCGGCGATCACCTCGGCGCTGGGGGACCGCAGATCGAGCAGCAGGCTGACTTCGCTGGCGACGACGACCGGTGAGTTCGGGTAGACGGTGAGCTGTCCGCATGCGGTGTGCAGGGCACCCGGCTCGAAGTCGTCGACGAGTTCCCGTGCGGCCACGACCAGGCGGGCGGCACCGAGCAGGGCATCCTGCCGATCGGCCATGAGCGTCGACCCGCTGTGGGCCTGTGCGCCGGTGACCTTGAACTCGTACTTGTGAGCCGCCCACGTGGCATTGACGAGCCCGATGCTCACTCCGTCCTCTTCCATGCTGCGGCCCTGCTGGACGTGGATCTCCGCATAGGAGGCGATCTCCGGGGGCGTGAAGTCTCCGCGTTCCCCCAGCTCATCGAGCGCCTCGGCGACGGTGATTCCCGCGGCATCACGCGTGGTCAGGGCCGCCTCCAACTCGGCCTTGCCGGTGAAGACATTGGATCCCATCATCGACGGTTTGAACCGTGAGCCCTCTTCATTGAACCAGTTGACCACGGCGAGGTTGAACGTCGCCTTCGACGGGTCCGCCCGCAGCTCATCGGCGATCGCGAAACACGCATGCGCCGAAGCCATCACCCCGTAGGCACCGTCGAAACGACCGGCCGTCGGCTGCGAGTCCATATGCGAACCCGTGAGCACATACGGGGCCCCGGGCACGAGCTCGAGGAGCCCGAACTGATTGCCGATCACATCCCGGTGGACGCTGAAACCGTGCTTGACGAGCAGCTCTTCGAACCATTTCCGCTGCTGGCCATCGGCGGCGCTCGCCGCCTGACGGTCGACCCCGTTCGTGCCCTCGACGGCACCGAAACGCGAATGCACGGCCCAATCGGCGAGGAACTCGGCTTCGCGATCGGCGCTGATCAGGGAGGGTGAAACGGTCATGAGGGGTCCTTTCGGAGAGCTGTCAGGCGGTCTCGTCGGCGGCCGGAGGCATCGTCGCCGGGTCGATGAGCACATGGATGAGGGCGGGCCCGTCGTGGGCCAAGGCCCGGTCGAGCGCGGCTGCGAAGTCCTCGGTGGCCTCGACGCGCTCGCCGTTGCCGACCATTCCCGCACCCGTCGCAGTGCCGTCTGCTCCCGGTGGAACAGAGCCGGAGACCCTCGCCGAGGCGACCCCGGAGCTGCCGAGATCGAATGCCGACATCCACGCCGCGAAGTTCGGGTTGACCATCCGCGTGCCCGAGGGCCGCCCGGGATAGTGGTTCTCCTGGTGGGACACGATCGTGCCGTACACACCGTTGTCGACGACGATGATGAGCGGTGTCCCGCCGTGGGCGAAGGCCGTGGCGATCTCCTGGCCGTTCATGAGGAAGTCCCCATCGCCGCAGATCGCGACCGCACGCCGTTCCGGGTACGCCAGAGAGGCCGCCACTGCGGCGGGAACGGCGAGGCCCATCGCCCCGTTGCGGGCTCCGACGAGGCCGGCCGGGCGCTCATGCCGGATGAACCGGTGCCCCCAGATCGTCGCATTGCCGGCTCCATAGGTGAGGATCGCATCCCCGCCGAGGCGGTCATCGAGAATCCCGAACGCCACCCCGAGATCGACCCCGGCACGGTTCGCGTTCTCCGGTGCCGCCTCGGCGTCGGCGCGGTGCGCGGCGAACCGGGACTGCACGTCGGCACGTGACTGCATCCACTCATCCGTCCGAGTCCCGCGCAGCTGCCCGGGATCGCGAGCGCCACCGGCATCGTTCCTGGTCAGGGCCTGCGTGAAGGAATCCGGGGAGGCAATGATGTGCTCATCGATGCGCCCTGCGTGCTGGGTGGCCTCCATGTCGAGGGAGACGAGCACGGTTTCGGCGTCGAAGCCGATCGTGTACCCGTCGCTCAAGACGTCGGACCGGGTGCAGCCGACGAAGACGACGAGGTCCGCCTCGGCGAAACCGGCCGCCACGGCATCGGCGCGACCGTAGCCGAGCCAGCCGGCCCACGCCGGCGAGGAATGCGGAATCGCATCGTAGGCGCGCCAATCGCAGAAGATCGGCACCCCCGCCGAGGCGGCCAGACCGGCCAGCTCAGCGCCGCACCCGTTGTGCCACCCATCCCCGCCGAGGACGAACGCGGGACGCTCGGCCGCCGCGATCCGAGAAGCCAACCCGTCGATGACGGCGGGGGCCGGGGTCGGTGGGGCCACCTCGGCGAGTGTCGGGGTGGGGGACTCGGTGAGACGGACGAGGACGTCTTCGGGCAGGCCGACGACGACGGGGCCGGGGCGACCGGAGGCGGCGATGCGCAGGGCGTCGGCGGTGATCTCACCGGAACGGGCCTCGTCATCGATGGTGAGCACGCGCTTCGCCGTCGAGGAGAACCATTCGGGCAGGCTGAACTCCTGGAAGGATTCGCGGGATCGATCGTTGAGGGGGACGAGGCCGACGAAGAGGACGAGCGCGGTCGCGTCCTGCCAGGCGGTGTGGACGGAGATCATCGCATTCGCCGCCCCGGGACCGCGGGTGACCATGGCGATTCCGGGACGGCCGGTCAGCCGGGATTCGGCCAGCGCCATGAACCCCGCACCGCCCTCCTGCCGGCACACGACGGTCTCGATGTTCGCGTCATACAGTCCGTCGAGGACGTCGAGGTAGGACTCGCCGGGGACCGCGTAGACGCGTTCGATGCCCGCGCTCTCCAGGGTGTCGACGATGAGGTGGCCGGCGGAACGCGACATCGGGTGTCCTTTCGGGGGTCGAACGGTTCTCAGTGCTTGAAGCCGGGCAGATCGACGCTCAGCTTCGGGGCGATGGCGCCGGCGAAAGCGGTGAACAGGGACAGGAAGGCGAGCATCGCGGCGGCCGGCCACCAGTGATCGCCCGCCGAGGCGACGAAGCCGGTCGCGAGCAGGGGGATGAATCCGGAGATCATGCCCGCGGCATTCTGGGACATGCTCACGCCCGTGTACCGGGTGGTCGCCGGGAACAGGCCGGTCATCACGGTACCCGAGGCCGCGTAGGGAAGGGACAGTGTGCCGACCGCGAGGGTCATGGCGATGACGACGAGTGCGGGGACCCCGGACTCGAACATGAAGAAGGCCGGAACGGCGACCACTGCCGAGGCGACACCGCCCCAGAGGATGACCCGGCTGGCACCGTACTTCGTGCCGAGCATGCCGCCACAGATCAGGACGAAGATCTCGACGGCGGCGGCGACCATGCTGCCGAGCAGCAGGAGCGAATCGTCATAGCCGAGGACGTTGACGCCGTACCAGACGCAGAATGCGGTGACGAGGTAGAAACCGCCGACGCCGAGGAGGGCTGCGGCCATGCCGATGATGATCTGCTTCCACGAGTCGCGGAAGGTCGTGGTGATCGGGCTCTTCTCGACCTCGCCCGACTCCTCCAACTGGCGGAAGACCGGCGACTCCTCGAGGCGGCTGCGGATGTAGACGGCGACGAGGAGGAGCGGGATGGCGACGAGGAACGGAATGCGCCAGCCCCACGAGTGGAAGCTGTCCTGGGACAGGATGAGGGTGAAGACGAAGAATCCGCCCGAGGACAGGATCGTGCCGATGGGCGAGCCGATCTGCGGGATCGCCGCATAGCGGGCGCGCAGGTGCAGGGGCGCGTTCTCGACGACGAGGGTCATCGCCCCCGACCATTCGCCGCCGACGAAGAGACCCTGGAAGATGCGGAGGAGGACGAGCAGGGCAGGAGCGGCGAACCCGATGGCCGCATAGGTCGGCAGCAGGCCGATGAGGCCGGTGACGACGCCGATGCCGACGATCGTGATCATGAGGACCCGACGACGGCCGACCTTGTCGCCCATGCGGCCGAAGATGAGACCGCCGATCGGGCGAGCGGCCAGACCCACACCGAAGGTCGCGAAGGAGGCCAGCGCGGCTGCGGTGGCGTTCTCGCTGGTGAAGTACTGGACATTGAAGATCAGGGCGGCCGCGGCCGAGAAGAGGAAGAAGTCGTACCACTCGAGGGCGGTGCCGATCAGCGCGCCGGCGGCCACCTTGTTCGCGTCCTTGATGCTCAGTTCTGTTGTGGCGCTGGCCTCGGCGGACGCCGTGGTTTTCTGCTCGCTCATAGTGTGCTCCGTTGAGGATCGGGACGCGGTCCGCGGCTCCGCCGGTCGGCGGCTGGGCCGGTGGGCCCATACGGGTCCGGTGTCGGTCGAGTCGTTCGGACCGGTCGCATTCGGTGGTGTGTGACCGGCAGATATCGACCTTACCGAGTGTCGTACGTCTCTTTCCAGACACATTTGTCGCCGAACAGGACAGCAGGATTGTGCATCTGCACATATTGTGGGGTGATGACTGCCTATCGTGACCGCCGACTCCGCGATCGTCCGCTTCCGGGAGACGCGGCCCGATGGCTCGAGCTCCTCGATGCCCTCGACCTCGACGAGCTGACCGATCGCTTCATGGCCCGTGTCGTCCGCGTTCCCGGCTATGATCCCGCGCCGATCCCGGTCTCGGAACTTCGTCGGACCGGGCGTGATTCGTTCCGTACCCTCATCGAAGGACTGCGCGCAGGAGGATTCGACGGGCCTGTGACTGTCTCGACGGAGGTCGGGGTCTCCCGGGCCCGGGCCGGCATCCCGCTCGAGGCGCTGATGACGGCGATCCGCCTCGACTTCAGCGTGCTCTGGGAGGTGCTCACTCGGGTGGCGACCCAGGACGATGCGGAGTTGGTCATCCGCCACACGGGCATCGTGCTGTCCACGGTCGACGAATACGTCTCCCAGGTCCAACAGGCCTACACGGCCGAGCTCGCGCGGATGCGGGCCGAGGAGTACTCGGTGCACGCCGGCCTCATCGCCAGTCTGTTCGAGGATCCGGACCCGACCGGCGAACGACTGTCGACGATCGCGACCGGGCTCGGTCTCGACGTCGACTGCCCGCTGCTCGTCATCGCTGCCACCGGGGACGATGTCCGGGCCCTGCGGGTGATCATCTCCGATCATGTCCGCGCGGGCGGAACCATGTTCGCGCACCACCTCGGCGAGGTTCTCATCGCCTTCACGCAGGCTCCAGAAGGCGTGGGCCATGTTTCCGATCCCGGCGGGGGCGGAGTCGGTCATTCGCTGGGGGCGCTCGCCGGCAGGATCGCCGAGGCCAGGGTGGGGTACGTCCGCGCCGAAGGAATCGGGGCCCTGCGGCGGTCGGCGTTGACCGCGCGTGACCTCGCCGACGTCATCGCCGCTGATGAGACGTCTGCGATGACATGGAGGCGCGGATGGGCACGGTTGGCCGCTCGGTCGCTCAATGCCGCGGGCAACCCGATCCTCGCCGATGTCGAATCGGCGTTGGGTGAGTGCGGGCCGGTCGAGCGAGAGCGTCTCATCGAGGCGGTGCAGGTGTATCTGGCGACGGGGAGCATCGGCGCGTCGGCCGAGCGGCTGTTCTGCCACCGCAACACTGTGGCCAATCGCCTGCGCCGTTTCGCCGACCTCACCGGCGTCGACCCGATGATCCCCGCCGAGGCGGCCCGCCTCGTCGTCGGTTGGGCGTGAGCGGGGCGGGGCTTGCAGCGCAACAACTGCTTCAAAGTGTGTGCGCGCAGCATTTGCGTTATGCGCCTGCACGTTGAGCCAGCTGGTGTGCACGTGGGCGCGAATTCGGCACCATGTTGTGACTTGTTCGAAGCGGGTGGACCAATCAGCGGGCCTGTGACAGTCCGGTGAAGCTCTGCCCGTGAGGACCGGTCAGGGCGAGAGCTCGGCCGTCGACGCTGAGCACGAATCGCCCATCGGGCTCAATCCCGAGTGTCTCGAGTTGCGCGCGAGTGTCAGGGAGGACTCCGGCTCCCTCATTGCTGATCCATACGACGTCGTCGCGTGATTGCATGAGGGCGGCGAAGCGGGCACGTGCCTCGGCATCGACATAGGCGAGCACCGCACTGTGGAAGACGACCGGCTGGGTTCCGGAGGGCACTTCGGCGAGCAGAGATTCGACGGTCTCAAGCAGGTCGCCGCGGACGAGGTGCGGGGGATCGGCAGCTGCAATCGAGGCGGCGGCGAGGAGGCGCGCCCGTCTCGCCTCATGCTCCGGCCAGATCAGCGACGTCAGCCATTCCCGCTGGTCAGCGTCGGTGATATCGAGAGGATTGAGATCGACTCCGGCCCGCCACGCCACCTCGGGGAGGTGTTCCGGCACCGTGGTGTTCGCCAGTGCGCATTCGAGCAGGACCGGGCTCGGACCCTCTGGCGGGTCGAGCGTCACCGACTGCTCGAACTTCGCACCGGACGTCCCGGGAGCAGAACGATCGGTGGCAACTGCGCCTCCGTGAGCGGTCCGATCGTCGGCTGCGGTGCGTTCGGCCGCCTCGGTGACGGTGAATCTGTAGCTGTAGCGGTCGGGATCGAGGCACAGACCCGCCGAGGCTCCGACCTCGATGAGCGCAAGCGGTCCGGGGATCTGCGCGAGCACCGGCAGCAGCGTGGCGCAGCGGCCGGCCTCGTTCGTCTGCGTGGACCGGGCGAGCATGAACTCCCGGATGTCGTCCCAGTGTTCGAGCAGCCACGATCGCAGCTGAGCATAGGAACCCTCGCCCGCACCGAGGTGGCGCGCCGCTGCGAAGAGGAGGTTGGCTTGGCGCTTCGGTCGGGGCAGTTCGAGCAGGAGCGAGATGACCGCGTCGTCCGCGGCCACTCCCTCGGCCCACATGGCGTAGATCGGGGAGGTGCCGGCCGCTTCGAGGCGGGCGAACGTGCCGTAGTAGTCGCGCAGTGTCTCGGCCTCGAGCTCGGTCATCGGCTGCACTGCGGCTCCCCTTCGCAATCGGGTGGTCTGCACTCATCGTAACCGCGTCGCCGCAGCTGCACTCGCAACCGGACAGCGCAGCAACTGCTTCAAAGTGTGTGCGGCCAGCATTTGCGTTACGCGTCTGCACGTTGAAGCAGTTGGTGTGCACGTGGGCGCTGATTTGGCGCGGCGTCCCGGTATTCGGTACTTTCGGCGTGAACTCTAGGTCAGCCGTCTGCACTGTCGTAGTGTGTTGCCGTAGTGCGCTGGCTGCCGCGCCGATGCACCCGCAGCGAACCGCTGTCGCACGTCCGCGGCACGAGTCCGCGCCACCGCTGAGCCACCACAGTGGCCCGACCTGATCGAAGGAGATCCCATGTCATCCGAGGTGAGCCCGCCGACCAGCGGACAGACCCCCGCCGATTCGGCTCTCGAGAAGAGGACCCTGCGCAAGGTTCTCATCCGCCTCATCCCGTTCATCATCGCGATGTACTTCATCAACTACCTCGACCGGACGAACCTCGGCATCGCCGGACCCGGCGGCATGAACGAAGACCTCGCGATGAACGCGACCCAATTCGGGTTTGCGGCAGGCATCTTCTTCTTCGGCTACCTCATCCTCGAGGTGCCCTCGAACCTCGCTCTGCACAAGTTCGGCGCACGCATCTGGCTCGCCCGCATCCTCATCAGCTGGGGCATCGTCGCGGCGGCCATGGCCTTCGTGCCCAACCACGGGTGGCTCTACGTCCTGCGGTTCCTCCTCGGCGTCGCCGAGGCGGGATTCTTCCCCGGCATCATCCTCTACCTCACCTACTGGTTCCCGACCTCGATGCGCGCCCGGGCCACGGCCCTGTTCATGCTCGCCATCCCGCTGTCCAGCGTCGTCGGCACTCCCGTGTCCTCGTGGCTGATCTCCAGCGGAAACGCGATCTTCGAGAACTTCGCGGGCTGGCGCTTCATGTTCATCATCGAAGGTGTGCCCGCGATCCTGCTGGGCATCATGTGCATCTTCTACCTCACCGACCACCCACGGGACGCGAAGTGGCTGAGTGCCGAAGAGCGCAACTGGCTGCAGTCCACGATGGACGCCGAGGAGAAGAGCAAAGAAGAGACCTTCCACTACCCGGTCCGCCGCTCCCTGCTGCAGCCACGCGTGTGGGCACTGTCCTTCGTCTACTTCGGCATGGTCTACGGCCTCTACGCCATGAGCTTCTTCCTGCCCACGATCGTCTCCGGCTTCCAGGAGACCTTCGGTGTCGAATACTCGATCGTCGAGATCGGCTTCATCACGGCCATCCCCTACCTCTTCGGTGCCGTCACCATGTACTTCTGGTCCCGCCACGGCGACCGCACCGGTGAGCGAGTCTGGCACGTGGCCCTGCCGCTGTTCGTCGGCGGAGTCACGATCCCGATCGCGCTCTACCTGTCCTCACCGTTCACCACGATGATCGCCGTGACCATCACCTGCATGGCCATCTGCGCGGCCCTGCCGACGTTCTGGCCGCTGCCGCAGACCTTCCTCGCCGGCGCCGGTGCCGCCGCAGGTCTGGCGCTCATCAACTCGCTGGGCAACTCGTCCGGGTTCTTCGCCCCCTACATCACCGGTTGGCTCGCTGACCTCACCGGCACTCAGAACGCCGGCATGTGGGTCGTCGGAGCGGTCATGGTGGCCGCCGGAATCGTCACCCTCATCCTCAAGGCGGCGCCCGCACCCGATAGTGTGAAATCCCCGTCGAACTGAGGAGCCTCCTTGTCCACTGCCACACCATCGGAAACCGTCCAGTTCACCGACCTCATCGCCCGACTGAGCCCGGGCGCGCTGACCACGGACCCCGATGTCATCGACGCCCACTCCAGCGACGAAGCCCTGTTCTGTCCGCGGGAAGGGGCGATCGCCCTGGTCAGGGCCGCCTCGGCGGAAGACGTCCAAGAGGTCATGGCCTTCGCCAGCGCACATCGGGTGCCGGTCGTCCCGCAGGGGGCGAGGTCCGGGATCTCGGGAGGCGCGAACGCCTCACCGGGAGCGATCCTGCTCAACGTGTCGAAGATGAACGACGTTGTGGCCGTCAACGAGGCAGAACGCCTCGTCACCGTCCAACCGGGCATTATCAACCAGGACCTCAAGGACCACCTCGCCCCGTTCGGACTGTCCTACCCGCCGGATCCCGGATCGGTGGCACTGTCATCGATCGGCGGGAACATCGCCACGAATGCCGGCGGACTCTGCTGCGTCAAATACGGTGTGACCAGGGACTACGTCCGATCGCTCACAGTCGTACTCGCCGACGGGACCATCACCACCCTCGGCCCGCAGACGGCCAAGGGCGTGGCCGGACTCGATATGCGCCATCTCTTCATCGGCTCCGAAGGCACCCTGGGCATCGTCGTCGAGGCGACGCTGCGTCTCGTGCCCGCCCTGCCCGAGCCGTTCACTGCGATCGCGACCTTCCCGGATGAGCGCAGCGGACTGCAGACCGTCGCCGACTTCATGGCCGGCGGCGGGGTGCCGAGCCTGTTCGAATTCCTCGACGGGGCAAGCCTGCGCATGCTCAACGACTACGGCGACTTCGGCCTCGACGGTGACGCCGGTTCGATGCTCATCATGCAGGTCGACGACAACCCGACCGATGCGGAAGCTGCAATGTCGGCCTTCACCGAGGTGGCCCAGCGCTGCGGTGCCCTCGACGTCGCGTACTCCGACGACCCGAGCGACTCCGCGGCACTCATCGCCGCGCGGCGGATGATCCAGCCGGCCTATGAGAAGTTCGCCACCGTCCACGGTGGCGGTCAGCTGCTCGACGATGTGTGCCTGCCGCGGACCGCCGTGCCCGAGTTCTGCGACCGGCTGGCCGAGCTGCGGGCCTCCTCCAGGCTCGAGATCGCCCTCGTTGCCCACGCCGGTGACGGCAATATGCACCCGTCGGTGTTCTTCGATTCCTCGGACGCGGTCGAGACGGGGAGGGCCGAGGACGTGTTCGCAGAGATCATGCGCGTGGGCCTCGAACTCGGCGGCACGATCACCGGCGAACACGGGGTCGGGTTCCTCAAGCGGGCCTGGCTGCCGAACGAACTCGACGAAGGGTCACGACGGATCCAGATGGCTGTCAAGAACGCGCTCGACCCGCTGGGCATCCTCAACCCGGGCAAGATGCTCGCCGAGATCTGAGGGCAGCCGGGCCGCCGTCGTAGGGCGCATGTGCCGGCTCGCGCCCCAAAAGCGGAGGGGCTCGGCCGTCTGGCCCCTCGTCAGCTGGTGGCGAGTTCGCACAAGGCCGTGACCGCATCCTCGATGAGGTCCTGCTGCGGGTGGCCCGGATCGCTGATCGCGTGGATGAAGCGGATCGGTTCGGGCGCTGCCAGCGGGATGATGGCCACCCCGGGTGGCAGGGGTTCGACACCGAGCCGAGGCAGCAGAGTCAGACCCAGGCCCCGACTGACCATGTGCAGGGCCGTGACGAAGCTGTGCGCTTCGTGTTTGAAGTGCACTCGCACTCCCGCGCGGGAGCAGGCGTCGAAGAGAATCGTCCGGCACGGGCCGTCCCCGGTGTCATTGTCGATCCAGGGGTATCTCTCCAGCTCACTGAGGCTCACCCCCGCACGATCGGCCAGCGGATGGTCATCCGGCACCGCGACCACATACGGATCCGCGGTGAGGAAGTGCCCCTTCACCTGCGGTGGAAACTCGGGGTTCTTCGATTCCGAGATGATCACCTGCAGATCGGAGTGGAACTCGTTCCACGGCCCCTCAGCCAGATTGAGCTGCACCGTGACGTCGGGGTGGCGGTTCTCGAGATAGACGACGAGTTCCGGCAGCCACCGAGTCCCCGCCGTCGCGAAATACCCGATCGACAGGCGTCCGATTCGATTCTCATGCAGCTCCGAGATGCGCTGCCCGAGGCGCCCGGAACTCTCGAGCACGGAGTCCACGTCAGACATGATCGCCCCACCGGTGTCGGTCAGGCACAGACCGCGTCCCTGTCGCTGGAAGAGCGTCAGCCCCGTCTCCTGTTCGAGGAGTTTGAGGTGATGGCTGACTGCGGACGGGGAGAGGTCGAGATGCTGCGCTGCGGAACGGACTGACCCGGTGAGTGCGACCGATTTGAACGTTTTCAGATGCGCGACGTTGTACACAGTTGAACCGTACGCATATCACGTACAGTCGTGCAATTGTGTGCGCTTTTCTTTCATCGTGAAGAGACGAATAATCATCCTTATGAACAGATCAGCGCTCAGTACTCCAGTCGCGAGTCCCAGTCCCCGACAGATGACGGCTCCCCGCGTCCTCCCGTGGATCGCTGCCCTGCTCACCATGACCTTCTGGGCGTCATCCTTCGTCGTCATCCGCGATGCCGGCGAAGCGTTCTCGCCCGGTCCGATGGCGCTGCTGCGGGGCGCGGCCGCAGCCGTGGTGCTCTCCGTCTGGATGCTCTTCCGCCGCCCGAGGTTCCCCTCCGGCAAGGTCGTCTGGCTGATCCTAGCCCTCTGGGGCATCGCCTGGTTCTCCGCCTACGTCGTCGTCCTCAACGCCGCAGAGCGGTCGATCGATGCCGGAACCGCCTCGATGATCGTCAATATCGCACCGCTCATCATCGCCGTCTTCGCCGGCCTCGTCTTCGGAGAGGGGCTGCCGAAGCGTCTGCTCATCGGCATCTTCGTCTCCCTGCTCGGCATCGGGATGATCACGGCAGCCAGCTTCACCGGCTTCTTCACGGTCGGCGGTCTTATCCTCAGCCTCGTTGCCGCGGTGCTCTACGCAGCCTGCGTGCTGCTGCAGAAGCACTTCCTGTCCGGGGAGGACTCGGTGACCGTCACCTGGATGGGAATCCTCATCGGTGCACTCGTCAGTCTCGTCTTCGCCCCCGGCCTCATCGACGAGGTGGCCGCGGCACCCATCGAGATGACGCTTCAGGTCGTCTACCTGGGCGTCGTTCCGACCGCTATCGCCTTCAATCTCTGGGGATATGCGCTGAAGTTCCTGCCGGCGGGACTGCTCAGTTCGTCGAGCCTCCTCGTCCCCGCCATCGTCGTGGTGATGGCCTGGCTCGTTCTCGGGGAGGTTCCGCCTCCGCTGGCAGCGCTCGGCGGTGTGCTCTGCCTGGGAGGTGCGGCCACTGCGATCGGGCCGCAGATCGTGCGGGCTCTGCGGCGGTCACCGGCTCAGGCCCAGCTTCAGGCCTGAACTCAGGGTTAGCTTCAGCCTTGGTATCGGCCCAAGTCTCACTCCTAGCGGTGACCGCGGCTCAGCCTTCGGCCTTGCCCTGACGCCAGTAGCCCATGAACGCGATCTGCTTGCGGTCGACTCCGACTTCCTGGACGAGGTAGCGGCGCAGACGTTTGACCGGCCCGGCCTCACCGGCGATCCAGGCATAGAAGGGACGCTCGTCCTTCTCTGTGGCACTCGAACTTCCCTGAGCCGCCTCGGTGAGGGCCGCGGGAACATCCCAGAGGATCTCCTCGTCGATGTTGACGTCGTCGAGTTCTCGGGCCGGACCATCTGTGGTGCCCGCTGACCCTGCCGATCCGGCTCCGACCTCGGCGGGGATCCGGGTCTCCGAACGGACCGCCTCGCGGACGGCGGGTTCGAGCAGCTGTCCGAATTCGGCCTCCCCGCGCGGCAGCCATTCGATCTCGAAGCCTGCGGGAGCAGTCATGTCGATGATGTCCTCGGCGCTGGGGACCTCGAGAACGGCTTTCCCTCGGGCCCGGCTGTCCTTGAGCGAATCGAGGATCGAGGCGATGGCGGGTACGGCGGTCTCGTCGCCGGCGAGCAGGATCTGGTGGGCATCGCCGGGGGCGAATTCGATCCCGGCGCACGGAGTCTCCGAAGTGCGGGAGGGGCCGATGATGTGGAGACGGTGCCCCACCTCGGCGGCCTCGGCCCATTCGGCTGCCGGGCCCGAATGGCCGTGCTCATCGGTGTGGAGGACCATGTCGATGACGAGTCGGCGGTCGGCATCGTTCCATTCGCGCACGGTGTAGGTGCGCATCGCACCGCGCTCCTCGGGGCTGACCTGCAGCCAGGCCTGGTACCAGGACACCCCGGCGGCTTCCTGCTCGGTGAGGAATGCCGGCAGATCGAACTTCGGTGCGGCGGAGCGTTGAGGCGGGATGACGAGTTTGATCCGCAGATCACGAGGGTGGGTGTTCGGGCCGAAGTCTTCGAGTCCCGCACCCCCGAACGTCACCCGACGGAAGGACGGGCTGAGATCGTCGACGGCGAGGACCTCTGCTTCGAAGGCGCCGATGGGGGCTCGTGACACTGATACTCCTTCGCATCCTCAGCGACCACGTGGTCGTGAGGTCGTCCCCGCGGGGACGCGTTCTGTTCGTGTGTGCAGCTGTCGTGGAAGACGGAACATCCGCAACGCTACTCTACTCTAATTTAGTAAGGCTAGCCTTTCCAAATAATGCTACGGTGGTCCCGGCGTCACTACAGGCGCACCAATTCCGTCCCCGCGGGGACGCTCACCGAAAGGCTCTCGATGCGTCGTCGTCAGCTTCTTGCCCTGTCAGTGCTCGCCCCGTTCGCCCTCGTCGCCTGCCGGGGCGAGGCCGACGGTGAGGCGGGAAGCGGTGCTTCCGGTGCTACTGACAGCGCCCCGAACTTCAGGTATTCGCCGGAAGGATATGACGGACTGACGATCGAACTCGACCGTCCGGCGAAGCGCATCGCCGCGGACTTCTATTCGGCGGCCGGCCTTGCGCAGTACGGAATCACGCCGGTCGCGGTCTTCGGCTTCGGACAGAACGAATCCCCCGGCAAGGCCTTCGACCAAGATGGCGTCGAGGTCGTGGGCACCGATATGGAACTCGATATCGAAGCCCTCGCCGTCGCCGAGCCGGACATCCTCGTCGCCTACGGCAATGAGACCGGCGACGGGTGGACGTGGTGGGACGAGAAGGTGAAGGGCCAGGTCAGCGAGCTCGTGCCCTTCGTCCCGGTCAAACTCGGCGGGCAGAGTCCCGACGCGATGTTCGCCCAGTATGCGGCCATCGCGAAGGCACTGGGCAAGGACACGGAGACCGGCGATATCGCGGACAAGCGCAAGGCCTTCGATGACGCTCGAGCACGCATCCGCACTGTGGCGAAGAAGCAGGACGATCTGACAGTTCTGCTGGCGAACTTCACCGCAGAGATCAACTACACCTCGAACTCCCTGGGCATCGCCGAGATGCTCACCGAAGATGGGCTCACCCTCGTCGGACCCGACGCCACGGGAGACAGCAGCTGGGCCGAAGTCTCCTGGGAGAAGATGTCGGACTACCCGGCCGACGTCGTCCTCGTCCACGACGCCTCGACCGACTACGAGGACAATCCGGTCTACAGACGACTGCCCGCAGTCGAGGCAGGACAGCTGGGCACCTGGGACGACAAACGCGCCTACACCTATGACGGCTACGCGACATGGCTGAACGAACTCGCCGATGTCCTCGAATCCGCGAAGAAGATCGTCAAGAACTGAGGCCCGCACCCTGCCGGGCTACGATCGGTGCATGACCGCACTGCCTGACGACCTCAGCACCGACGAGATCATCCGATCCCTGGCATCGGGCCGACCGACGACGTGGCTCCGCTCCACCCCCACCGAGGCGGCCCTGCCCGATCTCGGCGCGGTCATGGATTCCGCGGCGGCCCGGTTCGACTGCTTCGCCCCCTGGTTCGCGACGACCTTCCCGGAGACATCGACGGTCCCGGCCGAACTCGCCGAGGCGTTCCCGGAAGCCGGCGGCGGAATGATCGAATCGACCCTGATGCCGGCACCGGCGGCGCAGCGTCGCCTCGACGATCTGTTCGGATCCGACCTGGTCGGACGGCTGTGGCTCAAGCGCGACGACAGTCTGCCGGTGAGCGGGTCGATCAAGGCCCGTGGCGGCTTCCACGAGGTGCTCGAATTCGCCGAGGCGGTCGCCGCTGACCATGGCCTCGACGTACTCGATCCCGCCACCTATTCGAGTGTTCAGTTCCGTGAGATCGCCGCGAACCACCGCATCGTCGTCGGATCGACCGGCAACCTCGGGCTGTCGATCGGAATTCTGAGCGCTCGACTCGGATTCGCTGCGTCGGTGCATATGTCTGCCGATGCCCGGGAATGGAAGAAGACGATGCTGCGCGACCACGGCGTCGACGTCATCGAACATGTCGGCGACTTCGTCGAAGCCGTCGAAGCCGGCCGCGCCTCGGCGGAAACTGCTGCGAACACGCACTTCGTCGACGATGAGGACTCGGTGAGCCTCTTCGCCGGATACTCGGTGGCAGCGCTGCGACTGAAACGCCAGTTCGCGGCCGTCGGCGTGACCATCGATGATCGCAATCCGCTCACTGTCTATCTGCCGTGCGGAATCGGAGGCGGGCCCGGGGGAGTGACCTTCGGACTCCGACGTGTCTTCGGCACGGCGGTGCGCTGCATCTTCGTCGAACCCAGTCGGGCCCCAGCGATGTTCCTCGGCGTGCGCACCGGTCGGCACAGCGACATCTCCGTGCACGACATCGGGCTGTCCGGGGCCACTGCTGCCGACGGGCTGGCGGTTGCCCGCCCGTCACGCTTCATCGGACCGACGATCGGGCCGCTCATCTCCGGGTTCGCCGCGGTCCCCGACGAGGTCATCCGGGCAGGCGTCGGCGTGCTCCACGAGACCGAAGGCATCGATGTCGAACCCTCCGCAACCGCCGGGTTGACCATTCCGTGGCGGATGGGTGACGCGGCGGCCGAATCGGCGCCGGGCATCCACTTGGTGTGGCTCACCGGTGGGGCGATGGTCCCCGACGATGAGTGCGCCGCCTACGTCGATGAAGGACGAGGGCTCGTGGAACGGATCGGCAGCACCGCCTCGGCGATCTTCGTCGACTGAACCACGTGCTCCCGACTGAACCGCGTGTCGACCAGCGTGTCCCTGGACTGAACGGCGTGCCCCGGCTGGGGCCGGGCCACGCCGCGTCGGTCACCAGTCCCAGGGGTTGTCGCTGACAGTGATGACGATCTTGCCGTCGACAATCTCGGCGGTGCCGTTGAGGTCGAAGGACACGGTGTCATCGAAGGGTTCGGACTCGTCGAACATGTCGTAGGTGCCGGTCACGAGGGCCTCACCGGACGTGTTCGAGGAGATCAGCCACGCCGGACCGCCGTTCGGACCGGTCGCGTCCTCCGGGTTCGAGTACTGGTCGGCACCCAAGGAGTCATCGGCGACGGTCACCGTCGGATACGACGAGATCGACCAGGTGAGTCCGGTGGCGTCATAGCTTTCGGCCAGTGAGGATCCGAACGGGCACCCGTCGGGCTGGGCGACGGACTTCTTCGCGCAGCTGTCGATGAGGGTCTTGACCTGTTTGTCGACCTCGGTGCGGAACGCGTCCGAGGGGTGGGCTGAGAGCACCGGCGTCTCCTCGCCCTCCATGTTCGCGTCATCGCCGAGGAACGCCCGCACCTCGACCGCGTCGGCGGTGATGAGATCGGACTTCTCGGCCAGGTCGATCGTGTAGAGACCGGGGAAGGCCGGCAGGGACAGGGTCGACCCGTCGCTGTCGACGTCGATTCCGTTGACCTTGACCTTCTTGAGGCCGGGAGTGTCGACGGTGAGAGTGAGCAGGTCCGGGCTCTTGAGCGCCCAGTCGTCGAAGAACAGCGCCTTCTTCCCCGCTTTGTACAGGGTCAGGGTGCTGTTGCCCTTGGAACCGCCGACATCGTAGGTGACTGCGACCGTCGCCGTGTCTCCTGAGATCTCGGCGTCTTCGACGGTGACATCGTCGGGCAGTGCCTTCGAGCCGCCGAGGACGTCGTTGGTCAGCAGGGTGCGTGACTCCTGCGGAACGTCGACGTCAGCGACCTTGAGTGCACCTTCGGCGTCACCGTCGGAGAGCTCCGAGAAGTACTTCTCCACCGTCGCCTCGGGGCCGAACATGTGCCCGTTGAGCTGGGTGACGACGATGATCGCGGCCACGAGGAGGAGGGCGGCACCGCCGGCGACGACTGAGACGAGCTTCGCCTTCTTCTTGTCGAAGGGTTGGGCCGGACCCGCGTACGGCTGCGCGGCGTACATTCCCTGCGGAGCCGAGTACGACTGCTGGCCGGCCGAACCCTGCGGCCAGGCATAAGCCTGCTGGTCGGACGGAGTCGGAGGCGGCGGTGGACCCTGCTGCGGGCCTTGCTGCGGAGCGCCCGGGGCGGAGAACTGCTGGGGGCCCTGTCGCAGTCCCTGCTGCGGAGCGCCCGGATGACTGCCAGGTTGGCTTCCCGGATGGGCCTGCGGCTGACCCTGCCCCTGACCCTGCGAGCCGAACGCGTCCGGCGATGCCGGCTGGCCCTGATAACCGGCGGGCCCTTGCGGTCCGACTTCGCCAGGTCCGGGAGCGATCGGCGGCGGTGTCGGAGCTGCAGCCCGAGCCAGATCGGGATGGACGAACGCGAACTGCGGTTCGCTCATTCCCAGATACGGTCCCCAGTGCGGGTGCACCGTCCGCCCGGCGGCGATCCGTGCCACCGCGGGGAAGGTGAGGGCGAGACGTGGGCCGAGCGTGCGCGAGAGCACCTCGATGACCCCACCCCAGAGGGCGAAGATGAGGAAGGTCCAGGCCAACGGGCCGATCCCCGCACGAGCCGCACCGGAACCCCCGAAGAACATGGCCGCCTCGGCGGATCCGGACATCGACATGTTCGCGGGAATGGCCAGCAGCGACAGCAGGCCCCAGACGAGGCAGAACGCCACCGGCAGCTTCCACGCACTCGACCACTGCTGCTTGTCCTGCTCGATCACGGTCCAGGCCGGTCGACGCGTGACGGTGGCGACGACCGTGGCGATCAGCACGGTGACCGCAACGACGAGCAGTCCCAGCCACAGCAGGCCGGGAGCCTCGCGGCTGAACAGGGTGAGGCTTTCGGAGAAGGTGTCCGAGTAGAAGCCCAAGTCGCCCTGGGCGGTGGCGCTGATTCCGCCGAGGTGGGTCAGCGAGGTGAGGATGAGGCCCATGTTGACGAACGTCAGCGGGACCAGCTGGCCCGGCATCTCGACGGACAGCGGCAGGACGAAGAGCGCGACGATCGAGAACACGGCCACGGTGAGGGCCAGGTGGATCCAGGTCACCAGCAGAGGTGGGACGGCCCAGCGCAGGAATGGTGCACCGATCGCCTCGGTGCCCTTGAAATGCCCGGCGACCCGGCCGGCGATGCTCGTGATGAGGATGACGAGCAGCGGCAGGAAGAACGATCGGGCGGTGACCGCGGAGAAGGAGAAGGTGAACGATCCTTCCTCTTCGAGGGCGGAGGCGCGGGCGGCGAAGATGACCTGGAGGAGGAAGAGCACGAGCGTCATCGCCAGAGTCGCGACCCCGATGCGGATCCACGTGGACACCCGATTGGGCGCGGGGGATCGGCGTTCGCTGATCTTCGTCATCCACCACAGCAGACCCACAATGACGATGGTGACCACTAGAGGTGCTCCGGTGGTGAAGATGCTCAGCTGGGCATTGAAGCTGTCAGGGGCGTTGATGTCCAGGCGCAGCGCCGCCGAACCGAACAGCGACAGCGCCATGAGGATGAACGGCAGGGCGTAGTTGAGACTGTCGAGGTTGAGTCCGGTCTCCCCCGTCACGGAGTCGAACTCCGACATCGACGTGAGGATGGCAGTGAGGATGATGGAGACGATGATGCCGCCGAGGAGGGCGATCCCCGGTGGGATCAGCGCGGTTTTCCACGTGGATCCCTTCCCCAGCGCCGAGGCGAACTTCGACTTCGGTGCGTTCGCAGGGTAACCCGGTGGTGCAGGGTAGGGCATCGGACCGGATTGGCCGGTCGGGTCAGGGCCCTGCTGATGAGGGGCTTGCTGGTAGGGGCCGGAGCCCTGTGGGTAGAGCCCCTGTTGGTAAGCGTCCTGTTGGTAAGCGTCCTGTTGGTAAGGGCCCGAGCCTTGCAGGTACGCGCCCTGCTGATAGGCGCCCTGCTGGTAGGCATTCTGCTGGTCGGGGCTCTGCTGGTAGGGATCGGGTTGGTTGGTGCCGGGCCCTTGAGCGTACGGGTCGGCTGTCTGTCCGGCGGTGGGTGATCCGTCTTCGGGCGGTGCCCAGCGAGCGGTCTCCTCGGTGGAATCGGAATTGTCGGCCCCTGCTGAATCTGCAGAACCGATCGTTTCCGAGCTCTCGGCATCGGAGGCAGGATCGGAAGTGGAGTCGGGTCCGACAGAATCCATCACTTCGGTCGCGTCATCTTCCTGAGCCTGGGGAGAGTCCGGGGCCTCGGTGCCCGCCTCATCAGACGATTCGGGACTCTCCTGGTCCTCAGCAGCCTGGTCTTCGGCGGTCTGATCCTTCGGATCCTCGGCGGCGGTCGGTGTCGTCTCGTCGGATTCGTCGTGCATACCCAGTCCTCAAGTGCAGTTGCCTGACAGCTGCGCAATGTAGTTCAAATCGAAACAATCAACTGAGCAGATCAAGCATGTGTAGTTCACAACTTATATTAGGCTGTTAATGCAAGAGAAGTTCTATATTGGGACTTTTTCTGAAATACGGCGTGATCGATCTGGAGTTACGGATGAGTACGAACCCTCCCGGGCGCGGGGATGAGAACGAATGGGACGTCAACGACCGGTCGGGAAGCCAATGGTCCTCGCAGCCCGGATCCCAGCCGGGACCCCCGCCGAGCCCGCAGTCAGGACCCCAGTCGGGCAACGGTTGGAGCACTCCGCCGCAGCGCCCCTATATCCAGACCCCGCACTCGCAGAGCGGCCCGCCTCACGGCGTCGGCCAGCCTCCTCACCAGCAACCGCCCCCGCCGCCACCTGGCTATGGTCCGGGACCGTATCAGCGGGCCGGACAGCCCGCGCAGAAGAAGCGCGGAGGACTCATCGCTCTTCTCGTCATCGTCGGCATCGTCCTCGCCGGTGGCATCGGATGGGGCGCGGCGACCTTCTTCTCGAAGGACTCCGATGATCCCGACACCGTCGCCTCCACGACTGAGCCGACGAACTCCGCCAGCGACGACGGTTCGGCCGCGGCCGGCCAGCCACCCGAACCCACCGAGACCGAATCGGCGCTGCCCGACGACCCGAAGAAGGCACTCGAACAGCTCGCCGACTCCGACGGACAGACAGCGAAGAGCGAACTCAACGGCAAATGGGTTCCGCAGCTGAGTTCGAAGAAGGTCGGCCTCGAAGCCGAGGGAAAGACCTGGGACGAAGAAGCGATCCTCGAAGAATTCGAAGGGCTGCGCGAAGAGTTCCCCCGCGTGAAGCTCATCTGGTCCGGCGATTTCAGCAGCTTCAAAGAGGACAACTTCTGGGTCACCGTCGTCGGCATCGGCTACGACGACCCCGATGATGCTCTGTCCTGGTGCTCATCGCATGGCCTCGGCCCCGACAGCTGCTACGCCAAACAGCTCAACACCTCCGGTAGCCACGAAGGAACGACCCGCCTGCAGGACTGAGAACCCGCCAGTACGACCGATGACTCCATCGTCGAGGCGGCCCGCCCTTCTCATTCCTCGATGGCTAGACGAAGGGCCGCCTGAGCGGCTCAACCGTGGATTCGCCGCCGGTTGTTCACTGCGAACACCCCAATGCCGATGACGAGCCAGATCGCTCCGATGACCAGGGCCAGAGGGTTTGCGCTGACGAGCACGGCGATGAGCAGACCGGCGCCGATGACCGGAATGACGCCGTGGTTGAACCAATTGGGAGTCTCGCTGCCCTGCTTCTTCACGAGAAAGTATCCGACCACCGACGCCTGCAGGAAGATGAACGCCGTCAGCGCCCCGACATTGACGATCGAGGTCAGCTGGTCGAGACCATCGGCGCGGGTCGCCGCCCACCCGGCCACGATCACATTGCCGCCGGCGGCCACGAGGATTCCCTTCCACGGAACACCGGTCTTCGGGGCCACCTCGGCGAGGAATTTCGGCACCTGACGGGACCGTCCCATGTCCATGAGGATGCGGGAGCCTGCGGCCTGACCGATCATCGCGGAGAACGCCGCGCCCACGGCCTTGGCCAAGGCGAGCAGCCAGTGCAGCCACGGGCCGAGAGTCGAGTCGACGGCGTCGTAGTAGGCGGCTCCCTCGAGCGAAGGATCTGCCTGCAGCTCCGCCGGGGTCAGCGGTGAGAGCAGACTGCCCACCCAGGTCTGCGCGACGAAGAAGACGCCGGCGAGCACGAGGCAGATGAGCGTGGCCCGGCCGACGATCCGCGGCCCGCCCTTGGCCTCCTCGGAGAACGTCGCAAGCGAATCGAAGCCGAGGTAGGACAGGACGGCCACGGACACGGCCGCGAGCACCGCGGTCACGGAGAAGGCATCGACCCCGGTCAGCGGCGTCAACCATCCCCGTGCCGGCCCCTGCTGGATAAGGTAGGCGATGCCGAGGACGAGGACCAAGGCGAGGACGGCCACCTCGGCGAGGACGACCCCGGTGATCACGCGGGAGGCGACCTTGACCCCGGCGAGGTTGAGCCCGGTGGTCAGCACGACGGCGACGGCCACGAACACCCAGACAGGCAGGGCCGGGAAGATCGAGTTCAGCGCGATCCCGGTGAACAGATAGGCGACCGAGGGGATGAAGAGATAGTCGAGGAGAATCATCCACCCGGCGACGAAGCCGGCCGGTTTCCCGATTCCCGCCGAGGCGTAGGCGAACACCGTGCCCGCGCGGGGGACCTCCCGTGACATGCGCATATAGCTGACTGCGGTGAAGGCCATGACGATCGTCGCGACGATATAGACCAACGCCACGGCCCCGCCCGAGCGAGCATCGAGGGTGCCGAACACGCCGACGGCGGCCGCAGGACCGATGAAGACGAGTCCGAAGAAGACGAGCTCGCTCAGGCCGATCGTCCGTTTGAGCGTCCCACCTCGCGCCGAGGCGGCCGTGTCCTCGGGTGCGGAAGTCTGAGATTCGCTGTCGACCTGGTTGGACCGATCATCGGAGGTCATATCGTCCATCGTGGTGCCCGTCTTTCGAAGTATGTGCTTCAACTCTACGCGCAGGTCATGGCGTGGTTTCGAGTCCCCGATAGGATCGGGGAGAGGAAGGAGACCCGAATGACGCATCACCCGCAGATGATCCAGCCCGTAGGGATCCCGCCGCAAGGCGTGCCTGCGAAGAAACCGTCCGTGGTGCCGGGAATCCTCCTCATCATCGCCGGAGTCCTCGGCCTCGGGGTGGGGTTGTGCATCCTCGTCATTCCGATGTTCCTGTTCCTCCTCGGCGGCGGTGGCAACGTCGACGCCTTCGACGATGTCGCCTCCGGCTTCTTCATCACCGGTTTCGTTGTGGCCGTGGTTTCCGTTCTGGTGCTGATCGCCGGGATCGTCCTCACCACCGTCGTCGCGAGGAAGCGGCGTCGAATGCGACCGCAGGTCCGGATGATCAGGCCCCCTGGCGGGCCGCCGTTTCAGCAGCCTCCCGGAGGACCTCTAATGCCGAGGCGATGATCGGCTGAGCGCCCGAACCACGGCGGACGCCCGAGAGGATCTTCCGCGACGCCACCGGATCACCGCGCAGCGGCACACGCACCACATCGAAGCCGTCCGGCAGGCGTGCCAGGCGAGGAATGAGCGCGACCCCGAGTCCCGCGGAGACCAACGACGCACCCGTCTCCCACTCCCGAGACTGATGGGCCTGTTCCGGCTGGAAGCCGGCCGCCGCACAGCGTGGCGACACCGAGGATAAGATCTATTCGGCCGCGGGCCTGGCCAAGCAGCTCGGCATCTCACTCAGCCCGGTGCGCGAGGCGATGATGGCGCTCGTGACCGAGGGACCGTCGAGGCCGTGCCCAATCGCGGCTTCCGTCTGGTCAACATCACCGAGGCGGACCTCGAGGAGATCATCGCCATCCGCGTTCTTCTCGCTGTCCCCGCCGCCCGCAGTCTGGCAGAGGCCGGCAGCGATGACATCGTCGGTCGTGTCCTGAATGCTGACAGCGTACAGGCGGTGACGGACGGGTCGGTGACCGAGACCGCCGAGGCAACGACCAAATCCGAGGCGATCGTCCGACTGCGCGAACTCGCCGAGGCGACCGTGGCCGCGACCGAGGCCGGCGACTTCGCCGAGTTCTATACGCAGGACCGCAGGTTCCATGAGGCTCTGCTCGAGCACGGCCTCGGCGGGCGAGCCGCCGCGATCAGCCTGCGCCTGCGCGATCAGTCGCGCCTCTACCGACGCCAGGATCAGATCGGGGCCATCGCGGTCGAGTCCGCTCGCGAGCTGCCGAGGATCGTCGACCTCATCGAGTCGGGGGACTCCGCCAAGGCGGCCGACCTCGTCACGGCGAACCTCTACTTCTTCAAACGCGTCCCGGCCACAGCCGACGGCTGAAGCCCGCTGCGGCGAATCGGTACACCTTCTTCTCAACTGCACAGGGAGGAACGTGAGCAGTTCAGAGTAGACAGTGCCAAAAGGCTGCCTGGGCCTGCCGGGGCGGTGACTGCGCGCCGATCAGTTCCTGACGACCCGATAGGTCTCGAGCCCGGGATCGGCGGCACCGCGGACGTGTCCGGACGGGCTCGCGGCCACGGCCTGGAGGAAGTCGATGGTGTCGGCGGTGATCTCCTCGCCGGGCAGGACATTGGGGATCCCGGGCGGGTATGCGGCCAGCGAGCTCACGCTGACCCGTCCGCCCGCCTCGGCGGCGGTGACGAGTTCGGAATCGGCGAAGTACGCCTCACGCGGGGTCATCGCCAGTCGGCCGGCCATGGGCAGCGGCGGGAGGCCGGCGGCCTGCGTCGGCGCGGCGGCGGAGTCTGCGGTTTCGCGGCGCAGAGTCTCCAGGGCGTCGATGAGGCGGCCGATGTCCGGGGACTTTCCGATGCCGATGAGGGCGACGAGGGTGGTCGCCGTCGACATCTCGGGGAAGATGTCGAAGTCCTCGGCCAGACGTTTGCGCACCGTGTGGCCATCGAGTCCGGTGGCGGTGATGTCGATGGGCAGGCGGAACGGGTCGATATCGACGACGTCGGCATGACCGAGGAACTCGCCGGACAGCAGGTGATAGCGGTCGGTGGCCTCGATCTGCGCACGGATGTGGCGGATGTTGTCCAGCGAATCCGTGATCGCCTCTTTCGAGGTCATGAGTTCGCGGCGGGCCAGGTCGATCGAGGCCATGAGGTGTGCGTTCTCGCTCGTCGAGGCGGTCATCATGAACGCGCGTGCCAGCGCCGGTTCGAGGCGATCGGCGAGTTCGGTGTCGCCGAGGTGGAGCAGCGCGGACTGAGTGAGCGAGCCCGCGAGCTTGTGCGTGCTCATGATGACGATGTCGGCGCCCTGGGTGACAGGGGAAGCCGGCAGATCCGGGTGGAAGCCGAAGTGGGCACCCCAGGCGGCGTCGATGATCAGTGCCGCACCCGCTTCGTGGGCCGCCTCGGCGAGGGCTTCGACGTCGGCGACGGCGCCGAAGTAGCTCGGGGTCACGAGGTAGACGGCGGTCACCGGCTCGGGGTGATTGCGGATGGCCCGGCGCAGGGCGTCGGGGGTGACGCCGTGGGCGATGCCGTTGACCTCGTCGACGTTGGGGTAGACGAAGCCGGGGTTGAGCCCAGCCAGCACGATGCCGTCGATGAAGCTCGAATGCGCGCTGCGCTGGGCGACGACGCCGGACCCGAGGGTGCCGACGGCCAAGGCGGCCATGCGGTTGCCCTGAGAGGAGCCGTTGGTAAGGAACCAGGTGCGGCGGGCGCCCCAGGCCTCGGCGGCCAGTTGCAGGGCTTCGTCCTTCGGGGTGTCGGCACCGAGGTCGATTCCGTCGAAGAGCGGGGGGATGTCCAGGGAGAGGGTGTGCTCGCCGAAGAATTCGGCTTGACCTGCGGAGATGCCTTCGGTCGTGCCTCCGTGTCCGGGGGTGGACAGGAACAGCGAATTGCGGTCGGCCGCGTGCGCCAGAGCTTCGGCATAGGGCGCGCGTGACTGCGTGAGGGCAGGATGCATCGGTGACCCCGAGGAGGAGTGCGGGGCCGGGGGCATGGGGGAGTCCTGGTGCACGGTCATGCCTCCAGATTAAGGAGGCGAGCAGGTACGAGAGAATAGCAACTTTCCTCTGTTGCTCTATAGTCAGTATTGAACTCAAGGGGGGAGATCAATGGAACCTCTGGATACCCGCGGCCTCACCGCTCTGCGCGCCGTGGCCGACACCGGATCCGTCGCCGCGGCCGCCGCCGCGCTGCAATGGAGCCAGCCGACGGTCAATCATCATCTGCGCAATCTCGAGCGCAGGCTCGGGGCCACGCTCATCGACCGCTCACCACGCGGATCGCACCCGACTTCGGTGGGCAGCCTCGTCGTCGCACGGGCCACGGAGATCCTGGGGCTGTGCGACCGCCTCGGCGCCGAGGTGGCGCTGTGGCGGGAATCCCAGGCCGTTCCGGTGCGAATCGGGGCGGTGCCCACCGTCGGAGCCCGCGTCATCCCGCGTCTGCATGATCAGCTGCAGGCTCGGCCCAGGTGGCAGACCCGAGATGAGGCGGTTGCCGGTGACCGGACCGACGTACTCACGGCGGCCCTGGACGTGACGATGGACGAGCATGCGAAGCTCGTCTCCCGACTCGAATCCGGGGACCTCGACCTCGCGCTGCTCGTGTCGACCGACCTCGACCGAACGTGGATTCCGGCGACGCTCAATGCCGCGCACCTGTATTCGGAGCGGCTGTTCCTGTGCGTTCCGAAGTCCATCGGTCCGATCAGCGTGGACGACCACGGGCGGCCGGACCTCACGGCTCTGGTCTCACAGACCTGGGCGTTCAGCATCGACCCGGGTGATGCCATCGACGAGGTCGTCCGCTCGTTCTGTCTGTCTGCCGGCTTTGAACCCCGCGTGGGGATGCGGATGGATGACTATGCGGCCATCAATCGGATGATCTCGGCCGGTTTGGCGGTGGCGATGATCCCCGAATCATCGCTGTCGACCGACCCGGACATCACCGTCATCCCGATGCCGCTCAGCGACTGCCGCCGTGACGTTCTGCTCGTCTCCCGGGCGGCACGGCCGCAGGTGCGCGTCCGCCACGATCCGATCGTCGATGCCCACAACTCCGCCATCGCCGAGGTGGTCGCCGACGTCCGCACGGTCACCCGGCAGTGGCGGTGACGCTCGGTCTCAGAGCTAGGTGAGTCGAGGTCTCACCGCGGTTTTACACGGGGTTGAGCCGCCTTCTCACAGCGCGAGGATGGCGGGCACGGTGAGCACGGCGACGTAGTAGCCCATGAACTGGACGCCGGCGTGCATGCCGATCATCCGGTTGAACAGACCGCCGACGAGGCCGACGGTGATCGTCACACCGAGTGCCAGCAGTCCGCCTTCGTAGAGGCAGATGACGCATATGAGGGCCGCGAATCCGGCGATGATCGCCTCGTGGGAGACCGATCGCATCACCCAGGTCGCCGCCCGGTGGGCGTTCGTCATGACGAAGGGGTAGGCGATGGCGACGGCGATGACCGCTGCGATCACGGAGAAGAGTGCGAACTGACCCGTCGTGAGCAGGTCGTGGAGATTGTTCGTCGTCCCCGCCTCCGCGTCGAGAGTATAGACCGGCGGAGCATTGAACAGGGGTGCCGCCGGACCGGCGGCCATCGGCGAAAGCGGCAGCCCGATGGCGATCAGTGGAATAAGAGTTTCGGCGATATAGGTCGATTCCGTTGTTCCATTCCTGACAGTGATGACAGTCGTCAGTCGCTCATAGCCATTCTTGATTCGGCTGCCGACGGCTTCGCCCATGAGCACGGCCATGGCCACGGGTGAGAACACGAAAGTTGCGCTGGTGATCGCTGCCGATCCGCTGGTGTAGGCGAGTTGTTTGCCGCTCAGAGCCTTGAACGGGTTAAGCAGTCTCCTGTCGCCTCTCGGGCGAACATCAGGCGCAAGGTTGAACTCCCGCTTGCCTTCCTGACGCATGGCCCGACGGCCGACAGGCGACATTGCGGAGAACAGGTCGAAGATGAGCGGACCGGTGGCGATTCCCAAGAAGAACGACGTCGTAAAGGTCGCTTCCTTCTGTTCCATAATGAAGGCCTGGAGTCCGACGATGAGCAGAACGAAGGGGATGAGCGCAGCAACGGCGGCTAGTTTTCCCTTTGAGGTATAGGCGACGAGGACGGCGGCAGCGATGAAGATCCACGGAGCGGCGGCACCGATCGCATCAGCGAATGGCGTGAGTACGAGAGCAAAGACAATCGACAGCGGAACTGCTATCGCAACCGATATGACACCACCAGAGATCGCCTTCTGCAAAGCGATGTGAGGGACGCCCAAAGAGCGCAGAAGCTGAGCTTCGCGCAACATGGGAACGGCGGTGGTATCCCCTGGTATGCCCAGAAGCGTAGTGGGCACAGCGTGGGAAATATGTTTGGAAATGATCGCTGCAAGGAAGAATGCGATGACGCCCGAGGGCGGAACGCCAATAAGGATCACCAAGAGCGCAAGCGGTGCAACGATGGCTGTTTCGTCTGTGCCGGAGATCAGGCCGATCCCTGTGAAGAGCACTCCGGCAAGGACCGCCATTCCAATTGCCCACAGGACGGGTTCGATGAGTTCTGCGCTCACTTCTCCCCGCCCTTCTCCTGGGCGCGAGCCTCATGATTCTCGACAAGCGCGTCGAAGAGGCCGAGGGCCCGGACCTCTTCTTGGACCGCAGGACGCAGTTCGCGGGGGTCGCCCAGGTCCCCGTATTCCTCGACGATTTCGTCGAGGATCTCCTGGCGATTTCGAGTGTCAGAATCGGATGTAATGATGACTCGCTTGGGCTTGAACAGCACTCCTGTGATGACCGCGCCGATGATGCAACCGACGATTCCGATGAGGAGTGCATAGGAATGGCCCAGAGTCTCGTCGCCTCGGGAAGCAAAGTACTGATCTGAGATCAGGTAGGCCGGGACAGCGATCCCGACTCCGATGGCTATTCCTCCGATGAGATGTCTGGGGTCGACGGTGTCATTCCACACCTCGAGCAATTGCGGCATCATTGCCTGCCTTCTGTCGGCCGACGGCTGTCGGGAACGTGAACGATGGAACTACCGGCCGAGGACGGCCGATGATGTTGCGGATGGAAGCGGAATGCCGAGCTGCTTGCCCAGCCACTGGCTGACCGTCGCCACGGCGTCGATGTCGACGCCGGTGGAGATGCCCAGACCCTGGAGCATCCAGAGGAGATCTTCGGTGGCCAGGTTTCCGGACGCTGTGCGGGCGAAGGGGCAGCCACCGATCCCTCCTGCCGATGCGTCGAACTGACTGACACCTGCTTGAAGCGCGGAGTAGACATTCGCAAGCGCCTGGCCATAGGTGTTGTGGGTGTGCAGGGCGATCCGATCGATCGGAATCCCGGCGCCGACCAGGCTATCAAGAACAGCGGTCACATGACCGGGAGTCGCGGTTCCGATGGTATCGCCGAGCGAGATCGTCAGGCAGCCGGCATCGACGAGGCGACGCGCAGCCGTGGCGACGTGCTCAGGATCGACCGCGCCTTCCCAGGGGTCCCCGAAGACCATCGACAGATAGCCCCGCACCCGCATCCCCGCCGCGGTTGCTGCGCGTGCCACCTCGATGCTGCGGTCTGTGGTGTGTTTGAGGGAGCCGCCGAGGTTGGCCTGGGCGAACGATTCGGTGACGCTGATGAAGACCGAGGCGTCTTTCGTTCCCGCTGCAACGGCATCATCGAGACCCCTTCGATTCGGGACGAGGACGGGGAACGCGATTTCGGAGTTCAGGTCGAGGCCTGCGAGCACCGATCGTGTGTCGGCCATCTGGGGAACGGCCCGCGGAGAGACGAAGCTTCCGGCTTCGATGGTCTTCAGGCCGGCATCGGAGAGCCGCCGGATCAGTTCGAGCCGGGTTGAGACAGGAAGCGTGCGTGCTTGCGACTGCAGACCATCTCGAGCGCTGACCTCGCAGACACTGACCTCGGTCGGCAGATTCGATGCCGCGAACCGCTGTGGAAGCTGTACCGTCATCGCGCCACACCGGAGCGGAGTTCGTCGAGGATTGACTGGACCCTGTCGAACCGAAATGCCTTCTCTTCGACCAGGCGGTCCACGATGATCGCGGTCTCCTGGGCGTTCGCTCCGGCAGAGGCCGCGAGGTTCTTCGCATGCAGTGACATGTGTCCGCGCTGCACACCCTCGGTGGCGAGAACTCGCAGTGCCGCGAGGTTCTGCGCCAAGCCGGCCGCGACGATCATCTCGGCGAGATCCTGTGCGGTCGCCACCTCGGCGATCTGCAGAGCAGTGCGCGCGGCGGGATGGACCTTGGTGGCGCCCCCGACGAGGCCGACGGGCATGGGCATCTCGAGGGTGCCGACCAGGTCGCCGTCGGCATTCCTCTCGAACGTCGAGAGAGAAGAGTATCGGCCGTCGACGAGCGCATGGGAATGCGCTCCGGCCTCGACCGCACGGGTGTCGTTCCCGGTTGCGAGGACGACCGCGGAGACGCCGTTCATGATGCCTTTGTTGTGAGTGGCCGCTCGATAGGGGTCGGCTGCGGCGAGTTCGTAGGCATGGAGGATGTTGTCGATGACCTCATTCCCGCCGAGCAGATCCCTGTCGAAGACGGCCCGTGCCCGAGACAGTCGACGGTCCGCCTTGTTGGTGAGGATGCGCAGGAGTGCGTCGCCTCCGGCAATGGCTGCCACGGCTCCGGAGACCGCCTCAGCCATCGTGTTGACTGCATTCGCCCCCATCGCGTCTCGGACATCGACGAGGAGGTGGACGAGAACGTACGTGGTCGTCCGCGCTTCGACGAGACGGACCTCGAGGCCCTTGACTCCGCCGCCGACCTCGACGAGCTTGGGGTCCTGCGCATTGGCCAGATCGATGATCTCGGCTTGCCGTTCGAGGACACGTGTGCGCGCGGCCTGCGGGTCCGCCACGTTGATGAGCTGGATCTGTGCCTGCATGACGGGCTCGGTCGAGCTTGTGCAGAAACCGCCGTGCGGACGTGCCATTCGTGCTGCGTTGCTGGCGGCGGCGATGACCGAGGCCTCTTCGGTCGCCATGGGTACGAGCACGTCGGTGCCGTTGATCGTGAAGTTGGTGGCTGCGCCGAGAGGAAGCGAGAACACGCCGAAGATGTTCTCGCTGAGGTTGGCGGCGTCTTCGGGACCGAAGGCATCCGCATCGAGCTGGCTCAACAGTTGGGCGTCGAGCCCAGTCGAGGCTGCGACGGCTTTCCTGCGATCACCGACCGACATGTTTCGGAAGTCGGCAATTCGGCTGTTCACTGCCATCGTGTATCTCCAGTCAGGTCGTCATTGGCCGACATAGGCTGTCGGTCGGAGTTCCTCCGCAGAGATCAGTCAAACAATGCACGCGTGAATCTGCCATGTCTTTTTCGGATGTGAATATCGCTCGCCTTTGGCTGTTCCAGACATAGAGGCTTAGAAGGATGACTTCAACTTTTCGAGGCGGAGCGCGACCTGGAGGCGGAACGCCCGCTCCGGTGTCCTCCACTCCTGACCGAGCACGAGATCGGCTCTCTCCAGTCGTTGCTTGACGGTGTTGACATGCACTGACATCTGAGTCGCGGTTCGACGGATGCTCATGCCGGACTCGAAATACTCCCGCAGAGTCGAGAGCAGCTCGGCTGAATGGGTTCGGTCCCATCGGCGCAGCGGCTCGAGCATCCGCTGCATGAATCTCTCCGTTTGCTCCGGCGCGGTGCCGAACATTGCGGTGTAAGGCGCGAAATCCTCCGTGGGAAAGATTCCTTCGCTGATGCCGAGGGAATTGAGGATGCGGATGCACGACCACATTTCGTCCTCGGCGGTGCGCAGCTGCTTCCTGTCGTAATCGGTGTCGGAGATGATCACCAGCGAACTTTCGAGGGCGCCCGACTCTTCGAACAGGGTGTCCAGGGTGGGCCTGTCGCGGATCACGGCGCTGGGCAGGAGCACCGTGATCCCGGGGGATCGCTGCGTCATGAGAATGCGCGGCTCGACGCGGACCAGGCGAGCGGCGATGCGGTCATCGTTTTCGATGTCGCCCTGAATCGTCATGAGTCTCCAGGGCCCGGAGAGGCTGAAGCTGCCGGTTCGGGAACGGGCTTCGAGCTCACTGAGATCACGAGTGCCGGCAATGATGTCGACTGCGAGTTCGCCACGGACTCGGTTCTCGGCATCAGCCCGGGCTTGTTCGTTCATTCGGATGAGCGCGAGCGTCTGCGCCGCCTGGGCGACGATGTTCGCGTCGCCGTCCGCCGGTTCGTCGTTGAAACGCACGAAGAGTGCGCTGTGCTGTCGGCGGTGGGACGCCACCGAGGCGACGTATAGGTGCCGGGCACCGGCGACCTGTGCGCTTCGGCCCGTCGCCCGGCTGTGACTCAGCGCCGTTCGGACGTCGGCATTGTCCACAGTGATGCCGTCGAAGAGCAACTCATCTGCGGGAAAGTTCGGAGAGTCGAGGCGTCCGCTGTCGACGACGCTCACGTCGGCCTCGAGCAGTTCGGAGATGGCGTCGAGAACTGCGAGGACCCCCTGACCCTGTAGGACGAGCTGCGTCAGCTGCTCCTCGACCTCGACGAGCCGTTGGAGGGTGCTGGCCTGCGCGGCTGCCGTCTCCTCGGCTTCCGCGGAGGCTTGGGCCGCCTCTGCGAGGTCTCCCATCAGCTGCGCTGTCTTCAGCACCACGGAAGCGTGGTCTGCGAGAGCCGACAGCAGGGTGATCTCGTCGGTGGTGAAGTCATGTGGGTAGCGGTTGGCCGCGAAGAGGGCGCCGAGGACTTCGCCGTCGACGACCATCGGCACTCCGAGGAGTGATTCCATGCGCTCGGCCTTCACCGCGGAGTCGACCCGTCTTTCGTGAGGCAGTCGGGTCAGATCGTAGTTCGACGTCCACTGTGCGGCGCGATCGCGCACGACCTGTCCCGCCAGTCCGACGCCCGGAGGCACTCGCAGTTCTTTGAGATTCGCCGAGATCGCTCCGCGACTTGCCTGAACACGCAGGTCGTCGGTCTCCGGATAGTACTGCGAGAGGTAGGCGATATCGCATCCGATGAGTGTTCGGGCACGGTCGACGAGCTTCTGCAGCAGCTTCTCGGTGTCGCGCACGCGGATGAGCTCCGAGGCGCTTTCCAGGAGGGCCGAACGCTCGCGATCTTTCTGCTTCCACCGGGTCATGGTCGCCGAGAGATCTGAGAAGGAGTCGATGAGGTCGGGGTGGTGCTCAAAACAGCGGGCCAAGGCAGCGCGGTCCAGATCTATCCCGCGGGAGAGAGTTCCGACGATCTCGGCCACGGCGGTGGCGGACACGGTCCCCGGCTCATCATCGATCTCTGTCATGAGACCAGTGTCGCAGGGGCTCGGTGCCTCCGCCGCACCCGGCATCGGATGGGTGCTTCGCCCGAGCGCTCGCCGCCGTCAACCGGCGGCTGCGGCTCCGCGTACCTCATGCTCGCGCACCACGGGCAGCTCGCACGTCGTGGGAGCGACCTGCCGGTAGCCGGAGAGGAACGTGTCGAGGCGTTCGATCGCCTCGGTGAGCACCTCGACCGAGGGCAGGGTGACGAGTCGGAAATGGTCGGGCTTCGGCCAGTTGAAGGCCGTGCCGTGGGAGACGAGGATCTTCTGTTCGCGCAGTAGATCGAGGGCGAACTGCTCGTCGTCGGTGATGCCGAACTTCTCGACATCGAGCTTCGCGAACATGTACAGCGCACCGTCGGCCCGGTGGGCCGAGACGCCGTCGATCGCGTTGAGCCCCTCGTGGGCGACCTGCATCTGCGCGCCGAGGCGGCCCGTCGGCAGAACGAGATCATCGATCGACTGCTTCCCGCCCAGGGCCGCTTGGATCGCGTGCTGGGCCGGAACGTTCGAGCACATGCGCATATTCGCGAGCAGCTTGATGCCCTCGAGGTAGCTGTGCGCCTCGTCCAGGGGTCCGGTGATCGCCAGCCAGCCGGAACGGTAGCCTGCGACCCGGTAGGCCTTCGACAACCCGGAGAAGGTCAGGCACAGAACATCGTCGCCGGTGAGCGTGGCCATGTTGACCAGTTCGACGCCGTTGTAGGTGATCTTCTCGTAGATCTCGTCGGAGAAGACGATGAGGCCGTGGCGGCGGGCGATGTCGGCGATCTTCTGCAGCGTCTCCTGCGAGTACACCGCACCGGTCGGGTTGTTCGGGTTGATGACGACGATTCCGCGGGTGCGTTCGGTGATCCGGGATTCGAGGTCGTCGAGGTCCGGCTGCCAGGCGTCCTCCTCCGCGCAGCGGTAGTGGACCGGGGTGCCGCCGGACAACGCCACCGAGGCGGTCCACAGCGGATAGTCCGGGCCGGGCACGAGGATTTCGTCGTCCGGGTTGCACAGGGCCTGCAGGCTCAAGGTGATGAGTTCGCTGACTCCGTTGCCGAGGTAGACCTCGTCGGTGCCGAGATTGTGGATGCCGTGGGTCTCGTAGTACTGGACGACGGCGCGGCGGGCCGACAGGATCCCCCGCGAGTCCGAATACCCCTGCGTCACGGGAAGGTTCGCGGAGATGTCCTGGACGATCGCCTCGGGGGCTTCGAAGCCGAAGGGGGCAGGGTTGCCGATGTTGAGCTTGAGGATCGTGTGCCCGGCGGCTTCCATCGCCTGGGCCTCTTCGAGGACGGGTCCTCGAATGTCATAGAGGACATTGGCCAACTTCGACGACTGCCTGAACATGTGAACCGGAAAACCTTTCATACGACTGCTGCTACATCCACGCTAGGACCCCCGCCGAGGTGGTTCTGACCAAACAGAGGCCCGTTTCCCAGACCTTTGCCGGTGCCGGCGGATCGTTGTGCAGACCTTTCGGGGCTCGGTCTCACGATACTCCGGGGCACATCGTGGATTCGGGCCCGGTGTCCCCTGTGCCAAACGCACCCCGGGTGCGGCACCAGTGACTGTTCGAACTGTTGACCTCAGACGGCTCCGGGTGTCTCATTCAACAGATGATGAACAATTCGGTCGAGGTGCGCAGTCTCACGGTCCGCCGCGGTCGCAAGACCGTCATCGACGCCCTTGACCTCGACGTGCCCCGCGGAGCGATCGTCGGGCTCCTCGGACCCAGCGGCAGCGGGAAGACGACGCTCATGCGCGCCATCGTCGGTGTCCAGATCGTCTCCGGCGGGAAGGTGGATGTGCTGGGTCGTCCGGCCGGGTCCGCTGCCCTGCGCCACCGGGTCGGCTACATGACTCAGGCGGCCAGCATCTACGACGATCTGAGTGTGCGGGCGAACCTGCGCTACTTCGCACGTGTGCAGGGAGCGCCGAAATCCGAGGTCGATCGCGTGCTCGAACGCACCGACCTCACCGGCCAGGCCGATCAGATCGTCCGCACGCTGTCGGGCGGGCAGGCCAACCGGGTGTCTCTGGCCGCGGCGATGCTCGGTTCTCCGGATCTGCTCGTTCTCGACGAACCGACCGTGGGACTCGATCCGCTGCTGCGCGCCGATCTGTGGGAGCTCTTCCGTAGGCTCGCCGAGGAAGGGACGACGCTGCTGGTCTCGAGTCATGTCATGGACGAGGCGACGCGCTGCGATCGACTGCTGCTCATGCGGGAGGGCGCGATCATCGCCGATACGACTCCGCACGATCTGCTCGCCGGCACGGGGGCCGCCTCGGCGGAGGACGCCTTCCTCCGCATCATCGGCAAGGACATATCGGCGCCGGGTGCCTCCGGGCGCGGGGGCGGTTCCGGCACTCGTCTGCTCTCGCGAGAGGGCCGAGGTCGCACCGGCCGGGGACATGGCGCGAAGGCGGGAGGGCGGCGATGAACCCGCTGCGCACCCTGGCGACGACGGGACGCGTCCTCGTCCAGATCCGCAACGACCCGCGCACGATCGCTCTGCTGCTCATCGTGCCCAGCCTGCTCATCGGTCTCGTGGCCTGGATCTTCGACGAAACCGAGGTGTTCTCAACGATCGGGCCGGCGATGCTTGCGCTCTTCCCGTTCATCGTCATGTTCCTCGTGACGAGCATCGCGACCCTGCGCGAACGCCGCAGCGGAACCCTTGAACGGCTTCTGTCGATGCCTTTGGGCCGCGGGGACTTCATCCTCGGCTACACTCTGGCCTTCGGTCTGCTCGCCATTGTGCAGACGGCAGTGGCCGTCGGATATGCGACCATGATCTGCGGACTCGAGATCGAAGGTTCGGTCGGGCTGCTCTTCGTCGTCGCGATCGCCGATGCTCTGCTGGGGACGGCCTTGGGACTGTTGGCCAGCGCGTTCGCCCGCACGGAGTTCCAGGTCGTGCAGTTCATGCCCGTCTTCGTCTTCCCGCAGATCCTGCTCGGCGGGATCTTCCTCCCGCGCGACCAGCTGCCCGAGGTGCTCGAGACCGTCGGTGATTGGCTGCCGCTGTCGCACGCGATCGATGCGCTGAATGCGGTTTCGACCGGCGATGAGGATGATGCCTACATCTGGCTGCGGGTGCTCTTCATCGCCTGCTGGATCGTCGGTGCGATCATCGTCGGGTCGCTCACTCTGCGCCGTCGGACGCCGTGACCGGTTCGGTGCGGTCGCTGAGTTCGTAGTGTCGGCGACCCTCGCCGCGGATGAAGCCGAGGTAGCACAGCCACAGCGCAGCCACCCACAGCAGGCCGACCCAGAGGGCCGGACGTGAGTCGGGGACGATGCCGACCATGACGACGACGAAGACGATGAACGCCACGGTGATCCACGAGCCGAACGGCCACAAGGGGATGGGAAATTCGCTGGGCAGGCGGTTCTCCTGGGCGATCACGCGCTTCATCCGCAGGTGAGCGGCGAGGATGATCAGCCACACCAGCAGCGTCGCGAAGGTGGCCAGTGCTCCGAGCAGGAACAGTGCCTGGTCGGGATAGAGGTAGTTGAGGGCCACGCCGACCAGCAGTGCGACGATCATCGTGATCACCGTCATCACGGGCACGCCGTTGCGAGAGGTGCGGGCGAAGGATCGCGGTGCCTGACCTTGTTCGGCCAGACCGTGGAGCATCCGACCTGCACCGAAGACATCGGCATTGATGGCCGACAGGGCGGCAGTGATGAGAACGACCTGGAGGATGGCCGCCGCTGCTGTGAAACCGACGGAGTCGAAGATCGCGACGAAGGGGCTGGTCTCGGACGTGATCTGGTTCCACGGCAGGATGCACATGATCACGCCGAGGGTGAGCACGTAGAAGAGGAGAATGCGCACCGGCACCGAGTTGATGGCGGCGGGGATCACCCGCTTCGGGTTCTGCGCCTCACCGGCGGTGACTCCGATGATCTCGACGCCGCCGAAGGCGAACATCACGATGGTGAATGATGAGAGCAGCCCCCAGAACCCGTGCGGGAGGAAACCGCCATGGTCGACCAGTGCCTGCGGTCCCATCTGGTCGTGGTCGGCGATGCCGAAGCCGAAGACGATGATGGCCACGCCGGCGGCGATGAGGACGATGATCGCGATGATCTTGATCAGCGCGAACCAGAATTCCAGCTCACCGAAGATCTTGACGCCGATCATGTTGATCGCGGCGATGAAGAAGACGACGGCCAGCACCCAGATCCACCGCGGCACGTCGGGGTACCAGAACCCCATGTACACGCCGATCGCTGTGGCGTCGAAGACGGCGACGAGGATCATCTCGAAGGCGAAGGTCCACCCGACGAGGAAGCCGGCGAAGGGGTGAAGATAGTGAGAGGCATACTGGCCGAAGGAGCCCGAGACGGGGTGCCGGACGACCAATTCGCCGAGGGCGCGCATCACCATGAAGACGGCGGCGCCGCCGATGATGTAGGCGAGGAGCACTGCCGGGCCGGCGGACTGGATCGACTCCGAGGAGCCCATGAAGAGCCCCGTGCCGATGGCTGAGCCGAGGGCCATGAATCTGATGTGGCGGGCAGTCAGGCCCCTGCGCAGGCCGACGTTCTCTCTGCCGCCGTCGGTGTGTTCATCCGTGGGCACTGCCTCGCTGCGATCCTTGTCGGCTGGAGCCATCGGTGTCTGTTGTCCTCTTCTCTCGACTGCCCGTGGCCACCTGTCCGTTCGATCGACGGGCCCGGCTTCACGGCCACCTCAGATTCTCACACCGAGAGGGCCGCAGAGTACGCGGCCTGGAGCAAAGAGTCAGAGATCTCAGAAACTCGAGTCGGACAGCCGGTGCCGGCGAAGTTCTCGGACCGGAGGTGACGCTCTCGGCGCACTCAGGCCGTCTGCCGATCGCTTGAGAGCATTCCGAAGATGAGGGTGTCGGTCCATTCGCCTTTCGACCACCAGTCCCTGCGCAGATGCGCTTCCTGTCGCATGCCGATCCTCTGAGCCAATTTCGCCGAGGCGGTGTTTCTGGCATCCATCTGCGCGAACACCCGGTGGAGACCGTAATGGTCGAAGGCGAGGTTGAGGACCGCGATGGCCGCTTCGGTGGCGAAGCCGTGACCGGCGGCGGCCGGATCGAGGACCCACCCGACCTCGGCCTTCTCCTCGCTGTCGTCGGCGAGCCAGATCGCGATATCGCCGATGACTCGTGACCCCTCGAGCGAATCGAGGCCGTCGGCGGTCTCGATGACCAGGGCCAGGGCACGCGATTCTGTTTCGAGTCCCGTGCGGGGGAGGCGTTTGGCGATCTCGGTCTCGGCCACCTCGGCGGTCCAAGGCTCCTGGAGGAGGAACCGGGAGACATCCTCGCGGGAGTAGATGGGAAGGTGCGTCTTGGCATCGGACTCGCGATACGCGCGCAGAACCAGTCGGTCGGTGGTCAGGGGCAGATCCAGCGGGTCCATGAGCTCACTGTGCCAGGCGAACCTGTGAGTGGGACGGACGATGCCGGACGCTTCGCTGGGAGCGTCCGGCATCGTGCGCGGTTCAGGCGGGGAGGATCCCACGGCGCTTGGCCATGCGGATCAGAGCCGATCCGCCGATGATCGCGGCCACGCCGACGAAGACCGCGGCACCGATCTCGACGCCTGTGCGCGGCAGGGTTCCGCCGCCACCGCCGGCCAGCCCCGGGCCTTCGCCTCCGCTGCCGGAGCCGGCATTGCCTTCGCCGCCTTCGGCGCTGCCATTCGCGCCGGTCCCGCCACCGGCGGCATCGGCATCGTTCGAGTCGTTGGAGTCCTCGGACCCGTTCGAGTCCTGAGAGCCTGGCGAACTGTCATCGCCGCCGGTATCGGACGAACCTGAGGCAGTGGCAGAACCGTTCGCATCATCCGTGCCCGCCGAGCCGTCATCGCCGTTCGCATCGTCGCCCGGGTCGCCGGGCACTTCGGCTTCGGGATCGAGTCCCAGGCCGTCGGCGATTGTAAAGTGCATGTCCGTCTGATCGGTCAGTCCGACGACGTTGGCGGCACCCGGTCCGTAGGCGGCGATGCGCAGCTGCGTGCCCGTGTGGCCCTGCGACTCCTCTTCGTCTGCGGTCGCGTAGTTCATCGTCATATCGGTGCCGTCGGCGGTGGTCAGTGTCCGGGTGAGACCCGGAGTGTCCGAACCGGCGGAGACGATCTGGCTCGTGTGGGCGTGGTCGGCGGTGGTGATGACGAGAGTCTCGCCGTCCTCCTTCGCGAAGTCGAGGGCGGCCTTGACCGCTTCGTCGAGGTCGACGGTCTCACCGATCTGACCGCACGGGTTCGCGGCGTGATCCTCCTTGTCGATGCTTGCTCCCTCGACCTGGAGGAAGAATCCATCGTCGTTGTCGAGCAGGTCGACGGCCTTGTTCGTCAGCTGATCGAGCTTCGGCACATTCGAGGTGCGCTCGGGGTTGTTCTTGCATTTCACGGCCGGTTCGGTGCCGCCTCCGTGGGTGGCCTTCGGACCCTCCCAGCGAACGGGGAAATTGCCCTCTGTGAAGAGTCCGAGCACCGGCGAATCCTGGTTCGCCTCGGTGAGGGAATCGAGTGAGTCGGAATCATCGACGAGCTGGTAGCCGCGATCTTCGGCCTGCTCGAGCAGTGTCTGGTCCTTCCAGTCACCGGCGGTGGCCTTCTGTTCGAAGGAGGCCGAGCCGCCGCCGAGGGTGACATCGGCACGAGCGTTGATGATCTGCTCGCTGATTGAACCGAGCCCACCGTTCTCCAGCGCCTCATCCGAGCAGTCCTCGCTTGTCTCTTCCGGCCCGTAGCAGCCGCGGAGGCTGATGTGGGTCAGCTGCGCGGCCGGTGTCGCGTCCTGGATCTCCGCGGTCGAGACGTCGCCGGTCTTCATTCCCTTCGCACGGGCCATTTCGATGAGGGTCTTGTGCGGGTTGCCCTTGCGGTCGATACCGAGCGCCCCGTTGTAGGTCTTCGTACCCGAGGACCAGCCGGTGGCGCTCGCAGCGGAGTCGGTGACGTAGTCCGGTTTGCCGGTGTCCTTGTCCACCGCATAGGTGGTGTACTGCCCAGTCATCGGCAGTGCGTCGAGACCGTCGAAGCGTCCGTGGGCGCCTTTCGCATAGTTGCGGGCGGCGGTGATCTCGGAATCGCCCATGCCGTCGCCGATGAGGAGGATGACGTTCTTCGCGCCGGAGTCCTCGACCGCGTCGCGGATGGCGTCGGTGTTGTCACCGTCGAGCTGGCGGGCTCCGCCGGGTTCGTCGATTCCCGAAGCCTGGGCGGGGCTTGCGACTCCGAAGAGCGCGAAGCTGAGAGCGCCGGTCGCCGCAGCGATTCGCAGGGTTCTCCTGGCCATGTGCCGTCCTTTCGTAGAGAAGCACACAGACGTTCACCGAAGATGCGATCCGAGCCGTGCCGACGGCAGGGCTCGGACGAGCGCGTGAGCGTCTGTGTGCGAGCAGACGGCTTCCAACTTACTCAGCTTTCTCACAAGGTGAGTGGAGGGAATGTGAAGCCTGAGTTAACTCGCAGTTCTGTGTCGGCGCTTCGTGTCATTCCCGGTTGCCAGCACGGTGGAATTTCCATTCTTTCGTCGTGAGATCCAGTGACAAATGGCACCCCGCACTCGGTGACAAATGACATCAGCGCACGCGAGCGCTGATTTCTAGTGTGTGAACATGACTTCACAGACAACGACCCACACGCCCGCTTCGGCCGTTCCGGTCCACCGCGGAACCGCCACCGCCTCCGCAGTCGGCCTCAACCATCTGACGAAGAGCTTCGGCGGCATCACAGCCGTCGACGATCTCGACCTGACGATCCGCCCCGGCGAAGTCGTCGCCTTCCTCGGACCCAACGGAGCAGGGAAGACGACGACGATCGACATGCTGCTCGGCCTCAGCCGACCCGATGCGGGAGACGTCGAGATCTTCGGCATGCCGCCTCGGCGAGCCGTGTCTCTCGGCTACGTCAGCTCGGTCATGCAGACCGGCGGCCTGCTCGATGACCTCACCGTCCGCGAAACCGTCGAATACACGTCAGCGATCTTCGCCTCTTCCCTCGACACCGACCTCGTTCTCAAACGTGCAGGAATCGCCGAAATCGCGAACTCGGTCGTGAAGAAGTGCTCGGGTGGGCAGAAGCAGCGTCTGCGCTTCGCCATGGCGCTCCTGCCCGACCCTGCCCTCATCGTCCTCGACGAACCGACGACCGGGATGGATGTCACCGGCCGCCGCGACTTCTGGCACCAGATGCGCGCTGATGCGCTGACCGGCAAGACGATCCTCTTCGCCACCCACTACCTCGAGGAGGCCGACGAATTCGCCGACCGCGTCATCCTCATCGCAGACGGGAAGGTCGTCGCCGACGGTTCGGCCCATGAGATCCGCGGCATGGCCGCAGCGAAGACTGTGAGCGCGACCCTGCCGCTGACCGACGGCGAGCCCACCGCCGAGGCGGGCGTGGCCGAACTGGTCGACCTCCTCGGCGGCCTGGCCGGAGTCGAATCCATCGACGTGCAGGCCAGACGCCTGAGAATGCGCACCACCGACTCCGATGCGGCCGCGAAGATGCTGTTCGACAACGCCTGCACCGACCTCGAGATCACTTCTCACTCCCTCGAAGACGCCTTCATCAGTCTCACCGCGAAAGGGGCATGACATGTCCACCCAGCCATCGACTCAACCGGCCGGATCCTCGAAGGTGCGTACGGCACCGGGGACCGCCTCGGCGAGGTTCCTCTCCTCCCTCGACGACCGCAGGATCCCTCGCTTCGGCGGATTCTCGGCCACCCTGCTCCGGCTCGAGCTGCTGCGGAAGCTGCGCAACCGGCGCACGCTCATCTTCACGATGATCATGCCTGCGGTCTTCTATCTCATCTTCGGCCTGACGAACAAGGACGAGATGCTCGGCAGCACGAATGCCGCGCTCTACATCTCCGTGTCCCTGGCGACGTACGGAGCGATGATCGCCACGACCACCGGCGGTGCCCAAGTCGCGATCGAACGGGCACTTGGGTGGAGTCGCCAGCTGGCGCTGACGCCGCTGCGCCCGGCGGCGTACATCCTCATCAAGGTGATCGTGTCCATGGTCCTCGGCGCGGTGTCCGTCATCGTCGTCTTCGTCCTCACCGCGATCACCGGCGTCCATGCGCCCCTGACAACGCTCGTCTCCTCCGGACTTCTCGTCATCCTCACGTCCTGTGTCTTCGCGGCCTTCGGCGTCATGCTCGGTTATCTGCTGCCCGCCGAGAACGCGATCCAGGTGGCCAGCATGGTCCTCGGCATCCTCTCCCTCATCGGCGGACTCTTCGTCCCGCTGGAGATCTGGCCGGACACCCTGCAGACCATCGCCCGCTTCACTCCGGCCTACGGAGTCGGCGAAATCGCCCGCGCACCGCTGGGCGGGGGTTACGATCATTGGGCGATCGTCAGTGTCCTCGTCTGGCTCGCGATCTTCGTCGCAGGATCGGCCCTGGCCCTGCGCCGGGACACCTCGCGGGTGTGACGGCCGACCACGTCAGGGCCGGCAGGGGACGCGCGAACCCAACGATCACGTCAGGAGCACAGTGACCGCGAACGACACCACCGGCGGGGCGAGGGCAGGGTCCTCGCCCGCCGGGCTGCGCCCGCTGAACTTCATGAGCTGGTTCTTCCCGTTCTTCTGGCTCGTCTTCCTCTCCTATCCGCTGGCCGCCTCGCTGCGGCTCGATGGGGCACAGCGGTTCTGGGGCGTGAGCCTCACGGTCGCCTTCGCAGTCGTGTTCTACCTCGGCATGATCGCCGGCGGCATCGGTCTGGGCACCTTCGTCCGGACGATGCGCGACCCCCGCGCTCACCGCACACGACAGGCCCTGATCGTCGTCAATGCGGCGCTCATCATCATGATCGCCATCACCGTCGTGGCCGTTCCCCTCGTCGGCGAGGCGGCACTGTCGTATCTGGCCTATATCTCTGTGATCGCTGTGGTGTCCGTGCGGCGGGTGATCCCCGGACTCGTCATCGCGGCCTCGACGCTCATCGTCGCCGAGGTGGCCCAACGTCTCGTCCCCGGGTGGAGCCACGACTGGTCGGCCACCTTCGGGATCTCGATCTCCGGGTTCGCCATGGTGATGGCACTCATGGCCGGTGACCGGTCCAGAGCAGCCCGACAGGCGGAGGAGGAGAACCGCCGTCTGGAACGCGAGACCGAACGACTGCGCGTGTCCCAGGTCGTCCACGATGTGCTCGGCCACTCCCTGACCGTCATCGCGCTCAAAGCGCAGCTGGCGGCAAAACTCGAAGCCGTAGGGTCCCCCGATGCGGCCCGGCACATCGCCGAGATCGAAGAGCTCGCCCGTGGTGCGCTCGCCGACGTTCGCACCACGGTGCAGGGAACGCGCACGATCTCTTTGGCCGAGGAACTCGTCGAAGCGACCCGGGCACTGCGGGCCGCCGACATCACGGTGGAGGCTCCGACCTCGGTCGATGTCGTCGATCCCCGCCTGCGGGAACTGTTCGCGTGGAGTCTGCGCGAAGGCAGCACGAACATCCTCCGGCATGCCCGAGCGCAGCGGGCGACGATCACCCTCGAAAGGCACCGTCTCATCATCAGCAACGACACCGCCGGCCGCGGCGACCCCACTCACCCAGCCACGACGCTCGACCTCGGCGAAGTGGGGGCCGGAACCGGGCTGCGGGGCCTGCGGGAGAGAGCTGCGGGCGTGGGGGCGCGAGTGCGCACTCGGAAGACCGATGCCGGATTCGACCTCGACGTTGACGGAGGTGAGACCCGTGACGACGCTGCTCATCGCTGACGACCAGACCATGGTCCGCGAAGCGCTCGCCGCCCTGCTCGGCATGGAATCCGACTTCGAAGTCGTCGCGCAGTGTGCCCGCGGCGACGAAGTCCTGCCGGCGATTTCGAAGACCCGTCCGGACGTGGCGCTGCTCGACGTCGATATGCCCGAACCCGACGGACTGAGTGTCGCCGCCACGCTGCACAAGGAGTTTCCCCGGGTCAAGGTCATCATCGTCACGACCTACGGACGTCCCGGATGGGTCAAACGGGCCTTGGACGCCGGGGTCAGCGGGTTCATGGTCAAGGACGCTCCGGTCGACCACCTCGCCGACGGCATCCGCCGCGTCATGTCCGGAATGTCGGTCATCGACCCCGAACTCGTCGTCGAATCGACGATGCATGGATCCTCACCGCTGACCGCCAGGGAGACCGATGTGCTGCGCACGGCCGCGGACGGGGCCAGCGTCGACGAAGTGGCCGCGACGCTCCACCTCTCGACCGGCACCGTGCGCAATCGTCTGTCCTCGGCGATCGGGAAGACGAATGCCCGCAACCGTGCCGATGCCGCGCGGATCGCCGAGGAGAACGGTTGGCTGTAGGCCTCAGCCCCGTTGACGGCGCAGCGCCTGCCCCCAGGACAGCTTCGGGCCCGACTGCAGGATCGAGCGTTCGAAGATCCGGGTCGCCAGCAGCAGCGCCAACAGCGTGGTGATGACGAGGATGAGCAGGGAGACCAGCGGCTCCCACCAGGCGATCGTGCCGAGGAAAACGCGCATCGGCACGGCCACTGCCGCCGAGAACGGAATGTAGGACAGCACCGCCATGACCGTTTCGTTCGACGAGAAGATGATGACGCCCATGTAGGGCAGGAAGATGAGCATCATGATCGGCATACTCGTCGACGGCAGATCCTCGGTGCGCGAGACCAGTGAGGCGGCGGCCGCATAGAGGGCGGCGACCATGACGAAGCCGATGATGAAGAGGGGGACGAACCAGGCGATCGGTTCGGCCACCGATCCGAGCACGAGGTCGTTTCCGCTGATCGCGGCCCCGGTGAGAACCGCGACGGCAGTGAGGCCGATCTGGGCGAAGGCGAGGATCGTGCACGCGATGACCTTGCCGAACATGAGCACCCGCGCCGAGGTGGACGCGAGCAGAATCTCGACGATCCGTGACTGCTTCTCCTCGACCACGGACGAGGCGATCGTGTTTCCGAACGTCATCGCGGCCATGAAGAACACGAGCCCGAGGCCGAGCCCGATGAAGTAGGTGAGCGCCGGGTCCGGGGCATCCGGGTCGAGCAGCTCCACCTGGGGGGTGAGGCTGAGTGAGCCGATGAGCGACTCCGGAGCCGAACGCAGCGACAGCACCGCGACACCGGTCGGCGAATCCTCCGATTCGACGACTGCGGACTCGACCTCCTCGGAGGTGATCAGGGCTTTTGCCTCGTCGACGTCATCGACGGCGACGGGTTCGATATCGTCGATCCCCTCGACTGCTTTTGCCCCCGCCGAGGTGACCGCCACCTTGTCCGTGGAGGAGAAGAGCGAGGGCAGCGAACCGGACACCCCGACGAGGACACCGAAGAGGACGATGGACAGGATCGTCGAGACCATGAAGGCCTTCGACTTGAGCCGAACCATGATCTCGCGTTCGATGACGAGTCCCATGGCGGTGGTGAAGGTGGCACGGTTCGTGCTGACTGGAGCCTTGCGGGTGCTGTCGGCTGCGGTGGTCGTATCGGTGGTGCTCATGACTGCGTGACCTCCTGGAAGAGACGGTTGAGGGCAACGTCGTGCGGGCCGAACGACGTCACTGAGGACACGGTCAGCGCTTTGCGCAGGACCGCCTCGGCGGAATCGGCATTCGGGGCCGTGAACCGGGCCCAGTTGCCGTCGAGTTCGACGACGGAGATGTCGGGCAGGCCGCGCACCCAGCCGAGGTCGGCATCGGTCTGCAGCGTCCATTCGGGCAGGCTGCGTTGGCGGCGCAGTTCCGTGGTGGTTCCGGCTGCGACGAGGCGGCCGTCGTTGATGATGACGAGATCGTCGACGAGGCGTTCGACGAGGTCGAGCTGATGGCTGGAGAAGAGGACCGGGGCACCCGAGGAGGCAAAGTCGGAGAGGACGCCCAGGGTGCGTTCGACGGCTACGGGGTCGAGACCGGAGAACGGTTCGTCGAGGACGAGCGCCTGCGGGTCGTGAATGAGAGCCGCGGCGATCTGGACCTTCTGCTGATTGCCGAGGCTGACCGATTCGAGGGTGTCGGTGGGTTCGCCCTTGAGCTCGAGCTGTTCGAGCAGATCGAGTCCGCGCTTCTTCGCCGCTTGGCGGGTGAGACCGTGGAAGCGGGCGAGGTAGACGAGCTGATCGATGATCGGCATCTTCGGGTAGAGACCGCGTTCTTCGGGCATGTAGCCGATCGCGCTGCGGTGGCTTGCGGTGATCGGGGTGCCGTCGACGAGGATGCGCCCGGAATCGGCGGCTAGGACGCCGAGGAGGATCCGCATGGTCGTGGTCTTGCCGGAGCCGTTCGAGCCGACGAAGCCGGTCATCCGGCCGTCGCCGATGTCGAAGCTGAGGTCGTGCAGCACCTGCTTGCCGCCGAAGCTGCGGTTGATGTTCTCCAAGGTGATCATGTCTCAACGCTATGCGGAGACCGGCGTGAGCGGATCAGTCTTGAGGGTGAATTTGCGGCCCTGCCTGCGGTGGAGAAGCACTCGACAGATATTTCAGTGATTGAAAGTCAAACTACCGAGTAGTCGAAACCGAAACTACTCAGATGGTCGCGGACTACTCGAATACTACTGAAGGGCAGGGTCCGAGCAATGAAGTTGAGCCTGCGATTCCATAGCTTGGAGGCGCTCGACCAGCTCGTCTCTCCCCATCCCCGAAATCGATCGCACTTCGTCGTGCGCGCTCAGGGACCCGAAGCGAGCTGAAACACCTTGCTCGACTTCGAAATGAGGAATGTATGACCCGGTTAGGTCTGCGCGTGCGCGCCTGGTGGGCTGCACTCACTGCTGTGCTCCTGGTTGCCGCCGGCGGTGCCATCGTGCTGCCAGCCGCTCCTGTCCAGGCGGCCCCGGTGTCGATCACCTGCGAGCCCGGCGTCGTCTATTCGGTGTCGCAGTCGGGGCAGATACGTGAGATCTCTGGCGGATCGCCAAAGAATGTTGGCGATGCTGCAAGTCGCGTCAGCAACTTCAACGGACTGGGCATTGGACCGGACGGCTCTGCAACCTATGCCTATGAGCGCAACTTCAACTGGTGGGGGTTCGGAAACAGGTCTTACCGTCTTCAGGTTCAACTCGAGCACGGGCAAGTGGGCGTCTACGGGCAAATCAGTGACCGTAAGCGGAATCGGGTTCATCGGCGGGGCGGTTGATCTCTCCACTGGACGGTACTACTTCGGCGGCTACACCAGAAGCGGCACGTCATTCAGGCTCTATGTCTACGACGCCTCGACCAATGCCATCGCGTACAAAGGCACCATCGATACGAGCGCCGGCTCCGGTGGCGCGGCCAACGGTGACATCGCCTTCGATACTAACGGCAACCTCTTCATCGTCAGGGGATCCGAGACCACGACGACCGTCTTCTCCGTCACCGCGGCCAGCTTGGCGAAGGCGAACGGCGGGACCATTGCCTCGTCGAACTCCGCCGGCTTCACGACGAACTCCAACGTCAACGGTGTGTCATTCGACGCCGCCGGCAAGGCCTATCTCGGCACCGGTGACACCATTACGAGCTACGACATGCCCAACTGGTCGAACAAACAGTCGTTCGCCAGCGGATCATGGTCGAGCACTGACCTCGCCTCGTGCTCCTCCCCGGCGACTATCACTCTCCAGAAGGACGTGCAGGGTGGCCGCGCGAGATCGAGCGATCAGTTCGGCCTCTCCCTCAAACAGGGCGACACAGAACTCGGAGCCACAACGACCACCGGGACGGCGACCGGAATCCAGGACGAGATCGTCGGACCACTGCCAGCCAAGCGCGGCGCCGAAATCACTTTCTCCGAATCCGCAGCCACAGGCGCCGACCTGGGCGACTACGCCAGAACCTACTCGTGCACCGTCGACGGTAAGGAACTCGCCGAATCTTCGGGCACTGGAACCTCGGGCACGGTGACCATTCCCAATACCGGCGAAGCCGTCGTCTGCACGATTACGAACGCTCCGCTGACGGCGAATGTCTCGATCCATAAGGACGTTGTCGACGAGAACGGTGCGAACAAGAAGCCGGGCCAGGGTTGGACGGTCGGTGCGAAAGCGACGGCCACCACTGACTCGGTGACCTCAAACCCCACCGCTGCCACACATAAGACCAACTCTAACGGCGACGCGAAGTGGGGACTGAAGTTCTCGAAGACCACCGGCCGGGCCACGGTTGCGATCTCCGAAACCCAGCAGGACGGCTTCGAGTTCAAGAGCGGCTCCTGCGAGATCACCCATCTCGACGGGTCGAAGGACACGAAGAAGCTCACCAGCGACAAGAGCACCGATCTCACCGGAATCAAGCCGGGCGACAACGTCGACTGCGCCTACGTCAACAAGGTCAGCGACACCGCGCTGACCCTGGTGAAGAAGGTCGACAACAAGGCCGCCGCCGGCACCGCCAAGGACACCGACTGGACACTCAAGGCAGCCGGTGACACCGCCTCAGGAAACAAGACGATCGAAGGCAAGACCGGATCGACCGAAGTCACGAAGGCTAAGGTCAAGGCCGGCAAGTACTCACTGTCCGAGGCGGGTACTCCGAAAGGCTACGAGGCCTCCGACTGGGTGTGCAAGCCGACCTCCGGCTCCGGAGTCGTCACCTCTGACAAGAGCTCCGTGACCCTGAAGTCCGGTGACGACGTCACCTGCACCATCACGAACACCGCGAAGACCGGCGCCGTGACCTGGGGCAAGACCGACGAGTCCGGCAATGCCCTCAAGGGTTCGGTGTGGACCCTCACCGGACCCGACGGATCCGAACTGACCATCGAGGACTGCGCAGCCGCCTCGGCGAGTGAATGCAACGGTCAGGACAAGGACCCGGTGGCAGGGAAATTCTCGGTCACCGGCCTCAAATGGGGCGACTACACGCTGACGGAGAAGAAGGCCCCGGCCGGATACATCCTCGACGACACCCCACACACGTTCACGGTCTCCGGATCCGAGCTCGACAAGAAGCTCGGGTCGTACACCAACGAGCAGAAGCCCCAGGTGGCGCTGCCACTCACGGGTGGAACCGGAAGCCAGATCTACCTCATCGGCGGAGCAGCACTGCTCGCAGCCGCCGGTGCCATCGCACTTCTCAAGGGCCTGCGCCGCAGGAACCGGAAGCACTGAAAGGGAAACAATGAAAGTTAAGAAAATGGGTCTTCTGCGGCGTCTGACCGCGGTGGCCGCGATCGCCTCGCTGAGCGTGCTCGGCCTGGCCGGCACGGCGCAGGCCGACAGCAACGTGGGCAACATCGACACCGGAAAGACCGGCTCGATCATCGTCCACAAGTACGACGGTGCCTATGGCACCGACGGCGGTGACGGATCGGTGAAGACCGACACCTCGAACCTCGGCAAGCCACTCGACGGTGCTGAGTTCACGGTCAAGCAGGTCACGGCCAAGGACGGCCAGACCATCGACCTCAAGACCCCCGAAGGCTGGGACCTCATCAGCGGTCTCAAGGCCTCCGATGTCAAGGGCGGAGGATTCTCGCTGGGCAACGGTGTTTCGAAGACCACCGCGAACGGCGGACTTGCGACCTTCGGCGGACTGCCGCTGGGCCTCTACCTCGTGGAAGAGACCAAGGCTCCGACGAACGCGACGTCGACGACCGACCCGTTCCTCGTCACCCTGCCGTTTGCACAGTCGAACGGCAAGTGGCTTTACGACGTCAACGTCTACCCGAAGAACTCGGTGAACAACACGGAACCGACCAAGGAGGTCTCGAACCCCTCGGCGCCCGTCCTCGGTGAGACCGTCGACTGGACGATCACCGCACCGATTCCGGCTGCGAACAACGGCATCAAGAAGTTCTCGATCGTCGACCAGCTCGACCCACGTCTGAGCTTCGTCTCAGCCAAGGTTGCCGGCTTCACCGCAGGCACCGACTACACGATCGATGAAGCTGGTCAGAAGATCACCATCAACTTCACCGCAGCCGGCATCGGCAAGCTCGAGACCGGGCAGAAGGTCGTTGCAACCGTCACGACGAAGGTCACCTCGCAGGGCGACGGCACCATCGAAAACACCGCGCTGGTCAACACCAACGACTCGTCCGTCGAAACCCCGGCCGTGAGCACCAACTGGGGCTCGCTGCAGATCATCAAGCACGTCGCCGGCGACAAAGCGCGCACCCTGGCTGGTGCCGAGTTCGACATCTTCTCCGACAAGGACGGACAGAACAAGGTCGCCTCGGTGACGACCGCAGCTGACGGCACTGTTTCGATCACCCTGTGGGTCGGCAACAACGATGTCACCGAGAAGAAGTACTGGGTCAAGGAGACGAAGGCTCCGACCGGTTACATCCTCGACGAGAGCATCAATGAAGTCACCGTGAAGGCCGGCGAGACCGCTGCCGCAGTCAAGTACGAATTCGCCAACACCCAGCAGGGTCACCCCGACCTGCCGCTGACCGGTGCTGACGGCAAACTGCTCGCGATGATCGCCGGAATCGGCCTCATGCTCATCGCCGGTGGTGCAGGCATCGTCGCAGCCAACCGCCGCAAGAACCAGGTGTGACCCATTCACCTGTCGGCAGGCAGTCCACCCAGATTGCCGTGCCGGGCACGTCCACGCGGCGTCCGTCCACCGACGGGCGCCGCTGGCGCGTGCCTGTTCTCTCCCTCGTCATCGCGCTCATCGCCCTGACCGGTCTGGGCATCTGGATCTACCCGAGTGCGGCGGCGTGGTTCTCCCAGCTCGACCAGTCGAAGATCGTCGACAACGCAGCTGGGGTGACCGAAGGTGACAAGGCTGAGAACGCCCGGCAGATCGCGCTCGCCCACAAGTACAACGAGGCGCTCGAATCGGGTGCGCAGCTGGAATCGAACCACCGTCTGCCGTCCGGGAAAGGCATCTCGGCCGCTGGTGCTCCGGCGTATGAGGATGTGCTCGTTGACGGCGGACCCGGAGTGATGACCCGGCTGCGGATTCCCTCCATCGACGTCGACCTGCCCGTCTACCACGGCACCGACGACGCGACCCTGCTCAAAGGACTCGGTCACCTTGAAGGCACCAGCCTGCCCGTGGGCGGAGAAGGCACCCATTCGGTCATCACCGGCCACCGGGGACTCGCCGAGGCGACGATGTTCACGAACCTCGACAAGGTTGGCAAGGGCGACCGATTCACGCTCACGACCTTCGGGCAGGTGCTCAGCTACCAGGTCATCAGGACTCAGGTCGTCGACCCCGATGAGACCGAATCCCTGGGCACGATCTCCGACCGTGACCTCGTCACCCTCGTCACGTGCACGCCCCTGGGCATCAACTCCCAGCGGATCCTCGTCACCGCGGAACGTGTCTACCCGACCCCCGCCGCCGACCAGGAATCAGGGCTCGCGGAATCCGATCTGCCCGGGTTCCCCTGGTGGATCGTCATCATGGCCGCAGGCCTCGTGGCCGCCGGAATCTACGTCTGGTGGTCAGGTCGACCCGTGCGACCGAAAGGTGGGAAGCCGGTGACCGATATCCCCGCCGAGGCGGCAGCTCAGTTCACGAAGACGGCTAAGCCCCCGTCCGGCCCACGGCACTGAGTCTGCCGGTATCGCGAAGTGCGAGCATGAGCTTCGGGATGTCCCGGCGACGTTCGGCACCGAGCTTCGCTCGAGCCTGCAGCACATGTGACTCGACAGTGCGCACCGACAGGATCAGACGTTGACTGATTTGCACATTCGTCAGTCCCTCGGCGACGAGTCGGCACACCTCGAGCTCCCGTTCAGTCAGGGTGACGGCCGGAGCCGCAGCATCGGAGATCGCGGTGTCTTCACGTGGCTGCGGATGTTCCGGAGGCGTAGCTGCGCGCTGACGCAGCGCATCGAGTGCTTCGCCGGCCACGCGTGCGCGGGAACTGAGACGTTGAGCGAGGAACAGAGCCCTAGACTCGGCGAAGGCGTGGCGGGCAGCACCCCGGTAGCCGACGGACCGCAGTTCCAGACCGGCGGCCAGGAGCGCCTCGGCGTCCCCAGCGGCCGAGGCATCGAGATGCCGCCGCGCGGCACGCGGCCCGGGCAGATTCAGGTCAGCGGCTTCGTCCGGAAGGCTCGCACACGCCTCGGCGGCGGTGATGGTGCCGTCGAGGACGCGCGCATGAGCGAACATGGTATGCATCCATGCAGGCATCGGTCCGGGATTCTTCGCCCCGGGGCCCAACAAGAAGGCGGCCAGCCCGTCGTGGAAGCGATAGCCCCGCGCCGGAGTCGAGGCCTCGTTCGACGCGGCGCGATAGTAAGGGGCGTTGCTGCGCTGCCACCGTCCGAGGGTGTCGCGCAGTCCCCAACCGACGGCGAGCAGTGCAGGAGTGACCGACGCTGCGAACGCCTCGTAGTCCCGAGCTGCCAAATCGGTCTCCCCATCGAGCAGACGCTGGACGCCGATGCACCATGACGCTGTCGCATCCAGCTGCCAGCCGCTGTGCGTGGAGGCTGCACTGGCGGCTTCCAGGAGTTTGTGAGTGATGAACTCCGACCGTTGAGGTTCGATCCCGGCCAGGAGGCAATTCACCGTCGCTCCGACCATGAAGTACCAGGCCATGGTGTAGGTGAAGCCGACCGGTTCCCCGGGACGGACGGTCGTGAGTTTGACGCAGAGTTCGTAGCCTTCTTTGGCGGCGGCGCGGAGCGCATCGGCATTGTCGGTTTTGAGATAGTACTGGCACAGAGCCGCGTATGCGGCGAAGCGCAGGGCATCTGACGACTGCGGGGAGTCCGCGACCGCCCGCGCATCGTCGACTCGGGTCATCCCGCTCCCGGCAAACGAAGTCACGAGGTTCGCGATGCCTGGGATGAGTGGGTCGACTTTATCCCGCAGGTGATCCGTCCACCATTGGGGCAATTCGGGCTCACCTGCCATCGCCGCGGCCGATGTGAATAACAGCTCGAGCAGAACCGCCTCCCGATCGCAGCCCAGCGGACCATGCTCGGTGCCGGCGCGGATGAGGTCGATCGCTCCTGCCCGGTCGCCATTGAGAAGTCGTGCCGTGATCGACTGCAGCTCCCATTCGAGCAGCATCAGAGCATCGTCTTTCGCTGCGTCCTCGACCACGTGGAGCATGATCATCGCCTCCATCGGATCGCCGAGGCGGTTGAGGACGCGTGCAGCCGTCAGCAGAAGTGCGGCCTCAGAGGAATCGATCTCGCGACCCCCGTTGATGATCTCGCGACCCCCGTTGATGATGTCGCGAGCCAGACTGATCTCTGCGGTCTCGCCGATGGGATAGCCCGCCTTCCGCAGATTCGTGAGACGACGCGCGAACTTCTCCTCATCTGCGGCATCGGGCTCACCGATGAGCTGGTTGGCCATGGCGCCGACGTGCAGCGGCGAGACAGCCACGGACAGCTGGCCACTGACCTCGAACTCTCGGGCCAGACGCAGGTCGATGAGTCGGGAGATGACCGATTCTCCGAAGAGCTGTTTGGCCGTTCGAGTGGGCATGGGGCTGAGATCACCGAGGCGGCGGGCAGCGATGAGTGTGGTTTCCCGCATCCGCGGATACAGCGGAGCGAGGCGCGAGAGCACGCGTGTACCGAAGAATGGAGCCCCGAAACTGGCATGCGGGTAGTGACGGGGCACCCGATCGGGATCCTCCTCCGCCCAGGCGACGAGATCTGCCGCGACCAACGGCCTCCCGCCGCACAGCGCCGCCAGGGTGCGCAGCTGAAGATCATCGAGCGGCGTCATCGGGGACAGGCCTGCCACGAGCGCCATGGACTCGCGGCCCGTGAGCGGAGCCAGGTCGACGCGTCCGATCTCCCCGGCGCTCCAACTTTCGGCGATCTGCTTGAGCACACTGTCGTCGCCCTGATGGACCAGGCGCAGCTGATCACCATCGACAAGGTAGGCGACGGGCACCCGTTTCTCGTGCAGTGCCTGGTCGATGAGGATGTTGGCTTCGGAAGTCAGCAGGTGTGCTCCGCTCATGATCCGAGGGCCTCCGCTCAGCGCGGCGTCGTCGACGAACTCGGCGACCTCCTCGGCGGTGGTGTGGGCACTCACCCGCAACAGGGTCTGCTCGGGTCGACCGAGCGCGGCTGCGAGGAAGCGGGCGAAGTCCAAGGCTCCGTCCCCGGGGAGACAGACCACGAGGACGGACTGCCCGGAATCGAGGAAGCTGAGGATCTGCGCTGACTCGCGACTGCGTGTCGGGGCCCGGCGTACGAGTCGGTCGTAGGCGGGATCGACGGGCACGAAGCCGTCCACACTGTGCATGGAGACGCAGCCTTTCCGGTCTGCGAAGCGGAGCGGCCGTGAGGAGGCCCGTGATGCCGTTCGCCGGGGCGACCGTGAATGTGGTGGGTGGGGTCGGTGGGGAGGGATGAATAGTATTTCGCTATTTCACTGAGACTTATATCACTCCCGTTGTCGATTTCTCAAATCCTGCGTCCGCTTTCTGACCGTCGGCACCCTCCCCGAGACTGTCGATCCTCTCACCGAGGCAGCTGGTCGGGATCGGGCCGACGCCCGCTCGGCGCTCAGCCGCCGACCTTTGCGACCCCGTTTTCATACGCCCAGATCACGGCATGGATGCGATCGCGGATGCCGAGCTTCGACAGCAGATTCGACACGTGAGTCTTCACGGTCGCTTCACCGACGAAGAGCTTCCCTGCGATCTCGGAATTGCTGGCCCCCGTAGCTACGAGCCGCAGCACCTCGAGTTCACGGTCGGTGAGGTGCTCGAGTTCAGGGGCGCTCGGTGCCGCCGGCTCCGGGGTCGACACGGACCGTTCGATGACCCGGCGGGTGACCTCGGGGGAGAGTAGACCGTCTCCGGCGGCCAGGGCGGTGACCGCGTCGACGAGCTGTTCGGCCTCGGCGGTCTTGAGGAGGAATCCGCTGGCGCCAGCGGCGAGAGCCCGGAACAGGAAGTCGTCGCGGTCGAAGGTGGTGAGCATGAGCACGGCTCCGGCAGCGCCGCGGCGGACGATCTCCTCTGTCGCTTCGAGCCCGTCCAGGACCGGCATCTGCACATCCATACAGATGACATCCGGCGACAACTCGAGCGCCTGATCGATGGCGATCTGCCCGTTCTCGGCCTCACCGACGACCGTGATGCCGTCCTCCGATTCGAGGATCGTGCGGAAGCCGGTGCGGACCATCGACTGGTCATCGACGAGGAGGACTCGGATCATGTGGCTGCCTTTGCTGGAGTATCAGAGGACAAGTGATCTTCGGTGCTGCGCGGATAGGGGATGCGGGCGCGCACGATCCATCCACCGCGGGACTTCGGGCCGGCTTCGAGGCTTCCGCCGAGAGCTGTCATGCGTTCCCTCATGCCGACGATGCCCAGTCCCAATCCTTCGCTCTTTGCTAGTCCCTTGACCTCGGCCCGGGTCTCAGTGGAACCGGACGTGACCGAACCTCGTGACGGGCGCGAATCGCTGACCTCCACCTCGAGATCGGTGCTGCCGTAGCGCAGCCGCACATCCACCTCGGCGCCGACGCCCGCGTAACGAGAACAGTTGGTCAGGGATTCCTGGATGACCCGGTAGATCGACATCTCGGTGATCGGAGTGAGCGGGCGAGGGTCCCCGATCGTTGCGTACTCGACGGTTTGGTCGAATCGTCGGGCCGATTCGATGAGTTCCGGAAGGTCGCCGAGGCTGGGGTTGCCTTTCGTCGATGCCGCTGTAGCGGCGTCAGCCAGCTTTTCAGCCGTTTGGCCGCCGGTCGCGGCTGTGCCGTCCGTGGCGGCGGTGACGTCGGTCGACGAGTCCGTTTCGCGCAGCGTATAGACGAGGGCTCGGAGTTCGTCGACGGTCTCGCGAGTCGAGGATTCTATGACCTGGAGCGATTCCTTGGCCTTGGCGGGGTTCTTCTCAAGGCTGCGGCGTGCGGCAGCGGCGTGGATTCCGACCCCGGCGATATGGTGGGCGACTCCATCGTGGAGTTCCCGCGCGATGCGGACGCGTTCGAGGTCGAGAGCCTGCCGAGTCAGCTGCTGCTCCTGTTCACGGACCTCTTCGTTGGCCGCACGGAGTTCCTCTAGCAGTCGCCGCTGCTTCCACGCCCGGTTGCCGAAGAGCCACGCTCCACCGAAGAAGACCGTGTTGATCAGGAAAGTCACCCCGGTAGCCGCGGCGAACTGGACGAAAGTCAGGTCGCCGAGATCCTGGAACTGCAGGGCCGCCGAGACGATGACATAGATGAGGATGGCCAGGCACAGCAGACAGCGTGAAATGAACGCGGCACGTTGACTGTAGCGAAACGCGCCGATCGCATAGATCGATGTGAAGAGGACGATCTGAGAGACGCCGGGTTCCATCATCTGCAGGATCTGCGCGGTGACGTAGAGCGTGGTGATGAACCATGCGATGAAATTCGGGAACCGACGACGCCACACCAGGGGCACGGTGACAACGACGGAGAGGATGCAGACGACCCACAGAGGGGCCTTGAATTCCCAGAACCCGCTGCCTTCATAGAGGATGGCGAAGATGAGCGAGCCGACGGTAAGGGCGGCAACGAGCCAGAAGTCGGAACGGTTCGGCTTGCGAGCCGCGGCCGACAGGCGTGCCGAGGTCCGTGGTTCGCTCGTTCTGTCCTCCGTCATCCTTCCAGCTTAGACAGTGCCGTGGCCTGCCGGTATCCGCCGCAGTGGGGAATTCGCGATGCAGTCTTCCCACCACTGGTGGAGGAGGGGAGCCGACGATATCAGCGCTGTTTCTCTGCGACGACGACTGCCAGATCACGGTGCTGCCAGTGCACGTGGGCGGCCAGTCCCGCCTCGGCGAGCCAGGTCAGCTGCTCATCGAGGGAACTGGGAGTGTCATCGATCCAGTCGATCGGAGTGACGACGTCCGCCGGATCGGCGGGCACGACGAGGTCTCCGAGGACGAACCTCCCACCGGGCTCGAGCACCGCGGCGATGCGGACGAAGAGGTCGGCCTTGCCGGAGCCGGAGAGGTGATGGACGGCGAGAGTCGACATGACCAGGTCGAACGGCCCCTCAGGCAGTGGATCTTCGAGGCGACCCATCCGCAGCTCGGTGCGTTCGGGGTTGAGGGTCGCTTCGGCGGCTGCAAGCATCTCGGAACTCGCGTCGATGCCGAGCAGCTCGGCCTCCGGGAGTGCCTCGAGGACGCGCTGTGCGGTCAGCCCGCTGCCGATGCCCAGATCGAGGATCGACGCAGGTGCTCCGGTGGCTGCCGCAGCGGCCACCTCGGTCTGCAGGCGCGGGTAGTCGGGGATCTCTTCGGCCATGAGCGCCAGGTAGGTCTCCGGGTCCCACTCGAAATCGGACATATCAGCTCCTTCGCCGGTGCGACGAAGCCTACTCCTCGCGGCCCTACAGGTCGATGGCGACGATCGGATCCGTGGTCGGCTGCTTCGAACCGCCCTCGGGTTCGACGGTGATACCGAAGACGCTGCCGTCGGTGAACTTTTCGCCGGTGATGGTCACCGGCTCATCCGCCATCAGGCCGGCGTTTTCCGGGCCGTCGGCACCGATGACCCACATCTGCATCGACTTTCCGGCCGGTGGCTGTCCGATGTCTTTGGGGCTGAGGCGGATGAGCTGCTCGCTCTTGGAAGAGAGAACAGTGACAGAGCCGCCCTCGGGCAGCTTCTCGGTGTGCGTACGCAGATCACTGGCCTCCATGAGACGGGCAGAATCATCCAACTGCTGCTGAGTCGCTGCCAGCTCCTCTTCCAGAGCGTTCTGCCGCTGTTGCTGCTGCCAGAGGGTCCCGCCGAGACCGGCGGCGACAACGATCGCGGCCGCGGCCGCGACCCACGGCAACCAGGAGATGCGGCGAGGCTGTGGATCTCCTGCGCCTTCAGCGCGGGGGTCGGGCCTGCGTGCCTCTCGATGGTCGCTCAGCGACGTCGGTGCCGGCTGAGGATCGTTGGAGGCATCAGCGGCGATGGGCGGAGCCGAGGTCTCACCGGCCGGTGGGGCCTTCGCCTCGGCGGCTGACGACGTCTCGGGAGCCGGTTCCTGTGCCGGCTCCTGGGCGTGGTTCTCGGGGATCGACAGAATCGCCTCTCGAGTCGCCGAGCTGACATCGACCGGTTCATCGGATTCGGCCGCGTCGGCCATGACGTCGGCATACGCGGCGACTTCGGCACGGAATTCGGCGTCGGACTCGGCCAGCGCCTGAGCCTCGGCGAGTTCTGAGTCGCTGAGCCCGCCGAGGGCCAGCCCGGCAGCCAGATAGTCACGATCTGCGCTCATCGGCTTGCCTCCAACTCTTCTCGCAGCTTCTTCATTCCGTCTCTGATCCGTGACTTGATGGTACCCAGCGGCACCTGGAGATCCTCTGAGATCTGAGCATGGGTCAGACCCTGGTAGAAGGCCATGACGATGGGCCTGCTCTGATCTTCGGGGAGGATCTTCAACGCGGAGACCGTGCGATCCGATTCCGCCCGGTCGATCACGGTCTGCTCGACTCCTTCCACCGCCTCGGTGGAGGTGCGCAGTCCGTCGGCGAGGTCACGGTCCTGCTGGGACTGAACACTGCGCACGCAGTCGATGGCGCGTCTGCGACACAGGGTGACCAGCCATGCTCTGCCGGTCCCTCGGGTCGGGTCGAATCCCGAACACCGCGTCCACACCTCGGTGAAGCAGTCTTGGAGGACCTCCTCGGCGAGCGTTCGGCTCTTGACGATCCGGACGATCACGGCCATGAGGATGCGGGAGTGCGTGGTGAACAGCTCTTCGAATGCCGACCGGTCGCCCCCGGCGATGCGGATCAGCAGGGCTCCGCCGGGATCGGCGGTTTCCGCCGGCTGGTGATCAGAGCTCATTGCCCAATCATGCCATGCATGCAGAAACCGATCACACCTTTCCCAGGTGAGCGAGTCGAACGAGGTGCGCGCAGCGGTCGGGCCGTGCGCTGCCGAGACGGTCAGCCGGCGTTCGTGCGAAGCCGCTTGAACCGTCGAGGAAGCGAAGGCGGCCGGGAGCCGATCCTGGTGCTGCTGATCGATTCCCGGCCGCTGCATTGTGATGCTCTCTCACTGTGGAGGTTCCGGTCACTTCTCCGGCATCATCACGGCGTCGACCATGTAGACCGTGGCGTTGGCGGTCTTGACTCCGCCGCAGACCAGTCCGGCATCGTCGAACTTCATGTCCTCGCCCTCACCGGTCACGGTCACCTTCGAACCTTCGACGGTCTCGTGCTCACCGGCGATCTCATCGGGGGAGAGCTGACCGGGGATGACGTGGTAGGTCAGGACCTTCGTCAGCTGGTCCGAGTCCTTGGCCAGGGCGTCGAGGTCGTCCTTGGGCACATCGGCGAAGGCGTCGTCGACCGGGGCGATGACCGTGAACTCGTCACCGTTGAGGGTGTCGACGAGGTCGACATCAGGGTTGAGTTCGCCCGAGACCGCCTTCGTCAGGGTCGTCAGCATCGGATTGTTCGACGCGGCAGTGGCCACCGGGTCCTGGCCCATGCCTTCGACGGATCCGGCCCCGTCCGGGTTCGCCTCGGCGTAGGCCGAGCAGCCCTTGCCGACGAGGTCGGCATCGGCCATGGAGGAGTCGCCGGACTCGTCGGGCATCTCGGACTCGCTCGAGTCAGCGGGCTGGGATTCGGAGCTGCCCGATTCCGAGCCGGAGTCGTCGCTGCCGGATCCTGAATCCATTCCGCAGCCGCTGAGGGCCAACAGGCCGATGGCGCCGGCCGAGAGGATGGTGGCGGTGCGTGTGCGAAGCAGAGTCTTCATTGTTCTTCTCCTTGGAAACAGTGATGCGGATGATCCCACAGCTGTGAAGTGGTCTCCATTGCTCGCTGTGTACTGGGTATTCGGTGCGGTTTCGGGTTCGGATGGGTGGATGGGGAAGAAATATGAGAATTTCTTCGCCGAGGCGGCTGCGGGGTCATTCGACGCGGAACTGGATGTGGTGGTGCCCGGTGGCCGAGTTCGGGATCGACTCCCGACGTTTCGAAGTCTGCACCGTGCCGTCCTTGTCCGTGGCACGCACGGTGAGGGTATGGGAGCCCGCAGCCACCTCGGCGAATTCGGCCCGCCACTGCCGCCAGGTGTCGATCGTGACCTCCGCGGCCAGATCCGCCTGCGTCCAGTCACCGTCGTCGAGCTTGACCTCGACACGGTCGACCCCTGAATGCTGCGCCCAGGCGGTGCCGCCGACCTGGATGTCTCCGGCCGGAACCTTGGCCAAGGGCCCCGGCACCTCGATGCGGGAGGCGACGAGGATGGGCGCCTTCGCATCCCACCCACGGTCGGTCCAATAGGCGGTCTTCTCATCGAAGCGAGTGACCTCGAGTTCGGTCACCCATTTCGTTGCGGAGACGAAACCGTAGAGCCCGGGAACGACGAGGCGGGCGGGGAAACCGTGGATCGGGGTGAGCGGTTCGCCGTTCATTCCCACCGCCAGCAGGGCGGCGCGGTCATCGGTCAGCGCACCGAGGGGAGTCGAGGCGGTGAATCCGTCGAAGGAATGGGAGAGGACCATATCGGCATCAGCGCTCGGGCGGGCTCGGGCGAGGAGTTCGCGCACCGGATAGCCGAGCCAGGTCGCGTTGCCGACGAGTTCCCCGCCGACGGGGTTGGACACGCAGGTGAGCGTGATGTGGTGTTCTTCGAGCGGCAGATCGAGGAGCTCGTCCATCGTCAGGGTGACTTCGTTCTCGACCATGCCGTGGATGCGCAGGGACCACTGCTGCGGGTCGATGACCGGTGGTGAGAGCACGGTGTCGATGCGGTAGAAGTCCTTGGCCTCGGTGACGAAGGGGACAGTGCCGTCGAGGTCGGTGCTCGCGGCCGCGGGGATCGCGGCCGCCTTCTTCGCGGGGGTGGGCAGGACCAGCTTGGCCACTGCGGCGCCGGCGTCCTGTGTGAGTGAGACGATGGTCTGACCAGCGGCGATGCTGACGGCCCCGATGGCCCCGACGGCTCCGGCCAGGCCGAAGAAACGGCGGCGGCTCAAGGTATCCGACGTCCGCGAACCGCGCGTGACATCGGCACGGTCGGCCGCCTCGGCGGGGGATGTCGGTAGGCCGAGACGCAGCAGCAGGATGAAGCCCGTGATGCCGACCGCGAAGCCGATGAGCGCGGGGACGAGGTCGAGGGCACCCGCCTCGGGGCGGATGATGATGACGATGACCGGGACGAGCCCGGCGACGATCAGCAGCGTCGTGGCCAGACGGCGGCGGGAGGCGGCCAGGGCTCCGATGAGACCGGCGAGGACGATCGCACCGAGCCCGGTGGAGAGGACGAGGACGAGCTTGTCGTTGTCGCCGAAGAGGGCGATGACGGGTTTGATCGCTGCCGGGGGAGCCAGGGGGATGATCGCCTGACCGAGGGTGAGCAGGGGTGCCGCACTCGGGGTGAAGGCACGCGCGATGAGGTCCGCGAGACCGAACATCATGACGGTGGCGACGATGCCTGCCACGGCGCCGCGGAAACGGTGGGTTGCACGGGTTGTCCGATTCATAGTGATCATTCGGAGCCGCGGGCGCGGTGGATGGGTCTGTGCGCTTTCGTTACTGACCATTCACTGAATCGTCAGTGACCTTGTTGCGCGCCTGTCGTAGCATGGTGCAATGACTGAGAACCCCGGATACGCCCAGCCGCAGGCTCCGACCGGAGATGCGGATGAGCCGAAGAGCCCGAGTGCGCCGATCTACACCGCGAAGGTCGAGAACCTCGGCGGCACCTCGGGCGAGGTGCGCGTCGAAGACGGCCAGACCCTGCCCACCGCCCCGACCTCACGGGTCGAAGAAGGCAACAACCCGGAACAGTTCCTCGCCATGGCCTGGTCGACCTGCCTCGGCGAGACGCTCAAGGTCGTCCTCGCGGTCAATGAGATCGAGGCGCTCTCACGCGTGCGCGTCGAGGTCGAGCTGCACAATGAACCCTCCGGCAACGGCTTCTACTTCGCCCCGAAGGCGTTCATCTCCATCGAAGGGGTCTCGGACACCGACGCCGAGAAGTACGCTGCCCGCGCCCACGCTCGCTGCCCCATCTCCAAACTGCTCATGGGCAAGGGCACCCCGGTCGTCGAGATCGAACCGTACAAGAACCCGGACAACTTCCAGCTCAGCTGAACTCTCCACCCACTTCGGCGAAAGCAGGCCCCGGCTGCGAAGTCGGGGCCTCTTCAGTCGGCACTCGGGCGTTGCCGGTCGGACTCCGCGGCCACCTCGGCGGGGAAGAAAGGTCCAGGGGGCCCAACGGCGGATTACAGTGGCTGGTAGCACGTTCGGCACCGGGCCGGGCACGGATCGATGAGAGGAGCCGAGGTGGAGATGGACCTGCAGGACTTCCTGTTCCTCGCGCTCGACCTCACCGGCACGTTCGTCTTCGCGGTCTCCGGAGTGCTGCTGGCCGCCCGCCGCGATTTCGACATCACGGGCGGACTGGTGCTGGGCACGATGACGGGAATCGGCGGCGGAATGATCCGCGATGTGCTCCTCGACCGGGTGCCCAACGCCATCGGCCAACCCATCTACCTCGCTCCGCCGGTGATCGCGACCCTGCTCATCTACATCATCGGATCCCACATCTCCCGGGCACGGATCTGGATCGTCGCCTTCGACGCGATGGGTCTCGGCCTCTTCAGCGTCACCGGGACGACGATCGCGCTCTCGGCGGGGACGAACTATCCGGCGGCGCTGCTCATGGGGGCGCTGACCGCGTGCGGCGGCGGGCTCATGCGCGACGCCGTGGCCAGTGAGGATCCGGCGATCTTCCGCGGCACCGACCTCTACCTCATCCCCGCCCTGTTCGGTTCGGGACTGACGATCATCGCCGAGGTGACCGGGCTGTTGGGTGCCATCGCCTCCCTGGTCATCGCGGCCGCTGCCTTCGGTTTCCGCATGCTCGCCTGGAAGCTGCAGTGGCGGGTGCCGCAGCCGATGCGGCAATGGTCGTACCGGGACACCGGTCGTCGAGTGAAGAAGAAGCTGCCGTCGGTGTTCCGGAAACCGGACTGAGGGCGCGGCTTGTCGGACGGTGTCTGACCGGTTGAGTTCCGCGATGGCGGATCTGAAACATCGATACCGGCATCGGTCGCCCGTGCTTGTGCGACGATGAAATCATGAGCGAGAAACCAGCCGGACCGCCTCCACCAGGACCGCTTCCGTTGCATGAGGTGGAGCCGGTCCCGACATGGACGCGCGACTTCCTGCGCGTCCTCGGGATCTCGTTGTTCGGGGCACTGTTCTTCACCTTCCTCATCTGGCTCGCCTCGACGGGTCTGATGCTGCAGCAGAACTTCCAGGTCATCGAGGCCGACGCGGTATGGATGGGGGTCTGTGCGGGCGGGATGGCCTTTCTCTTCCCGTTCCTGTTCACGGAGTACAAACGCTCAGACGACGGGTTCCGGCGTGACGGTCTCATCCCGCTGATCCTTCTCAGCGTGGTCGCCTCCGCCGTGATCGTCACTCTGGTGGCGTTGGTCTGGCCGTTCTTCCTCGGCGAGCGGGCCGTTCCCGGAACGGTTGCGGCGGAACTCAACACCGATCCTGCGAGCTGCTTCCTCATCCTGCTCTTCTTCATCGGGGGAATGGCCTGGAGCACCAGCATGATGATGCCGATGATGATCGGCGGCTATAAGGTCGCGCTGTGGCTCCTGCTGCCGTACCTCGGATTCGTCTTCCTCATCCTCTTCGCCGGTGTGAGGGTCTTCGACAATCCGCCGAGCCTGCTCACCACGATGATCTGGGTGGCTGTGTCGCTGTTCGGGCTGGCGGCGCTGACGGTGCTTTCGATGCTGCGCAATGTCATCGACAAGGCCACGCCGCAGATGACCGCCGCCGAACGCGAAGCGGACTACCAAAGGTACCTGGAGGATCGGCGTCGGCGTGGACTGACGAATGAGAGCCCGCTGCCGGGCATCGACGGGCCTCAGCGGCCTCGGCGGTGAGCTGCCGGTATAGACGGGGCCATTCCCACCTGGAAAGATGAACGCATGAGTGAGCTGAGAAGCAACTGGACGACCGACCCCGCACCACTGCTGCGCGTCGGGGAGGGATTCCGCCTCGGCGAGGTCGACCAGCAGTCGACGCCCGGTTACGACGGGGACAAGAAGAGCGGGAAGAAGGATCTCGAGGCGCTGTCGACCGAACTGAGCGATCTGCAGGAGAGACTCTTCGCCGCGCACCACGACGAGGACTCCGGCCCCGCCGTTCTCCTCGTCCTGCAAGCCATGGACACCGCCGGCAAGGGCGGAATCGTTCGTCACGTCGTCGGAGCCGTCGACCCGCAGGGCGTTGAACTCGCCGCCTTCAAGAAGCCGACCGAGGAGGAGCTCGCCCACGACTTCCTCTGGCGCATCCGTCCGCGCGTGCCCGGGCCCGGAATGATCGGAGTCTTCGACCGCTCCCACTACGAGGATGTGCTCATCGGCCGCGTCCGTGAACTCGCCGACGCCGCCGAGATCGAGCGCCGCTACACAGCGATCAACGACTTCGAAGCCGAACTGGTCGCGGCGGGAGTGCGGATCGTCAAGGTCATGCTCCATATCTCCCCGGACGAGCAGAAGGAGCGCCTGGCCGAACGCCTCGACCGGCCGGACAAGTACTGGAAGTACAACCCCGGAGACGTCGACGAACGACTCCTGTGGCCGGATTACATGGACGCCTACCAGGCAGTCTTCGACCGCACTTCCACCGAGGCGGCGCCGTGGTTCGTCGTGCCCGCGAACCGGAAATGGTACGCCAGGCTGGCCGTGCAGCGTCTGCTGCTCGATGTCCTCAAGGACATCGACCCGCAGTGGCCGGCCGCCGATTTCGACGTCGAGGTCGAGAAGAAACGGCTCGCCGACAGCTGACGATCACGTCTGCACGGAACGGCGGGCCGCCTCGGCGAAGGATCTGCCGCGCGGAATCGGGACGTCAGTCGCGACGGATGCTGAAGTCGACCTTCGTGGGGTGTTCGACGGTGCGGGAGACCGTGCAGTACTTGTCGTGGGAGAGCCCGACGAGGCGTTCGATGCGGGCATCGGCCTTCCGGCCCTCCTCGTCGTCGGGGAACGCGAGATCGAAGTCGAGGTGGACGTTGTCCACACGGGAAGCCCCGTCTTCGTCGATCTTGTCCGCGGTCGCGGCGACGTCGAACTTCGTCGGTTCGGTGTGACGGCTGGTCACGGTGTCGACGTCGATCGATGAGCAGCCGGCGACGGCGGCCAGGAGCAGCTCGACGGGGGTCATGAGGCCCTCGCCGCGACCGAATTCGATGCTCGCTCCGCTTGGGGCGGTGGCGCGGTAGTGGTTCTCGGAGATGCGGGTCAGTTCGATGCTGCGGATGTCTTCACTCATGCCTCAATGATGGCAGACTCGCGGGGTTGCAGGAGCGGGGTCGATCACGGTCTGGCGAAGTCGACCTCGCTCGACTCCTGGACCCGTGCCTGTCGACCGGGACCGGATTCGAACTGCCAGTACAGGTTCGTGTGGGACACGACCTGCTTCGGAGGGGGAGCGCCCCACTCGGTGAGATCCTCGGTGGTGTGGGCGTCGGTGACGAGGGTGACGTCATAACCGCGGGCGAAGCCGCCGTGGATCGTCGACCGTACGCAGGCGTCGGATTGGGCACCGGTGACAACGAGATGGCCGACGTCCTTGCCGGCGAGCACCTCCTCGAAGTCCGTGTCCTCGAAGGTGTTGCCGTGGGTCTTTTCGATGATGGATTCACCGTCGGCGGGGGCGAGCGCGTCGACGATCTGCCATTGCGGGGAATCGAGCGGAAGCTCACCTGAGCTGTGCCGGACCCAGACCACCTCGGTGCCGGTGTTCCGGGCGCGGTCGACGAGATCCGAGATCGTGGAGATGACCTGATCGGAGTTCCAACCGGCCTGCATCACCCCGTTCTGGACGTCGATGACGACGAGGGCGGAGTTCGGACGAGTGGATGACGGCGGCTGAGCGGTGGGCATATGATCCTCCTTGATCAAGGATCATTGTCCTCGCTCCGATCCCAGCAGGCAAGAGCGCGGCGCCGGTCTGTTCTGCGGGTGTGAGAATAGGCGAGTGAGCGATTCCTCCGAGATCTCCGGCGACGAGGTGGGCGTCGGCAAGGTTGGCGCGGGTGCGGGCAGAGCGGGTGGCGGCAGTGCCGCGGGTCCGCGCCGTTTCAGCGTCCTGCGCAGCTGGAAGACTGCGCCCTATCTGGTCGGGTCGGGTACGGCGATGATGGGCGACAACATCGAGCACGTCATCACCTACTGGGTGCTGTGGCAGAAGTTCGAATCCCCGGCGCTCGTCGGGTTCCAGCTCATCAGCCATTGGCTGCCGTTCCTGCTGCTGTCCGTCTATGCGGGATCCCTGGCCGAACGTTTCGACTGCCGCCGCCTCATCCAGATCGGGCAGATCATGTTCATGGTCGTGTCCCTGTGCTGGGGGATCCTCTTCCTCACCGACTCCCTGCAGCTGTGGCAGGCCTGCGTGCTGCTCGTCATCCACGGACTCGCCGGTTGTCTGTGGGGCCCGGCCGAACAGATGATGCTCCATGACTTCGTCGATCGGAAAGAGCTGCCGAGCGCGGTCCGCCTCAACTCGACCTTCCGCAGCCTCGGCATCCTCTTCGGTCCCGTCGTCGGTTCCGCCCTGCTGCTCGGGGTCGGCGCCACATGGGGCATCTTCATCAACATCCTCTTCTACCTGCCGCTGACGATCTTCCTCATCCGCACCCCTTTCACCGGACATCTGCGCAGCGGAGGTGTGCGCACCGCGCGGACGACCCTCATCCAGTCGCTGCGGGTGCTCATCGATGTCCGCCACAATCGTGCGATCGTCGGCATGCTGCTGCTGGCGGCGCTCGCCTCGACGACGATCGGGGCGGTGCTGCAGACGGCGATGCCGGTGTTCGGCGACATCCTCAATCCGGTCGGTGGAGACAGCGACTTCACCTACGGTGTGCTGCTCTTCGCCATGGGCGCCGGCGGAGTGCTCGGCGGGTTCGGGCTCGAGGCGACCGGGTGGATCAGGGCCGTCCCAGCTGCGGCGGCACTGGCCGCCTCGGCGATGGGCCTGAGCGCACTGCTCTTCGCCCTGACCTCGCACCTGTGGGTGGCGGTCATCATGCTCGTCATCGCCGGAGTCTCGAAGATCACCGCCGAGTCGACCGAGATGGCCATCATCCAACTCGAAGCGCCGCCTGAGATCCGCGGTCGCGTCATCGGCTCCTATGCGACGTTCGGGCCGGGGATGCAGACCTTCTCCGGAGTCACCGTGGGAGTGCTCGGCACGATCGCCACGATTCCCGGAGCCGTCATCATCGGCGGCACGGTCCTGGCCATCGGAGCGGTGGCCATCGGCGCCTACGCCATCACAGGAGGCCGCAACCCCCATGCAATTACTACCTGACGGGGGCGCAGCAACCTGGCGCCAGGTATCTGCGCCGCCGTCACCGACGCTGGCGTCGGAATTCAGTGTGCCATCGCTCGGTTTCGCCCACGTCAAAGGCACACGACACGAGGCCCGACCTGGAGCAGCCGTCGACGCTCACGGCCCGATCGGCGATCGTGAGTTCTGCTTCGTCGATGTCGAACGACGACAGGTGCTCAAGACCGTGCAGAACCCACGGCTCATTCGCATGACCACCTCCCTCGTCGACGACACACTGACGATCACCTTGCCCGACGGGCGCTCTGCCTCTGGAGTGTCAGTCGGGCAGGGTGAGCGCCTGACCTGCTCTTACTGGAAGCGACCGGTCGACCTCGAACTCACCGACGGTCCGCATTCGCAGCTCGCCTCCGAGTGGCTGGGAAAGCCGGTGCGACTGGCCCGCGCACGTCGTGGAGATGTGATCTACGGAGCTGGCCTGTCGATCGTCACGACTGCTTCGATACGAGAACTCGCCGATCGGTCCGGTCACCACGAGCTGCTTGATGAGACCGCCCGCTTCCGTGCCACCCTCGTTCTCGACGCGGACGAACCCTTCATCGAAGAGACATGGCGAGGCCGGGATGTGACGGTGAACGTGCCGGACGTCGGCGCTCTGCGTGTGCGGATCGGAGATCCGATTGCGCGGTGTGCCATCCTCGATCTCGACCCGATCACTGGGGAGCGGGGCAGCAATCTGCTCAAGACGCTTGCCGCCAGCCGCCCGCGAAATGAGGCGGGTGAACCGTACTTCGGAGTCAACGCCGAGGTCATCGAAACCTCTGTCGAAACCTCTGCGGCTCCGGACACCTGAGCAGCCATGCTCCAACGCCGGTGACGGCGGCCCAGATACCTGGCGCCAGGTTGCTGCGCCGCCGTCGGGTAGCAATCAGGTGACGGCGCCGCGGACCTTGTGCGCCGGGGTGTCCCAGAGCCGGTTGTCGAGGATGTCGCGCAGGGCCTCGACGGTGTCCCACACCTCGGTGAACCCGATGTAGAGCGGAGTCAGTCCGAACCGCAGCACCTCCGGCTCGCGGTAGTCGCCGATGATTCCGCGTTCGATGAGCGCGCTCATCACCGCAAACCCCTCCGGATGCCGGATCGAGACCTGGGATCCGCGATGGGCGTGCTCACGTGGGGTGACGACCTCGACCGGGTGATCGGCCACACGCTCATCGACGAGGTCGATGAACAGGTCCGACAGCGCCAGGGATTTCTCCCGGACCTGTTCCATGTCCGCCCGCGAGTGGATGTCGAGGCCGAGCTCGGCCACGGACATCGACAGGATTCCCTGCGTGCCCGTGAGGTACCGGCGGATACCGTCGGCCGGCCGATAGTCCGGAGCCATATCGAAGGGCTGCGCATGCGACCACCACCCCGACAGAGGTTGGCTGAATCGGTTCTGCAGCGCCTCGGCGACCCAGATGAACGCGGGAGAGCCGGGTCCGCCGTTGAGGAACTTGTACGTGCAGCCGATCGCCATGTCCGCACCGGTTCCGGCCAGATCGATCGGCAGAGCACCGGCCGAATGGCACAGATCCCAGATGACCATGGCTCCGCCGGATTGGATCGCCGAGGTGGTCGTGCCCATATCGAAGAGCCGACCGGTCCGGTAGTTGACATGGGTGAGGACGACGAGGGCCACCTCGTCGGACATCGTGGTCGGGAATCCTGCGGTGACCTCCCCATCGTCGACGAGGCGGACTTCGTATCCGTCGCCGAGCTGCTCGGCCAAACCTTGAAGCATGTAGATATCGGAGGGGAAGTTCTCCCGCTGGGTGAGGATGACCCGCCGGTTCGGGGAGTCCTCGGCCTGCATCTTCAGCGCCGCCGAGGCGGCCTTGAACAGGTTGATCGACGTGGTGTCCGTGACGACGGTCGACCCGGCCCCGCCGCCGACTAGCCCGGCGACCTTCTCACCCAGCTTCGCGGGCAGGTCCCACCAGCCGGCGGTGTTCCACGAACCGATGAGGCCGGTGCCCCATTCGTCGGTGATGACTTCCTGGGCGCGGTCTGCGGCTCCTTTTGTCCGCGGGCCGAGCGAGTTCCCGTCGAGGTAGATCGTGCCTTCCGGGAGCAGGAACTCTTCGCGGAAGCCGTGCAGGGGATCGTTCGCATCGCGTTGTTCGCAGTCCGCGCGGGTGATTGCTGTTGGATTCGCCGAGGTGGCTGTCCGGTCAGGGGTCGTCATCGTCGCCTTCCACGTGGTGAGGGAACCGGTGGGTTCGTCTGCATTCCAGGCTACCGCCTCAGAACTACCTGACGGCGGCTCAGCAACCTCGTGTGGAAACTCGCGACCTTGCTGACAACCTCACTCATTACCTTGCTGACAACCTCGCTCACCAGCGTGCTGACAACCTGACTCACTAGGTTGCAGACACTCTGGGCGGGGTTGTCTTTTCTTCAGTGACATATCGTGACGGTCCGGTCAGCTGGTGCCTCGGATGGGAAATGCTTGAGCAGATAGTCATGCTGTTTCGTCAGCCACGTCTTCGTAGCTCCACGCATTCTGGCTCCAACGACTCTCCACAACGGATACCGCCTGACTGTTTCAGCGGTGCGAATTGGCAGCGGAAAATACACCGCTTCCTCACCAGTGGTCGGGTCGAACAAGGTGTAAGCGTCCTCGGTGACCACTGACTGATAGGTCCCGACCAGGGATTTCGGTACTCCGAGTCCGACAGCGTGGACATAGAGCTGTGTCAAGCCCCGGGTTTCGTAGAGGCTCCTTTTCTTGGTTTCCTAAGCAGCCGCGGACTCTGTCGCAGACTGGTTGATCCATTCGGAATGGACCTCGAACGGTGGTCGGTACCCGGTCGCTGAATGCAGCCGTTCCTGGTTGTACCAAGCCACCCACTTCGACGTCTCCGCCATCACCTCAATCAACCCCGACCACACTTTCCGGTCGATAAGCTCGGCCTTGTATACCGAGTTCAGCGCCTCCGCCATCGCGTTGTCATACGAGTCCCCACGCGACCCCACAGATGCCACAATTTCGGACTCCGCCAGGGTCTCGCCATAGCGAATCGACCGGAATTGCACCCCGCGATCCGAGTGATGCACCAGCCCGGAGACGTCTTCGCCGGCCCGATACTTCGCAGCGAGAGCCATCGTGAGTGCGTCCCTGGCCAGCGACTCCCGCATATGGTTCGTCACCTGCCAGCCGACGATCTCCCGGTGGAAGACATCAAGGATGAACGTCGTGTACACCCACCCAGCAGACGTCGGAACATACGTGATGTCCGCAACCCACAAACAGTTGGGTGCCGGTGCTGCGAACTCACGTTCGACGAGATCATCCGGACACTCCTCAGCACGTGCTGAGGCCGTCTTCGGCCGCTTCCGCTTCCGCCGGATCCCGTCAATGCCCAACTGGCGCATCAACCGCTCCACTGTGCAGCGGGCCACCGGACCGAACTGGTCGGCGTAGTCGCGGTTGATCGCCTTCCACATCTTCCGCACTCCATAGCAGGAATAGTTCGCCTCATAGACATCCTGGATGACCACCATCAGTGCTTGGTCCCGACGGGCCCTGGCTGATGGTTGACGCTTCTTGTAGGCGTAATACGAGCTCACAGCAATCCGTGCAGCAGTCCCGGACAGGGCGCGCACGATTGGCTCGACTCCGAACTCGTGACGATGATCGTCGATGAAAGCGACGATCACTTCGATGGGCGGTCGAGCTCCGCCGCGAAGAAAGCCGACGCTCTCTTCAAAATCTCGTTGGCCCGCTTCGCTTCGGCCAGCTCAGCCCGGAGCCGACGGTTCTCCGCTTCCAGGTCGACCGACTCGGCCGGTGTGGCTTTGCCGGAGTCCTTGTGCTTTCGCACCCAGACTCGCAGGGTTTCTTTACTCAGACCGAGTTCGTTCGCAACACGGGTGATCGCTCCGTTCGCGGTGTCGGGGTCGGCCTGGGCATGGATGACGAGCTCGACGGCACGAGCCTTGAGTTCGTCGGTGTATTTCACTGGCAAGAGAGAATCTCCTTCTTCCAATCTCCCTGCCTCTATTATCCCCGGGGCGATTCACTGTGGATTGCCCGCGGCAATCACAACACGGTCTGGCACTGCATCGGCGGCTTCTGGAAAGGGTTCGCCGGCAAACCTGTTCTGATCGGGAAGTGGTTGGTTCAACGCGGCCTGAACTCGGCGGCGTTGAGCATACTCACGTGCGATCGCTTCGACCTCAGTGCGCGGGATCGGTGTGCCGTTTGAGGGAGTATGCACGGCGGCTTCCCACGCCTGTCGCGGAGTCATATTTCCTGGCAATGCCTGATGCCGTCGGCGATTGTTGTAGCGGTCGCGGAAAGCCACGATCACCTTCTGCGCTTGCTCAAGACTGCGGGGACGGTTGGCGTCGAGGACTCTCAGCAGTGTCTGGTGGCCACGTTCGTTCTTGCCCTGGGTTTGCGGGTGTCCGGGCATGCCGGAGATTCCTCGGCAGCCGTGGTCGGCGAGGAAGAGTTGAGTGGTCACGACCCAGCCCTGACGGTTGCCGTTGAACGCGTTGCCGTTGTCAGTCAACAGCTCCTGGGGCACTCCATAGTCAGTGAAGGCAGCGGAGATGGTCTGGATCGCGTCGGCACTGTTTTCCACGCCGTGGAAGGCTTGTGTGCCGACGTCGAAGCGGGTGGAGTCATCAAGGAGCTGATACACCGTGATCTTCGTCTTACCGCCGGTGAGTGTGTATTCGAAGGCATCGAGTTGCCACATCTCCATGGCGTTGGCACGGACGAATCGGATCAATGATGATCGCGGGCGCTTCTTCGGGTTCGTTTTCACTCGCCCAGCGTCGGAGAGGATCCGACCGATCGTGGCCACAGAAGGGACGGGTTCGGTGAACTGACCGGTATCGACTCCGTGGAACCAGATCGATTTCGGGCCGGCATCCCACCCGGTGGACTCGAGTTCGGTGCGGATCTTCAGGACGAGGTCGGTGGTGGTCTGGTCATAGATTCGTACGGTGTTCTTCGGTGCCGATGAGTGGGGGTGGAGTGCCAGGAGTCCTTCGGTTTTGTAGCGTTTGCGGATCGCGTAGAACGTGGTTCGAGTGATGCCGTGGTGGCGGCAGAACTCGGTGATCGGTGGAGAGTCTGATGCGTTGGGGTCGAAGTCGATGATCGCGCGGCGGGTGGCCAGTGAAAGAGGTTCGGGCATGACCCGAAGTGTGCTTCATGGTGTCAGCAACGTCATGAGACATGGTGTCAGCAATGTGTTGAGACAGGTTGTAAGCAAGGTAGTGAGACAGCACAGCCCAGCAACCTCGCGCGAGGTTGCTGGGCCGCCGTCAGGTAGCAAATGGGAGGTGAGGAGGGCTGACGACGTCTAGCCTGCGTGGGCGGCGAGCACCTCGAGCACGGAATCGCCGTAGCGGTCGAGCTTCTTCAGACCCACTCCGCTGACCTGACCGAGTGCGCTGATCGTCGTCGGCTTGACTTCGACGATGCCGTAGAGCGTGGCATCGGGGAACACGACATAGGCGGGCACGCCCTGCTCCTTCGCCTGCTCTCCTCGCCAGGAGCGCAGGGCCTCGAACAGGGAGGCATCGGCGGGGTCGAGTTCGACTTCGGGGTCGCCCCGGCGACGTGATCCGGCCTTCTTGCCTCCGGACTTCTTCACCGGGTCGACGCGCAGTGAGATCTCCTCTTCTCCCCGCAGGACGGGGCCGGCCGCCTCACCGACTACGAGCACTCCGTAGTCGCCATGGGAGTCGAGGAGTCCGCGGGCGAGCACCTGGCGGATGACGGTCTTCCATTGGCTCTCGGACAGGTCGTCGCCGACGCCCCAGACGCTCAGGCTCGCATGGTCCGAGGCCCGGGAACGGTCGTTGTCGTTGCCGCGCAGCACGTCGATGACCTGGCCCGAACCGAAGCGCTGCCCGCGTTCCCGGTCGAGCCGGATGACGGCGGACAGAAGCTTCTGCACGGCCACGGTCGCGTCCCAGGTCACTGGGGGTGTCATGCATGTGTCGCAGTTGCCGCACGGTGCGGAATCCTCATCGAAGTACCGCAGCAGCTGCACACGTCGGCAGTCGACTGTCTCGCAGAGGGCGAGCATCGAATCGAGGTGGCTCATCTGGCGGCGTTTGAACACCTGGTCGCCCTCGCCGGATTCGATGAGTCGGCGTTGGGAGACGACATCGCCGAGGCCGTAGACCATCCACGCATCCGCGGGCAGTCCATCGCGGCCGGCTCGACCGGTCTCCTGGTAGTAGCCTTCGACCGACCGCGGCAGGTCGAGGTGGGCGACGAAGCGGACGTCGGGTTTGTCGATGCCCATGCCGAAGGCGATGGTGGCGACCATGACGATGCCGTCCTCGCGGAGGAACCTCGCCTGGTTCTCCGCGCGCACCTCGGCGGGAAGCCCTGCGTGGTACGGCAGGGCCGTGAGGCCGCGGGCGACGAGTGCTTCGGCCAGCTGATCGACCCCGCGCCGGGACAGACAGTAGACGATGCCCGAATCCCCGGGGTGTTCGGTGGTGATGAAGTTGAGCAGCTGCGATCTCGCCGAGGCTTTCGGCTCGATCCGGTAGGTGATGTTGGGTCGGTCGAAGCTCGCGACGAAGTGCTCGGCATCCTGGAGGTGGAGTCGTTCGGTGAGTTCGGCGTGGGTGGCCGGCGTGGCCGTGGCCGTTAGTGCGATGCGCGGGACATCCGGGAATCGTTCGGCCAAGACGCCGAGTCCCAGATAGTCGCTGCGGAAGTCATGTCCCCATTGGGACACGCAGTGGGCTTCGTCGATGGCGAACAGGGAGATCTGTGCCAGCTCGAGCAGTCGCATCGTCCGCGGCAGGACGAGACGCTCGGGCGCGAGGTAGAGCAGGTCGATCTCTCCGGCGAGCAGCTGCTGTTCGACCTGCTGGGCGGTCTCGAAATCGAGGGACGAGTTGAGATAGGCCGCCCGCACGCCGAGGTTCTCCAGCGCCGCGACCTGATCGGCCATGAGCGCAATGAGTGGGGAGATGACGACACCTGTACCGGGCCTGACCAGGGCAGGAATCTGATAGCACAGGGATTTTCCGCCGCCGGTGGGCATGAGTACGACCGCATCCCCGCCGCCGACGACCTGGTCGACGATGGCCGCCTGCTGACCCCGGAACTCCTCATAGCCGAAGACATCGTGGAGGACATCGAGGGCGGAGGTCGTGGCTGCGGAGGTCATGGCACCCACCCTAGTTCACGTCACTGACCCGAACCTCCATCGGAGACGGGACTACGGACAAGGGGTTTGAGACCTCAGAGGAAACAAACCGAGGTCCCGGTGCGACAAGTCGAGGTGTGGGAGAGCGGAGATGGGACCAGCCGAGAAATATGGGTCACCATCGGATACTTCGAAGCGCTGAAAGTATCCGATGATGACCTACATTTTCCGGGGACTATCCGAAAGTGACCATTTCTCGGGAGCGGGGAGGCAGATCTCCGGAAATCAGGCCTCTGGCCGACGTCCGCCGCGCTGCTCCGTGCGAACCCGGCCCCAACAGGCCCAACAGGCCCAACGGCCCCAACGGCCTCGCCAGTCCAGCTACCCGTCACCCGACGGTCCAGGGACCTGGCTCAGACACCCCAGCACCCGGAGGCCCTCCACCTAACGGCCCGCGAACCTCCGTGCCGCGACGAGTCCAAACACGCACACCACGGCCACTGCGACGGCGAAGATGACGGTCGCATTCGCCAGTCCCACCTCGGCGGCGAGGAATCCGGCACCGATCGCCGGCACCGATATGAACACGTACGCGAGGATGAAGTACGAGGTGGTTGCCTCGGTGCGGTGCTCGGGCGCGGTCACCGCGGTGATCGCGCGCATCCCGGTCATGAACACGAGCCCCTGCCCGGCACCGGCCAACGCTGCGGAGGCGATGAGCACCGGCAGCGACCCCGCCATGAGTGCGAAGACGAGAGCACCCATGCTCACGATCATGGTCACGGTCCCGCCGACGATGAGTCGACGGTCGCTGAACCCGCGCAGCAGCACCTGCGCCGCCGCCGAGGCGCCGAAGAGAAGGAACACAACAGCACCGGTGACCGCGGTCGACGTCACGTGCAGGGTCTGACCGATGAAGCTCGGCGCGATCGCCGAATACAGCCCGCACACCGCGAAGCCGGTGATCGCCCCAGGTGAGGCGGCTAGGAACATGTGCCTCGCCGAGGCGGGAATCCCCGGCAGCTGCAACCGGACGGAGGTTGCCCCGCCCCGCGTGCGGTCCCGCACGAGCATGAGCGCGAACCCGGCGATGGCGAGCATGAGCGCGTTGACGAGGAACGGCGTGAGCAGGGGAGCGGGGGCGAAGCGGGCGAGCAGTCCGGACGACAGGATCCCGAGTCCGAGGCCGCCTATATTCGCCGCCGTGGCCAAGGATCCGGCGAGTCGTTCGCGCCCGGCGGGCGCGTTCTCGAGCACGGTGACGGTGGCGGTCGACGTGAAGATCCCCGCGGCCAGACCGGACAGGACTCGGCCGGTCAGCAGCAGGCCGATGTGGGATCCGATGAGGAAGAGCACCGCCGAGGCGATCGAGAAGATCACCCCGAGGCCGAGCACCGGCCGTCGACCCAGTCCGTCGGAGAGGCGACCGAAGAGGACGAGCGCGCCGATGACCCCGACCACGTAGATTGCGAAGAGCTGAGTGGTGAATGCGGTGCCGAACCCGAACCGCTCCTCATAGAGCGGGTAGAGGGGCGTGGGCATCGTGGTGCCCATCATGACGACGGTGAATACGTACACCGAGGCGGCCAGGCCCCATCCCGTCGCGATGCGCGGATCCGGGCGCCGCTGGTGTGCTGCCGTCTCGTCGGCCACTGCCGCGCCCCTTTTCCGGTTGAAATCGTCCCTCGCCGAGGCGGCCCACCGCACCCATCGCCGCCCCGATCGTCCGAGGACTGGTCTGGTGCCATTCGATCCTGACAGGTACCTGCAGGCGGTGAACCGACTGCGATTGTACGCTGGAACTTACGAGTCCATGTCTGTTGGCGGCATGGCGGATTGTGCGCACCCGCGAGAAGGAGCAGATTCCGATGACGACGACCCCGAGCAGCCCCGCCGAAGTCGAATCGACCGCAACGGCGGATCCGACCCGACGACGTGTGATGAAGACAGCGGGCGTGGCCGGAACGGTGGCGGTCATCGGCGGCTCGGTGGCGGCCACCTCGGCGTGTTCGTCCGACGAGGATGCGGAGCCGACCAAGGACTCGAGCCTGTCGGCCTCAGACGTGCCCGTGGGATCCGGCACCGTCATCGAGGACACCTACGTGATCACTCAGCCGAAGGAGGGCGAGTTCTTCGCATTCTCATCGGTGTGCACCCACCAGGGCTGCCAGGTCACTCGCATCACCGAGGAGGCCATCATCTGCCCGTGCCATTCCTCGAACTTCTCGGTGACCACCGGAGAGGTGATCTCCGGTCCGGCCGAGGAGCCGCTGCCGAAGTACGAGGTCTCCGAAAGCGGCGGTACGTTGACCGTCAAGGGGCAGTAGGGCAAGCAGAGACCTACTCAGGCCGCCGTGGTCGGCCGTTCGCGGAGTCGGGCAACCTCCGTCAGAGGAAGAGCCCGGGGAGGACGAGGGCGCCGGAGATGAGGAGCGCGAGCAGGGTGGAGAAGCCGAGCCCGCTCGCTTCGTTCCGGCGTGCCTTCGCCTCGTCGGATCGCCACGGCAGGTCCGCCCAGACGAGCGCAGCCCGGAAGACGGAGACGACGATGACGAGCGTTCCGGCCAGCCAGACGTAGATGAACCAGCTCTCCCAGCCTCCGAACGGTGTGATGAGGCGGATGAGCAGGACGAATACGACGGCCGTGACCAGGCCCGAGAGCAGCCCGATCCGGGACGCTGCGCGGGGAGCTTGCCACGCGGTGAACGCACCCCAGGCCACGATGAGGGCCCCGATGACCGTTGAGATGAGTTCGGGACTCATGAGCGTTCTCCCTTCGCCGAGCTTTCGTTCCCGGATGCTGTCCCGGTTTCGGACGCGGTTTCGGTTTCGGTCGTGGTGCCGGAATCCGCGCCGGTAGCGGCCATGATGAGCGTCGCGGCCGCATCGACACTGTTCGCCGAATCGTTCAGCACGATGATGCCCTTTCCGGTCTGCCTGTCGAAGCCGAGTAACGACCGAAAGCCGCCGGTGCCGCCGTTGTGCCAGGTGATGGTCGAGCCGTCATGCGTCGTCGTGAACCACGCCCAGCCGATGCGGTCGTCCTCGAAGTCGGCTCGAGGTCCGGCCGCCTCGGCGCCGGGCGCGGTTCCGTCGCTCACGGCTCGCAGCCAGAGCGACATGTCGTGCGTCGTCGACCGGATCGCCCCGGCCGGTGCCGACCCGCCGAGCGTCCACGGTGCGGCGGGCAGTCCCGAGGCCGTGTATCCGTGGGACAGCCCCTCAGCGGAATCCGGGACGAAGGTCTCCTCCATGCCCAGCGGTTCCGTGATCCGCTCGCGGACGAGGTCCGTATAGTCCTGACCGGCCGCCTCGGCGAGGGCTTGGCCGAGGACGGCGAACCCGTAGTTCGAATACTCGGGTTCCGGTTCGCCGACCTCCACATCGTTGAGGCTCGCGACGATGTCCCCGGCGTCCCCGCGGTACGGGTCGGTGTGGATGTAATTCGACAGCACGCTCATCACTCCGTCTCTGAAGCTCGGAGTGGGTTCCTGGGAGGGCAGCCCCGACCGCTGCATCGCAATCGACTCGAGCGTCACCTCGGCGACCTTCCCGTCCAGGTCCGGCCAGACTTCGCCGAGGCGGGTGTCCGCCTTCACCTCGCCCCGGTCGATCGCCTCGGCGAAGAGCGCGGCCGTGAACGTCTTCGTGATCGATCCGATCTCGAACTCGGTGTGCTCATGGGCTCCGGTGCCCGCGAAAGTCACCTCGTCGCCGTCGACGCGGGCGGCCGCCACGTGCTGCCAATGCCGGCTGCCGAGTGCGTCCTCGAGCTCAGCCATGAGCTCGGGATCCCCGGTAGGCGCGCCCTGGAAACCGCGCGGCCACGGGGTGATCGCCGCGAGGACGGCGGCCGTGAGTGAGGCAGCAAGCAAGGCAATCCCCAGTCGCCGAGGCGGCCGTCCCGCGGCCGCAGATGTGCGGTGGTCGTCGGTGACGGTCATCGTTCCTCCTGGTCAGCGGGGGTGGAAAGTGTGGTGGTCGGGTACGGGTCGTGCGGTGGGCGATGGCTCAAGGACGCGAGGTTTCGTCAGTGTGTGCCGATGAGGACGAGGGTGAGCAGCGGAACGACTCGCTGAGCGGGCACCCGCCAGTGTCCGCGGCGGGCGCTCTCTAACCAGCCGGCGCCGGCGAGGGCATGCACATGGTGATAGATCTGCCCGGACGTGCCGAAGCGTTCGTCCTTGCCCAGCTCGGCCACGGTGCTCGTGCCCTCATAGATCGCCTGGAGCAGCTGCAGGCGGACCGGGTGGCCGAGGGCTGCCAGGGATCCGGCCGCCTCGGCGAAGTCGATCTGCGCCAGGCCCGCGCTGCTCAGGCCCATCTGCCACGCCACGGGACCGCTGCCGCCCGGGGGAGTCGTGTACCCGGTGTAGGTCACTCCGCCCTCCTCGCCGAGGTGGTCGACGAGCCCATGCAGCGCCCAGAAGGTCTCCGCGTCGCCCGGCAGGGCGGTCGCCGCTTCGCCTGCGGCGGGCCGCGGTGGCGCGATGGAGGCGGCCGCAGCCTCGAGTTCGGCGACTCGTTGTTCGAGGGCGGAGAGGCGATCGTCTGCCGACGGTGTCGATTCCATGCTTCGATAATACAACCAATACGTAATTACGTAAATACATGAGACGCAAAGAAGCGCCGCCCACCCGCGCCTGAGTCGACGCTGACCGGACAGACTCAGGCAGGCGACCTAGACTGGTGCCGTGATGAGTACCGAAGAACCGCGCACCGAATCCACGCCCCCGCGTAACGAAGCCGCCCCGCAGGCCATTGCCGCAGCGAGTCGGCTCGGCTGGCCCATGGTCGTGCGTGGAATCCTCGGCGTCGCCTTCGGCATCGTCACCGTCTTCTGGCCCCGCGACGCCGTCAACCCCGCGCAGCTGAGCCTGCCGACCGACGTCGTCGACCACTTGGCCATCGGCTACCTCATCCTCTTCGCCCTGGCCTTGGTCTTCCAGGCCGTGCGCTCGCCGTTGAACGTGCGCACCGCGATCTTCGGCCAGGCCGTCATCGCGATCCCAGCCATCGTCTTCCTCTTCCTCGCCGACCAACCGGCCGAACTGCGCGCTGCCCTGAGCATCTGGGCCCTGCTGCACGGTGCCCTCGAATTCTGGGCCCACCGGCAGCTGCGCTCCCAGCCCATGGCCTCGGACTTCCTCATCGCCTCGGGAGTCCACGTCCTGCTCGGCATCATCCTCGTCTTCGGCGACGGCATGGAAGCCCTGTCGATCCTCGGCTTCACCGGAGCGGCGACCCTCATCGCCGGCGTGATCTTCATCATCGGCGGCTACTCCCGCCTGAGCAAGGGCCGCCAGTTGGCGAAGCGCGGTGCCCTCCCCGAGGAGATCGACACCCCCGCCGAGGCGGCCGAGCCCGCCGACGCTGCCCCCTCGGGTGCCGCTGACGTCGCCGACGATACGAACTCGTCCGATGCCGCGGACACGTCCGACCCAACCGACGCCGCCGGCGAAGCCGATCGCACGGCCGATCCCGAATCTCCCGACGATCCGGACAGCGACACCCCAGTGAAGAAAGAGCCCTGACCGGCACCCGAGCCAACCGAGACACCAGAGGTGAGATGAGCACTGTCGAGCACGAGAGCGCAACCGAATCCCGATTGGCCACCATCGCCGCCTCGGTGAGGTCCTCCGAATTATTGGGCGACCTGGCCGAAGCCAGCAGAGCACTCGACCCCGTCCTCTTCCGGCGCCTCTTCGCGCTCTCCCGCTCCCCATCCCTGCTGGTGGCGACCGACTACGACGGGACGATCGCCCCCATCGTCGACGTCCCCAGCCAAGCCTTTCCCCTGGAGAGCTCGGTCGACTCACTGCGCGCGCTCGCCCTGCTGCCGTCCACCTCGGCGGGGGTGATCTCCGGTCGCAGCCTGCGCGACCTCGCGGCGATGTCGCGCCTGCCCAGGGAGGTCCACCTCTTCGGGTCTCACGGCGGTGAGACCGACACATTCACCATCGATACGCTCACCGAAGAGCAGCGGGCGGTCCTCGCCGACTTCCGCGCCGACCTCACCCGCGCCCTGCCGCGCGACGTCATCGAGCACAAGACCACCGGTGCGGCCGTGCACCTGCGCGGACTCGACGAGGCCGGCCGGCGCGAGATCGAAGCCGCCGTCGAGAAGCTCGCGGCCGCCCACCCGATCCACCCCACCCGCGGCAAACAGGTCATCGACCTCTCCGTCGTACCGTCGTCGAAGGCCGATGCGCTGACTCGACTGCGCAGCCAGACCGGAGCGGAAGCCGTCGTGTTCATCGGCGATGACACCGCCGACGAATTCGCTCTCGAAACCCTCGGCGCCGATGACCTCGGGCTCAAGGTCGGAACTGGGAACACGCCCACACACGCCGACTTCCGCCTCGACTCACCGGACGAGGTCTCCACCGTCCTCGGCGCCCTGTTCGAACTGCGCAAGTCCTGGCTCTTCGGCCGTCGCGCCACCCCGATCCAGCGGCACAGCCTCATCGGCAACGGACAATCGACCGCGCTCATCGACCCGACTGGCAGCATCTGCTGGATGCCGCACCCGCTGCCGCACTCGGCGTCGATGTTCTCCGAGATCCTCGGCTCCGAGGCGGCCGGATTCTTCGCCGTAGCACCGGCCAACGGAGCCGCTCCGCTGACGCAGCGCTACCTCGGGAACTCGACCCTGCTCGAGACCCGGTGGGCCGGACTGAGCTGTGTCGACTACCTCGCACCCGTCGACGGGCACAGCGACGACACGATCGTCGTCCGCGTGCTCACCGGCGACACCCCGACCCGCATCCGGTTCGCACCCAGGCTCGACTACGCCACGGTGCCCACCCGCATGACCAGGACCGATGACGGTGTGGCGGTGCTCGGCACTGCGGAGCCGATCGAACTCCACGCCCCCGGAATCGACTTCGAGCTCATCGAGAACGGCGACTCCCACACCGCCGAGGCGACCGTCATCCCCTCGCAGCAACCCGGCGGATCCATCGTCCTCGTCCTCGCCTGCGGGACCGGTTCCGGAGACGCCGGATATATGGCCACCGGCGGGGAGCATCATGTGCGCGAACGCGCCCTGAACTTCTGGACGAACTGGGTCGACTCGCTCACCCTGCCCGGCCACCACCGCGACGAGGTCATCCGGTCGGCGATCACCCTGCGCGCTCTCTGCCACGAACCCACCGGCGGAGTCCTCGCCGCCCCCACGACCTCCCTGCCCGAGGGCATCGGCGGAGTCCGCAACTGGGACTACCGGTACACGTGGCTGCGCGACGGATCGATGACCGTCCGCGCCCTGCTCGCCCTCGGCTCCACCGGTGAGGCCGAAGGATTCCTCTCCTGGCTGTCGGGCATCCTCGAGCACACGGTCTCTCCCGAACAGCTCCATCCGCTCTACGCCGTCGACGGTTCGGCCCTGACGACCGAGGCGGTGCTCAACCACCTGCCCGGATACGCCGGATCACGGCCGGTGCGGGTCGGCAACGCCGCCGAACACCAGGTCCAACTGGACGTGTTCGGCCCGGTCACGGAACTCCTCGACGAACTCAGCGACCACCTCGGCGAGTTGCCCGACGATTATTGGACGCTCACTTGTCAGATGGTCGAAGCCGTGGGCAAACGGTGGTTCGAGGCCGATCACGGGATCTGGGAGGCCCGGCGCGCACCGAAGCACAACGTGTACACGCGGGTGATGTGCTGGGTGACGGTCGACCGGGCGCTGCGCATCGCCGACCGGTTCGATCGGGAGCCGCCCGGTGCGTGGCGGCAGCTGCGCGAGGAGATCGCCCACGACGTGCTCACCCACGGCTACAACGAGGAGGTCGGAGCGTTCACCGTCGCCTACGGTGAGACGGACCTGGATTCGGCGGCTCTGTTCGTCGGACTCTCGGGACTGCTCGACGCCGACGACCCGAGGTTCGTCTCCACCGTCGACGCGATCGAACGCGAGCTGCGGGTCGGCCCGACGGTCTTCCGCTATCGTTACGATGACGGACTGCCCGGGCTCGAGGGCGGGTTCCACATCTGCACGACGTGGCTCATCGAAGCCTTCATCAAGGTCGGCCGCATCGACGATGGCTGGGATCTGTTCCGGCAGCTCGACGCTCTGCTCGGGCCCACCGGGCTGCTGTCCGAGGAATACGACCCCGTTGCCGAGATGCACTTGGGCAACCACCCGCAGGCGTACTCACACCTCGGCTATATCCGCGTCGCCCAGCTCCTCGACGCCCACCGCCCGAGCTGAGGGCAGAACAGCTCCATCGAGTTAAGTGGGGTCAGATTGCCATTTTCGACCCGCGGAAATGTGCAATCTGACCCCCACTTAACCCGCCGACAGAAGGCGGCGCTCAGCTCACTCGACGAGGAGGGTGACCACCTCGGCGACGCAGGCGGGGCGGTCCTGGCCTTCGATCTCGATCGTGTGTTCGAGGATGACCTGAGTGCCCTTGTCGCCGCGGATGACGTCCTTGACGCTGATGGTCCCGCGCAGTCGGGAGCCGACGACGACGGGCTGGAGGAAGCGGACCTTGTTGAGGCCGTAGTTGACGCGGATCGAGACGCCTTCGATGGTGAATACATCAGCGGAGAACTTCGGGATGAGCGAGAGGGTGAAGAAGCCGTGGACGATCGTCGCGCCGTAGGGCCCCTCGGCAGCGCGTGCTTCGTCGACGTGGATCCACTGGTGGTCGCCGGTGACGTCGGCGAAGGTGTTGATCGCGTCCTGATCCATCGTCATCCACTCGGAGGAGCCGAACCCCTGGCCGATGAGCGATTCGATCTCGTCGATGCCGTTGATTGTGCGCACGTGGTTCTCCTTTGATCCTGGCTCAAATGCTGAGCGGACATTCGATTGAGGTCCGCTGTTCTTGGCATCATACGTGGCCGTCCGGTCGACGCCACCCCGTCGTCCGGACTGTGAGTCCCACGGTTCGATTCCGTAGGGTTGACGGGCCGCGTCCGCTAGGTTGGAGGCATGGCCGACCATTCCGACAACCGTCCCGTGACGCTGACGCATCCCCTCTCGCCGAGGTGGCTGGAGCGTCCCGACGGCTACCGTCACTTCGAATCCGCGTACTTCGTCGGCCACGGGAAAGAGACGTTCGACCGCTGCGCCGAGGAGCTCCTGCACTGGGAGGTCAAGATCCGCAGCGGATTCGACATCGAGGTGAACGTCGACGCCGTCCACGTCGGAAGTGCGGACACGGTCAGTCGAGCGGCCGGAGCGGAGTCGACGGCCGATGTCGACGCTCGCGCGGGATCTGGTCGGCCGCCTCGGGTGGAGCCGGGGCAGGAGCCGACGATCCGCGTGCGCCTCGGCCCCTTCCGGCTGCCTGAGCCCTCACGCGTCATCGATGTCGTCGACACGGAGGACCGATGCGGCTTCACCTACGGCACGAAGCCAGGACATCCGATCACCGGAGAGGAGTCATTCATCCTCATCCGCACCGCCGACGACCGAGTCTTCCTCGTCCTGAGGTCGGTCTCGCGGGCGGGGCAGGGCATCTGGAGACTCGGCGAACCGTTCGTTCGGCTCGCTCAGATCGTCTACCGCCGCCGCTACGGACGGGCACTGCGCAGCTGATCGATCACTTGCCGGGAATCGAGTCGCGGGCGGGAGTGTATTCCCAGTGCCAGGGCTCGTACATGCTCGACTTGGCCCAGTCGGGGTTCTCCCAGCCGTATTCGTCCCCGTGCTCGACGAGCCAGCTCCAGGCTCCGGACTTCGAGGCGACTCCACCGCCGAGGTCGAGGGCGATGCCCCAACCATGCAGTGAGGTGCCCGGCTTGGCGGCCAACCCCGGCTTCCGGCCGGCCACAGAGACCTGTCCGGCCATGTCACGGTAGGAATCCGTGATCTCGAGTTCCTTGCCGGTGTCCTTCTTGTAGGCGGCGTTCATCTTCGCGAAGGAGACAGCGGCATCGGCACGGAGTCGGTGGTCTTCCTTGCCGAGGTCGCACAGCCACTCATCGGGCAGCTCGCCGTTGCCGGCGGACTGATCGAAGTTCTGCTTCTCATCGCAGCCGGGCAGGGCACTCTTCTCGACCGCGCGGGACGCGGCTTCGACCTTCTTCTGCTTGGCGCTCGGCACGCCGATCTCCATCGACGACTTCCCCTTGACCTCGGGGACGTCCGCGTTGACCTTCTCAGCATTGATGGCGGCGGGCTCACCGGCGGCGGTCGGGTCGGTCTTGACCTCGGCACCGCCGCCCAGGTTGTTGACCAGCATGGTCACTGCGGTGGCGGCGCCGGCCACTGAGACGGCAGCCAGAGTCGAGATGGTCCGCACCTTCTTCTTGCGCACGGACTTGAGCAGCGCACCATCGGACCCGCGGCTCTCGGCGGCTCCTGCGTTGACCCGACGGGCCGACGAGGCAGAGGCTGAGCCGAAGGTCGTGGGAACCGCTGCGGCTTCTCGAGCCAGTGCGGCCCGGCGCGGGGACGACTGAGTCGCTCGCGCCTCGGCGGCCATCGCTGCGCGCCTGGGCGACAGGTTCTCGGTTTCGGAGTCAGCGGACGCAGGCGCGGTCGGTGCCCCGGTGCTGCGAGTCGAGGTGCGGGTGCGAGAGAACGGGGACGATGAGCGTCGCCTGTGCAGATCCCGTCGACGCACCGGTGACTCTGTGGTCGATGATGACTCTGACATAACTCTCCGTATGGCTGTGACTCCTCGAAGACCGTCGACGTTCCGACGACTCCAAAACTACATCACAAAAGTGTAACGGGAATATATCGAACCTGTCATATGTTAGTGACGAGTCGCACTCGCGGGCGGTCGGCCGATACCCAGGTCGATTTCAGCGCAACCTCGAGTTCCTGCCGTCATTCCAGTTCAGCGCCCTGAACCAAGGTGAGGGCCGCCTCGGCGAGATTATTCGGATCGGCTCTCGATGTACTGTCGGAGGGCGCGCTCCTGGGCGTCGTCCTCGGGGAAGATCACTTCGGTCCGCGCACCCCCTGTTACGGGATCGTTACTGAAGATCAGTGTGATTCCGAGCAGGCGGGCCTGCCCTTGCGCGATGACGAGACCGAGTCCCATTCCGCCGCCGCCGGCGGAGACGAAGCGGGTCGGGCCGGTGTTGACGATGTCCGGTGGGTAGCCGGAGCCGGAGTCGGTGACGACGATGCTGCGCGTGCTCGTCTCCAGGCGGATGGGATCTCCGCCGTGCTTGATCGCGTTGACGAGCAGGTTCGACACGATGCGCTCGAAACGGCGGACATCGGTGACCAGGGTCGAATTCAGCGCCGCCAGATGGGTGTCGATCTCATGGCCGGCGAGGGCGCCCGAGGCTTCCATCGTGCCCAGCAGGGACCGGATCGCCTGATCGACGTCGACGCGGGTGAACTCCGGGTTGGCGCGTCCGGCATCGAGCCGGGAGACCTCGAGGAGGTCTTCGACGAGGACCTGCATGCGCACGACCCGGTCCTTGACGAGCTCGGCAGGGCGGGAATCCTCTTCGAGCAGGTTCGCGGCGTTGACCAGCCCGGTCAGCGGGGTGCGCATCTCATGCGCGAGGTCGGCGGTGAAGCGCTGCTCGGAGTCGATGCGTTCGGTCAGGCGGGCCACTGCGGTGTCGACGGCCGTGGCGAAGGCCCACACCTCCTGATCGGATTCGTCGATGACATCGGCGATGCGCGTCGTCGTGTCTCCGGCGGCGATCTTCCTAGCGGCCTGCGCACCGAGCGTCAGCCGTCGGGAGATGCGGCCGGCGACGATCGATCCGACGCCGCCGACGACGAGGGCGGAGCCGATCATTCCCACCAGCAGCGCCTGGTCGATGCGGCCGATGAGCTCCTGGCTGTCCTTCGTCGAGGCGCGCACGGAGATCACCTGGGTGTGCGAACCGACCTCGATGGGGGCCGCGGCCCACACGATCTCCTCACCGTCGACCTCGGACCGGATCGTCACGCTCTGACCCTTGAGCGCGGACCTGCGCGCTTCCTTGGGCAGTTCCGGATCATCGATGCGGGCATTGAGGGTGAGTACCCCGGTCTCGGAGAAGATGGCCGTCGCATTCGTCAGCTGCTCCGTCACGGTCGAACGCATCCGGTCGTCCTCGGCCCGTGCCGCGGATTGGCGCAGCACGATCGAGCACGACAGCACGGCGATGATCACCGAGGCGACGATGAGCAGAGAGATCTTCCAGCGCAGCGACATGCGATCAGCCTGCGAAGCGGTAACCGAATCCGCGAACGGTTTCGATCATGCTCGCCCCGATCTTCTTCCGCAGGCGCTGGATGTGGACGTCGACGACGCGGGAGTCGCCGGCCCATTCGTAGCCCCACACCGTGAACGCGATCTTCTCCCGCGAATACACGTGTTCGGGCTGCTCGGTCAGCAGCAGGAGGACCCGCAGTTCGGTCGGGGTGAGGTGGACTTCCTCCCCGTCGACCTCGACCGTCAGCCGGCCGGTGTCGAGGACCAGGGACCCCAGTCGCGTGCGGAACTGGCCGAGCCCGCCGTCGGAATCGGACGTCTCCGCGGCCACCGTGGGGGAGCCGCTCGGGCGAGGGGGAACTCCGCCGATCGCCTCTTCGTCGTCGTCCGCCTCGGGGGCGGTGGTGAATTTCCCACCGGCACCGAGGTAGGTGTCATCGGATTCGAGCTGCGCTCGCAGTCGATCCCGGGTGTCCATGCCGGGGCTGGCGCCGAGGACCTCGGGGATGCCGTCGCCGGTGACCATGCCGCCGGGGCCGATCACGGTGTCGTGATGCTCATCCGCTTCGGGTGCGGGGGAGTAGCCGAACCGGTCGGTGCCGGTGGTGATGAACCGACGCACGACCGCGCGGATGCGGGCGTTGAGCACCTGCATGTCGAAGGGCTTGGTGAGGTAGTCGTCTGCTCCGGCCTCGAGGGCCTGGACGATGTCGATGGCGTCGGAGCGGGCGGAGATGATGATGATCGGGATCGTCGAGCGCTCGCGCACGGCACGGCAGATGGAGGCGCCGTTCATCGTCGGCAGCATGAGATCGAGAAGCAGGACGTCGGCGCCGTTGGCGGAGACGAACTCGTACCCTTCGCGGCCGTCGGCAAATGCCGAGACCGTGTAATCGAAGCGTTCGAGTCCGATCTGCGTCGTCTCACGGATGACTTCGTCATCCTCGACCAGAACTATGTGCATTACGTTTCTCCATTTAGCCGCGTGAAGCGTTGACCTGGTTCAAACCTACCGTCGTGCATGCGGAACACCTGCACCGACCAGCCGGAGGGGCAGCATGCTCTGTCCCCGTCGGCGAACATGGCCTCCTGCACCACCAGTGTCCCATTTCTGCCGGGGCTGACCTTGAGCTGATTGCCGGTGGCGATGAGCTCGAGGCGGGGCTCGCCCCTGTGATCGCTGATGACCGCACCGGCGATGATCTCGTTCCGCTGTTTGGGGTTGGCCACCGTGACCAGCTGGAACTTCTGTTCACCGCTGAGGAACGGCGACGCGAACTTCAGGCAGTCCTTGCAGTCGGCGACGACCTCGGCCGTCTTCGTGGCGCGGCCGGTGACCGCAACTCCCGACGCTGATTCGATGGCCGTGCGGACTTCGTCGAGGGAGAACGGTTCATTCGCTTCGCCCGCAGCCTCGGTGTTGGGGGCGAAGAGAGAGGGGGAGGGGTTGCCCTCGGGGGAGACCTTGAGACCGCGATCGGGGCCGCATGCTGTGACGGTGAGGGCCATGACTGTCGCAAGGAGGAGCGCCGTGGCAGTGCGGGCGGTGCGGCGGAAGGGCGTCGAAGACAGGGGTGTCGAAGGGCGAGGGTCGAGGGGGCCGGGGCCGACGGCGGACCGAGTCGCAGTGCCTGCGCATGGTTCACGGCCAGGCGGGGCCTGGCTGGAGAGAGATGAGCACAGCGCCTCCCCGGAGGCGCGTCTGACGGTGACGGGCACACCCTCATTTTTGCCTGTTCCGAGCCCGTAGTCCACCTGATCGTCGGCTCAGGCGGGTCGCCGGCGTCGTCGGATCCGCCGGGCGAGGCAGGATCCGTCGGTTTCAAGGCGGCTTGTGGCCACCTCGGCTCTCAGCTCGGACCGGTAGAATGGAGGGCATGGCGCCCTCGAACACCCCGAAGAAGAAGTCCACAGGCGGCAAGCCCACCAGCACGGTGTCCTACAAGGATGCGATCAGAGTCGGCGCCGTCTGCGGAATCGTCACTCTCGTCCTCGCGATCATCGTCACCAGAGCGTGGCAGGACGGTCGCGCCTTCGGCTATGCATTCGTCTACGCCGGAGCGGCTTTTGTGCTGGTGTCGGGCTTCACGAGCTACCTCAACTGGGTGATGCGCAAGGACACGCAGAATCAGAACCAGTCCTACCCGGTCATGCGGTGAGCCGCACCAGACCTGACTGAGACGCCGGGGGCTGCGCTGAGAACTGCACTGAGAAGCGGCCACCTTTCACTGAGGCCTCCGGCCCATGCGCTGAGGCGCTAGGCCCCTGCGCTGAGATGTGGGCACCGACCTCGCCGCAGCTCCGTCGCCGGAGGCCCCGCCGCGCTTACGAGAAACGGAGCAGGCGGAGGCTGTTGAGGATGACGAACACCGACGAGAACGCCATTGCGGCGCCGGCGATCATCGGATCGAGCAGTCCGAACGCCGCGATCGGGATCGCCGCGGTGTTGTAGGCGAAGGCCCAGAACAGGTTGCCCTTGATGAGCCCCAAGGTCCGGCGCGAGAGCCGGATCGCCTGCGGGATCTGCTGCGGATCGGACTTGACCATGGTGATGTCCGATGCCGTCATCGCCGCATCCGTGCCCGACCCCATCGCGATGCCGAGGTCGGCACCGGCCAGAGCGGCGGCGTCGTTGACCCCGTCGCCGACCATGGCGACGGCCCGGCCCTGCTCCTGCAGTTCGCTGACCACGGACACCTTGCCCTCCGGGCGGACATCCGCGCGGACCTCGGTGATCCCGAGGGCCTCGGCGACCACCTCGGCGGCTTGGGCATTGTCCCCGGTCAGCAGCACTGTGCTCAGTCCCAGCGAATGCAGTTCGTCGATCGCCGCCTTGGCTGTCGGCTTGGCTTCATCGGAGACGTAGCTCAGCCCGCGGAAGACCCCGTCGATCGCCAGTGCGACGATCGTGGCTCCGCGCGGCACCGAATCGGTCGGGTAGTCGACCGCGATCCCGCGCTCCCGGAGCAGGTCCGGGCGCCCGGCGAGCACCTCGGCGCCGTCGATCGTGGCCCGCAGCCCGCCGCCGGCGATGTTCTCGAAATCCGCGACCGCTGTCGCGGCCGAGCCCGCCTCAGTCGAGCCTGTCTCGGCCGAGCCCGCTTCCGCAGTACCCGCCCCGACGATCTCGGGTGCGGCTGCGACGATGGCACGGGCGATCGGGTGTTCGCTGCGCGACTCCAGACGAGCGAGCACAGCGAAGTCCGCGGGTGAGAGCTCGGTTCCGGTCAGGCTCATCACGCCGGTGGTCAGGGTGCCGGTCTTGTCGAGCACGACCGTATCGATCGACCGCGTCGACTCCAGCGCCTCGGACCCGGAGACGAGGATGCCCAGCTGGGATCCGCGCCCCGAGGAGACCGCCAGCGCCGTCGGCGTAGCCAAGCCCAGGGCACAGGGGCAGGCGATGATGAGCACGGTGAGCGCCGCATGCAGCCCCGCCGCCCAGTCTCCGGTGACGAATCCCCAGATGAGCAGGGTGAGGATCGCGATGCCGAAGACGATCGGCACGAACACCGCCGAGATCCGGTCGGCCAACCGCTGCACGGCAGGCTTCCCGCTCTGCGCGCGAGAGACGAGGTCGGCCATGGCAGCCAGGGTCGTATCGGCACCCACACGGGTGGTGCGGACCTCGAGCACACCCGAGGTGTTGATCGTGGCTCCGGTGACGGAATCGCCGGGGCCGACCTCGACCGGAACGGATTCGCCGGTGAGCATCGCCTCGTCGACAGCAGAATGTCCGGTCAGCACCTCACCGTCGGTGGCGATCTTCTCACCGGGACGGACGAGGAAGACATCGCCGACGGTCAGCTCGTCGATCGGCACCTGCACTTCGACGCGGTCGCCATTCGCGCCGGCAGCGAGGGCAGCGCCGGAAGCAGTACCGTCCGCAGTCGCATCCGCGGCACCCTCAGCAGCATCACCTTCACGCAGCACGGTTGCGGACTTCGCGCCGAGGTCGAGCAGCGCCTTGAGCGCCGCCGTCGCCCGGTTCTTCGCCCGGTCCTCGGTGAGCTTGCCGATGAGCAGGAACACCGTGATCGCCGCGGCCGCTTCGAACCACACATGGTATTCGGCGGGAATCGTCCAGCCGTGACCGTCGGCGACGGCCCGGCCCAGCGTGAAGTAGGAATACAGGCTCGCGACGGTGATGCCGACGCTGACCAGGGTGTCCATGGTCGTCGACCCACCGCGGGCGGCCTTGTACGCCGCCGAGTGGAACGGCCACGCACCCCAGGTCACGACCGGCAGGGCGAGGATCGCGACAACCCACTGCCACCCGGCGAAGTGCCAGCTCATGACCATCGAGATCGCGACGATCGGGACGGCCAGGATGAGTGAGCCGATGAAGCGCGGCCGCAGATGGCGGGGATCGTAGTCGACGATCTCCGGACCGGCGCCTCCAGCACCGCCCGCGCCGGGGCGGCGCACGGTGGCACCGTAGCCGGCCTTCGCGACGGCGCCGGTGATGTCGTCGTCGCTGAGTTCGGAGTCGATGACCACATGCGCGGTCTCCAGCGGCAGGTTGACCTCCGCCTTGACCCCATCGAGGCGGGTGAGCTTCTTCTCGATCCGCGCCGAACACGACGCGCAGGTCATGCCCGTGATGTCGAGCTCGAGCTCGCGAGGCATCACTTCACCTCATAGCCGGCTTCATCCACGGCGGCACGGATCGCCGCGTCGTCGAGTTCGGCCGACGATGTGATCGTGACCGGGGAATCGCCCCCGGCGTTGAGGTCGACCGCGACGTCCGAGACGCCTGCAAGCGCCCCGAGCTCGTCCTTGATCGCGGCTTCGCAGTGTCCGCAGGTCATTCCCGAAACGGTGATGGTGGTGGTCGTCATCGTGCTCTCCTATCAGCGGTGAAATTGTCCCGACGTCCGGACCTCAGGCGTCGTTCCACCCCGATGGGGCGGACGCGGTCTGCGGCTTCAGCTCTTGATGAGTCGGGAGATGGCGGCTGATGCCTCCTCGACCTTCTTCCGCGCTTCCTCGTCGTCGCCCGATGAGGCGGCGTCGACCACGCAGTGAGCGATGTGCTCTTCGAGGAGGTTGATGGAGACCGCGTGCAGCGCGGCTGTCGCGGCGGAGACCTGGGTGAGGATGTCGATGCAGTACTTGTCGTCATCGATCATCTTCCCGATGCCGCGGACCTGGCCTTCGATCCGCTTCATCCTCTGCGCGAGAGCGTCTTTCTGCGGGGTGTATCCATGGTGCTCCGTCATGAATACACCGTATACCCCTATAGGGTATAAATCAAGATCGACCCTCGCCGAGGCGGCTGTGCGTTTGCTCTCATCCCGACCGTTCCGTGTTCTCCGGCTCCTACAATCGAATTATGCATGTTGCCAGACTGTTCCGGTTCCCGGTCAAGGGATTCCCCGCCGAGGAGCTCACCGAGGCCAGAGTGGTCAAGGACCGCGGGATCCGCGGTGACCGGATCGCGGCGTTCACGAACGGCAGCCTCGACGTTCCCGTCGACGCCTGGCACTCGTATTCCGCCTTCACGGTGCTCAAGAACGACACCGACCTGCAGAAGTGGCAGGTCGCAGTGGCCCTCCCCGAGGCGGTCGGCGCCGAATCCGCAACCGCGCCCGATCCGGATGACCGGAGTGCCCCCGCCGAGGCGATCGACGATGCTTCCGCGACCGTGACCCTCACGTCCCCGACGGGGGAGTCGACGACCTTCTCCACGGATGACGACGAGGGCAGGGCCGCCTCGGCGAGCTTCCTCTCCGAACGGATACCCCCACAGGGTACATTCCCGCGCAGCCTGGCCGTCGCCGATCAGGGGATGTTCGACTCGCAGCGCTCGGGAATCTCTCTCATCAACCCCGCCACGGTCGCCGCGATCGCCGAGACGGATGAGGGCCGCGGGGCCCTCGGCCTGAGCGCGGAATCGGTAGGTCCGACGTCGGCTGACGCGGATACTCCGGACGATCGTGCGACTGGTGCAGCCGATCATGCAGTCGAGCTCGACTCGTTGCGGTTCCGCGGCAACATCCTCGTCGACGGACTCGCCCCGTTCGAGGAGTTCGCGCTCATCGGTTCGGTCATCCGCCTCGGCGGTGTGCGACTGGCGATCCGCTCGACGATCGAACGCTGCCCGGCGACGACCGTCAACCCGACGACGACCGAGGTCGACGTCAACGTCCCAAGGCTGCTCAACTCCGCCTGCGGGCACCTGCACTGCGGAATCTACGGACAGATCCTCGAGACCGGCGACGTCACGGCCGGCGACGAGATCACCGTCGAAGGACCGGCCCCGCGCGAACTGATCAAGGTCGCGCGGACTCCGCGGTTCATGACCGTCGTCGGCCGCCGGCAGATCTGCAACGACATCGTCGAGGTGGCGTTGCGTGACGACCTCGGCTGGATCCGCGAATTCGACGAACCGGGCACCAATCTGCGCGTCCACCTCGACCTCGGCGCACCGTTCTGGCGGACCTATACGATCACCGACGTCGACGACGACATCGTCCGCATCGCCGTGCGCACCCAGGGCAAGGGCTCGCGCGCCGTGGCGTCGCTGGACGAAGGACAGCGGATCCTGACCTCCGGTCCGCACGGAACCATGACCGCCTCACGCGTCTTCGGCGGCACAACGGCCCTGATCACAGCCGGAATCGGCATCACCCCGAGCCTCGGACTGCTGCGCAGCGACGGTCTGGCCGACCTGCCTGATACCGATCGGATCCGACTCGTCCACGTCGACCGCGACCACCGCACCGCATGTCTGTGGAATCGGCTGCAGGACCGCGTCCGCTCGGGCGCCGTGCCCGTCGAGACCCACCACCGCGATACCGCGACGGCCGGTCGACCGGGCCACCGGGACCTCGTCGACTGGGTGGCCGGCTGCGACAACGTCATGGTCTGCGGACCCCGCGACTTCACGGCGGCCGTGCTCGCCGCCGCGGACGAGGCCGGCGTTCCCGCGGTCCACCAGGAGACCTTCGCCTCTCCGAACACGGGCATGAGCGAGGCCATCGCCGCGTGCTCGCCCGCCGAGGTGACCCTGGAGAACTCGGGAACGAGCTTCGTCTGGCAGCCGCAGGAAGGCACTCTGCTCGAATCCTTGGAAGCACGCGGATTCCGGTCGCCGAGCTCCTGCCGCGGCGGATCCTGCGGAACCTGTTCGGTCTCCCTGGCCGCCGGGTCCGTGCTCTACCCGATCGAACCCGCCGCCCGAGTCGAGAGCGACGAGGTGCTCGTGTGCTCCGCGGTCCCCGCCGGACCCATCAGTCTGGCGCTCTGACCCCGGCAGGCTCATCTGGCCGCCTGACGCGGCAGACCGACCCGGCAGGCTGATCTGGCCGCCTGACGCGGCAGGATGACTTGGCTTCCCGACGCGGCAAGCCGGCCCGGCAGGCCGAGGCGGCAGGCGGCCCCTGAGCGGGTGGCACAATGGTTTCCATGCCGAAGAAGAAGCGCACCGTGCTGCCGCAGGGGCCCGCCGGACCGGTGGGCCGCCTGAGTCGGTGGGTCCGCCTGTCCGCGGCCGGGCGGATCATGTTCGCGAACTCGATCATGCTCGTGGGCGTCATGGTGCTCACGACGAGTCTGCTCTACCTCCAGCTCTCCCAGCTGAACACGAAACGCGAACAGGACCTGCTGCGGTCGGCCGCGGACAACATCTCGATGTCGCTCGGCCTCGTCGGCACCGGTGAGGTCGGCCAAGACGACTACCTCGACACCGAATCCCGCGACGATGTCCAGACGCTGCTGGACAACGTCATCAGCCAATACGGCTTCGACATCGCCGCGGTCGTGCCCATCGACTTCCTGCTCACCCCGCCGACGCTCGGCTCTCCCGGACGCCAGCAGGCGCTGGAAGTGAAGACCGCCTCGGCGGATTCCGGGAAGATCCCCGAGGACTCCATCGATCAGCTGGCCCAGGCCGTCGACGGACAGGCCCTGCAGGAGGGCAAGTCGACGGTGCGCTTCATCAACGACGGAGGCCCGGCCGACGGCACCATGTACGTCGTCACCCCGGTCTACGCCGAACACGTCGGCGTCGACGGCATGAGGTCCGACACGGTCGTCGGCGCCGTCATCGTCGGCAGCTCCGCCGATTCGGTCCGCGAGGGATTCATGGCACAGGGCAAATGGCTCATCGGCATCGCCGTGCTCACCCTCATCCTCGGCATCGGCTCGTCGTGGGTGACATCGCGAGGCCTGCGCCGGGTCACCGGCGACTACGGCGCCGACGAGCTGCGCAGCATGCTCGACTTCTACTCCTCCGTGCTCACGGCGGTCTCCGAAGGTCTGCTGCTCGTCGACCGAGCCCGCGGGATCGTGCTCATCAACACCGAGGCCCGGGAACTGCTGGGCATGCCTCCCGCCGGTGACGACGCGGACCCGGGCCCCACCTCGGCGGAGGAGATGCCGCTGCGCGAACTCGACCTGCCCGAGGCGCTGCACGATCTGCTCGCGTCCGGCCGGTGGGCCCGCGACGAGATCCACTACACCGACGACCGCGTTCTCGTCGTCAATCAGCAGCCCACCGAGGCGGCCAGCGATACGTGGGTCGTGACCATGCGCGATCACACGGAGCTGGCCGAACTCTCCGGCGAGCTCGTCTCCGTGCGGTCCTTCTCCGATTCCCTGCGCGCGCAGACCCACGAATACGCGAACCGGCTGCACATGGTCGTGTCCCTGCTCGAGACCGGGCACGTCGACGAGGCCATCGACTTCGCGGCCAAGGACATCGACGATCTCAACCGGGTCGACGGGGACGGGTCGATGACCTTCGACCACCCCGTCCTCTCGGCCCTGCTGCTGTCCAAGATCTCCCAAGCCGCCGAGGCGGGCATCGAGATGACGGTGGACACCGCGGACCTCACGGGCAACCTCGGCGGAGATGATCGCGACCTCGCCACGATCCTCGGCAACCTCGTCGACAATGCCTTCGACGCTCTGAGCAGGCAGGATGTTCTGTCCGAAGACAAGAGGGTCCATGTCGAGCTCTCCGGTTCCGGCGGTCCCGGCGGATTCATGATCGAAGTCAGCGACGACGGTCCGGGCATCGATGAGGAGCACCTCGACGCGATCTTCGAACGCGGCTGGTCGACGAAGCACGACGGCGTCGAGACCGACCAGGGGCAGGGACGTCAGCAGACGGGGACCCGCGGAGTCGGGTTGTCCCTGGTCGTGCAGGCGGTCCGCCGCCTCGGGGGAGCCGTCGACGTGCAGGGCCGTGGAGAGGACTGCGACCGATTCAAGGGCGCAGTGCTCACGGTGTGGCTGCCCGACCCCGGTAGTGCAGGCCAAGTCGAACACCACTCGATGTAACGGGACTGCAACACGATCCAGGGCGCTGTCAAACAGGTGAAGATAGACTGGCGGCATGTCGGACACAACTACGCCTGAATCGAGCATCGGTGTGCTCGTCGTCGAGGACGAGGTGGTCGCCGCCCGTGCTCACGCGAAGTACATCGACCGCATCGACGGCTATCACGTCGCGGGAGTGGCGAAGAACGCCACCCAGGCGATGGCTGCTGTCACGGGGCAGATCTACGGCCTCGAGTCCTCCGGCATCCACCTCGTCCTCCTCGATATGAACCTGCCCGACGGGCACGGACTCCAGGTCTGCCGTGGCATCCGCGGTCAGCGCGTCGACGTCGACATCATCGCCGTCACCGCGGCCCGCGACATGCAGATCGTGCAGGAGGCTCTGTCCTATGGGGTCGCCCAGTACATCATCAAGCCCTTCACCTTCCCCGTCTTCAAATCCAAACTCGAGGCATATTCGTCCTTCCGCAACCGCCTCGGCGGGGATTCGAACGACGGCGAGGTCACCCAGACCGAGGTCGACAAGGCGATCTCGGCTCTGCGCACCCACACCGTGGCAGCGACTGCGAAGGGCGTGCCCGATGCGGTCCAGGCCGAGGTGAAGAAGCTGCTCAACGAGAACCCGGGTCAGTCCGCGGCCGAGTTGGCCGAAGGCCTCGGCGTCTCCCGAGTCACCGCTCGTCGCTATCTCGAATCCATGGCCGACGCCGGCATGCTCGAGCGGCGTCCCCGGTACGGTTCGGCCGGACGTCCCGTCCTCGAATACACCGTCGTCCCCGACGCAGGCTGACCGGCGGTCTCGGCTCAGCGCAATGGACATCGGACACCTCTCGGTAGAGGATGGTCCCATGTCGAAGAAGTCCCGGGTCTGGCTGGCCGTCGCACTCGTCCTCGTTCTGCTGCTCGGCGCCGGGGTCTTCGCGCTCTTCCGGCTTCCGATGACGAAGTCGTCGGCAGCCGAGGCCGCCGCCCACGACCTCGCCGAAGAGCAGCTGAACTCGGAGGTCTGGCACCAGAAGGACCTCGCTCAGAGTCTGTTCGACCGGGTCACGAAGGCATTGGGCAAGCGAGTCGACCTGCGGTCGGTCACCGTCGACGACATCACCGAGGTCGAGGGGCGAACCGTGGCCACACTCGACTGGAGCTGGGCGAACAACGACGGGGAGTCCTGGGAGTACAGTTCCCAGCTGCCCCTGGAGAAGAACGGACTCTTCTGGTGGGCGGATCTCACGGAGCAGGCCGTCCACCCGAAGCTCGGCAAGGGCGGCCGCTTCGCACTGCGCGCGAATCCGGGCGGACGCGGGAAGATCCTCGGCGCCGATGGCGAAGTGCTCATGGCAGAGGGGAAGGTCATCGACATCGGCGTCCATCCGAATCGCCTGGAGCCCGACACCATCGGCCGACTCGTCAGCGGGCTCAACGACGGCGTCGACTCCCTCGACCTCGACGCCGCTGACCTCGAGAAGTCCGTCGACGACGCCGCAGGCAATCAGCTCGTCCCCGTCGTGACCCTGCGCGAAGACGACTACAGATCGGTCAAGAGCGCCATCCACGATCTGCCGGGGGTGCTCTTTTCCGAGGACACCCAGACTCTGACCCGGTCTCGCGGGTTCGCGCAGGCCACGCTCGGTTCGGCCGGACCCGCCAGCGCCGAAGACATCGAGAACTCCGAGGGCGAGATCATCGCCGGTGACATCGTCGGCCGCACCGGCCTGCAGAAGACCTTCGATTCCCGCCTCAGCGGACCCGGCAGCGTCGAAGTCTTCGCCAAAGGCGATCCGACCGACGACAATGGCGGAAAGACGAAGCTGACGAGCCTCCACGCCTTCGAGTCGCAGGACGGTGAGGATCTCGAGACCACCCTCGACGTCGATATCCAGACCGCCGCGGACGACGCGGCGGCGGCCGCGAAGAAACCGGCCGCCGTCGTCGCGATCCGTCCCAGCGACGGCCAGGTGCTCGCCGTGGCCAACCACGACCCGGCAGGAGCGGCCTGGGACAGAGCGCTGAGTGGTCAGTACCCTCCCGGTTCCGTGTTCAAGATCGCCTCTGGTCTGGCACTCCTCGACGCCGGGGTGAAACCGGATGACGACATCGACTGTCCGAAGACCGTGAACATCGGCGGCAAGAGCTTCAAGAACGCCGAAGACGAAGTGCTCGGCACCGTCAGCTTCGCCGACGACTTCGCACACTCCTGCAACACCGCCTTCGTCTCCTCTTCGGAGAAGGTCACCGGCGACGAGGTGGCCGAGGCCGCCGCCCAGCTCGGCATGCTCGGTGACACCTCGGCCATCGGCGCGAAGATGGCCTCGGTGCCGGCCGACGATGACGAGGTCACCCACGCCGCGCAGATGATCGGTCAGGGCAAGGTGCAGGCGAGCCCGCTGGCCGTGGCGACTATGGCCGCCTCGGTGGAGGCGGGGGAGACGGTCGCCCCGCAGCTCGTCCTCGGTGAGGCGCTCGACGAGGCGAAGAGCGGCGACGGCCGTCAGGGTGCGAAGGACGGCAGCGACGGCGATGCCCCGACGCTCGACGCGGACGCGGCGAAGGAGATCTCGACGATGATGCGCAAGGTCGTCACCGAGGGCACTGCGACTGCGCTCAAGGACGTTCCCGGCGACCCCGTCCACGGCAAGACCGGAACGGCCGAATACGGCGAGGAGACCCCGCCGCGCACACATTCGTGGTTCGCCGGGTTCCAGGGAGATCTGGCCGTGGCCGTCCTCGTCGAAGACGGCGGATTCGGCGCCGAGGCGGCCGTACCGGTGGCGCACGAATTCTTCGATTCCGTCAGCTGAGTCCCACTGCTCAGCTGTCAACTGAGCCTTGCCCGACGCCGCAGGGCTCCTCCTGCGGCCGGCCCGGGCAGGAGAATAGGTCGCAATGGGACAATCGGTCCGAAACATAGGTCACCATCGGATACTTTTCGGCGCCAGAAGTATCCGGTGGTGACCTATATTCGCCGGTGAAGGCCGCCGCCCTATCTCATGCGCAGAGACCGCATCACCTGAAGCGCGCCGGTCATGGCCTTCGCGAACGTCTTCTGATCGAGAGGACCGGCCGGTGCGATCGGGTGGAGGCGCTGCTGCGCGATCGTGTGCGAGTGCATGAATTGGTAGAGGCCCTCGGGTCCGTGCCGGTGGCCCATCCCCGAGGCCTTGACTCCTCCGGCCGGAGCGTCGATGGACCCCCAGCTGGCCGGGTAGACCTCATTGACGTTGACCATTCCGGCCTCGACCTCCCGCGCGATCTCACGCCCGTGGGAACGGGAGTACACAGAAGCCGAGAGTCCGTAGTCGCTGTCATTGGCCGCAGCGATCGCCGCGGCGTCCGACGGCACCGGATAGACGGAGACGACGGGGCCGAAGGTCTCCTCGCGATGCAGCTCCGCCGTGGCGGGAACATCCGTGAGCACGGTCGGGGCGTAGAAATAGGGGCCGAGATCGGGCACCGGGTGCCCGCCGGCGAGCACCGTGGCACCGGCGCTGCGGGCCTGTTCGACATGAGCCGTGATCGTCTCGAGCTGCTTCGGTCCCGCCAGGGTGCCCATGTCCGGGCCGTACTCGAACTCCGCGCTGAGACGGTGGGCGCGGGCCGCCTCGGCGAAATGGGCGCAGAAGGTCTCATAGAGGTCTTCGTGGACGTAGATGCGCTCGATCGAGATGCACAGCTGCCCGGCCGATGAGAACGATCCGCGCACGGCGCCCTCGACGGCCTTCTCCAGATCCGCATCGGCGGCCACGATCAGCGGATTCTTGCCCCCGAGCTCGAGCGCGGCCGGGAGCAGACGCTGCCCCGCCTCGGCGGCGATCGACCGTCCCGCGACCGTCGACCCGGTGAACGAGATTCCGTCGGCACCGGCCATGAGTGCAGGTCCGACCTCGGAGGACGGGCCGGGCACGAGCTGCCACACCTCGGCGGGCAGACCGGCGGCGATGGCCAGCCTGCGCATGAACACCGAGGTCAGCGTCGTCGTCGAATCGGGTTTGTGGACGACGGCGTTGCCGGCGGTCAGGGCCGCGAACAGGTCGGTCGCACCCAAGGTCAGCGGGTAGTTCCACGGTGTGATGAACCCGATCACGCCCAGCGGGGTGCGCGTGACCTCGGTGCGGGTGAGCACGGGGATCGCCCCGCGGCGACGTTCGGGACGCAGATACCGGGCGGCCATCACCCCGTAGTGGCGGAGCACATTGAAGGTATCGAGGATCTCGTCATAGGCGTGGATGCGGGCCTTGCCGGTCTCGTACTGGATGATGTCGAGGAGCAGATCCTCATTCCGGACCAGAGCGGCATGCAGTCGAGTGAGCACCTTCGCCCGGTGCTGAACCGACTGGGCGGCCCATGCTTCGCCTGCGATGCGGGCCGTGGCGTAGGCGGCCTCGATGTCGTCGGGAGTGTTCCGGGCGAACCGGTCGACCTCCTGGCCGGTGAACGGTTCGACGCCGCGCATCACCTCGCCCGAACCGGAGGCATCGGCATACGGATCGGTGTCGAGGAAGTCCCGCAGTGCCGCGGTGACATGCGCGGACGCGGTCTGCGCGGTGCCTGCTTCGGAGGTGCGGGCGCTGGTCTCTGTTCTCATCGGCTTCCTAACCATGTGACGTAGGTCATCGCAGGCTAGACTACCGAATATGGTTTCGAGTGGACTCCGGCGTGCGCTGAAAGGGACCTGTGCACCCACCGCCGTCGTCGATCTCGACGCCTTCGACGAGAACCTCGATGCCCTGGCTCAGCGCGCTCGCGGACTGCCGATCCGGCTGGCCACGAAGTCCCTGCGTGTGCCCGCGGCCATCGACCGAGCGCTCGCCCATCCCGCCTATTCCGGCGTGCTCGCCTTCTCCGTTCCCGAGGCGCTGTCCCTCCATGCCCGCGGTGTCCGCGACATCGTCATCGGCTATCCCAGCCTCGACCGGCCGGCCCTGACCCGGATGGTCGCCGAGGCGGGAGCGCGGTCGAACATCACCGTGATGATCGACTCCGTGGACCACCTCGACATCATCGACGACGTCCGCAGATCCCTCGCCGAGGCGGGCGCCGCCTCGGTGCGGGTGTGCATCGACGTCGACTCCTCCTTTCGCCCGGCCGAATCCTGGTTGGGCGACCGCGTCCATATCGGGGCCAGGCGCTCACCGATTCGGGATGGGCGAGCGGCCGTCGCGCTCGCCCGCCAGGTCGCGGCCCGGCCCGGGTTCGACCTCGTCGGGATGATGTTCTACGAGGGGCAGATCGCTGGCACCGCCGACGCCGGACGAACAGCTCGGCAGGCGATCGTGCGGCTCATGCAGAGAGCCTCGATCGCCGAACTCGCCGAACGACGAGCCGCCGTCATCGCCGCCGTCAGAGAGGTCGCCGACCTCGAATTCGTCAACGGCGGGGGAACCGGCTCGTTCGAATCCAGCTCCGTCGAAGGCACTCTGACCGAACTCGCCGCCGGATCCGGCCTCTTCTCCCCGGGACTCTTCGACGGCTATACGCACTTCCGGCACCGGCCCGCCGCATACTTCGTCACTCCCGTCGTGCGCAGGCCCGGGCCCGGCTGGGTGACGGTCTTCAAGGGCGGATTCATCGCCTCGGGAGTCCCCGGCCCCGACCGTCTGCCGACGATCGCCTGGCCGCCGGGCCTCGAATACTCCGGCCTCGAGGGGCCCGGAGAGGTGCAGACGCCACTGACCGGGCCCGGCACGGACTCGCTGCGCATCGGCGACCTCGTGTGGTTCCGGCACGCGAAGGCCGGTGAGCTGGCCGAACATTTCAACGACTTCCAGATCGTGTCTCAGGGCCGCATCCGCGATGCCTGGACAACCTATCGAGGAGAGGGGCTCGTGCTGTGAGAGACGTGCAGCCGCGACGAGGCGACCGGTCCGGTCGGCAGAGATTCCGGAACTGGGCCGGTCACGTCCATGCACATCCGCACACATTCTCACGTCCCACCTCGACGGAGGAGCTATCGGGCATCGTCACGGCCGCTGCGGCGGCGGGGGACCGTCTGCGGGTCGTCGGGGCCGGGCATTCGTTCACCCCGGTTGCCGCCGGCGACGATGTCATGGTCAACCTCGACGGACTCTCCGGCATCATCGCCGTCGACGAGGAGCGCAAGCGGGTGCGCTTCGCCGCCGGCACCCGGCTGCGGGACATTCCCGCCCTGCTCGCACCCTACGGTCTGGCCCTGGAGAATCAGGGCGACGTCAATCCGCAGGCCCTGGCGGGTGCGATCTCGACGAGCACGCACGGCACCGGAATCGGCTTCACCGGGTTCGCCGGAACCGTCACCGGGCTGAGCCTGATGGGCCCCGACGGGCAGGTGCGGGAGCTGTCGGCGGAGTCGGAACCGGAGGTCTTCGACCTTGCACGGGTCAGCCTCGGCGTTCTCGGTATCATCACCGAAGTCGAACTCCAGTGCGTGCCGGGCTTCGACCTCATCGCCGAGGAGAAGGTCGCCGGATTCGACGAGCTCCTCGACGGGCTGACCGAGAGGATGCGCGGGGCCGACCATTTCGAGTTCTACTGGTTCCCGCACACCGATTCGGTGCTGACGAAGACGAACACCCGGGTGGAACCGGGGCAGGCCGGGCCGGGCCACCTCGCCGAGGCGGGGGTGCGCAACCGGTGGCTCAACCTCCTCGACAAAGAGGTGGTGGAGAACGGAGCGCTCCGGTTGGCCGTCGAGCTCGGGGCGAAGGTCCCGGGCGTGGTACCCTCGATCAATCGCGTCGCCCAGTCCGTCGTGGCAGACCGGACGTACCGGGCACCGGGCCACGATGTGTTCGTCACCCCACGGCGGGTGCGGTTCAACGAGATGGAGTACGCCCTGCCCTTCGACTCCGGACCCGAGGCGATCCGGGAGATCCGAGGCGCCATCGAGGCCAAGGGGTGGGCGATCTCATTCCCCCTCGAGGTCAGGTGCGCCGCCGCCGATGATGTGCCGCTGTCGACGGCGACGGGGCGGGAGACGATGTACATCGCCGTCCACCGCTTCATCAAGGAGGACTTCGCCGAGTACTTTCGCGTCGTCGAAGAGATCGTCTGCCGGCACGGTGGCCGACCGCACTGGGGCAAGATCCACACCCGCACGGCCGCCGACCTGAACGAGTTCTATCCGCGATTCGCGGACTTCTGCGAGCTGCGGGCCCGTCTGGATCCGGCGGCCATGTTCGGCAACCGCTTCACCGACTCGCTGTTCGGTCTCAGCCGCAGCTGAGGGCGCAGCGTCAGTCGAGAAGTGGTCGCAAACGGATAATTCTGGGCGCGGAAAGTCTCCGATGGTGACCTATTCTTCGGCTGCTCTCATCTCGAGCCAGTCGAGGATCTCCGGCCAGGCGTCTGCGGCGACGGATCGGCGCATGAGACCGTGATGGCCGATGCTCGTCGCGTCGAGTTCTGTCGGGTCGACAGTGCGACGGGTCACCGGGGCCAGTCGCAGGCGGTCGGTGAGCGCATCGATGAAGGCATCTGTCGCCCACGGATCGTCGGAGGTGCCGACGGCGAGAACAGGTGTGCGCAGTCGGGCGGCGCGTGCCTCGGCGTCGAAACTCGGGTCGTCGAAGAAGAAGTGGGGGCGGCGCAGCCAGTTTGTCCACTCGTAGAGGGCGGCGGCGGGGATGTCCTCGCCGAGTCCGACTCGGCTGCCGGGCATAAACCCGCACACTCGTGTGGCCACCCTGCCGAAGACTCCGAGGCCGACTTCCACTCGCCAGCGCTCGCTGCGGGGCGCGATGCTGCGGGCCGCCACCATCGCTGTGGCGATTGTGACGATTCCGGACAGCCGCTGACCGCCGCTGCCCAGGAGCAGAGCGTGCCCGCCGAGGCTGTGGCCCAACGCCGTATGCGGCAGATCAGGGAACCTCTCCTCCGCCCAGGCGCCCGCGGCCGCCACATCCTCGCAGATCCAGTCGCGCATGCGGATGTGCCGATGGGCGCGAGCCGCCCTCCGGTCACCGACACCGCGGAAGCCGTAGGTGACCACGGCGAACCCACGGGCAGCCGCCGCCTCGGCGAAGGAGAAGTAGAAGCGTTCGGGAGTCGCGGTGGCCGGGTGGATCGTCAGCACCGCGTGCGGGTCGGCTGCGGGGAGGAAGAGATCTCCTACGAGATCGCTGGAACCGGACCGGCTCGACACCGGGATGCGCACGTCCTGCTTGAGAAGTGAGTCCATATCTTTCAGGGTAATCACCACTGCCCCAATATGCTACCAGTCAGTAATATAATTCCGGTTGGCGTCGACTGCCGACATGTGCGGCGCAATCACTGCCGACATCCTCGGCGGTATCCCATGTCCGAACGTGCTGGTACGCTCGGGGAATGACAGCGTCGGATCGGAATCATCCCGCATCACACGCCCACGCAGGCAGTCGAGAGCGGGAGAGAGGCCGGCGCAGGTCGATGTTCGTCGCCGCCTTCGGCACCGTCGTCGAATGGTACGACTTCTCGATCTTCTTCTATGTCGCCACGACCCTGACCAAGGAATTCTTCGGCGACCAGACGGATTCGCTGCTGCTGACCCTCGGAGTCGGTGCGGCGGGATTCCTCTTCCGGCCCTTGGGCGCGATGGTCTTCGGTCACCTCGGTGATCGGATCGGACGTCGTTCGACGCTCATCATCTCCGCGGTCCTCATGGCGATCTCCATGCTCGGGATCGCGGTGATCCCGAACTACGACACGATCGGCATCTGGGCCGGCGTCCTCATGGTCGCCCTGCGCTGCCTGTCCGGATTCTCCGTCGGTGCCGAGTACACCGGCATCATGGTCTTCCTCATGGAATCGGCGGGACCGGGAAAGCGCGGATTGGCTGCCAGCTGGGCCGCGGCCAACAGCGAGGTCGGCGCGCTTCTGGCCGTGGGATCCGGTGCCCTGCTGGCGAATACGCTCTCTCCCGAGGCGATGGATTCCTGGGGCTGGCGGCTGCTGTTCGTCCTCGGCGCCGTGCTTGCCATCATCATGGTTCCGCTTCGATCGATGATGGAGGAGACCGAGACCTTCAAACGGCTGCAGCAGGCGGAGAAGGACAACAAAGGCAAGAAGGACGTCGGTCTCGAACGCTCCCCGCTCATCACCGCGATCCTCGAGCAGCCGCGGGCGATCCTCGTCGCCTTCCTCATCTCGTCGATCGGCTCGGTCAGCTACTTCCTCAACATCACCTATGTGCCCACCTACATCGAAGAGGTGGCGAAGGTCCCGAACTCCGGTTCCCTGGCACTGGGCACGGTTGCGGCTGTCGTCGCCATCGTCGTCACCCCGTTCTTCGGCCTCGCCTCGGACAAGTTCGGGCGCAAACCTGCCCTGGCGGCACTCATGGTCGTCTTCGTCTTCACGACGATTCCCGCGTATGTGCTGCTGTCCAATCAGTCCGCAGGCATCGCGATCGCAGGATCGGCGTTCCTCGCGATCCCGGCGGCCGGGTGGAGCGCGGTGGCGGCCGCCATGGTCCCCGAGCAGTTCACCGGCACGAGCCGCTTCTCCGGTATGGCGATCGGCTACAACGTCGCCACCGTCCTGTTCGGCGGGCTCTCACCGCTCATCGCCACGGCACTCATGTCGTCGACGGGCATCACGCTGGCGCCGGCGATCTACGCCACCGTCGTCATCATCGTCGCCGGAGTCCCGACCCTCATCCTCGCCCGCAGCATGGGCAAGAAGACCCTCGCCGAGGTGGACGCGGACAGGCATCTCGTGCCCGCTTGAGGACGTGGCCGGGGTGGCTGTTCGGGGGCTGCGGCGAATCGGTGACAGACGTTGCCGTTCTGCCACACGCTGCGCACATCTCGGCCGTGGCGAGCTCATAGGTTGGTTTCAGAACACGCATTCGGGCGACCTGCTTCCGAGTGCGAGAGACCGATCAAGGAGTCATCATGAAACGCATGAAGCGCGCCACCTTCACCTCGGCGGCCCTGCTCAGCTGCACCCTCGCCTTCTCGGGCTGCTCGCTCATCAGCCAGGCCGTCCAGCCCGAGCAGGGCCAGACCGGCCAGCAGTCGAACGCCGACGGTCAGGACCAGAATGGTCAGGACCAGAACGGCGGTCAGGACCAGAATGGTCAGGATCAGAATGGGCAGGAGCCGAGTGCTGACCAGAACGGTCAGGGCCAGACCGGCGGTCAGGACCCGAGTTCGGACCAGTCAGCCTCGAACTCCTCGTCATCGTCGACCTCGTCCGCCGACGGGTCCACCGGTTCGGATTCGGGGTCGTCGTCCGGGAGTCAGGGCCAGGTCAGCATCGGTGAAAGCTTCGAGGACCCGGAGATGCAGGACAAGGTCGAGGTGCTCTCGGCGGTGCGGAACTTCGATTCGTCCAGGAGAGCCTCGGCGATCGAGCTCGGGGGCGAAGTCGTCCTCCTCGAAGTCAAGATCACCCCGGGACAGAAATACAGCGGACTCATCCAGTCGGGAGCGTTCAAGATCTCCGAAGGAGGAGGTGCGGACTTCCGCTACGACCAGACCGACGGCCTCGAAGCCGAGATGCGAGCCGCCGGATTCGAGCCCTTCGAAGATGTGTCGCGCCGCGACGGCGGAACACATCAGGGCTGGCTCGCCTATGTTCCGAAAGAGAAGCAGGACACTTACACGATCCGCTACGAACGCGGCGCCGGCAAGGTGATGGGAACCGACGAGAAGGTCCCCGAGTTCACGACGACCTTCGACATCCCCGCCGGCTGAGCCTGCCGTCTGAGCATCGAGGCCGGTCTCGCGAATTCGCAAGACCGGCCTCGACGAGTCGTCAGCGTCGGGGATCAGCCCTCGCTGACGGCCTTCCAGTCCGTGACCTCGGACTCAGCCAGCTGAGCCGCGACACCGGTGTAGGTGGCAGGCGTCAGTGCCTTGAGCAGTTCGGCGCGCTCCTCGGGCAGCCCGAGACCGTCGACGAACGTCTGCAGATCGGCCTGGTCGATGCGCTTGCCGCGAGTGAGTTCCTTGAGCGTTTCGTACGGGTTGTTCATTCCCGGCACGCCCTGCAGCCCGGCGGCACGCATGACCGACTGGACGGCTTCACCGAGGACTTCCCAGTTGCCGTCGAGGTCGGCGGCCAGCGCCTCCTCGTTGATGGCGAGGGCGCCGAGGCCCTTGACCAGGTTGTTGAGCGCGAGAACCGAGTGACCGAATGCGACACCGATGTTGCGCTGTGAGGTCGAGTCGGTGAGGTCGCGCTGCATCCGCGAGGTGACCAGCGTCGAGCCCAGGGAATCGAGAAGAGCACAGGAGAGTTCGAGGTTGGCTTCGGCGTTCTCGAACCGGATCGGGTTGACCTTGTGCGGCATCGTCGACGAACCGGTCGCACCGGCGACGGGGATCTGCTTGAAGTAGTTCATCGAGATGTAGGTCCACATATCGGTGGCCAGATTGTGGGCGATCCGATTGAACCGCGCGAGATCGGCGAACAGTTCGGCGTTCCAGTCGTGGGACTCGATCTGAGTGGTCAGAGGGTTGAAGGTCAGCCCGAGACGGTCTTCGACGAAGGTGCGGGCGATCTGCGGCCAGTCGGCTCCCGGCACGGCCGCCAGATGCGCCGAATAGGTGCCCGTGGCGCCGTTGATCTTGCCGAGGAACTCCGTAGCGGCGATGCGTTCGTACTGGCGGCGGAGGCGGTGGACGAAGACCGCGAGTTCCTTGCCCATCGTCGTCGGGGTGGCCGGCTGACCATGGGTGTGGGCGAGCATCGGAACCTCGGCGAGCTGACCGGCGGACTCGGCGAGAGCGTCGATGAGGGTCTTGGCCCGCGGCAGCCACACCTGTTCGGTGGCACCCTTGATGCCGAGCGCCCAGGAGAGGTTGTTGATGTCCTCGGACGTGCAGCAGAAGTGGACGAGCTCGCCGAGATCCTCGGCGCCGATCGTCACTAGGGCTTCTTTGATTGTGTATTCGACAGCCTTGACGTCATGGACGGTGACGGCTTCATGAGCGGCCAGTGTGGCGATGGTGTCGGCGTCGAAATCGGCGGCGAAGGCGCGCAGTCCGTCGACCTCGTCGGGGGTGAGGGTGCGTACACCCTCGATCACCGAGTTCTGTGCGAGGTGGATGAACCATTCGATCTCCACCGTGATGCGATTGCGGTTGAGAGCCGCCTCGGAGAGGTGATCGACGAGGTCAGCGGTGTCTTTGCGATAGCGACCATCAAGCGGTCCGAGAGCGATGGCGGGCGAGATTTCGGCAAGGGAAACAGTCGGCATGCCCTCATTTTCTCATGAGCGGCGAATCGGGCCGGCACGCGTCCGGGTCTACCGGCCGGTAGGCGCGGGAGAAGGGCCGGACTCGAGCGTCGTCCCCTGTGGATTCCGTGATGACTTCGACATCACGGCCCTGTGGACGCTCGAGCCTCGTCCCCAGCCTCGAAATCGAGGCTTCCTCTCCCGCGCTGCGGCCTCCTACGGTCGAGGGATTCGGGCACGGATGCCGGACAGACCGGTGGGAGGACTGAGGCATGATCACGGATGAGCTGGAGCGCAATCGCGAGCAGTGGAGACGGCGAGCGGAGGTGCTGCACTCCCTGGCGCAGAGCTGCCGCCGAATCGACGGATGGGATTCCCCAGCAGGAAAGCTGTTCGATGATCGGGTGGCCTCATGCGCGGAATCGATCGACCGGTTGGGTGAGCGGGCGGAGAAGCTCGCCGAGGCGTACGACCTCCACCTGCAGGTCGTGTCGGCAGGCGGGCGGATCCAACTGTGAACGCCCGCCCCGCCGCACGTGAGACAGCAGGGATCGACAGTTGGATCGTCGTCGACCTCGACCGGATCACCCGGCTGCCCGAACGGCTGCGTCGGCTCTGGCCGCCCGACCTGCTCCCTCGCCGAGTCGAACGGGACTGTCCTTCCGCCTCGGCGGAGGTGGGGCAGGGCAGCACTGCCCCGGAATCCACAGACCCGGGCGGTGCAGATCCGGGGAGGGCCGGCGCGGGTGAGAGGTCTGGCGCCGCGGCCTCGGAGATCGGCGGCGTCGGTGGGGGTGGAGGCGCGACACGGGATCTCGATGTGCTCACCGCCTGGCTGCGAGGATTCGCCTCCGAGCTCAACCGGGTGAGCACGCGCCTCAGCGTTGTCGTGTCCTCGGGAACCGAAACCGTTCACCTGGCGCTGTGCCTCGGTTCGGGTATCGGGCACGCGATCCTGGCACTGCAGGGGGAGGGACTTGAGGACTTCGCACAGCACCAGCTGCTGCGCCGGATCGAACCGGGACGGATCGGGCACGTCGTCGAGGACCTCGCCGAGCTCGTCGAACAGGATTGCGTGCTCACGCTCAGCTGGGCGTGCGGAGGGGGAGCCACGGGGCTGGAGTTCCTCCGCCGAAAGGGCGGCGCGTGGTTCCGGCCGGTCATCGAGCGCGACGGCGATTCCGTCACCGTCGATGACGACGTCGCTGCGGGAGATGCGGCGGTGCGGACGCTGCTGAGCGCCGTGCTCACCCGGACACTGACGGCAGGGGCGTAGAAGGGCACGCAATGATCGATTCGACGACGCGCGGCGGTGGGCGGATCACCGTCGACGAACGCGCCGATGGCAGCGGAGACGCACTGCAGACCGTCATCACCGACATCGGCGATCTGTCCGTCGACGCAGCTGTCGGAGACTTCGATCTCGCGACCCTGCTCACCCAGGTCCCGGCCCCTGTGACAGCGCTCAACCTCGATGCCTGCCGGATCCGATTCCACAGCCAGCTGACCGCCTCGGTGCTCGAGCTCGAGGCGACCCTGCTCGCCGTTCGGTCCGCAGCCTTCGCCTACCGTCAGGCGGAGAAGGGCCTCAGCGAGGTCTTCGGCGGACTGCTCGACGCTCTCGGCTACGCAACCGGACGGGTCCTCGCCCTCAGCCTGCCCGTCATCATCCCCGTCGCACTCGTGGTCGGGGCTCAGGTCGTTGCGGTCACGAAGATCCTCGACGTGACCGGACTCGACGACGTCATCACCAAACAGTTCGGAATCGACCTGGGCAAGACGAAGGCGAAAGCGAAGGAAGCGCTGATCACGTTCGTGTTCGAACAGTCGGATGTCACGGGAGCCGTCATCGAGCACGTGCTTCCGGGCTTCATCGTCGGATTCCTCGGGCTGCCTCCGTTCGTCCTCGATTCCGAAGGCGACCACGCGTTCTGGCCGCACGATTCGACGTCGATGACGATCTGGGTCCTGGCCGGTGCGAATGCATTCGGACTGCTGCTGCCCTCCGATGTCGAGGTATGGAGGGCGAAAGGACTGACGCCGCCGCACAAAGAGCCGCCACGTGACGTCGACGACCTCTTCCTCCGCGAAGCGAACTGCCACCGCGGAGCCGATTCCGGACAGGTCCGCATCGAGGAGATCGTCGGACCCGACGGGACGACCCGCTATATCGTCTACGTGCCGGCCACCACGGATTGGTCGCCGAAGCCGGGAGACAATACGACCGACCTGACGACGAACGTGCAGGGGATGGCCGGCAACGACACCGTGATGCGCGAAATGGTGCGCCAGGCGATCGCCGACGCCGGTATCGGGCACGACGCCGAGGTCATGCTCGTCGGCTATTCGCAGGGAGGGATCACCGCAGGTTCTCTGGCTGCGGACCCGGCCTTTCTCGACGATGTCAACGTCACGGCACTGATGACGGTGGGCGCTCCGGTCTCCGACTTCGCCATCGATGAGGGAATCGACGTACTCTCGATCGAACACGAACAGGACCTCGTGCCCGATCTCGACGGCAACGAGAACCCGGCGACGAAGAACTGGTCGACGGTCACCGTCGACTATGATCCCGACGAACTGCGCAGAGTCCCCGAGCTCGCGGACAAGACCGATGCCGAACTCGACGAGATGTTCGCCTCGGCCGGGGCGGCGCACTCCTCCGTCGCCTACGCTGCCTCCATCGGGCTTCTGCGCAGAGCCGGGACTCCCGCCTTCGACCGCTTCACCTCGAAGAACTCGGGCTTCTTCACCGGGGACCTCGCCAAGACGCGCGACTACCAGGGAAAGCGAAAGCGACACTGACCTCGGTCGGACGGGTGCGGCACTCGGCATCGACACGATGGGCCGCCTCCGTGCGCGAACGGGCCTGACCGAACCTGAAACCGACTGCGTGCCGGAGGGCCGCCTCGGTGCGCGAACGGACCTGACGAAACCTGTGCTCGGCATCGACACGAAGGGCCGCCTCGGTGCTCGGATGTGCATTGGTCGGACGATGGAGCATCTCTGCCGAGATCGACAATTGTCCACTCAGCGCTTTAGAACTCGGCCACATGTGTCGAGCTCGGGTCATAGTCTGTTTCTGACCTGCACTTTTGATACTCGAACCGCATGGGGAGAGTGGCAAGCAGTGAGTGGATTCGGTATTGTGATACCACCTGTGAATCAGATCACTCGAGGGCGAGTTCTCACATCCGAGGGCCCGCCCGACGGACACGGTCCACCACTGGTCACCTCCGGTGAAGATGGACCTCGAACAAAGGAGAACTGAAATGACCTCCAACATTTCAGTGGGAACCGGTGCTGCCCACAGTCAGTCCTCGGAGCCCAGAATGATCCAGATGCTCACCGAAGACGGAAATCGCGTCGAATCCGGTGAGTACGACGCCTTCGCCGCAGAACTCACCGATGAGGATCTGCGCGGCTTCTACCGGGATATGGTCCTGGTTCGCCGCATCGATGCCGAAGGAGCTGCCCTGCAGCGTCAGGGACAGTTGGGCCTGTGGGCGCCTCTGTTCGGACAGGAAGCGGCCCAGATCGGCATGGGACGAGCCGCTCGCCCCCAAGACTTCGTCTTCCCCACCTACCGCGAACACGGCCTCGCCTACACCCGCGGCGTCGAACCCGAAACCCTGCTGTCGATCTTCCGCGGTCAGAACCACGGCGGCTGGGATCCCCAGGAGCACCGCTTCCACACCTACACCATCGTCATCGGCTCGCAGGCCCTGCACGCCACCGGCTACGCCATGGGCATCACCATGGACGGCGACGTCGGCACCGGCGACATCGAACGCGACACTGTCTCCATCGCCTGCTTCGGCGACGGTGCGACCTCACAGGGCGATGTCTCCGAGGCGCTGACCTTCGCCGGAGCCTTCCACGCTCCGGTCCTGTTCTTCTGCCAGAACAACCAGTGGGCCATCTCCGAACCGACTCACGTCCAGTCCGCAGCTCCGCTGTCGACCCGCGGCGAAGGATTCGGAGTCCCCGGCATCCGCGTCGACGGCAACGACATCATCGCGATGTACTCCGTCGCCCGCGCCAGCCTCGATTCCGTGCGCGCCGGCCACGGTCCGATGCTCATCGAAGCCTTCACCTACCGTCGCGGTGCCCACACCACGGCCGATGATCCGACGAAGTACCGTGACAAGGCCGAAGAGGAGATCTGGGAGGACCGCGACCCGATCACCCGCCTCAAGGCGTATCTGGACAAGCACACCGAGACCAGCGACGAGTTCTTCGCCGAGGTGGACGCCGAGGCCGACACCCTGGCCGCCCGCATCCGCCACAACTGCATGACCATGGAGAACCCCGACGGCGTCGAGATGTTCGCGCACGTCACTGCGGAACCCCACTCCCTCGTCGACGAGGAACGTGCCGAATTCCTGGCATACCAGGCCTCGTTCGCCGATGCGGGTGAGGCCTGATGGAGAAACTTCCCCTCTCGAAGGCGATCACCGCCGGAATGCGCAAGGCCATGGAGGACGACCCGAAGGTCGTCCTCATCGGTGAGGACATCGGCAAACTCGGCGGCGTCTTCCGCGTCACCGAAGGTCTGCAGAAGGACTTCGGCCCGCAGCGCGTCATCGATGCCCCGCTGGCCGAGTCCGGCATCGTCGGCACCTCGATCGGCATGGCCATCCGCGGCTACCGTCCCGTCATCGAGATCCAGTTCGACGCATTCATCTTCCCGGCTTACGACCAGATCGTGACCCAGGTGGCGAAGCTGTACAACCGCACCCTGGGCAAGGAGAACATCCCCCTGGTCATCCGCGTGCCCTACGGCGGCGGCATCGGTTCACCCGAGCACCATTCGGAGAGCCCCGAGGCCGTGTTCGCCCACCACGCGGGACTGCGGCTCGTATCCCCGGCGAACGCTCATGACGCGTACTGGATGATCCAGGATGCGATCAAGAGCGAAGATCCGGTGATGTTCTTCGAACCCAAGCGTCGCTACTGGATGCGCGGAGACGTCGACACCTCCGCTCGCGGCGAGCTGGGCATGCACGACGCCCGGGTCGTGTCCGAAGGCACCGATGTCACCCTCGTCGCCTACGGGCCGTTGGTCCCGACGGCGCAGGACGTGGTCACTGCGGCCGCCGAGGAGGGCAAGAGCGTCGAACTCATCGACCTGCGCAGCCTCAACCCGATCGACTTCACCGCGATCGAGAAGTCCGTGACGAAGACCGGCCGACTGGTCGTCGCCCACGAGGCTCCGACCTTCTTGGGGTTGGGTTCGGAGATCGCCGCGCGCATCACCGAACGCTGCTTCTTCAACCTCGAAGCCCCGGTCATCCGGGTCGGCGGCTACCACACCCCGTACCCCGGTTCGCGAATGGAAGAGCACTACCTGCCCGACCTCGATCGCATCTTCGATGGTGTCGATCGGGCCCTGTCCTACTGATTTCGAGGAGAGTCAAGAATGTCATTCGAATTTCCTCTTCCCGACGTCGGTGAGGGCCTGACCGAGGCCGACATCGTCGCGTGGAAGGTCGCCCCCGGCGACACCGTCACCGTCAACCAGATCCTCGTCGAGATCGAGACCGCGAAGTCGCTCGTCGAGCTGCCCAGCCCGCACGCGGGCACCGTCGGTGCCCTCCTGGTCGAGGAGGGCCAGACCATCGAGGTCGGCACCCCGATCATCCGCTTCGGCGGAGATGACTCCGGCGCCGAGGCGGCCCCCGCCTCCGCCGGTGCGCCGGCTTCCGGTTCGGCCGAGGAATCGGCCGATGCCTCCGGCGATGCCGACGGTGGAGCCACCCTCGTCGGGTACGGGGCGAGGGAGACGTCGTCGAAGCGTCGTCCGCGCAAGGGCGCTCCCGTCCCAGCCTCTGCGGCTGGCGCTGCTCCCGCAGCGTCGGCTGCGGAGGGGACGGCCGCGGAGGGGGCGGCGCCAGCGGCGTCGGCTCCTGCAGCGGCTCCCGCTGCTCAAGCACAGCCCGCATCGGCACCTGCCTCACCCGGCAAACCGCTGGCGAAGCCGCCCGTGCGGAAGCTTGCGAAGGATCTCGGCGTCGACCTGTCCCAGGTGACCCCGACCGGTCCCCGCGGCGACGTCACGCGCGATGATGTGCACGCCGCCGCCAACAGGACGGCCGCACCGACCGCAGGTGCGACGGCACCGGCGGCCGCCTCGGCGAGTGATCAGGCAGCGCTCGAAGAGCGGATCCCGTTCAAGGGCGTGACGAAGATGATGGCCAAGGCCATGGTCGATTCGGCATTCACCATGCCGCACGTCACCGAGTTCCTCGACGTCGACGTCACCGAGACGATGGCGATGGTCCGCCGGCTCAAGTCGACGAAGTTCCTCGGCGAGGATGTGAAGGTCTCTCCGCTGCTCATCGTCGCCAAGGCAGTGGCGTGGGCCGTGGGACGCAATCCGCGGATCAACTCGTGCCTCGAAGGCGACGAGATCGTCGTGAAGAAGTACGTCAACCTCGGCATCGCGGCCGCCACCCCGCGCGGACTCATCGTGCCGAACATCAAGAACGCGCAGGCCATGGGTCTGGGCGAACTGGCGCAGGGAATTCAGGATCTCACCGCTCTGGCGCGGTCGGGCAAGACACCGCCGGCCGATCAGGCGGGGGGTACGATCACGATCACGAATGTGGGCGTCTTCGGAGTCGATGCCGGTACGCCGATCATCAATCCGGGCGAGGCCGCGATCCTCGCGTTCGGGCAGGTGCGGAAGAAGCCGTGGGTGGTGGGCGACGAGATCGTTCCGCGTGAGATCACCACGCTGTCGGTCAGCGCCGATCACCGTGTCGTCGACGGCGAGATCATCTCGAAGTTCCTCGCCGATGTCGGCCGGGGTCTGGAGGACCCGACCCTGATGTTGGCCTGAAGCCTCACCCTGGTGTCGGCTGTTCGTCGGCGCAAGGGCGTGAACGTGACGAGAACGCCCCGGTCTCGCTTGGTGCGAGGCCGGGGCGTTCTTTCTGTCCCTAGTGCCGGCCGCAGCCCAGTCTGAGGCAGATAGCCCAGCTTCAAATCTGTGCTATCTGCCTCAGACTGGGCTGCGAGCAATTGGCAGAACGGTGACGATCGCCCTGCGCATTGGCGGAGCCGATCTGCATAAGCAGGGGCCAAGCCGACTGGCGGGTCTATCCGTCGAGGTAGGCGCTGTTGTCCTTGGGGCTGCCGTCCTTGACGAGACGCTTGGCGATGCAGTGGTTGCGGTCAAGACCCCACGAACGGCACTGGTCGAGCGCCTGTTCCGGGTCGCCGTAGCCGGTGTCGACGACCGTGACCCAGTAGCTGCCGTCCTTGTACGAGGCCCAGTCGCCGCTGTGGATGAGGATCGCGCCCGGATACTTGATCTTATTGGCTTCGTACTCGTTGAGGATGTCCTGCGCCGACCATGTCTTGCCGTCGGCCTTGAGGCCGACGTTCTTCGCACTCACCTGGGTCACCCACTGACCTTCGAGGTCAGCGGCCTTCTTCGTGCCTTGAACCGTATAGGCGTCGAGCTGCTGTTCGGGGTTCTTCGTCGGTTGGACCAGATCGTCGGACGGGCTGGGTGACGGGCTCTCCGGCTCACTTGATCCGACATCGACGGGGACGGTTCCCGACGAGGGAGCGAGCCACCGGATGCCGAAGAACCCCACCAGAGCCAGAATCATGAGGATGGCGATGATGACGACGGTGATCTTCAGCCCATTGCCCGACGACGATTCGCTGTGGGCAGTGGGCGGAAACTGCGGCGGAGGAGGAGTCTGAGGTCCGTTCTGTGCCGAGCCGCCGACGTCGTCGCCGGCGCCGCTGCCGCAACCGCCGGCAGACCACTGAGCCTGCCGAGAATTTCCATACTGATGTGGGCCGGCAGGGTGAGAATCATCGAATGGTGAGTGTCCGGCAGGCGCGAAGACATTGCCGCTGCGGGCTTTCGAGATCGACTGTTCCCCCGTGTGCCGTTCGAGGTACTCGTAGTAGGTCGAGTTGTCGAAATCGGCAGACGAACGGTCCGCTCCATTCCCGTACGTCGGGTTCTGACCAGCGGATTCACCAGAACCCTTGTGCCAGTCGTCGCTCGTCGCCGGACGAATGCGCGGCCTCTGTGGAACGTCGCTCATCAGTCCTCCCGAATGCCAGATGTGGTGGCAATCATCTACTTACCTTGGCACGAGTCGAGCAGGCGTTCAACAGGATCGCCGACAGGACGCGTTGCCGACGAAAGCCTACTGCGGAAATCACCGAGTTGGCTTGACCCCAGCTGTGAAAGTCCCTCCGGGCATCGGTGGAGGCTGCAGGGGCCACCTCGGAGCGGCTGAAGTCCGTGACGAAGACCCCACGGCAGAAGCCGAGATGAATTTGCCCTCCGACCCGCTGTCTCAGTAAGATTGATTTCTGTTGTGTCGTAGCAGGCAGGTCGCCGATCGATCTGCTAGGACACGCATGGTGCTCACCCACCGCTGCACTCCAGCTTCGGCCATCTCTCACAGGCTACGGCTTCAGCGCTGGTGAGACATCTCGCCCGAACGGGCAGACCTGTTTCGGCGTACACAATTTTCACGGTGACAGTCGAGAAAATTTGTTGATGTCTTCCGACATCGGCGCAAGCGAGCGGGGAGAACACTCACGTGCGATCCCGCAGGAGCTTGTTTCGAGAGTCGGTAGCTTGTGAACTGGAGGAGAGACATGGCAGCAACCTGCCAGGTAACCGGGGCCGTCCCCGGTTTCGGACACAACGTGTCCCACTCGAAGCGCCGCACGAAGCGCCGCTTCAACCCGAACATTCAGAAAAAGCGCTACTACGTTCCGTCGCTGCGCCGCAACGTCACGCTGACCCTGTCCGCTAAGGGCATCAAGGTCATCGACGCTCGCGGAATCGACGCTGTGGTCAACGAACTCATCGCCAAGGGAGTGAAGCTCTGATGGCTAAGACACAGGATGTTCGTCCCATCATCAAGCTCAAGTCGACGGCCGGCACCGGGTACACCTACGTGACCCGCAAGAACCGCCGCAACACTCCGGACCGCATCGTGCTCAAGAAGTACGATCCCGTAGTCCGCAAGCACGTCGATTTCCGAGAGGAGCGCTGAGCGCACATGGCTAAGAAGTCAAAGATCGCAAAAGACAAGCAGCGTCGCGTCATCGTTGAACGCTATGCAGAGCGCCGCGCGACTCTCAAGCGTCAGCTGACCCACCCCGATTCCACCGACGAGCAGCGCGAAGAGGCACGCCTCGCCCTGCAGAAGCTTCCCCGCGATGCTTCGCCGGTTCGCGTTCGCAACCGTGACCAGGTCGACGGTCGTCCGCGTGGCTACCTCCGGAAGTTCGGACTCTCCCGAGTCCGTTTCCGCGAAATGGCTCACAACGGCGAGTTGCCCGGCGTTACCAAGTCAAGCTGGTAATCTCGAGGAAGTTCGTCATCGGAAAAACGGACCGGTGACCTACCGACTTGTCCTAAGGAGGACACTTTTATGGCTAAGAACCGCAGTGAGCTCGTTGCAGAAGTTGCCGAGAAGTCCGGCCTGACCCAGAAGCAGGTCTCGGACGTGCTCGATGGTGTCTTCGATGTCTTCTCCGATGTCGTGGCCAAGGGCGAAAAGCTCACCATCCCCGGCTGGCTCTCCGTTGAGCGCACCGAGCGTGCCGCTCGCAAGGGTCGCAACCCGCAGACCGGTGAAGAGATCCAGATCAAGGCCGGCTACTCCGTGAAGCTGTCCGCTGGTTCGAAGCTGAAGGGCGCCGCTGGCAGCCCGAACTGATCTACGCAGCAGCAGCAAATGGCCCGGATCGTCTGATCCGGGCCATTTGCTGTCTCAGAACGTCGGCGAACTGGAGGAATCGTCGTCCCCGACGACGGAACCCACCCTCGCCGAGGCGGCTCCCCGAGATCTCGACCACGAAGGGATCTCCCGGTTGGCAGTGCGGCGGCGCCGAACGATATCCTGGAGGCATGTCAGAAGGGTCGGTTCGCGCGCAGTGAGTTCATCAGGAATCGAGCCGATCACACGGTTCGTGCAACGTGCCACGGTCCCCATCGTCGTCTTCCTGGGACTCATCGCCGGTCTGGCCGCACTCTTCTTCACCGGAGCAGCCAACCCCACTCTGCTCAATGACCCCGGCTCCGTCGTCCGCTTCGGTCTTCCCGCAGCCAAATTCGTCTTCAACACTGCGATGTCGCTGACCATCGGTGCCCTCATGTTCGCCGTCCTCATCCTCCCGCGCACAGCCGGCGGTCGAGGTCGCCGACACAAGAGCCCGGACGACGACCTTCCTCTCGATCCCCTGTGGACGGGGGCGGTTCGGATCGCCGAATACTCGTCGGTCGTGTGGACGCTGTCCGCGGTCGCCGTGCTCGTCTTCTCATTCGTCGACACCGTCGGTGCCCAGGCGTACCTCGATTTCTCGAATCAGCTCGGCGTCTTCGTCACTCAGATCGCCTACGGGCAGCTGTGGGTGCTCATCGTCGTCCTCATCGCCGTCGCCTCGACAATGTGCTTCGGCACTCGCTCCCATGTCGGCATCGCCGCTGCCGGAGTGCTCAGTCTCGCCGTGATCCTGCCCTTGGCCCTGATGGGCCACTCCTCAGAGGCCTCCGGTCACACTCAGGCCGTCAACAGCCTCGGCCTGCACATCCTCGGTGCGGTCCTCTGGCTCGGTGGGCTCTTCGTCATTGCGCTGCTGGGAACACGCCTGGCCACCTCGAAGCACCTCAAGCCGATAGTCGAACGGTATTCGACGATCGCACTCATCTCCTTCGGTCTCATCGTCTTCTCCGGAGTCGTCAACTCGCTCCTGCGCGTGAAAGGTTTCGACGACCTGATGACCCCCTACGGGCAGGTCATCCTCGCAAAGGCATTCGCGACCGTGCTGCTCGGTCTGATCGGCTTCTGGCACCGTCAGTTCGTCATCTCGCGTTTGGGCTCTGCCGCCTCGGCGACGGTGGAATTCTGGCGTCTCATCACCGTCGAATTCATCCTCTTCGGAATCACGATGGGCATGGCCGTGGCCTTGGCCCGGTCGCAGCCGCCGGTGCCGCAGGAACCGGTGGGCGACCCCACCCCGGCCGAGATCCTCACCGGCGATCCGCTGCCGCCGAAGCCCGACCTGTCCCGCTACTTCAGCGAATGGTCGATGGATCCGCTGTGGATCGCGATCGCTGTGGGCTTCTCGATCGCCTACATCGTGGCGTTCATCAACCTCCGCCGCCGCGGCGACAGGTGGCCGGTGCTGCGCCTCGTCAGCTGGCTGGTGGGCATGGTCTTCCTCGTCTACGTCACCTCGGGCGGACCCCGCGTCTACGGCGAGGTGCAGTTCTCCGCGCACATGATCGAACACATGCTTCTGGTCATGGTCGTACCCCTGCCGCTCGTGCTCGGCGCACCGATCACCATGCTCATGCGCGGGACGAAGGCACGCACGGACGGGTCCGTCGGCCTGCGCGAATGGGTGCTCTGGCTCGTCCACACCCCGTATCTGCGCTTCTTCGCACACCCGATCGTGGCGAGCGTGAACTTCGCGGGTTCGCTGATCGTCTTCTACTATTCGGGAATCATGTACTACGCGCTCGATACGCATCTCGGGCACGAGCTGATGATCGCGCACTTCCTCGGCGCCGGGTACCTGTTCGCTCAGGCGCTCATCGGCATCGACCCGGGCGTCAAGCGCCCCGTCTTCCCGATGCGGCTCGTGATGCTGCTGGTGACGATGGCCTTCCACGCCTTCTTCGGCATCTCGATCATGAGCTCGAACGTGCTGATCGCCGGAGACTGGTTCGGCAACGTCGGCGCAGGCTGGGGCTATACGGCCATCGATGACCAGCAGCTCGGCGGTTCCATCGCGTGGGGCATCGGCGAGTTCCCGACCCTGTTCATCGCGATCATGGTCTGCGTCCAGTGGGCGAAGTCCTCGGACCGGGAAGCCAAGCGCATCGACCGCAGCGAAGATCGCACCGACGACGCCGAGCTGCGCGCCTACAATGCGATGCTCGCCTCGATGGCCGAGCGCGACGCAAAGGCACCTCCGCGCCGGCGGTGAGTTCGGGGCCTCTCTGGTCGGTCGGCGCGGGGACCACGGTGCGGTCGGGGCCGCCTCGGTGCGGTGACTCGTCGCGGGCGGGAGGCGGCTTGTCACCCAGAGCCGATCGTGCCGCAATGGGCCTTGCGGTCGGACTGCAGCAGCATCTGCCGGCTGCACATCAGTTGCACATCCGCTGTGCACGAATGTGCACCGGAAATTCTCGGATTACGGCTAGGTCGGTGCCAAAAACTCTGTAACGTGGCGCACACTGGTCCTTGGATGAGAAATGTCCAAGCGCCCGAAACACTGGGCTGAAGTAGGGGGTCGCCGGCCGCGCCGATGCGGTCTGAGTGCCCCGGGCTGTCAGCCGATCGGCGCCAGAGCAAGTCGATTCGCGCATTCAACGGTGACGCGGATTGTGGAAACGAAGGAGTCCCATGAGTTCTCAGAACAATGCTGAGAGGAAGTCGATCCGCGCCCAGCTGCGCAAGGTCGTCGCTGCCTCGATGGCCGGAACGGTTGTCGAATGGTACGAGTTCTTCCTCTACGGTTCGGCCGCCACGCTGGTGTTCAATCACATCCTGTTCCCGCCTTCCGACAATCCGCTGACGCCGATCCTGGCCGGCTTCGCCACCTATGCGGTCGGCTTCATCGCCCGTCCCATCGGCGGCATCGTCTTCGGCCACTTCGGCGACAAGTACGGACGCAAGAAGCTGCTGCAGCTGTCGATCATCCTCGTCGGTGCGGCCACCTTCCTCATGGGCTGCCTGCCGACATTCGACCAGATCGGCTATCTCGCCCCGATCCTGCTCGTGCTGCTGCGGGTGGTCCAGGGCTTCGCCGTCGGCGGCGAATGGGGCGGAGCGGTCCTCCTCGTGGCCGAGCACGCTCCGAACAAGGAACGCGGATTCTGGTCGTCATTCCCGCAGTCCGGAGTTCCCTTGGGCAACCTGCTTGCCACCGCGGTTCTGTTCGTTCTCACCGCAACGCTGACCGAAGAGCACTTCCTGTCGTGGGGTTGGCGTGTCTCGTTCTGGCTCTCGGCCGTCATCGTTCTCATCGGCTACTACATCCGCACCCGCGTCTCCGATGCGCCGATCTTCGACGAGGTTCAGGCCGAGGAGATCGAGGAAGGCGTCGACTACGGCGTCAAGGCCGTGTTCAAGCGCTACCCGCGTGAGGTCTTCGCCGCGATGGGCCTGCGTTTCGTCGAGAACATCCACTACTACCTCGTGGTGACCTTCTCGATCACTTACCTTGCCACGCAGGTGCAGATCGAAGCGGCCGAGATCCTCGGACTCCTGCTCGGAGCTCACGCGATCCACGCAGTCCTCGTTCCGCTCGTCGGTGCCGCCACCGACAGGATCGGACGCAAGTTGCCCTACGCTGCCGGCATCATCCTGACTGCGACGTGGGGCTTCTTCGCCTTCCCGATGTATGACACCGGAAGCGCCGTCATGATCTTCCTCGCCCTCCTCATCGGACTGGTCTTCCACGCGCTGATGTATGCGGGCCAGCCGGCGATCATGTCCGAGATGTTCCCGACTCGCATGCGCAATTCGGGCGTGTCGACCGGCTACCAGGTCACAGCCATCGTTGCGGGATCCTTCGCGCCGATCATCGCCACTGCGCTCCTCGACGCCTTCGGGTCCTCGATCCCGATCGCGCTCTACCTGCTGGCCGCTGCGATCATCTCGTTCATCGCTCTGATGTTCACCCGCGAGACCAAGGGCATCGACCTGCGCTCGCTCGACCATGCAGACAAGGTGCGCCGCGGAGTCGCCACTGCCGGCTGACGTCAGTCGCTCGAGGTCTGACGGGGGCGGTGTCGGTGAAGACCGGCACCGCCTCTTCGCCTGCCGCTCGGCGCACCTCGATGAATCTTCACCCTCCCCACGGCGGAAGATGGACACGGACCACAGACCCGAACCACGAAAGGGGCATCTCATGGGAGACCTCACCAGCAAACGCGCCCTCGTCACCGGCGGAGCATCCGGGCTCGGCAAGGCGATCGTTCAGTCCTTCGCGCAGGCTGGCGCCTCCGTCATCGTCGCCGACGTCGACGCTGACGCGGCCCAGGCTGTCGCCGACGACATCGGCGGCGAAGCGTGGGCAGTCAACCTGGCGGACACCTCGGCGCTGGACGGCACCGACCTCGACGTCGACATCCTCGTCAACAACGCCGGCATCCAGCGGATCCACCCGATCACGGAATTCCCGCTCGAGGACTGGCGGCTGATCAACACGCTCATGCTCGAAGCACCGTTCGTGCTCACGAAGGCAGTGCTGCCGAAGATGTGCGAACGCGGCTGGGGACGCATCATCAACCTCTCGTCCGTCCACGGGCTGCGCGCCTCGGCGAACAAGTCCGCCTATGTCGCGGCCAAGCACGGACTCATGGGGCTGACGAAGACGACCGCGCTCGAGGCCGGACCGCACGGAGTGACGTGCAATGCGATCAACCCCGGCTATGTGCTCACGCCCCTGGTCAAGGGACAGATCGCCGACCAGGCGAAGACGCACGGCATCAGCGAGGACGAGGTCCTCGAACAGGTCTTCCTCGGCCATTCCGCGGTGCCCAAGCTCGCCGAACCCGAGGACGTCGCGGCCATTGCGCTCTTCCTGGCGGGGGAGCATGCCGCGGTCATCAACGGCAGTGCTCACAGCATCGACGGCGGTTGGGTCGCCGCCTGACTCGCTCCGGCACACCCTCCCCTCCTCGGACTACCCGACGGCGGCCCAGCAACCTCGCGCCAGGTTGCTGGGCCGCCGACGGGTAGCAATTAGAGGGATTCTAGGACTTTGCGGACTCCGGCGTTGCGCAGGGACTCGTGGCGGACCGAAGCCCAATAGGACACCCGCTTGGAGAACAGCTCCGGCAGCACCTGCACGAGGCGCGAATTGCCATGGGCGAGGAAGTCCGGCAGGATGCCGATCCCGGCCCCGTGCGAGGTCGCGAGCACATGCGCATGCACCGAGGTGGACCGGAAGAAGCCTGTCCCCCGGGGAAGGGCATCGGCCGCCTCGTCGAGATCATCGACCCGCAGCGAATTCTCGATGTAGTAGACCATCCGGTGGTCGGCCAGACCATCCAGCGTCTGCGGCATCGGATGCGAGGAGATGTAGTCCTGCGAGGCATAGAGCTGGAGCCGGTAGTCGCGGATGTGCTTGGCAATCGACCGTGGGGCATCAGGACGACCGACGACGATCTCGATATCGACACCCGACCGGTACTGCCTGGCCCGCTGTGTGGCGGTGATCAGTTCGATCTGCAGTCCCGGATGCTGCGCCTGCAGCGTGGTGAGCGCCGGAACGGCATACTCAAGGGCGAAGGCCTGCGGACAGGCCAGCCGGATCGTCCCGGACAGAGCCGAGTTCGAATGCGCATCGATGCGGCCCAGCGCGGCCTCGATGTCCTCGGCGATCGGCAGCAGCTGGCGCCCGGCGGCGCTGAGCTCCCACCCGTCGGGGGAAGCGACGAGCACGCGATCGCCATACGCCTTCTCGAGCGCGGCGATGCGCCTGGACACGGTCGTGTGGTTGAGCCCGAGGCTGTGCGCGGCGGCCGTGAACTTCCCCAGCCGGGCGACGGCGAGCAGAGTCAGCAGATCCTCGGGGGCGATCTGCAGACTCGAACTGCCAGGTGCATAGGAAGCCATAGTGGCCCCATTCTATCTGCGTCCGCGCACACAACCGGTGCGGAATAGGTGAGGCGGCCCGCCGGGCTTCCGTCCACCGACTGGCGTACTGTGAGAGGGAACACCTAAGAGTTGCTGAACATGATGCGAGGAGGCATATTATGTCGACGATTGGATGGGTTGGCCTGGGAAATATGGGCCGCCCGATGACTGCGAACCTGGTCAAGGCCGGTCACACCGTCAATGGTTTCGATCTCGTCCCCGAAGCCGTGGACGCAGCCGCGAAGAACGGGGTGAACCCCGTGAACTCCATCGCCGAGGCGGTCGCCGGTGCCGATATCGTCTTCACGATGCTGCCCAAGGGTGAGCACGCCCGCACCGCCTACCTCGAGCCCGACGGCGTCCTGGCCAACGCGGACCAGAGGACCCTCCTCGTCGATTCCTCGACGATCGACTTCGATTCGGCTCGTCTCCTCCACGCCGAGGCGAAGAAGGCAGGCTTCCGCCTCATCGACGGACCCGTCTCCGGCGGAGTCACCGGTGCCGAAGCCGGCACCCTGACGTTCATGCTCGGCGGTGCCGACGCCGACGTCGCAGAGGCCCGTCCCGTCATCGAGGCGATGGCCGGCAACATCTTCCACGCCGGCGGTGACGCCGCAGGTCAGGCCGCGAAGATCGTGAACAACATGATGCTCTCGATCAGCCTCCAGGGTGTCGTCGAAGGCGCCGTGCTCGCCGATCGCTTCGGCCTCGATCCGAAGGTCTTCCACGATATTGCGAAGGTGTCCTCCGGTGACTCCTGGCCGCTGCGTACGTGGTACCCGGTGCCGGGGGTGACGACGACGGCCGCGGCGAACAACGAATTCCAGCCCGGCTTCGCCACCGCGCTCATGCACAAGGACGTCGGCCTGGCCCTCGCCGGCGCCGAGACCCAGGGCGTCGACCTCCCGGCCGCCGCACTCGTCCACGCACAGCTGCAGAAGCTCATCGACGACGACCTCGGCGGACTCGACACGTCCGCCCTGATCAGGAACATCGACCCGAACGCCGAGGGCCTGCCGAAGTAGGCACTGCAACGGTGCCGAGGCGGCACCGAGTTGCGGACGATCCGTGTCGAAGAACCACAGTGAATTCGACACGGATCGTCCGCAACTCGTTTACCGGCCCGGTGGACCGGCCCGGTGGACCGGCCCGGTGGACCGGCCCGGTGGACCGGCTAGGTGGACCGGCCCGGATGCGGGCCCGTTCCCGTCGCGACACCTGGTGCGGGACTCGGCCGTCCGGGCATCCTCGGCGACCTGAAACTTCGTGCGGCTCATGCAAGACTGGAGTCATGAGTACGCCTGATTCTGTCTCTCCGCTGTCCGCCGACGACATCGCCGCCATCACCGGCAACCTCGACGAGGTCGCTGATCGGGCCCGGGCCGCCGCCGAGGCGAGCGGTCGCAGCGGGGACGATGTGCGCGTGCTGCTGGCGACGAAGACGCAGCCGGCGGAGAAGATCCGCGTCGCCCTCGGACACGGGTTCACGCTCATCGGCGAGAACAAGGTGCAGGAGATCACCGGCAAGGCCGAGGCGCTCGCCGACCTCGATCCCGAGACCCACCTCATCGGACCGCTGCAGCGCAACAAGGTCAATCACACCCTGCGGCATGCTCAGTGCATCCAGTCCGTCGACAACCTCCCGCTGGCCGAGAAGATCAACAATCGCCTCGACGTCCTCGATGAGACCGTCGACTACTTCATCCAGGTCAACACCTCCCGCGAGGACTCGAAGTTCGGTGTCGCACCCGAAGACGCCGAGGAGCTCATCACCGCGACCCGGGCACTCGGCCGGATGCGGCTGCGCGGACTCATGACGATCGGACTGCCCGGCAGCAGCCCCGAAGAGATCCGCCCCAGCTACTCCGACCTGCGCGAGCTCAGCGAGACGCTGCGCGGATCAGGGGTCATGCCCGCCGAGGCGGACGAGCTGTCGATGGGCATGAGCGGCGACTTCGAACTCGCCATCGCCGAAGGAGCGACGATCGTCCGCGTCGGATCGAGCATCTTCGGCGCCCGCGACTACTCCTGACCGCTCGTCCGCGCCCGCGACTACTCCTGACCGGTCCTCCACACCCGCACGGGCCGACTCGGCATCCGCCGCATTCCCGGGCGGGGGAGAGAACCGTCACTTGATGACGTTGGGAAGGCCGCCTCGGTGGAGGATCTGCGATCATAGAACCATGAACAGCAGTCCAGATATCTCCGCGGCAGCCACCTCCTCGGCACGGGACGTCAAGGTCCGTGCGCCCGAACTCGTCGGTCGCCGGTGGATGAACTCCGGCGGCAAGGATCTGACCCTGGCCGATCTGCGCGGAAAGGTCGTCCTCCTCGACTTCTGGACGTTCTGCTGCATCAACTGCCTCCACGTCCTCGACGAACTGCGCCCGTTGGAGGAGAAGTACGCGGGGGAGCTCGTCATCATCGGCGTGCACTCGCCGAAGTTCGAGTTCGAACGCACCGTCGAAGCCGTCGATCGGGCCGTGGAGCGCTACCAGGTCGAACACCTCGTCCTCGACGATCCCGACCTCGTCACCTGGCAGGCGTACACCGCCCGCGCCTGGCCGACCTTGGCCGTCATCGACCCCGAGGGCTACCTCGTGGCGACCATGTCCGGTGAGGGCCATGCCGCCGGTCTCACCGAGATCATCGAGGGCCTCATCGACGAGCACTCGGCGAAGGGCACCCTCCATTCGGGTGACGGTCCCTACGTTCCGCCACCGGCCCCGGAGACGGATCTGTTCTACCCGGGCAAGGCCACTCGCCTGCCCTCGGGCCACCTCCTCGTCGCTGATTCCGGGCACCACAGCCTCGTCGAATACGACGACGATGCGGCCACGATCATCCGCCGCATCGGCACCGGTGAACGCGGCGGCGTCGACGGCGATTTCGCCTCGGCGAGCTTCAGCGAACCCGGCGGCATCACCGTGCTGCCTGCCGACCTGGCGGCCGAAGTCGGCTACGAGCTCGTCGTCGCCGACACCGTCAATCACACCCTGCGCGGAATCGACCTGACGGACGAGACGGTCACGACTATCGCCGGCACCGGTGAGCAGCACATGGTCGGCGCCATCGACAATGTCCGCGGCAAGCCCGGTGGGCTGGGACGATACGACGGACCCGCCCTTGATGTGAAGCTGTCATCGCCATGGGATGTCCTCTTCGTCCCCTCCACCGCCGAGGTGGTCGTGGCGATGGCCGGCAACCACACCCTCTGGTCTTTCGACCCGAAGGCCGGCACGATCCGCATCCTCTCCGGCACGATGAACGAAGGTCTGGTCGACGGCGACGGGGAGTCCGCATGGTTCGCCCAGTCCTCCGGCCTCGACCTCGGTCCCGAGGGCGAGGTGTACGTCGCCGACTCCGAGACCTCGGCGATCCGCCGTCTCGACCCGGCAACCGGTGAGGTGTCCTCACTGGTGGGCGTCGGTCTCTTCGACTTCGGCTTCCGTGACGGACCGGCCGCCGAGGCGCGCCTGCAGCACCCGCTGGGCGTGCGCAGTCTGCCCGACGGGTCGGTCGCGATCGCCGACACCTACAACGGTGCGATCCGCCGCTTCGACCCGAAGACCGAGGAAGTCACGACTCTGGCGCGCGGACTGCGCGAACCCTCGGACATCGTCCTCATCGACAATGCGGGCACCTCCGATGAGGCCGAACTCATCGTCGTCGAATCCGCGGCGCACGCACTCACTCGGGTGAAGCTGCCCAAGGACGCTCAGAAGGTCGACGAGGGCGCGCTGACGACGAAGCGCCCGTCGACCGAGATCGCCTCCGGCCCGGTGTCGCTGACCGTGAGCTTCACCGTCCCGGCCGGTCAGAAGCTCGACGACCGCTGGGGCGATCCCACGTTCCTGCAGGTGTCTGCGACTCCGCCGGAACTCATCGTCTCCGGTGCCGGAGGAGCCGAAGGGCTCAGCCGCGATATCGTCATCGATCCCGAGTTCACCGAGGGAGTGCTGCACGTGACTGCCCGGGCCGCCGCCTGCGATGGCGAGCCCGGGGGAGAGATTCCGCTGCACGCGGCCTGCCACCTCTACCAGCAGGACTGGGGAATCCCCGTCGAGCTCGCGGACTCGGCGCCGAACGAACTCACCCTCGACCTCCGCGGCGCCTGAGCGCTCGGCCACCGGAGTGAGGGCCGCAGCCGATCAGGCGGACGGTCATCGCTGAAACGCCCCTGCACGGAGATCGTGGGGTCGATCCACGGCGTTCAGGGCACCGAAATCGCCGTGGATCGACCCAACAATCGCTGTGGCAGGGCGAATCCCTGGGGAGCGCCCTCAGGCGATGGTGACATCGCCGAGGCGACGCGGCTCGAATCTCACCTGTGAGGACCTGACGACCACTGAGCCGCCCAGGACGAAGGAGAGCTTCTCGTCGAAGTCGTGTTCGGCAGCGGTGACGATGTCTCGGTAGCGTCCCTTGACCCGCACCTCGACCGTCGAAGGGGTGAGCTCGAGATCATTGCCGGACGAGGTCAGTCCGATCTGCGGACTGCGCTCGAGCGACCACGAGACATCACCGATGATCTCGTTGTCCGTGTCGTAGCCGAAGACGCAGCCGGCCGGCATGAGGGTCTTCGACTTCATGCAGTCCTGCAGATGGTCGGTGACCTGCTCTTCCACGGTCTGCTCGAGCTTGGCCGTCGGCTGTGGCGAGAGCTTCACGGTGGGGGAGTCGCCGGGGGCGGTCACCTCGGTGCGTTGGGATCTGGACTTCAGATACGTCGCATCGAACCCGACGAGGTAGCTCGCCGGGAACAGCACCGGCACACTTCCGGTGCTGACTCCGTAGCCGTTGACCGTCGCCGTCGACGATCCGGAGACGTCGAGGGTCAGCGTCGGCCAGTTTTCCTGCTCGATGGCCCATCGGTTGAAGAGTCCCGCGCTGGCGGGCAGGCGGACCATATCGAGATCGACGGTCTGCTCCTGCGAGGAGAGGCTGAAGCTGAGTCGGACCTTCGCATGGTCGCCGTCGACGGAGAGGGTCTCGGCTTCGGGATCGCGCGGCAGATCGGGAGCCGCCGAGAGGACGTCGTCGCTGAGCGCCAAGGTCGACGACGGTGTCGGGGCGGACAGGTAGGAGAAGGCACCCTGCGCATCGCCGTGTTCGACCGCCGAGATATAGGCCTCGGCGGCCCGGGCGGGCGTGTAGACGGTGAGGTTGAGGAGGGGGACCGCTGCAACCGTGAGGACGATGACCGTCAGTGCTGAGATCAGAAGTCTGCGCGAGGTTCGCATGGCGCTCCTGATTCGGTTGGGGACTGAAGGGGGGACTGGGCAGTCCTCAGTCTATCTGCCGCGCGTCACTCGACCGGGTAGGCGTGCAGGGCGGAGGTGTCGACCTCGACGAAGACATGCGTGCCGACCTTGACGTTGGTGCGCAGTTCGGTGATCGTCGCGCCGAGCCCCGGATGCAGAACCCCGAATCCGATGGCCGGCGTCCGGCTTCGCGGCACGCCGGCGAGGTCGGCGAGGTCGACGTCGAGGGCGAGGCCCATCTCAGTGTCGACCGGTGAGAGCTTCGCCTGCAGGCAGGAACCGCGATCACGGAGTCCGGTGACGATGGCTTCGAACACCGTCGCCGAGGTGAACGCCGGGTCGTGTTCGTCCAGTGACAGGAGGGCGGCGCGCCACCCCAGAGTCACGAACACCTTCCCGTCGAGTTCGGTGCGGGCGCGCACGGCCGAATGGCCGATGGACAGCCAGCCCTTCCGGGCCAGCCCGGAATAGACGTTGACCCCGCTGAGCTCGGCCGGCAGCGAACCGCGCGGTTCGGTGACGATCTGCTCCAGGGAACCGAGCGCGACGAGCTGGTCCTTCTCGATGTTCGCCACCCCCGCCTCGGCGATGGCGTGGTCGGTCAGCGAATTCGAGCTGAACACGACTCCGCGGCCCTCCCCGGCGACGAGTTCGGCGAAGCGACTCCGCAGCCCGGTGCGCAGATGGCCGGGGACCATGCCGAAAGGGTCGATGAGGGTCAGCCACCTCGCGCCGCTCGCCCAGACCGCGGCCAGAGCGAGGCGGGCACGATCGGTCGCATCGAGATCCTCGAGGCGACGGCGCAGAACATCGGGGCGCAGCCCGAATGCCGTCAGTGCAGCTGATGGATCCGCTGCCGATGCCGCCTCCCCAGATCCGGCATCGGCGTCGCGAAGATAGCTCTTCATCCAGCTGCGCACACGCAAGCGACCCGACCGGCGTCCGGTCGGGAAGCGTGGTGGTGGTGCGACGTGGGGCAGGGCGGCCGCGGACAGCACCACCGAGGTGGTGCTGTCCGGGCTGCCCATCAGTCCGAGCATTGTCCCTGCTCGCAGACGTCCTAGGTCGATCTCGCGTCCGTCGAGCTGCAGCCCCGCGAGGGACAATTCCTCGTTCAATGCGGTTTAGAACTCCGCGGGATCGTCGGCGGCGTTCATCCGCCGACGGGTGATGATGACGGCTGCCGCACCGACAGCGAGCAGACCGACGCCGAGCGCCAGCCCGGTCATCTCGGCACCGGTGCGCGGCAGGTCACTGCCCGAATCGCTCTGGCCGCCGCCGTTTCCGTCGCCGCCTTCGTCGACGTCGGTGCCGTTGGTGAGCACCGTGAAGCTTCCGCCCTGGGGCTCATCGAAGCTCTCGGCCTGGGCGCGCACGTTGTAGGTGCCGAGCACGGACTTGACCTTGGCCTGGACACCGAAGGTGACCTTGCCGTCGGAATCGGCTTCCTTGGTCATCGTGTACCGGTCGACCTTGCCCTGGGCATGCTCGACCGTGATGGTGACCTTCTCGCCGGGCTGAGCGCCGCTGACGCCGAGCTTGATGCCCTTGTTGAGGAAGTCCTCGGAGCTGATCTCGGTCGGCTCGATGGACAGCGAGGCCTGTGCGGTCGCAGCGGCCTTCTTGTCCTCATCGGATTCGGTGCCGGGGCTGGCCGAGCCCGTGGTCTTGGGAGCTGCCTCGGGCTCGCTAGCCTCTTCCGCTTCCGAGTCGGCGTCATCGTTGGGCGTGGAGCCGTCGTCCTCGCCCTTAGTGCCGTCGTCCCCGTCATCGGCCTTGGCGTCAGCCTCATCCTTGGAATCGGCTTCGGCGTCGTCCTTCTTCTCGCCGTCCTTGGAATCGCTGCCCTTGGCCTTGGCGTCAGCCTCGGCCTCGTCGTCCTTGGGCTGGTCATCGCCCTTGGCGTCAGCGTCATCCTTGGAATCGGCGTCGGCGTCGTCCTTGGCATCAGCCTTATCGTCGGCCTCGTCCTTCGGCGCGCCGGACCTGCCCTTCTTGTCCTTGGAGTCGGCGTCGTCCTCAGAGCCCTCAGCTTCGTCACTGGGCGTCTCGGACTCCGAGGGGGTCGGCGAGCTCGACTCGGGAGTCGGCTGCTCGGACTCAGTGGCCTTCTCGCTGGGATCGTCCGTTGCGGATTCGCTCGGCGCCTGCGACTCAGTGGGTTCTTCGGACTCGGTCGCAGGCGCGGACTCTGTGGCAGGAGCCGTGGCCGACTCGCAGTTCTCCCCGTTGTTCGGGTCTTCGACTTCGGAGTCCTTGGATACGACCTCGAAGGAGACCTTGGACGAGTCGTTCTCGGACTTGAGGTCGGTGAGGTAGAGCGAGTACTTGCCCAGAGGCACTTGGGCGCCGTCGCTGGCGGAGAAGTAGTAGGTGCCGGACACCTCGCCCTTCTCGTCGACCGTGAGCTTGTCCTTCGGCTGGTACTTCTTACCGTCGGTGCCGATGACCGTCACGGTGGCCTTCTCGTCCGGACTGAAACCGGTACCGGAGAAGCCGATCCCTTCCTTCTTGTTCGCGATGTCGGCGCGCGTGACCTGGCCATTCTCCAGAGTCGCCTGCGGATCCGAGGCATCGGGAACCGTGGAATCGGTTTCGGGGTCGTTCGATTGCGCTGCGCCGTCATGGGCGCAGAGCGGGCCTGCCGGGACCGTAGCGGAGGTTGTCGCTGCGAACGCCGGGGCGCCAGCAAGACCTGTCAATGCAACGGCTACTGCGGGGGCAAGCACAAGACGCGAGGTCTTCACAGTAATGCCTTTCGATTGTTGTCTACCCACGAAAGACGATGGACTCCCGGCATTCCTTGGCTTAAGAAGGGGAAGGCACCATCGTGCGCGGGTCCGTACAGCTCATAACTCTAAAGCATTCACCGGTTGCGATGGGGAGACACACGGGGAAAAACCAGCATTTATCGCAGAGATCGTTATCATTTCGTGACATAGATTCGGCGTGTCGTTCGCCCATTGAAGAGAATTCCGCGAATCACAACGATGTGATTTGTGAGCGTGATGAGGTCGGAACGACTACCATCGGATACGTGACTCTCCTTTCCGACCGCGACATCCGCGCCGAGCTCGACTCCGGTCGCATCGCCCTCGACCCCTACGACCCGTCGCTGATCCAGCCGGCCAGCGTGGACGTGTGTCTCGATCGCTATTTCCGGCTCTTCGACAACCACAAATACGCGGTCATCGATCCGAGTCTCGAGCAGCCCGAACTCACCCGCTTCGTCGAGGCCGCTCCGGGGGAGCCGTTCGTCCTCCACCCGGGCGAGTTCGTCCTGGCGTCGACTCATGAGCTCGTGACTCTGCCCGTCGACGTCGCCGCTCGGCTCGAGGGCAAGTCCTCGCTCGGACGTCTGGGCCTGCTGACCCACTCGACGGCCGGATTCATCGACCCCGGCTTCAGCGGCCATGTCACGCTGGAGCTGTCGAACGTCGCGACCCTGCCGATCACCCTGTGGCCGGGAATGAAGATCGGCCAGCTCTGCTTCTTCCGGCTCAGCTCGGAGGCGGAGAATCCCTACGGTTCCCAGGCCACGGGCAACCGCTATCAGGGGCAGCGTGGCCCGACTGCCTCCCGTTCGCATCTCAACTTCTACCGGAGGGACATGTGATCACCCGCCGCGAACTGCGGCTGCAACGCGAAGCCGCTGAACGCGCCGCCCGGGAACAGGCCGACGCCGCGCGCTATCAGAAGCCTGACGCCCGGGCCGCGAGTCGGCGACGGAGCGGAATGCCGTCGACGGGGCGGCCCGGCTACGGCGGTGACACGTCCGCGCCCGAGGACACGGCCACCTCGGCGGATCTGCGGGGATTCCACCTCATCCTCCTCGATGACGCGGTCGAGGTCTCCGACGTTCTCGCGCTCATCCACAACAAACTGCCCGACCTTCGCCCGGTGCTCGACGAGCACGGGCAGATGCGACTGAGTCGGCACTCCCGGCTGAGCTCGGGGGTCGCCCTCGATCCCTCCGATGCCGCCGCGCTCGAGGTCCCCGACTGGGCTCAGCACGCCATCGTCATCGACTGCCCCCGGGACCGGCAGCCGAGCCCGCCGCCGGACTGGTTCGCTGACGCCGACGGACTCCACGAGGCCTTTCCCGCTGGGATGCCGGACCGGGAGGAGGAGCGGATGCTCAGCCTCATGCTCTCCGTCGCCGCCCGCCTCCACACGGGCGTGCGTCTGGCCGACGAGCCCGGGCTGCCGACGCGGGTGATCATCCCCGATCCCGAGGCGAAGATCGACCTCTACATCTACTCCTCGTATTGGATGGAACCGCCCGTCGTCCTCGACTTCGTGCGCCGCCATGCCCCCCAGGCCTTCCAGCAGGCCCTGCCCACTCCCGACGAGGATGTGCTGGCCCAAGCGAGCATCGACGATCCGCTCTTCGACCCGTCCGCCCCGGTCATCCTCGACGGCTATGCCCTGCTCGTCCCGCTCGGCGAGATCGACGAATCCGCCGGCAGCCTCGAGATCCGGGTGATGGAGGCCGAGTGGGTTCCGCCGATCATCGCCGCCCACACCGACGCCCCGCAGATCGAATACCACGTGCATTGGATGGATGCCGAGTCGAAGCGCTATCAGCCGAACCAGGGGCGCCGATTCCGGCGGATGCGCAGCCGGGTTGCTGAGCTCACCGACGCGATCGGGGCCGAGCTGCTCATCGGTTCGGCGGGCATCGGACTCGACGAGAACGGCTTCCTCGTGACCAGCCGACAGCTGCGTGCATGATCGGTGCCATGCCGGGGCAGGACCGGTCTCAACTGACGTCCTGCGATTCGGGAAACGACACCTGTCCGTGCGAAAATGACCTGACGAACCTTTCTCACAAACAGGCATATGACGGAGGTGGCCGCCGGTGATGATCATGACAGGAGCCTTCTTCGGGGCATCTGTCATCGCCTACCCCCTGGTTCGCCTGCTCGGCCGCAACGCCTTCTTCCTCCTCGCCCTCGTTCCCTTCGCGGGACTGCTGTGGAGCCTGTCGGCGATCTCCGATCTGTTCGGCCCCGCGGCCCAGCCGCTCGTCGAGAATTTCGACTGGCTGCCCGAGCTCGGCCTCTCCGGAGTCTTCCGCCTCGACGTGCTCTCCTGGATCATGACGCTGCTGGTCACCGGGGTCGGTGCTCTCGTCTTCGTCTACTGTGCACGCTACTTCCCGCCCGACGAGCCGGGCCTGGCTCGGTTCGCGGGAATCTTCATGGCCTTCGCCGGAATGATGTACGGGCTCGTCGTCGCCGACGAACTGCTCATGCTCTACCTGTTCTGGGAAGGCACCACAATCTTCTCGTACCTGCTCATCGGGCACAGCCAGTCGCGCCGTCGCTCGCGGCAGGCTGCCCTGCAGGCGCTCATCGTCACCACGGCCGGCGGCCTGGCCATGCTCGTGGGCATGATCCTGCTCATCACCGCCACCGGCACCGGGCAGATCTCGACCCTGATCGGCCGTGCCCAGTCCGGAATGGACACGGGCGGGGTCATCGTCTCCGCCGTCATCCTCATCCTCGTCGGCGCGGTCTCGAAGTCCGCGCTCATGCCCTTCCACTTCTGGCTGCCCGGCGCCATGGCCGCACCCACCCCGGTCAGCGCCTATCTGCACGCCGCGGCGATGGTCAAGGCGGGAATCTACCTCGTCCTGCGCCTGGCACCGGGCTACCACAACATCCCAGGCTGGTCCGAGGTGCTGCTCACCCTGGGTCTGCTGACGATGTTCATCGGCGGGTGGCAGGCGCTGAAGCAGACCGACCTCAAGCTGCTTCTGGCCTTCGGCACGGTCTCGCAGCTCGGCTTTCTCACCACCATGGCCGCGTTCGGGACTCCGGACATCACGAAGGCGGCCCTGGGTCTGCTCATCGCCCACGCCCTGTTCAAGTCGTGTCTGTTCCTGTGCGTCGGCATCATCGACCACCGTGCCGGCACTCGTGACCTGACGAAGCTCTCCGGCGGTTGGAGGGCCTTCCCCGTCGTCGCCGTGTGCGCGACGATCGCAGCCGCCTCGATGGCGGGGCTGCCGCCGCTGCTCGGCTTCGCCGCGAAGGAAGCCGCATACTCGACGCTGCTGTCCTCGCCGGACAAGACCTCGGTCATTGCCTTCATCGGGATCATGATCGGCTCGATCCTCACCGTCGCCTACTCGGCCCGCTTCGTCTGGGGCGCGTTCTCGTCGAAGCCGGGCGTCGATGACATCGCCCGCCGCGACGAAAAGCTCACCCTCGTCGTCTCCCCGCTCATCCTCACCGCGCTGACCCTGGCGCTCGGCCCGGGAGTCGGACTGCTCGACGGCTACTTCTCCGCCTGGACCACCGGACTGCCGGCTGTGGCCGAGGGCGACGGGCACTACCACCTCGCGCTGTGGCACGGATTCGAACCGGCGCTCGCCTTCACCGCTGTGACCGTCGCCGCGGGCCTGGCCCTGTTCATCGTCCGCCGTCCCTTCGCGAAGGTCCAGGCGACACTGCCGTCGGGACTGGACTTCCACGAGCTCTACCGAATGCTCATCGGCCGGATGGAAGCCCTGGCGCTGTGGGTCACCGCCCGCACCCAGCGCGGCTCGCTGCCGTTCTACCAGGGCGTGGTCTACTTCGTCCTCGTCGCCGGATTGGGTCTGGCGATCATCGCCAACGACACGTGGAACATCACCTTCCGGCTCTGGGACACTCCGCTGGATCTCATCGTCGCGGCCGTGCTCGTCATCGTCGCGATCGGGGCCACCCGCGCGAAGAAGCGCTTCACCGCCGTCGTCGTCACCGGCATCTCCGGCTATGCGATGGTCGCCTACTTCGCCTTCGTCGGCGCTCCCGACCTGGCCCTGACCCAGGTGCTCGTCGAGACCATCACGATCGTCGTCTTCGTCCTCGTTCTCCGCCGGCTGCCGGCGCGCATCGGTGAGTCCACCGGTCGCCTCACCCCCGCGTGGCGGGCGATCATCGGCGGCGCCGTCGGCATCACCGTCATGCTCGTGGTCCTCATCGCCACCGGAGTGCGCGTGGCCGATCCGATCTCCACCGACTTCGGACAGCTCGCCTACGAGCTCGGCCACGGCAGGAACATCGTCAACGTCACCCTCGTCGACATCCGCGCGTGGGACACGATGGGCGAGATCTCGGTGCTCGTGGCCGCCGGAACCGGTATCGCCGGTCTCATCTTCGTCCGTGGTCGCGAAGGTCACCTGCACCGGTTCGAGAGGAAGAAGGACGGCACCGAGGCGGCCGGCCGCATCCGCTTCCAACCCGTGGCCGAGGACGTCGTCGATCTCCACCACGCCGGCCGCGGCGAGGGGCTGTCGCAGAAGCGAGCGTCCTGGCTCATCGCCGGACGCACCCTGGCCCCGCGCAACCGGTCGATCATCCTCGAGGTCACCGCACGCCTCATCTTCCACGCCGTCATCATCTTCTCCGTCTATCTGCTCTTCGCCGGCCACAACGACCCGGGCGGCGGATTCGCCGGCGGCCTCGTCGCCGGCCTCGCCCTCGTCGTGCGCTACCTCGCCGGAGGCAAGTACGAACTCGCCGAGGCGGCCCCCTTCACCCCCTCGGGAATGCTGGGCACCGGCCTGGTCACCGCGATCCTCACCGTCATCGGAGGGTGGATCTGGGGTGAGACGGTCTTCGACTCCGTCTACCTCGAGGGCGATCTGCCGCTGCTGGGCCACGTGTCCTTCGGCACCTCGACGTTCTTCGACATCGGCGTCTACCTCATCGTCGTCGGCCTCATGCTCGACATCCTCCGCTCGCTGGGGGCCGAGGTCGACCTGCACCAGGAACGCGACGAGGCGATGCTGACCGACCGCATCCACGACAATGTGAACTTCTCCGAGAACCTGGGGGCGACTGCCGAGCACCGAGCCGTGTCCGAGATCATCGACCGGGTCAATGAACTCGACGTCGACAACGGTGCGGAAGGGGGCCGACTGTGAGCGTCTCCTTCGTCATGGTCCTGGCCATGGGCGTCCTCTTCGCGGCCGGCATCTATCTCATGCTCGAACGCTCCCTGACGCGCGTTCTGCTCGGCTTCATCCTGCTCGGCAACGGAGTGAACCTGCTCATCATCCTCACCGCCGGGCGCGGTTCCCCGCCACTGACCGACGGTGAGAACCTGTCGACCGCGGGCATGTCCGATCCGCTGCCGCATGCCCTCGTCCTCACGGCCATCGTCATCACCTTCTCCGTGACGGCATTCCTGCTGGCGATGATCTACCGGTCCTGGAGGCTCATGCGCGCCGATTCGCTGCAGGACGACGACACCGACCTCCAGGTGGCGATCACGAAGCTCATCGACTCCGAGGCGGAGGCGAGCACCGACTACGACGACACCGAGTTCGGCGACGAGGCGGAGTCCCCGATCACCGGCGCCATCGACCTCGACGACGACGGCACTCCTGCGGAGCGGGAGGAACTCGTCGACGATATCGAGGATGCGTCGACTCCGGCCGAGGCCGATGCCATCGCCGAGGCGGCCGTGGACTCGCAGACGGAGGCCCACAGTGCCGAGGAGGCCGAAGTCGCCGACGAGGCCAAGGACGCCAAACAGGGAGACGACTCATGATCGATCTTCTGCCCGTACTCGTTCCCCTGCCGGTTCTGCTGCCGCTCATCGGCGCCGGCATCGCGCTGATCCTGTCCAAGCACACACGGGCGCAGAATCTCGTGTCGATCGCGATCCTGGTCGCGGTCATGGCCATCGCCACGCTGATCCTTCTCGGGGTCGATGTGCACGGACCGCAGGTCGTGGCGATCGGCGGGTGGCAGCCACCGGCCGGCATCGTGCTCGTCGCCGACAGGCTGTCCTCGCTCATGCTCATCGTGTCCTCGCTGGTCACCCTGTGCGTGCTCGTCTACGCACTGAGTCAGGACGCCAACGACGACTCGAACGAGACCCCGATCTCCGTGTTCAACCCCAGCTACCTGGTGCTGTGCGCGGGCATTGCGAACTCGTTCCTCGCCGGAGACCTGTTCAACCTCTACGTCGGCTTCGAGATGTTCCTCGTCGCCTCGTATGTGCTGCTCACGCTCGGTGCCACGGCGGAGCGGATTCGGGCGGGAGTCACGTATGTGATCATCTCGCTGGTGTCCTCGGTGATCTTCCTCGCCGCCATCGGCATCACCTACGCCGCGTGCGGCACCGTGAACATGGCGCAGCTGGCGGAGAGGATCTCGGATCTGCCGGCCGATGTGCAGATGATCCTCCACGTCCTCCTGCTGTTGGGCTTCGGCATCAAGGCCGCGATCTTCCCGCTGTCCTTCTGGCTTCCCGACTCGTACCCGACGGCACCGGCCCCGGTGACTGCGGTCTTCGCGGGACTGCTGACGAAGGTCGGCATCTATGCGATCATCCGCACCGAGACTCTGCTGTTCTCCGAATCGTCCCTGCGGGTGCCGCTGCTCATCGCGGCGGGCCTGACGATGCTCGTGGGCATCTTCGGCGCCATCGCGCAGTCGGAGATCAAGCGGATCGTGTCCTTCACCCTGGTCTCCCATATCGGCTATATGCTCTTCGGCGTGGCCCTGGGGACGAGTGTGGGCCTGTCCGCGGCGATCTACTACACGGTTCACCACATCATCGTCCAGACCGCGCTGTTCCTGGCCATCGGACTCGTCGAAATGCGCGGCGGGTCCACCTCGACGAGGTCGCTGGGCGGTCTCATGGTGCTGTCTCCGGTGATCACGATCATCTTCTTCATCCCGGCGCTCAATCTCTCCGGCATTCCGCCGTTCTCCGGGTTCATCGGCAAGGTCGCGCTCTTCCTCGCCGGATTCGACGATCAGGCGTGGCTGCCCACGGTCCTCATCGTCGCCGGCACCGTGACGAGCCTGCTCACCCTCTATGTCATCGGCCGTACCTTCAACCTCGCATTCTGGCGTGATCCGGCCGATGTGGAAGAGCCGAACGAGGACCTCGTCGACGAGTTCACGGAGCGGAAGAAGACGCTGTTGGCGGGGAAGACGTGGAAATCTCAGATCGGAGTTCCCCCTGCCATGGTGGCGGCCACCTCGGTGGTGGTGATCGCCTCCATCGTGCTCACGATCGCCGCCGAACCCCTGTGGGACATGTCGAACCGGGCGGCCGAGAACCTCTCGACACCGCTCGACTACGTCACGAACGTACTCGGAGGTAATGACTGATGAGTCCCGATCGCGAGCACGGAGGGCCCCGAAATCAGGACCAGGACGGTGCGCAGGGCCGGGCCCGAGCTCAGCGACAGGTCCGCGACCAGGGCCGGACCCGCGACCTGGGTCCGGCCAGCGGCCAGGGCCAGAACCGTGCGCCGGCTCCCAACCGGGCGCGGATGAGCCGGGGCCGCGGAATCATCCAGCAGCTCGTGCTGCTGATCTCGCTGGTCCTGCTGTGGCTGATGCTCTGGGACGCGATCACGGTGGTCACCGTGGTCACCGGAATCGTGCTGGCCTTCATCGTCACCCGCGTGTTCTATCTGCCGCCCGTCGTGCTGTCCGGACGGTTCAACGTCTGGCATGCCACGGTGTTCGGCCTGTGGTTCCTCTACTCGGTCCTCCACGCCTCCGTCGAAGTCGCCTGGTACGCGTTCCGCCGCAAGGCGGTCGGAGCCGGGTCCGTCATCGCCTGCGATCTGCGCACGAGCTCGGATCTCGTGCTCACCCTCATCGCCGATACCGCCAGCCTCATCCCCGGGTCGATCATCATCGACAGCGACCGGGCCATGGGCATCCTCTATCTGCACTTCCTCGACTGCGATTCCGAGGAGAAGCTGCGTAAGGCCAAGGCGCAGGTCTACTTCATCGAAGAGCTGCTCATCCGCACTCTCGGTTCGCACCGTGACCTCGCCTCCCTGCGGGCCAGGCCGGATCCGCTGGGCGAGACCGAGGGAGGTCGCTGATGAGTGAGATCGTCCTCCACACGCTCGTCATCGCCGGTTCGGTGCTGTTGGCCGCCTCGGTGGTCATCGCGCTCTTCCGGATCGTCCGCGGTCCGTCGATCCTCGATCGCATGATCGGCACCGACGTCGTGCTCGCTTCGATCATGTGCGGGCTCGGCGGGTATATGGCGCTGTCCGACCGCACGGATCTGCTGCCCGTGCTCGTCGTGCTCGCGATGCTCGGCTTCGTCGGTTCGGTGAGCGTGTCGAGGTACGTGTCGAAGTCCGATTCGATGACCCCCGGCGCCGAGGCGGGGGCACTGTCGGACTTCACCAGCACGGATTGGCATATGCCGCGTGATGCGGGGGAGCAGAGCGCCGCAGCGACGGAGATCGGGGAGCCGGAGGTCACCGTGATCGCGGATCCCACCTACGACGCCCACGCCGACAGCGACGGAGAGGGCGAGGGCACCGGGCCCGACCCGGGACCCGATGACGCCGAGCACATGTCGCACGGCGACGGATCGGATCGAGACGGATCGGATCGAGACGGATCGGATCGAGACGGAGAGGGGAACAGTCGTGGTTCTTGACATCATCTCAGCCGTGCTCATCTTCCTCGGTGCGGTTCTGTCACTGGCCGCAGCGGTCGGTCTCGTCCGCTTCGCCGATCTTCTCTCGCGGATGCATGCGAGTGCGAAACCCCAGGTGTTGGGCCTGGTGCTCGTCGCTGTGGCGATCGCGATCCAGTTCCCGACCTGGGCGACGGTGACGACGCTGGCGATCATCATCTCCTTCCAGCTGGTGACGATCCCCGTCGCCACGCATATGGTCGGCCGCGCCGGATATCGCACCAAGCACCTGCGTCGATCTATGCTGTACCGAGATGAACTCGCCGAGGCGGTCGACCGCGCCGAGGCGAGAGAGATCGCCTGGGAACGCCAGAGAGGAACCGGAACTGACCACCATGACGGCTGACAATCACACCCAGCCCCAACCACTCGTCTTGGTCGCCGATGATGAGCCGGACGTCCTCAGAGCGGTCGTGCCGTTCCTCGAACGCTCCGGATTCCGGGTGCTGCCCGCCAGCGACGGACTGCTCGCCCTCGACGAGATCCACCGCCACAGACCCGATGTGTGCGTCCTCGACGTGCTCATGCCCGGAGCCGACGGGCGGCAGGTGCTGCGTCGACTGCGCCAGGAGGAGAACTGGGTTCCGGTGCTGCTGCTGACCCAGGTCGGCGAAGGAGTCGAGCGGGCCATGGCACTCGAAGAGGGCGCCGACGACTACCTCAACAAGCCCTTCGATCCGCACGAGCTCGTCGCCCGCATCCGTGCCGTCCTGCGTCGCACCCGCAATGACGGCCCGCCTCTGGCCACGGCCCCGGTGCTCGTGTCCAGCTTCGGCCTGCGCGTCGACCGAGTCGGACGCCGGGCCTGGTTGGGGCAGCGTGAACTCGTCATCACGCCGAAGGGCTTCACCCTGCTCGAGTACCTCATGGTGCACAAGGACGAACTCATCGAACGGTCCCGCCTGCTCGAAGTGCTGTGGGGATTCGAAGAGGCCGTGGGCACGCGTGCCGTGGACTCCCGTGTCGCCGAGCTGCGTCGTGTGCTCGGCGAAGATGCCGCAGAGCCCCGGTGGATCGCCACCGTGCAGGGGCGCGGCTATCGGTTCGTCGGTGAGGTCCGCGGCGAGGACGGTCAGAGCAGTCTATGACGAACTTCCTTGTCTTCGAGATCCAGGTCTGGCTGTTCCTGCTGCTGGTCGTCATCGTGCTCGGCGGTCTGGCCGTCGGTGCCTGGTTCGGCTGGCGGCATCTGAAGAAGCGTGAGGCCGCGCTGCGGGAATCCATCGAGACAGCCGCGGCCGAGGATTCGATGACGAAGCGCAATCGGATGCTCATCCGACTCGATCACGAGTTGAAGAATCCGCTGACGGCGCTGCGCACCTCGGCGGCGAGCATCCGCGAGGTCGTCCGTGACGGCGGCACGCTGAGCGAGGTGGAGCCGGCAGCGAAGCAGGTCGACGTGTCCTCACGCCGGGTCGCCCGACTGCTGGCCGATCTGCGCAAACTCGCCGATGTCGAGACGCGCATCATCGAATACGCCCGCGTCGATCTCGATGCGCTCATCCATCAGGCCGTCGAGGACGCCTCGACTGCGCCGGGCGCCGAGGATCGGATGATCGTGGCCACCGTCGCCCGCGCTCCCTGGCGACTGCCCGATGTCGCCGGTGAAGAGGATCTGCTGCTCACCGCGATCCTCAACCTGCTGGGCAACGCCCTCAAATACTCGTCTCAGGCCGAGGTCGTTGAGCTGCGCGCCAATGAGCAGATCATCGACGGTCATCGCTGGGTCGTCGTCGAGGTCGCCGACACGGGCAGCGGCATCCCGCTGGCCGAACAGGAGAACGTCTGGGACGAGCTCTCTCGCGGTTCTCGTGTGCGGGCGGTGGCCGGTTCGGGGATGGGGCTCTCGCTCGTGCGTGCCATCGTCACCAGGCACGGCGGATCCGTGCAGCTGTTCAGCCAGGAGGGCGTGGGCACCTCGGTGCGTATGGTTCTGCCGGTCCTCGCCGATGCCGCACCCGTGACCGTTCCGCAGATGTCGGATCATATGGATCGGGTCGCCGCCGGTTCGCATGCGGTGCAGCCGGTACAGCAGGCGGATTCGCGGCGGGCACCCGGATTCCTGCCTCCCCGGCAGCCGAATGAGGCCGAACTGCAGGGGCGGATCCTCGGCACTCCCCGGCGGACGTCGAAGCGTCGCCTCGAGAGAGTCGACGGAAACCTGGTCAACCGTCGGACGGGGGAGTCGGTCTTTGGTGGATTCCCACCCGATTCCGGCCAGCATTCGCAGTTCAAACCGCCCCGGCAGGCACCGAACGTCGGCGGACAGAACCCGGGCTATGGACAGCCGCGCGTGGGCGGTCAGTCCGATTCCGGGCCGCAGAGTTTCGGACAGCAACCGGTCGGCAGCCCGCCTCCCGCCGGCGGCCCCAGACCCACCGGCCAGCCGCACGTGGGCAGCCAGCCCAATTCAGGTCAGCAGCCGCCTCAGCAGCAGTACGGACAGGCTCAGCCGAACCAGAACGGCCCGGAAGCGGGGTACCCGGACCAGCGTCGGCACGGTGACCAGCGGTGAGACCGGTGACCGGACGAGCGGCATCGTCGACCTCCTCCGCGGGGAGCGTCGCGTCGAAGGGCCTCCCAGCGGGGAGGTCCGCAATGGGCAGAGCCGTCTCGGGCAGACCAGCCTCGGTGCGGCGAGCCGCGGCCGCCGGCACACTCGCACTGACCGTCCTGCTCAGCGGGTGTTCGGTCTTCCAGATCCGCACCGAAGACAAATCTTCCGGGCCCATGCGGATCGGTGTGCAGGAGACCGCCGGCCCCGAGCCCACGGGCACACCCACCGAGGCCGGAATCCCCGAGGGGATGACGAAGACGTCGGTGACATTCGGCGGCAGCTGCCCGGTCGAACTCAGCTTCGCGCTCGGCGATGACTGGAGGGACAGCAGCGGCAGCACCGATCAGTTCCACGTCTTCACTCACGGCAATGACAGTTCTCGCGCCGATATCATCCTCGTCAACTGCACTGACGAATACGGTGACAGCGCGCAGGAAGTCGTCGACAGTAAGCGACGCTACAACTTCTCCGAACAGGACTCACAGGTGTTGGCCGAGCAGACGGGATCTCTGGCCGCGGGGGAGTACTGGAGCTATCAGGGTGAAGTCGGTCCCACAGAGATCCTCGCTCTCAACAGCAAACCCACTTATGCGTTCGGCGTGCAGACGGGTTACAAGATCAACGGACGCCTGGTGAATCTGTCCATCGAGATGCGCACACCGAAGACGAACACCGAAGTGGCGGAGGACTTCAAGAAGATGCTGCCGACGGTGACGATCGATGGTGAGAGGGTTCCGGCACCGAGCTTCCGCTGACTTTCCGCGGAGTGTCGAACGGCGCGGCGATCACGTGGCCGCGACCCCCGACTGCCCTGACCGCGAACGCGCCCCGGACCGCGAACGCAATCCGGCCGGCCGCCTCGGCGATCCCGACCGCGAACGCGGACCGACCGGCCGCCTCGGTGAACTGGAGTTTTCTCGGATCTCACCCGGGAGTCGACGTTGGGACCTAGGATGGGAAGATGACGACCCACGATGCAGTGACCCGACTCCTCGACGCCCGCCGCCTGCAAGGCCTCTTGACGAATCAGAACGGCCGCGTCATCGCCCAGTACTCGTTCCTCAACTCCGAGGGCAATTCCTCTCTCAGCCACCTCGCCGATATCAGCGGGGAGGAGCCCCGACGCATCACTCGCGGCGACCAGTCCGTGGGTCCGGCCGCGCTGAGTGAGAACGGCACGATCGTCTTCGCCTCCAAGCGCAAAGGCGAGGACGGCAAAGATGCTGAGTCCCCGAGCCTGTGGGCGCTGCCGGACAACGGAGAGGCCCGCAAACTCGCCGACCACTCGGGCGGTTTCTCCCGCATCGAGGTCAAGGGCGAGACCATCGTCGTCGAGTTTCCCGTCCATACATGGGCCGCCGACGAAAACGACCATCAGGAATTCAGCTCCGAACGCAGTGACGCGAAGGTCAGCGGGATCCTCCACACCGGGTTTCCGGTCCGCCGCTGGGATCACGATCTGGGGCCGGGCCGACAGACCCTGGCCGTGGCCACCCTCAACGAGGCGGCCGCCGACTTTCCCGAAGTCAGCGACGAGCTGAGTACCCCGTCGGGCTTGGGGTTCCGCTACCTGTCTCTGCCGTCCGGTCGACTGGTCGACTGGGCCGTCGACGATGAGGCACGCTTCGTCCTCGTCCAGCTCGAGAAGCCGATCCCCGGCCAGCTCGAGGCCAGTGAGATCTGGCGCGTGGACCTCGACGGGGAACCCGAACTGCACCGTCTGACGAAACCGGCAGCCGATCACAGCTTCGACATCGAAGCCATCAGCCCGGACGGAACGAAAGCGCTGGTCACCCGCGTACAAGCCTGGACTCCGCAGACCAACCTCGCGGCCGAACTCAAGGTCCTCGACCTGGAGACCGCGGAACTGAAGTCCGTGTGGCCGGATGCCGACTTCTGGTTCTCTCCGATCTGGGCGGACGATTCGACCATTGTGGCCACCGCCGATGATCACGGCCGCGGCAGCATCTTCATCGGTGATGTCAATGATGCGCAGCCCAGGCGGCTCGTCGGGGGAACCGATCAGAAGTATTCGTTCTCGGGGCTGGCCCTGCGTGAGGACACGGTCGTGGCGACCGCCTCGGCGATCGATGTCGCGCCTCTGCCGCTCTCCGTCGACCTCGCCACCGGGGTCATCAGCGAACTCGCGAACCCGGCGACGGTCCTCGACGAGGAAGGCACCCTCACCGAGGTGGAGGTCCGTGCCGAGGACGGCACGCCGATCCGTGCGTGGCTGGTCCTGCCGGAGGGGGAGGGGCCGCATCCGCTCGTCGTCTTCGCCCACGGCGGACCGTGGGGGTCGTGGAATGCGTGGACCTACCGGTGGAATCCGGGTCCTTTTGCGGCCGCCGGTTATGCTGTGCTGCTGCCGGATCCGGCGATCTCCACCGGATATGGGCAGGCGATGATCGATCGCGGGCAGCAGCAGCTCGGCGGCACTCCGTTCACCGACATCATGGCGCTGACCGAGGCCGCAGGGGAGAGGACGGACATCGATGCCGAACGCATCGGCCTGGCTGGCGGATCCTACGGCGGGTACATGGCCAACTGGGTGGCCGGGCACACCGGCAGCGCGTTCAAGTGCATCGTCACCCATGCCTCCCTGTGGAACACCACGTCGATGGGGCGGACGACGGACAATTCGTCCTGGGATCAGGCGATGCGGGAACAGTCGGCGCAGTATTCGCCGCACCTGTTCGCCGATGACATCGAGGTGCCGATGCTCGTCATCCACGGTGACAAGGACTACCGGGTGCCGATCGGGCAGGGCCAGGAACTGTGGCTGGACCTGCTCACCCGGGCGAAGACTCCGCTCGACGCCGATGGCGACACTCAGCACCGGTTCCTCTATTTCCCCGACGAGGGGCATTGGATCCTCGGCCGTGGGAACGCCGAGGTCTGGTACCGAACCGTGCTCGCGTTCCTCGACTCGCACGTGCTCGGCATCGACGCGGACCGAGTCCGCACGCTGGGCTGAGTCGGCAGTCGATCCGTCGGCTTCCTGAGGTGGGGAGGCAAACGGTTCGTCTGCGCCCCGGGGCGGGGCGGCTGCCGGTTCGGGGCGGCTACTGGTTCGTCCGCGCCCCCGGGACGAGCCGATAGCCGATTCGCCGGCACACCGCCGGTCGACACTCTGCTCGCCGGGACCCTGCGGAGGGGGAGCTCGCCGGGACCCCGCCCGTCGACACTCTGCTCGCCGGGACCCTGCGGAGGGGGAGCTCGCCGGGACCCTGCGGTAGGCAGTTCACAATCCGATTCCGTACCCTGAATGTTGTGTTCGCAGAGCGATGGAAGGACCTCGATGACACAGACCGCACAGATCCCCGCCGAGGCGGTCATCCACAATGCGTGCGTCCTCGACGGTGATCGGGCGACGTTCACCGAGGAGACCGCGGATACGTGGATCGCGATCGCCGAAGGTACGGTCACGGCACGGGGCCGTGGGGACGGCTGGAAGGACGGAGCCGCCTCGGGGCGGGGAGAGGTCATCGACGCCGCCGGCGGATACGTGGCTCCCGCGTTCGTCGACATCCACTGCCACGGTGCGGGCGGCGCAAGCGCCGAGGACGGGATCGAGGCGATGGATGCGATCCTCGACGTGCATCGGGCTCACGGCACCGGCAGGCTCGCGCTGTCCTACGTCTCGGACACGATCGACGGTCTGTGCCGGTCCCTGCGTGCCGGAGCCGGTCTCGTCCGCGATCGGGCCATGGTCATGGGGCTGCATGCCGAAGGGCCGTTCCTGTCTCCGGATTTCAAGGGTGCGCATGCCCCTGAGGTGCTCACGTCGCCGACCCCGGAGGCCGCCGAGGCGATCCTCGAAGCCGCAGACGGAACTCTCGCGCAGATCACGATTGCCCCCGAACTGCCCGGTGCGCTCGATGCGATCGCGCGGTTCTCTGCGGCGGGCGTGCGTGTGGCCGTCGGTCATACGGCCGCCGACTTCGAACTGACCGCGCAGGCGTTCGAGGCGGGAGCAAGCATCCTCACCCACGCATTCAACGCGATGCCGGGCATCCATCATCGTGCTCCGGGGCCGGTCCTGGCTGCGGCCGAAGCTGAGCATGTCACCGTCGAACTCATCAATGACGGCGTCCACGTCGTCGCCCCTGTCGCGCGCATGCTCCATGAACTCGTGCCCGGACGCCTCGCGCTCATCACCGATGCCATGGCGGCGACGGGCCTGCACGACGGGAGCTATCACCTCGGTTCGCTCCCGGTCGAAGTCAAGGATGCCGCGGCGCGCCTGGTCACCGCCGACGGCACTCAGGGAGCCATCGCGGGGTCCACGTTGACGATGGACGAAGCCGTGAAGCGGGCCGTCACCGAGGTCGGGGTCAGCCCGTTCGACGCTGTGCAGTCCGCGGGGCTCGTTCCACTGCGTGCAGTGGGTGGTGTGCCGGGGTCGGGTGATTCTCTGCGTGCGGTGGGTGGTGCCGCCGATGCCGGCAGCCTGTTGGCTCCCGGAATGCCGGCTGAACTCCTGCTCCTCGATGGGGACATGAGCATCCGAGGCTCGCGGTTCGGCGGTTGACTCCGGTCGAACATTGCTGAATCCGTCTGAGCCTCGTTGAGTTCGAAGGGCTGACCGATGCGACTGCGCCCGTCACGCAGCTGAACCGGGCCGAACCGGACTGAATCGGGCCGAACCGGACCGAACCGGGCTGAACCGGACCGAGCCGAGTTGAATCCGGCTGAGCCCGGCTGAACTTGGAAAGTGGGCACAGCTGTCCCCTGAAAGTGGGGCGGCTATTTGTCGAACAGGGAGTCGACGATGTCGTCCGCGATGAAGCGGGCGTGGAGGATCGGCTTACGAGCCGGGTCCTTTGCGGCGGGCGGAACGTAGGCCGGTCGCCCGTCGAAGAGCATCACCGTGTCCCAATCGGTGCGGTCGAGCAGGTGGTGATGATGGCTGCAGAGCAGCGCGAGATTGTTGATCTCCGTCTTGCCGCCGAGCGTCCATGGAATCACATGGTTGGCATCGCACCAACCGGGAGGGGCGTCACAGCCGGGGAAGGTGCAGCCTCGGTCGCGGGCGGTGATCACTGCCAGCTGTCTGCGATTGGCGAAGCGCTGTTCTGTGGCCACCTGCATCGTCTTGGCCTTGTCGCTCATGAGGTGGAAGAACAGCGAGCCGTTGAGGCCGTTTCTCCTCAGTTCCTTGATGGGAATGGGATTGTCGGCGCCCGTGGTGCCGTGTCCCGTGCCTTTGGCCAGATCTTCGGCGGTGGCGTTGATGACGAGAGCATAAGGCGCTCCTGCAGCCGTCCGCTGTTTATCGATCGTGGTGACGAGGCCGGCGAATCGTTCGTAGATCCATTCACGTGCCGAGGGCTGTTCGGCGCTGACGTCGACGAAACCGCCGTCCTCACGAATGCCGACGCCGGGGGCGGCGGCCGGATTCCCGGTCGTGCGAGCTGCATCGAGATCGGGTTCCGGAACTCGCTTCGCGTCATACCGGTCGCCGGAGAGCACCGCATCGACGATCTCGAGCAGCTCTTCATCGGGCAGCGGCGAGCTCGTTGCCTCAGGAGCGGCGGTCTTGATGCCGGCGCCGCTCTCGTCAGCACCGGCGGTGTCGGTGCCGGCTTTGTCAGCGTTGGTCTTGTCGTCTTCTCCCGCAGCTTGGATCCGTGAGGTCAGCAGTCCGTTGAGAGTGCCCCCGGTGACGGGGTCGAGCAGCCCACGCAGCTCCCAGTCGCCGTTGGCCCTGGCACGCATGGACATGTTGTAAGCCGAGCGGTCGCTTGAGTCTTTCGGTTCTTCTCCGTCCGGGTCGATGTAGCCCATGAGTTTGCCGAAGATCTCGCGCAGGTCCTTGAGGCGGACCTTGGGTGCGTTGTCGACCAATCGTGTCTCGACGTCACTGCGGACGGCCTGACTGACCCACGTGGGCAGCTTGCGCATGCAGTCTTCGATGACAGACGCCTGGGCGGCGGAGATCGTGCCGGCATGGAGCGCATCCGCGACGACCGGGTAGAGAGGCGGCAGAGCCTGGCCGGCCATATCGACGCGTCCGCCGAGGTTCTTGGCCATATCGGTGCGGCGGTTCGCCTCCGCGCCGGTGAGGTTGAATCGGTTCTCGATGAGCGATTTCGTCGACTTGGCGCCGAAATCGCTGGGTGTTCCGACGCGTTCGCAGACGGAGAGTGCGAGCGTCGACAACGCGTCGTTGATGCGTGTGATCGCCTCGACCCCATCGGCGAGCATGATGGCCTGTTCCGGTCCCATGGGGCGATCGAACGTGCGCAGCTCATCTTTGAGGCTCATCAGCTGAGTGATCGAAGAGGTGACCTCGGGCGCAAAACGGCTGAGATCCGCCCACTCTTCGTCGGCCAGCAGCGGGTGACCGCTGGTCTGCGGGGAGTTGTCGGCGTTCCGAGCGGAATGATCGGAGCTGCGTTCGGGAGTGAGGGTCATGGGGATGATTTCCGTTCACCAACATCGTTGTTGTTGGAATCCAGTTTACTCTCCAAGGCAATAGAATGCCATAGAGAATCGAAAAAAAGTTCGAATAGATATAACGTGTTCGTCGATGTTCGATCATAGAACCATAGACTCTTGCCAGATGTCTGCAGAAGCGCATGCCGATGACTCGTGCTGCCTCCGGCCCACTTCACGGAGGCCTCCGCGGCAGTGTTCCGGCTTCGAAAGTGTCAGGCGGTCGTGGCACGATTGGAGTATGGATGCCCTGCTCCTCATTGATACCGACGACGCCAGCTACCCCAGCGATGACGCCATGGAGACCCTCGGCGATATCGTCACCCGGACCCGCGCTGTGGGCGGTGTGCTCATCTTCGCGTCGACGAAGGCCGACCTCGCCGACACTCCCGATGAGGAGCTGAGCATCTTCGTTCCCGACGAAGAGGATCTCGTACTCCGCTCCGAGAGCCCCGATGTGTTCGAAGGCATCGACGATCTGGCCGCAGGTCTGCATGACCTCTCCGTCGACCGGATCATCATCGCCGGCGCCGACGCCACCTCGGCCACGCCCGGCGCCGACGCCAACACAGGCGAGCCAGGCGCTGGAGCTGGCAGCGATGCCACTGACCCTGCCGCCGAAGCGGGAGGCGATGCCGACGCCAGCGCCTCCTCGGCGAGCACCCCCGGAGCCGTCTACGCCTCGGCGATGGCGGGCCTTGTGTGCAACTTCGACGTCGTCGTCCTCTCCGACTCCACCACAGATCCCAACGGAAAGCTTGTCACCTGGGGCGATGCTGCCGCTGGCGCCGGCGCTATGGTCAAGAAGACCGCCGATACCTGGCTGCGGATGTAGGCTCAGCCGCCTTCCCGAAAGTGTTCTACGTTGAGTAGAATGTGGGAGCGAGCTGAGAGGAGGACCCATGACCGGATGGACGAAGTCCGTGCGCGCGCTCTTCGCCGCTCTCTTCACGACCCTCCTCGCCCTGCTCATGCACCTCGCCGCCGGAGGCGGAATCTCGGTTCCCGGCACTGTGGTCGTCTTCGTCCTCGTCCTGTGGGCGGCGATGATCGTCGCCGGCAGGCGCCTGGGCTATCTCACTCTGGCCGGACTGCTCGGCCTCGGGCAGGTGCTCATGCACCTGACGATGAGCTGGTCCGCCCGCACCCTCGCCCATGCGGGGGCGCACACGGGAACCGCCCATTCCGGAACCGGTCAGACCGGGACCGCAGGGACCGGTTCCACCTCCGCCGAGGCGGCCCTCCACGCCCACGCCGGACACATCGTCCCGGCCCCGGGCTCCCTTGATCTCGGTCCGGCCGCATCCGCGCTCGGACATGCGAACCACGGTGCCGCCTCGGCGGGGATGATCATCGCCCACCTCGTCGCCGTCCTCGTCACCGCCGTGCTCCTCAAGCGCGGTGAGGACATCGTCCTCAGCATTCTGCAGCTGGCCCTGGGGCCGCTGATCGGTGCACTGCGTGCCCTCTCCGAGGCGGCCGGGGTCCTGGCCGACGAACCGTTCCGCAAGCTCAGCGCTTCGTTCCGACTGCCGCAGCCGGTCACCTCGGCGGTCGTCGGTCCGAACTATCGGCGCGGCCCGCCCGCACTCGTCTGACACCTCCCACGGCGATTCAATCGTCGTCTCGCACCCGTTCTCTGGGTGAACCCATCCATCATCGGGCGACCGACCCCTCAGCGGCGGCGACCCGACCCCTGGTGACAGTCGAGCCAATCCGCCGCATCAGCGGCAGAGACTCTGCGGCTCCAGGCTCGAGCCGATTGGCGAGCCTGCATGATCGACCCGTGCTCGACTGCACCTGAATGACGAAAGTGCAGACATCATGCGAAAGAACATCACCCTAGCCGTTGCCCTGCCCATCGCCGTCGCCATCGGCCTGGCAGGCTGCGGTCACGACGACAGCACGGCAGCCGGGTCGACGCAGGCCGGAGGCAGCAGCTCCGCCTCAGCGGACACTGTGGACAGCCGAGTCGACGCCGAGGCGCTCAGCCTCGACGGCGCCTGGGTCAAGGCCGCCGACGACGGAATGACCGCAGTCTTCGGCGAACTGAAGAACAACACCGACCAGGACATCACCCTCGTCGAAGCGAAGTACGCGGACGCGAAGATGGTCCAACTCCACGAAACCGAAGGCGACGGTTCCGGCGGAATGTCCATGCAGGAGAAGAAGGGCGGCTTCACCATCCCGGCCGGGGAGAGCCTCGACCTCGAACCCGGGGGCGATCACATCATGATCATGGGCCTGAAGAAGGCCATCAAGCCGGGCGAGCAGATCAGCCTCGACCTCGTCACCGCCGACGGCGAGACCGTCGAGGTCACTGCCGTGGCGAAGGAGTACTCCGGAGCCCAGGAAGACTACGCGCCCGGTGAAGCCGAAGGCTCCAGCGACGGCGAGAATGCCGACCACGCCGACCATGGCGACGACGAAGACCTCGGCGACGACGAGGGCTCCGACCACGGAGATCACGGTGACCACTGAGCCCGGTCGCCCCGGCTTCAGCCGCCGCGGTCTCCTGACCTCGGCGGCCGCAGCCGGCGGCGTCGGAATCGTCGGTGCCACGGGCGGATTCGCACTCGGCCGCGGCTCCGAATCGCAGGGCGCGAGCGCCGGTGACGGCGGGCCGTCTCGGCGAGATCTGGACGGGGCGAACGGGCCGCAGACCGAGCCGTTCTACGGCACTCATCAGTCCGGTGTCGAAACCCCGGCGCAGGCGTATGCGCACTTCATTGCGTTCACACTGGGGCCCGGGATCACGGCCGCCGAGGCGGTGCGCTGGCTGCGGCTGCTCACCGCGGATGCGGCCGCACTGACGCAGGGGCAGGCGCCGTTGGCCGACTCCGAATCCGAACTCGCCGTCGACCCCGCCCGGCTGACGGTGACTTTCGGATTCGGCGCCGCACTGGTGGCATTGGCAGGAAAGGACCATGTCCCGGACTGGTTGAAGCCGCTGGAGGCGTTCTCGATCGATCGCCTCGATGAGGACCGCTGCACGGGTGACCTGCTCCTGCAGATCTGCGGCGACGACCCGCTGACCTTGGCACATGCCAGGCGCATGCTGTTCAAGGACTCACGCTCATTCGCGAAGGTGGCCTGGCAGCGCGACGGATTCCGACGTGCCTACGGCAGCTCGGGGGAGGGGAAGACCCAGCGGAACCTCTTCGGTCAGCTCGACGGCACAGCGAATCCGGGGCCCGGATCCGAGGACTTCGCGCGGATCATCTGGGGCCAGGGCACCGAGACTGCGGACCCGGTGTTCTCCGCCCGCGGGGAGCCGCCGGCCGATCTCGGCGCGCATCTGCCTGTGTGGATGCGTGGGGGAACGACGCTGGTGCTGCGTGATATCGCGATGAACCTCGACACCTGGGACCAGGCCGACCGTCCGGCGCGGGAGTTCTCGGTCGGGCGGACCATGGACACCGGGGCACCGCTGTCGGGCAAGGACGAGTTCGACGTCCCGGACTTCACCGCCGTCGATGAGCGCGGGCTGACGAAGATCTCGCAGGTCGCGCATATCGCTCGCGCCCGCGACGGACTGGGTCCGGAGGCGCAGATCCACCGGCGCACGTTCAACTATGAGACCGGTGCCGGTGGGGATTCGGGGCTGCTGTTCGCGTCTTTCCAGGCCGATATCGAGCGGCAGTTCCTGCCGATCCAACGCCGCCTCGCCGAGGTGGACCTGCTCAACGAATGGACGACGCCGATCGGGTCGACCGTGTGGGCGATTCCGCCCGGAGCGACGGAGGACGGCTACGTCGGGCAGGAGCTGTTCGACGGGTGAGGAAGCGTCGCGGCCGCCGGGCCGATGACGGGCGCCGGGCCGATGAGTGTGACCGGGCTCAGAACAGCGGCTGCGGCAGGGCGCCTTCGAACTCGAGGAGGCGCCGCTTGGTTTCGAGCTCGTGCCCGGGCAGTCCGCCCGAGTACCCGCCGAGCCCGCTGCCTGCGACGACGCGGTGGCAGGGGACGATGATCGGGATCGGATTGAGTCCCATGATCCCGCCGACGGTCCGCGCCGGAATCCCGGTGCCGCTGGCTTCGGCGAGTTGCCCGTAGGTGACCGTGGTCCCCGCGGGAACCGCGTCGGCCAAGGTCGTCAGCACGATCCTCGTCTCCCGCCAAACTGCATTCTGTCTGCTCTTAGCGGAGTGGTGGCCATTCGCAAGCGTGTGCCCGTCCTTAGGTTGGGCACATGCTTGCGGGTACGTAGAGGCAACTTTCGGTGGCACCTTTGCAACGAAGCGGTGTGTAACCGCAGTGCATCTTAGCCTTGATCCACCGATCTGCTTGATGTCCGGGAGTTCGCTCGGGTTCGAGTACGAACGCGGTGAGTGGGCAGGAGGTAGTGTCCCGGTCTCTCACCGGTCTCTTCCACAAATGTTTCCCAAGGTCTCCTCCAGACCCTGCGGCGTCGTGCTCGAGCAGGAGCGGATCGGTCAGGACAATACTGTCCTTGGTGGGCTCAGCACTGCTTGCCAGAGTCGTGAGAATTCCTGCGCCCACGGCCATGCTCTGGGCAGGTGCAGGATCAGTTTCCTGGCCCGGTGAGCAATCCGGGCGGGGATGCCGATGATGCGTGTGCGCAGTGTCTGGGCACGCACTTTGCTCATTCGTCCACCAACGAGCCCGGCAGCAGCCCGTAGCAGGTTGTGAGTGATCGCTGCGATCGCGACCCAAGCGGCATTGGCGTTGAACACCCCGGAAGGCATATGCGCCAGCGCCCCGTTCTTCAGCTCCGCATTGATCTGCTCGATGATCGCGTGCCTGCGGTGGACTTGATCAGCAGCGACAGTGTCGAAACGATCCCGGTCGATGGTGGTGAAGAACGCGTGGTACCGGTACAAGTCGAACAAGGGATCCTGCCCACTCGCGCGTTTGGTCTCGTTGAGTTCAGGGATGCGGCGGACGATCAAGCGGCCGGTGGCGTGCAGAGCTTTCTTCTTCGAGGTGAATGCGGTGAACGGGACCTCGGCGACTTCAGCCTTGCTGATCCAGGTCTTGGTCTCTTCGTCGTAGATCGCTTCGGGGTATTCGATGCCTGTCCATGCGTCGTCGCTGATTGTTCCGATCGCTGCTTTGACTTTCTTGTCCATGCGCACCGTGATCGATACATGAGCCCCGGCATCCCGGGCGGCTTTGGCCACTTTAGAGGAATAGTACGCCGAATCAGCACGCACCAGCACCGGGGCACCGGAGCCGATTCGGGCCGTGGTGGCCAGGGCATCAGAGACGAGTTTGTCAGCACCCCGGGCTGACGAGGTCGAGCCTTTGCGCAGGCGCTGACCGACGATGATCTGCCTGGAGTCGCCAGTCGAGGCGGTGGCAAACAGTGCGTTGAGTCCGCGGCTGCCTTGGTAGCCGAACCCGGCGCCCTGTTTCCTCGCGGAGTGGACATCGATGATGGTGTCGTCGATATCGACGAAGATCATCGACGCCTGTGCGGTCTCCTGGTTGGTGGGCAGCAGTGGTGTGTGTTCGTTGAGGTTGGTCAGGAAGCGGGAGGAGATCGCGTCGAGTTGTCTGACGTGGCCGAAGGCGAACGAGCGCAGGAACGATCCCAGAGTCGAGGGCGCGTAGACACGGTCGAACAGATGTGTCATGCCGCCGTGGCGGACGAGGTTCATGTCATCGATCGAGTCGGCCCCGGCGGCCATTCCGCCGACGAGGGTGGCCAATTTCGCGGCCGGGTTCGCGCCCTTATCAGCCCCGGTGGTCGACACGGTCAACCTGTCGTCGGCGAGGTCCGGCAGGCCGGCGTTCTGGGCGAGGACCATGATCGGGACCAGCCCTGTGGTCGCGGTGAGGTTCTCATCGTCGAAGGAATGGGACACAGTCGCGGGTGTGTGGTTGAATAGCACCTGAGAGGTGCCCCTTTCTTGGCCGGGAATGTTGACTTTGAACATCACCATTTTCCCAGTTCAGAAGGGGCATTTCCATTCCACACGCGAGCTTGAACGGCTACTTACATCGGTGGATCAAGGCTTAGCCTCGAGTTTTCATGATTAGGATCGACCGGATGGTGGGCTGACAGAAGAAATGTCAAGCCCGGGGGGTTTCGTAGAGGCTCCTCTTCTTAGTTTCCTAAGCAGCCGCGGACTCTGTCGCGGACTGGTTGATCCACTCGGAACGGACTTCGAACGGTGGGCGGTAGTCAATCGCTGAATGCAACCGTTCCTGGTTGTACCAAGCCACCCACTTCGACGTCTCCGCTATCACCTTAATCAACCCCGACCACACCTTCCGGTCGATAAGCGGCTCTGCCTTGTAGACCGAGTTCAGTGCCTCAGCCACCTCATCCATTCGTGCAAGTCAGGCCGTACACTAATTCTACGGACCGGATTAGTGACCGAATTCCCCGCAAGGAAACTCTCTCACCAGCATGAATATCGGAGAAATCCTCGAAAGCGGTCTTGGAGAAGTAGGTCAGGATAAACGTACTGATGTCCGTATTCGTTGGAGTATTCGAGTAGTGGAAACCACTTGGGGCTGGACCCCCGCCAAACCATGGCGACCTACGGTAGTCGCGTCGCGCCCGAATGACAAAATCAGAAACAAATGCACTCCATAGCGGGAGAATCATTGGTGTGAGCCACACGGCCCACCGTGAAAAATCGAGGTCAGGTACTTAATTTCGCCACTGAGGCTAGGTGTGGTGAAAAAGCCATATCTGCTCCATGCGCACTATCGAAGTACCGTTGTGCACGTAGTTGCTTGAGAGCTGGAATCAATTGTTTATGGCTATCGAATGAAGCAATCGTGGTGGCTATGCAGTGGTCTTCAATGAGTCAAACTGCCATGGATCTTGTTGGGCTGCGAGGGTTAGGGCGTAATCGGAAAGAGAATGTTGAGAATATGCAGACCTGTTTCGATCTGTTAGTTGCTACTAACGGTCCCCGGTGGCCGGAGTGCTTACGGGCGGTGCCCCTATATTTATTCATAGGCCCCGCACGGAGTCTGGTCGCTGGTCCTGGTATGGCTTGGTTTCCCTGTCATTGATGATCCAGGGGTGTTGCCGCCAGGAATCCAGGACGCGCGTTGACTGCTGATAGGGGCTCGGCTCAATTGTACTGAGGTCTCGTCGTAACGTGGGTGCCAGCATTGGGTGTCATGACATACCTGCGACCATGGAACTGATGGTCGCGGAGGACTGTCATGAACACCGAATACGACGTCTGGCTCGGCCTCGACGTCGGCAAAACCAGCCATCACGGGTGCGGACTCGATTCGGCAGGTGAGCGAGTCTATGACCACGAACTCCCGCAGGATGAAGCCGCGCTTCGGGAAGTGATCACGACCCTGCAGGACGAGCACGGTCGAGTGGTCGTCATCGTCGATCAGCCCAACACGATCGGAGCTCTGCCCGTCGCGGTCGCCAGGGACTGTGGAGCCGATATCGCCTACCTTCCCGGGTTGGCGATGCGCAAGGCAGCTGACTTGTATCCGGGACAGGCGAAGCCGGATGCCCGGGATACGTTCATCATCGCCGACACTGCGCGCACGATGCCACATACGCTGAGGGCCGTCGATCGGGAGTCTGATGTCCTGGCCATTCTGAAGGTCCTGGCCGACACGGACGACGACCTCGCGCACGACACGACGAGAGCGATCAACCGATTGAGATCACTACTGTTGCAGATCCACCCTGCGTTGGAGCGTGTCTTCAAAGGAACCGTGCTGACGAGGGCGATTGTGCTGGATCTGCTGATTTGGTTCGGGGTCCGGCCGGTCTGCCTGCGGCTGGGAAGTCGGGGGTGAAGCGGTGGGCGAAGAACCATGCCCGCAAGGATCCGTCGGCGCTGATTGATGCGGTCTTCGAGGCTTTGGTTAAGCAGACGGTGATCGTGCCCGGGAGTGAGGCGTCGGAGTCTGTGGTGCCGCGGCACGCCGCCAGAATCAAGGCGCTGAAGGCTGAACGTGCTGAGATCGAGGCCGAAGCTGAGGGTCAGCGGATTCGCTCCCGCTTCTTCAGGTCTTAACGTCCATGCCGGGAATCGGCGTTAGGACCGCGTCCCAGATCCTCCTGGCAGCCGGAGACTTCTCTGCGTTCAAGCCTGCCGGCCATTTGGCCGCGTATGCCGGTACTGCCCCGGTCACGAGACGCTCTGGGACGTCGATTCGCGGTGAGTTCCCATCAAGAGCGGGCAACAAACGGTTGAAGAACGCGTTGTTCCACTCGGCTTGGGTCGCGTCGTGTCATGATCCTTTATCGAAGGCGTATTACGACCGGAAACGAGCTGAGGGAAAACGCCACAATGCTGCGGTGATGTGTCTGGCTCGTCGCCGACTCAACGTGCTCTTCGCGATGGTCAAGTCCGGGGCCGTCTACGAGGAGAAGACCCCAGTTGCGGCTTGACAATGAATGTAACGGGGGTTGCTCTGAGTCCGAGACTCACGCACTATTTCGCCCGAAGCCAGCTGAACATGGGGAAGCTTCTAATCCCTGATCCACCGTTTCAGTGGTGGCTGACGATGGTGTCCTGAATAGGAAATGTCCCTCTGACGTGGGAAAATAGTAGTGCTGAAGCCACTATCTACCACATGCCAGAAGGACACCTCGCAAGTGCAAGTCTCTCACACCTGTACACCCATCTTCGATGAGTCCAACCTCGTGTCGGCGGCCGGTTTGGCACCAGTGCTCGGTCTCGCCGAGCACGCCGGTTTGAGCCAGTCGTTGTCGGCGATGACGGTGGCATCACCGAACCCTGTGGTGAAGTCGCGGACACTGATCGCCGGAATGCTGGCAGGAGCCGATTCCATCGATGATCTCGACCTGCTGCGGGCCGGAGCCACGCCGAAACTCATCGGTGCTGTCCGGGCACCATCGACGCTGGGAACATTCCTGCGCTCGTTCACTCACGGACACGTCCTCCAAATCGCGAAGACGAACCGTGACCTACTCAGTCGTCTGCCGACAATGGTCCCGGCAGGCGAGGGGCCGATCATGGTCGACGTGGACGATACCATTCGTGGTGTCCACGGGCACCAGAAACAGGCTGCGGCGTTCGGCTACTCAGGAGCGCGGGGGCTGAACGCACTGCTGGTGACTGCCCACACGGAAGGGTCGGCTGCCCCAATAGTGCTCGAGTCCCAGTTGCGGCGGGGCAATATTCGCTCCGGAGATCACGCTGATTGGCACCTGGCCCGTGGACTGTCCACCATCGCCCGCATCGCCCCGGACCGACAGGTCCTCATCCGTGCCGATGCCGCTTTCTGCCAACGATCCAATATCACCACAGCCGAACAGGCTGGAGCCTGGTGGTCCTACACGATTCCGCAGTGGAAGACCGTGACAGCAGCGATCAGTAGCCTCGACGAGGACCGGTGGGAGCCAATTTCCTACCCGCAAGCGATCTATGATGACGAGTCCGGTCAGTGGATCTCTGATGCTGAGGTCGCCGAAGCAGCCTCGTTCACCGCTTTCACGTCGCGTCCGAAAGCCCAACGAGTGAAGTGCCGATTGGTGGTGCGCAGAGTCAAGGTCAAACCCGACTCCCAGGTGGCACTGTTTGCCCCCTGGCGGTATCACGCATTCATCACCAACAGTGACCTATCGAGGGTGGAGGCCGATCGCCGGCATCGCGGACACGCGATCGTCGAGCAAGTCATCGCTGAACTCAAGCAGGACCCTTCGGCGCACCTGCCATCGGGAAAGTTCGTGGCCAACCGAGCCTGGCTGGCGTTCGCGATCATCGCGTTCAATCTTGCCAGGGCTGCCGCACGTGCGGCGGGGATGGGGTTGGCGCGAATGCAGTCCCTGTTGAGGAAGATCGTTGCTATCCCAGCACGGTTGGCCAGGACGGGACGGAAAATCATCATTCATCTCCCGAGATTGTGGCCGTGGCAGGCTCAGTGGTCGCGGTTATGGAACGCGGCATCGAGTCCGTAGAGGCGACTACGTCCGTGCACGATGCCGCCCCGCGGGGCCTGATGAGGAAACTGTGAGTGGAAGTACCAGACGAGTGGGCTGGCCCGTTGGTGTACCCGCCTGCCATCACACTTCGACTACATTGACAGTTCCGCCCCAGAAAGTCCTTGACGGTGGATTCTCAATGATTTGTCAAGCGGTTTTCGAGGTTCCGGGAGCGATGGGCTCGAACATCCGATTGTCGCGGAGGAGCGCCCACAAGACGTCGACGCGTCGGCGTGCGAGTGCGATCACGGCCTGAACGTGCCGGGCACGGTGAGCTCGCTTCTTCAAATAATAGTCACGGTTAGGTCCAGGCCTCATCATGGCAACCTGAGCGGACATATAGAACACGCGCCGTAACTTACGTGAGTACCGCTTGGGACGGTGCAGGTTCCCGGTGCGACGGCCGGAATCGCGGGGCACGGGCACCAACCGGCAGCAGAGGCGAGTCGACCTGCGTCTGCATAGCCATGGAGGTCGCCCGCTGCGGCGACCAGCTCCGCGCCCAGGACAGGCCCCATCCCGGGTAGTGATTCGATGATGTCAGCCTGCGGATGGGTGCGGAATGCCGTCGTGATCTTCGAGGTGTCAAGCCCCGTGTTTGATGGAGAGTTTTCTACTTGGAATTCATCGGCTCACCCACGAGCTACGCAGCCCGTGGCATCGTGCTGAGATGATCGGCTCGGAACGCGGCGGGAGTCGCCCCACCAAGTGCTCCGTGGGGCCGGTACGTGTTGAACCAGTGCACCCACTGCGCCGTGGCGATCTCGACATCATCAATACCTTTCCAGGGACCCTTGTTCCGGATGAGTTCGGCCTTATAGAGTGAATTCAGCGCTTCAGCGAGGGCGTTATCGTATGAATCTCCTTTCGACCCGACAGACGCGACTGCATCTTGCTCAGCCAGGGCCTCGCCATAGCGAATCGCTCGATACTGGACCCCGCGGTCCGAGTGATGCACCAGCCCAGACAGGTCGTGACCAGCACGTTTACGCTGATAGATCCCCATCTGCAAAGCGTCAAGAGCCAACTCGGTATGCAACGACCTCGAGACCTGCCAGCCGACGATCTCGCGATTGAACACGTCGGTGACGAACGCGACGTAGACCCACCCTGTGAACGTGTGCACATAGGTGATATCGGCCACCCACAGCCGGTCAGGAGCGAAGGCTTCGAAGTGCCGATCGACGAGATCGGCCGGGCAGTTCTCCCGCGGTGCTGACCTCGTAGTGTTCGGTGCCTTGGCCCTCTTGATCCCGTGTAGATCGAGGTCTCTCATCAGGCGCTCGATCGTGCAACGGGCCACATGCCCGCGACCATGCGAGTCAGGTTCGCGGTTGAGCACGATATGCATCTTCCTGGCTCCGAACGCATCGTAATTCTTCCCGTGCACAGTGCTGATCTCTTCTTTCAATACCTCGTCACGTTTCTGTCGAGCCGAGGCTGGTCGATGTTTGCGGGCATAGTAGGTACTCGGAGCGATCTTCACGCCGGCAGCACGCAGCGTGGCACAGATCGGCTCGACTCCGAGTTCGTCCTTGTGCTCGTCGATATACGAGCAGACTACTTCGAGGGGCGGTCGAGCTCCGCCGCGAAAAAAGCCGAGGCCGACTTCAGGATTTGGTTGGCCCGGCGCAGTTCCCGATTCTCCTTCTCGAGGTCCTTGATGCGCTGGGCTTCAGCGGTGGTAGTGCCGGGGCGGTCGCCGGCATCGACCTGGTCCTGATTGACCCAGGACCGCAGTGTTTCTGGGTTCACACCGAGTTGGTCGCCGATCCGGCGGAAGACGCCGCGGCGGGCACCAGGGTCAGCTTCGAGGGCGTCGAGGACCATGCGGACTGCTCGTTCGCGTAGCTCGAGGGGGTACTTCTTTTGGGGCATGACAGGGAAGTCCTTTCCGTGGCTTCACTGTCTCCATTATTCCCGGGGCGAATCAAGGTGATGGTGCTGATGCGCTCATCAAGGGCCAGGAGCTGCTCGGCGAGTTCGCCAACGATGTCGGCTGCGACGTCCTCGCCGGGCACGACCGTGTGCTGGGCGTGGGCGGCAGCAACAGCCTGTTCGGCGACCTGTCTGGCCGTGCGAGCCTTCCGGACCGAAAGCCACGCGGTCAGACGAGTCCTGCCCATGCGACGGATCGCCGCCGGCGTCTGATAGCCAGTCAACATCAGGAGGCACCATGATTGTGAGAGTAGTCGAAGGCACGTTCCAGCGTCGGGAAGTACCCGAGTAGCACGTCACGCAACCGGTTCACCATTCGCACTCGATCCGCAACCAGGTCCGCCCGGTGAGTCACCAGCAGTTGTAGTTGGGTGACCAGCTCTGATGGCACGTCGACCTCGGTCAGATCGCCGCGATGACGGAGGGTTTCAGCCATCACGTACGCGTCCCGGGCATCGGTCTTTGCCTCGCCGCGGTACGCAGTAGCCATCCGATTCACGATTCGCCCGGGTGCGTACCGGACGCGGTGTCCGTGCGCGGCAAGCAACGCCAACAGTAGCCCCGACATCGTGCCTGTCACATCCACCGCCCACACGGACTGTTCTGCCAGCCCGGCCACGTGGTCGATGGCTTCAAGGATCGCCTGCTCGTCGTTGGCGACTTTCCTCGACCAGATGCTTGTCCCGTCGTCATCGATCAGGCACACCAGTGGTGACCTTTCCCGATGTCGACGCCGACCCAACCGTGTTCTATTTGTGGCGTCTTCGTGCCAGTCTCCAGACCTTGACCTACGACGGTTCTCGGCCCGAAGGACTCCCCGCTGGCGGATCCGTAAACAGCGACCAGAACGCGCATCTCAATCAGCAGTCGAGGCACCCCGGAGGGCCGGGCGGCCAATCCACCGGAGCCATTAAACGGCAATCAAGGCTCAGCCACACCCCGCCCTCCCGGGCCACTTTCAAGCTTACGGATCAGGGCTAATGCACACCTTAAAACGCAGAAAGAGGTTTGTGAATTTGAAAAAGAATGAAAAATCTCGTGTTTGCCGAAATTGTAATTCAACTGGCGCAATAGGGAAAGTCAAACACCTGCCACCAGGACTTGTAGTGTTCATCGGTCGGCAGGTGTTTGACTGTCAACCTAAAAAGAAACTTAAATGTTAGAACCAGTACCGAACATCATAATTCCACTTAGGGACATCGTGTGGTCGGGATGCGTTAACGCATTTCCAATCATAAACCTTCGTGGCATTTTTTATGCCCACTTCCGTGCACTCGGTCTTGGTCTTATAGGTATTTTCGGTTACCCAGCCACTCACCTGGGTGTCAATCGAGCCAGAATCCACTGTGGATGCCATTGCCCCTGTCGGTGCCAATACGGCGCCGCCTACCAGCGCGCTTACAGCAATTCCGAGCTTCCAGTTCCTGTTTGTGCGTTTCATTTTCATGCAATCTACAGGTGAATCAAAAATCGAGTTAGCAAAACTCGGTCATTGTTCAGTTGATAAGTTGAACTCAATCAGTCACAGCTATGAAATGCAATGTGTGACAGGAACACCTTATCGAATCGTTGTATCAACGGTCAAGGGTAGTTTGTTTGAATTCCATTGTTGGAGGAGCCAGATCGAGCGGCTGCGTCAGGTCTATTTCACCTAGCTTGGTAACTTCACGTGATCGCTGAGTATGGCCACGTGTAGTGTGCGGAAGTATATCTCTGGCGAAGTACTCCTGGGTTGTAGGAGGGTCAGGTTCCACTGTGCGGAGGTGCACTTCTCTGGTGATGCACGGAAGTGGCTTTCGGTAGCACCTGTGCAGCGAAGTGGCGCCAAGCTCTGAGACTGGCTGTCACTGATGCGATGAGATTCAGTGGCCACGATTTACCGAGGTTACACACCGGTTCAATCCACGGCTGCTACCAAATGCTGCTTCCCTATAGGTGAAACTTAGTCTAGTTGCCCGCCTTGACGTCGGTCCAGCTTGCGCTCTTCGTTTGGTGTCTTCTTGTGCCGGGCGAGGACCCGCGTCTGCAGTTTGAACAGAAGGTCAGTGGCGACCCGTCTGTCTTGCAGTAGAACAGGCGTCGGTTGAGCTGACCGAGCCGAAAGTAAGTACCAAATCGAAATTGGCGGTCCCTGCAAATTCGTATAAGCCATCGGCGGTCGACGGTCGATACGACATAACGGCCGGCCACCACCATGCCGGGTTCGATATCGATCAGGGCGACCACCTCCGGTGGGGATTGACGGGGCTCAGGCTGTTTTTCTTAGTTTTCCAGCAACCACGCCAATAATCGAATGCAACTCTCTGACTCTGAGCAAATAACAAGCTCCGATGAAGAACAGGAGCATCACGACGCCGACGACGGCCGTGGTGATGAACGCCTGCCAGCGTCCTGCCAAGGCGAAGTCCGGGAAGAAGTAGAGCAGACCGAAACCTGCCCCACCGGCAATGATCGCCGCGAGGAGGAACTTCACATGTGACGTGAGGATCTCACGCAGATCGATGGCGCCGAGGCGCTTCTTCAGGACCGTAAACGAGATGATCATGGCCATGAGGTATCCGAGGCTCATGACGAGCCCGATGATCGCCACCGTCACCGACTTCGGGAAGATCGTGGCCGAGAGCACCGCCAGGGACTGGAAGACGATCTGCGGCAGCTGGATGAGGAACGGAGTCTTCGCATCACCGTATGCATAGAAGACGCGCTGCGCGAGATAGTTTGCGCTGAAGGGAACGAGCCCGAAGACCATCGTGATGATGACCAGACCGATGGCCATGGCCTGCTCGCGACCAGGTCCGGCGATGATCATCGCCACCGGGCTGGCGAGGACGACCAGAGCGGCGAGGGCGAAGGTGTTGACCATGCCGACCATCCGCACACCCATGGAGAAGTCGCTGACGACGGCTTCGGTGTCATCGTTCGCCGCGTCCTTGGCCAAGGAGGTGAACAGAGCCGTGGCCAGAGAGACCGCAATGAGCGAATGCGGGAGCATGAACACAAGGTAGGCGTTCGTGTATGCCGTGTTCGCGGCGTTCCCATCGCCGGGGATCGACGCCCCCGAGGCGACGCGGGAGACGACGAGGAAGCCGATCTGGCCGATGAGCATGGCCGAGAACGTCCAGAACGCGACCTTCCCGGCCGAGCCGAGTCCGACCCCGCGGAACCCGAACGTCGGCTTGTACTTGAAGCCGATGCGCTTGAGCGGCCAAATGAGGATGAGAGCCTGAGCCACGACGCCGAGAGTGGCCGTGCCTGCGATGAGCGCGATCTTGTCCGGGGTCCACGTATCGAGATCGTGCGGTGAGGCGTTGTTCGTGCCGAAGATGAGAATGAAGGCAGCAAGACCGGCGATCGCCACGACGTTGTTGAGCACAGGCGCCCACATGTAGGGACCGAACGACGACTTCGCATTGAGCACCTGGCCCAGCAGCGTGTAGAGGCCGTAGAAGAACAGCTGCGGCAGGCACCAGTACGCGAAGGCTGTGGCCAGTGCCAGTTGTTCGTGACTCCATCCCGATGAGTAGAGCCACACGAGCAGCGGTGCCGCCAGGGTCGCGACGACGGTGACGAGACCGAGGATGAGGAACGACAGGGTCAGCAGCCGGTTCGTGAAGTCGGCACCGCCGTCGTCCCGTTTGGAGGCACGCACGATCTGCGGGACGAGCACGGCATTGACCACACCCCCGGCCAGCAGCATGTACAGCGTATTCGGCACCTTGTTCGCGACGTCGAACGCGTCTGCCTGGACGAAGTTCACACCGATCGCGGTGGCCAGCATCGAGGCCTTGACGAAACCGAGTGCACGCGAGGTCATGGTGCCGGCGGTCATAATCGCTGAGGACCGGGCCAGGGATGAGAAGCTGGACACGCTCTACCTCTTTTCGTTCTCGTCGGTCGTGGCGCGGGCCATCGCGTCGGCCAGCTGCTGTTCGGGGATCTTCGGTCGCCCGCGCGAAATGGTCTTGATCAAGCCGATCACGAACACGACGGCCAGGCCCAACCCGATCACAGCGGTGCCGATGTTCTCCCAATCGGCGCGCACGTATTGCAACACATATTCTCACAGGCTCGGCAAGAGCAGAGGGGTGCCCCTATGTCTTAAGTCAAGGGGCAACGAGCAGATTCCTCAAGCATATTCGGCTGGCCCCAAAGGGCAGAGATGATCGGTCCGGGAACTGTTTCCCGGACTGATCAGGAACTTCGGCACGAGTTGGTTCAGGCAGCAGTCGCCGCCTCGGGTGTGCGGAAGTAGGCACCATCGCGCAGCATCGCGTAGAGCACGTTGCAACGACGGCGGGCCAGCGCGATCAGGGCTTGGTTGTGTTTCTTATGCTCGGCACGTTTCTTGTCGTAATACGCCCTCGACAACGGATCCTTAAGCGCCGCGAACGCGGACAAGAACAGGGCTCGCTTGAGGATCTTGTTCCCTCGCCGTGAGGAATGGTCGCCTCGGATCGAGGTTCCCGATCGCCATGTCACCGGTGCCAGCCCGGCATACGATGCGAGGTGTCCGGCAGACTCGAAGTCCTTACCTACGACCTCGGTCAGGATCCTCGCCGCTGTCCTGACGCCGACTGCCGGCATCGACGTCAGGAGCTCGAAAAGCGGATGCGCCTGGACCAGTTCCTCGATGCGTACCAGCACTTCATCCCGTGACGTGCGGGTCTGCGCCAGCGACGTGGCTAATTGGGGTAGGACGAGTCCGGCAGCGTCGGTGCCCGACACCACGACCGTCTGCTCGTCGAGTGCGGTGAAGATCGCTGCCGCCCAGCGTTTCCACGCTCTGGGTGCCTGCTTGCGCAACAGGGTCTCGACGCGGTGTTTGCCGGCATGCCGTAGTGCTTTCGGTGTCGGGTACTTCGCCAGCAGCGCCAGCATGGCTGGGTGATCCAGGTGCGGACCGATCACGGTCTCTAATCCGGGATGGATCTGGGTGAGCAGACCGCGGATCCGGTTCGATGTCGCGGTGGCCTGTTTCGCGAGATCATCGTCGTAGCCGCACAGCATCGACAGCTCGGCGACGTTCTCATCCGCGACACGGATACCCCGCAGCGTGTGGGGCATGGTCCGGGCTGCTTCAGCAATGATGATTCGCCCCGGGAATAATGGAGACAGTGAAGCCACGGAAAGGACTTCCCTGTCATGCCCCAAAAGAAGTACCCCCTCGAGCTACGCGAACGAGCAGTCCGCATGGTCCTCGACGCCCTCGAAGCTGACCCTGGTGCCCGCCGCGGCGTCTTCCGCCGGATCGGCGACCAACTCGGTGTGAACCCAGAAACACTGCGGTCCTGGGTCAATCAGGACCAGGTCGATGCCGGCGACCGCCCCGGCACTACCACCGCTGAAGCCCAGCGCATCAAGGACCTCGAGAAGGAGAATCGGGAACTGCGCCGGGCCAACCAAATCCTGAAGTCGGCCTCGGCTTTTTTCGCGGCGGAGCTCGACCGCCCCTCGAAGTAGTCTGCTCGTATATCGACGAGCACAAGGACGAACTCGGAGTCGAGCCGATCTGTGCCACGCTGCGTGCTGCCGGCGTGAAGATCGCTCCGAGTACCTACTATGCCCGCAAACATCGACCAGCCTCGGCTCGACAGAAACGTGACGAGGTATTGAAAGAAGAGATCAGCACTGTGCACGGGAAGAATTACGATGCGTTCGGAGCCAGGAAGATGCATATCGTGCTCAACCGCGAACCTGACTCGCATGGTCGCGGGCATGTGGCCCGTTGCACGATCGAGCGCCTGATGAGAGACCTCGATCTACACGGGATCAAGAGGGCCAAGGCACCGAACACTACGAGGTCAGCACCGCGGGAGAACTGCCCGGCCGATCTCGTCGATCGGCACTTCGAAGCCTTCGCTCCTGACCGGCTGTGGGTGGCCGATATCACCTATGTGCACACGTTCACAGGGTGGGTCTACGTCGCGTTCGTCACCGACGTGTTCAATCGCGAGATCGTCGGCTGGCAGGTCTCGAGGTCGTTGCATACCGAGTTGGCTCTTGACGCTTTGCAGATGGGGATCTATCAGCGTAAACGTGCTGGTCACGACCTGTCTGGGCTGGTGCATCACTCGGACCGCGGGGTCCAGTATCGAGCGATTCGCTATGGCGAGGCCCTGGCTGAGCAAGATGCAGTCGCGTCTGTCGGGTCGAAAGGAGATTCATACGATAACGCCCTCGCTGAAGCGCTGAATTCACTCTATAAGGCCGAACTCATCCGGAACAAGGGTCCCTGGAAAGGTATTGATGATGTCGAGATCGCCACGGCGCAGTGGGTGCACTGGTTCAACACGTACCGGCCCCACGGAGCACTTGGTGGGGCGACTCCCGCCGCGTTCCGAGCCGATCATCTCAGCACGATGCCACGGGCTGCGTAGCTCGTGGGTGAGCCGATGAATTCCAAGTAGAAAACTCTCCATCAAACACGGGGCTTGACAATGATGGCGGCATCACGGGCATCGGTCTTCGCCTCACCAGGGTGAAGGTCGGCGATGCGGCGCATCGCCAACCCGGGCAGGTAAGCAACCGTGATGGACTCGGCCTGGGCAACCGCGACAGGTAAAGCTCCGATCGTGGCCGGTTGGTCGACGACGACCAGGAGTGTTCCGTGCTTAGCCAGCCTGTTGAGTAGGGCTTTCAGCTTCGTTTCGTTCTGCGGCAGGGGCTTCGACAAGAGCTGTTTTCCGTCGCGGTCGAGTGCGACGGCGTGGTGGTTGTGTTTGCCGACATCGATACCGATGAATACGTCGATGTCAGCGTGGTTGGTGATCATGTCACTCATCTTCTTCGACTCATGTGACCGAATATTTGGTTGTGGTTCGGCTGGCCGGTGGTGCTGGGTGGCTCCTGGGTTCGGCATCCACGTTACGGTCGGGCTTAAGCGCTGGTGGCGAGTCGTGTCATCGGCGCGAACGAGTTCGTAGTTGATTTCGTGGACCCGTTCAGCGATCGCCTCTCGCAGTTCTTCGAGCGTTTCGAAGACCTCACCGTCGAGATACCCGATCACTCGCTTGTTGACCACGTTCACCGCGTTCTCGGCAGCCGCCTTGTCCCGCGGTTTCTTCACTCTTGCTGGCACGATCGCGACACCGTAGTGGTCTGCCATGTCTTGATACCGTGCATTGATCACCCGTTCACCATCACCCCGGGTGCGACGATGCGTCGAGGTACTCGGATTGTCCGGGACCACGATCTCGACGACACCGCCGCAATAGGCGAACGCCGCCATATGCGCCTCCAGCCACGCTGGAGTCTTCATATTCAGAAAGGCTTGGCAGTAGATGAGACCCGAATACGGCAACACTGCCACGAACAAGTACACCTTGGACACAACTCCGTCGGCGGCATCGACGATGTCGAGGGCATCGCCGGCCCAGTCAACGAGCATCGCTCGGCCCGGCTCGTGGTGGAGGACACCGACGAGATCATTGCGATTGACGTAGTCGGCGAAGAGAGCGCAGAACTGGGAGTATCCGTACTTCTTCTTCTCACTCGTGGCATCTGTATACCGTCGCCAGGCTTGTAAGAGCGTGAAATGGCGTTGATGCCGCCGCCGGTTGAGCACTCCGTCGAAGTCAGGTTGGTCATATTCATCAACGACTCGTCGCCGGTCAGGCAGCCACAGGGCCAGATCTTCATCGGTGACCGTCTGGGACGAGGTGATGCCGTGTTCGTTGATGACCCGCTGGGTTCGGGCGATATCGCGTTGGGAGCAGCCCACGATGGTGGCGATATCGCGATAGCTCCGCTCGGCTAACAATAGGTCCATGATCTTCCGGTAGTTCGCCATGAACTCCGCTTTCTTCTCGAGAACGACGCCACAAATGTGACGTCGATCTCAGCAGATCATGAATCACGATTGGGTGCTACCGGATACTCGGAAACCCGCTACCGACTGTGTGGACTCGCGCTTCCAACAAGCGCTAGGTGCCAGTTTTCCGTCGCGATCGACGGCGACGGCGTAGTGGTTGTGTTTGCCGACATCGATGCCGATGAATACGTCGATGTCAGCGTGGTTGGTGATCATGTCACTCATCTTCTTCGACTCATGTGACCGAATATTTAGTTGTGGTTCGGCTGGCGGGTAGTGCTGGGTGGCTCCAAGGTTCGGCATCCACGTTACGGTCGGTCTCAAGGCATGTGTTCTGCCAGTGGTTCTGGCCCCTATCAGCGATTTCCCTGGTGCCTTCGAACCCCGGTGACAACACCCCCCCGGATCATGGGTGACTGGGGGCATCAATCATGCCGGGGTCCTCAGGCCAGCGCCCCCCCTTCAATCCTGACGGATGATGGGGCTATTTATAAGGTAACGGGGTAATCGTCATGATGGTGATGACGAGCATCGCCGTGATGACCTTCGGGGCCAAGCACAGGGCCGCGGGCCGTGATCATGCCGGCGCCGTCGGACGTCTTCCCGCCTGGGTGCTCGTGACCTCGTGCCTCGGTGGCATCGGACTCCTCGGCGTGCTGGCGATCTCGCGTTTGAATTTCCCACTGCTCGTCGGGAGCGCCGCCGCTGCAGTTGTCCTCCAGAGCCTCGAATAAGGGAGACCTGCCCTAGCCCTACCTCCGGAAGCCAAGCCCTATGACCCAGCTAGACTATCGTATGACAAGCGAGTACTTAACGGTAACTCAACTCTAGATTTTTGCACGCTTGGGCCTCAGAACAGCGCCTGCGGCAGGGCGCCTTCGAGCTCGAGGAGGTGCCGCTTGGTTTCGAGCTCGTGCCCGGGCAGTCCGCCTGAGTACCCGCCGAGCCCGTCACCGGCGACGACACGATGGCAGGGGACGATGATCGGGATCGGATTGAGCCCCATGATCCCGCCGACGGCCCGCGCCGGAATCCCGGTGCCGCTGGCTTCGGCGAGCTGCCCGTAGGTGACCGTGGTCCCGGGTGGGACTTCTTCAGCCAAGGTCGTCAGCACGATCCTTGCGATGTCCGATACCTGACCGAAGTCCACGGGCAGATCGACGTCACCGAGGTGGCCGTCGAAGTACGCCCGCAACTGGGCGATCGCTTCAGTGAGGATGGGGTCCGAGGCGGCGGTCGCCTCGGCGGGCACAGCCGACTCGGCGGATGTGCACCATTCGAGCCGGATGATCGACCGGCCGTCGCTGAAGACTGTCAGGGGGCCGACGAAGGTGTCGACGGCTGCCGAATGAGTCGCCATGGGGTGCCCTCCGTTCGGGTTCCGCGCACCGAACGCGGTGTCAACGGCGCTGCTCCATCGAGTCTACTCACACAGCTGTGCCCTCCCGACTTTTTCGAGTCGAGAGGGCACAGCTCATTCATGACGGCGCGCCGCGCGGCGGGGAAGTCAGCAGCTGAGCAGAGGACGTCGACCTCAGGGCAGCTGCTGCCGCGGCGACGAGATCACTCCTCGTCAGGCAGCTCACCTTCGTAGGCGTCCGGGTTGGCCTTCAGCCACTCGGTGATGGCCGCTGGGGGATCATTCTTGCCGTCCTTGCCGTACTTGTTGACGACCAGGTCCTCGAGTTCCCCGTACTGCTTGTCATCGAGCTTGATGTTGCCGATGTAGTCGGCGGCATCGGAGAACTCATCGCTGAAGCCCTTGGTCGCGGTGAAGTGGAGCTTCTCGGGATCGCCCATCGCACCCTTCGGGTCCTCGAGGTCCTTGACCGGGTACTCGTTGTTCGCCCAGAACGGACGCCACAGCGTGACGACGATGTCCTTCTCGGCATCGGTCGCATTGCCGAGCTCGGTGAGCATGGCAGCCGTCGACGAGGTGACGAGTTCGTATTCGTCGTCGAGACCGTATTCGGGAATCATCGCCTTGGTGGCCTTCGTCAGACCGGCACCGGGCTCGATTCCGACGATCTCGCCGTTGAAGTCCTTGCCCTTGCCCTTGAGATCCTCGATCGAGTTGACGTCGTCCATGTACTTCGGGACGGCGATCGTGAGGACGGCATTGTCGTAGTAGGCGCCGACGTCTTCGAGATCATCACCGTACTTATCGATGTACTGCTTGTGCGTGACCTCGGGCCACGAGGACGGATACATATCGATATCGCCGTTGGCGACACCGGCGTAGAGGACGGCTGCCTCACTGAAGGTCTCGGTCTCGACGTTGTAGCCCATCTTCCCCAGCTGGTTCTCGAGCAGGAGCGAGATGCTCTCTCCGTCGGTCCAGCCGGTGACGTAGCCGAGCTTGATGTCGCCCTTGTCGCCGCCACCGCTGCCATCGTCGCTCGACGCTTCCTGCGAGCAACCGGTCAGAGCGAGGCCGAGGGCTGCGACTGCAGCGACGAACGGGGTGAGAAATCTTCTCTTCATTATGTGTTCCTTTTCTCTAGTGTTCGACATTTCAGACTGTGTGGTCCATCGATTCAGGCTGCTGCGGCAGTTGCCTTGTTCTTCGTGCGGCGACGGCGCATCCCTGCCACGAGCGAGCGCGGGTAGTCCTTGGCATTGCCCAAGGCTGCGGTGACGCGATCGAGGTAGACCGCGATGATCACCACGCCGAGTCCGGCTTCGACGCCGAGCGGCAGGTTCTGCGTGGCGATCGCTTCGACGACGTTCTTTCCGAGCCCGTCGGCGCCGACCATGCCGGCGATGACGGCCATGGCCAGTGCGAGCATGATGACCTGGTTGATGCCGGCCATGATCGTGGGCGTGGCCAAGGGCAGCTGGACTCCGCGGAGGATCTGGCCTGGAGTCGCACCGAAGGACTGTCCGGCTTCGACCGTCTCCGAATCGACGCCGCGGATGCCGAGCTCGGTGAACCGCACGCCCGGAGGCAGAGCGAAGATCACCGTTGCCACGAGGCCGGGGACGACGCCGATGCCGAAGAAGGTGACAGCAGGGATGAGGTAGACGAATGCCGGCATCGTCTGCATGAAGTCGAGGATCGGTTTGATGACCGCTGAGGCTTTGTCGCTGCGTGCGGCCAGAATGCCGACCGGAATGGCGATGATGACGGCGATGACAGCGGCGATGATGATCAGCGCCAGGGTCTGCATCGCGGCCACCCATTGGTCCATCGTCATGATGAAGAACAGGGTGATGAGGGTGCCCACGGCCATCTGCCACGAGCGGAAGACCCAGCCGATGAGCGCCAGCAGGATGATGATGACGAGCGGATGGAGGTCGACGAGCACGTCGGTGAGGACGTCGATGAGGAGGTTGAACAGCCAGGTGACGGCGTCGAAGAACCACGCGACGTTCTCTTTGAGCCAGTCGAATGCTGTGTCGACCCAGGCTCCGATCGGAATTCGGATGTTCTCCATCAGCGCTCACCCCTTTCGCCGGCGACCTGCGGTGCGGCGGCATCATCGCCTTCGGCCAGTACCTGGTCGATGATCCCGGTGTCGACTGGCTCGGGCCAGCCTTCGACTGAGGCGTCCGTCGCCTGCTCGTCGTTGCCGTTTTGGTTGCCGAGCGCGGCGAGCAGGGTTGCCCGCGGCACGACACCGACGAGTTCGCCGTCGGAGTCGGTGACCGGCACCGGCAGAGGCATCTCCGCGGTCGGGAGGAAGAGGTCGATGAGCAGGTCGTCCGGGGACGCAGGGTGGGCGACCGGCTTGATGATCTCGTCGAGAGTCGTGGCGCCTGTCCGGATGTGCTCGACGCAGGCGCGGTCGCTGACGAGTCCGAGGAACTTCCGGTCCTTGTCCGTGACATACACGCCCGAGGCGTTGTTCTCACGCATGGTGCGCAGCGCGACGCGGGGGCCGTTCTGATTGGTCACGGTCTGACGTGCCTTCTCCATGACGTTGTTCGCGGTGAGGACCCGTGCTCGATCGACGTCGTGGACGAACTGCGCGACATAGTCGTTGGCAGGGTCGGTGAGGATGTCCTCCGGGGTGCCGACCTGGACGATGCGTCCATTGCGCATCACCGCAATCCGGTCACCGAGGAACATCGCCTCATTGAGGTCGTGGGTGATGAAGATGATCGTCTTCTTCAGCTCCCGTTGCAGTTCGACGAGCTGTTCCTGCATTTCGCGGCGGATCAGCGGGTCGAGGGCGGAGAAGGCTTCGTCCATGAGGAGGATGTCGGTCTCGGCCGCAAGCGCGCGGGCCAGACCGACGCGCTGCTGCATACCGCCCGAGAGCTGTTCGGGGAATTTGTCGCCCCAGCCATCGAGGCCGACGGCCTTGAGCCAGCGGTCGGCGGCCTTGTCCCGTTCCGCCTTCGCGACTCCGCGGATCTCGAGCGCATAGGCGGCGTTGTCCCGGACAGTGCGGTGCGGCAGCAGCGCGAAGTGCTGGAACACCATCGAGATGTGTTCGCTGCGGACCTTGCGCAGTGTCGCGGCGTCGACCTTTGCGATATCGGTGCCCAGCACCTCGACGGACCCGGCAGTGGGTGCCCAGAGCCCGTTGAGCGTGCGGATCAGGGTCGACTTGCCCGAGCCCGACAGGCCCATGACGACGAAGATCTCGCCCTCCTGGACGTCGAAACTCGCGTCGATGACGGCGGCCGTTCCGAGTTTGGTCAGATCATCGCGGTCCGCGCCTTCTTCGAGTCGCTTGACGACTTCGCCTTGGCGCTTTCCGAAAACTTTGTAGACGTGTGACGCTTTGACAACGCTCACGTGCTTCCTCCTTGCATTCTTGGCAGTCCGCAAGAACGAGAGGCTTCACCCCCGTTTGCACGGTTCGGTGCTCGCAGAACAGATCCGAATAGCTCAATTGCGCACGCGCCTCACCGCACACGGATATCTGATCCACCATTGTAGTTTTATTCAGGGTCTTCGGCAGAGATCTCATCGGGATTATGCGGCGCGCCCTTCTTGACTGGCGCTCTGACCTGGGGAAACAACTGCTCGTGCGTTACTTGATTGTTATAATCATCGATTGGAGCATGTAGATGTACCGTTTATGGATTTGTTACCGGATATGAGGTTTTGATGCAGTAGGCGGCCTTGTCTTCAGGGCGTCCGCAGCGATTCCGAGAGGAAGTGGATCACGGCCGGAGTGACCACCTCGGCGAACTCTTCGAAGAATCCGTGGCGGCCCTCCGGCAGAATGCGCAGCTGAGAACCGGGGATGCGTTCGTGGAGGATGCGGGCATTTCCGACCGGGTTCATCCTGTCGGCGTCGCCGTGCATGATCAGCGTCGGAGCGGTGATCTCCGGCAGTCGATCCCACGCGTCGTGATTGGCGCTGATGCGCAGATGGGCGGATGACTCGGCGGCCGTCATCGTGTCGTCGCCGAGCATCTTGCTGGACTTCGCCGACACCGTCCACTCGGGGGTGTAGAAGAGGTCGAAGAGGTACTGAGTGTGCTCATCTCCGCGCAGCCGCGCCAATGCCTGGCCGACCTCGCGCGGACGCTTGACCCCGTGCGGACCGCCGGGGGAGGTGCATCCGAGTACGAGCGCGCTCACTCGACCCGGGTGGTTGAGCGCCAGCATCTGCGCGATGCGCCCGCCCATGGACGTGCCGTACACCGCGGCCCGATCCACGCCGAAGTGGTCGAGCACGTCCGCGGCGTCGTCGGCGAAGCTCGCCGTCGACAGTTCGCCGAGCTGACCCCGGCTGCCGCCCGTCCCGTGATAGTCGAACGTGATCGTGCGGAAGTCCGGTTCGAAGTCCCCGCGCAGATCGTCCCACCACTCGTGCGAATTCGACTGTCCTTGCAGCAGGAGCAGCGCTGGGGCGTCCTTCGGCCCGCTGACCTGGGCTTCGAGCGGGAAGCCATCGCGTGCGCTGATCCTGTCCATCTGCATCGTCTCCACCCGTGTCCTCCCGCCTGCGCGTGCCTGATCACCGCCTACGCTTGAGAGATGAAATCATTGCCGTTCCTCAATCCTGCCGTAGGATCGCCCGCCGTGCGCAATCCCGACCGACCGGCCATCATCGTGCCCACGCTGGCGCTCGATGCCGAGGGTCTTGCTGCCGAATGCGCTGCAGCCGCCGCGACCGGGATCGTCGACGCCGTCGAATGGCGCATCGATCCGCTGCTCGCCGCCGCTTCCGGTTCCGCACAAGGTGGGGCGCACAGTGGTGTGCACGGCCTCGCCGAGGCGGCCCTTCGTCTGCTTCCGCATGCGCTCACAGCCGGGCTGCCGATTCTTCTGACCGTGCGCACCGGTTTCGAAGGCGGGCAGGTGGAGATCACGGAGGACGCCTACGCCGAGGTGGTGCGGGAACTCATCGCCGGGGTCGCTGATGTCGAGGCGAAGTCTGGTGCCTCAGCCGGCACCGCCGTGCAAGCGGTGGCGGGCGATCTCGGCGCCGTGGACTCAGGCGTTCCTGTCGCCGTCGACATCGAGCTCGACCGGGCAGAGTCGGGCTCCCTCATCGCCTCGGCGCGGGAAGCGAGCGTGCCCGTCGTCGCTTCACACCACAATTTCGAGTCCACGGACTCCGCCGAACGCCTGCTGAAGACGTTCGCTGCGATGAGCGAGGCCGGTGCAGATGTGGCCAAGGTGGCGATGATGCCGCAGGCGCCGGCCGATGTTCTGCGTCTCCTGGAGGCGACGGCCGCGGCGGATGCCTCGCTGCCGGTTCCCGTGCTCGGGATCGCGATGGGACTCTTGGGCCGGACGAGCCGGATCATGGGCGCCGACTTCGGCAGCTGCGCCACATTCGCGCAGATCGGTCGGGCCTCGGCCCCGGGGCAGATCGAGGCATCGGTCCTCGCCGAGATCCTCGACCGCGTCGGAGGTAGGTGTGTAAGAGCGGCCTCAAAGTTCATACGCGGTGATCTTGATCAGGGCGTATGAATTTCTGACCCGCGTTTGCCGAGGGGTTTGCTGACGGGCCTGGCTCAACCGGCAGAGTCCGTCGGGGAAGCAGACGGCCCGCGAAGCATGTGCTTCGCGGGCCGTTTCGCTGGTGGAGGTCAGCGAAGGATCAGTCGGTGGTCTCTTCGATCTGCTTGCGGAACTTCTTCGGCAGGGCCTCATCGCCGAAGTTGTTGCGCACGGTGTTCGCGGCGATGCGCTGAACCACGAGCTGAGCCACAGCCACGCCGACGCCGGAGACGATCGTCCAGGCCAGAGCCTCGGACATCGAGATCTCGTCATCGACAGGGTTCGACGGCGCCGGGCGCTTCGTCGACTTCTCCCACGCGAAGGTCAGGGTCTTGCGAGCGACGAATGCAGCTGCGATAGGCGCTCCCACGCCGATGATCTGCCAAGCGAGCTTTCCCATGCTCGTGTCCTTTCCTTTGAACCTTGGATCCCGTGCCTCTGGGGAGTCGCGGGAACGTATTCCGTCGAAGACAACACTAACGCAGGACGATGCGCCCGGGGCCACCCCCGATCGAACGAGGTCGAGAAAGTTCCCTCATTTCATACTTTTGGGGGATGTGCCGGGCAGATCGGCGGGGATAGCGTGAGAGCACGCTTCGGTCGGGCAAAGGGAAGGTCTGAACCGAAACGTGAAGAGAAAGGCACACGATGCTGAGGAAGTGGAAGACGCGCGTCGTCACCGGACTGTTCGTCTGTGGCGCCCTCGGATTCCTGCTTGCGCTGCTGCCGGGACTCTCCGGCGTCTTCTGGCCGGTGTGGCTGATCAGCTGCGCCGCCTGCATCCTCGGGCTCGTTCTCGCCTTCACTCTCCCCTCGGCGAAACCCGCCGACGCTCTGCCCCGAGCCTGAAGAGCTCGGGGCAGCGCATCCCCGACAGCACGCATCCCGACAGCGCATCCCGACAGCACCCAGAGACCGGACGGCCGAGGGAAGGTCATCCCCACAGACTCACCGGGGTGTCAGCGGCCGCGGACGATCGCCTGGAATCGGTCCGTGAGATTCTGATCTACAGCGATCGCGTTGCCGTCGAGTTCGCGCAGAGCGGCGGCCGTGCGCATCGACGAGACGAACCAGGCCCCGTCCGCGTCCTTGACGTCGTCGAGTCCGAGGTCGGCGTATTCGGCGCGCAGCCCCAGGCCCTCCGCATGATCGAAGATCAGGCGCTGCGTCGTTCCCGACAGCAGACCAGCCTCCGGATTCGGTGTGAGGAGGCGGTTGCCTCGGCGGATGATGAGGTTTGCGGTCGGGCCTTCCAGCACGATTCCGTCGTGGGAGACGAACAGCGCCTCGTCGGCGTCGTTCGCCGCGGCATAGCGGCCGGCCGCCTGATTGACCGCATAGGACAGCGTCTTCGCGCCGATGAGCAGCCACGGGGCCTTGCTGCCGATATAGGCGTCGAATCCGCGGTCGAGGCTGACGGCGGTGACACCCTGCTCCCGGGCTGTGAGGATATGGTCGTCCACGGGCACGGGGAAGGCCCATCCGCGGCCCCGGAACCGACCGTTCGCGTCCTGCTCCCCGCGCGAGAGGGCATAGCGGATCCCGAACTCGACGTTCTGGGGATCGGCGGCGGCCACCTCGGCGATGAGGGAATCGATGACCCGATCCCACAGTCCTTGGTCCGGATCGGACAGATCCAGCGCCGAGGCGGATGCGCGGAAGCGGGTGAAGTGCCGTTCCCGCGACACCACGGTGGCACCGTGCGTCCCCACGCTGACCAGCACGGTTTCGAAGATGCCGTCCCCGCGATGAGCGGAGAGATCCGTGACAGGCAGCTGAGCGGCACCGAGATCGGTGAGCTCGAACTCAGCCGCGGTGGGGTCGACGAGGATGAGCGGATCGGTCATGCGGTACCTCCGAAGAGCAGGCCGAGGACGTAGGTCACGGCGGCGGCACCGAAGCCGATGCCGAGTTGGCGCAGGGCGCGGGGGCCGGGTGATTTGCCCGAGAGCAGGCCGACGATGCCGCCTGTGAACAGCAGCGCGATGCCGACGAGGCCGGCGGAGAGGAACACGGCGGGCAGTCCGGACAGGCCGAAGATGTAGGGCAGGATCGGGATGAGCGCGCCGGAGGAGAAGAAGCAGAAGCTTGAGAGGGCAGCGCCGATGCCGGTGCCGAGTTCGTCACGGTCGACCTCGGAGTCGAGGTTCGGCAGGCGCGGCGCCTGTCTGTTCTTCGCCGCCGCGATCGTGCGGTTGGCGCGAGCCTCGGCCTCGTGGGTCTCCATGCCGCGGGCGCGGAAGACGAGGGCGAGCTCGTTGGCGTCGATGTTGAGGTCGGCCAGGGCGTGCCGGGACTCGGGGTCCGGGGTGGAGGCGTCGAGGAGTTCGCGCTGGGAGCGCACCGAGATGTACTCGCCGGCTCCCATCGACAAGGCGCCGGCCAGCAGCCCAGAGACGCCGGTGAGAAGGATGACGGTGTTCGAGACTCCCGCCGCGCCGACGCCGAGGACGAGTGCGAGGTTCGAGACCAGTCCGTCGTTGGCGCCGAAGACGGCGGCACGGAAGTTTCCCGACAGGCGGGCGCGGGAACGGGCAGCCAGAGCGCGGACCACCTCGGCGTGGATGCGTTCGTCGGCGGCCATCTCGGCCGAGGCGGCTTCGTCTTCGTCGTACGGCGAGCTCGTCTCCGACTGCTGAGCAAGAGCGAGGACGAACACGGAGCCGAACAGACCGCCGAGGAAGGCCAGGCAGCGGGTGAGGAGATCGGCGGAACGGCGCTTCTCGGCATGCTCGCCGAGCAGCGTGATCCAATGCTCCTGGTGCCGGGATTCCGCGGCGGCCAGGCTGAGCAGGATCTCACGATCCTCTCCGCTGCGGCGTTCGGCGAGGTTGCGGTAAACCCGTTCCTCGAGCCGTTCGTTGGCGAGGTAGCGCTGCCAGCGGCGAACGGTTCGTCTGTCGGGGGACGCAGGCGGAGTCGCTCCTGCGGAGTCATCGGTCGTCACTGGTCCGAGTCTAGTCGTGCGCTCTGATTCCCGGCACTGGGTGGGCGGCGTTGAGCGGCCGGGCGGGTTCGGTCGAGTGACCGTGACGCTGGGCCGGCGCTGCTCGGTCTGGTGCTGCTCGGTCTGGCGCGTGTGGGCGCGGTTCCGGTGCGGCTGGGGTGCCGCGGGAGCGATCGTCGGCGCGGAGGCAATGACCGCAGAGAATCCGCATCGCGACCGCAGGCTGTCCGCGTGTGCGAAATCGATCAGTGACCGGTTGTTATCAATTCGTAACATAAAAGCCGGCTGGTGTGCGTTAGATTTATGACCAATGTGAGTTGTGTCACCGTTTCGTTATAGAAGCATGTGATTCGTTACCAATGACGAGTCATAGCGAAGCGTCAGAATCGAGCTTCCCCGCAAGCGCAGCTGTAAAGAGGCCGACACCGGTGTGGACGAGCAGTCATGCCGTGGCGGTCATTTCCGGTGCGCCGTCATGTGCGATTCCTCTGGACACAGACAAAGGAGCGAAAGGAACTCCATGAAGTTGCGAACGAAGAGCTGGCTGGCAGTCACCGCCACAGCCGGACTGGTCCTCGGCGGGGTGAGCCCGGCGCTGGCAGCGGGCACCGCGGGACCGACCGAACACACCGATATGGGCGTCAACGGCGACGCCGTGATGGAGCATCTGCAGAAGATCTCCGACATCTCCACCTCGCACGCGGATGAAGGTCACCGTGCGCTGGGAACCCCCGGCTACGAAGAAGCCGTGGAATACGTCGAATCCACCCTCGAGGCGACCGGAGCCTTCGATGTGAAACGTCAGGCCTTCGATGTCGAGGGCCAGAACTTCGGCACCGTCGACGTCAAGGTCGACGGGGAAGCGGTCAAGGTTGCGACCGCCTCATACACAGAGGGAACCACTGAGCCGCTGACCGATCTGCCGGTGGTGCTGCCGGTCGATGACGACAACAGCGACCTGGCCGGCGGACAGCTCGGCTGTCAGGCCAGTGACTTCGACTCCAGCGCCGAAGGTGCGCTTGTGCTCGTGTCCCGCGGCGAATGCGCCTTCGGTGAGAAGACCAAGGCCGCCACCGAGGCCGGTGCCGCAGCGGTCATCATCTACAACAACGACAAGGACAACCCGGACGAGGAGCTCAACGCCACCCTGGGTGAGCGGATGGAAGGCAGTGCCCCGACGGTGACGGTCACCTACAACGTCGGCACCGACCTCGTCGAGAAGGTCGAAGCCGCAGGTGCCGAGGCCGGCGCAGAAGCCGGCAGCCAGACTGACGCCGAGGCGGGCCTCGGGCAGGGTGCCGACGAGACCGAGGAAGCCGCCGCCGACGACGCGGCGGCCGAAGCCGCGGCCCTGACCGCCGACTTCACGCTCGAGACCGAGTTCGTCACCGAGACGACCTGGAACGTCATCGCCGAGACCAAGGCCGGCGACCATGACAACGTCCAGATGTTCGGCGCCCACCTCGACGGGGTCGAAGAGGGCCCCGGCGTCAACGACAACGGATCCGGATCCGCAGCACTCCTCGCTTCGGCCGAGGCGCTCGCCGAGCAGCCGACCGAGGTCGACAACGCCATCCGCTTCGGCTGGTGGGGCGCGGAAGAAGTCGGACTCGTCGGTTCGACGGAGTACGTCGCGAGCCTCGACGATGCCGAGCTGGGCAAGATCAAGTCCTATATGAACTTCGACATGATCGGCTCCGACAACTACATCGTCGGCACGCTCGACTCCGACGGCTCCGATGTGCCGATCCCCGACGGCGTCAACGTCCCCGAAGGTTCGGCCGAACTCGAGAAGGTCTTCACCGACTACTTCGCCGACATCGACCAGCCCAACGTCGGCACCGCCTTCTCCGGACGTTCGGACTACCAGGCGTTCATCGACAACGGCATCCCGGCCAGCGGACTGTTCTCCGGAGCAGACGGCACGAAGACGGCTGAAGAGGCTGAGATGTTCGGCGGCACCGTCGGCGAGAAGCACGACACGAACTACCACCAGCCCACGGACACGATCGAGAACGTGAGCAAGGAGTCCATCGACATCTTCGCTCCCGCCATCGGCTTCGCCGTCCACACGCTGGCCTATGAGCTGGCCGACGCGCCGACGGATCCACCGACCGATCCGACGACTCCGCCCACGGACCCCACCGATCCGCCCACGGAGACACCGACCGAGGCCCCTGATGAACGAGCACTGAGCATCGATCCCAAGACGATCGAAGCGCCGGACTTCGTCAGTGAGAAGGGCGTCCAGGTTGCGGCCACCGGCTGCGCCGCCGACACCACGGCGACGATGACGGTGACCCCGAACAACGGGAAGATCGAGACGTTCGAGCAGACCGCCGAGGTCGGAGCCGACGGCACTGCCCGATTCGGAGTCCGCGGACTCGACGCGTCGATGGTCGACAGCTACATCGGCACCTACGACGTCACCGTCGACTGCGAAGGCGGAGACCCGCTGACCGGATCCTTCGAGGTCGTCGCCGAAGGTGATGGGCCGGGAGCCGGTGACGGTGGCAACGGCGGCGGTGGAGGAGACCTGCCGCGGACCGGTAACGAAGCCCTGCCGCTGATTCTCTCGGCCGGAGCGCTCATCGCGCTCGGTCTGGCGATGACGCTGGGTTCACGCCGCCGCCGCAGCTGAGGGGCAGCCGAGACGACGTGCCCTGATCGGCACGGACGGCCCGATGCGTGGTCGGTGACTGGTAACGGTCACCGGCCCGTATCGGGTCGTTCTCGTCTGCGAAGATGGCGATGGCTGCGGAGTGATCCGGCGGCGCAGCTCGGATGGCGCAGCTGAGTCGGCACTGACCCAGATCTGAGATCGAGCGACTCACCTGGCGGCGCTCCTCAGTGGGCGTTCACCTTGTCCGGGCACAATGGTCTTCCGTGACTCCCAAACGCTTCTTCACCTTCTTCGCCATCGCCGAGACCGTGACCTGGACTCTGCTGCTGATCGGCATGTTCCTCAAATACGTCACCCACACCACCGAGGTGGGGGTGCGGATCGGCGGAGGCATCCACGGCTTCGTCTTCATCTGCTTCGTCATCGCCGTCATCGGGGTCGGCACCTCGCAGCAGTGGAGCAAGCGTCGTATCGCCACGGGCCTCGGGTCGGCGATCATTCCCTATGCCACGATTCCCTTCGAACGCTCGGTGGAGAAGACCGGGTCCCTCGAAGGCGACTGGGGACTGGGCCGCAACGGCCGCACTCCGCAGACCTGGTTCGAGAAGCTCACCTCCTGGTGCATCCGGTCGCCGTGGCTGGCAGTCGGCCTCGGGATCATCTTCGTCGTTCTCGTCTTCTCCGGGCTGCTGCTGGCGGGCCCTCCCGGCGACTGGGGCAGATGATCGACTGATCGACACCGCGAGCCCGCAGCGCGGACGGCTCTGACCGACCGCCTCGGCGAGGGGCGGCAGGTGCGGATCCGGACGGACGGCGGGCGTGAAGAGCCGCCTCGGCGGACATCCTCCCTGTCCTGTGTCCGTGGGCTCGCATAGGATGAATGGGACGGGCCGGACAACGGCCGCCCAACCGCGATGAAAGGCCCACCGATGGACCTGCTCTTCGGCGTCGGAGGAATCGGCATCCTCGTCGTCATCATTCTCATTGCCCTGCTCGTGATCCTCAGGTCCTACAAGATCGCCTCACCGTCCGAGGCGCTCATCATCACCGGCCGGAACGCTTCGGGGTCGTCCGGCACCGGTCGCATCGTCATCGGCGGTCGCTCGGTCGTCTATCCGATCGTGCAGAAGGCGTTCATCCTGTCGCTGTCCTCGCGGCAGATCTCCGTCGAGATCGACGGCATCTCCATCAACGGCATCGCCCTGCGTCTGCGCGGAGTCGCCCAGGTCAAGGTCGGCGGCACCGAGGATGATGTGCGCAAGGCCGCGCAGCGCTTCCTCGACCAGCAGGATCAGATCGACCACTACTCGAAGGAGATCCTCTCGGGCACCCTGCGCGCCGTGGTCGGCACGCTCACCGTCGAGCAGATCATCCAGGATCGCGCTTCCTTCGCCGCGCAGGTGCAGGAGGAGTCCGCGCACTCGATGAACAATCAGGGCCTCATCATCGACACGTTCCAGATCTCGGCGGTCGAGGACGAAGGCAGCTACCTGCGCGACTGGGGCCGCCCGCAGGCCGCCGAGGTGGCGAAGAACGCCGCCATCGCCGAGGCGAACGCCGGCCGCGCATCGGCCGTCGAGCAGGCGCAGCAGAACGAGGAGACCCAGAAGCAGCAGGCGCTGACCGACCAGGCAATCGCCGAACAGCAGCAGCAGCTGGCTCTGCGGCGGGCCGCGCTGAAGGAAGAGGCCGATCAGCGTCAGGCGACGGCCGACAATGCGGGCCCGCTGGCGGCGGCAGCCGAGAAGCAGAAGCTGCTCGAAAAGGACCGGATCGTGGCGAAGGAGGCCGCGGAGCTGCGTGCCGAACAGCTCGACGCCGAAGTGCGCCGACCGGCCGACGCCGAACGCTACCGGCAGCAGGCTGCGGCCGATGCCCGGGCCTATGAGATCGAGGCGCAGGGCCGAGCCGAGGCCGCTGCCGAACTGCATCGGCGGTCGAAGGACGCGGAGGCGATCCGCCTCGAAGGTGAAGCCGAGGCCGATGCGATTCGTGCCCGCGGTGAAGCCGAAGCCGAGGCGCTGCGTGCACAGGCCGAGGCCTACAAGCAGTTCAATGATGCGGCCGTGCTGTCGAAGGTGCTCGAGGTGCTGCCGAGCGTGGCAGGCGAGCTCGTCGCACCGTACGCGAACATCAAGGATCTTTCGATCGTGTCCACCGACGGTGAGTCGAAGCTCGCGAACTCCGTGTCGAACAACCTCTCGCAGGTCCTCGAGGTCGTGCGCGGAACGACCGGTGTCGACCTCACCGACCTCGTGGCCAAGGCGAAGGGCTCCGGCGAGGCTGGTTCGAGTGGTGCTGGGTCGGACGGGTCCGGAAAGCCGGGAGGGCCTGGTGGTTCCGGCGGATCCGACAGCGGGGGACCGGACGGAGCCTCTGCCGCGGATGCGAGTACAGGCAAGGTCGTCGACGGGGTCGTGGCAGACGGCGCGGCCTCCGGCCCCCGATCGAACCGCTCCGGCTTCGACCCGAAGGCCTTCCTCGACGACAGCGGGGTCGATCTCGACCGGATCGGCGACGAGGTGAAGAAGGCCACCGGCTTCGATGTCCAGGCCTATATCGACGAGGCGAAGCGCCGCCTCGACGAAAGCGGCGCAGGCGCGGCGGGGACCGGTCAGGCCGGGGCCGGCTCGGGCGAAGCCGCGCCCGGTGGCGATGAGCCCGGCGGCGGTCAGAGCACCGACGGCAGGGGCACCCGCGGTCAGGACGACGACGGTCAGGACACTCAGAGCTGACAACGTCGGGTGCCGAGGCGCCCACAACGCGCAGACAGCGGCCGCCGAGGACTTCCTCGGCGGCCGTTTCGTGCATGGAGCGCGCCGAGGTGCCGACCGGCCGGGCGGTGATGTGTCCCGCGTGTGGATCCACCTCGATTCTCCGAACGATTTCGAGGTGAATTCACCAGCAGGAGACGCAGCTGGGGTCGGGTGGCTCCGATTCTTCGTCGGGGTCGATCAGATGCATAAATAAATGTGCATATGTTAATGTGTTGAGTTGAGGAGGTATCTATGGCTCATGATCATGCGCATGGTTCAGGTTCACGGCGGCAGCTGAGGATCGTCTTCGGCATCGTCGCGACGATCTTCGTCTTCCAGCTCATCGGGTCCGTCGTCACGGGCAGCCTGGCGCTGCTCATCGACACCGGCCACAATGCCGTCGATCTCATCGGCATCGGGATCGCACTCTTCGCGGCGAGTCTGGTCAGCAAACCGATGGGCGGACAGAAGACCTGGGGGTTCCGTCGGGCAGAAGTGCTCGCAGCCGGGGCCCAGGCAACACTGCTGCTGGGGCTCGGCGTCTACAGCCTCATCGAAGGCATCCGGCGATTCTTCGTCCCGCCGGAGGTGCCCGGGCCGGGCCTGCTGCTCTTCGGCGCCATCGGTCTCGTGGGCAATCTCGTCTCCATCGTCATCCTCAGCTCATCGAAGGAAGACTCCCTCAATCTCAAAGCGGCGTTCCTCGAGGTCATCGCCGACGCGCTCGGCTCCGTGGCCGTGATTCTCGCAGCTCTGGCGATCTGGCTCTTCGGGTGGGAGCGCGCCGACGCGGTGGCTGCCCTGGTCATTGCGGCGCTCATCGTCCCGCGGGCGTTCGCCATCCTGCGCGAGACCGGGTCGATCCTGCTGGAAGAGGCACCGAAGGAGCTCGATCTGGACAAGGTCCGCGAGCATCTCGAGGCGGTCGAGCATGTGCAGGAAGTCCACGACCTCCACATCACCCGCATCGACTCGAACCTGCCGGTGCTCACCGCTCATGTCGTTCTCGCCGATGAATGCTTCTATGACGGGCATGCCCCGCGCATCCTCAAGGCTCTGCAGGAGTGCCTGACGGAACACCACAAGATCGCGATCGAACACTCGACCTTCCAGTTCGACCGGGCGAAGGACGCCGCCGAGGAGACCCACACCCACGACTGAGGCGGCCCGCCCATCATCGGTCCGTGGCCGGTGAAGGGAGGGCCGCCTCAGCGGGATTCGGATCACTGTCCGGGCAGGATCTCCACTGATTCGGTGCGGAAGCGTTCGAGCTTGGCCGGGTCGATGGAGACGCCGAAGCCGACGCCGGTGGGCACATCGACCTTGCCGTCGTACATGACGATCTCCTCGGTGATGTCCTCATGGAAGAAGCGGTTCGAGCCGGAGATATCGCCGGGCAGGGTGAAGCCCGGCAGCGATGCCAGCGCTGCATTCGCAGCCCTCCCCAGGCCGGTTTCGACCATTCCTCCGTGCCACACGGCGACGCCGTGGGCCGCGGCGAGATCGTGGATCTTCTTCGCCTCGATGAACCCTCCGACTCGTCCGGGTTTGATGTTGATCACCGAGGTGGCTCCCAACATGATCGCGTCCGCGGCCGCCTCGGCGGAGACGATCGACTCATCAAGGCACATCGGGGTGTCCATGAGCTTCGCGAGCTCCGCATGCTGGCGGATATCGGCTTCGCCGAGGGGCTGTTCGATGAGGAGCAGCCCATATTCGTCGAGGCGCCGCAGATGAGCAGCGTCGACGAGGGTGTAGGCGGCGTTGGCATCGACCTGGAAGCCGAAGTCGTCGCCGAAGGCCTTGCGCACGGCGGCCACGGGGGCGATGTCCTTGCCGGGTTTGATCTTCAGCTTGATCCGGGCGTACCCCTCGTCGAGGTAGTCGCCGATGACCTTGACGGTCTCCTCGACGGAATCCTGGATGCCCACCGAAACGCCCGAGGGGACCGTATCGACGACTCCGCCCAAGTAGTCCTTGAACGACTGGTCGTTGAGCTTCAGCTGAGCTTCGATGACGGCCATCTCGAGTGCGGACTTCGCCATCGGGTGGCCGATGACGTGGCGGAGATGCCACCCGACGGTCTCCGCGGTGAGGTCCTCGACGTCGAAGAGGAGTGGCGCCAGCCAGCGGCGGGTGACGTCGATGCCGGCGGCCACGTATTCGGAAGAGTAGAGCGGGGAGATCATCGCGACGGACTCACCCCACCCGGTGATCTCGCCCTTCGGAGTGTCGAACACCGCCTCGACGAGGTAGCAGTCCTTCTCGGTCTCCCGCATGAACGAGGTCTCGAACGGGGTGACGAGAGGAATCGAGACTTGGTGGAGGGTGACTGACTTGAGCTTCATGTGCCGGGGCTCCTGCTTCGCAACGGGGCGGATGGGTCTTCGCCTCCACCTTATGCCAGCGGTCCGCAATGAGGAGGCGAGTATCGCGATTCAGGTCGGGAAGGACTCTGGAGCCTCATTGCAATACCTCCGGGAAAGAAACCCTGGAGCGGCGGTCCGGGGATTGATAATGTGAACAAAAGTCTTCCTGTCAGCAAGGGGGCCACCGTCGTGAACGACCACCTGCGCACTCTCACCGCGCGCAGACAGTCCTGGTTCGGCCTCAAGCTGCCGGTCAAAACCGCCCTCGCGCAACCGGCGTTCCACCCGCTGCTGCGAACGATCGCGCCCCGGATCAGAGGGCTGAAGGTCGGTCGCCTCCCAGCACCGATCGAACTCACCGAGGTGCGCGGACGAGCCGGCGGAGCGGACTTCGTCCTCGTCGAGCCCTTCCGCTGCGAGATCGCCAAGGAGTTCTACTGGGGCAAGGGCCGACGCACCGAACCCGAAGACGCGTTCGCCCTCGATCTCATGGTCGCGCTCAGTGCGGACGCGGACGTCTTCCTCGACATCGGCGCTTACACCGGGGTCTTCACCATGGCCGTCCTCGCGGCGAACGAGAATGTGCGCGCCCACCTCTTCGAGATCATCCCGGCTGTCGTCGCCGGCGCGGAGAAGAACATCGACCGCAACGGCTTCAACGCCCGCGTGACCGTCCACCCGACCGGTGTCGGCAGTCCCGACACCTGGATGAAGGTGCCCATCGGGGACGGGGGATCGGCGCTGCCGTCGTTCTACTCCTCGGCCATGCACTTCGACTCCGACGCCGAGGTGCGCTTCACCTCTCTCGACGCCCTCCTGCCTGAGATGCTGGCCGAAGTGCCGGACCGAGACACGCAGTCGCAGCCAGGGGAGGGCCTCCCCGACGGTTCAGTACGGGGCGAGACGCCACGTGTGACGGTGAAGATCGACGTCGAGGGCGGGGAGAACGACGTCCTCGCCCACGGGCGGGAATTCCTCTCGGCCTTCCGCCCGGACATTCTGTGCGAAGTCCTCTTCGACCGCGCGAAGCCACGAGAACTCATGAGCCACCTCGGCGAGCACAGCTACCACTACTATCTTGTCGGCGAAGACCGACTGTACGCACGGACGGTGATCCGGCCCGATGCGCACCTGCGCGACTGGCTGTTCACGCTGAAGTCACCGGATCAGATGCGCGCCGCCGGCTACCCGGTCGACTGATGCTCTGCTGCCGACAGTCAACTGTGTGCAGGGGAGGCCCCAGCGCACTGACAGCGGGACTGGTCGACTAGCCGCCGGCGCCGATCCGTCTCAGCCCTGCAGCTGATCGGCGATGAGGGCGGCCAGCAGCGCGGTGCGCGGAGCGATCTCGTCGATGACGGCGTGCTCGTGTTCGGCGTGCGCCCCATCGCCGACGGCACCGAGACCGTCGAGGGTGGCGATGCCGTCACCGGCGGTGAAGTTCCCATCCGAGGCGCCGCCCACCGACACTCCCTGCGGCGCGGGCAGTCCGAGTTCGCCCGCAAGGGCCGTCGCCCGGTCGAAGAGCGCAGCCGACTGCTCCCGTTCGAATGGTGGCCGGTTGATCCCGCCGAGCACCTCCGTCGTCGAGCCCTCCACCTGCGGTTTCGCGGCCAACTCACGGATCTGCGCATCCACGCGTTCGAGTTCGGCCGCCGTCCGGGCCCGCACATCGATGTCCACGCGGGCTTCGGCCGGCACGGTGTTCGACGTCGTCCCCGCGCTGATCACGGTCGGCACCACCGTCGTCCCCGCCTCGGCGTCGGCGAGACCCGCCACCAACGGAAGCGTCAGGGCCAGGGCCATGCCTGCGTTGATGCCCTTCTCCGGTTCGAGGCCGGCGTGCGAGGCTCTGCCGGTGAACTTCAGCACGTAGTTGCTCGTGCCCTTGCGCTCGAGTTTGAGCGCCCCGCCGGCGCTCGCCTCCAAGACGAACACGGCCTGCGCCTCGGCCGCCTCGGCGCGGATGAGATCCGACGAGGACAGGGAACCGATCTCCTCATCACCGGTGACGAGGATCGACAGACCGTCCAGCCCGCCCGCGCCGAGGTGGTCGGCCACGATCGCGGTCGCGTGCACGCTCATGATCGCCCCGGTGAGCATGTCGAAGCTGCCGGGACCGCGCAGGATCCCGTCCTCGGTGGAGAAGGGGAGGCGTTCGAGCGTGCCGTGCGGCCACACCGTGTCCTGATGGTTGAGCAGGACGACGCGGGCGGGACCGGTGCCGAAGCGCAGGCGCACGTGGGTGGTGCCGTCGACGTCGAGCAGCTCCGCCTCGGCGCCGAGGCGGTCGCCCAGGAGCGCGGCGAAGTCCCGGGCGCCCGCGGCCACGGCCGCCTTGTCGTGTGAGGGAGTCTCGAGGGAGATGACCCGTTCGATGTCGGCGAGCATGTCGGGCAGGCGTCGCTTCGCCTCTTCGACGAAGTCAGCGGGCTGGGGCGACGGCGATGTGGTGGAAGTCATGGTGCGAGTCTACGGAAGGCCGGTTGCCGTCTCCCGCGGTGTCCGGATGGTGTGATCGATGCATGACCGGTGAAGGCACCAGATGTGTGCCTGGATGCGGGACGGAGATCACCGCGCACAAACCCGGCCGTCTGTGGTTTGCTTGACCTATGGGTGAGGCAGTCAGCTCGAAGCGGTACACGCCGGAAGAACGCACACTGTATCGGGAGAAGCTCGCAGAGAATCTCGAGCTCTTCGATACCTACCTTCGCCATGCGGATTTCAAATCGGCGGGCACGATCGGGCTCGAACTCGAGCTCAACCTCGTCGGCGACGGCAATCAGCCGAGCCTGCGGAACAAGGAAGTGCTCGCCCGGCTCGATGACGAGTACCAATCCGAGATCGGCGCGTTCAACCTCGAACTCAACCACCCGGTGCTTCAGGTCGCGGGCCGTGGGCTCAAAACACTTGAAGCCGGTGTCACCCACCGCCTGGAGAAAGCGCAGAAGGCCGCCGAGGAGGACGGACTCAAAGCGGTGTCGATCGGTACCCTGCCGACCCTGACCACCGAGTTCCTCACCGACGCGAAGTGGATGACCGAGGAGAACCGGTACGAAGCGCTGAGCAACTCGGTCATCGACGCCCGCGGCGAGTACGTCCGCATCGAACTCGGCCGCGAAGAGCGGTACAAGGCGGAGTTCTCCGATATCGCTCCGGAGTCCTCCTGCACGTCGATGCAGCTGCACCTGCAGGTGGCGCCGAATCGGTTCGCCGATGCGTGGAACGCCTCGCAGGCGATCGCCGGGGCGCAGGTCGCGATGGCGGCGAACTCGCCGCTGTTCGTCGGCCGCAAGCTGTGGCACGAATCCCGGATCCCGATCTTCGCGCAGTCCATCGACACCCGCACGCCCGAACTGGTCAACCAGGGCGTGCGACCCCGCGTATGGTTCGGCGAACGATGGATCACCAGCGTCTTCGACCTCTTCGAGGAGAACGTCCGCTACTTCCCGCCGCTGCTGCCGGAGATCAAGGACTTCGTCGAATTCCGTGCCGCCGACGCTCCGAAGCTCTTCGAACTCAATCTGCACAACGGCACCGTGTGGCGCTGGAACCGTCCCATTTACAACTCCGGTGACGGCGGCGCTCATATCCGTGTCGAGAACCGGCTGCTGCCGGCCGGCCCGACCCCGGTCGACATGGTCGCCGATGCGGCCTTCTACTACGGACTGGCCGAGTTCCTCGTCGGTGAGAACCGTCCCGTGTGGTCGCGGATGTCGTTCGCCGAGGCGGAGGAGAACTTCAACGCCTGCGCCAAGGACGGGATCGAGGCGCGAGTGACGTGGCCGAAGATCGGTCGCATCGGCGTGGCCGACCTCGTCATCGATGTGCTTGCGCCCCAGGCCAGGCGCGGGCTGGCGCGGCTGAACATCGACAAGGACGTCATCGACGAGTACATGTCGATCATCGAAGGCCGGGCGGCCAGCCGCATCAATGGGGCGACCTGGCAGCTGCGGACGCTCGAGAGTCTCGCGCCGGGCAGCCGACCGGATTCGCCGGAACGCAGCGAGGGCCTCAAAGCGATGATGGACGCCTACCTGGCGAACCAGGCGACCGGGAAGCCCGTCCACACCTGGGAGATCCCCACCCGCTGAGTCGCGGCCTCTGCCGAAAATAGGTCGCTATCGGACATTCTGCGCTAAACGTAGGTCGCAATCGGACACTTCGCCACGCAGAAAGTATCCGATAGCGACCACTTCTCGGACTCAGTCGACGAGGCTCAGAGGCGTTCGACCTCGACGAAGACGACGTCGGCGCAGCCTCCGGGATTCGAGACCTCGTGCTCGGACCCTGCCGGACGCGTGTAGGAGACTCCGGCCTCGAGCTCGGCACGGATCTCGGTGCCATCCGAATTGCGCACGAGCATCGTGTCCGTGACCATCGGCACCACGACGTACTCATACTCATGTTTGTGCATCGGGATGACGCCGTCGGGCCGGATCGTCCACTTCGTCACCCGGAATACGCCGTTGTCGAGCTGGACCTCGCCGGTCGAACCGGTGTCTGCTGCATTGTCTGCGGTCATGGTGATCTCCTTCGATGCGCGAACGGCCTGCGGCGGAAGCCGGGACGGACCTGACGTCTTCACTGTATCGCTCGCACCGCTCCGTCCGGGCACCTCACGGGCGCACACCGCCAGCAGCCCTCACAGCGAGAGGGCTCGACGCAGCCCGAGCCACCCGGGCTAGCATGAGTGATATGCGATACCCACTTGCTGACATCGACGACGTCGACGATGACATCCGCACCCAGATCCTCGAGGTCGCCGAGAAGTCGGGCTTCGTGCCCAACGTCTTCCTCGCCCTGGCCCGCCGACCGGACGAATTCCGCGCCTTCTTCGCCTACTATGGCGCGCTCATGGAGAAGGAGACGGGGAACCTGACCAAGGCCGATCGGGAGATGATCGTCGTGGCCACCTCGGCGATCAATCACTGTCTCTACTGCGTCGTCGCGCACGGAGCGATGCTGCGGATCTTCCAGAAGGACGCGCTCATCGCCGATGTCGTCGCCACGAACTACCGGCAAGCCGATATCAGCCCACGTCAGGTGGCTATGCTCGACTTTGCCGTCAAGGTCTGCGAGGAACCATGGGCCGTGGGCGACGCCGACCACCAGAGGCTTGCCGACCACGGATTCGACGCCGAAGACGCCTGGGACATCGCCGCGATCACCGGCTTCTTCGGCCTGTCCAACCGCATGGCCCACATCTCCGGAATGCTCCCGAACCCGGAGTTCTACACCCTCGGCCGCCTCCCGCGTGAGAAGAAGTGAACCGATGACCTCATCCACCCCCGCCGAGGCGGACCCCACCACCCGTGCCAACGCCGTGTCCGGTCCGGCCGCCTCCGCCAAAAACATCCCGGCTGCCTCCACCCGTTCCGGGCTCGTCAAGCCCTTCGCAGCGATGGGCATCGTCGCCACCGTCGGTCAGATGCAGCGGTCCGGCCGCGACACCATCGCCATGTGCCTGGGCGAACCGACCCAGGGCGCGCCCAGCCCAGTGCTCACCCGCGCCGCCGAAGTCATGAACGACGGTACGGGACTCGGATACTCGCCGATCTTCGGCATCCCCGAACTTCGCGAAGCCATCGCCTCCCACTACCGCGACTGGTACGGACTCGACATCGCACCCGACCGCATCGCCGTGACGACCGGATCCTCCGGCGCCTTCCAGACGACGTTCCTCACCTGCTTCGACGTCGGTGATCGGGTGGCTCTGGCCCGGCCCGGATACGGCGCGTACAAGAACATCCTCGCGGCACTCGGCTGCGAGGTCGTCGAACTCGACTGCGGTGCCGACGAAGGGTTCCAGCCCACCGTCGACCTCTTGGCCGCCGCCCATGCGAAGGCCCCGCTCAAGGGGCTCATGCTCGCCTCACCCGCGAACCCCACGGGCACGATGATCGGCCCCGAGGCACTCGGGCAGATCGTTGACTGGTGCCGAGACAACGGGGTGCAGGTGATCTCCGATGAGATCTACCACGGCATCAGCTATATCGGCACCCGCGGAGAATGCGCACTCGCCCACGACGACACTGCCATCGTCATCTCCTCGTTCTCCAAATACTGGGGCATGACCGGGTGGCGCCTCGGCTGGGCGATCCTGCCCGAAGCGCTCGTCGCCCCGGCCCAGAACGTCACGGGAAATCTCTCCCTGTGCGCCCCGGTTCCGGCGCAGTACGCGGCGGTCGCGGCCTTCGCGGACGAGTCCTATGCCGAATGCGAAGCGGCCGTGGCCTCATTCGCCGGGGCTCGCGAGCATGTGCTGAACGCCGCTGCCGACCTCGGCTTCGGTGAGATGGCCCCACCCGACGGCGCCTTCTACATGTACGCGAGAGTCGACGACATCCTCGACCGTGCGGGTCTGGCCACCTCCGGGCAGTGGTGTGAGCAGGTGCTCGACGCGACCGGCGTCGCGCTCGCCCCCGGTGACGACTTCGACTCCGTCGACGGATCCAGGTCGGTGCGCCTGTCGCTGGCCGTCGGAGCGGACCGGACGGCCGAAGCCATCGACCGCATCCTCGACTTCGTGGGCTGAGCCCCGAACGTCGTGAGATGAGTTCCGACGAGGGGATCAGATGAGCGCCGAGGATGCGCCGTCGGGAGGGCCGCCTCCCGCCCCGAAAGCCCTGCCGGTGCTCGGCGTCATCCTGGCCGCCGTCCTGCTCGGATCGGCCGGATTGTTCGTCATCCTCGCCGAGGCTACCGCTCCCACCGCTGCCTTCCTGCGGTGTTGGATAGCGGTCATTGTGCTCGCGCCGTTGGCCGTGCTCGAGCTGCGTCGGCACGGACGGTTCCCGCCGAAGGCGATCCTCATCGCCGCGGTCTCCGGCGGGGCGCTGGGGATCGACTATGTTGTGGGCCCAGAGTGTCCTCGACGCCGGTCTGGGTGTGTCCACGGTGCTCATCAGTGTGCAGGTGATCGTGTTCCCGGCACTGGTCTGGGCGTTCGGCGGATCCCGGCCCGGGTGGCTGTTCATCGGCTGCGTGCCGATCATGATCATCGGCATGCTGCTGACCGGGGGAGTGTTCGGTGCCGACGAGACGGCGGCGAACCCGACGCGGGGAGCGATCTTCGGAGTGCTGTCCGGTGTGCTCTACGGCGTGTACATCTTCGGCATCCACCACAGCCGGAAGGTCGCCGGAGACTTCATCGTCGCCCCGGTCCAGGTGGGCACGATCGCGGCCGGTGTGATGACCGCGGTGGCCGGGCTGACCCTCGGCGGACTCGACTTCGACCTCGGTTGGGACGGCTGGGGATGAATGATCGCCCTGGCCGTCTGCGGCCAGGCGCTGTCATGGGTGCTGCTGAGCATCTCCAGCCCGCTGGTGCCGGTGCCCACGACGGCTGCGCTCATGCTGCTGCAGCCGCTGTCAGCGGTGGTGCTCGGATCCCTCATCGCAGGTGAGAGGCTGCAGACGGCGCAGTGGATCGGTGCCGTGCTCGTGGCCCTGATCGTCTGGGTCGTCGGCGGCGGGCCGGAGGCACTGACCAGAAGGCGAAGGCGGTGAAGCCCGACCGCCGGACCGGATGCGGTTCAGTGCTCGTGGGCTTCGATCGTGTGGGCGATGGCGTCGACGATGATGTGGGCGACGTGGTCGTCTTTGAGTGAGTAGTAGGCTTCGCGGCCGATCCGATTGACTCCGACGAGGTGGAGCCCGCGGAGGAACTTCAGGTGCTGGGACACCAGCGGCTGGGACAGTCCGGTCGCCTCGACGATGTGCGTGACCGTGGCCTCGCCGTGGGTGAGGACGAGCAGCATCTTCAGGCGAGAGGGTGTGGCGAGTGCCTTGAAGAGGTCCGCAGTTTCGGTGATGGCCTCGAGATGGTCCTCGGGGTTGAGCAGGAGCTGCTCGACCTCGTCATTGACGGGAACGGAATCGGGAACGGAAGCCATGAGTGCAGATTACCGGACAACCGGAGTGATCAGCGTCAGTCGAGGGCTTCGACGTCGGCCTGCGAGCCGAGGAGGTCGTCGGCCAAGGATTCCCACTGCCCGTAGGCATCGGGAAGCGCCGACCGCTGTACCGACTGTGCGGCTTCGGTCGGTGACATCGCATCCCAGCCCTCGATCTGGTTGAGACCCGGGTTCTCGACCTCGGGATTGATCCCGTAGAAGGCCTTGGCCGCGTAGACGGGGTCGGTGAGCTTATGCGGTTCGCCCCATCCCTGAGAGGGCCGCTGCTGGAACAGACCGACCGAATCGCGGTCGCCGGAATCCAGATTGCGCAGCGAAGACTCCTGCAGAGCCGTCATGAGGGCGATGCGGATCGCATAGTCGTCGAAGTCACCGCCGCGACCGACGCCGATGATGAGCCGAGCATTGTCGATCTGCTGTTCGCTGAGCTGATTGACCGAAGCCATCTGCATCTGCCTGATCTTCGTGGAGCCGAAAGAGATGGGTGAATTGAGGACGACGACGGCGCCCACGACCAGTGCCATCACCGCCGCCCCGAGCCCGATCAGGGCACCAGTGAGCACGGACCGGCGGCCCTTGCGAGATGATGTCAGACGAGGCATGAATATAACGATAATGCAACAAACTTAAGAGTGCATGGGACCATGCCGAGGCTTTTGTCACAGCAAGGTCACGGCGGTGCGTTGTCAGCGGCGCCCATTAGTCTTGACCCATGGTGAGAATCGTTCGGCGCAGTAACCGCCCGCCTCTGATGACCTGCCTCATCGTGGTCTTCGCATTCGTCGCCGTCGGCATCATGACCATCGCCGGCATCGTCATCGCCCTCGTCTTCCTCTCCGCGGACTCGTCAGACTCATCGCCGACCGAGAACTCCTCGTCGGTCGGATCCCCACCCCCGAACGCCGGCGCCGACGGCGGCTCAACCACCGCCCCGGTCAGCGGAGGCTGGTCGAGCGGAGGCTGAGGCCGGGGACCACCCTTCCGGATCAGCTGCGGGGAACCACTGGCTGACGGAGGATCGTGCGCTGCCTCTCCGGCGCGGTGCGGCGAACGTCGCTGAGGTAGATCTCGTGATGCTTCCCCGTCATCGTCATCCCTGCGCCGGGGATGATGTCGGTGTGCATGCGCTCGAGGACCGGCCCTTCGTCGTCGAAGGCGCCGATATGCAGGGTCTGGACGCAGGTTCCCTCCCGCAGCGCACCGAACCGGACTTCTCCGAGGCGGGGCGCCGACCCCTTCGCCCGGACCGTGTCGATCGCGCCGTCGACGTGGTCGCCGTCCAACCAGTCCGGGACGAACAGCATGAGTGTGAAGTCCCACGCGGATTTGTCTCGGGCGCTCGTGAACGCCGCCATGTCGTCGGCCCACCACAGCCCCTCGAGCGGAGGCACCACATAGTCCCGACCGAGTTCGCGCTTGCTGAAGAACTTCAGCCCATAGGCGAGCGGATAGAGGCTGGTCAGCGCCGTTGCGAAAGCCGGAGAAGTGTTCGGATCACCGCGGCCGTCGATCATGAGGTACTGCGAATCCGGCACCTCGATGAGATCGAACCGTCCCTGTTTCGCGCGGAAGCTCGGCAGCGATCTCTTGAAATCGATCTTGTCCATTCACGGCTCCGCTCCAGGGGTGGGAATGAAATGAGTCTAGTCCGCTTGACCTTGACACGATGACAAGGTCTTCACTTGATGGCAAGGAGGTGGAGACCATGACACATCCACTCAAGCACCATCAGGCTCGAGAACCGGAGCTGCCGGCCGGGGTCGACCGTCGGAAGGACGAGGACCGCCTGATCGAGGCACTGGGCGCATCGAACCCGCAGCAGCGTCTGCAGGCGGCGATGGCGGTCGGCACACGTGCCGAGGCCCGTGACCTCGACGTGCTCATCGCCCGGTGCCGAGTCGAACCGGACTTCTTCGTCCGCGACATGCTCACCTGGGCGCTGACCCGGCTGCCCGCCGAGGATGCCGTCCCGCGCCTCATCGCCGAACTCGACTCGCCGCTGCCGCAGGCGATCAGCCAATCCCTGCACACCCTGTCGAAGATCGGCGACGTCCGTGCCTGGCCGGCCATGGACCCGACCCGGATCGGCACGGCTCTCATCGCCCATTCCGACGCCGAGGTGGCCCGCAGTGCGTGGAGAGCCGCGGTTGCCGTGGTGCCCGGTGACAGTCGTGAAGAGTTGGCATCGTCCCTGGTGACACAGTTGGGCCGCGGAGACGTCGAGATGCAGAAGAGTCTCAGCCGGGCGCTAGTGGCCCTCGGTGAGGACCTCGTGTCAGTGGTCGATGAGAGGCTTCATGCAGAGGACGACACAGTGCGGGCTCACGCCATGGCGACTCGGGACATGTTCGATGACCCGGATGCCGGCTTCGCTCACGCCTTGGACGCAGCCAAGCGTGTGGTCGCACTGGGACCCGAGGCCTCGGTCCAGATCGGTACAGGGAAGGTCTGATCATGTGTGTCGGCGGGCGGGGCAAGCCCGCCGACACACGGCCGAGGTCTCGGATCCCTTCCTCCAGTGCGCGCATGGACCTCTTCTCCGGTCCTTGTGCAGAGTCCGGAGCGTCTGCGATCGCGAAGAGTTTCGGAGCAATGATGCCGCCGGGCGGGGACGGCGGCATAGAGTGGCTGACAGTAGAGAAGAGGTGGCAATGCTCATCGGCGAGGTGGCCCGGCGCTCAGGCGTGAGCGCACGCATGCTGCGTCACTACGAATCATTGCACCTCGTCACACCCAGCCAGCGGACGCCGGGCGGCTACCGCGAATACTCCGATGCCGATATCGGCCGCATCTTCCACATCGAGGGCCTGCGCAAACTCGGCATGTCTCTGACCGAAGTCGGCCGTGTGCTGTCCGACGCGGACTTCGACCCGAGCAGTGTGCTCGGAGACCTCATCGACCAGACTCGAGCTCGGATCGCTGCGGAACAACGCCTGCTCGACCATCTCCGGGCCGTCGACCGCCTCGGGCGCACCGACGGTGAGTCGCTCCTGTACACCATCGATCTCATGCGTTCCATCGAATCCGGGGACGTGATCCAACGGCACAAAGCCGCACTCGGCAGCGGAGTCGACGGCGGAGTTCCGGTCGAGACTCTGGTGCAGGCGGTTCTGCACGAACCAGTGCTCAACGCCGCAGGAGCAATGCGATGGGCGCTCGCCCAAGCCGGCGCCGAAGCCGTGCCTCATGTGGTCAAGGGCATGGAGGACGAATCTGCGCTCGTGCGCCGCAATTCGCTGCTCGCCCTCGACGAGATCCGCAGAACCTCCTCGGGTGACGAACTCGGCTCACGCGCGAAGTCGATGATCCGGCAGGCGCTGCTGGGCGGGATCGACGATGACGACCCAGAGATCCGCAGCTTCGCCGCTCTCACCCTCGGCCACTCAGGCGAGGCGAAGGCCGTGCCCATACTGCTCGACATGGCAATGAACGGGCCGAAGGACATCGAAGCGGCAGAGACACTCGCCGCTTTCGTCGTCGCAGACGGACCGGACGCCGACACCGGCGACCAGATCCTCACCGAGCTGCACCGGCGGGCGGCCTCCGGCGATACGACGATACGGTTTCGGGTGCTCCAAGTCCTCGTCGAAATCCCCGGCGAACACAGCGATGACTTCATCTCTGAACTCAGCGGCGACGACAGTCCGGAGCTCGCGGCCACAGCACTCGCCGCACTCCACCGCCGCCGACGGGAACAGGCACCGCGCAGGGGGCGAACCTGACCGAATCCGGTCGGGCCACCTCGGTGAGCCAACGGCGGGAAATCCGCATTCCGGCCGCTGCCTGCGGTTGACTAAACTGGCACCCATGACTGTGAGCGGTGAGCAGAAACGGCGGCTGAGGCAGCCGTTCGTCTATCGGCGACACCACTTCACACCCACCGGGGTGCTCGACTACCTGTTCTTCCTCTTCGCCGGTGCGGCATCGACCTGGCTGGCGCTGCTGATTCTGCTCAAAGGGTTCAGCCTCGGCTGGTGGCAGGTGCTGACGCTGCTCGTGTTCTGGGCAGTCCTGTCCTATCTCGCTCTGCCCAGGCTGCATCGCATCCTGTCCCAGATCTACGTGCCGAATTACTTCATCGGTCGCACCCGCACCTCCGACGGTCTGCTCGGTGATCCGGTCAACCTCGCCTGGCGCGGTGAGGAGGCGCAGATCCACCACGCGATGCGGGAGGCCGGCTGGATCCTCGCCGACAGCATCACACCCGCATCGACGTGGGAGATCATCCGGTCGACAGTGACGAAGCGCAGCTACCCGCAGGCTCCGGTGTCCCCGTTGCTGCTGTTCGGCCGACGTCAGGATTTCGCCTACCAGCAGGAAGTCGACGGCGATCCGGGTCAGCGTCACCACGTGCGGTTCTGGAAATGCCCGCACGGCTGGCTGCTGCCCGGCGGACACCAAGCCGATTGGCTGGCTGCCGGAACCTACGACAAAGCCGTCGGCATCTCCCTGTTCACTCTCCAGTTCACCCATAAGATCGAAGAGAACACCGACGTCGAACGCGACCACATCGTCGACACTGTCACCGCCGTCAATGACGCGATCTCGGTCGATCGGATCAAGGACTTCTCCACCGGTTACCACTCCCGCAACGGCGGCGGCGACGCGATCATCACCGATGGGCACCTGCCGATCGTCGACGTCGCCGAGGTGGTCGCCGACGACGCCGACCACCCCGAGCGCTTGGAACTGGCCCTCGACGCCACCCGCATCTACTCCGAGTCACGAACCGTGTCCGAGGTGACGAAGACACTGTGGCGGCAGCGACCGCTGCAGACCGTCGTGGGGGCGGCGCTCGTGCTCATCCTCCTGATCTTCCAGGCATGGGACGTGACCAGCACACTCCTCGACTGGAACGGGCTGCGGACCGAAGTCGTCGGCTACAGCTCGGACATCGCCGCACTCAGCGACGACACGGCCACACGCATCGTCGCCGGGGTGCTCATCGGGGTCAGCCTCCTCATCGGGTGTCTGCAGGTCGTCGCCTCGGCGTCGGTGTTCCGCGGCAGCAACCGGGCCAGACTGTGGATCCTCACTCTCTCGACGATCTCCGTGATCGTGTCGATGACGAACTACTTCACGGGGGACCGCGACCTGGCGACGAACATGTATGCGCTGACGACGATCGCCATGCAGGTGGCAGTGCTGCTGGCACTGTCGAGCGACTCCTCCCGGATGTTCACCCGCTTCAGCACGGCCGCACTCCGCGCAGAACGGCAGGACCGAGCCCTCGAGGACTGACGCTGCGGTCCCGTGTATTCTGACCGTGTCCGAACCACTCCGCATCTCACCTCGACGCCGAGGTCGGAACACTCACGAAGGCAGGACTCCATGACCGACCAGATCCCCGATGCCTCCGTCTTCGATTCGATCGACCCGGCACTCAAGGTCGTCACCGCCGAGATCGAAATCTCAGCGCCGGCCGAAGCGGTGTTCGACCTCATCGCCGATCCGCAGCGGCAGCCGGAATGGGACGGCAACGACAACCTCGGTACAGCCGTCGAGGGGCAGCGAGTGCGTGGGACAGGCGGTTCCTTCATCACGACCCTGACCAAAGGCGTCGACCGGGAGAACCACATCGTCGACTTCGAAGAGGGGCGGCTCATCGCCTGGCAGCCCTCCGAGGTCGGGGGAGAGCCTTTCGGACAGAAGTGGGTGTGGCAGATCGAACCGATCGGAGGAGACTCAGTCCTCGTTCGCCATATCTACGACTGGACGAAGCTGCGCGATCCGCAGCGCCTGTCTCGGGCGCAGTCGACGACGGTGGCGAATCTGCTCGCCTCACTCAAGAGGCTCAAACAGCTCGCCGAACGCTGAGCCGCAGCCCGAGTCTCACCATCGAAGACCCGAGCGGCCGGGTCACTTCGGCCAAGCGTCGGCCAAACGCGTGAGCAGTGATGCCAGCTGCGCCCTCTCGTCCTCAGTGAATGCGCTCAGCGCCTGATCGACGTTCTCACGCTGAGCACCGCGGAACCTGTTGGTGATTGCACGACCCTTGTCCGTCAGCGCGATGAGGGTGCGTCTCGCATCATCAGGGTCGGCCTCGCGACGCAGAAATCCGAGCTCGACACCTTGGGACACAAGTCGGGATGCGCGCGGCTGGTCGACGCCGATCGCATCACCGAGAGCGCTGACCCCCAGCGCCGTGCCTGCCTGGACGAGGGAGATGAGCAGACGGATGAGCGCACGCCCGCGACCGTGAGCGGCGAACGGTCCGCCGGGATGACGTTTGCCACCGAAAGGGAAGTCCTCCGAGTGCCGACCGCCCCCGAAACCTCCGCGTTCACCGAAGCCCCCGCGCTCGCCGTGCTCACCGAAACCTCCGAAAGGTCCGAAACCCCGCGGACCGCCGGAGCCGCGCCGCCACTGCAGGCGAGTGAGCGCTTCGGCGATCGCCTGAATGTCATCGTTCGTGCTCATGATTCGATTTTACATGTTACTTGACATGTTCCTCTATTGCATGTCATTCTGCATGTACATGTCAGATGACAACTAAAGGAGATGACATGACTGCCCACAACGACTTCAACGATGACAATGACGACGTCACCACCCCGCCCGTAGGCGCCGACGCAACAGGTGCGGACCACCAGGAGGGCTCACTGAACACTGGCGAGAACACCGACACGGACGATGCCTCGGGCCTCGATGCCGATGGTGCCGAGGGGGCGAATCAGGGCGATGCGACGGACAATGACACGGCCGTAACCGGAGACCCCGCGAGCGATGACGATGCCCGCGCAGGTAAGGACGATGACTCCGATGCCGATCTGCCGCAGCTGCTTCGCGAGTTCAGCCACGTGCTGCGCCGCGAGTTCCGCTCAGCCGCTGCCGATTCCGGTTTCGACCCTCGCGACCTCGGGCGCTTGCGGCGAGGCCGCCGCCGCTGGGATGCCGATGAGGTGGTCGCCGACGGCGCCGCCTATCCGGAAGAGCCGGTGACCTATGGCCCGCCGCGCGGCCGGGGCGGATGGGGGCCGTCGAAGAACATCGATCCCGAAGAGCTGCGCCAGCGCTTCCGCGATATGCGCGACGGAGTCGGCGATCGCATCGAAGAGGTGCTCACCTCCGAAGAGTTCGAGAACCTCAAGGCCTCGCTGTCGAAGATCGTTGAGAACTTCGGCCCCGAGGGATGCGGAGACGACTCGGATGGCCACGAAGGACCGCATGACCGCAGACGCCCCCATGATGATGACGGTCACCGAGGCGGTTCTGACCGTCACGAGGCTCACGGACCCCACGGAGGGCGCGGCGATCGTGACGGCCGCCGTTCAGGAGGCCGCGGACGACGCGGGTTCGGCCCCAACTTCGGTCCCGGATTCGGTCCGGGCCGACGAGGATTCGACCCCTTCGGTTGGGCCGATGAGCGCCGCAGCCGCGAGCAGGAGGTCCAGGAGGCCTTCGAGCGGGGATTCGCCGCGGGCTTCGAACAAGGACGCAATTCCTGACCGAGCCGCGCACTCGACGAAGCTCTCGTTGACCCAGCTTCGGCAGTCTCCTCGGTGCTCTCAACGTCTGCTGTGACCAGAAGGGCCGAATTGCTCCGCTCTCCGAGCGCGGAGAGCCGGGGGCCCTTCTGGCAGAGAGTTTCGGTCTGCCCCGGACAACGAGGCCAAATGTCGCGGCGGGGCGCCGAACGTTGCGCTGACGGCCCGGCTGAAGCTGGAGAGCTGCGAATAGCCGGTCTGTTGAGCCACCGTCGTCGCCGGCACCCCGCGCAGCAGAGCCTCGCGGGCAAAGGTCATTCGAGATACTCTGCGCCACGTCGGATAGGGGACTCCGGTTGCGATGCGGACTGAACGGTGGAACTCGCGTCCTGACATGCCGAGCCTGTCTGCCCAGTATGCAGCGGGGAACGGGGCATGCGGGTTTCTCGCCAAGCAGCTGAGCAGTGCGGTGATCGAACTGCTCGTATCAGGTAGGTGAGCAGAAGCCCCGTCGCCAGTGTCGATCGTATGAAGTGCGACATGATCGAAGAGAGAGTTGGCGACAGGGACCCTTGGGCGAAGGGCCGTATAGGTGCTGACGATCCCGTGGAGGAGGGCTGCCTTGGTCTCGGGACGGAAGCGATGGACCTGCAGATGTTTGGTCGTCGCAGGTAAACGACCGGTGGGGCGATAGCCCAGTGGGAGAACGAGTCAGTCCTCTCTCGCCCTGACCTCGTGATGGGTGCTCGCTGGAAGGATGAGTGCCTCGCCACGGTGCAGGACCTTATGTCGGGCATCGACTGTGACGTCGACGGTGCCTCGATACACCCAGATCGCGACATGCGAGCCGTTGACTCTGGGCCAGGTCTGCGTCGGCAACAGGCGCGGAACCGGTGCCGTCCTGCTCTGCTCTCCTCCTTCCCGGGAAACAGGGAGCGTAGGGAATGTGGGTGTTCGGGCATCGTCGGCGCGATCTCGGTCGCTCTGTCGGAGACGGTGCCGCGCTTCTCTCGGGCTCTGATCCATGATTCGTCGGAATGCGCGGGAGAACGCGCTGGGATCAGCGAACCCGACACGGTGGGCAATGTGTTCGACGCTCAGATCCGTGGCCAGCAGATCCAGCGATGCGCAGACGCGCGCCAAGGTGAGCCAGGCGGAGAACGTCATTCCTGTCGCACCTTGGAATCTGCGTTGGAGAGTGCGCGGGCTCAGGCTCAATGAACTCGCCAGTTCGCCGAGAGTGTGAGGAGCGCTCGGATAGGCGAGGAGGAATCGAGCCAGCCGGTTGAGGTCCTCATCGACCGGCATCGGAGGAATCCTCTGGCTCGACTCTGCAGACTCGGCAACTCTCAGCGGGAGCGGGAGTTCGCCGAAATCTTCGACTGGGCGCAGGTAGCCAAGGCCCGCCGCGAAGCGAGACAAGACGATCGGCTCCCATTCGCGGGGGAGGCTGAAATGCTTGATCGTGGGCACCTCGGTGCCGGGGAGCCACGTCGGAACAGCAGTCGACCCGCGTTGAGTATTGGCGGAAACGGTGGCTCCGATTGGGATGAGCACCGCTTCGTCGGCGCCAAGCGACCAATCGCTTCCGTCGATGCGCACATCCGCCTGCCCGTGTACGACCCAGAAGAGCAGCGGTGCAGGCAGGTGTGCGATCTCCATGGCGGCGGCGGGCAGCCCATCGGGATCGAGGATGGCGGGCGAAGAGGTCTGTCGGGACTCTGCTGGCAAGAAGATGTCGCTTTCGGCACGAAACTGATGATGAGGCAACCCTAAGCTATTCGGCAGTCGGCCGAGTTGCCGACCGGCATCGAGACCAGTCGGTGCCCGAAATCTCTGACCGAAGGACAGTCCTCCCATGCTCGTTAGCCGGATTCATGCTGCGCTCGCGTTGACCGTGATCCCCTTGATGATCGCAGCCGCAGGCTGCGCTTCTCCCCAGCCTGACTCTGATGAAACTTCTGCGGGCGGAACGGGCGAATGGCCCCGCACCGTCGAACACGCAGCGGGGTCAACTGAGATCGATACCGAACCGCTGACGATCGTTTCGACCTCCCCGTCGTTGACCGGTTCTCTGCTCGCGATCGACGCACCGGTTACTGCGACCGCGACCGCGCTGCCGAGCACACTAGTCGACGACGTGGGCTTCTTCTCGCAGTGGGCTGACGTCGCGCACGATCGCGGCGTGGAGGTGGCCTACGAAAATCTCGAACTCGACCTCGACGCCGTCGACGAGTTGCAACCGGATCTCATCATCGGATCTGTGAACGGGGCAGATTCTGTGGCCGAAGCCTACGACCAGCTCTCCGATATCGCACCCACAGTTCTCATCGACTACGGCACGAAGGACTGGCAGGAGGTCACAACGGAACTCGGCAGCGTAGTCGGTCACGAAGACGCCGCGAAGTCAGTGATCGACGACTACGAGAACTGGGTAGACGCTCAAGCCGAGAAGATCGAGATTCCACAGCAGCCGGTGACCGCGCTTGTCTACCTCGGGTCCGAAGGTGTCTGGGCCTTTTCCAAAGACACGGCCCAAGGCCAGCTATTCACCAGCCTCGGCATCGACTACGCGGATGTCCCGGAGGACACTGCCACGTTCAAGGACGGAGTCGCTATGGTGAGTCCCGAAAACCTGCCGAAGGCATTCTCCGAGTCGAAATCGATCTTCGTCACCCCTGCCAGTTCCGCCGATGATGAAATCGAGTCCTTCACCTCGGATCCTCTGCTTTCAAACATCCCCGCGGTGAAGAACAAGCAGGTGTTCTCCGCAGGCGATGAATCATTCCGGCTCGACTACTACAGCGCGAAGCGAACAGTCGAACACCTCGTGGACAGCTTTGGTGCCACGAAATGACGTCTGCGGCGACCTTTGCGACCACGCTGAACAACAGCCGCACGGACTCCGCGAACACAACGAATGAACCGGTCAATGGGACACGGGCGAGTGTGCTCCTGCTCATCTGTGCGTGTGTCATCGTCGTCGCCGCGGTACTCGGGGTCGCAGTCGGTTCCCACTACATTGAGATCAGTCGCGTGCTGAGTGCGCTGAGCAGACCAGATCTCACCGATCCTGATCATGTCATCATCTGGAATTCGCGGATTCCGCGCTTGGCTCTCGGCATCGCGGTCGGAGCAGCTCTCGCCGTCGCGGGGGTGCTCATGCAAACCGTCACGCGAAACCCTCTGGCCGATGCGGGACTGCTGGGAATCAATGCGGGAGCCTCGGTCTCGGTGGTCGTCGGAATCGCCTATTTCGGAGTGGCGGGCACCCAAGCCACGGTGTGGTGGGCGCTCTTCGGCGCTGGATTCGCTGCTATCATCGTCTACGCCCTCGGCACTACTCGTGGACGTGCGGCAACTCCGGTTCGGATGGCTCTCGCCGGAGCTGCCTTCGCGATGGCGGTCGGTGCAGTGACGAGCATTCTGCTGATCAACAACGAGTCGACATTTCTGAAGTTCCGCTATTGGGTGGTCGGTACGCTGCAAGGGCGGCAGCTTGACGTCACACTGTCTGTCGCTCCCTTCATCGTTGTCGGCCTCCTGCTCGGGCTGGGACTGGTCCGGTCACTTGACGTCCTCGCGCTCGGAGATGAAACAGCCAAAGGGCTCGGTGCACGAGTCGGACTCACCCGTGCGCTCGCCGCTCTCGCAGTGATCGTGCTCGCAGGAGCGGCGACGGCAGCCGCAGGACCGATCGGCTTTGTCGGTCTGATGAGCGCTCATATCGTCCGAATCATCGTCGGCCCAACGCATGCGCGCATGGTGCCGTGTGCCATCGTCGTCGGTATCGCCCTCGTGCTCGCAGCCGATGTGGCCGGCCGGGTGGTCCTGGCTCCGAGCGAAGTCCAGACCGGCATTTCACTGGCCATCATCGGCGCGCCCGTCTTCATCATGGTCGTGCGCAGAGGAGGACTGGGATGAGGGGCTCTCTCACTTCAGCGGCCTCACGTCAGACCTACCCAGAATCAGAGAACGCGCGCCGCAGCCAGACACCCATCGCGCCCGCTGGACTGCAGCCCAGCGGTTCCGTCAGGAGGGCTGTCGTTCTCAGACTCGGGGCGATATCGCTGCGCATCGACCGCCGCAGCATCGTCGTCGGCTTTCTCCTACTTGCTGCCGTCATTGGCCTGGCTGTGCTCGGGCTCTATCTGGGCCGACCGCAGGAAGGAGCCGTCGGGGCGGTGAAGGCGATATGGGGTGACGGATCCGAACAGTTGGTGCGCAGCGTTCAGCAGCGACGGCTTCCTCGATTCCTCACCGCTTGCGCAGTCGGCGGATCTCTCGCCGCTGCAGGGTCGCTGTTCCAATCTCTGACCCGAAATCCGCTCGGTTCGCCCGATGTCATCGGATTCACCGCCGGAGCGGCGGCCGCGGCGGCCATCCACATCGCATTCTTCACTTCGACTGTCTGGACCACAGGACTGTTCGCCGTGCTGGGCGGGATGGCAGCGGCACTCGGCGTCTACCTGCTGGCCAGAAGATCCTCCCGAACAGGTGGGCTGCGTCTGGTGCTCATGGGCATCGGGACAGCGGCCCTTCTCACGGCTGTCACCGACGCAGTGATCGTTCGCGCCGACTTCTCCGACGCCCAGGCTCTGCAGCAATGGACAGCGGGATCCCTCACCGGACGCGGCTGGTCACACGTCGTGCTGACATTCGGAACCGCTCTTGCCCTGCTGCCCGCCCTCATTCCCTTGGCTCGTCGCCTGTCGGTGCTCGAACTCGGTGAGGAAGCCGCTGCGTCGCTGGGAGTCCGCGTGGAACGGCTGCGTCTGACCACTCTCATCGTCGCTGTCATCTTAGTCGGCACTGCTGTAGCCGCGGCCGGACCGATCGCCTTCATCGCTTTGGCCGCCCCTCAGATCGCTCGCGGCCTGGCCCGCAGCACTCAGGTGGGAATCTTCCTTCCCAGTTTGTGCGGTGCTTTCCTGCTGTCCGGTGCCGACCTGCTGTCCCAGGAACTCGAGATCGGTCTGCAGACGCCTGTCGGCCTCGTCACCAGTGTCCTCGGAGGACTCTATCTCCTCTGGCTGCTGGCGAGACGACTGTGAACTTCCCAGTGAAAGGAACTCCGATGCCACACCAGAATCCCCACAACATGGGTGCAGATCGCATAGAGCAGACGGCGCAGCTGAGGGTCGACAGTCTGCGCCTGGGCTACGGGGTGCGCGACGTCGTCATCGATCTCTCGGCGAACATTCCGCACAGAGGATTCACCGTGATCATCGGCCCCAACGGCTGTGGGAAGTCGACCCTGCTCAAGGGGATCGGTCGTCTCGTCCCCTGGAAAAACGGTGTGGTCACCCTGGGCGGAGCCAGCATTGCGAAGATGCCGCCTCGGCGCCTGGCTCGTCAGATTGCTCTGTTGCCCCAGTCGACGGGTGCGCCCGACGGCGTCAGCGTGTTCGATCTCGTGGCGCGCGGGCGGTTCCCCTACCAGTCTCTGCTGCGGCAGTGGTCGAACGACGATGAAGTGGCTGTCGAATCGGCGCTGGATTCAGTGGGAATGACCTCGCTGCGGGCCGCTCCTCTCGGAGAACTCTCGGGTGGTCAGCGCCAACGCGCGTGGATCGCCATGGCGCTGGCCCAGGAGACACCCATCATGCTCCTCGACGAACCGACCACGTACCTCGACATCGCGCATCAGCTCGAAGTGCTCGACCTGTGTGCACATCTCAATGAGCAAGGGCGGACCCTCATCGCGGTGCTGCATGATCTCAACCTCGCGGCCCGCTACGCCACACACATTCTGGCCATGCGAGACGGTCGTCTCCGGGCCGCCGGCGCGCCCACAGACGTGCTCACTCCCGATCTCCTCGCTGAGGTATTCGACCTTCAGGCACTGGTTCACACCGATCCCGAAACTGGCCGGCCCCTCATCATTCCGCGACGACGCAGCGATTCGCAACAGGACGAAGGCACTTCTGACCACCCGTTGACGCACCCTGTCCATCAACAACGCTCCCTGACCATCAGCGAAAGGAACTGAAATGGCACATGAAACGAGCACACGAACACTGACCGACGATGCCCGGCGAGCCTCGGCGAACAACAGAAGCGAAGAGGCCGCGCTGCGCGGAGCGGACCACGATCGCAATCTTCACGACTCGAGAGCGACGGTCACTCGGTTGGAGTATCCGTCCGAGCGCCTGCTGCGATTCACAGCTCGTCTGGAGTCCGGAGCGGATGACCCTGCGTGGGCGAGCCCGAACGTGACTATCAGAATGGAGCTCGGAGAGGACTTTGACGATGCTTCGCGGATCTACACGATCCGTGAATTCTCGGCCGCTTCCGCTGAAATCGTCGTCGATGTCGTGCTGCACGGCGAGTCGAGTCCCATGATGCGTTGGGCACGGAATGCGCGTATCGGCACGGTGATCGCCTTCCGCGGGCCCAGGCAACACTTCATCGTGCCTGAGGCCAAGGGGCGGAGAGCGGCGCTCTTTCTCGATTCGACCGCGATCCCGGCACTCTTTGCGATGGTCAAGCATTGGCCGACAGGGGTGCAGGGCACAGCGGTCATCGAATCGGATGACGAGGTGGCTGTGGCCGAACTCCAATGCCCACCGGGCCTCGAAGTCCTCACCGTAGTGCCGGGATCGGCGACCGGGCTCTCTGCCCATGCACGGATGCTCGAATCACCTGAGGACCACGTTGTCTGGGCCGCCGGGGAACGCGATGCAATGCGTGAGATCAGAAAGTACTTCCGGAAGGAAGTCGGCCTGGAGAAGGACGACGTCGCCGTCTTCGGCTATTGGAAGCGTGGTGTGACGAACACGGAGATCGACTCACAACGGCTTCGCGCCTACAAGGAACTCCTCTCTGACGGGGGCAACCTTGATGATCTCGATGATTCGGAGATCAGTATCTGACCGGGTTGCTCACCCGCCCGGGTGACTCAGCCGCGCGAGAGCACCGATGAGAGGTCGTCGAGCACTGCGCGGTCCTCGATCGTCGACGGAACTGCCGGATTCTCGGCGCCGTCGGCGATCTCGCGCATGGTCTTGCGCAGGATCTTGCCCGATCGGGTCTTCGGCAGCCCCGTCACGATGTCGACGCGTCTGAATGCGGCCACCGGACCGATCTCCTTGCGCACCAGCGCCACGAGTTCGTCGGTGACGGTGGCGGGATCGGCCGCCTCGGTGGAGTCGCCGAGCACGACGAGAGCACGCGGGGTCTGCCCCTTGACCTCATCGTGGACACCGATCACGGCGGCCTCGGCGACGGCCGGATGGGAGGCGACCACGGCCTCGATGATGCCGGTGGACAGGCGGTGACCTGCGACGTTGATGACGTCATCGGTGCGTCCCATGACGTAGACGTAGCCGTCCTCGTCCAGATAACCCGAATCGCCGGTGAGGTAGTAACCGTCGAAGGCGGCGAGATACGAGGAGATGAACCGCTCGTCATCACCCCACACCGTCGCCATCGTGCCCGGAGGCAGCGGCAGCCTGATGACGATGAGTCCTTCCTCCCCGGCCTCGACGGGTGTGCCGCCGGGGTCGACGACCTCGATCCGATACCCGGGCACCGGCTTCGTCGGTGATCCCGGCTTGAGGGGGAACCGGGTCAGCCCCAGAGGATTCGCCGCGATCGGCCACCCGGTCTCCGTCTGCCACCAATTGTCGACGACGGGGATGTCACGTCCGGTCGCCTCGGCGAGGGTCTTCGTCGTCCATTCGTACGTATCCGGGTCGAGCCGCTCGCCGGCGAGGAACTCCGCACGCAGGCTGGAGAGGTCGTACTTCTTCATCAGCTCGCCGTTCGGGTCCTCCTTGCGCACCACGCGCATGGCGGTCGGGGCGGTGAAGTGGACGTTGACCTTGTGCTGCTCGATGGCGCGGAAGAAGGCGCCGGCGTCCGGGGTGCCCACGGGTTTGCCCTCGTAGAGCACCGAGGTGACTCCCGCCAGCAGCGGTGCGTAGACGATGTAGGTGTGCCCGACGACCCAGCCGACGTCCGAGGCGGTGAACATCGTATCCCCCGGGTGCAGTCCGAAGATCGCCGGCATCGAGAACGCACCGGCCACGGCGTAGCCGCCGGAATCGCGGACGATGCCCTTCGGCTTGCCGGTCGTGCCCGAGGTGTAGAGGACGTAGAGCTCGTCGGTGGCCCTGACGGTCACCGGATCGATGCCCTCGGGCGTCTGGTCGAGCAGCTCGGCGTAGTCGAGGTCGTTCTCGCCGAGTTCGCAGCGATGTTCGTCGCGCTGGACGATGACGGTGAAGTCCGGTTTGTTCGCAGCGATCTCGATCGCCTCATCGAGCATCGGCTTGTATTCGAGGACTCGGCTCTTCTCGACCCCGCAGGAGGTGGAGATGACGGCCTTCGGTGCCGTGTCGTCGATGCGCACGGCCAGCTCGTTCGGGGCGAACCCGCCGAAGACGACGGAGTGGATGGCGCCGAGGCGGGCGCAGGCGAGCATGGCCACGGCTGCCTCGGGGATCATCGGCATGTAGATGACGACGCGATCGCCCTTGGCCACGCCCTTGTCGGCCAGGGCGCGGGCGAAGCGGGAGACCTCATCGAGCAGTTCGGCGTAGGTGATCGAACGGACGGTGTCGGTGACGGGCGAATCGTAGATGATGGCGGCCTGGTCGCCGCGGCCGTTCTCGACATGTCGGTCGATCGCGTTGTAGCAGACGTTGAGTTCGCCGTCGGGGAACCAGCGATAGATCGGCGCATTCGAATTGTCGACAGCCTTCGTCGGTTCGGTGATCCAGTCGATGCGGTTCCTGGCCTGCTCGAGCCAGAATCCGTCGGCATCGGCGGCGATGCGGGCGACGACGTCGTCGTAGCTGGGGGCGGCGGTGTCGGGTTGCGTATCCATATCCCCATTGTGACCCACGGCACAGAATCTCGCCGAGGTGGGGCCCGGATTCTTCGTCCTGCGCGTGAGGCGCCGCGGGGCTGAGAAGGATCGGTGCGGCACGAAAGTGGACCCATTTCCCTGCACTCGGACCAGGAGAGGGCACAATGGGGTTATGAGATTCCTGGTTGCACTGATCCTCGGCCTGGCCGTCATGTTCGGCCTGAACGCCCTCTTCGACTTCTTCTCGATGTCGCGGCCATTGGGCTCGATCCTCATGGGCGCGACCGTCGGCGTCACGATGCTCATCGTCCTCCTCATCTGGGAGGTCGTCCGCCCGACTCAGCCCAAGGGCGAGCTGGCGAAGGCTCAGCAAAGCGAAGAGGAGCGCGCTCAGGCACGTGCCGACCGACGTGCCCGACTCGCCGCCGAGGCGGGAGTGAGCCTCGAAGGCATCGACGGTGCCCTGCCGGGATCGACCGCCCAGTCCGCCGAGGCGACCTCGTCGGATGAGACGGACACCGCTGAGGCGGCCCCCACCGAGGGTGCCGATGCTCAGGCGGCTTCCACCGAGGGCGCCGACGCGGAGATGTCTCGCTTCGAGGGTGCCGATGCAGAGGAGGTAACCGCCGAGGAAGAAGGAGCAGGCGGTGAGTCCGCCGCAGCGTCTCCTGCCGAGGGGGAGGTCTCAGAGGGCGAAGCGGCTGACGATGCAGCCGAGCAGAACAATGAGTCAGATTCCTCCCTGGAATCCGACGGAGCCGAAGGTGACGAGGCCTCGACGGATGAGGAACGACCCGCCGAGTCAGCGAAGCCCGCAGTGGTCGTGAAGACCGCGGAGCCGGCCGCACCCGCAGAGCCGACAGACTCCGCCGAATCCGCACAGCCGGGCGACACCGACGCCGCCAAGGCCCACGCCGGCGGTGACACCGAAGCCGGAGACACCGGCGCTGACGCTGATGAACCCTCTCGGCCCGCTGAGAAGCCGACCGTCCAGACAGGGGATTCGTCCGAACTGCCGCCGCCTCCGCCGATGCCGCCGTCGTTCCCCGCCCGACCCACCGCCGCCCCGCAGGCCGATGTCGCCGAGGCACCGCAGGCCGATAGCGGCGACGCGACGAACGATGACGAGTCCGCGGCTCCGTCGCTGAATCAGGACGGTGTCAGCGACAGCGGGTCCGTTCCGGCTTCCAACCCGGATCCCGAAGGGCCGGCCGATGACCCAGTGACGCTCGACCCGGAGGAATACGACGAATCCGCCAGCGGATCCTCGCTCGAGGCACCTCCGACCGGCGAGCCCGGAATGTCGGCCGACGCGCTCTCCGGCAAGCTGCCGGACGAGGCCGACGAGTCCGCCGACACGGCCGGACAAGAGGCCGCCGATGACGACGCCGTTGATGCTGAGGCTCCGGAACGCAAGGGTCCCTCAGCCGAGGAAAACAACCAGTACCGGCTCTGAGCCGCAGTTGACTTAAGCCGCAGCTGGCCTGAGCCGTTACTGGCCCGCGTCGCTGCCGGAGCTGAACAGTCGAACTCTGCTGGCGAACCCGCTCAGGCGTAGTGTGCGGCGAGGATCCGCATACCCTCTTCGATGCTGACGCGGGGAGTCCAGTCGAGAACTTCCTGCGTCCGCCGCTGATCGAACCAATGCGCGGTCGACAGCTGTTCGGCGAGGAACCTGGTCAACGGCGGTTCGTCGTCGTGCTCTCCGAGTTCCCACACCTTCTCGACCACGGTTCCGGCCGCCAGCGCCGGCGACACCGGAATGCGCAGCTTCGGCTCCGACGCACCGCCGGCGATTGCGATGCGTGACATCAGCTCACCGATGGGTCGCGGCTGACCGTTCGTCACCACCAGCGCCTCACCATGAGTGGAATCGACCGCGGTCACCGCTGCGACGATCGCCTCGACGGCATTGTCGACGAAGAGCGTGTCGACCAGCGCCGCGCCCGATCCGAGCACCGGCATCCGCCCCGCACGGGCGCGATCGATGACCCGCTCCGTGAGCTGAGTGTCTCCCGGTCCCCACATGAGGTGGGGACGCAGGACGAGCACTCGGAAGTCAGGCGAGTCGGCGCCCAGGGCGATCCGCTCACCGGCGCCCTTCGTCCGCGCATACTCACCGCGAGCGAACTCCGGAGACGCGGGTTCGGCGCCGTCGCCGATGATCGACTCACCGGTATGAGCCACCGACGGCGATGAGATATGGACCAGGCGCTGTACGCCGGCGGCCCGAGCCGCATCGACGAGAGTGCGGGTGCCGCCGATGTTCACGGCCTCGAATTCCTTGGGGTCACCCATCATGGAGACCTTCGCGGCCAAATGCACGACCGCCTCGGCGCCGGTGACCGCCTTCTCAACGGCAGCCGCATCGGTCACCGACCCCACCACATCGGTGGCGCCGTCGACCCCAGAGGGGCGACGCTGCAGGGTCGTGACCTCGTGACCAGCGGTGACGAGCTCACGAGCGACGGACGAACCGAGCAGTCCGGAGGCTCCGGTGACGGTGATTCTCACTTCAACTCCTCAGACGCTTCCACGCACCGGCCCACCGGCAAGGACGCTGTCGGCCCAGGCGGCGAGGCGGGAACGGTCGATCTTCGAATTGTGGCGGATGTCGGTGGGGAATTCGGGCGCCACGAGCACCGCAGCCAGATCATGACCGCCAGCCTCGGCGACCGTCTCCCGCAGACGTTCCGTCAGGTCCAAGGGCGCAAGACCCGGTGCGAGCGAGGTGCCCTCGGCGTCGAGCACCGCCACGAGAGCCTGAGTGCCGACGGGTCCGATTCCGACGACGGAGCTGCGGCTGACCTGTGCGTCGGCGTCGATGAGCGCCTCGAGACCACCGGGTCCGACCGGCCCACGTGGCGTCGTGACGACATGCTGCAGTCGTCCTTCGAGCCACACCCGACCGGCGTCATCGATATGGCCGATGTCGTTCGTCCGGTGCCAGGTCAGACCGTGCAGATCATCACGCGCCGAAGCCGCAGTGGTGCGCCACAGGTTGTCGTAGCCGGACTTGATATGGGCGGCGCTGACGACGAATTCGCCGAGGCGGCCCTGTACGGCCGCGCCCTGCAGCAGCTCATCGGCCGAACGTCCCGACTCATCGATGGGGGCCAGGGCGAGTTCGACGCCGTCGATCGGCTGCCCCACGCAGACCCCGAGACCACCGGTGGCATCGGCTTCGGCCACCCCGTCGCGGTCGATGTCGGTGAGCAGCAGTCCCTCGGTCATGCCGTAGGGGGAGTGGATGGAGGCGTTCGGGAATACCTCGGCGATGGCATCCATGAGGTCGAGCGGCACGGGCGCACCCGCCGAGAGCACGAGTTCGACCCCCGCACACGCTGCCCGCTGCTGGTCGTCGAGCTCGCCGGCGGTCGCGGCGACATTCGTGTATGCGGCAGGGGAGGCGAAGACCATGGTGGCCCGTCCGGCGATGATCGCATCGGCGATCGCAGCGGCCGTGAGCGTCTTCGGTTTCGTCACCGACATGTCCGGTGTCACCGAGGTGGCCCCGATGGCCGGTCCCAACAGGGCGAACGGTGGGAACCCAGCCACCAGACCGGTGCCTTCGGTGACATTGAAAGTCCTGGTCAGCACGGCCGCCAGCGCGGAGATGTCCGCATGCGTATAGCGCACGCCCTTCGCCGGTCCTGTCGACCCGGAGGTGAAGAGGATCGCCGCATCGGCATCCGGTGACGGGGTCGGCAGCTCGGCCCGGTGCGGGGTGCGGGAGAGTTCCGTCAGGCTCGTCTCCGCCTTGAACATCCGCGAGCGCACAGGTCCGAGCGGACGCACGGAGATGCGTCGTCCCGGCCAGCCGAAGGCCCGCGCCAGAGTGAGTCCGGGCAGCTCGCCGACGATCCACTGCGGATCGGCCGAGGTGATCGCCCGAGTCATTCCCTTCGGGCCGAGTCCGGCATCGGCGACGACGGCGACCGCACCGATCTTCAGGCACGCATAGAGGGCGGCGGTGAGATTGTTGCCCGGAGGCACGAGCATGGACACCCGGTCCCCGGGCTTCACGCCGAGGTCAAGGAGGCCGTTCGCGATCGACGTCGTCACGTGCCACAGGTGCCGCCAGCTGATCTGCTGCGCCGGGTTCTGCGCGAAGTCCACCGAGGCGATCGCCTCGTCGTCACGGCGGGCATCGAGGATCGCCGTGACCGAGCGGACATCCGCGGATCCGTCGCCGGCGGCGGAGTCATCCGCGATATCGGACGCCGATCTCCTCGCCGACGCGGCTGTGCCCGACCGCGCGGACAATCCCTCCGCAGGGGCCGCCTCGGTGGGGGTGTTCGCAGTGGTGGGTGTATCGAACTGCGCGTCCAGCCAGTCGAGGACGAGTCCGGCCACATCGTGATCTTCGCTGACGAGGTGGGACGCCGTTTCGAACCGATGCACATCGGCCTGCGGCAGGCGCCGGCGCAGGTCCCGCAGATAGCGTTCGAGGAACACCGGGTCCTTCGGGCCCCAGACGAGCAGCGCCGGTTTGCCGAAGGCGGCGATGTCCCGGCCGATGCGCTGGAGCTCGGGATCGGAGGCATGCGTGTCGTCGACGGGGATGTCGGCGACGAAGTTGCCGATCGCCCACCGGTCTGCAGGTGTGCGGTACGGGGCGCGGAAGGCGTCCTTGGTTTCGGCAGCGAGATCGCCGAGTCCCAAAGTCGCGCGCAGGAACCCGTCGGTGAGCACGGTGGCCGCAGGCAGCATGGGCCCGGCCAAGGTCGCACGCAGCGGCGCGGGCACCGGGGCGTCCTCGGGCTGGTGGACGGCCGTATTGAGGCTGATCGCCGCGGACACCCTGTCGGTATTTCGGGCGGCCCAACCGAGAGAGAGGACTCCGCCCCAGTCGTGACCGATCGTCACGATCGGGTGGGTGGCGGATCCGGTGGCGGCCACCTCGGCGAACAGGTTGGAGACGACCGCATCGAAATCATTGAGGCGATCGGCGATGCGACGGACCTCGGCGGACTTCGGGGCCGGCATGGAAGAGTGGGCGAGCCGTTCGGAGAAGCCCATTTCGAGCTGGTCGGGGGCGATGAGCCGCCAGGCACGTCCGCCCGACAGAGCGGCGGCGATGGTGGCGCTGGCCAGCCGACGCCACAGGTACGACCAGGTGGGGTTGCCGTGGAGGGCGACGATCGTGCCCGCAGGCTTCACACCGGCCGCGGTCAGGGCGGGCAGCGTGTCGAGCACATGGAACGCATGCGTCCCGTCGGAGGTTCTCGCCTCGACGATCCGGGACCAGGCGCGGTCCCACTCGGGCAGCTGCGGGGGAATCGTGGCCGGCCGTGCAGGAAATCTCATGAAGGTCTCTACCACTCGATCTCGGTCATGGCGGTGTTGAGGCCGGATCCGACGCCCATGCACAGGATGCGGTCGCCGGGTCTGAGGTTCTCGGCCTCACGGGACAGGGTGATGGGCAGTGAGGCGGGGCCGACGTTGCCCAGCTCCGGGTAGGTCACCGGGATCCGGTCGGGGTCGAGGTTCGCGGCCCTTGTGATCGAATTCGTGTGCACATCGGAGACCTGGTGCATGACGTAGCGGTCCATCTCCCGCCAGTCCCACCCGGTCTCGTGGGCTTCCTCCCACGCGGCGACGACGAGTTCCATGCCGCCGGAGAGCAGCCCCTTCGTGTCGGTGAACATGCCGTTGTGGTCGCCGACGCACAGTTCGTGATGCTGGGTGGCCGCACGGGTGATCCCGCCGAGGATGCGGTGGCCCTCCGGATGCTTGTCGGCCGGCCCGAGGACGGCCGCGGCAGCGCCGGAACCCAGGGTCAGGGACGCGAATTCGTTGAGGTACTCCTCGCGGGTGATCTCCGGACGGTTGAGGCGGCGCAGCGTCGCGTCTTGGACGCGGGAGGCGTCTTCGCCGGCGACGATGAGGGCGTATTCGATCTGCCCGGCGTCGATCATGTTCGCGGCCAGGGTCATCCCATTGACGAATCCCAGGCAGGCGTTGGCGATGTCGAAGTTCATCGCCTGCGGGCCGAGCCCGATGCCGGCGTGGACGCCGACGGCCACGGACGGTTCCAGGTGCTCACGGGTCACGGAGGTGTTGACCATCAGTCCGATGGAATCGGGAGGGACCCCCGCCTCGGCGAGGGCCTTCTTTCCGGCCGTGATCGCACCCGCGGCGAACTGATGGGGCTCATCCCAGTTGCGGCGGGCGTACACGCCGGCGACTCGTTGGAGCAGACCCTGCGGCAGTTTGAGCGATGACAGCGTATCGGCGAGGCGGTCGTCGAATTCCTGGGAGGTCACTTCGTTCGGGGCCAGGGTCTCGGTCAGGCCGAGCAGGGCCACGTTCGAGTGCCGGAATGTTGCGTTGCCATTCGCCAATTGAGTAACTCATCCCTTTTCGGGTCGTTCGTCGGTGTCGATATCGGCCGCAGAGGCGCGCGCGTGACGCGTCACGACGGGGAATTCCGGACCTATCTTACCGCCCGGTTTCTGAGATGTTCCTCAGCGTGTGAACCAGGTGAAGCCGTCATAGAGCAATCCTGTGGCCGCGAGCACGGCGATGACGGCGAGAACGAGCGAGGTCACGGTGTGCGAGACCTTCGAGGTCTGAAAGCGCACGGCACGCGAATACGACATCGGGCGGTCGGTGACGTTGTGGCCGAACTGGGCGAAGATCCGCCAGTCCATGACGTCGACGAGCGACTTCGCGGCCAGGGTGAACACGATGATGCAGCCGATGCCCATGAACAGCAGGAACACGAAGCCGAGGAAGCCGAAGTCCTTGAAGAACGTCACGACCCGATCTCCGATGGCCATGGCGAACCCGGAGAACCCTTCGCTGAAGGGAAGCGGGGCGAAGGAGTCGGTGATGGAGTTCAGGCTCGTGCCATCGCGCTGGGTCTGCACGGCACCGATGTACATGAAGATCGAGGCCGCCAGGGCCACGAGGAGGTTGATGATGGTGATCGTCGCATTGTCGGGCCAGAAGTCCAGCGATTTGAGCGTGTAGGTCGCCGACAGCGCCACGCAGATGATCGCTCCGGTCAGGGCACCGATGGTGGCCGGGAGCAGGAGGTTGTTGAAGAACACGAAGGCGACGACGGCGATGAGCGCGGCGCCGAAGATGTAGGTGAACACCGCGAGGGTGTCACCGTTGGAGGAGGTCGCGGCCCGCCGGTTCGCTTCGATCATCTGGCCCGAGTACTGGATGTTGGCGGCGAGTTCTCTCTTCGTGGCCCGCGGCTGATCGGCGTCGACGTCGTCGTAGCCTTGGGCGTCGTAGCCCTGTGCGTTGTTGGGAAGCACACGGGTCTCATCCTCGCTGCTCCACGGGCGACCGGACTGGGAGTAGCCGGACTGGCCGTAGGGGTTCTGACCATACTGTGCCTGCGGGTAGCCGTCCTGAGCACCGGCTCCGCCGTTGGGATTCCGGGGCTGCCATCGTCCGAGCTTCGCTCCGATGAAGTAGATGACGAAGACGACGAGAGCCGCGAGGACTCCGATGGAGATGCCGGCGCCGAGCTCGTTCATAAGGGTGACTTCCTGGGGATGGACAACGGTGGTCTTCTTGTCAGTCTATGGACTCATGCCGCTCAGAGCACGTTTCGCGGCGCATATGCGCGCGGCTCGGAGCGATCGGCTCCGTGCTGAAGGGGATGCGAACATCGCCTTCGCGCATGACTCCGTGCTGGCGCAGCTCCGTCCTGGCGTATGCGGTTCCTGGGTATGGTGGGGTCAGGATCCGCCCACCGACGTCCGAAGGAGACACGCGATGAGCAACCCCCAGGCATTCACCTCCGAGGCCCTGCCTCTCGACGAGCAGGTCGTGCTTGTCACCGGATCCGGACGCGGCCTGGGCGCCGCGATCGCGAAGGCCTTCGCGCCGGAGGGTGCGGCGCTGGTCATCAACTACCGGTATTCGGCCGAGGCCGCGGAAGAGCTCGCCGAGGCGGTCCGCGCTCGCGGTGGGCGCGCCGTGGCCATCGAGGCCGACGTCACCGACTCCCGCGCCGTCGACGCCATGTTCGAGACCGCGGCAGCCGAGTTCGGAGCTCCGGTATCCACTGTCGTCAACAACGCCCTCGCCGACTTCTCGTTCAACGGCGATGAGCGCCAGCCGGCCGACGAGATCGACTATTCGGATTTCGCCGACCAGTTCCGCGGTTCGGTCGAAGGTGCGGTCAACACGATCCAGGCCGCGATGCACGGCTTCCGCGAGCTCGGTTCCGGCCGCGTCATCAACATCGGCACCAACCTGTTCCAGCATCCGGTCGTGCCGTACCACGACTACACGGCCGGCAAGGCGGCGCTCCTGTCGCTGACGAGGACGTTCGCGAAGGATCTCGGCCCGGCCGGGGTGCGGGTGAACATGGTCTCCGGCGGACTGCTGCGCACCACGGACGCCTCCTCGGCGACACCCGAAGCGGTCTTCGACCAGATCGCCGCCGCCAGCGCTCTGCGACGGGTGACGACTCCGGAGGACTTCGCCTCGGCGGTGGTGTTCTTCGCCTCTCCCGCTTCGCGTGCGGTGACCGGCCAGAACCTCATCGTCGACAACGGCCTCGTCATGGGGTGACCGGTCCCGCCGCAACGTAGAGCGAACCAACTCAGCTCGCCGACCGCTCGACTCCGCGTCGAGCGCGCGGCGTATAACTTGATACAGCGACGCTGAGATGAGCGGTCGGCGGAGAAGCCGTGGTCATTTGCCGTGCTGGTTGAGTTCGCTCTTCGCCAGCGTGTCCAGCTCAGCTTTGATCTTGATGAACTCATGGGGTCGGAACAGGTCCGCCCAGACGAGATTGACGATGCGGAACCCCGCGTTGAGCAGCTTCATGTGCCGTTCATGGTTCTTCTTGCTGGCCTCATCGGGGCTGTTGCGCCCCATGAAATACTTTCCGACACCGTGGCATTCGACGATCAGTCCGTATCTCTCGTGGCGGAAGTCGTTGCGGCCGAGGAGATTTCCAGCCGCGTCGCAGGTCTCGACCTGGGGGATCATTCCGGTGATGTCGAAGCGATAGAACTTGACGGCAGTGATCGATTCTGCGGCCGACTCGTGGTTCGCATCCGCGAGGCTGATGGCAAGAGCGGCGGTGCGACAGCCTCGGTGGGCCGGTGGAAGGGCGGTTCGCAGTGCTGCTTTGGTGACCAGCCGCCGGCGAAGTGCGTCCGAGAGCAATGGGACCGAGAACTCGGGGTCGTATTCGCGAGCAATGTCCACGAGAGTCCTGAGCAATGTCGTGACGGGGAGTCCTCCGATCGAACCGACGTCGCTTGGAGGCAGGTGCCGATCACGAATGTGGAGAGTGTCGCTGCTCCGGCGAGTTCCGGGCCGGATCATCTCGCACTTGTCGACTGCGGGGAACGGTGGATCGAGACCATGTAACAAGGCCGCTGACACATGGGAGAAGACTGCGTCGGGCAGCCGGTCATCAGCGTACGACCGGATCAGGGACTTGAGGTTCTCGGATGCGTCTCGGATGTCACCGAAGACCTGTGGGTACGAGGTCGAGGATGCCGAGTGTACGTCCTGCAGCACGGCGTGAGCCTGCTGATCACAAGACCAGGTGAGGACGAATTGGCCACGTCGGACCCTCTGCAGACAGCACTGCAGAGCCTTGACGATGTCCTTGTGCGCGAAGCCGAGGCTGCGAAGTCTCTTGGTGCTGAAGACGGTCACCATGACAACAGTGTGCCTTCATGGAATTCAAATGGCAATAAAATTCAGCAAATGGAATCAAACGAATGCATGTGAGGGCGATCAGCTCTCATCTGCAAGGGACTGATTTCGCCGACCGCTCGACTCAACGTCGCTGTATCAAGGTATGCGTTGAGCGCTCGACGCTGACTCGAGCGGTCGGCAAGGAGGTGGAGTGCTGAGGTGATCGGTCGACGGCAGCATGAGCGCTCGGCGCTGACGTGAGCGGTCGGCGCTTCCACCGCGAGGAGGCCGGCCAGCGAGGACGACCCCGATGGTGAGTGGAGGACCTCAGAAGCGGTCGAGGAAGGCCAGGGCCCGCTCAAAGAGGAGTTCGGCGCTGTCTTCGCGGTAATCCGGGGTCGTCGGGTCGCTGAACAGATGGGTGTTGCCCGGGTAGAGGAAGTACTCTGCCTGCGCGCCGGCCCTCGCAGCGGATTCCATCAGGGTCTCGATCGTGCCCGGGCTGCGCCACGAGTCGTCGACGGCGAAATGCGCCTGGACCGGCACACCGGCCTGCCAGCGCGTCGGCTTCGGGAATCCGCCGCCGTGGAAGAGCAGGACGCCGCGAGCGCGCGGATCGTTTTTGCCCATCTGCTGCGCGAGCGCGGCTCCCAGCGACAACCCGCCGAAGACGAGGTCGTCGCCGAGATCCTCGCACTCCTCCTTCATCCGATCCACGAGGCTCGAGAACCCGACCTCCTGGGAGTGGGCGACTCCCGCTTCGGCGGTGTCGAAGGTTCTGCCCGCGTAGACGTCGGGAGTGTGGACGGCATACCCGGCCAGTGCGAAGCGTTCGGCGACGGCATCCATTCCGGACGTCCGTCCCAGAGCCGAGTGGAGAAGGACAAGGGTGGTCATCGAGTTCCTTTCGGAGGATCGGCGAAGTCGACAAGGCGCTTGGAACCGAATGGTCGACGTCAATCGGCGGAGCCGAGTGACTGACCGTGCGGCCGGAGCCGAATGGTCAGGTCAGCGTCACGCGTCCGGTAGCTGGGGAGGCCGGAGCCGAGTGACCGCCTCGGCGGATCAGCGGCTGTGTCCGCGGGGGATCGAGAATGTGTCGGCGCGAGCCGTGGACCAGTCGTCGGCCCACTCCGAGGGGGTGTCGTCGAGGAGTTCGCCGGGCTTCAGCCAGTCGTAGAGGCGGGCATAGGACCAGGACTCGGAGGCCGAGACATTGCGACGCAGCATCGTCGGTTCGAGCTCATCCGGTGCGGCCGCACCCATCGACGCCATGAGCCGGACCGCCTCGGCGACGACTCCGTCGTGATAGTTGCGCACCCGTTCGGCCTTGGTGGGCACGTCGATGGCGCGGGCTCGCCGCGGATCCTGAGTGGCGACGCCGACGGGACATTTGCCCGTGTGGCAGACCTGGGCCTGGATGCAGCCGACGGCCATCATCATGGCGCGGGCCGAATTCGTGAAGTCCGCACCCTGGATGAGGCGTTTGACGATATCGGTGCCGGTGGCGATCTTGCCCGAGGCGCCGACCCTGATCTTCTTCCGCAGCCCCGCGCCGACGAGCGCGTTGTGCACGATCATCAGCCCCTGGGTCAGCGGCAGACCGACATTGTCCTCGAACTCCAGCGGTGCCGCACCGGTGCCGCCTTCGGAGCCGTCGACGATGATGAAGTCCGGCAGGATGTTCGTCTCCACCATGGCCTTGACGATCGAGAGGAACTCCGTGCGCGAACCGATGCACAGTTTGAAGCCGGCGGGCTTGCCGCCGGAGAGCTCACGCATCTGCCGGATGAACACGAGCAGCTCGATCGGGGTCGAGAACACCGTGTGTCCGGGCGGGCTGATGCACGTCTGGCCGACGGGGATGCCGCGGATCTCCGCGATCTCCTCGGTCACCTTGGCCCCGGGCAGCACACCGCCGATGCCCGGCTTCGCTCCCTGAGAGAGTTTGAGCGAGACCATCTTCACCTGGGGGTCCCGAGCCTTCTCGGCGAAGACCTCGGGGGAGAACTGTCCTTCCGGGGTGCGGGCGCCGAAGTATCCGGTGCCGAGTTCCCAGATGAGGTCGCCGCCGTGCTCACGGTGATACGGCGAGATCGATCCCTCACCGGTGTCGTGGGCGAATCCGCCCAGTGCCGCTCCTTTGTTCAGGGCACGGATGGCGTTGTTGCTCAGCGAACCGAAGCTCATTGCCGAGACATTGAGCAGCGAGATGTCGTAGGGCTGAGTGCAGTCGTCACCGCCGATGCGCACTCGCGGCGGACGCGGCGGATTGGGGATCGGCATATTCGAGTGCATGAGCGACTCGTAGCCGGCACGGTCGACATCGCGCTCGGTGCCGAACGCGTGCTCGGAGTGGGTGCCCTTGGCCCGTTCGTAGATGGTGGTGCGAGTGTCGCGGCTGAATGGGCGACCGTCCCAGTTGCGTTCGATGAAGTACTGCTGGATCTCCGGCCGGATCGACTCCAGCAGGAATCGGGCGTGCCCGGCGATCGGATAGTTGCGCAGGATCGAGTGCTTCTTCTGCGTGAGATCCCATGCGGCGAGTGCGCCGAACCCGAGCGCCGAGGCGGCCGCCGCCGCCCCCGCGATCTGTTTGCCTGCCGAGTCACCGGTGACCATCCTGACAATGGGGAATTGCCGTTTCATTGTGCCTCCTTGAACTGTTCTGACTTCGAGCCTAGACCCGGGAGACGCAGATTTCAGGAAAGGCAGACCTGAGACGGTTGTGAACAGTCGGCGAAGCGCATCGGAACAGGCGTGGGAAATGCGTCAGAACAGAGAGCTCAGCAGCGCCGTGACCAGCTCGTCGACCTGCATCGAATAGGCGACGATGAGGGTGAAACCGGTGGCGATCCACGCGATCTCCTTGTCCTGAGCGTAGCCGCGCAGCGGAGCCCGCCCATAGCGCAGACCGCCGGCCAGAACGATGCCGAGATCGATGATCCACCAGATCCCCAACCCGCCGAGGCTGAGCAGCTTGAGCGCGCCCGTGAGGTACCGGCCGGTGTAGAACCGGTCAAGACCGAGGACGCCGAAGAGCATCGACAACAGCCAGGTGATGACGAAGGAGCGGTTGCCGGGAACGTCCGTGTGCCGACCGTCGGTCGGCGCGAGCGATTCCAGGGACGAGGTGGGGACGCCGGGGGAGGGCGCGGCAGGGCGGTTTGCGGGGTCTGCGCTGAGTGCGGGAATCTCGCTGGTCGCCGTCATCGCTGGCACGTCCATTCACTGCTCGTCGAACTTCTGGTTTCAGCCTATGAAACGTCGGGCCGCCTCGGCGATGGGGTTATCCTCCACATCCCCGCGGTGCCGTGCGATCGTGCGGGTGCACAGACATCGAGGGCCCACAGGCATCCGCGGTGTCCGGACTCACGCGGTCCGGGACTCGGAATCGTTTGAGCGGGTGCTTCTCGGAGGCATAGCGTTGGACTCATGAGCACAGGTGAGCCGAGTCCGACGAGCACTCGGCGAACCGTCGCTGCAGTTTTCCTCGCGGGAATCGCCGTCTTCCTCGTCCTCTACGAGACTCAAGGGCTGCTGCCGGCGATCCGAGACGCCTACGGAATCGACGGTCCGACGGCGAGCCTGACCGTGTCCGCGACGAATGTGGCCATGGCCTGCTTCCTCATCCCGTTCTCGATGCTCGCCCCGCGCATCGGCCACGCTCGCCAGATCGGTGCGGGAGTGATCGTTGCGGCGATCCTCGCGCTCGTCCTTCCCTTCACCCCGACCCCGGAGCTGCTCATCGCCGTCCGGTTCCTCCAGGGACTGGCGATCGCCTCGGTGCCGGCCACGGCCATGGCCTATCTGTCCCTGCGCCTGCCGCCGGCCGCGCTGCCCGGAGCGATCGGGGTCTACATCGCCGGCAACACGATCGGCGGACTGTGCTCGAGGCTGCTCACCGGGCTGGCCTCCGAGCTCCTCGGCTGGCACGGCGGACTCGCATTCACCGCGATCGTGTCGCTGGCCTTCGGCCTCATCGTCGTCTGGCTGCTGCGCCACGACCTCTTCTCCACCGGCCGCAGCCGCGCCGTCCTCGACACGGACGATTCCGGTCCGCCCGATGCGGATCCCACCTTCACCGAGGCGGCCGACCCCGACGCTGTCACCGCAGGTGACGGCAGTGCCAGCAATGCTCTCGTCGACGGTGATGGCGTCCCGGCCGCCACCGATGAGCCCGCCGACGACGCTTCCCTCTCTGCCGGCACCGCCGCCGACGACGGTGGGGCCGGGAGTGCGCGGCCGCCTCGGCGAGCGATTCCGCTGCGCGGGGGACTGTGGCGGATCTATCTCACCGGGTTCCTGTGCATGATCGTCTTCGGCGGATCGTTCACGATGCTCGGCACCCGCCTGCAGCAGGATCCGTGGCACCTGAGCGAGGGCGCGGTCGCCCTGTTCTTCCTCATCTATCTCGTCGGCACCGTCGTCACCACGTACTACGGCCGCCTGGCCACGCAGTACCCGCGCGTCCGGATCACCTTGGCGGGAATGGTCATCGCGCTCGTCGGCGCGGGACTCACGCTCGTCGATTCGCTCGTGGTGATCGTCATCGGCATGTCGCTGCTCACCGCCGGATTCTTCCTCGGCCATACGGGTGCCTCCGCGGCAGCCAGCGCGGCTCGGCCGGGGGTCGACTCGACCCGATCCGCGGCTGTCTACCTCACCGTCTACTACCTGGGCACGAGTCTCGGCGCCTGGCTCTCGGCGGTCCTCTTCGCTCACTTCGCCTGGTCCGGGGTCGTCGGCATGTGTGCGGCGTCGCTGATCGCCGTGTTGGTCTTGACGTTGACGGCAGCTCCGATAGGGTTCAGGAAACGCAGCTGATCGCTCGTTCAGCGGCGCCGGGGCCGGCACCGCGGAGCCTGCGATCGCAGCGTGTTCCTTATCCGCCGGCTGCCCTTGCGCCGGTCACGTCTTCGAAAGGCCAGCTCATGCCCGAGACCACCAACTCGACCGTCGTCTATGCGATCACCGACGGCGTCGCCCACGTCGAGATCGACCGTGCCGACACACTCAATTCGCTCACCCGTGAGGTCTTCGAAGACCTCGTCGAGGCGGGGCTGGCGCTGAAAGGTTCGAGCGAGATCAAGGCCGTGGTCCTGTCCGGTCGCGGTCGTGCCTTCAGCGCCGGCCTCGACTTCACCGAGCTCGCCCGGATCGCCGAGGCGGGAGCCGCGACCCGCTCATCCGCTGAGGAGGCGGCCGCCGGGGAAGCGGCCGCCGAGGGCGGGGAGGGCGGGGAGTCGGACTCCGTGGCCACCGCCGTCGATCTCGGAGAGCGACTCGGCTCGGCCCGGGCGCTGGCACAGAAGGCCGTGCATGTGTGGTCGCTCGTCGACGTTCCGGTCATCGCGGCGGTACGCGGGCCGGCACTCGGAGGCGGACTGCAGATCGCCCTGGGCGCGGACATGCGCGTGGCCGGACCCGATGCGAAGCTCTCCCTCATGGAACTCAACTGGGGCATCATCCCCGATATGTGCGGCACGCAGCTGCTGCCGCGCCTCGTCGGACCGGCTCAGGCGAAGAAGCTCATCGTCACCGCCGACACGATCGGTGCCGAGGAAGCTCTGCGCATCGGCCTCGTCGACGAGGTCGTCGAGGATCCCATGGCCCGGGCGCTCGAGCTGGCCGGGCAGATCGCCGCCCGGTCTCGGTCGGCGCTGGTGTGGGCGAAGCGTCTCGTCGACCTGTCGTATGACTCCGACCTCAGCACCGGACTCGATGCCGAACAGGAAGCACTGGCCGAACTGTTGGGCACCGACGAGCAGAAGCAGGTCGTTGCCGCTCGCCTGGCCGCGATGAAGGCTCGCGCCAAGGCCTGAAGTCGGGTACTCCCGCGTCCTGCTGCGACCAGCGGGATGCTGGGCTCAGATGCGGGCAGCAGGACTCGGGCGAAGAGCCGAACTCAAGAACCGCGGTTGGAGGGGAACTCCGGGCGGACGGGGTCGATGATCCTCTCGGCGGCAACCACCTCGGCGACGGTGGAGAACCCCGCGAGCTCACGCAGCAGCACGAACGTCGGACGCATGAGCTTCAGCCGTCGGGCCCCCTCATCGGCGAGGATCCCGGTCACGGAACGCCACTCGCTCGTGTGTGCCTCCGTCGTCTGATGCTGGGCGGCGGCGAGTTCGGGAGCCGCGATCGTATAGAAATACGTATCGAAGCGCTTGGGCCGACCAACCGGAGTCACCCAGTTCGCCCACGGTCTGAGCCCGGCCGGGTCGAGGACCGCGCCCGTCTCCTCTTCGACCTCGCGCACGGCGGTGGCGAGCAGTACACGCCACCCCTCGGCATCCTCGGCGATGGTCGATGCCGACCATGCGGAGGTGTGCACCTGCGGATCGGGGACGGTGATGGTCGGTGCGATCGTGTGATCGATGGGGTCGACGCGACCGCCGGGGAAGACGACGACGCCGGCGGCGAAATCCATCGTCGACACCCGGTGCTGGACGAACACCTCGAGTCCTTCGCCCCTGTCGCGGAGCATGAGCACGCTGACGGCGGGCTTGATCGGGACCGCCTCGGCGTCGGCGATATCGGGTCCGCGGCTCGCGCTGTCGGCGGTATCCGAACGGTCGGAACCCTCGGGGTTGATGTCTCGAATCACGTTCAGCACCTTCGCTCTCAGCAATTGATGTCACCGTCCAGTATGCCCGGGATTGGTCAGACGGCCGACGGCGGGGTGGGCCGGATGGGCCCGGGACGGGCAGGATACGATGGGGGACAATCTGACATCCTCCAGCGGAGGCCGAATACCTCAGCTGTGACGAACAGGGCGGAGCTGAACGGGCACTATATGAGCAGTTTCGGGATCTATCCGTTCTTCACCATCGACCAGGCGTGGCCGAACTGGCTGATCATCATCCTGCTGTTGATCGACCTGATCATCCGCATCATCGCGCTCGGCTGGATTCCGCACAACCGCAGGCCGTCGGTCGCGCTCGGCTGGCTGCTCGCGATCTTCCTCATCCCCTATGTGGGCATCGCGGCGTTCCTGCTGCTGGGTTCGGCGAAGCTGCCCAAGCGCCGGAGAGACAAGCAGTCGCAGATCAACGATCTCATCCGGGACCAGCTGCGCAATCGGGCGATCATCGGGCAGAGGGACCATATGCCCGAACCGCTGAGCACCGCCGCGCAGCTGAACTTCGACCTCGGCGCTCTGCCGATGACGCACGGCAACGGCTTCGAACTCCACGTCGACAATCACGCCTGCATGGAGGCGATGGCCGATGCCGTCGACCGGGCGAAGAGGTTCGTGCACTTCGAGTTCTACATCGTCGCCATCGATGACACGACGCGGCGGCTGCTCGAATCGCTGCTGGCCGCCCACCGGCGCGGAGTCAGCGTGCGCATCCTCATCGACCACGTCGGATCGCTGGGATATCCGGGCTATTCGGATCTGGTCAAACGGCTCGACGCCTCGGGCGTCAGCTGGCGCCGTGCGCTGCCGATCCGCCCCTGGCGCGGCGAATACCAGAGGCCCGACCTGCGCAATCACCGCAAGATCCTCGTCGTCGACGGGCAGGTCGCGTTCACCGGTTCGCAGAACATCATCGACCGCACGTACAACAAGGCCCGCAACCGTCGGAAGGGCTTCCAGTGGAAGGACTTGTCGGTGGAATGCCGGGGGCCGGTCGTCGAAGAGCTCGATGCCGTGTTCATCGCAGACTGGTATTCGGAGACCGATGAGATCCTCGACGAACCCGACAGCTTCGAACTCGAGGCCCCCGAGTTCGGTGGCATCCAGGCTCAGATCGTGCCGTCGGGTCCGGGGTTCGAAGACGAGAACAATCTGCGCCTGTTCAACCACCTCATCTACAACGCGAATCACCGGGTCGTCGTCTGCTCACCGTATTTCGTGCCCGACGAATCGCTGCTGCACGCGCTGACGACGGAGGCCAGATCCGGGGTCGATGTGCGCCTGTACGTCGGTGAGACGAGCGAACATTGGCTGACCCACAAGGCGCAGCAATCCTATTATGACGAGCTGGTGCGGGCCGGGGTGCGGATCTTCATGTACCACGCTCCGACGGTGCTGCACTCGAAGTTCCTCATCATCGACGACGACGTTTCGATCATCGGTTCGTCAAATATGGACGAACGGTCATTCGCGATGAACCTCGAGGTCACCCTCTTCATCGTCAACAAGGAATTCACGCAGCGCATGTATGACCTCGAAGCCGAACGCTACGCGCCGAATTCGGTCGAACTCAATGCCGAGGAATGGGAGGCGCGACCGATGCTGAAGAAGTATGTGGAGAACGTGGCCCGCCTGACGAGCTCACTGCTGTAGACGCCGGAATCCGCAAACAGCACAGAAAAAGGTGAACAGCCCAGTTTCCAACATGGGCTGTTCACCTTTTTCTGTGCTGTTGCCGACTGACTCAGCCAGCCGATTCTCAGTCGTCGTCGGCGACTCCGGCCGGGCCTTCGTCGTCGAGGTGACGCTCGGGATCGGCAATCGTGTCCTTCGCCTTCGGTGACGGCGAGTGCTTGGCGGCACCGCCCGATGCCTTCGCGCCGGCCGAATCCTCGTCACCGTCGAATTCGGAGACCGGAGTATTCGTGGCTGCGGCGGCATTGACCTTGTCGGCCGCGGTCTGCACGGCATCGGCGACGGCCGGCGACTTCTCGCGGATCGACTGGTTGGCTTTTTCCACGGTGTCCTGGACGCGCGGGTCGGTCCACAGTTCCTGAGCCTGGGCCTTCAGCCGTTCGTAGCTCTGGCGCCCGGTGCGTGATCCCAGGATGAATCCGACTCCGAGACCGGCCAGGAGAATCAATCTCTTCTTCATGGTCTTGCTCCTCTTCGCAACTCGACGTCACCGTATTCGGCTCTGCTGTGCGACACAGGTCCGGGCAACGATGTGGCCGCGCACGGGCTCTGTGCCCTCTGGAACCACCTTATACCGAGTGGGGCCCGTACGGGTATGGATTGCGCCGCTGAAGCGGATTCCCCACGGCCACCGGGCCGGCACGCGGTGATTGCGATTGTGCCCTGTCCGGCTCAGCCGAGACTCGGCTGCTGCTGAGTGATGCAGTGGATTCCGCCGCCGCGGGCGAAGAGCTCGCGAGCATCGACCCCGACGACCTTCCGGCCCGGGTAGACGCGTTCGAGCACGGCAGCCGCCTCGGCGTCCATCGGATCATCGAAGGTGCACGCGATGACCCCGCCGTTGGTGACGAGGTGATTGACGTACGAGTAGTCGACCCATCCCTCCTCGTCGCGCAGCACCTCGGGGGCCGGGATCGGCACGACCTCGAACGGTGTGCCGTCGGCCGTGGTCTCGGCCGCGAACTGCTCCTTGAGTCCGCGACTGAATTCGAAGTCCGGATGCTCGGGATTGCGCTGATCGTGGACGAGCACGACGCCTGGGCTGGGCATCGCGGCGACGATGTCGACGTGTCCTCGGGTGCCGAAGGTCTGGTTGTCCCGGTGGAGTCCGCGGTCGAGCCAGATGACCTTCTTCGCCCCGATCGTGCGCGCGAATTCGGCCTCCACATCGGCCTCCGTCAGCCCCGGGTTGCGCCCGGGATCGAGTTGGACGCTGCGCGTGGCAAGCACGGTGCCCGCACCGTCGACGTGGATTCCGCCGCCTTCGTTGCGCAGATCCGAAGACACCACGGGTGTCCCGGCGAGGTCCGCGACGAATTTCCCGATGTGCTCGTCGTGATCCCAACTCGCCCACTCCTGCGCACCCCAGCCGTTGAACACCCAGTCCACCGCGTGCAGCGCGCCCGCCTCGTCGATGACGAAGCTCGGCCCGATATCGCGCATCCACGCATCGTCGAGGTCGGCGTTGACGATCGTGATCCCATGGGTGATCCCCTCGCCGAGGTGGCGCTTGGCATGATCGGTCTGTGCCCTGGTCACCACGACCGTGACTGGGGTGAATTCGCTGGTGGCGCGGGCGACGGCGGCCCAGGTGGCGCGTGCGGCCTCGGCCTCTGCTTCCGTATCGCCGAGGGCGTAGCCCGACGACGGGAACGCCATCCAGACTCGATCCTGGGCGGCGGTCTCCGCCGGCATGTGCAACGTCATCGTTCGTCCCTTCGCTTGGCCGGTCACTGAGGCCGAGTGTAGCCAGAATCTCGCCACGGCGGTCGACGGATTTCGTTGTCGACCTGCCCGGCTCTCGACTCGTTTCCGCTCTCGCGCAACCCGCAGTCCAGGGCAGCCATGTCGATTCCGTATAGTCGGGCGGAGAACAGACAAGTCGAACGTGCCAAGGGAGGCATCAGTTGTCAGCAGCGGACGCAGACGCAGCATTCGGTCGGCAGGGGACGGGGCCGCTGGCCGGAACCGTCGTGGCCGACTTCTCGCGAGTCCTCGCCGGCCCCTACGCGACGATGATGCTTGCGGACCTGGGTGCCACGGTCATCAAAGTGGAGGGGACGACCGGGGACGATACACGTCACTGGGCGCCGCCTCGGCGAGGGGATGATGCGACGTATTTCCTCACGGCGAACCGGAACAAGCACTCCGTCGTCCTCGATTTCAAGGACGAGGATGATCTCGCGTTCGCGCAGCAGCTGGCCGCTCGTGCGGACGTGCTCGTGGAGAACTTCAAGGCCGGGGGACTGGCGAAGTACGGCCTCGACTATGACACGGTCAGCGCGGTCAATCCCGGAATCGTCTACGCCTCGGTGACGGGTTTCGGTCGAGGCAACCCGCAGCCCGGCTACGATCTGCTCATCCAGGGTCTGTCCGGATTCATGTCGGTGACCGGATCCGAGGAATCGGGCCCGGTCAAGGCCGGTGTCGCCGTCGTCGACGTGATCACGGGGCTGCACACGGCCGTGGGCATCCTCGGTGCGCTCAACCATCGCAAGGACACCGGGGTCGGTCAGCTGGTGGAGACGAACCTGCTGTCCTCGGCGCTGTCCGGTCTGGCGAACCAGACCTCGGCGTACGTGGCCGGCGGCGTGACTCCGCAGGCGATGGGCAACAAGCACCCGAGCCTCTACCCGTACCAGCCGATGCCCACCGCCGAGGGGCAGATCATCATCGCGTGCGGCAACGACAAGCAGTTCGCCCGGCTCGCCGAGGTGCTCGGCCACCCCGAATGGGCTGCCGATGAACGGTTCGCGAACTTCGCCGACCGCAACGTCAACCGCGATGACCTCGAACCCGAGCTCATCGCCGCGCTGAGTGAGAAGACGAATCAGGAATGGTTCGACATCCTCACCGAGGCGGGGCTGCCCTGCGCACCGATCAACTCGATCGCCCAGGGCGTGGACCTGGCATCGTCGCTGGGGCTCAAACCCGTCGCCGAGGCGGGTCAGGGAGATCGCGTCATCCCCACCGTGGCCAACCCGATCCGACTGTCCGAGACTCCGCCCAGCTACGAACTGGCCCCGCCGACGCTCGGCGATTCCACCGAAGCGGTCAAGGCGTGGCTGCGAGCCGGCGAATAGGCGGCGCTCTGCCGTGGGCCGGCGAGGCGGCCGTGGTCGGTCTGCCGTGGTTCGGCGAGCCATCGTGCCTGCGACCGCGAAAGGTGGGACATCGTGTGTGCGGTGGTCGCGGATGATGGGTCATCGTGCGTCTGATGACCGCGAATGATTGTGCCGACACCCGGGCGGGCACTGCCACAGCTGAAGTACGCTATTGACTGTGCGTTGTCACCGAGGGAACTGCGAAGCGACCAGCGCGGTGCGGGACCAGCGGTGACGACTGTCGTACTCCCAAAAGAAATCCGGAACCGAGATGGACAATGAGCCGACCGAGGTCACACCTCGGCGACGTTCGGCGGTGAAACGGACCCTGATGGTCATCGCGATGGCGATCACGGGGTTCCATATCTTCGCCAGCTTCCTGTGGATCGCCCCTGCGTCGACGATGCGGGAGGTGATTCCCGGTGATCTGCTCTCCAAATACATGATCCCGCTGTGGGGACAGTCGTGGAGCGTGTTCGCCCCCGAACCGATCAACGGAGACTACTACTTCGACGTGCGCGCGGTGATCACAACCGACAGCGGCGAAGAGATCACTCAGTGGGTGCGGGCCACCGACGTCGAACTCGACCACTCCACCTACAAGCTCTTCCCGCCGCGGTCGGCGGGACTGGGCATCGGAGTGGCCTCGGACATCAAGGGCTCGTGGGAGGATCTGCCCGACGACCAGAAGGCGATCGTCAAACTCGACTACTTCAAGGGCGATGACTCCGTCGACCGACTGGAGACGAAGATGAAGGAGTACGACGACCCGGAGAACGCGATCCCGGCCTATCTCGAGAGCGAACACCTGGCCACGGCCTATGCGACCCAGGTGGCCAAGGCCATCTGGGGCGACGATGTCCAGCGCGTCCAATACCAGGCCGCCCGCCAGAACGTCGTACCGTTCGCCGACCGCAACGACAAAGGCGCGAAACGTCCGAACATCCAGCCCGTCCCCGTGGGCTGGCGCGCACTCGTCGTCGAAGACGACCAGTCCCAGGAGGAATTCACGAAGTACTTCTGCGCCTCCGACGAAGTGAGGTGCGTCGGTGAACAGTGACAACACGACCGGCAGGGACGACCGTGACGCAGAGGTCACGGACCAGCGGACCGGTACGACCGCCTCGGCGCAGGTCTCCGCCCCCGAATTCGGGCTCGTCCCGGTGACGGCCCTCGTGCGGACGAAGCTCGCGCAGGGGTGGAACTGGCTCGAGGAGATGCTCACCGGCCGGTACCACGCGACGTACGGTCTGGCGGTGACGCGGATCCTCATCGGCCTCACCGGTCTCGGCCTCATCCTCACGAACTTCAGCGCTCGGCACTACGCCTTCGGGGTGGGGGCGGCCTGGAACGGGGAGATCGCCGAACCGAAGAGCGACTTCCCGAACATCTGGCTCTTCTCCCTCTTCCACCGGGCGGTGACTGTGCCGCCGCTGTTCACCGCGATGCTGATCGGACTCGCGCTGTTGGCGATCGTCATCATCCTCGGCTGGCGCACGCGCATCGTCCTGCCGATCTACCTCGTGCTGTGGGTGAGCTTCATCGAGCTCAACGACGGGGCCGGCGACCAGGGCGACAACGCCTACAGGATGTTCATGATCGCGATGCTCTTCGCCGATACGACACGCCGGTGGTCCCTCGATGCCAGGCGGCGGGCGCGGAATCCGGAGTTCCCGGACACCGACGGCGGTCAGTGTCGCTGGGCGCTCATCATGGCCAACAATCTGGCGATCGTCGTGCTCGCGTTCCAGGTGTGTGCGATCTACATGTCGGGTGGTCTGTACAAGGCCGGAGGTGAAGCCTGGCAGCACGGTTTCGCCGTGTACAACCCGCTGCACACTCAGCAGTTCGGGACGTGGCCGGTGCTGTCGGACCTGGTCACGGCGTGGGGGCCGATGGTCGTGGCGATCTCGTGGGGTTCGATCCTCTTCCAGTGCGCCTTCCCGTTCATGCTCTTCAACCGCTACACCCGCATCATCGCGCTGCTGGGCATCCTGTCCTTCCACTTGGGCATCGCGCTGCTCATGGGCCTGCCGTGGTTCTCGCTGACGATGATCGCCGTCGATGCGATCTTCATCCGCGACCGTTCGTTCGCGAAGGTCTCCGCCTACCTGCGGCACTGGTGGACGTCATCGGCGCCGCGGGGTGCTGGTGAGGCTTCGGGCGGTTCGGCTGGTCGAGTGGCCGGTGGGAATGCCGCGAAGGCCGGCGCACGGACTTCCGCAGGCTCCCGCGGCAAGTAGACCGCGCGCACAGCCTCCAGCAGACGGTGCTCAGCGTCCTGCAGGCGCAGAATGGGACATGTTTCTCTGAAATGCTCACCGAAGAAAGTGAGCGATTCGGAAGAACATGTCCCATTCGACTCTGTGCTCCAGTTCAGTGCCCTCGTTCTGTGCCGCCTGAGGGAACTGCGCCGCAACGACTCTCAGCCACTCCTCCTGTCGGCGAAGACATTCGCAGTTCCCGCGTTCGGCCGGCATCGGTAGGCGGAACAGCCCAGTCTGAGTTGAATAGCCCATGTTCAAACATGTGCTTTCCAACTCAGACTGGGCTGAACCCGCGTGGCCGGGAGACTCAGCGCTTGGGGCGCAGCTCCAGGCCGGTGGCCTCGGGATCCTCGGGCAGGTCGACGACCACGGTGTCCCCGTCGACGATGTCGCCGGCCAGCAGCGCGCGGGCCAGTTTGTCGCCGATCTCGCGCTGGACCAGCCTACGCAGCGGCCGGGCACCGAACGCTGGATCGTAGCCTTCGAGGGCCAACCAGTCCTCGGCACCCTGAGTGACCTCGAGCGAGATCCGGCGGTCGGAGAGCCTGCGCGACATGTGCGCGATCTGCAGATCGACGATCGACGCGAGCTCGGTCTGGCTGAGTGCGTCGAAGAGCACGATGTCATCGAGCCGGTTGAGGAACTCGGGCTTGAACGTCGAATGCACGACATCGAGCACCTTGGACCTCTGCTCCTCGGTCGACAGGTTCGTGTCGACGAGGAACTGCGAACCGAGGTTCGAAGTCAGGATCAGGATGGTGTTCCTGAAATCGACCGTACGGCCCTGACCATCGGTGAGCCGACCATCATCGAGGACCTGCAGCAGGATGTCGAAGACGGACGGGTGCGCCTTCTCCACCTCGTCGAGCAGGACGACGGAGTACGGACGACGGCGGACCGCCTCGGTGAGCTGGCCGCCCTCGTCGTATCCGACGTAGCCCGGAGGGGCACCGACGAGGCGGGACACGGTGTGCTTCTCACCGTATTCGCTCATATCGATCCTGATCAGGGCCTTCTCATCGTCGAAGAGGAAGTCCGCCAGCGACTTCGCGAGCTCCGTCTTACCCACACCGGTGGGCCCGAGGAACAGGAACGAACCGGTCGGACGGTCGGGGTCGGCGACACCCGCACGCGAACGGCGGATGGCATCGGAGACCGCGGCGACGGCGTTCTTCTGACCGATGAGGCGCTCACCGAGGATGTTCTCGGCTTCGAGCAGCTTCTCGACCTCACCTTGGACGAGGCGTCCTGCGGGGATGCCCGTCCAGGAGGAGACCACCTCGGCGATATCGCTGCTCGAGACCTTGTCCGAGACCATCGGATCCGAGGTCTGACCGGCGTCGGCCTGAGCCTCTGCTGCTTCGGCTTCGGCGATCTCCTTCTGCACGGCGGGGATCTCCCCGTAGAGCAGGCGGGATGCGGTCTCGAGGTCCGTGTCGCGCTGAGCCTTCTCGGCCTGCGAGCGCAGTTCGTCGAGCTTCGTCTTCAGCTCACCGACCCGGTTGAGGCCGGCACGCTGGGACTCCCACGTCGCTTCGAGCGAACGCAACTCCTCCTCTTTGTCGGCGAGGTCGGCGCGCAGGGCGGTCAGGCGCTCGGCCGATGCGGAATCGGTCTCCTTCGACAGGGCCATTTCCTCCATCTTCAGGCGGTCCACGGCGCGGCGGAGCTCATCGATCTCGACCGGAGCCGAGTCGATCTCCATCCGCAGGCGGGAGGCCGCCTCGTCGACGAGGTCGATGGCCTTGTCCGGCAGCTGCCTGCCGGTGATGTACCGGTCCGACATCGTCGCCGCGGCCACCAGCGCGCCGTCATTGATCGAGACCTTGTGGTGCGCCTCATAGCGTTCCTTGAGCCCGCGGAGGATCGCGATCGTGTCCTCGACGCTGGGCTCTCCGACGAACACCTGCTGGAACCTGCGCTCAAGGGCGGGGTCCTTTTCGATGTTCTCGCGGTACTCGTCCAGAGTCGTGGCGCCGATCATCCGCAGCTCGCCGCGGGCGAGCATCGGCTTGAGCATATTGCCCGCGTCCATCGAGGAGTCCCCGCCGGCGCCGGCTCCGACGATAGTGTGGAGCTCGTCGATGAAGGTGATGATCTGCCCGTCGGAGTTCTTGATCTCCTCGAGCACGGCCTTGAGCCGCTCCTCGAACTCGCCGCGGTACTTCGCACCGGCGACCATGGCGGACAGGTCGAGGCTGATCAGCGTCTTGTCCCGCAGCGATTCGGGCACGTCTCCGGCCACGATCCGCTGGGCCAGGCCCTCGACGACGGCGGTCTTGCCGACGCCGGGATCACCGATGAGGACGGGGTTGTTCTTCGTCCTGCGCGAGAGCACCTGGACGACGCGGCGCACTTCCTTGTCGCGGCCGATCACCGGGTCGAGCTTGCCTTCGCGGGCGGTGGCGGTGAGGTCGACGCCGAACTTCTCCAGCGACTGCATGGTGTCCTCGGGGTTCTCCGAAGTGACCTTCTTGCCTCCGCGCAGTTCGGGCAGGGCCGCAAGCAGTGCGTCCCGGTTCGCCCCATTCGCGCGCAGCGTCTCTCCGGCGCCGTCATCTCCGGCCGCCGCTGCGAGCAGCAGGTGCTCGGTAGAAACGAACTGATCGCCCAGGGAGGTCATCTCCTCCTGCGCGAGGTTCATCATCTCGAGTCCGGCGCGGGACAGGCCCGGCTGGCTGACCGAGGCGCCGCTGACCGTGGGGAACCCGCCGATCACTGCTTCAATCGCGGTGAGCACCGACTGCGGGTCGGCGCCGACCTTCGTCAGCAGGGCCGAGGCCAGGGAGTCGGGCTGCTTGAGCAGCGCGGCCACGAGGTGGGCCGGTTCGATCTGGTTGTTGTGCCGGGCGACGACGTCGTTGACCGCAGTCTGCAGCGCCTCCCGGGATTTGGTTGTCATCTGTGCGTCCATCTGCGCATCTCCTTCTTAAGATTCCGGGCTGATTTGAACTCTCGCCTAGAACAACATCGACAAAGTTGAGTCTATTCCGCTCAACTTTGAATTTCCAGAGGAATCTTCGTCGAAGCATCCCGCCCGGATGCGTGCCCCTGCCCCACCGGGACCGGCCCGGAATCCCGTCCGGTCGGGACCGACCCGCCCCTACCTTGTGATGACCGACTGCAGGTCGAAGCGGTGGAGCACCTTGTCCGCGACCTCCGGATCGGTGCCGCGCTCACGACGAGCTTTGAGCACCTCGGCGCGGGCGGACTGCATGGCCTTCTTCTGCACGGCCAACATCTGCTCCCGGTGTTCCTTGAACGCCATCGCCTGCTCCGAACTCGCCTGGTCATCGGTGGTTCCGCTGAGCTGATCGTGCAGGACTTTGAACCTCGCACGCAGGGGTTCGATGATGTCGTCGGGCAGGCTGTCATCGTTCTTGATCTCGCGCATCGCGGCCTTGTAGGCGCGCAGTGCGATGTCCCTGGTCGCCTGATGTTCCTTCTCCGCTTCGTCGTCGATGCCGAGGGCGGCGACGACTGTCGGAAAGCTCAGGCCCGCCAGCACCAGCGTGACCAGCAGGACCACCGCCGCCGCGACGACGACATACGACCGGCCGGGGAACGGGGCGCCGGAGGCCGTCGTGGCCGGGATCGACAGGGCGAGGGCGACTGTGGCCAGGCCGCGCATCCCGCCCCAGGTCATCAGTGTGGCATCGCGGACGCTCAAGGGGGCGGCGTCGGGATCCTCCTCGCGTCGCTTGCGTTCGATGAGTGTGCCCAGCAGCAGCCACACGAAGCGGACGGCGACGACCACGACGGCGATGAAGCCGCCGACGAGCAGCGCTCGCCCGAGGTCGGCATGCTCGGATTCGACGATGAGACGCAGATCGAGGCCGATGAGTCCGAAGGCGATCCCGGTGATGAGCATCTCGAGGACCTGCCACGTCGAGTTCTGCGTCACCCGCTCCGCGGAGTTCCCCTCGACATCGCGGCGCCGCACTTCGAGGGCGGCCACGACGACGGCGATGACCCCGCTGGCGTGGAAGTGCTCGGCCACGAGGTAGACGCCGAAGGGCAGGACGAGCATGAGGGAGGACCGAGCGATCGTGTGATCGATCTTCTCCATCACCCACCAGGCGGCGAATGACAGCACCAGGCCGACGAGGATCGCCACGACGGCGGAGATGACGAACGACACGGCCAGGTCTGCGTAGTCCACCTCGGTGCCGGCCAATACCGCGGCCATCGCGGTCTGGAAGATGACCAGGGAGGCGGCATCGTTGAACAGGCCTTCGCTCTGCAGGGTCGACATGATGCGGCGGGGGATCGACACGGTGCTGGCCACGGCTTCGACAGCGACCGGGTCGGGTGGGGCGAGCATGGCGCCGAGCGCGATGGCCGCGGCGATGGTGATTCCGGGGATGAGGAAGACCGCGGACCCGGCGACGGCGGCCACGGTGACACCGACCAGGGCCACGGACATGCCGAGGATCGTGCGCCACCGGATCGCGAACAGCGCCCACGATGTCTTCTGTGCGGCGGCGAAGAGCAGGGGCGGCAGGAAGAGAGGGAGGACGAGCTCCGGATCGATGGCCACCTCGGCGAAGGTGGGGATGAACGCACCGGCGATGCCGATGAGGACCATGAGTGCCGGCCACGGAAGTTTGAGCTTCTGCCCCAATCCGACCACCACCGAGGTGGCGGCACCGAATCCGATGATCATCAGCAGTGTGGTCATGCCAGTCCTTCCGTGCCGCTCCCCTCGGGGCGGATGGGTCCGGAGGCGGGCGGAGATCGTCGGCGCAGATTCCGCGCCGGGCCCGTGGCCTTTGGCAGAATGAGGCTATGTCGGAATCAATTGTATTCGGCCACCTCGACGGCGGGGTCGCGTCCGTGACGATCAATCGGCCATCCACGCGCAACGCGCTGTCGCTTAAGGTGATGCAATCCCTCATCGACACCCTCAACGAGGTGGCCGACCGCACCGATGTGCGCGCAGTCATCTTGTCGACCGCCGGTCATGTGTTCAGTTCCGGTCATGACCTCACCGAGATCCGCGGGGCGGATCTGGAGACCCAGCAGGTCACGTTCGATGCCTGTGCACGGCTGATGCAGCTCATCCGATCCATCCCGCAGCCGGTGATCGCGCAGGTCCAGGGAGTGGCCACGGCGGCCGGCTGCCAGCTTGTGGCGACCTGCGATCTGGCCGTCGCCGCCGAATCCGCCAGGTTCGCGACCCCCGGGGTGAAGATCGGGCTGTTCTGTTCGACGCCGATGGTGTCGGTCTCCCGTGCGGTGCCGGCGAAGCAGGCGATGCGGATGCTGCTGACCGGTGATTTCGTGACCGCTGACGATGCGCTGACGTTCGGTCTCGTCTCGGATGTCGTCGCCGATGCCGATCTGGAGTCGGCGACCTTGGAATTGGCTCGCAAGGTCGCGTCCGCCTCGTCGGCTACAGTTGCCCTAGGAAAGGCTGCGTTCTACGAACAGCGGGAACTGCCTGTGGCCGATGCCTATGCGCGGATGTCGCAGGTGATGGCGGACAACGCCGTCGCAGCCGATGCGCAGGAGGGGATCGATGCCTTCCTGAACAAGAGGGAACCGCAGTGGCAGCACCGCCGCTGAGGCGGAGGGTGTGACGATGAGAAGAGGACCGTCGTGTCGGTGATAGTGACCGGAGCCAGCGGCTTCATCGGTGGTGCCATTGCACGGGCGCTCGCCAATCGGGACGAAACGGTCTATGCCCTGTGCCGGAGAGACCCCGAGATCCCCGGGGTGAACTTCCAGTACTGGGACATCACGCAACCTGCTCCCGCGTCGGTGACCTCGTTGGCCAAGAGCGTGACTTCGGTCTTCCACTGTGCCGGAATCTCTTCGGTCAGCGCTGATGACGACGATCTCTACGCCGTGAAGGTGACGGGCACGCGTCATGTCCTCGATGCCTTCCCGGTCGCCCGAATCGTCCACCTGTCCTCGACGACGGTGTACTCCCAGACCGAACCCCACGCCGAGCTGTGGGAGGAGGCCGGGCCGAAGGACCCCAGTGAATTCGCCGACGCCTACTCCCGCACTCACGCTCTCGCCGAGCAGCTTGTCATGAGGATCCGCCCCGATGCCGCGATTCTCCGGCCCGCGTCGGTCTACGGTCCGGGGGAGACGATGCTCATGCCGTTCCTGTCGAGGCTGGCCAAGAAGGGTGTGCTGCGGCTGCCCGGCGGCGGTCGGCAGAAGCTCACCCTGACGCATGTCGACAATGTGGTGCGAGCCGCTCTCGCCTGCCTCGACGTGCCGTCGGCGGCGGGACCCTTCAATATCGGCGACCCGATTCCGTACCGGCTCAAAGAGGCGATCGTCACGCACTTCGCGCGGATGGGCTACGACCAGGTCGTCATCGAAGGCGTGGCGAAGGACAAGGCGCTGGTCGCGGCGAAGCTCGGACTCAAGATCAAGGGCGTGTTCAAGCGCGGGGACCGAGCGAAGCTCTTCCTCGTCAAGTACCTGCAGTCCGATCGGACGTACAACCTGTCGCGGCAGCAGCGGGTGCTCGGCATCTCGACTACACAACACCTCATCCCGTCCCGCCTGCGGTAGTCAGATGACCACTCCGCCGCCGGACCCGGCGACTGAGGCGCTCACCGCTTCAGCCCGTGCTGGGCGGCGACGATCTTCGATACGAGCTCGCGGGGAAGCGCACGCTGGAGCAGGAACGGCAGCGGCGCTCTGCTGCCGACGGCATAGAATCCTCGCGGCCTCGGCGCGATGATCGCATCGACGATCGTGGCCGCAACCTTGGCGGCCGGAATGCCGCCGCGTTCGTTGGCGTCGAGATGCTGGAGCATCGTCGTCACGTCCTGCGTATAGGGCGACCCCTCGTCGAGGTACTTCGTCCGTCGCAGCCCGATACCTGTGGCGATCGATCCGGGTTCGACGGTGCTCACCCATACGCCGAAGGGTGAGAGCTCCTGCCGAGCCGCCGTGGCGAAAGCGCGCAGAGCCGCCTTCGCCGCAGAATACGAACTGCGGTGGGCCAAAGGGAAGCTGGCGAGCATCGACCCGACCATGATGATGCGTCCCGCCCACCTCGCACGCATTCCGGGCAGAACGAGCTGGCTCAAGCGAACCGGCCCGAACACATTCGTGCGGAAGAGCCGTTCGATCGCCTCGGCCGGCAGCTCTTCGAACGGACCCGACTGGCTCTCCCCGGCATTGTTGATGAGCACATCGAGGCTCTCGAGCAGACCGAGCCCGTCGAGCTCTGCGGCCAGTCGGTCGGGGCCATCCGGGTCGGCGAGATCGAGCCGAAGATAACTGACGCCGGGGATCCGATCGGCAGGGGAGAGACGGTCCGGGTTCCGGCTGGTTGCCAGCACCGTGCAGCCTTTCGCCGACAGCGCCTCGGCGACGGCTCTGCCGATTCCCGAAGTGCCGCCGGTGACTAAGACGGTGAGGGCTGAACGCGCGCTGCCGGTCACGAGTGCGCTGCTTCGTCTCGTGCAGACCCGCTTTCCGGTCGCACAGATGTCACCGCACGGCCCGCCTGCTCGGCGGCAGCGCGCCCGGCACGCAGGCCGGAGAAGATGCACCCGCCGAGGAACGTTCCCTCGAGCGCGTTGTACCCGTGCATTCCGCCGCCCCCGAAACCGGTGACCTCGCCGGCCGCGTACAGGCCAGGGATCGGTGTGTTCGAGTCTGTGCCACCTGCGCTGTCACCAGTGACGGCTCCCGCCAGCACCTGCCCGTCGAGGTTCGTCTCCAGCCCGCCGAGGGTCTTGCGTGAAAGCAGGCTCAGGCGCACCGCGATGAGCGGACCGTGTGCCGAGTCGAGGATCTTGTGCGGTTTGACCGCACGCACGATCTTGTCGCCCAGATAGGACCGCGCATTGTGGATGGCCTGGACCTGCGCGTCCTTCGAAAAAGCGTGCTCGGTCTGCCGGTCCCGCTGCCGGATCTGTGCGATGAGGTGGTCGTGATCGATGACCGGCCCGCGGGAGCGTTCGTTCATTCCCGCCACCAGTTCCTCGGTGGTCTCGGCCACGACGAAGTCGGAGCCGTACTTCTTCAAAGCCTCGATCGGCCCCGGCGCATCGGAGGAGCGAACCCGATCGAGCGTGATCCGAATGTCCTTCTCCGTGAGGTCCGGGTTCTGCTCCGAACCGGAGAGCGCGAATTCCTTGCGGATGATCGACTTGTTGAGCACGAACCACGAATAGTCGTGCCCGGTCTCCAGGATTGTGCGCATCGTCCGATTCGTATCGAAGCCGGGATAGTTCGGCGCAGGGAACCGGTGGCCCTCGGCATCGAACCACATCGACGACGGCCCCGGAATGATGCGGATCCCGTGCCCCGGCCAGATCGGGTTCCAGTTCTCGATGCCCTCCGTATACGCCCAGATCCGGTCCCGGTTGATGAGGCTGGCTCCGGCATCCTCGGCGATCTGCAGCATCCGTCCGTCCACATGAGCAGGCACTCCGGCGAGCATCGTGTCCGGGAACTCGCCGAGGCGGTCGACCGGCCAGTACTTCTTCATCAGTTCGAAATTGTGTCCGATGCCGCCGGTGGTGACGAGGACGGCGGGAGCGCGGAATTCGAAGTCGGTGAGTTCGTCGCGGTTCGATTCGACTCCGCGGGCCGTGTGGCTGGGGGCGAGCGTGCGCCCGTGGACACCGACGACGGCCCCATCCTCGGTGATGAGTTCGTCGACGCGGTGACGGAAGGCGAACTCGACGAGTCCGGCGGCCTCCGCAGTCTCGACGGGTTCACGAAAGACCCGGACTACCTCGGGGCCGGTGCCCCAGGTGAGGTGGAACCGGGGCACGGAATTGCCGTGCTCGCCCGCTCCGGAACCGCCGCGCTCGGCCCAACCGACGATCGGTGTTAGGCGTAAGCCGAGGTCACGTAGGTACCGGCGCTTCTCCCCGGCCGCGAACTCGAGGTAGGCTTCCGCCCATTTCCGGGGCCAATGATCGTCCTCCCGGTCGAATCCCGCCGAGGTGGCCCAGTCGTCTTTGGCGAGTTGGAGCGAATCGTGGATGCGCAGTCGCCGCTGTTCGGGGGAGTCGATGAGGAAGAGTCCGCCGAGGGACCAGAACGCCTGTCCGCCGAGGTTGGCGCGGTTCTCCTGGTCGAGGATGAGCACGCGTTTGCCGGCCTGGGTGAGTTCGTGGGCGGCGACGAGACCGGCGAGTCCGGCTCCGACGATGATCACGTCGGGGGACGTGTGGTTGTCTGTGTCCAAAATCGACTCCTCTGTCGTCTCCGCCGGTGTGTGAACCGACGTTAAGTGGGTTCGGATTGTCCGAATTGGGCCGGTGGGCTCAGGGCTCTGACAATCTGGACACACTTACCTGCCAGTAGGTTTCAGTATTGCAGATTTTCCCGGCGAGAAGAGGGGCAGGCGGACCGAATTGGGACGGGGGCCGCCGGTCGGAATGCGTCAGCCTTCGAGGGTGCGGTCGAGCCAATCGGCGGCTGCGGCGAAGGACTCGTCCGTCGTCGTCGGGTCGACCGGCACCACGGCTCCGTCGGAGCTCGGGTAGCTGCCGAGGAAGTGCAGTGTGAGTGCCGCCCGGTGAACTCCCTGCAGAGCCTCGGCCATCCGTGCTTCATAAATGTGCCCGAGCAGATCGATCGAGAACTGGTAGAGGCCCAGCCCGTCACCGGTCGGCCGGGATTCGATGCGGGACATGTTCACCCCGCGGCTGGAGAACTGTTCGAGCAGTTCGAGCAGCGAACCCGCACGGTCCGAGCGCAGGGCCGCGACGATGGTCGTCTTATCGGCCCCTGTCGGAGCGGGCAGAGGACCCGGGCGGGTGACCACGACGAATCGGGTGACGGCATCTTTGCGGTCGCCGATGTCCTCGGCGACTATCTCGAGTCCGTAGCGCTGAGCGGCCAGGGCCGGGCAGACGGCAGCCATATGGTCACCGGCGTCATTGGCCAGATCCCTGGCGGCCGCGGCAGTCGAGGACGTCGGCAGGTAGACGGCTTCGGGGAAGTTCTCGTTCATAAACGCCCGCACCTGTGCCTCGCCGTGCGGGTGCGAACCGAAGGAGGAGATCTCCTCCCTGGTGGTGCCGGGTTTGACGGCGAGGACGAAGCGGACGGGCACGACCACCTCGGCGATGATCTGCAGACGCCCGTTCTCGGTGAGCGCATCGATCGTGGCGGGCACCCCGCCTTCCAGCGAGTTCTCGATCGGCACGACTGCGGCATCGCAGTCACCTTCGAGTACCGCATCGAGTGCCGAGGGGGCGTTGCGCATCGGATGAGTCGTGGCCTCGGCGCGCAGGTTCCGGGAGTCGAGGAAGCTGAGCAGGGCCGCCTCGGTGAAAGTGGCCTCAGGGCCGAGGTACGCGAAACGGTTGAGGCTCACTTGCCGGTCTCCTTCTGGTTCTCACCGTAAGGTGCGCCGTCGGCTGACCCTGCGCCGCCGGCTGGTACCCCGCCTTTCCGCTTCGCGCGGAGGCGGCGGACGAGGAGCGCGCGTGCGACGTCGCGGTACTGCGCGGCACGGTGCAGCTGCGCCTTGAGATCGCGCCCGGTGACGCGGTGGTGGAGGTCGCATTCGACCTCTTCGACGCGCAGACCGGCGCCCACGACATCGATGGTCATAGCCGCCTCGACGCCCCATCCGGCGGCGAAGGGAAGGGCCGCGTCGAAGGCCTCCCTCGACAGGCAGCGCATTCCCGACAGGGGCTGGGTGGCGTCGAATCCGGAGAGTTCGGCGATGCCCTTCTTCGCCAGTCCGACGACGAAGCCGAAGCCTCCGCCCTTGCGTTTCTGCGCGGGCAGGATCGCGATCGTCATGTCCGCCCGACCGGCGAGCACGGGCTCGGCCAGGGGGGCGGTGTTAATGGCGGAGTCCTCGAGGTCGCCATCGATGAACAGCAGCGCTCGGTGGTGCGGGTCGACGCCCGGATCGGCGTCGGAGATCTCCCGATTGCGCACGGCGAAGGCCCCGGTCATCATTGCCGCGGCCTTGCCCTTGTTCTTCGGGTGGGTGATGACCTCGGCGCCGGCCCGGCGGGCCCGAGTCCCCGTGTCATCGGCCGATCCGTCGTCGACGACGAGGACCAGGTCGACCCCGGGGATCTGCTTGGCCGCGGTGACGGTGGCACCGATCCGCTGGGATTCGTTCATCGCGGGGATGATGGCGGCGACTGCCTCGGGGGCGGGGTGCGGCTGTGCGCTCATGTCGGTTCTCCTGTCCGTCACCATCACCGAGGTGGGGCACCCTTTTTCGGGTCCCGCCTCGGTGATGGAGTGGTGACGGATATCAGTGGATGGTCAGCTGGCGGGACACGATGCCCGAGCGGACGCGGCGGGCCTCGGTGCTCATCGGCTCGGTCGTGTTCAGCGCTTCGTCGAGGCGCTTGCCGAACGCGGCGATGGGCTCGTCGACGTCGTCGACTGGGGTGCCGAACTCGAGTTCCCAGACGGGAACGATGATGCCGTGGGCGCGGAAGTAGCCGAGGAAGGTGCCGATTCCGCCGAGGTCGTTGGCGTTCTCTGCCTGCAGGCGGGCCATCGCATCGACGACGCGGTCCTCACCTTCGGGGCGGGCCCAGCGGACGTAGGTGCGGCCGGACATCTCGGTCCAGTAGGCGGAGTCGACGGAGGCGAGCTTCTCGGTCGGGGCCACGGAGTCGTTGGCCTGCTGTAGTGCGGCGGCGACGTCGGCATCGGACTCGGCTTCGGGCAGGGCCCAGTAGTCGAAGTTCTCGAGCACGCGGACGTCGAACGGGTGAGAGGTGTCGAGGATGTCCTGCAGACGCGGGCCCTCACCGGGTTCGGTCGTTGCCTCGATGGAGGTGCCGGGTTCGGCGTCGACGGCGGCCAGCAGGCCGCGGGCGACGTCGCGGGAGGCGTCGGTCGAGGATACGGGCACCTGCATTCCGGCCAGGATCTCACCGTCGTCGCGGCGCCAGGCCTGCCATGCGGCGGGCAGCAGGGACGTGATGGTCACTTCGTGGCCGCCGTATTCCTCGGTGAGCTTCGCGGTTGCGGTGGCCGCGGGCACGAGCTCACGCAGGCAGATGAGGTCGGCTTCGAACGGCAGGTCCGCGAACGGACGCGCGACGAATGCCGTGGCCTGCGCCCTGGCGAGGCGTTTGGCGATGAGTTCTTCCTTGGAGCGCTTCGACTTCTTTCCCATGGGACGCAAGTCTAGTCGGTGGAGCGCGTGCCAGGCTGTTGGGTTCGCAGGCGTGCCTGTGGCGGCGGGGTCAGAGGCATCGAATGTGACTGAGCACAGTCTGTCCGAGCCGATGCGGGGCCGTTCAGCTCTCGTGGCCGACGGGGATGAAGTAGCGCGTGGTGTTCGACTCGTCCATGCGCACCTGCAGCTTGTCGCCGGGATGGGGGAAGGCCGAGCGCTCCGGATTGTCGGGAGTCAGCCCGAGTGTCTCGAGCCGGATGATGCCGTGGCGGCCCACCTCGTCGGCGGCGAGGACATAGGAGTGGTTGAGCTCGCGGATGGTGACCTCGATGGCCGGATCGGTCGGTTCGTCCGCCTCGGCGAAGGCTCGCGGAGGGGCGGAATTGCCCATGCCCAGATACGCGCCGACGTCATCGGCGATGTAGCCGGCCACGGAATCGGCCTGCGCCATGAGTCCGGCGAGGATGACCGACAGCCGCTCCTGCTGGGGATCGGATTTCAGGGCCTGGCCGGGTTTGAACAGCTGCTCCTCGGCCAGCACGCACCACGCGTCCTGCATGATCGTGCGCAGCTGGAGTTCGACGAGGACGGAGGGTTCGGAGTCGAAGGGGACCTCGACGATGAGGTGGCGGCCGCGGTATCCCGAGGGCTTCGGGGTCGCGGAGTAGTCGCGCACCTCGGCGATGGAGAGGTTCGTATCGTCACTCACCTCGGTGAGCAGATCCCACAGGGCCGACTGTTCGCGTTCGGTGCGGCAGATGACGCGGGCCCCGACGACATCGATGACCTGATTCTCGACCTCGACGGATTCGTGGATCTCGTCATTGGCATCGGCGAGCTTGCGGCGCAGCTTCTCGCCCGTGCGCAGCCGATCCTTGATCCGACCGTCGACGACGCGGATTCGGTCCCCGGAGAGCAGAGCGGACGGAGCACGGACGGACTCGACCCAGTCGTTGACCGTCTCGAGGGCGGCTCTCCAGGTGGACTCACGCCGGTCGTAGGCTTCGTCGACCAATTCACGGACAGTTGCTGACATCCTCGTCACCTTCCTAGCTCCTGATTCAACTTCACCAGAAGAGAGGGGAGATGTCTATGGCTTCGACGCTGAAGTTGCGCCGGGGTGCCGAAAGGTGAGACGAGGGTGCCTCAGACGTCGTAGTCGACGATGACGGGAGCGTGGTCGGACGCTCCCTTGCCCTTGCGCTCCTCGCGGTCGATCTCGCCTGCGGTCGCGGTCTTCGCCAGTGCCTGTGAGGCGAGCTGGAAGTCGATGCGCATGCCCTGCTTCTTCGGGAACCGCAGCTTCTGGTAGTCCCAGAAGGTAAAGACGCCGGGGCCGGGCGTGAACTGTCGAGTGACTTCGGACAGTCCCGCGCCAAGCAGTTCGTCGAAGGCGGCGCGTTCGGCATCGGAGACGTGGGTGGCGCCGTCGAACTCGGCCATATCCCAGACGTCCTCATCGAGCGGGGCGACGTTGAAGTCACCGCAGAGGACGAGCTTCTTCTCCGGTTCGGCACTGAGCTGGGCGGCGATATCGGCCGTCAGCGCCTTGTACCAGTCGAGCTTGTACGCGTAATGCGGGTGGTCGAGTTCGCGGCCATTGGGCACATAGAGCGAGTAGACGCGCACATCGTTGCAGGTCACCGACAGCGCCCGGGCTTCGACGACGGGATCTTCCGAGCCGAAGACAGGGATGTCCGTGAACCCGATCTCGGTGTCGGCCAGTCCGACGCGCGAGGCGATGGCCACCCCGTTCCACTGGTTGAGGCCGTGATAGCTGACCTCGTATCCGCGCTCGGTGAACAGCTCCTCGGGAAACTGGGCATCCTTGCACTTGAGTTCCTGGATGGCCAGGACATCGACATCAGAACGATCCAGCCAGGCCCCGATGCGGTCGTGGCGGGCACGGATCGAGTTCACATTCCACGTAGCGATTCTCACCCTCCCACCCTAAGCCGTCCGCGCCGGAGGTGAAAGCGGGGTGCGTGCGGCTGCCGGTGGGCCGCCTCGGCGTGCTTATGCCGGAGCAACACAGCCGCTTATGCCGGAGCCGTGTGGAAGGGGGCGTGCCCAGCCCCTGCGTCGAGCGGACCCTCTCGGCTCGATAAGCTGGGACCATGCCTGCAGCTCCCAACGAACACCTCGGCCACGACGGGGCCGCCTACCCGGACTCCTACTATGTGCGCCTGTCAGAGGACCGCCTCGTCTCGACCCTGCACAGTCAGGGAGCGTGGCAGCCCGGCGAGCAGCACCTCGCGCCTGCCTCGGGGATCGTGCTCGCCGAGATCGAGCGGCGGCTGCCCAGCGACAAGCTCATCTCCCGAGTGACCTTCGACGTGCTCGGCGTCATTCACTCCGGCGAGTTCACGATCGACGTCAACGTCATCCGTCCGGGACGGACCATCGAACTCGTCGAAGCACAGATGCGCCATGGTCAGCGCACCAGCGTGACCGCGCGGGTGTGGCGTCTGCAGGCCTCCGACACCGAGGAGGTAGCCGGCGACGAATGGCAGGCGATGCCACCGGTGTCCGAAGTGCCCGAGGCTCCTTTCACCGGTCGTTGGGGCGGCGGCTACATCGCGTCGCTCGAGGGCCGGCAGGGCGCGGACGCCCACCCCGGATACGCACAGTCCTGGGTGCGCAGCCCCTATCCTCTCGTCGATGGTGAGATCGACCCGCCGACCGCAGCCTTCGTCAAGTTCGTTGATACGGCCAACGGTCTTGCCGTCCGCGAGAATCCGAAGACGACGTTCTTCCCGAACGTCGACCTCTCCATCCACCTCACGCGCGTTCCCGAGCCCGGCTGGGTCGGCTTCGACACCAGGGTCGCCTTCGGGCCGACCGGGCTGGGGCAGACGACGAGCGTGCTCAGCGACGCCGGCGGACCCATCGGCACTGCGGTGCAGTCACTGACCGTGCGCAGAGGACAAGGCGCGGTATGAATCGCGAGGTCCCGCCCTCGCAGCGCAGCGAGACGTCCCGAACCCGGGACGGATCCTCGCCGAGGCGGGACCCGAGTCCCCGGCCGCGTGCCCTTATCACCGGGGCGAGTTCCGGGCTGGGACGCGGCTATGCCCGCACCCTGGCCACCGAAGGCTACGACCTCGTCCTGGTCGCCAGGAACGAAGCCCGACTGAGTGAGCTGGCCGACCAGCTGCAGACCACGCAGAACATCCGCGCCGAGGTGGCCGTGGCGGATCTGTCCGACCGTGACGGGATCGACTCGGTCGTCGAGATCATCGCGACGCAGCCGATCGATGTGCTCATCAACAACGCGGGCTTCGGTCTGCGCGGGACGCTGCTGGACACCGATATCGCCGAGCTCGACGAACAGGATCGGGTGCTCACCGGGGCGGTGAGGGAGCTGTCGCTGGCTTCGGCCAAGCGCATGCAGTCCCGCGTTCGCGGAGGAATCGTCAACGTCTCATCGCTGGCGGCGGTGACGACGATGGGACAGTACGCCGCTTCGAAGGCGTCGACTCTGATCTTCACTGAGGCGCTCGCCGGCGAACTCAGGGACAGCCCGGTGACGGTCACGGCCGTTCTGCCCGGATTCATCCGGACGGAATTCCACAGCCGCCTCGGCGTGGAGCGTCCCGGACCTGGTCTGATCTGGCTCAGCGTCGATCAGGTGGTGCGGGAATCGCTGCGTGATGCACGGGCGGGAAAGGTCGTCTCGGTTCCGGGGTGGGGATATCGGTTGGCCGCGCTCGTGGCTCCCGTGGTGCCGCGTCCGCTCATGCGCTGGGGATCGACTGGATTCTCCTTCGCCCGCACTCACAGGATGTGACCTATATGCAATTCTGGGCGAGCCCGACAGTATTGAGTTGAGGATTGAACTACCTGAAGATGAGCCTGTGACCAGGGGTTTTATTCTGATCGCTTCTATGCTATAGGGCTCGACAGGGTTCAAGACGGGACGTGAGATTCTTTACAAGCGCTACGAAAGTGTGGTCAAATTAATGATGTCCGCCCGGTGGGGATCGGGTGGACATAACGGACGTATGGGGATGCGTCCGGGTACTCGAGGGGAGTGCTGCGAGGACCCCGGGATGTCGCGATTACGCGCCCCGGGGTTCTTGTCATTCACCGCAGTGTTTCGCGACCGCCCGCCTGACTTCAGGTCACTATCGGACATCCGAACTCGAATCTAGGTCACTATCGGATACTTCTGCGTGCGAAAAGTATCCGATAGTGACCTAGATTCGGTGGCCGCATCCGATGGTGACCTCGCCGCTGCCTGCTGCTAAAGCAGAAACTGCAGCTGCCGGCTTCTGCCGACTGCGGCGCTCTTGGATGGCGGCCGGTTACTGCACGCTGACGCTGCGTTGGCGGCGCGAGCGCGTGCGGGCGACGCCGACCTCGAGGGCCACCGCGCTCAGCGGGGCACCGAGCGCCACCGAGGCATTGCCGGCGGCGCGCTCGGCGACTTCGGCGATGACGGTATCGATGTCGGCGCGTTCATCGGCATCGACATGGATGAGCGGCTCCGGACTCCGCGCGGTGCCCCGCAGGATCACCTGGGCATCCGAGACCCCGTCGGTGGATTCGAGGTCGGCGGCGACCGCCCGCGCTGCGGATCGACGTCACCGTCGAGGACGTATTCGTCGACGAGGAGGCCGCCGATGGCTGAGAAGCCGATGGCTGAGAGCGAGACCGTCCGCGGGTTCGACGAGTCGGCCGTCTCGGCCTGCGTGACCGAGTCCGTCACCGGAGTAGACGGTGTTGCGGGACTGGCGCCGGGGCTGCGCGACATGATCGCCAATGCGGCCGCACGGGTGATGCGCCGCAGCACGTGAACGGCACAGAAAAAGGTGGATAGCCCATGTTTGAACCTGGGCTATCCACCTTTTTCTGTGCCGTTGCCGACGGGTCAGGCGGCCTTGGACTTCGAGCGTCCGGTGATGAGGCCCCAGACGATGAGTACGATCAGCGAACCGCCGATGGCGCACAGCCAGGACGACAGCGAGAAGAACTTATCCATCTGGGCGCCGAAAATCATGCCGCCGAGCCAACCGCCCAGCATGGCTCCGATCACGCCGAGGATCAGTGTGGCGAAGAAGCCGCCGCCCTGCTTGCCGGGCAGGATCGCCTTGGCGACGGCTCCGGCGATGAGTCCGAGGATGAGATATGCGATGAAACCCATGTTGCTCACGTCCTTCCTGAAGGCACTTGACCGGCTGGGTTGCGCGGTGTTGTTGACACTCTACAACTCACTGTTGGCGAAAGTCTAAAGGTGTGATGATTCTTTATAGCATCGGTACAGACGCGGGCGCGACGAAATCCTCCCGCTCCAGATCTGTGCCGTCTGTCACGTCCGCATCCGCCGCCGTCGCTGAGACGGCGCTGAACGGTCGCCCGAAACCCGCGCATTAGACTGGAGACCATGACCGACAGCGCTGACACTCGCCGACAACTGCTCGACCTCATCGACGAACTCGCCGTGGTGCGCGGCAGAGTGACCCTCTCCTCCGGCAAGGAGGCCGACTACTACCTCGATCTGCGTCGGGTCACCCTCGACCACCGCTCGGCACCGCTTGTCGGCGACGTCGTCCTCGACCTCCTCGAGGCTCATGATCTGCTCGACACGGTCGACGCCGTCGGCGGTCTGACCATGGGCGCCGATCCTGTCGGCACCGCCGTCATGCACCGCTCGGTCGTGCGCGGCACCCCGCTCGACTCCTTCGTCGTCCGCAAGGAGGCGAAGAAGCACGGCATGTCGCGGCGGGTCGAAGGGCCCGATGTCGCCGGCAAGCGCGTCATCGCCGTCGAGGACACCTCGACGACGGGCGGTTCCGTGCTCACCGCCGTCGACGCGCTCAAGGAAGCCGGCGCCGAGGTGGTCGCCGTGGCCGTGGTCATGGATCGTGACACCGGCGCCAAGGAACGGGTCGAAGCCACGGGAATTCCGTATCTGACCGCGCTGACGACTGCGGATCTCGGACTCGACTGAGTCCCGCCTCGGCGAGGTGGACCTGTGAGGTGCCGCCTCGGTGAGGAACCGGCTCACCGATCACGACCTGGGACTCGACTGGCAATTCTGTCGAAATCGAGGACGTGGTTTGAAACAAGTCTCTGATTTCAACACGATAGATGAGACACTCCCCAAGAACTGTTCGATGCAAAGGATGACGCGTGCTCACACTGAAAGAGGTTTCCCTGCGCAAGGGGAAGCGGACATATCTGGACGAGGTGAGTTTCACCGCCGAGGCGGGCCGGATCACCGCAATCGTGGGAACCCGATCGGCGGGCCGCACCGAACTGGTGCGCATCATCATGGGCCTCATCTCCGCCGATGAGGGCACCATCGAACTCGAGGACTTCGAACTCGACTTCGGAGACCGACAGAATTTCGGCTATCTGCCCGCCGAACGCGGCGGATATCCGAACATGCGCGTGCTCGACCAGATCGTCTACCTCGCCCGCCTGCACGGGATCACCCTGGGCGCGGCCGAACGGAACGCGCTGACCCTGCTCGGCCACCTCGAGCTCGCCGACCGCGGCTACGCTCCGCTGAAGAACCTCTCCGGTGCCGAGATCGCCCGCGTCGACATCGCCGCAACCCTGGCCGCCGACCCCGATGTCGTCGTCATCGATGATGCCTTCGCCGGCCTCGACGCCGCCTCACTGCGTCTGGTCACGTCCCTGCTGCGGGCCCACGCATCCTCGGGAGTGCCCGTCATCCTGGCCACCGACGACTGGGAGGCCGCGCAGACCTTCGCCGATGACGTCATCATTCTGGGCCAGGGCAAGGTCACCGCCTCGGGCAGCGTCGAGAAGCTGCTCGGCGATCCGCACTACCGAGTCGAGACGACCGACACCGAGGCGGCCGTCTCGGCGCTGAAATCCCGGACGGGAATCAGCGACGTGGCGACCGCCGGACGGGAGGCCGTGAGCTTCCGCGCCGACGATGCGAAGACAGCCGCCGCTGCCGTGGCCGAGCTGAAGAATGTGAAGAACTTCGAAAGTGTCCGCCCGACACTGGCCGAGCAGTACAAGGAGGCTCTGTAATGGCGCGCAAGGACAAGGGTGCGAATGACGAGTCCTCGGAGCCGATCGTGTCCAAGGGCACGGCCGGCGAAGGCATCGACGACCTCGGTCTGCCGGCCGACGACGATGTGATCGACGACGAGACCACCGCCGAGGAGGTCGACTCGGAGGACGAGACGACCGTCACCGGTGCAACCAAGGGATCGGCCGCCTCGGCGAAGAAGGACTCGGACGAATCCGGCGCGACTGTCGGCCTCGATGACGTTCCCTTCGAGCTCGCCGAGGACACCCCCGACCCGGACGAGCTGCCGGAGACCGGACTGGTCTCGGAATTCGTCGACGTCGGCAACCGCCAGGCGGCATGGCTCGTGTCGAACCGTGAGTCCACCACCGCCATGCGCAGCCCGTACTTCCTGGTCACCGCCGCTGTGATCATCCTCGGTGTGCTGGCCGCGATCATCTCCGGAATCGTCGCCGATGTGCAGAAGGACTCGGGCACCCCGACCATGGCGATGGTCGGAGTCGGCGAGCAGGCTCAGATGTACGAACAGCAGCTGGGTGTGAAGATCACCGACGTCGACGACGCTCAGGCAGCCGAGAAGCTCGTGCGTGAGGGCAAGGTCGACGCCGCATTCATCCAGGACCCGAGCGGTCAGGGACAGCCGACGATCATCGCACTGGACAAGCAGCCCGACGCCCTGCTCGAGAAGCTCGCGCCGAAGACGGAAGCGACGCTGCTCGAGACGCCGGCCGTCGAGAATGATGTGGCCACCCCGCTGCTGTGGGCAATGGTCGCACTGTCGATCCTCGTCGTCGCCACCCTGGGCACCGCGCTGTACCAGAACCTGCGTCTGGAGAAGCGCAACCGGATCACCGAGATCATCGCGGCCACGATTCCGCCGCGCTCTGCGGCTTCGGGCCGGATCACGGGCATGCTGACCTTGGTCATCGTCCACCTCGTGGCCGCCGCCGTCGTCACCGAGCTCGGGCTCTCGCTGTCGGGCAAGACGTCCTTGGCATTCGCCATGCTGCCGGGCCTCGGCTGGTTCGCACTGACCCTGCTGCTCACCGCTTGGTCGGTGTTCGCGCTGCTCGTCTGGGCATCGACCGTCGTCGGGAGCAGGGCTCGCGCCACCTTCGTCACGATCATCGGCGTCATCACCGTGGCCGGCGTCTTCGCTCCGGTCATCATCGGACCCACCGGGACTGTTGCGAAGGTGCTGTCGTGGACGCCGTTCACCTCGCCGCTGGGCATCGCCGGTCGCTTCTTCGCCGGTCAGGCCGCGTGGTGGGAGGGCCTCGTCGCCGCCGGCATCGCTCTGGTCCTCGCCGTCGTCCTCCACGCTCTGGCCTCGGGTGCGTACGTGCGCTCAGTGCTGTCCGGAGGCGGACGCGGCGGCAAGACCGTGAAGATGAGCAAGCGCGCGCAGAAGGTCGGTGCCGCAGCCTCGGCGAAGGGGTCTGCGAAGTCGGACTCGACCGCAGACGAATCGGACGAGGCCGGGAAGTCAGCGGACGACGAGAAGTCGAGGGCCGCCTCGGCGAAGGAATCCGGCACGAAGATGTCGGACGTGAAGTCCGGCGGGAAAGACGAAAAGGACGCGAAGTCGGCGGATGATTCCCGCGACGACAAGTGACCGATAACGCTGAACCGCAGGTGGGGGTCGGTCCGTGGACCGGCCCCTGGCCTGTGGAAGAGCACTTCGATCCGGAGCTGCTGGCTGAAGGCGATCGGCGCAATGTCGTCGACAAGTATCGCTATTGGAAGCACGACGCGATCGTCGCCGACCTCGACGCCTCGCGGCACGACTTCCACGTCGGCGTCGAGAACTGGCAGCACGACCTCAACATCGGTTCGGTCGTGCGCACCGCCAACGCCTTCAATGCCGCAGCCGTGCACATCGTCGGCAGACGCCGCTGGAATCGGCGCGGGGCGATGGTCACCGACAAGTATCAGCACGTCATCCACCATCCGAGCGTGGACGACCTGCTCAGCTGGTGCGCCGAGAACGACGTGCCGCTGCTGGGCATCGACAACTTCCCGGACTCCGTGCCGCTGGAGACCTACGATCTGCCCAGGCGCTGTCTGCTGCTGTTCGGTCAGGAAGGGCCGGGACTGAGCGAGGAAGCGCATCAGGCCAGCCGCGACGTGCTCTCGATCGCGCAGTACGGGTCGACGCGGTCGATGAATGCCGCAGCCGCAGCCGCGATCACCATGCACTCCTGGATCCGTCGCCACGTCTACGACCAGCCTGTGAACTGAGTTCGCCGGCAGCGGAGGTCTCCGTCTGGTCTGTATGGTCTGTGGGACACCGGCCGGGACGCAGAGACGCAGAAGCGCCGAGGCGGCACGACGGTGGTCGTGTCGCCTCGGCGCTTCTGTGCGGCCGGGATCCGGCCGCCTCGGTGGGCTTCGGCGGGCCCTGCGGGGACCCGGCCACCCGGCCGCCTCGGTGGGCTTCGGCGAGCCTCGACGACGCAGCGCCGCACGCTCGGGGGCGAACGTGCGGCGCTGAAGTGCCGCTGCCTCAGCTGAGGTCAGCGGACTTGGGTTCGATGAGTCCGCCGAGTCCTGCGAGCTCCGCGGTCAGCGAATCCGAGTCGTCGAAGGTGCGGGTCATGACCGTCAGGCGCTTGGCGTAGTGGCCGATGGGGTATTCCATGGTCATGCCGATGCCGCCGTGCATCTGGATCGACTCCTGGCTGATGTTCCGAGCGGCGCGGTCGACGATGATCTTCGCGGCGATGACGTCGCGGTGACGGTCCTTCTCGGCACCGGGGACCTCGGAAGTGACGGCCAGGCGCGAGTACAGGGCCATGCTGCGTGCGTACTCGAGCTCGGCGTAGAGGTCTGCGGCGCGGTGCTGCAGAGCCTGGTTCGCACCGATCGGAGCACCGAACTGCTCACGGGTCTTCAGATACTCGGCGGTCATCGTCAGCGAGGCTTCGAGTGCGCCGACTGCCTCGGCCATGATCGCGGCGTTGCCCAGGTCGAGGACCTCGGACAGCACGGCGTTCGCGTCGGCGGCGTCGAGGCGCTGGGCGGCGACACCGTCGAGCTTGAGGTTCGCACTGCCCAGGCCATCGGCCTGACGCTGAGCCACCCGGGTCAGGCCCTCGGCATCAGCGGCGACGAGGTAGAGGCCGAGTTCGCCGTTCTGCGTGGCGGTGACGACGAAGTGGTCGGCGACGTCTCCGCCGAGCACGTTGTTCTTCTCGCCGGTAAGGGTGAAGCTGCCGTCGGCGCCGGAGACCTGGGTCTGCGGGGCGTCGACTGCGTAGCGCAGTCCGGGCTCGAGTGCGGCGAGAGCGAGGAAGGTCTGTCCCTCGGCAACACCGGGCAGGATGGCCTGTTTCTGCTCCTCGCTGCCGCCGAGCAGAACGGCGTTGGCGCCGAGGACTGCGGTTGCCAGGAACGGTTCGAGGACGAGGGAGCGGCCGAACGCTTCGGCGACCACGGCCACCTCGTTGAAGGTCATGTCCGCGCCGCCGTAGGACTCGGGGATCGCAAGCCCGAGCAGTCCCATCTCGGCGAAGGCCTGCCACTTCTCGCGGGAGATGCCCTCGTCGCTGCGAAGGATCTCTTCGCGCTTGGCGATGTCGTACTCGCTGCGCAGGTACTTGTTCAGTGTGCTGGCGAGTTCTTGCTGAATGTCGTTGAGTTCAAGATCCATTGTTGTCCTTCTTGGGAGATCGGGTGAGCGTCGGTATCTCAGAGACCGAGCAGTGCCTTCGAGATGATTCCGCGCTGCACCTCGGACGAACCGCCGTAGATGGTGACCTTGCGGGTGTTGAAGTAGCCGGGCAGAGCGTCGACGGCGCCGTTGGGCAGGTCGGACAGACCCTGGCCCTGCACGCGGTCGGAGACGAAGTCGAGACCCTGCGGACCGAGCACGTCGACGAGGAGTTCGGAGATGTCCTCCTGCAGCTGGGAGCCCTTGAGCTTGAGCACCGAGGAGCGCGGATCCGGCTTGTCGGACCCGGCGGCCTGAGTGGAGAGGATCCGCAGCTGGGTCATCTCGAGCGCGGTGAGTTCGGCTTCGATCTTCGTCAGACGAGCGGAGAACAGGGGATCGTCGAGCAGAGTGCCGCGAGCGGTCTTCGTCACCGCGGCGTAGGCCTTGGCACGGGCGAGGTTGACCTTCGAACCGCCGATGCGGGCGATTCCGGTGCGCTCGTTGCCGAGGAGGAACTTCGCGTAGGTCCAACCCTTGTTCTCTTCGCCGACGAGGTTCTCGACGGGCACCTCGACATTGTCGAAGAAGACCTCGTTGACCTCGTGGCCGCCGTCGATGAGCTGGATCGGGCGGACGGTGACGCCGGGGGTTTTCATGTCGATGAGCAGGAAGGAGATGCCGGCCTGCTTCTTCACATCCGGATCGGTGCGCACGAGGTTGAAGATCCAGTCGCCATACTGACCCAGGGTCGTCCAGGTCTTCTGACCGTTGACGATGTACTTGTCGCCCTGGCGCACCGCCGTGGTCTTGAGCGAGGCGAGGTCCGAACCGGCGTTGGGCTCGGAGAATCCCTGCGACCACCAGATGTCGATGTTCGCGGTGGCGGGCAGGAAGCGCTCCTTGATCTCCTGCGAACCGAAGGTGGCGATGACAGGACCGACCATGGAGACGTTGAACGGCAGCGGCTGCGGAACGCAGGCCAGCTGCATCTCTTCGAGCCAGATGTGACGCTGCACGGGGGTCCAGTCCTGGCCGCCCCATTCGACCGGCCAGTTCGGCACGGCATAGCCGTGCTGGTTGAGGATCTGTTGCGAGGTGACTATGTCGTCCTTGCTCAGCTCCTGGCCGGTGGCGACCTTGAGGCGGAGTTCCTCAGGGATCTCCGTGCGGTAGAACTGACGCATCTGCTGCGCGAAATCGCGCTCTTCTGCATTCAGTAGGGTGTCCATGCGAACTCCTTATAGATCGTTCAGTAACTTTCCTTCAATGGTACGGTCCGGTGTTCAGGCTCACAAGTGGGCGATGAGGGATATCCTCGCCGAGGCGGCCCTCCGGTAGGGGCGGGCGTTGATGTCACAATCGCCTAACTTTAGTTCAAAAATGCACTACTACACCTATCGCAAGCTCGCGACTGGGCCGCGAACCGTGCGAACTCGCACCCGAGCGAACTCGCATAGGGCGATTCCGCGGGAGAGGAATGTTGATTCTCGCCGCTGAAACCAACATTCCTCTCCCGCAGAATGGCGCGCGGGTTCCGCACCGGGGTCGGGCTACGCCTCTGTGCGGGCCTGCATGGAGTGGGCCGGGGCGTCCGGGCGGACGGGGATGATGAGCGCCAGACCAACAGCCAGAACGATGAGGATGCCCAGCGTTCCCGCCCGCTGGAAGCCGAAGATCGTGATCGCCAAGGCGAACATCGCGGGCCCCAGGAAGCTCACGGCTCGTCCGGTCGTGGCATAGAGGCCGAAGTTCTCCCCGGCCGACTCCGGCGGAGTGATGCGGGCCAGGAACGACCGGCTCGACGCCTGGACCGGACCGACGCAGAAGCTCAGGATCAGGGCGCAGGCCCAGAACACGGCCGCCTCGGCGCTGAAGAGGATCGGCAGTCCACCTGCGATGATGACGATGAGACCGGCGATGATGACGGGTTTCGGCCCGAGCCGATCGTCGAACCACCCTGCGATCATCGCCCCGGCGCCGGCGGCGACGTTCGCTGCCACACCGAGGATGATGATCTCCGAGGCGGAGAACCCGTAGCTGCCGGCGGCAAGGACGCCGGCAAAGGAGAAGATCGCGGCCAGGCCGTCCCGGAAGACCGCCGAGGCGATGAAGAACCGCAGCGTCTGATGCTCGGTCGACCACATCCGGACCAGACGACGCACAAGGCCCGCATAGTCGGAGACGAAAGCGCGGATCGGGTGGCCGCCCGAGGTGCCTTTGACCTTCGCGCCGGGAGCCGAGAACAGGACCGGGATCGCGAAGATCGCAAACCAGACCGCCGCGAGGACAGCGACGATGCGGAACCTCAGTCCGTCGACGTCGCTGGCACCGAGGATGCCCACCTCGGGTTGGATGACGAGGACGAGGAGGAGGACGAGGAGGACCAGCCCTCCGACGTAGCCCATGCCCCACCCGAATCCGGAGACCTTGCCGACATTGTCGGGGGTGGTGATGCGGACCATGATGCCGTTGTAGGACACCTCGGCGAATTCGAAGAACACGCTGCCCACAGCCAGAAGCAGCAGACCCAGCCAGAGATAGTCGGGGGAGTCCCGGACGAAGAACAGGCCGAACATCGTGAGCACGACGATTCCGGTGTGCACGCCCAGCCACAGGCGATGCCGACCCCCGGCGTCGGCCCGAGTACCGGCTGCCGGAGCGATGACGGCGATGACGAATCCGGCCGCGGCCATCGACCAGCCCAATGCCGAGGAACCGGCCTCCTCGGTGGCGGCCACGGACTTCGTCAGATACGGAGCGAACACGAAAGTGATGATTACGGCATTGAACGATGCCGAACCCCAGTCCCACAGTGCCCAATTGACGATGCGCAGGCGGCTTGCTGCCGGTGACGGCGGGGATGCAGACATGGTGTCACTGTACTGAATCGCTGCCCGAACGGGATGAAAACTGCGATAATAGCAGGGGATAGCTGAATGCGACGTTGAAGCAGTCCGTGAATTGCGGCAAAGTAGATAGACGGATCTGAACTCGAAGCGAAGGGCATTATGAGCGACCCCAACGCGGACGACGGCTCCGCGACCGGCCAGCAGGCCGGCGCGACCGTTGAGGCGGACGCGGCACCAACCACTAGTGCCGACGATGCGACCGCCTCCACACCGTCCGAAACCGAACATTATCTCATCGGCGAACCCGACCCCGTAGCGCTTCATCTTCCGGAAAAGCTGCACATCGGCGAAGGCGACTCCGATGCGGAGATCACCGAGAAGCTGCGCCGCCAAGGTGTGCGCATCGGCAAGGGCATGATCGCCCCGGCCGTCTTCTGGCCGGCGCTGATCATCATCGTCGCCGTCGCGGCTTTGGCGATCGCGCTCCCGACGTCGACCGGCGACGTGATCTCTGCGATGCAGGGCTGGGTTGTCGCCGACCTCGGCTGGTACTACATGCTCGTGATCGGGCTGTTCGTCGTCTTCGCCATCGTCGTCGGATTCTCCAAGTACGGCAGAATCCGGCTGGGCAAGGATGGCGACCGACCGGAATTCAACATCTTCTCGTGGTTCGCGATGCTCTTCGCCGCGGGTATGGGCATCGGCCTCGTCTTCTACGGCGTCGCCGAACCGCTGACCTACGCCACGACCGGGGCGAAGCCGGGATGGCCCGACAACGAGATCGACGACGCGAAGCTGGGCATGGCCCAGACCTTCGTCCACTGGGGTCTGCATCCGTGGGCGCTCTACGCCGTACTCGGCATGGCACTGGCCTATGCGATCCACCGCCGTGGTCGCCCCCTGTCGATCCGCTGGGCCCTCGAACCGCTCCTGGGACGTTTCGTCAAGGGGTGGGCCGGTGACGTCATCGATGTCATCGCGATCTGCGGAACGGTCTTCGGCATCGCCACCTCTCTCGGGCTCGGCGTGCAGCAGATCTCGGCCGGACTCAAACACATCGGCGTCGTCGGTGAGTACGACAACATGTTCCTCGTCATCCTCATCGTCATCATCACCTTCCTCGCCACCGCCTCGGTGGTCTCGGGTGTGGGCGCCGGCATCAAGTGGCTGTCGAACATCAACCTCACGATGGCCGGTATCCTCCTCGTCACGGTTCTCGTGCTCGGGCCGACTCTGTTCCTGTTCCAGAACTTCGTCGAGTCGATCGGCGTGTATCTGGCCAATGTCTTCGATATGACGTTCGACATCGGTGCCTACACCGGTGACGAAGGCGCGGAGTGGAACTCCTCCTGGACCCTGTCCTACTGGGGCTGGTGGATCTCGTGGGCGCCCTTCGTCGGCGTCTTCATCGCCCGCATCTCGCGTGGCCGCACCGTGCGCGAATTCATCGCCGGTGTGCTCCTCGTGCCGTCGATCGTCGGCTTCTTCTGGTTCTCCGTGATGGGCGGCACCGGCATCCACCGTCAGATCTTCGGCACCGGCGACCTCGTCGACCCGGATGAAGGCGTCGTGGCCGAGCGCGTCCTCTTCGACGTGCTCGGAGACCTGCCGCTGGGCGCAGTGCTGTCGGTCATCGCCATCATCGTCGTGGCGATCTTCTTCATCACCTCGTCGGATTCGGGTTCGCTCGTCGTCGACATGCTCGCCTCGGGCGGCCACCCGAACCCGCCTCTGTGGTCGCGTGTCCTCTGGGCGCTGATGGAGGGTGCACTGGCGATCGGTCTGCTCATCGCCGGCGGACTCGGAGCGCTGCAGGCCGGGTCGCTGCTCACGGCGCTGCCGTTCAGCATCGTCCTCGTCTGCGTGTCCACGCTCAAGGCCTTCGGCAAGGAGGCGCAGCGGACGGCGGCGATTGAGCGTGCCGCGCGGTTCCGTCAGGTCGGTGAGCACCTGGCCGATGATTTCGACGAGTACCTCGGTGACAAGGTCGATGAGCGCATCGACTACCGACTCACGCGCACCCGCGGCATCGGCGATCGGATGAAGTCGCGCTCCGGAGGAACCCGGGAGTCGCGCAAGTTCGGCCGCGACAAGGGGACGTCGACCCCCGCGGACTGACACGGCACCGTCGACGGACATTGCGCCGCCGACGGATCGAGGGCCCGTGTGACCGACTCGCAGTCGGTCACACGGGCCCTTGTCGTACCAGATCTCATCGCAGATCCCGGACCCCGCTGTCGGCGGCTTCTGCGGCGCAAGTCGGAACGAGTAGGCTGGTGGCGAACGAGTACACCGACCCATCGACCAAGGAGCGCACATGCCCATCGCAAGCCCCGAAGTGTATGCCGAGATGATCGACCGCGCGAAGACCCAGGGCTTCGCCTACCCCGCGATCAACTGCACCTCCTCGCAGACGATCAACGCCGCCATCCGCGGCTTCGCCGAGGCCGGATCCGACGGCATCGTGCAGATCTCCACGGGAGGCGCCGAATACATGTCCGGCCCGACCGTCAAGGACCGCGTGCGCGGTGCCATCGCGTTCTCCGTCTTCGCCGCCGAGGTGGCCAAGAGCTACGACGTCAACATCGCACTGCACACCGACCACGCCCCGAAGGACGCCGTCGAAGCCTGGGTCAAGCCCCTGCTGGCCGCATCGACCGAGCGTGTGAAGAACGGCGGCGAGCCCTACTTCCAGTCGCACATGTGGGACGGCTCGGCCGTTCCCCTCGACGAGAACCTCGTCCTCGCCGAGGAGCTGCTCGAGCTCTCGACGGCCGCGCACTCGATCCTCGAGATCGAGGTCGGCGTCGTCGGCGGCGAAGAGGACGGCGTCGAGAACGAGATCAACGACAAGCTCTACACCACCGTCGAGGATGGGCTGGCCACCGCGCGTGCCCTGGGCACCGGCGAGAAGGGCCGTTACCTCACGGCTCTGACCTTCGGAAACGTCCACGGTGTGTACAAGCCCGGCAATGTGAAGCTGCGCCCCGAACTCCTCGGTGAGATCCAGGAGAAGGTCGGCGCCGAAGTCGGCAAGAAAGCTCCGTTCGACCTCGTCTTCCACGGCGGTTCCGGATCGAGTGCGGAAGAGATCGCCGAGGCGGTCCGCCACGGAGTCGTGAAGATGAACATCGACACCGACACCCAGTACGCCTTCACGCGCCCCGTCGTCGAGCACATGTTCCGCAACTACGACGGAGTGCTCAAGATCGACGGTGAGGTCGGCGACAAGAAGCTCTACGACCCGCGCTCCTACGGCAAGGCCGCAGAGAAGGGCATGGCCGAGCGCATCGTCGAAGCCTGCCAGAACCTCGGCTCGGCCGGCACCAGCCTGCATAAGTGAGTCTCAGCCGGCTCAGCTAGCTCGGCTAGTGGGCCGGAGCGCAGCAGGGTCTGCCTCACGAACCGACAGCGGCCGTCGCCCGATTTCGGGCGGCGGCCGCTGCGCATGCTGAACCGTCGAGAAACGGGCCAAGCGTCGAGAAACGCACGTGGACACCCGTGTCTCGACAGTCAGCCCGTTTCTCGGCGAGATTCCACTGTGGAATGTACGAGGCCCGGGACGCCATTGTCCCGGGCCTCGTATCGTCCCTCGGATCGGCGGACGAGTTGTCTGCCGATCGGACTGCCTGCCGAGTGGCCTGCAGCCCGGTCGCGCTTCGCGTCAGCCTTTGGGCACCGCCTCGCCGGCCTTGAGGCGAGCCACCCGCTGATCCCAGAAGTCGGCGTTGCGCACGCCGATCTTCTCGGGCTCGAACACCGGGTCCAAGCCGAGCTTGGTCTGGCGTTCGAAGTCGCGCAGGAGCTTGAACGCCGGCTGCTGCAGGATGAGGATGCTGATGATGTTCAGCCAGGCCATGAGGCCCACGCCGATGTCACCGAGCGCCCAGGCACTGCCGGCTGTCGACATCGCGCCGACGGCGACGGCGATGAGGATGAGCAGCTGCAGCACGCGCTTGCCGACCGCGAGCACCATGGTGTTCTTGGCCTTGCCGAGCAGGTACACGAGGTTGGTCTCGGCCATGTAGTAGTAGGCGACGATCGTGGTCAGCGCGAAGAGGAAGATCGAGATCGCGATGAACCCGGCGCCGAGACCGTGGATCATCGAGTCGAGCCCCGCCTGCGGCCACTTCTCGCCCGGGGTCGCTGCGATCTCCTCGGCCAGCTGGCCGCGGCCGGTGCCGATGATCGTGGTGCCGTCGGCGTCGAAGACCTTGTACATGCCGGTCGAGAGGATCATGAACGCCGTCGCCGAGCACACGAAGAGGGTGTCGATGTAGACCGAGCCGGCCTGCACGAGTCCCTGTTTCGACGGGTGGGAGACCTCGGCGGCCGATGCCGCGTGAGGCCCGGTGCCCTGTCCGGCTTCGTTCGAGTAGATGCCGCGCTGTACGCCCCACTGGACCGCCATACCGATGATGCCGCCGAAGGCCGCTTCCGGTCCGGCGTCGATGCCGAAGGCCGAGGTGAACATCAGCTGGAGGACCGGAACGATCTGATCAGCATTGATGATGGTCACGGCGATGGCCGCAATGATGTAGATGACGGCCATGAAAGGCACAGCCAGCGAAGCGAAGTGTGCGATGCGCTTGATGCCGCCGACGACGATGAAGCCCATGATGATGACCAGAGCGATTGCGGTGCCCCAGGTCGGAATGCTCCAAGCATTCTCGACGGCGCCGGAGATCGCATTGGACTGGATGCCCGGCAGCATGAACGACATGGCGATGACGGTCACGGCGGCGAAGACCATGCCGTAGACCTTGAACAGGCCGCGAGCCTTGGTGTGGCGGTAGGCCTTCTCGATGTAGAAAGCGGGGCCGCCGCGGTACTCGCCGGTGCGAGGGTCCTGCTCCTTGAAGATCTGGCCCAGCGTGGACTCGACGTAGGACGTCGAGGCACCGAGGAGAGCCGAGATCCACATCCAGACGACGGCGCCGGGGCCGCCGAAGCCGATGGCGGTGGCGACACCGGCGATATTGCCGACGCCGACGCGACCGGCGAGCGAGATCGCCAGAGCCTGGAAGGACGAGACGCCCTCATTGGAGCTCTTGCCCCTGAACATCTGCCTGAAGATGGCGGGGATCTGGCGGATCTGCACAACCCGTGAGCGGATCGTGAAATAGACACCCGCGCCGAGGCACAGGTAGACGAGGGCGGACGACCACACCACCCCATTGAGCCAGTCGATGAAAGCGGACACGCTTCTCCATTCGTTCTTCCGTATCGGGATCGCCGACACGGTGTTGCTTGTCTAGCGTCTGTGCCGGAGCGCCGGCCCGCTGCTGAGCGACCGGAATCACGAGAGGTTCCCTAGCGGTCTCTGTGATGCACCTCATTAGTGAAGCCGATTGTCATCGGTGACGCAAATCGCATTCGCCGAGGCGGCTTCCCGTCGCGCTGCGCCGGGGCAGGACCGCCTCGGCGAATTGTTGCGAAGTCATTGCGAAGCGGATCACTTCATGTGCGTCAGTTCACTATTTGGTACGGGAACCGTATGATGTGGTGCGGATCTCTTCGAGCACAGAAGACACGAAGAGCACTTGTGAAAGACAGGAACACGATGAAACGACGAACTGGCGCTAAGGCCGCAGCCATCGCTGCGGCGGGCGCACTGCTCCTCTCCGCCTGCTCGACCTCGACGACCGGAGGCGGCAGTGGAGACGACGAGGGCGGCATGCTCACGGTCGGAACCACGGACAAGGTCGTGGCGCTCGACCCGGCTGCGGCGTACGACAACGGAAGCTCGCTCGTCGAACAGCAGATCTACCCGTACATCCTCGCCTACAAGCCGGGCACGGCCGAGCTCAACCCCTCGATCGCCGAATCGGCTGACTTCACCGAGCCGACGAAGTACGAGGTCAAGCTCAAGGACGGGCTCAAATATGCCAACGGAAACGAACTGACCTCCTCCGACGTGAAGTTCTCCTTCGACCGGCAGCTGAAGATCCAGGACCCCAACGGACCGTCCTCGCTGCTGGGCGGCCTGAAGTCCGTGGAGACCCCGGATGAGAAGACGGTCATCTTCAACCTCAAACGCAAGAACGACCAGACCTGGCCGGGAGTGCTGGCCAGCGCCGCCGGTCCGATCGTCGATGAGGACGTGTTCTCGCCTGACAAGGTCACGAAGGATCAGGAGATCGTCGACAGCAAAGCATTCGCCGGCCCGTACACGATCGACGGCTTCAAGTTCAACGAGCTGATCACCTACAAGGCGAACCCGGACTACAAGGGATTCATCGAGCCGGCGAAGACCGAGACCGTGCAGATGAAGTACTACTCGGACGCGAACAACATGAAGCTCGATGTCCAAGAAGGAACCATCGACGTGGCCTGGCGCTCACTGTCGGCCACCGACGTCGAGGACCTCGGCAAGAACGAGGCCCTCAAGGTCCACAAGGGTCCCGGCGGCGAGATCCGCTACATCGTGTTCAACATGGACACGATGCCATTCGGAGCAAAGGCCGATGAAGCCGATGAGAAGAAGGCGCTCGCGGTCCGCAGGGCCATGGCCGACTCCGTCGACCGTCAGGCCATCGCCAGCCAGGTCTACAAGGACACCTTTACCCCGCTGTACTCGCATGTGCCCGAGGGGCTGCCCGGTGCTGATGAGCCGCTGAAGTCCGAATACGGCGACGGCAAGGGCGGAGCCGATGTCGCCAAGGCGAAGAAGGCGCTCAAGGACGCCGGAGTCAAGACCCCGGTCGAGCTCAACCTGCAGTACAACCCGGACCACTACGGCCCGTCCTCGGGCGATGAGTACGCCCTGGTGAAGGACCAGCTGGACAAGACCGGTCTGTTCAAGGTCAAACTCCAGTCGACGGAGTGGGTGCAGTACAATAAAAACCGCACCGACGACGTCTACCCGATGTACCAGCTGGGTTGGTTCCCGGACTACTCGGATGCCGACAACTACCTCGTGCCGTTCTTCTACGACACGGATGAGACTCCGTCGTTCCTCGCCAACCACTACCGTGACGAGGCGATGAACAAGGAACTCAACGCACAGTCCTCGATTGCCGATGAAGGCAAGCGCGAAGAGGCCCTGAAGAAGATCCAAGGCCAGTTGGCCGACGAGCTGCCGACTCTGCCGCTGCTGCAGGGCAACCAGATCGCCGTGTCCGGCAAGGACGTCAAGGGCGTCGACGACACCCTCGACCCCGCTTTCCAGTTCCGTCTGGCACTGCTGAGCAAGTGATCACCCACACGAGGTGCAGGTGAGCCGATCCGGCCGCCTGCACCTCGTGGCGCGTTCGCGGTCAGCTCCGTACACCTGCGGTGACCCGCACCGAGGTGGCCGATGTCCGTCACTCGGCCGCGAGCGCATCGAAACACATCCCAGAAGGAACACATGTCTGCTGCCATCAGCGAACCAGGGGCTGAGGCCGCCGAGACTTCGGTCGCGGTCAAGAAGCCCGCTGGGGGCGGACTGGGACGTTACGTCCTCATCCGCTTCCTCCTCATCATTCCCACGATCTTCATTCTCACCACTTTGGTGTTCTTCCTCATGCGCATCACCGGTGACCCGATCACCGCAGCGCTGGGCGGACGCCTGACGAAGGCGCAGCTGGCCGAGCGCGTCCACGCCGCCGGCTACGACCGGCCCATCCTCGTCCAGTACTTCGAATACCTGGGCAACCTGCTCAAAGGCGACTTCGGCACCGCGGTCTCCGACGGGCAGCCGGTGTCGTCGATCCTGCTCAACTACGGGGCAGCGACCGTCGAACTCGTCTTCTACGCGCTCATCGTCGCGTTCATCCTCGGCATCCCGCTGGGCATGCTCGCCGCCTACCACCGCGACAAGGCCCCCGACGCCGCGCTGCGTGTGCTCGCGATCCTGGGCTATGCGACTCCGGTGTTCTTCGCCGGCATGATCCTCAAACTCATCTTCGGCGTCTTCCTGCCGATCCTGCCGGTCGCCGGCCGTGGCACCACGGAGACCGAATACATCATGTCCGGTGTCGTCGGGCCCACGCACTTCTATCTCATCGACGCTCTGCGCATCGGCAACTTCTCCGTCGTGGCCGACGTGCTCGCTCATGCCGTGCTGCCGGCGATCGCCCTCGGCGTGCTCACCGCAGGGGTGTTCCTCAGGCTCGTGCGCACGAACCTCATCGGCACGCTCGAACAGCAGTACATCGACTCCGGCCGCTCCCGCGGAATCTCCGAATATCGCCTGGTCACGAAGCACGCCTACCGCCCGGCGCTGATCCCGATCATCACGGTCATGGGCATGCAGATCGCGCTCATGCTCGCCGGCGCCGTGCTCACCGAGACGACGTTCGAATGGAAGGGGCTCGGCTTCAAACTCGCCGAGTACCTCACCGCCCGCGACTTCGTGGCCGTCCAGGGAATCGTCGTGTTCCTCGCCGTCATCGTCGCGGTCACGAACTTCCTCGTCGACGTCATCGCCGCATTCATCGACCCGAGAGTGAGGTACTGATGTCCACTCCAGACAACCCGCAGAACCCAGGCCCGGATGATCCGACCCAGACCGTCGCCGAGGTGGCTCCCGGCTCCGGAGCACCGGCAGTCGCGTTCGACGACAGAGCCAGGAAATCCTGGTTCTCCCGCCTGCCGATCGTCTCCCATCTGCGCCAGTCCGTCGGCCTGCAGCGCGGAATGCTCATCACCGGACTCATCCTCAGCGGAATCGTCATCATCTGCGCGATCTTCGCTCCTCTCATCGCCCCCTACGGCTTCAACCAGCTGGGCACCTCCGAAGGCAACTTCGGGTCGAAGCTGCCCCCCGGCGGCACCCATATCTGGGGCACCACGGTCGGCGGCTACGACGTCTTCTCCCGTGTCGTCTGGGGCGCGCAGACCGCAGTCGCCGTCATCGTCGTGGCCGTGGTCATGTCCCTGTTCGCCGGTGTCATCCTCGGACTCATCTCCGGCTACATCGGCGGCTGGCTCGACCGCATCCTCGTCGTCATCGCCGATGCCGTCTACGCATTCCCGACCCTGCTGCTGGCACTGGTCATGTCGATCGCCATCTCCGGCGGACAATCGAGTGCCTGGGGCGGAATCGCGGCGGCCGCGTTCTCGATCACGGTCGTCTTCATTCCGCAGTACTTCCGCGTGGTGCGGGCCGAGACCCTGCGGCTGAAGGCCGAACCCTTCGTCGAATCGGCGATCGTGCTCGGTGCCTCGAAGGCGCGCATCATCTCCAAGCACATCTTCCGCAACGCCACCCGCACCCTGCCGTTGATCTTCACACTCAACGCCTCCGAGGCGATTCTCACTCTCGCCGGGCTCGGGTTCCTGGGCTTCGGAATCGAACCCACCTCGGCGTCGGAATGGGGATACGACCTCAACAAGGCGCTGCCGGACGTCACCTCCGGTGTGTGGTGGACGGCGGTGTTCCCAGGCCTGGCCATCGTGCTCACGGTGCTGGGAATCACCCTGGTCGGTGAGTCGATGAACGACCTCAACGACCCGCGTCTGCGCGTACGACGCAAAGCCAAGGTCAAGAACGTCAAGCCCGCGGAGGTCACGGCATGAGCAAGCAGAAACACGAGCAGACCGCCTCGGCGACGGGCAGCATCCTCGACGTCGACGGTCTCGACGTCACCTTCTCCACCGACGGCGGCGACGTTCACGCCGTCAAGGACGTGTCGCTGTCCGTCTCGCCCGGTGAGGTGCTGGCGATCGTGGGCGAGTCGGGGTCGGGCAAGACCGTGACCGCCCGGTCCATCCTCGGCCTGCTGCCCGAGACGGCGGAGCGCTCTGGTGCTGTCGTCATCTCGGGTGCGAACGTGCTCAGCGTTTCCGCAGATGAGCTGCGAGCCATGCGCGGCCGGGATGTGGCGATGGTCTTCCAGGAGCCGTCGACCGCGCTCAATCCCGTCTACACGGTCGGGTGGCAGATCGCCGAAGGTCTGCGCGCGCATGATCGGAAGGCGAGCAGGGCCGACCTCAAGGCGCGCGTCGTCAGGGCGATGCAGCGGGTCGGAATTCCCGATGCCGAAAGCCGTTTCGACTACTACCCGCACCAGTTCTCCGGCGGGCAGAAGCAGCGCATCGTCATCGCGATGGCGTTGGCCCTGGGGGCGAAGCTCATCGTCGCCGACGAACCGACCACCGCCCTCGACGTCACCGTGCAGGCGGAGATCCTCGACCTGCTGCGCGAACTGCGCGACGAGACGGGCACTGCCATCGTGCTCATCACCCATAACATGGGCGTCGTCGCCGACCTCGCCGATCGGGTGGCCGTGATGCTGCGCGGAGACCTCGTCGAGGTCTCGTCGGTCGAACAGCTCTTCAACGATCCGCAGGAGCAGTACACTCGCGAACTGCTCGCCGCTGTGCCGCGGATCGGGTCGACCGTGGCCGGCAGTCGCAAGGCGGCCGCCGCCGAGGCGGGAGCACAGACCGGTGCGGCCACGGGGGATCCGTCGACGACGGACCCCGAGGCGGCCGGCACAGACTCGCCACGTACCGACTCAGCGAGGGAGACCTCGGCGGGGACCGCCTCGGCGAAGAAAAGGGACGCGCGCGAATCGATCGTGACCGCGCGCGGGCTCGACATCGTCTACCCAGGAGGGTTCGGCAAGTCGGATTTCCACGCCGTGAAGAAGGTCAGCTTCGACATCAAGGCCGGCGAGGTCTACGGACTCGTCGGTGAATCGGGATCGGGCAAGACCACGATCGGACGCGCGATCGCGGGCCTGACCAGGGCCAGCGGCGGCAGTCTCGAAGTGCTCGGGCACGAGATGGTCGGGTTCAAGGAGCGTGAGTTCTCGAAGATCCGGCGACGGATCGGATTCGTGTTCCAGGACCCGGCGGCCTCATTCAACCCCCATCTGTCGATCGGGGAGTGCATCGCCGAACCGTTCGCGATCCACCGGCGGGAGATGAGTCCGTCCGACCGGTCGCAGCGAGTGCTCGAACTCCTCGACTCCGTGCAGCTGCCGAAGGCGTATGCGGCACGATATCCGCATGAGCTCTCCGGCGGCCAGCGGCAGAGGGCGTCGCTGGCGCGCGGTCTGGCGCTCGATCCGGAGCTGCTCATCGCCGATGAACCGACCTCCGCGCTCGACGTGTCCGTGCAGGCGAAGGTGCTCGAGCTCTTCGTCGAGCTGCAGAACCGCTTCGACTTCGCGGCGCTGTTCATCAGCCACGACCTCGCCGTTGTCGACATGCTCTCCGACCGCATCGGGGTGCTCTTCCACGGCGAGCTGGTCGAAGAGGGCACGGGCGAGCAGGTGCTCGGGTCACCGGACAACGACTACACGAAGCGCCTCATCGCCTCCCTGCCGGTCCCGGACCCGGCCGAGCAGGCGGAACGCCGCGAACTGGCAAGAACCCTCCGCACCACTCCCTAATTACTACCTGACGGCGGCGCAGCAACCTCGCGCGAGGTTGCTGCGCCGCCGTCAGGTAGTAAGGGGTCAGTTGGTGTCGGCGATGAAGTCGAGCATTCCGGCCTGGTTGACCGGCAGGGCCAGCAGGCGGTCGAGTTCGGCCTCGTCGGGGTCGATTCCGAGGATGCGCATCGAGTACTGAGTGAAGTCGCGCTCGATCATGTCAGGCGTCAGGTCACCCGTCGGCCGGTACCACAGCGAGAGCGAGTTGCAGATCGAGTGGATGGCGCGAGTGGCCAGAGCCGCACTGCTGACGTGGAACTGACCCGAGTCCATGCCTGGCTGGACGATATCGCCCATGATCTCGCGAGCCTCCCGCTGGAGTCCCTTGACGCGGACGGCGTTGTCGCCGGTGAGCCGTTCGGTGTCGCGCAGCAGCACGGTGGAGACCGAGACGTTCTCCATCCGGTAGCGGGCGAGGTAGCGCACCGCCACGGCCAGCTGGTCGACAGGATCGTCATCGACGTCACTGATGACCGCCCGGCAGTGTTCGACGTACCAGGTATACGCTGTGTGGACGAGTTCGTAGAGCGCTTCCTGTTTGGACGGGAAGTAGTAGTAGAGCGCAGAGAGGCTCAGGCCTGCTGTCTGCGCGATGTCGCGGATGGACGCGCCGTCGAATCCTTTGTCCGCGAAGGTGTCCCGGGCCGAGCGGAGAATATTGTTGCGGCCGTTGGTTGAGCGCACGATGACCGGACTCCTTGCCTAGTTTTTGGTCGAAGCCGACTTTTTAACGAACAGTCTTTCACTTGCCCAACGACCATACACGACCGGTGGTCTCTGCGGGCCTGATTTCGCGGGGAATTACGGTATCACCGTGTTCGGCGTCCGTTGCGACGGGTCGCGGACTTCGTATGGCTCCGTCACCGGAACAGTGATCGAGCAGTGCCTGGTCAGTGACCTGACCCAGCCTCAACCGGTGACCAGCGTCACTCTCTGTCCGGGAATGATTGAGTGTTCAACAATGTTGGCCACGGTGGAGTTGCAGCCGACTCGGTGCGCCGAGGTCGCAGGCTCTGCCCGTGAACTCGACCGCCATGGCCGTCCGGCCGGCGGGCACCGCTCAACGAATTGAGGACGCATATGCTCAACATTGCCATCATTCCCGGAACTTCCCGCCCGCAGGCGCTCAACCCGCAGATCGTGAACTGGGTCGAGCAGCAGCTGGTTTCCAATGACGATGTCCGTGCCGAGGTCGTCGACTTCGGCAGCTTCGACCTGCCCCTCCTCGACGAGGTCGTGCCCGCGGGTGCGAAGATGTACGCCAACGACCACACGAAGGCCTGGGGCGCGAAGCTCGAAGAGTTCGATGCCTTCATCTTCGTCACCCCCGAGTACAACCACTCGATCTCCGGCTCGCTGAAGAACGCCCTCGACTTCGTCGCCACCGAGTTCAACCACAAGGTCGCCGGCATCGTTAACTACGGCGCCGACAAGGGAGTGCGCGCCGCTGAGCACCTGCGCCACATCCTCGCGAACTACAAGCTCGCCGTCGTCCGCGACCAGGCGTCGTTCTCGATCTTCACCGACGTCGCCGACGGCACGTTCGCCCCGACCGAGGTCTCGGCCGCCCCGTTCGCCTCCATGGTCGACGACATCGTCGCCTGGGGTGAGGCACTGAAGTCCGTGCGCGAAGCCGGCGCCGAGGAGCAGGCCGCCTGAGCCCGCCCGCGCAGCTGAGCTGAGTCAGGCCCGCCGGTCGCCCGACCGGCGGGCTTTGTCGTCCCCGCGTCGACCGTCGCCGTCGTCAAAGCAATCCCTCGCCGAGGCGGCCCCACCCGACCGCGCACAGTGACCGTCCCCACATCTGCGTTAGAGTCGCAGTGATCAATCGTTCACTCTGCGATGCAAAGGACACTCATGGATCTCACGAACACCGTCGCCCTCGTCACCGGCGGAGCCTCCGGTCTCGGCCGCGCCACCACCGAACGCCTCCTGGCCGCCGGAGCCCAGGTCGTCATGGTCGACCTCAACGCCGAGGTGGGACAGCAGGCCGCCGCCGAACTCGGCGACTCCGCCCACTTCGTCACCGCCGATGTGACGAACGAAGAACAGGTTCAGGCCGCCGTCGACACCGCCACCGGGCTCGGCGCCCTCCGTGTGGTCGTCAATTGTGCCGGTGTCGCCACCCCCGGAAAGCTCGTCTCCCGCAAGGGCCCGCTGCCGCTCGAAGCATTCCAGAAGGTGCTGAACATCAACATCGTCGGCACCGTCAACGTCTGCCGCCTCGCCGCCGCAGCCATGCAGAACCAGGAAGCGGACGGCGAAGAGCGCGGAGTCATCATCAACACCGCATCGGTGGCGGCCTTCGACGGCCAGATCGGCCAGATCGCCTACTCGGCGTCCAAGGGCGCCGTGGCCGCGGTGACCCTGCCGATGGCCCGCGAGCTCGCCGCCAGCCTCATCCGCGTCGTCACCATCGCCCCCGGCATCTTCGAGACCCCGATGATGGCCGGTCTGCCCGCCGAGGCGCAGGAATCCCTCGGCAAGTCCGTGCCGCACCCGGCCCGCCTGGGCAAGCCCGCCGAGTACGCCCAGCTCGTCGAATCGATCGTCGCCAACCCGATGCTCAACGGGGAGACGATCCGCCTCGATGGCGCCATCCGCATGGCCCCGAAATGATCGGCTGACACCATCACCGAGGATGCCCTCCTTCCCCGAGGAATTCCTCGCCGAGGATCGCCCAACCGACAGAGCCGCCCGTCTCCGCAGTCGCGGAGGGGCGGCTCTGCTGTTGAGTGGAATTGTCAGCGGCGGGCGTTGACGAGCAGCGCCAGCTGCACCCGCGAGGTCACCTCGAGCTTGTCGAAGATGCGCGCCAAGTGGGTCTTCACCGTCGCCGTCGAGACGAACAGCGACCGCGCCACCTGCGCGTTCGTCATACCCTGCGCGACCGCCTCGGCGATCTCCCGTTCCCTGGTCGACAGATTTGCCAGCGGATCCACACTCGGCGCCGAGGCGGCCGGACGGGACGACATCAACGTGGCCAGGGCGGTCGCCGACAGGGTGCGGGTGCCGTCGGCAGCCGCGCGAACGGCGTTGATGAGCTCTTCCGGTGGGGTGTCCTTGAGGATGTAACCGGCCGCCCCGGACTGCAGGGCGCGGTGGATGAAATCGTCGGTGCCGAAGGCCGTGAGCATGAGCACTTGCGGGTGTTCGGGCTCGCTCAACAGGGTCTGTGCGGCTTCGAGTCCGTCGAGCCGGGGCATCCGGATGTCCATGAGCACGAGGTCGGGACTCAGTCGGCGGGCGAGGTCGATGGCTTCGACACCGTCGACTGCCTCGGCGATGACGTCGATATCGGTCGCCGCGCCGAGGAGGAGCCTGAGGCCCGAGCGCATGAGCGATTCGTCGTCGGCGATGAGAACCCGAATGCTCATGGCTGCGTCTCCTGCTCGTCGGGGGAATCGGTCGATTCGGTCATACCCAGAGCGTCGCCGTCGGAGACGATGTCGGCATCGACGGGGATGCGGGCACGGAGGGTGAACTCCGGAGTGGTCGTCACGGTGAGATCGCCGCCCATGGCCTCCATTCTCTCCCGCAGGCCGAGCAGTCCCAACCCGGATCCGGAGACGAGCTGCTGCGCTCCGGCGCGGAACGCCGGGGCCAGGCCCGTGTGCGGATTGCTGGCGACGAGCTCGAGGTGGCCGTCCGCCTCGTCGAAGCCGACCTTGATCGTCACCTTCTGGCCCGGGGCATGCTTGACGGCATTCGTGATCGCCTCCTGGACGAAGCGGTAGATCGTCGTGCGCTCAAGCGCCCCGCACCGGTGGAGGACTGCGGCGGTCACCGGCTCGAGGTAACGCAGCTCGGCGGTGTCGCCCCTGGCCGCGACGAGGCGGTCGATGTCGGGGTCGATGACCGTGCCCTGATCGTCGCTGCGGAGCATGGTGAGCACCTCCCGGAGTTCGACGCCGGAGCGGCGGGCCGCATCGGCGATGAGGCGGGCGCTTTCACGGACCTCGTCGGGGTCGAGGTCCGCCCGCACGGACAGGGCACCGGAGTACATCGCGATGACGGAGAGGTGGTGGGACAGCGAATCGTGCATGTCGCGGGCGATACCGCGGCGCACCTCGGCGATGGCACGGTCCTGCCGGGAGCGTCCGCGCAGCAGGTTCTGCGCGGCGGAATCGATGAAGCCCTGCTCACGAGATCCGCGGATGACACCGATGATGACGAACACGGCGTAGATGACGCCGCCGAAGACGAAGATGGGAAGCTCGAAGGCTCCCGCCGCCTGCGGAGTGAGGAGGAACGTCGAAGAGAACGCGGCCAGAGCGGCGATGAGGGCGACGAAGTCGAGCGACCAGCTGCGTCGGGCCGACAAGGACACGATGATGATCGATGCGGCGGCCGCACCCATGGCACTGATCGTCCCGCAGAAGATCCCGATGATTCCGAGAACGATGGGAATCCAGCCACCTGTGCGGCGCTGAAGCGACTCTACCGAACCGTCGACGGCAAGGAAGTCCTCACCGCCGTGACCGGTGACGGTGAGGAATTCGCGCAGCTTCTCTGCGGCCAGGACCTTCGGCCGCAGCTGCTTGCGCGGAACTCGGCGTCCGTCGCAGAAGAGGACGAATGGCAGACAGAGGAGGGCGATGAAACCGAAGACGAGGTGGATGAGGAACTCGAAGAAGAGAGCGTCATCCTGGGCTGCTGCACTGTCGAGGTCCGGCCACTCGATTCCGACGACGATGATGAGGAGGAGCACGCCGATGACCGCGGAGATGCCTGTCCAGATCAGGGCATGCGCGAGAGAGCGGCGGGCGGGGCGAGGTGTCACCCTTCGAGCCTACCGGGGTGAGGGCCGGGAATCTGTCGTCCGAAAGGATGAGATGTGTCCGTCGCCGGGGCTGCCGGGACCCGGCCGAAGGACTTCTGATAGGCGCATTCATCCGATCGGATGACATGAATCATGCCCTTGACCGATGGTGGGCGGCCGCCGGTTTCGAAAGGGTGGAGACATGAGAACTCAACCCCACACACTGCACTACCATCGTCAGTTCGCCGCATTGCCAGGCAACCGGTGGTACAAACCGCTCCTCGTGGCCGTCCTGGCCGCGGTGTTCTACCTCATCGCAATAGTCGTCCTCTTCGTCGGCTTCTTCCTCTGGGCACTGTTCGCCCTCGGCGCCGACAGCGACTTCAACGCGTGGTCGGACCAGCTCATCGACATGAACACGACCACCGGCATCCTCTTCGGACTCATCAGCGTGATCCTCATGTGGCCGACCGCCGAGCTCGCGACCCTATGCATCTACCGGCGCTTGTTCTCCTCGATGTTCTCGCTCCGCGGCGGCATGCGATGGGGGCGGCTCGGCCTTTATCTGCTGGTCGGCGCGGCCGTATGGGTGGTCTGTGCGCTCGTCATGGTCACCTTCTCCGACGGGGCGATGGGCGATCTGACTTCGGGAGTCGAGTGGAACAGCCACGTGCTCGCCATGCTCGTCGCAATCATCCTCCTCGTGCCCTTCCAGGCGACGGCCGAGGAGATCGTCTTCCGCGGCCTGGCCATGAACATCATCGGCTCATGGCTGCGCCACCCCGCGTGGGCCGTGCTCATCCCCGTGCCGGTCTTCGTCGTCGGCCACGTCTATGACCTGCCGGGACTCATCGACGTCGGCATCTTCGCCGTCATCGTCGGCACCCTGACCATCATCACCGGCGGTCTCGAGGCGGCAATCGCCTTCCACATCGTCAACAACGTCTTCGCGTTCGGTCTGGGTTTGCTCGCCGGTGCCGACCTCAATGCGACGAGCGCACCGACGATGGAGGTCGTCATGTCGATCGCGGCTCCGATCATCTTCGGCACCGTCGTCGTCCTCGATCATCGCCGCCGAAGCGGATCGTCCTTTCGCCGAGGCGGCCCGACCGACCGTGAACCGAGGCGTCCCAGCGGGGACAGCCCAGAGAACGAGGAAACCGCGGTGGACAGCGACGTGAACGCCGACACCGAAACGAAAGCGAACCTGTCATGAGCTACTACAGCGAGCTCGCCCAGAACCTGCGCAAGCGCGGGTGTGAAGAAGACCAGGTCCTCACCGTCCTCCACGAGGTCAAAGACAGAGCGGAGGCGGCAGGGACGACACCCGACGCCGAGTTCGGCACCCCCGAAGAGAAAGCCTCAAAGCACAGCGGGAAGCGCGCACGGTCCACGGGCCAGGCGACGCTCAACGTGTTCGGATTCGTGGGCGTGTGCTGTGTGGTCGTCTACGCCATCTGGCCGGGACTGTTCGATTTCAAGAACCCCGTGCTGTCGAACTTCGCCGGCATGATCGCGCTCCTCATCCTGCTCGTCCTCGGCGCCTTCGTCGCAGGTTTCATCGACTCTCGTCTGCCGAAGGGGTTCGAGGCTCCGCGGTCAGAAGCCGATCGATGAGCTCATCTGCAGTGATGCCCTCGGCCCGCGCAGCGGCGTTGATGCGATCGAGCGTCGAAGGCGACAGGGCCGGCGCCGGTTGGGACGACGGCTCGGACGACGACGGTTGAGTCGATCGGGCTGACGTCTCGCCGGCGCGGTCGGCGCGCGCAGGCTTCGACCCGGCCCTGAGCAGCAGCGAGGTCAGCGGCACGACGACGACCCCGAGTGCGGCGAGGATCCACACGATCCCGTTGAGGCGGGTCAGCCACTCGAGTTCCCACGCCGACTCCACCCAGATCGTGACGAGAACCAGGCTCGTGCCGAGGCCAAGCAGGCCGAGCGTGATCGGCAGCCCGATCCGCACCATCCAGGACCGGGGCACCAACAGCAGAATGAGCGCGGATATCGAGGCGACAGCGGTGAGGAGTGCGAACGAGGACAGGGTTTTGAACAGGAAGTCCCAGACATCGTAGTTATCCGGTCCACCCAATGGATCACCCCAGAGGAACCACAGACTCAGCGCCATCGTGACTGCAGCCATGCCGATCGTGACGATTCCGAACCACTGGGTCCGGCGACCGATGAGCGTGGCGCCGCAGAACGCTGCGACACTGACGGCGCCGGTCAGAGCCGTGGTGCCGATGACTTTATACGTCGTTTCGGACTCGATGTCGCCGAGGAGGACGATGATCCCGCCGGCCGCTGCCAGGCTGAAGGCCACGACGATGACGATGGCGATCGTGCGCCGCAGGATACGCACCGATCGTCTCGGTGCCTTCGGATCCGACGCCGAGGCGGTCGCCGACGAGGGCGGAGGTGCAGAAGCGGCGGGAGGCGGCTGTGACATGGGGCGACAGTCCTTCCAGAAGGGAAAGCAGGAGGGGATTTCCAGTATGGCACCGGATGCTCGACACGTACCTGAGGCGGTGTTGAGTCGGCCCCACCTGCAGGCTCCCGTCCAAGGCTTCGACGCGTTCGCGCATCCCCTGATGCCGAAACCTCCGCCGAGGTGGCCGTGCCCACCCGCGTCCGTCCCCGTGAACACTCACGTCTCGAGGATCTTGTCGAAGCTGGGACTGCGCGACCGTACCCAGATCGTCGTCGCCGCCGACGACTCCGGGTTGGTCGTCACCGGGAGCTGAGCGGCGCGGTTCGGAGAGGGGCGTGTGCGGGGTACGCCGGCTCGTTGACTACTCGCGGGCGAATCCGGCGCCGAGGTTCTTGACGATGGTCTCCGCCGATCCTTCCTGGGCGCTGCGGTAGCCGGTCCCGGCCCACAGGTGCAGGCCGTGCGGGTCATCGGCCTTCTTCGCCGCGGCGCGGAACTCTTTCGTCAGATGGTGCACCGCCGGGTACGCGTCGATGGCGATCGAGTCGAACGTCCGCACGAAGTCATTGACCAGTGCCCGCGCCGGCCGTCCCGTGAACGCCCTGGTCAGCCGCGTCTCCGTGAACTCGTCGGCGGCGAGTGCGGCCCGATGCGTCGGTGTTGTGCCCGCGTCGTCGGAGCGCAGCAGCAGGGTGCCGACGACGACGGCGCTCGCCCCAGCACCGAGGAGGTCACCCACCATTGCCTCACCGTCGACTCCGCCTCCGGCTGCCACGGGCAGGTCCACCTCGGCGAGGATGTCACGGACGAGATCGACGGTCGCGCGGTCCTCGATGGTCCGCGTCGGATCGGCCGTACCCGAATGTCCGCCGGCACGCGGCCCCTGGACGATGAGCCCGTCGACCCCGACTTCGGAGGCCGCACGGGCCTCGGGGACCGAGGTGACGGTGGCGACGACCTGAGTGCCGACGGCGTGGAGGCGGTCGACCGCCTCGGCGGTGGGCAGATTGAACGTCAGCGAGACCAGGGGGACGGGGTGCTCGGTGAGCCAGTCGAGCTTGTCGTCGAAATGGTCGTCATCCTCAACCGGTTCGGGTTCGAGCGTGATCCCGCGGGCGGCAGCGGCCGGTTCGAGCGCACTGACGAAGTCGTCGAAAGCCTCTCGATCGACGGGAACGGGATTCGGAGCGAAGAGATTGACGCCGAAGTTCGAGGTCGCTTCACGCATCCTCTCGACGAGAGGAGCGAGAGCCTCGGCGGTGAGATAGCCGCCAGCGACGAATGGGAATCCGCCGGCCCGGGCGACCGCTTCGGTGAGTTCGGGTGTCGTCGTCCCACCGGCCATGGGGGCACCGATGATGGGCAGTGAGGTCTTCGCGAAGGCGATCGTCACGGTTCTCTCCTTTTACCGGCGGGCCCGGGCTCGGCGTCTGTCGCCGAGCGAGTCGGCCGCGTGGTCGGGCGTGCTCACCGCCATTCTCACACGATCGGCCGCGGCGAGTTTGAGGTGACCGGTGGACGGTATCCCTCGGAAGTATCGGTCGGCGGGGGAGAGACTGTCCCTGGCAGTCCTCGCCGGTGCCGGCATCGCCGTCGACGTTCTCGCCAGAACGACTGGGAGCCATGGAACGAGGACGAGGGCCAGTCCAGTCAGGCCGATGCAGTGAGAGACCGTGCCGGATTCGCGACGACCGCTACCTCGGCGCGGGAGGTCCTCACCGACTCGGCGGATCTGTTCGACCTGTCTCACCCCGACCGACCGCTGGAGAACCTGCTGTCGTCCGCACACGGGTGCGTCGGTATTCGCTGACAACGAGCGCATCGCCTCGGCGATTCTCGACGCTGTGTCGGCGGCGTCCGACCGTCGGGAGCTCCTCGCCGGGTGAACGGCCGAGACCGGTCGCCGCGGGGGCCGGGCACCCGGGACAGTGAGCCGCCTCGGCGAAGAACGGGCGTCGGTAGGGCCACGGTCACATGGGACGGCGAGCCGACTCGGCGGGTGATGGTGACGTTCTGCGTCGAAAGATGACGGACATTATGACGTGGAATGACCGCGCGCGTCATGGAGCGCGCGCGTGGGGTCCACGGCAGAGCAGACTGATGGTGACCGCAGAAGCAGCGGTCACCATCAGTGAAGGAAGGATCCGCCGTGAGTTCATTTGCCACCGAGCCCACAACACCCGCCGGAATCTCGACCCGATCGGTGCACTCGGGGGCTATGCCCGAAGCGCACACCGGTTCGGTTGTGGCTCCGATCTTCCAGACCTCGACCTTCATGATGGACACCCCGGGCGACACTCGCGCAGGCTTCGACTACGCGCGCACCGGCACCCCGAACCGCAGCGACCTCGAAGAGGCACTGTGCGAACTCGAGAATGCGACGTTCGCAGCCGCGGTCAACTCAGGCACGTCCGCCGAAGTGGCCGTGTTCTCCGCGCTGCTGGGGCCCGGTGATGAGATCATCATTCCCCGCGACGTCTACGGCGGCACGCACCGTCTGCTGAAGAACGAATACGAACGGTGGGGCGTGGTCATCCGCACCGTCGATCTCACCGACACTGCGGCGCTCGCCGCCGCCATCAACGACAACACCGCGATCATCTGGGTCGAGACCCCGAGCAACCCCGGCCTCGACATCGTCGACATCGCCGAGACCGCTCGGCTCGCGCACGAGGCGAACGCGCTGCTGGCCGTCGACTCGACGTTCGCGACCCCGATCCTGCAGCGCCCGCTCGACCTGGGCGCCGATCTCGTCATCCACTCGACGACGAAGTTCATCAATGGCCATTCCGATGTCATCGGCGGTGCCGTGCTCGCCGGTGACGGCACCACCTGCGCCCGCGCCGCCGAGGTGGTCGGGCGTCTCGAGAGCCACCTGGCCTCCGTGAGCCTGGGGATCGCCCCCTTCGACGCGTGGCTGACCCGGCGCGGGATCAAGACCCTGCCGGTGCGGATGAAGGCCCACTGCGAGAACGCGCAGGCCGTGGCCGAATGGCTGGAGACACGCGATGAGATCGCCGAGGTGCTCTACCCCGGACTGCCTTCCCACCCGGGTCATGAGGTCGCGAAGGCGCAGATGAACGGGTTCGGGGGAGTGGTCTCCCTGCGCACCGACACCGAGGAGCGTGCGCTGGCGCTCGTGAAGAGCACGAAGCTGATCACCCTGGCCGAGTCGCTCGGCGGAGTCGAGTCCCTCATCGATCATCCCGCGACGATGACGCACCTGGCCGTGGCCGACTGCGAGCTGAGCATCGACGGGGCGTTCATCCGCCTCTCGGTCGGCATCGAGGACATCGACGACATCCTCGCCGACCTCGCGCAGGCCCTCGACGCGACGGCGGGAGCTGTCGGTGGAGGTGCGGCTTCGGCCAACGGTGCCGCGGGCGACTCGGACCGCGAGCCATCGTCAGAGACTCGTCCTACCGTTGCAGCGGTGTGATGCGTCGGTAACGGCGCAATCAGCCGTCACCGGGGTGTTCTGTCGCTGACGATGGCGAAGGGTGGGGCCGGTCACTGCCGCGGGGGAAAACCCGATGCGGGGTCGGAGGTCTTCGTGCTGTTGGCCGCGACGTCACTCCCGTAGCGTTATTGCTATGAGTGAGAAGACCCCCGAGAACCCGCACGATCAGGAGCCGCACGGCACCGATCCGGTGGAGCCTCAGATCCCCGACACCGAGGCGGCCCCCAGCGCCGGTGAACGCGAAGAATCCATCAGCGCCGAGGCGATCGTCAACGCCCCGCCGACCACAGAGATAGCTGAGCCGACGGCCAGCCAGGCCGGAGAGTTCCGGACCAAGCCGCTCGATCTCGACGTGCCGTCCGCTTCCGGTTCGACTCGCCAGTACCCGCAGCAGTCGCAGGCTTATGGACAGTCGCAGGATCCCCAGCAGCCGACCAGGCAGTGCGCACAAGCGCCGACCCGCGTCTATGAGCAGGGGCCGCAGGCCCCACAGACTCCGCAAACCGGGCAGACTCCGCCGCCCGGACAGGCTCCGGCGGCCCACCTCGCATCTCCGAACCGCGCCTCAGCACCCAGCCACTCCGGTCCTCGCACCTACCCCTCGGCCCCGGCCTCCTATGGCCCCGCCGGGCAGCAACCCCACCAACCGGGGCAGCCCCAGCAACCGCGCCAACATCGACCACCCCGCCAGGGGCCGCCTCCGATGCCACCCCCACGACCACCTCGGCGAGGGAGGCAGCGCACCGAACCCGTCGCCTACGCCCCGGTCACCGGCTCACTGCCGCTCAGTCGGGACGAAGTCACCGAGATCCCCGCCGACGGCCCGATCACCTGGCCCAAACGCCCCACCGGAATCATCGGCGTCGCGAACCTCGTGCTCTCCGCCGTCCTCGCCGTGATTTGGGCGTGGATCCCGCTTGGACTCCTGTTCACCGGAATCGGCGGAATCTTCGCCCTCGGCCTCGGCGTCCTCGCCCTCCTCGTCTGGGTCCTCGTCCAGCAGGGCGCGAACAACGCCGAACGCTACCGGGCCGAACTCATCTACTCCGATAAGATCCCCGTCCCGAAGATCGAAAGCAGCAATCGCGACCCCGGCTTCGGTCGGTTCCTCCACAACCGCTGGCTGCAGGTGAAATCCGGTGCCTTCTGGCGCTCGACCGCCCACCATTACATCAAGATGCTCCTCGGGGCGATCGTCGTCGCCGGCACCCTCGCAGGCATCTGCGGATCGATCTTCGGCATCTTCGCGGCCATCAACCCGCACGGAGTCAACACCTTCTTCATCGGAGAGTCCATCGACGGGTCGGCCCGCATCGGTGTGGCCATCGGCTCCGTCATCGTCCTCGCCAGCTCCCTGGCCATCCTGTGGTTCGCCCCGCTGCTCGACCGCGCACTCGACCGTGCCCTGCTCGCACCGGCCCGGACCGTCGCGCTGCAGGCCCAAGTCACCGAACTCGACCGGGCCCGCATGGCCGGCTTTGAAGCGGCCGCCGCCGAACGTCTGCGCATCGAACGCGACCTCCACGACGGAGCCCAGCCCCGCCTCGTCGCCCTGACCATGACCTTGGGGATGGCGAAGACGAAGATCGACTCCGATCCGGAGAAGGCGAAGGAACTCGTGGCCGAAGCCCACACCGAAGCCAAGGGCATCGTCAACGAACTCCGCCAGCTGGCCCGCGGAATCCACCCCGCCGTCCTCACCGACCGCGGACTCGACGCCGCCGTGTCCGCACTGGCCGGACGATCGACGATCCCCGTCGACGTCGATGTCCGTCTCGACGGCCGGATCGGGCGCGAAGCCGAAGCCGTGTCCTACTTCGTCGTCGCCGAATGCCTGACGAACATCGCCAAACACTCCGGCGCCACTCGCGCCAGCGTGTTCATCGCCCCGATCGAGACCGGCGTGCAGATCGTCGTCACCGACAACGGCCACGGCGGTGCCCGTGTCGACCGCACCGGCCGTCACACCGGGATCGCCGGTCTCATCGACCGGGTCGAAGCCGCACGTGGCACACTGAACCTGACCAGCCCCGCAGGTGGGCCGACGACTGTAGTTGTGGAGGTGCCATGCGCATCGTAATCGCTGAAGACTCTGCCGTTCTGCGAGCCGGACTCGAAAGGCTGCTCGCCGATGCCGGACACGAGGTCATCGCCGCCGTGCCCGACGCCAACGAACTCCTCGCAGTCGTCCACAACGACCCGCCTGACCTCGCCGTCATCGACGTGCGCATGCCGCCGACGTTCACCGATGAGGGCATTCGCGCCGCCGTCCTCATCCGCAAGCAGAACCCGGACGTCAAGGTCCTCGTGTTCAGCCAGTACGTGGAGGAGCAGTACGCGTCCGAACTCATCGCCGAGAACACCGGCGGCTTCGGCTACCTGCTCAAAGACCGTGTCGCCGACGTCGAAGACTTCCTCACCGCCGTCGACGAGGTGGCTGGAGGCGGCACCGTCCTCGACCCGGAGGTCGTGTCCCAGATCCTCGTGCGCACACGCAAGAAGGACGGACTGTCGACCCTGAGCCCCCGCGAACTCGAAGTCCTCCAGCTCATGGCCGAAGGCAAGTCCAATGCCGCGATCGCCCGCACCCTCTACCTCAGCGCCGGTGCCGTTGAGAAGCACATCTCCTCGGTGTTCACGAAGTTCGGCCTCACCGCCGACACCTCGGAGAACCGCCGCGTCCTCGCCGTCCTCACATTCCTCGGAGCTTAGAATGCCTGCCACAGTCCGCATCAGCGAATCCGCCCGCGTCGGTCTGCGCGCGGTCCTGATCATCCTCGCCGCCGTCGTCCTCCTCATCCCCGTCATCGTCAGCACCGCCCAAGGCGCCTCCCGCCTCGACTACGGGCGGATCGAAGCGAACGAACCGCTGCCGAAGGCGATGAAGGAACTCAAGATCGGCCTCGATTCCGGCGGTGCCGTCGAGATCAAGACCGCCGACGTCGCCGAGGCGACCGCAAAGCTCACCGGCACCGGTCCCCGGGACAGCTCCGCGAACCTCGAGGTCGACAGCCGCGCCGATACCGCCGAGGTGGCCGTGAAGAACGGTGGGAAACTCGAGAACACCCGGCTGACCGTCACCATCCCGACCACAGAGGCGAAAGACCTCGCCCTGGACTTCGACGGCAACTACGGCCGGTTCGATGTCACCGGTGACTTCGCCGAGATCAACGCCGACACCGGCGGTGGCACCGCGAGTGTGACCGGTTCGGCACAGAAGGTGCGGACCACGAGCGATTGGGGCGCGACCTACCTGGACGGAGAATTCGGGACCGTGTCGGCCAAGACCGGGGTCGGTGCCATCGAAGGTGAGAACCTCACCGTCAGCGACCGCATAGACGTGGTCAGTTCGACGGGAACCGTCGACCTCGACTTCACCAATCAGGCGATGCCCACCGGCGGAATCATCGCGAAGACCGAAGAAGGCTCGATCGAGCTGCGAGTGCCGAATCTCAATCTCACCTCGGAAGAGCTGGATGAGGACTTCTTCTACCGGATCAACGCGAAGTCCAACGACGGCACCGTCGACCTCGCCTCCGATCTGAAGAAGTACGATGTGGCGGACGATCCTAAGGAAGCCGAGGGCAAGACCCTCGTACCGATCTCGGCCACAGCCGACACCGGCAGGGTCACGGTCAACCAGAACTGAAAAACGACCGGCGCACGGGCGGACTCGACTGCGGGTCCGCCCGCGTGGCGTCCGGGGCTGCCGTCGACGAATGGCTGCGCTCGGTCTGAGATCCGGGGCGGGCCGCCTCGGTGGCGGTATCATCCTGTCCGGAGGTTCTCATGGATTGGATGGAATTCGGGCTCGACGGGGTCGACGCGGTCAGGGTCGTCGTCTCGTGCGTCGTCTTCTACGTCGGGATCATTCTGCTGCTGCGCATCTTCGGCCAGCGCACGCTGGCGAGTCTGTCGAGCTTCGATGTCGCCGCGATCATCGCGATGGGAGCGATCATCGGGCGGTCCATCCTAGGCGACACTCCGACCCTGGCCGCGGGAATTCTGGGATTGGCGACCCTGCTGATCCTGCAGGCGCTCAGCGGATTCGGCAGGCGCTTCGGATTCGTACGCAGCGTCGTCAACTCTCCGGCGGTGGTGCTCATGGCTGGTCGCGAGATCCTCGCGGACAATCTGTCGAAGAGCCATGTCGACCATGACGAACTCATCGCCAAACTGCGATCGGCCGGCATCCGCAACCGTGATGAGGTGGCGTGCGCGATCCTCGAATCGACCGGTCAGATCAGCGTCATCCGACGCGGCGCACCCATCACCGAGGAGATGCTCACCGGGGTCGTCGGCGCCGACCGAGTGCCCCGCGACGGCTGAGACTCAGTCGAGCCCGAGCACCTTCGCGCCGTTGGTCCACAGCACCGAGCGCATCCAGTCATCGCCGAGGCCCAGGGCGGCAAGGCCTGCGATCTGGTCGACGTAGGGGTAGGGAATGTTCGGGAAATCAGAGCCGAGGATGACCTTGTCCTCAAGCCTGGCCAAGCGTTCGCGGTAGGCGGGGGTCACCTCGGCGGGGTCGGAGAAATACCCGGACGCGAACATCGTCGTGTCGAGATGGACATTGTCGAAACGTTCGGCGAGATCGGCGAACTCGTCGTACTCGGGCATGCCCATATGAGCGATGACGAACGTCAGCTGCGGGAAGCGCTCGAGGACGTTGCCCACCGCCTGCGGGCCGGTGTACGTGCCCGGCAGGGGAGCAGAGCCGGCGTGGATGACGATCGGCACTCGGGCCTCTTCGAGAGCCTTCCACGCGGGGTCGAGGACCTCGTCGTCGGGAGAGAACACACCGACCTGGACGTGGACTTTGAACAGCTTCGCCCCGGCGGCAAGCGCGGCCGGAACGTAGTCGGCTGATTCGGGTTCGGCATAGAGGGTGCCGCAGTGGATGACGTCGTCGTGGGCGGCGGCGAACCCGGCGTTCCATTCGTTCAGCCACGCGGCCATTCCGGGTTTGTGCGGGTAAGTCAGGGCCGGGATCGCGCGCAGGCCGAGCTCGCGGACGATATTCAGGCGGGTGTCCGTGTCGTACCGGTAATTGATCGGCCAGTCGCGGCCGTAGTTGTCCGCGGCATTGTCGAAGTACTCCCACACCTTGTCGAGCACGTTCTGCGGGAGAAAATGGACGTGGATGTCAGCGAGGCCGGGCAGGCCGAGAGCGCGGATATAGTCGGGGACCTCGACATCGGTGCGCGGGGGAGTGGTCATCGTGTCCGGGACCACGAAGGTGCGACCGATCGTCGTTTCCGGGGCAGGGTTCACGGTCGGGGGAGTGGGTGCGGTCTGGGCGGCCGAGGGGGTCTGAGTCGCTGCGTCATCGGAGTCGTTCATCGCCCCACTATATGACCTCGCCTCCCAGGTCTTCAGCGGCCGTCCATGCCCGACACATAGACTGCCCGCATGAGCCTGCGCGATCCGTTCACGATCCCCACCCCGCTCCAGGTCAGACCCGTGGGGCAGGCGCCGTTCTGGACTCCGGGGCAGACCGTGACCTGGACGTTCCGACGGTTCGACTTCGACCGCGACCTCGCCGAGGTGGCCCGACCGATGCGTGTCATCGCCGACGGGCCGTCCGGTTCTGTTCTGTGGTTGGCAGGGGGTACGCCGACGCAGGAGACCCGCATCGTCGGGTGGGAGAACACGAACGCCCATGATGTGCCGTTGAAGGCGCGGTTCCGATCGCTCGCCGAGGCGCCCACCAGGATCAATGTCGAGGGCACGTGGCGGGGACGCGGGGTGCTCAAGATCGTCCCGCCGAAGGTTCCGTTCTCCGTATGGGTACTGCTCAAAGATGCTGTGGACGGTGTCGATCGTACTGAGCCCGGCGGTGTGCGGGCCGAGTGGTACATCAATCTCGAGGCCACGCACGTACGCAGCGGTGATGCGCTGTTCACCAGCGATCACATCCTCGACATCACCTTTCCGACCGCCTCGATGCCCCTGCACGCCGCGGACGGTCGGCTCGATCCGACCGGTGCCGTGTTCAAGGACGTCGACGAGCTCGCCGCGGCGGCGAACTTCGGGGCGTGGCCGAAGGAGTGGTCGGAAGTCATCCGGGACAATGGCAGCCATCTGCTCGACCACCTCGGCGATTTCGATTGGGCCTTCGACCCCGAATGGGAGACCGTGGCCCGCGACCTGGTGGGGAAGGCCCGATTGGGGGCCGCCTCGGTGTCAGAAAAATCGTTCGATCAGGAACATCAGCGACCGCAGAATGGTTGTTATGACCGACAGCATCGGTGATCGTCGCGGATGCACCTGTCGCCGCAATGAAGCACACAAGTGAAGAATGATCTGCTGCTGAAAGGAACCGTCTCCATGACGACCAACCATCGGATTCGCCTGAACTCGCGCCCCGTGGGCGCTCCCACTGCGGAGAACTACCTGCTCGACGAGGTGCCTGTGCCGACCCCGGGCGAGGCCCAGGTGCTGCTGCGCACGCTCTACCTCTCGCTCGACCCGTACATGCGCGGCCGGATGTCGGACGCGAAGTCCTACGCGAAGCCCGTCGAGGTCGGTGATGTCATGGTCGGTGCCACCGTGTCCGAGGTCGTCGAATCCAATGCCGAGGGCTTCGCCGCTGGTGAGATCGTGCTCGGCTACGGCGGGTGGCAGGAGTATTCGGTGGAGTCGACCGGGCATCTGCGCAAGATCGACCCGGAGCTCGCACCGATCTCCACCCACCTCGGTGTGCTCGGCATGCCCGGATTCACTGCGTATGCAGGTCTGCTCGAGATCGGCCAGCCGAGGGAAGGCGAGACCGTGGCCGTGGCCGCCGCCACCGGACCCGTCGGCTCGGTCGTCGGTCAGATCGCGAAGATCAAGGGGGCGACCGCCGTCGGCATTGCCGGCGGCCCGGACAAGGTCGCTCACCTAGAGGAACTCGGCTTCGATGTGGCACTGGACCACCGGAGCGGGAACCTGCGGCAGGAGCTGAAGGACGCGGTGCCGCAGGGCATCGACGTCTACTTTGAGAACGTCGGCGGTGAGGTCTTCGATGCTGTGCTGCCGCGGCTCAATACGTTCGCTCGCGTGCCCGTGTGCGGTCTCGTCGCCAACTACAACCTCACCTCGCTGCCCGAGGGGCCGGACCGTTCGGGAGCGCTCATGGGCAACATCCTGTCGAAGTCGCTGCTCGTGCGCGGATTCATCCAGACCGAGTTCGCCGAGCGTCTGACCCCGCAGTTCCTTGAGGACATGAGCGGCTGGCTCAAGGAAAGCAAGGTTCGCTACCGCGAGGACATCCGTCCCGGTCTCGACAAGGCTCCCGAATATTTCAATGATCTGCTCACCGGCGGGAACTTCGGCAAGATGGTCGTCGCTGTGGGCGCCGAGAGCTGAGGCTGTCGATTCATCACAGTTGTCGCACAGAGGAGGCGGCGTCGGCCAGTTCTGGCCGACGCCGCCTCTTTTTGTTGGTGAAGTCGGTATTGCTGGTCAGACGGGCATGTGCCTCGGCGAACTCACGCGAAGCGGGCGAACACCTCGGCGGGATCGAGTCCGAAGCTCAATGCGAGGGTGAGCACGATGCGGGCCTTGCGGGCATCGAGGATTCCGGCGGGAACGAGTCCGGTCTCGAGCAGGCCGATCTCTCCGCCGGGGTAGCCGTAGGTTCGGCGCAGGCTCGCACCCGACCCGGCGCGGGAGGCGAGCACCACGGGCATCGCCTCCGTCAGACGCGTCACCGCAGGCAGCAGGTCCTCGGGGACATGCCCACCTCCGACACCGGAGATCACGGCGCCGGCGAAGCCGGAACCGGCGATGAGATCAAGGGTCTCTGCCGGTTCGCCCATCCCCACCTCGGCGAGGGCGACCTTGCTCAGCTGGGACGGACGGGACAGGCCGGCGAACGGAGACGTCGGAGTCTGGGGTGTGTGCGGAAGGTGGAGGTCATCCTCGCTCAGCCACCCGATCGCCCCGAGGACGGGCCCGGAGGAGAACGCCGCGGTCGACGTCGTGTGCGACTTCGACACGAACCTCGGATCGTGGACCTCGTCGTTGAACACCAGGGATGCAGGCAGGTTGCCGACCTGGTCGGACAGGGCAGTGAGCGCGGCCGCCCGGACGTTGGCCGGCCCGTCGGCTCCGGGCAGAGTCGGATTGCGCATGGCCCCGGTGGCAGCGATGTGCGTTCCCGAGTCATTGAGCAGCCACAGACCGAACGCCGACTCCTCAAGGGTGTCGGTGCCCTGGGTCAGCACGATGCCATCGGCCGTGGACGTGCGGGCGAGATCGACGACGTCGAAGAGCATCTCGAGGGTGACATTCGCGCTCGAGACCTGAGCGACCTGAGTGAAATCGGCCTGCAGATCCGGCCAGACCTGGTCGAGGCCCGCGGCCGCAGCGATCTCGGCTCCGCTGAGTGCTGGGGCAACCCCGCCTGATGCATCGGCGGTCGATGCAATGGTGCCGCCGAGAGCGGCCAAGAGCAGGTGAGGGGCGGTGCGGGGTGTGGTCTCAGGCATGATTCGAGTCTATCGTCAGTTCGTGCGGAGAAGCCGTCGTCGGTTCTGCGTCAGTGCCGTTTGCTAATCTCCACGCATGGATCCCGATACCGTGCTCCGCCTGGCCCACGAGCAGGCCATGCAGTACCCGTCTGTCGAGATCGACTATCCCTTCGGTCCTGACAACGCCGTCTACAAGGTACGCGGGAAGATGTTCATGATGGCCTATGAGCTGCGCGGAGTCCCGAGCCTCAACCTCAAGATCGATCCCCTCGACGGTGAGGTGCTGACAGACGCCTATGCGGAGATCTCACCCGGATATCACATGAATAAGAAGCACTGGATCACCGTGGCCGGGGAAGGAGACAGTGCTGGCGGCGACCGGCTCGATGCCGAACTGCTTCACGATCTTGTCCTCGAGTCCTACTGTCTTGTCGTGACCAAGATGTCCAAGCGGGACCGCCCTGTTGACCCGGACGTCTTCGGCGGGCGCGGCGATGACTGAGAACGTACGGGAGGCGGCTGCGATGCAACCGCCATTGCGCCGCCACCAAGACGAAGCGCTCGCGACTCTGCGCGACGGATCCGCTGCCGATGAGCGCCGATCCTGGATCGTCCTGCCTCCCGGTGCGGGAAAGACCCGCGTCGGCATCGACTACGCGACCCACCTGCTCGACCGGAAGCTCGTCGAGCGGGTCGTGGCATTCGGCCCGAATACGGCGATCCAAGGTCAATGGGCCAAGGAATGGAACCGCCTCGGCGAGGGGCGTCCTCCCGCCGGAGGCACACGCGAACTCACCCAGACCTTCACCGCTCTGACCTACCAGTCCCTGGCCGTCTTCGACACGGAACGGGAGACCGTCGACCGTGAGGACGACACTCGCACCACGGACCGCGACCTCGAGGACCGCGTAACCGATTCCCCCGCCTCTGGACCAGGTGGCGACCTGCTCGACTCCCTGGCCACTGGTGGCCGGGCCCTTGTCGATAACCTCGTCTCCGGGGGACGGACGCTGCTCATCCTCGACGAATGCCATCACCTGCTCGAAGTCTGGGGTCGGCTCCTGGCCGACCTGATGGCCCTGCTGCCCGACGTATGGGTGCTCGGACTCACTGCCACCCCACCGGCGACGATGTCGACCCGACACCGGGAACTCGTCGCCGACCTCTTCTCCTCCGTCCGCTACTCCGCGTCCATCCCCGCCCTCGTCAGAGAAGGCGACCTCGTGCCCTTTGCGGACCTCGTCTGGGTCACCGAACCCACCCGGGAGGAACAGGACTGGCTGTCGGCCCAGGCCGAACGGCACACCGAGTTCATCACCGGCATCCTCGACCCCGGCCAGGGCACGATCGGGCTGCTCGAATGGGTGGACCGACGATTCCTCGGCGACCGTGCCGAATCGGTGGACTGGCAGACGATGAGCCGGCAGCGACCCGAACTCTGCGATGCGGCCCTGCGCCTCCACCACGCCGCTCTGCTGCGTCTGCCGCCCGGAGCCCGACTCGGCGAACAGCACCGCCGCGACCCCGACACCGATGACTGGGCCCGGCTCATCGAAGACTGGATGCAACACCTCCTGCTCGTCTCCGACTCCGCGTCCGACCAGGACCTCGCCGAGGAGATTCGCCGTCGGCTGCCCGCGATCGGCTGCCGCTGGACGCGCCACGGAATCGCCGCCGGGCGGTCTCCGACCGATCGGGTCCTGTCCCATTCGGCGTCGAAGCCGCGCGCCTGTGTCGACATCGCCGCAGTTGAAGCGGCGACCCTCGGCGACCACCTGCGGATGCTCGTCCTCTGCGACTTCGAGTCCGCCACCGCGACTTTGGCCGCAGACGTCCGCGCGGTCCTCGACGAACGGTCCGGATCCGCACTCCTGACCCTTGAGAGTCTGGCCGCCGACTCTCAGACGGCACATCTGAACCCGCTGCTCGTCTCCGGGCGCATTGTCGCGGGACCACCGGACGTGCTGCGCGCGCTCATCGACTTCATCGCCGGCGACGACGCCGAACTCGCAGCCCGGCTCAGCGTCACCGATCCCGTCGCCGGTGTCAGCCGCATCGACGGGCGTTGGACGAGCCGCGACTGGGCGCCGTACGTGACCTCGTTCTTCACTTCCGGGTCAGCGCAGGTGCTCGTCGGCACCCGGGCGCTGCTCGGCGAAGGTTGGGATGCACCGGCCGTGACCGGACTCATCGACCTCACCACCGCGACCACCCCGACCGCCGTGACGCAGACCCGCGGCCGGGCGCTGCGCGAAGATCCGAACTGGGCACAGAAGGTCGCACTCAACTGGACCGTTGTGTGCATCAGCCCCGACCACCCGCGCGGAGGACAGGACTGGGGCCGACTCGTGCGCAAGCACGACGGCTTCTTCGGCACCGACTCCAGCGGCGAGATCGTCGACGGCGTCGCCCATATCGACCCCGCGTTCTCGCCGTTCCACCCGCCCAAGGACGATATCGACGCCATCAATGCGCGGATGATCACGCGTGCGCAAGCCCGCACCGAGGTGGCGCAACGGTGGAACGTCGGCGCAGACTACCGCGACGAGGAGCTGCGGACGGTGCGCATCGTCGCCGATCATCCCCGGCCCGAGATTGCACCGACGGAAATCACCTCCGACGGCGCTCGTGCCACGGCTGATGCCGCTGCTGGTGCTGAAGGCATCATCCCGAAGCCGCGGCACCGCGACGGCGACCCCGGAAAGATCCTCCCCGTCACTCTTCGCATGCCGATCTTCATCGTCTGGGCAACGGTGGGTCTCGTCATGGCGGCGACAGCGGTGCTGAGCAGCAGAGCCGCGGCGTGGATCCTCGGCATCATCGCCGTCGGACTGTTGCTGAGCCTGCCCTGCGTCCTCACCATTGCCGGCGGTCGCAGGCACCGCATCTACGGGGTCACCCCGACAGTCGCGCAGATCGCCGGTGCCGTTGCCGAGGCGCTTCATTCCCTCGAGCTGAGCAGTTCAGGAGCCGACGCGGTGCGGATGAGGATCGATGCACGCGGTGACCTGCGGTGTCACCTCGACGCGGATCCCGCCTCGGCGGAGGCCTTCGCTCTCGCGCTCGACGAAGCGGTGTCACCGATCGGTGACCCGCGGTACCTGCTTCCGTGCTGGCAGTTGCCGAGGCGCGCCCATGGGCTGCGTGGCTGGTGGACGCAGCTGAGGTGGGGGACCGGCACCGCCCAGAAGGCCGACCCGATCTGGGTGGGCGTGCCCGCCGTGCTGGGGACGAAGAAGGAACGCGCCGTGGCCTTCGCCGCCGCCTGGGACACCTGGATCGGAGGAGGTGAACCGATCTACACCCGCAGTCCCGGCGGGGCCGGCATCCTTGCAGCCGTGCGCGGAGGCGATCCTTGGTCGATGGCCTCGGTGCTGCGCATGCGCTGGCGCTGAGCCGCGAATTGGCGCGGACCCGCCGGTGCATCGAGAATAGTTGCTATGTCCGCCCTGTCCTCCGCGCTCGCCTACCGGCGTCTGCTCGAATCGAATGCCACCCTGCGCATGCTCCGGGCCGACAACCTCGCCGTCATGGCCGGAACCCTCGACGCCCACCTCGGCAGGCCCGGCACGAGGATGAACACCGAGGATCTGCACGAAAGCATCGATGCCGACCTCGAAGAGCTCCGCGACCACTTCGACCTCTCGCTGCGGACCGCGAAGGCCTACTGTGATGACTGGCGACGCGCGGAGATCCTCGTCCGCCGGCCCGCCACCGGGGCCAGAGGCGAGACCTACGAGCTCTCCGCCGCCGGCTTCGACGCCATCCGCATGCTCGAACAGCTGCGCACACCTCCGCAGACCGCCACCGAATCCCGGTTGGTCAGCCTCGCCCAGTCCGTGCGTCAGCTGGCCATCGACACCGACCCGGACAGCTCCCGTCGACTGGCTGCTCTCCGCGCCGAACGCGACCGCATCGATGCCGAGATCGCCCGCGTCCGTCGCGGCGACCCGCGTTCGGTCGTCCTCGACCGCAGGCGCGCAAACGAACGCGTGGGCGACATCCTCCAACAGGCACAGGGTCTGCCCGCCGACTTCGCCCGCGTGCGTGCCCGCTTCGAAGAGCTCAACCAGGAACTGCGGATCTCGATACTGGCCGCCGAGGACTCCCAATCACAAGTACTGGACGAAGTCTTCCGCGGCGTCGACCTCATCGAGTCCTCTGACGAGGGCCGCACGTTCTCGGCGTTCTCCGCACTCGTCCGTGACCCCGAACAGTCCGCGTCCTTCGACGACGACATCGCGGCCATCCTCGACCGGGACTTCTCCGCCACCCTCTCCCTTGCCACCCGTCGCTCCCTGCGCACCTTGATGCGCCAGATGAAGGACGGCTCCCACGAGGTCTCGGACATCCTCACCGAATTCGCCCGGGGCCTGCGTCGTTACGTCCACTCCCACGAATTCCAACGCGACCGCGTCATGCGCACCCTGCTCCAGGAGGGCCTCGCTGCGGCCGCGCCCGTGTCGCAGGAGCTCAAGCCCTACGATGAGATCGGCATCGACCTCGAACTCTCAAGCGTGTCGCTGGGCAGCGTCGGTGAGGTCATCCTCCACGACCCCGAGGAGTTCGATGCCGGAGCGGAACTCGGCGAGGCCACTGACTCGGAGATCGACTTCGCCGAACTCATCGCCGTCGCTCGCGAATCGGAGATCGACTTCGCCGAGCTCACCGAAAACATCAACTCCTCACTCACCTCCACCCATGAAGCCTCCGTCGCCGAGGTGCTCGAGACCCACCCCGCGACCCAGGGCCTGGCCAGCGTCGTCGGGTTATTGTCCCTGGCCAGCACCTATGGCCACGTCGATGTCGGCAACCGCGAAATCCTCACGTGGACCGGCGTCGACGGCATCGCCCGCACCGCCGCGATCCGCCGCCACTACTTCACCGAAGGCATCACCCTATGAGCCCCACCGACCACGACAACGACACAGCCCCCGCCGAGGTGGAAGCCCGCAATGGTGCCCACCGGACTTCATCGGCAGATGAGCGCACATTCGGCGCCGAGGTGGGAGCCGCCTCGGCGAGGGAATCCACCGATTCTGTCGCCGAGTCGACCACGACATCCGCGGACGGTTTCGACCACAACCCCAGTGGACTGTGGTCCGGAGACACAGGAACGCTGGGAGAGCGCACCCGCCGAGTGCTGCTCGAACTGCTCAAGGGACCATACGTGTCCGGCACCCAGGCCCCGCAGCTGTGGGCCGCGCTCGTCGCCGACGAAGGCCTCGTCCGCTCACGCCTGCATGACCTGTTCCTCGACCTCGTCATCGACCGCGTCGACGAATTCGCGTTCACCCGCAAAATCGTCACCGACGAAATCGACGCCCCCGCCGCAGTGCGCAGCGAACGCCTGACCTTCCTCGACACGGCCATGCTGCTCGTGCTCCGACAGCTGCTGCTGGCCGCGCCGGGGGAGAAGCGCGTCATCGTCGACCGCGAAGAGGTCTACGAGCGCCTCGCGATCTACCGCACCGGCGACGAATCGACGTTCCAGCGCAACCTCAACGGCGCGTGGTCGCGGATGAGCAACCGGCTGCGGGTGCTCCACAAGGCCGGCGAGGACCGCTTCGAGATCTCCCCGATGGTGAAGTTCCTCATCGACGAGGATCGCGTGCGCGAGCTCATCGCCGTCTACGAACGCATCGCCGCAGGTGAGGCCGACACCGGGGAGGATCCCGAAATCGATGCCGGCGCCGAGGCGGGGGTGGAGTCCGATGACGGTTCCGTCGCCGCCACCGAAGCCGATGCAGACACCGTCAGCGAGGAGGACGACGCGTGACCGAGGCACTCTTCCCGCTCGACGCGGCCTTCGTCGCCGATCAGGCGCGCGCCCGCGGAGCGAACCGACCCGACGTCGGCAGCCAGTGGCGGCTGAGCGAGATTCAGATCGCGAACTGGGGCACCTTCGACTCGGATATCCACCGGATCCCCGTCTCCCACAAGGGCCACCTCATCACCGGTCCTTCCGGTTCCGGCAAATCATCGCTGCTCGACGGCATCGCCGCCGTCCTCACCCCGGACAAGTGGCTGCGCTTCAACGTCGCCGCTCAGACCGCGGGTGCCCGCCTCGACCAGCGCAGCCTCGTCAGCTACGTCCGCGGAGCCTGGACCCGGACCGCCGACTCCGAAGAAGACCGCGTCGTCAGCAAGTATCTGCGCCCGCGCGCCACCTGGAGCGGAATCATCCTCCGCTACGACAACGGCAGCGACAGACCTCTGTCCTTGGCCCGGCTCTTCTTCATCAAGGGGTCGGCCACGAAGTCGACCGACCTCTCCGACGCCTGCGTCCTCGAGCGTGCCGACCTCGACCTCTCCGACCTGCAGCACTATGCCCGGTCCGGCCTCGAGACCCGCAAACTCAAGGCCGACCATCCTGATGCCGTCATCACCTCGAACGGATCCCACGGGAAGTTCTATGCACGGATGCGCAAGACCTTCGGCATGGCCGACGAGTCCGCCCTGCAGCTGCTGCACAAGACCCAGTCGGCGAAGAGCCTCGACAGCCTCGACCGGCTCTTCCGGGACCATATGCTCGAAACCCCGGTGACGTTCGACCTCGCAGACACTGCCGTCGCCCAGTTCGGTGACCTCAAGGACGCTCACGACCATGTCGTGCAGCTGCGCAAACAGCGCGACCACCTGCTCCAGCTGCGTGAAGCCGCCTCCCGCTTCGAGACCGCCAATGACATCGCCGCGAAGTCGATCGCTCTGAGCGAAGCCCTGCTGCCGTACCAGAAGCGGCGCGAGCTCGATATCCTGCGTGCCGACCTGTCCGCGCTGACGCGGCAGATCGTCGAACTCGAAGTCACCGCCGACCGCGCGAAACGCGACTGCGATGCCGCCGTCGACGAATACGACTTGGCCAGGCGAGCCACTCTCGAACTCGGCGGTTCCGAGGCCGAACACCTGCAGCAGCGCATCGACACAGCCGAGACCGAACGCCGCGCCATCGCCGAACGCTGGGCGTCACTGGCTCGGCAACTCGAGCAGGCCGGCATCGAGCACGCCCCGACCACGGCCGCCGAGTTCGCCGAACTCCAGGCTCAGATCGCCTCCAGCCTCGACGACGACACGCAGGTCGCCGGGCCCAGCCACGCCGACCATGACCGGTTCTCCCAAGCGAGGGCCAAGGTGCGCGAACTCGAAGGTGAGATCGAATCGCTGCGCCGGTCCGGATCGACTGTGCCGAACAACCTCCTGGCGATCCGCTCCGAACTCGCCGCCGGCACCGGTCTGAGCGAGAAGGCGCTGCCGTTCGCCGCCGAACTCATCGAAGTCGACCCCGACGAGGCCCGGTGGACCGGCGCGATCGAACGAGTGCTGCGCCCCATGGCACTGACCGTCCTCGTCCGGGCGGAGAACCTCTCGGCAGTGCGCACCTGGGTCGACGCCCACCGCATCCGCGGCCGACTCGTCTTCGAGGAGATCCCGCACTCGGTGCCGAGCCCTCGCCCCGTCGGCAGTGAGAAGTCGCTGGTGAACAAGGTGCGTGTCTCCGACACCGGCTTCGGCGACTGGGTCCGGGCCACCCTGTCCGAACGCTTCGACTTCGCCTGCGTCGATTACCCCGACGAACTCGACGACCACCCGCGCGCCGTCACCGTCAAGGGGCAGATCAAGACCTCACGCACCCGCTACGAAAAAGACGACCGGCGGGCCATCGACGATCGCAGCCAATGGGTCCTCGGCGACCGCGAAGCGAAACTCGAAGCCCTCGTCGAATCCCTCAAAGAGGCTCAGTCGGAACTGGCCGCCGCCGAACACGTGGTCGCGGCAGCCGACGCCGAAACCGCCCAGGCCCACCGCCGCCGCGGCATCCTCGCCGGCATTCGCGAACAGTCCTGGCGCGACGTCGACCGCGACGGCGCGGCCGAGAGAGTCACGACTCTCGAACGGCAGCTGGCCGAACTCGAAGACGCCGACGGCGACCTGCAGCAGGCGATCGGTGCCGAACGTGAGGCGAAGGCGGTCAAGGACACGGCCGAGAAAGCGAAGAACGACGCTGACTATGCCCTGCGCCGAGCGAACGAAGATTCGACGGGTCTGCGCTCGAACATCACCCGGATCGAAGACGACGTCAACTCCGGTCGGGTAGCGGAGGTGGAGGGCCACCTCGGCGAACAGCTCGACGAACGCTTCCGCAAGATCCAACGCAGCATCAAGCGGGAGAACCTCGCCGAGGTGGGCCAGCAGGTCTCGCAGGTGCTGCAGGAGGAGAAGGACCGGGCCCAGGCCGAAGCAAGCCGGTCGGGGCAGTCCGTGACGCGGCTGGCCGCCGAGTTCAAGGCCGCATGGCCGTCGGTATCGTCCCAGCTGACAGCCGAAGTCGATGATCGTCGAGCCTATCTGGCGATGCTCGATGAGATCGAAGCGCACGGCCTGCCCGATCATGAGAACCGTTTCCGGGATCTGCTGCAGCAGCGCTCCCGTGACCTCATCGGCGAACTCCTCAACGAGATCCACGCCGCTCCGCGCGAGATCGAGGATCGGGTGGCCCCGATCAATTCGTCCCTGCTGCGCTCGCAGTTCGACGAGGACCGGTACCTGCGGCTCAAGGTCAAGACCCGCCGCTCCGAGACCGTCAACGCCTTCATCGCCGATCTTCGACTCGTCGCCAGCGGCAGCTGGGGCGAGGACGATATGGAGACCGCGGAGAAGAAGTACGACACCCTCGCCGAGGTGATGCGCCGATTCGCCTCCAGCGAGCACGTCGACAAGGTGTGGAAGACCCAATGCCTGGACACCCGTCTGCACGTGAGCTTCCTCGCCGAGGAGATCGACGATCACGGGCGCGCGCACGCCACCTACGATTCGGGTGCTGCGATGTCCGGTGGCCAGCAGCAGAAGCTCGTGATCTTCTGCCTGGCGGCAGCGCTGCGGTATCAGCTGGCCGACCCGGACGAGGCGATCTCGAAATACGGCACGATCATCCTCGACGAGGCCTTCGACAAGGCCGACACCCGCTACACCCGGATGGCTCTCGACATCTTCATCGAGTTCGGGTTCCACATGGTGCTGGCCACCCCGCAGAAGCTGCTGCAGACGATCGAACCGTATGTGGGGGCGGCGACCTCGATCGAGAATCCGAGCCGGCAGAAGACCCTGACCTCGACGATGGTGTGGGACGAGTCCGTGCGCGGGGAGGCTACAGGAACGGAGTCGGGCTCGAATTCGGATTCGGCTGATGGCGCGGGCGAGGAGCCGGTCGGCGCTGGTGGGACAGGTGGTTCCACGGGTGCGGACAGCTCCGAGAGCGTCCGTGTAGCCGGTGAAGTCGAGCTCGATTTCGAGGAGTCGGACGCCCAATGACGATGCTCTCCGTCGCCGAGGCCCGAGCGAAGGCGCGCAAGCGCCTGAGTTCGTCCATGGCCTCGTGGGCGGCGGAGCAGGTCGAGGAGGTGCGAATCGAGGTCGCCCTCAAACCCCCGACGGAGAAGCAGGTGCTCTCCGATCAGGCTGCCGCCGCGAACTGGGCCGGCAGTTGGCGGGCGGTCCGGGAGCGTGCGGGGGCGGCTGCCGCGGGCGCTCCTGCTGAGCTCGAGATCGATTGGGAAGAACGCAGTTGGGTCCGCGTCGGCAGGCAACGTGTTCCGGTCCGACTGCGATTGTTGACCCCTGATGCAGTGGCCGCTTTCGTCGGCGGCGACACTGCTCGAGACTGGCGGAGGCTGCGAGACCGTGCCGTCAGCATCCGGCAGCGACTCGGGTCCGTATCGAACGGCCTCGCGGCGACTCGCGACGCGGACGCGGAGGCCAGCTCGGACGGGGACTCCCTTGCCGCGGCGATACGTTCCCAGTCGAAACGGATCCTCTCCTTGTCCGACGCCGCATTCGTTACTGTCATCGACGTCGTCGACTGGCTGTGCACCCATCCGCTCGGATCGCTGCGACCCAGACAGCTGCCCATCCGCGGGGTGGACTCGAAGTGGTTCGAGACCCACCGCAGCCTCGTCACCGCCCTGCTCGGAGGGATCGGCCACGCCGATGCGGTGACCGTCCTCGACGCCGAACCGCGACTGCGGCTGCGTATCCTCGACGGGGCCCTGATCGGCGCCGTGGATCATGAGGTCACCGTCGATCGCACCTCGGTCAGAGCAGCCGCCGCGTCCCTCGACGATGTGACCGCTCCGATCTCCCGACTCGGTCGACTGCCCGTATCGCCGAGGCTGGTCTTCGTCTTCGAGAACCTCGAATCAGTGCTCGCCATGCCGGATTGGCCGGGTGCCGTGGCCGTACACGGCTCTGGCTATGCCGTCGACGGGGTCGCTCGATTGGACTGGATCGACGGTGCGCGTGTGATCTATTGGGGCGACCTCGACTCCCATGGTTTCGCGATCCTCAACCGCCTGCGCAGCCATCTGCCGGAGGTCGAATCCGTGCTCATGGACGAAGCAACTCTGCTCGCACACCAGGATCTCTGGGTACCGGAACCGAAGCCGAGCACCGGCACTTTCGCGCATCTGACCGGCACCGAGGCACGTGCCCTCGAACGACTACATGCTGAAGGAGGCGTCCGGCTCGAACAGGAACGCATCCCGTGGGATACGGCTCTGAACCGGCTGCGGACCGCGGCCGAGGTGGAGACCTCGGGTCACCTCGGCGCAGGAACAGGTCGTGGCGTGGGAACGGAGCGCCGCTTCGGCGAGGGCCTTGACGACGAACGATAAGCCGCGCGGGGGACTGACCGCCAGTCCTCAACCGCACCTGGACCGACGAGGCGGCCGACCGCACCGAACGCCCGAGCCGGGCCGAACTGCTCCACGTCACCCGTCACCCGCGCTTCATCACCCTCCAGATCGTGATCGCGACCTTCACCCTCTTCGCGGTGACGATCAACACCATCCCGCTCATCATCGAACGCGGTGCCGACTACGGTCTGGCGGCCATCTCCCTCGGCCTCGTCGGCTTCGGTCAGGTGGCCGGCCGATTCAGGTACCCGAGCCTTGAACAGCACTCGTCGACACGGTCGCGGACGGTCGTCCTCTCCGCCTCGGGCCCGTCGGCCTGTGGCTGATCGCCCTGGTTCTCGGCCCGATCTGGCGGCTCATCGGCATCGCCATGCTCGACGGTGGTGTGCGCGGATGTATGACCCTGCTGTCTGCGCAGACGTGAATGCCGCCTCGGCGAGGCCGTTCCCAGACCGATACGGGAGATATTCCCGCATTCGTGGGTGAGGAATCGGACAGCCGCCCTGCTGGACTTCGGGGCTAGACTGAAAGTGCTGTCAAGGCCTCGATCACGGGGCCGCCCCTGCCGGGGCTGTGAATGCACCCCCGGTGCCATGGTTCAACGGAAGGAAGTCAATGCCCACCGTCGCCAGAAACATCGTCGATACCCTTGTCGCCAGCGGAGTCAAGCGCGTCTACGGCATCCCGGGAGATTCGCTCAACGGATTCACCGATGCCCTCCGCGTCAACCCGCAGCTCGAATGGGTCCATGTCCGTCACGAGGAAGCCGCCTCCTTCGCCGCCAGCGGCGAGGCCGCACTGACCGGGGAACTCGCGGTCTGCGCCGGCAGCTGCGGACCCGGCAACCTCCACCTCATCAACGGGCTCTTCGATGCCCAGCGTTCACGGGTTCCCGTGCTGGCCATCGCCGCCCAGATCCCCAGCGACGAGATCGGCTCGAACTATTTCCAGGAGACCCGCCCGACCGAACTGTTCCGCGATTGCAGCGTCTACGTCGAAAACGTCTCCTCGGCCGAGCAGATGCCTCGACTGCTGCGCATCGCCATGCGTGAGGCCATCGAGAAGCGCGGCGTGGCCGTCCTCGTCATCCCCGGCGATATCGGCTTGGCCGACATCGATGCCGCCGCCGAGGTGGTCAAGGCCTACCCGTCGCACATGATCCCCGCAGCCTCCCAGGTCGAAGCCGCGGCCAAGGCGCTCAACAAGAGCAAGAAGACGACGATCCTCGCCGGTGCCGGCACCGAGGGCGCCCACGACGAACTGCTCGCCATCGCCGAAAAGCTTCAGGCCCCGATCGTCCATACGATGCGCGGCAAGGAATTCGTCGAACCCGACAACCCCTACGACGTGGGCATGACCGGTCTGCTCGGATTCTCCTCCGGCTACGCCGCACTCAAGGACTGCGACACCCTGCTCATGCTCGGCACCGACCTGCCCTACCAGCAGTTCTACCCCGAGGACGCCACCGTCATCCAAGTCGATGTGCGCGGATCCCAGATCGGGCGGCGCACGAAGGTCGACATTCCGCTCGTCGGAACGGTCGCCGACACCGTCGAGGCGCTGCTGCCGCAGATCAAAGCCAACCGCAGCAGCACTCATCTCAAGTCCCTGACCAAGCACTACCAGAAGACCCGGAAGGACCTCGACGAACTGGCCACTCCGTCAAAGCGGACGATCCACCCGCAGTATCTGACCCGCCTCCTCGACGAGATGGCCGATGACGACGCGGTTTTCATCCCCGACGTCGGCTCACCCGTGGTGTGGGCGGCCCGGTATCTGAGCATGAACGGCAAGCGCCGCCTCATCGGCTCCTTCAGCCACGGGTCGATGGCCAACGCCCTGTCCCAGAGCGTCGGCGTGCAGTCGGCGTTCGACGACCGTCAGACCATCGCGCTCGCCGGCGACGGCGGACTGTCGATGCTGCTCGGTGAGCTCATCACGCTGACGCAGAACAAACTGCCGGTGAAGACGGTCGTGTACAACAACTCCTCGCTCAACTTCGTCGAGCTCGAGATGAAGGCGGCCGGTTTCGTCACCTTCGGAACGGACCTCGACAATCCCGACTTCTCGACCATCGCCGAGGCGGTCGGGATCAAGGGCTTCCGCGTCGAGAAGTCCAAGGACCTGCCGAAGGTGGTCAAGGAATTCCTCGCCTACCCGGGGCCGGCTGTCCTCGATGTCGTCACCGAACGCCAGGAGCTGTCGATGCCGCCGTCGATCACCGCCGAACAGGCCAAGGGCTTCGCGCTCTACGCGATCCGCACGGTGCTCTCGGGCAAGGGGGACGAACTCATCGACCTCGCACGCACGAACATCCGCCAGCTCTTCTGACGAGCACACGCCGAGAAACGGGTTGAGCGTCGAAACACGGGTGTACACACCCGTTTCTCGGCGCTCAGCCCGTTTCTCGATGAAGATGAGCGCAACTCAGCCCTGCGTGTAAGGCGCCAGGGCCTGGGCGGTGACGAGGGCGGCGGTCATCGCCTCATGCCCCTTGTCCTCGACCGACCCCTCGAGTCCGGCGCGGTCGAGTCCCTGCTGTTCGGTGTCGCAGGTGAGCACGCCGAAGCCGACCGGCTTGCCCGAGTCGATGGCGACCCGATTGAGGCCGTCGGTGGCCGCTTGGCAGACATAGTCGAAGTGCGGAGTGCCGCCGCGGATGACGACGCCGAGGGCGACGACAGCGTCGAAGTGCGGTGCCAGGCGCGCGGCGGCGACGGGCAGTTCGAAGCTGCCGGGCACGCGGATGAGCGTGGCCTCGGCTCCGGCCTCGGCGGCGGCGCGCTGGGCTCCGTCGACGAGTCCGTCCATGATCTGGGTGTGCCAGGAGGCGGCGACGATGGCGACGCGCAGGTCAGCGGCGTCGACGGTGAGTTCTGGTGCTCCGGAATGAGCCATGAGTGTGTCCTTTGTTCGAAGGCTCCGAAGAGCTTGGTTCGTGTTCAGAGTGGGTGCGCGGGTTTCAGCTGGCGACGGCCCCGGCGGCACCTGCACCGTTGCCCACGCCCATGCCGACGGTACCCGCGCCCGTGCCGGCAGTGCCCGTGACCTCCGGCAGCGTGAGCACATGGTGCATGCGTTCGCGCTTCGTGGCCAGGTAGTGCGTGTTCTCCGGCCGCGCCGCGACCTCGAGCGGAACCACAGCTTCGACCGTGATGCCCAGCTCTTCGAGGGCCGAGGTCTTCGCCGGGTTGTTCGTGAGCAGGCGGATGCGAGTCAGCCCGAGCGAGTGCAGGATCGTCGCCGCGGCACGGTAGTCGCGAGCATCGTCGTTGAACCCGAGGTCCCGGTTCGCATCCACGGTGTCCCGCCCCTGATCCTGCAGAGCGTAGGCGCGCAGTTTGTTGCTCAGCCCGATTCCGCGGCCCTCGTGCCCGGTGAGGTAGAGAACCGCACCGCCGTGTTCGGCGATGATGCCGAGCGCCAGGTCGAGCTGTTCACCGCAGTCGCAACGGTGCGAACCGAAGACGTCCCCGGTCAGGCACTCCGAATGCAGCCGCACGAGAGGCGCCGAACCCGCTGCGTCGGAATCCGGGGATCCCGCAAACACGCCGAGGTGGTCATGCCCGTTGATCGTGAACGCGCGGGCCCGCAGGCTGCCGTGCTCCGACGGCAGAGCCACCTCCGCGGTCGCCTCCACCGATCCGGTCCCACCAGGGACACCGGCGATGTGCGCCGAGGCGGCCGCCGGGGAGTCGACCGACGCACCCGTATCACGCAGCTCGAGGTAGGCGATGAGCTGTTCGATCGAGACCATGACGAGGTCGTGGGCGTCGGCGAAGTCACGCACCGCGTCGAAGCGCATCATCGACCCGTCGTCGTGGACCACCTCGGCGATCATTGCCACCGGCTGCGCGCCGGCCAAACGCGCGAACTCGACCCCGGCCTCGGTGTGGCCGGGGCGCTCCCGGACACCGCCGTCCTTCGCGATGAGCGGGAAGACATGGCCGGGCCGCGAGATCGCCGCCGGATCAGGGTGGGCGGCGGCGAGGACCCGACCGGTCTCGGCGCGTTCGGCGGCGCTGATGCCCGTGGTCACCCCGACCGCATCGCAGCTGACCGTGTAGGCCGTGCCCTTCGGGTCCTCGTTGTCGGTGACCATCGGCGGCAGACGCAGGGCGGCGGCTCGGTCGGCGGTCATGGGTGCGCAGATGACGCCCGAGGTGTGCCGGACAAAGAAGCCCATCGCTGTGGGATCGGCGAACTCGGCGGCCATGATGAGGTCACCCTCGTTCTCCCGGTCCTCATCATCGACGACGAGGATGGGCCGGCCGGCGGCGACGGCTGCGATGGCCGCATCGATGGGATCGAGGCGGCTGGCGTGGGCGATGGGATCAGTCATGATCGACTCCTTGCTGGATGGTGGTGCGGAACGACAGGAGGCGTGCGGTGTACTTCGCGAGCACATCGACCTCGACGTTCACGGCCGCGCCCACCGGCAGCTCGCCGAACGTCGTGTGGGTCAGGGTGGCCGGAATGAGGCCGACCTCCACCCACGCCGAGGATGCGCTCGGCTCGGACACGGCCGTCAGCGTCAGGGAGACCCCGTTGAGGGCGATCGACCCCTTGACCGCGGTCAGCGGGGCGAGTTCGGCAGGGAGCCCGATGCGCAGTGTCGACCAGTCGGGACGGTCGATGCGGTCGAGGAGTTCACCGCGTCCGTCGACATGTCCTTGGACGACATGGCCGTCGAAGCGCACCGAGGCGGGCGTGCAGCGTTCGAGGTTGACTCGGTCGCCCGTGCCCAGGGTGCCGAGTCCGGTCAGGCGCAGGGTCTCGCCCATGACCTCGGCGGTGAAGAGGCCGGGGCGCTGTTCGGTGGGCCGCCTCGTCGAGGTCAGGCACACACCGTTGACGGCCAGCGAGCCGCCGAGTTCGAGGTCGGCGACGAGGGGCCCGGCGTCGATGGTGATCGCGGCCGAATCGTTTGTGCGCTCGATGGACTCGACGGTGCCGAGTCCTTCGATGATTCCGGTGAACATGTGACTCCAGATTCCTACGTGTTGGTCGGTGATGGCTGGGGGTCTGCGGCGGCTGCGTGCGTGATCCGCCGGGAGCCGGGTTCGGCTGGCTCCTGATCTGTCGTTGCGAAGTGCAGCAGGAAATCCGGGCCGAGCCGCGAGACCGCCGGAGTCTCCGTATCGTCGGGAACCAGTCGCAGCGCATCGGACAGGGTGCCGATGTCCAAACCGTCGACACTGCTGCGGCCGGGGCCGATGAGCAGCGGAGCCTGATAGCAGAAGACTTCGTCGACGACCCCGGCGGCGAAGAACGCGCCGAGCACCGTTGGTCCTCCTTCGACGAGAAGATGACGCACCCCGGCGGCGTGCAGCTGGTCCAGGGCGTCCCGGACATCATGGGTGCGCAGATGCAGCGTGTTCGGGTTGAGGGCGAGAAACGAGGTGACCGGCAGCTCGGAGGTTCCGAGCACGACGGGCCGCGGCTGATCGTCGAGCGCGATTCCGTCATGACCGCGGGCATTGAGACGCGGATCGTCGGCCACTGCGGTGCCGGTGCCGACGAGGATGGCGTCGACTCGGGCCCGGACCTCGTGAGCGTGTGCGCGCGACCCCGCCGAGGTGATCCATCGGCTGGTTCCGTCATCGGCGGCGACGGCCCCGTCGAGGCTCTGCGCGATCTTCGCCGTGACGAACGGGCGGTCCTCGGCCGTCGACCGGACCCAGCGGGCATTGAGAGCGCGGGAGTCGGCTTCGTACAGTCCCGAACGGACCGTCAGCCCCGCCTCGGCGAGGGTGTGTCCACCGCCCGCGGCAAGGGGGTTCGGGTCGGGGGAGGCGAAGACGACGGAGGGGATTTGAGCGTTGATGATCGCCTCGGTGCAGGGGCCGGTCCGGCCGTGGTGGGCGCAGGGCTCGAGCGTGACGAACAGCGTCGAGGTGGTCAGATCGATGTCGAGGTCGTGGGCGGTGGTGATCGCGTCCACCTCGGCGTGGGGCGTTCCGGCACCTCCGTGGTGACCGGTGACGATCTGGCCGTCGGCTGTCAGGATTGCCGCGCCCACCAGCGGATTCGCTCCGCGAACTCCTTCGCGGGCCGCATTGAGAGCGGCGGCCATCGCCGCGGATTCGAGGTCCGTGAATTCCGCGGCCTCGTCTGGCTGCGTGCCCATGAAAAACCTCCCGAGCCTTCGCCGGGAGGGAGGATATTGCGGGTGCAACCATCAGGGCGTCTCAGTCGCGTGCGACGGTGCGGTCGAATGCACCGAACACAGCGGCCGAGGCCACCATGCTCCTCCCATCCAGACTCTGACTGTCGGTTTCGGAATTTCACCGAATCAACCGCCTGCACGAATGCGAGCGGGTCGCGGACTGTGACCGCCGGTACGGAATTTCACCGTCCCCGGAACATGTGAGGCCAGGTTAGCACGACCGTCACCGAGGCGGCCGTGAGGTCCGACACATGGTGACATTCGGGTGGGGCTGACTTGCCGAAATGCATAACCCGGGTATATAAATAAGTTATGGATGATGTGGATTCGGCCGAACTCGTATCTCGGCTCGTTGTCGTCTCGTCGCGCCTGACCAGAGCGTTTCGACGAGTGATCGGCAACGAGAACTCACTGGCGGCGCTGCGTGCGCTCGCCGTCGTCGAGCAGTATCAACCTGTCCGCGTCGGTCATTTTGCGCAAGGGTATCTCAGTTCTCAGCCTGCGGCGACGAAGCTCCTCGCCAAACTCGAGGAAGCCGGGCTCGTCGTGCGCGAGCCCAGCCCCACGGATGGTCGCGCTTCGCAGTTCTCGCTCACCGATGCCGGTCGGGCGCGGCTGGCGGAGAACCGGGCGATCATGATCGAGCAGATTCAGCCGTACTTCGAGTCGCTGAGCGTCGAGGAGCGGCAGAGCGTCGATCGTGCGCTGGGACTGGTATCGGACTTCCTCAAGGACCGCCACCCGGTCGACGGCGTCGACGAGCAGATCGAGGGCCCGGATTCGGACTCGGACGCGGGCTAGCCGCCGAACACATCGCAGTTTTCAACCACGCTTCCACGCTTCCGGAACTGATTTCGAAGCGAATGCACCACAGGAAAGGGGACGCGACCAGCAGATGAGAGCGTCAGCAGACAACGAAACAACAGGGGACGAAACGCCCGGCGATCCCGGGGCGGGAACGTCGATCCTTCGCCAGCCACGTGCCGTGTGGGCGGTCGCGTTCGCCGCGGTCATCGCCTTCATGGGCATCGGCTTGGTCGATCCGATCCTGCCGGCCATCTCGGCCGAGCTCGACGCCAGCCCTGCCCAATCGATGCTGCTGTTCACCAGCTACCTGTTCATCACCGGCGGAATGATGTTCTTCACGAGCTTCCTGTCTTCGCGCATCGGTGCGAAGACCACGCTGCTCATCGGTCTTGTGCTCATCGTCGCGTTCGCGGCTCTGGCCGGATTCTCCGGTTCCGTCGACCAGATCATCGGGTTCCGTGCCGGTTGGGGTCTGGGCAACGCGCTGTTCATCTCCACAGCGCTGTCGACGATCGTCGGCGCCGCGTCCGGCGGTGCGGAGAAGGCGATCATCCTCTACGAGGCGGCTCTCGGCGTCGGCATCGCCACCGGCCCGCTGCTCGGAGGACTCCTCGGGGGCATCTCCTGGCGCGGACCGTTCTTCGGCACCGCAGTGCTCATGGCCATCGGCTTCATCGCGATCATCGTGCTGCTTCCGGGCGGCATGAGCTCGACCGGGGCTGCGGCGGAGCCGATCAGGCTCAGCGCCACGTTCCGAGCGCTCGCTCGTCCGGGGGTGGCCATCCTCGGCGTCTCCGCTCTGCTGTACAACTTCGGCTTCTTCATTCTGCTGGCCTACAGTCCGTTCCCCGTCGAGGCGGCCGCCGCGAAGCTGGGGATGGAGGACTTCGGTGCCATGGGCCTCGGCTACGTCTTCTTCGGTTGGGGCATCTGCGTGGCGATCACCTCGGTGTTCGGCGCTCCCGTGCTGACCAAGCGGATGGGGCGCCGTCGCAGCCTCATCGTCACCCTCGTCGCGCTCGCTGTGCTGCTGGGTGTCATGTCCTTCCTCGTCGAATCGCTGACCGGGATCGTCGTCTGCATCATCGTGGCCGGCATGCTTCTGGGTGTGCTCAACACGGTGTTCACCGAATCGGCGATGGAGGTCAGCGACCTGCCCCGGCCGGTCGCCTCGGGCACCTATTCGGGTGTGCGCTTCATCGGCGGTGCCGTGGCACCGATCGTTGCCGGAGCGGTGTCGGAATCCATCAGTGCGGGATCTCCGTACCTCTTCGGCGCCGGGGCAGTGCTGCTGTCGGTCGTCGTCATCTCGCTCGGTTGGCAGGCGCTGCGTCGCGTCGACGGGCACATCGACGAGACGCCGGTCGACGAGGCCTATGCACTCACCGGCGGCGACGCCTGAGGTGGCAGCGAATCGCTGATCACGGCGCCCGAGGAGGCAATCCTCGGGCGCCGTTTCCGTGTCCGGACCATGACAAATGGGTGAATCATGAGCTGTGTTGCAGATCTGAAACCGGTTCGACACATGATCGATGGAAAGCCTGGTGCAGAATAGATTTTGCGCTTCCTGAAGATCGGCTGAGAAATCACGGCTCTTCGATGGCGGAACGCGATCAGAATCGTCACCTACAAGCGAAGGTCATCATGTCCTACGACGCGAATGCAGCATACAACTCCGGCACCCCCGGTCAAGGGGCGCCGGGAGCCGGAGTGCCGGCCGGCCAGGGCTATGGGGGGCAGGGCTTCGGTGGAGCGCCACGCGGTGCCGCCAGCCCCGATGACCTCTCGCTGCCGCTCTACGGCGCATCCTTCGGCCAGGCCGTCAAGCGCTTCTTCAAGAACTACGTCAACTTCAAGGGACGCGCCTCGCGCAGCGAGTACTGGTTTGCTGCACTCTTCGTCTTCCTGCTGCTGCTCATCCCGGGGATCTTGTCGGGCATCGGTGCTGCGCAGACGTTGTCGGCTGCCGCCGGCTCGATCGATCCGGCCACCGGGCAGATGAACAGTGTGGCTGCCGGTGGTGGCTCGGTGCTGTCGATGATCGGTGGCACTCTCTCGACACTCATCGGATTGGCGCTCTTCATTCCACAGTTGGCGATCTCGTGGCGCCGTCTCCATGACGCAAATCTCGCTGGACCGTTCTGGTTCCTCGGTCTCATTCCGTTCGTCGGAGGAATCATCTTGATCGTCCTGATGGTCTTGCCGTCCAAGCCCGAGGGGCAGCGCTTCGACGTCTGACTCTCACGGCCTGTGACTCGCTGATGGTCGGCCGGCATTTTCATCAACATCGACACCGATGAGATGATCGGCTGGCCGACCATTCTTGTACGCGATCACTATTTGAGAGTCACCATGTCCTACGACGCGAACGCAGCATACAACTCCGACCCCGACGTGCCCGGCCCAGGAATGTCGGACCCCGGAATGCCTGGCGGACACGGCTACGATGGGCTCGGATATGGCGGAGCGCCTCGCGGTGTTGCCAGTCCTGATGACCTCTCGCTTCCGCTCTACGGCGCGACCTTCGGCCAGGCCGTCAAACGCTTCTTCAAGAACTACGCGAAGTTCTCCGGGCGGGCTTCGCGCAGTGAGTACTGGTTCGCATACCTCTTCACCGCCCTCGTGGGAATCATTCCCATGATTCTGGGGTTTGCCGGGTCGGCGATCGCCGGAATCTCGGCGTCGGGCGACTCATACAATGCCACCCCTCCCGCCGGTGCGACAGCACTCATGGCGACTGCCGGAATCCTGATGCTGGTCGCCTTTTTGGCCACGATCGTTCCGTCCATCGCGGTCTCCTGGCGACGCCTGCACGATGCGAATCTTGCGGGGCCCTTCTACTTTCTCTCGCTGATTCCCTTCGTCGGTGGGATCATCCTCATCGTGCTGATGGTCATGGAATCGAAGCCCGAAGGGCAGCGCTTCGACCGCTGAGCCAGGCACCGGTCTCGGCGCAGATATCTGTGTGAGCATCACGCCCCGCTGCTGACACGTCCTACAGCTGCGCGACCATCACGCCCCGTCAGTGGCATCTTGCACCGTTGCACAGGTGCGAGATGCCGCCGGCGGGGCGTTGTGCTGCCACGAGGACGTATTGCGAGGGCCGACCGATCAGGGTCGGCGGACGGTCCTGATGAATGACGTAACCATGGCGACGAAGACGATTGCCCATACCGCGAGGCTGACCCAGAACCAGTGCTGCCCGATCCACTCGATCGCCGGCACGTGATCCGACCGACCCAGGTAGATGCTCGCCACCGCGTACATGCCCACAGGGAAGACCATGCTCCACAACCCGGCCGCATAGGTCATCGGCACCCGGTGGACGGCATGCCTCCAGATACCCGCGGCGACGAGCGCCGGGACGAGCCACGTGGCGATCGCCCACAGCAGCGCCGAGGATGCTCCGACCAGTACACGTGTCGCCTCGAGCAGGGGAGTCCCGCCGAGATCGAGGATCCGCGAACCCGCCACGATCGCGATCGCCAGTGCGCCCATCGTCACCCAATACGGGGCATCGAGGTCCTCGGGCCCGAACCGATGTCGAAGCACGCGCACAATGATCGCAATCACGCAGACAATGTAGAGCGACAGGCCCACGGCCGACATGACCACCGCTGTGAGCACGAGGAATATGACCAGGCCGGGCGCGGAATCTGAGGTGTTCGGAAGTTCGATCCCCAGGCTCGCGGCGACCACCGCCACTGATTGAGCGGCCACTGCCCACACGAGCCACGTGCCATTCACCCCTGCCGGCACCGGCCGCGTGTGTGACCCGAGGATCGCGGTGAAGGGAATCCCGTACCCGAGCACCAGCCACAGCAGGCCGCCGAGAATGAAGAGGCTGAGCGCAGGCGGAATCATCCCCAGACCGACGAAGCCCGTCCCCAGGATGTTCGTGCCGGCCACCGCGGTGAAGAAACCGAACGCCCGGGAGGGATCATGCAGGTCGGCGCGAACAGCATCGGGATATCGGAGGACCCGCACCACGGTGAGTACGGTGAAGAACACGTACAGGGCGACGGCGAGCCAGAGCAGGCCCACGGACAGCAGATGCCACCCTGCGAGCTCGGCACCGATCGACACGATCCCGGTGGCCATCACCGAGGCGAAGCATCCGGGTGCCAGTGTCGACGGGCTCAGTCCCCACCGTCTGTGCAGTCCGGTGAGGTTGCGATCGACCGTGCTCATTCGCTCCTCATTCTCGTCGCCGTGCGTCGAGGGATATCGACGTGTTCGATACTACGACCCCGCCCTCTGTCATCGCGTTACGGCTCCCGCCTTGCGGAGCCGTGCTGCGATCCCCGCCGAGCAGCCACCCGTGCGGCCGCCCGAGGAGTCCGCTCGAGGGCCTCTGCGCGGATAACCGATGTGCAATTCGCGACATCTGAGCGTTCTCGGCTCACGCTCCCATCATTTTCATGAGAGAATTCATTGGAGTTACCAATGGGTAACTTCGCGTGGAGTCGCCCGCTCCACGCTCCCGCGCGCCGGTAGTGGCGTATTCTGCAGTTACCTGCGCGGTGCAGAGATCTCCGGTACAGACCGGTTCGACAAGGGCACAGACGACTGGGAGCGATGGCTATGGAGAGCACAACGGGCACTCTCGCCGAGGACGCCGACATCGACGCGCCAGCGGTCTCGCTGAGCGGTTGGTCCCTGTCCGGAAAACAGGGCGATGTGTTCACCGATATCGACCTCGAGGTGCCGACCGGCGCCATCGCCGTCGTCCGCGGGCCCGCCGGCAGCGGGAAGACCTCCTTCCTGCTGTCCTTGGCTGCCAGGATGCGGGTCTCGGACGGGGAGGGCCGCCTCGGCGATATCGATATCCGCAAGCAGGCCCGCACCGTGCGCGGGCAGGTTGCGGTCGGACATATCGCCGGGCTGACGGACCTTGAGGACGACTTCACGGTCGCTCAACACGTCGCCGAACGACAGATCATGCTGCAGCCCTGGTATAAGCCGTGGGCGTCGAAATCGACATTGCGCGAGGTCATCGGCCTCATCCGGGACACTTTCACCACGGCCGGTGAGATGATCGACGAACTCCCGCCGGGGACGTTCTCGAAGCAGGACGCCCAGCGCGCGGACTTCCTCATCGACGATGGCGGAGAGGTATTCGTCTCCGAGCTGAGCGAGCTGCAGAAATTCTTCCTCGAATTCGGGCTGGCAAGCCTCAGCCGCCCACCTGTCGTCGTCATCGACAACATCGACTACCTGCGCGAATCCGCCGACCGAGCCCGCGCTTGGGCCGGGATCCTCATCTACCAGCAGCTGCGCAGATCACGGGATCCCGAGGACCTGCTCACGGTCATCGTCTCCTGCGAGGACTCGAGCGAACTCGACATCGCCACCAGGTCGCTCGGCTCCCGCGCGGAGCCGTCGATTGTCGACCTCGAACTGCCGCCCCACCCTCCCGCTCATCGCGGGTCCAAACACTGAACTTCCTGCCCCACGTACACGAATCCGAGGAGATTCCCGAATGTTCTCCCTGCCCTGGTTAGAACTCTCACGATTCAAACGCCACACGATCACGCGCTTGGCGATGATCGTCATCATCGTCATCCCGTCGATCTACGGCGGGCTGTACCTGGCCTCGAACTGGGACCCGGCCGGGCACCTCGACAAGCTGCAGGCAGCGATCGTCAACGAGGACACCGGTGCCGAGAAGCCCGACTCGGACGGAGAGAAGCTCGACGCCGGTCAGGAACTCGTCGACGAGATCACGCCGAAGGGCGAAGGCGGATTCGACTGGGAGGAGACCAGCCAGGAAGAGGCCGACGAGGGGCTGGCCGAAGGGAAGTACTTCGCGGTCCTCGAGATCCCCTCGGACTTCTCCGAGAAGCTCGTGTCGACCGGCGGTGACGATCCGGAGCAAGCAGGGCTGCGGCTGCGCACCGACGACGCCCATAACTTCATCGTCGGGCAGATGGCCGGGACCATCCTCTCCGAGATCAAGGACGGACTGAGTAAGACGACGACCGCCGAGTACGTCAACCAGGTGTATCTCGGATTCAACGATATCCACTCCGAGACGGAGAAGGCTGCAGACGGTGCGGCCGAACTGCACGACGGAGCAGGCCAGCTCCACGACGGCACCGGAGAGCTCGTGGACGGGACGACGAAGCTCGACAAAGGAATCGGAACGCTGCAGACAGGACTCATCGACCTCGACGACGGTGCGGGAGAGCTGAAGAAAGGCAGCGGCGACCTCGCCGACGGAGCCGATACCCTGGCGAAATCCACCACCGAGGCGAAGAACGGCTCGAAGAAACTCGCCGACGGTGCCGGGCAGGTCGCCGACGGCACCTCCGAGCTGCGTGATACCGCCGATGAAGCCACGAAGAAGGCCGAGGACGTCAAACGCAAGGCTGATGACGTCGTCGACGGGGCGCGGCCGAAGCTCGAGCGCGCCGAGGGTGACTTCGACGATGCCCGGACCACCGTGCGCGGGGACATGGACGAGCGGATCAAGCAGCTGCAGGAGGACTATCCGGACGACCCGAACGTGCAGAAACTCGCCGAGGATGCCGACAGCCTCGGCGAGGACCTCGATTCCGCGCACAAGCGCGCCTCGGATGCCAAGGAAGAAGCCAAGAGCCTCGAGGACAAGCTGACCGACGCGGTCGACGGGGTGATGGACAAGATCCGCACGGCCGATAAGAAGATCGGTCAGCTCGACGACGGAGCGCAGAAGGTCGCGACCGGTGCCGACGACCTCCACTCCGGGCTGATCAAGCTCGACGCAGGTGCGGGAAAGCTCGCCAAGGGAGCCGGTGACCTCCATGACGGTGCCGTCCAGCTCAAGGACGGCACGGCGAAGGCTAAGGACGGAGCCGGTGATCTCAAGGACGGTTCGGAACAGCTCGTTGACGGGTCGACCGAACTCGACAAGGGCGCGGACAAACTCGATGACGGCTCCGGCGAACTCGCCGATGGTCTGCAGAAGGGACTCGAGCAGATCCCGACCTATGACAAGAAGGACCGGGAGAACCGTTCGGATGTCGTGGCTGTTCCCGTCGATGCAGACAAGGTCAAGGACAACGCGGTCGACGCCTACGGCGAGGGACTGTCCGCGTTCTTCGTCTCCTTGGCTCTGTGGATCGGCGGAATGATCACCTATATGGTCATCAACGCCATTCCATATCGGGCGCTGTTCTCATCGGCGACTTCGTCGCGCATCGCCTGGGCCGGCTACGTTCCCGGGCTACTCTTCGGTATCGCTCAAGTCGCAGTCCTCTACGCGATCCTCGCATTCACCTTGGACTTCTCGGCCGGAGCGTGGCTGTGGACGCTGCTGTTCTCGATGCTCGCGGCGGCGTGTTTCCACTCCGTGCACCAGTTGTGTGTCGCGGCCTTGGGCGGTGTCGGCAGACTCGTCGCTCTGGTCCTGCTGATGCTGCAGATCGCTTCGGCGGGCGGGACCTATCCGGTGGAGACGGCACCGAAGATCTTCCAGATCATCTCGCCGTTCCTGCCGATGACGCACGCGGTCAGCGGTCTGCGCACACTCGTTGCCGGTGGTGACATGTTCATCGCAGCCCAGGCGGCCGTGGTCCTGCTGCTGATGACCGCGCTCTCCCTGGTCGCCACAACCGTGGTCTGCAGTCGCAAGCGTATGGTCACGCTCACTCAGCTGCACCCGAGCCTGAGCCTGTAGGCCTGGCCGGTTGCAGGGTCGTGCCTTGGGGTGCGGGCTGCAGAGTTGTTGCAGGGCACAGGGCTGCTACGGACGACAGGCCTGATCGCAGCGCGGGCGTGGCAGCGCGAGCGTGGCCCGTTGCGGGTGCCAGACACTGTCGGCGCATTGTTTGGTCGATCCACGGTGTTTTCGCTGGGCGAAACAACGTGGATCGACCAAACAATCCAGCGAAATCCAGTTGGGAGGTGATCAAGCAACCATCGCCGAGGTGTTTGGGGGTCTCCCGGGTGCAGACTGCGCGTGTCAGCAGAGTAAGGAGTGGGTCGCCTCTGGCGTTGCGGGCGTAGGCGGCGGCTCAGTCGTCGAGGTAGCGCAGGTATCGCTGCGGGTCGTGGAGGAAACGGCGCCAGTGATCGACCATGTCGAGGTCCTCCCACGCGGATTCGCGCAAGCCCCACTCGCCAACCTCGAAGATCTTTGCGTTGTCGGCCCGGGCGAGGATGGGGGAGTGGGTGGCCATGACGGTCTGCAGGCCCTTCCGCTGGCGTTCGCGGATGAGCTGCAGAAGAGTCAGCGAGGCCGTGAACGACAGCGCGCTCTCCGGCTCGTCGAGGATCCACAATCCCAGCTCCATGAAACGGCCCGTGAGCATGTCGACGAACATCTCGCCGTGCGATCGCCGGGCATAATGATGGCCGCGCATCGAGCCGACGCCCATGAGATAGGCCATGTTCTCGTGCATCGTTTCGGCGCGAAGGAAGAATCCGCTGCGATTCGTCGTCGCTCCGCGCACGATCTGCAGGTGTTCACTCAGCTCGGGGGGCGCCTCGACGTGATCGCGCACCTCCCAATCTGAGCCGCCGCCGTGCGGGAGGTCAAGAGCCGTGGCGATGGCTTCGATGATGGTCGACTTGCCTGAGCCGTTCTCGCCGACGAAGACGGTCGTCCGATCGAATTCGAAGCCGGACAGTACGTCGCGAACGGCCGGCAGATCACGCAGCCAAGGGCTCAGCTCCGGAGGGGACAGGGCATGCTCGGCCACAGAACGCAGTGGCAGGTCGACGCGGGGATCCATGTCTGGGACGGTATCGCTCGGCTCCGACACGATCGCGGAGCCTCCGCCTGCATGCCGACCCGAGTGCCAGCTCCCACCGGGGCGACTTCCCGCTACCCCAGTGCCAGCCGCACGGCCAGCAGCACGAGCACGACGGCGATGATGACGTCGAGGACCTGCCAGACCCTCGGTCGCCCCAAGTAACGGGAGAGCCCACGGGCGCCGTAGCCGATGACGAGGAACCAACTGATCGAGCCGAGCATAGCCCCGAGAGTGAACGGCCACACTCCGTCGCGGCCCTGCTGGTTGGCGAGGTTGCCGAGCATGACGACGGTGTCGATGTAGACGCCGGGGTTGAGGAACGTCAGCGCCAGAGTGGTGAGGATGATGGACTTGAGGGTCCGCTGGTGGGTATCGGCTTTCAGCCCGGTGGCGTCGCGCGCCGATTTCAGGCTCGTCCATGCGAACCACAGCAGGTAGGCCACGCCCAGCCAGCGCAGGACTTCGAGCGCCCACGGCGCCAACAGCACGATCGCCCCGATCCCCACCGTGCCCGCCGCGATGAGCAGCACGTCGGCGACGATGCAGATGGTGACGACGATGCCGAGGTGCTCGCGCCGGATCCCCTGCCGCAGCAGGAGCGCGTTCTGCGGGCCGACGGCGATGATGAGCGACCAGCCGGTGAGGAGTCCGGTGACGAGATGAGTGAGCACGGGCTCAACATTAGAGAACGACTGATCAGAAGAAAAACAACAGAATATGCATCTGATGCACAATTGCTTCATGAATATCGATCACGTCAAAGCGCTCGCCGCCGCTGTCGACGAAGGCACCGTCGAGGGTGCGGCCTTCGTCCTCGGCATCACTGCCTCGGCGGCGAGTCAGCGCATCCGCACACTCGAGTCCCGCCTCGGGCAGGTGCTCATCCGACGAACGAATCCGATCACCGTCACCGAGGCGGGGCAGGCGATCCTCCGCTACGCCCGGCAGGTCGAGCTGCTCGAATCCGAGGCGCTCGACCGGCTGCACGGCATCGATGCCGACTCCCTCGGGGCGGGCGGATCCGGCGACCGGGGTCGTGAGCCCACGGTGCTCCGGGTGGGGGTGAATGCCGATTCGATGGCGACGTGGTTCCGCCCGATCTTCGCCGAGGCGGCCGGCTGGGACGACGTCGTCCTCCGCATCGAGATGGTCGACCAGGACAAAGCGCTGCCGCTCTTGGCATCGGGGGAGGTGCTCGGCACGATCACCTCGACGTCGATCGGCGGATACGGGACGACGGTCGCCGAGCTCGGGGCGATGCGCTACACCGCCGTGGCCGAACGTTCCCTGTTCGATCGGCATTCCACCGGGACCGAGGCGGATCTGTCCAGGCTGCCGATGGTGAACTTCGGGCAGGACGATGACCTGCAGTTCGAGTTCCTCCGCCGGTGCGGAGTCGATGGGCGGCCGCCGATGTCGGTCGTGCCGGGATCGGCGGAGTTCGTGGCCGCAGTGGAGGCGGGCCTCGGCTGGGGGATGGTGCCGGTCATGCAGTTCGAGGGTCTCGACGCCGACCTTGTCGAGATCGGCACCGAACCGCATATCGACGTCCCGCTGTACTGGCACCACTGGACGTTGGCCTCTGACAAGCTCTCCCGACTGACCGAGGCGCTGCGCCGAGCGGCCGCCGACATGCGGTGAGCGGGCGAGGCCGGATTGCGGTGATTCTATCCTGGGCAGATCAGGAGCTGAGGAGCTTGTCGATCGTCCATTTGACCTGTTCATGTGCGGCGTCGACTGTCATGGTCTCGGGCGAGATGATCGAATGCAGCGCGATGCCGTCGATGGTGGTGAAGAGCGCTGTCGCGGTTGGCTCCACCTCGGCGGGGTCGATGTGCCCCTCCTCGGCGAGCAAGTTCAGCCAGCGATGCAGACTGTCATAGGTGACTCGATGGCCGTGTTCGAGGAGGCGCCGGGACACTGCCCGCTTCTCGGCGCCGAGAGCGTGCAGGTGCATGGAGAACCAGGTTTCGAGCTGCACGTCCCGATGCTCATGAGTCGGCAGGAATTGGGCGCAGCACTCATAGAGACGATCGGCTGGCGCACGGCTCGAATCGGCGATGGAGAAGTCATTGATGACGGTGTCGATGGAGCGCAGCGCGACCGCCTCGTGGAGGTCTGCCTGGGTGGGGAAGTAGTGGCGCAGCGTCGACGGTCCGACCCCTGCTTCCTTGGCCACAGCGCGCACGCTGAGGTTCGCCTCGCCGGGCCCCGACCGTTCCGCCAGTCGGATGGCCGCGGTGATGATGTCGTCTCGCTTCGACAACCGAGCTCCTTGCGTCATTGACATCGGTGCTTTGCTTCAGTGTATAGTACATTGTACTAGTACGGTGTACTAAAGCGTTGAAGCGACGCGGCAGGAACAGTGTGCTGACCCGACCAGAGGACCCCAACGGAAGAAGAGAGAGCCCTCATGATCGACAGTCTGCAGGAATTCGCCGGAAGTTTCCCCGACTGGCTGCAGTGGGCGGGCGTTCTGCTCGTCTCAGCCATTCCCTTCGTCGAGTCGTACTTCGGCTCCGTGATCGGCGTGGCAATCGGCTTGCATCCCGTCGTCGCAATACTGGCGGCCGTCATCGGCAACGTCATTTCAATGCTCGCCTTCGTCTACGGAGCCGGTGCGATCAGGGACAGGGCGACGAAGAACAAAGAGGTCGAGGAGAAGCCGAAGCGTCAGCGGCTCAAGCGCATGTTCGACAGATTCGGCGTGCCGGGAGTCTCGTTGCTGGGCCAGACTCTCCTGCCCTCGCAGATCACCTCATCGGCAATGGTCGGATTCGGTGCGAATCGCAATGTCGTGGCCATCTGGCAGATCATCTCGATCATCCTCTGGGGCATCCTCTTCGGTGTGCTCGCCACCCTGGGCGTCGAATACGCACTGCGCTGAGCCCAAGGCGGTCCTGACCGAGCCCCGTCTCGATGTGCTGACCACATTGTGATGCGGCGCGGGGAGCGGCCCGCGATGTCAGTGCCTCCACCTAGACTGACCCCATGACGGAATCCACCCCGACATCCCCACCCGCTGCCGGCTCTTCCGGCACGCCTGACGACTTCGCGATCGAGGCGCAGCGCATCCTCGCCGAGCTCACCGCGAACCCGACCGCGCGGTTCCGCGATGGCCAGCTCGAGTCCATCCGCGACCTCGTGCAGGGCAAGAAACGCGTCCTCGTCGTCCAGCGCACCGGCTGGGGCAAGTCGGCCGTGTACTTCGTCGCCACCCGTATGCTCCGGGCCTCGGGCACCGGGCCGAGCCTCATCATCTCCCCGCTGCTGGCGCTCATGCGCGACCAGATCTCCGCAGCCGAACGCGCCGGGGTCCGCGCCGCCAGCCTCAACTCATCGAACGTCACCGAATGGGACTCCGTGCTCGAGGACCTCAAAGCCGGCAGCCTCGACGTCCTCCTCGTCTCCCCGGAGCGGCTGAACAATCCGCAGTTCCGCGACGAAGTGCTGCCGCAGCTGCTGGCCTTCCTCGGCCTCATCGTCGTCGACGAAGCCCACTGCATCTCCGATTGGGGCCACGATTTCCGCCCCGACTACCGCCGCATCGGCAGGATCCTGTCCGAACTGCCTCGCGATACCCCGGTGCTCGCGACGACGGCAACCGCAAACTCCCGCGTCGTCGCCGACGTTGCCGAACAGCTCGGCGATGACACCACCGTCGTCCGCGGCGAACTCGCCCGCGATTCCCTGCGTCTCGGAGTCCTCAGCGGGCTCGACGCCAGTGCCCGCATCGCCTGGCTGGCCTCGCACCTGAACGACTTCACCGGGTCCGGCATCGTCTACACGCTCACCGTCTCTGCCGCCGAGGACATCACCCGAATGCTGCGCGAACAAGGCCACGAGGTCCGCGCCTATACGGGCCGGACCGATGCCGAAGAGCGCGCCGAACTCGAACAGCAGCTCAAGGACAACCGCCTCAAGGCACTGGTGGCCACCTCGGCGCTGGGCATGGGATTCGACAAGCCCGACCTCGGATTCGTCATCCACATCGGCGCGCCCTCCTCGGCCGTGGCCTACTACCAGCAGGTCGGTCGCGCCGGCCGCGCCACGGACTCCGCCGACGTGCTCCTGCTGCCGGGCGCGGACGATGAGCAGATCTGGGAGTACTTCGCGACCGCGTCGATGCCGAACCAGGATGACGCGAATGCCGTGCTCGCAGCCCTCGCTGAGGCGGACGGGCCCCTGTCCGTGGCTCGCTTGGAGACCTTGGTCGGAACCAAACGCTCCCGACTCAACCTGCTGCTCAAGACCCTCGAGGTCGAAGACGCCGTGACGAAGGTCAAGGGCGGGTACGTTTCGACCGGGCTGGGGTGGACCTATGACCGGGACCGGTATGAGAAAGTCGCGGCCGTCCGAGCCGAAGAGGCCCAGGCCATGCTCGACTATGAGGCGACCGGGCAGTGCCGGATGGAGTTCCTCATCCGTCAGCTCGACGATCCCGATCCGCAGCCCTGCGGTCGCTGCGACAACTGCGCGGGAGTGTGGTTCTCCGCCGAGATCTCTGACGAACAGCGTCAGGCAGCGGCCGGAAACCTGCACAAGATCGGCCTGCCCATCGAGCCGCGCAGCACCTGGCCCAGCGGGCTGGCCAATATCGGCGTCCCGTTCAAGGGCCGGATCCCGGCCGAGGAACTCGCCGAGGAGGGGCGCGCGATCGCGCGGCTGTCCGACCTCGGGCAGGGGCAGACCCTCCGGGCGTTCCTTGCTCCGGATGCTCCCGACGCCGAGGTGCCCGGTCAGATCGGCAAGTGGTGCCTCGAAGTCCTGGCGCAGTGGGATTGGAAAACTCGGCCCGAGGTGGTCGTATCGATCCCGAGCAATCGCCGTCCCGTGACGGTGCGGTCTCTGGCCGCGAACCTTGCGGCGGCCGGCCGTCTCATCGACGGTGGCGAACTGCTGCAGGTCGGCGACCACGGCACCCCCGACGTCAACAGTGCCTTCCGCGTCAAAGACCTCTACGAGGCGTTCGTTGTTCCTCCGGAAGTCGAGGAGGCAGTGGCCGGGAATTCCGTGCTGCTCGTCGACGACGAGGTCGTCTCGCGGTGGACGATGACGGTGTGTGCACGATTGCTGCGCAAGGCGGGAGCCACCTCGGTGCTGCCGTTCGCGCTCGCTCTGCGGGCCTGAGGTGGCTGGGCGCGACGTCGAAAATCGCTGCGGCGACGACTCCTCAGCTTGCGGCTTGAGGAGATCGCCGCCACAGCGGTGCGACACGATCGGTGTCAGTCACGGTCGGTTCAGCGACGGACGGACTGCGACCGTGCGCAACTGAGCCGGGCCGCCTCGGTAATGGTCACAGATTCTGCTGCAGCTGGAACGTCGCACCCTCCGGGGCGGTGACCGTGACGATGCGACCGTACGGGGAGTCTTCGGGACCGGCGAGCACTGTGCCGCCGAGCTCGGTCACCTTCGCGGCAGAGGCATCGGCGTCTTCGACGTTGAAGTAGGTGCGCCAGTAGGAGTTCTGTGCCCACTGACTGGCATCACAGATTCCGGCCACAGCCTCGTCGCCGTCGCCGTGTGTCGAGTACGGGAAGCCCTTTATCGGGGTGATGTCGAATGAGAAGACCTTGGCATAGAAATCATTGGCCGCCTGATAGTTCGTCGTCATGAGTTCGAACCACACGGGAGTTCCCGGAGTGAGCGGAGTATCGAAGCCGGAGAACTCACCGGGCTGCCACATGCCGATGGGTGATCCCGTCGGATCGACGACGACAGCCATCTGACCGAGCGGGCCGACGGGCATGGGGCCGACGACTTCGGCCGCTCCGGCGCCCAGCGCAGCCTGATAGGTTCCGGCGATGTCGCCAGTGTGCAGGTAGGTCGACCAGGCTGTGGGCATCTCCGGACTAGGGGTGCCGTCCATGTTCATGGCTCGCATGGCGCCGCCGACGTTGCCTCCGTCCTTCGTGATCATGTTGTAGTGGCCGAAGTCCTCACCCATGTCGGTGAATTCCCAGCCGAAGAGCTGAGTGTAGAAGTTCTGGGCGGCCTCGAAGTCCTGGCAGACATAGTCGATCCAGATCGGCTGGCCTTCGCGGGGGTTGGCAGGCATTGCGTCTCCTCGTGTGATGGGTGGAGGTGAGTTGCAGTGAATGATGCCGACGGCAGGGGGATGACCCTACCGCCAAGCGCGCGTGAAATCCGCGAAGCAGTCGGTCAGCGCCGCCTGCAGAAGCGGACCGAAGGTCACGCGCCCGACCCCGAGTTCAGCGAGCTGAGAGAGGTCGAGTTCTTCGGGCACCGCGCCCTTGATCGGGTGCGCGGTGACATTGAGCGGCAGAGTGATCTGCGCGAGGATCGACGTGAGCGTGCCCACATCGGGCAGCCGGACGGGATAGACGGAGTCCGCGCCGGCTTCCGTGCACAGACGAAGGCGGCGGACCACCTCGGCGGTGGGGTCGTCGAAGTCGCCCGGATACTTGAACACATCGGTGCGGGCATTGATGACCACATGGACCCGCTGCGCTTCCGCGGCTTGGCGCAGGCTCCAGATGTATTCGGCGTGCTCTTCGGGACTGCGCATGCTGCCGCGACTGTGGACCGTGTCCTCGATGTTCACACCGACGGCTCCGGCATCGAGGAGACCGGCGATGAGTTCGGGGGCGGGGGTGTCGTACCCGGATTCGAGATCCGCGGTGACAGGAACATCCACCGCCGAGGTGATCCGGGAGATTCCCTCGAGAGCCTGCTCGAGCGTCATCTGCTCACCGTCGCCGTGGCCGAGCGAATCGGCGAGCGGATGGGATCCGATGCTCAGCGCATTGAAACCGACGTCGACCATCGCGCGAGCCGACCAGGCATCCCAGATGGTCGGCAGCACGAGGGGTTCGTCCTGGTGATGTCCCTGCAAGAGGGTGAAAGCGCGTTCGGCGAGAATCGTGTAGTCGACCATGGTCAATACTTTTCCACTGTTGTGCCTCGACACGCCAGGGGTCGGACCGGTTCACCAGAAGGTTTCAGGCGGGCGCAGTGATAGCGTGACCACCATCCGATGTCGCCGTACGGAGGAGCACAGGTGGCCGGTTCGGGCACCATCCGCGTTTCGCCCAAACCCGAGCGGGTGTGGGCACTTCTCGCCGTGCTCGCCGCCATCGCCACGATCCTCATCGAGATTCCCGCAGCTTTGCTGTCCGAAGGCGGCTACTCTTTCGCCCAGCAGCCCATCAGCCACCTGGGAATGACCGGATGCGGGGATTGGGGAGACGCGGAAACCCCGATCGAGGTCTGCTCACCTGCCCATCCCTTCGTCAACGGCGTCTCCATCATCGCCGGATCGATGCTCGCGATCATCGCCTTCATCTGGCACGACTGGATCGCCCCGAGTCGTTGGGGCAGGTGCGGGTCCTTCCTGCTCGCCGCCGGCGGAATGCTGTTGGCCGGAACCGGGATGGTCCCCGCCGATATCGATCCGAGGCTGCACGCCGTCTTCGGAATCGGCGGATCCGCAATCCAGAATCTCGGTCTGCTCTCCGCAGGCATTGCCTTGATCCGGTGGACCGAGAAACGTTGGATCGGTCCCGTCGAATTCGGCGGGCTCACTCTCGGACTGGGCGTTTTCGGTCTCGCCGGAGCACTGTTCCTGGCCGCTCCCGAGACCTGGAACCTGCCCGTCGGCATCGTCGAGAGAGCCGCGTCCTACCCGTTCCTCATCTGGTTCATCCTCGCCGGATGGATGCAGCTGCGCGACGCCTCCAGGCGAAAACGCGATCTCGCCTCCGGACCGTGAAGTCGGCGAGCGAGTGAGCCGGCGCAGCTGCCGCGTGTCTACAGCCTCGGAGTCCGCGGCGGCACCTGCCGGCGCTCACCCGTGGCTTCGAAGGCCGCGGCGATCTCGATGAGTGCGGAATCGTCCCAGCCGCGACCGGCGATCGTCAGTCCCACGGGGATACCGGTGTCGGCCATGGTTCCCATCGGCACCGTCACCGACGGGATGCCGAGGTGACGGGGTACGAGGTTGCCGTTGGCCACCCACGTGCCGTTGCGCCATCCCAGGTCCGCCGACGCTTCGTCGACGTCCATGTCCGCCGGTCCCACATCGGCCATCGCCGGGAAGACCACCGCATCGAGGCCGTGCTCATCCATCCACTCCTCGAGGTCGACCCGGCGGGTCTCCTCGAGCCCGCGCAGACCGGATGCGAGCTCGGGGATCTCCGTGACCGAGGCGTATCGATTCGTGCGCACCTGTTCCGGGTAGGTCGCGATGTCATCGTCGAAGCCGACGTATCGATCGGGAAGCGCACCGGGTGGGTGGGGGAAGATCATGGCTCCGTCCACCTCGGCGAGGGTGGAAAGGTTCGGGTCGCCGTTCGCGGCGAGGAAATCGTCCCACCCCCACGACGAGAGGTCGTTGATCTCCCGATCGAGGTAGTCGGCGGTGACGAACCCGCGCGTCGCGATCGTCGGGGCACCGGGCCGGTCGCCCTCGTAGTTGCTCACGACCGGGAAGTCGGTCTCGACCACCTCGGCGCCTGCGGATTCGAGATCGGCTCGCGCCGCCTGCCAGGCCTCCATCACCGAGGCGCGCGTCTCGACTCGGTCTCCCGTGGGCCCGCCGATCCCGCCGTCCGGGTTCGTGCCGGCGTCGTCATCGGCGTTGATGTACATCCGCGGCACGCCGAGGCGCTTGCCGGCCAACACCGTCTGTGCGGCCGCGAGCGATTCCGGCAGCAGCGCAGCATAGGAGTCAGGACGGACCGCGCTCGCCTTCGGGATCTCCACCCAGGGTTGGACGCGCCAGAAGTCCCCGCGAGTCTGCTCGTCGTCGGCGACGATGACGTCGAGGACCTCGGCCAGGTCGGCCATCGTGCGAGTGTGGGGGACGACGACGTCCATGGTCGGCACGAGCGGCCAGTTCCCGCGCACGCTGATGACCCCGCGCGAGGGGGTGTAGGCGATGAGTGCATTGTGCGATGCCGGTGCACGACCCGAGGACCACGTCTCCTCGCCGAGGCCGAAGGCGGCGAAGCTCGCCGTGGTGGCCGTTCCGGAGCCGTTCGAGGACCCCGAGGCGAAGGCGCTGGTCAGCCAGTCGGCGTTGTACGGGCTTTCGGCGCGGCCGTAGAGTCCGCGCTGCATGCCGCCGTTGGCCATCGGCGGCATGTTCGTCAGACCTAGGCAGATGGCGCCGCCGGCGCGCAGCCGTTCGATCGTGAACGCATCTTTCTGCGCGATGAGGTCGGCGAAGGCCGGCGATCCGGAGGCCACGGTGAGGCCCGCGACCATATAGCTGTCCTTCGCGGTGTACGGAATCCCGTCGAGGGGACCGAGCGTCAGACCGGCTGCGCGCCGTTCGTCGGAGGCGGCCGCCTCGGCGAGGGCCTGCGGATTCTTCACGATCACGGAGTTGAGCTTCGTGTCGGTGTCGGGGCCGTCGAACGCGGCGATCCGGTCCTGGTAGGCCTCGACGAGCTCCACCGAGGTGGTGCGGCCGTCGGCGAGGGCGGCTCGCAGATCGGCGATGGACGCTTCGACTACGTCGAACTTCGACATGATCTTCCTCCGGGCACTTGACGGTGCGCGGCGCACTCGACGGTGCGTGCGCGATGTGGGGGTGTTCCTGCCCAGAGTAGCGCCGATTCGAGACTGATGGGCTGCGGATTTCGTCGTCCGCGGGGTGCTGAACGCCGAGTTCGCGGTGGGTACGATCGAGGTATGACGGTCAACGCGATCATTCTCACCGGCGGTCGTTCGCGACGTTTCGGAGGTGAGCACAAACCCGGCGTCGAGGTGGCAGGACGGTCGACGATCTCCCGAATCCTGGCGAGCATCCGCGGTGCGGCAGCCGACGCCCAGGTGTGGGTGGCCGGACCCGCAGACGGACTCTCGGGTGCGGAGCAGAAAGGCGTCCGCGTGGTCCGGGAAGAACCCGAGTTCGCGGGCCCGTTGGCCGGGATCGCGGCCGCAGCGGACGCGATGCCGACGGAGGCGGCATTCCAGCCCGAGACGGCATTTCAGGCCGAGACGGCCGACGTCACCCTCGTCCTGGCCGGGGACATGCCGATGGTCACGGCGGGCCACCTCGGTGAGCTCATCTCCACGTGTCGGGCCACCGGACGCCCGGCCGTGGGCACCGACGATCGAGGGAGGACGCAGTTCCTCTGCGCGGCCTGGCCGACCGGGCTCCTGCGTGCTCGTCTCACTGAGATCGGCGACCCCACGGATGGCGCGGTGAAGCTGCTGCTCACGGGACTCGAACCGGCTGTGGTCTCCGTCGCCCCGGAGGTGGTGAGCGATTTCGATACGGCAGCCGAGCTCGAAGCGATTCGCGCCCGACTCAGCCCTGACGGGCCTTGAACCGGGGATTCTTCTTGTTGATGACGTAGACGCGGCCGCGGCGGCGGACCACCTGCGAACCGGGCTGGCACTTCAGTGATCGCAGAGAACGGCGAACCTTCATGAGCGTGACTCCTTAGTGAGAATGAGTATCATTAGACTCAATACTATGTTCTCGATCGAAGGGAAGCGAATGCAGGGATCAGCCGAAGGTGATCGGAGACCCATTGTCGACGGAATCGAAGCGATCGCCGTCGTCGGACTCTGCGCGGCCGAGCGCAGGCACTATGCGATGGCTCTGGCCAGAGATCGCGGCTATGTCTTCGTGCCTGCGGAGCAGACGGAACAGGGCATCGAGGCGATCGACCGCCTCGTCGAACTGGTCGGCATGACCTCCGGGGTGCACGGGTTCGTCCTCGAATACGGGGACGATGCGGACTGCGCGGAGATCATCGGAGCGCTGAGCGCCCCCGAAACGCGAGCCGTGCTCACCGACCTCGTCTGCGTGCTCGACCTTGCCTGCCTGCACAGCGATCTCGATTCGGAAGTTCGCGCAGGAGCCCTCGTTGCGCATATCGAGTTCGCCTCGACTCTGGCGCTGCTGGCGCCCGAGCCTTCCGATTCGGATGTGGTCGAGGCAGCGAGCGGGCTGATCGCGCATCTGGCGCCCGAGGCCAGGCGCTTCCTGCTGCGCGACGGCGCGGTGCACGAGCCCGTGTGCTGGCAGTTCGGGCACCGGCCTCCTGCCGCGGGGTGGACGGCGATACTCAACTCGGAGTTTCGGCCCCCGGCCCGATCGGGAGGTGTCCGCGCCTGCCGCTTCGAACAGGTGCGGCCCTTTCACCCGCAGCGCCTGCAGGCGGTTCTGAGTGCGGCGCTCGGCGAAGGCTGCTGGGGTCGCATCGTCCGCTCTGCCGGTTTCGCGAAGCTCGCCTCCCGGCCCTATTTGACCGCGCACTGGGACCAGACGGGCACTCTGCTCACGCTCTCACCGCTGTCCGTCGATCCGCTTCCCGGCGGGGGTGCGGAGCTGCTGGCGCTCGGTCAGGATCTCGCATTCATCGGCTTCGACCTCGACGAGGTGGGGCTGTGCGACGCGCTCGACCGGGCCGTCCTCACCGATGCCGAGCTGCTGGCAGGTCCGATGGCCTGGCTGGAGTTTCACGACGAGTTCCCCGCATGGGACTCCGCGCGTCGAGGCTGAGGCCTCAACAGCTCGGCGCGAATGCCGGCTTGGTGAACCAGCCGCAGCTCGGCCCCTGCGCCAAGCTGATGCGGTTTCACCAGGCTGACAGCCGAGGCGGTGCTCCGGCTGCGCTCAGTCGCCCGCCCGGCAGTCGGCGCACAGGCCGAAGATCTCGAAGACGTGATGCGTGATCTCGAAGCCGTTCGATGCCGCGATCTGGCGCATCCAGTCCTCACTCGGCGGATCGATCTCGACGGCGGTGCCGCAGCGTTCGCAGACGAGATGGTGGTGATGCTCGGTCTGTGCGCAGGCGCGGAAGAGCTGGGTCTCGGCGATGGTGATCGTATCGGCGTCGCCGCTGCGCGCAAGCGCATTGAGCTGCCTGTAGACGGTGGCCAGGCCCACGCTGGCCCCGTCGTCCTCGAGGCGGCGGTGGAGCTGCTTGGCGGAGACGAAGCGGGTCTCGGATTCCAGGGCAGAGCCGATGAGCGCCTTCTGCGCGGTGCTGCGCGTCTTCTTCTGCGGAGCTGCCATGGGTATCCTCCCGGGTCGTGCCTTTCGCACCTATTGTCTCTGTCGAACCTATCGATTCTGTCGTGGTCGCATATGCGTCAGCGTGCATATGCGAGAGAAATAATGAAACACGTTACCATTAACGGGCGGTTCACCCCACCCCGACGACAGACCCAGTACCGAGAACGGGGCTTGCACACACCGCGGAACCCATTCTGTCGAACCACCGAGCACGAACACCGAGGAGGCGCAATGAGCGGACCCCAACGCAGACCGGCGATCCCGGTCATTCTCCTCACCGGCTACCTCGGTGCCGGAAAGACGAGCCTGCTCAACCACCTCCTGCGCCACCCCGACGCCCGCATCGGAGTCATCGTCAACGACTTCGGCGACCTCAACATCGACGCCGGACTCGTCGTCGGCCAGGTCGACGAACCGCTGTCGATCTCGGGCGGCTGCGTGTGCTGTCTGACCGATGATTCCGAGCTCGAGGACGCGCTCGTGGCGATGACGAACCCCCAGCTGCGCCTCGACGCGATCATCGTCGAAGCCAGCGGATTCGCCGAACCCCTGACCCTGGCTCGCATGATCACCCGCATGGGCCACCACCGATTCCACCTCGGCGGGGTCATCGACGTCGTCGACGCCACCATGTACTTCGACACCGTCGACACCTCGAATCTGCCGCCTCTGCGGTTTGCCGCGACGACATTGGTGCTGGTCAACAAGCTCGACCAAGTGCCGGCCGCCGACCGCGACAGCACAGTCGAAGCCGTGCGTGCCCGCGTCCACGCACGCAATCCGCGCGTCATCGTCATCGGCACCCACCACGCTCGCCTCGACCCCACTCTGATCTTCGATCCAGGCGTTGGAGCGCGGGACCCTCGCCGAGGCGGCTCCGACGTCGGCGAGGACCCGGTCCAGCCCGAATTGCCGATTCGGGAACTGCTGCGGCAGGCCTATGCCGAGGCGGCCGCCGACGAGCTCGGCGACGGCGAGGTCGACGAAGGATCCATGCCCCACCGCCATGCCCAGTCGGTGACCGTCAACGGAAGCGGTCCTGTCGATCCGGATGCGGTGATGGATTTCGTCGAAGACCTCCCGCCCGGGGTGTATCGCGTAAAGGGCACCGTGCTCGCGGCTGTGGGGTCCGGCCGACGCAGCTTCGATGTGCAGGCCGTCGGCCCGAACGTCTACGTCGCCGAGGCGGCCCGCCCCGCCCCGAAGGTTCCGTCCTCGAGGGCGGGGGACGGCGATCGGCTGGACGCGGACAGCGTCCTCGTCGTCATCGGTGAGGACTTCGACACCGAGGCGGCCGAGGCCGCTCTGACCGCCGCACTCAACAGCGACGCCGCTGCGGGCCAAGAGGTCACGGCATCAGGCGGTGACCGCTCCGAACGCTTCCTCCACCACGTCCGCCTCCACACCTGACCCCTATTGCTACCCGACGGCGGCCCAGCAACCTCGCGCGAGGTTGCTGGGCCGCCGTCGGGTAGTAAGGGGAAGGGGGTTGTCAGTCGGGGGAGAGGCCGGGGAGTTGGGAGGCGGCGAAGCGGATGTGTTCCTCGGTCAGTGCTGCAGCCTCCTCGGCGCGACCGGCGGTGATGGCGTCCATGATCCCGTGGTGTTGGGCTTGCAGCTTCGCCATCAGCGCCTGCTGGTCGTCGACGCGGCTGAATGAGGAGAAGATCGACTTCCGCAGAGAGGTGCGGATGGCCCCGGTGAGGTCGGAGAACAGCTGATTTCCAGCCGCCTGAGCGATGGCGACGTGGAACGCGGTGTCCGCGTCGTTGAAGGTCTCCAGGCTGATCCCGGGAGTGTCCATCATCGCCAGCTGTGCATTCACCTCTGCCAGTGCGTCCTTATCGGCTCGGGTCGCCGCGAGGATCGCGCTCGAGCGTTCGAGCTGGATGCGCGTCTCCGTCACGTCATCGATGCTGAAGTTCGTGAGCGCCACATGAAGGCGGAGGAACCGGGTGAGTGCAGCTGAGGGCATCGCGGCGATGAACGTGCCAGCGCCGCGGCCGGACCCGCCCGAGGAGCGGACGACGCCGAGGCTGTCGAGCACGCGCAGCGCCTCGCGCACACTGGCGCGACTGACACCGAGCTTCGTCGCCAGGTCGCGTTCGGCAGGGAGAGGATCTCCGACGCCCAGCGAGCCGGTCATGATCTGCTCTTCGACGGCATCGATGACGAGCTCATAGGTGTTCGCCCGGTTCACGGGTTTCCATTCGGGACCGTCGGCCGCCTCGGCGCTGACTGTCTGTTCCGGGCGGACCTCGTTCGTGTCATCGTTCATGGTCGTCTCCACCGCGCCATCATGTCATGCCTCTCTGCGCACTGCTCGTGGGCGTGACCGGAGCCGCTGCCGGATGGACAGTTGACGCAGATCACACCGTCGTCCTATGCTCAGATTAATGGTCTGACCTCATCAAGGCCATACTGAAAATTCTGATCGTTCGAGTTCGGAGCGCGTTCACAGGGGAACGGACCCGATGTGGGCAGGCCCGGCCGATTTGGAGAAGCCATGTACACACCTGAAATCGCACCGGTGGCCGACAGCCTGCTGTGGTCGTCCCTGCTGGCGATCCTGCCGCTGCTGACGATCTTCGTCACCCTCGGCGCACTCAAATGGAAGGCCCATTGGGCCGGACTGACCGCCGTCGGCGTCGCTCTCATCGTCGCGATCGCCGCCTACGGAATGCCCGTCGGACTCGCCGCGCTCTCGGCGACACAGGGGTTCGCCTTCGGACTGTTCCCGATCATGTGGATCGTCATCACCGCGATCTGGCTCTACGAACTCACCGTGCGCTCGGGCCACTTCGAGGACTTGAGGCTGGTCATCAACGTCATCTCCGATGACCCGCGCATCCAGGCCATCATCGTCGCCTTCTGCTTCGGCGGCCTCCTCGAAGCGCTCGCCGGATTCGGTGCCCCGGTGGCGATCACCGGTGTCATGCTCGTCGCCGTCGGCTTCACCGCTATGCGAGCGGCCGTCGTCGTCCTCGTTGCCAACACCGCGCCCGTGGCCTTCGGCGCCATCGCCATCCCGATCATCACCGCCGGCACTCTGACGGGAATCGACTACCAGGACATCGGCGCCATGGTCGGTCACCAGACCCCGTTCCTCGCCGCAGTCGTGCCGCTCTTCCTCGTCCTGCTCGTCGACGGGCGTCGTGGGCTGAAGCAGATCTGGCCGCTTGCCCTCGTCGTGGGCATCGCCTTCGGCCTCGCGCAGTACGTTTCGGCCACATTCCTCTCCGTCGAACTCACCGACATCATCGCCTCCCTCGTCGGCCTCGCCGCCGTCGTCATCATGCTCCGGTTCTGGAAGCCGAAGGGCGGTCAGGACGCACTCGACCGCATGGCCGACGAGCGCGAACACGAAGGCGCCGCCGCCCCTAGCGCCGGCAGCGCTTCTGCAGCTGTGGCCACCGATGTGAAGAAGGAGACCGCACCGCTGACAGGGGCCCGGGTGTTCCTTGCGCTCTTCCCATACCTGCTGGTGATCGTCATCTTCTCCGTGGCCAAGCTCGTGCCTGCGCTGAACAACTGGCTGGCATCCACGGATGTGAAGATTCCGTGGCCCGGACTGAATGGGAACATTCTCGATGCCGCTGGCGAAGTCTCGACGAGCACGATCTACAACTTCCAATGGCTGTCTTCGCCCGGAACTCTGCTGCTCATCTCCGGTATCATCGTCGCGATCGTGTACAAGATGTCGGCGAAAGACGCCGTCGATGTCTTCATCGTCAACGTTGTGAAGATGAAATTCTCGATCCTCACCGTCGGATCGGTTCTCGCGCTGGCCTATGTCATGAACCTCTCGGGCCAGACGATCACCATCGGCACCTGGATTGCCGGCACCGGAGCCTTCTTTGCCTTCCTCTCGCCGATCCTGGGCTGGCTGGGCACTGCTGTCACCGGTTCGGACACCTCGGCGAATGCACTGTTCGCCACTCTGCAGCAGACCGCCGCGCACGAGGCTGGACTCAATCCGCTGCTGCTCGTCGGCGCCAACAGCTCAGGCGGTGTCCTCGGCAAGATGGTCAGCCCGCAGAACCTCACCATCGCAGCCACCGCCGTCGGTCTGCTCGGCAAGGAGTCCTCGATCCTCCGCCGCGTCATCGGCTGGTCGTTGGGCATGCTCGTCGCTATGTGTCTGCTCGTCGGACTCCAGTCGACGGTGCTGTCCTGGATGGTGCCCGGCTCCTGAATCCGCGCGGCGCCGTCTTGCCGATCGGACCACCCGCACCAGCCACCACCCACTTCTCAACCACCGCCTAACCGAAGGAGCGATGAACATGGTCAAGAGGCAGATTCCTCAGCCGGCCGAGATCTTCGAGCTGATGAAGTTCAAGAAGATCGAACTCGACCCGAAGAAACGTCGCCTGGAGAACGCACTGACGATCGAGGACCTGCGCAAGATCGCGAAGCGCCGGACCCCGGCCGCGGCGTTCGACTACACGGACGGCGCCGCCGAGGGCGAGATCTCGATGGAGCGCTCGGTCCAGTCCTTTCGCGATATCGAGTTCCACCCCTCGATCCTCAAGGACGTCACGAACGTCGACACCTCGACCCAGATCATGGGCGGCAGCTCGGCCATGCCCTTCGGCATCGCGCCGACCGGCTTCACCCGACTCATGCAGACCGAGGGTGAGACCGCCGGCGCCGGCGCCGCGGGGGCTGCGGGCATCCCGTTCACGCTCTCGACGCTGGGCACGACGTCGATCGAGGACGTCAAGAAGACCAACCCGCACGGGCGCAATTGGTTCCAGCTCTATGTGATGAAGCAGCGCGACATCTCCTACGGCCTCGTCGAGCGGGCGAAGAACGCCGGGTTCGACACTCTCTTCTTCACCGTCGACGCTCCCGTCGCCGGTGCCCGACTGCGCGATACGCGCAACGGCTTCTCCATTCCGCCGCAGCTGACCCCGCAGACGATCCTCAACGCGATCCCGCGGCCCTGGTGGTGGTGGGACTTCCTGACCACCCCGAAGCTCGAGTTCGCGTCCCTGTCGGAGACCGGCGGCACCGTCGGCGAGCTCCTCGATTCGGCGATGGACCCCTCCATCAACTTCGATGACCTCGCTGAGATCCGCGCCATGTGGCCCGGCAAATTCTCCGTCAAGGGCGTGCAGACGCTCGAGGATGCGAAGAAGCTCGCCGACCTCGGCGTCGATTCGATCGTCCTGTCCAACCACGGCGGACGTCAGCTCGATCGCGCGCCCGTTCCCTTCGAACTCCTCCCCGAGGTGGCTCGTGAGATCGGCAAGGACGTGGAGATCATCATCGACACCGGAATCCGCAACGGCGCCGACATCGTCGCGTCGTTGGCGCTGGGCGCTGACTTCACGCTCATCGGCCGCGCCTACCTCTTCGGCCTCATGGCCGGCGGTCGAGCGGGAGTGGACCGGACGATCGAGATCCTCGGCGAGCAGGTCGAGCGCACCATGCGCCTGCTCCAGGTCGCCGATGTCTCCGAGCTCAACCCGTCCCATGTGACCCAGCTGCGTCAGTTCAACCGCGACGAGCGCGCGGAGATCATCAGCTCCCGACCGGTCAAGGGCTGATTCGCCGAGGCGGCCCCGCGGCTGGCAATCAGATCACCGAGGCGGCCCCGTCCGGAGAGCCCAAAGGGCTCCATTGGCAGAGAACGGGCGGCCGGCAGCGAAAGAAATCTTCGCTGCCGGCCGCCCGTTTCGTGTTCAGGTGCTCGCTTGCCGAATTCGTCCTCGATGCGGTCGAGGACGTTCGTGGCGGAGTAGTAATCGAGGCGGAATGAGTCGAGGCCCATCGGATAGACGGCATCGTTCTTCACCGCCGGTGTGCTCTCGACCAGAGAGTTCTTCGCATACGAGGCGGCGGTCTTCTCGTTCGCGTTGAACAGGAACAGGGATTCGCCGGTGACGGCCTTCGACAGGTTCTCACCGGTGACTTCGACGATATCGGCGCGTTTGCCCATTTCGCCTTGGCCGGCTGTGCCTTCGGGGACCTCGGCGAGTTCGAAGCCGACCTCTTGGAGGAGCTTGCCTTGAGCGGATTCCGGGGTCCAGATGTTCGCGCTGGCCCCGGATCCTCCGCCCTTGGCCTTCTCGTTGAAGATCATGCCGGTGACCGGCTGCTTCGGGGCGTCGATGGCGGATTTGACCTTCTCGGCGCGGGAACCGAACTCGTCGTTGACCTTCTTCGCCTCATCCGCGTGGCCGGTGATCTCACCGAGCTTGGTGGTGACCTCCTGCCAGTCCTTGTCGCCGTAGTCGATGACGACGGTCGGGGCGATGTCGCTGAGCTGATGGTAGATGGCGTTCGCTGAGTCCTGGCCGGTCTTCGAGACCACGATGAGGTCAGGTTCCTCGGCGAGTACGGCCTCAACATCGGGGTCGCCCTGGTAGAGGGCTTTGACGTCCTTCTCCTTCGCGACGTCGCTCCACTGCGTGAAGAAGCCTTGATCGTCGGCAACGGGGGAATTGGGCATGGTGGCCCCGGAGGCGGTGACCGGTGCGTCGACGGCGAGGAGGGTGCCGGTGAGAGTCACCGAGGTGGAGACGATCGATTCGGGAGCTTCGTCGATGGTCACTTCGTGGCCGGCGTCGTCCGTGATCGTCAGGGGCCATTGACCGTCGGCGGCGGTGTCGCCATCGCCGGAGTCGGAAGAGCCGGACCCGCCGCAGGCGCTGAGGCTGAGAGCGGTGGCGAGGGTGACTGCGGCAAATACGCGTGTGCTGCCGGGTTTGACGCGGGACATAGGGGACCTTTCGAGAATGTTCGCTTGAGAAGATGAGCCTAACCTAAGTTAGCCCGTGATACTGCATTCGTGATGAGACTCCGCGAAAGATGCGGTGTGTCGAGCGAGGTGAGTGCTTAGGGTAGGCTCATCTGTGTGAATCTGACGTTGAAGAATCGGGCGGTCGCAGCGGCCGCCTCCGCACTGACTCTTGCCCTGCTCGCCACCGGCTGTGCTGCCGAGGACGACAAAGGCGCCGATGGGGATGCCAGTAACAAGGACGTCGCCGTCGGCGGCAAAGACTTCGGCACTGCTGACGAGGAGACCGCGAAGCTCGGCAGCGATGCCGAGGCCGGGGTCTTCCCGCGAACGGTCACGCATGCCAACGGCACGACCGAGATCGAGAAGAAGCCCGAGCGAGTCGTCGTTCTCGACACCGGAGAGCTCGACGATGTCCTGTCGCTGGGCATCACACCCGTCGGCATGGTGACGACCGAAGGCGCCAGTCCGGTGCCGAGCTACCTCGAAGACCAGGTCGAGGGAGTCGAGACGGTCGGCACGATTCAAGAGCTTGATCTCGAGAAGATCGCCTCGCTCGAACCCGATCTCATCCTCGGCAGTCAGCTTCGCGCCGACAAGCTCTACGACGAGCTCGACTCGATCGCCCCGACGGTGTTCTCCATCCGTCCGGGATTCCCGTGGAAGGAGAACTTCCGCCTCGTCGGTGAGGCGATGGGCATGGAAGACGAGACGACGAAGGAACTCGAGGACTACGCTCGTGAGGCCGGTGACCTCAAGGACTCTGTCGACGGTGATCCGACGATCTCACTCGTGCGCTTCATGCCCGAGCGCCTGCGCCTCTATGCGAATCAGTCGCTCATCGGAGTCATCCTGAGCGACGCGGGTTTCAAGCGCCCGAAGAATCAGGACGTCGATGAACTCGCCGTCGAGATCTCCCCGGAGAACCTCGACCAGGCCGCCGGGGACTATGTCTTCTACACCAGCTACGGCGACCCTGGTGCCACAGGTGAGACGAAGGCGCTCGAGTCGAGCCAGTGGCAGGGGCTCGACGCGGTCAAAGAGGGCAGAGCCATCCGCGTCAACGATGATGTCTGGTTCCTCGGCCTCGGGCCCACCGGAGCAGGTCAGATCCTCGACGATCTGGAGGACCACCTCGGCGATTGAGTCGAATCCTCAGCTCCCCGAAGTCGCTCCTCTAGTCAGTGATCCGTGAGTTGAGCTGATCGATGAACTCATCTGCGGCGGCGAGCTGACGTGCGAGTCTGCTGCGGCGTTCGTGAGCATCATCGAGAAACTGCGCCAGCTCATTCGCTCCATCGGCCCGGGACGGCTCGCTTCCGCGAGCACTCTCCAGTGCCCGGAGCAGGTCACCCATCTGCTCCAGCGAATACCCCAGCGGCTTCATCCTGCGAATCAGCATCAGCTGGTCGTGATCGTCTTCCGTGTAGAGGCGGAAACCTCCCTCCGACCTGCCCGAAGGAGTCAGCAGGCCGATCTGGTCGTAATGGCGAATCGTCCGCAGCGACAGCCCCGTGCGTTCAGCCAGCTCTCCGATGTGCATCATTCCGGTCTCGGCCATCGACACTCTCCTCAATTCACGCCAACCCTTACGTTACGTTAAGGTTGATTCCGGCGCCCGTATGGCGGCGCGGTGCGTTCCCGGATTTCACCTTTCGCGTGAAGCGGGAGCATGCCGAACTCGCGCAGGCGCATCCCTCTTTCAGATGGTGTCACACCTGACGTGCTCCCGGACTTGGAGGCTCAAACATGACGACGACCACGACCACCGCCGACGACCGGAGCCGCTACCTGCCCGACCCCTCGGTGGCGACCGCACTGAAGACTCCGCGCCTACTCGTGCGAGAAGTCCTGGCGGGACTGGTCGTTGCGCTGGCGCTGATCCCTGAGGCGATCTCGTTTTCCATCATCGCCGGCGTCGACCCGAAATTCGGCCTGTTCTCCTCATTCATCATGGCCGTGACCATTGCCTTCGTCGGCGGACGCCCGGCGATGATCACCGCCGCGACCGGTGCGGTCGCGCTCGTCATCGCGCCGGTGGCCCGTGAATACGGAATCGACTACTTCATCGCCACCGTCCTGCTCGCCGGAGTGCTGCAGATCGTGCTCGCCGTGTTCGGTGCCGCGAAGCTGATGCGTTTCATCCCCCGCAGCGTCATGGTCGGATTCGTCAACGCTTTGGCGATCCTCATCTTCTCGGCGCAGCTCCCACAGCTGATCGATGTGCCCTGGATGGTCTACCCGCTCGTCGCAGTCGGTCTGGTCATCATGATCGTCATGCCGAAGATCACCAAGGTCGTCCCCGCTCCGCTGATATCGATCATCATCGTCACCGTCGCAGTCGTGGCCTTCGCGCTCAACGTCCCCACCGTCGGCGATCAGGGGGAGCTGCCCCGCAGTCTGCCGGAGCTGTTCATCCCCGGCGTCCCCCTGACCTGGGAGACGTTGACGATCATCGCCCCCTACTCTCTGGCGATGGCCCTCGTCGGACTCATGGAATCACTGATGACGGCGAAGCTCGTCGACGATGTCACAGACACGCATTCGAACAAGACCCGCGAAGGTTGGGGCCAGGGAGTGGCGAACATCCTTTCAGGGTTCTTCGGCGGCATGGGCGGATGCGCCATGATCGGCCAGACCATGATCAACGTCAAAGCCTCCGGCGCCCGCACCCGCATATCGACCTTCCTCGCCGGGCTGTTCCTGTTGATCCTCGTCGTCGCGCTCGGCGACATCGTGTCCGACATTCCGATGGCGGCCCTCGTCGCCGTGATGATCATGGTCTCGGTCGGCACCTTCGACTGGCACTCAATCAGGCTCGCCACGCTCAAGCGAATGCCCAAGAGCGAAACTGCCGTCATGGTCATCACCGTCGCCGTGGTCGTCGCGACTCACAACCTCGCCATCGGCGTCGTCGTCGGGGTGTTCGTGGCCTCTGTGATGTTCGTCCGTCGCGTTGCCCATCTCATCGACGTTCGCCGTGTGATCCAGGTGCAGGGTGATCAGAAGGTCGCGCGCTATGCAGTCGAAGGGCAGCTGCTGTTCGCCTCCAGCAACGACCTGACGACACTGTTCGAATACGCTGACGATCCGGATCGGGTCGTCATCGATTTCACGAAGTCGCATATCTGGGACGCGTCGACCGTCGCCGCTCTCGACACGATCGAGACGAAATACGAGCAGCACGGGAAATCAGTGGAGTTCGTCGGCATGAACGACTTCACGACTGCGTTCCATGCTCGCCTCACAGGCGGTCTCGGCGGTGGCCACTAGTGGTTTGTCGCCCTCTGTCCTCTGTCCGGCTCTGACAGGCTGCAGGGCCGGCGGGGCTGGGCCTGCGGTCATTGCGTGTTGAAGGCGAGTTCGCACGTCTGCGGTCGGCTGCAAAAAGAATTTCTCTCCCGCCGGAATAAAACGGCCCTCAGCAAAGTTGAGTCTGGTGTACGCAACTTTGATGAGGTCGACTTGACGGTCGAAACCTCGAAGAGAATACTTGAGTCCAGTTGGCTCAATGTGTGCGGTCGAGTGGTTCTGACTCAAGAACCGGAGCCGCCCGATCGCACACATTCGAGTCGCAGGAACTCACGAACAAAGGAGAGAACACTATGGCACGTGCAGTTGGAATCGACCTCGGAACCACGAACTCCGTCGTTGCAGTCCTCGAAGGCGGCGAGCCGAAGGTCATCGCGAACGCCGAAGGCGGTCGCACGACCCCGTCCGTCGTCGCAGTCAATAAGAACGGCGACTCACTCGTCGGCGAGATCGCCAAGCGCCAGGCCGTCACGAACATCAAGAACACCGTTTCTTCGGTCAAGCGCCACATGGGCACCGACTGGTCCACCGAAATCGGCGGCAAGAAGATGACGGCTCCCGAGATCTCGGCCCGCATCCTCCAGAAGCTCAAGCACGACGCCGAGGAGTACCTGCAGGAGAAGGTCACCGACGCGGTGATCACCGTTCCCGCATACTTCAACGATGCTGAGCGCCAGGCCACCAAGGACGCCGGTGAGATCGCCGGCCTCAACGTTTCGCGCATTATCAACGAGCCCACCGCTGCCGCTCTGGCCTACGGCCTCGAGCGCGGCAAGGAAGACGAACTCATCCTCGTCTTCGACCTCGGTGGCGGTACCTTCGACGTGTCCCTGCTAGAGGTTGCCAAGGACGAAGACGACTTCTCCACCATTCAGGTCCGTGCGACCTCGGGTGACAACCGCCTCGGCGGTGACGACTGGGATCAGCGGATCGTCGACTGGCTGGTCGAGCAGGTTAAGAACAACTACGGCGTGGACCTGACCAAGGATGCCACCGCTCTGCAGCGCCTCAAGGAAGCCGCTGAGCAGGCCAAGAAGGAACTGTCCTCGGCTACCAGCACGAACATCTCGCTGCAGTACCTGTCGATGAGTGAGAACGGACCCATCCACCTGGATGAGACCCTCACCCGGGCGAAGTTCGAGGATCTGACCAAGGACCTCCTCGAGCGCACCAAGGCTCCGTTCCACGCTGTGATGAAGGATGCCGGCGTGTCCGTTAAGGACATCGACCACGTCGTCCTCGTCGGCGGATCGACCCGCATGCCCAGCGTGACCCAGGTCGTCACCGAACTCACCGGAGGCAAGGAGCCCAACAAGGGTGTCAACCCCGATGAGGTCGTCGCAATCGGCGCCGCCGTGCAGGCAGGTGTCCTCGTGGGTGAGCGCAAGGACGTTCTGCTCATCGACGTCACCCCGCTCTCGCTCGGACTCGAGACCAAGGGCGGCGTGATGACGAAGCTCATCGAGCGCAACACTCCGATCCCGACCAAGCGTTCGGAGACCTTCACCACCGCAGAGGACAACCAGCCCTCCGTGTCGATCCAGGTCTTCCAGGGTGAGCGGGAGTTCACTCGCGACAACAAGAACCTCGGCACTTTCGAGTTGACCGGTATCGCTCCGGCTCCGCGCGGTGTGCCGCAGATCGAGGTCGCCTTCGACATCGACGCCAACGGCATCGTCCACGTGTCTGCCACCGACAAGGGCACCGGCACCGAGCAGTCGATGACGATCACCGGCGGTTCCGCGCTGCCGAAGGAAGACATCGACCGCATGGTCCGTGAGGCCGAGGAGCACGCAGAAGAGGACAAGAAGCGCCGTGAGGCTGCCGACGTCCGCAACAATGCGGAAAACCTCGCCTACCAGACCGAGAAGCTGCTGACCGACAATGCCGACAAGCTGCCGGAAGAGCTCAAGACCGAGATGCAGGGCGATGTCGACGCCGTCAAGGAAGCCCTCAAAGGTGAAGACGACGACGCCGTGAAGTCCGCCTACGACAAGCTCGTGGAGAACCAGCAGAAGATCGGCGAAGCCATCTACAGCCAGCAGGGCGGTGCCGAAGGCGCCGAAGCTGCCGGTGAAGGTACCGCCGATGCAAGCGCAGACGACGATGTCGTCGACGCCGAAGTTGTCGACGATGAGGATGAGGAGAAGAAGTAATGACTGCCGAGGGCAACGACAAGTCGTCCGAGGAGCCAGGCTTCACCTTCAGCGACAAGCGCCGGGTCGATCCGAACACCGGTGAGGTCCGTCCCGAGGCCGACGCCCAGTCGGCCTCGGCCGGGGCCGGCGAGGAGCCGACCGCGGATCCGAACGCCGAACAGGCAGCCGATGCCAGCGACCTCGGTGTGGACATCCCCGCCGATGCTTCGGGGCTTGAGGACGTCGAACCGGAGGCCGAGCCCGAACCGGGTTCGGACGCGGCGGGCTACCTGGCCGACCTCAAGCGCATCAACGCCGAGTATGCGGCCTACCGGATGCGCGCCGACCGCGAACGAGAGCGTGCGGCCCTCGGCGGCACGATCAAGGCCGTCGAGGCCCTGATCCCCGTGCTCGACGAGGTCAAGCTCGCTCGCGAGAACGGCGATGTCAGCGGGCCTTTCGAGACCCACGTGAACAAGCTCGTCGAATCGCTGAACAAGATCGGCGTCGAACAGTACGGCGAGGTCGGCGACGAGTTCGACCCGAACATCCACGAAGCGCTCATGCAGCAGCCGTCGGATGAGGTCGAGAATCCGACGCTCTTCCTGGTCATGCAGCCGGGCTACCGAATCGGGGAGCGCATCATCCGCGCCGCCCGCGTCGGTGTCCAGCAGCCGGAGGACTGAACGACAACGATCGCCGAGGCGGCCGTCCGCCCCGCACGCCGGTTCACCGACGTACGGGGGCGGGCAACCGCCTCGACGGCGGTCCGGATCTTCGGGGCAGTGCCCCGGGGCTGCGGATTGTGAGAGGACAAGTGAATACCGTGATGACAGGATTGATTGGAAGGAAAGGAGGTGCCAGGTGAATACCGGACCTCAGAATGATTGGTTCGATAAGGACTTCTACAAAACCCTCGGCGTCTCCAAGGATGCTTCCGACGCCGAGATCAAGAAGGCCTATCGCAAGCTCGCGCGCAAGTATCACCCGGACGCCAACCCCGGGGATGAGAACGCCGAAGAGAAGTTCAAGGAGATCGGCCAGGCCCACCAGGTGCTCTCCGACAAGGAATCCCGGGCGCAGTACGATCAGGTCCGTGCCATGGGCGGCGGTGCCCGGTTCAGCGCCGGCTCCGGTGGACCCGGCGGGGCTACGGGCGGCGGATTCGACGACGTGTTCTCCGACCTCTTCGGAGGCGGCGGACGCACCAGGACCCGCATGACCTACGGCGGTGGGGGAGACGTTCCCCCGGACCTGGCGGATCTGCTCGGCGGATTCGGCGGAGGTTTCGGCGGTGGCGGTTACGGCGGCGGATATTCGCCGCCAGTCAAGGGCGGCGACATCAAGTCGAGCACGACGCTGTCGTTCACCGAAGCGAGCAACGGAGCCTCGGTGAAGCTGAACATGCCCGGCGGGAAGCCGCTGACCGTGCGCACCCCGATCGGGGTCAAGGACGGACAGAAGATCCGCCTGGCCGGCAAGGGCAAGACCAGCCCCAACGGCGGCGAGCCCGGCGACGTGATCCTCACCGTGCACGTGAAACCGCACCCGGTCTTCACCCGTGACGGTGACAATCTGCGCATGGACCTGCCCGTCAGCTTCGACGAGGCGGCCCTCGGCGCCGAGGTCAAGGTGCCGACCCTGGGCGGAACGCCCGTCAAGGTCAAGGTCGCACCGGGGACACCCTCGGGACGGACCCTGCGCGTGCGGGGCAAAGGTGTGAAGACGAAGAAAGGCACCGGCGATCTGCTGGCTACGGTCCAGATCGTGGTGCCGCAGAACCTGTCCAAGGAGGCCAAGGCTGCGGTCGAGTCGTTCAGGACTGCGACCGAGGGTGAAGACCCCCGCGCCGGCCTCCTGGACAAGGCCAAAGCCAGTTGAGGTGATGAAACACAATGCACATGCACATTTCGTCGAGTGCGGCGGTGTATGTCATCTCGGTGGCCGCGGCTCTGGCGGGCATGCACCCGCAGACGCTGCGGCAGTATGACCGACTGGGTCTCGTCTCTCCGGAACGCACTGCGGGCCGGGGCCGGCGTTATTCCGGGAAGGACATCGCCAGGCTGCGACTGATCCAGCAGCTGTCGCAGGACGAGGGAGTCAACCTCGTCGGGATCAAGAAGATCATCGACCTGCAGAATCAGGTCGATGCACTCAGGAGCCGCAATGAAGAACTCGAGGACGAAGTTCGGGCACGCAGGTCGGCACAGGAACGCGATGCGCGCGTCTTCGCGGCCGGCACCGTGGGCGGAGACGTCGTCTCGATCTCGCGGGGACGTCGCCCGCAGGGCCGTCCTGAACCGGGAGCCCTGGTGCTGTACAACCGGTACCGGCGCGGCTGAGTCGGCAGTCGCCGGTCAGAGTCGGTGTGATCGGATCTGAGGCGGAGTGCGAACCCATCTGGGTATTCGCGCTCCGCCTCTTCGCATCTGTCCGAGGATTCTGTTTGTTTGCGGCGCAGAAAAGTACAGATGCTGTGCGACACTGACTCTGTGGACGAGAAAGAGAAGGTTCGACAGGTCGCCGACAGCGCTGATTCGGCGGCTCAGGAAGCCGCGGACAGCCGCTGGTTCGAGCGTGTGGCCCGCGCGGGATTCATCGCCAATGGATTGGTCCACGCCATCCTCGGCGCGACGGCAGTGACGATCGGCCTGGGGCAGGGCGGCGGCGAAGCCGACCAGGCCGGAGCGGTCGGACAGATCGCTTCGCAGCCCTTCGGCATGGTGCTCATCATCGTCTGCTTCCTCGGCTGTGCGTTGATGGCTTTGTGGTGCTTGGTCAACGCGTTCTTCGGCTCAGCATCGCTGCGTGGCGCTGGTACTCGGGATCTGCAGGAGAAGCAGGGGAGGAAGCAGTGGATCGACTTCTTCACGATGGTCGGTTCTGCCATTGCCTATGTGGTGGTTGCCGCGACCTTCTCCCAGTTCGTCTTCGGCGGAGGATCCGACTCTGGCAAGGCGAGTTCACAGGCCTCGGCGACCGTGGCGAAGGCTCCGGGCGGACTGTATATCCTCATGGCTGCCGGCGCCGTGATTGCGATCATCGGCATCGTGTTCTGTATCAATGGTCTGCGCCGGAAGTGGAAGGATGAGCTTCGTCGGCCGCGCAGCGCGTTCACCCGCTTCCTCGTCGGTTTCACCGGTGTTGTCGGGTATCTGGGCAAAGGTGCGACTTTGCTGTCGGTGGGCACCCTCATCGTGGTGTCGGCAGCGACCGGCGACCCGGAGGAATTCACGGGAATCGACGGAGCGCTCAAGGGCATGCGCGACCAGCCGTTCGGGCCGTATCTGCTGTTGGCAGTGGGCCTTGGCTTGGTTCTCTACGGCGTATTCCTCGCGCTGCGCTCGAGGTACGACCGCATGGATTGAGCAGTCTTCTGTTGCGCGGCAACTGGCGCAGCGCCCGCAATGTCCCCTGCCGACATCTGCTCGAAACAGAAACTGACACGTGCAGAAACAATCGACTGCGAACATGATTCCTGATCGCACTCGCCGCACGAGTCAGGAAACCACGATGACGCTGTCCGCAAGCAGGACCACACCGCCTCCCGCGACCCGGAACGAAGCGAAGCTCGCCGCCTCGGAGAGCCTCGAGGACTACACCCTGCGCTTTGCCCCCAGGTCCTACTGGAAATGGGCCCCGGGAGTCGTAGCGACGAGCGCATTGGGCGGCATCGCCTACCTCGCCGACTTCTCGACCGACCGTCTCGGCGAACACGTACTGCCCGCGGACGCTCCACGCAGTCGTGGGGACGCCCCATGCGATGGTGCGGGGGCCTCGCGCGTTCCCACGAAAGGCTGAGGGAGCTGATGCATTTCACACCGGCTGACACCGAGAAGCTCCTCCTGTCCGTGGCAGGAATGGTCGCCCGAGATCGTCGGGAACGCGGGATCGCGCTCAACTATCCGGAGACGGTCGCGCTGCTGAGCACATGGGCGATCGAACGTGCCAGGGAAGGTGCGAGCGTCGAGGAGCTCATGACCACCGGGCGCGAGGTCCTCACCCGCGACGACGTGCTCACAGATGTCGCAGACATGCTCGGCGACGTCCAAGTGGAGGCGACCTTCCCCGACGGTCGCAAGCTCGTGACCATCCACAACCCCATCGACTGAAAGATCCGACAGTGACAGGTTTACGTGACCGCGGACCGGGCGCCGTGAGGGTCAGCGCCGGAGAGCGCGAACTCAATGTGCGCGCCGACCCTGCCGAGACGGCGACGCTGACGGTCGAGAACACCGGAGACCGGCCGGTCCAGATCGGCTCGCACATCCATCTTCCCGACACGAACCCGGCGCTCGCCTTCAACCGCAGCCGGGCCGAGGGCTTCCGCCTCGACATTCCCGCCGGCACCTCCCTGCGGTTCGAACCTGGAGCGTCCCGCACCGTGCCGATCGTCGCCCTGGGCGGACGCCGACTCGTGCCCGGAATCGGACTGCCCGACGCTGCGGCGGGTGATCGCTGATGGCACGATTGTCGACCGACCGATATGCCGCGCTCTACGGCCCCAGCCTCGGCGATCAGCTGCGCCTGGGGGACACAGACCTGTGGATCGAGATCGAGGAGGACCGGACCGCAGGCGGCGACGAATCGGTCTTCGGAGGAGGGAAATCGATCCGCGAATCGATGAATCAGGGGACGACGACGACCGCCGAGGGGGCGCCCGACACGGTCATCACGAACGCCGTGGTGCTCGACTGGTGGGGGATCGTCCGGGCCGATGTCGGCATCCGTGAAGGCAGGATCGTCGCGCTCGGACGGGCCGGAAACCCCGACATCGCCGATGGTGTGCATCCCGAGCTGCGGATCGGTCCGTCGACTGACATCATCTCCGGTGAGGGACGCATCCTCACTGCCGGCGGCTTCGACTCCCACGTCCACCTGCTCTCACCGTCCCAGCTGCACGAGGCGCTCGCCACCGGCATCACGACCGTCGCCGGCGGCGGCACCGGGCCCTCCGAGGGCAGCAAGGCCACGACAGTGACACCCGGTCCGTGGCATCTCGGGGCGATGCTCCGCGCCCTCGACGACATCCCGATGAACGTGCTTCTGCTCGGCAAAGGCAATACCGTGTCCGCCGCGGGGCTGGCCGAGCAGGCGCTCGGCGGAGCCGCCGGCTATAAGGTCCACGAAGACTGGGGTGCGACGCCGGCCGCCATCGACGCAGCCCTGACCGCAGCCGACGATCACGGCCTGCAGGTGGCGCTGCACTCGGACTCCCTCAACGAGGCAGGATTCGTCGAATCGACGATCTCCGCGATCGGCGGACGCAGCATCCACGCGTTCCACGTCGAGGGGGCCGGTGGAGGCCACGCCCCCGACATCCTGTCGATCGCGGCTCTGGAGAATATCCTGCCGGGGTCGACGAACCCGACCCTGCCGCACACCGCGAACACGGTCGCCGAGCACCTCGACATGCTCATGGTCTGCCATCACCTCAACCCCGCAGTGCCCGAGGACCTCGCGTTTGCCGAGTCCCGGATTCGGGCCACGACCATTGCGGCGGAGGACCTGCTTCACGACATGGGCGCACTGTCGATCACCTCCTCCGACGCTCAGGCGATGGGCCGCATCGGCGAGGTGATCACCAGGACCTGGCAGGTCGCCCACGTGATGAAGCACAGGATGGGCGACCTCGGTGAGTCCCTGCCCGCGGACAATGAGCGAGCTCGCCGCTACGTCGCCAAATACACGATCAACCCTGCGATCGCCCATGGGGTGGATGCCTACATCGGGTCGATCGAGGCGGGGAAGACGGCCGACCTCGTGCTGTGGGATCCGCGCTTCTTCGGAACCCGCCCGGACCTCGTCATCAAAGGCGGGTCGATCGCCTGGGCGGGACTCGGTGACCCGAACGCCTCCATTCCGACACCGCAGCCTGTCCTCATGCGGCCGACCTTCGGCGCCGACGACGGGGCCCGGCTGTCCGTGTCCTTCACGGCACCGGCCGCCGTCGAATCGGGCCTACGAGACCGGCTCGGTCTCAGCCGTGACCTCAAGCCCGTCGCACCGACCCGAGACATCGGCAAGAAGAACATGCGCTGCAATGATGCGCGCCCGGACATCGACATCGACCCCGACACCTTCGCCATTGCGATCGACGGTCAACCCGTCACCGCTGCGCCGGCGCAGACGCTTCCCCTCGGCCGTCTCTACCAGATGTTCTGATGCTCGTGAACTCCATCGACCTTCCCGCCCGCACCAACGCTTCGGCGACCCTGGCGATGCTGCTCGCGGACTCGCGACTGCCGGCCGGTGCTCATGTGTCCTCGAACGGAGTCGAGGCCGGTCTGCGACGTGGCTTGGACCCCGGCGAGATCGCCGACTACATGCGCGCCCGAATGGCCACGGTCGTGCGCGTCGAAGCGGGTGCGGCCGTGATCGCCAGGCACCTGACAGAACACGGACCGTTATCAGCGGCCGGGATCGTCATCGACCGCCTCGGCGACCTCGAAATCGAATGGGCCGCCCGGACGCCGAGCCCTGCTCTGCGGGACATCGCCATCGCACTCGGTGCCGGACTGGCGAGAATCGGGCAGAGGATCTGGCCGCAGACCGCCGAGGTGCTCCGAACGCGGCCCCTGCCCCGCCCCATCGTGCTCGGCATCATCGCCGCCGGAGCCGGCATCGGGCCCGACGACCTCGTGCGCCTCGTCGCCTACGACGACGCACAGACCGTTGCCGCCGCCGCACTCAAACTCGAACCCACTGACCCCATCCGCGTCACCGAATGGGTGCTCGACGCCTGCGCGGCGATCGAGGGATCCGTGTCCGAACTGTCCCGACTCACCCGCACTGAGGCGCTTCCCGCAGCGGGTGCTCCATTGATCGAGGACTGGGCGGAGGTCCAGTCCGTGTTGCCGAGGAGGCTGTTCCGTGCCTGAATTCCCACCTTCCGAAAGGGCCCTGCGACTCGGGGTTGCCGGTCCTGTCGGAACCGGAAAGAGTTCGCTGATCGCGCTCATCTGCCGAGCGCTGGCCGATGAGATCCGCATCGGCGTCATCACCAACGACATCTACACCGATGAGGACGCTCGGCTCCTCCGTTCAGCCGGGGTGCTCGACCCCGACAGGATCCGGTCAGTCGAAACCGGGGCCTGCCCCCATACTGCGATCCGCGACGATGTGACGGCGAACCTGCAGGCGGTCGAACGGTTGGAAGGCGACTACTTCCCACTCGACCTCGTCCTCGTCGAATCCGGGGGAGACAATCTTACGGCCACGTTCTCGCCGGCGCTCATCGACGCGCAGATCTTCGTCCTCGACGTCGCCGGCGGCGGGGACGTCGCCCGCAAGGGCGGACCCGGAATCGCCCGCGCCGACCTGCTGGTGGTCAACAAGACCGACCTTGCCGAGTACGTCGGCGTCGACGTCGAACTGATGGTCGCTGATGCCACCGAGGCGCGTGAGGGCGGGCCGGTCCTCGCTCTCTCCCGCAGAGACGAGTCCTCCATTGCGCGGCTGCGCCAATGGCTGCTCTCGCTTCTGAGCGATCATCGAGCCGGGGCGCATGAACCGCAGGACCCGGGGCCGATGGCTCCCCACTTCCACGCCGACGAGGACGGAGGATACGTGCACAGTCACGAAAGTGCAGATGACGCGCACGACCATCGACACGAACCGGTATGACGACGATCGCGGTCACCGAGGCGGCGCCGGGCGGACGGCTGAAAGTTCGACTTGCTCCGGGACTGCTGCAACCGAGGCTGGTGACCCGGACGGCAGGATTCGCGCATGTCGCGCTCGTTGCGGGAGGGGCGACCCTCCTCGGCGGTGATTCGGTGTCGATCAGGGTCGAAGTCGGCGCCGGATGCACACTGCGGATCGAAGACATCGGTGGCACGGTCGCCTATCCGTCGACGGGAAGGCTGTCCGAATGGACTGTCGATGCGGTCGTCGGTGACGGGGGCGTCCTGGTGTGGGAGTCGTTTCCCTTCGTCGTCGCCGACCGCGCCCATGTCAGACGCCGCACCACCGTGCGCAGGGGTGCAGATGCGCAGGTGTGCCTGCGCGAGATCCTTGTGCTGGGGCGGACCGGAGAGGCCGGCGGCAGAATCGTCAGCACCACTGATATCCGGGACGTCGATGGAACGCCGTTCTTCGTCGAAGAGCTGTCCCTCGACGGAGGCCACCCACAGCCGGGTGTGCTGGGGCAGTCGCGGGTCCTCGACACGGCGATCATGATCGGCGCCGAACCTGAGGCGGAGGCGACGCCGACCGGTACGCACGAGGGACATGTGTTGGTCCTCGCCAGGCCCGGTGCCGTGGCGAGAGCGATCGGCTCGGCAACCCATGCGGCACACGTCGACGACCGGTGGCGGCGTTGGACGAACAGAGCAGAACGGAGAACAGAGTGACGAGTGAAATGACCCAGACGCAACTGACCCGAACACGCGGTGCGATGCTTCCCCACGTCTTGACGCTGGCAGGCATCGCGATCATCGGAGGTGTGCTGGTGATCGTCTCGCTGCGGGAGACCGCCCCAACTGTGGCGTGGGGCCTTGCGCTGACTGCGGTGCTGCTGGGAGCGCGACATGCCTTCGACGCCGATCACATCGCCGCCATCGACAATGTCACCCGTCGCATGTCGGCGAAGGGAACGCCTGCCGGCACTGTCGGGTTCTGGTTCTCCCTGGGGCACTCGTCTGTCGTCGTGGTCACCGGTGTGCTCGTCGCGTTCGGGGCAGGGCTGGCTCTCGACCTCGTATCGGAGGAAGATTCTGCCGCACGCTTCGGCCTCGGACTCTGGGGACTGTCCTTCGCAACCTTCGTCGTCGCCGTCTTCGGCATGCTCAATCTGATTTCACTCGTGAAACTGCTGCGTGGGACCGACGACGATGCGGCGAAGGGGCCCAAGGGGCCGCTGACATCGGCGTTCGCCCGTGTCCTCGACACTGTAGACCGCCCTCGACATATGTTTCCCATCGGTTTGCTCTTCGGCCTCGGCTTCGACACTGCGGCGACGATCGGCCTGATGATCGCGGCAGGGACGACGGCTGCAGGCTCGTCGCCCACGCTGGCGCTGTCGCTTCCGCTGCTGTTCGCGGTGGGAATGGCCGCGTGCGATACGGCGGACGGCCTGTTCATGTCGAAGCTCTACGGCTGGGCATCGCGGGGCGCCGACCGCTTCCGCGGATACAATATCGTCATCACCGGCTTGTCCGTGCTCGTCGCGGGGCTGGTCGTCGTCGCCGGTGTCGTCGAGGTGGGTGCGGAGACCGGGACGTTCGTCCTGCCCGAGCTCGATACGAGCTACCTGGGAATCGTCGCCACAATCCTGTTCGTCATCATCGCAGCAGCGGCCGCCCTCACGCTCCGGAGGGTGAGGGCCGACCGGCCCGACCGATCCATCGTGGCGAATGTGACCAGCAGAGGCGAGCATGACCAGCAGAGGCGGGGCGTGGCCGGCTGAGACTGGACCTGACCCAACTGAGGCGAGGCGAATCGGGCCCCGGCAGTTGAGGGGAAAAGAGAACAGAAGAAGAGCGCGAACCCGGCTCGGGTTCGCGCTCTTCTCTATGGGGACTGCGGATCAGCGAGTCCTGAGGATCAGGCTGTTCTGAAGATCAGGCTCAGAACTCTGCGGGGTCCTGGGCGACCTTCTTGCGGCGCATGGTCATGACAACTGCGACTCCACCGATGAGGAGGAGGCCGGCGCCGCCGACGAGGCCGGTCAGCTCGGTACCGGTGCGAGGCAGGTCGCCGCCGTTGCCGGCATCTGAGTTGTCGCCATCGTCGTTGCCGTCTTCATCGCCGTCGCCGCCACCGGCGTTCGGGTCGTCCTCGACCGAGAAGTCACCGGTCAGTTCGTCATCGCCGCAGGTGACGGTGACGTCGTAATCGCCGATGTAGGCCGAGGCGTTGGAGGCGCTGGTGCCGTAGACGTTGACGTTGGCCTTGCCTTCGTCATCAGCCTGGACGGTCTTGTCGAAGGCGGTGACGCTCGACTCGCCCTTGGGGTTGACGAGGAAGCGAACGTCTTCACCGGGCTCGCATTTCTCGACGGCGAGGGTGACGCCCTTGTCTTCCTTGACGAAGTCAGCGGGGGTGATCGACTCGGGGGAGACGGTCAGCTTGGCTTCTTCAGCAGGAGCGGTGGGCTCTTCGGTCTCGTCTTCGGTGATGGTGAAGTCCTGAGCCGGGGAGTTGGTCTCGGTCTCCTGGTCGACGCCCCAGACGGAGTAGTCGCCGGCCGGAAGTGCTTCGTCGCCCTCGAACTTCAGGGTTGTTGCGGCGATCTTTCCTTCGGCGTCTGCTGTGACTTCCTGGGTCGCGAACGGCGACGTCGCGTTGCCGCCGACGACGGTGACCTTGCCGTTCGGGGTGAAGCCCTCGCCGGTGACCTCGATGCCGTTCTCGTTGAATTCGCTCTGCGAGATCTTGTCGGTGTTGAGCGAGACCTTCGGGTCGACCTCGGGAGCCTCGGGCTCGTCGGATTCGCCGGCGTTGACTTCGAAGCTCATCTGGAAGGAGATGTTGTTGTCTGCACTGTCGGTGACGACGACGTCGTAGGTGCCGACGAATGCCGGGTCATCCGCGCCGTAGATTTTGTGCGAGAGGGCACCTTCAGCGTTGGTGGTGGAAGTCGTCTCAAGCGCTTCGACGTTCTGACCACTGGTCGGCGTCACAGTGATTGTGTAGTCATGTTCAGCCTCGAGGCCGGCACCGACGATGTCGACACCCTTCTCAGCGTTGCCGAAGTCAGCCTGCGACAGCTTTTCAGTGGAAAGGCTGACCTCCGCCTCGTCCGCTGCCTGAGCTTTTGCAGTGCCAGCCTGAGCCTTAAGAGCGGCAGGTGCCGCGGTGGGCTGGGTATCGGCCGACGGAGCCGAGGCAGGAGCCTCAGGGGCAGCGATGACTGGGGATGCGGCCAGGCCGGTGATGGCGATGGCCACCGCGGGTGCGAGGGCGAGCTTCTTCATGTATTTCCTTCGAAAATTACAGCTGAGTGTGAAGTATTACGAATGTAACGGTAATGCGGCTCTTCGCAGTTAGGGGTGTAATCGGGGTCTGAATCCTCCCGTCTCGAGCAAGCTTCGGGCGATGTAGTGGGTGAGGTTCCGGAACCCCAGCGCCGATCCACGTAGGTGTTCCAGCCTGCCGTTCAATGCTTCCGTCGGACCGTTCGACGTCCCCGGCCGATCGAAATACGCCAACACATCCATAGCCCGCTTCTTCAACGTCCGCCCCAGCCGGCGCAGCTCAACAAGACCAGCAGGCACCCCGGACGAGATGGAGTCGATGATCGACTGCAGCGACTTCTTCCCCGCGGTTCGGTCCGGGTTGCGGTAGGCGGTGATGATGTCTTGGAACACGCTCCAGGTCACCTCCACATCAGCATGATTCTCATCAGCAAAGAGAGCGACGATCCGTTGCTGCTGCCGCTCGGTGAGTAACTGACACCCGGTGTGCAGAGTCCGCCGGGCCTGATACAACGGGTCGCCCTTCTTCCCGCGGTGCCCGGTCGTTTCCTGCTGAACACGCCTGCGGACCTCGTCCAGACTGTCCCCGGCGAGCTTGACGACATGGAAGGGATCCATCACTTCCACCGCGGCCGGCAGCTCTTCGACAGCAGCGGTCTTGAACCCGGTGAACCCATCCATCGCCACGACCTCGATTCCATCGCGGAAGGCCTTCGACTGCCGGGCCAGCCACGATTTGAACACGGCCTTCGATCGTCCCTCAACCATGTCCAGCAATCTCGCTGGTCCTGTCTGATCGCGGATCGGGGTGAGATCGATGATCACGGTCACGTACTTGTCACCCCGTCTGGTGTGCCGCCAGACATGTTCGTCGACGCCGATGACGCTCACGTTATCGAACCGGGAAGGATCGTCGATGAGAGCCCGATGTCCTTCGGCCAGGATCGCGTCATTAGCGGTGTGCCAGGATACAGCGAGCTTGGCCGCGATGACGGAGATCGTGGCGTGATCGACAACGAGTGCTTTCAAAGCCCATGCGAGTCCGGTGCGCGAGATCTTGGCCCTGGCTGGGGCTGCTTGGTCGGTGTCATGGCGCCACACGCGCCCACAGAGTTCGCACTTGTAGCGACGGAGTCGGATGAGCAGGGTGGTGGGACGGTGCCCGAAGGGTTCGTGAGCCAATTTCCGGGTCACAGTATCGCGGGGCCGGCCATGTCCGCCGCATCGGTGGCACCACTCATCGTCAGTGGTTGGGGTGCACAGGAGAACTGTTTCTGAATCGGTGACGTGTTGGCCCGTGCAGTGCAGGCCGAGTGTGTCGAGGTGGCAGAACGTGGTGAGGTCAGGGGTGGAGAACGTAAGGTGGTGCACGTCGAGGTCTTTCGGATGGTTTGTCTAGGAAATTCCATCTTCGAAAGGCCTCGACCTATTTCTGTGTAGCGACGCGCACCGGTTCTACACCCTCAACTGCGAAGAGCCGGTAATGCAACATTCACCACACACATAGTTGTGGTCGTTTTGTTCAGCTCTGAGTTCGGTTCTGGCGCAGAGTTCATTCTCCATTCATCCTGAATCGCCGATTCTTCGCAGACTGCGCGACAGGCAGTGGGGCGGCTCAGCACACGCTGAGCCGCCCCACTGCCTGTTGTTCCAGGCTGACAGTCTGTCCGAATTAGAAGCTCGTCGGAGTCTGTCCGAACTTGTTCTTGCGGCCGGTCAGTGCGATCGCGGCGCCGCCGACGAGGAGGAGCAGGGCTCCCGTCGTCAGCCCGCCGAGGTCGGCGCCGGTGCGAGGCAGCTGGTTGCCGTCGTCTCCACCGCCGTTGCCGGCATCACCGTTGTCTCCGCCGCCGTTGCCGTTGTTGTCTCCTCCGCCTTCGGCGCCTGCGGTGACCTTGAAGGAGTCCGTCATGGTGTCATCGCCGCAGGTGGCAGTCGCGGTGTAGGAGCCGACGTAGGCCGAGGCATCCGACGAGGTGCCGAAGACATTGACCGACGCACGGCCTTCGTTATCGGCTTTGACGGTGTTCTCGTAGGCCGTGACGTTGATGCCCTTCGGGTTGACCTCGAAGTGGACATCTGCGCCCGGTTCGCAGTTCTCGACGGCGAGGGTGACGCCTTTCTTCTCGTTGGCGAAGTCTGCGGCCTCGATCGTCTTCGGTGAGACTGTGAAGGTCGCCTCGGCGGGTGCCTCGGTCTCATCCTCGTCGATGACATTGATGTTGCCGTCGAGAGTCTCCGACTCGGTGCCTTCGCGGTCGATGGTGACGGTGAACGGAACCTTGCCGGCCTCGAGGCTGTCGGGGTTGCCCTCGTACCAGAGGTGGAGCGTGTAGTCGCCATCGGCATCGGCGGTCTCGCTCTTCCCGGTGAGGGAATCGGTGATCGTGTCACCCTTCTTCACGCCGGAGACGGTGACGGTCACGCCCTTGTCCTTGTTCGCGAGATCCTCGGCGGTGATCTCCTTGGGATCGACCTTGAGCGAGGCGTCGATCGGATCGACGGCGTCGTCTTCGGTCACAGTGATCTCGACGGAGTCGGACTCTTCGCCGGACTCGTCGTCGACGAAGGTCAGTGAGTACTTGCCGGCTTCGATTGACTCGGGTGCGATCACGGCGCCCTCGACATTGCCGTCCTCGTCTGCACGAAGTTCATCGGCCTGAGTGGCTGCGGCACGCTGGGCCGAGACGGCTTCGCCCTTGACGCTGACGGTCCCATCCGGAGAGAAGCCGGTTCCGGTGAACTTCAGTCCGTCCTTCTTGAAGTCCTCGAGGGAGATCTCCTTCGAGTCGACCGTGACCGTCGGGTCGATGACCGGGTCTTCGGTGATGGTGAAGTCCTGAGCCGGAGAGTTGGTCTCGGTCTCCTGATCGACGCCCCAGACGGAGTAGTCGCCGGCCGGAAGCGGTTCGTCGCCCTCGAACTTCAGGGTTGTTGCGGCGATCTTTCCTTCGGCGTCTGCTGTGACTTCCTGGGTCGCGAACGGCGACGTCGCGTTGCCGCCGACGACGGTGACCTTGCCGTTCGGGGTGAAGCCCTCGCCGGTGACCTCGATGCCGTTCTCGTTGAATTCGCTCTGCGAGATCTTGTCGGTGTTGAGCGAGACCTTCGGGTCGACCTCGGGAGCCTCGGGGTCTTCGGCCAGCGGGACCACGCTGGTTTCGGTTGCCGGTGCCGTGCCTTCACGCTGTACCTGCACTGCGAAGGACACCGACTCCTGGGTGACTTCCTTGGCTGAGCGCAGCTTCATCGTCGCGGTCGAACCCTGGGCAGTGACAGCCGGGCCGGTCAGTCCGGACTTCGCCGAGACCTTGTCGCCCTTCTCCAGGTCGGTGACCTTGACGGTCACGCCTTCCTCGGCGAGCTCTTCGGCCGTGACCTCACCCGAGGTCACCTGCACCGAGGCGTTGATCGGGTTGGCCTCGTCCTCGGACTTGTCGTCGTCCTTGGCGTCTTTGTCCTCGTCCTTGGGGGCAGGAGCGGGCTTCGGGTCGACCTTCTTCGGAGGCGTCTTTGCCTCGTCCTTCTTATCCGCTTTGTCCTCGGCGGCCTTCTTCTCATCCGCCTTCTTCTTGTCAGCGGCCTTCTTGGCGGCTTCGGCTTTCTCCTTGGCCTTCTTTTCGGCAGCCGCTTTCTCTGCCGCTGCGTTCTTCTCGGCTTCGGCCTTCTCAGCTGCGGCCTTCTTGGCCTCTTCCTTCTTGGCCTTGTCGGCTTCGGCCTTCTTCTGCTCGGCAGTCTGCGTGGTTGCCGACTGAGCGGACGCCGATTCCGCGGCGGCGACCGGGCTCGCGACAAGCCCGGTGAATGCGAGCGCGACTGCCGGCGCGAGGATGATCTTCTTCATGGGTGTGCCTTCAATCTCTGTGGCGAGGGGTGTGATACGGCACTCATCCTAGGTTCTGAGGGTTTTCCAAACTATTTCTGTACGTTTTGTTCAGGTGTAATTGCTGTAACGCTTAGGTGAATTCCTTTTACCGTTTCGTGACCTACTGGTCGGTAAAGGAATGACTGTCGGGGCCGCCTCGGCGAGAGGAATCGTCGCCCGCGCCGACTCAGCGGTTCCGAGCTAGACCGGCCACGCCTCGGCGCGGATCTGCTTGCGCTGTTCGACGGTCGGCACACGGACGGTCAGAGCCGCGGGGGCGACCTCCATCTCGAGGTACGACGACTGACCCAGCGGATCCCCGTCGAGCTGGATATCAACGTCATCACCGGCTTCGATGACGACCTTGCGGCACTTCCGGATGTTCGTGTGCAGCCCGCGTGAGGCCCGACGGCCGGCGATCGATGCGAGCACCCCGACCCATTGGCCGAGGTTCTTGGGGCTGACGATGAGCACATCGAGCATGCCGTCGTCGATGACTGCCTGCGGCAGCAGCTGGATGCCTCCCTGCAGACGGCCGCAATTGCCGCCGAGCACCGAACGGACCCTCGCCGAGACCCGATATTCGTCGTCGAACGTGACCTTGACATGACTGGGTTTGCCGGTGAGTTTCCGTGATCCGGCTTCGACGTAGGCGAGCCAGCCGAGGCGGGCCTTGAGGTCGTCGCTGGTGTCGGCCATGACCGCGGCGTCGAAGCCGAGCCCGGTCATCACGGTGAAGATATGGGTATCGCCGTCCGGATCGGTCTTCGCCGTCCCCACGTCGATTTCGCGATTGCGTCCCCACAGGGCGATCCGCAGCGCCCACTCGGTCTTGTCGAGGACGAGGTCGATATTGCGGGCGAGCAGATTCCCGGTCCCCAACGGCACGATCCCCATCGGGGTCGATGTCCCTGCCAACGCCGAGGCGACAGCGCGGATGGTGCCGTCCCCGCCGGCGGCGATGACGACGTCGACCCCCTCGTCGAGGGCGCGGATCGCGGCACCTTCGCCGGTGTCCTCAGGGGTGGTCTCGAGCACGAGCGGAGGGTTCCATCCCTCGAAACGGCAGATCGCCTCGGCGGTGGAGGCCAGGTTGTGCACATCGGTCTTCGTGGGGTTGACGATGAGCGCGGCACGGTACCGGGCGGCGTCATCGACCACCTCGTCGGAGAGGTTCGCCGGGTGGGCGCGTCTCATCGTGCTGAGCGTGCGTCGCACGCCGGTGCGACGGCCGATGAGGAACGCGGCCGCGAGCACAGCGAGAGCGCCGATGATGATGACCCAGGTCATCAGGGGATCCAACTCGATGATCATGGCCCAAATGTACAGTGCGGAACTCAAATGCGAGCTGAGGGTCGAATATCGAAAACACGCCCGGCCCGTTAAGCTGAGAGGGTGATCGATCTAGCGCTTCTCAGAGACAACCCGGCCCTGTTCAAGGCATCGCAGGAGGCTCGCGGGGCATCCGTCGAGCTCATCGACGAGGTCATCGCCGCCGATTCCGCTCGTCGTGCGGCCATCACCGCGTTCGAAGACGCACGTGCGGATCAGAAGTCCTTCTCCTCCCAGATCGCAAAAGCGCCGAAGGAAGACAAGCCGGCACTCATCGCCGAAGGCAAGGCGAAGTCCGAGACCGTGAAGTCGCTGTCGGCCGAGTCCGAAGAAGCCACGTTCGCCTTCGACCAGCTCGTGTCGAAGGTCCCGAACCTCATCATCGACGGCATCCCTGCCGGCGGCGAAGAGAACTTCGCGACGCTCAAGACCGTGGGCGAGCCCCGCGACTTCACCCCGGACGGCTTCGAACCGCTCGATCACCTCGAGATCGGTGAGAAACTCAAGGCCATCGACACCACCCGCGGCACGAAGGTCTCCGGTTCGCGTTTCCACTACCTCACCGGCTTCGGCGCGAAGCTGGAGATGGCGCTGCTCAACCTCGCGCGCGACGTCGCCGAGGAGGCCGGGTTCAACCCGACCATCACCCCGACCCTCGTCCGCCCCGAGGTCATGCGCGGCACCGGCTTCCTCGGCGAGCACGCCGATGAGGTCTACCGCCTCGAAGCCGACGATCTGTTCCTCGTCGGCACCTCCGAGGTGCCGCTGGCCGGCTACCACATGGACGAAATCATCGACCTGACCGACGGTCCGCTGCGCTACGCGGGCATCTCGTCGTGCTACCGCCGCGAGGCCGGCTCGTATGGCAAGGACACCCGCGGCATCATCCGCGTCCACCAGTTCCAGAAGGTCGAGATGTTCGCCTACGTCGAGGTCGAGAACGCCGAGGCCGAACACGAGCGGATGCTGTCGCTGCAGGAGAAGATGCTCGGCCTGTGCGAGCTGCCGTACCGAGTCATCGACACCGCCGCCGGCGACCTCGGCGATTCCGCCGCCCGCAAGTTCGACTGCGAGGCCTGGGTGCCGACCCAGGGCACCTACCGGGAGCTGACCTCGACGTCGAACTGCACGACCTTCCAGGCACGCCGACTGCACATCCGCGAACGCCACGACGGGGCGACCCGTCCGGTCGCCACCCTCAACGGCACCATGGCCAACACCCGCTGGTTGGTGCCGATCCTCGAAAATCATCAGCAGGCAGACGGTTCGGTCACGGTGCCCGAGGCACTGCGGCCCTACCTCGGCGGGATGACCGCGCAGGGACCGGAGGGACCGCGCTACTGAGGCCGGACCCGGTCACGGGGCACTGACCGTTTCGGGGGACTCAGCGGAACTCGGCTCTTCTCGGTTGGTTTCGGCCGCCTCGGCGCCGGGAAGAACGAAGACAAGAAGATTGACGCATACGTTGGGAGACACCTTGACCCCGCACCTCATCGCACTCGATGTCGACGGCACGATCGTCGGTTACGACGGATCTCTGTCGGAGTCGGTGAGGCAGGTGCTCGATCGGCTCGCCGAGGAGGGCCACCACCTTGTGATCTCCACCGGCCGTGCCCTGCCGGGCGCGCTCGAGGTCGTCCACGCGCTCGACCTCAAGCACGGTTTCGTCGTGTGCTCGAACGGATCCGTCGTCGTCCGCCTCGACCCGGAGCTGCCGCTGGGGTGGGAGCTGCACCATGTCGTGTCCTTCGATCCGAAGGATGCGCTCGAGCAGATGCACGCGGCACTGCCGACGGCGCTGTTCCTCGTCGAGGATCCGGACCTGCACCGGTGGGCGTCCGGAGCGTTCCCGGTCGGTGAGCTCGCCGAGTCCGACACGCTCGACATCGTCGACTTCGACGAGCTGCTGACCAAGCGGGCCACCCGCATCGTCATGCGCGAGGTCAACGGCACCGCCGAGGAGTTCGCGGCCGCAGTGGACTCGCTCGGACTGCATGAGGTCAGCTACTCGGTCGGCTGGAGCAACTGGCTCGACATCGCCCCCGACGGGGTCTCGAAGGCCAGCGGGCTGGAGATCGTGGCCGACGAGCTTGGGATCGAACATGCGCACACCGTGGGCGCCGGAGACGGACTCAACGACCTCGAGATGATCGAATGGGTCGAGCACGGAATCGTCATGGGCCAGTCGAAGGACGAACTCAAGGTGCTCGCGAGCGTGGTCACCGATTCGGTCGCCGACGACGGCCTGGCAGTGGCGTTGGTCGACTACTTCGGCATGGACACTGCACTTCTCGAAGCAGAGGGCACCACGAGCACCCGCCCCTAACTACTACCTGACGGCGGCCCAGCAACCTCGCGCGAGGTAGCTGGGCCGCCGTCACGTAGCAATAAGGACTAGTTGGGGCGGGCGTCCAGGACGGCGTCGAGGTAGCGGGCGACTCCGTCGTCGTCGACTTCGTCGGTGACCGCCGCGGCGATCGCCTTGACCGAACCCAGTGCATTGCCCATCGCGACTCCGTGCCCGGCCCACGACAGCATCTCGATGTCGTTGGGCATGTCCCCGAACGCCATCACCTGCGACCGCCCCACGCCGAGGTGGTCGCACAGGTCCTCAAGCGTCTTCGCCTTCGTGATCCCGAACGGGGCGAGTTCGACGAGCCCGTTGTCCGGCTCGGAGAACGAGGCATGGCAGGTGCCGTCGACGAGCGGATCGATGAGGTCGTGCATCGCCTGCGAATCGCTCGTGGCCAGACGCACCAGCACCTTGACGACGTCTTCGCCGGCGAGTTCGGAGACATCATCGACGATCCGGGCCTCTCGCGGCCGCCCGGTGACGAATTCCCGGTCGATGAAACCGCCGTTGAGGGTCTCGTAGGCGAACCGGGCCTCGGGATGGTCGACGCGGACAGCCGCGATGATCTCCGTCAGCGACTGTGCGTCGATGGTGTGGGCATCGACGATGGACTGAGAGGCGATGTCATAGACGACCGCTCCATTGAGGCACACGACCCGTCCGAGGTCGGGGATCTGCTCGGCGATCGGCGCCAACCACCGCATGGGCCGCCCGGTGACCAGAACGAAGGGGATTCCCGCGTCCTGGCAACGGTGGATCGCATCGATCGTGGCCGTCGAGATCGGCTTCCAGTTCAGCAGCAGAGTCCCGTCGATATCGCTGGCGACAAGGCCGAGGTCGAAGTCGTCGGGCGGCAGGATGTCGGGGCTGATCGGAGGTCTCATGATGCCTCCACCCTAGCGAGAATCTCCCGCGCCCGCCCCAGCAGCTCCTCGGCGTCCGTGATGAATCGAACCGTGGCCTCCGCACTCGAGTCGATCGACCGGCCCGTCGGCCCCTCCGACCGTGCCATCGACGCCGCGAGCACCGCCTCACCGACCTTCGACGAGGCCTTCGTCAGCAGCTCCGGCACGTCGCCGACGACCTGCCGGGTGGGCCCGGGCACCACCTGACCGGTGACGGGACAGCGGGCGTGGAGGGACGCGGTCAGGCCGTCGACGACATCGACGAGTGCGTTGAGCCGGTGGGTGCCGTCGACGATGACGTCGACCGGATCCGCCGCCGAGGCGGTTATGTCCTCGCCGTCGGATGTGTCCGCCGAGGCGGCTGACGAGGTGGTGCTGCCACCGGAGTCCCGTGCTTCGTGGAGGGCCACCGCAGTGGTGTAGTACCGGTCGACGGCGCGGATGAAGCGGTCACGGTTGTGCCGCCACAGACCGGTGCCGAACCGGTCATCGTCCCTGACCGCGGTCGTCGCCTTCTTGCGCAGACCGGAGAAGAAGCGCTTCACAGATAGTTTCCGGTGCCGGGGTCGTCGCGATCCGACTCCTTCTTCTCACCCGGCTGTCCCTCCGCCGGTGTCATTCCGGGAGGAACCATTCCCGGAGGCAGCTGACCGCGACCGGCCATCTGCTGGGCCATGGCCTGTTGAGCCGCGATCGCCGTCTGGATGCCGTGGAAGAGACCCTCTAACCAGCCGACGAGTTGGGCCTGAGCGATCCGCAGCTCCGACGTCGTCGGGGGACCGTCGGCCGAGTCGAAGGGCAGGTCGAGGCGTTCGAGCTCCTCGATGAGATCCTTCGACAGGCCCTCTTCGAGTTCGTCGATGGACCGACGGTGGATCTCGGCGAGACGTTCGCGTCCCTTCTCATCGAGCTCGGTGCCGCGGACCTCGTCGAGCAGCTGCTTGACCATGGTGCCGATGCGCATCACTTTCGCCGGCGACGAGACATCCGCCTGAGACTGTTGCGCCCGCGCCAGACCGGACTGCACACTGTCGGCGTTCGCCGCACCGTCTGTGTTCGCAGCATCCTCGGCGTGCATCTCACCCGCGGAGTTCCGGACGCCGTCGGCGGAGTCGGGAGTCTCACTCATCGGTCATGCACCTTCCTCATCGACGATGAGCAGAACCTTGCCGATGTTCGCCCCATCCTCGAGCGTCTGATGGGCACGGACAACATCGGTCAACGGCATGGCTTCATGGATGATGGGGCGGATGTCTCCTGAGATCACGGCCGGCCACAGCTGCTCGGCCACCTCGGCGACGATGGCGATCTTCTGGTCCTTCGGCCGCGCCCGCAGGGTCGTGGCGGACACGGTCTTGCGCGGCTGCATGAGCCAGCCGAGGTTGATCTCGGTCTTCGTCCCGCCCTGCATACCGATGATGACGAGACGGCCGTCGGTGCTCAGCGCCTTGATATTGCGCTCGAGGTACTTCGCGCCGATGATGTCGAGGATGACATCGGCGCCGGTCGACCCGTCGTCGCGGGTGCAGATCTCACGGACACGATCGACGAAGTCCTCGTCGCGGTAGTTGATGACGGCGTCGGCGCCGAGTTCACGGCAGAATTCGGCCTTCTTCTCGGAGCCGACGGTCACGACGATCTTCACGCCGAGGTGGCGCGCGATCTGGATGGCGGCCGTGCCGATTCCGGACCCGCCGCCGTGGACGAGCAGCCATTCGCCGGCCCGCACCTGCCCGCGGCCGACGATGTTCGACCAGACTGTCGACAGCACCTCGGGCAGGGCGGCCGCCTCGGTGAGGTCGAAGCCGTCGGGAACGGGAAGCAGCTGACCTGCGGGAACGGGCACGTATTCGGCGTAGCCGCCGCCGGAGAGCAGAGCCGCCACCCGGTCGCCGACGGACCAGCCGGTGACATCGGCGCCGAGCCTCTCGATCGTGCCGGAGACCTCGAGTCCGGGAATCTCGGTGGCCCCGGGTGGGGGATCGTAGAATCCGCGTCGCTGCAGCAGGTCGGCTCGATTGACCCCGGCGGCATGGACGCGGACGAGGACCTCATCGGCGGCGATGTCGGGAGTCGGTTCGTCGGTGACCTGCAGGACCTCGGGGTCACCGGGGGAGGAGATCGTGATAGCGCGCATGCGTCCACTCTAGTAGCTGGGCGCGCGAGAGGGCAGGGGCACCGGGGCGCGGGAGCCGTTCGTGCTCATCGCTGCTGCCCGGCGAGTTCTGCGTCGGCGCTGTCGGATTCCGGCGGCTCCTTCGCCGCGCGACGCATCGCCGCGATTCCTTCGATCGAGACGAGGACGCTCGAGCCGATGATGACGATGTCGATGGCCAGAAGCAGCCAGTCCGGGCCTGCCGGGTCGGCGAACGAGACGAGCTGTTCGATCGCCGCCCAGAACGAGAGGACGAAGACGAACGCCAGCGGGATCAGAGCGGGCCAGGGATTGCGGCGCTTGCGGATGAGGACGACGGCGATGATGATCAGCGTGAGCGCGGCCAGCAGCTGATTGGTGGTGCCGAACAGCGGCCAGATGCGCATGCCGCCCTCTCCGCTCATTCCCTGCGAGAAGGTCAGACCACCGCCGAGGACGAGCACCACGAGAGTGGCGGGGACCTTCGGCAGTCGGATTTTCATGTTTCCGCCGATCTCTTGGACGACGTAACGCATCAGCCGGACCACCGAATCGAGCGTGGTCGCGGCGAACAGCACCGCCATCGTCGCCAGGACGGTGGCGCTCAATCCTGCGGGCAGTCCGATCCCGGTCTCGAGGAGCATGCCGCCCCCTTCGACGAACGACTGGACCCCGGCATCGCCGAACTTGCTGTAGACCTCTTCCCAGTCGGCGACTGTGCGGTAGCCGCCGGCGATCGCGAGAATGGCTCCCAGCGCCAGCATTCCCTCTCCGACAGCGCCGAAGTATCCGACGAATCGTGCATCGGTCTCCGTGTTGAGCTGTTTGGAGGTGGTCCCGGACGCGATGACCCCATGGAAACCCGAGATGGCTCCGCAGGCGATCGTGACGAAGAGAAGGGGGAGGATGCTCGGCGTGCCCGCGGGCAGATCGGTGTTGATGGCGGGAGCGACCAGTCCGTGTCCTGTGCCGAAGAGCGCCGAGGTGATGACGGCACCGTAGAGGAGGATGAGGGCGATGAAGAGCTGGACGCCGTTGATGTAGTCGCGAGGCTGCAACAGCACCCAGACCGGCAGGACAGAAGCGATACCGCAGTAGACGAGCAGGACGATGATCCACAGGGCCGTGGGTTCGAGCCCGAGGAAAGAGTCCGGCATCGACACCGGGAACCGGTCGCCGAGGAGGATGAGCGAATAGAGAGCGGCGACACCGACGATGGTGACGGGGATGAGAGGCCACCGCAGCCTGTAGATCGCAACACCGACGAGCAGCGCCACGCCGATGGCACCCCAGGAAGGGATCACTGCAGAGGGCAGGGCCACGAGCAGGTCGGTGATGACCACGGAGAACGCGGCGATGACCATGAACCCGAGAATGAAGATGACCAGGAGGAAGAGCGCAGCTCCGCGTCTGCCGATGTAACGAGCCGACAGCGCCGCAATGGTCTGTCCCCTGTTCCTCGTCGAGGCCCACAGGGAGCCGAGGTCGTGCATTCCCGCGAAGAAGACCGTGCCGATCGTGACCCAGAGGAATGCGGGCAGCCATCCCCAGATCATTGCGATGGCGGGCCCCACGATGGGAGCGGCTCCTGCCACGGAGGTGAAGTGGTGGCCCCAGAGGACGAATCTGTTGGTGGGCACGTAGTCGACGTTGTCGCGCAGCTCATGCGCCGGCGTTGTGAATCGGCTGTCGAGCCGGTAGATCCGTTTCGACAGGAACTTCGAGTAGAACAGGTATCCGAATGCGAAGATCGCGATTCCCAGCAGGAGAAGCAGAACGGGACTCATCGTTGAATTCCTTTCGGAGACTGGGCGACATCAGCGTCCTCGCCCTTCTGCAGGCGAGTTGTGACCCGGTCAGGGGACGGTTCTTAGTAGAATCCTAACAAGCGTTCTCTGTTCTGAAATCCCTCATCGCCGCCGAGGGTAGGCGGTGTCGGCCCGCCGCCCGGTCCCTCAGGCGAAGAGGCGGAACATCGGCGAGTTCTGGTGCACGCGCTCGACCTCGATCGATGAGGCCTCCATCCGCTCGAGCAGATTCGGCAGGTCTTCGGCATAGCCGAGCTGGATACCGACGAACGCCGGTCCGGTCTCCCGGTCGGAGCGTTTGACGTACTCGAACATCGCGATATCGTCCTCGGGCCCGAGCACCTCGTTGAGGAACCGGCGCAGGGCGCCGGGCTCCTGCGGGAAGTCGACGATGAAGTAGTGCTTGAGTCCCTCGTGGACGAGCGAGCGTTCGAGGATCTCCGGGTAGCGGGAGATGTCATTGTTGCCGCCGGAGACCAGGCACACGACGGTCGATCCGGGTTCGATCGTGATCGGTTTGTCCGAATCCGGTCCGCCGATCCCGGCCGAGGCCAGAGCCCCGGAGGGTTCGGCGATGATTCCGTCGACCTGGTACATGTCGAGCATCTCGGTGGCCACTGCGCCCTCGGCGACGGGACGGATGTCGAGGCCGAGTTCGGCGATGACGTCGTAGGTGATGGCGCCGGCGCGACGCACGGCCGTGCCGTCGGCGAAGCGGTCGATGTTCTCCAAGGTCACGGGGTGGCCGGCCTTAAGCGCTGCGATCATCGAGGCGGCCCCGGCGGGTTCGGCGCCGATGATCTTCGTGTTCGGCATCCGTTCGGCCGCATAGGCGGCGATTCCCGCGAGCACGCCGCCGCCTCCGACAGGCACGATGATGTAGTCGGGATCGGTTTCGAGCTGAGCGTGGATCTCAGCGGCCACGGTGCCCTGGCCGGCGATCGTGCGCATGTCGTCGAAGGCCGAGACCAAGAGTGCCTGATTGCGTTCGGCGAACCGGTGGGCCAGCGCCGAGGCGTCATCGTAGGTGGAGCCGGCGATCTCGATCGTCACCTGCTCCCCGCCGAAGTGGCGGACTCGTTCGATCTTCTGCTTCGGCGTCGTCTTCGGAACGAAGATCGTGCCCTGGATGCCCAGTTCCCTGCAGGCGCGGGCGAAGCCCTGGGCATGGTTGCCCGCCGAGGCGCAGACGACACCGCGGGCGCGCTGGTCGGCATCGAGCTGGAGCATGAAGTTGAAGGCGCCGCGGATCTTGTAGGACCTGACCATCTGCAGGTCCTCGCGCTTGAGGTAGACCGTGGAACCGGTCGCGGTCGTCAACCGCTCGCAGATCTGAAGTGGCGACAGGATGACGGAATCGGAAATTCGCAGCGCAGCCGCCTCGACCTCGGCGGCGAGTGTGAGCTTCTGGGGAGTCATGTCTGTTTCAACCACCAGACTATTGTGCGCCCTTTGTCTTGCCATTTGGCAATTCGTATCAATATGAGGTCTGTTGCTCGGTCATTGAGAACCCGCCCCGTGCGCGCCCCGCGCCCACCGGAACCCCGTGATTCGGCTCCCGACTTCGGGGTTTCGGGTGCGCCCTGGACCGCGAATACCCCATATCATGATTGGATGGAGGATGCCCGTAATCCCTTCTAGGAGACGTCATGGCCATCAGCAGTGAGCTCGAACAACTGTTAGCCAGCTGGATACCCCGACAGCCGTGGTTCCCCAAGCTCGCAGCAGATTTCGGGACCGACCCCGACATCACCCCCATGTCGGTGGCCCGTGCGTTCAGTTACACCGCCGAGGAGCTCGGTGGCTTTGCGGGCCTCGTGACCGTCATCTCCGTCGGCGACGGCCCCACCCTGCGTCGCCTCAACATCCCCCTGACCCTGCGCGGTGCCGAGGACATGCACCTGCGCCACGCCCTCATCGGCCGCATCGACGACCTCGCGCTCGGCACCGTCTACGTCTACGACGGCGCAGCCGACCCCGTCTTCGTCAACCTCATGGCCGACGCGATCACAAAGCGCAAGGTCTTCGACGGCGGGCAGCTGTCCACCGAATCCCTGCGCCACAGCCAGGAGAAGACCGAGGCCCGGGACCGTGCGCCGATGCCGTTCCCGGTGACCGCGAACGGGGAAGCCGCCTCGGCGAATGGATCGACGAACACCGCCGCCGAGGCGGTCCCGCCGAAGCCGTCGATCGGTGACCTCACGGTGGGGGCGGAGGACGTCATGCCCGTCGAGATCCGCCCGATCGAGGTCTCGGACTCCGGCCAACACAAATCGACCGTCATCATCCATGACGAATACGAGCCGATGGAGCTCTCGTTCTTCCGCGTCCTCGAGAACGGAATGCCGTCATCGCTGACGATCCCCGTCCTCCTCACCGAGGCGGGTTCGCGCAGCGTGCCCGAGGTCATCGGCTGGGGCTCGGGCCGCTGGTACGACATGTTCGAGGTCCAGGAGATGGAGGCGCCGATGGCGCTGCTCTCCCACGTCGATGTCGATGCCGAACCTGCATGGCGCGAGGCCGTGAACACGGTGTGCGCCGTCGACTCCGGTTCGATCGGGGCCTACAACGCCCACGCAGCGGAGATGGGGCGGCGCATCGGCGAACTCCACACGGACATGGCCGCCGAGTTCGGTGTCGTCGAGGGCGCCGGCGAACCGACGAAGCAGCTGGTGCAGAAGTGGGTCGAACGCATCGACTGGGCGCTGGGTCGGGCGCCCCTGGCCTTGGATTCGCTGGTCCCGGAGCTGCGAGGCCACCGTGCCCGGCTGCAGGGACTCGAGACCATCGGCACCCTGCAGAAGATCCACGGCGAGCTGACGCTCGATCATGTGGTCAGCTCGTCGACCGATGGCTACTCGGTCGTGAAGTTCACGGACTCGACGGACTCGGACCCCAAGCCGGCCGCCTTCGACCTCGTGGCTCTGCTGCGCAGCATCGACTACGCCGCCGGATTCGCTCGTCTGCAGCGCACCGATGCGCTCGACTCCGAGGACGGCTCGTTGGTCGTCAGCGGCTTCGGCAATGATCCGGGAGCGCTTCGCAAGATCTTCGACTCGCCCGAATACCTGTGGGCCTCGCAGGTGCAGAACTCGCTGCTGTCCGGATATTCGAGGGCACGTGGCGACAGCATCGGGCTGAGCGATCCGGTGCTGCGGGCGGCACTGGTCGACCGACTTCTCGTCGAGGTCGTTACCGAGTTGCGCAATCGCCCGAACTGGCTGTCCGTGCCGCTGGCCACGCTCACCCTCGTGCTCAAGGGCAAGCCGTCCCGCACCGAGGAGGCCGCAGAGACTCGTCCCAGCTGGGCCGATTCCGGCGAGACCGAGTCCGAGGCAGCCGAGGGCTCAGCTGCATCCGGCGACGCAGCCGGTGCTGCTGGTGCCGACGGCGGCGTTGCTGGCGGTGCGGCCGGTGCTGCTGACAGTGCTGCCGGCGTTGCTGCCGGTGATGAGGGATCGGACGCGGAGACTGAGTCGAGCGAGTCGTTCGCCGTGGCTCCACCTGCCGACGAGTCGACCGCTGCCGATTCGGAATCTGTCGGCTCGGCACCCCGCGGAACCTCCGGCGCCGTCGCGGCCGCGATCGCCAGCTCGGATACCGATGACTCGGACTCCGAGAACCCGGAAGCTGAGGGCTCCGACTCCGGAGAGTCGGGCTCCGAAGAGCCAGGTACAGCGAGCGGTACTGACGAACCTGTTGCGACAAGCGCAGCGGACGAAGCAGCCACGGCAGAGCCTGAAGCCGGCGTCCCCGAAGCCGGCGTCCCCGAAGCCGATGAAGTCGAAGTCGCCGATACTGCGGAGAACACCGTAGACGCTGTCGCGGATTCCGGCATCGACGATGTCGAGGACTCCACCGTGGTCCCGCCCCAGGACGATGCACCCGAAGCAGCTCCGGCTGACGACGACGAATTCGTCGACGAGGAGGAACCGGAAGCTCCGGTCCGACGAGTCCCGGCCTCCTTTGCGGCGCGCGGCGCCACCTCGGAGGATGCCGACAGCACCGGACACGAATCGCAGCCGGCCAAGCCGAAGGACGCACCGAAGCTCGGTCACACATGGAGCGAGCGTTCGCAGAACTCCGGCAGCGACCGCGGAACATTCGGTGAGCAGGTCTCCGACCGGCCGGACACGAGCCGTGATGATGCCGCGGCTCGGCCGGTCGAATCATCGGACAAGTCCGGCGACGATTCGAAGCCTGCCGGCGGATCCGTCTTCGATGATCTCCTCGGTACCGAACGCAAGCGGAACCGGATGAAGAAGCGCAAGAAGGACTGACCGCCTCCGCGGACCCGTTGCCTCGATGCCGGGCGTAGCCCGAGCCGGTGAAGTCCGTTCGCAGTCCGAGCCGGTGAGGTCCGTGCGCGAAACGGCCAATTGGCAGATGCTGTTGCGGTTGTGAGAAACTATGGTGGCTCGGCCTCGCGTCGAGCAGGCCGGGTTCGCTCCATCTCTGTCACAGGCATGGAAGAACCGAGGGAAGCGTGTCCGAGCGGCCGAAGGAGACGGTCTTGAAAACCGTTGTGCGGCAACCCCGCACCGTGGGTTCGAATCCCACCGCTTCCGCCCAGTGAAGAGCCCCCGAACTCATCGCCAAGAGCGAAGAGTTCGGGGGCTTTCACATTCCCGCCATTCGGCCGCGCCAGCACCCGCGGCTTCGAAATTCATACGCCCTGATCAAGATCACCGCATATGAATTTTGAGGCCGCTCATGCACACCATCCGGCCGATAGTGCGCGCCGGTGCCGCCGCCTCAGTCGCGGACCGGCGCTTCCGGTTCGGGGCCGCTGGAACCAGCGTGTGTCCCAGCGCCGTCGTCGGCCTCCGGCACCTCGGGTTCGGACATCTCGGCATCGGCCTCGGGGTCGTCGAAACTGCGCACCGAACGTTTGAACCCGCGGGTGAGCACGGCCAGGTAGACAATGCCGATCGCCAGCCACACCAGGCCGCCGATGAGTGCGGTCCCGTGCAGGCTCGCCCACAGGATTCCTGTGAGGATCGCACCGATCCCCGGCATGACGACGAAGCTGAACGCCGACTTGAAGTCCTTGACCTGCCTGGTCCGGAACGCATAGTGAGCGATGACCGTGAGGTTGACGAAGGTGAAGGCGATGAGCGCACCGAAGTTGATGAGCGCGGAGATGAGCTCGAGGCTGAACGACATCGCCAGCAGGCACACCGCACCCACGAGCACGATGTTGAACACCGGGGTGTGCGTCTTCGGGTTGATGTATCCGAAAGCCGTGCGCGGCAGCACGCCGTTGCGGCCCATGACGAGCATCATTCGTGACACCGACGCGTGCGAGGCCAGCCCCGAAGCGACGGTCGCGGCGAATGCCGCTGCCACGAAGAACAGCTGGAACACGTGGCCGCCGGTGATCATGCCGATCTCCGGCAGCGGATCGTCGACGATGGTGAACTGCGAATTGTCTGGGAAGAGCAGCTGTGTGAAGTAGCCGGCGACGAGGAAGATGAGGCCGCCCGCGAGAACGGTGAGCATGATCGCCTTCGGCATCAGGCTGACATGCTTGGCTTCATTCGTGTACATCGTCACGGCATCGAAGCCGATGAACGAGAAGCACACGACGGTCGCACCGGTGAGAACCGCGCCGAGGTGGACGCCCTCATGGATGAACGGCTCCGGACTGAACACCACTCCGGCCCCTTCGCCGGCGTTGAGCTGCATGACGGCGAGCACGCAGAACGTGGCGACGAGCACGACTGCGAAGACGAGGAGGACGCCGTTGATGTTCGCCGTTCCCCGCATCGAGGACAGGACGATGCCGGTCGTGACGATCGTATAGACGATGACCCACACCCACGGGGGCGCATCGGGGACCATCGACTCCATATAGAGGCGGATGATGAGGCAGTTGACCATCGGCAGCAGCAGATAGTCCAGCAGGGAGGTCCACCCGACGAGGAAGCCGAGCCCCGGTGACATCGTCTCCCGCGTATAGGTGTAGGCCGACCCCGCGGTCGGGAAGATCCTGACCATCTTGCCGTAGCTGAAGGCCGTGAAGATCATGACGATGAGCGCCACGAGGTACGCCGCCGGAACTGCTCCGTTCGTCTGTTCGGAGACGATTCCGAAGGTGTCGAAGACGACCGTCGGCGTCATATAGCCGAGTCCGAGTCCGACGATGGACCACAGTCCGAGGTTGCGCTTCAGTGAGCCAGAGGCAGCCATATCTATCCTCCCCGATGGGTCTTGCCGCCCACCGGGCCGTCGACGTTGCCATCGATGACCGGCCCGGAAGTGATGTGCGTCATGATCTTAACGCTCAAAGCACTGAAAGCGAAACCTTCGCCGAGGATTCGTCCGAGTATCCGTGCCCAAATGCAACGTTTTCGATGAAAAACGTCAAATCAGCGACGGTATCGGTAGTCCCGACAGGAACCGGCATGTCCGGTGATCGAACGAACTGTCAGTGCCGACGCGAAACAGAGTAGATTGCAGTCAACGGACAATGTGGCCCCCACGAGAGATGTGAGAGAAGTATGGCGATCGAAACGCTCAGTTCCCGGCAGTCGGCGGCATGGAAGGATCGCGTCCTGCCTCCGGTCGAAAAAGTCGCCGAAGGAGTCTGGGCCCTTCCGGTCCCGATCCCGAACAACCCACTTGTCTACACCTATTGCTATGCCATCGCCGACGGAACCGGCGTCGTCCTTATCGACCCGGGCTGGGACGGCAAGGACCAGTACCTGGCGCTCAACTCGGCGCTAAACGACCTCGGCTTCACGGTCGCCGACATCCATGGAATCGCGATCACCCACTATCACCGCGACCACATCGGGCTCGTGCCCGCACTGCTCGCGAAGAACCCCGAGGCCTGGGTCGCGATGCACGGCGAGGACCTGCGTGCAATCAAACGCTTCTACACCAATGCCGTCGACCTCGGTACCGGCATCGATCCCAACCTCAACATCGCCCGTGCCTACGGTGTGCCTGAGGGCCGCTGGGCCGAAGTCGAGAGCCTCCAGGCCGGATCGAGCAAGGGCGGGTCGAAGAAGGGCGGGTCGCAGAGCGACTCGATGGACCTGTACAGACAGGCGATGAGCCAGTTGCCCGAGAACATCCACGTCCTCGACGACGGCACCGAACTCCCGCTCGATGAGGGCCGCGTAACTGCTATGTGGACGCCGGGACACACTTACGGACACTCGGCATTCGTCCGCGACGAGGACAAACTGTTCTTCTCCGGCGACCACGTGCTGCCGACGATCACCCCGAACATCGGCCTCGATTCCGGCGCGATCACGCACAGCCTCGGCGACTACCTGCGCTCGTTGGAAAAGATCGGCCAGCTCGACGAGGACGTTGCGGTGCTGCCGGCCCACGGCTTCCGCTTCACCGGACTCCACGACCGCAAGGTCGAGCTCGTCGAACACCACCACGAGCGCCTCGGCGAGATCCGCGCCCGCATGGAGGCCACCGACGACCACAGCGTCTACTCGATCGCGGCGGGCCTGCATTGGGCCCGCGGCTTCGAGAGTCTGCACAACTTCAACCTCTTCGCCGCCCTTGCCGAAACCGCCGCGCACATGCATTATCTCGGTATCGACATCGGCGTCGGCTCGCTCGTCGGCAGAGACTGAGCCGGACTCGGTCGTCAGAAGAGGGACAGCAAGGAGGAACCAGCATGAGCACCGAATTCGTCCCCGCCGCCGAGGTGCGGCCCGTGACATTCGCCGTCCATGCGAGCGACCATGTCGAACGCGGTCACCGCCGCGGTGAGGAGCTGCGCACGGGAATCGCGTCCGCCCTGGACGCGTATCGGCGCTACTTCTCGCACCTGTCTATCACCGAGGCGGCCGTGGCGTCCGCGGCCGTGTCGAGTTGGCGACAGCTGCAGGATTGGTGGCCGACCGGCGCCGAGGAGGTCGAAGCCGTCGCCGCCGGGGCCTCAATCGCCGTCACCGAGCTCATGGAGATCATCGCCCGCACCGAGATCATGACCCTGGCGGCGGCCGCGCCGACAGAATGCTCGACCGTGAGCCACACCAGCCCGGGGGCATCCGTAGCCGCGCAGAACTGGGATTGGGCGGCGGACTTCTCCACCCTGTGGCACTTCAACGATGTCGGTTCAGTGCCCGGGCAGCACCGGCATGTGGGCATCGCCGAGTTCGGAATGCTCGGCAAGATCGGTCTCAACGAGGCCGGCGTCGGCGTCCTGCTCAACATCCTCAAGCACGCCGGCGACGAGGCCGGGGGAGTGCCCATCCACATGATCCTCGCGCGGGTCCTGGCCGAAGCGGACACCCTCACCGAGGCGCTCGAGATCATCGACTCGGCGCCGACGTCTTCGTCGTCGGTCATCACCGTCATCACCGCCGAAGCGGCCGTCCAGGTGGAGATCGCCGGCGAGCTCAAACGCGAACGGCGGGCGCGGTCGGCCCGCGGGGCCGACGGGGCGACGGGGGCGTCCGGGTTCCTCCTCCACACGAACCATTTCCTGCACCCGGATCTGCTCGACGGTGCGCTCGAGCTGCGCCCCGATTCGACCTCGCAGGAACGGTACCGTCACCTCGCCGAGGCGGTCGTGCGCTTCGAGGCCGAACGTGCGCTGGCGCGCGGCGGAGAGGCCCCGGCAGGCGGTGCCGCCTCGTCCGGTGACGTTGCAGAACCGGCGCCCGTCACGGTCGGAGACCTCACGAAACTGCTGACGACAGGACCGGGCGAAGCACCTGTGTGCTGCACTCCGGCACCCGGTGCCGCCTACGGGAATCGTTCGGCCACACTCGTGAGCGTGCGCATCGATCCCGCTCGCAAGCAGATCGACCTCGCCCCCGGGTCACCGGCCGACGGCCTGCACGGCAACCGCCGCTTCCAACTCTGAACCGGCGGCGGTCGCTCAGTCCTCGTCTGCCCCGTTCGCAGCCCCCGCGGAATCATCGGAACTCTCGGCCGCCTCGGCGGCTTCCTGCTCGCGCATCTCGATGACCGCGTCAAGGGCGGACGCGATCGCATCATCGTTCTCCAGTGCTGCCTGGATGAGCCGCCACGGCACGAGGTCGAGATTCTGATCGCCGATGACGAAGCGGATATACGGCTGCTTGCTGCGCGGATCATCGGCTTCGAGTTCGGCCCCGTAGCGCCACTGGCCGAAGGCGATGCGGCGCACCGTCTCACCGATGAAGCGCATGGCGCCGGCGGTGAAGGGGGTCTCGTCCTCGGCGATCATGTCGTCGGGGCCGTCGTAGCGGACCGCGACCTGCTTGCCCAGGCGTGCGAGGCTCTCTCGGTCGAAGCCCCACGAGCTCGGATCGGCCTGCTCCTGCGTCCAGGCCGCGATGCCCGGTTCGACGGTGCCGATGAAACGGGTGAGGAATTCGACCTCCTCCTCGCTCGAGTTCTCGGCATTGAGCACACCGAGGGAGAGCCCGGTGCACTTGCGGCGCGGTTGGCCGTCCCCGCCGAGGAGCTCCCGTGCCTTCTCCAGCACGGCGGTGAAGACTTCGGCGCTGCGCTGATCGACGGCGGCCAGCACGATGCCCACGAGCGGGATCGGTTCACCGGCGGCCGGGCCGTCGGCGTTGTCGGGGCGGATGAACGGCATCCCGTTGCCCGTCGACTCGTCGTGGTCCCAGACCCCGCCGATCGCCCGCAGATAAGTTTCGCCGAGGTAGCGGATGAGTCCTTCGAAGAAGCGGCGGTGCTCCGGCTTGAGGATCTCTTCGGTGGTCGGGAACTTCGAGAGCACGAAGAGTTCGAGCATCGGCAGAGATTTCGGCCCGAAGTCCTTCGGGAACTTCACGGTCTCCCCGTCCTCCTTCTCGAAGGTTTCGGGGAGGTCGGCGAGGACGAACGCGCCGAGGCGGACGTCCATATTGTTGATGAAAGCAGAGAATTCGCGCTGGAGTTCGTTCACGAGCACCACCTTAGTGCCTCTGGCCGGTTCGTCGAGCGCGTTCAGGCCTCGTGATAGGGGCAGACTCGTTCAGCCATCGCTGTCGGGACAGAAGTCGATGAGGTGCATGAGAACCTCGACGATGAGGCTCGGATCGATGTCGACGTGCTCGTCCATCGCCTTGCCAGCGGCTGCAGACAGAGCGATCCGGTCGAATACGGAGATGATGACGGTGAGGAAGTCGCCGATCGGCTGCTTCGTCGTCGCACCGGCCGCATCGAGGGCCGTGGTCACGAGGGCGGCCAACCGGTCGAGCTGAGTGGTGTTGAGCTCGACATAGCGCGCGTGGAGATGAGGCACCCGCAGGCAGTAGAGTTCGATCTCCTGCTCGGTGATCGTCTCGGCGACGGTCTGCCTCTTCTCATTGAAGACATCGTCGATGAACGTCGTCATCAGCGCCTTGATCTCCGGCACCTCGGCTGTGGTCATGAGCTGCTCGGACCACCGCCGGATCGTGGCGTCGAGGCGATCGAGGTTCTCCGAGGTGCGCATCTCGATGATCGCGAGCACCAGGTCGTCACGGCTGGAGAAATTCGAATAGAACGCTCCACGGGTCAACCCACCGGCTTCGCAGATCTCCTCGATCGAGGCGCCGTCGATGCCGCGCACGGCGAAGACCGAGATGCCGGCCTGAACGAGGGTGGAGCGGGTCTGGCGTCTGCGCGGGCTGAGTTCGTCTGTGTTCATCGTCATTTCGTTGCAGTGGGGTCGGCGATGGCCGAGGATGCAGTCTGCCGCACCGGCGTCGGAGCCGGCCGCAGGGGCGGGGCGGAGGGCGAGTTGACTGAGCATCTCATGAGAATCCTCGGTCGACCTGGGATCCATTTGCATGGAGGGTGGGTATTGCACAACAATACAATACTGTATCCAATACATTTTTGTATCGAGGTTTTCGTGTCAACTTTCCTCTACGCCCTGGGCCGTCGTGCGTATCGGACCCCGTGGCGATTCATCGCTGCGTGGCTGCTGATCTTCGTCCTCGTCGGTGCCGGAGTCGCCGCCTTCTCCAAGGACTTCGACAACGACTTCACGCTCCCGGGCTCGGAGGCGCAGACCGCTCTCGATTCGATGAAGTCGACGTTCCCCGAAGCCGCCGGTGTCTCCGCCTCGGTGATCGTCGTCGCCGATGACGGCGATTCGGTCGAGGACGCGAAGTACAAGGACGCGATCGAAGACGAGATCGACCGCATCGAGGAACTCCCGCACGTCGACACGGTGACCTCCCCGTACTCCGACCTCGTCGAGGGTGCCATCAGCAAGGACGAGACGGCGGCCATGATCTCCGTCCAATACGACGGCACCCAGCAGGACGTCGGCGAGGACGCCGGCGACAACCTCATCGACGCCCTCGATCCGCTGCGCGACGCCCTGCCCGGGGCGCAGGTCGAGGGCGGCGGCGAACTCTTCCAGATCACCGGTGTCGAGATCTCCTGGGTCGAAGGCATCGGCGTCGTCATCGCCTTCATCGTCCTCCTGCTCACCCTCGGCTCCTTCCGCGCCGCGGGGATGCCGCTGATCACCGCGCTCATCGGCGTCGGCATCTCCGTGCTCCTCATCGTCGGGGCCACCGCGTTCGCGACGATCAACTCCTCGTCGATCATGCTCGCGCTCATGCTCGGCCTGGCCGTGGGCATCGACTACGCACTCTTCATCGTCTCCCGCGCCCGCGACCTTCTCGCCGAAGGCCACGACCCCGTCGAGGCGGCCGGGCGCGCCGTCGCGACGGCCGGGTCCGCCGTCGTCTTCGCGGGCATGACCGTGATGATCGCGCTCCTCGGCCTGTCCCTGGCCGGAATCCCGTTCCTCACGATCATGGGAATCGGGGCCTCCGGCTCCGTCGCCGTGGCCGTGATGATCTCTCTGACGATGGTCCCCGCCCTGCTGGGACTCGTGAAATCCAAGATCACTCCGAAGCCGACGAAGCGCTACCGGAAGGCCTACGCCGCGGCCGCTGAGCGGGCGACGACGGGCACGACCGCCTCGGCGCAGGGATCATCGACCGTCACCGAGGCGGGCGACGGCTCCGTATCCACCTCCACGCACGTGACCGACCCCGCAGTGCGGGAGAGGATCGCCGACGAGGCGCGCGCCGAGGGCGGCGACCCGTACCCGCCGACGATCATGAACAAGTTCTTCGCCGGATGGCTCAAGGTCGTCACGAAGATCCCGCTGCTGACGATCGTCGTCATCGTCGGCGGGCTCGCGCTCTTCGCGATCCCCGCCACTCAGCTCCAGCTGTCCCTGCCCACCGCGGGCGACCAGGAGCAGGGCACCCCGGCGCGGGCGACCTACGACCTCATCGACGAACACTTCGGCCCCGGCTACAACGGGCCGCTGGTCATGACCAGCCAGATCGTGACCAGCGACGATCCGCTTGCAGACGTCGAGGAGATCGAGAAGCGCATCGAGAAGGTCGACGGCATCGAACAGGTCATCATGGCCACCCCGAACCGGGACGCGACCGTCGGACTCTTCCAGATCATTCCGACCACCGCCTCCGATGACCCGGCGACGCTGGACACGGTCGATCGGCTGCGGGACCTGAGCACGGAGATCGAGGACGACTACGGCTTCGACACCGCTGTCACCGGTGCCACCGCGATCCAGATCGACGTCTCCGACCAGCTCGGCAAGGCTCTCGTGCCGTTCGGCATCTTCGTCGTCGGCCTGTCCATCATCCTGCTCATGATGGTCTTCCGCTCCGTGGCGGTGCCGATCAAGGCCACCGGCGGGTTCCTCCTGTCCGTCTTCGCCTCCTTCGGCACGGTCGTCCTCGTCTTCCACGACGGACTCTTCGCCGCCCCCTTGGGCATCGACTCGACCGGACCGGTCATCAGCTTCCTGCCGATCATCGTCATGGGCATCCTCTTCGGCCTGGCCATGGACTACGAGGTGTTCCTCGTCTCCGGCATGCGGGAGGCCTACGTCCACGGCGCCTCGGCCAAGGACGCGATCAGAGCCGGCTTCGCCTCCTCCGCCCGAGTCGTCTCGGCCGCGGCGATCATCATGTTCTCCGTCTTCGCGGCCTTCGTGCCCGCCGGTGAACCGATCATCAAATCGATCGCGCTCGCCCTGGCGTCGGGCATCTTCGTCGACGCCTTCCTCGTGCGCATGTCGCTGGTGCCGGCCATCATGCAGCTGCTCGGCGACAGGGCCTGGTGGCTGCCGAAGTGGCTCGATCGGATCCTGCCGCGCCTCGACGTCGAAGGCGAAGGCCTTGCCCACGAGGTGGCCCTGCGCGACTGGCCGGAACCGAACTCCGACTACCGCGTCTACGGTCGCGGCATCGGCGTGTACTCCGGCGACCGCGGCTTCGCCCGCGTCGACATCTCCCTGCTGCCCGGCCAGATCCTCGTCGCCAGTGGTGCCGCCCGTCGGGCTCTCCTGCTGGCCGTGTCCGGTCGTGTCGGACTCACGGCTGGTGAGATGAAGATCGGCCAGCAGGTCCTGCCCGAGCACGCCGGACGGGTCCGTCGCCAGGTTCCCTACCTCGACCTCAGTCGGAGTGAAGCCGACCAGGCGATCAGTCCACGTGACATCTCTCGGATGGCCGCCTCGGCGCCGGATCTGCTCGTCATCGACGGAGCGGAGAAGCTCGCGACAGGAGCACGGGACTCGGCCGGACCGGCTCGGGACCTGCGCGACCTCCTGCCGCAGCTCGCCGCCGACGGCACGACGGTCATCCTCGGCATGCCCGACGCGGATGTGACCGGGATCTTCAGCCCCGAAACGAACTACTTCCACCTCGACCTCGACGAAGCTCGACCCGATGAGCGAGGCGGAACCGACAGCGAATCAGACGGCGAACACACCCACGCCGTCGACAGCACCAACATGGAAAGTGTGCAGTCGTGAGACTCGAACGTGCGAACTCGAAGAAGCCGGTGAACTGGCTCTCCCTCCTCGGCCTGGTCCTCATCCCGATCATCGTGGCGGCCGGATTCATCCTCGCCACGTGGAAGAGCGGCGATCGTCTCGAGACCATCGAAGCCGCCATCGTCAACAACGACGACGGAGCGAAGGTCGACGGCAAGACCGTGCCGATCGGGCGGCAGCTGACCAGCGGTCTGGTCGGTGAGGAGGAGAACAACATCCACTGGGTCATCACCGACGAGGAGGATGCGCAGAACGGGCTGTCCGACGGCAGGTACGCCGCGAAGCTGACGATCCCCGAAGGCTTCTCCCGCGCTGTGACCTCGGTCGACGATGCGAAGTCGGCGACGCAGACGCAGCTCGACGTCGACGTGTCCGGGACCGCTCCCGCGCTGGACACGCAGATCTCCCGATCCATCGCCGAGGTGGCCCGGACGACGTTCAACACGCAGATGACCGAAACTTACCTCGACAACATCTACCTCGGCTTCAACAAGATGGGCGAGCAGATGAAGGACCTCGGCGACGCCGCCGGGGAACTCGACAAGGGTGCCGAAGGGCTCAAGGAAGGCACCGGACAATCCGCCGAGGGTGCCGGTGAGCTGTCTGAGGGCATGCAGCAGCTCAGTGACAACGGCGGCGAGCTCAAGTCCGGAGCCACGGAGCTGTCGAAGGGCGCCGGCGACCTGTCCAAGGGCGCCTCTGAGATGTCCGGGGGCTTGAACGAGCTCGACAAGAAGACCTCGAAGCTGCCCGAGAGCACGCAGAAGCTGGCCGACGGTTCCGGTGAGCTCTCCGACGGTGTCGACGAGTACACGAAGTCCATCGACGAGATCATCAAGGGCTTCGCCGGATCCGGTGACTCCGGTGAGGGCGACCTCGGTGACATCACCAAGGGCGGCAAGGAGCTCGAAAAGGGCGCCGAGGGTGTGTCGAAGGGTGCCTCCGGTCTCTCCGACGGACTGCACCAGTACCGTGACGGACTGAAAGACGGTGCCGACAAGGCCGATCAGCTGGCCGGGACGAAGCCGGACCTCGACGGGCTCGTGGCCGCCGGCATCATGACCGAAGGCGAGGCCGAGCAGGCACGGGCTCAGATGTGCCCGACCGGCACTCCCGACCAGGTCTGCCAGGGCATCGAACAGGCCTATGCGCAGGGGCTGCTGAACGGCACGTCGGGTGGGCTGAACAAGGCCGTCGACGGGCTCGAACAGGAGCAGGACGGGTCATCCCTCCTCGGCGGGTCCGATGAGCTGGCCGACGGCGCATCGGAACTCTCCGACGGGGTGACCAAGTTCGTCAAGGGACTCGAGGACGGCCTCGGTGACCTGACGAAGGGCATGGAGGACATCTCGAAGAACGCTCCGAAGCTGCTCGAGGCCTCGCAGGGTCTGCGCGACGGAGCCGCCGGGGTCGCCGACGGAAACCAGCAGCTCGCCGACGGAATGCCGGCCCTGTCCAAGGGCATCGGCAAGGTCGCCGACGGTTCCTCGGAGCTCTCCGACGGTGCCGGTCAGCTCAGCGATGGGCTGAGCGAATACAGCACCGGCGTCGGCAAATACACCGACGGCGTCTCCGAAGCCGCGACCGGCACCTCAGAGCTGGCCGCCGGCCTCGACGAACTCGATGAGGGCACGGGCAAGTACGCGAAGGGCGTGAGCAAGTTCGCCGACGGCGTCAAGGACGGTGCCGACGAAGTGCCGTCCTACACGGCTCCGGAGCGTGACCGCTTGGCCAAGGTCGCCTCGGCGAATATCGAATCCCCCGACACGGACAGTGTGACGAATGTGCTGGCGGGATCGACGATCGCCCTGCTCATCATGCTTGCCCTGTGGATCGGCGGACTCGTCACCTACACGGTGCTCAAACCGATCCCGGCGTGGGCACTGCTGTCGACGAAGTCTTCGCTGGCCGTGTGGGCGCGCGGACTGCTGCCCGGCCTCGTCGTCGGCGTGCTGCAGGCGCTCGTGCTCTCGTTCCTCGCGGTCACCGTGATGGACATCGACGCGATCCAAGGCTTCGACATCGCAGTGCTCACGTTCGTCTCGGCGATCGTGTTCATGATCCTGAACTTCGCTCTTGTGGCGTGGTTCGGAGGAGTGGGCAGGTTCCTCTCGGTCATCGCCGTGGTGCTGGCCGTGGCCGGGCGGACGATCGGGGCGGTGCCGCAGTTCTTCGACTTCGTGGCGCCGATCCTGCCGCTGACCCCGTCGATGAACGGCTTCGCTGCGATCGCCGCGGGCACCAGCGGGCAGGCTGCCGCATACGGCGGACTGCTGGCCTGGGCGGTCATCGGCATCGTGATGTCGCTGCTGGCCATCGTCCGCGCACGGACCACGAAGCCCGAAGCCGCCCTCGAAATGGCGTAGCCGCGCTTCGTGGCCGCGGCGCCACGTGTCCGACCCGGCGCCACGCATCACGGCGCCTCTGCGAATAGCCCAGTCTGAGTTGAATAGCCCATGTTTGAAACAGGGCTATTCAACTCAGACTGGGCTGTTCGCGTTCGGTGGTCGGTGTCTGGAGCGCGGCGAAGACGTGCCGGGCTTCAGAGGAGGTCGAGGATCGCCTCGGCGGCGGCGTGCGAGTCGTTGAGCGTGGCCGCGTTCGTGCCCGGATTCGCGGCGATCGCCAGCCCCCACTGCTTCGACGACAGCTGGATCGACAGCGCGAATCGGCGCGGGTGGACGTTGCCTTCGACGTCGATCGTGCGATAGGGCCGAGGAGTGAGGGCGAGCCCGTTGAGGAACTTCTCCCGACCGTCGTCCAAGGTCAGGCGGGCCGGGGTGAGCTGGCCGCGCTCAAGCATTCCGTACAGCAGGACATCGGCGGCACGCGAGACGGAGTTCGTCGGTGAGGCGGCATCGATGACGACGCTGCCCGTGATCGCTCCGGCGGCCTGCGCCGAGGTGACCGTGAAGATCTCCGGCCGCGGTCGCTGCGCCTCAGCTGGGGACCCGAGCGCATCCCGGTTTTCTTCGATGCGCATATCGGGGCCGATGAAGGACACGATCCCCGCCTCGGCGAGGGCGATGAGTTCGGCGATCCGCTGCGGGGGAGGACCATCGCAGATGCCGGAGACGAAGCCCTCGAACCAGCCGAGGATCTCCATGTCGATGCTCACGCGGTCGATGTGACCGGCGACGATGAGGTCCTTGAGCAGCAGTCGGGACTGCCACAGCACGGTGAACAGCGCCTTCTCCGGGCTGCCGGTGGGACCGGCCAGGGAGCTGCGTAGGTCGGTGCGCAGGAAGTCGAGCATCCACTCGTGCAGGGACCCGGGCTCACCGGGTTCACGGCTGGTGAAGAGCTCACCTTCGAGCGGGTTGAGCAGGGTGTGCAGGGACATGCGGTCGGCGGGATCGGGCACGAGCACCTCTTCGATCTCCGACCAGGCGAAGGCCTCGCGGGTGACGCGGCCGTGGCGGGAGGCCTCCTCGGTGGTCGTGGCACTGGCCGATCGTGAAACGCTGGTCGAAGTGCCTGTCGCGTCGACTGTCCCTGTCGCGCCGGCTCCGTCCCCGGCACGAGCGGTCGCGGCAGCCCCGGCCTCGGCAACACCGGCATCGCCCGCCTGCTGCGGGTGGGTCTCCTGCCAGGTGCGGCGGGTCAGGTGGCGCGAGACCGCCTCGCCGATGGCCTCGCGCAGCTGGCCGGGATCATCGGTGAACGCTTCGGGGCGGACCTGGGAGAGCGTGTGATAGTAGGCCAGGCGCAGGTCGGCGAGGATGAGCGGCCACAGCTGATCATTGAACCGGGCGCCGGCCTTGCGCTCCCCGTCGAGGTTCTCGAGGCCGGCCAGCAGTGCGATGTTGTCCTTCGTGAAGTACCGCAGCGGCCAATCCCGCCGCGGATGTTCGCGGCAGATCGGTTTGCTGCGATACGGGATTCCGCGTCGTGATCCCAGCGCCAGGCGCGGTTCGTCGCCGCTGGGCACATAGCGCAGCCGACCGCCGGATTCGGGTTCGAAACGGCCTCCGCGTTCATGAGTGAACAGGGTCTGCAAGTCGAAGTAGTTGAGCCCCATGCCGCGGACGATGACCCGCTCACCGGGGGCCACCTCGGTGACGGGGGTTTCCGCGGGCAGGCCCTGCGGCAGGTAGAGCCCGCCGCCCATCTCGGCGAACGCGGCGAGCCGGGCGCGCTCCTCCGGCTGGGCGCTGGGAATGTGACCGACGGCGAGCACGACGGCGCCGGCGACGATCGTCGTGCCGTTCTGGCAGCGCACGAGCTGCTCGGGGACGGTGGCCCGTGACCCTTGCGAAGCCGGATCGGGGAGATCCATGGTGGGCAGGTCGATGACGGATTCGGCCTTCGTCGGGTGCTCGACGATCTCGACGAAGGCCGGTGCGCTCGCGCGGATGCGCTTATACGCATCGCGGAGGTAGCGGCCGTAGAGGCTGCGGCTGGGGAAGGTCGAGTGCAGCGGTTCGGTGCCGCCGTTGTCCAGGTACCACTCGGCCATGGACGGCCCGGCCGGTGCGTCGTCCGGGCCGACGAAGCTGCAGCTGGAGTCGGGGAAGACGGTCTGCTCGGCGATGGTGGTATTCATCAGCAGAGACTCGGGCTGGTCGGTGCGCCACACGATTCCCGCTCCGGGCGGATAAGGGTCGATGAGGTGGATGCTCAGCGCGGTCCCGGTGGTGCCGGCGAAGCGCTTCGCCGCCAGCGCCACGAGCCTCTCGAGAACCGTGAGACCCCGCGGTCCGACACCGATGATCGCGACCGCGGGGACGGGAGACTGTCGGTCCTGACTCACCCCTGCTCGCCGGTTCCGCCGTTGGGTCCGGGGTAGCCGGGGAAGTCGTCACCGGGCTCGTAGCCCTTCGGGTAGCACTTGCCTTCGGCGTTGGGCTCACCCGGTGTCGTCGTTTCGGTGGCGTCCGCCTCGGCGCCGGCCTCATCCGTGGATCCATCCGCGGAATCGGCCGGTTCCTCGGTGGCGGTGTCTTCCGAACCGTTCTCGGTCGAGTCCGCACTGTCTCCCGACTCCTGGGACGTGCTGCCGTCGTTCGTCGGCTGCGGGGTCTCCTCGCCGTCGGATGCACCCTTGACCTCGCCGAGGATCCACTTGTGGAGGACGTCGAAGTCGGGGTTGTAAGTGGGGGTGACGTCGTTGTTGATCTGCACCGAGGTGACATCGCCCTTCTGCATCATGAGGGCGAGTTCGATGAAGGCAGGAATCTCGTTCTGCGGGATCGACGTGGCGATGTTCCGCGTCGCCGAGTTCGCGAGCTTCGGATAGGCCGCGGCGATCTCCTGCGGGTCGACCTGCTCGAGCGTGGTCTTGAGCATCCGCTGCTGACGGCACATGCGGTCGTAGTTGTCGCTGCCTTCGCGGGAGCGGACGTACCAGAGCGCGTCCTTGCCCTTGAGTGTCTGCGGGCCCGGATCGACCCACCCGTAGACCTCGTTCTTCACCCCGGACAGTGACTTTCCGCCGCCCATCGGAATGGGACGTTCGACGTCGATCTGCACTCCGCCGATGGCGTCGACGACGTCTTCGAATCCGGCCATGTCGACCGATGCCCAATAGTCGAGGTTGAGGCCCAAGGAGCCTTCGACGGCCTGCATCGTCGTCCACATGCCCGGTTCGAGCCCGTGCGCATTGCCGATCTGGTCGGGATTCTGCTCACCCCACTGCCACACGGCGTTGATGAGGTCCTCGGACGAGTCGCCGGAGGGTCGGAATCCATCCGGCCAGGCCTTTTCGAGTTCGCTGCCTTCGGGGAAGATCGGGAACGCGAGATTGCGGGGCACGGAGATGAGCGCGGCATGGCCGGTCTTCGTGTCGATGGAGGCCACGAGCATCGTATCGGGACGTGTGCCCTCGCGGTCCTCGCCGTTGTCACGGCCCATGAGGAAGACGTTGATGTAGGGCTTGTCCGCCCAGAGGTCTTCGGCGCTGTGGGCCTTACCGGTGCTGTCGCCGAAGAGGCTGGCCACCGTGTCGGACTGGACGCGGGCGAAGACGGAGCCGACGCCCAGCGGGATGCCGATGATGAGCGCCAGGGAGACGACGAGGACGCCGGCCAGCTTGTTCTGCCAGGGCCGGTATCGGTGTCCGCGGCGCAGCCCGAGGTGGGACACGACCATCACGAGGATCCAGATCACGGCCACGAGCACTGCGGCGATGGCGAGGAAGTTCAGCAGCGAGGGGCTGGCGATGATCGTGGCGATCGCGCGGACGGGGCCCTTGACCAGCAGGTAGACCACCCCGACGAGCAGAGTGAGGACGAAGAGTCCGAACACGATGAGTCCGGCGGGCCGGAAGCGGGTGCGCAGCAGTCCGACTCCGGGCAGGAGGGTGCTCAGCGACGTCCAGCCGACGAGGCTGGGAAACGTCTCGCCGAGGCGGGAGGAATGGCGGCGGACCCGTCCCGGTCCGTGGCCGGTCGGTTTCTCGTCGCGGGATTCGGCTGCGTGTCGTTCACGGGCATCGCGGCGCGTCGTCGGAGCGGAGTCAGTGTCGGTGTCCGTGCGGTCGAATTCCCGGGGATCCCCCGCCGAGGCGGCCGATTCGTCCTGTGCGAATGTGCGTGGGGCATCGTGGACCGAACCATGCGGTGAGCCGGTGGTCGGATCGTCCTGGGTGTTCGAGCTTGCTGCTGCGGCCACCCCGGCCGCTGACGCTCCGCTGGCGGCGGCTGCGCGCAGCATGCGGGCTTCGCGCCGCGTGCGCGGAGCGACCGGGCGCGGAGGCGGAGCATGCGGGGAGCGGGACGATGATCCTGCGTCACGGTTGCTGTCGCCGAGCCGGTTGTCCGACGGATCGCCGGATGAGCGGGAGCTTGTGCGGAACGAATAGTCGGATCGTGGATCGGTTGACCGATCGGAGTTCTGGTCCGCGGGCCGAGGCTGCGACGGCCGAGAATTCTGCTGCGGCGAATTCGACTGCGGCGTCGAGTCGCTCTCACTGGCGGCGGTGTCGCCGCGGAACCTGGGGCGAGAGGAGGCGCGGAGCCGACGACCTGTTGTCTGGGAATCGGGGTCGTTCCCCTGCGGTCCGCGCTTGTCAGGGGGAAACTCTGGCAAGTTGTCTACTCCTCAAAAACTGTTTTCTCGTGCAGTACGGCCCGCTCGCCGTTCTCGTTTCCGGCGCAGGGCACACCGCGGCCATCGGTATTCCGACCGGTGTCGCTGCGAGGATCCGAGACCAGACCGCAAAGCACATCACGCCGATTTTACGCCTGGACATTGATGAATGCTGGAATTCCGGTGTGGGGGAGCGGTGCAGAGGGGGCGTTCGGCCCGGATTCGTGCCCGTCACGGCTGGACACGACTATGACGAAGCCCACTCTCGGAAGCCGCGCTTTGCCCTGGATGGCTCCTTTCCCTTAGGCTGTATCCCGTAGTGCTGGAGGGTCTGTCGCCGGGCATTTCGCCGGAGCGGATCGCCGCATTGCAGATGGAGTCGTGGCTGAGCGGCCGAAAGCGTCACCCTGCTAAGGTGAAGTCCTCCAATAGGGGGACCGTGGGTTCAAATCCCACCGGCTCCGCAGAACGGGAAACCTCCGCGTACCGCTGGAACAAGCGGATCGCGGGGGTTTTCTGATCCCGCCATTTCCACTCATGAGCGGCTTCAAAATGCATGTGTGGTGATCTGGATCAGGGCGCATAAATTTTGAAGCCGCGAGTGCCGAGAACTGTGTTCGTCTCGACTTATGTTCGATGTAGTGAAAGTTCACCTGTTCGGGGTACGGTGATCGGCGTCCGCCCCGCGCCACCGGAGCTCACCAGCAGAGATGCTGCTCCGGCGACTACTGAGGAGAACTCCCATCGCTATGCCCCTGATCCGCAGGGCAGCTCTGTCCGCTGCCGCCGCCGCTCTGGCGCTGACCCTGACCGCCTGCACATCCGGAGACGATGCAGAGGACCCGAACCCCGAGGGCACTGAGACCCAAGGAGCCGGCCAGGAGTCCGGCGAGGCCGCAGGATCGACCGAAGACACCGGATCCGCCGAGGCGGCCGGCCTCGATCCGAATGATCTTCCCGATCCCGTCGCCTCCCAGGAGATCCCCGCGACTGTCGAGGGCGATGACACGGCCACGATGACTGTCGCGCTGTTCCCGCTGAAGCGTCAGGGCGAAACTGTCGTGGCGCAGTTCGCGTTCACCGTGAACTCGGACAAGGCAGACGAGGATGATGACGGCGACGATCTCTATGGCTACCTCGGCGATGCAAGTTGGACTCCGTTCCTCGTCGACTCGCAGAATCTGCGCAAGCACCATGTGCTCAAGTACACCGTCGATCGAGCGCAGACCGGGTATCAGAGTACGACGTTCAAACCCGGCCAGACCCACTACGCATTCGCTGTCTTCGCGGCCCCGCCGCCGGATGTGAACGAGGTCGAGGTCTCCGTCGTCGACGGAATGAACCTCGTCACCGGAGTGACGATCTCGTGAGGTCCGCAGTCTCCGGTCCTGCAGCGGTGATCCTTGCTGCCGGCATTGTCATCGCCGGCCCACCCGCATTCGCGTTCGCAGACTCCGTGACTCCGCAGGACATCGCCGACCGAGATGCCCCGACGCCGGATGACTTCACCGATCCCGACCAGTCGCAGATCGACGAGAGCATCGTCGAACTCGAACCGGGGATCCATGACCTGGAGAAGGGAATCGAAGACGTCGAAACGACGAAGGCCAGCGGCGGCGACACCGTGGTCACGCTCGACACAGACATCCTCTTCGACTTCGACTCGTCCGAACTGAGCGACGCCGCGATGAAGAAGATCAAAGACCTCGTCACGGACCTGCCGACCGACTCCGAGATCACTGTCGGCGGGCATACGGACTCCAATGGCGACGACGACTACAACAAGAAGCTCTCCGAAGACCGCGCGAAGGCCGTCGCCGAGGTGCTCACCTCCGAGAACTCGGACCTCGACGTGACTGCGAAGGGATTCGGCGAGTCCGACCCCGTTGCGTCGAATGAGAAGGGCGGCAAGGACGACCCCGAAGGTCGGGCGAAGAACCGCCGCGTCGAAATCCGCTACGAAGACTGAGCCCGTCCCCAGCCCGACGATCCGTTCCCTGCTGGCTCCACCGTCGGTGACACCCGGGAGCGGCGGCACGAGCGCTGCTGTACCCGCAGATGAGAACTGAGAACCCGCAGACGAGAACGGAGGAACGGTCAAGGAACTGCAGGGCCGATGACTGATCGAACGGTAGTCTGCTGGGTAAGGGCCGTGGTCGACGCCGACACGATCGGCCGCAGAGGAGGAGCGCACAATGACGAACGAACCCGACCGAATCTCTTTCGATGACCTTGTGTCTGCCATCCAAGCGAAGCTCGTGGCCGCCGGCGCTTCGCCTTCGGTGGCCGAAGTGCTCGCGACCAACTGCGCCACCTGCGAACGCGACGGCACTCTCAGCCACGGAGTCTTCCGGGTTGCCGGCTACCTCGATTCGCTGACCCGCGGCTGGGCGGACGGGGCCGCGGAGCCGAACATCGACGTCGTCGGTCCCTCCTATATCCGCATCGACGGACGCAACGGCTTCGCCCAACCCGCACTCGCCGAGGCGCGCCCGACGATCGACGAGGCGCTTGCCGAGTCCGGCGTCGCCGTCATCGCCCTGCGCAGCACTCACCACTTCAGTGCTCTGTGGCCCGACCTCGAGTCCTTTGCCCGCGAGGGTCGGGTGGCGATGGGCATGATCGCCAGCGGCAAGCTCGCCGTCGTTCCCGAAGGGGCCACGCGCCCGGTCTTCAGCACCAACCCGTTCGGCTTCGCCACTCCCGTGGCTGGTGCGGACCCGATCGTATTCGACTTCTCCACGTCGTCGATGTCCCACGGGGACCTGCAGCTGCTGCGGGCCGAGGGCCGAGACGTTCCGGTCGGGACCGGGGTCGACTCGACCGGCGCGGACGCCACGGATCCCAACGCCATCCTCGACGGCGGCGGAATCCGGCCCATCGGCGGGCATAAGGGCGCGCTGCTGTCGTTCATGATCGAGACGCTGGCGGCCGGGCTGACCGGCGGTGCCTTCACCTACGAGATCGACGCCGAAGCCCCCGAAGGCGCCCACACCTTCCGCACCGGTCAGCTCTTCATCGTCATCGACCCCGAGCGCGGCGGCAACGACGCCTACCTGGGCCGAGTCCGCGAATTCGTCGAAATGCTCCGCGACGCGGGCATGGACCGTCAGCCCGGCGATCGTCGCTATGCCAACCGCGCCGAGGCGGCCGACCGAGGAATCCCCGTCACGGACACGATCCGCTCCCTGTTCGAATGACTCACCGGCCGGGCCACCGGAGCCACCGCTGGCTCACCGACCGGGCCACCGCGGGCTCACCGACCCGGCCACCGCGGGCTCACCGGCACCGCCCCTCAGCCGTGCATCCGCCACCACAGCAGCGCCACATGCAGTGCCGTGCGCGACTCCGCATCATCGAGCGAGACGCCGAGGCGGTTCTGCAGCTTCGTCATTCGTGCGTAGAGCGCGGGTCGGGACAGATACCCGGCCCGCGCCATCGCCGAGATGTTCCCGCCGTGGGCGAGGTGGAGCTCGAGGAAGTCGAGCAGACTCTCATCGGCAGGGGAGCGACGGTTCGCATCACTGCTGCTTTCTGCTGCGCTCGGGGAGCGGCCGGCGCCATCGCCGAGCAGGGGGCCGAGCTCGCCCTCGGCGAAGGCCCGCATTCGAGAGTCATCGGCGAAGAGGGAGAGCAAGCCGCGGAGCCGGACGTCGGAGGAGCGGTAGAACGAGCGCTCGCGCACGTCGAGCGTCGCTGCCACCTCGGCGACCTGCGATGCGGAGTCGAGCCCGGCGACCGCACCGCACAGTGATGCGCTGCCGCGCCCGACGCCGACCACCCAGCTGGCCGCATACTCCTCAACCTCGTTCAGAAGACCGGCGAGGAGCTGCTCGGCATCCGAGCCGCCAGACGTCCCCTGTCGACCCGACATCTCTGTTCCGCCCGACCGGCGCGAACGACGTCCGCCCGATCCGGTTCTGCTGCCGGCCGCAGCGAGGACGAACCCGAAGACTCCCGACTGCAGGCTCGTCACCAGACAGGCCGAGCCCACACGCGCCGCGGCGGCGACGACCTCCTGGGTCAGCCCGCGCTCCTGCAGCTGAACGCGCGTCGGATCGGTGTCGGTATCCCGGTCGAGGCGGACGACGACGGGAAGGAACTGCGTCCCGGGCGCCGGAGAGAACCCCAGTGACCGAGCGCGCTCGAGGGCCGCACGGTCGTCGAGACCGTCGGAATCCGAGATCTCCCTGATCAGACCGCTCTGCGCCTGCAGCAGCAGATCCTGTTCGTCCCGATCGGCCATGCGGGTCAGCGTCAGCGCCTCTCCGGCCCGTTCGATGACCTGCTCGAGGGCTGCTCTCGACTCGGCCGGGCGGGGCACGACGAGCCGCCCCCACCGGCGTGCCCGCATCCCGACCGGCGTCTGCCGCCAATCCGCCGCGGCCTCCACCCCGGGCTCGGTGCTCGCCCCGGTGACGAGGCCCGCCCACTTCTGTGCCAGTGTCGCCGACCCTCGCCCCGCATGGGCGAGCACCCGGTGCGCGACGTCCTCGAGGATCACCGGAGTCCCCAGCAGCTCGGCCGTGCGGTCGACGATCGTCTGCGCCCCGGCCCGATACAGGCTCAGCTGGGTGTACGTCTCGTGGATCTCGCGGGCATGTTCGAGCTGGGAGATCTGCTGTGCGAGGAGACGTCGATGGGCAAACTCCGTGATCTTCACGAACTTGACCCGGTGCGGGAGCACCACGACGGGCAGATCCCTCGCCGAGGCGGCCTCCCGCACGATCATGCCCGCCGCCTCGTCGAAGGCCGAGCCCTCGTCGACGAGTTCGATGATCGTGCCCGCCGCTGCCGCCCGCTCGAGCTGGTCGAGGAACTCGGTCACCGCCTCGGGGCGGTGGCGAAAGGCCGTGGCCGTGGTGAGCACGAGCTCCCCACCTTCGAGGAACCGTTCGACATATTCGGAATCGGCGATGTGGACCCAGCGGATCGCCCGATCGAGACGTGCGTCGCCGGCGATCACCGCAGGCTCCGCAGCCCTGATCTCCTCGAATTCGAGCAGACCGGCGATGCTCAGAGACGGCCCACCCGAATCCTTCGCAATATCCACTGACACAGTGTAAAGCCTGAGCAGAATATTCTGACACTCTGACGCTGTTGGGATCGGCGGTGCCGACCGAGGATGGACTCAACCGACGTACCGACGACGCAGAAGGACACCACATGGCAACGCTGACCCATTGGATCAACGGACAGACCGTCACCGCGGACACGGACACCCGCCTCGGCGACATCACGAACCCTGCCACCGGAGTCGTCAGTGGCCAGGTGGCACTGGGCTCGAAGGCGACCGTGGAATCGGCGATCGCCGCGGCCTCGGCCGCCTTCCCCGCCTGGCGCGACACATCCCTGGCCAAGCGGACCGCTGTCCTCTTCAACTTCCGCGAGCTGCTCAATGCGCGCAAGCAGGAGCTGGCCGAGATCATCACCGCCGAACACGGCAAGGTCGTCTCCGACGCCCTCGGCGAGGTCGCCCGCGGTCAGGAGGTCGTCGAATTCGCCTGCGGCATCGCCGGCCACCTGCGCGGCGGTCACACGGAGAACGCTTCGACGAACATCGACGTCCACTCCCTGCGCCAGCCGATCGGCGTCTCCGCGATCATCTCGCCCTTCAACTTCCCGGCCATGGTCCCGATGTGGTTCTTCCCCGTCGCGATCGCGACCGGCAACACCGTCGTGCTCAAGCCCTCCGAGAAGGACCCGACGGCCGCGAACTGGCTCGCCGAGCTGTGGAAGGAAGCGGGCCTGCCCGACGGCGTGTTCAACGTCGTCCACGGCGACAAGGAAGCCGTCGACACGATCCTGGGCAGCCCCGACGTCGCCTCGGTGTCCTTCGTCGGGTCGACCCCGATCGCAAAATACGTCTACGAGAACGGCACGGCCGCCGGCAAACGCGTCCAGGCGCTCGGCGGAGCGAAGAACCACATGCTCGTCCTGCCCGATGCAGACCTCGACCTCGCCGCCGACGCCGCCGTCAACGCCGGCTACGGGGCAGCCGGTGAGCGCTGCATGGCGATCTCCGTGGTCGTCGCCGTCGACTCCATCGCCGATGAGCTCGTGGCGAAGATCGCCGAGCGCACCACGACCCTGCGCGTGGGCGACGGGGCGACCGAGCCGGACATGGGACCGCTCGTCACCGCGGCCCACCGCGATAAGGTCGCCGGCTACATCGATGCCGGCGCGGAGGCGGGGGCAACGGTCGTCCTCGACGGTCGGGAGAACGCCCCGGCCGAGGGGTTCTTCCTCAACCCGACTCTGTTCGACGACGTCACCCCGGACATGTCGATCTATCGCGATGAGATCTTCGGCCCCGTACTCTGCGTCGTCCGCGTCCCCGGCTACGACGAGGGCCTCGACCTCATCAACGCCAACCCGTACGGCAACGGCACCGCGATCTTCACCAACGACGGGGGAGCGGCCCGCCGATACGAGAACGAAGTCGAGGTCGGCATGGTCGGCATCAACGTCCCGATCCCCGTGCCCGTGGGCTACTACTCCTTCGGCGGGTGGAAGAACTCGCTGTTCGGCGACACCCACGCCTACGGCGACGAAGGCGTCCACTTCTTCACCCGCGGAAAAGTCGTGACCTCACGCTGGCTCGACCCCAGCCACGGCGGACTCAACCTCGGGTTCCCGACCAACGACTGAACAGACCACCATGGACGTCCGCCCCGATCACGGGGCGGGCGTTCACGCAACGATGCACCGTCTCGGCGAAGGAGCAGCCATGACCACTACCGCGGATTCCCCGCTCACCGAATCGCACCGCGACGCTGATCGCACCGGCGCCGACAGGATCGGCCCTGACCGTATCGAGACCGGGCGACGTGCCCATGGACTCGACCGGGCGCACGTCTTCCACTCCTGGCAGGCACAGGGACCGTTCGACCCGATGACGGTCATCGACGCTGCAGGCTCCTATGTCTGGGACGGTGAGGGCCGAAAGCTCCTCGACATGTCATCGCAGCTGGTCAACACCAATATCGGCCACCAGCACCCGGCCGTCGTCGCCGCCATCCAGGAACAGGCGGGCTGGCTGTGCACGATCGCGCCGCAGCACGTCAACGATGCCCGCTCCGAGGCGGCCCGACTCATCGCCGAACGCACCCCGGGCGACCTCGACCACGTGTTCTTCACGAACGGGGGAGCCGACGCCAACGAGCACGCGATCCGGATGGCCCGGCTGCACACGGGGCGGTCGAAGGTGCTTTCGGCCTACCGCAGCTACCACGGCGGCACGCAGCTGGCCGTCAACGTCACCGGTGACCCGCGCCGGTTCGCCAACGACTACTCCGCTGAGGGCATCGTTCACTTCATGCCCGCCTACCCGTATCGGTCGTACTTCAACTCGACGTCCGAGGCCGAGGAAACGCAGCGGGCGCTGGCCCACCTCGAAGACATGATCACCCTCGAAGGGCCCGGCAACATCGCCGCACTCATCCTCGAGACCGTGCCGGGCACCGCAGGGATCTACGCCCCGCCGGCCGGCTACCTCGCCGGGGTGCGCGAGCTGACGGCGAAGTACGGGATCGTCTTCATCGCCGATGAAGTGATGGCCGGCTTCGGCCGCACCGGTCGCTGGTTCGCCCTCGACCACTGGGACGTCACCCCAGACCTCATCACCTTCGCCAAAGGTGTGAACTCCGGGTACGTTCCGCTCGGCGGGGTCGCCATCTCGGACGCGATCTTCGAGACCTTCCGCGACCGTGCCTACCCGGGCGGACTGACCTATTCGGGACATCCGCTCGCCTGTGCGGCTGCTGTTGCGACGATCACCGCCATGGAGGACGAAGGCATGATCGCCAACGCGGACCGCCTCGGCGAGGACATCATCGGCCCAAGTCTGCGGGAGATGGCGCAGCGCCACCCTGCGGTCGGGGATGTGCGGGGGATGGGCTGCTTCTGGGCGGTCGAGCTCGTGAAGGACCGGACGACGAAGGAGCCGCTGGCAGCCTACGGCGGCAGCTCGCCGGAGATGAACGAGGTCATCGCAGCGCTCAAGGCCGAAGGCGTGCTGCCGTTCGCGAACTTCAACCGGATCCATGTCGTGCCGCCGCTCAACACCCCGGATGAGGATGTCAGGTTCGGCCTCGCCGCCCTGGATCGGGCACTCGACGTCGCGGATCGGTACGTCACGGAGCAGATTCGCCACGCGTGACCGAAGCGTCGCCTCGGCGGTGTCCTGCCGCGGTTTCCGCAGAAGTGTCGGCCACGGTTTCCGCGGGTGGGTCGGCCACGCTCTCTGCGGATGACAGCGGGAAGCGGGGAGCCGCCTCGGCGAGAGAATGGCTGTGTTCGGGCCCCGTTCGCAATGTGAGTGCTATTGCACTCTCAGCCGGGCGGGGCCCGTTTGCGCACGTCAGAAGTGAACAAAAGGTGAATGAGGTGGAGTCGGGTCGAATTGCGGGTGAAGAACAGTTGAATCTGTGGGTAGACTTCTGCGGGATAGTGATTGCTGGCCGTCAGCTGCATCATCCACGGTCCGAATAGTGTCTACACCCAAGGTCGATTAGTGGAAATCATCTTCGTCGTCGTGCTCGTCATCGCACTGGCGCTGTTCTTCGACTTCACCAATGGCTTTCACGATACGGCCAATGCCATGGCCACCCCGATCGCGACCGGGGCCATCAAACCCAAGACCGCGGTCACGCTCGCTGCGATCCTCAATCTCGTCGGCGCCTTCCTCTCCACCGAGGTGGCCAAGACCATCTCCGGCGGCATCATCAAAGAAGGCGGCGGGGGAGTCCAGATCACTCCCGACTTCATCCTCGCCGGTCTCATCGGCGCCATCATCTGGAACATGGCGACGTGGCGCTTCGGCCTTCCGTCCTCCTCGTCCCATGCACTCTTCGGCGGCCTCATCGGTGCGGCCATCGTCGGTGCCGGACTCAACTCCGTCGACTACGGAGTGTTCCTGTCGAAGGTCGTCATCCCGGCTCTGGCGGCTCCGCTCATCGCCGGCTTCAGCGCCTACCTGTGCACGAAGATCGCCTATGCGATCACTCGTCGCAACGAGGAGGGCAAGACCGCTCGCCGTGCACCGTTCAAATACGGACAGATCTTCTCGTCCTCGCTGGTGGCGCTCGCCCACGGAACGAACGATGCGCAGAAGACGATGGGCGTCATCACCCTCGTCCTCGTCTCTGCGAACCTTCAGGAGCACGGCACCGGTCCGCACATCTGGGTGATCACGGCGTGTGCGCTGGCGATCGCGTTGGGCACCTACGTCGGCGGTTGGCGCATCATCGACACTCTCGGCACGAAGCTGACGACGGTCAAGGCCGCGCAGGGCCTGTCGGCCGAGACGTCGACGGCCGCGGCCATCCTCGCCTCCTCTCACCTCGGCTTCGCACTGTCGACGACGCAGGTTGCCTCCGGCTCGGTGCTCGGTTCGGGATTGGGACGTAAGGGCGCCGATGTCCAGTGGTCGACGGCCGGACGGATCGCCTCCGGTTGGCTGCTGACGATCCCGGCCGCCGCGATCGTCGGCGGACTGGCCGCCGGCATCGCTCATCTGGGCACGATCGGCGTCGTCATCGACACGGCCATCGCCGTCGTCGTGGTGCTGTGGATCTATCTCAGCTCCCGTCAGGTCGAGGAGACGGACATCTCGAACTTCGACACCGTGGGTGAAGCCGTCAACATTCGCGGTCGCAAGCGGAAGCTGCGCAAGGACCGCAACCGCAAACGCGCTCAGGAGAAGCGGGAGGCCCGCTACGAAGCCTGGGCAGAGAAGCAGGCGGCCAAAGAGAAGCGCCGGGCACACCGTCACGCCAAGAAGAACGGGGCGGTTCCCGTCGAGGCGACGACAGGATCGTCGACCGGTTCGGCGTCCGGATCGAGGTCCGGAGCCGATTCGGGGCGTGCATCGAACACCGGAGCCGATTCGAGTCGGGCCGATGCGAGCGATCAGGGAGACGCGAAATGATCGAATGGAGTTCCTTCGCCATCGTGGCTGCCGCGACATGGGTCTCGGCCATCATCGTCATCACGCTGTTCTCCGTTGCCGTGCGCATGCGCGCGACACATCTCGACCGGGTCGACGAGGGCCGCAGCAGCTCAGGGCTGCAGGTCGCCTACTGGACGGTCTTCGGAGTCTGCGGAGCAGTCGTGCTGCTCGGCGTCTATCTCATCGTCCCGGCTCTCCACGGCGCCTGACGACTCGGACGGCGGTCGCTTGCCGTCGGCCAGCACCTGCCGTCGACCGCTGCCTGCCGTCGGCACCCGCTCTGGGTGACCATCACCCACCGGCAGCGTCACGTCCACCCTTCAGTGCGCCATCACCCACCCTTAGCTGCCGTGCCTACACCTGCAACGGTGCGACGTGACGCTGCGACGACGTTCTGCTCCCGCCGGTGCTCAGCGACAGCAACGGTGAGAGATGCCCCGTGGTGAACAGGTGCCTATCTTCGTGCGTTGGGAGCAACGGCGACAGTCGGCACCAACGGTGAGGGGTGCAGGCCTCCCAACTGTCACGGAATACGACGATCCCCCAACCACCTCGGCGGCGGTTGGGGGATCGTCGGTGAACGAGCGGATCAGTCCGTCGGCAGATCAGCCAAGCGACTCAGCCAAACTAGTCAGCCCAGCGCATCAGCCAGACGGCTCAGACTAGCCACACAGTCAAGCAACTCAGCCGAACGACTCAGGCGAGGCCGAGGCGCTCGCGGAGGTTGTCGACCTCGGCGCGGAGCTCGGCCGGAACCGAATCGCCGAGCTCGGCGTACCACTCTTCGATGAGGCCGAGTTCGGTCTCCCACTCCTCGGGCTTGATGGCGAGAGCCTTGCGCAGCTGCTCGTCGGTGAAGTCGAGGCCTTCGGTGTCCAGGCCGCCTTCGACCGGGGTGAGGCCGAGCGGGGATTCCTGAGCATCGGCGGTGCCGGTGACGCGTTCGAAGACCCACTTGAGGACGCGTGAGTTCTCGGAGAATCCGGGCCACAGGAACGAGTTGTCGTCGTCGCGGCGGAACCAGTTGACGTAGAAGATCTTCGGCAGCTGGGCACCCTCGGTATTGCCGATGTTGATCCAGTGCTGCAGGTAGTCACCGACGTTGTAGCCGATGAACGGGCGCATCGCCATCGGGTCGCGGCGGACGACGCCGACGGCACCGGTGGCAGCTGCGGTGGTCTCCGAGGAGAGCACCGAACCCATGAACACGCCGTGCGTCCAGTCCTTGGTCTCGGTCACGAGCGGCATCGTGGTCTTGCGGCGACCGCCGAAGAGGATGGCCGAGATCGGCACACCGTTCGGGTTGGTCCACTCGGGAGCCAAGGTCGGCACGTTCGCGATCGGGGTGCAGAAACGCGAGTTCGGGTGAGCAGCCGGGGTGTCGGACTCAGGCGTCCAATCGTTGCCCCGCCAGTCGGTGAGGTGAGCAGGCGCCTCATCGGTCTTGCCTTCCCACCACACGTCACCGTCGTCGGTCAGAGCGACGTTGGTGAAGATGTTGCCGCCTTCCTCGATGGCGCGCATCGCGGTCGGGTTCGTGGTGTAACCGGTGCCCGGGGCGACTCCGAAGAGTCCGAATTCGGGGTTGACGGCGTAGAGCTGGCCGTCTTCGCCGAAGCGCATCCATGCGATGTCGTCACCGAGGGTCTCGGCCTTCCAGCCGGGGATGGTCGGTTCGATCATGGCGAGGTTGGTCTTGCCGCAGGCCGAGGGGAATGCGGCGGCGACGTACTTGACGACGCCTTCGGGGTTCGTCAGCTTGAGGATGAGCATGTGCTCGGCCAGCCAGCCTTCGTCCCGGGCGATTGCGGAGGCGATGCGCAGCGCGTAGCACTTCTTGCCCAGCAGCGCGTTGCCGCCGTAGCCGGAGCCGAAGGACCAGATGGCGCGATCCTCGGGGAAGTGGGTGATGTACTTGGTGGTGTTGCAGGGCCAGGCGACATCGTCCTGTCCCTCTTCCAGCGGAGCGCCGACGGAGTGGACGCACTCGACGAACTTCGCGTCCTGGGCGTCGATCGCATCGAGGGCGTACTTGCCCGAGCGAGCCATGACGAGCATGGAGAGGACAACGTACGCCGAATCGGTGACCTCGATGCCGAACATCGGCTGGTCCGCTTCGGCGTGGCCCATGACGAAGGGGATGACGTACATGGTGCGTCCGCGCATCGCGCCCTCGAACAGCGGGTTGAGCGTCTCCTTCATCTCCGCGGGAGCGACCCAGTTGTTGAGTGGACCGGCGTCCTTCTCGTCTTCGGAGCAGATGTAGGTCCGGCCCTCGACGCGGGCGACGTCCTCGGGGTCGGAGGCCGCGTAGTAGGAGTCCTTGGTGCCGTTGACACGCTGGATGGTGCCGGCCTCGACGAGCTTCTCGGCGATCTCGTTCTTCTGTGCTTCGGAACCATCGATCCAGACGATGTCGTCCGGGGTGGTCAGGGCGGCGATCCGGCTGACGAACGAGAGCACCGACTTGTTCTCGGTCGGTGCGTTCTTCAGCTGGTCAGCGACGACATCATGGTCGAGGACAGTCATGAGTGGTCTCCTGGTGGGTCGTGTGTGGGGTTTCGTCTGCGGCGGCTGGCGTCCGTCGAGCGGTTGGTACATCTCCACCGTAGGATGGGAGCAGAAGCGAAAAACGGGCGTTTCGGTCACTCGAAGATGTGCATTGGATCACAGTCAGGGGCCGAATGACGCGAAAGACGCAATTCACTGACGTGTTATTTCATTCGATTGACGTATCGTTTCAATCGTGATCGACCGCTGAAATCTGCGATTTCATCCCCTCTCGCCGAGGCGGCTCTGGCCTTGAGTGCGAATGTGGCGAAGCGCACGTGGAGACGATTTGAGCTTCGGTGAGGCGGGTGTGTATAGTTGTTCGAGTTGCAGGGAGAGAGTCCGGGCGACATGCGCCACTAGCTCAACGGATAGAGCATCTGACTACGGATCAGAAGGTTGGGGGTTCGAATCCCTCGTGGCGCACCGAAGGAAAGTCCCTCACCAGGCAGGATAGCTGGTGAGGGACTTTTTCGTATGCCTGGAGTCGGCCGATCTGATGGGCTGATGATCAGAATGTGTGTACAGGATGGCCCGCTTGCCCAGTAGGCAGTAGGGCAGGACCGGGTTGAACATGACTACTGATCCGAAGGTTGGGCTTCTGTTGGGTGTTGAGATGAGGAAAGCCCGTCGTCACCGGGACGAGTTCGGTGAGGTCATCGAGGTGTTCGCCGACCGCCCAGGACCGAAGACGGTGACGGGGGTCGTCGTCGGGTGGGTGCTCTTCACAGCTCTGACATTCATCAACCCCGGGGAGACGCCGCTGCTGGCGATTGCTCCAGGCGTCATCTTCGCGGTGATGTTCGGTTTGATCCTTCTCTATCTCTCGGGTGAGCGGCTCATCGTCTGCGAACGAGGGATCCTTGTCGGCTCCATTGCCCCGGGAATTCGTCCCTACGCCATTCCCTATCGGCAGGTCACGCCCGGCAGCATTGCCGGGGTCGCCGGCGCGAACAGATATCTCAAAGAGGCCGGACTGCAAGGACAGATCGCGCAGTCGACTCTGCGAGCGTCCTGGTGGACGAAGAACGGTCTCCACTTCGTCGCCTGTTCGGCTGATGGTGCCAGGCGCGGGCCCAGGCGTTTCACGCTGGCGCTCGACCCGATTCCACGGTCGATCGACGGCCGCTGGATCTGGTTCGCCGGAACAGGCCGACAGTCCGCGAACTCGGCGATCGAGGTTATCGCACGGGCCGCCTCGGCGGCGGGGTATCCGCAACTGGCTCAGGCTGCGCTCGACCGCGGAGTCGTCGAGCTGACGGGCAACCCCGAGGACGAGCACCGCCAGATGCCCGGCCACCCGCCGGTCCGCCGAGGCGGGGTCAGGTAACAGAGACTCGGGGCATCTGGCGGCGAGAACGGCCTCACGCTGTTCGATCGAGAGGCGCTTGACGGCCTCGCGAAGTGTCACCCCGGAGGCACGGTGAGCAGGCGGGAGGATCCAGTCGAAGACGAGGTCGGGGCGTGTGCGTGCGGTGTCGCGCAGAATCCAGCCGATGGCCTTGCGGATGAAGAATTCCTTCTCCTCGAGCATCGCCTCGGCGAAACGGGAGAACCGGTCGAAGTCGCCGCGGCCCTGTCGCAGCGGAACCAGGTGCGCCAGCAGGGCCGAACGGCGGATCCAGAAGTCCTCCTCGCTCGCCCAGCGCTCGAGAATGGGATCGAAAGCAGCATCCCGTTCGCTCAACGGCCCGATGAGATCCCCGGCCAGGGGGTCGACAAGGGCTCAGGTCTTCGCTTCGCGCAGCAGGTCTTCAATGAAATCCGCATCCCCGGCGCCGAGGCGGTCCTGCGACTGGATGAGCACCATCGTGGCTGCAGCGCGACGTTCGTGGACGGGTGTGTGGTTCCCGGTTGACCCGCCGTCAGTCAGTTCGGTGCTGTCGGCCGAGTCATCTGACGACGTCGGCGCGGCCCAGAGAAGCCGGGCAAGCTCGATGACCTCATCGTGTTCGAGCCCCGTCCCTCGCAGTGCTGCCCGAACGATGGCTCGGGTGTCCGGGACGCTCACCCCGTAATGGAGGAGTTCGCTCTTGAGGTAGGCCTTTTCCTTCTGGGCGCGTTCGCTGCCGCCACGGGCGCGCAGATCTCGGTCGACCGCCTCGGCGAGGGCCTGGACGTTGTACCGGGAATCGGAGGTCATGGAACGAATCATTCCACGGTCGCACCGCACCGCATCGTGCGGACGCGGGCGCTGCAGCTCGCGGTGAATGCGAAACGGCCGGCAGGCGGACTCCGTCGATCGCATTGATCGGGGAGTGCGCCTGCCGGCCGTTCTCTGTTCTCAACCGGAGGCCGCGAGTCTCATGCTGCGCAGTGTCTCCGGAAGTCTTTCGCTATCCGGCACGGACGGGGTTCAGCCCGACCGAAGCCGGCGTCGGGCGCGTGACCTCAGTCCGTTCCCGCGTCGAAGGCGGCGGAAAGGCCTGCGCGGTCGCTGGCCTCGTCGACGTCGACGGTGGAGTTCGCGATCTCCTCGGCGCCGCCGGCCTCCAGTGAGCCCACGAGCTCCGAGGTCGGCCCGGACACGATGCCCATGGCCGCGTACTGCTCGAGACGCGCGCGCGAGTCGGCGATGTCGAGGTTGCGCATGGTCATCTGGCCGATGCGGTCCTCGGGGCCGAAGGCGGCATCGCCCACGCGCTCCATCGACAGCTTCTCCGGGTGGTAGGACAGGTTCGGGCCCTCGGTGTTGACGATCGTGTAGTCGTCGCCGCGGCGCAGGCGCAGGGTGACCTCGCCGGTGATCGCCGAGGCGACCCACCGCTGCATGGACTCACGCAGCATGAGCGACTGCGGGTCGAGCCAGCGTCCCTCATACATCCGGCGACCGAGGCGGCGGCCCTCTTCGTGGTAGAGGGCGATGGTGTCCTCGTTGTGGATGGCGTTGAGCAGACGCTCGTACGTCACGTGCAGCAGGGCCATGCCGGGAGCCTCGTAGATGCCGCGGGACTTCGCCTCGATGATGCGGTTCTCGATCTGGTCGGACACGCCGAGTCCGTGGCGGCCGCCGATCTCGTTGGCCTTGAAGACCAGGGCAACGGGGTCGACGAATTCTTCGCCGTTGATGGCGACGGGGCGGCCGGCCTCGAAGCGGACGGAGACCTCTTCCGATTTGACCTCGACGTCATCGCGCCAGGCGGCGACGCCCATGATCGGCTCGACGATGTCGAGTCCGGCGTCGAGGAACTCGAGGGTCTTCGCCTCGTGTGTGGCGCCCCAGATGTTCGCATCCGTCGAGTAGGCCTTCTCGGCCGAGTCCCGGTAGGGGTAGCCGTGTTCGACGAGCCATTCGCTCATCTCCTGTCGGCCGCCGAGCTCGTCGACGAACTCCGAGTCGAGCCAGGGCTTGTAGATGCGCAGCTTCGGGTTGGCCATGAGGCCGTACCGGTAGAACCGCTCGATGTCGTTGCCCTTGTAGGTCGAGCCGTCGCCCCAGATGTCGACGCCGTCTTCCTTCATGGCGCGGACCAGCATGGTTCCGGTGACGGCGCGGCCCAGCGGGGTGGTGTTGAAATAGGTCTTGCCGCCGGAGCGGACGTTGAACGCACCGCACTGGAGGGCGACGAAGCCCTCTTCGACGAGCAGGCGCTTGGCGTCGACGAAGCGGGCGATTTCGGCACCGTATTCCTTGGCACGCTCGGTCACCGACTCCAGGTCGGGCTCATCGTACTGGCCGATATCGGCCGTGTACGTGCACGGGATGGCACCCTTGTGGCGCATCCACGCGACCGCGCAGGAGGTGTCCAGTCCGCCGGAGAAGGCGATTCCAACGTGCTCACCGACCGGGAGCGAAGACAGTACTTTCGACATGGCACCAGCGTAACGGCATTCCCCGCCGAATGTCGAATTGTTATGCAATGGAATGTATTTTTATGTGCTCAGGGCGGGTGAGGCGGCCCCGCCGATTGCTATCGTGAGCGGGTGACGAATCCTCCCGCACCTCAGTTCACGGTCCGCGCCGAGACGTCCGGTGATGTCGACGCGATCCACGCACTGACCGCGGTCGCTTTCAGTCAGGTCGATGAGGCAGAGCTCGTCGACGCCCTCCGCGCATCCGGCAATGGGCTCGAGGGTCTGTCGTTCGTCGGCGTTCTCGACGAGGAAGTCATCGCCCACGCCATGCTCTCCCGGTGTTTTGTCGGCGACGTTCCCGGGGTCTGCCTTGCGCCGTGTTCTGTGTGGCCCGAGCATCAGCGTACCGGTGTCGGCACCGCCGTCATCGAGGCGCTGCTGGCCGAGGCGGCCCGCAGCGCTGAGGCATTCGCCGTTGTCCTCGGCCATGCCGAGTACTACCCGCGCTTCGGGTTCACCCCGGCCTCGGGCTTCGGCATCACCCTGCACGTCGACGTTCCAGGCGACGCGCTCATGGCGATGCCGTTGGCCGGCGAGGTGCCTGCGGGTGCCTTGGCCTTCGCGCCAGAGTTCGGGGTCTGAGGCAGAGCAGGCGGCGCGACGGTGCTGGCGGCCGCTATCCGTTCTGCTGCCAGCTTGGTACCTCCGCTCGCGGTATCTGCCCACGAAGCTGGCTTCACCCGAAACAGCAGGTCGCAATCGGATATTTGCGCGTGGATATAGGTCAGCATCGGACACTAGCGGCAGAACTTAGGTCAACATCGGACACTTTTCGACGCCAGAAATGTCCGATGCTGACCTACATTTTTCACTGCAGTCCGAGATATCGGCGGATGTCGCGTTCAAGTTGACGGCGATTGGTCGACTTCGTTACTCGCAATACCGTCCAGCCGGCGGCTTTCAGTGCGTTGACTCGGTCGATATCAGCGGCCCACTGTCCCTCTGATGTCCTGTGAAAGTCTCCCTCGTACTCCAATGCGAGTTTCTCCTTCAGGTAGCCGAGGTCGGGATGCAGGGTCCGGTCGATCGTCGGGCAGTAGACGGCGGGGTGGACGGCAGGTTCCGGAAGGCCTCGGGACACGGCCCACAGGCGGAGGTCGGTCTCCATCGGCGAGTCGACATCTTCCCGAATGAGTTCAACAGCGGCCTTGAGCTTCGATCTGGCCCTGAGGTGCCTCGTCTCGGCGACGTGCTCGACCAGAGACGGCAGTGTGAATTGCGGTGGGCTCTTCCAGTCGCCGATCGCCGCGTCTCCGATCTTCACCAGCGACTCCACGGAGCAGACGGAAGCAAACTGACTGAATACCTGCAAAGGACTCAAGGTCGGCAGGCCCAGCCATGAGATCGATCTGAGCATTCTCATTCGGTGCAGAACGACGCCTCTTCTGCGAATGCGCTTATTGGTGTCCGATGTCCCCAGGTGAAGATCGTTTCGTCTGAGTGATCGCGGCAATGGCCATCCATACAAACGCGCGGCAGTCTCTCTGCAGGCTACGACTCCCGGGTGTCTGTGGACGAGTGCCCTGAGCAGTCTCGCCTCATCGAGCCACGCGTCATCTGCCCACGTCGGAACCGGATACTCGGTGGAAGCCGAGTCATCGAAACGGAGCCCCCAAGAAGCCGGGGGAAGCCCGCGCCCGGCCCGGATCTCGTAGTCGGAAGCTCCCCGTGCTCGCGCCTCCGAGACCGAGAGAACTGCCGGATAGTGTGCGTAGATCAGTGGATGTTTCATGCACAGATCGTCTACTTGGACTCAGCGTGTGGGAAGACCTGCCTGAGGCGGCTGTGGGCAACCGTACTGCATCCACAGCCCGTATGCGCCTGAGTCAGGCCATTTGTCCACAACCGGTCGAGGGCGGAGCTGGGGGTGACCTCAGGCGATGTCAGCGCGCCCGGGAGAAGCTTCGGGTGTCCCGGCGACGGCTCGAACGAAACTCTGCACAGGAGTGTGTGTGCGAGTGGACTCAGCGAGACGCGTAGTCACGGCGGCATAGGGTGTGCGCGAAATAGTGGTCACCATCGGACTTCCGGGCTAGAGAATTAGGTCACCATCGGACATTTATCGAGCCAGAAAGTATCCGATGGTGACCTGAATTCGAGCACAGTGTCCGTTTGTGACCACTATTCGGGGAAGCGGCCGCGCCCTGCCCGCGCGAGTTTCAGCTTCGCGCGGTGGGCGCGGATCGCCTCGGCGACGGCGATGGCGTCACCTTCGGGAGCGTCGGACTTCCGATCCGGACGTGCCGTGAACAGGTAGATGAATCCGGCGACAAGCACGACGGCCAGACCGATGAGCACGATCCAGTCGGCGAAGAACGATCCGGAGTCGCCGGGAAGCGAGAGCAGGACCATCGCGAAGATGCCGTAGGCCAAGGCCGCGATGTTGACGACGACGCCCCAGCCTCCCAGCGACCACGGCCCCGCCGGTTTCCACCCGCGCAAACGCTGACGCAGCGCCCCGAGGACGACCATCTGGAAGGCGAGGTAGATGCCGAGGATCGCGAACGAGGTCACGGCGACGAGGATTCCGTCGTTGAACCAGATGAGCACGCAGATCAGAGCGGGTGCGGTGCAGGCGACGATGAGGGCGTTGTGTGGGATCTTCGTTCCGTCGGTGACCTTCGACAGCCACGTGTGCCCGGGCATCATTCCGTCGCGGGCGAAGCTGAAGATCAGTCTCGATGCGGCGGCCTGCAGGCTGAGCACGCACGAGATGAACGCGAGGATCGCAACGAGCAGGAAGATCTTCGCACCGACATCGCCGAGGCTGCCGGCGAGGATCGCGGGAATCGGGTCGGCGACCTCGCCGGCGACGATCTCCTCGAGATTCGGTGCCGCGAGCACATACCCGCCGAAGGAGAACAGCGCAGAGATCGCCCCGACGAAGATCGTCATGAGCATCGCCTTCGGAATGCCGCGGGCCGGATTCGACACCTCCTCGGCAACGTCACCACAAGCCTCGAAACCGTAGAAGAGGAAGAGCCCAGCAACTGCGGCTCCCATGAAGACGGGCAGGTAGCTGCCGTCACCGGCGGTGCCCATGGTGTCGAAGAAGACGGAGAAGCTGTGCTTGCGTTCGAAGATGAGCAGGAACAGGCCGAGCCCGATGACGCCGATGAGTTCGGCGAAGAGGCCGATGCGCGCGATGCGGGCCAACCATTTCGTGCCCGAGAAGTTGATCGCCAAGGCGAGGACGAGGAGTCCAAGGCCGAGGAACAGAGTGGAGTTGCGGCTGAGATCGAGGCCGAAGAGGCTTGCGAGGAACCCAGCCCCGAACTCCGCCACCGAGGTGATCGTGACGATGAGTGCGCAGATGTAGATCCAGGCGGCCATCCACGCATACCGTTTGCTCCACAGCCGCCTCGCCCATGGGTAGATTCCACCGGCGATGGGGAATTGGGAGACGACCTCCCCGAAGACGAGGGCGACGAGCAGCTGCCCGCAGGCAACGATGACGATCCACCAGATCGAGGGCGGACCACCGGTCGACAGTGCGACGGCCAGCAGCGAATAGACGCCGACGAGCGGTGAGAGATAGGTGAAGCCGAGAGCGAAGTTCGCCCACGGGCTCATCGACCGCTCGAACGAGTCACCGTAGCCGAGGACGGCGAGGTGATCGGAATCGGAGAGATGGCCATCGGCACGATTGCCGGCGGAGGTGTGAGCGCCCGCGGGATGGTGGGCCTTCGAGGGGAGATCGGACATGATGCAGTTCCTTCATTCGAATCGTCGTTGATTCCGTACTGTTCGCATCGTATCTCCGATTCTCGCCTGCGGAAGCGTTCTCGTCCGAGCGGCTGATCGCGATTTCCGCCTCACGGCGGAGGTGCCGGGCCACCGCGAGTCATAGCGTGGAATCACAAGCACGGACCACCGTCGAACCGGTGGGCCCGATGCAGGAACGAGGAGGAACCGTGAACACGCAGACGCACAGTCAAACCGGATTCGCCGAGGCGACCGGACCGACCGAGCCATCACCTCAGCCCGCTGTCCCACCCCACCCGCCCGGAACGACGGATTCCATTCCCGGTCCTGTCGCCTCGGCGATGAATGGATCGCACGCCCCCACCGAGGAGGTCGACGCGAAAGGGCGCCCACTCGCCGTCGTGCCTTCCCGGGTCCCGTGGCTCGAGATCGGAGTCTTCGCCGTCATTGCCTTCGGCCTCGCGTGGCTGGCCTGCCTGCCGCTGTGGACTTCGGGCGAGGGCATCAACGACCCTCTCGCCGTGACGGTCTTCGGCGGACTCATGATGTTCACACCTCTGGTCGCCAGCATCATCGCCTCCATCGTCCAGCGCCGCCGCGCCCGTGCCAGGGGGGAGGTCTTGGCCAGCGCTCCGCGCTACTTCGGCTTCTGGCCGTTGCGTCCCTTCGGTCGAGTCATCGGGGTGACCGTCGCGGCCTTCTTCGGCATCATGGTTCTCGTCGTCCTCGGCTATCTGGTCAGCGCTGCGTTCGGTTGGCTCACGCTCGACCTCACCGGGCTGTCCGCGTTCAAGGAACAATTGGCCACACTCCCGGGTATGGAGTCGGTGCCGATTGCGGTCGCTATCCTCGGTTATCTGCTGCTCATGCTCGCAGGCTCGATATCCAATTGCTTCGTCACGATCGGTGAGGAATTCGGCTGGAGAGGATGGCTGCTCACCAGCCTCCGCCCCCTGGGCGCCTGGCCGGCTCTGCTCATCGTCGGTGTCGTCTGGGGTCTGTGGCACGCACCGCTCATCCTGCTCGGCTACAACTTCAACCGCCCCGACATCACCGGCCTGGGACTCATGGTCGGCGGCTGCATCATGGTCGGCATCCTCTTCGGCTGGTTGCGCCTGCGCACCGGATCCGTCTGGCCGGCGGTCTTCGCTCACGCGGCACTCAACGGATCCACCGGCATGTTGTTGGCCTTGGTCATCGATGCGGGGGCCTCGATTCCCGACCCGGCGCTCATGACTCTCCTCGGGGCTTCGGGCTGGATCGTCTCCGCTGTCGTCATCGCCGCACTCGTTCTGACGGGGCAGTTCCGGAGGCAGCCGGAGCTGGGAATCAAGAAGGCCGCCCCCGCCGCACCTGTTCCCCGGCAGACCGTCTGATCACCATCGAAATATGACGCCGGGGCCGGCCTCGAAATTGAGGCCCGGGCCCGGCGTCCGTTAGGCTCAGAAACCCCATAGACCTAAGGAGTCTCTTGTGATTTTTGGCCCATCATTGCTGCAGACGGCAGGACGCATGCTCACCGCACCGATCTTCATCACCGGCGGACTCTCGGCTGTGAAGGATCCCGCGGGTAAGGCGGCGATGGCCGAATCGACCCTGGACTCCATCCGCGAATACGTGCCCGGACTTCCCGATGACAATGAGCTGCTCGTGCGCGTCAACGGCGGCGTGCAGATCCTCGCCGGTGCCACCCTGCTGCTCGGCATCAAGCCGCGACTCTCGGCACTGGCGCTCGCAGGCTCCCTCATCCCGACCACTCTGGCCGGACACTCCTTCTGGGAGATGGAAGGCGGCGACGCGAAGGCCCACCAGACCCAGTTCTCGAAGAACCTCGCGGCCCTCGGCGGACTGCTCCTCATTGCCGGAGACGGCGACAACAGCAAGGCCATCGAGAAGGCCGCGAGGAAGGCAGCGAAGAAGGCCGAGAAGCGCGCCCTCAAGCAGGCCTGAGGTCAGTGATGGTCTGTGCGCTCGAAGTTGCGGACGATCCGTGCGGGCAAACCCGGTGAATTTCAGCACAGATCGTCCGCATCTCGGCGTTCGCCCATCGCCTGACGCGCCCACCACCAGTCGCACCAGCCTTCAACCGAATCCAACGCACCCCTGGAAATCGGCCGGGAAACGCCTATGCTCGAGGCATGGCCAAGGCACTTCTCATCGTCGATGTCCAGAATGATTTCACCGAAGGCGGCGCGCTCGGCGTGACCGGCGGCGACACCGTCGCCGAAGGCATCACCGCTCACCTCGCCGCGCATGCCGGCGACTATGACGCCGTCATCGCCTCCCGCGACTGGCACGATGCCGACAATGACAACGGCGGCCACTTCAGCGACACTCCGGACTTCGTCGACAGTTGGCCCGTCCACTGCGTCGCCGGCACCGATGGTGCGGCCTTCGACCCGCTGCTCGTCACCGCGGCCATCACCCACGAGGTCCGCAAGGGGCAGGGCAAACCCGACTATTCGGCGTTCCAGGGGATCACGGACACGGGGAGCCGCCTCGGCGAGCTTCTCACCGAACTCACCATCACCGAGGTGGACGTCGTCGGCATCGCCACCGACCACTGCGTACGTGCTTCCGCCCTCGATGCGCTGAGCGCGGGACTGAGCGTTCGAGTGCTCACCGACCTCATCGCGGGCGTCGGAGAAGACTCGAGCACGGCGGCACTCGCGGAGGTCGAAAAGGCAGGGGTCGAGCTCGCCTGAGCCGCTGACTCTCCACCCGTGCCGTAACCTCAGCCGCAAGCATCACTCCAGGTCAGTGCGCTTTCTCCATCGAAAGTTGCAGACCGAATCCGAACTCTTCGGCGATGTGTGTGACTCCTGAGATTGATGGACTGGAGTCATGAACTCACCACTGGCGAAAACCGCACATACGCTGACATCGAAGCGCGGTTCGTGGCTCGTCCTCGGCGGGGTCGTCGTCCTCGTCGCTCTGCTCTTCGGACTCCTGTCCGGGGCAGGGGAGGACCGACCCAGCGAAACCGCTCCGGCCGACTCCGAATCCACTCAAGCACATCAGATCCTCGACAAGTTCCCCGAGGCGGACAAACAGTCCGTCATGGTCGTGGCGTCGAACGAGGACGGATCGGAACTCTCCGCCGACGACCAGGCCGAGCTGGAGAAGCTCGGCGGCTCGCTCGGCGATTCCGGCGGCGATGAATCCACTGCGGCCGTGACCGGGCCGATCCTCAGCGACGACAGACAGGCCGCGCTGCTCATGGTGCCCATCACGGTGGGCCTGACGAACTCCGACACAGCCGATACCGTCGACGAGCTGCGCACCGCCATCGCCGACGACCCGACCGCCCAGTCGCTCACCGACGACGGTATGTCTCTGCTGGTCACGGGCGGTCCCGCGATCGGTGCCGATATCGCCTCGGCGTTCAACGGTGCGGACTTCACCCTGCTCATCGTCACCATCGTCATCGTCGCCCTGCTGCTCATCATCACCTACCGCTCGCCGGTCCTGTGGCTGCTGCCGCTCATCGTCATCGGCACCGCCGACGGACTCGCCTCGACCGTGACCGCGGCCGTGGGCGACTTGCTCGACCTGCAGTTCGATGCGGGCATCATCAGCGTCCTCGTCTTCGGCGCGGGAGCGAACTACGCACTGCTGTTCATCTCCCGATACCGCGAGGAGCTGCGCCGAATCGCCGACCACCGCACCGCCCTCGCCGAGGCCTGGACCCACACCGCGTCGACGATCCTCGCCTCGAACCTCACCGTCGTCCTGTCCCTGCTCAGCCTCGTCTTCGCGATCATCCCCGGCACCCGCGGACTGGGCATCACAGCGGCAGTGGGCCTGCTCATCTCCGCAGCCGCCGTCCTCTTCGCGCTGCCGCCCGTGCTCGCGATCTGCGGCAAGACGATGTTCTGGCCCTTCATCCCGAAGGCAGAAGCGACCGCGGATGAAGAGCTCACCCCCGCCGAGGCGGCCGCCGCCACTCGTGCCACCGCACCTGCGAGTGCGGCCAAACCTTCGATCTGGCGCACGATCGCCACTCGGGTGGTGCGCAGACCGGGGCTCCACCTCGGTGCCGGGATCGTCATCCTCGGTGTCTTGGCCACCGGTTTTATCGGATCGTCGATCGGTCTCGATCAGACCGAGAAGTTCCGGGTCCAGTCCGAATCGGCGCAGGGACTCGACGTCCTCGCTGACCATTTCCCACCCGGGGAATCCCAGCCGATCTGGATCGTCGCCGATACCGACCATGCGGATGACGTCGTCGATTCGGTCAGCGATATGGACGGCGTCGTGCGCGCCTCGGCGATCGAGGAAACGACAATCGACGGCACCTCAGTCACGAAGATCATGGTCACCGGAGAGCTCGAACCCGACAGCGCGAAGGGACTCGAGCTCGTCGAGGACATCCGCACCGATGTCCACGCCATCGACGGAGCGAACGCCCAGGTGGGTGGTGCCGCGGCCACGGAGCTCGACGCCCGCGACGGTAACCGGACGGACTTCGTCACGATCGTTCCGATGGTGCTGGCGATCAGCTTCATCATCCTGCTCGGCATCCTCCGCGCACCGATCGCAGCGTTCACTCTGTTGCTCGTCAACGTGGTGTCCTCGGCGGCGGCGATCGGACTCGGTGCGTTCCTGTCACGGACGATCTTCGGCCAGTCCGCGCTCGATGCTCAGGTGCCGATCCTCGCGTTCCTCTTCCTCGTGGCGCTCGGCATCGACTATTCGATCTTCCTCGCCCACCGCGCGAAGAAGGAGTCCGTCCTCCACGGCGGACGCCAGGGAATGGTCGAAGCCGTCGCGCACACCGGTGGAGTCATCACCAGCGCCGGCATCGTCCTGGCCGGAGTGTTCGCGGCACTGGGCATGCTGCCGCTGATGGTCCTCGGCCAGCTCGGCCTCATCGTCGGAGTCGGCGTGCTCGTCGACACGATCATCGTCCGCACCGTCATCGTGCCCTCGATCTTCGGGCTCGTGGGCGACAAGATGTGGTGGCCGAACAAGGTGATCACTCATTTCGATGAGGGTGGTGCTGATGGTGGGACCGGTGGCGCTGTCCGCGCTGCCGGTTCCGGTCAGGCGGACGACGCCGACGATTCCGCCGTCGACTCGGTGCCGACTCACCTGCTCGCCGAGCAGGAGCACGTAAACAGTGGTTCCGGCTCACACCACGGTCGGCACTGAGCTCGCGGGCCGAGCCTCGATCACATGTCAATGTGACTTGCCGGGCCCGGGTGGAGGGGAGACTCATCGCCCGGGCCCGGCTCGCCTGAGCCGCACCGCCGGCGGAGGCCCGGCCTACGCACCACTTCGTCGCCCGGCGTGCCACCGACCGCGGGCATTCACACGACTTCGCCACCGGGATGTGGTTGAGTTGGCAGGGAGAATCGTGAGTACGGAACAACGTACGCAACAGCATCGCCTCGGCACCAACGCCTACGAGGCGGATCTGCAGGAAGGTGGCAGCGTGGGCGCACGCAAGTGGACGGAACGCACGATGGAGATCGGCCAGCATGCCATCGCGCTCGTCCTCATGCTCATCTCCTGCATCCGCGCGATCACCACCGGCGCCCCGATGCTCGCCGCGATCGCAGTGAGCATCGTCTTCCTCGCCTGGTACGCCCTGGGCGCGGTCCGCGCCGCCCGAACCGGTGCGCTGGTGCTGGCGAAATGGTGGCTCATCGTCCTCGCCGCAGCGTGGCTGTGCACCCTGCTCGTCTCCGCCGAGTTCATCTGGGTCGCCTTCCTCCTCTGGCTGCTCGCCGGCCACCTCTTCTCCCTGCGCATCGCCATCGTCTTCACTGCCCTGACCTATATCGCGACCATCGTCGCGCCGCTGGCCCACTATGGTCAGGTGCTCCCGCCGAGCATCATCGGCTCCCTCATCGGTGCCGTTTTCGCCCTCGGGCTCTCCCGCGGCTACATCGAACTCCTCCGTGAAGGTCGTCGCCGGGAGGAGCTGCTGCGCTCCCTCGAACTCGCCCACCAGAACCTGCTCGACCTCCAGGACGAACTCGCCCTGACTCAGCGGCATGCCGGCGAGATCCAGGAGCGGACCCGCGTCTCCCGCGACATCCACGACACGATCGCGCAGTCGATCTCGTCGATCCGCCTCATCGCCCACGCCGAGGCGGAGCGCACCACCGATGACCACGCCGGGCAGGTCCTCGCCCAAGTCGAGGGCCTCGCCGCGCAGAGCTCCCGCGACGTCCGCCGCATCATCGCCGCTCTCGCCCCGGCCGAACTCGAGGACGGTGCGCTGACTGCGGCGATCCGCCGGCTGCTCGCCCGCCTCGAGGCGGACAGCTCGATCACGGGCCGGCTCGACGTCGACGAGACCCTGCCGACCCTGTCCGCCGAGGTGGAGGTGGCGCTGCTGCGTACCGCGCAATCGGCTCTGGCCAACGTTCGCCAGCATTCGCAGGCCACACGAGTGATGGTCAGCCTCATGGACCTCGACGGGGCGATCAGAATGGACATCGTCGACGACGGGGTCGGAATGGCCGATCCGCACAACCGACAGCGGAACCCCGATTCGGGATTCGGCCTCGACTTCATCGGCTCGAGGATGCGCGAACTCGGCGGGGAACTCGTCATCGAGTCGAGCCCGGGCTCCGGGTTCGCGATCTCCGCGACCCTGCCCAGCCAATCCCAGCTGCACACTCGGGGTGCGGGGCTCAACCCCGCCGTCGAGGGCACGGATGCGGACTCGGACCGCCGCCTCGGCGAGGGTGAGGGCACAGGAGAGAACGCATGAGCATTCGAGTCATCCTCGTCGACGACCACCCGGTCGTGCGGGCCGGTCTGAAGTCCGTCATCGACGCTCCGGACCACATCGCTGTGATCGGCGAGGCCGGCAGCGGAGAGGAAGCGCTGATGATCGTCGACGAACTCGACCCCGACGTCGTCCTGTGCGACCTGCGGCTGGGGGAGGGGATCGACGGCATCGAGGTGACGAAGCGGTTGCGCGCGAAGTCGAACCCGCCGGCGGTGCTCATCCTCACCACCTTCGACCTCGACTCGGAGATCATCGCCGCGATCAACGCCGGGGCCTCGGGGTACCTGCTCAAGGACATCGACCCGGGGGACATCTCGACGGCGATCGAGAAGGCGGCGAAGGGGGAGACCTATATGCCTCCGGAGATCTCGTCGAAGGTCTTCGCCGCGATGCGCAATCCCAGCCCGAAACTCACCCGGCGTGAGCGTGACGTCGTGAAACTGCTGGCCACGGGAGCGTCGAACGCGCAGATCGCTCAGGAGCTCTTCGTCACCGAGGCGACGGTGAAGAGTCACCTCGTCAATGTGTTCACGAAGCTCGGCGTGGATTCCCGTGCCCGCGCCATCCGCGTCGCCGAGGACCAGGGGCTGGTGTAGAGGCCGCGCCTCTCGCGGTCTCCGCCGAGAAACGGGCTGAGTGTCGAAAAACGGGTGTGCACATGCGTTTCTCGACACTCAGCCCGTTTCTCGGCGATTCTCACGCGCCGGCCGAGCTCGCTTACTCGTTCGCGAACCGGGTGAACTGCGCTTCATACTTGACCGAGGTGCCTCTGTACTCCTGTTGCTGCCCACTCGGCACCAGGTCTTGGTAGTAGCCGAGTCGGTTGTCCCAAGGATCTGTGAAGTCAACAAAAGCGACGTCACCAGGCAGCTGTGACGGTTCGGACCGTTCTATCCCGGAGGAATCGAGAAACGACAACGCCTCGGCCAGATCGAGAACGCGAAAGCGGACTCGGTTGAGCAATGGGGATGCTGGGTCCTTCCCTGACACCTGAAACCAGCATTCTTGACCGGGGATCGGAGCCCATTCGAAGAAGTCGTCGTGCGGCTCGAACTTCGGCTCGCGACCGGACAGCGAGCTGGAGAACGATCGCGCTGCGGCGGTCTCGTCGGTCGGCACGTAGACCTGCAACGTGAAACCCGTAGTCTTCACAGCAGAAACTCCCGCATCATTTCCCATGGCTCTTGCCCTCCTCGCAATCAGCTGTCTCGTGCGGGTCTCCGAACCACGCGCGCGGAACGCTGTCCTCCAGCTTCGTCAGATCGAGGTAGCGGAGAACGGTACCCTCTCGGCTCAATGCGGCATAATTGCCGACCGGCACCACTACTGGCGAAATGATCCAAGAAGAAGAGTCATCCAGGCCGAACCATGTCACATCGTCGACCAGCAGCACCGGACCGGGCCCGAGTGCACGTTCAGCCGGATCGTCTTCGACCATCACGCAGGCGCGGTCGTTGACTCCTAACAACGCAGTCCGCGGATCGGGCCGCCAATAGACGTGGAGCCCGCCCGCCACGTGGGCGGAGACTGCTCCGGCGAGATCATCTGTGGGGACCATGGTGAATGCGTGCGCGAGTATCGTCATACTCAGCTCTCATTCTGTTGAGCATCGAATCGGCATTGATGTCGCGGTTCTGACAGTCAGTGTACTTCGAGGCTATCTGTCAGGAGGTTATCTGCCCGGTTCCGAACCCAACTGTCAGGTGAATAACTGATTGGTAATGATTCGTGGCATCGTAGCTGGTGACGGCTTCAGGATGCCGGCGTGAGTCGAGTGATCTCGCCCGGACCCGCTTCTTTCGGCTACGGAGTCTCACCTCGTACCGGTAGTGTGTTCCCTGCGCAACGGGACAGCCCGAGCGCGCGCAGGATCATTCGGATCGAGACAGCGGAGGTGACATGGCAGGCGAAGACGAGACTCTTCCGCCCCGCCCGGCGGCCCCTCCGAACCGTCGCATCGGCGCCCTGTCCGGCAACACCAAGGGCATTTCCACCACTGCAGATACCTCCGCCGAGGCGGCGCCGGACGTATCGACGAACGCGAACTCCGACCAGAATCCCGACCCTCGGTCCGCACCAGCCGGACCGTCGGAGGAGAACGCCGCAGCCGCCTCGGCGCCGGACATCACCCTCCCGCATGTCGGGGAACTCGAATCGGCGAGTGACGACGCCATCGTCGACCCCTCGGAAGCGGTGCTCGAGAGCATCGACCTCGACACCTGGAAGTGGCCCGAGTTCTTCGCCTTCGCGCTCACCCGCATGCAGGAGATCTTCCCGACCGGCGGCATCCCGCGCGGCATCGGGCCTGTGCGCGAATACGTGACCGGTGACAACGACTTCCGCCCGCTGACCATCGACCGCGAGAAGTGGCCGGCGATCGACGAGGACTGGACCACCGTCGGCGACGTCCTGGCCAACACCCACACCGACGCCTGGCTCGTCACCCGAGGCGGGGTGGCGCTGGTCGAGGAATACGCGTGGCCGATGAAGCCGGCCCGCCAGCACATGCTCTTCTCCGTGAGCAAGTCCATCGTCGCCACCGTCATCGGAGCGCTCGCCGACGCCGGACTCCTGCGCACGACCGATCTCGTCACCACGCATGTGCCCGCACTCGCCAAGAGCGGATACGTGGGAGCGACGATCCGTGACCTGCTCGACATGCGCTCGGGCATCAAGTTCTCCGAGGAATACCTCAAGGAGGGCTCCGAGATCCGAGCCCTGTTCGAAGCGGTCGATTTCGCGCCGCGGACGGCCACCTCGGCGAAGGGGATCAAGAATTTCCTCACCCGGCTGACCAGCGACCGCGAACACGGATCGGCGTTCGTCTACCGCAGCTGCGAGACCGACGTGCTCGCCTGGATCGCCGAGGCGGTCACCGGGCAGCCGTTCTCCATCGTCGCCAGCGAATACGTGTGGTCGCGCATCGGCGCCGCCCATGCCGCCCAGGTCTGTCAGGACCGGTGGGGCGGGTCGATCGCCGACGGTGCCATCAGCGCCACCCTGCGCGACCTCGCCCGCTTCGGCGAGATGATCGCCCGCGGCGGCACCACTGACAACGGCGAACGGGTGCTGTCATCCGAATGGGTCGACGACGTCTTCACCGGTACCGAGGACTCGGCGAAGATCTTCGCCGCGTCCCCGTCGGGGCGCTCCTATCCGGGCGGCATGTACCGCAGCCAGTTCTGGCTGCCTTCGGCCAGCCGAGACGTCGTCATCGGCATCGGCATCCACAGCCAGATGCTCTACATCGACCGCGCCACGCAGACCGTCGGAGTCAAACTCTCGAGCGACCCCGAGCCGGTGAGCCTGGCCGCCCAGCACGGCACCCTGGCCATGTTCGAAGCCATCGCCGAGGCGGTCCCGACCACCGGTCGGACGCCTGCCGATCCTGCCCCCACCGAGGCGGCTGCCCGGAATGCTGCACAAAGTGCCTCGCCTGTGGTGCCGACAGCAGCTGCTTCCGCCAGACCGACAGCGGCCGCTTCCGCCGACCCGAGCATCGGCAGTCCCGAGGCCGAGAGCGCAGAGGCCCTGGCCGCGGAGGCCGGCCCGGCCGCCGTAGCACCGGCCGACGCTGTGGCGGCAGCCGCGACATCCGTCGAATCGGTTCCTGCGGACACCCTGCCCGCACCGGCAGAGGCCGCACCGGTGGCACCGGCTCCCGCAGACCCGGCTCCGGCAGCCCCTGCCGCTGCAGACCCTGCATCTGGAGACCCTGCATCGGCAGCGCCCGTGCCTCCGGCGAGTGATTCCGCGCCTCCCGCCGCCGCACCTCCTGAGGCCACGACTTCCGCGGCCGCGCCCCAGACACCACCTCTGCCAGGAACTCAGGCGGCTCCTCTCGTCGGCCAGAACACTCTCTACTGAGTCCACGCGATTCGAGTGCCTCCTGCGGGTGGATCCGCCTCGAAACAGCGTGCGGAATCGAGGCGGATCCAGCCGCAGGAGACATTCCGCGTCACCATATGACGAAACAGGTGCGACCGGAGAACGGGATCGGTAGCGTGTGGAACGGAACGACGCCGATCACAGGAGGCAACACGATGTCAGACTTCTTCGACCGCGAGACCGACGGCAAGTACGACAGGGCCTACAAAGAGACCACTCCCGACATTCTCAAGGCCTTCGGCGAGTTCAACAACGCCGTCTTCGCTTCCGAAGGTCGTGAGATCCCGCTGAAGTACCGTGAACTGATCGCCTACGCCGTCGGCTTGACCACCCAGTGCGCCTACTGCATCGATGCGCATTCGAATGCCGCCGTCAAAGCCGGTGCCACGGAGACCGAGCTGGCCGAGACCGCCTGGACCGCCTCGGCGATCCGCGCCGGCGGAGCCTTCACCCACGGTCGTCTGGGCTTCAAGCTCACCGGAGTCCACGAGCACTGAGTCCGCCCCGGGACGAGCCCTGATCGCTAAACTGAGAGGCGATCATGAGTGACGAGCCCCGCACCCTTCCGCGCAGAACACCCCGTTCCCGCCCGCACCGCATCCTCGTGCTGGCGTTGGACGGGGTGTCTGCTATGGATCTCGGCGTCCCCGTCCAGGTCTTCGGGCGCGAGTCGAACGCCGCCACCGACCGCACCCGCACCGAGGCGGCTCCGCGCTCCCAGCCGAACCCGAGCGGTGAGGCGGCTTCCGCCGTCCCCGGTGCACGAACGACGACCGTGCCCGCGGGCAGCTGGCCCTATGAGGTCGAGGTCTGCGGCATCACCGCAGGCAAAGTGGTTGGATCGGACGGCCTTGACTATTCCGTCGATCGAGGTCTCGAAGCGTTGGAGACCGCGGACACGGTCATCCTGCCCGGCGCCACCTCGGCCGTGGCAGACGAACCACCCGCTTCGGTCATCGGGGCCCTGCTCTCGGCGTTCGAGCGCGGCGCGCGGATCGCCGCGATCTCCACCGGCACGTTCGTCCTCGCGCGCACGGGGCTGCTCGTCGGGCGACGCGCCACCACGCACTGGTCGACGGCGAAAGAGCTTGCTCGACGGTTCCCCTCGATCAAGGTCGACGAGAACGTCCTCTTCATCGACGAAGGACAGCTGCTGACCTCGGCCGGAGCCGCCTCGGCGATCGATCTCTGCCTCCATCTCATCCGCAGCGACCACGGGGTCGGCCTGTCCAATCAGGTCGCCCGACGCCTGGTCGCCGCCGCCTACCGCAGCGCGGGCCAGGCACAGTACGTGCCGCGCAGCGTGCCCGACCCTCTCGGCGACGACTTCGCCGATACCCGCGAATGGGCGCTTCAGCACATCGGCGAGAAGATCACCTTGCGGGATCTCGCCGCCCATGCCGGAGTCTCCGTGCGCACCTTCTCTCGCCGCTTCGTCGAAGACACCGGCTACACCCCGATGCAGTGGGTTCTCAGGGCCCGAGTCGATGTCGCCCGAGAGCTGCTGGAGAATTCCGACCTGGGCATCGAGCAGATCGCTGACCAGGTGGGACTCGGGACGGGGGCGAATCTGCGGATGCACTTCCAACGCATCCTCTCGACCTCACCGAACGACTACCGCCACTCCTTTCAGGGTTGAAAAGGCACTCTTCCCAGGGCTGAGTACAGGCCGCTTCCAGTGGTGAGGGCTGGGCGCTTTTCGGTGCATTCCAGCGACCCGGATCACACGTCAACGGCCATGGCCAGAAACTTTCGGCATCTGGCAATACGACTGGCGAAAACCTTGCGCAGATTGACTGTCTGGCCACTGTTGTCACGCGTGGAAGTCGCCCATGATGGAGATATCAAGACGAATCCCGTGTAAAAGGAGTGACATTGACTCGCATCGCCATCAATGGTTTCGGTCGCATCGGACGCAGCACCCTGCGGGCCCTGATCGAGCGCGGCAGCGAGCTCGAGATCGTGGCCATCAACGACCTCGGCGCCGTCGACGATCTCGCTCGGCTGCTGAAGTTCGACACCACCCTCGGACGCTTCAATCACGACGTCGAGGCCACCGAGGATTCCCTCATCATCGACGGCAAGACCATCAAAGTCTTCGCCGAGAAGGATCCGGCCAAGCTGCCCTGGGGCGAGCTCGGCATCGACATCGCCCTCGAATCGACCGGCCGCTTCACCAAGGCCGACAAGGCCAGCGCCCACATCACTGCCGGCGCGAAGAAGGTCCTCGTCTCCGCTCCCTCGAAGGGTGCCGACGTCACCCTCGCCTATGGTGTGAACAGCGAGGCGTACAAGCCCGAGCACACCGTCATCTCCAACGCCTCGTGCACGACGAACGCCCTGGCTCCGCTGGCCAAGGTCCTCGATGACCTCGCCGGAATCGAGCAGGGCTTCATGACCACCGTCCACGCCTACACCGGTGACCAGATGGTTCAGGACGGCCCGCACAAGGATCCCCGTCGTGCCCGTGCCGCTGCCGAGAACATCATCCCCACTTCGACGGGTGCGGCCAAGGCCATCGGCCTCGTCCTCCCGCAGCTCGACGGAAAGCTGTCCGGCGACGCCATCCGCGTTCCCGTTCCGGTCGGCTCGATCGTCGAGATCAACACGACCGTGTCCCGCGAGGTCACCCGCGACGAGGTGCTCGACGCCTACAAGAAGGCGTCGGAGGGCGAACTCAAAGGCATCCTCGAGTACGAGGACGAGCCCATCGTCTCCTCCGATATCGTCGGTCAGCCCGCTTCGTCGATCTTCGACTCCGCGCTCACCCGCGTCGTCGGCAACCACGTCAAGGTCGTTGCCTGGTACGACAACGAGTGGGGCTTCTCCAATCGTGTCGTCGACAACCTCGAGTTCATCGGCAAGAACTGACGTTCTCCGCTGATGTTTCCCGGCGCTCGTCGCCGGCGACATTTTCGGCACCGAGGTGGTCCCTCGGAGTCAACGGATGCACCTGTGGCCTCGAATCCGCTCAATGCGGATTCGAGGCCACAGCCTTGTGATGACTCAGCCGCCCTTGTGATGACTCAGCCGCCGGATCTTCACTGACGACGCCTGGTCGCTCGGCATCCTTTAGCGGAGGGCTCAGACGTCATCGGAGCCGGGGGTGCCGCCTTCGTCTTCCCAGCGTTCGATCGCGCGGACTTTTGCGCGGCTGAACTTCAGACGGACGCCGTAGCCACCCTCTGCGCCGTCGGGAATGAACCGTGCACCATACTCCTCGAGGGCGAGGATGAGGCGACGTTCCTGCTCGGCGGTGATGTCCGCGATTCCCTTTTCGTAGTCCTTGAGTTCGGACTTCTTGATCTCAGCCTTGTCTGCCACATGCTTGGCTGACACCTGGCAGAGGATCCGCGATGCGCGTGCCAGGGGACCGTCGATGATGATCTCTGCTGTGCTCATGGCTCCACCATGCCAGAGCCCACCATCCCTGCCAAGGCCAGTCGCCTGAGACATTTCGCAGGTGGGAGCGGATTATATATATGTTCGATTCATGACCGAGCATGTTGTGTCAGTGCCGGTGTCTAGTGTTCTCCTCAAGCTTCCGACATCGGAGTCGGCGGCATCGCGTCGCAAGGTGCGGCGCATGACGGAAGGTCAGAACAATGATGATCACGACCAACAGCGTCGCTCGATTGGCGCAGAGGTGCGGAGAGTTCCTCGGCGACTTCGGTCAGGCGATGACACCGAGCTACCCGAGTAGCCTCGCTCTGTGCATTCTTGACGCGATCTATTCGACGGGCTCCCACCCGACAGCGGTGGATAACATCGTCGCCCGGTACATCGCCCGACACGGGAGCAGTGACGGTGCGAAATCGCTTCGCTATTCGATCGCCGCGGCTGGAGGGGCGGACGTATGGGCGCGGGAGGTGATCTGCAACCTCAAACCGGCCAGTACCCGCCCCGGGGCAGTTCTCAAGGCTGAGGTCGTCGACAGCGCCGTCCGAGTCATGGCCGACCATGGAATCGATGATGTCGGTGATCTGCGGGAGGCGGTCGGTGAGGGAGTCGGCAGCATTGCGTTCTCCAGCGACGTGTCGAAGGGGTGGCGAGCTCTGCCCAGCCAGAGCTCGGGCATCACCTGGCTCCACCTGTTGATGCTCGCCGGGTCCACCCATTTCGAAGTCGACCACAAGGTGGTCGGATACCTCGCCGAGGTGGCCGACCCCGCAGCCGATCTCACCGTCGACTACGTGCACGCTGAGATCGACGCGGTCGCCCGCGTGCTCGATGCCGAGGTGCCGACCGTCGAAAGGATCGTGTGGCAGGCCTCACACGGTCGCATCCTCTCACAGCTCAAGGACGAGGACCTGCTACCGGTCAGCGGTCCAGTTGAAGGGCCTGAGACGTCCAGTGCGGTCTGGGAGTTCTGTCCGGAACCGCTGGTGAGCAGACCCGTCTGAACCGTGTCGAGCGGTGCGCTCGGCTCAACTCTCCGTATTGCGCCGGTGCTGAGCGGCCAGCCGCACCGGCGCGTTCGGGGCACCGTAGCCCTGGTAATCTCCTCGGCGCTCAACCATCTCGAAGAAGACCGAACCGATCGTCGACGTATAGAAATGGAGGAACTCGCCCCGGTCGTCACGGTCGTAGAGGATATTGTGCTCACGCAGCCGGCCAAGCAGCTCAGGTTCGAGGTCGAAGCGCGCGGCAAGGTCCTCATAGTAGTTCTGCGGCACTGCCAGGAACTTCAAACCACGAGCGACCGCGGCCATTGCGGCAGTGAAGATGTCATCGCAGACGATAGCCACATGCTCCGGGTAGGTCTCTGCGGGTGAGCCGGCGCCTCGGCTCAGTGGGTTGGGGCTGTGGTCGGGAGAGACGTTGAGCGGCATCCTCACTGCCCCATCGGCACTCGACATCACTTGGGAGCGCACAAGACCGGAGGGGCTCGGCACGTCCTGGGACGGCAGAGCGGTCAGGGCGAGCAGGGAGGTGTAGAAAAGCACTGCTTCGTCGTAGTGATGAGCAGGCTGAGCGAGGTTGATGTGGTCGATCGCCGACTGCCGCTCGTCCGGGACGGTGCCGAATTCGTCGGTCCACTGCGGATCCACGCCGTTTCCGTCACCGAAGAAGACCTCCGATCCGTCGGGCGCGAAGACTCCACGCAGCACCTCTTCGTCGTGTGCCTGATCGCGGGGGACTTCGGTAGCCGAGAGCAAGAGCGCACGTTCCATTGCGGCGTCGGCATCGTCGACGGCGAAGCCGATGCCGCGCAGGAATGTTCCGGATCCGGGGGAGTCTGCTGCCACGGCGGCGGCTTCGTCAGCCGGGTCGGTGCTGTCGATGGTCACGGCGGTGGATTCGTCGTGCCGACTGGTGGGTTCGGTGACGACGATTCGAGCCTGACCGCGTCGCCACAGCTGCACATGCGGTTTCGTGCGATGGAAGCCGACGAACCGGAAGCCGAGCTGGTGGAGCTGCCGGGTGAGCGCGCCCAGATCATCGGTGCTCAGTTCGACGTAGTCGATGCCGCGAGGCTCCGAGACCTGGGGCAGAGGGCGCAGACTCAGCCGCGCGCGATTGCTTTCCGGCCCAGCACCGGGCGCCTCGGCCTCACCAGCGGCAGATGCCTTGGCCCCACTGGCAGCCGACACGTTGGCTTCGAGCCACCGCAGGGAACGCAGTCCGTCGACAGCGGTGCGCTGAGTGTCGGCCTGCCGGAAGGAATCGTTGAAGACCTCGAGCGACACCGGTCCGGCATAACCGGTCCCAGCGACGCGAGCGAGGAAGTCGGTGAGATCCCACGAGCCTTCGCCGGGGAAGACTCGGTGGTGACGGGACCAGCTGAGCACGTCCATCGACAGGGCCGGGGCATCGGCGAGCTGGAGGAAGAAGATCTTCTCTCCCGGGATCTCGGCGATGCGTGACAGGTCCGTGTCACGGGAGAGGATGTGGAAGCTGTCCAGGCAGGTGCCGATGCGCGGATGATCGGCGGCCTTGACGAGGTCCCAGGCGCGATCGTATTCGGAGACGAACCGCCCCCAGGCCAGCGCCTCGTAGGCGACGTCGATGCCGTATCTCTCGGCCAGATCGCCGAGGCGGCGCAGCTGATCGACGACGACCTGATCATCGTCGACGGTTGCGGTGGCGACGTTCGAGCACAGCAGCATCGTGGTCATGCCGAGCCGCTTCATCAGCTGGAACTTCGCCTCGGCGCGGGCCAGGTTGGCGGCGAACAGCTCGTCCTCGACGCCTTCGAAATCGCGGAAGGGCTGATAGAGATCAAGACTCAACCCGAGTTCTGCAGCCAGTCCGGCGATCACCTCGGGGGAACTGGGCGAGACGATGAGATCCTGCTCGAAGATCTCGACTCCGTCGAACCCGGCCGTCGCGGCAGCCTGCAGCTTCTCCTCAAGCGTGCCGGACAGACACACGGTGGCAATCGAGGTTCTCATCGTGACCTTTCCTCGTGGACGACATCGATCTCTTCCAGACTCAGTCCCTTCGTCTCCTTCGCCGTCATGGCGACCAGGCCGACGACGATGCAGACACCCGCGGTGAATGCGGCCCCCGAGACCCAATTCTCTCCTCCGGCGCCGGCGACAGCGGACGCGAGGACCGGAGCCAGACCGCCGGAGACCGCGAAGCCGACCTGAGTGCCCAGGGCCAGACCTGTCACGCGTGCCGTCGTCGGGAACATCTCGGCGTAGAACGAGGGCCAGATGGAGTTGGCCAGCGAGTACGCACAGCCGGACATGATGGCGCCGAAGACGAAAATGAGCGGCCAGTTCCCGGCCGAAACCGCACCCAGGTACGGGAACATCATCAGACCCGACCCGACGGCCCCGGTGCCCTGGCCGTGCCCGTCTTCGACCTCGACGGCACACTGTTGGCCTCGCTCGCTCTCGCCGCACCGGTCTTCCGCAGCAGCCTCGACGCGCTCATCGAATTCGTTCCCCAGTTGACCGAGACCGCGACATCCATCGCCGCCCGATTCCCGAGGTGACCATCGTCGAACCGCACACCGAGCCCGAGATCCTCATCCTCAACGGCCCCAATCTCAACCTCCTCGGCGAGCGCGAACCGGAGATCTACGGCCGCACCACCTTGGCCGATATCGAGGCCATGTGCGCCGACACCGCCGCCGAGGCGGGGCTGAGCGTCCGCTGCATCCAGTCCAACCATGAGGGCGGGCTCATCGACGCCGTCCACGACGCCCGGCACTCCACGGTCGGCGCGGTCATCAACGCCGGAGCGTACACGCACACCTCCCTGGCCCTGCACGATGCGCTCAAATCCTACGACCACCCGATCATCGAGGTGCACCTGAGCAACCCGCATGCCCGGGAGGCCGTGCGCCACCATTCCTACCTCTCACCCGTGGCCGCGGCCGTCATCGCCGGAGCCGGCGCACAAGGCTACGTCCACGCGGGCGAGATCCTCATCGACCTCCTCACGAATGCGAAAGCGAAACTATGACCTCATCCCTCCTCCTCGGCCTCATCGGCGACGGCATCTCCGCCTCCCGCACCCCGCGGATGCACGAGAACGAAGGCGCCGCGCACTCCATCCCCACGATCTACCGCACCATCGACATCAGCAGCCCCCGCCTCGCCGAGGCGACGCTGACGGAGCTGCTCACCGCAGCGGTCCGGCTCGGCTTCGACGGACTCAACATCACCCACCCGTTCAAGCAGCAGGTCATCGGCCTCCTCGATGAGGTCGATCCGGTGGCTGCGCGCATCAACTCGGTCAACACCGTCGTCATCGGCGATGGCGGACGAACGACCGGATACAACACCGACGTCACCGGTTTCTCCGCCGGATTCCGTGCCGGACTGGACGGTGCCGCCACCGAGGCGGTCGTGCAGATCGGTGCGGGCGGTGCCGGCCGTGCGGTCGGATTCGCTCTTGCCGAACTCGGGATCGGCGACCTCATCATCGCCGACACCGATGTGCGGCGTGCCGAAGGACTCGCCGCGGACATCGTCGAAACGTCATCGGTCGGGACCCGGGCGCGAGCGATCGGGCTCGATGAGCTGGACGGGGCGGCCGCCTCGGCGCAGGGGATCGTCAATGCCACCCCGATGGGGATGAAGGCGTACCCGGGAACTCCGGTCGACACCTCGGTGTTCGGGTCGGAGACCTGGGTGGCCGACGTCGTGTACTTCCCGCTCGAGACGCAGCTGCTCGCCGAAGCCAGGGCCAAGGGGTGCCGCATGCTCGACGGATCGGGGATGGCGGTCAATCAGGCCATCGACGCGTTCGAGCTCTTCAGCGGCCGGAAGGCGAACCCCCAGCGTATGCGCGAGACTTTCCTGTCCTTCGGAGCCTGATGCTCAGACCTGTTCCTTCTTCTGCTTGCGGTATTCCTTGAAGAAGCTGAAGGCGAAGATACCGACGATGAGGGCCAAGGTCAGCCACAGGGCGTACTTGTCGATGACCTTGAGGATGTCGACGGCGGCCTCTCCGAGCTGATAGCCCAGGAATGTCCAGATGAGCGTGAAGATGAGGCAGCCGAGGAGATCGGCGACGAGGAACAGCGACAGCCGCATCCGCGTCCATCCCGCGACGAGATAGACGAGGGTGCCCGGGATACCCGGGCAACGCGAGATCAGCGTCATGAGGAACAGCGCCCAGCTCGGGATCTTCTTCAGCTGGTTGATGCGTTTGAGCTGGCGCTCGTTCTGCGCGAAGAGCCGCAGCACACCGTCGCCCCAGCGGCGACCGGCCAGCCAGAACGCCCAATCGAGTTTGGCCATGCCGACGAAGCCTGCGACGACGACCAGCCACAGCGGAATCTCACCGACCCGGGCATAGGCGGCGGCAGCGACGATCGAGGTCTTCGCGCCGTTGATGAATTCCTGGACGACCGGAGCATGGACGAGCATCCACGGTCGCAGCGGCATGAGGCCGAGGTAGATGAGCGGGACGCCGATGATGATGAACAGCAGCAGCTTGTCGAGGCCGGCAGCCTTGCCCTGCCAGGGTTTGATCGCCGCCCACGGATTCTCCTTGGGGTCAGTCTCGGAGCCGGCATCCGGCTCGGTAGTCGCGGAACCGTCTGTCCATGCGGAACCGGTGTCCGGCTCGGTGGGCTCGGACGTCGTCGATGAGGAGTCTGCGGATACGGGCTCTGCCTCGTCGCGGTCCGCGCGATCGTCGCTCATCGGTGGGCTCCTGCGGGTCGTCGGTGCGGTCGGCGCTTACGGTATCACAGGCGCCCGAACATCCCGCTTAAGAAGACTCTCATCGCCTCCGGCTCGACTTTGCCGCAGGCCTTGGGCAATGTGGTCGGTATGGGTGGGCGATCGAAGATCCTCGGCTGGGTTGTGGCCGGTCTCGTCATCATGCTCGCACTGCTGACCGTCCTCATCGTGCGCAATACCGCCCAATCCGAACCGCCGGATCTCAGCCCGGTGGAAGTCACCCCCGAACCGACGGAGACCTCCGAGCCGACGATGCCCGATCCAGACGCCGACAGCTCTGCCGAGGCAGACTCCGGTGGCAGCGCCACCGACGGCCGCACATCGGACGGCAGAGAGTCCGGAGATGCGGACCCGCAGGAGATCGAGCACTCCTACGAACCGGTGCCCAACCCACCTCGCGAAGTCCCCGACGACGACGATGACGATGACGGCGACGATGATGACGATGACGATGACGATGACGGGGACGACGATGACGACTGAGCGGCGCGTCGGGCTGACCGTTCAGAACCGGCTGACCATCACCGTCGCCGCGCTGTCCGTGCTCACACTCTCTATCGTCGGCCTCATCCTCTACACCGTGGAGTCGAACAACGTGTCCAGCCGGACCACCGCCTCGATGTCCCAAGAGATCGACGAGATGCGGACGTTCTCCGAGAACGGAATCGACCCGCAGACCGGCAGACCATTCGCCTCCGTCGACGAGATCCTCAGCAATTTCCTCGCCCAGAACAGGCCGGACGAGGACGAGGTGCTCTTCGCCTTCCTCACCGACGGCAGAGTGCTCTATCAGGGCGAACCGGAGGACCTCCTCGGCAGTTCGAGCGCCTTCGAGAAGGCCGTGGCTGGTGCGGCCGAGAAAGGCGGGGAGATCCGCCTGACCGTCGGCGACGTCGAGTACGAAGGCTTCGTTCTGCCCATCACCGGCGCCGAGGCGGGAGCCGCCACGACCACGGACACCCAGACCGCGCCCACCGACTCGACGACCCGGACGAAGGGCGTCGGCGAAGTCGCGGGCGGAGCGGCCGCGACGAACGGGGCGGGAGCCTTCGTCGTCGTCCACAACGTCTCGGCCAGCCACGCCGACCTCGTGCAGATCATGCAGATCTATGTCGTCGTCGCGCTCGCCGCCACCCTGCTCATCGCCGGTCTCTCCTCACTTCTGGCGCGACGGCTGCTGTCACCGGTGACCGAGCTGAGGCGGACCGCACAGTCGATCTCCGGCGGTGACCTCAGCAGTCGCCTGAAGACGAAGGGCCATGACGACATTGCCGAACTCGGGCACACCTTCAATGACATGCTCGACCGTCTCGAGGCGGCTTTCGAAGCTCAGCGGCGGTTCCTCGACGATGTCGGGCATGAGCTGCGCACCCCGCTGACCATCCTCGGCGGTCACCTCGAGACGATGAATGCAGAGGACGTCGGTGACGTCGAGGAGACGCGGGCGATGCTGCTCGATGAGACGGATCGGATGGGCCGCCTCGTCGAAGAGCTGCTCCTGCTGGCCCGTGCCCGACGCCCTGATTTCGTGCGTTTCGCCGAGGTGGATATCACTGTGGTCGTGTCCGATTCCTTGGCGAAGGCCAAAGGACTGGGAGATCGGGAGTGGGGCCTCGAGGTGCCCGAAACGCTGAGTTTCCACGGAGACAGACAGCGCCTGACACAGGCGCTTCTCCAGCTGGCGTCCAATGCCGTCGAGCACACCGAGGACGGTCAGGTGATCGTCTTCGGTGCCCGCGACGACTCCGAATCCGTGCACATCTGGGTCCGCGACGAAGGCAAGGGCGTGCCCGACGAGATCGCCGAGGACATCTTCGATCGTTTCTGCCGCCGGTCGACCGACGGGGCCGGCTTCGGGCTGGGGTTGTCAATCATCACGGCCATCGCCGAGGCGCACGGAGGCACGGTCGTGCTCGACCCGACCACCATCGGTGCACAGTTCCGCATGATCCTGCCGAAAGGACAGAAGTGAAGAGCATTCTCGTGATCGAGGACGAACAGCGGATCTCCGCCTTCATCTCGAAGGGCCTGACCGCCGCCGGATTCGGTCCGCAGACCGCCGCCGACGGCCTCACCGGGCGAGACTTGGCCTTGACGGGAGACTTCGCACTCGTCATCCTCGACATCGGTCTGCCCGGACTCGACGGATTCAGCGTGCTGAGACATCTGCGCGAGCGACGACCCGAACTGCCGGTGCTCGTGCTCACCGCCCGGGACAACCCGGACGACACGATCTACGCTCTTGAGTCAGGGGCGGTCGACTATATGATCAAGCCCTTCCGGTTCGCGGAACTGCTGGCTCGGGTCCGTCTGCGGCTCAAGGAGAGTCCGCAGGAGCAGGAGGTCACGGAGCTCATTCGCGACGAGGTGCGCATCGACCTGCTCAAGAGACAGGTGTGGGTCAAAGACCGTCTCGTCGAGCTCTCCGCTCGGGAACTGTCCCTGGCCGAGATCCTGCTGCGCAACCGCGGCAACGTCCTCTCCCGCGGACAGCTGCTCTCCCATGTGTGGGGATTCGACTTCGACCCCGGCTCGAACGTCGTCGACGTCTATATCGGGTACCTGCGCAAGAAACTCGGCTCCGATTTCGTCACTACCGTGAGGGGCTTCGGATACCGCGTGGACTGAACCTAAGATCTTTCTCATCCGCGTCTTAACTTCATCTTAAGCACAGCCGACAAGCTGAGATGTATGAGAAGACGCTTGAGAGTCGCACTGTTCTCCCACGACTCGCTGGGACTGGGCCACATCCGCCGCAACCGGGCACTGGCTTTTGCGCTGGCCCGGGACCTGCCGGCACTGACCGGCCGTGAGGTCTCCGGTCTGCTCATCGCCAGCAGTCCCGAGGCCGCGCGATTCGACCTGCCGGATGGGTGGGACTGGGTGATCCTGCCCGGAGTCACTCCCGCACCCGGCGGCTACGTGCCCCGGGCGCTCGCCTCCTCGATGCAGGGGCTGAGGGCACTGCGGGCGGCGGCGATCTCGGCGATCCTCGATCAGCAGCGGCCCGAGCTCTTCATCGTCGACCGGCACCCCTTCGGCATCGGCGGCGAACTCGCCGAGGCCATAGACCGGGTTCGGGGCCACGGCTGCCGCACCGTCCTCGGCCTGCGCGAAGTCCTCGACACCCCGTCCGTCATCGCTGCCGAATGGGAGAAGGTCGGAGGGCCCGCACGCGTGGCCGAATCCTTCGACACGGTCTGGATCTACGGTGACCCGGACGTCTACGATCCCCGGTCCACCGGGGAAGTGCCGGCTCCGCTTGCGTCCAAGGCCGTGACCACCGGCTACCTGTCACAGGGCCGCCCCGCTGACGGCGGCCCACTGCCAGTGGGCGCCGACGCAGCGAGCGCGCAGCCGGTCGGTGCCGAAGCAGCCGACACCGCGGAGGCAGAGTTCGGTTCCGAGCGGTTCCTCCTCACCTGCCTCGGCGGGGGATCCGACGGCGGAAGCCTCGCCTCCATCGCCGTCGACGCCGATCCGCCCGACGGCCACCGTCACCTCATCGTCACAGGTCCGCAGATGGCCACCGAGGAGTTCGACCGACTGCGTGCACGTGCCGGTGGGGCCACCACCGTCATCCGCCACTGCGACGACATCCCCGGACTCGTCGCCTCCGCCGAGGCGGTCGTGTGCATGGGCGGCTACAACACTCTGGCCGAGCTCATGGCCACCGATACTCCCGCGCTTGTCGTCCCCCGCAAGGGTCATCGGGCCGAGCAGCCCAGGCGGGCATTCGCCCTCTCCGCAGCCGGAGCGGTCGATGCCCATACGATCGAGCGCCTCGACGCCGATGTGCTCAGCGAATGGTTCGCCGGCCGGGTCGGGCGACCCACAGACCGCTCCCATATCGATCTCACCGGATTGGCCACCGTTCCCCGCCTGGCAGCGGACCTCATCGCAGATGACCGCGCCGAGGCAACGGCACTCGCATCCGAACCGGCACCGACGACGGCGGCCCTGCCGATCTCTGCGACCGCACCGACCGTGACCGACACAGCACCGTCCGCCCGTCTGTCCATCGCTCTGGAGGAGACCAGCCATGCTGTCTGAACAGACACCAACCATTTCGACGCCGGCCACGCCGACACCGCGTCCACCGGCAACCACGACCGCTCCGACGGAAAGACATCCCGGCCGCCGTGCCTATGTACTCAAGATGTACCCGCGGTTCTCCGAGACCTTCATCGTCTCCGAGATCCTCGCCCGCGAAGCCGCCGGAGAGGACCTCGTCATCTTCTCCCTGCGCCCGAGCACGGACACCCGCTTCCACCCCGAACTCGCCCGCGTCCGCGCCGAGGTCATCCACATCGACCGGCCCTCGAGTGCCCGCAGCTTCTGGCAGACCTTCGCCGAGGCGGCAGCGGAACCGCGCATGGCCGCGGCAGTGCCCGGCCGCCTCGGCGAGCTCATGGAATTGGGCCACGATGATGCGATCCAAGCTCTCACCCTCGCCCGGTTGGCCCTCGACCACGAGGTCACCCACCTGCACGCGCACTTCGCATCGGTGTCGACAACCGTGGCCCGGGCCGCCTCGGCGCTGACGGGGATTCCCTACTCCTTCACCACGCATGCGAAGGACATCTTCCACGAGGATGTCGTGCTCACAGATCTGGCCCGCAAGACCGCGGACGCCGACCATGTCGTCGCGATCAGCGAATACAACCGCCGCTATCTGTCCACGGTGCTCGGCCCCGAGCTGGCCGACCGGATCCTCGTTGTGCGCAACGGCCTCGAACTCGACCGATTCCCGTACCGGCCCAGGCAGGAAACGACGGGGGAGGTGCCCTCACTGCTGGCCGTCGGCCGCCTCGTCGAGAAGAAGGGGTTCGCCCATCTCCTCGACGCGCTCGCCCGCCTCCGCAGGGAAGGAACGGATTGCCGCCTCGACCTCGTGGGCACCGGCCCCCTCGAGGAGGATCTGCGGTCCCAGTCCCACGCACTCGGACTCGACGACCTCGTCACCTTCCACGGAGCGCTGACTCAGGCCGAGGTCCGCGACATGCTCACCGACCATGACATCCTCGTCTCCCCGTTCGTCATCGGCTCCGACGGCAACGCCGACGGCCTGCCCACCGTGCTGCTCGAGGGCATGGCCACCGGAATTCCCTGCATCGCCGGGGCCGTCACCGCCGTGCCCGAGGTCATCGACCATGGCGGGACCGGGTGGCTCGTCGACGGCACCGATGAGGCGAACATCGCCTCCACCATCGCCGAGGTGGCCGCCGCCCTCCGCACGGATCCCGCCCGCATCCGTGCGGTCACCGATGCCGCCCGCGACCGGGTATGCCGTTTGCACGACTCGGCCGTCCAAGCGGGGCAGCTCGCGAGCCTGGCCGACGCTGCGGCGGTGCCTGGGGCAGTCCCTGCCGTTCCGACCGTCCGTGAAATGGAGTCAGTGTCATGAGAATCGCCTATGTCCTCCTCGACCCCGGCATCGGAGTCTTCGGCACGAAAGGTGCCAGCGTCCACGTCCAGGAAGTCGTGCGCACCTTCCGAACACTCGGTCATGAGGTCAGCGTCTTCTGCACCCGCACCGATGACGACGTGCCCGCCGATCTCGCCGACCTCGATGTCACCCGGCTCGAGGTGCCGCGCGGTCTCGACCGCTCCCAGCGTGAGATCGCTCTGCTGCGACTGTCCGATATGCTCGCCGACCTGGTCACGGACACGGCGGTCGCCCCGGGGCAGGGGTTCGACCTCGTCTACGAACGGTATTCGCTGCTCTCCACGGCCGGGGCTCGGATCGGTCAGCGCCTCGACGTGCCTTTGATCATGGAGGTCAATGCGCCTCTGCTCGACGAGCAGCGGACCCACCGCGGACTCGTCCACGCCGAACACGCCGCCCGTGCCACCGCGGCGAGCTTTGCCGGAGCCGCACGCATCGTGTGCGTGAGCGAACTCGTCGCCGACTGGGTCCGCACCGACTATCCCGGCCTCGACGACGTCAGCGTCGTCCCGAACGGAGTGAACACGCAACGCATCACCCCACGGTCAGATCACGGCCGCCTCGGCGGGGAAGGATGCGGGTCGCCCAGCGGTGACGCGATACGAGAGGACCGCCCCGGTGGGGGACCTGCGAATGTTCACGGTCCGGTGCGGATCGGGTTCGTCGGCACGCTCAAACCCTGGCACGGCACGGATCGGCTCATCGCCGCCTGCGCCGGACTGGTCGGGGATTTTCACGTCGACATCGTCGGCCACGGCCCCGAATCCGAGGCGCTCGAGAACCGGGTGCGTACGCTCGGGTTGGACGGACGTGTGCACTTCCACGGTGCCATCGCCCCCGAAGCCGTGCCGGAGGCGCTGCGAGAATTCGACATCGCGGTCGCCCCCTACCCGGCGGGGGAGAACTACTTCTCGCCACTCAAGGTCTACGAATACCTGGCCGCCGGACTGCCCGTCGTTGCCTCGTCGGTCGGCGCGATCCCCGGCGTGCTCGCAGGAACCGGAGCCGCGATCCTCACCGACCCGGCCGACACCGCTGATCTCACCCGCGCCCTGCAGAGACTCATCGACGACGCCGAACTGCGCACGACGATGGGAGCACGCGCCCGCGCAGAGGCCCTGACCCGCCATTCCTGGACCCGTCGGTGCCAACAGATCCTCGCACCGGTGACGGGAACCGCCGGCGACACAGCCGCCGGAGAAACCGCCGCCGTCGATGCCGGTGCCGCCCCCATCGACATGAGGATGCCGGTGTCAGGACGGCACCCCGCCTCGGCGGTGATCTCATGAGCGGCAAGAAGCTCACGGCCTCGGCGCTGCGGCGGACCCTGCGGATCATCCGTCCGCACCTGCGCCGGCACACGTGGCTGATCATCGGCGGGATGGCCGCACTGCTGGCCGACGTCGTCTTCCGCATCCTCGAACCCTGGCCGATCAAGATCGCCGTCGACGCCGTCACCGCGGCCCTGGGCGCCCAGATCGCCCCGACGTTCGGTCTCGACGCCGGAGTCGGCACGACGCTCGCGGTCGTGGCCATCGGCCTGGCCGTCATCGTCGGCGGACGGGCCGCGGCGAACTACGCCTCGACGATCTGCTTCGCCCTCGCCGGCGCACGCGTGGCCACCCAACTGCGCTCACGCGTGTTCGACCACGTCCAGTCCCTGTCGCTGCGCTACCACTCGAAGGCCTCGATCGGAGACACCTCACAGCGACTCGTCGGTGACATCGGACGGCTGCAGGAGGTCGCCGTCACCGCGGGCCTGCCCCTGGTCGGCAATGTCATCACCCTCGCCGTCCTGCTCGTCGTCATGGTCATCCTCGACCCGGTGCTCAGCGCCATCGTGCTCGTCACGGCGGCGGTCTACGGACTGCTGTCGAAGGCGGCGACCCCGAAGATCACGAAGGCCTCCCGGTCCACCCGCAAGGGCGAGGGCCGACTCGTCGGATCCGCCGCCGAGGCGCTCGGTGCCATCCGCGTCGTCCAGGCCTACGGACTCGAGAAGACCGTGGCCCGCGACTTCGCCGACGGCAACGAACGCGCACTCAAAGCTGGGGTGCGGGCACGCCGTCTGGCCGCCGGGCTCGAACGCTCCACGGATGTCCTCGTCGGCATCTCGCAGGCCCTCGTTCTCGCCTTCGGCGGGTGGCAGGTGCTGCGCGGGGCGATGTCCCCGGGTGACCTCGTCCTCTTCCTCCTCTACCTCAAGATCGCGATGAAGCCGCTGCGGGACATGGCCAAATACACCGGCCGGATCGCCCGCGCGGCCGCCTCGGGGGAGAGGATCGCCGACCTCCTCGACGAACCCGTCGAGATCGCCGACGCCCCCGACGCCGTGTCCATGGGCCCGGTCTGCGGCGACGTCGTCTTCAACCGCATCACCTCGACCGATGGGCACGGCAGGCCGCTGTTCGACGAGCTCGATCTGCTCATTCCAGCAGGACAGAAGATCGGCATACTCGGTGCCTCCGGGGCCGGAAAATCGACCCTGATGAGCTACCTGATGCGGCTGTCTCAACCGGACTCCGGTTCGATCTACCTCGACGGCTACGACACCCACAACGTCACCCGCGCCTCCCTGCGGCAGAACGTGTCCGTCCTCCTCCAGGAGTCCGTGCTCTTCGCCGCGAGCGTGCGTGAGAACATCCGGTACGGCCGGCTCGACGCCACCGACGCCGAGGTGGTCGCCGCCGCCCGTGCGGCCCGTGCCGATGAGTTCATCCGCTCTCTTCCCGACGGCTACGACACCGAGCTCGGCAACCGCGGAGACACGCTCTCCGGCGGGCAGCGGCAGCGCCTGGCCATCGCCCGGGCCCTGGTCCGCGACGCCCCGGTCGTCGTCTTCGACGAAGCGACGACGGGGCTCGACCCGCAGACCCGCGCCGAGGTGGCCGACTCCGTGACCGCGCTGACACGGGGGCGCACGAGCATCGTCATCAGCCACGACGTGGCGATGATCCGCGACCTTGACCGGGCGGTGTGGCTCGAGAACGGGCGGATCGTCGAAGACGGTACGCCGAGCGAACTCGCGGCGGCCGAGGGCAGCCGGTTCGCGCGGTGGATCCGCTCGCAGGCCGACGAGGCCGACAGCGTGCCCGGTGGGATGTCCGACCCGATGTCCGCGGGACCGCCAGCGCCCGCGGCGTCCGACGCCCCGGTTCAGGCCCCGGTGCTCGACTCGGTTCCGGTCGCGGCTCCTGACGTGGTGCCGCGACCGGCAGAGCCGCCGACCATCGGCAGAGCATCCGTCCAGGTAGGAGCCGCATCATGACCGCATCGGCAGTCGACACCGTGGACACGCGGTTCGCGCAGCTGCCCTTTATCGACCAGCTGCGATCCGGGGAGGAGCTGTCCCGGCAGCTGGGCTTCGCGGTTCGGCCTCTTCGGATCCGCGTGAAGCCGGGGCGCGGCGCCATCGTCGCATGGCGGCGAGAGGTGGCCGGCCACCTCGGCGAGTTCGCCGACTGGGGGTTCACCGCGGTGCTGACGAGCCCGGACAAACTCGCCAATGCGCGGCGGCGTGCCGCCCGGAACAAACAGGAGCTGACCATCCACGAGGCGGCCGAACCGCAGTCGGCGGGTGCGACGGGCGCCGTGCTGGTCAGCGGTGGGGTGCTTGCCGACCCCAGGCTCGGCAAGCCCGTCGCGCGGGCGCTCGACCACCTCGGCGGGGATTTGGAGATCATCGGCTACAACCCCGCGCGGCGGCTGCTGCTCAAACACACCCCGGTCGGCGAGGCGCCGGAATTCGTGCGGATCAGTGCGGAATCCCAGACCCACCTCGCCGAGGCGGCCCAACGGTGGCAGAGGGCCCAGCTGCCGAGCCTGCCGGTCGAGTTCGTCGGCCGTCGCCGCACCGCCACCCGTTCGCCGTGGTGGGGGACCGGTGACCTGCACGGACACCCGAACCCGACTGTCGCCGAAGAGGTCGGCGTGATCGTCGCCGAGCTGCACCGAGGTGGTCCGGCAGAGGAGGACGGGCGCGCGACTGGCAACCCGATCGATCAGGGCGAGGCCGTCGAACAGGGCGAGACAGTCTGCCGGTCACTCGTTCGGCTGCTGCCGGAACGAGAGGCGGATGTCGCCGGGTTGCTCGACGGACTGCGACCGCGCGTCGGAGCGGAGCCGGATCTGCGGGAGATCCACGGAGACCTCAGCCCCGACCAGGTGCTCATCGGCCATTCCGAATGCCGGATCATCGACCTCGACCGAGCCGGAAGCGGGCCGATCGGGATGGACCTGGGCCGGTGGATCGCCGCCTGCCGCGGCAACACCGAGCTGCACGAGCTCGAGCAGCCCTTCCTCGACGGCTACCGTGCGGCCGGCGGAGAGGAGACCGACCTCGGCGCGTGGGCGGCCTGGGCGATGCTGGTGTCCGCCCTCGAACCGTGGCGCAGCTGCTCTGCGACCTGGAAGGCCGAGACGATGCGGATCATCGACTCTGCGATCGGCGCACTTGCGAGCGGGACGCACAGTCCGTGTGGTGGGACGTGCAACCCGGAGGGCGGGACGCATAACTCGGCGGGCGGGGCTCGCAGTCAAGCTGACGGGACACACAGTCCGGAGGGCAGGACGCACAGCGCGGGCGACGGGCCCGTCAGTCCGAGTGGCGGCGCTTGCCGGGAAGGAGCGACGGCATGAGCACGGAGGATGCCGACACCGCTGTGCACATCCCTGACACGGTCACGATCGACGGGCTGGACTGGCCGGTGCGACGTGCTTGGCCGGCGAGTCGAGGTCGCATTGCGTGGGAAGCGGTGCATCCGAGTCACGGGATCCGGGTCGGTTACCTCGACGAACAACGCGTGAGGGTCCTCGACGCGGCCCGCGACCCGAAACTGCCCGGACTCACCGGGCAGCTCGAGCGGGGAGGCCGACTGGTCTCGCACCGGCCGGGCAAGCGTGCCGTCGTCCGACTGCCCGACGGCACCTTCGCGAAATGCGTACGCGACGGCAGGGCCTCTGATGTCATCGCCGGGCAGCGCCGCGCAGCGGGATTCCTCCCCGGTTTCACACTCCCGCAGGTCCTGCGGTCCGACACCTCGACGGTGGTGCTCAGCGGGGTGCCCGGAGTCGAACTCCACGATCCTGCCGAGCTCGGTGGAAACTGGTCGCGAGCCTGGGCCGAGTCCCTCGGCGCCTGGGCGAAGGCGACGCCCCCGACTGCGACGATGCCCGTCCACGACGCCGCTGCCGAGGCCGATGTCCTCCGCACCTGGCGCGACCGTGTCCGGTCCGTGCTCGGCGCCGACTCCGTGCCCTGGACGGGCGCTCGCAGGACTGCCACAGACCGGACGAGTACTGATCGGACGGGCACCGATCGGACGGCCAGACGTAGGACTGGCACTGACCGGACGGACACAGACCGGGCTGGCACTGACCTGGAAGCGATCGACGAGCTCATCGCCGAGGTCACGAACGAGCTCACCGCTGGGGCTGCGGCTGAACCTGATGGCCAGGCCACGGTCGAACGAAATGGCGGGGCCGCCTCGGCGAGGGACGGATCTTTCGGACTCATCCACAGGGACCTGCACGACAAACAGATCATGTGGGATCCGGTCGCCGGACCGGGGCTGCTCGATGTCGACACGGCCTGTATGGGCGAACGTGCACTCGATCTCGGCAACCTTCTAGCCCACGCGCGGTGGCGCACCGACCAGGGTCTGTGGACCCCCGCCGAGGCGGCCGTGGTCATCGAAGAAATCGCCAGGGTCGCCTCGGCGATAGGGATCGATCCGGGCAGGGTGAGCGTGTATGAGCGGGCCACCCTTATCCGACTCGCGTGCGTCTATGCGTTCAGACCGCGGTGGCGCGATCACACGGGGGCGCTGCTCGACGCTGTCGAGGCCAGCTGGTCCGAGGCGGTGGGGCGGCAGGCGTCGACACGCTAGTCTGGACGCATGTTGGTGCGTGACCGGAACGCGTGGGTGCTGCCGGCGAATCCCCGCGCCGTGTCCAGGATCTCAGGGTATTCGCGGATCGTCGGGATCGTCTGCGCGATCATCGGTGGGTGGGCGCTGCTCTGCGGTCTCGGTTTCCTGCTGTTCGGAGGCTTCCTCCTCGACGCGATCTCCACAGCTGATTCGGGCAACAAGGCCATCGCCCGATGGGCGATCGGCGGAGGGGTCACGGTATGCGGAGTCGTCTTCACGACTGTCGCCGTCGTCATTCTCCGGCGGGTCCGATCCCTGCGCAAGGTCGCGCGGCAACCGGTGCTCACCGTCGACGTGCACGGGATCTCGGTGGTTGGTATGGGCTCGGTGGCCTACGCAGATCTCGTCTCGATCCACGCTCGCATCGGGCCCCGGCCGATCCTGTGGTCGACGACCATGGGCAAGACCGCAGGCAATGAGCTGGCAGCCACGCTGGTCGGCAGATCGCGCATCATCCACGAGCTCGTCATCCGTCGGCGCGACGGCCCGGACATTCGGGGCGACCTGTCCATGCACACGAGCCCAGCAAGCTTCACGCAGCTTATCGATCAGCTGCGGGGGCTCCTCGCTCCGTACTCGATCCCCGTCGAATTTCACCGCTGAACGCGGCCGCGCCTCATTCCGCTGTGCTGCGGCCGCGTCTCACTCTGCGGTGCTGCGGTCGCGCTTGACTCCGGCCGCGCCACACTCCGGGGTGGTGCGGCCGCGCTTCATTCCGCTGTGCTGCGACGGGCATCGCCCCAGATGTCGACACCCGAGTCGACAGCGAACTCGTCGATCGCCTTCTCTTCATCGGCTCTCAGCGGCGCGGCATCGAGGGCCGCGACATTGTGCTCGAGCTGTTCGACCCGGCTGGCCCCGATGACCAGCGAGGACACCCGTTCGTCGCGCAGCGCCCAGGCCAGTGCCATCTGCGCCAGGGACTGTCCGCGGGCGGCGGCGATGTCGCCCAGCGACCGGATGCGGGCGAGGTTGCCCTCACTGAGGAACCCGTCCCTGAACGACGGCGTGGACCTGCCGGCACGCGAATCCGCAGGCACGCCTCCGAGATACTTGCCCGTGAGCAGACCCTGCGCCAAAGGGGAGAAGCAGATGACGCCGAGACCTTCGTCGTCGGTGGTCTCGAGCAGCCCGTCGTCTTCGATCCACCGGTTGATCATCGAGTAGGAGGGCTGGTGGATGAGCAGCGGGGTGCCGAGGTCGCGCGCGATCTGTGAGGCACGGGCAGTGTCGGCCGCGGAGTATGAGGAGATGCCAGCGTAGAGGGCGCGACCCGATCGCACCGCGGTGTCGAGAGCACCGATGGTCTCCTCGAGAGGAGTCGTCGCATCGGGACGGTGGGAGTAGAAGATGTCGACATAGTCGAGGCCGAGCCGGCGCAACGAGGCATCGAGGCTGGCCAGCAGGTATTTGCGGCTGCCTCCCGGACCTCCATAGGGACCCGGATGCATGTTCCAGCCGGCCTTCGTCGAGATGATGAGCTCATCGCGGTAGGGGCGGAGGTCCTCGCGCAGCAGCCGACCGAAGTTCGTCTCCGCCGAACCCGGAGGAGGGCCGTAGTTGTTCGCCAGGTCGAAGTGCGTGATGCCCAGGTCGAAGGCTCGGCGGACGATGTCGCGCTGGTTCTGGAACGCGACGTCGTCGCCGAAGTTGTGCCACAGGCCCAACGACAGGGCGGGCAGGACGAGCCCGGACCGGCCGACTGGGCGATAGGTCATCGAGTCGTAGCGGTTCTCGGCGGCTTGGTACACGCTGTCTCCCGGGATACGCAGGGTTGGTCGGTCTCAGGTTAGTACAGTCCGTGTCCGCAGGCATGGAGCGTGTGCGACGGCAGTCTCCGCGTTGTGATCCGCCCGGTGCTTGGACCCGTCCGGTGAACGAACGGTCGGCTGACCGGCAATAAGGAGCGGTCGGTCAGGCGGCGATGGGGAGCGGTCGGTCAGTCGGCGATGGGGTCCGCCTTCACCCCTGCCGAGGCGGCCAGCTTGCTGATCGTCACGGCGAGGTCGAGGTCGCGTTCGGTCACGGCGTCGGTGTCGTGGCTGGTCAGCTGAATGTCGACGTGCGGGAACGTCAGGGTGATGTCGGGGTGGTGGCCGGCCTCCTCGGCGGCGGCACCGATCTTGTTGACGAGGTCGAGGCCGGTGGCGAAGTCGCCGGTGAGCAGCCGCGTTCCGATCGAGTCATTGCGGGCCTGCCAGTCGGCCAGGCCCTTGTCGTTGAGTGTGTCGAGCAGTTCCTGTCCGGTATATGCAGTCATATCCCCATGCTAGGAACCTCAACGGCATTCGTGAACCCCTCTCCCCTCCAGCCTTGCGCAGGCCGACAGCGCCTCAGGTAACGCGAAACTCGAAAAAGGCGTCACTGGCGACGACATTTTCGAGTTTCGCGTTACCTGAGCAGGAGCGCACGGAGGCGGGCGCGCACGGAGGCGGGCGCGCACGGAAGCGGGCGCGCACGGAGGCGGGCGCGCACGGAATTCGCGAGCGCGGCGATAGGTCGAACTCCCCGCTCCCGACATAAAATAGACCAGTGGTCTTGAAATCAGGGTGTGTCCTGTGCCTCAATGGTGGTGTGACGAAATTCCACGCCATCCGCGACCAGCTCCTCGACCGCCTCGAGAGCATGGCCGCCGGTGAGCAGTTCCCTCCGGAACGACAGCTCGCCGAGACTCTCGGCATCTCGCGGATGACCCTGCGCCGCGCCATCGACGAACTCGTCGCCAAAGGCATGGTCCGCAGGCGTCACGGCACGGGAGTCTTCGCACTCGGTCCGAAACTCGACCAACCGCTTGCGGCGAGCTCCTTCACCGAGGACATGCTCGCCCGCGGAATGCGTCCCGGGTCCCATATCCTCAGCTTCGACACCGCCGAGGCGGGCGCGCACGTCGCTCGCCGACTCCACATCGCCGAAGGCGACGAGGTCATCGCGATCCTGCGCCTGCGCCTGGCCGACGACGAACCGATCGCCCTCGAAGAACTCCATGTCCCCTCGGTTCTCGTGCCGGGGCTGAGCGCCGACGACCTCGAGGACCAGTCCTTCTACGAACTGCTGCGCCGGAACTTCGGCATCCGCCTCAACCACAGTGTGCAGACGATCGAACCGACCCTCCTCGACGCCGCTGAAGCGAAGCACCTCGGCGTCGAAGAGCTCTCACCGGCGCTGCTGTTCGAACGCATCTCCCGCGGAGCCGATGACCGCCCCTTCGAGTTCGTCCGCTCCGTCTACAGAGGCGACCGTTACAAGGTCCGCACCGAACTCACCGTCCCCGCCCCGGCCGCAGCCGAAGCCGTTCCCACCGACACCGTCCCAACCGGCACCGCTCCGGCCGCCGTTCCCGACCACACAGGAGGATTGCAGCCATGATCATCGCCGGACTCATGACCGGAACCTCCGCCGACGGCCTCGACCTCGTCATCGTCGAATTCCGGCCCGACCCCATCAGCGACACGGAACCCACCCCCACCTTCGACCTCGTCGGCGCCGACCCCACCACCCTGACCGTGCGGATCCTCGCCGAACGCGAAACCCCGTTCGACGACCGGCTCTCCGCCGACATCCTTCGCCTTCTCGAACCGGCAGAGCTGCCGTTGTCGCTGGTCAGCAGCGTCGACGCCCGGCTCGGACGCTTCTGCGCCGACGCCCTGTCCGAACTCTGCACCGACCACGACCTGACTCCCGACCTCATCGTCAGCCACGGTCAGACGGTCCGCCACGACATCTCCGACGGACACGTCACGTCGACCCTCCAGCTCGGACAGCCGGCGTTCATCGCCGAACGCCTCGGCGTGCCCGTGCTCTCCGACGTCCGTTCCCGTGACGTCGCTGCTGGGGGACAGGGCGCCCCGCTCGTCGGGCTGCTCGATTCCCTTCTGCTCTCCGACGCCGAGGCGCCGGCCGCGGTGCTCAACCTCGGCGGAATCGCGAACATCACCGTCATCGCGCCAGGCCAGGATCCCATCGCCTTCGACACGGGACCGGCCAACGCCCTCATCGACATCCTCGCCCGCCGCATCACCGACGGTCGGCAGGGCTATGACCGCGACGGCACGCTCGCCGCGGCCGGCGCCGTCGACGAGGATCTGCTCGCCGCACTCCTCACCGAACCCTTCTACGCACGTCCCGCCCCGAAATCGACGGGCAAGGAACTCTTCCACGCCGCCTACCTCGACTCATACCTCGAAGCCCACCCCCACCTCGGCGAGCATGATCAGATCGCCACGGTCACCGCGCTGACCGCGCGCACCATCGCCGAGGCGGTCCGAGACCACAATGTCACCACCGTCATCGCCTCGGGAGGTGGGACGAGGAATCCGGAGCTGATGCGCCGCCTCGGCGAGGAATTGGGTGACGGTGTCACCCTCACGAGCACCGACCAAGCCTTCGGGCTGCCCGAAGGCAGCAAGGAAGCCCTGCTCATGGCACTCCTCGGATGGCTGAGCTGGCACGGACTCGACGGCACACAGCCCAGCCTGACCGGGGCGATCGGGCCGCGCATCGCGGGTCGGTTCACCCCCGGTGACGGACCGCTGCGGCTGCCCGAACCCCTCCACCGACGACCCGCTCGGCTGAGACTGACCGACTGAACCGCGGCCGGACTGAACCGCAGCCGGCACCGTCCGCGCGATCTCACCGGCACACCGACCACGACTGACCAACCCAACCCGACACACTCCACCACCACCAAGACACCCCCAACACAACACCCCCAACAAGGAGAGACCAATGCAGATCATCGACCTCCTGGTGATCGTCGCCTATCTCGTCGCAACGGCGTGGCTGGGACTGGCACTGAGCGGAAAGCAGAGCAGCCTCAAGGGCTACTTCCTCGGCGGGCGCGACCTGCCGTGGTGGGCCGTCTGCCTGTCCGTCGTCGCCACCGAGACGAGCGCGCTGACCGTCATCGGCATCCCCGTCATGAGCTACCTCGGCGACCTCAACTACCTGCAGCTCGGACTCGGCTACATCGTCGGCCGCGTCATCGTCGCCTACTTCATGCTGCCGCGCTACTACGACGGTGAGATGATCACCGCCTATGCCTACCTGGGCAAACGTTTCGGCCAGTCGACGCAGACCACGGCCGGCGTGACCTTCCTCTTCACCCGACTGCTCGCCGACGGCATCCGCGTGCTCGCCGCGGCCATCCCGCTCAAGGTCATCCTCGACGGGCTCGGCGTGCACACGAACTACTTCGTCATCATCGTCGTCCTCTCCCTGGTCACGATCGTCTACACGTTCATCGGCGGCATCAAGGCCGTCATCTGGGTCGATGTGGCACAGATGATCCTCTACGTCCTCGGCGGGATCCTCGCGATCATCATCATCTCCGCCTCGGTCGGAGGCGGCTGGTTCGCCGAGGCGGTCGAGGCCGGGAAGACGAACATCTTCGTCTTCGAGGGCAATCCGATCAACGCGGCGAACTCGTTCATCCCCTCCCTGCTCGGCGGCGCCGTGTTCGCGATGGCCTCACACGGTTCCGATCAGCTCATCGTCCAGCGACTCCTGTCCTGCCGATCGAAGGTCGAGGCGCAGAAGGCGCTCATCACCTCCGGATTCGTCGTGGTCGTCCAGTTCGCGATCTTCCTGCTCGTCGGACTGGCGCTGTGGGCCTACTACGATCGCGCGCTGCCGGCCGATCTCGGCCTGACTCGCGACGACGAGATCTTCCCGCTGTTCATCATCGAGGGCCTGCCCGCCGGTATCTCCGGGCTGCTGTTGGCCGGTATCCTCGCCGCGGCGATGTCGACCCTGTCCTCGTCCCTGTCGGCGCTGTCGTCGTCGACGGTCAACGACGTCTACGCGAAGCTCAAGCGCACGCCGATGACCGACGAACAGGGCTTCAAGGTCGGACGTTGGGCGACGATCGGCTGGGGCATCGCGTTCATCCTGCCGGCGACGATCTTCGAGTCCGACTCCGGCAACATCGTCATCCTCGCACTCGGAATCGCGGGCATCACGTACGGCGGTCTGCTCGGGGCGTTCGTCTTCGGCATCGTCAACAAGCGGGCCCGGGCGCTGGATGCGAACATCGCTTTCGCCCTGGCCGTGGCCGGCAACGCGTTCTTCTTCGTCATGGAGAAGTACGTCACCGGTGAGGTGTGGGTCGCCTGGCAGTGGTACCCGCTGCTCGGCGTCATCGTCACCTTCATCGTCGGCGGCCTGCTCAGCCTGCGCCACAAGACGAAGGTCGTCGAAGAGCCGATCCTCGCCGAGGCGGAAGGAAGCCCCCGTCCATGACCTCCTCCCAGCGGCCGCTGTCCCCGACCGAGCAGCGCAATCCGGCCAGCTCCGGACTCGACGACCTCGACACCCTCGGGGTGCTGCGAGTCCTCAACGCCGAAGACCACGCCGTCATCGACGCGGTCGCCACCGCCCTCCCGCAGCTGGCCGAGCTCGTCGACATCGCGGCAGAACGCATGCGCCGAGGCGGCCGCGTCCACTACTTCGGCGCAGGCACCTCCGGGAGGTTGGGCGTCCTCGATGCGAGCGAACTCTTACCGACGTTCAACCTCGAACCGGGCCGGGTCATCGGGCACATCGCCGGCGGCCAGGCGGCATTGGTCAACGCGGTGGAGAACGCCGAGGACTCCGGGGCCGACGGATCCGCGGCCGGTGCGGAGCTCGGACCCGACGATGTGGCCATCGGCATCGCCGCGAGCGGGTCGACCCCGTACGTCGGTGGGGCGCTCGAGGCGGCGCGGGTGAATGGTGCTCACGCCGTGCTCATCTCGAACAACCCGCACGCCTCTCTGGCGGAGAAAGCCGATGACCACATCGTCCTCGACACCGGGCCCGAGGTGATCACCGGATCGACCAGGCTCAAGGCCGGCACCGCGCAGAAGCTCACCCTCAACGGGTTCTCGACCGCGCTCATGGTCGCTCTGGGCCGCACCTGGGACAACCTCATGGTCTCGGTCGTCGCGACGAACGCGAAGCTGCGCGAACGCACCGTGCGCATCCTCCGCGAGGCCGCGGACCTCACCGATGCCGACGCCAGGGTCCTGCTCGAGCGCTGCGACGGCGATCTCAAAACCGCCATCGTCGTCTCCTTCACCGAGGCGGCCCCCGCCCTGGCAGCTTCGACCCTGGAGTCCCATGACGGAACTGTCAGGGCCGCGATCGCCGAGCTCGTCCGGACGGGCGGATCGTCCGATGACGGATCCGGCTCCGGTCCGGACGACTCCGGACCGGACGATTCCGCCCAGGACAACCCCGGGCCGGGTACCGTGGGCGCATGAGCCTGATCCTCGGCATCGACATCGGCGGCACCGGCAGTCGGGCCGCACTCGGTGACGTCGGCGATGCTGCTGACCATCGTGGCAATGCCGTTAGCAGACCGGTCATCGCTGACAGCGCGGGCTTCGTCCCACGCATCGTCGACCAGATCGCCGGACCGCGCATCGAGATCGGGCCGGGCGGCAGCACCGTTCTGCACGTCGTCCGGGACCTCCTGCGATCGGCCGCCGATATCTGGTCGGAGCGCTTCTCCGAGGTGGGCGGCATCGGCATCGGCGCGACCGGTATCGCTTCTCTTGCCGAGGATCCTGCCGAAGCTCTCGCCGAGATCTCGTCCGAGTTCGGCGTGCCGGCAGTCGCCGCCATCGATGCCGTGACCGCCCACCTCGGTGCTCTCGGTGGGACCGGTGGGGCGATCAGCGTGCTCGGGACAGGGGCGATCGCCATCGCCCATCCGGGTCCGGACGAGGCTGGCCATTGGTCAGCTGAATGGTCACGAGCCGATGGCTGGGGTCACCTCTTCGGCGATCGCGGGGGAGGAGCATGGCTGGGACGTCTTGGTCTCGAACTCGCTCTGCGCACTCATGACGGTGTCGACGAACGAGGTCGTGCGCTGCTCGAGGCTGCCATAAGACGATTCGGCCCACCCGCCTCGTGGCCGGGTCAGTTCTATACCCGCAGCGACCGGGCCGGACTCCTCGCCGAATTCGCCGTCGACATCGCCGCTGCGGCCGGCGGCGGAGACCCGGCATCGGCCGATCTGCTCCGCGAAGCAGGGATGGAAGCCGCCCGCAGCGCCGTGGCCGCGCGAGCAGCCCACCGTGGCGACGCTTCGTCGACCTCGGCTCCTGCCGACGCTGTCCCGCGCTCTGTCGCCACACGTGCGGATAACCGAGCCGCGGATAAGCCCGTACGCATCGCGCTCACCGGGGGAGTCGCGGCCGCGGGGAGCCACCTCGTCGAGGGATTCCGCACCGAAGCCGCACGACTGGATCCGACCATCACCATCGTCGAGCCCGCAGGCGGACCGTTGGATGGGGCACTCACGCTCGGCCACCTCGGTGCCGGTGGGAAACTCAGCGCGCAGGACCGGGTCATCTGGGCCTGACAGGCCGTCAGGTGGCGCGATCCACAGCCCGGGCCTCTCGCACCATCCGCACCTCGCACACCCCGTCGTAGTCGTCGGTCTTGACCGTGCCGTCGGCGACGAAGCCATTCTTCGCATAGAACGCCTGAGCACGCGGATTCGGATCGGCCACCCACAGCGCAGTCGTCACGGTCGGATCGACGACCGCATCGAGGAGGTCCTGGCCGACGCCCCTGCCGTGCATGGATCGATAGGCGTAGAGAACATAGAGGTGCCGATCTTCGACGCTTCCGTCGGTTTCCGGCGGTCCGGACATCGCAATGCCGACGATCCGGCCATCCTGTTCGGCAACGGCGCTGACGTATTTCTGCGGGGCCGTCTCGGCGAGGATCTGCGTCCACATCTGTCGGCGTCGATCGATGAGGTCGGGAGCATCGAGGAATTCGTCGGGCATGATCCCGCGGTAGGTCTCTTCCCAGCTGTCGACGTGGACTCGCGCCATTCCGGCGACGTCGGCGATGACTGCGGGGCGGACAGCAGATGTCATGAACCGACTCTACCTCGGGTGCCGATCGTTCACCTGACCTGCGACGTTTCAGAACTGATGGTGGAGGAACGGCTCCGGCACGAATTATTCACCTGACCTGCATCTGCACACAAACAGCTGTCCAGTCGGGGCACCCAGGATCAAGAGAGTGAGAGCGAACCGCGAAGCAGCCACCGCCGTCGAATCACCACCCTCAGCACACCCACTTCATCGCCCGTCCCGACCGTCGCCGCCCAGTCCTCGGAACTCGGGAACAGGAGACGTCTCGTTCGGGCCGGTGGCACCACCGCCCGCCGACCTCGAACTGCCGAGGGGCTCGCGCACCCGGCCGTACCGATTCTTCGAGGCCCTACCGGCGGCGATCAGCTTCACTGCGGTCGGGCTCGTGTTCATCCTCCCGTTCGTCGATGTGATGCTCGGGGTGGTCTACGTGCTCTCCATCGTCGGGCTGATGTTCGTCCGCGCCATGCTCGGGGCGATCGACGTCGCTCGCGGCTTCGTCCGCTTTCGCCGCAGCGCTCGGGTCGACTGGGCGGCACGCCTGACCGACCTGGAACGGGCCCTGGACGGGCGCCCCTCCTTGGCACACCCGCGCGGCGGATTCCGCGCCGCCGACCACTCCGCCCCCGTCGTGCGGAGTTCCTTGTCGCCGAGGTGGACGGCCGACCCGTCGGTCGCACCTCCATCCGGTACGAACTCAACGATTTTCTGTTCACCCTGGGTGGTCACGTCGGGTATGCGGTCGCTCCTGAATTCCGTCGCCGAGGATACGCCCGGCAGATCCTGTCACTTTCGATCGAACGACTGCGCTCGGCCGGTGTCGAGAGCGTGCTCGTCACCTGCGATGAGACGAACACCGCCTCGGCGAGTGTGATCGAACAGTGCGGGGGAGTCCTCGAGGACGTGCGCGAGAACGGTGACGGACCACCCAAACGCCGCTACTGGATCGGCGTAGATTCCGGTTTTCCTCAATCGGCCTCGACGGCCAACACCAGTGCCGCGGTGACGGCGGATCCGTAGAGTCGAAGACATGAACTCACTCTTCGACTCCATCCGCAAACTCGGTTTCCGTCGCGGTCCCGACCGCATCCTCGGCGGTATCGCCGGAGGCCTCGCCGAGTTGACCGGCATCAACGTCTGGATCATGCGACTCATCGTCCTCGCCTCGTTCCTGCTGCCCGTGCTCGGAATCGGCGCCTATCTCGTCGCATGGATCCTCACCCCGTGGCAGGACGAATCGATCCCGCTGCAGCAGATCTTCGGCGGTCGCTCGATCGAGTGACGACGCCTGAGCCGATCAGCGTTCGCTGTCCAGCTGCGCCATGAGTGCGCTCGGGTAGCGATCGCCGCGCACCTCGGTGCCGGTCAGCACCTCGTCGATCTCGGCGAGATCATTCGGACTCAGCACCACCTCGGTGCTGGTCAAAGTCGCACGCACCTGCTGGACGGTCCGCGAACCGACGACGGGGACGATGTCCTCGCCTTGGGCCGCGACCCAGGCGATCGCCAGCTGGGGCAGTGTGATCCCCTTCGCCGAGGCGACCTCACCCAAGGCCGTGACGATCGTTTCGTTGTGGGCGAGGTTCTCCCCTTGGAAGCGGGGGAACATCGCCCGATTGCCGCCGGTCTTGCCGGCGAACAGCCCCTTCGCCAGCGCCCCGTAGGCAGTGATGCCGATGCCGAGGTCGCGGCAGGCGGCAAGGATCCCATTGGACTCGATGGAGCGGGTGAGCAGGGAGTACTCGATCTGCAGGTCGCTGATCGGCGCGACGGCTGCCGCCCTGCGGATCGTCTCCGCCCCGACCTCGCTCAAACCGATCGACCGGACATATCCGGCCTCGACGAGTTCGGCAATCGCGCCCACAGTTTCCTCGATCGGGACATCCGGGTCCAGCCGGGCGGGCCGGCAGACGTCGACATAATCCGTTCCGAGACGGCGCAGGGAATAGGCCAGGGAGTTGCGGACTGCGTCGGGGCGTCCGTCGAATCCGATGAACGCGCCGTCCGGGGAGAGCACGGCACCGAACTTCACCGACAGGACGACATCCTCGCGGCTGCGAGTCCGCAGAGCCCTGCCGATGAGCATCTCGTTGTGTCCGGCTCCGTAGAAGTCCCCGGTGTCGATGAGGGTTCCCCCGGCATCGAGGTACGCGAGGATCGCGGAGACTCCTTCGTCATCGGTCGTCGGTCCATAGGCGCCGGACATGCTCATGGCTCCGAGCCCCGGTGACGTGACAAGGGGTCCGGACGCTCCGAGTCGGCGGTGGTCGATGGTCTGTGCTTCGCTGTGTGTGGTCATGACTGAGAGTCTGGTCGCAACGGTCTCCATCGGGAAGGGCCGATCGAACCAGGGACAACCTATGCCTGGAAACTCAGCGTCCGCGGGCGGACAATGGGCGGATGACCGATCGTTCTGAGCTCGCCGATTTCCTCCGCCGACGCCGTGAGCAGCTGCGACCCGAGGAGATCGGTGTGGGCGGCACGGTCCGTCGGCGCACGCCCGGGCTCAGGCGTGAGGAGGTGGCGATGCTCGCGGGCGTCTCCGTCGACTACTACGCACGCCTGGAACAGGGCAGGGGAGCGACACCGTCCGCCGGTGTCGTCAACGCTGTCGCCCGGGCTCTTCAGTGCGACCGGGATCAGAGGGATCATCTGCTCCATCTCGCAGGGCATCCGGTGCCGCCGCACAGTTCGGACGGGCACATCCGACCCGGACTCATCGCCGTGGCCAACCGGCTCGTCGATGTGCCGGCCGTGATCGTCACCGATCTCGGCGAGGTCGTCTGGCAGAATCCGCTGGGGCGAATTCTGTTGGCTGACCTGCCGGAGGAGCCTGGACGAGGACGGAACCTCATCTGGAGATGGTTCGAGGACCCCCGGTCACGACCGATGCCGGAAGAGGCCTGGTCACGGATCTCGGCATCACATGTGAGTGACCTGCGGGCGACGTACGCCCGCAGGTCCAGAGACCGACGAGTGAGAGAATTCGTTGCCGACCTCATCGCCATCAGCGATGAATTCGCAGGCCTGTGGGCACAGCACGAAGTCGCGGTGCGGCGTTCCGACATCAAGGTCTTCACCAGCAGGGAACTCGGTCGGCTCGAATTCCGGTGCGAAGTGCTGCTCACCGCGGACGACGACATCTCGCTGCTCGTGTTCTTGCCGCTCGAAGGCACCGAGACCGCGAGTCGGTTGGAGCTGCTCAGCGTCGTCGGGACGCAGAAGCTGACTTCGGAATGAGCCGCGCGACGAGTGGGCCGATCGCGGTTTGCAGTCGACGCGCAGAATCTATCTGGCCTGCGGTGTTCTGCGGAAGACCTTGATCGGAACGGAGTCGAAGGTTGGTGCGTCGAGAAACGTCCAGATGACGAGGATGATCACGATCGGGAAGAACGCGACAGCGAGGTAGCGGCCCATGCCTCTCCAGAAGCCGACGCGTCGACCGAAGTCGGCCTGCAGCGACACGACCCCGCACAGTGCCTGGCCGGGGGGGAGACGGTGCAGCCGTAGAGGGCACCGAAGACGAGAGCCATGAGCGGGTAGCTGGCGAGGCAGACGCCGGTCGCGGCATCGAGTGAGATCACACCTACTGCCGAGAGTGCCAGAGCGATGCCGATGACGACCCCGGTGAAGACGAGGACGAAGACGGCGTCGAGGATCCTCGCCCACCAGCGCCTGCTCGTCGACGCCGGCTGCAGGAGCACGCCGTTGCGCAGTGTCCCATTCGCGTGGTCGTACATCCTGGCACGGACGTGGGAGCCGTAGTTTGCACTCATGATTCGATTAGACCAGCAATTCTTCCCGACTGCGAGCCGCGGGGCTCGGCCATCGGCTCGTCGGATCAGGACGCGGGAACGTCGAACTCGGAGCGGAACTCAGGAACCTTCTTGTCCTCGCCGATGACTTTCGCTTCGGGACGGACGTAGGCGCCCTTGAGGGAATCGGCAGTCTCGCTGATGTAGATCGGCACGTATCCGGTGTGCTCTCCCTCGCGACGCGGATCCGAGTCGAAGTACTCGTACCCGGCCTCTTCGACCTCGTCGTCTGCGCTCGCCGCATAGTTGACCTCGTCCCCGCCGTCGTCGAGGTAGAAGTCCGAGGCACTGATCGTTCCGCCGTATTCCTTGCCGGGAACGACCTTCACCTCGAGGTAGACCATCTCTCCATCGGGGTTGTCGCTCGCCTCATAGTATTCGGTGGGGTTGTTGCGCACGGCCGAGACGATGGTGATGACGTCGCCTGTCTCGTCGTCGGTGAACTCGGTTCCGACCTTGACCTCGGTGCCCTCACCGGACGTTGTTGCGTCCTCGGTGGCTGCCGCCTCCTCGGCTTCTTCGGTCTCCTGCTCGAGCGGAGCCGAATCGGTCTCCTCGGTCTGTTCCTGCTCGCTGGAGTCTGCCTCTTCGGCGGTGTCCGGCTCGTTCGTTCCGCAGGCTGAGAGAGCGAGCACCGAGGCGACCGCGACCGCGGCTGAACGGGTGAGCAGTGTGGTCGGGCGGAGTCGGATGCGGTTCATGGTTCTTCCCTGCTTTCGAGTGGCGGAGCCGACCGCGAACAGTGTCGTCGGCGTCCGTGGGTAGCTGACGACCTCGACTCTATGCGGGTCCCAGCCCGCAGATGGTGCTCGTTAGGGCACATGATGTGTCAGTTCTGCGACAACTGCTGTATTGAACCCGGCTCGGTCGACGCCGAGGGGCCCGTCCCTGATCCTGTGCTCGTTGGAAATCTCGTGAAAACAGCGCAGCCCCGAAGCGATGAGCTTCGGGGCTGCGGCGTATTGTGCCTGGTCAGGCTGGGTGGGCCCCGTGGGGATCGAACCCACGACCCGCGGATTAAAAGTCCGCTGCTCTACCAACTGAGCTAGAGGCCCCGCCCCATCACCACTGCAGGACACCGGCCTGCTGACACATGATGGAGACGAACTAATAGTAGAGGTTTGCGCCCGATTTACTCAAACCCGCAGCCCGCTCTAGACGGGCCTTGGCCGGCAACCGGAAGTCGGAACCGGCACCCGGAAGCCGGAACCGGCAACGGGCTGATCGGCTCCGGGCCGACCCTACTTCTCCAGTCCGCGACGATCCTCTGCGGTGTACGTGCGAGGCGGACCGTCCGGCGATTCGAGCTCTTCGTGATCAATGGGTTCGATGACCTCGGACTCGATGGCTCTGTCCTTCTTCAGCTTCCCGGCCAGCGCACGGACATTGCGCAGCCCTGCGAGCAGCTTCCGGTCCTTCTTCGGCGCCACGTATTCGGGATCTGTCTCGATGGGGAAGATCGTCGGCGCAGCACCGAAGGCCTCTTTCGATTCCGCAGCGACCTTCCGCGCCATCTGCGCATTCACCACGGCACCGATGACCGCCCCGACGCCGAAGGGCAGCAGCCGACCGACGAACGACCCACCGGCACGGGCGGCGAACTTGCGGATGAAGGTCTTGCGCAGCTTGCGCACGAGCAGATCGACAAGAGGGGTAGGCAGCTGCTTCGTCACGGTGGCGCCCCAGCTGCCGAACATCGACTCGACGCCGCCGTTCTGCTTGCTGAACTTCTGGACGAGGTTCTTCCCGTCCTTGCCCAGCATGAGGCCGAGGACCAGGGCGTTCGCCCGCTTGGCGTCGGCCACGGGCAGACCATGGATCTCCGAGATCGCCTGCGCGAACAGCGCTGTGCCCTCGAGGAATCCGGCGGTCTCCGCCCCAGCCACTCCGAGTGCCGCCGTTGTGCCCAGTCCCGGAACGGCGGCAGTCGCACCGACTGCCGCACCTCCCGAGGTTGTCAGGGCCAGGTAGTGCCGACGAATGATCGTGATGAGCTCTTCCGGGGTCGCGTCAGGGTGCCGGCGGCGCAGACTGCGCACATAGGCCAACGCGACGGGCCGCTGCACGGACAGCAGACGCGACAAAATCGACTGGGCGCGGGGATTGAGGGTGCCGTCGTCATTGACTGCCAACTTCGCAGCCTTGTCGAGGCCCTTCTTCGCCACTGATGATTGTGCCACGAGAGTTCCTCCTCGTTTCGGTCACTCGCGACTGCGGGTCGCAGTCACGAATCATCCTCAAGTTTAATGGCGTCCGTTGTGAGTCCCGGGAGCAGAACCTGACCGTGCGGAGAAAACCCGAATGTGCTCCACGTCCTAGTCCGCGCACCCCGGCAGGGACTAAACTGCCCTGACCATGTCACAGCGCGCTTTTCACCGTCCCGTTCCCCTGGCCGACCTCGACTCCGTCGGTGCCGTCGACGATCCAGTCGCCCGGTCGGAGACCTCGCACGCGACCGCAGCATTGCTGCTCGGCGATTCAGACGGCAACCGCGACGAGGCTGCCACCAGGCGCTTCGTCGAACTCGCCGATGACATCGGCTTCGAGGTCATCGCCGAGATGTGGTCCGCCGCTCCCGCCGTCTCCGCACCCGGCGCACTGTGGCGCCTCTACGCCCTGCGCCAATGGATCAAGTCCGCACCCCGCGAACTCGCCGAGATGTTCTCCGACGGCCAACGCCGCACCACCGAGGGCATCGGCTACGACGAAATCCTCGCCGGCGTCGAACTGCCCGCCGGCCCCGACGAGGTGGCCCACGCCATCGACGAGATCCTCGTCGGCGCCTTCCGCGGCGACGTCGTCATCGCGCTGCTGCGCGCCGCCGCCTTCGTCGGCATCTGCGCGGCGGGCACCGATGACCACGACACCGCCGTCCGCCTGCGCCAGCTGTCCCAGGACCTGTCCGACGCGGCCGTCGCCCATCGCCGAGGCGGTCTCGACTGATCCTCAGCCCGCCGGCAATCCCCTCGCCGAGGCGGCCGTCGCCCAATGAAATGAGCGCGGTCCCCGTCGGGACCGGATATTCCCTTCCGACCACGACATCGACTGTGAGATTCTCAACGGACGAAGAGCCGCCTCGGCGGTGGACTCATGAGCACGAACGAGTATCGTAGGGGGTGGCCTTCGGGCCACCGGACGCTGGATCGCTGAAGCCCCGGGCTCCAAATTCAGCCGCTTCGAGCGGCCTTCCGCCGAGAGGCGCTCTCGGTCCAGTGTCCGGCACATATCATTGAGACATCATGCATATTCGTCCGGCTTGTCCGGGCCCCGGGCAGGAGGATCGCATGCGGCTCAAGCGGGTACCGCAGGACAAGGTGTTCTATGAGCGGCTGTCCGATCTCGTCTCTCAGATGCGTCAGTGCAACCTGGTTCTCGCCGAACTCTCCGGGATCGAAATCAGCGAACGACGCGACGTCGCCGACCGCCTCCGCGAGATCGGGGACAGGGCCGATGAGGACATGGGCGCGATGCTGCGTGCGCTGCGCGAGAACTACATCACCCCGTTCGACCGCAACGACCTCTACCTGCTCAGCCACCATATGCGCGAGATCTGCCACCGGCTGCACGGAGTCGGATACGTTCTCGCCTCCGGAGCCTTCGACCCGTTGCCGTCCGGCGTCCCCGAGACCCTGGCCGTGCTGTCGAACCAGACGGACCACACCTCGCGGATGATCACCCGACTGCCGGGCAAGCTCGACCAGTGGGACTACGTCGACTCGATCAACCGGCTGACCTACCAGGTCGAGAGCCTGCAGTGGCGGATGTCGGACGCGGTGCCGAACTCCAAACGGGGACTGACCTATATGGCGGCGGTGTCTCAACTCGGGCAAGCCTTCGTCCGGGCCGCACATGGGTTCACCGAGCTCGGCAAGGTGGTCGCGGCTATCGCGATCAAGGAGTCGTAGTCCGTGGAGCTGCTCTTGGCGGCAGTCATCGTCGCCGCGGTGATCTTCGCCGGCTCGAACGGATTCCACGACGCTGCCCTGACCGTCGGCAATGCGGTCATCGGGCGGGCGATGCGACCCGGGTGGGCGCTCAGCCTGGCCGTCGTCTTCAACTTCATCGGCGCGCTCCTCGGTGAGGGAATCGCCATCGTGGTGGCCAACCAGATCGTGCTGTTCTCCGGTTCGACCGACCTCATTCTCACCACCTTGATCATCGCCTTTGTGGCGGCGACGACGTGGAGTCTGTTCACCTACTACCTTGCGCTGCCGGTGTCGTCGACTCACTGTCTCATCGGCGGCCTGCTCGGTGCGGGAATCGTCTTCGGCTTCTCCGTCAACGCCGAGCATGCGATGAACAACGTCGTGTGGCCGCTGGTGCTCTCACCCATCCTCGGTTTCATCCTCGCGTGGGTGCTCACGCTCATCCTGTCGAAGTCACTCGCGTCCACCCCGCCGAAGCCGTTGTTCCGGGGCGCACGCATGGTCGATTCGGTGCTCACCGCGTCTCTGTCGCTCGTCCACGGAGTCCAGGACGCGCAGAAGGTCGCGGCTTTGGTCATGGTCGGCATTCTCGCGGTCGACACTCAACCGCACGATGTCCTCTCCGTGGTCGAGATCTCCTGGCCGGTGCGCCTCCTCATCGCCGCGGCACTGGCTCTGGGTACCGGACTGAGCGGATGGCGAGTGGTCCAGACGCTGTCCGTGCGCATGGTCGGCCTCGACCCACTCAAATCCTCCATCGCCGATGGCGCGGCCGCGATCCTCATGTACACCGCAGCCCTGATCATGCGTGTTCCTGTGTCGTTGACCTTCGTGCTCGGCTCATCGATCCTCGGCACCCAATACGCCGGACGCAAGGGCCACGCCAGAGCGAGATACTTCCTGCCGATGTTCGGCGTTTGGCTGCTGACGATCCCGGCCGCCGCACTGTTGGCCGTGCTGCTCGGGTGGATCGTCAAGGCGGCCGCCGGGCTCTGAGCCCCTCAGCTGGAGCCCAGAGCCCGGCGACCGCCGACGACGGATCGATTCAGCGCGGGTTCACGGACGCGAGCGGCGACCGAACACGATGCCGGTCGTCACCATTGCCACCGCGAGCACGAAGTGCAGCCAGTTGTCAGCGGTGTTGAGCGGCACGAAGTTGCCCATCGATTCCATCGGCACGATGAGACCGTAGATCCACAGCACCGCATAGATGATGCCGCCGACGATGAGATAGCTCTTCGCCAGTCCGCGCGATCGCAGAGCCAGCAGACCGACGACTCCGAAGAGCAGGTGGACGACATTGTGGAGCACGGAGACCTGGAAGATCCCCAGCAGTGCCGCTTCGGAATGATGCCCGGCGAACATGATGGTGTCGAAGTTCGCTGTGATTCCCGGAACGAAGCCCAAGATTCCGACCAGGAGGAACACGGCGCCGAAGACGCCGGCGACGAGTTGGACCGGGGTGCGTCCGGCATGGGACTTCGCGAGCAGCGGCTCGGAATGAGAGGCGGAGTCTGGCGTGGTCATGACAGTCCTTTCGACGAGATGTTCTCTGTACTCGTCGATTCGGAGCCGGGCCGTCGCCGGATGGGTGAGCGGGCAGAAAGTCTTCGCGGCAGGCACGCTCGGTGCCGTTCCGGGGCGCCGTGAGGTCAGTCTGCGAACGGACCGTAGGTGGCCAGCAGGTTGCCCTTGCTGGTGCGCTGTACGTCTGTGAGAGTCAATCTCGTCGTCGTTCCTCCCTCGAAGAGGGACCTTCCGCTGCCGGCGACGACCGGGTGGATGGCCACGGTCAGTTCGTCGACGAGGTTCGCTTCGACGAGCTGCCGGACGATCGACATCGACCCTTCGACGGCGATCTTGCCGCCGTCGCCCGCTTTGAGGTCGCGAGCGACGTCAACGAGGTCGCCCTGAATGAGCATCGAGTTCTCCCACCGGAGGTCGGCCTGCGACAGCGTTGTCGAGGCGATGTGCTTGGGAGTCGAGTTGATGAAGTCGGCGAACGGTGCGTCCTCGCCTTCTGTGTGTTTCGGCCAGTAGCCCTCCCACTCCTGATAGGTGACACGGCCGAGAATGCAGTCGTCGACTCCTCCGATGGCAGTGGTCATCCACTCGCCCATCTCTTGGTCGAAGGAGTCGAATTGGAAGTTGAACGGATCGGATGCGATCCCGTCGAGTGACTGGAACAGTGCGGCGATGACGGTGCGGGGCATGGTGATCTCCTCATTGAGTGCAGTGTGGGCCGTTGAGTTTCGTGCGGGCCTGGCCCTCGTCGTCCACAACAGTTCAAAAAGTGAACTGTAGTTTCAATAGTGAACTGCAATTGCTAAGCTGTCAACCATGAAGTCGTACGGACAGTACTGCGGGCTGGCTCGGGCAGCCGAGGTGTTGGGGGAGCGGTGGTCACTCATCCTCCTCCGCGATCTCCTCGTCGGTCCGAAGCGCTTCAACGACCTTCGGCAGGGAAACCCCGGCATCCCCTCGAACCTCCTGACCACGCGACTGCGCGAACTCGAATCTGCCGAGATCGTCGAACGCAGTATCGATGGGCGCAGCGTCGTCTATCGCCTCAGCGACTACGGATCGGATCTCGGTCCGGTGCTCATCGAGCTCGGCCGCTGGGGCTCACGCCGCATGCACGCTCCGAGGGAAGGCGAGATCCCGACAGACAGTTCCTTGGCGGCCGCGCTTCTCACCTCTCGAACCGAGGTTGAAGTGCGCCCGTTCAGTGTCGAAGTGACGGCAGGCCCGGCAGTCGCTCACGCTGAGGTGAACGAGCCGGGAGTGAGCGTGGGCGAAGGCGCCGATCCGACCGCGCAGCTCTTCATCGGTGGGCCGGGCCTGCGTGGACTTCTTTCCGACGGCGACGCGGAGGCGGCCATTGCAGCCGGGGCAGTGACGGTCGACGGCGACGAGTCCCTGGTGCCGGAGTTCGTCCTCGCTTTCCGTGCTCCCCTCGATGACAGCGTCGGCGGTGCACCGCCCGGGATCTGAACAGTCCGAGCGGCCTGCCTCGCCTTTCGATGACATGGCGAAGGGCAGGACGCTTCCAGTCAGGCGCCTCCGGCGGGAGACCTGACCACGGACCTTCAGTCGACAGGGAGTCCAGCCAACGACATAGCCCCGGCGTACCCACTCAAGGGTTCGCCGGGGCGTTCGCCGCGCGGTCAGATCATCCGAAGCGACCGGAGATGTAGTTCTCGGTCTCTTCCTTGTCCGGGTTCGAGAAGATCGTCGAGGTCTCGCTGAACTCGATGAGCTTTCCGGGTTTGCCGGTGCCGGCGATGTTGAAGAACGCGGTCTTGTCGGACACGCGAGCGGCCTGCTGCATGTTGTGCGTGACGATGACGACCGTGTACTTGTCCTTGAGGTCGTTGATGAGATCCTCGATCGCCAGGGTCGAAATCGGGTCGAGGGCCGAGCACGGTTCGTCCATGAGCAGGACCTCGGGCTCGACGGCGATGGCACGAGCGATGCACAGACGCTGCTGCTGACCGCCGGAGAGACCCGAACCGGGCAGGTTGAGACGGTCCTTGACCTCGTTCCACAGATTCGCGCCACGCAGGGCGCGCTCGGTGAGATCGTCGGCTTCGGTCTTCGACAGGCGCCGGTTGTTCAGACGCACGCCTGCCAGCACGTTCTCTTTGATGCTCATCGTCGGGAACGGGTTCGCCCGCTGGAAGACCATACCCACCTCGCGGCGGACGTTGACCGGGTCGACGCCGGCGCCGTAGATGTCAGTGCCGTCCATGAGGACCTCACCGGAGACGCTGGCGCCGGGGATGACTTCGTGCATGCGGTTGAGCGTGCGCAGCACCGTGGACTTGCCGCAGCCGGACGGGCCGATGAAGGCAGTGACGGAGCGCGGCTTGATCTGCATCTCCACTCCGTCGACGGCGCGGAAGTCGCCGTAGAAGATGTCGAGATCCTTGATGTCGATCTGCTTGGACATTGTGTTTCCTATCCGTGGAAATGGGTGAGTCTGGAAGTCTGCGGGCAGTCGCCGGTCAGCGGCCGGCCTTCGGCGCGAGCACCTTCGCGATGATGCGGGCGAGCAGGTTGAGGACCATGACCAGGGCGACGAGCACGAGGGCTGCTGCCCAAGCGCGCTCCGAGCTGGCCAGGGCAGCGGCTCCCGGGGAGACCGGGCGCAGCTGCGAGTCGTAGATGAACGTCGGCAGCGTCGACATCCAACCGGAGAAGAGGTTCCAGTTGAGTGTCTTCGCGAACCCGGCGGTGACCATGATGGGGGCGGTCTCACCGATGACGCGGGCGATGGCGATGGTGACACCGGAGAGGATTCCCGACACCGAGGTGGGCAGAACGATCTTCACGATCGTCTTCCACTTCGGCACGCCCAGAGCGTAGGAGGCCTCGCGCAGGTCCATCGGCACCAGGCGGAGGATCTCCTCCGTATTGCGCACGACGATCGGAATCATCAGCACCGACAACGCCACCGCCGCAGTGAAGCCGGTCTTCGCGCTGCCGACGGAGTCCGGTGAGAAGAATCCGGCGATGGTCGAGAACAGAGCGAAGGCGAAGAGACCGGCGACGATTGAGGGGATGCCGGTCATCACATCGACGAGGAAGGTGATGGCCTTGCCCAGGCGGTTCTTGCCGGCGTATTCGACGAGGTAGATGGCGGTGAGCACGCCGATGGGGATCGAGATGATGCAGGCGGCGAGCGTGATGAGCACGGTGCCGACGATGGCGTGATAGAAACCACCGGCCAGAGAGGCCTCACCGGCGACGTACTGCTGGTCGAGGACGCCCTTCATGCCGAGCATGGTGCGGGTGAGCAGATCGCCGCTGATGGCGGACCCGCCCTTGGACACCGTCAGCCACAGCAGCGATGCGAGGGGAACACATGCGAGGACGAATGTCGAGGTCACGACGGTGGTCGCGATCCGGTCGACGGCCTTGCGGCGACCTTCGTAGGACGCGGAGACCGCAAAGACGGCGACCGCGTTGATGAGTCCGGCGACGACGGCCACGACGGGGATGTTGAAGCCGCCGAACGCGATGAAACTGATGACGATCGCCACAAGGATCGACGCGATGGCGACGATCCACGGGGTCGCCTTCGGCAGCTGTTTGGAGGTCAGCTTCGCGGGTTTCGAAGCAGCCGCCTCGGTGGTGGTGTTCATGGTGGTCATTGGTCTCAACTTCCCTTCACCGAGGTGCGGGCGACGATCGCGCGGGCTCCCATGTTCACCAACAGGGTGATGACGAAGAGCACGAGGCCGACCGTGATGAGTTCGGACAGGCGCAGACCCGCGGCCTCGGGGAAGTTCTGCGCGATCTCGGAGGCGATGGTCTGGTTGCCGCTGACGACGAGCGACGCGGTGAGGACGCCGGGTGAGAGGATCATGGCCACGGCCATGGTCTCGCCGAGCGCGCGGCCGAGCCCGAGCATGGTGGCCGAGACGATGCCGGACTTGCCGAAGGGCAGCACGGCCATGCGGATCATCTCCCAGCGGGTGGCGCCGAGTGCCAGGGCCGCCTCTTCCTGCAGCCGCGGGGTCTGGAGGAAGATCTCGCGCGTGAGGGAGGTGATGATCGGCAGGATCATGATCGAGAGCACGAGCGAGGCGGTGAGCATTGTGCGTCCGGTCTGCGACACCGACCCGTCCGCCCCGGGAGCGAAGATCGGAATCCAGCCGAACCAGGTCGACAGCCACAGGTAGAAGCCGGTGAGGTTGCCGGCCAGGGCGATGCCCCACAGACCGTAGACGACCGAGGGGATGGCCGCGAGGAGGTCGATGACGTACCCGAGCATCGGGGCGAGCCTGCGCGGGGCCATGTGCGTGGTGAACAACGCGATGCCGAGAGCGAAGGGAGTGGCAACGAGCAGTGCGATGGCTGCGGAGATGAGCGTGCCGATGACCAGCGGCCAGACGTAGGAGAAGAATCCCTTGCCGCCCGTGATCTGTGAGGGATCGCTGATCTGGGCGGCGATGGTGTCCTTCGACTGCGCCAGAAGGAACAGGGCGACTCCGGCGAGGATCACCAGGATCAGAATGCCGGCGATGAGTGTGGCGGCGGAGAAGATGCGGTCGCCGGGCCGGACGACGGCCTTCTGCTGCCGAGAGGCGGGGGGCTGCGACGGCTTCTGCCCGGACTCGGACGTGGAGCCCGGCCCTGTGGGGCCCGACTCAGTGGTCTGTGTGCTGATCGGCACAAGTACTCCTCATGTGACTTGTGGTGAAACCGGGACGGTTCCACAGGCGCGGAAAAGCGGCGCAGGGATTCTGCGCCGCTCCCGACTGGCTATTTCTCCAGGTCAGAGGCTGAAATCAGCCTTCGACCTTGATCGAGTCGATGACTTCTTCGATCTGCGTGCGCAGGTCATCCGACAGAGGTGCGGACCCGGCGGAATCGGCAGCGGACTGCTGTCCCTCTTCCGAGACCACGAACTTCTCCCACGCCTTGACCATGTCCACGGTCTCCTGATCGGAGTAGGACGAGCAGACGAGGTGGTAGGACACGAGCACGATCGGGTAGGCGCCCGACTCGGTGGTGTCGCGAGCCAGGTCGAAGGCGAGGTCGCCTTCGCTGCGGCCTTCGACCTTCTCGGAGGCGTCGACGACCTTCGCAGCGGCTTCGGGGGAGAGCTCGACGAACTCTTCGCCGACCTTGACCTTGGCGGTGGAGAGTTCACCGACGGCCGAGGCGTCCGCGTAGCCGATTGCTCCGTCGGTGTCCGAAACGGTCTGGATGACACCGTCGGTGCCCTGCGCGGCCTCGCCGCCGAACTCCTTCGGGAAGTTGCCGCTGACCTCGGCGTCCCAGTCCTTCTCGGCGGCGGCCTTGAGGTACTCGGTGAAGTTCTCCGTGGTGCCCGAGTCGTCGGCACGGTGAACCGCGGTGATCTTGAGGTCAGGCAGGTCGGCGTCCGGATTGTCGGACTTGATGGCGTCGTCGTTCCAGTTCGTGACGTCGCCCTTGAAGATCTTCGCGATCGTTGCGGGGGAGAGGTTGAGTTCGTCGACTCCCTCGACGTTGAAAGTCACGGCGATGGGGGAGATGTAGACGGGGAACTCGTAGGCTCCGTCGGCGCCGCAGGCTTCCTCTCCGGCCTTGACCTCTTCATCGTCGAGGTGGGCATCGGATCCGGCGAACTGCGCGTTGCCGGCGAGGAACTGTTCACGGCCGGCACCCGATCCGTCGGGGGAGTAGTTGACGGTCACACCGGAGTTCTGCGAGGTGAAGTCCGCAGTCCAGGCATCCATGGCGGCCTTCTGCGAGGAGGCGCCGATGCCGGTCAGGGTGCCCTGCAGGTCGCTGTTGCCGCCGGAGGCCTCTTCACCGGTGGCGGACTGACCGCCGCAGGCCGAGAGGGTGATGGCGCCGACCGCGAGGATCGCAGCGGAGGGGGCGAGATGCTTCATCTTCACGTAGATGCCTTTCATGTTTGTGGACACAGCTCGAGAGTTCTCGATTGCTCGTCATCCACGCTAAGGATCACGCGTGAAGTGCAAGGAGTTGGAACGTGAATGGCAGGTGAACGAGCGGCGAAGGGTTGGAACCGCCGTGAGTGCTCGATCACAGCCCGCGCCGTTTTCATGAAAGGATCATTGTCGGGACCGGCAGTCCCTCACCGAGGCGGCCCGCCGTGGCTGCGAACCCCGATCAACTGTCGATGGGGCGGACGCGTTCGATCTCGACGATGCGCGGCACCGGTCCGGGGCGCACATAGGCGATGAGGACCTCGCCGGGTTTGAGGTACGGATCGTCCTTCGGCAGCTTCGCCTCGACACGTTTCGGGGAATGGGCGGCGTAGACGGAGAAGATCGTCGGCAGCACCGGCCGGTGCGTGCAGTAGATGATCGGTTTGCCCTTTGCCAGCAGCTTCTCGATATAGCGGACGGTCTTGTCCGGATTCGCAGCGGTCGCCTTCTCGCTGAGCGTCGACACCTTCTTGATCGATTTTCCCGTCGCCGCGGACAGCGGGGTCAGCGTCGCCATGCACCTCTTCCACGGACTCGAGACCAGCTTGCGTACGCCCCAGGCTCCCAGCAGTCCGGTCAGCGCCATGGCCTGTCGGGTGCCGAGTTTCAGCAGCGGACGCACATGCTCGGTCTCGTACCACTTCGCCCGCGGGAACGCCTTCCCATGGCGGACGAGGATGAGCGGCCACGCCCGCAGCGCGTCCGTCTCAGCGAACTTCTCCAAAGCGTCGAGCTGCTCCCGATCCGAGTACGACGTCAGCTTCGCCCGCGCCTTGTCGACCGGGAACCACGCGGCAGTGTCGACCTCCCGAGCGTTCAGCGGGGCGAAGTCAGCCTCGTCCTTGACTTCGGCCGACCAGTAGAAGACCTTCTTCAGCGTGTTCCTGCCGACCGTGTATTCGGCAGAGGGGAGCGGGATGCCGAGGTGGATGTCGAAGCCCGTCTCCTCCTTGACCTCGCGGATCGCGGCCTCCGGCAGTGTCTCGCCCGGGTCGACCTTGCCTTTGGGCCACGACCAGTCGTTGTACTTCGGGCGGTGGATGAGTGCCACCTCGAGTCCTTTCGGGCCCTGCCTCCAGCACACGGCCCCGGCCGCAAGGACATCGGCGCTCACGCGCGATGACGCCTGTGCCGAGGCGACCTCGGACTGACTCACGCCTCATCCCCGATTCGCCGGCGTATCCGGTGCCGACGGATGAGCTCCGTCTGATAGTCGCCGAGGAGGTTGCCCTCGTCGTCGTGGGTCCGCCGTGCCCATCGGCCGTCGCCGGCTAGGTCGAACGCCGAGGTGGTCGGGGCGAAGGCGAGATCGAAGAGTGCGATGATCTCCGCCCGGTGACCGTCGTCGACGATCTGCACGAGTGCTTCGACCCGTCGGTCGAGGTTGCGGTGCATCATATCGGCCGAACCGATGTAGACGATCGGGTCGCCGCCGTTGCCGAAGACGAAGGCGCGGGAGTGTTCGAGGAAGCGTCCGAGCACGGAACGCACGGTGATGTTCTCGCTCAGACCTGCGATGCCCGGGCGCAGGGCACAGATCCCGCGGACGAAGACTTCGACGGTGACCCCGGCCTGCGACGCCCGGTAGAGGGCATCGATGACGGCCTCGTCGACGATCGAGTTGACCTTGATCCGCACCTGTCCCTGTCCGCCGGACTGTGCGATCGCGATCTCGGATTCGATGAGGTCGATGAGTCCGGTGCGCACATTGCTGGGGGCGACGAGGAACCGGGAGTATTCGGACTTGGGTGCGTAGCCGGAGAGCTGGTTGAACAGCTTCGTCAGATCATCTGCGACGGCCCGATCGCGCGTCAGCAGTCCGAAGTCCTCATAGCCGCGGGCGGTCTTCGGATGGTAGTTGCCGGTGCCGACGTGGCAGTACCGGGCCAGCCCGTCGGCCTCCTGGCGGACAACGAGGGAGAGCTTCGCATGCGTCTTGAGCCCGACTATTCCGTAGACGACGTGGACGCCGGCGCGCTCCAGTTTGCGGGCCCACGTGATGTTGGCCTCCTCGTCGAACCGAGCCTTGATCTCGACGACGGCGAGCACCTGGATTCCGGACTGCGCGGCATCGACGAGGGCGTCGATGATCGGCGAATCTCCGGAGGTGCGGTAGAGCGTCTGCTTGATCGCCAGCACGTTCTTGTCCGACGCGGCCTGCTCGAGGAAGGCCTGCACGCTCGTGGAGAACGAATCGTAGGGGTGATGCAGCAGGATATCCCGGCTGGCGACGGCGTCGAAGACGTCGACCTGGTCGCTGGACTCCCGCAGCGACAGGTCCTTGTTCATCTGCGGGACCATCTTCGGATAGTGCAGGTCATCGCGCGGCACATCGGCGATATCGGACATGCCCGACAGGTCCAAGGGGCTGGGCAGGTGGTAGATCTCCGAATCGTGGATGCCCAGTTCGTCCTTGAGCATCTCGAGGACCCGGGGGTGGATGTTCTCCGTGATCTCCATCCGCACGGCAGGACCGAAGCGCCTGCGCAGGAGCTCCTTCTCCAGTGCCTTGAGCAGGTTCTCCGCATCGTCCTCCTCGACCTCGAGGTCCTCGTTGCGGGTGACGCGGAACGTCGAATGGTGGACGATCTCCATGCCGTCGAAGAGGGTGCCGAGGTGCTCGGCGATGATGTCCTCGAGGGCGACGAAGCGGGCGGGGACGTCGCGTCCGGCGGGTCGGTCGGTCGCCTCGGCGACGTTGAAGAACCGGGGCAGACGCGGGGGAACCTTGACGCGGGCGAAGAACTCCTTGCCCGTCTCCGGCGCGCGCAGGAGCACACCGAGGTTGAGCGAGAGGCCCGAGATATAGGGGAACGGGTGGGCCGGGTCGACGGCCAGCGGGGTGAGGACGGGATAGACGTGGCCGAAGAAGAATTCGTCGACGCGGTGCCGCTCATCCTCGGTGAGGTCTTCGACCTGGACCTTCGTGATCGATTCCGCGTCGAGGCGGGGCCCGATATCGTCTTTGAGCAGGGCGGCGTGCCGGCTCATCAGTTCGAATGCGCGCACTCCGATATCGTGCATGACCTGCGCGGGCATGCGGCCGGTGACGCTGGGCACGGCCAGTCCGGTGTTGATGCGGCGTTTGAGGCCGGCGACGCGGACCATGAAGAACTCGTCGAGGTTGGTCGCGAAGATCGAGAGGAACCGGACGCGTTCGAGCAGCGGGATCTCCGGATCCGAGGCGAGGTCGAGGAGGCGTTCGTTGAAGGCCAGCCAGCTGAGTTCGCGATCGAGGAAACGATCTGCCGGTGCGGGCAGACCCAGTTCCCTGCCCGAGGCTGCGATGTCGTACAACGCTCTACTCCTTCTCGTTCGGCGCGGTGCCGGAATCGGTGCCGGTGGACTCCGCGGAGGCCGGTGCATAGGCCACGTGCGCGACCGCGACATGGAATCCCAGCCGCTCGTACAAGCCTAGCGCCGGGGCGTTGTCCGATTCGACGTAGAGTTCGATTGTCTGAGCTCCGGCGGCCACCATCCGTCGCATGCCCTCGACCGTCAGCGCCTTGCCCACGCCCTTGGCGTGAATGCGCGGATCGACACCGACCACATAGACCTCGCCGAGGCGGCCCTCGGTCTCCGTATCCGTGATCTTCGTCTGGTGGAATCCGATCACCTCACCGTCGCGGGCGGCGATGATGAAGGTGTCGGGTTCGAAGTCCGCGGCGGTGACGACGGCGTCGATATCGGCGCGGGTCTGGCCGCCCTGTTCGGGATGCCAGTCGAATGCGGAGTTGTTCACCGACAACCAGCCGTCCTCGTCGCCGGGAGCGAAGGAGCGGATCTCGACTCCCTCTGGACTCTGGGTCTCGGGCAGGGCGTCGAGGCTCAGTCCGGTGTCGGTGCGCATCTGATAGAGCACCCGGTCACGGCCGAGCCCGTGCTTCTGCGCGAGGTGCTTGGCCGCTGGATGGTCACCGTGCGACCAGCACCAGGCGTCGGGTTCTTCGTCGAGGATCGTCGCCAGCAGCCGCTCGCCGAGGCCCTGGCCGCGGTGGTCGGGGGCGATGAGGAATTCGGCGGCGTGACGATCGCCTTGCAGGGCGCGGATTCCGAAGCCGATGAGGTCGCCGGCGCTGTTACCGGAGCTGTCGCGAGTGTCGTCGCCGGCATAGAAGCGCCACACGCTCGAGGCGGTCTGTGCTTCGTGGGCGGTGTCCTCACCGGTGGCGATGGCCATGAGTCCGCCGGAGATCTCGGGAGCGCCATCGGTCGCCGCCACATCGTCGAGGAATTTGAGCTCATCCTCGGTGAGGGTGTCGATCGGTGTGGAGGTAATTGCCCCGCTGGCCTGGATTCTCATGCCGTCACGTCCTCTGAATCTGTGTCCGTGACGCTGTCGGCGCTGAAGCGGTAGCCGACGTTGCGTACGGTGTGGATGGCGTTCTCAAGGTCTTTGCCGAGTTTCGCACGGAGGCGGCGAACATGCACGTCAACGGTGCGGGTGCCGCCGAAGTAGTCATCGCCCCACACCGTGAGCAGGATGTCGTCGCGGGTGAAGACGCGTTCGGGGTGCATGGCGAAGAACTTCAGCAGGGCGAACTCTCGGTAGGTGAGATCGAGGCTGCGTCCGCCGAGTTCGGCGGTGAAGGCGGTCTCGTCGATGCGGAGGTCTCCGGTGACGACGACCATCGGCTCGCCGTCGGCGTTCAACAGCTCCTCACCCGCTTCGCCGAGGCGGCCGGACAGTCCGAGTCCGCTCTGCCTGGTCGTGCCGACGGGCCCGCGGCCCGTGCGGACCGGTCCCCAGCCCACTGCCCCGCCCTTCGCTCCCGGACGGCCGGATCCGGCCGTCCCGCCGGGGAAGCCGCTGGCGTGGGCGGCAGATGACGCTGTGTGACGGTCACGCGCCACGCGCAGCCGCGCTTCCACCTCGGCGGGGCCGGCCGTGGTGAGGATGAGGTCGGCCACCTGCCATTTCGCCGAGGCCGTCGCCAGTCCGCCCTCGCCGAGGACGACGATGACGGGTGCGCTGATCCGCGCCTCGGCGAGGAGCTCGGCGATGCGCGGGGCCAGGGACAGATCGAGACAGGCATCGGCGATGACGACATCGACCGCAGCGGCGTCGGCCTTGCGGTCGGGCAGATCCTCGGTGCCGCAGCGGTCGATCCGGTGGCCGAGGTACTGCAGGGATTCGGGAGCCAGGGGTGCATCGAGCCTGGCCGTGGGGCAGATGTGCAGGATCCGCATGTGCTGCCTCCACCTCCTCGGCGCCCGTCGTCTCAGCCTGTTGTCTGAGGAAGATTATAGCGATGCCTCAGCCGGGGCCGCTCCGCCGCACAACCGCCGATGGTTACCGCGGGTGCCATCCGATAAGGCACGATAGTGCTGTGATCAGATGGATTCGAGTAGCCGTCGCCCTGGTGTTGGTGCTGGCCCTGAGCGCCTCCGTGTACTGGGGCTATACGCTGTTCCTGCTGGCGACCGGGCTCATCGTCTTCGGCGTCGCCTACGGTTGGCCGCGCCTGACGGACTCCCCGCAGCCGCGGGCGACGTCGATCATGCTCGCCCTCTTCGGAATCGGCGGACTCTACGCCGCCTGGCACGACTCCACGGCGCCCTACCTCGACTGGCTGCCCGTGCTCGCGGGCCTGGGACTGCTGTGGACCTTCGTACAGAACCTCACCCGCGGAATCGGCGCCTCCTATGCCGTGGCGAACGTGTCCGCGCAGGTCTCCGGCCTCGTCATCGTCCTGTCGGCGAGCACCTGGGTCGCTGCGATCACGATCCCCGGTGACAAGGAGGCCATCGTCATCGGCCTCGCCTCACTCATCGTGGCGCAGTGCATGACCGCGATGCCGTGGCCGGCGATCTACACCTCGCCGCTGGCCATCGTCATGTCCACGGCCGTAGCGGGAATCCTGTCGGTGCTCGTGTTCGCACCGGCGCTCTCCCTGGCCTCGGCGCTCAGCCTCGGTGTCGTCATGGGGCTGCTCGTCGCGGCGGTCGATCGGATGCTCGGGCTCGTCGCCTATGCGAAGTTCCAGGCCGCCAACCTCGAGGCCTCGCAGAACATCGAGGTGAAGAAGAACGTCGAGAAGGCGCGCAGCTTCGCCGTGCAGCTCGCCCTCGGTGCCGCTCCGATCGCCCTCGGCGGAGTCGTCGTCTACGCTCTCGAACGCCTCGCCTCCTGATCTGCACGCCGATCTGCACGGCCGGGGTCAGTGTCGCTGCACGGCCGAGGACTGCCTCGCCGCACGGCCAGAGTCAGCGTCGCCGCACGACCGGGGCCAGCGGCCCTGGGCTGGATGCACATCACTTTGTCAGGAACTGTAGACTGGGAGCATGGAAAATCTTGTTGCTCTCGAAATCGTCTTCACCAGCCTCGTCGGCGTTGCCGCTCTCGGTGCCCTGGGTGTGGGGATCAAGGTCGTCACGGCGCTGTTCAAAGACAACCGCTGATCCCTTATGGTGATCGAACTCGATACCTCGGTCCATCCCGAGCTCGTCCCGCTGTCCTGGCTGATCGGGTCGTGGGAAGGCGTCGGTGTCGTCGGCTATGCGGACACTCCTGAGAAGCAGTTCGGCCAGCGCATCGACTTCGTCGCCCATGAGGGCACGCCCTTCCTGCAGTACACCGCGCATGCGTGGCTGCTCAGCGAATCCGGTGAACTCGAGTCGACTCTGACTCTCGAGACCGGAATCTGGCAGCTCGTGCGCCAGCACGACGACGGCGACGTCGGCCCGGGGATGATGGTGCCGACCGAACCGCAGAGCTTCACCTCGGCCGCCGCGGTCGAGACCCTGCGCACGAACGATGACGCCTTCGAGATCGAAGCCGAGATCGTCCATCCGCACGGTGTCATGGAACTCTATGCCGGCACCGTCAAGGGCCCGCGCATCGACCTGGCCACCGATGTGGTGGCGCGCACGAAGACCGCGAAGGAGTACACCGCTTCGACGCGGATGTACGGCCTCGTCGGCGGCGAACTCATGTGGGCCTGGGACATGGCAGCCATGGGCCACGAACTCGCCTCCCATTCCTCTGCCAGATTGAAGAAGCTGTCGTAAGATGACTGATCCCGTGTCGCCGAATTCTGAAACCTCCGATTCGCCGTCGCCGGAGAACACCCCCACTCAGCCGGTGCGGCGCTCGTCGCTGGCTCGCGGACTGAGCTCGACCGCGGTGCTCGGGGCCGGCGACCTCGCCGAGACGCCCATCCACTACGGAGCCTCCCTGCGTGAGCAGCGGGTGCTCGCGGAGAAGGACGGTCTCGTCGACCTCGCCCACCTCCGCGTGCTGCGTCTGAACGGACCCGACCGTCTGACCTGGCTGAACTCGATCACCACGCAGAAGATCGACAACCTGGCGCCCGGTGTGTCCACCGAAACCCTCGTGCTCGACCCGAACGGTCGCATCGAGGGCTGGCTCAGGCTCGTCGACGACGGTGAGGCCCTGTGGGCGATCAGCGATCTCGACACCGACGCAACCCTGGACTTCCTGCGCAAGATGGTCTTCATGATGCGTGTTGAGATCGAGGACCTCAGCGACGACTACCAGTGCTTCGGCGCCATCACCTCACTGCCGGAAGCTCTGCCCGTCACCCGGACCTGGTCCGACCCATGGCCGCATATCGGCAGCGGTTCGGCCTCCTATGCGCAGATCGACATCGGCAAGGACGTCGCCGGCACCGACCACCCCGGGCTCGAGACTCCGTTCGTCATCGGCATCGTCAAGCGCTCCGACCTGCAGGGGCTGTCTGCGAACAGCTTCGACATGGCCGGCTTCGACGCTTGGGAGGCGCTGCGAATCGCCGCGTGGCGGCCGGGCCGGAACGAGATCGACCACAAAGCCCTCGTCGGCGAACTCGACCTGCTGCGCACGGCCGTGCACCTGGCCAAGGGCTGCTACCGGGGTCAGGAAGCGGTGGCCCGCGTTCACAATCTCGGTCAGCCGCCTCGGCGATTGACCTTCGTTCATCTTGACGGGTCCGGGCATATCGCCCCGGATCCCGGCACCGAGGCGCTCGCCGAGGTCCGCGGGTCCGAACGCTCCGTGGGCGCTCTGACCTCGGTGACCGTGCATTGGGAGCTCGGACCGATCGGTCTGGCCGTGGTCAAGCGGAACCTGGCCCCCGAGGCGCAGCTGAGCTTCGAAATCGGCGACGGCGAACGCGTCATCGGTGCTCAGGAGACGATCGTCGTGCCGATGCGCGAACACGAGAGCGTGCTTCCGGCACGTAACAAGGACGTCGACGCCCGCAGCCAGAACCGCTGATTCCAGGCGTGCGACCGCAGTTCTAGGCGACCGTCGGGCGCGGTTCGAAACGACGATTCGAGGGCCGATTTCCGCGGCCCGAGACGAGGAATCTGAGGTTGCGGAACGGCAACGGATTCCGTACCCGATCGGTGCCGAATCAACGGGTTCGTCTCGCCGCGGAGAGCGGTTGTGCTCAGCCCTCGGACGGCAGGTGACAAAAACCGTCGTTTGCCCCTATTCTTCCCCTTATGACAGCTTTGGAGATTGGCGGCGAAGCTCTGCCGCAGGAACGTAAGATCGTCACCGAGATTCCGGGACCGAAGTCCCGTGAGATCGAGGAACGTCGCAAGTCAGCAGTGGCGACCGGTGTCGGCTCGAGCCTGCCCGCCTACGTGGTGGCGGCCGGCGGCGGCATCCTCAAGGACGCCGACGGCAACCAGCTCATCGACCTCGGATCGGGAATCGCCGTGACCACGGCCGGCAACTCGAACCCCCGCGTGGTCGAGGCCGCGAAGGCCCAGCTCGAGGCCTTCACCCACACCTGCTTCATGGTCAACCCGTACGAGAGCTACGTCGAGGTCGCCGAAGCTCTCAACCGTCTGACCCCCGGTGATCACGAGAAGCGCACCGTGCTGCTCAACTCCGGTGCCGAGGCTGTCGAGAACGCCGTGAAGATCGCTCGCGCCCACACCGGCCGCGATGCCGTCGTCGTCTTCGACCACGCCTACCACGGCCGGACGAATCTGACCATGGCGATGACCGCGAAGGCCGCCCCCTACAAGGCCGGCTTCGGTCCCTTTGCCGGTGAGGTCTACCGTGCACCCATGTCCTACCCGTACCGCGACAACGACGCGGCCGGCACGAAGATCAGCGGTGAGGACGCGGCCAAGCGCGTCATCACGATGATCGAGAAGCAGATCGGCTCCGAGTACGTCGCCGCGATCGTCATCGAACCCATCCAGGGTGAGGGCGGCTTCATCGTCCCGGCCGAGGGCTTCCTGCCCACGCTCGTCGACTACGCCCGTGAAAAGGGCATCGTCTTCGTCGCCGATGAGGTGCAGGCCGGATTCGCGCGCACCGGCAAGATGTTCGCCTCCGAATGGGAGGGCATCGTGCCCGACCTCATCACCACGGCCAAGGGCATCGCCGGCGGTCTGCCGCTGTCGGCCGTGACCGGTCGCGCGGACATCATGGACTCGGTCGGACCGGGTCGCCTCGGCGGAACCTACGGCGGCAACCCCACGGCCTGTGCCGCTGCCCTCGGTGCGATCGCCGCGTACGAAGAGGACGGACTGGCCGATCGGGCCGGGCACATCGGTGAGATCCTCGTCGACCGTCTGACGAAGCTGCAGTCGAAGTACCCCGAGGTCGGCGACATCCGCGGCCGCGGGGCCATGATCGCCGCCGAGTTCGTCGAGCGCGACTCGATCGAACCGAACGCGGACCTGGTGAAGAAGATCGCGGACTACTGTGCGAAGAACGGCGTCCTCGTGCTCGTCACGGGAACCTTCAGCAACATCCTGCGCTTCCTGCCGCCGCTGACGATCTCCGACGAGCTGCTGAACGACGCCTTCGACGTCATCGAGGCCGGCCTCGCCGACCTCCTCAGCTGAGAAAACCCCCAATTACTACCTGACGGCGGCCCAGCAACCTCGCGCAAGGTTGCTGGGCCGCCGTCAGGTAGTTCGGGGGGTGCAGTTGTAGCACAATAGGGGCCATGACATCAGAGATCGACGGCGCGACCGGCACGTCAGCGAGCGTCCCGGCCCGACTGTGGCACTTCCTCCGGGGACCGCGCTTCATCGATCTGCCGATCCGTCTGCTCGCCCTCATCATGGGCCTGACGATCCTTGTGCCCGGCTCCTTCGAGATCACCGAACCCCGCTATTCGACGCTGCTCATCCTCGCCTACGCACTTATCGTCTTAGCCAGCTTCCTGCCGCTGAGCATCGTCATCGCAACGACCGGTCTGGGCATCGCGTTCTCCATGCTCTACCCGGACCTGGAGAACATGTTCCCCGAGGCGCTCATTCTCGCCACCGCGGTCCTCATCAGCCGCCGCCGCTGGATCGGCTTCGCCCTCGGCACCATCGGACTGGCCGTCTACCTCGGCGCCTCGACCCGGCTCGGATCCTATGACGCCGGCTTCGAAGGACTCACAGACTTAGGCTACGGCTGGCTGACCTACTCGATCCTCGGTCTGTGCGCATCCTTCGTCGAGGCCCGTATCCGCAGCGAGATCGACCGCCGCGAACGTGCCGCAGTCGAACACCAGAAGTCCCTCGATGCCATGCGTGCCCGCTTCACCAGCGACATGCACGACACCATCTCGCACTCGCTGACCACCGAGTCCGCGATCATCCGCACCCTGGCGAGGGAAAGCGATTCCGAGACCGCGGACCGCCTCCTCGCCGAGCTGGCGCTGGTCAACGCCGAAGCCACCAAGCGACTCCGGCAGCTGGTGACGAGCCTGAGCAAGTGGGAGACCGAAGGCTGCACCGGGGACTCCGCGACCTCCCGGATCCGATTCCGCGCCGAGGCGGAGCAGCTGACGACCGCGATCGAAGACGGGTGCGCGGCCGGTTCCGTTCCGCTGACCACTGAACTCTCCCCGCTGCCGACCCATGCGACCGGCACCCTGTCGCACCATTTCCGAGCCGTTATGCTCGAGCTCGCCACGAACGTCATCCGCCACTCCGTCCCGGGCACCCCGTCCACCCTCGCCGTCGAAATGCGAGACGGCAGCGGCAGCCGAGCCGAACTGCTCTGCCGCAGCACGAACGCATCCCCGACCGCGCTGACCCGGGCCCCGCGGTCTCTGTCCCGCCGTGCCACGGCCATGGGCGGCGTCTGCCGGGTGGACGAGGATGAACGGAGGAGAGCCGTCGTCGAGGTGGCCCTGCCGATCCGTTTCATCACCCATTCCGCATCGGCTTCCTCGAAATCGGATACCGCGCGGTCTTCCTCGAACGCGGACACGATCGACGTCGTCGATGACGACTTCGACACCAGCGCTGTGTCGTCAAGTGCAGAGAATCCTGGTGCCACCTCGGCTGAGGCACCGGGAGCCGATCACAGTGCCGATTCGGCCTCAGGCGCAGGCGGGGTGGGCGCGTTGGAGGCGACCGGTGCCGAGGCTCCCGATCGACTCACGGGCACGGACACCGCTGGATCCGGCATCTCGGGCGAGGCGACCTACCGCCTCAGTAACGGCAGCCACAGCCACGGCAGCCACAGCAGCGGCAATGCCCGCCGTACGAAGGGCGGCCGGGGCAAGGTCGACGCCTGATGACGGCGCACACTTACCCGGCCCCGCACCGGATCTCGGAGGCGACCCCTCACGTGAGACCGGAGGCGACCATGCCGCAGGCCGACCAAGACGTGAGCCCTGAACCCGCCGCACGCACCTCCGTCCTCGTCGTCGATGACGATTCGTGGACGACACGAGCGGTGGCCGCGACGCTGGAGGATGCGGGTTCCTTCCGTGTGCTCGACCCCGTCCACTCCGGCGAGGAGGCCATCGCCGCCTTCGCCGCCGAGCGTCCCGACCTCGTCCTCATGGACGTCAACATGCCGCCGGGAATGAGCGGCGTCGATGCAACGGCAGCGATCATCGACCTCGACCTCGACGCCCGAGTCGTGCTCCTGACGACCGTGTCGCCCGGGCCCGGAATCGCCCGCGGACTCGAGGCCGGCGCACTCGCCGTGGTCAACAAGACGGCAGGGGAGAGGGAACTCGTCTCGATCGTGGGGGCCGCCTCGGCAGGCGAGAGCCCCGAACTGCTCAAAGGCTTGGCCGAGGACATCGTCATCAGCGGTGACCAGCTGCCCGACGCCCCCGGCGCGGCCCCGCAGCTGACCGCGCGCGAGATGGATCTGCTCACCCTGCTCTGCCAGGGACACGGCTACGAAGAGATCGCCGACGCCCAATCGGTGGCCATGTCCACCGTGAAATCGCACGCCCGCAACCTCCGCCTCAAACTGGGCGCACGCAACCTCGCCCAACTCGTCGTCCGTGCCCTCCAGTTCAAGTTCTTCTCCCCGGAATGACCCATCCCGCCGAGGCGGCTCGTCCGGTTCCTTCCGCATCGCCGAGGCGCGCGGTCCTGACGACGCAGACCCTCCCGGCCGCAGCCGACCATGGTCGGCCGTTGACTACAGTGGGAGCATGACCGACACCGCGAGTCCGCGACTGTCCCGACTGATCCGGGACACGGAGGGGTTCCTCCTGCCGCTGACCGAGATGGCCGGCGACGCCGTAGTCGCTCGAGTCGAATTCGGCTTCGACCTGCCGACGACTCCCACGCAGACGTCGGCTGCACTGCACGCCGGCTCGCCTGCCGGCCCGCCCACCGCTTCGCCCACCGAGGCGGCCGGCCGCGCTTCCCTGGCCGGCACCGTCGTCCTCGCCACCGAACCGGTGAGCAGTCCTGCCGGACTCGACGCGGTGCTGGCAGGCTATGCGGGCGCCGCCGCCCTCGTCGTTCCGCCCGGAACGCACGGCCACCTCGGCGACGGGATCGAACTGAGGGGGAGTGAGGGCCGGGTTCCGGTCCTCCTCGAACGCTCGCCGCATGTGACCTGGTCGGAGATCCTCGTGCATCTGCGGCAGCTCACGGAGGGCGCGACGAGCGCCCTGGCCCGGCCCGATGTCGACGACCTCAGCGCACTGGCCGCCGTCATCGCCGAGACCACGGGCGCATCGATCACGATCGAGGACCCGGCCTCGCGTGTGCTCGCGCATGCCAACCTCGGCGGCGAACTCGACGAGATCCGACGCGAGACGATCCTGTCCGGAGCCATTCCCGACTGGCGGATCGCCGAGCTCGAGGCATCGGGGTTCCTCGACACGATCCGCCGTTCGACCGACGTCGTCGAACGGCCCGCCGAAGGCACATCACCGGCCCGGTCGGTCATCGCGCTGCGCAGCGAAGGCGAGCTCATCGGCACGATCTGGGCGGCCTACCCGGCGGAGGTCGACCCCGAACCGCTGCGCGAGGTGCTGCGCGACGCCGCCCGCGCGGCCCTGCCCGTGATGCTGCGGACCCTGCGCCGGTCGCCGTTCGAGAAGCGCCTTCGTCGGGAGGCGCTCGGTGCGATCCTCGCCGGTTCGGCCGACCTCGGTCCGTCGGCGACCCTGCTGTCACTGCCGTTCTCCGGCAGCTTCTGCGTCCTCGCCTTCACCGAGGCGGCCCCCGACCGAGAGCCCGTCCTGCGGTTCCATCTCCGGGCCGCTTTCGCCGATGCCGTGGTCTCTCGGATCGAGTCGAGCACAGGGGCATATCTCGCAGCGCTCGTGCAGATGAGCGAGCCGACGGATGCGGCGCAGATCCGCGACCACGTGCTCTCTGCCCTGCGGCGATCGCTGCCGAGCGACGAGGCGCTCAGCTTCGGTGTCGGCTCTCCCGTCGACCGCCTCGACGAAGTGCATCGCTCGTGGTCCGAGGCCGTATACGTCGTCGACGCCGTGCACGGCAGGAGGCGCGGCCTCGGCTGCCGAGGACGGGGTGCCATGAGCGGAGGCCCTGCGAGCGGCGGCGACGAGGAAGCCCCGACCATCGTCGGAGCGATCGTCGGAGCGACCGTCGAGGATGCGGCGGCCGAAGTCATCGGACTGCGCGTGGCCGATACGCTGCTGGCCGTCGAGCGCGATGCGCACGGCGGAGAACCCGCTGGTCGCAGCGGCGATATCGGCAGCATCGCACGGCCGGCTCGGGCGCTGGCCGGGCATGACGCGCAGCACAACGGCAGCCTGCTCGAGACGCTGCGGGTCTATTTCGCCACGGTCGGCAACTCCGCCGAGGCGTCCCGTCGGCTGCACGTGCATACGAATTCGCTGCGGCACCGCCTGGGGCGGATCGAGGAGATCACGGGTCTGTCGACGGCCGAGCCGGCCGAGAGGCTGTGGCTCGAGCTCTCGGTGCTCGCCCACGATCGCGCGGGCGGCTGAAGGCTTGAGGAGTCGTGTCGTGGGAAACCGACAATCGATCCCCGGGAAGTTTGGTGAATTATTGTTCGTTCGTCGAGGTCGACCGTCCTAGAGTGACAGCAGATCACAAACAGAGGACGTCATGCCCAACAGTCACCACTCGATCGCCGACGGTCGAGCACAGGCGATCAGAGCGATCGCCGAGAACAGCCAGCCCCTCACCGACCGCACCCCTGCCGTGGCGGGGCGAGCCAACCGCACCGACGACACCCCTGCCGAGACGCGCGGAGTCGATCGCACCACCGCAAGCGGTTCCGCTCCCGCGGGCGTGCCCTCCCTGTCGGACGGCGTGCCTGCCCTATCGGAGGGCGTGCCGGCCCTGCCGGATGGTGTGCCGGCGCTCTCGGATCGGGAGCCCGTGCTCGGGCTCATGGATCTCGATGCCATCGATACCGCGTTCGAGCGGCTCACTTCGGCGTTCGATTCGGACCATGAGGTGCTCCACGCGGTGGCCTGCAAAGCCGTGCCGCTGCGTTCGCTGCTCGAGCGCTATGCACAGCAGGGCGCCGGATGCGAAGTCGCCAGCCCCGGCGAACTCGAACTCGCCCTGGCCGCCGGGTTCGCTCCCGAACGGATCGTCTTCGACTCCCCGGCCAAGACCTGGACGGAACTGCGTCGGGCCGTCGACCTGGGCGTGTCGATCAACGTCGACAACTTCGACGAACTCGCCCGCCTCGACCTGCTTCTGGAAGACAGACGACCGACCGTCGACGAAGTACGGATCGGAATCAGGATCAATCCGCAGTCGGGCACCGGCACGATCGGGGCGCTGAGCACCGCCACAGAGACGTCGAAATTCGGCATCGGACTCGCCGATCCCGGAGCCCGCGAAGCTGTGATCGAGGCCTATCTGGCGCGGCCCCGACTGACTCAGATCCACGTGCACTCGGGTTCTCAGGGCATCAGTCTCGAGCGCGCCGCCGTCGGAATCCGCACCGCGGTCGACCTCGCGCAGGAGGTCAACGCGCGTGCCGGGACGCGGCAGATCACCCGCATCGATATCGGGGGAGGCCTGTCGGTGAACTTCGACGGCGAGGACATCACCCCGACCTTCGCCGACTACCGTGCGGTGCTCGAACAGCAGGTCCCCGACCTGTTCGACTTCGACATCGTCACCGAATTCGGGCGTGCTCTGCTGGCCAAGGCCGGCACCGTCCTCACCCGCGTCGAGTACGCGAAGACCAGCGGCGGGCGGCGCATCGCCATGACTCACGCAGGCGTGCAGGTCGCGACCCGCACCGCCTACGCCCCGCACGACTGGCCGCTGCGGATCCTGCCGTTCACCGCCGACGGGGAACCGAAGATCGCCGAGGCGGTGCCCACTGATGTCGCCGGGCCCGCGTGCTTCTCCGGGGATCTGCTCGCTCGGGACCGTTCGCTGCCGCGCCTCGACGTCGGCGACCTCGTCGCCGTGCCCGAGACCGGCGCCTACTACTTCTCCAACCCCTTCTCCTACAATCTGCTCCCGCGCGTGCCCGTCTACGGGTACCGCGCCGGGGACGGGGGCGAACCGCGATTCGTCGTCATCCGACGGGGCCAGACGATCGACGAGATCCTCGCCGAGGCGGGGCCGCGGTGGTGATCGGCGCGGACCTGAGGACTTCAGGCGACGCTCAGGCAAGGCGGCTAACAATTCAGCAAACTTTCATGATTGAGCTGTGCGAGAGTGTATGGTGCCTTTAGTCTCGACAGCAGGCGGCTGAACTCTGAGCAGCTCGCCAAAGTATCTTGACCCCCGAAGAGGAGATCAGAAGATGAACATCAGACGGATGACAGTTGCGGCAGTCGCCGCCGTGGCGCTGGCGCTGACCGGGTGCGGCTCGGACGGCGGCAGCGGTGGAGGCGGTGGAGGCGGTGAGACCACCGACGACCTCACGCTCGGCACCGGTGGCACATCGGGCACGTACTACCCTCTCGGCGGTGAGCTCGCTTCGATCTTCGAGGACAACGTCGACGGCGTGACAGTCAACTACGTCGAGTCCGGTGCCTCGGCCGAGAACCTCGGCAAGATCTACCAGGGCGAATGGCAGCTCGGCTTCACGCAGAGCGATACGGCCAACACCGCGGTCAACGGCGAGCTCGAAGACCTCGACGGGACGAAGATCGACAACGTCGGCTGGCTGGCCTCGCTCTACCCTGAGGCCGCTCACATCATCGTCCGCGAAGACTCGGGAATCGAATCGGTCGAGGACCTCAAGGGCAAGAAGATCGCGGTCGGCGACGCCGGTTCGGGCACGCGCGCCATCTCCGACGCCATCCTCGACGCCGCGGGCATCGGCGAATCCGACTACACCCCGGAGATCACCGACTTCGGCGCTTCGACCGACATGCTCGCCGACAAGCAGATCGATGCCACGATCTTCGTCGTGGGCACACCCGTGGCCGGACTGACCCAGCTGGCCGCGACGACCGACGTCAAGCTGCTCGGGCTCGACGACGATACGACGAAGACGATCGAAGAGGGATCGGGTGCGGAGTCCTACGACATCCCCGCCGACGCCTATGACTTCCTCGACGAGGACGTCCCGACCGTGTCCGTGTTCGCCTCCTTGGTGGCCTCGACCGATCAGGTCAGTGAGGACACCGCCTACAACCTCACGAAGGCGCTGTTCGAGCACACCGACGAGATCACTCTCGACGTCGGCAAGCTCATCACGAAGGACACCGCCATGCTGGGCGTCGGCGACGTGCCGCTGCACCCGGGCGCTCAGAAGTACTTCGAAGAAGAGGGCATCGAGCTGCCGTGAGCGAAGATTCGACACCGGCCCGGCCGTCCTCCGCGACGGCCGGGCCCGGCGCCGAAGAGGTGGCTGCCGGAGAACGCGCATCGGCCGACGTACTCGCAAAGCATGACACCTCCAGCCGCTACCGCAAGGATCTCGGCTGGTGGGTCTGGGTGGTCGGCGGACTGTCCATCGCCTTCACCGTCTACCACCTCTATGCCGCCCTCGAACGGCCCTTCAACACGTGGATGCACACCTCGCTGCATCTCGCGGGCGCCACCGCGCTCATCTTCTTCCTCTACCCGCCGAGCCGTCGCCTCATCGATGCGCCGGCGACAGGCAACCGCGTCGCCGACGCGCTCATCGGGCGCGGCAGCCGCATCCCCTGGTACGACGTGCTCCTCGGCTTCGCCGGACTCGGCTGCAATCTCTACGTATTCGTCGAGTACACGCGCCTGGTGAGCAACTCCGTCCAGATCCTCGGCTATTCGAACCTCGACTACTTCGTCGCGATCCTCGGCGTTCTCCTCATCCTCGAAGCCACCCGGCGGTGTGTGGGCCTTCCCATCGTCATCATCGGCGGCATCGCCATCCTCTACGGACTCTTCGGCAACTACAGTCCCATCTTCACGCATTCCGGGATGAGCCTCGAGGACTTCGCGACGACGATGTTCCTGTCGAACGGGTCGGGCATCTTCGGCACGCCGATCCAGGTCTCGGCGAACTTCATCTTCCTCTTCCTCTTCTTCGCCGTGATGCTCGTGCACACGAACATCGGGCAGTTCTTCAACGACCTGGCCTTCCGCCTCACCGGCCGATTCACCGGCGGTCCCGCCAAGGCAGCGGTCGTGGCCTCCGGTCTCCAGGGCATGGTGTCGGGGTCGTCCGTGGCCAATACCGTCGCCTCGGGGTCGTTCACCATCCCGCTGATGAAGAGGTCGGGCTTCAAGCCCCACTTCGCCGCGGCCACCGAGGCGACCGCCTCGACGGGCGGACAGCTGATGCCTCCGATCATGGGTGCGGCCGCGTTCATCATGGCGCAGAACGTTCCGGATCTCGAATACAACGGGCTCATCGTCATCGCGATCATCCCGGCGGTCCTCTACTTCCTCGGGGCCTTCCTCTCAATCCACTTCGAGGCGAAGACCGACGGGATCCTCGGGCTGTCCAAGGCGAGCCTGCCTGACGGCAAGGAGCTGCTCAAACGCCTCGATCTCCTGCTGCCGCTGGCCGTCATCATCCTCACGCTCCTGTCGGGGATGTCGCCGATCCGCGCCGCGCTGTTCGGCATCGGCACCGCGTTCTTCCTCAGTTTCCTGCGCAAGTCGACGCGGATGGATCCGCGCGGATTCGTCACGCTGCTCGTCGAGGGCGCCCGCACGGCACTGCCGGTGATCGCGGCCTGCGCGACGGCGGGCATCGTCGCCGGCACGGTCACGGCGACCGGACTGGGCGGACAGCTCGGCAAGGGGCTGGTCGATCTCGCCGGAGGCAACTTCTTCATCGTCCTGGTCATGGTCATGATCGCCTGCATCGTCCTCGGCATGGGCCTGCCGACGACCGCGAACTACGTCGTCACGGCCACTGTCGCCGCACCGATCCTGTACAACAACTTCGATGTGCCGCTCATCGCGGCGCACATGTTCGTGTTCTTCTTCGGGATCCTCGCCGACATCACCCCGCCGGTCTGCCTCGCCGCCTATGCCGGTGCCGGCATCGCCAGGGCCAACCCGATGCGTGCGGGTGTCACCGCCGTGCGGATCGCCATCGCCGGATTCCTCATCCCCTACGTGTTCATCCTCGAGCCGGCTCTGCTTCTCCAGGGCACGTGGCAGGAGCTCCTGTTGGCGCTCGTGACAGTGATCCTCGGCATGATCGGAGTGTCCTCGGGCCTGGCCGGGTACTTCATGGGGCGGGCCAACATCGTCGAGCGGGTGCTGCTGTTGGCCGCCGGGATCACCTTGATCTACCCGAACATCTGGGTCTCTCTCGTCGGTCTCGTCGTGCTCGTCGCAGTCGCGCTCATCCAGCGGCTGCGGAAGGCCACGACCACCACCGAGATCGCCGCCCAGAGGGCCGCGGCCACGGCCTGAAAACCTCGTCGGTCCGCGATCCGTGCCGAGTGCACGGTCCGCGGACCGTTGTCATGTGTTCCGAGTCGCATGCGTCCTCCCGACCGTCTCGTACGAGCGCTTGCCGATTGTGCGGATCGTACAAGGCGACACGCCAGAAGTTGTGAGGTAGTGCTGCGATTTCACACCCGTTCCGGCATAGAGTGACAGACAACACATTTCGGCGGTCGCGGGCGGGGAACTCGTGACCTCGGTTCGGCCGCCGCAGGCAGGAGCCGCCTCCGGCGGCCGGAACCGAAGGGGTCCTATGGTCACTCAACACAGGGGAGATCGTCGAATACGGTGAGGTCGAGAAGGTGCTGTCTGATCCGCAGCACGAATACACGCAGGAACTGCTCGCAGCGGTTCCCCGACTGGGAGGTCAGAGTCTGGTGAGGAATGAGTAGGCAGGATTCGGCCGGAGCCGTCGGCGCCAGCGGTGCTGCGCCCGCGGACGACCGTGTGGGACTCCCTGCACCGAGTCCGTATCTTCGCACCGCGCCCCTGGCCGCCGGTGACACCGTCCGGCTGATCGCGCCGTCGGGGCCCACCGACGAGGAATCACTCCAGCGCGCCATCGCTCAGCTCGAATCCTGGGGTCTCACCGTCGTGCCGGGCGAGAACATCCGCGGCCGGCATCCGCGGGTGACGTACCTGGCCGGCACGGACGCGGAGCGTCGCTCCGACCTCGTCGACGCCTGGTGCGATCCGGACACGGACGCGGTGATCGCGCTGCGCGGAGGCTTCGGGGCGATGCGGCTGGTCGACGGCATCGACTTCGACCTCATGCGCAGGCATATGCTGCGCCGGGACGGACGCCCCAAACTTCTCACCGGGTCCTCGGACATCACCGCCCTCCACCAGGCATGGGAGCACTACCTCGGGGTGGCCACTCTGTTCTGCCCGATGGTCGGCAACGACCCGTTCAAGACCTCGACGGTCGTCCCGGACGAAGTCGCCTCATGGCTGTTCCAACCGTGGGGCGGCCGCGAACTCGGCTTCCCCGCTGACATCTCGTCGGGGGCTGCCGCTGCCGCCTCGGCGGACGACAATAGGTCACCATCGGACATTTCAGACGCCGAAAAGTCTCCGAAAGCGACCAACTTTCTGCCGGACACCGCTGCGGACGACGCAGCACTCCCGCTCAGCCGGGCACAGACGTTGGTCCCGGGGTCGACGAAGGGCCGCCTCGGCGGGGGAAATCTCAGTCTCATCGCCGCTGGAATGGGCAGTCCCGAGCTCATCGACGTGCGGGAACGACGCGAGCGGCGGGGCCCGAGCATCCTCATGCTCGAAGACGTCGACGAAGAGCTGTACCGGCTCGACAATCTCATGGTGCAGCTGGTCCGCGGCGGGTGGTTCACCTCGGCGGATGCGGTCGTGCTCGGCTCGTGGCAGGACTGCGCGCCCGTCCACGAGGTGGAGGCGCTGATGATCGACTACCTCGGCGGTCTGGGAATACCCATTGTGTCGGAGATGGGCTTCGGCCACGATCCCGATGCGCCGAGTGCCCCACTCGGCGTCGACGTCACGCTCGAGGCCGAGCCCGGGGAGCGGCCGCGGCTGTGGGTGGATCGCGCGGCTGGGCAGGCATGAACGAAACCAGACGGATAGGAGCATGATGATGAGCGATTTTAAATTCGATGGACTGCCCGGAGTGCGCTTCAGCGCTCTGGCCTTCGACGTCGACAGCGGTGAACGGGTGTTCGCCCACAATGAGAACGACGAACTCGACACCGCCAGCATGGGCAAGGTCTTCCTGCTCCACACTGCCTTGCAGATGTCTAAGGACGGCACGCTTGACCTGGAAGAACGCCTGCACCGACGGCCCTCGGAGAGAGTCGACGAATCGGGGATCTGGTACCTCATGGAGCAGGACGACCTGAGCATCTTCGACATCGCTCTGCTCATCGGGGCGTTCAGCGACAACTTCGCCACGAACGTGCTCATCCGCCGGGTCGGACTGGCGAATGTCGCAGATCAGGTGGTCAAGCTCGGGTACCGGAACTCGGGTCTGCATGACTTTCTGCGCTGGCCGCGTCCGGCCAAGGCACCGCGGACACTGTCGACGGGCACGGCCGCGGAGCTCAGTGATTTCATGGCCAGGCACGCCAAGGAGGAGTTCTGGGACGAGTCGACGAACGAGGTCTTCCGGCGCTGGTTGGGAGCCGGCGCGGACACCTCGATGGTCGCCTCGGCGTTCGATCTGGACCCGCTCGCTCACTACAACTACCAGCGGGATGTGTGGGTGTGGAACAAGACCGGCACGAACGGGACGATCCGAGCAGATGCCGGGATCGTGATGACGCGGACGCGCCGCGTCGCCTATGCGGTGTTCGCGAACTGGGAACCGGGCACCGACCGCGTCGTCGACGTCATGCCGATCATGCGGCAGGCCGGAGACGCGATCCACCGGTTCCTCTGAATGTCGATCGATTCGCAAGCACCCTCTGCACGGACGGCCGTGGGGTAGTCTGGTGGGCGATGTCCGATACGATCTACCTCACAGGCGAAGCGAAGGCTCCGTCGAACAACCCGATCACCAACCAGTTCGGTCTGTTCTACGTGGCGTTCGAGATCCAGCCGGACACCCACCGAATCCTCGATGTGGACTGCACGGCGACGTTGGCTCTGACCCGGAACTTCATTCGGAGCCTGTTCGTCGATGCCGACATCACGGACCCCGGTCGACTGATCGAGCGCATCCAGCGCCGCTACCACGGATCCTCGCAGAAGGCGCTGATCACAGCAGTGAACAACGCCGCGAAGAAGTTCCGCGAGGTCACCGCTTAGGCAGCACGTTCGACCACCCCGATTGCCCGGCCCCTCACCGGACCGGATCCGATCGACAACTGCACATTGCTCCACCCCGGAGGCATGCCCCGCACCGGGATGGACGTTTTCAATGAGGAAGTGTCGTTAGTGATCACGGACGGTTTTCTATTCATCAGCCTGCTTCTGGCTATCTCCGCTGTACTCGTCGTCGCGGATCGGAGCGGGCGCTTCAAGCTCTTCAAGTATGTGCCCGGCTTCGTCATCCTCTACATCGTGGCGGCGCTGCTCAACACCTTCGGCGTATTCGACCACGACGGCGGAGACATCACCGCGGTCGGTGACACCCTGCGCGAGGTGATGCTGCCCGCGATGATCCTGCTCATGCTGTTCAAGTGCGATATCCGGCAGATCATCAAGCTCGGGCCCAAGCTGCTGCTCACCTTCGCGGTGACCGCGGCGAGCATCATCGCAGGCTTCATCATCAGCTTCCTCATCCTGCACTCCAGCCTCGACCCGGAGGCGTGGAAGGCCCTCGGCGCCCTCAACGCCTCCTGGACGGGTGGTTCGGCGAACATGGTCGCGGTGCAGGAGGTCCTCCAGGCGCCCGAGAACGTGTTCGGCTACGTCCTCATCGTCGACACGGTGCTCTACTCCTTCTGGCTGCTGCTCGTCTTCTCCTCCGTCACGGTCTCCGACAAGTTCGACAAGTGGACGAGGGCTGATATGTCGAAGCTCGACTTCACCGACAGAATCGCCGCTGAGGACGAGAAGCCGATGACGCTGCCATCGATCTTCGGACTCATCGGGTTCGCACTTCTGGCCTCGGCCCTGGCGATCCGCCTCGGCGAACTGCTGCCCGAGGTCGGAGCGGTCATCGACGGCACCGCGTGGACGATCCTCATCGTCAGCGTCCTTGGTCTGGCCATCGGATCGACTCGGTTCGGCAAGACCGCCGGATCCAATGAACTCGCGACGATCCTGCTCTACCTCATCATCGGCATCATCGCCTCCGGCTCGGACTTCACCTCCCTGGCCGAAGCGCCGCTCTACCTGGTGGCGGGAATCATCGTCCTGGTCGTCCACATCGTCATCATGCTCATCTACGCGAAGCTCACCCGCACCGAACTCTTCAGCATCGCCGTGGCCAGCACCGCGAACATCGGCGGAATCGCCTCGGCACCGGTAGTCGCGGGCGCATTCAACCGACAGCTCGTCCCAGTCGGCGTGCTGTTCGCGCTCATGGGCACGTTCCTCGGCACGTTCCTCGGCCTGTGGTCGGCGCAGATCCTGTCCGGGCTGGCATGATGAACGGATCGACCCACCTCGCCGAGGCGGCCGACCTCCCCACCGTGGGCGTGCCGCTCCGGGCGCGCACCGTGTATGCCGTGTCCGGTCCGACCGTCTCGACGGCCCCGGCAGTTTGCACGTGCCCGCCGCGGTAGCTCGCATCCGCCCGCTCCGGCGGACTGCATCCGTCCACCCCCCGCACCGACCCAATCCGCCCGACCGGAAGGACCCGACCATGACCGCACCCACCACCGAATCCGCGCCGGACACCGAATCCGTCTCCAACGCTGAAACCGCACCCGCCACTGAAACCGCACCCGCCACTGAAACCGCACCCGCCGTCGACGTCTTCGACGGCCACAACGACCTCGCCTGGTACCTGCGCGAGGAACGCGACTACAGCGTGGAGGGACTCAACGATCCGGACGTCTCCCCGTTCACCACGATGGACCAGCTGGCGGCCGGCCACGTGGCCGCGCAGTACTGGTCCGTCTACGTCCATTCCTCGATCACCGGTCCTGATGCCGTCAAGGCCACATGGGAGCAGATCGACGCGGTCCAGCGCGTCGTCACCGCCTACCGCGAACGACTCGCCTTCGCCCGCACCGCAGCCGACGTCCGCGCCGCCCGCGCTGCCGGCAAGGTCGCCTCCCTGATGGGCGTCGAAGGCGGTCAGCAGATCGACGAGTCCTTGGCCGTGCTGCGGTCCTACGCCCGCGCAGGGGCCCGCTACATGACACTGACCTGGTCGACCACTCATTCCTGGGCCGACTCGGCCACGGACGAACCGGTCCACGGGGGCTTGAGCGCCTTCGGCCGCGAGGTCGTCGCGGAGATGAACCGGATCGGGATGATCCTCGACCTCTCCCACGTCGCGCCCACCGTCATGCACCAATCTTTGGACCAGAGCACGTTGCCGGTGCTCTTCACTCACTCCTGCGCGTTCGGTCTCAACCCGCACCCGCGCAATATCCCCGACGACGTCCTCGACCGCGTGCCCGGCAACGGGGGAGTGGCGATGATGACCTTCGTGCCGTCGTTCGTCTCGAACGCTCGCCGCGAATGGGTCGACGCCGGAGAGCAGGGAACCGCCCCCGAGGTGACCGTGGCCCAGGTCGCCGACCACTGCGATTACGTACGCGAGCGGATCGGCATCGACCACATCGGACTCGGCGGTGACATCTGCGGAGTCGATGAGCTGCCGACCGGACTCGGGGACGCCGGTCAGTACCCGACCCTGTTCGCTGAGCTCGCCTCGCGCGGATGGTCGCAGTCCGACCTGCGCAAGATCGGCTTCGACAATGCGATGCGCGTCCTCGACGCACACGAGGACGCGTACACGGCATTCCTCGGCTCCGCAGACGACGCACCGTCCGTGGCCGCCGGCCCGGCCGCCTCGGCGGGGGACGGCGGCGTCGGCAGCGGCGGTCATGCAGACCACGCCGTTTCCGCAGGCAACGGCCCGGCCGCCTCGGCGGGGGCGGAATCATGACGCGGCTGCTCGTCATCGTCAATGACATCGAATCCCAACCGGGGCTGCTGACACGGTGGATGATCAGCGAGAACGTCGAGTTCGATCTGCGCATCGGCGGGGTCTCCACCCTGTCCGGGCCCGCCGCTCTCGACGCCTATGACGGGCTCATCATGCTCGGCGGAGGGTACATGCCGGACGAGACGGACCGTGCGCCGTGGTTGGCCGATGAGGCCGCACTCGTCCGCCGTGCGCTGGAGGTAGACCTGCCGCAGTTCGGGATCTGCCTCGGCGGGCAGCTCATCGCGCACGTCATCGGGGGTGATGTGCGTGCTCGGACCGGGGCGCCGGAGAAGGGATACACGCGGATCGACACCACCGCCGAGGCGGCCGCGGACCCGGTGTTCTCCGCGATCCGGCCACGGACGTCGTTCGTCGAAAGCCACGTCGACCGCATCGTCGCCCTCCCCGAGGAGGCGACCCTGCTGGCGACGAGCGCAGCGTGTGAATTCCAGGCGTTCCGAGTGGGCCGGGCGTGGGGGACACAGTTCCATCCGGAGTCGACGCGGGCGAACATCGAGCGCTGGGACGCGGAGAAACTGCAGACATTGGGGTTCGATAAAGATACCCTGTTGGAAGAAGCGATGGAGCTCGGGCCCGAGAGCGAACGTGACTCGCAGGCTCTGTTCTCGGCGTTTCTCGCAGTGGTCCGAGGCTGAAGGATGTGCCTGAGGGCCTCGTCTCAGGCATAATCGGCGAGGCTCTGACCACAGTCAGGGCTGCCAGGTATGCGGGACAGCCGCCGTATCGGACGGGACAGGCGCCGCATCGGACACGGAGGAATCGTGAGCGACAACGAACTCACGACGACGATCGACCCCGGTGACGGCCACCAGCCCGAGACTCTCAAGCGAGTCATGGGGCCGAAGCTGCTGCTTCTGTTCATCGTCGGTGACATTCTCGGAACCGGCGTCTATGCTCTGACCGGCAAGGTGGCAGGGCAGGTCGGCGGTGCCGGTTGGGCACCGGTGATCCTCGCCTTCCTCATCGCGCTGATCACCGCGTTCTCCTATATGGAGCTCGTGACGAAGTACCCGCAGGCCGCGGGTGCCGCGCTGTACACGCACAAGGCGTTCGGGGTCCACTTCGTGACGTTCCTCGTCGCCTTCGCCGTGCTCAGCTCCGGAATCACCTCGGCGTCGACGGCATCGAACGTCTTCGCCGCGAACCTCGTGGCCGGCTTCGGTTGGGACGTCTCCGGCACAGGGGTGATGTGGATCGCGCTGGCGTTCCTCACCCTCATCGCGCTGATCAACCTCCGCGGAGTCGGGGAGAGCGTCTGGTTCAACGTCGTCCTCACTCTCATCGAGCTGAGCGGTCTGCTGCTGGTCATCGTCGTCGGGTTCTTCGCCCTCGGCGCGGGCGATGCCGATTTCTCACGCGTGATGATCTTCGAGACCGAAGGCGACAAGAGCGTCTTCCTCGCGGTCACCGGCGCCACTGCGCTCGCCTTCTTCTCCATGGTCGGCTTCGAGGATTCGGTGAACATGGTCGAGGAGACGAAGGACCCGCGGATCTTCCCGAAGATCATGCTCTCGGGTCTGACGATCACCGGCATCATCTACGTTCTCGTCTCCCTCGTCACCGTCGCGGCCGTGCCCATCGGCGTGCTCGCCGAGAGCGAGACACCGCTTCTCGAGGTCGTCCGCGAAGGCGCTCCAGGTCTGCCGATCGATACGATCTTCCCGTTCATGACGATGTTCGCCGTCGCGAATTCGGCGCTGATCAATATGCTCATGGCCAGCCGTCTGCTCTACGGTATGGCCAAGCAGAACGTGCTCCCTCCCGTGTTCGCGAAGGTACTGGCCGGACGCCGGTCACCGTGGGTGTCGATCATCTTCACGACGCTGATCGCCTTCGCGCTCATCTTCTTCGTGACCTCGATCCTGCCCGAGACGGTGACCGCGTCCCTGGGCGGAACCACCTCGCTGCTGCTGTTGGCCGTGTTCGCCGTCGTCAACGTTGCGGTGCTCATCCTGCGCAAGGACAAGTCCGGCAATGCCGAGCACTTCACAGCGCCGACGGTTCTGCCGTGGATCGGTGTCATCAGCTGCGTGTTCCTCGTCGGTCCGTGGGTCCGTCTCGATGAGCTCATCCAGTATCAGATCGCAGCGGCGCTCGTCGGCATCGGTGTCGTCCTGTGGGCTGTGACCTGGTTCTGGAACCGTTCGACGAAGGGCACGAGCACCCGATTCCGCAATCCCGAAGAGCTGACGTGACCTCATCCTCTCGCCGAGGCGGTGCCGTCCCTCCCGGGAACGGTGCCGTTCTTCCCTGGGAACGGCGGTGCCGTTCTTCGCCGAGGCGGTGCGTTCTCTCGCCGAGGCGGTGCGTTCTCTCGCCGAGGCGGCCCCGCCGTCTCGCGTGGACGTGCACCGCAGCTCCGGTGCGCTCGGGATCACCCACCGAACCATGTCCGTACCGCTCGATATGCTTGAACGGCGGGTTCCCGACCTGCGCACTCGGATCTGTACAGCTCAATCCAATGAAGGTGAAAAATGACAGTACTCGTCGGTTATGTCAACAATCCCGCCGGACACGCTGCTCTCGATGCCGGCATCGCGCAGGCGAAGAAGGACGGGAAGGAGCTCGTCGTCGTCAACGCGTCACGATCGGCTCAGCGCAACGACTCCTACCGCCTCGGCGAAGGGGAACTCAGGTCTGTCAATGACTACCTGACCCGGGCGGACGTCGAGTTTCGCGTGCTGACGTCGGGCAGCGAATACGACCCCGCCGAGCAGATCCTCGACACCGCCACCGAGGTGGGGGCCGAGCTGATCGTGCTCGGAACCCGGAAGCGCACCCCGGTTGGAAAGTTCCTGCTCGGGTCGACTATTCAGAAGGTCATTCTCGACGCAACAGCTCCGGTGCTGTGCGTCAAAGCCGCGCACTGAGGGCTCGACGGCAACGGCCGCTGCGTGCTTCACTCAGCGGCAGCGGCTGTTGCGTACGTGCCTCAGCGGCAGCGGCAGCGGCTCCGGCTCTTGCGTACGTGGCTCAGCCGAGCCGCTCCATGATCAGGTCGGCGTTGATATGGGCGCCGGCAAGCACGCCGCTGGCGGTGCTGGCCACGACCATCGCTGACACGTCGGCGCTGTTGCCGACCGCCCAGACGCCGGGCACGTCGGTCTGTCCGGCCATCTGCGTGGGAATATAGGTGCCCATCCCGCTCGGGTGGGCAACGACGTCGCCGCCGAGCTGGGAGAACAGCTCGGCGTTCGCCCGCGCATAGGCACCGACGGCCAGCGCGTCGAAGGTGCGAGCGCTTGCGCCGTCCGCGGATTCGTCGGCCGTCAGCGAAACGACGGTGTCGGAGTCGGTGCGGGCCACCTCGGTGACGGTGGAATCGATGTACTCGATGCCGAGCGTCTCGAGCATTGCCGCTTGCTCGGAATCGGGAGCGGGAGCGGCGTGTCGGATGAAGCTGACATGGTCGCTGAGCTGGGAGAACAACATCGCCTGGTGGTACGACATGGCCGTCGTGCCGATGACTCCGATGCGCTGCCCGCGCACTTCGTAGCCGTGGCAGTAGGGGCAGTGCAGGACGGTGTCGCCCCACCCCTCGGCCAGACCCGGGATGTCCGGAAGTTCGTCACTGAGACCGGTCGCGATGATGATGCGGCGGGCCCTGACATCGACCCCCGCCGAGGTGGTCAGTTCGAATCGATGCCGCGGAGCCTCCTCGGCGAGGTTGGGGTCCGAATCGATCGTGCGCGCTTGCTGCACAGTCGCATCGATGAAAGCGACGCCGTATTCCGCGGCCTCGGCGCGGCCTTTCGCCACGAGATCCTGGGGCCTGATGCCTTCGTGGCCGAGGACGTTGTGTGCGTGCGGGCTCGGCGAATTGCGCAGTTGGCCGGCATCGATGACGACGACGGATCGCAGCGAACGAGCCAAGGCGATGGATGCGGCGAGGCCTCCTGCGCCACCGCCGATGATGGCAACATCGACGCTGGTCTGCGCGGATTCGGCGGATGAAGCGAAGGTCTCGGATGAGGAAGTGCGTGACCCCTCTGGTGCGGAAGGTTGTGACCCTGCTGAGGCGGAAGGCCGTGAGTTCTCGGGGATGGATGGGGCAGTCATGATTCTCCTGTGTGCGGATGAGCGGTCGGAACGTGGGCGGTGCTCCTGTGGGGTGCCGGTGTTGGACCGGTGGGATCCTCGGCGTCGATTCGAGTGTGCTCTCGGCCCATGCAAATCTGCAAACCTATTTGCAGAAACAGCAAATTCTCTCATGGTGAGTGCATGGAAGAGTCGAGGGAGCCGGCGGAGAGGGGCGCCCATGCGGCGGATCGAATATCGGGGATGTTTGCTGACGGGGCCGCCTCGGTCGAGGCGCGGGAAGCCGTCAGGCAGTCGTTGGCCGGCGTCGGCGCCCGGCTGCGGAGTCTGCGACAGGAGCAGAACCGCACCCTCGATGAGGTGGCCGAGCTGGCCGGAATGTCGACGAGTACGCTGTCGCGGCTGGAATCCGGGAAGCGCAAGCCGAGCTTGGAGCTGCTGCTGCCGCTGGCCGGGGTCTACGGCCTCCCGCTCGATGAGCTTGTGGGAACCCCGCCGATCGGGGATCCACGCATACATATCTCGCCGCGGAAGTTCCATGACCAGACCATCCTGCCGCTCAGTCGCGGAGCGATCGGTGTGCAGGCCTTCAAGCACATCGTCGACGGGCGGCAGGCGCCGAAGCTCGGTGCGCTGAAAACCCACCCGGGATTCGAATGGGTGTATGTGATCCGCGGTCGGCTCACTCTCATCCTCGGTGATCGGACGATGATCCTCAGCGCAGGTGAGGCCGCCGAATTCGATACTCGGACTCCGCATTGGTTCGGGGGAGCCGACGACGATGGCGTCGAATATCTCAGTCTCTTCGGCCCCGAGGGGCAACGGGTTCACATGAAGAGCTGACTGGGGCTGCGAGCCGGAGCGGGCGTTCGCAGCTGCGGTGGGGCGGCGGTTGTGCGCGCTTGAGTGCGGCGGGATGCGAATTCTTCCTGCGCGACTGTGGTGGGGCGCTGGTCCTGCGCGCTCGCGTACGGCGGGGCGCTGGTCCTGCGCGCTTGCGTACGGCGGGGTGCTGGCTCTGCGCGCTCACGTCAGTGGCGAGAAGCAGTCTTGGTCCACTTCGTCGGCACGAACTACGAGAGGCTTCTCGTCTGACCGTCGCCGGCGATCATGGTCAACCATCGCGCTCCGGGCGCAATCTCGATCTGACCAGCATAAATCGTACACAATAGAACGAAAAGAAAATTGACTCAATAAAATCGCACAAAACTATGGACTCTGTTCGATTGACGAATTAGAATAAGGGCAAGCCGAAGGCATCAACGATGATGAACGGACACAGAGAAAATGGCTCTCATCCCCGACCGAAGGTACGACGAGCACAGCGACCGCGATGCAGGAAAGGCTTCGCAGGCACCACCACCCCCTCAAGGTTCACCGCCCAGTGGCCTCCCTCCAACTGCAGCTGGCTCTTCTGTCCGGTCTGCCGACAGCGGCTCCTCCAGGTCGACCTATCGGGAGCTGCTCGCTGAGGCCGGATTCGATCTGACCGGTCATCCGCTTGCCGACAGGTTCGACGGGATCGCCGACAACCTGGCCGACTGCGAGGACGGTGCCGAAGTGGGCACGGCCGACGACGGCGTCGCGGCCGTCGAGGGAGTCGCAGCTGTCCAAGGTGGCAGCGAACCGGCCGCTGTTGAGGCCGATGCAGAGGTTCTTCCTCTCCCGGGCGGCGATATCCGCGCCGGTCAGGGGCTCTGGACGAGTCGGACGACGATGCCGGAGACCGAGGCAGAAGTTCAGGAATGTATCAAAGAGATCGAAGCACGCCAAAGCGCGTGGATGAAGGCGAAGCGCGAGGAACGCGAGGCGCAGAAAGCTGCGGAGCGTGAGGAATTCCTGCGGAAGAACCCGCAGGCTCGTGCAGAGGACGAAGAGCTCGCACGGGAAAGAGCGGAGTGGAACGCCCGTGTTGAACGGTACGAGGCGAAGAAGCGAGCGCAAGAAGAAGCTGAACGTATCGCTGAGGCGGAACGCACTGAGCGACACAAGGCTCTCGCCGAACGCTATGACTCCGATGCTGACGCGCATCCCCTGCTCGACGAATTTCGCTGGTCAGACCTGAAGCACGCAGCCCCAGAAGTCACGGAAAGCATCTGCGCTCTGCAGAGCCTGCTCGATGGACTGCACGACTTCACCCGCCCCATGGGGCCGGATGACGCGGTGACTCTTCTCGACGGTCTTGAGACCTTGAACCGTCTGACAGAATCCCTGTCGATCGTGACGCTCTCCGTGTTCGATCGTGTCGGCACGCCCCGCGACTACGGCGCGAAGACGACGAAGGCGCTGGTCCAACATCGCCTGAACCTGTCCGCACACGAGGCCCACCGCCGCACTCAGCTCGCTGAGTGCCTGGGGAAGCGGACCAGCATCAGCGGGGAATCGATCGAAGCGCAGTTTCCGATTCTCGCGGCGGCCCTCCGTGAAGGAGTGCTCTCGGCAAACCAGGCGTCGACCATCTCCAAATGCTTGAAGAACCTGCCGGTGAACGTGTCCGAAGACGACAAGATCAAGGCTGAAAGTCTGCTTGTCGAAAAGGCTCAGACTGTTCGCGTCTGCGATATCCATACACTCTTCGAAGAGATTCTGGGCTGGATCGATCCCGATGGTCAGGAACCGAAGGAAGCAGCGGACCGGGACAGTTTCGCTGTCAACCTGCGCCAAGCGAAGGACGGAACGTGGACCCTCAAAGGTCGCCTCGACGAGGAGACCGGAGGGATCCTCAACGGACTGCTGACCTCACGCATCAAGACTGACTCACCGTCAGATGAAGAAGGCTGTGACGATACGGCAGTCGGCGGGGCCGATCGTGACAGAGAAATCGTGGACACCTTCTCGGAAGTCCTACGCGGCGACCGCTCGGACTGTCTCGACCCCTCCCTCGACTTCGATCCTCCGCAGGTCGGCGAGAATGGAGAGATCCCGCAGGGAGCCGGTGTGAAACAGGACGGCACTCTGGTGGCCATGGCCGCTGAACAGCCGAGTGTGCGCCGTCGCATCTACGAGCGCTTCTCCAGCGTGATCGGCAGCATCGAGATGAATCGCATCAAAGCCGGAGCGGCCTACGCGCTGGTCGTCACAGCCAAGGCTGAAGACGTGGCGAACCAGACCGGCAAAGCCGTGACCGGGGTAGAAGCGCCGTTCCCGATCGACGCCGCGGTTCTGGAAGGGCTGAACGGTTCGGTCTTCTTCCACCTCATGGGCGAGAAAGCGAAATCGATGGCACTGGCGACAGAACGACGCTTGGCCACCGAGAAGCAGCTGGCGATCCTCGCCAGTCGCGACCAGGGATGCACATTCCCCGGGTGCGACACTCCTCCCGGCTGGTGCGAAGCGCACCATATCGTCCCGTGGGCGGAGAACGGAAAGACCGACGTCAACAACCTCACCTTGGCCTGCGGCGCGCACCACCACCTGCTTGATTACACCGATTGGGACTGCAGAATGCTCATCGACGGTCGGCCCGCATGGGTGCCACCAGCGACCATCGACCCAGCACAAGAGCCGGTGCTGCATGCACGGTTCATCGCGCGGGAAATCGGAGAGACTCTCTTCGGCTGACCGTCAGGCAGGCCGACTTCGGCTGGCCGCCGGGTCGGTGGGGAACGGATGGCCCCTCTGCGGCTGACCACCGGGCCGGCCACCTTCGGCTGACCGCCGGATGAACCCTCTTCAGCCGATCCCCAGGTCGGCGCGGATCGGAATGTTCCGCTCGCACGTACTGTTGCCCCGGTATGAAGCTTTCGATCCTCGATCTCGTCCCGGTCCGCGCAGGACAGACGACAGCAGACTCCTTCGCCGCCTCGAAGCAGATCATCGACACGGCTGACAAGCTCGGATTCACCCGATATTGGGTCGCCGAGCACCACAACATGCCCTCCATCGCATCGACGATGCCTGGTCCGGAGCTCATGTACCTCGGCCAAGGAACACAGCAGATTCGCCTCGGTTCCGGTGGGGTCATGCTTCCCAACCATGCTCCGCTGGCCGTCGCCGAACTCTTCGCCCTCTTGTCGGCGGTCTACGGCGACCGTATCGATCTGGGAATCGGGCGCGCACCGGGTACGGACCCGATCACCTCGGCGGCAATGCGAGGCCACCTCGGTGAGGGACGGATGGTCGACCGCGAAGGGCGAGCAATCGATCCCGTCGAACAGTTCCCCCAACACGTGATCGACACGCTCAGCCTCATGCGGCCCGAGGGGATGCGAGTTCCGCTCCACGGTGGGCGCGAACACGTGCTCAAGGCGACTCCCGCTGCAGTGCCGGGAACGCAGCCGCTGCCCTGGCTGCTCGGATCGTCCGGATACTCTGCGCGGCTGGCAGCTGAGCTCGGCATGCCCTATGTCTTCGCCAACCACTTCGCATCCGGTGCCACCACCGGAATGAAGATCTACCGCGACAATTTCACTCCGGGTGCCTACGGTGACACGCCCCAGACTTTCGTCACGGCCAACGTCGTCGCAGCACCGACCGAGGAAGAAGCGCAGCTGCGTGCGGAACCCTTCATGCTGCAGATGGCTCGACTGCGCACGGGCGGGCCGATGGAGAAACTGCACCTGGTCGGCGACGACGTGCGATCGGTGATGACCGACCAGGAGCGTATGGTCGGCGAAGAGCTTTCCGGCAACTGGATCATCGGCGACACGGAATCCGTGTCCGCGCAGCTCGAGGAACTCGCGGAGCGCTTCGACGTCGACGAAATCATGATCCAGCCGATCGCCGGCGCCATGGAAGGCGAACACCTACGCGAAGACCCGGGGCGGATCCAGACGATCGAATTGCTCGCCGCAGAAGTCCTCGGCTCCACCGGTGCCTCCGGCGTTGCTGGCGCAGGCACCGATAAGTGAGAGCTGATGCAGGCACCGATATGTGACACCTGACTGAGGACTGTCTCCGGCCCCGGTCGGGCCCGATATCGGCCGGCGATACCGGGCCGAAGTCTCAGCTGAGCATCGATTCGAGCAAGTGGACTTCAAACCATGACCAGTCCGCGTTATCCTGTCACGGTGTCATGAATACCGCCGGTCGTGTGACAGCCGGTAGAATCGACACCGTGCAGAACCTCGTTTCCGGCGAGGCCGCTCCTGACGGAGAGGCCGAATCAGAAGCGAAGACAGTACGCCGAATGCGCTTGCGCACCTTCGGAGACTTCCCCCACGCGGGCCTGCCGCCCGCAGACCGAAAGAGAAATAATGCGTACCAAAATTGCTGTTTCGGCAGCACTTGGGGTCGGACTGGTTTTCGGCGCTGGTGCTCCCGCACTGTCGAGCAATCTGTCCTCGACCGACGCCGCAAATACGTCCGGCATCTCCGCTGGAGTCGTGCCCGGCCAAGAACTCGAACGAATCACCGACGGCACGATCGAGAAGGGCGAGACCGCCTACGTCGATGTCACGGTAGCGACGCTGTGGACCGACCCTAAGGCTCCGCGCAAGGTGGACAAGCCTGCGCTCCAGCACCCCGTCGCCCTCAAGAAGTGGAACAAGAACCTCGAATCCACCGATGCCCGCCGCGGACTGACTGGCAAAACCGAGACCCAAGCGACGTACGGTTCGGAGGTCTCCGTCCTCGATGTCAAGGGCAGCTGGGCCAAGGTCGCCGTGACCGACCAGCAGACCCCGAAGAACAAGAAGGGCTACCCGGGCTGGCTGCCCAAGAAGCAGCTGGTCGAAAACGACCGCTTCGGGAAGCTCCGCGAGGACCAGCCCCGAGCCGTGGTCACGAAGCCCAAGAGCGAACTCGAAGGCATCGAGTTCACCAAGGACACCGGTGCCGACATCAGCTTCAACGTCGATCTGCCCCTCATCGCACAGGACGTCGACGACGTCCGCGTCGCACTCCCCGGAGGCGGAGCCGCCTGGATCGACATCGACGATGTCGATGTCTACGATGTCGGCGGCAAACCCGAGAAGCCCAGCGGCAAAGACCTCGTGAAGACCGCGAAGCAGTTCGACGGCCTGCGCTACCTGTGGGCCGGAGTCTCGGCCTACGGATTCGACTGCTCCGGATTCACCTACTCCATCTTCAAAGCCCACGGCATCGACCTGCCCCGCGACTCCGGCGAACAGGCGAAGGCCGGCAAGGCAGTCTCCTCGTCGAACCTCAAACCCGGTGACCTGCTGTTCTTCTCAACCAGCTCGGGAACGGTCCACCACGTCGGCATGTACGTCGGCGACGGCAAGATGATCCACTCGCCGAACGCGTCGAAGGACGTCTACGTCACCGACTGGAAGAAGTGGGATTCCGGAAACGAATTCTCTGGAGCCCGCCGGATCCTCTGACCATGACCGAGTCGGAGCGACCCGGACCGAGTCGGAGCGACCCGGACCGAGTCGGAGCGATCTGGACCGAGTCGGAGCGACGAACAGCCGGTGCAGGTTGAAACTGCGACGAGCCGACACCCTGATGGCCGGTGCCCCAGGAAGGGCGCCGGCCATCAGCGATTTCAAGTGAACCCTAGCTGGGGAGCCCCGCCAGGGGAGTGGCGCTAACCGAGGCCGGTATCGAACAGAGTTGACCGGGACGACCGTCGGCTCGGTTTCACCGGTACTCGCCCGCCGAGGCGGCTGCGGAGCTGATTCGCCCAAGGTCCCCTCGCCGAGGCGGCTGTTGAGCTGATTCGCCCCAGCCCCCTCGCCGAGGCGCCTGTTGAGCTGATTCGCCCCAGCCCCCTCGCCGAGGCGCCTGCCGGTCAGTGTCGCGAACTCTGAGTCGATTTCAGGAAGATGGCACGGGCCAGATCATCCCGACGTTCGATGACCAGGCGGCGCAGGGCCGCGGGCGCATCGACGTTGGCGGCCAACCACGTGTCGGTCTTCTCCACCACAGCTTCCTCGTCGACTGACCAGCGGGGATAGAGGCCGAGCACCAGGCGACGGGCGATCTCGATCGAATTGTCCATCCAGAACCCGAGCAGACCATCGAAGTACTCATCGACATACTCCTCGATGAGCGGCATCGCACTCGGCGCGATGAACCCGGAGATGATCGCCGACAGCACATCGTTGCTCAGCGCGCCCGCCTCGCGGATCGCCTCCCACGCACGGATCTTGACGATCGGCAGAGGCAGAGCCGCACTGGCCGTCTCGGCGTGGAGCCGACCCGAAGAGCTGGGATCCGAATGATTCTCCCGTGCGATATCCGTCTGGTCGGCCCACCCGAGGCACACGAGCGCCGTCAGCGCATTCCACCGCAGCGCATGATCATTGATGAGGCCGCGGAACGGCAGCGTCGCAGTCGAATGCTCGGCACCTCGGCCCGAGCGGGCATCGCCGGACGCTTCGACCGACTGTCCCGCCGCGCCAGCCTGATCCGCCGCGCCGGCTTGATCCACTGCGCCGGCCTGATCTGTCGTACCAGCCTGACCGGCAGCATCGACTCGCCCGGACTGCCCGGGAGCTCCGGCATACATCCGGTCGACCTCCCCGCCGACGGGCACCGCAAGGATCTGACTGGCGAATCCACGCCCCATGGCCACCGCGGAACTGCCCGCCGCGCATCGCGCCGTCCGCGAGGTCAGCGCCAACACCAGATTGGCCAGATGCAGCTGCGCATCCGACCCGGCCTTCGCCGCAGCCAGCGCATCCAGTGCCGCTCCCAACAGCCCCGTGATCGCGGCATCGAAATTCCGGTCCGCCACCCACTGATCGATGCAGGTCAGAGCGGTCTGGCTGAGTCCCGCCATGATCCCTGCGTGGCTCTCCTTGCCCAGGCTGCGGGCATAGGCAGTGAGGTACTTCTGGACCGGCATGAGCCCATCGCGGACCGCATTGTCCAACGCCGACCACACCAGGGCCCGCGACAGCGGGTCCGTGATCCGCGACGCCGAGGTGACCGCCGCCTCCGTCGATTCCGGATCCAGGCGCACCCGCGCATAGTCCAGATCGTTGTAGTTGAGCAGAGTGATCAGGCCGGCCCTGCGGCCGATCAGCTGCTCGACGTCGGCAGACTCGGTTGAGAACTCGAAACGGAAGGAATCGAGGGGCACGATCTCCCGCCCCGACCGCCCGAGCGTGGCGATCTCGATCGTGTGCGGCCGCAGCAGAGACGCGCCCTCGGCCGAATCGGCCTGAGTGATCGTGGCGCCCGTGACCTTCTCCGACCCGGACCGTCGCCGAGGCGGCTGAACACTGCCGCTTGCCCTGGACCCGGCCGCGTGCGCAGCTCCGCTTGCCCCGGACCCGGCCGCGGACGCGGCTCCGGTCGCACCGTCGACGCTGTCGTCGACCGCATCGGGACTGCGCAGCCGAGCTCCAGAACTCGAAGCCACGAGTCTCCCGCCTCCAGCGCCCCGCGAAGCGGCAACGGAATCCGTCGGTGCTCCGCAGCTGGCGAATCCAGCCGACCCGGCCGTTCCAGCCGACCCGGCCGTTCCAGCCGCCCCGGCCGTTCCAGCCGACCCGACCGCTCCAGCCGACCCGACCGCTCCAGCCGACCCGGCCGAACCCGCAGACGCACCATCCGAAGGCCCAGCCGCACCATCCGAGGTGGTCAGCTGCAGGGACAGCTCCGAGACTCCGGACGTCCCCAACCACGCGGCCGCCCACTTCGCGATGTCCCGGTCGGGAGCCGCCTCGGCGAGGCATTCGAGGAAATCCGCGAGCTCGGTGTTGCCGTACTCGAACCGTCTGAAATACAGCCGCGACCCGGCGAAGAACGCCTCCCGGCCGACGAACGCGACGAGCTGCTTGAGCACGGACGCGCCCTTGGCATAGGTGATGCCGTCGAAATTGAGCTTCGCGGCCTCGACATCGGGGATGTCAGCGACGATCGGATGCGTCGTCGGATACAGATCCTGTGTGTACGCCCACGCCTTGCGCCGCAGCGCGAAGGTCACCCAGCCATCGGTGAACCGGGTCGCCTCGGCCAGCGCGAGCCCACCCATGAAATCGGCGAACGACTCCTTGAGCCACAGATCATCCCACCACTTCATCGTGACGAGATCGCCGAACCACATATGCGCCATCTCGTGCAGGATGACATTGGCACGTGACTCGTAGTTCGCGTCCGTGACCTTGTCGCGGAAGATCAGATTGTCCGTGAACGTGACCAGACCGGGGTTCTCCATCGCGCCGAGGTTGTACTCGGGGACGAAGATCTGATCGTACTTGCCCCACGGGTAGGGGTAGTCGAATTCGGAGGTGAAGAAATCGAGCCCGGCCTTCGTGACGCCGAAGATATCGTCCGCGTCGAGGTGATCGACGAGGCTCGCCCGCGTCCATGCGCCCAGCTGCACGGTCTGTCCGGTGCGCGGGTCCGTCCACTCATCCGTCGCCCCTTCGTATGGGCCCGCGGTGATGCAGGTGATATAGCTCGACTGCTTGAGCGTCGGTTCGAAGTGATGGGTGATCACGCCCGGTGCGCCGGATCCGGCCGACGTCGCGAAGTCGGATCCGTTCGCGGCCTCGGATCCGTTCGCCGAGGCGGCCCCCGCCGCTGCCTCGGCCGGTTCCGTCCTCGCTTCGGCCCGGTTCGACAGGACCTGGAAATGCGCGGGAGCCGTGACCGCGAAGACGAACTCCGCCTTGAGGTCGGGCTGGTCGAAGTTCGCGAACACGCGACGGGCGTCGGTGGGTTCGTACTGCGTATAGAGGTAGGTCTTGCCGTCGGCAGGATCGGTGAACCTGTGCAGTCCCTCGCCCGAGGTGGAATAGCGTGCCTGCGCTTCGACCGTCAGAGAATTGCGGCCGGCGCGGACGGGGAACGTGACCCGGGCGCCGTCGAACACCTCGGCAGGGGAGAGGCTCTCACCATTGATCAGAACGGAGGTCACGGAGTCGGCGATGAGGTCGATGAATGTCGAATCGACGAAGCGAGCGGAGAAGTCGACGACAGTGCGAGACAGGTACGTGTCGGCATCGGTTTCGGCGTTGCTGACGTCGATATGGACTGAGTAGGAATCGACCTCGAGCAGCTGTGTTCGACTCTGCGCTTCGCTTCGGGTGAGATTCGTTGTCATTCGTTAGCCTCCTCGGCGGACAGACTTTAGCATGCCACATTTCCGGTATTCTGAGTACAGCACCAGCAAGCGGCAGAGGGGACTGATGGCGGACAAACGGGTCAGCGAACTGCCTCGGCGAGGGTTCAACGTCGTCGCCCACCGCCTGCGCTTAGGACTCAAGCGGGTGTGGGTGAACTCCGGTCAACTGATCCAGATCCCCATCGCCGCGACCGCCGCCTACGCTTTCTGCGTCTACGTGCTCGGCCACCCGTATCCGTTCCTCGCTGCGGTCGCCTCTGCCGTCGGCATCGGCCCCGTCGCTGACCGTCGTCTGCGCCGGGCGATGGAAATCGGCATGGGTGCGACCTTCGGGGTGCTCGTGGGCGAGATACTCGTCAACCTCTTCGGCTCCGGCATCTGGCAGCTCGCCCTGACCCTGATCGTCGGCCTGGTCATCGGCACGATCCTCAACTCCGGCGGCATCTTCATCACGCAGATCGCCGTCCAATCCGTCTACGTCGTCGTAGTCCCGGCCACCGCCACCACCATGCCGTTCCCGCGCACTCTCGACGCTCTCACCGGGTCCGTCTGCGCGATTCTGCTGGCCCTGCTCATCCCGCGCGACGCTCGCAAGGTCCCGCGGCGCCTGGCCGCAGACATGCTCGAGGAGGTCGACGCCGTCCTCAGGATGATGAAACGAGCCCTGCGCGAAGCCGATGTGACGATGGCCGGCCGAGCCCTCGAGCGCGCTCGCGAAACCCAGGACATCATCGACTCCTGGGGCTCATCCCTGCGGATCTCCCGTGAAGCCGCGAAGATCAACGCACGTGCCCGCCGGCATGCGGCCGAAGTCACCCGCCTGTCACGTGCCCACACCTTCTCCGACCGCGCGATGCGGACCATGCGAGTCATCGCCCGCCGCGTCGTCGGCATCACCGAGCTCGGCGTCGCCAAACCCGTCATCGCCGACTATGTCGGATCCTTGGCCGATGGTGCGAAGAAGCTCGAGATCGCTCTGCGCCGCGGCACCGACCGTTCCCTCGCCGAGGCGGCCCTGTCCGAAGCGGCGGGGGCTCTGGATCCGCGGGCGAAACCCGATTGGGACATCCACGACGAGTCGATGGTCCTGCTCCTGCGCACAGTCGCCGTCGACCTGCTGCAGGCCGCAGGGCTGACACGCGAGGAGGCACAGTCGCGGCTTCCGCCGCTGGCGGAGAACGCCGAAGACGATGACGGTCCGGTCGTTGAATAGTCTGTGATACCGCTGTCGATCTGCGGATAGTGCGCTTAAAGCGCTGGGCGTCGCGCGTTGTGTGGGCCCACTCTGCCGGCCGTGCGCCGAACGGGGCGGAGCTCGAATGGGGTCCGCGACTGACAGGCCGTGCTACGAATGGGCTTTGAGGTGCGGTCAGCTGCTTTCGACGACGAAGACGGCGTTCGTGCCCGGCGCCAGAGCCGTGAATCGATGGGGCTGATCGCCCGGGTGAGTGAGGTAGTCGCCGACCCCTAAGTCATAGGACTTCCCGAGGACCTCGATGCGTGCGGACCCGCGGCCGAGGATGACATGTTCGATCGTGCCCTGGGGATGCGGCTGAGATTCGCGCGGCTCGCCCGGTTCGGCCTGGATGAAGTAGACATCGCGACGGGCATTCGTCGGCGACGGTGAGAGCAGGGTGGCCACATAGTTCGCGGTCGTCGACGGCAGGCTGGGCATATCGCCGACGTGCTGCAGCGCCACCTCATGCGGGGGAGGGTCGAGCAGGCGAGCGAGAGGGATATTGAGCGCAGCGGCCAGTGCCCACATCGTCTCCAGGCTCGGATTGCCGCTTCCCGTCTCGAGTCCGGACAACGTCGACTTCCCGATTCTTGCCCTTCTGGCGACTTCGGACAAAGAGAGTCCGGCACGCAGCCGTTCGCGTTTCAAGGCCGCAGCGATCTGCTGACTCGGCGAGAGCCCGGTGCCGGCAACAGGGGCGGAAGCGGGGTCGGAATCTGAGGCGGAAGCGGGGTCGGCACTGCCGTGCGAGTCGTTCAGCGAATCATCGTTGCTTCGAGAAGTCATGGGTTCACTATAGCGCGTCGGTCGTTCGGGTTGACGAACGATTGCCGAGGGTGCACTGTATAGAACATGGGTTCATTATTTCGCACGATTGAGCGGAAGCCTCGCGTCGAGCGAGTTCTTGCCGGCTCGACCTATCGTGCGGTCGCCATCGTCACCATCACGATCATCGCAGTCGCGCTGTCGTACGGGGCGATCTCCGCGGTCTCCGGTTTCGCCTGGTGGCAGACGCTGCTGCTGGCGATGTTCGCTCTCGGCGGTGCCGCCGAGTTCACCTTCGTCGGCGTCATCACAGCCGGCGGTGCCCCGATTCTCGCGGTGCTCGCGGGGCTCCTCGTCAATTCCCGGAACTTCGCCTTCGGCGTTGCCGTCGGCCCCTTCTTCCCACAGGACTGGCGAGCTCTCATCGCCTCCCACTGGATCAACGACGAATCCACCGCGATCTCGCGCACCGGGCACAACGATCGCGCGAAATGGCATGCGTTCCTGCTCATGGGAGCCGCAATCGCCATCATGTGGCCCGGCGGCGCCATGGTCGGACAGTGGCTGGGCAATGTCATCAACGCGGACCTGCTCGGACTCGACGCGGCCTTCCCCATCATCCTCTTCTGCCTCATCCGCGGGGATCTGAAGAACAAGGTCACGCTCTCGCTGACCGCCATCGGAATCCTCATCGCCGTGGGGCTGACCCCGCTGCTGCCGCTCGGGCTGGGGGCAGTGACCTCGCTGTCCGTGTTCGTCTTCGTCGCCGCTGGCTGGGCCGTGCGCTCATTCATCCGCCGCCGCTCCGGAGACAACGGTGCCGAACTGCACGGTGTCGATCAGCGCAGTGCCGATCAGGGCGATGCTGAACTGCCCGGTGCCGAACAGCGCAGTGACGACCGAACGCAATCCGCGACTCGAGAGGAGGGGCACCGATGAGCGCAGTCAGCTTTCTCATCGCCCTGGCCGGGCTGAGTCTCGGAACCTATCTCATGCGCTTCGCCGGAGTGAAGGTGGGAGCGGCGATCGCTGTGAGGGGTCGTCGACGTACTCCGTCGACCGCCTCGGTGGGGGCCGGATCTTCCGAGCATGGAGAATCCTCGGCGTCCGTCCAGTCCGTCCCGTCTGGCGAATCCTCCGCACTCGCCCAGACTTCCGCACCCGGCGAGTCCTCGGACTCAGCCGACTCGACCGAACGCGTGACGATATGGATGGACCGAGCCACGGTCGTGCTCATCGGTGCCGTCTTCGCCACGACCGCGGTCTTCGACGGCAAGGACATCGCGGATCCCGCCCGCCTCATCGGCGTCGGTGCCGGAGTGCTCGCCGCGATCCTGCGCGTGCCCATGCTGGTCGCCGTGGTCATCGGCATGGGCGTGTGTGCCCTCATCCGCACGACCGGGATCCTCTGAGCAGGGGCGGCGGCACCCGCTGACTGCGGTCGCGAGGAACCGAGCCGCCACCGCAAACGTGGGACGGCACCTGCCGACTGCGGCCTCGAGGCAGTGCCCACCCACTGTGAAAGCCGTGGGATGCGGGTGGGCAATTGCCGAGGATCTCCCGCCCGGAACTGCCCCGACAGCCCGAGATTGCTAGGCTGGGACCATGGAATACATCGCGGGCTTTCAGCGTCTCGTCTTTCTGGCACTGACGGTGGCCGCATTCATCGTCCAACTCTGGGCGTTCATCGACTGCCTCCGCTTCAAGGACGAGAACTACCGCGCCGTGGACAAACAGAGCAAGAAGTTCTGGGTCATCCTCCTCGGCGTCGGACTCGCGCTCGCCCTCATCGCCCTGCCGCCGATGGGTATGAGCATGATCTTCCTCAACATCATCGCCCTCGTCGCCGGCATCGTCTACCTCACCGACGTCCGACCGAAGGTCCGCGCCGTCGACCCGCGCTACCGCAACCGCTGACCGGCGTGACGCCGCAACAGCATTCGCGAACCCGATCGGCACGCGCCCAGCACACGCTGACTAGACTCGCCCTATGAGCACCGACCTCAACCTGCCGGGCCCCGAATCCGGCTATATCGCCACGTTCGGAACCGGCGACCCGCACACCCTCTTCGGCCACGGATTCGCCGGCGCGATCCGCGACACCCGCCCCTTCGGCACCGGCATCACCGGCACTCGCCACTTCCTCCACCTGCCCGGCCACGGCGGCCGACCCTCACCCGGCCCCGGGTGGACCTACCCGCAGATCGCCGAAGTGCTCGCCGACGCCGTGAGCACCACCTCGGCGAGCCGAGCACTGGGTGTGTCGATGTCCGCCGGCGGACTCCTCCACCTGCTCAGCATCGCCCACCCCGTGACCCGCGGCCTCGACAAGGTCGCCCTCGTCCTCCCCGCCTCCTTCACCGGATTCCCCGCCGAGGTGGCCGCCGCCAACCGCTGCTACCTGGAGAGACTGCGTCGCCTCGTCGCCGATGAGGACATCGACGGCATCGTCGAACTCATGCTCTCCCGCGAGCCCGCCGAGGTGGCCCAGATGATCCCCGTGCGGGCCTGGACGAAGGCGAAGGCCGAGAACCTCGTCCGCACCGACATGTCCGACGGGCTCGGACTCGCCCTCGAGAACGCCGTCGCGGACACCGAGTCCGCCGCCGAGAATCTGCGTACCTTCCCCGGCGACGTCCTCGTGCTCACACACGAAGACGACCCGGCGCACCCGGTCGCCGTCGCCGAGGACATCCACCGTGCGATTCCGACCTCCCGTCTCGAAGTGCTCCCCGCAGGATCGATCCTGTGGCGCGGACGACACGACGTGCGCCGCATCCTCGGCACCTTCTTCGATTAGACGTTGACTTCGGTGAGGGGCCGGCTTCGGTGAGGGACCGGCTTCGATGAAGAGCCGGCTTCGACTGGTCACCCGACTGAGGTCGTTGGCTAGACTGTCTCCGTGCGCATCTCCGTCCTCTCCCTCCACACCTCGCCCGTCGCCCAACCCGGCCAGGGCGACGCCGGAGGGATGAACGTCTATGTCGACCAATCCGTGCGCGCGCTCGCCGCGGCCGGACACCGAGTCGACGTATTCACCGCCGACCCCGGCGGGCTCGACGGCACGGGAGCCGGCGCGGGCACGACGCTGGAGATCACCGAATCCATCACCCTCCACCACCTGCCGGTCGGCGCTGCGACGAAAGACGAACTCGCCGACGCGATCGACGAACTCGCCGAACTGCTCACGGTCCATCCCGACTTCTGCGCCGCCGATCTCATCTGGACCCACTATTGGATCTCCGCCGAGGCGGCCCTGCGCGCCCGTGACATCGCCGACAACACCGACGCCGACCCCGAGTCCGCCGGCGCGCTGGGGCCGGGCAGAGCAGTGCGGGCGCCGATCGCGGTGAGCATGCACACGATCGGTGCCGTGAAGAACCGCGATTCGGAGACCAGCCACGAACGGCCCCAGCGACTCGACGCCGAAGGACGCATCGCCGCGCAGGCCGACCTGCTCGTCGCGGCCACCCCTGCCGAACGCCGCGACCTCGTCACCGAACTCCACGCCGATCCCGACTCGGTCGTCGTCGCCCGGCCAGGGGTCGACCATGCCCTCTACACACCGGGCGCTCAGGCGGACGCGCGCGAGCGTCTGGGATTCGCCGCGAACGAGGCGATCGTCCTCTACGTCGGGCGGATGCAGTTCATCAAGGGCACGGACGTCGCCGTCGACGCCTTGGCCGAACTGCGGGAACGCAACCCCCACCTGGCTTCTCGAACCCGGGGAATCCTCCTCGGCGCCGCCTCGGGGGCAGGTGTCGAAGCAGGCGGAGGAGCGGTCCGCCCCTCCTCGGCGTATCTGCGGGAGCTGACCGCGGCGATCGGGAACGAACCCAGCGTCGAGGTCCGCCCGCCCGTTCCCTCCCGCATCCTCGTCGACTACTACCGGGCCGCGGACGTGCTCATCGTCCCCTCCCGCAGCGAATCCTTCGGACTCGTGGCCGCCGAGGCAGCCGCTTCGGGGCTGCCGGCGATCGCCTCGGCGGTGGGCGGACTCCCGGAGATCGTCGAACACGGGCATTCGGGACTGCTCATCGCCGATCACAACCCCCACCACTGGGCGACGGCGATCGAAACCCTGCTCGAGGACACGCAGCTGCGGACGGAACTCGCCGGCCACGCCGTCGACCGTGCCGAACGTTTCGATTGGGCTCGGACCGTCGCCGCCGTCCTCGACGCCGTGCCGGATATCTCCGGCGCATCATCTCGGAAGTCGGACGCGCTGGGAGCTTGAGGGACTAGAGTCGGCGGTGAGCACGAGAGCCGAGCGAAGGGCGTGAGAGCATGAGCACCGACACCGAGGCGATCTTGACCGGAGTGCGCACCTGGGCCGAGAACAACGAGGTCCCCGTGGACTCGATCGAGGACACGGAGATCGTCGTCACCCTGCCGGGGGAGAAGAAGCTCAAGACGAACGTGGCGATCAGCGTCTTCGCTCGCACCGCCCATCTGCAGGCCTTCGTCATCCGTCATCCCGATGAGAACTCGGCCGAATTCAATCGGTGGCTGCTGCAGAAGAACCTCCGGCCCGGGCCGGTGTCGTTTGCGATCGACAGCCTCGGCGATGTCTATCTGCGGGCGAGCGTGCCACGCGAGCATCTGCTCGATGAGCTCGACGGGCTGCTCGGTGCCATGCTCGCCACGGCGGATTCCTCGTTCAACGAGCTCCTCCTCATCGGTTTCCTCACAGGGATGAAGAAGGAATGGGCCTGGAGGGTCGGTCGGGGTGAGTCGACGCGCAACCTTGCGGCCTTCGAGAAGGTGCTCAGCGGGGAGGACAACGAATTCATCGGCACCTTCGGCGACGCCGATCCCGAGCCTCCGGCGGTGTCGGCCGATCGGGAGAGTAAGGGAGAGTAAGGGCCCGAGCTCATGAGTGCGGCGAACTCAGCCGAGCGGGCGCTTCAGTCCCTCATGGCTGGCGACATAGCCGAGCCGGTCATAGAAGCGCTGCGCGTCGGTGCGTGACTTGTCGGTTGTGAGTTGAGCGAGTCCGGCACCGACGCGACGTCCGCATTCGTGAGCCCACTCGAACACCGCTGTCCCGAGCCCCACTCCCTGAGCCGCGGCACCGATGCGCACCGCTTCGATCTGAAGACGGAGAGTGCCTTGGCGTGACAGGCTGGGCAGCAGACTCAGCTGCAGGGTGCCGACGACGGTCGAGCCGACGTGGTCCTGAACCGCGGCTTCGGTGACGGCGACGAGGAGTTGGTTGGGATCGGCATCGATGAGTGCGAAGGCACGAGCATAGGGGTCTGCCTCCTCGGCGCCGGGGGAGGCAGATGCGGAACCGGACGCGGCTGCCGCACGGCCGACCGCAGCGGCGGCGGTCTCGCGGGCAGCTCCGGTCTCGCGGGCAGCCCCGAGGACGTCATCGCGCAGCAGTGCGACAAGCGCCGGCACATCGGCCTCGGTGGCGCGGCGGATGATGAACGTCCGGCCGGCCGACACCAGGGTCTCCGGGGAGAAGCCCCCGAACCCTCGGCCCGACCGGCCCCCGTGCGCGGCCGCCTCGGCGGTCATCGGCCTGTGGTCTCAGCCGATGACGCACTCGCGGCTGCAGGATCATGGTCGGGCGCATCGACCGGTGGCTTGCCGTAGGGGCGACGAGCGAAGAGGGAGGCGACCACGGCGCCGGAGACGTTGTGCCACACGCTGAAGACCGCCCCGGGCAGTGCGGCGAGCGGCGAGAAGTACGTGGTGGCCAACGTCGAGGCGAGACCGGAGTTCTGGAGTCCGACTTCGAAGGACAGCGCACGTCGCGTCGGGGTGTCGAGACGGCAGGCCGTGGCCACACCGTAGCCGATGCCCAGTCCGAGCAGATTGTGTGTGACGACGGCCAGCAGAACGAGCACACCGGCTGTGGCGATCGAACCCGCCGAGCCGGCCACGACGATCGCGACGATGTAGGCGATGGCGATCGAGGCGAGCCATGGCAGCACGGGCGAGATCGTGTCGACGAACTTCGACGCGAACACTCGGACGAGGACGCCGACGATGACCGGCACGAGCACGGTCTGGCAGATCGAGACGAACATCGACCAGAAGGGCACATCCATATACGAACCCGCCAGCCACAGGGTCAGCAGCGGGGTGAGCACGGGAGCGCACAGCGTCGACAGGGTCGTGATCGACACCGACAGTGCCGTGTCGCCCTTCGCCAGATAGGTCACGACATTCGAGGCGGTGCCGCCGGGCGCGCAGCCGACGAGGATGACACCGACGGCGATCTCGGGAGGAAGCGAATACACGGTCACGACGAGGAGACCGAGCAGCGGCATCACCACGAACTGTGTGGCGACGCCGAGCGCCGCAATCCACGGACGCTTCGCGATGCGGGCGAAGTCGGGCAGCGTCAGGGTCAGCCCCATGAGGAACATGACCACGCCGAGCGCCCACGTGATCGACGGGGCCAGAGGCGTGAAGGCATCGGGCAGCAGGAATCCGAGCACCCCCGCAATGACGACGAGGACCGGCAGAGCCGTGACAGCGATGATCGAACTGCGGTCGGCGGCGGGAGCGGCAGTGCCCCCGGAAGCCTGGTGTGCTGGCGTGTGTGACATGGTTACAGACTATTCCGCTCATATTGTCATGCGAGACACATGCCCAGACATTGAGACCCTGTCTGCGGCCTGACGGACCCTGTCAGCGGGGAGACATGACCTTGTGTGCGGCCGGACAGCGAAGACTGTGTCTGCGGGGAGAGGGCCGCCGGCGACGACGGTCGCCGGCGCCCCCATCGGAGCGGTCGTGTCAAAATGGAGCCATGACGTATAACCTGATCCTGCTGCGCCACGGCGAAAGCGAATGGAACCAGAAGAATCTGTTCACCGGATGGGTCGACGTGACCCTGACCGACAAAGGCCGTGCCGAAGGCAAACGCGCCGGCGAGCTGCTGCGCGAGAAGAACCTCATCCCCGATGTCGTCTATACCTCGCGGCTCAAGCGCGCGATCCTGACTGCGAACATCGCGCTCGAAGCCGCCGACCTGTCATGGCTCGACGTCCACCGCAGCTGGCGGCTCAACGAACGCCACTACGGCGCACTGCAGGGCAAGAACAAGAAAGAGATCCGCGACGAGTTCGGCGAAGAGCAGTTCATGACCTGGCGCCGCTCCTTCGACACCCCGCCGCCGGCACTGGCCGACAGCTCGGAATTCTCGCAGGCCGGTGAAGCCCGCTACGCCAACCTCGGCGATGCGCTGCCCCGCACCGAATGCCTCGCCGACGTCATCGACCGCCTCCTGCCGTACTGGTACGACACCCTCGTGCCCGAACTCACCGTCGGCAAGACCGTGCTCGTGGCCGCCCACGGCAACTCGCTGCGCGCACTGGTCAAGCACCTCGACGGGATCTCCGATGCCGACATCACGGGGTTGAATATCCCCACCGGCATTCCGCTGCACTACGAACTCACCGAGGATTTCACTCCGGTCACCCCCGGCGGCACGTACCTCGACGCCGAGGCGGCCGCGGCGGCGATCGGCCAAGTCGCCAACCAGGGACGCTGAGCCGGACACAGTCGCTGAGCCGGACACAGACGACGATCGCCGAGGTGGAAGAACCACCTCGGCGATCGCCGTCTGTGCGCGCGTGCGTGAGTCCGTACGACGCGGGCCTCACTTCTTCGACAGGTAGGGCTCCCAATTGCCGGTGAGCAGGTACTCGACCTTCTGCGACACGGACACCGCGTGATCACCGAAGCGCTCGTAGTAGCGCGAGAGCAGGGTGACATCGGCGATATGGCGGGGAGCCAGCGAACCGGCCGGAGCCTCGCCGAGCTTCCCGAACACGCTCAGGTGGAGTTCGTCGAGCTCCTCGTCGATGGCGTTGATCGTGGGCACATCGGACAGGCCGGGGTTCGAGAGCAGGCTCTGCGTCGCCTCGGCGATCTTGTCACCGGATTCGCCCATCCGCGAGAACACGGATTCGAAGCCTTCGGGGATCGCGGACTCCGGATAGCGGATGCGCACCTGCTGGGCGATGTGACGGGCGAGGTCGCCCATGCGCTCGAGCGATGCCGACATCCGCAGCGAGCCGATGACGGCGCGCAGATCCGCAGCCACCGGAGCCTGCAGGGCAAGCATCTCGGCGGCCTGCTGATCGAGGGTGAACTGCATGTTGTCGATGACGGAGTCGGCCTCAATGACCTGCTCGGCCAGCTCGAGATCATTCGAATGCAGCGCCTGATTGGCCACGCGGATGGCGTCGAGGACCTTGGTGGACATGCCGACCAGCTGGGTGGCCAGATCATCCAATTCGTTTCTGAAGACTTCGCGCATGAACTGCGGTTCCCTAACTCTTGATCGTGACAATCGGGAGTGACTGTCGGCGGTGCTTGGCGTCCTGAGGGGTGCCTGCGATTCCGGTCCGCACCCTCAGCGGGGGAAAGCAGAGGGCAGGAACGACGGGGAACGCAGGCACACAGACGTCAGCATCGCATGATCGAGTGAACTACTCCAGACGAGAAGGTGAATTCCTCGGCAAATACTGCCAGCAGAAGTGAATTCGGTGCGCCGGGACGATGGACAACGCCTAAGCTTGAGACTGTGGATCTGTTAGTCGTGGCGGTCCTGACCGGCGTCGTCGGCCTGGGCCTGGGTATAGCCGGAATTCTTGCGTTCCGATTCAGCGAACGCTCCCGCGATGCTGCCGATCTGCATTCCGAGGACGACCTGCCCGAGGGCATCGCCGAAGTTCTGGCCGTCCTGCCCTCGGCCGCCATCGTCATCGACGCCGGTGACGATGTCGTCAAAGCCTCCCCTGCCGCGTACACGTTCGGCCTGGTCAGAGGCCACTCGCTCGCCTCGCCCGAGATGCTGCGGGTCGTCGGCCGCGTCCGTGCCCGCGGTCTCATCGAAGAGATCGACCTCGAGCAGACACGGGAGAACTCCGATTCCGTGCTCCGCTACCTCCACGCCCGCGTCGCCCCCTTGGGCACCTCCTTCGTCCTCGTCCTCTGCGACGATCAGACCGAATCCAAACGCGTCGACGCCGTCCGCCGCGACTTCGTCGCCAATGTGTCCCATGAACTCAAGACGCCGATCGGTGCGATGGCTCTGCTCGCCGAGGCTGTCACCGACTTCGCCGACGACCCCGCCGCAGTCGAGCGCTTCGGCGGGAGAATGCAGCGGGAGTCGAAGAGGTTGACCCAGCTGGTGCAGGAGATCATCGACCTCTCCCGCGTCCAGGACCACGCCGCTCCCGCGACGACCGACAAGATCTCCGTCGCCGAGGTGGTCGACGATGCCGCTGACCGTGCCCGGACCGGGGCGGAGGGCAAGAACATCCACATCGAGGTCTCCCCGCCGAGCGACCTGCTCATCGAAGGCAACTACGAACTGCTCGTCAATGCGGTGCGCAACCTCATCGACAATGCCGTGAACTACTCGCCGGAGGGCACTCGAGTCGGCGTCGGAGTCGACCTCGTCGACGAGCGCATCGAGATCGCCGTGACCGACCAGGGCATCGGCATGACCGCTCAGGACACCGAGCGCGTCTTCGAACGCTTCTACCGGGTCGACCCGGCTCGCTCCCGGATCACCGGAGGCACGGGGCTGGGCCTGAGCATCGTCAAGCACATCGTCGCCACCCATGGCGGTGAAGTGCGCGTGTGGAGCCGACTGAACAAGGGATCGACGTTCACGATCGTCCTCCCGTTGGCCGGAACCGCAGCCGATGCCGCCGCCACCGATTCGGCACCGGCAGGGGTGCTCATCGAACACTCCGCAGATTCGACCGGAGTCACGTCGGCAGGGGAGGACAGGACCGCCTCGGCGGACGACGACGGGAACGGTGCCGCCTCGGCGGAAGACGTTGGGCACGGCACCGCCGCCTCCGATGCGGACGACTCGGCCGACGACAACGGCAAGCCCGCCGGTGATAATGGAGACGGCGGGGCGACCGCCGACCCATCCAAGGATCTGACCGAAGAAAGCGAACAAAGGAAGCTCACAACGTGACTCGTATTCTGCTTGTCGAGGACGAAGATTCGTTCTCGGACCCGCTGTCGTACCTGCTCGGTAAGGAAGGGTACGAGGTGACGGTCGCCGATGACGGGCTCAAGGCTCTGGCGGAGTTCGACCGCACCGGCGCCGATCTGGTCCTGCTCGACCTCATGCTGCCCGGTGCTTCCGGCACCGAGGTGTGCCGCGAACTGCGGGCGAAATCCAATGTGCCGATCATCATGCTCACGGCCAAGGATTCGGAGATCGACAAGGTCGTAGGGCTCGAGCTCGGCGCCGATGACTATGTGACGAAGCCGTACTCCTCACGTGAGCTGCTGGCTCGTGTGCGGGCGGTGCTGCGACGCAATGTCGAGACCGAGGAGTTCGACGACGAGTCCGTGCTCGAAGCCGGGGGAGTGCGCATCGACGTCGAACGCCACGTCGTATCCGTGCGCGGTGAAGAGCAGTCCATGCCGCTCAAGGAGTTCGAGCTCCTTGAGATCCTCGTGCGCAACTCCGGCCGCGTGATGACCCGCGGTCAGCTCATCGACCGGATCTGGGGCGAGGACTACGTGGGCGATACGAAGACGCTCGACGTCCACGTCAAACGACTGCGCGCGAAGATCGAGGAGAACCCCTCGGAACCGCGCCTGCTCACCACGGTGCGCGGACTCGGGTACAAGTTCGAGGCCTGAGGGCGACTGCCGGCGCCGGCCGGAATCGCACGGTCGGTGAAGTCGGGACCGACGGGGCGGCGGTGAATGCGGAAGGAGCCGCTCACATGATGTGAGCGGCTCCTTCCGTGCTCTCGCGAGGGACTGGGTCCGGTGCGAGAGAAGGGCTGATCAGCCGTTGGCCGCTGCGGCTCCCTCTGCCGCACCGGCATCCTCGCTTGGCATGTCCGACGGGGACTCGGATGGCGACTCCGACGGAACGTACTCTTCGTAGTACGGCAGGGCGTCGGTGAGGAGCTGAGTCTCGATGACCTTCTCGTCGCTGCCGTTCTTGACGGTGACGTCGACGAGGTCGCCGGGCTCAGCCTTGAGGCTGTCGACGGTGACGACTTCCTTGGAGGAGGTCTCAGGGCTCTTCGGATCCTGGACGAAGGTGTCGCCTGCCTTGACCGACTCGCTCACCGTGGTGTCGCCGACCTCGATGGACACCTTGGCGGTGGAGTCGCCTTTGTTGATGAGGGTGAAGAACAGCTGAGCCGGGCCGGAGGCTTCCTGGTCCGTGATGAGCAGGAGCCCACGGACGTCGACGTCGCCGACGGAACCCGAGGCTCCGTCGCCGCCGTTGTAGTGGTATTCGGCGGTCTGATGGGGAGACAGCAGGCTTGCACATCCGCTGACGGGGATAACGAGAGCGAGTGCGGCAACGGCGAGAGCCGCGCGGTTGTGCCGTTTCATTATGCTCCTTGAAGTGGCAATACAAGATCAGTCTGTATACTACCCGGTTTTTGACCCGCTGTAGAACCGGGCGGTCGGAGTCGCAGAGGTTCTGAAGCGCCCGGGCGCGTCGCGGCTGAAGATTCGGTGAAGAGCGAGCGAAGTCTCTCCCGCATCGCAGTCGGTCGAGGTCCTCATTCGAGCATGAAGGCACTGCGTCCTCTCCCGATGTTCTCGCTGACAGAGGCGGCAATGGGCTCGATCGCAGTGCGAGTCAGGGGCGGAGCCTAGCATGAAGAATCGCTGCCCTGAACGATTTCTGTGGCGAGCCTCATGGTAAACTGGGATTCCGCGAAAGGGGTTTGAAGAGAATATGAGTTTCCAGGTCGGCGACACTGTTGTCTATCCACATCACGGTGCAGCGACAATCCAAGAAATCAAGAAACGTGCCATCAAAGGTGAGGAGAAGCTGTATCTCAAGCTCCAGGTCGCCCATGGCGATCTCGTGATCGAGGTCCCCGCAGAGAACTGCGATCTGGTCGGTGTGCGAGACGTCGTCGGTGAAGAAGGCGTTGAGAAGGTCTTCAACGTCCTGCGTGCCGAATTCGTCGAAGAACCCGCTAACTGGTCCCGCCGGTACAAGGCCAATGTTGAGAAGCTGCAGTCCGGTGACGTCATCAAGGTTGCCGAGGTCGTCCGCGATCTGTGGCGTCGCGAGCAGGACCGCGGCCTGTCGACCGGTGAGAAGCGCATGCTCTCGAAGGCCCGTCAGATCCTCGTCTCTGAACTCGCACTGGCCGAGAAGAAGGAAGAGTCCGAGGCGGAAGCTCTGCTGGACGAAGTGCTCGCATCCTGAGCACCTGTGTCATCATCCCGGCCGCAGGGTCGGGATCGCGTCTGGGCCGCAGTGAGCCGAAGGCCTTCGTCCATGTGAATGGACGGACAGTTCTGGCTCGCAGCCTTGAGACGGTCATCTCCTCGGGAGTCGCCTCCACAATCGTGGTGGTCGCTCCCGAGGATTTTCTTATGCGCGCACGTGAAGAAATCGCCGAAGTGGCTGCAGGGCAGAAATGCGAAATTTCAATTACAGCCGTAGCAGGAGGAGAGGATCGCATTTCCTCGGTGCAAACAGCCTTGAAACGTGAGCGTGTCGCGGAATACGTTCTCGTCCATGATGCTGCGAGGTGCCTGACCCCACCCGATGTGTTCACTCGAGTGGTTGCCGCACTGCACTCCGGCGCCGAGGCGGTCGTCCCGGTCCTGCCGATGATCGATACCGTGCGGCGAGTCGTTTCGCACGAGACCGACGGCGCGGATCCGAGCGGAGGTACAGGCTCGGACGCGAATGGCGTACCCGAAGGGATTGCGAGGGCTGTGAGCGATGGCGCGCGTGAAGTGGTGCGAGGAGACCTCGATCGGGCCGAGCTGCGACGAGTCCAGACGCCTCAAGGATTTCGCGCCGAGGTGCTCCGGCGGGCCTATGCCACGATTGCAGCCGACTGGGCCGGCCCGTCGGGTCGAGCGCTTCCGACGGACGATGCGGGGCTGGTGGAACGCCTCGGTGGCGACATCGTCGCCGTCGACGGTGACGACGAGGCGCTGAAGATCACCTATCCGCTCGACCTCGTCCTTGCGGAACAGCTCGCCCGAATGCGTGACGGAGCTGCAGTCCCTGGAGCAGATACGTTGGATTCGGCGAAGGAGCCACGATGAATCAGATCATTCCCCGTATCGGCACCGGTGTCGACGTGCACGCCTTCTCGGCCGATCCCGCACGCGGGCTGTGGATTGCGGGACTGCTGTGGCCGGGCGAGACCGGACTCGTAGGACACTCGGACTCCGACGTGGCCGCCCACGCGTGCTGCGACGCCTTGTTCTCCGCCGCGGGGCTCGGCGACCTCGGTGAGCACTTCGGCGTCGACCGCCCGGAATTCGCCGGTGCCTCGGGTTCGGCGCTGCTCGCCGAGGCGGCCCGCATCGTCCACGTGTCAGGCTTCGAGATCGGAAACATCTCCGTTCAAGTGATCGGCAACGGGCCGAAGATCGGCACGCGTCGTGCAGAAGCCCAGCAGGCACTGTCGGCGGCAGCAGGCGCACCGGTATCGGTATCGGGCACCACTTCTGACGGTCTCGGGCTGACCGGCCGCGGTGAAGGAGTCGCGGCCATCGCCACCGCGCTGATCCACCCTCGCTGATCTGCCCGACCCGAACCATTCGACCCGAACCATTCGAACCGGGCCACGAGAACCGAGTCACGAGAACCGCGCCACGAAAGCTGAATGAGGAGAGCCAGCAGTGAGAGTCCTCTTCCAGGGAGCCGGCGCCATCGGCCTCGCCGGAGCCGCGCTCTTCACCGACGCTCACGAGGTCGCCGTTGTCTCCCGCTCGCCCGGCGCCGACGGACGGGCGGCCTTTCCGCGACGTGTGAGCATCGCCGATCCGACCGATTTCGGCCAGGCGGGCTCCCGACACAGCAGCTGTGCGGGAGGACGCGTGCGAGCCGATGGCAGACGAGCGAGTTCGAGCGATGGCTGGTCGGTGACCCGTGTGGCCGCGACTCGGCGGGTGACGATCACAGCCTGGACTGCTGCTGCCGCTGATGGAATCTGGGACCTCATCGTCCTCACGACTCGCCCGGGTGATCTCGACGCTGAGGTGGTCTCGGCGATTCGGGAGATCTCACCCGCGTTCATTGCGACGACGAGCCAGGTCGAAGGAGACCTCGAACGAGCACAGGCCGTTTTCCCCGGTGCCCAAGCCGTCATTGTCGGACCCGCGTTCCTGTCCGAACGACTGGACCCGGGTGCGCCGGCTGACGGTGTGCGCACAGCCGGCAACCGGGTCGGGGAGGCCGACAGGGGTCTGCGCACAGCCGGCAGTCGGGCCGGGGAGATCGACAGGGGCGTGCGCACAGCCAACGGGCGCGACGGAGAGCTCGGCAGAAGAGTCGAACCCGGGCACGAAGTGAGGTTCTGGGCACCGGCCGGCGCACCGCGTTTCCTCGTCGCGGGGCCGAGGGGCGCGGTGCGTTCGCTTGTTCGCGGGCTGGGCCGACTCGTTCTGCCGGTGCCGATGGAGGCCGTGCTGCTGCCGCCGACGGTGTTCATTCCCTTCGTCGCCGAACTCAGCGTCCGCGACGGCGACTGGGCCGCACTGAAATCCCATCTCGACCGGCCCGCTGGTGCCGCGGCCGAGGCCGTGCGAAGCCGCCTCGGGGTGCCGGTTGCCGTGTTCGGCAGCGCCGCACACGTTGTGCTCGCAGCCTTGGAGAGGATCGTGCCGATCGACGTGACGAGCTATGCGGGCCGACACTTCAACCGGCACGTGGGCCAGACGAGGGACATGCTCGTCGGCTGGGCGGGATCGGCCGATTCGGCTCACGCCCTGCGGGAGCTCATCGCCGCATTGGACCCACTCGACGATTGAGGCTTGACGAGTTCAGATGCCTGGATCGGACGAAGGCTGCGACTGAACACCGGCCGCGGGGGACTGCCGCGGTCCGGGCACGGAGGCCGGCAGCCGCCTCGGCGGAGGTGATGGGCGGTCTCAGACCTTCGCGTCCGGGTGGCGCTTCGTAACGACGAGGCCGACGAGGTAGAGCGCGACGACGAAGATGAGCGTGCCGACGATCTGGAAGCGCACGGATTCGACGGTCAGGCCGAGCCCGATGATCACGGCGATGCCGGCCAAGGTGACATACGACAGCCACGGGAAGCCCCACATGCGCAGGGGCAGGGACCGGCCGGCCGCCTCGGCGCGACGACGCAGGACGATCTGCGAGACGAGCGTCACGACCCAGGTGACGATGAGCGTCGAGCCGACGATGTTGAGCAGGACCCCGAGGACCTCGGCCGCCCAGAAGTAGTTGAGTGCGACGGCGACGAAACCGAACGCCGAGGTGGCCAGCACCGCAGGCACGGGCACGCCGCGGCGATTGGTGCGGCCGAGCCCGCGGGGAAGCATGGACCGCTGTGACATCGAGAACGACATCCGGGACGCTCCGTAGATGTTCGCGTTCATCGACGACAGCAGCGCGATGACGATGACCGCGGCCAGCAGCGAGGCGATGAACGGCAGTCCTGCAGACTCGAGGACGGCCACGAACGGGGACTCGGCCAAACGGTCGTCCGTCCACGGCAGGACGAGGACGATGATCGCCACGGAACCGATGTAGAGGAACAGGATGCGCCACACGATCGTCTTGATCGCCTGCGAGACGCTGCGTTCGGGGTTCGCGGTCTCGGCCGCGGCGACAGCGACGATCTCGATGCCGCCGAAGGCGAAGGCGACGACGAGCAGACCGGCGGCGATGCCGGAGATGCCGGTGGGCATGAACCCGTCGGCGAAGATCTGCGCGGGCGGCTCGGCCGGGGTCCACCCGAACAGGTATGCGGCGCCGAGGACGACGAAGAGGACGACGAAGGCGACCTTGATGAGCGAGAACCAGAACTCGAACTCACCGAAGCTGCCGGACGTGGTGAGGTTGATCGCCGTGAAGATGAGCATGATCGCCAAGGCGATGACCCACTGGGGGACGGCCGGAATATAGGAGGCCGCGATCTGCGCGGCGGCGGTGGCCTCGGCGGCGACGACCAGGCACAGCTGCACCCACCACAGTGCACCGACGGCGAAGGCCGCGGCCGGACCCATGGCCTTGCCCGCATAGTGCGAGAACGCACCCGGATTCGGGTCGGCGGCGACGAGTTCGCCCAGCGCCCGCATGACGAAGATGACGATGAGGCCCGCAACGATGTAGGAGATGAGCACGGCAGGGCCGGCAGCCTGCACGCCGGCGCCGGAGCCGACGAAGAGACCTGCGCCGATCGCCGAGCCGAGGCTCATCATCACCAGGTGGCGGGGTTTCATCCCCACCTTGAGGCCGTTGGACGTGGCGGCGATGTCGCTGGTGGACGGCACCGAGGCGGACGCGGACTCGGCGGGCTGCGAAGACTGTGATTCTGGCACCCGAGAAGTCTATCCGTCGGGGCCGGAGAGCGCAGACGCGGGTCGCGGACCCGTAGGGGTCGCGACCCGCGTCTGCGAGGTGTATTGCGCGCACAGCTGCGACTCAGCGCTTGGGCTGTGGCGCGCCAGATCAGTGGCCGCGCTTGATCCAATCCTCGAGGGCCGGGCTCTCGGCGCCGATCGACGTCGAATCACCGTGCCCGGTGAGCACGACGGTCGCCTCGGGCAGGCGGAAGAGCACGTCGCGGATCGATTCGATGATCGTCTCGAAGCTCGAATGCGAACGCCCCGTGGCCCCGGGGCCGCCGTTGAACAGAGTGTCCCCGGAGAACAGCACCGGACCGACGGCCCGACCGGCACCCGCCGAGGCCGGAGCCGGCAGACCGGTCTCGACGAAGAAGCACGTCGAACCGGGGGAGTGGCCTGGGGTGTGCAGAGCCTTGAGTTTGATTCCGCCGACGGTCCAGGTGTCGCCGTGGGCGATCTGTCCGTCGGGACGGTAGTTCTCATAGGTCATATCCCACAGCACATAGTCATCGGGATTGAGGTACACAGTGGGGTTGCCCACCCGCTGTGCGAAGTCGCGGACGACTCCCACGTGGTCGTCGTGACCGTGCGTGAGCAGAACGGCCCTGACGTCTCTGGATCCGACCGCCTCGGCGATCGCATCGACATCATGGGCCGGGTCGATGACGATGACCTCGGAATCATCACCGATGATCCACACATTGTTGTCGACGTTGTGCGTCTCCCCATCCAGGGAGAACGTACCCGACGTGACGAGATGCTCAATAGCTGTCATTACAGTTCCACCACCGATCGCAGGACTTCTCCCTTGCCCATCTTCTCGAATGCGGATTCGACATCGCCGATGCCGATGCGTTCGGACACGAACTTCTCGAGCGGGAAACGTCCCTGCTGGTAGAGGTCGACGAGCATCGGGAAGTCGCGGTCGGGCAGGCAGTCGCCGTACCACGAGGACTTGAGCTTGCCGCCGCGGCCGAACACATCGAGCAGCGGAACGGTGAGCTCCATCTCCGGGGTCGGCACGCCGACGAGCACGACGGTGCCGGCGAGGTCGCGGCCGTAGAAGGCCTGCCGCCAGGTGGCGGGGAGCCCGACGGCGTCGATGACGACATCGGCGCCGAAGCCTCCGGTGCGCTCCTGGATCGCGGCGACGACCTCGTCCTCGCTCATGCCCTTCGTATCCACGGTGTCGGTGGCGCCGAGTTCCTTCGCCCACTCGAGCTTCTTCTCATCGATGTCGAGGGCGATGATCGTGTTCGCCCCGGCCAGAGCCGAACCGGCGATCGCCGCGCAGCCGACACCGCCGGCGCCGATGATGGCCACGGACTTGCCGCGGGTGACCTCACCGGTGTTGATGGCGGCGCCGATTCCGGCCATCATTCCGCAGCCGAGCAGACCCACGACAGCCGGGTCCGCCTCGGGGACCTTCGTGCACTGTCCGGCGGCGACGAGCGTCTTCTCGGCGAACGAGCCGATGCCCAGTGCGGCCTCGAGCTCGGTGCCGTCGGGCAGGGTCATCTTCTGCGAAGCATTGTGGGTGTCGAAGCAGTACCAGGGCTCTCCGCGCTTGCAGGCACGGCAGTCGCCGCAGACGGCGCGCCAGTTGAGGATGACGAAATCGCCGACCGCGACCTCGGTGACCCCATCGCCGACTTCGGAGACGACCCCGGCGGACTCGTGGCCGAGCAGGAACGGGTAGTCGTCGCTGATTCCGCCTTCACGGTAGTGGAAGTCCGTGTGGCAGACGCCGCACGACTTCACATCGACGACGACCTCGCCCGGACCCGGATCCGGAATGACGATGTCGGTGAGTTCGACTGGGGCTCCCTTGCTGCGGGAGATGACGCCCTTGACTGTCTGTGGCATTGCGTCTCCTAAATGTCTTCGGCAGCGGGTGTCCGCGGATACGGAACCCGAAGTGGAACTGTTGCACCCCGGCAGGGGTGCTCACACCCCCCCCCCACCCTAACCAGGCCGGACGTCCGCGACCAGTGGGTGATTCAGGAGTGAGACGATGCGTTCGACCTGGGTGGGATGAGGGTGGATAGGCGAAGGCGGCCCGATGCTTGGATTGCATCGGACCGCCTCGGCGGGGGTGAGCCGATCCACGTCGCCGAGGCGGCGCTGCGGATCCGACTCAGCCGGTCGTGAACGGGGTGGGGTTCACCCGGACCGTCAGTCGGCGACGTCCTCGTCGGGATGCTTGCGCAGGTGCAGCATTGCGGCTCCCAGGCCGCCCCAGACGGTGACCATGGCGATGACCATCATGACGATTGCTGAAGTGCCCATGTCAGACTCCCTTGGTCTCGTTGCGGAGGTTCTCTTCGGCTACGGAGTCGGCGATCGCCTCGTTCATGTCGTCGATCGTCTTCTTCGGCCATCTGACCAGTGTGAGGACGATGGAGGCGACGACGAGCAGAGCGATCATGCCCCAGCCGTAGGTGCCGATGATGACGGCCGGGTAGTCCTCGTAGCCGTCGGTGGCGTAGGTGATGATCTGTGTGACGAGCATGTAGGCGAGCACCACACCGGTGATCGAGATGAGGATCATCCAGGTCCACCCGAGCTTGAAGCTCGAGACTGCGTTGAGGTGACGCTTGAACACCGGCAGCTTGCCCAGCAGCCATGCGACGACGACGATCGCGAGGACGGCCGAGCCGACGATGCCGATGTTGTTCGCCCAGGCATCCATGGTGTCGAGTGCGTAGAGTCCGGTCACCGTGGGCATGAGCACCAGCGAGACGATCGCCATCGCTCCGCCGACGGTCGCCGTCGAGGTCTTGTTGCTGAGACGGAACTTGTCCCGCAGAGCCTGGATCGGGACCTGCACGATCGAGATCAGAGAGGTCAGACCGGCGAAGACGAGGCAGGCGAAGAAGACGAATCCGAAGATCGCTCCGCCGGGCATCTGGGAGATCAGCGTCGGGAAGCCGACGAAGGCCAGGCCGATGCCCGACGATGCCACCTCGGAGACCTCGACGCCCTGCGCAGAGGCCATGAACCCGAGGGCCGCGAAGATTCCGATGCCGGCGAGGATCTCGAACGCCGAGTTCGAGAAGCCGACGACGAGACCGGAGCCGGTGAGGTTCGTCTTCTTCTTCAGGTAGGAGGCATAGGTGATCATGATGCCGAAGGCGATGGACAGAGAGAAGAAGATCTGACCGTACGCCGCGATCCACACCTTGTGATCTGTCAGTGCCGAGAAGTCGGGGGTGAACAGCGCATTCAGTCCCTCCGCGGCGCCGGGCAGGAACAGCGACCGGACGACGAGGGCGAGGAAGAGGACGATGAGCAGCGGGATGAAGATCTTCGAGAACCGTGCGATGCCGTTCTGCACACCGAGCAGGAGGATGCCGAGGACGATGGCCCACACGATGATGAGCGGGATGAGCACGCCGGGGACGAATTCGAAGGAGATGCCGGGGTCTGCGAGCTTGAGGTACTCGCCGAAGAGGAAGCCCTCCGCGTCATCGCCCCAGGCCTCGCTCAGCGAGAAGAACATATAGGAGCCGGCCCAGCCGATGATGGCGGCGTAGTAGATGCCGATGATGATCGCGATTCCGGTGGCGAACCAACCGATGGGCTCGGCGGCTCGGTGGGTCATCCGGTAGGCCAGCGGAGCCGATCCGCGAGACCGGTGGCCCATCGCGTAGTAGAAGAACAGCAGCGGGATGCCTGCTGTCAGCAGAGCGACGAGGTAGGGGATGAGGAAGGCGCCGCCGCCGTTCTCGTAGGTGACATACGGGAAGCGCCAGATGTTGCCGAGGCCGACCGCCGAACCGATGGCCGCGAAGATGAACGCGCCGCGGGAGACGAAGACCTCCCTCCGGGGTGATGACGTGGGTGACATGATGTCCTTTCTTGACTGGCCGCGGATCATCGCGACCGAGTGTGGCCACCGAAGTTTCGTCTGTGAGACCGGTGGTCCGATGTGAAGTCCGTGATGTGAGAACGAGTCTCTTGCTGCGGCTTCAATGCTTGGCTCCAGTTTACTGTGAAAACGCTGGGCAACGTGCCCGTCGTCACGTGATGCGCATAACAGTCGTGTGTCGAATAATGGCAAACCGGGAAATCTGCCATGCCCGGTAGACTTGGGGGCGTGACTATCTCGCTCTACAACACCGCCAGCCGCACGACCGAAGAACTGCGTCCCGTCAACGACGGTCAGGTCGGTATCTACGTCTGTGGTGCCACGGTGCAGGGCGAACCGCATATCGGCCACCTGCGCTCGGCGTCGGTGTTCGACACTCTGCGCCGCTGGCTGCTCTACAGCGGCTACCGGGTGACCATGATCCGCAACGTCACCGACATCGACGACAAGATCCTGTCGAAGTCCGTCGAGGAGGGGCGGGAATGGTTCGCTCACGCGTATAAGTACGAACGCGCCTTCACCGCCGCCTACGATGCGCTCGATGTGCTGCCACCGAGCAGCGAACCCCGCGCGACGGGGCACATCACCGAGATGATCGAACTCATCTCCCGCCTCATCGAGGCCGGTCATGCCTACCCCGCGCTCGACGGCAGCGCCGATGTCTACTTCGACGCCGCCTCGTGGAGCGAATACGGGGCACTGACGAACCAGAAGCTCGAGGACATGGAACTGTCCGAAGGGGCCGAGCTGCGCGGGAAGAAGGACGCCAGGGACTTCGCGCTGTGGAAGTCGCACAAGGACTCCGAGCCGATCACCGCCTCGTGGCCGTCGCCGTGGGGACGGGGCCGCCCGGGCTGGCACATCGAGTGCTCGGCCATGTCGACGAAGTACCTGGGGTCGAACTTCGACATCCACGGCGGCGGACTCGACCTGCGGTTCCCGCACCACGAGAACGAGCTCGCCCAGTCCCGAGCGGCCGGCGACCAGTTCGCGAACATCTGGATGCACTCCGGCCTGCTCAATGTGGGCGGGGACAAGATGTCGAAGTCTCTGGGCAACTCTGTCTTCGCCTCCGACCTGTTCGACACGTTCAGCCCGCTGGCCGTGCGCTACTTCCTCACCGGCGCCAGCTACCGGTCGATCCTCGACTTCTCGGACGAGGCGATGGAACGCTCGGCGGCCTCGCTCGAGCGGCTTCAGAACTTCCTCCAGCGCGCCCGCCAGGCACTCGGGGCGGACGCGCCGGCGCTGCCGGACGTCAGCGACTCCTACGCTTCACGCAGCGTCGACGTACCTGCCGAATTCGCCGCCGCCCTCGACGACGACCTCGGTGTGCCGCGGGCGCTGTCGGTCGTCTTCGCCTCCGTGAGCGAGGGAGCGAAGCTCCTCGACTCCGGCAGCGACCGAGCGGAGCTGACGCGAATCGTCGCCGAGGTGGAGCTCATGCTCGACATCCTCGGAGTCAATCCCAGCGCCGCTGTCTGGGCCGGATCGGCGAGCGATGCCAAGGCGGAGTCCGCGCTCGACTCCCTCGTGGCCACCATGGCCGCACGGCGGGCCGAGGCGAAAGCGGAGAAGGACTTCGCCACCGCCGACGCGCTGCGTGACGAGCTGGCCGCGGCCGGCGTCATCATCGAGGACACGGCCGACGGGTACCGCTACCACCTCGGCGAGGGCTGAGGTCGACGAATTTAGGTCACGGGCATGAGCTCGCGACCCCAACGCATCCGATAGGAAATACATGGCTTCCAATCCCCGCTCCGGCGGATCGAAGAAGGGCCCGACCAAGGGGTCGGGCGGCAAGAACAGGCGCGGCCTGCGCGGCAAGGGGCCGACGCCCAAGGCCGAGGACCGCGTCTATCACAAGGCGCACAAGGCCGCGCAGCAGCGCAAGAGTTCGAACGCCTCGGCGCAGGCGAAGCGGAAGAAGAAGGAGCTCGGACCGAATATGGTCGCCGGACGCAATTCGGTCCTCGAGGCTCTGCGCGAAGGTGTTCCGGCCACCGCGATGTACGTCTCCGGTCGCATCGACTCCGACGATCGGGTGCGCGAATCCATCACTCTGGCGACGCAGCGCGGAATCTCGATGCTCGAAGCGAGCAAGGCCGACCTCGACCGGCTCACCGACGACGCGATCCACCAGGGGATCGCCCTGCAGGTTCCGCCGTACGACTATGCCGACCCCGCCGACCTGCTCGAATTCGCGGCCGAACGAGCCGAGACTCCGCTGCTCGTGGCCCTCGACGGGATCACGGATCCGCGCAACCTCGGTGCCATCGTCCGGTCGACGGCGGCCTTCGGTGGTCACGGTGTGATCATCCCGGAGCGTCGCGCCGCCTCGATGACGGCCGCGGCGTGGAAGACTTCCGCCGGTGCCGCTTCACGCATCCGCGTGGCACAGGTGGTCAACCTGGCCAGGGCGATCGATGAGCTGAAAAAGCAGAATGTCTTCGTCGTCGGCCTCGACATGGACGGTGACGTCGAGCTGCCCGAACTGACCTTCACCCGCGACCCGCTGTGCATCGTCGTCGGCTCCGAAGGCAAGGGTCTGTCGCGGCTCATCTCGGAGAAGTGCGACCAGATCGTGTCGATCCCGATCGCTGCGACCACCGAGTCGCTCAACGCCGGCATCGCCGCAGCGGTCTCCCTCTACGAGGTGGCACGAGCCCGCCGCCCCTGAAAACCCCCAATTACTACCTGACGGCGGCCCAGCAACCTCGCGCGAGGTTGCTGGGCCGCCGTCAGGTAGCAATCAGAGGGTGGCGCGGTACGTTGCCTCGTCCATGGCCCCGACCGTCGAGTGGCGGCGGCTGTAGGTGAGATAGACGATGGCGCCGACGGCCATCCACACACCGAAGACGATCCACGTCCGCCCGCCGAGGTTGACCATGAGGAACGCACACGCCACGGCTCCCAGCGCGGGGACGACCGGCCCGAACGGAACCTTGAACGAACGGTCGAGGTCAGGGCGCTTGAAACGCAGGTAGATGACGGCGATATTGACCAGGCAGAACGCGAACAGGGTGCCGATGCTCGTGGCATCGGCGAGTTCGCCGAGCGGAATGAGCGCCGCCGTGACGGCCACGAGGCCGCCGACGATGAGAGTGCCGATCAGGGGAGTGCCGGTGCGCTGGGAGACGACACCGAAGATCTTCGGCACCATGCCGTCCCGTGCCATCGTCAGCAGGATCCGCGACTGACCGTAGAGCACGGTGATGACGACGGAGAAGATCGCGAGCACCGCGGCCACGGCGAAGGCCAGCACCGCGATATTCGACCCGGTGATCTCCTCGACGATCTGCACCAGCGGAGCGTGAGCGCCGTCGAACCACTGCCACTGCCGTGCCCCGATCGCTGTGACGGCGACGAGGACGTACATCGAGGTGACGATGAGCATGGAGAAGATGATCGCCCGCGGCAGGTCCCGGCGCGGATTCTTCGCTTCCTCACCGGCTGTGGACGCAGCATCGAAGCCGATGTACGAGAAGAACACGCTGGAGGCGGCCGCGGTGACACCGGCGGCGCCCATCGGCAGCATCGGCGCGAAGTTGCCGGCCTTGAACGCGGTGAACGCGACGACGGAGAAGAAAACGAGGATGCCGATCTTGACGAACACGAGGACGGTGTTGACGACACCGGATTCGCGGGCGCCGCGCATGAGCAGCACGGTCGCCAGGGCCACGACGACAAGCGCCGAGACGTTGATGATCCCCTCCGGATTCTCGGCCAGGCCCGGTCCCGTGGTCAGGGACGCCGGCAGCTCGAGGCCGAATACGCGCAGGGTCTCGTTGACGTAGTCGGCGGCGCCAACGGCGACCGCGGCGATCGAGACCGCGTATTCGAGGACGAGGCACCAGCCGCAGACCCAGGCGACGCCCTCACCCAGAGTGGCATAGGAATACGAGTAGCTCGACCCGGACACCGGCACCATTCCCGCCATCTCGGCGTAGCTGACCGCCGACAGCAGCGCCGTGATTCCGGCGAGGACGAAGGCGAGCCAGACGGCCGGGCCGGCCACAGGCACTGCCTCGCCGAGGATGACGAGGATTCCCGTGCCCAGGGTGGCCCCGACGCTGATCATCGTCAGCTGGAAGACGCCGAAGGTCCGCCGCAGCCCACCCTGCTGTGCGGACTGCGCATCGGTGTGGGCCTCGGCGGTCATGGCGCTGATCGACTTGCGTCGCCCCAGCTGCCGCAGCACTCCGGTGGGAGTGTGCGTCGGCGGGGTGGGCGGTGTGTGCGAAACGGTCATATGAATATTCTTGCATGGCTATGAATATTGTCTCGCCGGGCTCCCCGTGATCACGGGCGAAACCGTCCCGCGGCGTCGTCGATCTCACACGGCAGAGGTCTCACACGTCGGGGGTGAATCGTCCGTCCTGGGCCATCCAGCCGCCGTCGACGAGCTGCGAGTGGCCGGTGACATAGCTCGATGCGTCCGAGGCGAGGAAGAGGACGGGCCCGGCGATCTCGTGCAGGCGACCCCACCGGCCCAGAGCGGTCTTGTCCGCGTACGCGTCCCACCACTTCCCGTCGGCCTTGATCTGCTGGGTCAGGGGCGTGTCGAAGGGCCCGGGCAGGATCGCATTGACGCGCACGCCCTTGCCTCCGAGCTCACTGGCCATCGTCTTCGTCAGCTGCACCACCCCGGCCTTGGCCGCCGCGTACAGTCCCTGCCCGGGTTCGATGGCCAGTGCCCGGAACGAGGCGTAGGTGACGATCGAGCCGCGACCGCGCTCGCCCATCTCACGGCCGAACCCGCGCATCAGCCGGTAGGTGCCCTTGAGATTGATGTCGATGACCCGGTCGAACTCGTCATCGGAGGTGTCCGTCAGTCGTTTGCGCACATTCGCCCCGGGGGTGATGACGAGAACCTCGGCATCGGCCCATGCGTCCACGAGCGCGTCGACGGACGCCGTGTCCGTGATGTCCACGGCCACCGCCGAGGCGGACCTGGCCCCGGATCCGCCATCCGCGGCACCGTGCGCAGCCGATCTCGTGCGACGGGCGGCGATGAGTTCGGCTGTCTCCTCGGCGCCGGCGAGGTTGAGATCGGCGACGACGACGTGCGCCCCCGCATCGGCCAGCCCGATCGCGCTGGCCTGCCCCAGTCCGGAGCCGGCCCCGACGACGACGGCCGTGCGGCCGCTCACGTCGAACAGGGACGGGATCGACGGGTTGTTCTCGTTCGTGGGCATCGGCTCGTTCGTCGACATCGGGAATCCTTCCGGGCGGGGTTCGGTTCCGGAGCGACACCGGTGTCGCTCCGTGGACTTCCAAGGTATGCCCGCCGAGGCGGCCCCGCCGTGCCCGTTTCACCTTGTGGAACATCGGCTGAGGTGGGAGCGTCAGAACTTCTCGCTGTCGACGTAGCGGATCTCGTCGGGGAGGTTCGCTACGTCGACGATGAAGTAGGCGATGGCCTCCATCGTGGGGATGTCGCGTTGGCGGGCGCGAGCCATGGTGCGGCGGTGCTCGGCGAACTCGTAGAAGATCTGCCCGGGTTCGAGTTTGCGGGTGAGGTTCTCCGGGATCGCCTGGATGAGGGGTTTGTACACTTCGTCGAGCCATCGGCGGGCGGCCTGGGATTCGTCGAGTTCGTCGACTTCGGCGATCTCGGGGGCCGAGCGGAACGAGTCGAGGTCGTTGAGCATCGCCCGCGCCTGGTTCTCGTTCGCGCCGATCCCGGTCAGTCGCAGCAGACGCCTCGAATGGTGGTTGGGTTCGACGACCTTCGGGGACACGAGCAGGCTGATGCCGTCGATATCGGTCGTCACGGTCAGCTCGCCCAGGTCGAAGCCCAGGTCGTTGAGGCGGCGGATGCGTTCGTCGATGCGCCAGCGTTCGCTGACGCTGAATTCCTCGACCCGGGTCAGCTCCGCCCACAGGGCGTTGTAGGACTCGCACAGTCGCTCACCGGCCGCGAGCGGATCGGTCTCGGGAGCGACGAGTCCCGCGGCCTGCAGATCGAGGAAGTCCCCGGCGATGTTCATCCGCGCGATCCGCAGGTCCATGTTCCGCTGCCCGTCGGAGAGCTGGTCGTGCAGCTCGCCGGTCTCGGCGTCGACGACATAGGCGGCGTAGGCGTCGGCGTCGCGGCGGAAGAGCGTGTTCGACAGCGACACGTCTCCCCAGTAGAAGCCGACGAGGTGGAGGCGGACGAGCAGGACCGCCAGAGCGTCGACGAGGCGACCGCCGGTGTCCTCGGCCAGGTCCCGGGAGAACAGTGCGCGGTAGGGCAGGGAGAACTCGAGATAGGCGGTGATGAGGGCGCCCTTGAGCGCCTCGCCCGATGCGGTCCGGCGGCCGCCGACGACGGCGCGGGCCTCGACGAGGGGGACGTCGAGGTTGCCGAGCGCACCGAGGATGTCGAACTCACGCGTGGCCTGCGCGTCGTCGGTCTCCTTGATCGCAAGCACTTCGTCTCCGATCTCGACATAGCGCACGACGTGGCGGGAGATTCCGCGGGGCAGACCGCCCAGCAGCGTCTCCGGCCACTGAGCCAGCGGCAGATGCCAGGGGAGTTCGGCCAGGGCCGCATGATCGGCGTTCCGGACCGTGTGGATCTCCGGTGCGCTCGCGCCGACCGATGCGGCCGCACCGACCGATGCGGCCGCGCCGACCGACGTCGACGGTGCAGGGTGTGAGGACGGGTCCGGCGGGGGCAGGGTTCCCGGCACGGCTCAGGAGTCCGAGTCGGAGACCGAGGCCGCGAGCGCCTCGGCGAGGTCGGGTGTCTCCACCCCGATCAGACGTCCGTGGTCGAGGAACGCGATCCGGTCGCCGAGGACCTTCGCATCCTCGAGATCGGAGGTGGCATAGATCGTCGTCAGCCCGAATTCCTGCTGCAGGTCCTTGATCAGCGACAGGGTCTCCGTCTGCTGTTCGGGGACGAGGTTGACCACGGGCTCGTCCATGATGAGCACCTTGGGCCGGCGGACCACGGCGCGGGCCAGGGCCACGGTCTGGCGCTGCAGCTGAGTGAGGTCGCCGGGAACCGAGTCGAGGATGTCGCTGAGCCCAATCTTGTCCATCACGGATTCGACGCGCTCTTGGATCTCATCGGCGGGCAGACCGTCGACGCGCAGCGCAAAGCCGAGATTGTCGCGCACGCTCAGATGCGGGTAGAGCGCGTAGCTCTCCAGCGCCAAAGTGACATCGCGGTCGTTGACGGCGGCGTGGGTGATATCGGCGCCGTCGATGAGGATGGTGCCGGTCTTCGGGGTCTCCAGGCCGTGGAGCATCCGCAGGATCGTCGACTTGCCCGACGCGGCGGGACCGTAGAGGACGAGGAACTCGCCGTCATCGACGAAGAGATTGAACGGGTGGACGGATTCGGACGTCGTGTTCTCGTAGACATGACTGAGGCCATTCAACGACACCGTTGACATAAGTCCTCCTAAAACTTCTGAATAACTCCGTGAGCAGCTGGTCGTCGGTGACCTGGCAGGGATGCTCAGTCACTCTCATCCTAAGGGGTGGAAGGTTGGGGTGCTCTGTGAATTCGACAATGCGTAGAGTGATTCTCAGCACGCTGGCTGTGCGCCGACGCATACCGCGGCGTCCACCCCGTCGGCTGCGCCGACGCATACCGTGGGGCGAAAGTAGACTGACGTCTATGAAGGTCACGTTGGACGAGGTCGCCGCCCGGGCCGGGGTCTCTCTGGCCACGGTCTCCCGCGTGCTCGGCCGCCGCGGTGCCGTCGCCGAGTCGACCCGGGCGAGGGTGCTGGAGGCGATGAACGAGCTCGGCTATTCGCGGTCGACCCTGCTCCATGATGCGCCGAGGCGGCTCGTGGCCGTCAGCGCCCCCGGCAATCCCGAACATTGGCAGGTCCAGGTCTGCACCCGTGTGACCAAGGCCCTGCAGGATCACGATCTCCTCGTCACCCGTCCGCTGGTCGAGACCGATCCGGAACCGCTGCAGACCGCGATCGACGCCGGCGCCGTAGCTCTGGTGACCACGACGATGACGAGCCTGAACACGGAGATCCCCTGCATCCGCGTCGCCGAACAGTCCGCCGCCGAGGAGGCCGTCACGTCCGGGACTGAAGTTTCCGTGGCGGGTACGCCCGGAACCGGGCCGGGAAGTGCCGATGTCATCGCAGCGCGGCTCGACCTCGGCGGGGGGATGACCACAGCGTTCGAACATCTGCGGGCGATCGGACACCGGAGGATCGGGCTGATCTGCAATGACAGCGGTGAGCTGGCCGTCCAGCTCATCCGCCGCTTCTTGGCCGAACATCCCGCCAGGAATCTCGGGCTCCACCTGGAGGACTGGATCTCACGGGTGCCGAAGTCGTTCTCCGGCGGGTCGCGTGCGGTGCTCGAGCTCAAGGATGCCACGTGCACAGCAGTGATCGTCCAATCGGCTCTGCAGCTGCACGGCGCCCTGCACGGTCTGCGGAATCGGCATCTGCAGGTGCCGCGGGACATGTCGGTCGTCGGGTTCGGCGATTCCCCGACGATGAAGTTCACGGGCCCTCCGGCCACGGTCCTCGGCCTCGACGTCGAGGGACTGTCGAACGCCCTCATCGCGGCGACCCTGCAGACGCTGCGGATCTCGACGACGGGTCTGCCCTCGGTGCCGCCGGTGTTCCGTCCCCGACTCGTCGCCCGAACCTCGACGACGGCGGCCCGCCGATGAACGATCAGCCGCCCGAGCACCGGCACGTCCGCCTCGCCGAGATCGCCGGCACCGCCGGGGTCTCGAAGGCCACCGCCTCACGGGCCCTGCGTGACCCCGAATCGGTCTCGGCCGCCTCTCTCGCGAAGGTGCGGCAGGCGCTGGCGATCCTCGGCGCCACCGGGCAGTCCCCGACGACAGGCGCCGGGGACGGTGCCGGTTCGTCGCTCATCGCGCTCATCAAACCCGCGGTGTCCGCGGGAAATGTCGACCCGTATTCGCGGCTGGCGGAGATCCTGACGAACCGGATGTTCGGACTCGGCATCGCCGTCGTCCACATCGAGGCCATCGCCGAACGCAACGCGGCTCTGCTCGAGACCATCCTCGGCAGCGAACACGGCGGGCCTGCGATCTCAGGAGCCATCGTCGTCGGCGGTGGTGCCGCCGGTGTGCTCGCGGGAATGCTCGCCGAACGCGGACTGCCGCTCATCCGCATCTCGAATGCCCGCCACGACGACGGGATCTCGCGCATCTACCTCGATGCGACCGGCGGAATCGAGACCGCAGTGGCCCACCTCGTCCACCTCGGCCACAGACGCATCGGACTCGCAGTGCTGCGCGATTCGGCGGCCCCGGCTCGCATCGCCGGCTTCCGCAGATCGATGGCCGGAATCCTCCACATCCCCGCCACCCGTGATCAGGCCCCCGTCGTCGAGGCCGCCGGCGGAGCCATGGCCGGAGTCGCCGCCGCCGAGGAGCTGCTCGACCTGCGCTGCACCGCCGTCATCGCCTGCGCCCCGTCCCTGTCCTTCGGCCTGCTCGAAGCCGCCCAGCGGCTGCGGCTCGACGTGCCCCGCGACCTGTCCCTGCTCACGGTCGGCGATGTCCCCGACGCCGATGTCGTCCAACCGCCGCTCTCGCAGGTGGTCTACGACTGGGCGACCGTGGCGCAGTCGGCGATCGACGAGATCCGCGCGATGATCGCCGCCGGGCACGCGCGCGTGCACGTCGACTACACGGTCGACCCGGACCTCGTCCTCCGTGCCAGTGCCGTTCCCCCGCAGCGCCGCTGACCTCGGGGTTCGATGACAATCATCCTCGCCGAGGCGGCCCTGACGTGACGTGGATCCGACCGGTGAGTCGGGTCGAGCGGAGTCCGCCGAGGCGGCCCGACCGTGGCAGTGGACGGCCCTCAATTGTGGACGGTGCGGAGGAATTCCGTGCGTTCGGCAACGAGGCGACCGAGCAGTACGGCCACAGCTGCAGGGTCGGCGATCCGCCACGCAGCGCGAGTCTGCGCGGACCCGACCTTGACGGTCAGACCGGAGTCGAGGACGTGGGAGTCCGTGAGTTCGTCGAGTGCCGCGAAGGCGTCCTCATCGGTGACATCGTCGCCGAGGTAGCCCATTGCCGTCGGTTCGCCGGCGCGGGCGAGCAGCCGGATGCCATCGCCTTTCGTCGCCTGCTTGACGGCGAGTTCGGTGATGTCGTGGCCCTCGATGACACGGATGTCCGGGAACTCCTCGACCACCTCGGTGGCGTGCTCGTGCAGGGCCGCGGCCGCCTCGGGGGCGATTCCGCGAGTATGGACCGTCCGCGAATAGGGTTTGGACTCGATGAGGAAATCCGAGGCACCGTCGGCATCGCCTGAGCCGTCGGCGCCCGGCAGCGTGTGTTCGAATGCGTCGAGATGAGCATCGATGGCGGCGAGTCTGTCCGCCTCGGCCGCGGTGAGTTCGGGAGGCCGGAACTCAGCAGTGTCGCCGTCACCGTCAGCGTCGATTCCGAGTTCGGCCTCCGCGCCGTGCGAACCGATCAGCCACGCCGAGTCCGGGGCTGCGGACAGCCGGCGCAGGGTCGCGATATCGCGACCGGACACCAGCGCCACCCGCGTGCGCGGCAGGCCGGCGAGCGCCGCGATGGCCGCAGCCGATTCGGGGACCATCCGGGAGGTCGACGGATCGTCTTGCAGGGGTGCGAGCACCCCATCGAAATCCAAGGCCAGCAGCAGCGATTCGGCGGTGGCGAGATCACGCAGGACCACCTCGGCGGGGGTGGAGCGGGCAGGACCGAGCGCGGTCGGCTTCGATGTCACTGTGCTTCTCCTAGCGGGCGGTGGAGATATCGTCTGTCCACTCGGCATCATCGGGTCGCTCGGCGCGATCGGACGGGGCCGCCGGCACGTCCGGCGGCGGTGCGGTCCGCTTCTTCTGCACCACGGGCTGTTCGGGGACGATGGCCTCGGGATTGTCCTTGATGTGTTCGAGCTCGGCGAGGAAGTTCTTCGACCACCGGCTCACGGTGTCGGTGGCGACCCTCTTGCGCATCTGCTTCATCCGGCGAGTGCGAGTCCTCTCGTCCATCTGCACGGCTTCGAGGATTCCCGCTTTGAGGTCGGCGATGTCGTGGGGATTGACCATCACCGCGCCCTTGAGCTGTTCGGCCGCGCCGGTGAATTCGGAGAGCACGAGAGCGCCGTCGTCGCGCCTCCGGCACGCCACATACTCCTTGGCAACAAGGTTCATTCCGTCGCGCAGAGCGGTCACCAGCATGACATCGGCGGCGAGGAAGAACGCCGTCATCTCATCGCGCGGATAGGAATGGTGGAGGTAGCGCACGGGGATCGACCCCACGTCGACCTGCTCTCCGTTGATCCGCCCGACGGCCAGTTCGACGTCGTGGCGGATGATCTTGTACTGCTCGAGCCGCTCCCGCGACGGGGTCGCGATCTGGATGAGGACAACATCTTCGACATCGAGTCGGCCTTCGGCGAGCAGCTCCCCGAACGCCTTGAGTCGGTGGCGGATGCCCTTCGTGTAGTCCATCCGGTCGACGCCGAGCATGACCACCCGCGGATTGCCGACCTCCTCGCGGATCTGCTTCGCCCTCTCGACGATCTTCGGATCGCGGGCGAGCTCCTCGAGATAGGGAGTGTCGATCGAGATCGGGAACGACTCGGCGCGGACGAGGTGGGCCGGGAGGAAGTCACCCGGCGGAACCGATACCGTCGACCCCTTCGTCGCATATCCCAGACGTCCGCGGACGGCGCGACGGAAGTTCGCTGCGTCCGCCGGCCTCTGGAACCCGATGAGGTCGGCGCCGAGGAGCCCGCGCAGGATCTCGTCGCGCCACGGCAGCTGAGCGAAGAGCTCGTAGGGCGGGAAGGGAATGTGGTTGAAGAACCCGATCGCGAGGTCCGGGCGCAGGCGTCGGACCATCTGCGGGACCAGCTGGAGCTGATAATCGTGGATCCACACGGTCGCGGACTCCGCGGCCACCTCGGTGACCTTGTGCGCGAAGCGCTCATTGACCCGCACATACGCATCCCACCAGGTGCGGTGGTACTCGGGCGGGACGATGACGTCGTGGTAGAGCGGCCACAGCGTGGCGTTGGAAAACCCTTCGTAGTACCTGAGGACATCCTCACTTGTCAGGGTCACCGGGGTCAGGTGCATGCCGTCGATCGTGAAGGGTTCGAAGTCCTCGTCGGCGACGCCCGTCCAGCCGATCCACGCCCCCTCCTGGGCCTTCATCACGGGAGCCACCGCGGTGACCAAACCTCCTGGTGAGGTACGCCATCCGTGGTTCGCATCATGAGGATCACGGTCGACGGGCAGGCGGTTGGCCACGACGACGAAATCGCTGTCGCCGAAGGCGGTGTCGGTGCTGGGCTCGGCAGAGTCGACGGTGCTCATCTGCGCCTCCTCCTTTGTCGGTCCTTGGAATGAACTCTACTCGCTCGACTAGGCTTGGCCAGGTGATGGATCAGGAACTGGGAGGCTACCGCCTCATCGAGGAGCTCGGCTCGGGCGGCATGGGTGTCGTCTACCTCGGTGTCGACGGCGGAAACCACCCGGTCGCCGTCAAGGTCCTCCATCCGCACATCGCCAATGATGAGACCGCGCGCAAGCGTCTGGCTCGCGAGACCCGCACCCTGCGCCGGATCCGCCACCCCCGCATCGCCGAGGTCCTCGACGCGGAGCTCGATTCCGCGCAGCCGTTCATCATCACCGAATTCGTCGACGGGCAGACCCTGTCCGATGATGTCCGTGACAACGGCCCCTTCGCCGAGGATGAGCTCGTCCACTTCGGCCATGCCCTCCTCGACGCCCTCAACGCCGTCCATGATGCCGGCGTCATCCACCGTGACCTCAAACCCGCGAACGTGATGATCATGGACGGAGAGCCGATGGTCATCGACTTCGGCATCGCCCAGGTCGCCGACGAAGTGCGCGTGACCGCCACGGGGTTGGTCATGGGCACCCCCGGCTATCTGTCCCCGGAGATCGCCGACGGCAAGGCCTCGAGTGAGAAGACCGACTGGTGGGGGTGGGCCGCGACGATGGCGTTCGCCGCCACGGGCCGCAACCCCTATGGTTCCGGACCCTTGGAGGCCGTGCTCGGTCGTGTGGCCATGGGCAAATTCGACCTCGACGGGGCGCCGAAGAACTTCGCTCCGCTCATCTCCGCCTGCCTCGACCCGAAGCCCGAACGCCGACCGTCGGGGCAGATGATCCTCGACGCTCTCGTTGACATCGAGTCCGGGCGGATGCCGCAGCTCGGGTCGGGGCCCAGCGGCGGAGCCGGCCCGGGTGGTCCGCAGCGGTCACCGAGCGGAACCGCGGTGATGCCGGCCGTCGATGACGACGGCGGTCGTAAAGTTTCTGGGCACGGTGGTGCCGGGGCCGCTGGGGCAGCGCTCGGGGGTGCGGCTATCGGTGCAGGCACCGGCTACCCGGGAGCCGGACCGTCTGGAGGCGGGCAGCCGCAGTACCCCGGATCCAGCCGGCCCACCAGTCATGCCGGGTCCGGCCACAGTGCGGGGCCCGGCCACAGTGCGGGGCCCGGCTACAGTGCGGGGCCCGGCCAGGGGACGGGCTATGGTCCCGGGCAGATGCATGGCCAGCCCCCGCAGCAGGCGACCGCGCCGCCGATCAGCAACCCCAACGGCGGCATTCAGGCAGGTCCGGGATCGCCGATGGCAGGCGCCGACCTCGGCCGTTCCGGCTTCGTCCAGCCCGGTCAGGGGCAGAACCTCGTCGGGCCGAGCGGTCCCGGTGGTCCGCATGGTCTGGCTCGTCAGGGGCAGTGGGGCGACCGGCCCGGTCCCGGCGGTCAGCTCTTGGGGGCCGGCGGGCAGCCGATGCAGCCAGGCGGGCAGCCGATGCAGCCCGGTGGACAGCCGATGCAACCAGGCGGGCAGCCGATGCAGCCAGGCGGGCAGCCGATGCAGCCGATGGGATACCGACGGGTGCAGTCGGGCGGCTGGGTCGTCTTCGGACTCGTGGCTCTGGCCGTGGCCGTCATGCCCCTCGGGCCGCTGGTCATCTGCCTCGTCGCTCTGCTCTGGTCGGTTCTCGCCCGCACCGGCACGCGTCTGGATCGGAAGGTCCAGCGGTATCGATTCGACCGCGGAACCGATTCGGGCGGGTTCTTCCGGGCGCTCGCCTCGGCGCCGGGGGCCGTGCTGGCCTCGACCCTGACCTCGGTGGCCTCACTCATCCTGCCGGCGATCGCCGCTGCTGCCGCGCTCGTGCTGACCCGGCTCGACATCGCCGGGATCGTGCCCAGCGGGTCGTCCGAACAATGGTCGGTGTGGGCGGCCGGCGCCGCGGGTTCGCTGGTGCTGTGGGTCGGGCCGGGAGCCTCGAGCCTGCGCTTCGGCTCACGTCTGCTCGTCTCTGGAGCCACTCGCAATCAGCTCGGTCGCCTCATCGCCTTGGCGGTGATCGCGCTGCTCGTCATCCTCGCCGTCATGGTCATCCAGTCGGGGGCGGCCATGTCTTGGTGGCCGCTGACGATCAACCCCTTCGACTACCTGCCCGGACCGGTGTGAGCCGCGCGGTGTGGCTGCCTGGTCCGGTGCGCGCCGGAAGCTACCGGCGCAGTGTTGAGGTAGTTGAACGTCGTAGTTGAACCTTGAATGTTTCTGGGAGTCGGCGCAGCACCTGTTTCGGTACAGTGGTGCCGTCGGGTCGCGGAAGCCGTCCCGCACCGTTCGGGCCACAGGCCGCACCGATGTCAGACGATCCAACGTGAGGAACAATGGCGAAGAACAACTCCGCGGACGACAAGCGGAACCGCGCACGCGAGAACGCCCGCCAAATCGCGGCGAATCAGGCGAAGAAGGAGAAGACCGCGAAGACGATCCTGTACACCGGGATCGCAGTGGTCGTCGTCGCCGTGCTCGCCGTGGTCGGTGTGCTCGTATTCCAGCAGAGCAAGCCCGCTGTCAGCCCCACGAACTATGTCTCCGACGGAATCACCGTGGGCAAGGACAACACGCTCGTGCAGCCGCTGAATATGCCCGAAGGCGAGGAATCGGATCTGCCGGCTCCGACCGAGGAGGGTGCGAAGAAAGGCGCCGCCACGGTCACCGTCTACCTCGACTTCCAGTGCCCCGGGTGCAAGGCCTTCGAGGAAGGCAATGCGAGCATGCTGCGCAAGCTCGCCAACGAGGGTTCGATCGTCGTCAACTATAAGCCGGTGTCGTTCCTCGACCGTATGTCCAGCGGAAACGAGTACTCGACCCGCTCGGCCAACCTCGCCGCCTGCGTCGTCGACAGCCAGCCCGAGGTCGCCGTCGATCTGTTCGACGCACTCTTCGCTCAGCAGCCGGAGGAAGGCGCCGAGGGCCGCACCGACGCTGAGCTGCTCAAGGTCGCCGAAGAAGCCGGAGTCGACACCTCGAAGAAGCTCAAGGCCGACCCCGAGCAGACCGTGAAGTCCTGCGTCACGGACCGGACCTTCGACAAGTTCGTCGAGCAGTCGAGCCAGACCGCTCTGGACGACGGAGTCGAAGCCACCCCGTGGGTGCTCATCAACGGCAAGCACACGGACAAGACCAGCGACTCGCAGGCCCTGGCCACCGAGATCCTCAAGGCCACCGGAGAGTTCAAGGGCTGATCGCCCGAGACACCCGGCCGGAGCCGTGTGAGTCACGGTCCTGAGCGATTGAAGGCTGGACCCCGCCGAGGTGGGGTCCGGCCCTCTTCGTCTCCCACCGGTTTTGTGGCCGGGCCCGGCCATGGACTACTATCGTGTAGGCGCGCACGCTCGGTGCGCACCACGCCTCCTTAGCTCAGTTGGTAGAGCACCGCTCTTGTAAAGCGAAGGTCGTCAGTTCGAGTCTGACAGGGGGCTCACCTGACCAGGGCAGACACTCGATTGTCTGCCCTGGTTCTTTGCGTGATGACATTGTTATGACTCGTGGTCCGTTGGAACCAGCGGTACGCGGGGCGTCTTCTTGCCCGGGCGAGGGCGGAATCAACGCTGCGCTCGTATTCCCACGGGGCATCGCCCTTTTCGCTGCCCGGCTCCAGCTTCGTCCGCCCGGCTCCCGAGTTCCGGACGATCCGTGCGGACTTAGGCCACGAAATCCCGCACGGATCGTCCGGAACTTCACCAGCGACTCGCTCCGACTGAGGTGTGACTCCCAGCAGACGGACTAGCCGGGCTGGCCGGAGCGCTCACTGTGGGCCCACAACGGCGCAGTCTCGGCCGGCCAGCCCACGTCGGAAGACGGGCTGTGCAACCACGATTGCGCCGGACGCCCGTAAGTCCCGCCGGCGGCACATGGATGAGGGGCGCGACAGCGGAGTGGCGATGGCCGAGTGGCAACGGTGGAGGTTGGTGGACGGGCGCAGCGACGGTCGAATGGCAGGCTAGGTCTGGCCGTCGCGTCTGAACACGAGCATGAGGGAGCGCATGCTCAGCACGAAGCCGCCGAAGAGCAGCACGAAGCCGAAAAACGAGTACAGGTGGATGTCCTTCGTCAGCAGCGGACCCTCATCACTGGTGATGAGCATGATCGCTCCCACCACGGCGGCCCCGGCGAGGACGGCGACGATGAGCTGTTGGAACAGGCTGGTGAGGAAGCTGCGGTCGGACGGATTCTCGAGTACACGCATGTTCATCGAGAACCGGCCCTGCTCGAGATCCTCGGTGATCTTATTGATCCGGCGCGGCATGCGGTCGATCATCGGCATCAGCTGCAGAGCCCGGCGCTGCAGCTCATCGGTGATCTTCGTGCCCTTGAGCTTCGACCTCACGAGCCTATTGCCCTCCTTCCGGGACACGGCGACGACGTCGAAGTTCGGATCGATCGTCAGCAGCGCACCTTCCACAGAGGCCATGGCTCGGAAGGCTGCGCTGATCGGCGCCGGCACGGAGAAGCGATGAGCGAGCACGAGGTTGAACAGATCGTCGAAGAGCTTCTGGCCCTGCGTCGCGCGGGTGCCGCCGCCGTAGCGCAGCAGGAGTTCGCCGACGGCGCGCTCGACCTCCCGATCATCGAGCCCGTCGGGACGTCCGAGGAGTTCGATGAGGGCGTCGGTGGCCCCTGCGCTGTCGTTCTGGTCGATGGAATAGAGCATCAGGCCCAGCGACGTCTGCGTGGCAGGGTCGAGTCGTCCGACGGCACCGAAGTCGAGCAGCCCCAGCTTCCTCTCGGGAGTGATGAAGATATTGCCGGCATGCAGATCGGCGTGGAAGATCCCATCACCGATGATCTGCTCGAGCGTGGCGCCCAGCAGAGTGGTCGCCAACCGGGACCGTTCGGCATCGCTGAGCCCGGTCAGCAGTGCCCCCGCACGCGAGACCGGCTGTCCGGGCAGCCGGTCCATCACCAGCAGGCGTTCGCCGCTGAGGCCCGGATAGCCGTGCGGAACGGTGACGTCGAACTTGCCCGATCGTGTCAGTGAGGCCTCGATGCTGGCCATGTTGTCCAGTTCGATCCGATAGTCGAGCTCCTCCTCGAGCGTGTTCGCGAATCCTGCGGCCAGCGACTGCACACCCAGGTCCCGCCCCCATGTCGTGGTCTTGTTCAGCCAGCCCGCCAACCGCAGGATGATATCGAGATCCTGTGCGACCTGATTGAGCGCCTTCGGTCGCTGCACCTTGACGATGACCTCCGTGCCGTCGAGCAGAGTCGCCTCATGGACCTGCGCCACCGAGGCGGCCGCCAGCGGCGTGGAGTCGATGCGTGCGAAGACCTCTCCGATCGGCCGACCGAGTCGCTCGGCGATGGCGGGCTCGATGACCGACCACGGTTCGGGGGTCACCTGCGTCTGCAGGGTCTCGAGTTCACGGACGAACACCGGCGGGAGGATGTCTCGGCGGGTCGAGAGCATCTGTCCGAGCTTGACGAAGGTCACCCCCGCCTCGGCGAGGGATTCCTTGAGCGCCCGCGCGGTCTTGACCTCTCGGCCCGGCGAATCCCCGCCGAAGCCGCGCAACTGGGAGCCGAGCCCGTGCCGCACCGCAATGGATACGACCTGGGCATAGCGGCGGGCGCGGCGACGGCGGGACCTCCACCCGAAGAACAGCGACTGCGGGCTCGGCAGGGATCCGGTCGGAAAGGCGGCTTCGAGCATGACGAGGGCGCCGACGCCCAGGGCGAAGATCCACCCGAGGGCGAGCACCATGAATAGCACCGCCACTCCGGGGGAGACGTCGAGGCCGTCGACGTTCTGCCCGGTGCCGGCCCGGTAGAGGTACTGGACGGTCACGGCGACGACGGCGCTCATGACGAGGCCGACGGCCAATGTGCGCGGCCAGCCGGTGGGCACACCGACGACGCGACGGACCACGGTGGCGGCGAACCATGACTGGAGGAAGAGGAAGACGAGTGCGGCCAGGCTCACCAGCGCATATCCGCCGACGTCCAGTGCTTCCATCGATGACTCTCCTGATCCTGGTCGGACTCTCAGCCGTGGGCCGACCCCTGCGGGCCTTCGGCTCCGGCACGCCGGCCCCTACGGGCCTTCAGCATCGGGCCGCCGGCCCCTGCGGGCCTTCGGCATTGAGCTGTCAGCCGAACCTCGTCGAATCGGTCGTGTCCAGCCTAGTCCGTCGGGTCGGTCCGTGCGTGAGTGTGGGCCGTATGCGCGGAGACGTGAGGAGCCGCCCGGAGTCAGTCCGTGCGCGGCGGGTCGAGGCGCCTCCTGCGGCCGGGCAGCCCCACCTGACGGGCCCAGATGAGGATCCACACCGCGCCGAGGAGGGCGAGCAGTCCTGGGAAGAGCACGCCGAATCGCAGGGTGGTCACGGTGATGATGAGGGACAGCAGCGTCGGCCCGCCGAGTTTGCCGCCGTTGTTGAAGATCGCCCAGATGCCGAGGAACCGCGGCCGGCCGACGGCGGGGGAGAGGTCCGCCCCGATCGTCATATTCACGCCCGCTCCGAGGCCGTTGCCGAAGGCCATGACCGCGGCGGCGATGACCATCCCGGCGAGATCCGGCTTCGCGACCATGATGACGAACCCGGTGCCGAAGATGGACAGGCAGGCGACGAGAGTCGCCACCCGGCCGAGGCGATCCTTGATGTACGCGCCGAGGAACATGACGATGAGTTCGAGTCCGGCGCCGAAGGCGATGATGAGCGAGATCGAGGACTTGTGCAGGCCGATCTCGACGCCCCACAGCTGAACGACGACCGGCTGGGCGGCTCGGGCCGCCGCCAGTGTGATGATCGTGACGCCGGTGAGGACGACCGATTTCCACCGCACATCCAACGGCGGCCGACGATCCGTCTTCTTCCCGCGCCGAGGATGGGTGTCGTCTCCGTGTGCGGGATCGTTCGCTGGGGCGGGGTCGGCCGCCTCGGCGGGGTGAGGACCATCGGCGGGGGAGGGGCCGTCATCGTCGGCACGGGAGGTCGGGGCCGCCTCGGTGCGGTGGGGATGGTCGTCGAAACCGGGGATCTGCGCGATCGGCAGGGCCATGATCGCGATCGCTGCGACGGCGCTGAGCCCGGAGAAGACGAACACGGACCAGATCGGGAAGGCGAGCATGAGACCGGCGCCGATCATCGGCCCGACGAGGTTGCCGACCCGCTGCGTGCCGCCGAGCGCGGTCATCGCCTTGGCGAGATCGGCCGGCGGCATCACCTCGGCGACGACGGCCTGCCGGGCCAGGCTCCATACATCGGAGACCGGGCCGAAGACCATGAGCGCGATCGTGTAGACGAGCAGTGAGTACGGCGAATCCCAGATGAAGGCGGCGACGATGGAGCCGAGCACAACGATGGCCGCGCAGGTGGCCACGGTCATCGCCCGGAAATCGCCGAGGCGGTCGATGAGGATCCCGGCCGGCGCCGTGGCCATCAGCGATACGGCCCCCATGATGCCGACGATGGCGGCGGCGAAGGCCTGCGTCGACCCCAGCGAGAGCGCGCCGAGCACGAGGATCGGCATGATCGCACCCAGGCCGACGGCGAAGAGGGCGAACGGCACGAGCACCGGCCACAGGATGGGTTTGAGCACGTGACAAGTTTAGTTGAGGTCGCGGCGGGCCGCCCGCCTCGGATGTGCCGGGTTCTCTATCGGTTCGTCGCCGGACGTGGCACGCTGGAGCCATGGTCTCTCACAACGTCGTCCCATTTCACAGTGTCGTCCCGCCCTATCTCCTCGATGCGATCGCCGAGCGCGGCACCGAGCGGTTCCCGAAGGCCGCGGCCGCCGCGGCCAGCTGTCGGATGTCCGATGAGAGCTGCCGGAATCTGCGCCTGGCGGGTCTGCGGTACACGCCGCCGGCCGATCTCGGCAAGGACGAGACCGCGCTCGCCGCCCCCGGATCGGCAGGGCTGCAGCGCCTCATCCACGATGCGCAGAACACCGAGGTGCTGCCCGGCGAACTCGTCCGTTCCGAGGGCGAAGAGCCCGTCAGCGACGAACCGGTCAACGACGCCTATGACGGGCTCGGCGCTTCATATGCGCTGTTCTCCGAGGTGTTCGGGCGCGATTCGCTCGATGGGGCGGGAATGCCGCTCATGGCCAGCGTCCACTACGGCACGGACTACGACAACGCGTTCTTCGACGGCCGACTCATGGTCTTCGGCGACGGCGACGACGAAGTGTTCACCGGGTTCACCGGTTCGCTGTCGATCATCGGCCACGAACTCTCCCACGGCGTCATCAGCCACACCGCCGACCTCGAGTACTTCGGCCAGCCGGGAGCACTCAACGAGCACTGCGCCGATGTCTTCGGGGCACTCACCCAGCAGCACGATGCCGGACAGAATGCCGAGGACGCGGACTGGCTCATCGGCGCCGGAATCTTCACCCCCGAGATGACCGGCCGTGCCCTACGCTCCATGGTCGAACCCGGCACGGCCTATGACGACGACGTCCTCGGCACGGATCCGCAGCCGGCGCATATGAACGACTTCGTCACCACCGACTCCGACAACGGCGGGGTCCACCTCAACTCCGGGATCCCGAACCGTGCCTTCGCGCTCGCAGCCACCGCCGTCGGCGGTCCGGCCTGGGAGAGCGTCGGACAGGTCTGGTACTCCGTCCTCACCGGGTCCGAGATCACGCAGCGCACCGATTTCGCGGAGTTCGCAGAACTCACCATCGCCGAGGCGGCCGACCAATTCGGCACCGGATCCGACGTTCACGATGCGATCGTCTCCGGGTGGGAAGCCGTGGGCATCTCCCACTCCGGATCGGCGCGCGGAAATCAGGGGAGCAGCTGGTGAGCGAGAAGCCGGCCGGGGGCTTCGGGCGTCTGCTCGTCGAACGCTCGGGCGGGATCGGCGGGATGCTGCTCGTCTGGGAAGTCGACATCGACGCGAGCAGTCGGCGCGATGACCTCGGCCCGCGCATCGCCGATCTTCCCTGGTCCGACGACGGGCAGAGAGACGATGCGCCGCAGTCCACGGGTGCCGACCGTTTCGCTTATCTCGTCGAGAGCCGGTTCGGGCGAGTGCGCTTCGGCGAATCTCAGATGCCGCCGGAATGGAAGCAACTGGTCGACGAGGTGCGGGACGTCGCCGAACCGCAGAGGCGGCAGCCCGGCTGACCCCTATGCTGGAGGTCATGACCGACACCAACCATGGCCCGGGCAGCGACGCTCGGACGACGGCCGAGAAGAACGAACGAGACCTCGAAGCCGGGGTCCACACCGACCTCAAGGAGTCGATGACCTACGGGTCGTATCTCGACCTCGACCGGCTCCTCGGCGCCCAGCACCCCGTCAGCAGTCCCGAACACCACGACGAGCTGCTCTTCATCATCCAGCACCAGACCACGGAGCTGTGGTTCCGGCTCGTCATCCACGAACTCCTCGATGCCCGGCGACTCATCGCCGACGATGAGCTGCAGACCGCGCTCAAGCGCATCGCCCGCGTCAAACACATCCAGAAGACTCTGACCGAGCAGTGGTCCGTGCTCGCCACGCTGACGCCGAGCGAATACGTCGGGTTCCGCGACCAGCTCGGCCGTGCCTCCGGCTTCCAGTCCTGGCAGTACCGAGCCGTGGAGTTCCTGCTCGGCAACAAGAACCGCGCCATGCTCCCGGTCTTCGACGGAGAACCCGAGGCGCGTGCGGCTCTCGAACAGTACTTGGAGGAACCGAGCATCTACGACGAGTTCCTCGCGTGCCTGGCCCGGCGCGGACTTCCGGTGCCGCAGCGGCTGCTCGACCGGGATAAGTCGGTCGCCCACACCTTCGACGAGGAACTGTGCGATGTCTTCCGCATCATCTACGAGAACCCGCAGAAGTACTGGCAGGAATACGAAAGCTGCGAAGAGCTCGTCGACCTCGAGGAGAACTTCCAGATCTGGCGCTACCGGCACATGCGCACGGTGCTGCGGATCATCGGCATGAAACGCGGAACGGGCGGTTCGAGCGGAGTCGGATTCCTGCAGAAGGCGCTCGATCTGACGTTCTTCCCCGAACTCTTCGATATCCGCACCGGCATCGAGAACGGGCCGGGCATCAGCCCCGAAGGGGTCTGAGACGCCGCCCTTCAGCCGAGCAGCAGGTTCCTCACCTGTGGGAAGAACGGAGAATCGGGGTCGATGACATCGGCATGGTTCGCCCCGGCCAGCTCGGTCAGGGCGGCGGGGAAGACTCGGGAGAATTCGACGTCGACGGTGGCATCGGCATCTCCGTGGAGCGAATGCACATCGACGCGCGCCGGGATGAGAGCCGCCCGTGATCGCGGATCGTGGCGCAGATACGCCTGCCGATCATCCTCGGGGCGCGCCCCCATATAGTCCAGCACCGCACCATCCCCGAGGCCTGCCTCGACTTCCCGCAGCAGATCGGTCACCGGCGCCAGAGGGCGCAGACGGATCCGCGGTCCCTCCGCGGGCAGATGCGAGGCCCAGGCGAGGACGAGGCAGCCACCGGCCGAATGCCCCGAGACGATCAGATTCTGCCGTGCCTGTTCGCTGACGCCCCAGCGCGGCAGTTCGGCACACACCGAATCGATGCCCGCGGTGACATCGTCGAGCAGGAGCGGCTGACCGCCGAGCCGTCGATACTCGACGGAGGCGACGAGCACCCCGGACTCGGCCAACGCCCGAGCAAACGGCCGGGCGTGGGCCAGGTCGGTGCGGGGCCGGAAGTAGCCTCCGTGGACGAAGATCACCGTCGCCGAGGCGGCCGCCGGGTCACCGAAGACCTCGACGAACTGCTCGGGGAAGTCCCCGTAGACGTGGCGGAAGGACGGCACCTGGGCGGTCCCGACGGCTGAGAGTTCGGGAATGCGCACGGACTCGACGCTCATCGGTCGGAATCCCGAGGTGCGTTCACCCCACCGGTGCCGCTCTCGTCGGGGCGAGTTCCGCCTGAGTCGGTCAGATCGGCCCCGCCCGACCGGCCGGCCGCGTCGTTCTTCTGGGCACGGTCGACCTCGCGCGAGCGTTCGACGAGGTCACGGACGCGGGTGAGTTCGGGCAGCTTCGGATCGAGGGTGTCACCGGAGGACTGTCCACGCAGTCGGCGACCGACCCATGGGGCCAGGTACTCACGGGCCCACCGCGACTCCTCGCTCATCACCTCGCGGATCGCCCGCGTCGGACGAGCGGGAACGCCGAAGCCCTTGACCGGCAGGGAGCGGCCGCTCTCCAGGGTGGCCAGAGCCTGCTCGGCGACGAGGTGGTGGCCCTTCGTCGACAGGTGGATGCGGTCATCGGCCCACATCTGCGCGGCATAGAGCGACCGCAGCCCCCACAGATCGACCATATGGCAGCCGTGCCGCTGCGCGATCGACCACAGATGAGCGTTGTAGATTCCCACTCGAGGTCGCACGGCACGGATGAGCGGGGTGCTGAACTCGGTGTCGAAGCCATTGCACATGAGCACTTCGATGCCGGCCTCACGCATGGCGATCACAGCACGTTCGAACTTCGCGGCCAGGGCATCGATATCGGCCTTCGGGCGCAGGCAGTCGTTGCCGCCGGCGCACAGGCTCACGAGGTCCGGCTTCATCTCGAGAACCTGCGGCACCTGGTCATCGACGATGCGGTCGAGCAGTCGACCTCGGATGGCCAGATTGGCGTAGGACAGGTCCGGGCTGCCCACTGCGGACTCGGTGAGCATGAGCGCGAGGCGGTCGGTCCATCCGCGGTACCGATCCTCGGCCCGTGGGTCGGGATCCATCAGACCCTCACTGAACGAGTCTCCGATTGCGACGTATGAGGTGATCGGCTCAAGCATCAGGGATCCTTCTCTCTTCGGACGATGCATCCAGACTATACGCCGCGCCGGACACGTCCTACCCCACGGTAGCCCTCAGAACTACCTGACGGCGGCCCAGCAACCTCGCGAGGTTGCTGGGCCGCCGTCAGGTAGCAAATGGGGAGGGAAGAGGGTGAGAACTCGCCCTGCCGGAAGCGTCCCGCCAACGCGGCGAACGGCCCCGAGGTCACCGTGTCCACACATCGAGTGGCGTAGACTCGAGACCGCACAGACGTCGTCGCCGACCCCCTCGCTAGGAGCAGAATGTATCGCTCAGTCCCGGTCCCCGCAGCCACAGATTTCGTCATCACGAACGCGCGGATCGTGCCCGTGGCCGATGCGTCCGGCAACCGCGCCGAGGCGATCGGATCGGGCACGCTCACGGTCAGGGACGGTCGCATCACCGAGGTGGCTGCCGGCCCCGTCGACACCTCTTCCCTCCCAGCGGACACCGAGGTCATCGATGCCGGCGGACGCTGGGTCCTGCCCGGTTTCATCGAAGCTCACGGCCACCTCGGCGTGCATGAGGACGGTGAGGGCTGGTCCGGTGACGATACGAACGAGATGACCGATCCCAACGGGGCGGGCCTGCGCGCGCTCGACAGCATCGATCCCACCGACCTCGGATTCAAGGATGCGCTGCGCGGCGGCGTCACCTCGGCGCTCATCAAACCCGGTTCCGGCAATCCCATCGGCGGTCGCACCGCCTTCCTCAAGACCTGGGGCCGCATCGTCGACGAAATGCTCGTGACGCAGGACCTGTCCGTGAAATCCGCGCTCGGCGAGAACCCGAAACGCGTGTACGGGGAGAAGAAGGTCACCCCGTCGACGAGGATGGGCACCGTCAAGATCATCCGCGACGCCTTCGTCGAGGCGCGGAACTACCAGGCCAAACGCGCCCAGGCGGAAGCCGAGGGCACCCCGTTCGACCGTGACCTGGTCAAGGAGACCCTCGCCGACGTCCTCGACGGCAAGCTCGCGTTCGACCAGCACTGCCACCGGGCCGACGACATCGCCACCGCCATCCGCCTGTCCGAGGAATTCGGGTACCGCCTGGTCATCAACCACGGGACCGAAGGCCACAAGATCGCCGACTTCATCGCCGCCAAGGGCATCGACGTCATCCTCGGACCTCTGATGACCTCCCGGTCGAAGGTCGAACTGCGCGACCGCACCCTGGCCACCGCCGCTTCCCTCGCCGAGGCGGGAGTGCGCATCGCGCTGACCACCGACCATCCGGTCATCCCGATCAACTTCCTCATCCACGAAGCCTCCCTGGCCGTGAAGGAGGGCCTCGACCCGGTCGTCGCGATCGAAGCGCTGACGATCAACCCCGCCGCGATCTTCGGCCTCGACGACCGCCTCGGCTCCCTGGCCGTGGGCCGCGACGCCGATATCGTCATCTGGTCGGGCGATCCGCTCGATCTGAACTCCCGCGCCGAGACCGTCTTCGTCTCCGGTCGTCGCGTCTTCGACTATGACGCCGCCTCGGGAACCGCGCACGTCGCCGACCCGCTCGGCCCGACACTCATCAGCGAGCCGTGAGCGACAGAGAACTCGAAGACGCCACCACCGCCGAGGTTCGGGTCGATCCGCCGACCGAACCCGGTCCTGTCCGCGGCTCATCCCCGGCGCCGGTCTCCGGCGGCAACCCGGAAGCCGGATCCCAGGCCCTGCGGGAGCTGCTCGAGCGCACCCGTCTGCAGCGTCTGGCCGAGCTGCGGGAGTCCTCACCGGAACCCCAGCCCGACGACGTCGCGAAGGCCGCGGCAGCGAAGGCGGCGAAGCCCGAACGCAGCGGCGGACGGTCGAAGGCCCGCACCGACCACCGCGGGGCGTCTCAGCGCATCGCCCAGAGAGTCGCCCGGCGCACCGTCGGCAAACTCGTCTCGGGCACGACGGAGAACACGCAGCCGGTGCCCATCGTCACCGCGCTCAAAGGCACCCCCTACCAGGCGCCCGTGCAGGCGAAGGAGCCGAGCGAAGACGAAGCCCGGATGATCCTCGACCTCGCCGCCGATATCGCGGCGATGATGATGCGTGCCGGTGCCGGCACCAGCGATGTCGAGGTCTCCGTCATCGCCGCCTGCACCGCGTGCGGTCTGGCCACCGTCGAGATCGATCTGACCTCGAACACTCTCGTCGTGCACTATTCGACCTCGGACGGACGTCTGCTGACGGTGATGCGGGTCAACCGCGGTGAGTCCACGCATTTCGCGAAGCTCGCCTCAGTGCACAAGCTCGTCACCGACCTCGTCGACGGGCGTCTGGAATTCCATGAGGCACGCAGTCGTCTCGACGCGATACGCACGCAGCGGCGGCCGTTTCCCGAATGGTTCACCACCGGTGCCTGGGGCTTGATGGTCGGTGCCCTCGTCCTGCTGCTCGGGGGAGGGGCGGTCGCGGTGCCCCTGGGCATCACGATGGCCATCGTCGTGTTCCAGGTCGGCAAGCTGATCGGGCGCACCCACCTGCCGTCGTTCTTCATCACGGCGCTGCAGGCCGCCTCGGCGACGCTCATCGCCACCATCGCCGGCGACGTCGGTATCATCGCCTCACCGCAGTACCTGGTGGCGGCCGGAATCGTTCTGCTGCTGCCGACGCAGTCGCTGTATTCGGCGGTTCAAGATGCGCTGACGAACTTCCCGCTGACCGCGGCCGGTCGAGTGGTCGGAGTGTTCATGACCCTGGCCGGCATCGTCTCCGGAATCGCGTTGGGCATCGTGTGCGGTCAGGCCATCGGGCTCAGCCATATCGAGGTGCTCGTGCCCAAGGCGAGTCCGCACGTGGTCACGGCGATCCTGTCGATGGTTGCGGCGGCCGTGGTGGCGATGTCCGGTGCCGTGGCGATGTCGGCCAGGCGCCGGTTCATCCTTCCTGCTGCGCTGGTCGGACTCGCTTCGCACATCACGATGATGTCGCTGACCCTGCTGCACATCGACAATGTGCTCGCCAGTCTTCTCGCCGCGACCGTCACCGGGTTCCTCTCCCGGCCCTTGGCCCTGCGGCTGGGAGCACCGGCAATCGTGCTCATGCTTCCGGGCATCTATACCCTGCTGCAGGGGCTGTCGATCTTCACCGCCGTCTATCAGATCGCGTCGGAGTCGGAGAACGTCTCCTTCGCAGTGGGGCTGTCCTCGCTGTTCACCGCGATCCTGGCGAATGCGGCTCTCGCAGTCGGGGCTGTGCTCGGCAGCTATCTGGCGCTGCCCCTGAAGAACCTCAAGAGCCGGAGTTCGGCCGAGGAGAAGGTCGAGGAGGTGCGCAGCGGCGAACCCACGACCGCAGTCATCGACTCGGTGCAGCCCGGAGGAGCGAAGACCCAGTCGAGCGGACCCGGAGGAACGAAGACCCAAACGGGTGAGCCCGGAGGTTCGGGAACATCGGAGGCGACCGAGACCGGCCCGATTCAGATCTGATTCGGACTCGGGCCTGACGCGGACTCAGCCCTGATCCGGACTCACCCCTGATCCGGCAGCGCCCAATCGATCGGGTCGATGCCCTTCTGAGCGAGCAGCTCGTTCGTGCGCGAGAATGGATGGGAGCCGAAGAATCCTCGGCGGGCCGACAGGGGCGAGGGATGTGCGGATTCGATGATGGCCACCTCGGCGGTTCCTGAGGTCAGCAGGGGAGCGAGGTTCCTGGCATCGCGGCCCCAGAGGATGGCGACGAGCGGCTGATCGCGTTCGATCAGCGCTGTGATCGCCCGTTCCGTGATCTCCTCCCACCCCTTGCCGCGGTGGGATGCGGGTTCGCCGGGGGAGACGGTCAGCGCCCGGTTGAGCAGCATGACTCCCTGGCGTGACCAGGCACGCAGATCTCCGTGCGGAGCCGGCGAAATGCCGAGGTCGGACTCGAGCTCCTGATAGATGTTGCCCAGCGACCGCGGCAGGGGTCGCACATCGGGGTCGACGGCGAACGACAGTCCGATGGCGTGGCCGGGCGTCGGGTAAGGATCCTGACCGACGATGAGGACCTTGACCTCGGACAGCGGCTCGGCGAAGGCGCGGAAGACGAAATCCCCGGAGGGCAGGTAGGAGCGGCCGGCAGCGATCTCGCCGCGAAGGAAGTCGCCCATCGAGTGGATCCGCTCCTCCACTCCGGCCAGGGCACTCGCCCAATCGGGGGACATGATCTCGGTCAGCGGAGGCGTCGACGTCATGGGCACGAGTGTAGCGATGCCCGGCCGCAGGAGTCGCGCTGGGACGACGGAGCCGCCTCGGCGAGGCCGACGACAACGTCAGCGCCGCCTCGGCGAGGCCGACGACAACGTCAGCGCCGCCTCGGCGAGGCCGATGGCAACGTCAGCGCTGCCTCGGCCCAGGCACTGCGCGCATGTGCACCGAGCGCAGATCGGGTGTGCGCGATCGCCTATCGAACGGGTGTATTGCCGCCCAGTGCCACGCGTTATGCTCGGCCTAAGGAGTTCATCGTTGAACGAAAGGACCGAAATGTCGGAATTCCCAGAGGCCAAGAACTGGAAGATGCTCATCGGCGGTCAGTGGGTCGACGCCGCTGACGGCGACACCACCGATCTCATCACCCCGATCGACCGCAACGTCGTCATCGCCACGGTGCCCAACGGCAAAGAGGCCGACGCCGACCGCGCCGTCCAGGCCGCACGGAAGGCGTTCCCCGAGTGGGCGGCCCTGCCGTTCAAGGAACGCCAGAAGAAGCTTCTCGCCTGCGCCGATGCTCTCGACGCCGCCTCGGAGGAGCTCGCCCAGCTGACCGCTCTCGACACCGGCAACGCGATCCGCACCCAGGCTCGCCCGGAGACGATCATCCTGGCCGACCTGTTCCGCTACATGGGCGGCGTCGCCGGTGAGGTCAAGGGCAACACCCTGCCCGCCGGAGACAAGCAGCTCCAGTACACCAAGCGCGTGCCGCTGGGCGTCGTCGCCGGCATTCTGCCGTGGAACTCCCCGTTGATGATCGCCGCCTTCAAGACACCGGCCGCGATCGCCGCGGGCAACACGATCGTCCTCAAATGCGCCGAGGATGCGCCGCTGACCATCCTCAAGATGGCCGAGATCATCGCCGACATCCTGCCTGCTGGCGTGCTCAACGTCGTCACCGGCAAGGGGTCGGTCATCGGTGAGGCTCTCAACGTCCACCCGGACGTCGACAAGGTCTCATTCACCGGATCGACGAGCGTCGGCCGACACGTCGCCGAGGTGGCCGGCGGCCGTCTCGCGCATTCGTCGATGGAGCTCGGCGGCAAGTCCCCGAACATCATCTTCCCGGACTCGAACGACGACGACACCCTCGAGCAGGTGCTGCTCTCGACCCGCTTCGCCCGCCAGGGGCAGTCGTGCACGATGGGTTCGCGCCTGTTCCTCCACGAGGACATCTACGATGACTTCCTGGCCAAGCTCGTCGACGCGGTGTCGAAGATGAAGGTCGGTGACCCCCGCGATGAGTCCACCGACATCGGCTGCATCATCAATGAGAAGCAGTACGACCAGGTCGCCGGCTACATCGAGATGGGCAAGTCGATGGACGGCGTCGAGATCGCCTATGACGGCTCCGATTCGCTGGAAGTCGGCGAGCCCGGCTTCTACCACGCACCGGTGATCTTCTCGAAGGCGAAGAACGACTGGCAGACCAGCCGCGAAGAGATCTTCGGCCCCGTCCTCTCGGTCATCCCGTGGAAGGACATCGACGAGGTCATCGACATGGCCAACGACTCCGACTTCGGTCTCGCGGCCTTCGTCTTCACCAAGGACGTCGACGCGGCCCTGACCATGGCCAACCGGATCGAATCCGGCTGGGTCCAGGTCAACCAGGGCGGCGGTCAGCTGGCCGGACAGTCCTACGGCGGCATGAAGACCTCCGGTTTCGGACGCGAGGCTTCGCTGGAGGGCATGCTCGAGGGCTTCACCCAGATCAAGCAGGTCAACATCCGCATCCGCTGATCCGATTCCGCCGATGCGGCCCCGCACTCTCGGTCGGATGTGGGGTCGGTCCGATCCTCGAGATCGGGTCACTCGATCCGCCGAGGCGGCCCCGCCTCGGCGGAGGTCGTTCCCTTCACCCCGTCGTCACGGTCACCGATCCGGTGTCATGCGGCGGGGTGATGCGGTTGGTGCGGGGCTGACGTGGGCCGTTCGGGGACCGACCTCACATCCGCGGCGGCGCGCCGGAAATTTCGGTACCGTCGTTCGGGCGATAATATAGAAGCACAGACACCTCTCGAAGGAGCACAACATCTATGCCGCCGAATGACGACACCTCAGAACTGAGCGAGCTCGAGGTGGCCGTTTTGGAATTCGAGCGGCGGTGGTGGAAATACGGTGGAGCCAAGGATCACGCGATCCGTGAGCGCTTCGACATGTCCGCCACCAGCTACTTCCAGATACTGAACTCGCTTCTCGACAACCCTGCAGCACTGGCCAGCGACCCCATGCTGGTCAAGCGCCTTCGCCGAATCCGCAGCACGCGGCAGAGCGAACGCGCCCAAGCCCGCGTCTCGAGGTAGACATGACCGACGAATTCGACGAGATCGAGCCCGGCCGGCGCAGCGGTGCCCATCGACAGGAATCCGCGGCGTCGTCGAACGTCGGTGCCATCTCGCTGGTCATCATCCTCGCCCTGGTCGCGGTCCTGCTGGTCGTGGCCGCCATCAACATCATCTTCTCCTCGATGGGTAACCCCGAATCGAAGATCGCCGATCCTCCGGCGTCCGAATCGGCATCGGCCGAACCCTCACCGAGTGAGAGCGAGGTCAGCGTCGCAGACGACTCGATCACCGTCGACGTCCTCAACGGCTCCGGCGTCTCCGGCGCCGCGAAGAAGTTCTCCGAGGCGGTCGAAGAGAAAGGCTGGACGCTCGGCGAGGTCGGAAACTACTCGACCGCACTCACCGTTTCGACCGTGTACTACAACGGCGAGGAGAACGCCTCGCAGGCCAAGCTCGTCGCCGAATCGTTGGGAGTCTCGGCCACGGAGGCCTCGTCCGACTTCGAAGCCGATATCACCGTCGTCATCTGCTCGGACATCGCCGATCGCGGACCCGAGCCCAGCGCAGGCGGGGACTCGGAGTGATCCGAAGCGATTCGGCCGCGCGGCAATGTGACTGCGTCGGCCGGATCGGTTCGGCCTCGACCGATGTGGCTGCGAGCCCGTCATGAGTCGGCAGGACGCCTCGGTTGCGGTCGGGGATGGGACGGTCGGCCACCTCGGCGAATTTCTGACCGAACGGTCTGATTCCATTCTTAGCGATCCCCGCAGTGAACAGGACAGAAACCCTTAGATAACGAATCTATAACAGTGTTGAACCACTCTAGGTGGGATGCGCGCCTGCGGTAGAGTTGCAACAGCTAGGCAAGCACAGCACCTTGTGTTCTATTCGTGCTTCACCGAGATAATTCTCTAGAGGTCAATGAGAGAAGTCGCGGGGTCAGTTGAGTTTTACTAGCTTCCGTATCTCAGGTGTGGTCATCTGATAGCGGCTGCGATGCGGGATTTCAATGGCACTGCACTGTATGGAGAAGTAATGGCACAAGGTACCGTCAAGTGGTTCAACGCTGAAAAGGGCTACGGATTCATCACCCTCGAAGGCGACAACCAGGACGTGTTCGTTCACTGGAGCGCAATCCAGATGGACGGCTACCGCTCTCTCGAAGAGGGCCAGCAGGTTCAGTTCGAAGTGGGAGAAGGACAAAAGGGTCCTCAGGCGGAGTCCGTCACCCTCCTCTGAGACTGGCTGCTGTCAGCACAGTTTTCTGATCCGCTGCGGCGGGTGGTCGGAACGGCCTTCGGGCCAACCGGCACCAACCGCACGGGGGAAGCGCCGAGCAGGCAACTGCTCGGCGCTTTTCAGTGCCCGCGGCTTCGAAATTCATATGCGCCGCTCAAGGTCACCTCGTATGAATCTTGAAGCCGTTCATGCGAACTGCTCGGGGCTGCAGGGCGTTTCGCGCTGGGCCGAAATGACCTCTGCGCCTTCCTCCGGCGCCCAGAACTCGTGGCTCGCACCCCCGCGTGCCCGTCATGGCAGGCAATGAATATTTGCACTCGCATGGGGAGAGTGCTAAATCTAGTACTGGTGAAAACCGATGGGTTCCCACCAGTCGTCTCGAGAGCGTGGTCCATATGTGGAATGGAACATGCGGACACACTCTCTGCCGTCGCGGGCGTTGACGACTGCTCTGGATTCCCACTCCACTCCATCAGGGAGGATCTAAGCCACTATGGCAAAGATGATTGCATTCGACGAAGAAGCTCGTCGAGGACTCGAAGCTGGCCTCAACCAGCTTGCGGACGCGGTCAAGGTGACCCTTGGACCCCGCGGTCGCAATGTCGTGCTCGAAAAGCAGTGGGGCGCACCGACCATCACCAACGATGGTGTCTCCATTGCCAAGGAGATCGAACTCGAGGACCCCTACGAGAAGATCGGCGCCGAGCTCGTCAAGGAAGTTGCCAAGAAGACCGACGACGTCGCAGGCGACGGAACCACCACCGCTACCGTGCTCGCACAGGCTCTCGTCCGCGAAGGCCTGCGCAACGTGGCAGCCGGTGCTGATCCGCTCAGCCTCAAGCGCGGCATCGAGAAGGCCGTTGAGGCCGTCACGAATGTCCTGCTGAACAACGCCATCGACATCGAGACCAAGGAACAGATCGCCGCCACCGCAGGCATCTCCGCCGGAGATCCCGCCATCGGTGAACTGATCGCCGAGGCCATCGACAAGGTCGGCAAGGAAGGCGTCGTCACCGTCGAGGAGTCCAACACCTTCGGACTCGAACTCGAACTGACCGAGGGTATGCGCTTCGACAAGGGCTACATCTCCGGTTACTTCGTCACCGACACCGATCGCCAGGAAGCTGTCCTTGAGGATCCCTACATCCTCATCGTCAACTCCAAGATCTCGAACGTGAAGGACCTGCTGCCCGTCCTCGAGAAGGTCCAGCAGTCCAACAAGCCGCTGTTCATCATCGCCGAAGACGTCGAGGGCGAAGCCCTGGCCGTCCTGGTGCTGAACAAGCTCAAGGGCACCTTCAAGTCCGTGGCCGTCAAGGCTCCGGGCTTCGGTGACCGTCGCAAGGCTCAGCTCGCCGACATCGCCATCCTCACCGGTGGCCAGGTCGTGTCCGAGGAAGTCGGGCTCAAGCTCGACAGCGTGACCACCGACCTGCTGGGCACCGCCCGCAAGGTCGTCATCACCAAGGACGAGACCACCATCGTCGAGGGCGCAGGAGACGCCGAGGAGATCGCCGGACGGGTCGCTCAGATCCGCGCCGAGATCGAGAACTCGGACTCCGACTACGACCGTGAGAAGCTGCAGGAACGTCTGGCCAAGCTGGCCGGCGGTGTTGCAGTCATCAAGGCCGGAGCCGCCACCGAGGTTGAGCTCAAGGAAACCAAGCACCGCATCGAAGATGCCGTGCGCAACGCCAAGGCTGCTGTGGAAGAGGGAATCGTCGCCGGTGGCGGCGTCTCGCTCATCCAGGCGGGCAAGGCCGCATTCGCGGACCTCGCACTCTCCGGAGACGAGGCCACCGGTGCCAACATCGTCAAGGTTGCCATCGAAGCCCCGCTCAAGCAGATCGCCACGAACGCCGGCCTCGAAGCCGGTGTGGTTGCCGACAAGGTCGCGAACCTCGAAGCCGGATTCGGTCTCAACGCCGCAACTGGTGACTACGAGGATCTGCTGGCCGCCGGCATCAACGACCCGGTCAAGGTGACCCGCTCTGCCCTGCAGAACGCCGCCTCGATCGCCGGTCTGTTCCTCACCACCGAGTCGGTCGTCGCCGACAAGCCCGAAAAGGCCCCCGCAGGTGCAGACGCAGCTGCCGGCATGGACGGCATGGGTGGAATGGGCGGCATGGGCTTCTGATAGCCACCGCTCGTTCGATCGGCCGTGCCGGTGCCCGCAAGGGCGCCGGCACGGCCGTTTTCGCGCCCGGGCTCCCGGGTCCCGGCCCCACGGTCAGATCGTTCAGGCGGACGTGTCCGCCCGTCGTGAGTCGGCGACCATCTTCGCCGAGGCGGCCCGCCGACCCGTTGTTCTGGATCCTCCACCCGCATAGGCTGGGCCTATGACCTTCACCGGCACCGATGCCTGCGGAAACAGTCCGAAGAATGTCTTCGTCGCAACGTTCGAAGACAATCTCTTCAACGGCGACCGAGACGCGCTGACCGAGGCGATAGCCGACGACTGCGTCCTCCAGATCGTCCACCCCTCCGACGTCGAGACCCACACGGGCCGGGAAGCCGTCGTCGAGGCACTGCTGCAGCTGTGCGCGCATTCGCCCGAGGTCGGTCACCTCGAAGCGGCGATCACTCACGGCAAGGCCGCTGCGGCGTGGGGATACTGGCAGGCCGAGGCGGACGGCGACGACCTGAAGCACTTCTCCCACACCATGTGGTTCACCACGCACAAGGCGCAGGCGTTCGGCCAGATGAGGATCTTCCAGGCCTGAGCCGGAACTGGACAGGTCGGGAATGAGCTATAACCGAACCAACCTGAGCCAATTCAGAACGGAACCGACCGTGGACGTCAGCGCTCAGTCCCAGGGGTTGTCGCGGTGATGACGGCGCTGCCCCCGGCCCTGGTCCCTCTCATCGCGGCGGGAATTCTGCCCGGGAGAGTACGGCGGGTGGGACGGATGCGGCGGCTGCAAGCCCGTACCGAAGTCGGCTTCATAATCTCGTTCGGGAGGCTCGCCGTCGTCGAGCTGTCGTTGGGCCTCGGCATCGCCGAGGTGCGCCCGGGCCCGACGCGTGAGCTCCTTCTTCCGATTGCGGATGATCTCGTCCTTGTGCGCGATGCGCCCCAACCCGCCGAACAGCATGGGCACGATGACGAAGATCGGCCAGAAGAAGATGAACTCGCCTCGTGCGATCGACGTGATCGCCCAGATCGCCAGCACGATCCCGACCGGACCCGCGACGGCACCTAGCAGTGACTGGCGCACCCGATCCCGGTAGTACTTCTGCGCCGCAGCATCGATCTGCTCCGGCGTGATCGGCACCCGATCTTCCGCGAGGCGGGCCAACGCCTGTGCGCGCCCCGCATCATCGAGCTGGCTGGGTTCGGTCTCTGCAGGATCAGTGAGGACGAGGTCCTCGATCAGTACTGGGACTTCACCGAGCGTTTTGATCTTCGCGGCAGCCTCGGTGCGTTCGTCGAACTCGTCGGCGTCGAGCTGGCCGCGGGCATAGGCTTCGGAGAGGACATCACTGACGACCGCGCGATCGGCATCCGATGCCCGGACCTGCCCATACGATCGCGGATCTGCGCTGAACCTCGACCAGAGGTCAATGGCGTTCATGGTGAATACTCTAACCCCGCGGTCAGCGGTGAGACTGAGGATCAGCCGGGAATCGGGCTGGACTAGACTCGACCGCGTGGAACCCGTCGTCGTGCTCATCTTCTTCGCCGTGTTCCTCGGCGCATTGTCCCAACGCGTCACCGGGATGGGATTCGGCCTGGTCAGCGGTCCCTTCCTCGTGCTCCTCCTCGATCCGTTCAGCGGCGTCATCCTCGTCAACATCTGCGGAATCGTCGCCTCATTCTCCGTCTTCGTCCGCACCTTCGCCGAGGTGGCATGGCCGCCGTTCCGACACCTTGCCTTGGGCGCGGTGATCGGCGCCGTCGCCGGCGCGCTTCTCTCGTCGTCGATGCCCACTCCACCGCTGCAGATCCTCATCGGCGCACTCATCATCGTCTCCCTCATCAGTTCACTGACCTTGGGGAAGCTGGGCCGGTCGATCCCCGCGAATTTCGGCACACGGATGACGGCCGGACTCGTCTCCGGGGCGATGTCGGCGGCAGCCGGCGCCGGGGGACCGGCGGTGAGCGCCTACGCAGTGCTGACGAACTGGGAGCAGCGGTCGTTCGCGGCCACCCTGCAGCCGTTCCTCGTCGTCGGGAACGTCTCGGCGGTGGTGATGAAAGTGGTCGTCGACGGAGGGGCCTGGTCACATATGGAGATCGGAGTCTGGGCCGGGCTCGGTCTCGTCCTCGTGGCAGGCCTCCTCGGCGGTGATCGGCTGGCCCGTCACATCGACGTCGGCATCGCGCGGATCGGGATGCTCGTCCTCGCATTCGGCGGCGGAATCGCGGCCTTGGTCAAGGGCTTCCTGGGGCTTGTGTGAGGCGGTCGCCCATGGGACGAGCGACGGGGTCGCATGACCGGCGCGCACCGGATGTTGAGCGCCTGCAGCTGCGCCGTCGTCGATGGTCTGGGATTGAGGATTGAGCTGTCGTCGATGGTCTGGGATTGAGTTGTCGTCGATGGTCTGCGACTGCGTCGCCGATCGCCTGGAACTGAGCAGATGTGGGGCACAGGCTCAGACGCCTGTCAGTTTCATCGGGCATACTGTTCGAGGACAAAGCTAGCCTGGGAGGCATGGATCGTGACTGAAGTATTTCTGTTGCTGCTCGTAGTTCTCGGGGCCGTCTTCTTCATCGGCCACCGCAAGGAGAAGAAGCGGCAGCGGGAATTGCACGCCGCTGAACTTCAGCAGGTGAAGAAGACCGCTGAAGAAGACGTCACCTCATTCGGCGAAGAAGTCGCCGAACTCGACGTCATCACCGCGGGAGTCGACCTCGATACGGGCGGAGCGCAGGACTACAAGCAGGCGCTCGACTCGTACGACGTTGCCAAGGAGACGCTCGAGAAGGTCTCCGAACCCACTGACATCCGACACGTCACCGAGGCGCTCGAAGACGGCCGCTACGCCGCAAAATGCGTTCGCGCCCGAGTCGAAGGCAAACCCCTGCCGGTGCGTCGTCCGCCCTGCTTCTTCAACCCCCAGCACGGTCCCTCGGTCGAAGACATCGACTGGGCCCCGGCCGGCGGTCAGCTTCGCCCGGTGCCCGTGTGCGCCGCCGACGCCGAGCGCGTCGCTGTCGGTGCCGATCCGCTGGTGCGCAAGGTCGTCACCGGTGACGGACACACCCGCCGCGCCTACTGGGAGGCCGGACCGGCCTACGCCGAATACAACCGCGGCTACTTCAACTCCTATGCAGGTTCCGGCCTGCTGCCCGGCGTCCTCATGGGTGCCATGATGTTCGGCGGAATGGGCGGCGGCTGGGACGGTGTCTACGGAGGCGATATGGGCGACGCCGGTGGAGACGCAGGCGGAGACATGGGCGGCGACGGCGGTGGCTTCTTCGGAGGCGACACCGGTGACGGCGGCGGCCTGTTCGACGGATTCGGAGACCTGTTCTGATGGACACGATCGAGATCCGCGGCGAGTCGATCAGGCTCGGTCAGCTGCTCAAACTCCACGGAATCGCCGAACACGGTGCCATGGCCAAGGACATGATCGCCGACGGTGAGGTCAGCGTCAACGGCGAAGTCGAGACTCGTCGTGGTGCCACGATCCGCCCGGGCGACCGCATCGAAGCCCTCGGCGAAGTCATCGAGGTGGCCGCCGAAGAAGGCTGACAGCCTCAGACACGAGTGGAGGGCGTCCCCGCGGGGACGCCCTCCACTCGTCTGTCCGGACTGACATGCCTACCACCCGGACTGATATGCCTACCGCAGCTCGGGGGCACCCGGGGTGTCGTTCATGCCCGGGGCATCCCACAGCGCCGACCAGTTCGACGTGTCCTCCTCGAACGGCAGCTCATTGGAGAGGACACCCTTGACCTGGATCTCCAGGGGGTTGTCCCGCTGCTTCGGGCCTGACTGCACGAACGGGTAGAAGGTTCCGCGCTTGTATTGGTAGACCAACGCCATCCGACGTCCATCGGGATGGACGAAGTACACGGTCGTGCACAGCAGCATCGTGTCGAAGCCCTGATTGACCAGCGCCGAGTTCACGGCGTGGATGTTCGTGACGAGGTTGACCACCTCGGCGTTCCCATCGGCCACGACCTGCCAGGTGAACCCGAAGCCGTCGTTCTCCTGCCGCACCGAGGCGGCCGGGTCGGAACCGATGAGGGCGACGCTTTCGGACTCAGCAGTTTGGAATGCGGCCCCCTCGACCTGGCGGAACGCGACGGCTCCGACGCCCGTGGGAGTGAAGCCGGTCGCCGCCTGCAGCGTCAGCGCCGCCGGCGGCAGGGCGAAGAGGTCGTCGAGGTTGGCCCGTTTCGGTTTGGACCGGCCGAGCAGTGCGTCGAAGAATCCCATGGAGCTCCTAATTCGGTGATGCGCAGTTCAAAGGGTGCGGTGGGTGCTCACTCTGGCCGGGAGAGCTGGGCGGAGATCTTCGCCAGCTGATCCAGGCGTTTCTCGAGCGAGGGGTGGGTGGAGAAGAGCTGGCCGAATGCGGCCTTTCCGCTGATGGCGGGGATCAGGGCCAGGTGATTCGCCGAGGCGGAGGACCGCAGGTCCTTCTCCGGAATCTTGGCCATGTCCCCGCTCAGCTTCGTCAGCGCCGAGGCCAGGGTCGACGGGGCGCCGGTGAGGATGGCTGCCGCACGGTCGGCGGCCAGCTCACGATATCGCGACAGCGCGCGGATGAGGACGAACGAGAGACCGTAGACGACGGCTCCGACGAGGATGAACAGCAGCTGGATCGGAATGCCGTTGTTATTGTTGTTCGACCGACCGAAGCTCATGTAGTACCCGGCGCGCATCATCAGTGCGGCGACGACTCCGGTGACGCCGGCGACGGTCATCACAGTCACGTCGCGGTGGGCGACGTGGGAGAGCTCGTGGGCGAGGACGACCTCGACTTCATCGCGGTCGAGCTTCTCGAGCAGACCACGGGTCACGCACACCACCGAGCGTTCGGGGGAACGACCGGTGGCGAAGGCATTGGGGATCGGAGAATTCGAGACGGCCACGCGGGGTTTCGGCGCATCGGCCAGCTGGCAGAGTCGGTCGACGATCGTATGCAGCTCCGGAGCCTCCTCGGGGGAGACCTCCCGGCCGCCCATCGCACGCATGGCGATCTTGTCGGAGAAGTACCACTGGAAGAAGAACGCGCCGGCGCTGATGAGGACGGCGATGATGACTCCGCCGACGCTCTGCCCGACGATCCACCAGATCGCGAGGATGAGCACGACATAGATGAGGCCGTTGAGGAAGATCGTCCATCCCATCCGCATGGTCAGGCCGTTGTCTTTGACGAAGCGGTTCTTCATCGTGGTTCCTCTCTGGCAGTGGCAGAACCGGCCCACTGTCGAAGACAATGGGCCGGGTGCATTTCGGTACTCTGTGGTTTCAGGCCGGGTCCGGGATGAAACCCTCGCCGGTGAGCAGTTCGGCGATCTCGGCCAGGGTGGCGTCGGCGAACGGAATGACGACGTCGGAGGACCCGAGGTAGTCATCGGCGACCGGCTGGCCGTTGGCCGTGACGTAGTCGTGCAGGGACGTCAGCGCGGTCCGCACTGCTTCCTCGTCTCCGGCATTGACGGCGTCTTCGACCTGGTTGTCGTACTTCTGCAGCAGGTCCTGGTCGACGTCGGCGACGTCGAACTGTCCTTCGCCCATGATGCGGATGATCATTGCTGATCCTCCCCTTCGAGCGACTTCTGGTCCTTCGCCTCGGAACCGGCAGGCAGGGACTCGCGCATCCGCTGGAGTTCCATCTCCACATCATTTTCGCTGGAGAGGGAGTCGAGCTGGGCGGTGATGTCGTCTTTCTGGGTTCCCGTGACATCGTCGAGGGCACCCGAGGCGAGAAGCTCATCGACGGCCCCGGCGCGCGCTTGCAGATTCGCGGTCTTGTCCTCGGCGCGCTGGACGGCGAGTCCGACGTCGCCGAGCTCTTCCGAGATGCCCGAGAACGCCTCGCCGATCTTGGACTGTGCGTCGGCGGCGTTGTACGTGGCCTTCAGCGTCTCCTTCTTCGTCCGGAAGGCGTCGACCTTGGCCTGGAGGCGCTGCGAGGCGAGGGTGAGCTTCTGCTCCTCACCCTGCAGTCCCTCGTGCTGGGTCTGCAGGTCGGTGATCTGCTGGGTCAGTCCGGACTTGCGGGTCAGAGCCTCGCGGGCGAGGTCCTCGCGACCGATCTGCATGGCCTTCTCGGCCTGACCGGAGAGCTTGTTCTGCTGCTGTTCGAGCTGGTTGATCTGCAGCTCGAGGCGCTTGCGGCTGGTGGCGACATCGGCAACACCTCGACGGACCTTCTGCAGCAGCTCCAACTGCTTCTGGTACGAATAGTCAAGGGTTTCGTTGGGGTTCTCGGCCTTGTCCAGAGCTTTGTTGGCCTTGGCACCGAAGATCGTCGCGATCCGTTGGAAGATACTCATCCGTAGTCGACTCCTGCATTGGTTTGACCCGACGCTGCCAACCCGATCCACTCCGGTCCGGAGATTCTTGGCCAACACCGCCGCGAACTATCGTTCTCAAGTCTACTGAGAAAGGCTGATAGTTTGCCAGACGCCGACTACGAGAACAGACAGATCCCGGCCGCTGTATCTCGGGGGATGCGCGACCGGGGCCTGTGACCCTCGGCGGGTGGGACTCGATCGGCTCAGGGGGCGAAGAGCCGCGAGTTCGCCGCCTCGACTTCGGAATACTGCCGGGCAGCAGTGTGGAGCGCACCGTGGACGGAGTTGAGCGATTCCATGAGCTGCTTCTGCGCACGTTCCCACTGGTTGACCACGGCTTGGAAGTTCTGTGCCGCACTGCCGCGCCAGCATTCCTGGAGGGCGAGCAGATTGCGCATCATCGTGTCGGATTCGGACACGAGGTTGCGGGAGGTGTTCGCAGCGGCGGTGGCGGCGGACTGGACGCGTTCGGCGTCGACTTCGAAACTCATCATCACTCCTCTTGGTCAGGATCGCCCCGCCACGGTCGGGCGAGACGAGATCAGTGTCGACGGCAGGAGGCGAAGACCGGAAGGGCACGGAAAGAGGGTGTGGACAGCGTTCGGCTGCCCACACCCTCCAGGTGGCGCAGTCGCGGCAGTGTCCCCAGGCTCTGACGCATGAGTCGCTGACTCGGGAGTGCGCCGGCGCGGGAGTGCGCCGGCGCGTGAGTGCGCACTCGCGCGAGTCGTCGACGGGTCAGCCGCGCCCCTACTGCAGCACGAGCGTGACGTCGAGCTTCTGTTCCTTCCCTCCGCGGACAACGGTGACCTCGACCGGAGTGTTCACCGGCTGCGCGCGGACGAGGGCGCGCAGGGCGATGGCGTTGTTCACCTTGGTTCCGGCCACCTCGACGATGTCGTCTCCGTCCTTGAGTCCGGCCTTGTCCGCCGGGGATCCGCCGGCCACGGACTGCACCTTGGCGCTGCCGCGGCTGATGCCGCCGCTGTTGATGTGCCCGTCGGTGAGGGTGATGCCGAGGAACGGATGCTGGGCCTTGCCGGAGGAGATGAGCTGATCGGCGATCATCACGGCCTGGTTCGCGGGGATCGCGAACCCGATGCCGATCGATCCGGACTGTCCTCCCTCGCCCTGACTCAGCGATGCCGCGGCCGAGTTCACGCCGATGAACTCGCCATCGCCGTTGACCAGCGGTCCACCGGAGTTGCCGGGGTTGATCGCCGCATCCGTCTGGATGGCGTTCGTGATCGTCATCTCCTTCTCCTGCGAGGTCGCATCCTCGCCGATGTTCTCCGTCGACACCGGGCGGTCGAGCGCGGAGACGATGCCGGTGGTCACGGAGTCGGCCAGGCCGAGGGGGTTGCCCAGGGCCATCACCGGGTCGCCCACGCTCAGCTTCTTCGAATCGCCGATGACCAGCGGTTTCACACCGTCGGGCACCTGCTCGAGCTTGATGACGGCGATATCGGTCGAGGGATCACGGCCGACGATCTTCGCTTCCGTCGTCTCACCGTTCTTCATGGTCACGGCGATCTCGCCGTCGGGGGTGTCCGCCGGTGCGACGACGTGGTTGTTCGTGATGACGTGGCCCTGATCGTCGTACAACGCGCCCGAGCCGAGTCCCTGGACCTGACCGCCTGTGCCGACCTGGATCGACATCACACTGTCCGAGGTCTTCTCGGCGACCTGCGTCCAGTCCGGGGTCTCGATCGTCTCCTCGGCGACCTTGCGCGGCTCATCTTCCTGCAGCGATGAGAGCGCATAGTTCCCGCCGAACGCGAGAGCCCCACCGAGGAGGGCAGCTACCAGTCCGATCGCGATCGTCGCGCCCCAACCGGGTCCCTTCTTCTCTCGCCGAGGCGGCTGCTGAGCTCCGTACGGACCGAACCCGTCCGGTCCGTACGGCCCACCGGGTCCACCGGGTCCGACCGGCCCACCGGGTCCTGCCGGTCCTCCCGGTCCGGGCTGTGAACCGACGGCCGCGGATTCCGAAGAATAGGGACCCGGTGCGGGCACCGCGGAATAGGAGTTCGAACCGGTCGGCTGGCCCGGAGAGTTCTGCTGGCCGGGCCCGTTGTGCTGCCCCGGATACGACTGGGACCCACCGTGCTGCCCCGGATACGACTGGGACCCACCGTGCTGCCCCGGATACGACTGGGAGCCGCCGTCGTGGCCCGGATACGGTTGGGAGCCGCCGTCGTGGCCCGGGGACCCGCCCTGCTGAGGCTGACCGTACGGGGGTTGGTGTTGAGGCTGAGTCGGCTGGACATTCTGCCGATCCGGCTGCGACTGGTCGCCGAAATTGCCCTGGGCGCTGTGATGCCCGTGCTGGCCCGGCTGACCTGCCTGCTGTTGGCTGCCCGACTGATACGGAGCTGACTGCTGCCCGTTCGGTGGATACGGCGACGTCTGCTGGGGCTGACCCGTCTGCCCCGGCTGGCCCGGCCGGCCCGGCTGACCGGTTGGCTGGCCGGGCTGTTGCCCGCCGGCCTGCCCGGCCTGCTGCCTACCGGGCTGGTAGGGGGAGGACGGCTGGGAGGGGGAGCCTCCTCGGTGAGGGGAACCGTCCACAGGGTTCTGTGCCTGAGTCGGCGGCACATCCGGGCGCCGTTCGGGAGGTGCGACCGGTGGACTGACCCGGGCAGGGCCGTTGGACTGGGAGGGGAAGGTGCGCGGAACCTCGGCCCCGGACCCGCGGTAGCCCCCGGCCGACGGGCTGCGACGCCCCTCGGCGGCGGAACCGCTGTGCTGATTCGCCGACGGGCGCGGAGTCTGATCGTCCGATCGGGCGCTGCGGGACACCTCATTCGGATCCTGGGAGTCGTTGTTCTCGTTCATCGCTCATCCTTTCGCGTGTCCGCAGTGGTGTCGCCGTTGTCGGAGATGGGCAGGTCGATGCGGAACGTCGCACCGCCGCCCGGAGTTTCGTGGACGGAGATCGCACCATGGTGGTTCTCCACGATCGCCTTGACGATCGACAGCCCGAGCCCCGAACCGCCGGTGTCCCTGGTCCGGGACACATCGAGACGGTAGAAGCGCTCGAAGATGCGCGGAACCACCTCGGGGTCGATTCCGTCGCCATGATCCCTGACCTCGAAGCGGACCCGGCCGTTGGGGAATCCGCGCAGCGACTCATCGACCGTGATCGACCCGGCGGCGGTGACGTCGGGGACGATGTTGGCCGCCTCGGAGCCCTCGGCCTGATCCTTCGACTGCTGGTCGGGTTCCGGACCGGTCGGCAGGTCCGTCTGCGCAGTGCCCTGTGGGTCTGTCTGTTCCCCGGGCTGAGGTCCGGTCGGCGGGGTGGGCTGGGTGTCGGCTTGATCGTTTCCGGCAGAGTCGCCTCGGCGGAATATCCGGACTCCACCGGTGACGAACCCGCGCTCACGCAGTTTGTCCTTCGCGCCGTTCTTCCCACCGTTTCGACCGTTGTGACCGCGAGTGCCGCCCTCACGGATCTCGCCGGTGTCCGCAGAGTCCGGGTCGACCTGTTCGGGGAGGCCGACGACGCCGACGGCGAATTCGATTGCGGTGTGCTCGGGCGTATGGCGCACGGCATTGCCGGCGAGGTTGACGATGACCTGGCGGATCTTCGACTCGGAACCGCGGATCATCGGCACCGGCTGAGCATCCTCACCATCGAGTCCGATGAAGCTGATATCGCGGTCCGGCGCCTGTGCCGCGGCATCGGCGGCGGCATCGCGGACGACCTTGTGCAGGTCGATCGGACCGATCTCGGCGGCACGCTGCTCGTCGAGGCGGGCGAGGACGACGAGATCGTCGACGAGGACGCCCATGCGCTTGGCCTCGGACTCCATCCGCTCCATCGCGTTGGCGATGTCATCGGACTTCGTGATCGCACCCTGCCGGTACAGCTCCGCATATCCGCGGATCGTGACCAGGGGAGTACGCAGCTCGTGGGAGGCATCGGAGACGAACTGGCGGATGCGCTTCTCCGACCGGGTCTGCCCGTCGAAGGAGTCCTCGATGCGTCCGAGCATCGTATTCAGCGCCGCCGACAGACGCCCGAGCTCCGTGTTGCGCGGATAGCTGGGCACACGTTGGGACAGGTCGCCGGCGGCGATGCGGGATGCGGTCTTCTCGATATCGCGCAGCGGTCGGAACGTGTTGTTGATCGCCCAATAGCCGACTCCGGCGACCATCGCCAGGGCCAGCAGGCCGATGCCGATCATCGTGTTCCGTGCCCGTTCGTTGATGTTGTCGACCTCGCGGTCGAAGGGCACCGCGATGGACACGAGCACGTCGGTGTTCTTCACCTTCATCGCCCGCGCCCGCCACTGCGAACTCGTTCCGGCGACGGTGAAGGGCTCGCCGCCGCGGGAATAGACTTCCTTCTCATCGATCTTCGGCAGGATCGGATGGTTCTGCGGCTCCGGAGCGACGGGGTCGCGGATCGGATCCCCGTTCGTGTCGTAGAACTGCACATAGAACCCTCCCGGCAGCAGGCTCTTGAGCTGATCCCAGGAATTCGAATCGATCGTCGTCGACGACGGCGCCTCCTCGGCGTCATCGTCCCCGGACTGGAGTTCGGCCGGTTGGAACACATCTTGGTAGGCCTGCTTCGCCAGGGTCTCCGAGGCGCTGATGAGTCGCTCATCGGTGCGCTGGACGAGGCTGTCGCGCAGGTTCTCCAACACCCACGCGCTCGTCCCCGTGAGGACGAGCAGCATGAGCAGCATCATGATGGCCAGCAGCTTGGTGGTCAGAGACCATTCTTCCCAGAAGCCGGGACGGGAGGGACGGGATTCTATCGGCACGTATGTAATCTATCGCCCTTGCATGGACGACTACTTGGATTCCGGTGTGCGCAGCATGTAGCCGACCCCGCGCTTGGTCTGGATCATCGGCGTCCACTCCATCTCGACGGGGTGGCCGGCGGCATCCGTCTCCGGGGTGACGTCGATCTTGCGGCGCAGGTAGGAGATATAGGACTCGACGATTCCGGTGTCACCGCCGAAGTCGTACTCCCACACATGGTCGAGGATCTGCGACTTCGACAGGACGCGGTTCGTGTTGAGCATGAGGTAGCGCAGCAGCTTGAATTCGGTGGGGGAGAGGTCGATGAGGATGCCGGAGCGGCGGACCTCATGGGTGTCGTCGTCGAGTTCGAGGTCGCCCGCCACGATGACGGCGTTCTCTTCGTCCTCGAGATTGCGGGTGCGGCGGAGGACCGCGCGGATGCGGGCGACGACCTCTTCGAGGCTGAAGGGCTTCGTCACATAGTCGTCGCCGCCGACGGTCAGTCCCGTGATCTTGTCCGAGGTGTCATCACGGGCGGTGAGGAACACGACGGGGGCGTTCATGCCGATCTGCCGCAGACGGCGGGTGACGGTGAAGCCGTCCATGTCCGGGAGCATGACGTCGAGGACGAGGAGGTCGATGTCGGTCTGCTCGGCCAGACGCAGCGCCTCGGCGCCGTTGGCGGCGGAGACGACGTCGAAGCCGGCGAAGCGGAGACTGGTGGACAGGAGTTCGCGGATATTGGGCTCATCATCGACAACGAGCAGGGTGGCTTCGATGTCGATGTCGTTCTGTGCTGTAGTCATGAATCCAGTCTGAGACCCGTGTCTGGGAGTCAGCTGGAGAGTAGCTGAATGCGAATGTGATGTGCGCCACTGAAAAACTCTCAGGAAAGTCGTTTTGGACTCCGGATCGGGCTGTCGTTCTCAGGAACGGAAGCCCGATTTCAGTGAAAAATGTGGTCGCAACCAGTTTACGTTCAGAAACGATCGTCGGGGCGAGCGTGGGTAGGGCGGGTTCGGTCAGCGTGGGTGCGGCGGGCGAGGGGCGGGTGGCATCGGGAAGACGGTGCCCGACCGGGATGTCGGATTCTCTCGGATCTCACGCGGTGGGCGGAGGTCGAAGAGCTGCTGGGTGACGGCGAAGCGCTGAATCCGCTCGGGGCGGTGGCGGTCATAGATCACCTGACCGATAGTGCCTAGTAGTGACGGGTCCTGCTGGACGAGGTGACGGGCCCAGCGGTCCCGGCCCTTGTTGTCGACGAAGTGAACCACGGTCAGGCTCGGTGCTCTTGCCGAGGAGCCGGACCAGTAGTCGATAACGCTGCCTTCGGCCAAGGCTGCATTGGGGTAGGGAGGGCGGTCGAGAATCGGATACCGGGCGCTACGGAATGCGAGCAGGGAGACGGCGATGAGTCCGGCGCCGGTGGCAATGGACACGACCCACCAGGCAGTCGCGGCGTCGGTCGCGGCGGGGACGAAGCCGAGGCCGAGTCCGCCGCCGCACCCGAGTGCTGCCAGCTGATACCGGAAGAAGCGAGTGAGACCTCCGCCGGTGCGGATTCGACCGAGAGCGGCGCGCATGAGTGCGTGGCTGAAGATGACGGAGAAGATGGCCGTGATGGTGGCGAGGGCGAGGAAAAAGAGCTTCTCAGTCAGCTCTCCGCCGACGCCGGTGGGGAGGAAGACGAACAGCATGATGGCGAAGCCCGACGTCAGCGTGGCCGACATGGTGATGATGCCTGCAATGCCGGCGGCGAGCTTGCGTCCGGCTGTGATGCGCAAGGGCTGAAGTGAGATGGGCGGCTCCTCGGGTCAGTTGTGGGAGTCGGCGTCGGAGTGACGGGCGCGGAAGGCCGCGACGTGCGTGCGGGTGGCGCAGCTGCCGGTGTCGCAGAAGCGCTTCGAACGATTGCGGCTGAAGTCGGCCAGATAGGCGCGGCAGTGCTCGGCGGCGCAACGTCCGAGTCGGTCGAGGTCCCCGGAGCGGATGAGGTCGATGAGGACCAGGGCGACATCGGCGGCCACTCGGTCGGCCAGGCTGGCGTGAGTGCCGGTGGCGTGCAGGTGCCAGTCCCAGTGGTCGTGTTTGACCAGTTGCGGCACAGACCCCGAGTCACTCAGTGTGAGATTGATCTCATCGACGACGGCGATCGTGCCCGCTTCGAACTCGTCGGCGGTCTCGGCATCGATGCTCGCATCCAGGGCTGCGGCGAATCTGCGGCGCAGTTCGAGGGTCTCATCGACATCGCTTTTGGTGGCGGTCAAGGGGCCGGAGAAGTCGTGCCGGGCCGCGAACTCGCGGAGTTTCGCGGTCGTCGTCAGCTCGTCGCCGCCATCGGTGATGTCGCCGGAGGTGTTGAGGAGGTCGACGAGCATCGTGAGGTTCGCGCGAATGTCGTAGATGAAGGCCATGGTGAATACCATTCTGCCACAGCATGTAAGGACCAAAATGCACTTGACCCATTTCAGTTCCCAGGTCGATACTGAAATCGGACATCTCGCAGGGCATGCCGAGGCGCTGCTCGACCCGACGATGTGCAGACCCGGCAGAACGACGAATCGGTCACGCCGATGTCGACGTCGGGCCACCTCGGTGAGGGGATCTGTCCATCGTCGGGTCGCCTCGGCGAGGGAATGATCCGTCACCGCACCATCGACTCAACACCGCACCACCACCTCGGGGACGTCTGTCCTCGTGCGCCACTCACCGTTTCACCACATCAGGAGGTCAAGAATGAATCGCACCATCGTCGCAGGGTTCCTGCTCACTCTTGCCTCCGCATTCTTCTTCGCGGTGTCGGGGCCGATCGCGAAGACGATGTACCAGGTCGGGTGGACGCCGGGCGCGGTGGTGCTCATCCGCCTGGCCGGATCCGCGGTCCTGCTGCTCATCCCCACCCTCATTGCCCTGCGCGGACGCTGGGGCGAAGTGCTCACGCACTGGCGCACCGTTGTCACCTACGGCCTGGTCTCGATGGCCGGCGTTCAGGGGTTCTACTTCGTCGCCGTCGAACACCTCACCGTGGCCGTGGCGCTGCTGCTGGAGATGACTGCGCCGATGCTCATCGTCTTCTGGATCTGGGCGCGGACACGGACGCGGCCGGCGACGGTGACGTTCATCGGGGTCGTCGTCTCGATGATCGGGCTCCTGCTCGTGCTCAACCTGCGCGGATCGTCGATCAGCATTCTCGGCGTGGTCATGGCCATGGCCGCAGCGGTCTGCCTGGCCAGCTACTTCCTCGTCTCGGCGAAGGACACGATCACGATCCCTCCGGTCGCGCTGACCGGTCTGGGCATGGGCATCGGGGCGCTGGCGATGTCGGTCATCGTGCTCGTCGGGGTCATGCCGTGGAACGCTGTGACTGCGGACGTCGACTTCGGTGGGGTGCCGATGTCGTGGGTCGTGCCGATGGCGATGATCGTCGTCTTCACCGTCGGCGCGTACATCACCGGGATCCTCGGTCTGCGCTATGTCGGGGCGACGGTCGGATCGTTCGTCAACCTCGTTGAGGTCCCGTTCTCCGTCATCGTCGCCTGGCTGGTCCTCTTCGAGATGCCTGCCCCGATCCAGCTCTTTGGCGGAGTCTTCATCCTCGGCGGCGTCGGCTTCATCAAGTGGGGCGAATCCCGGCTGGCCCACCGCGTCGCCCGCCGCGAGGTCGTCGTCACCTCCGACGCAGACACCCTCATTACTACCTGACGGGGGCCCAGCAACCTCGCGCCAGGTTGCTGGGCCCCCGTCAGGTAGCAATTGAGGGGAGTCAGCGGACTTCGATGCTGTAGCTGTAGCCCTGTTCGGTGAGGAAGCGGCGGCGCTGAGCGGCGAAGTGCTCATCGACGGTGTCGGCGGCGACGACCGTGTAGAACGTGGCCGACCCCTGGTCTTCCTTCGGGCGCAGAATCCGCCCGAGGCGCTGGGCCTCCTCCTGCCGGGATCCGAAGGCTCCGGAGACCTGGATCGCCACCGAGGCGGCCGGCAGATCCACGGAGAAGTTCGCGACCTTCGAGACCACGAGCACGGGGATCTCCCCGGACCGGAACTCGCGGAAGAGCTCCTGGCGCACCGATTCAGGGGTCTGCCCGGTGAGCACGGGCGCACCGAGTTCGGCTCCGATCTCCTCGAGCTGATCGAGATACTGACCGATGACGAGGATCTGCGCATCCGGATGATCGGCGACGAGTTCGGACACGATCGGCAGCTTCGCATCCGACGTCGCCGCCAGCCGGTATCGGTCCTCTCCGTCGGCGCGGGCATACGCAGTTCGAGTTCCGCCGTCGAGGCGGACGCGGACTTCATGACAGGCCGCCGAGGCGATATACCCGAGCCGTTCGAGCTCCTTCCACGGCACTTCGTACTGCTTGGGTCCGATGAGGGAGAACACCTCGTCCTCGCGTCCGTCCTCGCGCACCAGAGTTGCGGTCAGGCCGAGGCGACGACGCGCCTGCAGGCTTGCGGTCAGCCGGAAGATCGGCGCCGGCAGGAGGTGCACCTCGTCGTAGATGACCAGGCCCCAGTCCTTGGCGTCGAGGAGTTCGAGGTGGAGGTACGAGCCCTTCCTCCGGGTGGTGAGCACCTGATAGGTGGCGATGGTGATCGGGCGGATCTCCTTCGTCGATCCCGAATATTCGCCGACCTCGTCTTCGGTCAGGGTGGTGCGGCGCAGGATCTCGTCCTTCCACTGCTTCGCCGAGACCGAGTTCGTCACGAGGATGAGCGTCGTCGTCTGCACCCGCGACATGGTGGCGACGCCGACGACCGTCTTCCCGGCCCCGCACGGCAGAACGACGACCCCGGACTCACCGGACAGCGACTGGTCGATCGCCTGCCTCTGATAGCCGCGCAGATGCCATTGACCGCCGTGAGCATCGTCGGACAGTGAAATCTCGTGGGCTTCGCCGTCGACATAGCCGGCGTGGTCGGACACCGGGTGCCCCAGCTGCAGCAGTGCGTGCTTGAGTTCGCCGCGCTCGGAGGGGTGGACGAGGACGGATTCGGCATCGATGCGTTTGCCGAACTTGCCGGCGAGGTCGGGCTGACCGACGAGCTCATCTAGCAGTCCCGTCTCCGTCGAGGTCAGGGTCAGTCCGTGGATCGGGTGGTCGATGAGGGTGAGCACACCGAACCGGTCCATGATGTCGACGATGTCGACGAGGAGCTCATGCGGGACCGGATACTTCGCGAATTCGAGGAGCACATCGACGACGGATTCGGCATCATGGCCGCTGGCGCGCGCGTTCCACAGTCCCAGCGGGGTGATCTCATAGGTGTGGATGTACTCCGGGGTCCGCGACAGCTGCGCGAACGGGGCGATCGCCACGGCCGCCTCGACGGCCTGCGGATGTCCCGATTCGAGCAGCACAGTCCGATCGGACTGCACGATCAACGGACCATTCATTCAATAATTCCCTTCCCGAAGTGTGATGACACCAGAGGACACAACACGTCCATCACCCCGATTGTTCCCGCTCCGAGCTACCTGACGGGGGCCCAGCAACCTGGCGCCAGGTTGCTGGGCCCCCGTCAGGTAGCAATTAGGGGGAGGGGGTGACGGAGACGATGCGGGCGACGGACAGGGACGCCTCGGCGCCGGTGGTCGTCACCACTCCGCGGACGCGGCCGGCGTTGAGGGTGGCCGGCAGCATCTCGATCGTCCGCTCCTTGCCGTGGGAATCCGCGATCCGAATGAGCACGCGCTGCTTCGTCTCCGCCGCTTCCCGCAGTCGGTCCATATGACCCAGAGGCTCATCCGTGCTCACCGGTGCGGCCGTTGCGGGTGCGGACCGCAGGATCCGAATATATTCGCCGAGGTGGCCGTCACTGACCCGGGGACGTCGCCTGACGCTGACCTCGGGTTCCGATTCGGTGATCACCCGGCGTTTGCGCACGGGGCCGGCCGCCGAATGCAGCAGAGCGTGATGATCGGAGGCCTCGAGCAGATGCATCGTCCGCTCCGGGCCCAGTTGGGCGATCGCCACGGTCGGGGCCAGACGTTCGAGTCCGGCGGGCATCATCGCCTGATCGGAGAGGATGACATCGAGGTCGACCGGATCGTCGACGATGAGCACCGACCGGGCACCGGCCACCCGCACCCTCCGCAGCTTCGAAGCCGTGTTCTGCACGAGGAACTCCAGCGTCGACGGCAGCTCTTCGGCACTGATCTCGGCGAGTTCGGCCAACGCCTCCTCCGGGGTGAGCCCGGCCTGCATCGTGTCCTCGATGGTCTCGGCGTCGATGCGATAGACGGTGCCCTGGCCGCGCGCCTCGACGACGGCGTACTTGCGCAGAATATTGTGGACCCGCGGTTCGATCGGGCCGGTGGCCACGGCGGTGAGATCGGACTGGATGAGCACCGTATCGACCTCGGCGCCGAGCCCCTCGGTGACCGCGGCGATGACGTCGCCGGGTACGGTCAGGGCCTCGACGGACACGCCCAGGGGCAGGATCGAGGGGTCCTGTACGGCGTGCTCGGCCATCGCCCGATCCAATCCGGCGGCCAGGCGGAGACCGAACCGGCTCGGTCCGAAATGATCCGGCTGCTGCAGCGGTGTCGTCGCCAGCCCCACGGTGACGCACGTGTGGAGAACGGCTTCGGTCATCGCGAACTCGTGAGCCGGCAGCAGCGGATGACGACGCAGCACCTCGGCATGGATCCACCCTGCCGACCGTGCCGTACCCAGGCCGATGTCGTGCAGGACCGAGAGCACGGCGAAACGCAGCAGCGGCATCGCCGGCACCGACAGCCCGTACCCCTTGAACAGGGACTTCTTCGGGGCGGCGAGCACGGTCAGCCGTTCGTTCTCGCTTGCGCCGGCCGCCAGCTGAGTGACATCGAGCAGGTCGCGCAGCCAGGCCCCGACCAGGCCCGCCCACAGGTCGGCACGATCACCGGCGAGGGCGGAATCGGCATCATCGGCCGCCGTCCACTGCGGGTCGAGCGCATCGTCGAGGACTCCGATGAGGTGGAGCGATTTCGCCGCCTGCAGCAGGGTGATCGTCTGCTCGAGACCCAGTTCGAGGGTGCGGGCGAGTCGGGAGACATCGCGTTTCGAGATGCCGCCGCTGGTCAGCCGGGAGATCGGGGAGGCAGCGAGCTCATCGACGAGCCCGCGCAGAGATGAGATGACTTCAGCCACGGCGGCCTGTTCGCTGTTGTGGATGAGCGGTTGGCCGATCGTGGCCGTGCTCGAATCGATCGACGACTCATCGATCTGCCACGGATGGGCCCGGGAGGATTCGGCTGCCGAGGTCGGCAGCAGGGTGATGGCCTCGGACTGGATCTTCCACACGCCCGCAACCGCAGACCCAGCAGACCCAGCAGACTCAGCAGATCCCGCCGACCCAGCACCGCCCCCGTCCCCACCGGCCGGCCATGCCAGGCCGAGGTCGCGCAATCGGGGCACGGCCGCCTCGGCGAGGGCAGGATCGATATGCGGAATGCTCGCGACCTCGACCTCCGGCGTCGTCCGGGCCGCCTTGGCCAAGGCGATGAAGACCTCGAGCGTGCCCGCGTCGAGGGCTTCGACGCCGCGGGAGACCCCTATGCGTGAGGACGCGGCCGCGGCCAGGGCCGCCATCGTCGGGGACTCGGGTTGGAGGAGGTCGCGTCGCGTCCGGACGAAGGACTCGAACTCGGCATCTGCACTGTGGGACAGCCACTGGCTGAAGGTCATGGACATCGCAGATCAGTCTATCGCGAGGGGTACAATGGAGGGGCAGATTACGGATCAGAGATCGGACGGAAGGACGCGCATTGTCAGCCACTCGAGTCGACACAGCCATCGTCGTCGCCGCGGTTGCCGCCGCAGCCATCGGGGCGCTCGGTCTCATCGGCGTCCTCGGTCAGGCCTGGATGGGACTGACCCCCAGTTCGCTGCTGACCTATCTGCCCATGATCCTCGTGCCCATCGCCGTCATCCTCGCCTGCGTGGCCATGATCCGAGCCGCCATCCGACGCAGACAGACCGGGGTGGGCCACCGCTGATACCACCGTTCATGCCGCTCACCTCGCAGGGTCGGGGACGGGCATGAACCCCGTCTGCACAGTGTGATCGAGGCGGTGCGAACCCCCACCGCGCCGAGGCGGCCGACCACCGGGTCGCGCATGTGCCCGTGATCTCCCGCCGCCGATCAGGCGCTCACCAGCACAGTGCTCACGGCCCCAGCGGGTGAGCGAGCCGGAGATCTCATCGCCGATACGATGCCCTCAGCCCCACGGACGGCACCGCCGGCCGACGGCCATCAGGGCACTCGATCACACTGACCTGCAAACTCACACTGACCTGCACACTGACCCACCATCCGACCAGCTTCCCGGCTGCGGAATCCGATTCCGCAGCCGACCGACACACAGCCCGCACCAGCGGGCACCGTATGATCAGCCCGCCACCGCGGGTACGACCAGACAGAAAGGACATCATGCCCACCGGACGCGTGAAATGGTTCGATGCCGAGAAGGGCTTCGGCTTCGTCATCGCCGAGGACGGCTCGCAGGCCTTCCTCCATTCCTCCGTGCTGCCCGAAGGGGTCGACGTCACCAAGGGCACCCGACTCGAATACGATGTCGTCGATTCCCGCCGCGGAGCGCAGGTGCTCAAGGCCCGCCCCCTGACCACTCCGGCCAAAGTTGCCAAGGCCCGCCGACGCCCGGCCGAGGACATGGCAGTTATGGTTGAAGATGTCATCAAAGTACTGGATGACCTCAACAACGGACTGCAGCACGGTCGTTACCCCGACCCCACCCATGGGAACAAGGTCGCCAGCCTGCTGCGGGCGATTGCCGACGATTTGGAGTCCTGATGTCATCACTGTTCAGTGATTGGCTGGCCCGGCAGACCGCCGCGCCCGTCGAGAACGACGCCGAACAGACCACCGAGGCGACCCCCGGCGCTGATGTGCCCGCCGCCGCGGTCGAGCCGACCGCCGCGGGAAGCGCGGTCGCCGCGGATTCCGCCACGACCGCCTCGGCGAAGGGGACGAAGACCGGGCGCGCACGGTCGGGCACGGACAAGGTCGTCCTCGACACCCAGCTGGCCGCGGCGATCGACATCGCCCGCACCGCCATCACCGAGGTGGCCGGCACTGCCGTCGTCGGCGAACACCTGGGCACGGTGGCCGAGGCGACCCGTCTGGTCACCCACTACTTCGTGTGCACCGACCCGACCTATCGCGGGTGGCGGTGGGTGGCCGTACTCGCCCGCGCACCGCGGGCGAAGAAGGTCACGGTCTGCGAAACCGCGCTGCTGCCCGGCCCCGACGCCCTCGTCGCCCCCGAATGGGTGCCGTGGGAAGAACGGCTCGAACCCGGCGATATGGGTCCGCGCGACACCCTGCCGAAGCTCGACCAGGATCCGAACCTGCAGCCGGGCTTCCAGCAGACCGAGGACAATTCCGCAGACAACGTCGACCAGATCGCGAACTTCGAATTCGGTCTCGGCCGTGAACGCGTGCTCTCCTCCGACGGGCTGAGTGCGGCGGCGAGCCGGTGGGCGGAATCCGACGCGGGCCCCGACAGCGAGTTCGCCTCACGCGCGGCCGGACACTGCGGCAGCTGCGGCTACCTCATGCCGATCGCCGGATCGCTGCGCCAGAAGTTCGGGGTCTGCGCCAATGCGTGGTCGCCGTTCGACGGGCGCGTGGTCGGACTCGAATCCGGGTGCGGGGCGCATTCGGAGACCGATGTGAGGCGGCCGAATAACGAGCCTGCCGAAGCCGTCGTCGACGACTACTCCGGCGAGCTCGAGTTCCAGGAGGGCTGAACCACTCGATGTCCCAGATGTTCCGGTCGCTGTCGGAGCCGAACTACCGGCACTGGTTCGCCGGTGCCCTGATCTCCAACACCGGGACATGGATGCAGCGCACGGCGCAGGACTGGATCGTCCTGACCATGCTCACGGACAACAACGCATCAGCCTTGGGCATCACCATGGCTCTGCAGCTGGGCCCGCAGCTGATCATGTTCCCGTTCGCGGGCAACCTCGTCGACAAGTTCGACAAACGGCGTCTGCTCATGGTCACCCAGGCGCTGCTGGGATTCATCGGACTCGTCCTCTTCGTCCTCACCATCACCGACGTCATCGTCCTCTGGCACGTCTACGTGCTCGCGTTCACGCTCGGGATGCTCACGACCCTGGACAATCCGGCCAGGCAGGCCTTCGTCTCCGAACTCGTCGGAGAGAAGCTGCTGCCCAACGCCGTCAGCCTCAATTCGGCGTCCTTCAACGGCGCTCGGATGATCGGTCCGGCCGTGGCCGGTGTGCTCACCGCTGTCATCGGCCCCGGTCCCGTCTTCCTCATCAGCGGGCTCGGCTTCGCGGCGACGCTGACCGTGCTGCTGCGGTTGGACCGATCGCAGCTGCATCCCTCTGGTCGGCGCGGTGCGGGCGGGGTGCTCGGCGGATTGAAATACCTGCGCCGGCGCCCGGACATCACGGTCGTGCTCGTCGTGCTGTTCGTCATCGCGACCTTCGGATTCAACTTCAACATCTACACGGCGACGATGGCGAAGATCGAGTTCGGCAAGGATGCCAGCGGCTTCGGTCTGCTCAACTCCGTCATGGCCATCGGGTCCGTGACCGGAGCACTGGTCTCGGCCAGGCGGGAGAAACCCCGGCTGCGCTTCGTCTTCGGCGCCGCAGGCGGCTTCGGAGTGGCGGTGGGTGTGGCATCGCTGATGCCCGACTACTACCTCTTCGCCGCCTCGCTCATGTTCGTCGGTTTTTCGTCACTGACGATGATGACTTCGGCGAATGCCTACGTGCAGACGACCACCGCTCCGAACTACCGCGGTCGAGTGATGGCGATCTACGCGGCCGTCGTCATGGGCGGCACCCCGATCGGCGCCCCCTTGGCCGGCTGGGTCGCCGATGCCTTCGGACCGCGGATGGCGCTCGTCGTCGGAGCCGCCTCGGGGATCATCGCCTTCGCCGTGGGCCTGCTGTGGATGATCACGGCCAAGGAGCTGCGACTCCACCGGGACCCCAAGTCGCGGATCCGGCTGCACCTGAGTTACCACGGCCGGCCGCCCGGCGGCAGCGCACACTGAGGGCACGAGCGGGCGGGCTGATGCTCGTGGGGCGGCATTGGCAGGAGCCGGCACTCGGCGGGCCCGGAGGTTCGTGTCATAGAATTTCGGTCGACCGCCTCGGCGAGGGATTCGAGGGTCGCCCAAAGGAAACGGACGGACTGTGACAACTGACATCATCACCTCGGCGCTCGTGGGCCTGGCGATCCTCGTCGGCTGCCTGGGCATCATCGTGCCGGTGCTGCCCGGGTCGATTCTCATCGCCATCGCGGTGCTCATCTGGGCGATCATCATCGGCGGACCGGCCGCGTGGATCATCTTCGCCATCGTCGCCGTGTTCGTCGCGGCCGGAATGAGCGCCTCACTCGTGCTCACCGGTCGCAAGCTGAAATCCATGCAGGTGCCGAACTCCTCGGTGCTGTTGGGCGGGGTGCTCGCCATCATCGGCTTCTTCGTCATCCCCGTGCTCGGCCTGCCCATCGGCTTCGTCGGCGGCCTCTACCTCGCCGAGTATGCCCGCCTCAAGGACGGGAAGACGGCGTGGAACTCCAGCTGGGAATCGATCAAGGCGATCGGCCTCGGCGCTGCCATCGAGTTCATCCTCGCCATGCTCGCCGGAATCACCTTCGGCATCGGCGTGCTCATCCACTTCTTCGGCTGAGGGCAGCTGGGACCCTTCGCTATCACCGGCAGAGCACCGCTCACGGAGCCAGGTGGGCGATCTCCGGTGCTTCTTCGCCGAGGATCAGTCTGGCCACACCATCGCCGATGAGTGGGCCCATCGTGAGTCCGCCGGCGCCGAATCCCGAAGCCAGCCACAGTCCGTCCGCGCCCTGCACCGCACCCGCGTACGGCAGTGCCCCCTCGCGCGTCGACATGGGGCGCACTCCGACGCGGGTCTCGAGAACGGTAGCCTGTGCGAGGCCCGGGGCGATCCGCAGCGCGTCGTCGAGGACCTGCTGCGTTCCGGCGGCAGTGGCGCGGACGTCGAAGCCGACCCCGTCCTCCCTGGTGGCGCCTGCGACGATGCGGCCTCCGTCGAAGGGTGTGATGTAGTGATGGTCGAGAGGGTGAATCGTCGGCCACGGCGATGTGTTGACTCCGCGCAGCTCCAGATGGAGCAGCTGACCACGTTGAGGGACGATCCCCACAGCGTGGCCGAGTCGTCCGAGGAGCTCGGCACTCCGCGCCCCACCTGCGATGACGAGGGCGTCGAAGTCCTCCGTCGCCGAGGTGGTGCGTACCGACCATGTGCCCGCGCTCGATGCGGTGACATCCTGTGCAGAATCTGCGACCGTTCTGGCGCCATGCAGGCGCGCTCCGGTGAGGATCGCATCGCGCAGAACCCGCCCGTCGACACGGCCGCCTCCGGTGATGAGGAGTCCGGTCATGTCCGGAGCGATCGGCGGAAAGATCTCGCGAAGCTCCGCAGCATCGAGGTCATGGACCTCGCCCGCGACGGTCCCCGCGGGCGCGACACGAGAACGGATGGTCGCAGCCGCCTCGGCGAGGGTCCCCGGGTCGTTGTTGACGACGAGGGCACCGGACCTGCGATAGCCGAGGTCGGGGATGCCGAGCGTACGCAGCGCCTCGAGGAACGCCGGATAGAAGTTCCCTCCCGCCGCGTACTTCTCGTAGTAGGCACCGGTGCTCGTCGACACCCACGGTGCGATGATCCCCGCGCTGGCAGCTGTCGCCTGCCCGGCCATGGCATCGTCGACGATGGTGACGTCGACCCCGCGGGAGGCGAGGCCGAAGGCAACACTGGCCCCGGCGATTCCGCTGCCGATGACGCCGACGCGGGCGGAGCTGTCGACGGTGTGTGCAGGCATGTCGGTCGCGTTACTTGAGTGCGTCGATGACGAAGTCGATGCAGGCCAGCAGGGCCCGCACATCGTCGGGGTCGACGGAGACGAAGGTCGCGATGCGCAGCTGATTGCGGCCGAGCTTGCGGTAGGGCTCGACGTCGACGACGCCATTGGCTCGCAGCACCTTGGCCACAGCCGCTGCGTCGACCGACTCATCGAAGTCGACGGTGGCGACGACCGATGAGCGGTCGGCCGGCTCGGCGACATAGGGGTGGGCCGCCTCGGCGGATTCAGCCCACTCGTAGACGAGCCCGGAGGACTCCGCGGTCCGCTCGGCCGCCCACGACAGGCCGCCGTTGCCGTTGATCCACTCGATCTGTTCGGCGAGCAGCAGCAGGGTCGCCACGGCCGGGGTGTTGTAGGTCTGGTCCTTGCGCGAGTTCTCGATCGCGGTGACCAGATCGAGCGAGGTCGGGATCCAGCGCCCGGAGTCCTTGATCTCCTGCGCGCGGGCGATCGCGCGCGGCGACATAATCGCCACCCACAGGCCGCCGTCGGAGCCCATGTTCTTCTGCGGGGCGAAGTAGTAGACGTCGGTCTCGGCGATGTCGACAGCCAGCCCGCCGGCACCGGAGGTCGCATCGATGACAACGAGGGCATCCTCGGCGATCCCGGCCGGACGTGTGATCTGGGTGGCCACACCGGTCGAGGTCTCATTGTGGGGCCATGCGAAGACGTCGGCGGCGGAAGCGCCGGTGGTCGCCCCGGCGGGGGAGGAGACGAGACCAGCGGCAGCCAGGGCCTCCGGAGTGGGGATCGCAGCCGTGCCCGGTTCGGCATTGAGGATAAGGGAGGAAGCCAGATGCGGGGCAGTGTCGGTGGCCTTCGCGAACTTCTGACCGAACTCGCCGAAGGTCGCGTGCGCGGCCCGCTCGCGGACGAGGCCGAAGGCCGCGACGTCCCAGAACACGGTGGACCCGCCGTTGCCGAGCACCACTTCGTAGCCCTCGGGCAGGCTGAACAGCTCGGCCAGTCCGGAACGGATGCGGCCGACGAGGTTCTTCACCGGCGCCTGGCGGTGGCTGGTGCCGAGCACCTCGGTCGCGGCCGAGGTCAGCGCCTCGATCTGGGCAGGGCGGATGCGGGCCGGGCCGGACCCGAAGCGTCCGTCGGCGGGCAGAAGGTCGTTCGGGATCTCAATATTCGTCGCAGTCACGCTCGATATTCTACGGCGGGCCCGTCCGCCGCTCGGGACCGGTCCGTCATGTGACGGACGGCGGACGTCGACTGTCACTCCCTGTGACGACTGCACGACGTCGTCCGTCTCGACCGCACCCGCCGAGGCGGGACCCGGCTGACTCGTGTCCGTGCCGCGTCGTAGAGTGAAGACATGAGTGAGCCCGTCGATCGCCTCCCGCAGACCCGGAAGTCCTATGACTCAGCCGTCTTCGAACACCCGGATACCGCACCCCTGGACCTGCTGCGCCAGTGGTACGACGAAGCGGCCGACCACGTCCGCGAGCCGAATGCGATGACCGTCTCGACCCTCGACGAATGGGGCCCGAGCTCGCGCATCGTCCTGCTCAAAGGCCTCGACGAACGCGGACTCCTGTTCTTCACCGACTACTACTCGGCGAAAGGCCGGGCGCTGCGGGCCGACCCCCGCATCGCCGTGAACTTTCCCTGGCAGGACATGGAACGACAGGTCCGCATCCGCGGCCTCGCCGAGGTGGCCGCCCCCGAGGACTCGGACGCGTACTTCGCCGTGCGCCCCCGTGGATCGCAGATCGGGGCGACCGTGTCCAAGCAGTCCCAGCCGGTGACCAGCCGCGAGCAGATGCAGGCCGAATACGATGCCGCGGCGGCCGAGCTCGAAGGCCAGGATGTGCCGCGTCCCGATCACTGGGGCGGGTTCCGCGTGCGCGTCTTCGAGATCGAATTCTGGCAGGGCCAGCAGAACCGGTTCCATGACCGGTGGGTCTTCCGCCGCGCCGACGGCAGCCACGAAACGGCCGGCCTCGACGACGCCTCGGCCTGGGAGGTCGTCCGCCTCTACCCCTAGGCCAGACGATCTCTACCCCCAGGCCAGACGATCACCGGCGCTCACCGACGAATACGCGAATACGAAGGAGTATCGATGACCTCGACCCATACCTCTGCTCAGTACGGACCCGACGCGGTCTTCGACAACCTCATCGGCGGCAGGCGGGTGCCCAGTGAGGACCGATCGACGAACACGAATCCGTCCGACCCCTCCGATGTGATCGGTCTCTTTGCTCGCGCGGATGCCGCCACGGTCGCCTCGGCGATCGATGCCGCCCGTGCGGCCGCTCCCGCCTGGGCGGACCTCGGCTCACAGCAGCGCTTTTCGATCCTCGACAAGGCCGGAAGCCTCATCGCCGACCGCGCCGACGAACTCGGCGACCTCCTCGCCCGGGAAGAGGGCAAACAGCTCGCCGAAGCCAAGGGCGAGGTGCTGCGCGCCTCCCAGATCTTCAAGTTCTTCGCCGGTGAGACCATCCGCAACACCGGCGAGATCGTCGACTCGGTCCGCCCCGGACTCATCGCCGAGATGACGCACGAACCCATCGGCGTCATCGGCGTCATCACCCCGTGGAACTTCCCGATCGCCATCCCGGCCTGGAAGATCGCCCCGGCGCTGGCCTTCGGCAACACGGTCGTGGTCAAACCCGCCGAACTCGTCCCCGCCAGCGCCTACGCGCTCACCGATATCCTCGCCGAGGCGGGACTGCCCGACGGAGTCCTCAACCTCGTCATGGGGCCGGGTTCCGTGGTCGGGGACGCCCTGACCACCTCGGCGAAGATCGACGCCGTAACCTTCACCGGGTCCGTCGCCGTCGGACGATCCGTCATCGCCTCGGCTGCGGCCCACCAGATCAGGGTGCAGTGCGAAATGGGCGGGAAGAACCCGCTCGTGGTGCTCGGCGACGCCGATCTCGAAGCGGCCGCCGACGCCGCGATCAATGGTGCCTTCTTCTCCACCGGGCAGCGCTGCACCGCGTCCTCCCGTCTCATCGTCACCTCCGATGTGCACGATGAATTCGTCGCCCTGCTCAAGGAGAAGATGGCGGCACTGACCGTCGGCGATGCCCGCGCCGAGGGAGTCGCTATCGGTCCCGTGGTCTCCCGGACTCAGCTCGACCAGGATCTCGGCTACATCGCCACGGCCCGAGCCGAGGGTGGGGAAGTCACCGGCGGTGAGCTCATCGAATCGGGCACGGGTGGGTACTTCCTCGCACCGGCTCTGGTCACAGGCACGAAACCGGGCGACACGATCAACGTCGACGAGGTCTTCGGCCCGGTCGCCTCGGTGATCGAGGTCGCCGACTACGACGAAGCGCTCGCGGTCGCCAACGACACCGAGTTCGGGCTCTCGGCCGGCATCTTCACGACCTCCCTGAAATATTCGACCCACTTCAAGCGTTACGCCCAGGCCGGGATGGTCATGGTCAACGCCCCGACGGCAGGCGTGGACTATCACGTGTCCTTCGGCGGACGGAAAGGGTCGAGCTATGGTCCTCGCGAGCAGGCTCGGGCGGCACGCGAGTTCTTCACGGTGCACAAGACGACCTATACGAACGCGGGCTGAGTGGGCCGGTGCGCAATCCTGCGCGGACGGGCCGAAACCCATGCGGGCCGAGCCGTCCGGCGGCGGCCGATGTCGGGCGCGGACCCAGGCGATTCCTCGACTCACGGGATTCGCTGAACGCACGATAGGATTGGTCCAGATCGCAACGGCCGCGAACGGGTTCGCCTGCGCGGGGCGGGACAGGGTCGCAGCGACCCGAATTGGTGACAGCGCCTGAAACGGTCGAAACGACCTGAAGACGAAGAGTGGAGTGGCTGGTCAGAAGTGAACGACCTCATTGATACAACCGAGATGTACCTCAAATCGATCATCGAGCTCGAGGAACAGTCGATCGTGCCTTTGCGTGCCCGCATCGCCGAGCGCCTGGATCATTCCGGTCCCACCGTGTCACAGACCGTGGCGCGGATGGAGCGCGACGGTCTGCTCCACGTCGGCAACGACCGTCATCTCGAGCTCACCCCGGAGGGGCGTCGGATCGCCACCGACGTCATGCGCAAGCACCGTCTGGCCGAGCGCCTTCTCTCCGATGTCGTCGGACTCGAGTGGGAACTCGTCCACGACGAGGCCTGCCGCTGGGAACACGTGATGAGCGAGCAGGTCGAACGCAAGCTCGTGAAGCTGCTTTCGGAAACGTCCACCGGGCCCTACGGCAACCCGATCCCCGGCCTCGACGTCATCGGCGGCGAAGCCTCGACGGCCACCGAGGTCATCGACCTCGCCACGGCGGTCGGTCGGGACGGCGCGAAGAAGCTGACGATCGCCTGGCTGGCCGAACCCCTGCAGGTCGATATTCACCTGCTTCAGCAGTTCCAGGTCGCCGGCGTCCTGCCGGGCAGCGACGTCGAGATCTCGCGCAACGGCGAATACATCACCGTGCAGGTGCCCGGTGCGCAGGACGTGCTCGATCTGCCGGTCGAGACTGCCTCGCACGTCTTCGCCTACCGGAGCTGAGGCGTACAGAAGTCTCAGTTCCCCACGCTCGAGGCTGGAGTTCCGTAACATCGAGACGGTGGCTCGATAACGGCGAGGACGAGCCGCGGTAACGAAGGAGCGGGTGCCTGAGTCCCGATTCGTTACAAATCACTGTGATCTCTGACCCGGGGAGCGGATCTCCGCCCCCTGGGTCGCGTCGTATAACGAGAAAATGTTACGAATGTTTCAAGCTGTTTTAGGCCTCTGACCTGCACGTTTATGGAAAACATCACGGTTTCCCTCCGGCGGTTGTGACAAAAACGTGACAATCAGTCACCGATTGGTTACAGTTGTTGAGGTCGTTCACGCACTGACGACCTCACAGCGAGATCCGAGCGCCGCGCTCGCTGTGAGATACCAAGGACCGATAGCGGCGGTTGGCTGAGATTGCCAATAGGAACGAGAGGGAAAACGTGGCAACTAAGCAGCATGGCCGCCGCGCCGCCGATGCCAAGGTCAAGACTCCGCTGACCGAACTCACTGAACTTCTGAACGCCAATTCAGGCGTCTTCGGCCGTCGTGCAGCTGTTGTCGCTGCCAGCGGTGGTCTGCTGACCGCCGCAGTGATGCCGGCCGCCGGCCAGGGTGCCGACGACCAGAACAAGGTCTCCGCAGAAGCCGAGACCACCCAGAAGGTCGACTTCGAGAACCAGACCGTCACCATCGGCGACGACTCGAACAGCAAGAAGGACGACAAGAAGTCCGACTCCTTCGGCGTCGAGAGCAAGGCCATCACCGCCGAGGCGGCCCCGAAGCCCGAGCCCAAGCCCGAGCCGGTCGAAACCACCTCCGCTGACTCCGACGAGTCGGCCGGAACCTCCGACGACACCGCCAACAGCGGATCGTCCGATTCGGGCGAATCCGACTCCAAGGGCGCCGGATCCATCAACGGATCCAAGGCTGAGCAGGTCCTCGCCTGGGCGGCCAAGGGCGTCGGAACCCCCTACGTCATGGGTGGAACCAGCCCGAGCGGCTGGGACTGCTCCGGATACACCTCCTGGGTCTACAGCCACGTCGGCGTGAACCTGCCCCGCACCTCCGGTGCCCAGAAGGGTGCAGGCCAGATCGTCTCGCAGTCCGAAGCTAAGCCCGGTGACCTCATTTGGCACCCCGGCCACGTCGGCATCTACGCCGGTGGCGGACAGATGTACGATGCCGGTTCGCGGAGCTCGGGAACCTCGAAGCGCAGCTACAGCTGGATGGGCAACGTCACCTTCATCCGCGTTCTCTGATCTTCATCACCGAAAAGCTCCCCGTACGACTCGACGGTCCTCGAGTCGCACGGGGAGCTTTTCGTATGCCCGGAAACGTCGGGCGCGCACCGGCGGTGTGCCTGCATTCGCTAGTCCGAAATTCATACGCACTGATCAAGATCACCACATATGAATTTCGAAGCAGTTCATGTGCTCAATTCGGCCGACAACGTCGCCGAGGCGGCCGCCTGCTTGCGCCGGCCCGCCTGCGACCACCCGTGCACCCGCCTGCTTGCGGCCGGTTCGGGGAGTGCGCTGAACTCCCGGTTCGGTGAACGCAAGCCGAAGATTCCGTGACGCGAGCAGTATGAATTGGGTCACGGGCGCGCGCGGCGTTACTCTGGAAAAGATTGAGTTCCATGATAGGTGGGCGCCGAATGGTGTCGACCGCTGATGCGAAGGAAAGCAGATGGGGCATAGTCGAATAATTCGAATAGCCGCTCCAGTCTCTGGTGCGGAGCACATATCTGTCTCCGTGCCCTCTTTCCCAGGCGTCGTGCCCATGAGCACGGCGCCTTTTGTGTTCCCTGGGGTCGGGGCAGCCGGTTTCGGCCCAGTAGAGAAGAAGATGAGGGGCGAGATATGAAGACTCTCGTGCTGAACGCCGGTTACGAACCGCTGTCGATCGTTCCGTTCACACGGGCCGTGGTGCTCGTGCTGACCGGAAAGGCGACAGTCCTGGCCGCAGAGGACATTCCGGTGAGATCCGAGCACATGAGTCTCGATCAGCCCTCCGTCATCCTGCTCACCCGCTATGTGCGCCCGCCGAGCAACCGTCGCGTCGCACTCTCCCGCCGGGGAGTCCTGCGCCGGGACGGCCACCGCTGCGCCTACTGCTCCAAACCGGCATACACAGTCGACCACGTGCTCCCACGCTCCCGCGGGGGAGCGAACACCTGGGAGAACCTCGTCGCCTGCTGCCGCGAATGCAACAACCGCAAGGGCAATCGCACTCTCGGCGAGATCGGGTGGGAGCTCAGCTTCCTCCCGCAGGAGCCCCGTCTGGGGCAGCTGTGGATGCGCGGGATCGACAAACCCGTCGAGAAGTGGCGCCCGTTCCTCGAATACTCCAGCGCCGCCTGACAATCCGGCATCGTCCCAGATAGGGGACGGTGCTGTCCGAATGCTGACGGGATTCGGATAACGATGTGACATAGGCGAAGTTCTCACAGTCAATGTGTTCTAGGGTGGACGAAACAGAAGTTCGCGTCGACCCAAGGAGTTTGCGATGAGTGAGCAGGATCGCCCCCAGAATTCCGACCCGGCACCGGTCGGCGAGACCGAAGCGGTCATCGTCGGAATCGACGGCTCTCCGCCGAGTCGCAACGCCCTGGCGTGGGCGATCCAAGAAGCACGCTCCCTGGGGCGTCCCATCCGCCTTGTCGGTGCCTACACGATTCCGAGCGTGGCGGCTGCCGCCATCGACGTGTCCTATGTGCCCATCGATGACAGTTCGATCCGTGCGGCCGTGACGAACACCCTCAAGGAGGCGGCTGCCGAGGTCAAGGCAGCAGGAGTTCCCGTCGAGGCCGTCATCGAGATCGGCGATGCCGCCGGCGTGCTCATCGACGAATCGAAGACCGGTTGCCTCACCGTCGTCGGATCCCGCGGTCGCGGCGGTTTCGCCGGTCGTCTCCTCGGGACCGTCTCGAGCGCACTGCCTGCGCACTCGGCATGTCCGACGGTCGTCGTCCCCGCATGCTGGGACAACCAGGCCGAGCGTCCCGCGCATCCGACCTCGTCACGGCCGATCCGGCAGGACGGCATCGAGGTCGAAACCCATGATCCCGATGCCGAGTCGATCGAAGGCCTGCGCTTCGACGGCAAGGTCGTCGTCGGTGTCGACTCCCTCGGCGCCGAGTCCCCGGCGCTGTGGAAGGCTGCGCGACTGGCCGTGCGCCGCGGTTCGCCGCTGCACATCGTCGCCGTGATCACCACGACGGTCATCGGCCCCGAATGGCTGCCGAGCACCGCCGATCTCGAACGCCTCGTCAACGAGGGGGCGGACAAGCTCGTCGTCGCCAAACAGCGTCTGGCCGAGGAGTTCCCGGATCTCGACGTTACCTGGACGCTCTTCGACGGCCAACCGGCCGAGGTGCTCGTCCGGGCCTCCGACACAGCCGAGGTGCTCGTCATCGGGTCGCGCGGTCGCGGCGGATTCGCCGGCCTCCTGCTCGGTTCCACCTCGCAGTCGGTGCTGCCGTACTCGCAATGCCCGACGATGGTCGTGCGCGTCGCTCGCGACCACGGTCGCCGCAAGCACAACGAGGCCCCGCCGGAGCCGGGGCTCTAGATGTCATCCTGACCGGGGAGGTCCGAGTCCGCGAGCCGGATCTGGCTGCCGGAGCGGACAGAAAGCGCCGAGGCGGCCGATCGGATCGATCGGCCGCCTCGGCGATGGTGGATCCTCGGTGATCGTCGGTCAGGGCGATGCCGGAAACCGTTTTCGGCTCCGTCAAGTGAGTCTGGCGCCCCCGGGCAGATTCGAACTGCCGACACCCGCTTTAGGAGGTCTACGGCAGGGAGTCGATCCACGTCATCTCTGGGTTCTCTGAGTGCTGGAAGTGCTCAAAACGGCTGGGAAGCCGCTGAGGTGGTCCGCTGGGGGTCCGCACTGCGGACTTGCGGTGGTGGGTGCACTTGAAAAGGATCCAGCAAGTCAGCGAATGAGTCCACGCTTTCAGAGTGATATTCCAGGCCTTGAACGATCTCTTCAGTGTGGTCCGAGAATGTCAAACTATTCCTACCACTACATTACCGCGTCAAAGCTGGGTATCGAAGCGGGCGTTCCAGTGGGTTGAACGATCTGGTGGGAGACGCTCGGGAAGCGGGCGTTCCAGTGGGTTGAACGATCTGGTGGGAGACGCTCGGGAAGGGGGCGTGGAGGCAAGGGCGTTTTTGGATACCGAAGTCTTATGGCTTGACATCTTCCGGCATGTCTTGGCAGATCTTCTAACCGGTCGCAAAGTCGTAGAGTTCTTGCATGTTTCCTCTAATCCATTCCTGATCGACAATGACTTCGCTTCCTTCGACATAGAGTCCCTTTGGGTCAACTACGTATCTGATCCCGCCGCTAGAGGCTTCGAGGTATGGATTGCCCATACTGTCGAAATTCATATCTGCGGGGAGTACGGTGAATCCGTTCTCCGAGTTTCCGCCGACATAGGTGACATGGTCGGCTGAGGCGGCTCCCTCGTATAGGCAGAGTTTGACTTTGTATTCCTGAGTTTCTCCGCTGACCAGTTCGTCGGGGGCGTCCACGGGACATTCGCCGGTTTCCCCTGGCGAAGGTGCTGCTTCCGTGTCTTCGTTGACGAGGTCATCGCTGGGTGAAGGTGCCTGCTCACTCGGTTGAGCTTTCGGTGTTCCTGTGGATTCGGCAACTGGGGCCTTATCGGCCGTTTGTGGGTTGAAGGCGAATAGGCCGATGCCAACTCCGGCTCCGAGTACGACGATCACAGCGACCGCGATGAGACCGACTGTGCGCAATCGACTGAGCATTCGTCCGGGCGGAGGCGGCTGAGGAGGATGCTGGCCGCTGGGTGGTGGCAGGTGCGAGAGGTCTGGGTGATTGCTCACGATGTACTCCAGTCCGCAGCACTATTGTTATTGCCCGCATCGAGGTCTGCACCATGAGAGTTGAAGCGCAGAGGTTCAGAACCATGACGTGCGTGGTCGACAAGGTATGCCGTGTGTTGAGCCGTGCGGATGTTTGCGAGCACGAACTCTAGAAGTACTCGCACAGCGGCAATGAATGCCACGACCGCGATCGCTCCGGCGACGAAGATGATGATGCCGATGACCGCGAATTCCGGCATTCCTGACGAAGCTGCTGCTAGGAACGCGACAACAACGAGTCCGAACCAGAGGAAGAGGGTGGCGAGGCTGACCGCGACGTAGACGAATCGAGCGATCTTGATGGTCGCGACGCGGTCGGCGCGCAACTTGAAGTCAAAGATGGTGCGAATAAGTCCCGGAGCCCGTTGCTCGGTGGCTCTATGTCGTTTTGCTGACGTATTTGGAGATGAGGACTGGATGGGGTGGACGTGGTTGGTCCAGCTCTGTCCGTTCCAGTATCGAAGTTGCCCATCGTTTGTGGGGTCGGGGTGCCAACCCGCAGAGGGAAGGTCGTGATCGTTCATAGGTCTCCTGTGGGTTCGGGAATCCCTTCTCAGGCAAAGTGACTAGATGGCCAGTGCAGAGGGGAGGCAGGCTAGTTTTCCGGGGGCGGGGTTTGATCTCTGCGAGGGGTATCGTCGCCTGATTGTTTGAGGCCCTGCCTGAAGCCATCGAACTGTCCGCGTAGCTTACCCATCTGCCCTTTGACGTTCGCGACGGCTTGTCCGGCTCGTTCTCCGGCGACCTGTGCTCGGCGCGAAGCGGTCTGGGGCGGCGGTGGTGTTGCACCGCGGTTTTGGCCGTCGGGGGTCCATGTGGGCGTCTGCGGCGGTTTCGGCGGCTCGGCGGGGGCAGGTGGCGTACTGGGGTAGTTCGGGCGTTCTGTGGCCTCCTGTGGCGGCATAGGTGGTCGCGGCGGGGTCTGCGGGTACGCGCCAGGGGTCGGTGTAGCCATTCCGTCCGCGTTAGGCGCGGGCGGTTGAGGTTTTGGGTTGGGTGAGGGAGGGGTCTGTATTCGTGTTTGAGCGGTTTTGAAGGCTGATGATGCAGCGCCGGAGGCGCGTCGATAGCTGGCGGAGCTGAAGTGGGTGGCGTTAGCGGTGGCCGATTTCGCCCACGATGTTGAAACGGCGGCTCCGGTGCGCATCACGCCGGCAGACGTCACTACACCTGTAGCCAATGCAGGGGTTGCGCCCGCTGCGAGCCGCTTAAGGGCCTGGATGGTGGACACACGCTCTCCGGAGGCTATCTGTGCTTGTCTTTGGGCTCGCGCCTCCGCCTGCCATTGCTTCATATCGCTGACCTTCATCTTCATCGCTCGATAGGCCTTACGGAACATGAGGAAAAGAGTGATCCCAACTCCGACTGCGAGGAGCCCCAAGAACGCGGCGAGGATCGGTAGGACAATTGCGGCGATCACAAGGATGAGGGCACTGGAGTCCTCGAACAGGCTACGTATCCAGTCGGCTGTGCCTGCGCTGGCGCCTGTAGTAGCGAGAGTAGTGGATGCCTTGCCGAGACTGACAGGCAGTGACGTGCTTGCTCCGAGGACGGTAGTGAGGGCAGCGGCTGCCGAACCGGAGTCCACCCCGAGCTGCATTCCGACGAGACTGCCTAGGATCGGGCGTAGCCAAACAGAAGCGGACTCCAGGAGGGCGTCTAACCCCGGAAGCTTGCCGCCGATGAACTCGGCAAGGGCAAGGATCCCACAGATAGCCAACACCCAGGGATTGGCGATGCTGTCGGGTATCTGATCGATAGCCGTCGCTACGACGGATGGGGCGTCATCGGGTACCGCGAGGGCTGCGAAGCCGAGACCGAAGACGGTGAAGTACGGCCGCAAGCCTGACGCCGATCCGCTACCGATCGCCATGAGCGATGCTGTCGCTGGGTCCATCGGGTGGTCCTTTCAAGGAGACGAGAAGAGAATCGAAGCGGAGATGCAATCCTTGGCCTCCCCGCTACTACAAGAGTCTGATTCGGAGCATACTATATAAGACCTTGTATATAGGGTGTTGTTTCCCGGGTCTGGTCGAGACGATTATTTGGTGGCCTGGGACGGTAAGAGCGCAAAAGAGCTTGGAGATGCAGTCCGTGATCTTCGGACCTTTAGGGGGATGACACAAGAGTCACTGGCCTATCAGGCGGGGATCACTACGAACCAAGTTTAGCTCATCGAGTCGGGCCGATCCTCGGGACGCAAGGAAACAACTGGCCCCTCAAACCCAAGGCTGTCGACGCTTGTGGGTTTATGCGAGGTTCTTAATGTACCGGTTTCAGAATTGCTCCACGCCGGGGGCTTGAAGTTGCGTTCAGTCGACCACGCCTGCATGCCGTTGATGATTCTGGAAGCGCAATCTTGTCTGCAAAAGCAGGTCCTGCGACATCGTCTACTTGTTACCGTGATCTGCTGGTTCAGGGATGTGTCAGTACGACTATTTTCTGCCTAAGATATTCCTTGTTTGTAATCGGATTCGACATAAACTCGAAACGTCCGAGTCGGTACAATTCGGATATGCTTGGCTGCATGGTCAATGAGTGGATCGCCGTACTGGCGGCAGCAACAGGAGCCGGAGGCGCTATATTCGCGCAAATATTTGGTTCAATTTTCACTGCTAGGCGCGAGGCCAAACGCCTAAAATGGGAAAAAGAAACGAAACAACTTGAGTGGAATTTTAAGCGGGCAGAGCGGTTCCTTGACCTTAAGCGGGAATTATACAGCCGATACCTGAGTCTCACCTACAAGCCTATTAGCGACTTGATCCTAAAACTCAACGAGGAATTTAGGGCAGGTGAATGCCAGACGCTCGATGTTAAAGCGACCGAATACATAGACGAATTAGATGACTTGAGGTGGAATCTCCAGCTAATCGCTCCGGGATCTATATCCTCCGGAGCTGAGGTTGTCTACGCTGCAATATTTGCAACTACAGTAGTATATTATCGGCCAGATGAGTACTCGCAGGAGCATAGGAAAAAAGCGGCAAACGATACGCTGGATAGTTGGCAAGAGATGAAACATCTGATGCGCTCGGACCTGGATTCAACACCGGATGCACTTGAAGCGCAAGAACTGTTTCAACGTGAAATTCGTGCGGGAAAAGACCGCGTGGCAAAAGATCATGTTCAGTCCAAATCAAAATTCACTGAGGATCTTGATATGAAAATAGACAAATTGCGGGATGGGCCCGATTTTTTTCCGCAAATTTATCCCCATGCTGAAGGTCGGAAAAGAGCTGATTGAGCGGGAAGGCGATGACCGTGTTCTATCTTTGGTTTGGAGCGGGTGTTGAACTGTTCCCTTCCTGCGTTGGATAGGTCTACAAATAAGTAGTATCGAAGGTGGAGTCAGCTATTGGCTATAAATTGAGTTCATTCTCGGTGTAGTTAGGTCTACCTCGTTGCTCTGTCGATTTCCTGCGTTGAGTTCCTGTTGATTGAGGTCCGAGATCGTCTCGGACTACAGATCTGTTCAGGAGGTCATAGGTATGGATCGTCAAGTAGAGGGCCAAGTGGTTGGTTATGTTCGAGTATCGAGTGTTGATCAGAACCCTGACCGTCAGTATGAGGCTATTGGGGACGTTGACAAGTGGTTCGAGGACAAGCTTTCCGGCAAGACACGTATACGCCCCAGTCTCGAAGCGATGTTGTCCCATGTCCGCGACGGCGACTGGGTAAAAGTTTCATCGATGGACCGGCTTGCCAGGTCCGTGATTGATCTTCACTCGCTTGTTGATGGTCTTGTCGCGGACGGTGTGACGGTCGAATTCTTGAAGGAAAGCGTGGTCATCGGACCGGGCACTAACCGGCCTATGGATCGGCTGCTGTTGACGGTGCTCGGGGGTATCGCAGAGTTCGAACGCAGCATCATCCGTGAGCGTCAGGCGGAGGGTATCGGCGTGGCGAAGAAGCGTGGGGTCTATGAGAAGCCACTTTCGCTGACCCCGGCGCAAATCGATACTATTCGCAAACGAACGGACCTCGGGGTCCCGAAAGCCGTGATTGCGCGCGAACTAGAGGTGTCTCGGTCAACGGTATACAACGCGTTGGCTGGTCGCGGGAGGTACAGCGATGCCTAAACAAAGAGCCGAGGGCATGCCAACATGGGTGTCCCAGCGACTAGAGCAAGTCCAGGCATACCGCGACGCAGTTGAGAAGGCACGCGAGTCGTTAGAAGCACGGCGCGGGCTGATGCGGGAGAAGTACTGGTTCCAGGTCCATGATTTCGACGGCGCGTTTCTCGACTTCGTTGAGCGGGCAGTCGATCTTGAAACCATTGTCCTTAAGCACCGGTTCTGGGCGTGGGCGAGTGACGCGGCACGATTTACGGACTCAGCGGGTGAAGGTATGTCATCACTGCCCGGTCCGCAGACGCTCGCCCGACTGAACCGTTACGAGAAGCTGTCGAAACAGGTTCCATCTGGTCGCCGGGAGACCGTAGCAAAAGAGGTACAACAACGGTTCACCACGATAATGGGACGACTTCATACTTTGCTGCATGCCCCAGGAGTATTGGTCGGAATGGGTATCGATGTCTACCGGGTACAGCAGTGGCTTGAACCTGAGTACAGTCGACTATTTACACACGCCCCGGACCATCATCAGCTCGTCCTTGTCGAGAACCTTGAAAGAGTGGTCCACACGGTGGAGCAAACACGGCGACACTGATCAGCCAAGCTCCGTCTAGAAGCCCCGCCAGAGCGGGGCTTCTTCGCGTTCGCACCTTGATGGATGTGAGCGAGAATGGGGGCATGAGATTCAGGGAGCTTGCTGAGCGGATTGAGCAAGAGACTGTTATGGTCACCGCTGATGGGTGTACGTACCTGTGGACTGCCGAGCAGGAGCGTCCGCGCCGGTCCGAGGATTTGGAGATGACCGCGCGGGAAACAGCGAAGTTCTTGTGGGAGGCGAGACGCCGACGTTCTGAGATGGCGTTCAATGAAGAATTTGACCTGCTGCGTCACTTCGTCAATGATCGGCATCATCAGAATTCTGAGAAGTTTGTGCGTGGAAATCCGGCGGTGTCTTCGCGGATATTTCCTGCCGTGCTTGAAGCTCCGTCCCGTAGCCACATTGTGGTGGCTGTCGAGATGGGCTTGTTGATGCCTCACTGGATTGTGAGGGTATCGAAGCAGAAGTATCAGGTGGGTTGGTGGGTGATGCGAACCAACAAGCAGATGAAGAAGCTACTGGAGCCTCAGAGACGAGCGAAGAAGGCAGGCTCGACCCCGATGACTGCTGTTGATAGAGCTGCGGTGAAACTCAAGTGGAACAACACTGAAGACAGTATTCGCAATCCCTTTCATGAGCATGCAGAACTGGAATTCTTTTCGTTCCTGCAGGGCTACGTGTATGGTGCTGAAGCTCTGGTTGTCGAGGGTATAGAGGAATATCAGTCTTTGATCGCTGCGTCCTCTGGTGGTGCTGGCGGCCGGATATCTTCGGCGAGGAAGTCCCAGGCGAATAGGGCTAACAGCGCACGCGGTGTTCAATCGCGTCGTGTCATCCGGGACAGACGGCGTGATGCAATCCAGTTGATCATCAACGAGAGCGGGATTCTTCCCGTCGCGGAGTTCGTAGAGGCTCTGTTGCCGGATTTTCGGGTGAGTGCTGACACGGTGCGGAAAGATTTGCGAGAGATGGGCCAACGCGGGTGAGTCACCGTCATGTGCTCGCTGCAACTGGCGACAAGGGTGAGTTAATTTCCTCGGGTCAAGGGCACCCGTGTGATGACGGGCGGCTACACAGGTTAGTCGTTGAGATTGAGACTCTCGTCGAGGATTTGAAAACTTTATGTGCGGCCATTGCGAACGTTCAGAGGGTTCTTGATCGGCAGAATGAGAACGCTAATTGGAATCGAACCGTTTTCGGGCCGAGACTGCCGAACCTCTATGAAGTCGCCAATCTTTCCCGAGAAGCGGACCGAATCAAGCAGCGAATTGATGATCGCGCGGGAACAGTGATGGAGCTTTACCGCGAGTGGGGCGTCATGCCGCTTAATAGGTGGTTCTCCTGGCCGGGAGCGGCTTTGGAGGTTCTGAAGTGTTGGGACGCGGAAATTGAAGTCTTCGACGGGCGAGACAGGCTGCTGACGAATATCGAACAGCCCGAACAAGTCGTGGAACTACAGTGGATTCTTCCGATGCGGCCCAAACAGTACACACTTGGCCAAGATTTGTGCACGTGGATGTTTCCGCACCTGGACCAGAGTAGATCGAAGAGTGGTCAATCGATGCGCCAATTCTTCGATGACGACACAAAGTTGAAGTCTGCCATCGAGGCAGCCGCCAAATCGGGGACGGTAAGCCCGCGTAGTGTTCGGGCGAAATTGAAAGGTGGGCGAGCCATCCCCACGAATTTCCCTCCGATGGTCGCGCAGGCGATCTTTGAACGGTATACCCCCGTTGGTGGAACGATCTGGGACCCCTGTGGAGGGTGGGGTGGACGAATGTTAGGGGCGCTGACCAGCCGGAACGATTACACGTACATCGCTACCGAGGTCGATACTAGAACTGTGGACTGCTTGCGTGAACTGGGTGCGTTGATCGAAAACGTCACGGGAAGGGATGGTTCGTTTCGCATCGTTAAGTCAGGGTCCGAGGACTACTCGGACCGTTGTGGCGATGTGGACTGCGTCTTCACGAGCCCCCCGTATTACGACGCTGAAGACTATGGTGCTGACAGCGACAATGCAGAGGAGCAGTCCCACAACAAATACCCTACTCTCCAGACGTGGGTCGACGGATTTGTCCAGGGCACAGTGCGCAACATCGCGAAGGCTCTGCGTCCGGGAGGCCGGGCAGTGATCAACATTGCCGACAGGACGAACAATTCCATCGATATTGTCGACGAATGGGTCAGAGCAAGCTTAAGCGAGGGCCTAGTTCTTGAAGATGTGTCAGTGTTATCGCTCACGAAACGTCCCAGCCGAGACGAAGGCGGCCGGCCGAAGAAGCGGGAGCCGGGTAAGAAGAGTGCTCAGTCTCTTGCCGACTATAAGGCTGTCGGGTCTCACGAGCCTTTGCTTGTCTTCCGCCGACCCTGACCATGTGGACCAGCCGCAGTGGGCCGGGGTAACGAACGACGACCATGCCGCGAGGATCATTCGGCGGCCCATTGATGAGATTTCCTGCAGAGCGGGCAGGCTGGGGTTACATTCGTCCCCTGGCTGCTCTAGACCCTTTGATGCCCGGGGTATGTAGAGGCATATATACGTAGACGGGTATACGTCTATATTCGCCTTTCGCGCCGTGTGCCCGCGTATTCTCGGGCCAGGTAGGCCACTACGGTCCTCTCTCCGGCAGTGTATGGGCAATTTCAGCTTCAGGGGCTATGTTCCCCGTACTCGTGTCCAGGCGGTCATCGCTACTTGCAAGCTGTCGCACTGGTGCCGAACCCTTTGTGGGCTCTTCGCTGAGTATTTGAAGCTTTGGGGACCACCCGATCGTGCGGTTGGGGACCACCGATATTGCCTGTGGGGGCCAGCAGCCGTGGACCTCGGGGCCACTGGCCGCCCATCAGCTCATCGTCACGGGTTCAAAGCAGCATGTTCTCTCATGTTGTGACTGCCGGTCTCGACCCAGACCGTGTTGTGCACGATCCGGTCCATGATCGCATCCGCGTGGACTCCGGATCCGAGTCGTTGATGCCAGTCCTTCTTCGCATACTGGGTGCAGAACACCGTCGACGCACAGTCGTAGCGGCGTTCGAGCAGTTCCAACAGCATGCTGCGCATCGACTCATCCGGATGATCGAGCAACCATTCGTCTATCACGAGAACGCTGAACGCGGCGTACTTCTTCAAGAACTTCGTCGTGCCCATCGGTTTGTCCAACGCCTGCGCCCAAGCTTCTTCAAGATCAGGCATGCGAATATAGTGCGCACGGATCCGGTGCTGGCAGGCCCGTTTGGCCAAGGCGCACCCCAGGTACGATTTCCCGGAACCGGTGAACCCTTGGAACACGACGTTCTGGCCCCGCTCGATGAAACTGCAGGTCCCCAGCTGGGCGATCACGTTCCGATCCAGGCCGCGTTCATCGACCCTATCGAGTTGACGCAGGTCGGCTGCCGGGTAGCGCAACCCGGCCCTGCGGATGAGTCCCTCGATTTTGGCGTGATTGAATACCGAATGGGCTTCATCGACGACCAGTCGCAACCGTTCGTCGAAGCTCATTCCCATGGTCAGATCCTCGTCTTGGGCCTCGAGTGCCTCCAGCAGGGCCATCGCGCCCATTTCGCGCAGTTTGCGCTTGGTCTCTGTATCGATCGAAGTCACCGAGTCCCTCCTGCATAGTAGGAGGCACCGCGGACGTAGCCGCCGTGCTCGACAGGTTCGGTCCGGGCGGGTCTGGTCTGGTCCTGACCGGTGGCAAGGAGCGGTTGCACATGCGCATACCGTGGCGACCGCACCGGCCCCGCCAGCGTAATCCGGCAAGCGGCTTCGACCCGGTCGGCAGAGTAGCGGCGAGAGAGTCTCAACACCGCCAACGCCGGGTTGACCCCTTGCTCGTCGATGGCTACGGACTCGAAGATGCGATTGATGACGACCAGCGTCGACGCCCCGATCCTCTCGGCCCATTGGCGTATCCGGGCCGCGTCCCACTGCTGGTATCTGTCCCCAGCAGGAAGGTCAGCATCATTCGTGCGATACTCATTGACCGCAGTCTCTGGCAGCAGCAGGTGAGTCGTGACTCGCTGGTCCCCGCGGTAGACTTCGAGGCTGCGGTCGGTGATGCGCAGATCGACTTTGGATCCGATGTGCTCAAACGGCACCGAGTAATAGTTGCGCGCCCAGCTCACATGCCCGTTCCTGGCCACACGCCGCCCATAGATCCACTGACTGATCTCGTAGGCCACCTGCGGCAGCGGTGTCAACAGCGGTTCCTCCTCCGTGGTGAAGACACTGAGCCTGGATCCGGGCCGCTTCTGGAAAGGTTCAGCATTATAAGCGCAGACTCTCTCCTCGATCGCGGCCGTCAACGTCGGCAGCGATGTGAACCGCCGGTCACGTAGCCCTGCGATCACCCATGTGGCGACATGTCCAACAGTATTCTCAACACTCGCCTTGTCTTTTGGTGCCCTGATTCTGCCCGGTAGAACAGCAGCCGAATAGTGGGCAGCCATTTCCCGATAGGCGTCGTTGAGCACGATTTCACCGTCGCGAGGATGAGTGATGACTCCGGTCTTGAGATTGTCGGGCACGATCCGCGGTGTTGAACCGCCGAAAGCGGTGAACATCGCCACATGCGCCCGGAGCCACGAGTCCTGACTCATGTCCAGGCTCGGGTGCACGAATGCGTACCTGCTGAAGGGCAGACACGCGACGAACAGATAGACCGTCTTCGGCTTGTCTGCCCCCGTGTGCAGTTGCATTGTCGGACCGGACCAGTCGACCTCGATGGTCTGGGCGGCTTTGTGTCCCACACGAGAAGCTGCACCGGTGACGAGGACGTGGCGCTGATAGGTGCGGCAGAACCGGTCATAACTCATCGCCGGATCACCAGCCGCAGCGCACTCATCGGCGTACTCGCCATGGAGGAGCTTCAGCGTCACCCCGACCCGGGCCATTTCCTTATGGATTGCCTTCCAGTCAGGTTGGGCGAACACGCTGTGATGGTCCCCGCGGCCCGGAAACAGGAGGCCATACACTTCACTGTCAGCACGGTCCTTGACATCATCCCACCCGAGTCCCGCAGCGTCGGCGGCCTCGAGGACCTGCGTGACCGATTTGCGTGACATTGCCTGGGAGCCAGCGATCGCTCTGCCCGAGAGCCCCTCGGCTCGAAGCTGTAACACCAGCTTGGCCCTGATCTTGCGTACCATTGATAATCTCCTTTCGCCGCGTGCCCAATACACGCGGTGAAAGGAGCTTATAGTTCGTGGCCCCCGCACACGCCATAGATGGTCCCGACGCCCACGATCACGCGACCAAGCAACTGGCCCCCGAGCTCACGATTGACGGCCCCCAACAAGACGGATATTCACTTCGCAGTTAGGGGTGTAATCGGGGTCTGAATCCTCCCGTCTCGAGCAAGCTTCGGGCGATGTAGTGGGTGAGGTTCCGGAACCCCAGCGCCGATCCACGTAGGTGTTCCAGCCTGCCGTTCAATGCTTCCGTCGGACCGTTCGACGTCCCCGGCCGATCGAAATACGCCAACACATCCATAGCCCGCTTCTTCAACGTCCGCCCCAGCCGGCGCAGCTCAACAAGACCAGCAGGCACCCCGGACGAGATGGAGTCGATGATCGACTGCAGCGACTTCTTCCCCGCGGTTCGGTCCGGGTTGCGGTAGGCGGTGATGATGTCTTGGAACACGCTCCAGGTCACCTCCACATCAGCATGATTCTCATCAGCAAAGAGAGCGACGATCCGTTGCTGCTGCCGCTCGGTGAGTAACTGACACCCGGTGTGCAGAGTCCGCCGGGCCTGATACAACGGGTCGCCCTTCTTCCCGCGGTGCCCGGTCGTTTCCTGCTGAACACGCCTGCGGACCTCGTCCAGACTGTCCCCGGCGAGCTTGACGACATGGAAGGGATCCATCACTTCCACCGCGGCCGGCAGCTCTTCGACAGCAGCGGTCTTGAACCCGGTGAACCCATCCATCGCCACGACCTCGATTCCATCGCGGAAGGCCTTCGACTGCCGGGCCAGCCACGATTTGAACACGGCCTTCGATCGTCCCTCAACCATGTCCAGCAATCTCGCTGGTCCTGTCTGATCGCGGATCGGGGTGAGATCGATGATCACGGTCACGTACTTGTCACCCCGTCTGGTGTGCCGCCAGACATGTTCGTCGACGCCGATGACGCTCACGTTATCGAACCGGGAAGGATCGTCGATGAGAGCCCGATGTCCTTCGGCCAGGATCGCGTCATTAGCGGTGTGCCAGGATACAGCGAGCTTGGCCGCGATGACGGAGATCGTGGCGTGATCGACAACGAGTGCTTTCAAAGCCCATGCGAGTCCGGTGCGCGAGATCTTGGCCCTGGCTGGGGCTGCTTGGTCGGTGTCATTGCGCCACACGCGCCCACAGAGTTCGCACTTGTAGCGACGGAGTCGGATGAGCAGGGTGGTGGGACGGTGCCCGAAGGGTTCGTGAGCCAATTTCCGGGTCACAGTATCGCGGGGCCGGCCATGTCCGCCGCATCGGTGGCACCACTCATCGTCAGTGGTTGGGGTGCACAGGAGAACTGTTTCTGAATCGGTGACGTGTTGGCCCGTGCAGTGCAGGCCGAGTGTGTCGAGGTGGCAGAACGTGGTGAGGTCAGGGGTGGAGAACGTAAGGTGGTGCACGTCGAGGTCTTTCGGATGGTTTGTCTAGGAAATTCCATCTTCGAAAGGCCTCGACCTATTTCTGTGTAGCGACGCGCACCGGTTCTACACCCTCAACTGCGAAGAGCCCCTTTGTGGACTGTTGACATGGCTCCACCCAGGCAGAGGTCTCGGAGCTGATGTTGACAAATCATCGAGATCGTCACCGCGTGCCGAACAAGGATTGACAGGCCTGTGGGAACGCAAACGCGGGTCGAGGCGGGGAAGTACCTGCATCGGTAGGTTCGAGAGTTTGCGTAATTCTTTGAACATGTTTCAGGACTACCGATGACCCCTACGCTTCTGAACCCGACTATGGGTGGAGCTGTCGAGGCTGACTTCTTTTGCTCGATCTGATTATGCGGGTATGAGATTGATGGAACATCGTTAAATAGTGAGGGTGATCGTACACGCGGGAACGTACATACAATTCACGGCAGTCATGTGTCCATTTAGAAACAACAATTGCATAATTATATTATGCATTTTCAGGTTTTAGAAAAATGATTTGTACGGTTAGATAATTCATTCTCTAAACTAGAAGTGGAAATCGGTAGAGAGTCTTCGAAATTGTTGGTTCCGACGAGCGAAATACTGTCTGCGTTATGGCGAGATGGTGAAGCGTCGACATGCAAGCGATCGGTCAGTCGTGTCGCGGGATTGAAGATGCCGGTGCTCAGTGTGAGTGAGTCGAGTCTGCGATAGGCGCAGAAATCGCCTCCGCCCGCCACATGAGGAAGATGAGTCAACCCAACGATATAGGCTGATCTACCGAAGCGACTCGCCCATATTTCTGCTCGATTGCAGCACGTTTTGAGACGCAGGGTCGGCCGGATGGGTCCGGCAACCTGTTGCCTCTGTGCTGGAGTGCTTGCCTTTGAGAACGGCAGGCGAGGCCGTCATTGGCTGCGTTGAGTAGTACGTTTGGCCTGTTCAGCCGGGGTGATGGGCGTATTTCGTTGGTGGTTGCGCAAAGCTACCCGAAGGCCACGTGGTGGTCGACATGGGTGGGTGCGGTGTAGTCGAAGTTCGCGGGGACATAGACAATTTTTGACACCTGGATCGATGTGCCACGTAGATCGGAACTCAGACAACAGCAGGAGTCACGGAAAAAGCCAAGGTAGGGAAAACTTCAGAAGTGTGTTGTCCGCCTGGAGATGTCTCGAGGTTGTCCGCCTGGAGATGTCTCGAGTCGGGACGGGTGGCGGTGATTCTCCCCGCAGTGTGGTTGTCAGCCCTGGTCAGGGTATCGCTCGATACGAGCCCCAATTGTCTTCGCAGGGTTGGTGGTTCGTCCACGACGCCGATTTGGGCCGATTCCCACAGTCGTGTTCCGCGGCCCGAACCGGTGGCGGGTATCCAATTACGCAATGGTTTGTGTTGGCTGCAGCGACCATTTTGGCTGTCCTCTGCCTGGGTGCGGTGTTCGTCCACGAGCTGAACGATCCACGATGACCCTGTGGTATCAGGTGCCGCTTCATAGGTCTTCTACTGGGTTGATATGGCAGTAAGTATCTTGCACGGGTATCGCAAGCGTTTCGCTACATCGGTACGGAGTCAACCGTCGCAATCACATTCCAGAATCCAACTGCCAACGGTTTGAATCTGCGTACAACCCCGAGATGGTTCTCCTGGTGGCGGTTCGTCTCCGCATCCAGTCATGACATTGCTGTGCAAACTGTGTAAATTCCGGACACCACGCACCGAAGGCCGGTTATCGTTCGGCTTCGCTTTTCGGGTGCGGTATCTCGGTGTCGGATAAGAAATAGACACCAGGACCGGGTATCGCTAAATTTCAGCAGCATCAGATATGCGGCTAATTAGCGAAGCCATGAACCTCGAAAATTCGTGGTTCGTGGAAAGGAATCCCAATGTTAAATGAAGGGCTAATGACGACGCAAGACTTGTCGGTCTTGTTGTGTGTGAGCAAATCAACGATTTGTAGATGGCGTACTGATCAAAAAGGCCCGCGGGAAATCAGCGAGGCTTTAGTTTGGCTGGATTCGGGAATACCTCGGTACCGCACAAACGAGGTTATTGCTTTCGTGAGAGGAGACGTGGCATGAGCATTTCAAAACTGCAGAATGAACGATACCGAGCAAAGTTCAAGGTCGGGCGAGCCCAAATTGCCTCCAGAACATTTGACACTAAGAAGGAGGCAAGACACTGGCTCGCAGCGCAAAGTGTACTTCATTCGGAAGAATACGATCCTCGTCCTGGCAAAAGGACCACGGTTGAAACTGCTGTCAAGCTATTTCTTGAAGCTCGTCAAGGAAGTGTTGCAGAGTCAACCGTTGCACGGGACAAGGGTATCGTGGGGAAGCTCGGCACTGCGATTATGTGTCGGCCAGTGGGTGAGGTTACGCCTGCTGAGTTAGCCAAGTTCCTGACAAAGTCGGGGGAGACTGCGGGAACACGGAATCGAGCGAAGATCACGCTCTCTGCCTTCTTCAAGTGGACCGTAGAAAACAAATTTCGGCGTGACAACCCGGTGCTTGGGATCAAGTTGGCTAGCGGACCGGCGCGTACGATGACGCCGATGACGGCTGAAGGTGTGGAGGCGCTTGCGGCGAAGATTAGGCAACCGGAGTATCAGCGTCTAATCCGGGTGCTCGGCTACACAGGCTTAAGGTGGGGTGAAGCCCGAGCGCTTAAAGTCTCGGACTTGCGAGACGGGACATTGCATGTGACCCGCTCCTGGTCGGAAGGCCATAGCGAGAAAGATGTGAAGCAACATGGGGAACGCTGGATTCCGATCTTCGACGTCATCGCGGAGGACCTGGAAGCCGCCATTGGCGAACGCGCCCACCATGAGCGGGTCTTCCTCAGCCCTAGGGGTCGACTGATCAACAGCCGAAACCTTCGGCGTGAGGTCGGCTGGGAAAAGATCGCACCGGGGTACCGTCTGCACGATCTGCGACACTCGGCCATTACGGAGTGGGTACGGCAAGGAGTTGAAGTTGGGACTGCGCAGCGTTGGGCTGGACACGAATCGCTGAAAACTACCAACCGGTATGTTCACGCAACCGGACGGGCAGACCGCGATTCCGTGAGGCGATTGAACCAAGTATGGAGAGGGTCCGCCGGTGGTCCGCGTGCCGCGGACTAGCGGTTGCTGGGCGGGGTGTGGCTGGGTGTTTCCCCTGGTCATACCCCGCGCCCCCGGGCGGATTCGAACCGCCGGCACCCGCTTTAGGAGAGCGGTGCTCTATCCCCTGAGCTACGGGGGCCAGGTGGTCGTCCTCAACCACGATCACCCAGTGTAGCGTAGAAGAAACCTCACTGTTCCACGGTGTGCCAGCACCTATTGGGGACAGTTTCTCGTTAGGGTCGAATTGTGTCGGATTCCGTTAGAGACGAACAGTTCCCAGAGCTCGGAGATGTCTTCGCCGAGTGGAAGAAGCAGGCTGCCCATCTGGGCGGTCGCGACACCATGCTTCATTTCCGGGACTCCCGTGACGGCAGCATCGACCTCTCCGGCGCCCACCCCTCCGGCCTGGCGCAGCTGCTGGCCGGACGCGCCACCCGGCTCTCCAGCCTCATCCGCGACCACGACATCCTCACCGATGCGCGCCGTCGCGCGAAGTCGATCCGCTCGAAGGCGGAGCAGCTCGACAACGAACGCGGCATCCGCACCGCACACCTGGCGATCGGATTCGCCTCGTGGACGGAGAAGGACGCGAAGTACAAGTTCAACGCGCCGGTCGTTATGCGCCACATCACGCTGGTGCCTCGCGGATCCCGCGTCGAAGACTACGAGATCGTGCTCGACAACGAGATCACGATCAACCCGGCGCTCGTTCAGCACCTGCACGCGGAATACGACCTCGAGGTGCCCGTCGACGACTGGGTCGACGCGACCGGTGGCCCGCACGGCTTCGACCCGGGACCGGCCCTCGACCGCCTGCGCGATCTGGGGCAGAGCGTGCCCGGTCTGCGGATCAACCACCGCCTGATCATCTCGACGTTCGCGAACATCGCGAGTCCGTTCTCCACCGACTACCTGCCCACCCAGCACCCCGTGCTGCGGGCGCTGGCCGGCGACGAAGACGTGCGCGCCTCCCTCGGGGGCCCCTCCTACGTGCCGCAGCCGGGAGTCCTCCCCGACGAGAAGATCGCCGCAGCAGAGGAAGCCGAGAAGAAGCGAGCCGAAGCGAAGAGAGCCGCCGACGCCGTCGACGAGACGGAAGCCGATGGTGCATCCGATGCGGCCGAGAGTCAGACGAAATCAGCGCCTGAGGCGAAGAGCACGGACACTGCAAAGGCCGAGGCAGACGACAGCATCGCCGAGGCGTCTTCCGATACTGCTGGAATGTCCGCTGGCGAGTCGGCGACCGGTGGCGAGTCAGCGGCCGGCGACGAGAAGGCCGGCGCCGACGACGAGAAGGCGGGCGAGAAGACGTCGGCCGATGCGGACGCCGGTGCCGCTGCCGGCACCGTTCCCGCTGGCGGCAACGATGATGACGAGGACTACGGTCAGCCGACCGTGCCCATCACCGACGAACCGCTCGATGTGGCAAAGCCGAGAACCGGCACCGAAGCCGCCAGTGCCGAACCAGCTAGTGCCGAAGCCGCCGGTGACAAGGCTGCCGGTGGCAAGACTGCCGGTGGCAAGACTGCCGGTGACACGTCGGCCGACGGCGAGGAGCCGTCGACGACTGACGCCGAGGCCGATTCGGCCGTCGAGTCCGATAAGAGTGCGCCGGCGATCGATGCTGCCGCAGCCGCAACCCCCGATGCAGCAGCCACAACCCCCGATGCTGAGGGCACAGCCGACCTCGGCTCGGAGACGTCCGAGCCCGGCTCAGCTGCAGACGGCGAAGCGCCACCAGCATCCGCGACCGGCGGCGACGGCGAGGACGTCGTTCCCGCCGCACTCCAGGAGCCGATCACTCCGCTTCCCGACCGGAAGCCGCAGGAGGAGTTCCTCGTCATCGACGTCGACGGAGACCAGCAGGCTGTCGTCGACGCCGCCGTGTCCGGTCACTCCGTCGTCGTCGACACCCCACCCGGAACCGGCGCCACCCAGGTCGCCGTCGCCGTGGCCACCACTCTGGCGCACACCGGCAAGAGCGTGCTCTTCCTCGCTCAGACCTCCGATGCGCTCGACGATTTCTCCGCCCGCCTCGGCGAGGTCGGACTCTCCGACTTCGCCGTCGACACCCGTGCCGGCACGGAAGACATCCGCAAGCAGCTCATCGGTCTCATCGGCTCGGCCGAGAAGTCCGAACGCCCGGACCTCTCCCGTCTGCTGACCGAACTCAACGAACAGCGCGCGACCCTGGCCGACCACGTCTCCTCCCTGCACCGCAGGCGCGAGCCGTGGGACGTCTCCGTCTACGAAACCATGCAGCACCTCGCCGAACTGACCTCCGGCGACAACTCCCCGCAGACGCCGGTGCGCTTCGACGACGACATCCTCGGCGCCAGCGATGACCGCCGGAACATTCTGCGGGGCAAGCTCGGCGAACTCGCTCGACTCGGCGCATTCACCCTCGACGTCGAAGACACCGTGTGGTTCGGCGCCGACCTCAAATCCGTCGAGGAGGCCGAAGCCGCACGCACGGTGGCCGAACGCATCGGCCGGATGATCCCCGACCTCGTCGCGGCGACCGAACCGGTGCTGCAGAAGGCGAAGCTCAACCCGCGCCGCAACATCGACGACTGGTCCCGCGCCATCCGCGTGCTCCTGCGCGTGCGCAAGACGCTCGACAACTTCGCCCCCGATATCTACGACCACCGCCTCGACGACCTCATCGCCGCCACCGGCACACCCGAATATCGGGTCGAAGTCGGCGTCGAGATGGGAATGATGCAGCGTCGTCGACTGAAGAAGTCGGCCGCGGAGTTCCTCCGCCCCGGCGCCGAGGTGACTGACCTCCACGCGGCCCTCATCGACGTCCGCGCCCAGCGAGTCATCCTCTCCGATCTCGCCGGGCACGACGGTCGCCCGCAGATTCCGCGCGGCGTCCTCGAAGCCGATGAGATCCTCCAGAGCGTCGAAGCCGATATGGCCAAGCTCGCTCCGATCCTCGAGACCACCCCGGACGGCGGCGACCTCGGCTCGATGCTAATCGAGGAGCTTCAGGCACGTGCCGAAGCGATGGGCAGCGACTCGGAGAACCTCGCGGAACTGCCCGAACGTTCCCGCCTGCAGCGTGAGCTCGACGGTGAGGGCCTCGGCGACCTCATGGCCGATCTGCGCCGGCGCAAGGTCGACGAGTCACTCGTCGGTCCCGAATTCGACCTCGCCTATTGGGCCTCCGTGCTGCAGACCATGGCCGGCGAAGATCCCGCGATCGGCCGCCACGACGGTGACGCTCTCCACCAGGTGGCCGAAGGCTTCCGCGAGAACGACCGCGCCTTCGTCGCCGCCGGCGCCTCCCGCCTGCGCTATAACCATGCACAGGCATGGAAACGCGGAATCGACTCCGACCCCATCGCCGCCGGAGTCATCAAACAGGAGCTTCTGTCGAAGCACACCTCGGTCAACCGGATCTCCACTCAGGCACCCGAACTGCTGACGACTCTGGCGCCGGTGTGGATGGGCAGCCCGTACACGGTGCCCGAACTCTTCTCCGCCCTGCCGCTCTTCGACGCGGTCGTCATCGCCGACGCCGGACGACTGTCGGTCGCCGATGTCGTTCCCGGAATCACCCGTGCCCGCCAGGTCATCTCCCTCGGCGACTCCCGGCTGCTCGGACCGCGCCCGTTCTCGGTCGCCGTCGATCGGTTCGGCATGGACGATGGGAAACATCCGCGATCGGTGCAGGACCGCCTCGGCGAGTTCCTGCCGCGGATGCGGCTGTCGAACTCCTACCGACTGTCCCCGGTCGGACTCATCGACCTGGCCAACCGGCACTTCTACGATTCGACGATTTCGACGCTGCCAACCGCGCACACCGGTGAGGGCAGCGGCCTCGAATTCTCCTATGTCGCCGACGGCCGAGGTCCCACCGACATCGGCACCGGTCGGGTCGAGAGCCCCGACGCCGAGGTCAAACGGGTCGTCGACCTGGTGCTCAAACACGCGCGGAACCGGTCGCGGGAGTCACTGGCCGTCGTCGCGCTCACCCCGCATCACGCTCAGCGGGTGGCCACGGCGATCTCACGGGCGATGAAGGATCTGCCGTATGTGGCGGCGTTCTTCAACGACTCGACGAAGGAGCCGTTCGTCGTCACCGACGCCGAGCGCGTTCAGGGCATGTCGCGCGATGCCGTGATCTTCACCCTCGGCTTCGGCCGCACCGTCCACGGACGGGTCATCCACGACTTCGGACCGCTGTCCGGGCCGGACGGGCGACGCATCCTCGCGGCCACGATGACGCGGGCCCGGAAGCGGCTGACTCTCGTCTCGAGCATCGAGGCCGACGACTTCGACCGCAGCAAACTCAACGGGGGAGCGGTCATGCTGCCGCGCCTGCTCGAGGAGATCGCGACCGGCGGCGTCCACCAGCCCGGACCGCACGGCGAGATCTACGATCCGCTGATGGGTGACATCGCCGATCGGCTGCTGCAGCTCGGCGTCGTCGCGCACGAGCATTACAACGGCATCGATCTGGCCGTGGCGAACTCGACCGAGGATGAGCACGGAATGATCATCGCCGTCGCCGGCGACGGACCTGAGTACGCCTCGATGCGCAGCCTGCGTCAACGCGACCGGGTGCTGCCCGAACAGCTGACCCGCCGCGGCTGGAAGTTCATGCGCGTATGGTCCACCGATGCGTTCGTCGACCCGCAGACCGAGACCGAGAAGATCTTCGAGGCCTGGCGAGCGACCGTGGAGACGATGAGCCCGCAGGCCGTGCTCAATGCGGCACGCGCCGCCTCGGTGGTCGTCGGCCGTACCGGCAGCCGCCCGAAGCTCGTGCCCGGTCTGCCGATGCACAAGTACTCCGCCGAGGGCCTCGACCAGATGATCGACTGGATCCAGTCGGATGCGGTGGTCCGCGGCGACGGCGAGATCAAGGATCTGCTGCGCACCGCTCTGGCGCAGAAGGGCAATTCGAGCCGAGGCGACTCCCGTCTGCAGGCCGCCGTGGATCGGTACCGCGAACGCCATGCTCAGGCGAAGAAGGTCACGGGCGCTGAGGTGTTCATCCCGCGGTCGAACTCCGCCGGGCCCGTCGAAGACGACATCCTGCCGACCTTCGACACCGGCAAGATCCGTGCCGATGAGCTCCGGTCGGCCGGACTCGTCCAGACCGCAAGCAACGACCAGGTCCCCGAGGCGGCCGATGACTCCGCCAGCACCGAATCGGTTGGTGCGGGGCCCGACGGCACCGATGACAACGGCGCGGATTCGGCTGAGGACGAGCGCGGCGGGGCCGCCTCGGCGAAGTCGGGGTCGAAGAACGACGATGCCTGACCGGCCCTCCGGCGCCGAGGAGGCTGATCGCGACCGAGAATCGGTCGACAGCGACCGCGGACCGACTGGTCCCAGTGACGACGGGGCCTCCACTGATTCCGACAGCACATCGTCAGAGGATGACGATGCCGAGGCCGAGGCCGACGGGTCTCGGAAGGCCCGGATCGCAGCGGCGAAGCGGCGATACCGAGCGACTCTGCGCAACGAAGCCGATACCGGTGGTGGCGGCTTCAGCGAGGACTACTACCGTTCGCAGAAGCCCCCGCACTGGTCGTAGCCTTCTCTCCGACGAGAGCACCGGCCCTGTCTGATCGCAGCCACTGATCCCTCCGGCCACAGCCCTCGACAGGGTTCAGGTGCGCAGAAGGCCCGCTCTCGAATGAGAGCGGGCCTTCTGCGTGATCGGCTGGTGATCAGTGCCGCGGAGGCTGGTTCGGATCGACCGGGCCGTCGGTCGCAGGACCCTCGGCGGGGCCGGCGACGGAAGCGGTCTGGTTGCGCAGGATCTCGCGGATGTCGCCGAGCAGATCCTCGGTGGTCGGAGGAACTTCTTCCTCGGGAGCTCCGCGCTTGCGCAGCTCGTTGAGCTTGTTCATCGGCACGATGATGATGAAGTAGACGATGGCGGCAACGATGAGGAAGTTGATGGCCGCAGTGATGACCGCACCGAGATCGATGGTGGTCTCGGGGACGTTCTCCTTGATCCGGAACGCCAGAGCCGGACCCTCGGCGCCACCGACGGCGGCTATGAGCGGGTTGATGATCTTGTCAGAGAAGGCGGTGACGATGGCGGTGAATGCGCCGCCGATGATGACCGCGGTTGCGAGTTCGACGACATTCCCCTGGAGAATGAAGTCCCGGAATCCCTTAAGCATTAGCGAAACCCTTTCGGTGTGTGATCACTGAAATGCTGCTGATGAATAGCTCAATTACGTTCCAATAGTACACACGGGTAACACATCGTCAGCAGAAATATTCTGCGAGTCCGATCATCGTATCGGCGCATCAGGGAATCGGAATGACAGACGAAAGCAGGCTCGGCATGTTCAGCAGTCGCCGGCCGCCGCGGTTCAACAGGATCGATGACCCTCAGCTGGCAGGCCGGTGGCGGGGATCAGCGGGGAAGGATAGCAAAGCTGATCGGGAGTCCGGCGAACTCGGCGACACGTCTGGCATCCTCTGCGGAGAGGATGACGGAAACAAGTTGGCCTGACTCTGCGGTGATTCCTTCGGGTTTGTCGACGAGGCGGGCGATCGTCACCTCTTCGACGACGATTTCCGATCCGCCGTCGGGAAGGGACGAGAAGAGGCGGATCTTCTGCCCGGGTTGGAGCAGCGCGGCCGAGGCGTCATCGGCCAACCGAATCGGCATGAGAAGGTCACGGCTGCCCTTCGGCAGCGCCTGCTGATCGAGCACGGTCGACGAGGTCAGCGGTGACCCCTTCGACAATCCCGCCGAGGTGGCCCGCCCCTTCACCTCGTCAACAGACCTGAATGCCTTGTCGGGGACCACGTCGGACGGGAACTGAGTGAGGGTGAGGTCGTCAGCCTTGAGCTCGGTTCCCGGTGCCAGGTCCGACTTCGCGACGACGATCGCTGTTCCCCCGCTGTTCGGCGTGAGTGTCCACACGGTCAGAGCACAGGCACAAGCCAGGCAGATGGCGGCGAGAACGCGCTGGGGCCGAACGCGCGACGATCGTGTCCAGCCGGGAGACGAGGTTCGGATGCGGTGGAAGAAGCCCATGCACCGAGCCTGCGGTGCCATGCAGCCGGCGGCAAGGGTGCGGAAATCGCCTGTGGACAGTTCGTGCCGTCCACAGGCAGTCGGTGTCTGAGTGACGAGGGCCGGAGCGGTCAGCTCGCGGCTGGAGTGCTTGCCGTCGTGGAGGAGCTCGACGACGAATTCGACGTCGTGGAGGTCGAGCTTTCCTTCGCAGACGAGCTCGAAGACTCCTTCGAGGAGGAGTCAGAACTCGAGGAGCTGACGGTGCTCGACTTGCTCGAGCGGGAGTCGGTGGCGTAGAAGCCGGATCCCTTGAAGCTGATGCCCACAGCGCCGAAGACCTTCTTCAGGCGGCCCTGGCATTCCGGGCAGACGGTGAGCGAGTCATCGCTGAAGTCCTGATGAATATCAAAGGCGTGACCACAGCTCTTGCAGGCGTAGGAGTAGACGGGCATTCGAGACCTTTCTTCGACGACAAGATTATAGTGCACACCAGAACCTCCCCGGAGCACCGGTCCGCGGTATGCACAAGGTTATCCACATATCAACACGCGCGAGTGGGTGCTGATTCCCGCCGATCAGGCCCTGAAGATATGTGTTCCCTCCTCGGTGACGGCCGCAGGGATGCGCAGGTCCCAGTCTTCGGCGACGAGGCCCGTCAGATCGAGCTCATCGGCGAAGCACACCCCGACGATGCGGGGCCCCGACAGTTCGGGAGCTCCCGAACTGTCGGGGCCCGAACCGAGAGGCTTCTGCCCGTCTGGGCCGAAGGTCCTGTCGTAGAAGCCGCCCCCATTGCCCAGGCGGGCGCCGTCGGCACCGAAGCCCAGGGCGGGGACGAAGATGAGGTCGAGGCCGACCGCGGGGGAGAGCAGCTGAGCGGCGGTCAGCATCGTGCCGTCCTGGGCCGGCTCGCGGATTCCCCATCTGCCCTGCGGACTCAGGCTGGTCATCGATTCAGTGACCCGGCCGAACATCAAAGGCTCGCCCATTCTCGTGACGATCGGCAGGTAGACGGTGCCGCCCGCGGCGAGAAACCGATCGAGCGCCGGTTCGAGGTCCGGCTCTCCGGGCAGTGCCGCATAGGCAAGGAGCGAGCGAACCGGTGCGTTCCGAATGAGCGTCCACGCGGCGTCGGCCACGGAGCCTGCAGGTGCCACGGTGTCCGGGGCCGCGGCGGAGGCCGGGTGCGGGGTCGAGTCCGGGGCCGCCTCGGTGGGAGTGACCTGCGGCGACGCCGTCGTCGTTGACGACGATGCGGCGGGAGTCGCCTCGTCGACGGGTCGGTTGGCGCGAGCGGCGCGGATGCGGGACCGCAGCTGCGCCTTCGAAGTTCCTGGGTCCACGCATTTCAGACTAACTGGGGTGGGCGGATTCGTTAAGATGACTTCATGAGTGATGAAGCGCAGCGCACCGTTCGCAAGGCCGTGATCCCCGTCGCCGGTCTCGGAACTCGGTTCCTCCCCGCAACGAAGGCCACCCCCAAAGAGATGCTCCCCGTCGTCGACAAGCCGGCGATCCAGTACGTCATCGAGGAAGCCGTCGATGCCGGTCTGCAGGACGTCCTCATGATCACCGGCCGGAACAAGCGTCCGCTGGAGGATCATTTCGACCGGGTCGACGGGCTTGAGGCGGCACTCGCTCAGAAGGGCGATGACAAGAAGCTCGCCGCCGTGCGCCATCCTTCTGAACTCGCCGATATCCACTATGTGCGCCAGGGCGATCCCAAGGGACTCGGGCACGCCGTTCTCAAGGGACGCCAGCATGTCGGCACCGAACCGTTCGCGGTCCTGCTCGGTGATGACCTCATCGACGAGCGCAGCCCGATCCTGCCGAAGATGATCGAGGTCGCGGAGAAGACCGGCGGCAGCGTCGTCGCGCTCATGGAGGTCCCGCCCGAAGCGATCCACCTCTACGGCTGCGCGGCCGTCGAGACGACAGAAGATGACGAGGTCATCAAGGTCACCGGCCTCGTCGAGAAGCCCGCCACCGAGGATGCTCCCTCGAACTTCGCCGTCATCGGCCGCTATGTGCTGGCTCCGGAGATCTTCGACGTCCTCGAGACCACGAAGCCGGGACGCGGCAACGAAATCCAGCTCACCGATGCCCTGCAGGAACTCGCCGGAGACGATGAGGGCCACGGCGTCTACGGAGTCGTGTTCAAAGGCGCTCGCTACGACACCGGCGACAAGCTCGATTACCTCAAAGCGGTTGTGCAGATCGCCTGCGACCGCGAGGACCTCGGCGACGACCTCAAGGCGTGGCTGCGCGACTTCGTGCCGACGCTGGACTGAGTGCCGACACACGAGTGGGCCGACCGACCTGGTAGCCCGTCCGGGCCGACCGACGTGGTGCGGCTTGTCCGAGCCGACCGTCCTGGTTCGGCCTTTCAGGGCCGACCGACTTTGAACCCGAGAGCGAGGGCAGCCGCGTGTGGCCTGTCATCCTGACTGATCGACAGTCCGATATCGTGCTGCGACCGCTGCGCCGCCGTGACGAGGAGGCGTGGCGAGAGGTTCGCCGATTCAACCGCGACTGGCTGCGCCCATGGGACGCGACCCTGCCCGCGCCGGGCCAGGAGCTGCCGGGGTTCCGCACGATGGTGCGGATGCAGGACAAACAGGCCAAGCGCGGACAGACGGTGCCGTTCGCCATCGAGGTCGACGGGAGCTTCCGCGGCCAGATCACCGTGTCGGGACTGAGCTGGGGCTCGATCCTGTCCGGGCAGATCGGGTACTGGATCGACTCGCGGGTGGCAGGGCGCGGAATCACCCCGGTCGCTGTGGCCATGGCCGCCGATCACTGCTTCTTCGCCCTCGGAATCCACCGGATAGAGATCAACATCCGCCCGGAGAACACAGCGAGCCTGCGTGTGGTCGAGAAGCTGGGCCTGCGCGACGAGGGGCTGCGCGAGAAGTACATGCACATCGACGGACAGTGGTGCGACCACCGCACGTTCGCCCTCCTCGCCGAGGAGGTCCCGCAGGGGCTGCTCGCCGCGTACCGGCACGGCACCGGTGCGTGGTAGGAGCGCCGGTCGGGCGGGTTCAACCACCACCTGGGAATTCGGTGAACTTCACTCTTGTTTGACCGACACACCTGGCGCCTTCACAACTTCCCCGATGCCTGCAATTTAGGGTGGCATTGTGGACACCAGCATCATCGTCGTCATCGCCATCGTCGTGGTCTTCGCCGTTGCTGTGCCCGCAATGATTCGGAAGTCCGCGACGGATCTCTCGCGCGTCGAAATCGATACGGTCCCTGACAACGCCGCTGTCGTCTCCGCCGAGACAGCCGTCCCCGGACACGACCATTCGGAGCGCATCCAGGTCTTCCACGACAAGCCCCGGAAGGTGCCGTCGGTTCCGACCCCGGACATCTCGGAAGAAGCCGAGGCCCCGAAGCTGAGTCTGTCGGTCTCCGGCCCCGAGTTCGCCGTCATCGACGGTCACGCCGAAGCGCACACCGTCACCGAGACTGCCGAGCACACCCAGCTCGATGTCCTTCCCGTTGCAGTCGGTGAAACCTCCTCCCTGTCCAGCGACCACGGTGTCGGCGGTCGCATTGTCGGAATGTCCAGCGTAGGCGTCGGCACTGACACAGGATCTGGTGCAGGAGCTGCCGCCGACAACGTTCGACTGCTCCACCCCGCCGTCCACGCAGTCTTCGACGACAGCGGCCGCTCCGCCGGGCAGTCGGAACGACAGAGTCGTCCACTTCAGGCACATCCGCCGCACGCGACCGACGCCGGCCGCGACGCGTCGGCGAACCGGACACGGTCGATCAGCGCCGGTCCGGCCCCATATGGAGGCGGACCACGCGAGGGCCGGTCCCGGACGGGACGCGGCGGCCACCTCGGCGAGGGGACGGCCAGCACCCACGGACACGACCGACAGATTTCCAATCCGACCATCGGAACCGACGAGGAACATGCGATGACTGACCAAGCCACGACCCTGCGGGAGTCACTGAAGTCGCTGAACACCATGGTCAGGGGCTTCTCTTCGGTCTTCCTCGCCTCGGTCCTCGGCATTCTTGTGTCGAGTGTGCTCGCAGCCTTCTCGGTCGTTCACATCGCCTTGGCCGGGGTCTTCTTCGGACTCGCGGTCGTCACTCTGTTCCTCGTGCGCACGCTCAACCTGCGGAAGCGGGACACGAAGAAGAAGCTGCGACGCCTGCAGGAGGCAGCCCGGTCACGGACGGCCAAGCCGGCCCGCGCCACCGACCCGGAGCGTCCTTCCGTGCCGGCTCGCACCAGTCACCAGGACGGCGCCAGCAAGCCGGAGCGTGTCACCAAGCCTGAGCCGGCCGGGCAGCCGACTGCCACGACACGAGCGACTGCCACGGCACGATCGAAGTCGAGCGGTGCGCCTGCAGCAGAGACGCAGATACCGGCCCGGACGGGTGCGAATGCGCAGACCGTTGCCGTCAAGCGGCAGCCTCGCACGGCACCCGCACCGACCTCGAGCGGCACCGCTGCCCGGATCGCCGCAGCGGCGCAGGGAACGGGCGCGGCGGCGAAGGCCGCCCAGGCGCGCGCCGCGATGAACCGCTCCGCCGAGGCGAAGAAGTCCCGCGAAGAGGCCGACACCGGTGAGATCCCACTCGTGCGCATCCGCAAGGAAGCCGCCGAGGGCCACACCACGCGTCAGGTCCTCCTCACCGGACCGATCCCGATCGTGAAGGAGAACGCCACCGGGGACTGTGACTCCACCTCCGCCGAGGCGACCGCTGACTCCGAGACCGCGTCGACTTCGCATTCCGCTGTCACGGCAGAATCGACCCAGACGGCTGAGACCAAACCTGAGCCGACGGACACCACGACCGCTGGCGAGAACGACGCCTGGGCCACCTCGGCGACGTCCGCGGAGAAGGCCCGGACCGAAAGGACCGGGGGTACGGTCTCGCTCGGTGCCGACCTCGTCGCTGAGTCCGACGCCGACACAGCCGACCGGGAGGACGCCGATGCGGATGTGCACGCTGCGCTGAACGCGGCGACTCGCACGGTCGATGACCCGTTCATGCAGCGCCTGAAGTCGCGTGACGGATGGTCGCCGACCCCGCTGCCCGTTCCCAGCTACGTCGACGCCCCCGAAGCCGAGCATCCGGTGCCTTCGGCATCGGCGGCTGATGCCAGCTCGTACGAGACCGAGGCTCGCAGTCGTGAGGACATCGCCGCTGAGTTCGCCGAAGAGCTCGGCTACCGGCCGGAGCTCAGCGACTCCGCCCGCGAGGACGGTCCGCTCGGCCACGGGCGCAAGGCGATCCGGACGACGAAGGCCGCCGACCTCGGCGCTGTCAACGACGTCCTCGCTCGTCGTCGCGCCTGATGCCCCGAGGCGGCTGACATTCGGGCGGCACGGAATTCGCGATGCAGACGCAGAAGCCCCGCACAATCCGTGCGGGGCTTCTTCACGTCTGGGGTGATGGTGTCCAGGGTATGTCGCGGGCAGCACAGTTCACGACAGATAGCATCCGTTTGAAAGCGTGCTATCTGTCGTCGATGGTGCTGCCGGCGATCAGGCGCTGAAGACGAACCAGCAGATCGCGTCGCGCCGTGCCTGATCGTCCAGTACGAGTTCGCGGACATCGGTCGGCAGCTGCTCGCGCTGCCAGTCGCGTTCGGCACGACCGGCCGCGAGGTCGTTGCCCGACCGTCCGCGGGCCGCTTTGATCGCGTAGGCCGCCGCCCCGAGGTCGTGCTCGGCGACGTGTCCGACGCAGGCCGCCTGTCCCGCCGCGTAGGCTGCGAACCGGGCGGGCCCACGCAGGGGTCGTGCGGCACCCATGGCATGACCGCCGAGGGCACGAGCCTCCATCATCGGCATCTCACCGGCTGCCCACGCCCGTGCGGCGGCATTGGCGCTGCGTGGTCGCTCATCCTCGGGGCAGGCGGATTCGAAGTACGGCAGGACGTGTTCCGCACAGTCGGCGGCCCACAACGCGAGAAGCCGGTGGTCGGCATCGGTCAGCGAGCCGCCTCGGCGAATCGTGATCATCCGTGGATCGCGGACCTTCGGCAGGATCATGGGCGCCGACCGAGCACGGACGGCGGGCGCAGGCGATGAAGCACGCGGACGTTCACAGTTGCCGATTCTAACGCCCCCACCGACCGGGCCGATCTGGGGAAGGTCGGAACCGAGACACGAATCTGCCCGGGCTGTGTGTTCCCCTGCTGGACACGGCCGACTCGGCAGTCTTTGACCGTGCTAGATTGCTCACCGTCGACCACGCGAGGACGGCCGGCAGAGAGCAGCACCAGCGTTCAGGGGAGGAACCGATGGTCGGTATCGAAGACCGAGTCAACGCCGACAGAGTCGGGGCACGGCGCGCCCGCCGCGCGGCAGCCGGGTCGTTCATCGGCGCCGTCGTGGAATGGTACGACTTCCTGCTCTACGGAATCGTCGCAGCGCTGGTCTTCGGCGAACTCTTCTTCCCCGACTACAGTTCCCACGCCGGAACGCTCGCCGCATTCGCTACCTTCGGCGTCGGTTTCATCTTCCGTCCGCTCGGCGGCATCATCTTCGGCCACTTCGGCGACCGCCTCGGTCGCAAATCCATGCTCGTGTGGACGATGACGATCATGGGTGTGGCCACCGCCCTCATCGGATTCCTGCCGACCTACCAGTCCGTCGGCTGGCTCGCTCCTGCCTTGCTGGTGCTGCTGCGTTGCATCCAGGGCATCGCCGTCGGCGGGGAATGGGGCGGTGCCGCGCTCATGGCCGTCGAAAGCGCACCGTCGAAGCTGCGGGCCTTCTTCGCCAGTGGAGTCCAGATCGGCTATTCGTTCGGACTGCTGCTGGCCACCGGGTTTGTAGCCCTGCTCAGCAGCAATTTCTCCGCCGAGGCCTTCCTCGCTTGGGGATGGCGCATTCCGTTCTTCTTCAGTGCCGTCCTCGTCATCGTCGGGCTGTGGATCCGTGCCGGTGTCGAGGAGTCCGGGGAGTATGTCGAACGCGTGAAGAATGCGAAGACCGACAAAACCGCGAAGCTGCCGATCCTCGAAGCCTTCAAACGCTATCCCGCACAGATCTTCCAGATCGTCGGCCTGCGGTTCATCGAACTGCTGACCATGTACATCGTCACGACCTTCGCACTGTCCTATTCGACAGAGCAGCTCGGCCTCGATCGGCAGGTCATGCTCAACATCACCCTCCTCGTCGGCGGTCTCGGCATCGTCACGATCCCCGCCTTCGCCTACCTCTCCGACCGCTACGGACGCCTGCGGGTCTACCTCACCGGAGGGGTTATCGGCCTCGTCAGCGCCGTCCCGTTCTTCCTCTTCCTCGAGGCCGGGAACATCGTCGGCATCGTCATCTTCGCAGTGCTGCTCATCAACATCGCTCACGATGCCGTCGTCAGCGTGCAGCAGCCGCTGTTCGCCGAGATGTTCAGTCCCGAATTCCGCTACAGCGGAGCGGGAGTCGGATACCAGCTCGCCAGCGCGATCGCCGGCGGCTTCACCCCGTTCATCGCGACGTTCCTCGTCGGACTCGGAGACGGGACTTGGTACCTCGTGGCGGCCTACCTCGGCGGCGGGTGCCTCATCTCGATCTCGATCGCCATGTTCCTTGTGCGCAAGTGGCAGGTCGGCCGCCGCACCGAATGCTCCACCGCCGACGCCGCACGGATCGTGTCCGCCTGATCGTTCGGCTGAGCGTTCGGCTGACCGGACTCCGGTCTCGTGTCAGCTGCGGGGCAGGGCCACGTACTTGACCTCGAGGAACTCGTCGATGCCGACGCGTCCGCCCTCGCGGCCGAGGCCGGACATCTTCACTCCGCCGAACGGCGCCGCCGGGTTCGAGACCAGGCCGGTGTTGAGCCCGACCATGCCGACCTCCAACTTGTCGGCGAGTCCGAGGGCGCGTTCGACGTTCTCGCTGAACAGGTAGCCGACCAGGCCGAACTCGGTCTCATTGGCCAAGGCGATGCCTTGTTCGTCCGTGTCGAAGGTGACGATGGGGGCCACGGGGCCGAAGATCTCCGTCGTCCGGATCTCGGCGTCAGCGGGAATGTCGGTCAACACTGTCGGGGTGTAGAAGAAACCGTCGCCGTCGATCCTGGTTCCTCCGGTGAGGACCTTCGCTCCCTTGGTCACTGCCTCATCGACGAGGCCGGCGACCTTGTCGAGGGTGTCCTGGTCGACGAGCGGACCCATCTCGGTTCCTTCGTCGAGGCCGTTGCCCACCTTCATCGAGCCGATGCGTTCGGCCAGTCTCGAGGAGAACTCCTCGGCGAGAGAGGAATGGACGAACATGCGGTTCGCCGCGGTGCAGGCCTCACCGCCGTTGCGCATCTTCGCGACCACCGCGCCTTCGACGGCCTTGTCGATGTCGGCGTCGGCGAAGACGACGAACGGCGCGTTGCCGCCGAGCTCCATCGATGTCTTCATGACGCTGTCGGCGGCCTGCTTGAGCAGGCCCACCCCCACCTCGGTGGACCCGGTGAATGTGACCTTGCGGGCGATGCCGGACTCCATCCAGGCAGTGACGACGCGGCGCGCGGAGTCGGAGGTGACGAGGTTGAGCACGCCGGCAGGCAGGCCGGCCTCGACGAGGACGTCGACGAGCATGAGCGAGGTCAGCGGGGTCAGCTTCGCGGGCTTGAACACCATCGTGCAGCCGGCGGCGACGGCGGGTCCGATCTTGCGGGCGCCCATGGCCAGCGGGAAGTTCCACGGGGTGATGAGAATGCAGGGTCCGACGGGCTCGCGCGAGATGAGCATGCGGTTCTTGCCGTCCGGTGACTGCGAGTAGTCGCCCTCGATGCGCACAGCCTCTTCGGAGAACCAGCGGAAGAATTCGGCGCCGTAGGTGACCTCGCCCTTGGACTCGGCGAACGGCTTGCCCATCTCGGCGGTCATGACCGCGGCGATGTCATCGGCGCGGTCGTGCAGCAGTTCGAAAGTCCGGCGCAGGATCTCGGAGCGTTCGCGCGGCGAGGTGGCTGCCCACTCTGCCTGTGTGTCACCGGCGACCGCGATGGCCTCTTCGGCATCGGCGGCGGAGCCGTCGGCCACGGTGGTGATGATCTCTCCGGTTGCGGGATTGCGGACGTTGATGGTCTTGCCGCCCTCGGCCTCGCGCCACCGGCCGTTGATGAACAGGCCGGTGCCCAGTTTGTCGATGATCGGGGTGATGTCCACGACGCGTCCTCCTTGAGTGTCGTCGGTGCAGAACCGCGTGGTCGGCGTGAGAACGTCCCCGCCGCAGTACCGGAGCGCGGCCGCTTCCAGTCTAGTGCTCTTCGGCCCGAAGCGTCGTGGGGAATTCGCCGCCGACGCCCGTCCCGTGGGGGACTCGTCAGGTGGGGGACTCCTCAGGCGGGGGACTCGTCGGGCCCATCGGCTGCTGAGCCACCGTCGACCGCCAAAGCGCGGGCGATTATCGACAGTGAAGCGTGGGCGAGTGCACTGATGGCGATGAGCTGGCGGTTGTGCATCGTGATGCCGCGGATCACTCGGAGGCAGACTTCATCGCGACTGAGCTCAGTGCCGATCGGTCGGATGTTGTCGCGGGCCGTTGCGGCGATGGCTCGGCACTGATCGACGACCGAATCGGCGCTGACGGAGTAGCCGGCGGCATCGACCATCTCGAGGGTTCGAGCTACGGCTGTCCGAGCGGCGGACTCTTCAGCCGGCCGCAGACGATGGGGGAGGGCGCGAGCAGTATGCGCACCGCGGACGAGGGCGCTGGCGGCGCACCGCTGACGCCCTCGACACTGAGCGAGACCGGCCCGGTCACTGCGCCGTGACGAGACCGGGCAGGAAACTGACGAGACGGAACCGGGTCTTCAGGCGACGAATTTGTCGAACTCGTCGTTCTTGGCCAGGAAATTCTGCACATAAGAGCACGTAGTACGGAACTTCAGTCCCGCCTCGGCGCTGGTCTCGAGGGCATAGCGCACCAGCTTGGCCGCCAGGCCGCGACCGCCCCACTCGGGCGAGACCTCGGTGTGGGTGAAGGTGCGCACCGGACCGTCGGAGGTGTCATCGGCACTCGCCTTACGGTCGACGTAATCGGCGACACCGATGACCTTGCCCGCGTGGGAGACGGTGAAGCGTTTGGCTGCGGCATCCTCGGCGATGGTGAAGGTCTCTCCCGAGATGTCGATGTCCATGGTCGTTCCTCCCGAATGTCGGTGCTCCGAATGTCCGCGTCGGCGGCACTGCGCGATGGTCGTCGGCGATCGGCTGACGCTCGCCGTCGTCCTGACAGTTGACACTATAGTTGTGTTTCTGAGGACGCGACTAGCCTGATCGGATGACTAGCCTGGTCAGTCGCAGCTGCACGGACGATTGTGAAGGAGCCCCACCCATGACCGCACAGCCTTCGGCCTCCCCGGTCGACGCGCACCGCCAGAAGCTGCGCGCAGTCGGCGTCGAGATCGCCGAACTGACGTCTGCCGACATCGCCGACTATGTCGAGCTCGTGTCCTCGGCCTACCGCGGCGAGGGGTCGAAGCAAGGGTGGACGACCGAGGCGGACCTGCTGGGCGGACAGCGACTCGACGGACCGATGGCCGAGGACATGCTCGCCGAGGCGGACTCCCAGATCCTGCTCGCCCGCGATGAGCAGGGCCGCGCCGTCGCCAGCGTCTACGTGCGCGAGCCCGAAAACGGAGCCGCCTACCTCGGCGTGCTCGCCGTCTCTCCGCTGGGGCAGGGCAAAGGCGTGGGGTCAGCGCTCATCGGCCTCGCCGAGGCATGGGTGGCCGAGCACTGGGGCGCGACATCGATGCGGATGAGCGTGATCAGCAAACGCGAGGAACTCATCGCCTACTACGAACGTCGCGGCTACTCGCGCACCGGAGAAGTCGAACCCTTCCCTTACGGCGACGAACGCTTCGGACTGCCGAAGGTCGACGACCTCGAATTCGTGCTGCTGTCCAAGCCCCTGGGGTGAGGGGCGGCTTCGCCGAGAAACGGGCTGAGCGTCGAGAAACGCATGTGCACACCCGTTTCTCGACGCTCAGCCCGTTTCTCGATGAACTCAGCCTCAGAACATCATGGCGGGAACGACGAGGCCGCCGACGAGGGCGATCGGCCCGATGACGACCATCGACATGCCGAACTTCACGAGGATGCGCGTCAGTCGCGGCTTGTCCTCGACCGGGGCGGTCGCCACGACCGTGGCACCCAGCGTCGAGAACGGTGAGACGTCGACGACGGCCGAACACACGCCCAATGCCGCGATGAGCGCCCAGCCGGGCACCCCACCGGCCGCGATGAGCGGCAGAGCCAGCGGCACGAGAGCCGCCAGGATGCCCGTCGTCGAGGCGAACGCCGAGACCAGGCCGCCGACGACGCAGAGGACGAAGGCCGCGATGAGCGGCGAACCGATCGCCTCGGCGCCCTCACCGAGCAGGTCCACAGCGCCCATGTTCTGCAGCACGCCGACGAAGGTGATGATGCCGCCGACGAGCAGCACGGTCGGCCAGTCGATCTTCGGGATCGCGGCCTTGCCCGTCTTCGGGTCGACGAGCGAGAGGATCGCGCCGAACATGAAGCACAGCAGGCCGATGTCCGGTTCCTGGCCGAGTGCCGCGAGCACCACCACGGAGACGATGAGGCCGACCATGAAGATCACGGTGAGGATCTGCACGAAGGTGAACGGAGAGGATTCGCCCGCCTCGTCGGTGGTGGAGGAGTCGAAGAGCGCTTCGTCCTCGTCATCCTCACCGAAGGCCACACTCGACGCCGAGGCGGAACCGCGGGAAATCGTCGACTGCGCGCTTCCGGCGTGCGCCCCGGCCGAAGCATGCGCAGAGGCTGCCACCGTGGTCTTCGAGAACAGCGACCGTCCGTACATGAAGTATGCGGCGGTGAGCATGACGAGGTAGACGGCCACGGCGATGCCGAAGAGCAGGAACGGGGAGAGGTCGATTCCGGCATCGTGCGCGGTCGAATACGTGACGATTCCGTAGAGGCTCGTCGGGGCGAAGCCGCCGGCGCCGATGGCAAAGCAGATCGCCAGGCCCATGAGCGCATAGTCGACGCCGTACTTGCGGGCGACCTGCATGCCCACCGGCATCATCACCAGGCCCGCCAGCGGAGCGCCCATGGCCGCAATGCAGCCTGTGATGACGAAGAACACCGCGGGCAGCAGCACCGCCGAGGATCCGACGCGTTCGAGCGCCCAGTCGATGATCTTGTCGACCGTTCCGTTCTCCTGCGCGATTGCGAAGAAGTAGGTCACGCCCGCCAGCAGGATCATGATGCTCAAGGGGAATTCTGCGACGATGTCGTCAACTGCCATATCCGTGAGGAGGAGCCCGGTTCCGGCTGCGCCGACGAGCATGAGCACGCCGATCTGCACCCCGCGGACCGCGCCGATGGCGAAGAGAGCGATGAAGATGAGCAGAGCAATGATCTGAGTGAGCATGATGTCCTTGCGAAGGCTGAAACGACACTGAGTATCGCTGGCTGATTCGCTGGGAGACTACCAGTGTTACCGATGCGTACAGGTGAGGCGTGTCCGATCCGCCGGAAAGTCCCGTTATCGGAAATCCTCGCCGAGGCGCCCCGTGGGCAGGGGAATCGTCTCAGAACTACCTGACGGCGGCTGAGCAACCTCGCGCGAGGTTGCTCAGCCGCCGTCAGGTAGTAATTGGGGGGGGGGTCAGGTGAGGAGGAGGGCTCCGCCGAGGGCGATGAGGCCGACGATGATCGTGACCAAGGCGGCCAAAGCGATCGGTCGGGCGCCGAGGTTCCTCAGCGATCGCCACTGCACTCCGCGACCGAGGGCGAACATCGCCATCGCCAAGCACACGGTCTGAATCCAGCTGAGGCCGGTGACCGCGAACTCCGGCAGCAGGCCGAAGGTGCGCAGCGCCGCCATGACGAGGAACCCGACGACGAAGAGGGGCACGATCGGCGGGCGCTTGCCCTGAGCCGGAGCCTGCTTCGTCGCGGTCGACACCGACCCCGCGGCCGACCCCGCGGCCGACTCGGAATCGGCGGCTGCCGCGGAACCCGCGGCCGACCCCGCCCTTGCGGAGGTCGCGGCGGAACCCGCGGCCGGCGCGGAACCCGCGGCCGCCCCTGCCCTGCCCGCGGCCGCCTCGGTGACGGTGGAGTTCGCCATCGCCGTGTCCTCACTGCGGCGCACGGCATAGCTGAACACGGCGACGGTGGGCGCGAGCATGATGACGCGGGCGAGCTTGACGAGCACGGCGACCTCGAGGGCCGCGGGTCCGATGATCCCGCCGATCGCGACGACCTGCGCGACCTCGTGCGTGGCGGCTCCGCCCCACATTCCCGCGGTCTCCGGGGACAGGCCCAGAGCAGTCGAGAGCCCGGGGACGATCGCGATCATCAGGGTGCCGAAGAGGACGACGAGGCCGATCGCGGCGGCCACATCCTCCTTCTTCGACTTCAGCGTCGACTCGACTCCGGCGACGGCGGCGGCACCGCAGATGCCGAAGCCGCTGCCGATGAGCACTGCCAGCGGGCGGTCGACCTTGAGCGGCTTGGCCAGTGCCAGGGCGGAGAGGATGCCGGCGGCGACGATGACGGAGGCGAGGACGAGGACGAGCCAGCCGAGTTCGAGGATGTCACCGAGCACCACCTGCGCGCCGAGGGCGACGATGCCCAGGCGCAGCAGCGGCTTCGCGGCGAAGTTGAGCCCGGGCATGAACGCCTCGGACAGGTTGGGCACGAGATTGCCCAGGAGGATACCGAGCACGATCGCCACGAGCAGCGGTGAGAGCACGGGCGCGAGCATGGAGATCGGCCACGCGACGGCCGTGGCCACAGCGGCGACGGCGAGTCCGGGTAAGAGGGAGACGAAGCGGTTCATGACTTCAGTCTGTCAACGCCTGGACGGTCGCAGTAGACGGTGATTTCTTCGCAACCCATATGGATCTGATATGTCATGATGAGCATATGCACGATCTCAGGAGTATGAAGAACTGGCCCGAGCTCCAGGCTCTGGGGCTGCTGGTGGCCCTCAGTGGCAACGCCAGGTCGATCGGCCAGGCCGCAGCGAAACTCGATCTCGCCCAGCCGAATGCCTCCCGCAGCCTGCGCAACCTCGAACGCGATCTCAAGGTGCCGCTGCTGCGGCGCTCTCCGCGGGGCACCGAACTCACCGTCGAGGGCCGCGCCGTCGCCGAATGGGCGTCGAAGGTCATCGAAGCCTACGACACGCTCTACGCCGGGGCCCGCGCGATCCAGGACGCCCGTGCCGGAACCGTCAAGGTCAGCGCCTCGCTGACGGTCGCCGAATACCTCATGCCCCACCACCTCACGACATTCCGCGCCGCACACCCGACAATCGACATCGGACTGTCGGTGGAGAACTCCGCGACCGTCATCGACCGGGTGCGCCGGCAGACCTGCGACCTCGGGCTCATCGAATCCGTGTCCCTTCCGAAGGACCTCAACGCCGAGGTGGTCGGCCGTGACCGACTCATGATCGCCTGCGGCCCGGACTTCGCCCACGCCTGGACGAAGCCGATCACCGCCGAGGATCTGGCGCAGGTGCCGCTGCTCGTGCGTGAGATCGGCTCGGGCACCAGGGAGGCCATCGACGCGGCACTGCTCGGTGTGGGAGGAGTCCGCGTGGCGGGGGAGTACGGATCGAATTCTGCCCTGCGCATCGCCGCAGCCACCTCTGTGGCCCCGGCGGTCTTGTCGGAACTCGCTCTGCGCGATGACTTCCGGGCCGGACGTCTGGTGCCGCTGCCGGTGGCCGACGACGTCGATCTCACCCGCGAACTCCATGCAGTGTGGTCGGGCAGCAGACGGCCGTCACCCGGAGCGCGACTGCTGCTCGAGCACATGGTCGACAGCGTCGAGTAGAAGATTCGGACGACCAGAGAATTCGGACGACCAGAGAATTCGGAACAGCGAGAAGCGGAGGAATCGGCACGCACCTCTGCGGACTCCCGAAACATTCTCGTCATGCGACTGCCGAATTCGTGTGATGGAGTGGGGCATATATTGGGGACATGACACAGCCTGAGCCCTCCACCTCATCCGCCGCTTCGTCCGAGCCCGCCGCTTCGTCCGATTTCGCCCCGGACACCCTCGTCGTCGAAACCGGACGCCCGCAGCGCGCCGACGGTGCCGCGGTGAACCCGCCGATCGATCTGTCCTCGACCTTCGTCAGCGCCGGCGACATCACCGCCTCGCCCTATGCCTATGCTCGCTTCGACACTCCCGCGTGGACGCCGTTCGAAGAGGCGCTCGGTCAGCTCGAACATGCGAGCCTGCCCGGGCTGGTCTTCGGCTCCGGCCTGGCGGCGATCTCGGCGGTGGTCAGCCTCGTGCCCGCCGGCGGCACGCTGATCATCCCGACCCACAGCTATCAGGGGGCGCTCGCCTCCGCGGAGCAGATCGCTGGGCGTCAGAACTTCGACATCGTCACCGTCGACATCTCCGACACCGAGGCCGTCATCGCCGCCCTCGACGAAGCGGGGCACGCGACGCCGGGTCAGGTGGCAGCGGACGGGGCGGCCGCCTCGGCGAGTGCCGGCGAAGCCGGATCCCCGGGAATGCTGTGGATCGAATCGCCGACGAACCCTATGCTCGAGGTCGCCGACGTTCCCGCGCTGACCACCGCCGCCAAGGACCGCGGGTTCCTCGTCTCCGTCGACAACACCTTCGCCACCCCGCTGCTGCAGACGCCGCTCGATCTGGGCGCCGATATCGTCGTGCACTCGGTGACGAAATACCTGGCCGGGCACTCCGACGTCGTCCTCGGCGCGGTCGTCACCGGCAATGTCGGACTGCGCGAGGACCTGCATACGGAACGATCCATGCGCGGTGGCATCGCCGGACCCTTCGAGGTCTGGCTGGCCCTGCGTGGACTGCGCACCCTGGCCGTGCGCCTCGACCGTGCGCAGGCCAACGCACACGCCATCGCCGAACGCCTGGCCGCCCACCCCACCGTCGTCGAGACCCGCTACCCGGGTCTGCCAGGTGATCCCGGCCATGCTCGTGCAGCCGCGCAGATGAACGGGTTCGGAGCGATCATCTCCTTCACCGTCGACTCCGCGGAGAAGGCGACCGCCATCGCCGAGGCGGTCCGACTGTGGACGCCGGCGACGTCCCTGGGCGGGGTGGAATCCCTCATCGAACGTCGCCGCCGGCACCCCGCGGAACCGGCGACCGTGCCCGAGGGGCTCATCCGTCTGAGCGTGGGCATCGAGAACCTCGAGGACCTGTGGGCCGACCTCGAGGCGGCCCTGGCCTGATGGGGCAGGCGCCCGATTACGTGCTCGACCGGCCCAGCACGGACGACCGTGATCAGTTCTTCACCATCGACTCCGACCCGCGGGTCTGGACGCACCTGCCCAGCGGGCGCCTGACCGATGGGGAAGACGCCGTAGCGATCCTCGTCCGATTGGCCTCGCAGTGGGAGCTCGACGGAATCGGGCCGTGGATGGTCAGACGGGTTCCGGGTGGGGAGATCCTCGGCCATTGCGGATGCTCGCTGCGCGGAGTCGCCGGCCCCGGAGCCTCCCGCCGCACACCCGGAGCGTTCTGGAACCTCGGCTACCGATTCCGCCCCGAGGCGCAGGGGCGGGGACTGGCGAGTGCGGTCTCGCGCGATGCGATCGGAGCGTCCGAGGACGTCGACCCCGAACTGCCGGTCGTGGCGTATCTGCTCGAGGCCAACACCGCCTCGGCGGTGGTCGCCCGCAAGCTCGGCCTCGAACTCGTCCACCGGGTACCCGACGCCGGCAATCCCGACCCGTCTGCCATCCGGCTGGTCTTCGCCGACCGGGAGCTCACCGCCGCCCAGCTCGAGGCAACGTTGGCCTGACGCTCGTCGCATTCTGCCGAAAAACGGGTCAAACGTCGAGGCACGCGGGTGCGCCCACGTTTCTCGACGCTCAACCCGTTCTTCGGTGAAGCAGCTTTGCCACAACCCGTTTCTCGACGCTGAGCACGTTTCTCGGCAGCGAGCAATCCGCCTCGCTTATGTGACGCAGATCAACTTAACGTACGTTAAAGTGGCGGTAGATGCTTCCGCACTCCTCCCCGACGGACGGAAGCAGTCGCCCCGAAAGCTACTCGGATCATCGGATTCGTACGAAGGAGTCGCATTGTCCACCAGTGTTCTCACCGAAGTCAGCGGCGATGTCACGACCGTGACCATCAATCGTCCGGAGAGCCTCAACGCGCTCAACGAGTCGACGTTCGAGGCCATCGGCACGGCCGTCACCGAGGCGGCAGCGAACTCCCGAGCCCTCATCCTCACCGGCAATGAGCGGTCCTTCAGCTCCGGGGCGGATCTGCAGGGAGGGCTGGAACGACAAGACGGCATCGACCTCGACGGTGCGAATAGGATCATCGCCTCGATCCTCGACCTGCCTATCCCCACGATCGCGGCAGTGTCCGGACCGGCCGCCGGCATCGGCTGTTCGCTCGCGTTGGTCTGCGACTATCTGGTGATGAGCGAGAAGTCCTATCTCATGCTTCCCTTCACGAAGATCGGTCTCATGCCCGACGGTGGGTCGACTGCGCTGGTCGCAGCCTCGGCGGGGCGTCACCGGGCCCTGCGCATGGCGCTGACGGGAGAGAAGCTGCAGGCCGCCGATGCTCTCGACTGGGGGCTGGCCAGCGAAGTCGTTCCGGCCGGAAGCCACCTGGCACGGGCCGAGGAAGTCGCCGCGGTCTTCGCGCAGGGTCCGACTCGCGCCCTGACCGCCTCGAAGCGAGCGATCAATCGGGCCAGCCTGGCTGAAATCGACTCGTCCTTCGGCCGCGAGGTCGAAGGCCAGGATGCGCTGCGGGCGAGCAAGGACTTCGCCGAGGGAGTCGCGGCCTTCCTCGAGAAGAGGGCACCCGGCTTCACCGGGGAATGATCCTGGAGCGGCGCGGATGAGACTGTTGATGACTGCCAGTCCACGGGCCGGTCCATGACCGCCTGGCCACGGATCGGTCCATGACCGCCCGACTACGGATCGGTTGATAACTGTTTGACCACGAATCGACTCAACCGCATCCGCGCCGCCTCCACAGCTGATGTGATGGTGACGACCGCCCACCACGAAACCGGCGATCACGATACTTCTCCCGTCGCAGCCACACCGTCGCGACGGGACCGGAGCACGAACGAAGGAGTCTCATGCTGACAGGAATTCCGTCCACCCTGGGCGACAGCTACCAGCTCAACACCACCAGCCTCATCCGGCACGCAGCGACCGTCTTCGGTGATGTCGAGGTCGTCTACCGCCGTTCTGACGGCTCCTGGGGCCGGTCGAACTACGCCGACGAGTTCAAGCGCATGGCTCAGCTCGCGCAGGGCCTCGCCGACCTCGGCGTCGGCGCCGGCTCCATGGTCGGAGTCCTCGACTGGAACTCCCGCCGCCACCTCGAGCTCTACTTCGCCGTCCCCGGTGTGGCCGCGACCATGCTCCAGCTCAACCTGCGTCTGGCTCCCGAAGACCTCGCCTACGTCGTCAGCCACTCGAAGTCGGACTGGATCTTCGTCGACGAATCCCTGCTGCAGGTCGCCGAATCGCTGGCGCCGAAGCTCGACGTCAAGGGCTGGGTCGTCATGACCGACAAACCGATCGCCGAGATCGAGACGAGCCTGAACAACGTCGTCTCCTACGAAGATCTCATCGCCGACAAGCCCGAGACCTTCGACTGGCCGGTCGTCGACGAGAAGACCGCCGCCTACGCCGGATACACCACCGGCACCACCGGCCGGCCCAAGGGTGTCTACTACTCGCACCGCTCGATCTACCTGCACACCATGGGCGGTCTGGCTGCACTCCACGCGGGCTTCGACGACTGCGTCATGCCCATCACCCCGATGTTCCATGTGCTGTCGTGGGGATTCCCGCAGAACGCGGTGGCCGCTGGTGCCAAACTCGTCCTGCCGGGCAAGTTCGCCGCCGAGGAGTTCGGCGCCATCGCCCAGGCCTTCGTCGAGGAGAAGGTCACCCTGGCCAACGGCGCTCCTGCCATCTTCGGGCCGATGCTGCAGATGATGAAGAAGATGCCGCAGGCCCCGGACCTCAGCGGTGTCCGTCTTGTCTCCGGGTCGTCAGAGCCGCCGCTGTCGATGATGCGCGGGTTCAAGGAGGTCACCGGGGCCGATGTCATCCACGGCTACGGTGCCACCGAGACCACGCCGCTGGCGTCGACGAACTGGAAGATCCGTCCCGGTCTCGACCTCGACGAGGAGGAGAAGTGGGATCTCAAGCGCTCGCAGGGTCTGCCGGTCATCGGCGTCGAGATGAAGACCGTCGACCCCGAGGGCAATGAGCTGCCGCGCGACGGAAAGTCCATGGGCGAGCTGCTCATGCGCGGCCCCTGGATCACCGAGTCCTACTATCAGCTGCCCGACAATGCCGATCGCTTCCTCGACGGCTGGTGGCGGTCGGGCGACGTCGGCACCATCGACGAACACGGCTACCTCAAGATCACCGACCGGCTCAAGGACGTCATCAAGTCCGGAGGCGAGTGGATCTCGTCGATCGACATGGAGAACGCGATCCTCGACAACCCCGACGTCAGCGAGGCCGCCGTCATCGGCGTCCCCGACGAGAAATGGGATGAGCGGCCCGTCGCGTACGTCGTCGCCAACCCCGGCGCCGAGGTGACCAGGGACGCGATCGTCGAGACCCTGAGTTCTCGTTTTGCGAAGTGGCAGATGCCCGATGAGGTCAGGGTCGTCGACGAGATGCCGCGCACCTCGGTGGGCAAGCTCGACAAGAAGCTGCTGCGCAAGGATTGGGAAGAGTCCTGATCTCGGTCGCCAAGGCCGCATGAACCGGCAGGTGTCCTGACCACGGTCATCGCTGCCACGTGAACCGTCCGGTTCACAGCAGCAGCCAGCCGAGCAGCCCGGCGACGATGACCGTCGCCCACGCCGGGACCTTCCACATGGTCGAGGCAACGAAGGCGGCGACGGCCAGGGCCAGGGTCGCAGGCGAAGTGATCCCCGCGACGAAGACGGGATCGTAGAGCGCGGCCCCCAGCAGCCCCACGACGGCGGCATTGACTCCGGTCAGTGTCGCCGTCGCCGGTTCCCAGGCGCGCAGCCGTTCCCAGAACGGCAGGATCCCGATCACCAGCAGACCGGCGGGGAGGAAGATCGCCAGCAGGGCGATGCCGGCGCCGAGGATGCCGGTCGGTCCCGACGTCATCGACGCGCCGAGGAACGCCGCGAAGGTGAACAGCGGACCGGGGACGGCCTGTGCGGCACCGTAGCCGGCGAGGAACGTGTCGTGATCGATCAGCCCTGTGGGCACGAGTTCGGCCTCGAGCAGCGGCAGGACGACATGACCGCCGCCGAAGACCAGCGCCCCGGCCCGATAGAAGATGTCGATGAGACGAATCGTCGCGTCCCCGGTCACTGCGGTGAGCGCGGGCAGTCCGACGAGCAGCGCGACGAAGGCGATGAGGGCGGAGACGCCAAGTCGCCTGGCGCCACGCGAGGCAACGCGGGTCTCGGCGGGGGTTTCCCGATTCTTCGCCCCTCTGTGGGGCCGTTTCAGCCAGACCAGACCGAGCACTCCGCCGAGGACGATCGCGGCGACCTGGACGAGCGCCGTCGGCACGATCGAGTTCGGGATGACGAGCATGAGGACGATGGCGAGACCGGCGATGCTCGCGCGCCGGGCATCCGGGGTCAGCGATTTCGCCATCGACTGCACGGCACCGGCGACGACGGCCACCGCGGCGGCCTTGAGTCCGAGCAGCCATCCGGCATCGCCGAGCTCGCCGAAGGCCGAGAGCCCGAGCGCGAAGAGGGTGAGCAGAATCGCCGACGGCAGAGTGAAGGTCACCCACGCGGCGGCGAGCCCAGGCAGACCTGCTCGGCGCAGCCCGAGTCCCATGCCGACCTGACTCGACGCGGGGCCGGGCAGCATCTGGCACAGGGCCACGAGGTCGGCGTATTCGCGGTCGTCCAGCCAGGAGCGGCGGCCGACGAAGGTCTCGCGGAAGTACCCGAGGTGGGCGACGGGGCCGCCGAACGACGTCAGGCCCAGGCGAAGGAACGATCCGGCCACCTCGGCGGTGCGGGCAGGTGCAGTGGTCATCGGATCAGTGAACACGAATCAGGTGACGCAGAGGTGAACGGGCCTCAGGGGTGGTGGAGGAGATAGGTGCCGCCCTTGAGGCAGGTGTCGACGACCCAACCGTCGCCGACGAGGCCGGTCAGCACGGTGCGCAGCGCCAGTCGCCAGCGGCTGGCGAGGTCGGCATCCTGGCCGCGCAGGTCCTCGATGTCGGAGGGGAAGTCGAGTGAGACGAATTCGGTCTCCTTCGGCACTTCGCTCAGCAGCGGCTCGCCGTCATCATCGGCGCGCAGGCAGGGGAAGGCCGATCCGGGATCGACGACCGAGGCCCGTGCCGGACGGTCGAGCGGCCAGGACACCATCATCCGGTCGCTGGCCTGGCCGGAGTTCACTCCGTCGCGCATCTGCCCGTAGAAGTCCTCGAGGTATTCGACCATGCCGACGCCCAAACGCTGGAAGTTGAAGTACGCGTTGCGTGCGATGAGGGGGTCGAAGGTCCAGGTCATCTCGGTGATGCCCAAGTTGAGGCACCACAGACGCTGGTGCAGCTTCATCGCGGATCCGGCGCCGCGGCCGATGATCTGGTGGCGGACCCCGGCGATATGCGAGTGCATGACCGTGCCCAGAGGCTGGCCGAAGAAGCCGATGGTCACACCGATCATCTCGTCGGGTTCGTCGACGCTGTATGCGGCGGAGACATAGTTGCCGGCGTGGGCGAAGGCGATGATGAGGCTGGGTTCGAACACGTTCGTGCCGGTCTCGTCGACGTTCCAGACTTCGTCGAGCAGCATCGAGGCCCTGGCCGCCTCGTCGGCGGTGTGGATCTCGCGCACGTCGATGCGCGCGGTCTCCGCAGCGGCGGCGTATTCGTCCTCCGCCAGGGCGAGGATCTCCGAGTCCACTGTTCTCAGTTCTGGGTTCGCGCTCATGGGTTCATTGTGCCACCCGATCCCGGCCACGGCGGGAGGTCCAGGGCAACGATTCGACTACGGCGAACGGGCCAGTGCATGCTGAGACGCGGCCGACACGCGCGTGAGTGAACGTCCCCGCACGCTTGAGTGAACTCCGCCGCCGGCCGGGATGGGCCGGGTATAGCCTGGACGCATGAGCTCAACAGTCGCCGTCATCGGCGCCGGAACCATCGGCCGATCGTTCGCCTTCCTCTTCGCCCGCAGCGGGTACACGGTGCGGGTCTTCGACCCGCGATCCGACCTCGCCCAGGTGGTCGCCGGGCTGCAGGCCGAGGTCACCGCCGACGCTTCCGCCCGGAATGAGCTGGCCTCGCAGGTCGGCACCGTCGAAATCGCCGAGACCGTCGAAGCCGCCGTGGCCGGTGTCGTCTTCGTCCAGGAAGCCGGTCCCGAGGACCCCGAATCGAAGCCGGTGCTGTTCTCCCAGATCGCCGAGGCGGCTCCAACCGAGACCGTGTTCGCAACCTCATCGTCGACGATCCCGGCCTCAGTGATCGCAGCCGCGCTCCCGGAGTCCGCAGCACCCCGCGTCATCGTCGGCCACCCGTTCAATCCGCCGCACCTGATGCCGCTCGTCGAGGTCGTGCCTTCCCCGCAGACCTCCCAGGAGACCGTGGACGCCGCCGTCGAGTTCTATCGCAGCTGCGGCCGCGAGCCGGTGGTGCTGCGGCGTGAGATCCGCGGATTCGTCGGCAACCGGCTGCAGAATGCGCTGATGAAGGAAGCGATCTCGCTCGTGCAGAACGGGGTCGTCACCGCCGAGGATCTCGACTCGGTGCTGAAGAGTTCGCTGGGTCTGCGCTGGTCGGCCATCGGCCAGTTCGAAGGCATGCACTTCGGCGGGGGAGAGGCCGGGATCCGCGGGTTCATGGACCATATCGGCCCGGCCTTCGCCGCCATTGAGGATCTGCCCGTCGACGTCGACCCCGCAGCCATGGAAGACGTCTTCGAGCAGGTCGAAGAAGCCTATGGCCCGACGCCGACTCCGCAGGCCGCCGCCGTCCGCGACCGGATCCAGAAAGCGGTCCTCGAAGCCCGCGGTCAGGGGCGCTGAGACGCATTCGTCCCAAATAGAGGTCAGTATCGGATAACTTCCGGGCTCAGAAGTATCCGATAGTGACCTATTTTCGGGGCCGCAGGGACTCAGACCGCTGCTTGGTAGAAGTACGTGGTGCGTTCGGCGATGAGACCCTCGGTGTCGAAGAGGAAGAAATCCGCGAATCCCACCGAGGTCTCCGAGCCGTCCTTGAGGCGGCCGCTGAAGACTCCGCGACTGGATGCGCGGTCGCCGTCGACGATGATCTCCTGCAGCGAATGCGCACCAGTTTCGATGACGCGTTCGCCGTGGTAGAAGTCGGTGATCTGCTGGCCGACCATCGTCGGATAGCCGGGCCGATCATAGCTGGCGTCGGCGGCGAACAGCGCCGAGGTGGCGCCCGCATCTCCGGCATCGACGGTGGAGTAGTAGCGCTTCACGAGTTCAGTCACACTGGGCATGGCACTACCGTAACAGTGACCCATGACATAGTCCGGCCCGGCCCTCGGCGGATCGATCCGGACCCCTCAGGCCACCGAGCTTCTCGTCGACCTCGATCGTCATCTGATTTCGCATATCCATCCTGCATCGGGTTAGTATCGACCTGTTAATGATAACGAGTCTCACTAACTAGAGAGTGCGAATGATGAAACGACACATGCTCGGATCGGCGGTGGTCGCCTCGGCGCTGCTGCTCACCGGATGCCAGGCAGGCGACGACGCCACCGACTACGACGCGGTCGGCAAGGACGAGAAGACCGCGGGCGCCGCAGACAGCAAGGACGACAAAGGGCACGCCCAGGAGCTCGCCGGTGCCCAGCCGCGGATCGTGACTACCTACGACGGAGGGATCCTCACCCTCGACGCGACGACGCTCGAGGTCATCGACGACACGAAGATTGAGGGCTTCAACCGTCTCAACCCCGTCGGCGACGGCCGCCACCTCATGGTCTCCGTCGCCGAGGGATTCCGGCTCTTCGATGCCGGAGTCTGGACCCAGCCCCATGGCGACCACACCCACAGCTACGCCGCCGACCCGCAGCTCACCGACACCGTCTTCGACACCGAGCTGCCCGGACACGTCGTCAACCACGGCGAGACCACCGTGCTCTTCGGCGACGGCGACGGCAAGATCCAGACCTTCGACACCGATGACTTCTCCGACGGCGACCCGCAGCCCGAGGTCACCGAAGCCGCAGAGCCCCATCACGGAGTCGCCGTGAAGCTGGCCGACGGGTCGATGCTGCACACGGTCGGCACCGAGGACGAGCGTTCGGGTGCGAAGGTCGTCGACGACTCCGGCAAGGAGATCGCCGGCAGCGACGACTGCCCCGGAGTCCACGGCGAGGCCGCAGCGAAGGACGAGGTCATCGCGCTCGGCTGCGAGGACGGAATCCTGCTGTACAAGGAGGGCAAGTTCGAGAAGATCGATGCCCCCGATTCCTTCGGGCGCATCGGCAATCAGTCCGGAAGCGATGAATCGCAGTACATACTCGGCGATTACAAAGTCGACGAAGACGCCGAACTCGAACGCCCCGAACGGGTGAGCATCACCGATACGAAGTCGGGCGAACTCAAGCTCGTCGACCTCGGCGCCTCGTACAGCTTCCGGTCGCTCGGCCGCGGACCCGACGGGGAAGGCGTCGTCCTGACCACGGACGGCACGCTGAAGATCATCGACCCCGCCACCGCCTCGGTGACGGAGGAATATCCGGTCATCGACGAATGGGAAGAGCCCGTCGAATGGCAGCAGGCCCGCCCGACGCTCTTCGTCCAGGGCGAAGTTGCCTATGTCAGCGATCCGGCGGGGAAGACGATCCACATCGTCGACCTCGAATCCGGTGAGGTGATGGCCGAAGGAGAGCTGCCGCACGCGCCAAACGAACTCACCGGCGTCACCGGCTGAGGACCCTCGGCAGACACTGACAGCGACGCGAAACCGGACTGGACCCGACCCGGCGGTGCCCGTGAACGCACCGCCGGAGCGGGCCGTCCGCCTCGGTGACGGCTGGGAATCCGCCCAGGAAATGAGCCCCCCGTTGCCGACGCCGGCGTTCGGCCATAGCGTGGGGGATGGACCTGCGATCACACCACAGGAGATCGCACAACCCCGTCGAAGTGAAAGAGGACTGCCATGACCACCATGTATCGCGTGACCGACCCGGCGACCGGCCAGGTCGCCGAAGAATTCCCCACCGCCACCGATGCCGAGATCCTCGCGGCCCTCGATCGTTCGGCGACGACATTCGACGAGTGGAGCCGGACCACGGTAGCCGAGCGCGCCGCACTGCTGACCCGCGTGTCCGAGATCTACGCCGAACGCGCCGAAGAGCTCGCCGAAGTCATCAAGCTCGAAATGGGCAAATCCGTGCCCGAAGGCAAGGGCGAAGTCCAGCTGTGCTCGATGATCTACAAGTACTTCGCTGACAACGCCGAAGCCTTCATGGCCGACGAACCACTGCGCGGACCCAAGGACGCCACCGCCATGATCCGCCGCAAGCCCGTCGGCTCGCTTCTGGGCATCATGCCGTGGAACTTCCCCTACTACCAGGTCGCCCGCTTCGCCGCCCCGAACCTGGCCCTGGGCAACACCATCCTGCTCAAGCACGCCCCGCAGTGCCCCCGCTCGGCACAGATGATGGAAGAGATCTTCATCGAGGCAGGCCTGCCCGAAGGCGCGTACATCAACATCTACGCCAGCAACGAGCAGGTCGCCGGCATCATCCTGCCCGACCCGCGCAACCACGGAGTGTCCCTGACCGGATCCGAACGCGCCGGTGCCGCCGTCGCTGCCGAGGCCGGAAAGAACCTCAAGAAGGTCGTACTCGAACTCGGCGGATCCGACCCCTATATTCTGCTCGACACGGACGACGTCCAGAAGTCCGCGAAGACCTTCTTCAACACCCGCATGGGCAACACCGGCCAGGCCTGCAACTCGCCCAAGCGGATGATCGTCATGGACGACATCTACGACGACTTCGTCTCCTCCATCACCGAGGCGGCCCAGAAGAACACCCCCGCCGTGCCCGGCGAGGAAGGCTCCCGACTGTCCCCGCTGTCGTCGGTGGCCGCCGCCGACCGCTTCGTCGAACAGGTCCAGGACACCGTCAGCGAGGGCGCGACCCTGCTGGCCGGCGGTAAGAAGTACGACGGCGGCGGAGCCTACGTCGAACCCGTCGTCCTCACCGATGTGCAGAAGGGCATGCGCGGATACTACGAAGAGCTCTTCGGACCCGCTGTCATCGTCTACAAGGTCAGCAGCGAGGAAGAAGCCGTCGAGCTCGCCAACGACACCCCCTTCGGTCTGGGGGCCGCCGTGTTCTCGACCGATATCGCCCGGGCCGAACGCGTCGGCGACCAGATCGATTCCGGCATGGTCTTCCTCAACGCTCCGGAGGGAACACGCGAATACCTGCCCTTCGGCGGAGTCAAGCGCTCCGGCGTCGGCCGGGAGCTCGGACCGCTGGCGATGGACGAATTCGTCAACAAGCAGCTCGTGTACAAACAGAACTGATCGAGGTGCTCGGAGCCCTGCGAATCCGGGCTCCGATCGTGACCGGGTTGTGATCGCCGTCAGGGCGCTGTCTCCTACCGGGAGACAGCGCCCTGATTGTATGCTGAGACCACACACAGCCAATTCTCATAAATCTCAGCGGGAGGTCTTCCCATGTCGGCACCGAAGCCGTCGACCCAGGTCAACGCCGCAGCCTCAAAAGGGATCATGCGGCCGGTCAACCGATTCCTCGAACAGTGGATTCCCTCGGCCCTGACCTTCGCCATCGTCCTCACCCTCATCGTCGCCGTCCTTGCGTTCATCTTCACCGATGCGGGCCCGACCGACGTAGTCGTCGGCTGGGGTGAGGGACTGGCCGGACTGCTCGAGTTCATGACGCAGATGTGTCTGATCCTCCTGCTCGGCCACATCCTCGCCAACACCGGACCCGTGCGGAAACTGCTGGCCTGGCTCGCCCGCGTCCCGGGCAACGCCACCTTCGCCTATGTCTTCGTCTTCCTCGTCGCCGCTCTCGCCAGCCTCATCACCTGGGGCCTCGGCCTCGTCGTTGGCGCTCTGCTCGCCCGTGAGATCGCCGTGCAGTCGCGCGAACGCGGGATCAAGGTCCACTTCCCGCTGCTCGTGGCCGCCGGATACTCCGGATTCGTCGTCTGGCATATGGGCTATTCGGGATCGGGCCCGCTGACCGCGGCCACCCCTGACTCCTTCCTCTCCGAATCCCTCGGCGGGCAGACGGTTCCCGTCTCCGAGACGATCTTCGCCGGCTGGAACCTGCTGGCCATCGCCGGCGTCATCATCGTCTGTGGTCTCCTCTTCTTCCTCGTCGCACCCAAGGCCGGTGCCCCCGTCTACGAACTGCCCGCCTCGGTGAGCTCGGAGACGCAGTCGCAGGCCGACAATGAGGTCGTGACACCGGCCGATCGCATCGATGCCTCGCGCATCCTCACCCTCATCATCGGTCTGGCGCTCGTCGTCTATCTCGTCATCCACTTCGCCCAGGGAGGGGGACTGACACTCGACATCGTCAACTGGTCGTTCCTCGCGCTCATCCTGCTGCTCGTGCGCAATCCCTTCGAACTCATCCACCTGACGAAGGAGGCGGCATCGAATGTCGGCGAGATCCTCCTGCAGTTCCCGCTCTACGCAGGAATTCTCGGCATCATGTCGACCACCGGACTCATCGCGGTGTTCTCCGACGCCATCGTCTCGATCGCGAACCCGGCCTCGTTCGGGGTCCTCGCGCTCATCTCGGCAGGACTCGTCAACTTCTTCGTCCCCTCCGGCGGCGGACAGTTCGCCGTACAGGGCCCGATCATGCTCGATGCGGCCAATCAGCTCGGCGTCGACCCGTCGGTCGCGATCATGGCCGTGTCCTACGGTGACCAGTGGACGAACATGCTCCAGCCGTTCTGGGCGCTGCCGGTGCTCGCCATCGCCGGGCTGAAGATGCGTGACATCCTCGGCTACACCGTCATCACGTTCCTCGGCGCAGGGGTGGTGATGGCGGCCGCGCTGCTCTTCGTCTCCCTCTGAGCCCCGCCTCGGCGAGGGTGAGCCGCTGATCTGCAGAATCGCGTGGCATAACAGGACAAATGACGGGAAGTGTCTATGTGGTAACCTCCATTGTTGGCCGTTCCCGTGGAACCGGGGATTCGGCGAGGACGGAATATCTTTCAGCAACAGCCGTTGATCATGCCCGGTTGAGCATGTCGTTCGATCGGGTCCGATGCCACGACGCAACAGCGTCCGGATAAGGAGCACAACCATGTCAGCATCAGTCGACACCCCGCCGGGTGAACCGAAGGGAGAAGCGAAGGGCACGGTGAAGCCGTCGCTTCCGCCCCTGAATAAGCGTGTATTCGCGGCCGCGGCCGCGGTGGCTCTCGCCATCACCGTATGGGCTCTGATCTCACCGACCAACGCCGAGGCGGTCCTCGGTGCCGTCGTCGGCTGGACCTCCGATTGGTTCGGTTGGTTCTACGTCCTTCTCGTTCTCGTCGTCCTCGTCTTCGTCATCTACCTGGCGGCCTCCCGCTACGGCAACACGAAGCTCGGCCCCGAGCACTCGAAGCCCGAATTCGGCCTCGTCGCCTGGGCGTCGATGCTCTTCGCGGCCGGCATCAGCACCGACCTCATGTTCTTCGCCGTGGCCGAACCGGTCACGATGTACCTCACCCCGCCGAGCACGGAGCCCGAGACGGTCGCCGCGGCCCGCGAATCCACCGTATGGGCGCTCTTCCACTACGGCCTGAGCGGTTGGGGACTCTACGCACTCATGGGTATGGCTCTGGCGTACTTCGCCTACCGGATGAACATGCCGTTGGCGATCCGCTCGGCGTTGGCCCCGATCTTCGGCAAGCGTGTCCATGGCGCTTTGGGTGAGACGGTCGACTTCGCTGCTCTGCTGGGCACGATCTTCGGTGTCGCCACCTCGTTGGGCATCGGCGTCGTCATGGTCAACGTCGGCCTCAACACGGTTTTCGGGATCCCGGTCGGCACCGCTGCCCAGGTCGGCATCGTCGTCGTCGGTGTCGGAGTCGCCACGCTTTCGGCGGTCTCGGGCGTGGACAAGGGCATCAAGTTCCTCTCCGTCCTCAACGTCGTGCTCGCCATTGCGCTGAGCTTCTGGGTGCTCGTGGCCGGGAACACGCAGTTCCTGCTCAACGCCTTCGTCCTCAACGTCACGGACTTCGTCCGCCTGTTCCCGGACATGGCCGGTCAGACCTTCGCCTTCGAGGACACCGGAACATGGATGACCGACTGGACCCTGTTCTTCTGGGCCTGGTGGATCGCCTTCGCTTCGTTCGTCGGTCTCTTCCTCGCCCGCATCTCCCGCGGGCGCACGATCCGTCAGTTCGTGTTGGGCACCCTGACGATTCCGTTCATCTACATCTTCATGTGGATCTCGATCTACGGAAACTCGGCCCTGGACATCATCCGCAACGGTGATGTGGAGTTCGGCGAAGCGGTCATGGTCAGCCCCGAAGGCGGCTTCTACGACCTGCTCTCCCGCTATCCGGCCTTCTTCCTCATCGCGGGTCTGGCCACGCTCACGGCTCTGCTGTTCTACGTCACCACCGCGGACTCTGCGGCCCTGGTGATGGCGAACCTGTCGTCGAATCTGCGCAACCCCTCCGAGGACGGTCGCGCCGGTCTGCGGATCTTCTGGGCCGTGCTCACCGGTGCCCTGACGGTGGCGATGCTGCTCGTCGGAGGCATCGGCGCCCTGCAGAGCGCGACGGTGATCATGGGCCTGCCCTTCGCCTTCGTCGTCATCCTCGTCATGATCGGTTTGTACAAGGCGCTGCGGGTCGAGGCGAACCGCGTCGACAGTGTCGATACGACCCTGCCCGGATCCTTGGCCCGTCGTTCCCGGGGTCCCGGTCACGAGACCTGGCAGCGTCAGCTCGGCCGAGTGCTGTCCTTCCCGAATCGGGCGCGCGCCGAGGAGTTCGAGCAGAAGGTCCTCATTCCCACCCTCCACGAGGTGGCTGCAGAGATGGAAGGCCGCGGAATCTCGTCACGCTGCGGTCGCGTCGACAACGAAGGTGTGTTCGTCGACGACGGCGAACTCTTCCAGTTCGAGGTCGACGGAGACGGGGAGTACCCGTTCCGCTATCAGGTGTGGCCGCACAAGGTCAGCGTGCCGTCGTTCGGTGGAATGGTTCCCCGCGGAACCGGCGAGGACTACTACCGGATGGAGGTCTACCTCGACGGAGGCACCGGTCAGGGCTACGACATCATGGGCTTCTCGAAGGAGCAGATCATCGATGACGTGCTCGACCAGTACCAACGCCACGTCGAATTCCTGCAGCTGCAGGAGAACATCATCCACGGCGATGACTGAATTGCGGCATCCGGATGACTGAATCTCACCGGGTGAGTGCGACGCCCGGGATCCCGGCCTGACGGCCGGTGGTCCCGGGCGTCGTCATTTCTCCGCACGCACGGTGCGCAGGGTTCGGGTGACGTCAGCCCGACGCGATACGGTTTGAGGATGGACGACGAATCACAGCCGAGCTCACCGGGCGGAGCCGTCATCGGCGACGACGGGCTGGCTCGCACCCCGTGGGCGTACGGCGACCCGATGCTGTTGGACTACTACGACAGCGAATGGGGTCTGCCCATCCACGACGAGGCCGGCCTGTTCGAGCGGATGAGCCTCGAAGGTTTCCAGGCCGGATTGTCGTGGCTGACGATCCTGAAGAAGCGGGAGCGATTCCGTGAGGTCTTCGCCGGATTCGATCCCGATGCCGTGGCCCGCTTCGGCGAAGGCGAGATCGAACAGCTGCTGCCCGATTCCGGGATCATCCGCCATCGCGGCAAGATCGAAGCCTGCATCAACAATGCCGCGCGCGTGATCGAACTGCGTGAAGACGGCGGACTCGATGCGTTCCTGTGGTCGTTCCAGCCTGCGCAGACCCCGCGACCGCGTACCATTGCCGAGATCCCGACGACCGGACCGGAATCCGTGGCACTGTCGAAGGCGCTGAAGAAGAAGGGGTTCCGCTTCGTCGGGCCGACGACGATGTATGCGCTGATGGAGGCCATCGGCATGGTCGATACGCACCTGCTCGATTCCCACCGCCGAGGCGCGTCCGGAGTGTGGTCGGAATGAATGACATCCGCGTCTCCGCGCTCGTCCTTCTCCACCCGCAGCGCCGGGAACTGCTCATGGTGCGCAAGGCAGGGACCAGTTCCTTCATGCTGCCCGGCGGCAAACCCGAAGACGGGGAGACCGCTGAGGACACCATCGTCCGCGAGATCGCCGAGGAGCTCGGACTCGATCTGGACCGGCACCGGCTGCGCGCTTTGGGCACATTCGCTGCGGCGGCGGCGAACGAGGCCGATCACCGAGTCATCGCTGACGTGTTCCGCTACGACGGTGTGCCCGAGGCGCTCGACGTCGAGAACATCGAGCACCTGGCCGAGATCGCCGAAGCCGGCTGGTTTCCCATCGACCCGCTGCCCGCGGACACCGATATCCGTCAGTTCGCGCCGCTGACCCGCAATGAGGTCATCCCGGCGCTGCAGGCCGCGGGGAGACCGGCTTCCGGTGACCGGCTCAGAGCCTCTCCTGCCGCGAATAAGCGATGAGGGCCCGGTACAGATCGATCGGCGCACAGTTGGCGCCCTTGGCCAGGGACTTCAAGAGCTTGCGGTAGGTCTGGTAGTCCATCTGCGCCGGGTTGTCAGTGGGCACGAGGTTGTAGTCGTGCAGCACGGTCAGCGCCCGGGAATCCATGATGGAGAATTTCTTCGGATTCACGACGGTGAGCAGAGTGCTGGCCATCGGGATTCCCACACCGGGCAGCATCTGCAGCACCGGCAGCCGGAAGCGGTTGGGTGTGTCGTCATCGAGGGCGACGCCGGTGACGAAGTCGATGTCATCGGATGGGATCTCCTCAAGACTCGGCAGGACGCCGATGGCCTTCCACTCGGCGACTTTGAGGAAGTGCTTGCGTTTGAACGATTCGCGAACTTTCGTCTTCGGGCCGATGGCGCTGAAGATCTCCGACTCAAGATCCGTGAGGACGTAGAGCGGCTCGAACTTGAGGACGAACGCGGTATCGATGGTGCCGCTGGTGGCATCGCGGTTGAGTTCTGATGAGTTCATGTGCCGATGGTAGGCGATCATTCTGACTCGCAGGTGAACACTTGTCCGCCGAAAGAGAGGCAGACGATGCTGACACGGCAGATGCAGTGCCGATGTCGTAACCTCGGACTATGGACCCCGAACATCCGTCTCAGGCGACGTACACCCCGGCCCTGTTGGGTCTGGTGTGGACGGCGATGTTCGGATTCTCGGCCTTCTTTTTCAGCTATTCGACGATGGTGACGATTGCGTCAACGGATGGACTGTCGACGGTCACCGGCGGGTCGGTGCTGACGACCATGATGATCGGTGTCATCGTCGCCCAGCCTTTCGCTCCGTGGGCCGGTCGCGTCTTCGGTTTCAAGGTCTCGCTCATGCTGGCTCTTGTGCTGCAGTTCTTGGGCCAGCTGCTCGGGCTTTTCATCACCCCGCCGCTGTTGGCGCTTATCCTCGCCGGACTCTGCGGGGGCACCGGGTTCGGGCTCTTCGTCGTCCTCGCCAACGCTGCGGTTCCGGGCACGACCTCGCCGGGACGAATCGGCAAGGCGCTGGGCTTCTTCGGCGGGATCACCTCCCTGGCGGCGGCCGTCGGAGCACCGCTGGGACTGTGGCTGGTCGAGACGATCCCGATCTGGATCTTCCGCATCATCGTCTGCGGCTGTCTCCTCCTGGCCATCCCCACGGTGCTCAGATACGTGCCCGGTCGGTCGCCTCGGCGAGGGAACGACGATGCGGGAGAATCGGCGCGAGGTAGCGAAACGGCCGGGATCCGGCCCGGTCGCAACGAGAAGCGGAGCCGGCGGAAGGTCGGGCGCCGGGCGGGGGAGGCCCTCGGGCTCGTCCTCATGCTCTCACCGTTCCTCGTCGGCATGATCGTCTTCGGGATCATCGTCGGCTTCGGGCCGGGCGAAGACGTCGCGGCGGCGGCTCTGTTCATCGCGGGCATGCAGGTATCGGCGGTCATCGGACGCTTCGTCGTCGGAGCCGTCTCGGACAGCTTCCCGCCTTTCGCCCTCAATATCTTGGGTCTCGTCCTCACCGCGATCGGACTGGTCTGCGCTGTCGTCTTCTACGGTGCGGCGCTGTTCGTCGCGATGCTCATCATCGGACTGGGCTTGGGTGCCATGCAGTCGGCGAGCCTCGTCATGGCCTTCGCCTCGGTGAGTTCGCCGAGCCGGGCCAGCGTCGCCTGGAATATGAACTTCGACATCGGGCTGGCCATCGCCGGGGTGGTCGGCGGGCTCGGCTTCACCTATCTGGGGTCATCGTCGACCTTCCTCGTGTGCGCTCTGCTTCTGCTGTTCGCCGGTGCCCTGTCGTGGATCGCGCGGACGATGCAGATGCGCAGCACCGGGGGCAGCTGAGCCGGTTGCGGTGGTGAGCACGGGCGGGAGTTGCCGGGGACAGCTGAGCCGGTCGTGGCTGGGCACGGTTCGGAGCTGCCGAGGGGACCGGCTCGGCGCCTGAGGTGCCCCGGGGTCACTTTCCGGCGGTCGTCTTCTGTCCCGGTTCGAGTCCGTGGGAGTTCTTGATGAAGAACGCACCGATGACGCCGAGGATGCCGACGCAGGCAGCGACGAAGAACGCGACGTTCGCGCCGTGGACCAGGCCGGCCATCCCGTAGGTCTCCGGATTGCGCGCGGCCGAGGTCATGACTGTCACGAGCGCTGCTGTGCCGACGGAAGCGGCGATCTGACGCATCGTATTGTTCAGGGCGGTGCCGTGGGGGATGAGGTGCGAGGGCAGCTGGTTGAGCGCGGCCGTGGTCACCGGCATCATCACCATGGCGACTCCGAACATGCGCACCGTGTTGACCACGGCGAGGTAGACGAACGAGGTGTCCGTCTCCAGGCGTGCGAAGAGGAACGTGGTTCCGGTGAGCAGGATGAAGCCGGTCACGGCCAACCATTTGGCACCGATGGCGTCGAAGATGCGACCGGTCACCGGAGACATCAAGCCCATCATTGCGGCGCCGGGGAGCAGAACCAGGCCCGATTCCATTGCCGAGAAGTCATTCATGTTCTGCATGTACAGCGGCAGGACCATCATGCCGCCGACCATGACGATGAACACGCACATGCCCAGCAGGGTGTTGAGGGTGAACATGCGGTAGCGGAGGATGCGGAACTCGAGGATGGGCTGCTCGAGTTTGAATTGCCGGGTGATGAAGAACGTCAGGCAGATCGCACCGACGGCCAGCGGGATGAGCACCTGGGCGCTGACCCATCCGGCATCACCGGCGGTGCCGAAGCCGAACAGCAGTCCGCCGAATCCGAGGGTGGAGAGGATGATCGAGAGGATGTCGAGACGGGGGAAGGTGCGATCGGTGACGTTCTTGAGCAGGAAGTACGCGACCACGAGGTCGATGATCGCGATCGGCAGCATCATGTAGAACAGCGTCTGCCACGGCAGGTGGTCGACGATCCAGCCGGAGAGGCTGGGGCCGATGGCCGGGGCGAAGGCGATGACGAGGCCGAAGGTGCCCATGGCTGATCCGCGCTTCTCGACGGGGAAGATCGCGAACAGGATCGTCTGCATGAGCGGCATGATGATGCCGCCGGCTGAGGCCTGGATGACGCGGCCGATGAGCATCACCGGGTAGACCGGGGCGATCGCGCAGACGATCGTGCCGAGGATGAACAGGCCCATGGCGGTGAAGAAGAGACCGCGTGTCGTGAACTTCTCGATGAGGAACGCGGTCACCGGGATCATGATGCCGTTGACGAGCATGAAGCTCGTCGTCACCCACTGAGCCGCGCCGGAGGTGATGTCGAAGTACGACATGAAGTGCGGCAGGGCGGTGTTGAGCAACGTCTGGTTGAGGATGATGACGAACGCGCCGGAGACGAGGATGGCGAGAACGAGGTTCCGGTTGATCGGGGCGCCTTCTGTCGGGTCCGTCTGAGTCTCGTCTCCGTTCGCCAATGGCATCCCCTCACCTGTTCGTCGTCTGTGTCTCTTCTCGTCTTCCAGCGACAGCCTGACCGGAGCAGTGCGCTGAATCGGCCCCTCATCGCGCCCGGAAATAAATTCTTTGGTTATATAACCGCTTCATGCAGTTTAACGTACGACCCTCGCCGAGGTGGCCCCGGGTCGGTGTGAGATTCGCTGAGTTCATCGTCCGGCCCGGTGGCGGATACGCCCCGTTGGTGCGGGCACCCGCCGCTGGTGCGGAACGTCCGCCGCTGGTGCAGATGATTCCGACCGCGGCCCCACAGGGGGAGCGCGGTCGGAATCATGACGGTCGGCCGCCTCGGTGAGGGGTCAGGTCAGGCGGGTGGCCGGCGACTGTGTCTTGTTCGGGTCGGTCTCCGGCAGGTCGCCGAGGATGTCGTCGATGCGAGTGAGGACGTCCGTGTCGAGGGTGACCCCGGCGGCCTCGGCGTTCGAGGCGATCTGCTCGGGGCGGGAGGCGCCGACGAGGGCGGTGGCGACGTTGTCATTGGCCAGCACCCAGGCGATCGCGAGCTGCGCCATCGTGATTCCGAGCTCGTCGGCGATCGGTTCGAGCTTCGCCACGGCCGTGAGCTTGTCGTCGTGAAGATAGCGGCTCCTGATCGATTCCGCGCCGCCGCCGTCCTCGTCGGTCGCCCGGGATCCGGCAGGGACCGGCTGGCCGGGCTTGTATTTGCCGGTCAGCGCACCTTGGGCGATCGGGGACCAGACGATCTGCGAGATGCCGAGTTCCTTCGAGGTCGGAACGACCCGTTCTTCGATGACGCGCCAGAGCATGTTGTACTGCGGCTGGTTGGACACGAGCTGGATGCCGAGGTCGTCGGCCAGGTGGTGGGCGGCGCGCAGCTGGTCGGCGTTCCATTCGCTGACGCCGATGTAGAGGGCTTTGCCGGAGCGGACGATGTCGGCGAAGGCGTGCATCGTCTCTTCCAGCGGAGTCTCGTAGTCGTAGCGGTGGGCTTGGTAGAGGTCGACGTAGTCGGTGCCGAGGCGGCGCAGCGAGCCGTTGATCGACTCCATCATGTGCTTGCGCGACAGACCGGTGTCGTTGTGGCCCTTCGGTCCGGTCGGGAAGTAGACCTTCGTGAAGATCTCGAGCGACTCCCGCCGCTGGCCTTTGAGCGCATCGCCGAGGACCTGCTCGGCGCGTGCGGCCACGGAGCGGCCCCGGCACGGTTTGAGTCAGTAAGCACTGTTTCAAATCAGTGCTTCTCGACTTTAAGTGTGCTGTGAAGAAGATGCCGTTCGGAAGGCTCTGTTCACCCTAGGCCGGGCTGCTCACCCTCAACTGTGCCGTTGCGAGGAAGCGTCGAGTCGGGCCGCAGTGGGAGGACCCTGGAGTATCAGTGCGTCGGGCCGGCGTTCTCCTCGATGTGCCCGCGCAGGGTAGCCGCGAATGCTGCGGAGTCACCCGAGCGCAAGTGGGTGACCAGTGCTTCGTGTTCGGTGATGATCTCATCACAGCGGTCGAGCAGGCGACGGCTGATCATGAACAGACTGAACCGGTGCCGGTCGGAGAGCAGTGCGTACATCTCGAGCATCACCTGGTTGTCCCCGGCCTCGACGAAGCCGCGGTGGAACTCCAACGTCAGGTCGATGAACCGGGCGACGTCCGCCTCGGCGAATGCGGACCGCTGCTCGACGATGAACTCCTCGAGGCGGGCAGCCAGCCGCTGCCGCATGGGTTCGGAAGCCCGCTCGACTGCGGTTGTCTCGAGTACATAGCGGGCATCGGCGAGCTCGGCGACCGTGCGTTCGTCGGCCGCGGACTTCCGCATCGGCAGCAGCGACTCCTGGTATTCGATGCCCGAGGTGCGCATCGGCATCCCTTCGGTACTCGAATCGGTCAACCTCCACCGCCTCATGGGCTGGACGAAAGCGACCGAATTCGTCCTCACCGGCAACCGGTTCAGCGCGGAGGACATGCTGGCCTGCGGGTTCCTCACGACATCGTCGCCGAGGTGGCCTCCCCGGTTGAGGAAGGAGCTGTGCCCGATGGCGGGAGAACCGCGGTCGACGAACGCGCGCTCGCCTTCGCGGCGAAAGCAGAGAGACAATAGCCTGAGTACTTAACGAACGATTGAGGAGGACGCGTGACAGACAACGAGGTCAGACCACTGCCCGAGGCTTTCTACCTTCCTCGCGGCGAGAACGAATTCGACTCGACCCGGGCCACGACGAGCCCCTGGGACGAACGCATGCAGCACGGCGGCCCGCCCGCAGCGCTGCTCGCCCGCGCAGTCGAACGCGTTCGCGAAGACAAAGCGATGAGCATCGGCCGGTTGACCATCGACATGCTCGGGCCGATCCCGCAGGGTCGGATCCGCACCGAGGCGACCATCGTCCGACCCGGAAAGCGCATCGAACTCGTCGAAGCCAAACTCTGGGCCGAAGACCGTCTTGCCGTCACCGCGACCGCGTGGCGGATGCGCTCGACACCCGAATCCAGCGCCGAGGTGGCTGCGAACTTCGACACATCCTCGGTGCCGGAACCGCAGGAGCAGAAGTACTTCCCCGGCATCAGCCCTGACTGGGGCTACGGGCGTGCCATCGAATGGCGATTCGTCTCCGGCGGCCTTCAGGAACTCGGAGCCGCCGACGTCTGGGTGCGTCCGCGCATCCCGCTCGTCGCAGGGGAGGACACCAGCCCGATCCAGCGCTTCGTCATCGTGGCGGACTCGGCGAACGGCGTCTCGGCGGCTGTGCCCTACGGGGAGTGGACGTTCATCCCACCGTCGCTGTCACTCACCTTCGCGCGGGAACCGCGATCCGAGTGGCTGAACATGAACGTCCGCACCCATGTCGGCCCCGATGGTCGCGGTGTCGCCAATGGCGACCTGGCTGACGAGATCGGCTACGTCGGCGCCGTGACCCAGCCGCTGCTCATCGCCCGACTCTGAAACTCTGAGGGCATGGAGTTCCTCGGGCTGGTTCTCATCGGCTGCTTCGTCGGCCTGACCACCGTGCTCTTCGGGTTCGGCGGAGGCTTCGTCACGGTCCCGATCATCACCCTGGTCGATGCGGACCTCGGACAGGACACGGCACGGGTGGCGGCGGCCACCTCGGCGCTGGTGATGCTCGTCAACGCGATCGTCGCGACGGTGTCGACGAAGCGATCGACGCTCGCCCACCTGACGGGGCGGTGGTGGCTGCTTGGACTGCTCGCGCTCGGGGGAGGACTGGGTGCGTTCGCGGGAAGGTTCGCTCCGGAAGTGCTGCTGCAGTGGGGGTTCGTCGCGTATATCGCGGCCACGGCCATCGATCTGCTCGTTCGGCCCGGGTTCTTCCGGCGTAAGGCTGCAGTTGTCGATGAGGTCGGCGAGGTCAGTGAAGGCGGACGCGGAATCGCAGCGGTCTGGGGTGTGCCGATCGGTGGGCTGGCGTCGTTCCTCGGCGTCGGCGGATCGGTGATGACGGTGCCGATGATGCGCCGATCCGGGGCGACGATGACCGTGGCCACGACCCTGGCCAACCCGCTGACCTTGGTGATCATGAGCCCGGCCGTGCTCGTGACGATCCTGACCCCGGCAGCGATCGACGCCCCGGGCATCGTCGGATCGCTCGACCTGGTGGCGGCCGCGGCGCTGCTCATCGGCGGATTGCCGATCATCGTGTTCCTGCGCCGCCGAGTGCCGAAGATCCCCGAGATCCTCCACGCCTGGGGCTACTTCGTGCTGCTGCTTGCGGCCGGAGTGGTTGTTGCCGTGGCGTGAGGGTGTGAGCGGGGGAGCCAGAGAATGTGCTCAGCTTTCCCAGCGGCGCTGACGCAGGATAGGCGGCAGGCCGAAGTAGATCGGCGGGCGAGCGGACGGCGCCGGTGGTGAAGACTTCGCGGCGGCCGTGTTGCTGGCGCCGTTCGCGCCATCCGCGCTGGCCCCGGTGTCACTCTCACTGCCGGCATCACTCGTGCCCAGCGCCCACGCGCTTTCCCAGCTGATGAGCTCACCGGCGTGGCAGACAGGGTCGCCTCCGCTGGACGGCGGCTCGGCCCACATCCACAGGTTGATCCCGTACTCCATGAGGACCAGCTTGTCGCCGGTCTCGCGTGACGAGTTCTCCTGGAGCAGTCCCGCCCGCAATTTCGCCGAGGCGGATTCGAGATCCGTCCACCCGTCCTGTCTGTGCGGCAGAAACACCCACGTCCCCGCGGGGACGCGACCCGGTACGAGCTCCTCGACGGTGACGATCTCAACCGAGTCCCCGCACGCGTCGAGCAACTTCCCGAAGCACGCCCGGGCCACTTCCGGGGAAGGCGCGACGATGAGGTGGTGGGCCGCCTCGGTGCGTACCTCATCCAGCGCAAGATGCGTGAACGGGTTCGCCCGCATCGCCCCGAGCACCTGAGTCCAGTGCCCCGGTACCGTCCCGTCGGCCAGGAACCCGCTGGTGCGCGGGCGCTCCTCATCGTGTCGCATCGAAAATCCTCCTCGCCGAGGCTGCTCACCGTTCCCCTCAATCATGCACCCACCCGCCGGTGACCTCACCCTCCCCTCGGTAGAACTGAGGCAACCGCCGAGAATCTCATCTCGACGATCATCCGGGGATCTAACGAAAGGGATACGTTCCTGCCGACCGTATGCCACCGCCGCGCCGCCGGATCTAGACTGATCGAAGTGGATCGAGCAGCGACATTCGTGTCGGCTCGGTCCACGACCACGTCTGAACTATCTCGCCGAACCGGCGAGCCTCCACGCCCGAAAGTCCATGCCCTTGCTCTCTTCCTCGCGCCGCACACTTGCGGCACTCGCAGCAGTCCTGTCACTCGGCCTCCTCTCCGGATGCGCCGAGGATGCCCAACCGGCCATCGACACCGCCTCAACCAGTTCGGCCGATCCCAAACCCACTCGTGAGGCCCCGGAACCGAGCGAGGACACTCCCTCACCGTCGAAGTCCGATGACACCGACGAAGAGAGCGAAAGCGGGGAAGGGGACGAAGGCCGCGCGGGCAGCGCAGCGACGGGGACCACCTCGGCGATGTTGGATGAACTCACGGTCAAGGGCCGGGCCCCGAAGACCGGCTACGACGGTGACCTGTTCAGATGGCGATCGGACACCGACCACAACGGCTGCGACACCCGCAACGACGTACTCCGCCGGGACCTAACCGACATCACCCTCAAGGCCGGAGCCCAAGGCTGCATCGTCCTGGCTGGGACACTTGACGACCCCTACGCCGGCGAGACCTACGACTTCGACCGCAGCGCGAACGCCGTCGACATCGACCACGTCGTCGCCCGCTCGAACGCGTGGCAGACGGGCGCTTTCAACTTCGACGAGGAGACGCTCAAGGAGTTCGGCAACGATCCCCTCAACCTGCTTGCCGTAAGCTCGAGCCTCAACCGACAGAAGGGCGACGGCGACGCCGCGACCTGGCTGCCGCCGAACAAGAGCTATCGCTGCGAATACGTCGCCCGGCAGATCGCAGTGAAACACAAATACGATCTTTGGGTGGTCCCGGCCGAGAAGGATGCCATGGAACGCGTCCTCGGCAAATGCGACGACCAGCCCGCATTCACCGAGGATGCGGACTGGCCCGGTCCCGGCGACGGTGACAACGTCACCACGAAGGAAGAGACCCGCCCGGCAGGTCAGAAATCCTCGAACTCGGGTTCGTCCGGCTCAGATTCGTCTGGATCCGGCTCCTCATCGAGTGGATCATCCAGCGGTTCGTCCGGTTCGGCGTCCTACTTCGAGACCTGCACAGCCGCCCGCGAAGCCGGTGCCGCACCCGTTCGCCGAGGCGACCCCGGCTACGGGTCCCACCTCGACCGCGACGGCGATGGAATCGGCTGCGAATAGCAACGACATCGCCCTCGTCGGGCTGTGGAAATCAACCGTTCAACGCTCAGACACGGACTTCGAAGCACGAAGATGGGGAACGTGCACTGTGACGCCCGGCCGCCTCGGCGAGGGGTGGTGTGTGAGCGATCACAGTCGCTCGGTAGTCTGAAGTCGAACACCGTCGCAGCTGTTACTGGCGACGGCTGCCACGATCATCGACGATGAGGAGACCTGCCATGTCCGGACTCGATACCGCCCTGACTCCGCTGCGCTTCCTCGAGCGTTCGCTCGAGGCTCACCCGGATCGGGAGGCGATCGTCGACGGGCCCCGCCGCTTCACCTACCGGCAGATGGCCGAGACCGTCCAGAACCTCGCCGAAGGACTCGTCCGCCGTGGACTGCAGCCCGGGGATACGGTCGCCGTGCTCGCCCCCAACAGCGCCGAGGCGCTCATCGCCCACTACGCGGTCCCGCTGGCCGGCGGTGTGCTCGTCATGCTCAACACCCGACTGGCTCCGCCCGAGGTCGAGTACATCCTCGGCCACAGCGAGGCGAAGTTCCTCTTCGGCGATGCCGGACTCCTCCAGCCGGTCATCGATGCCGGGGCTGCGAACGCCGTCGACACGATCGTCGTCCACCCCGACGAAGACGGCACCCCCGGTGAGGTGGCCGCCGCGGATCTGCGCGTGGAAGCGTATGCCGACTGGACCGCCTTGGCGCCGGAATCACCCCGCGCCTTTGAGGTCGAAGACGAGACGGCGACGATCGCCGTCAACTACACCTCGGGCACGACGGGCCGGCCGAAGGGCGTCATGTACACCCATCGCGGGGCGTACCTGAACTCGCTCGGCGAGGTCGTCACGCAGGACTTCGCGCCACTGACGAAGTACCTGTGGACGCTGCCGATGTTCCACTGCAACGGCTGGTGCACGACCTGGGCGCTGACCGCGGTGTCGGGCACGCACGTGTGCATCCGAGCGGTGCGCGGACCCGAGGCGTGGCGACTGATCGACGACGAGAAGGTCACCCGTATGGCCGGTGCTCCCGTCGTGCTCAACACCATCGCCGGGGCCAAGGAGGCCCACGATCTGGGCGGTTCGCTGTCGATCACCACGGCCGGTGCCCCGCCGTCGCCGACGACGATCGCCCTGTTGGAGGGGCTCGGCATCGAGGTCATCCACGTCTACGGACTCACCGAATCCTCAGGCCCGTACTCCTCGTGCGAACCGCAGCCCGAATGGACCGGTCTGCCGGTGGAGGAGCGCGCGAAGCTGAAGTCTCGGCAGGGGATCGGAATGATCAGCGCCGAGCGCGTGCGCGTGGTCGAGCTGCGTGACGACGATGTGCTCACCGACGTGCCCCGCGACGGGGTGACGATGGGCGAGATCGTCATGCGCGGCAACAACGTCATGAAGGGCTACCTCAACGCTCCCGAAGCCACCGCCGAGGCATTCCGCGGCGGCTGGTTCCATACCGGCGACCTCGCCGTGATGCACGAGGACGGGTACGTCCAGATCCTCGACCGCGCCAAGGACATCGTCATCTCCGGCGGGGAGAACATCTCCACGATCGAGGTCGAGCAGGCCCTCGTCGCCCACGAATCCGTCGCCGAGGCGGCCGTGGTCGGAATGCCCGACGAGAAGTGGGGACAGCGACCGTTGGCCTACGTCGTCCTTGCGCCCGGCACCGAGGCGACCGAAGCCGACCTCATCGCGTTCGTCAAGACCCGCATCGCCTCCTACAAGGCCCCGGCCGGCATCGAATTCGTCGACGAGCTGCCGACGACGTCGACCGGCAAGATCCGCAAGAACGCCCTGCGGGAGATGGCGGGGAGCTGAGTGTCCTGGGCGAGGCTGGGGAGGGTCATTGATCAGATCCCTTGCAAAGGCGCAGTCCAAGAGTGACTAACTTGTTCCATGGTGAGGCGCAACCAGCAAAAGAAGCGTGATGAGGCGCGAGCGAAGAAGAAGGCCGAAGAGCAGGTCGTCGAAGCGGCCGGAAACTATGTGCCGCTATCACGGGACGAGTGCCAAGAGCGGTCGTATACGGCTGAGCTGGGAAGCGGAGGGTTGCTTTGACTGAACTCACGTGCAGCCACCGCCGTGTGTGCTGTGCCTGTTAATGACAACGACAGGGGAGAGTCGGACGCGTATCGGCAATCGTCTATTCGACCGGTTTGTTGGCGTGCGGCGACCATCTTTTCCACAACCGAGACGTCGGAATACGGCTAAGCAAAACTCTCGCCATCGGCAATCCGGCAGAGCCAGCACGCGGATTTTCCGGTCGGCGTGCCTTAGCTTTCTTCAACTGCCGAGGAAGTCTACAGAAGCGCGTGCCGAGCGACCGCCAACGTCATCAGATTTGGGTGAGTCCCATAGAGTGGTGGCATTCCCACCAGGGACTTCACCCCCAAAAATGTGAAGAACCATCGTGGGATCCCGCTAGTAGTTCCGCCAAGAACCTCACGAAAGGCATCCCACGATGGCTGACCCCAATTCTGCCGTGTCGACCCTGATCAACCAAGTCCTGACCGACCCTGACCTCGCCCACTCCGACGTGTTTAGGCAAATGCTCCAAGCTGGCCTCCAGGACCTCATCGAAGCCGAAGCCACCGCCACGATCGGTGCCGCCCGCTACGAACGCAGCGAAGACCGTTCAACACGCCGTAACGGGTCGCGGAAGAAGACCCTGGCAACTCCCTCGGGAGAAGTCGACCTGGCGATCCCGAAGCTACGGAAAGGCTCGTTCTTCCCGTCCCTGCTCAATCCCCGTCGGCGGGTCGATAAGGCCCTCTACGCCGTCATCTGCCAGGCCTGGATCGACGGAGTCTCGACGAGGAAGGTCGATGACCTTGTGCGTGCTTTGGGCAACGAGTCCGGGATCTCTCGGTCGACGGTGTCGCGGATCTGTGCCGACATCGACGAGGCAGTGGCCGAGTTCCTGGCCCGTCGACTCGATCACACGTGGTTTCCCTACCTCTTCGTCGACGCCACCTATGTCGATGTCCGCCACCGGGGTCGTGTCGTGTCTCAGGCCGTGGCTGTGGTCACGGGTGTCTCATCACAGGGCAGGCGGGAGATCCTGACCATGAGTGTCGGAGATGCCGAGTCCACGGACTTCTGGACACAGGTCCTGCGTGGGCTGCGTGAGCGGGGGTTGAAGGTGAGCACCGAGACTGATCCCGAAGGGGTCGCGCTGGTGATCTCTGATGCTCATTCGGGGATCAAGGCCGCGGTCAAAGCGATCCTGCCCGGTGCTGGGTGGCAGCGGTGTCGAGTCCACTTCGCTCGTAACGTCACTCAGCGCCTTGGCAGTGCGCACTCGAAGCCGGTCAACGCGTTGATCTCAACGATCTTCGCCCAGACCACAGCCGAGGCCGTCATTGCCCAGTACAAGCAAGTCGCTGAGAGTCTGCGGGCGTCGTTTCCCGACATCGCCGACATGCTCGAGTCCGCCGAGGTCGATTTGACGGCGTTCGTGTCCATGCCCAGGCAGCATTGGCAGAAGATCTGGTCGAATAACCCGATCGAGCGGTTGAACAGGGAGATCAAACGCCGTGCTGATGTCGTTCAGATCTTTCCGAACCGGGAGTCGGTGACTCGGTTGATCGGGGCCGTGTTGCAGGAACAGCACGAGGAATGGCAGTACGGTGAGAGACGCTATTTGTCGGAGATCTCGATGCGCAAACTCGTGACGGTGTTGCATGGGCAGACCGAGGTCGACCCGGTCGGGGTGGTGATGCCGCTGACCGCGTGATTCGTAGCCCGACCCCGCTGCTTAATACCAAGTTAAAGGAACTACCGAAGAACACCACGAAAAGGGACTTGACATCAGATTTCTGTGAAATCTACTCCATTTGGGGGATGTCAAATGGGGTGCCGGAAGCATTCGATCCTCGAGGCCATCTAATGAAACACGAAAATAAGGCAACTGAATACATGGTAGAAACGAGAGCAGGGCGATTGAACTTCGCTATTGCGACAGTGATTGGACTTCTGACGTTGGCATCTGGCCTTCTCGGCCCAGCACAGAGCAGCACTGCTGCCGAGAAGCCCTCAGAGGGGCAAGCACCAGCCCAGGAGCGAATTGTCATCGATCCGTCACAGATTGAGGATCAGAAAGGCCTGTCAGCACGGGCACAATCCGGACAGAGTACGGAACCTATCAAGGCTGAAACAACTTGTTCCAAGGACCCCGATGGGGCAAGTATCTGCGTGACGTTGGGAGAACAGGAAGAGTCTGGGCTGAAACCGCACGCGGCACTTCCATTGCCGAAGAATCTTTGCAAGTCCGGGGTTCGATCGTCTGACAGAACCAACGGCTGCGTCGGTGTTCCACTCACGATCAAGCATCATTCAGGGAAGGGAGCAGTGCTGGGAACACTCACCGGGACTGCCTACGTCTACCAGTACAGCGCAACTAATCAGACCCGCATCGGAAACCAGCTCACACTCGTGACCTCAAAGACATCGGGGACAGGAAACCAGTTCTCGATCGTCGGCAACACACCCAAATGCAGCGGAAGTTGTTCTCGCACGGGAGCTCTAACGTCGCTGGCAGGAAAGGCGTTGAAGGCTGGAAAGACTCTCAGCGCCGAAAGCTATTACAACTGGACTGGAAAATCCGCCCGCACGAATCAGAACCTGTCGTGGAACCTCACAATCAAGCACCCAAGAGTCGCACAGGTGCTGCCCTTCAACTATGCCGGAGCGAGCCCAGTGCGGTGCGATCGAGAGTACAAGTCAATATCCGCCGGATGCATCATGACTAAGGGCCAGGTCGCAATCGGATATGACCGGGCTTCTCACCCCAACTTCGCCAAGCACGTCACCGATGCACAGAAGAGCGGACTCCCCGGAAAATCAACGGCGCTCAAGAGGCTGAAGCCGGGACAGTCGTCGGCCAAGAACCGCTCAAAGGCTTGCCCGTCACGGCTCAAGCGACCGTCCGGCTACTCATGCGATGAATACCCGTTCGCCTCGACCCAGCAAGGCGCCTATTACGGCGGTGGTACAGGGCGCACGTTCAGCCAATGCAAGATCTCCGACAAAGCGTATCCGGTCGGTGCTAAGCCTTGATCCACCGATTCGCTTGATGGCAAGGGGCTCACTCGGATTCGAGTGCGAACGCGGTGCGAGGGCAGGAAGTAGTGTCCCGGTCTCTCACCGGTCTCTTCCACATAGATGATTCCCCGGGGTCTCCTCCAGACCCTGCGGCGTCGTGCTCGAGCAGGAGCGAATCGGTCAGGACAATGATCGTGTAGGTGGGCTCAGAGCCGCGTGCCAGAGTCGTGCGAATTCCGTCGCCCACGGCCACCGTCTCGGCAGGTGCACAATCAGCTTCCTGGCCCGGTGAGCGATCCGGGCCGGGATGCCGATGATCCGTGTCCGCAGCGTCTGAGCGCGCACTTTGCTCATCCGTCCACCGATGAGTCCGGCAGCAGCCCGCAGCAGGTTGTGTGTGATCGCTGCGACTGCTACCCAGGCGGCGTTGGCGTTGAACACCCCAGAGGGCATATGTGCCAGGGCACCGTTCTTCAGCTCCGCATTGATCTGCTCGATGATCGCGTGCTTGCGGTGGATGTGATCAGCAGCGACGGTGTCGAAACGGTCTTTGTCCACCGTGGTGAAGAACGCGTGATAGCGGAACAAGTCGAACAATGGGTCCTGCCCGGCAGTGCGTTTGGTCTCGTTGAGTTCAGGGATGCGGCGGACCACCAAGCGGCCGGCGGCGTGCAGGGACTTCTTCTTCGAGGTGAATGCGGTGAACGGGACCTCGGCGACTTCGGCCTTCGAAATCCAGGCCCTGGTCTCTTCGTCGTAGATCGCTTCGGGGTATTCGATGCCAGTCCATGCGCCGTCGCTGATTGTTCCGATCGCTGCTTTGACCTTCTTGTCCATGCGGACCGTGATCGATACTTCAGCCCCGGCATCCCGGGCGGCTTTGGTCACAGTCGAGGAGTAGTACGCCGAATCAGCCCTGACCAGGGCTGGGAGGCCGGAGTTGATTCGGGCCGTGGTGGCCAAAGCGTCGGCGACGAACTTGTCAGCACCCCGGGCTGACGAGGTTGAGCCCTTGCGCAGGCGCTGGCCGACGATGATCTGGCCGGAGTCGCCCGTCGATGCGGTCGCCAACAGTGCGTTGAGGCCACGACTGCCTTGGTAGCCGAATCCAGCTCCCTGCTTCGACGCGGAGTGGACATCGATGACGGTGTCGTCGACATCGACGAACACCATCGCTTGTCCAGTGTCTTCGCTGGCTGGTAGCAGCGGTGTGTGCTCGTTGAGGTTGGTCAGGAAACGGGAAGAGATCGCGTCGAGTTGCCGGACGTGGCCGAAGGCGAACGAGCGCAGGAACGACCCCAGGGTCGAGGGCGCGTAGACACGATCGAAGAGGTGTTGCATGCCGCCGTGGCGGAGGATGTTCATGTCATCGATCGAGTCGGCCCCGGCAGCCATTCCCGCGACCAGGGTAGCCAGTTTCGGTGCCGGGTTCGCGCCCTTGTCGGCTCCGGTGGTGGTCACGGTCAACCTGTCGTCGGCGAGGTCTGGCAGGCCCGCCATCTGGGCGAGGCCCATGATCGGGACCAGCCCGGTAGTGGCCGTCAGGTTCGCATCGTCGAAGGAGTGAGACACAGACGCGGGCGTGTGGTTGAATAGCACCTGAGAGGTGCCCCTTTCTTGAACGGGAATGTTGACTTAGAACATCATCATTTTCCCAGTTCAGGAGGGGCATTTCCATTCCACGAACGGCTTGATCCTGCTACTCGCATCGGTGGATCAAGGCTAAGGGTGGAAAAGGATACAGCGCATGTATGATTCCCCAGAAGGAAAATTCCGCGGCAGGTTCTGAGCTCAGCAAGTTCTTTAAAGAGAGCCGCGTCCTGACAGGCGATTCATTCTTCGTCCAGATTCTTTAAGAGGCAGATGACTGACATGTACAAGCAGGTAGCCCAAACTGAAAACTGGAGACTCGATCTGCTTCCTCTTGTAGCGACGGACACGTCCGACACAGTTCTCGGAGGAACGGTATCGATTGACGACGAAGGTGGAATTGCCCTGCACACTGGCGCGATGTACGGGCCAGTTGACGCAGCGTTCGAAGTTCTCGGTAGCGTCCCAGATGGCCCGGCCCAGGAGTGGGAAGATGTTGTCGAATTGAGCGTGCGAGCCGCCGAAGCAGCACCTTTGATACTGATCGGCATCTTCAGCGACGGTGGCGAAGCCGACGAGCCAGGCACTGACGCGGACATGCTTGAAAGCGGTCGAGACTACCGAGTGCGAATTCATGTGCGAGGTCGAGATAAGTCGGGTAGCGACGAACTGATCGAACCCGACGGCACTCCAAACGATCATGTCCTTGTGCAGGTGTGGCCGTCTGAGCCGAATAAACCTACGGTCACAAGAATGAGTTCGGCAAAAGCCGGCGAGGATGAGAGGAACTCGGAGACGTTCAGCGGATCCGGATACGTCACTCTCGGCATGGGCGATCCAGACCGCGAGGATCTGATTGCACAAAACCTCAGGGACGCTGGAGAATAACCTCTCGTCGACCTCCGTCCGTGTATCGCTATTTCAACTGACGGCCCGAGCTTCAAAGCACGGCCACGCTTCATGCTCTGCCACACGACGAACGGCACTGTGAGTTAGATAGCCCGGCCCCACAAGTTAACTGTGGGGCCGGGCTATTCAATGAATCTTGACTGCAAAAGAAGAGAGGCGCCGTCGCTCTTTCAATCGGTTTGAGATCTGTCTTCCCACGGCCCCGGCGTTGCCGCACGCTGGCGGTGACGACGGTCGCAGATCCATGCGCTTAATCTGTTGTCGTTCACCAAGACACGTCCACTTCTTCCGGCAGCTCGTACCGACAGGCATCTCGCACCTCGCGGAGGAACTGCGTGGCAGTCTCGACGGTGCCCCAGCCATGTGTGTGTGGGGGGGGGCTTTGTTTGGTCCAGTGCGCACCTACTTCGCGTCGGTCGGCAGCGGCACGTTCTGCAGGCGCAGCTGACCACGGGCGAGTACCTTCTCTGTCGCGGAATCGGCGATGACGACATCCCGCAGCTGCTGGCTGCGGACCTGGTGGAGCGCCTCGGCGGTGACCGTGACCCGGGCCGCCGAGGTCGGGCGAAGGAAGTCCGTGGCGTTGTGGACTCCGACAGCGAACTCACCGCGCTCTGCCACGGCATGGCTCGCTCCGATGCTGCCGGCGCTTTCGACGATGGAGGTGTAGACGCCGCCGTGGACGACGCCCCACGGAGTGTGGTGGTGCTCGTCGAGGTCGGCGTGACCGCGCACCGAGGTGGTGCTGACCTCTTCGACGATAAGTCCGGTCGCCGCGACAAACCGGCTCGAGCCCTCCAGGGAGACATCGGGCAGTGCCGACTTCTGCAGCGTGGATTCCTGCTGTGCGGACGGGGCCCGGTCGGTCATCGTATCTCCTGAGGTCGGTGATGTGTTGTCCTCGCCAGACTACATTTCCCGAACCGCAGTCGGGTGTCCGCCCTCCGGGCAGCTCAAACCTTGACGCAGATCGCGTCCGCTCGGTCAGTCCGCTCTTACGCGAAGAGCGCGAGACCGAACACGACGAAGATGATGAGATGAGCGGCCCCCTGGACAGCCGTGACCTTCTTGGCGGAAAAACCGATGACAGAGACCAGCAGGGTGATCGCCAGCAGCGCCAGGTTGATCGGTGACTCGGCGAGCACGATCGGCTGATCGGTGAGCATGCCGATGACCAGCACCGTCGGAATCGTCAGCCCCACCGTGGAGACCTGTGCTCCATGGCAGAGGTTGCTCACGCGCTGGATCTCCCCGTTCCACGCCGCGCGCAGAGACGTGAGCGTCTCCGGCAGGAACACGATCATCGCAATGACCACCCCTGACAAAGCAACAGGAGCGCCGAGGCGGCCCAGGCCGTCATCGAGGAGCGTGGCCATGTCATGGGAGAGCAGCACAATTGGCAGCACCATGGCGACGAGGAGAAACAGCCGAACGACGATCTCCACGCGGTGGGTCGAGAGGATCTCGACGATTCCCTGAGGTGCGTCGTCGGCCTGGTCGGCTGCCTCGGTGGGGGAGGACTGCGTCGTTCCTGCAGTCGATGAGGCACCTGACGAAGCAGTCCCGACGGGGGCCACCTCGATGAATTCGTGGGCCTGCGGGCCCATCTGTCGGTAGAGGAAGAGCACGTAGGCACCGACGGTGACCACGATGATCGGGATCTCCTGCCGGATCTCGTAGGCCCCATCGGGGGTGCCGATCAGGGCGGGCACGGCGAATGCGAGGGCGGCGAACACGACGATCATGACCAGGTAGTTCGAGACACCGGTGCGGTTGTGGGTGAGTGCGCCGTGGCGCAGTCCGCCGACGAGCAGGCAGAGGCCGATGACAGCGTTGAGAATGATCATCGACACCGCCATCACCGAATCGCGGGCGATCGTCGCGTGGTCGCCGGGACCCAGCAGGACCGCGGCGATGAGAATGACCTCGATGAGGCAGATCGAGATCGTCAGCACGAGCGAGCCGTAGGGATCGCCGAGGCGGTTCGCTAAGTGTTCGGCCTCGGTGACGACTCCGAAAGCGCAGATGAGGATGACCGCGATGATGACCACGAGTGCGGTCACGAGCAGCGGCAGGGGGACCGGCTGCGCAAGCAGGGAGCTCGTGAATTGCAGGGCGATGAACACGCCCCAGCCGAGGAGGAGTCGCAGGATTGCGGTCGGCGTGATGATGGTGCGGAGGGCGGCGGTCATGAGAGGTCTTCCTGTCTCTGAGGCCGTCCTCATCGTGAGTCTCACTCAGCCGGGTCGTCCCGGTTGGTACCTGCCGCTGTCAGGTTATCCAGGGGCGTCTTGCCCGGCAAATCCGGTGGTCTGGGGCACCGGCCGCAACGGCACAGTTTGAGTTGGATAGCCCATGTTTGAAACGGTGCTATTCAACTCAACCAGTGCCGTTTTGGCCGGGTGCGGTCACTTCAAGAAGGGCTGGCGCTTGAGAACCCGAAATCAGAACCCGTAGGCGGCGTCCCGCTCCTCCCGGATCGAGGCAAACGTGCGGGTGAGCACGATCGTGTCCTCGACGAGGCGGTCGAGTCGCTGGAGTACGTCGTGGCTGACGATCTCGCCCCGGTGAAGGTCGCTGCCCTCGACGAACACATACGGCTGGACTACCTGTGCCTTCATATAGCTGAGGATCGGCAGCAGGTGCTGGGCCGGAATGAGATAGTGCTTCGACGAACCGGCCGTGGCTATGACGCCGACGACCTTGTCGAGGAAGGCGCTCGTCGGCAGCAGATCGAAGACGTTCTTCAGCGCCGCCGGGATCGACGCCTGGAAGATCGGGGTGCCGATGATCATCGCATCAGCGGCCATGAGCTCCTTGGCCACCCGACCGGTGTCACCGGTGTACTCGGTGAAGTTCCGCCCGTCGGCGAAGATCATGTCCACCTCGGCGAGGTCGATGACGCTCACGTCGATGGTGGGGTCGTAGGCGGCGACCGCCTCGGCGAGGTGATCGATCACGGTCCGGGTCTTCGTTCCGACGTTCGACCCGGACAGCAGAACCAGCTTCATGACAGGGCCTCCTCGGCGGAGTCGAAAGCGGAGCCAGCGGAACCGGCAGGGCCGGATGCGGGACCGGCGGATTCGGAGACAGAATCCGCAGGCGCGGTGGCGGTGTACTTCTTCACGGCGGGCAGGATCTCGGTGCCGATGATCTCGATCTGCTTCATCACCTCCGCGTACGGCATCCCGCCGAAGTCGACCTGCGCGAGGTAGCGCTGATGACCGAAGACCTCATGCTGGTGGAGGATCTTCTCGATGATCTGCTGCGGGCTGCCGATGTTCGCGATGGACGCCGGGTCGACGCTCTGCGCGAAGTGCTGCTTGGGCATGCCCTGTCCGTTCGTGCGCTTCATCCCCTCGTTGATGTGCGGATACATTCCCCGCAGCGCCTCCTGCGAGGTCTCGGCCGCGTGGAAGAATCCGGCCGTGGCGATCGGCAGGGTCGCCGGATCGAATCCGGCATGAGCGGCCGCGCGACGGTAGGCATCGACGGTGCCCTTGAACACCGAGGTGGTCCCGCCGAGGTGCGCCATGACCATGGGAACCCCGGCCAGTCCTGCCTTCACCGCGCTCGCCGGCGCTCCGCCGACGGCACGCCAGATGCGCAGCGCCTGCCCGGTGGGGCGGGGGAGGACCTCGGCATCGTTGAGCGGTGTCCGGAACTGACCGGACCAGGTCACTCGCTTCTCGCGGTTGATTGTCAGCAGCAGATCGAGCTTCTCCTCATACAGCTCTTCGTAGTCGCGCAGGTCGTAGCCGAGGAGTTCGAACAGGCCGACCCGGGAGGCGCGACCGGCGACGAGTTCGGCGCGGCCGCCGGAGATGAGGTCGATCGTCGCGAAGTTCTCGAACACGCGGACCGGGTCCGAGGTCGACAGGATCGTCGAGGAGCTGCCGATCCGGATGGTGTCCGTGGCTTGGGCGATCGCGCCGAGGATGACGGCATGGGCCTGCGAGGCGAAGAACTCCTGATGGCTCTCGCCGAGGCTGACGAAGTCGAGTCCGGCTGCCTCCGCGGTTTGGGCATAGCCGATGAATTCGTGGATGCGCTGTCCTGCGTCGACGCGTGATCCGTCGTGCGGATCAGGCAGATGATCGCCGAGGCTGTAGATGCCGAACTGCAGTCCCTGACCTCGGTCGAGACCGAATTCGTGCATATAGTTCGGCTGCTGTGATGGCTGGGATTCAGTTGTTCCGGAGTGCTGCGGTGGGGCGTTGTGCTGCTGGGCGGACTCGCTCAAGGTGTCTCCTCGTGACGGCGACGGAAATGTCATTTGCCATGTCAACTGAGACGGTGGCGGGATTATTCCCGCGCGTTCTCACCGCGCTTCCGACTGGTGTCGTAGAGCTTCTTCATCAGTGCGTGCAGCTGCACCTTCTCGTCCTCACTCAAAGAATCGTCGAACAGAGACGCCTGCTGTTTCTGCTGCGAGGGAAACGCGCGCTCGAGGAGTTCGCGGCCCTTGGGCGTCAGCGAGATGTGTTTGGTCTTCCAGTCCTGTTCTCGGGAGATCAGGCCCTCGGACTCGAGGCGGGTGAGCATGCGGGAGATCCCGCCGCCGCTGACGGTCAGACCCGTGGCGAGTTCGGACTGGGTGATGGGTTCGAAATTCCGGATATGAGCAAGGGCTTCGAACTGCGCGACGGTGAGCCCGAATTGGCGCAGATGCTCATTGGAGAGCTGGTTGCTGTTCTGGAGGAATCGAGCCATGCGCAGCCAGATGAGCGTGCTCAGGTCGAGGTCGTCCATCGTGACTCCTTCTGCTTGCGTTGGCTGCGAGCTGTGTTTGTCGGCTGCGTGGATCACCGCAAGCGGCCATCCCGGCTTGCCTTCACATTACCTGCGCTGTGCGTGATGGGGCGCGCACGCCTGCGTAGCCTGGAACGCAAATGGTGGTCACGTTCGGAGGCCTCCCGGTGGAGGAAAGTGTCCGAACGTGACCACCATTTGACCGAGGTGGGAAGCTTCGAGCCAGCGGCTCAGGCATCGGCAGTCACGGCGCGAGAGGCGCTCGAGCGCTTGCGTCCCTTGCCTGCTTTGCGGGCGAAGAGGACGCGGTCGACGCTCAGACGGCCAGGACCTGCGGCGGCAATCAGCAGGGCGCCGGCGGCCAGTGCCGCAACGAGTTCCCAGCCTCCCTGATCGACGAACGGGGTCGGGGTGAGGTGGACGATGATCAGGGCACCGATGACATCGGCCGCCAGCAGGAATCCGACAAGGGGAGTGAGCGCGCCGAGGATGAGCAGCGCTCCGCCGATGAGCTCGATGAACGTGGCAGCCGGGGCCGCGATATCGGCCATCGGCACTCCCATCTGTGCAAACGAATCACTGGTTCCCGGGATAGTCCACTCGTTGAACTTCTGCCACCCGTGGGCGATGAAGATCGCGCCGAGGCCGATCCGGGCGATGAGGGTGATGATGTCGCGGGCAGAGGTCGGCAGTCCGGTCGTTGCGTACACGGTGATCTCCAAAATTGGTTGAAATTGCAATCACACCGTATGTGCCGAACATGGCAAGACGCTGAATTCCCTCAGCCCGGGCGTGGTCATTGCTCTGGCCATCCCCGACCGGAGTGGGACAATGGAGGCAAAGACTGTGCCTCGCGGGTGAGCGCAGAGACCGCGAGCAGGCGCACGCACCTGATGCGCTGCCCACGGGCGCAATTGGAATTGAACTGGGAAGAGGGCAAATAGGTGAGCGGAGAGAACGGCGAACTCCTCGGAGCGGGACGCAAGGCTGCGGTCATCATCGCCTCCACCTCGGCGGCCAGGGGAGAGGCCACGGACACGACGGGACCGATCCTCGTCGATTGGCTGCGCGGCCGCGGTTATGAGACTCCCGATGCCATCGTCGTCCGCGACGGAGAACCTGTCGGCGACGCACTCACGCAACTCCTCGTCGACACCCCTGAAGCCGACCGCCCTCGCGTCATCGTCACCAGCGGCGGTACCGGGCTCGCCCCTGATGATCGCACTCCGGAGTTCACTGCCGAACTCCTCGAACGCCAGTCCCCGGGCCTCATCTATGCGATGTGGCGCAAGGGCCTCGAATCAACATCCTCGGCGGTGATGAGCCGCGGAGTCGCGGGAGTGCGTGGACGCAGCTTCGTCATCAACTTCCCCGGTTCGAGGGGTGGGGTCAAGGACGGAATCACCGTCATCGACGACCTCCTCGAACACATCCAGACCTCCGTCGAGGACACCACCGACCACGGTCCTCGAGTCTGAGAGAGGAACGAGAACATGCAGATGCGCAAGGCCGTGCGAGCCCGGGTGTATAAGTTCGACGCCACCGGTGAGATCTCCGCCGGCCCGGATTCCCTGGCAGGGGAGGAGCCGCTGGAGATCCAGCTGGGCGGTGAGCCGTACACCGTGACCATGCGCACCGCCGGGCACGACGTGGAACTCATCGCCGGCTATCTGCTCTCCGAGGCGGTCGTGACCTCGATGGACGATATCGAAGAGGTCAACTTCTCCGCCGGACTCGCCCCCGACGGCAGCCGGAACTACAACGTGGCCCAGGTGCGCCTGGCTCCTGGGATCTGGAATCCCGAGACGGCGCCTGCCCGCAACGTCTACACCTCATCCTCGTGTGGAATCTGTGGAACCGCGGCCGCCGATGCCGTGACGAAGACCTCCGCGTTCCCTCTCATCCCCGCTTCCTTTCATGTCGAGGACCAGGGGGAGTACGAATTCCCGCCGCTGATCACCGCCGCCCGGATCGGCGAACTGCCCGACCGACTGCGCGAGACGCAGGCGATCTTCGACAAGACCGGGGGAGTCCACGCCGCCGCACTCTTCGCCGTCGGCGAGGACCTGAAGAAAGAACCCGAGCTGCTCATCGGGCGTGAGGACGTCGGCCGCCACAACGCCGTGGACAAGGTCATCGGCTGGGCCATGGCCAATCGCGGCCTGCCGCTGCGGTCGACGGTGCTCCAGGTCTCGGCCAGGGCGTCGTTCGAACTCGTCCAGAAGTGCGCGATGGCCGGCATCCCGATGATGTCCGCGGTCAGCGCCCCCTCGGCGATGGCCGTCGACTACGGCAAGGACGTCGGCGTGAGCGTCATCGGCTTCAACCGCAAGGGCAGGTTCAACGCGTACTCGTATCCCGAACGCGTGGCCTGACCTCGCCGAAGCGATTGCCTGTAAGAAGGGCTTGTCCCGTCCCAGTTGGAGCTCTTTGCCAGTCGCGTTGACTCGGCACGCAAGGCTTCGTCGCCCGACTTAGAAATACTGTGTGCGATCAATGCTTCCGAAGAATTCTCGCTGCCCCATGCGAGTGTTCCAGATCCGAATTCCCTTAAGGCTGGGTCGAATCTCCTTGCTGCGCCTGTATTCGTCTTTAGCGAACCATGAAGCCGTCTCCACTCTGGCCTGTCCGTAGTGGAGTACTTCGTCGATAGCGTGAGAAAGATCCGTATCTTGAGTGCAGAGGATGACGAGGTCAATGTCATCTTCAAGGGAGCGCCTCACAAGACCCAATGCACACAGTACGTCTACGCCCTTTTCCTCACGCTTGGCAATGAGGAAATTTCCCTGTCCATCGGTGGCCCTGGTGCCATCATCCGCATATTTGTAGGTGTATTTAAGAGGGCGGTGAGTAACGTGAATCGATGGGTCCCGCTCCCACTGCGATTTATGGGCAAGGTTTCGACCATAGAAATCTGGGTCGTGTTTGGCGTTGGGAAGACCTCGATAGACGTCGACTTCTGTGAGAACAGCTTCTGACCGGTCCCTGATGATGGAGTTTCGCCGCTGTATGAGGTTCTTGGCGTACTGGCCTGGATGAATGAGCGATTCGTGAGGAGGTCGGTACCTGTCGAATAGGCCATGCGCGGTCAAGTGCAGATTTTGGTAGTCGATGACGATGGCGGTTCGCAGCTGCGACATTGCGGCTCCTGGATGTAAAAAAGCCTCGCCAGTCCCGGAGGACGGCGAGGAGCTATGTCGATGAGTATTGCACGAAGGTTTCAAAGTGTAAAGCGGTGGGAGAAATTGCCAACGACGGCGGCCGTTCATAACGATCCACCAAGTGCGCATCGTCGAGAGGCGTGGGGGATATCGATCTCTCGGTCTACTCGCCGAGGCGCCCCCGTCGTTCCAGTGCTAGATTCGCTGGCAGGGACATCAATGCCGATTCCGCCCGGGCCGACTTCGAAACTGCGGCCCCTTCCGCCCACCCCTTGACCATCGCGCAGGCGCGCACCGAATGGGACGTGCAGACGGCCTTCCTCGACTCCTGCTCATACGGTCCGCCGCCTCGGCGCGGGTGGGAGGCGATGCAGCGATCCCTCGACCAATAGCGGGTCGGCAGCGTGCCGTGGCCGCGGTGGGCGGAATCGGTCGACTCCAGCCGCGAACTCTTCGGCCGCCTCGTCGGTGTTCCCGCAGATCAGGTGGCCACCGGGGCGGCCGTGTCCCAGCTGCTCGCCCCGATCGCCACGGCACTTCCCGACGGCGCGGGGGTCCTCATCCCCGACATCGAATTCACCTCCGGCGTCTACCCATTCGCCGTCCACGCCGACCGCGGCGTGCGGGTGCGCACCGCGCCGCTTGACACCCTCGCCGAGGCGGTCGACGCGTCCACGACGCTCGTGTCCTTCTCCGCTGCGCAGTCCGCGACCGGCGAGGTCGCCGATCTTCCGGCGGTCACCCGTGCCGCCCGAGAGGTCGGGGCGCTCACCGTCCTCGACGGGACCCAAGCGGCCGGATGGCTGCCGATCAGCGCCGCCGACGTCGACTTCCTCGCCGTCGCCGCCTACAAATGGCTGTGCGCCCCTCGCGGGACGGCGTTCCTCACGATGCCGTCGCAGTTGGCAGCCGCACACGATGACCAAACGCACCGCGCTGAGTTCTTCGACCGACTCAAGCCTCTGGCGGCAGGCTGGTTCGCAGCCCGGGGGAGCGGCCAGCTACGGGATGCCGATGCATCTGGCCGACGGTGCCCGCGCCTTCGACATCTCACCGGCCCGGCACTCGTGGGTCGGCACGGCGCCCGCGCTCGAGCTGCTGCTCGACGTCGGCGTCGACCGGATCCACACTCACGATTTCGCTTTGGCCAAGCGTTTCAGAACCGGGCTCGGCCTAGAGGAGGCGAACTCCGCGATCGTCTCGATCGACCTCGACATCGCTAACCGGTTCTGGCCCGGTGCACCCGACCGACTCGACGAAGCCGGAGTGAGGTACTCGCAGGCCGGAGGGAACATGCGCTTCGGGTTCCACCTCTTCAACGACGAGGCCGATGTCGATGTGGCGCTCAACGCTGTGACAGATTACGCGCCTGCCTGACGGGGTGCCGTCCGAGGCCCGAGCGGTCACGATCGGCTGATGAGAACTCAGAGCGATTCGAGGATGCTTACGAGCCTGCCCGCAGTTGCCTCGAGCTCCCGTGCCTGTGCCAGTAGCTTCTTGTGTTCGCGCTGCAGGGTCGCCATCGTCACCGGCGCGAACCGCGGGCTGGGGAAGCAGTTCGCCACTCAACTGCTCGAGCGAGGTGCCGGAGAAGTGTATGCGGCCGCGCGCCGTCCAGAGCTGGTCGACCTGCCCGGGGCTGAGGTCATTCGCCTCGATGTCACCGACCAGCAGCAGGTCGACGACGCGGCTCACGCGGTCGGCCACGCAGACATCGTCATCAACAACGCAGGATTCTCCTCCTTCGCCCGCCTCATCGACGGAGAGATGAGCGACATCAGCCGGGAGATGGAGGTCAACTATTTCGGTACCCTGCGGATGATCAGAGCCTTCGCACCGACCATGCGAAACCGCGGCGGAGGGGCTTTTCTCAACGTCTCCTCCGTCATGGCCTGGCTGGGTTACGAGCACTCGAACTCCTATGGCGCGTCCAAGGCGGCGAACTGGGCGATGTCGAACGGACTGCGGGAGGAGCTGGCGGGGACGGGCATTCAGGTCACCTCCGTACTGCTCGGAAGCACCGACACCGACATGATGGCAGGGATCGACGTTCCCAAGAATCGCCCCGAAGAACTCGCTGCCACCGTTCTTGACTAGTTCGAAAGAGGGGTGAATGAGATCCTGGCTGACGACGCGGCGCAAGGGCTGAAATCCGGACTGTCCGACGATCGCGGAAGCTTCGCCGGCTGAAGCGGTCGCTCAGCCGTCTCCCGGCCGGTCGGTCTCCGAACCTTCGCGGACCACCCAGCTCTGATGGACGAGGTTGAAGCACGGCAGGTCGTCCCGCACCCCGACCTGTCCCGACGCTGAACCCCGACGTCTCCCGACGCTGAGCCCCGAACCCTCAGCAATTCGATAACACGGCCATAACGATCGTCCGGCGTCTCTCCGGCGGCGGGCAGCCATCCGGCCCCGCCGACCGACGCAGGGCGGCCATTGTGAAATATCTGCAACATTCAACAATTTCTTCATGTGGCGATCGGAGCGCGAACTCGAGGCTACTCTCACTCTCGGTGCCTTTTCCGTGCCGACGGAACGGGCGCGACCGACAGATACAGGCGCATGCCGACCGCAGCACGCGGCGATGCCGACGACAAGATGGAGTGACGATGACCTACACGCTGCAGGCCGTTGAGAACTCGGATGAGAAGGCCAACCTGGTCAGGCGCCTCCGGAACGGGGCGCTCATCATCATCTTCGCCTCCGTGCTGAGTGGACTGCTGGCCTGGAACGAACCGCACCCGGTGGCGGTGGCGCTCGCCGTCCTCGTCGGAGGCGCCGGCATCCTCGCCATCGACATCGCCTTGGCCTACCGGTCCTTGGTGCGCCGGTCGAAAGGCTGAGTCGGACCCGCGCCCGTTCTGCCCCCGTAGTGCCGTGCCACCGCGGTTGCATCGCCGCACCTGAGACACCCCACCACCCGCCGTCCGCCTCCGGCTAGCATGCTGAGTTGACGCATGCCGGCGACAGGAGATGAGCAATGGCCGACCACGGCCGGAACCCGGACCAGAAGACCCCGGGCATCGGTCTGCTCGCCGTCCTCCTCGGCGCCGTCGCCGCCGGGCCCATCATGCTCTACGGCCTCAGCGCCACGAGCGATTCGATCATCGCCGAGCTCGGCATCTCCGAAGCCCACTTCGGTCTGCTCGCCACCACCTGCTTCGGCGCCGCCGCGATCGGCAACGCCACCCTGGGCCGCCTCGCCGACCGGCATTCCGACCTCTCGCTCATGGCGTTCATCTTCGTCCTCGCCGCACTCGCCCTTCTGCTCGTGGCCGTGCCCGACGGATTCTGGCTGCTGCTGGTGGCCGCCGCCCTGTCCGGCATCGCCCAATCCTTTCCCAACGGAGTGACCAACCGGATCCTCCTCGAACGCGTCCCCGACACCAAACGCATCGGCTGGGTCGGCATCAAACAGTCCGGGGTTCAGGTCAGCCAGCTCGTCGCCAGCCTTGCCTTCCCCGTCCTCGCGCTCGGCATCGGCTGGCGCGGCGCCGCGCTCACCGTTGCGATCATCCCGCTCATCCTGCTCGCGCTGACCTGGTATTCCCTGCGCACCACCCCGCTGCTGACAGCTCCGAAAACCTCGACCGACACCACCCTTGAACCCGAAACCGACACCCCCGCCGAGGCGGCCGACCCCACCCCTGGCACCATCCCAACCGACACGACCGACACCCCCGCCGAGGCGGCCCACCGTGACCCCGAGCCGGGACCTGACCGTCCGGCCAGGCACCCCGGCATGGTGTGGGCCCTGGCGCTGTTCGGGCTCATCAACGGCATCGGTGTGCAGGCGACGAACGTGTACATACCGCTCTTCGCCGTCCGCGAGATGGGCTTCTCCCTCGTCCTCGGCGGCGCCACGGCCGCACTGGCCGGTGTCATCGGCGTCATCGCCCGAGTCACCTGGGCAAGGCGCATGGCCAAGGGCGCTTCGGGCCCCCGCCTGCTGCTGGTCCTGGCCTTCATCGCACTGGGCGGAGCGGTGCTGTTCCTCATCGCCGACGCGGCCGGGTGGGCTCTGCTCGTCTGGGTGGCCGTGGCCTTCCACGGCATCTCCGCGCTCGGCGTCTCGGTGGTGCTCATGGCCGCGCTCATGCGCGCGATTCCGGCATCGTCGATGGTCTCGGCCAGCGGCATGGTCACGGCCGGAATGTTCTTCGGCTTCGCCTTGGGCCCGCTGCTGATGGGACTCATCGTCGGCTCACCCGGCGGCTTCGTCCTCGGCTGGATCACCGTCGGCATCACCTACCTGCTGTGCGTCGTGCTCGCCTTCGTGCTCATCCGCGTGAGTGCGCAGAGAGCGTAGCCCTGGACGCACGGCTCGTTCCACGTGCGGATCGACGACGTTCCGAACTCGGAGCGCGAGAGCGCCAACGGCAGCCGATCTGTAGATAATGAGAGTCATTGTTAGTATCGCTGGTGTGACTCGACGGCATCGGGCCGAGGTGGGCTGCTTCTCGGCCCGGCCGGCCGGCGGGTGCGCAGCGTTGTCAGTGAAGTGCCCGATGAGGGGATGTCATGGATGCAGCGGAATTCTGGGCGGTCGGCGACTATTCGGTCGTCGGGGATCTGTGGTCGCAGCCCGGCGAGGATCTCGCGGATGCGCTCGAGCCTGCCGGGGCCGACGTCATCGACCTTGCCACCGGAACCGGTGTGACGGCGATCGCCATGGCAGACAGGGGCGCTCGATCCGTGACCGGCGTCGACATCACCGCGTCTCTGCTCGACGAGGCCAGGCGACGGGCGCTCGCCGCCGGTCACGACCTCACCTTCGTGCGGTCCGATATAAGTTCCACGCCGCTTCCGACCGCCTCGGCGGACATCGTCAGTTCGACGGTCGGACTCGTCTTCGCCGATGATCCTCAGGTCGCCTTGGCAGAAGCGCGACGATTGACTCGCCCCGGAGGTGTGGTCGCACTCACCAGCTGGGCGGGCGGCGGTTTCTTTGACAGGATCCGCAAGGCCCTCGCCCCGTACTTCCCCGAGGCGGGAACGCCGTGGCATGAGGAACCGGAGACCATCCGGGGAGTGGTCGGTGCCGATGCCGAAGTCGAGGAGCGGACGTTCACGATGGCAGTGCCGTCCCCCGAGGGCTTCGTCGACCTCACGCAGCGGCACAGTGCCCCGATCGTCGTCGGTGCCCGCGCTATCGGCTCACGATGGTCGGAGGCGCGAAGGGCTCTCATCGACGTGGCCGAGTCCGGCGGAGCGTGGGACGGTGAGATCTGGCGCATTCCGGTCGACTACCACCTCATCACGATCCGCGTCTGAGGGATCCGCATCCGCGTCTGAGGCTTCCGCGTGGAGGGCGCTGCCGACGGCGTCCGGGATGTGAAGAAACCCGCCGCCGACGGAAGTCGGAGGCGGGTTTCCGCACATCTCGCAGATGCTCGGAGTCGCTGTGGATCAGCGGCGGACGAACGGCATCACTTGTGCTCAGTGTTCGTCGTAGTGATCGCCGTGCACCGCATGGCGGCTGAGCGTCACGATTCGTCCGCAGTATACGTGTGCATGCGCATGCCTTCGCTGTTGAAGATGCTCAGCGCCTGGGCCGGGCGAGTGCCTGCCGCAGAGATGCTGTGGGGCAGGCGGGTGTCGAACTCCGCGGCTTCGCCGCGCGAAAGGACGAGGTCCTGATCGCCGAGGAGCAGCCGCAGCTTCCCCGAGAGTATGTAGAGCCATTCGAAGCCGTCGTGGACTCTGGGTTCCGGCGGTTCGGCGACCGGAGGGTAGGTGATCTTATAGGTGGCGACAAGGGACCCTTCGGGGGCGAGAGGGGTGATGATCATCCCGTTCCGGCGCACGGAATTCCGCCGCACTCGGGGGTCCGGGGCGGACGGGGTCACGAGCCCGTCGATGCTGACGCCGAGCTGACGCGTCAGGGGGACGAGGAGTTCGAGGCTGGCTTGACGCTTGCCCGACTCCAGCCTTGAAAGGGTGCTCGGGGACATTCCGGCGCGGGACGCCAGCGCCTCGAGGGTCCATCCGCGGCTTGACCGCAGCTCGCGCAGTCGCGGGCCGATGTGCTTGAGCTCCTCGTTCATTTCGTCCTCCCTACCTGCCCGGTCGGGCTGTGGTCTCCGTCCTGAGCCGCCTGAGACGGAGCCGGGCCGGTTTCGGCGTCAATTTTTGCTGATTGTGCATGAAAGTTTGCGCATCCGCAAGTGAGCGACTGGACTGGCGGCATGAATGAGAGAGTCAGAGATCAGGAATGGGATGTCGTCATCGCCGGAGGCGGTGTCGCCGGTCTCTCGGCGGCACTGACATTGGGCAGGGCTCGCAGGCGTGTGCTCGTGATCGATTCGGGCCGGCCTCGCAATCGGTTCGCCGACCATATGCACGGGATGCTCGGAGGCGATGGTGCCGAACCGACCGAGCTGCTGCGGCGCGGCCGGGAGGAGCTGGGGGCCTATGATGTGACGATCCGCGAGGGCACGGTCATCGACGTCGAGGACCGCGAGCGAAGCCTCGGAGTGACGATCTCGGGCGGCGAAACGTTGGAGACGCGGTCCCTCATCGCTGCCAGCGGCCTCAGTGACGAACTCCCGCCTGTGCCGGGGCTGCCCGAGCGGTGGGGGCGGGATGTCCTGCACTGCCCGTACTGCCACGGCTGGGAGGTTCGCGGACAGCGCCTCGCCGTGCTCGGAACCTCGCCGATGTCCCCGCACCAGGCCGAGCTGATCCGACAGTGGAGCGACGACCTGGTCTTCCTCACCGCCGGCTGCGGTCCGCTTGAGCCGGAGGTCGCCGCCCGCCTGCGATCGCGTGGTGTCAAGCTCGTCGACTCGCCCGTGGTCGAAGTCCTGGCCGTGGGCGATCGACTCACCGGAGTCCGGCTCGACGACGGCAGCACACACGAGCTCGACGCCGTCTTCACCGCCCCGTCCTGCCGTCCCCATGACGACTACCTCGAAGGGATGGAACTCGCACGCGATGAGACCCCGATGGGCAGCTTCATCTCCGTCGATCCTGCAGGACGGACGAGTCATCCGCGCATCTGGGCGATCGGCAACATCGTCAACCCTCCCGCGAACGTTCCCATCTCGATCGGTGCCGGATCGATGACGGCAGGCATGGTCAACATGGCGCTGGTGACCGAGGAATTCGATCGGGCAGTCGGCGCAGACGAAAGCGAGGAGGCCACAGCCGCTGAGGGGCCCGATGGGACCGCAGTCGCCGAGGAGGAATCGGCCCGACAGCACTGGGAGAGCCAGTATTCCGGAAGTGCCGCCCGTTGGTCGGGGCGGGTCAACTCGACCATGGCCGCGGTGGTCTCAAGGCTGCCGGGCGAGTCGGTGGGCGAGGCACTCGACCTCGGGTGCGGCGAAGGGGCCGACGCCGTCTGGCTGGCCGATCGCGGGTGGCGGGTGACCGCCGTCGACATCTCCGAGTCAGCCATTGAGCGGGGAGCCGGCGTATCGGATGCGATCGGGTGGATCACGGCGGATCTGTCGGACTGGGCGACCGAAGCGGAGTACGACCTCGTCACTGCCTCGTTCTTCCACTCCGAGGTCGAGCTGCCGCGGACCGAGATACTCCGACGTGCTGCCGGTCGGGTGCGTCCGGGCGGTCGCCTGGTCATCGTCTCCCATGTCTTCGAGGGCCCCGAGGACATCCCGGCTTGGTCGCTGCGGTATCACGGGGTGAGTGACCCGAATGATCCCGCGCTTGAAAAGGTGTTCTCTCTGCTGCTCAAGCCTGCCGAGGAACTCGCCGCCTTGGCGCTCGACGGAGTCGACTGGGAAGTCGAACGCCAAGAGATCTGCCCTCGTGAGGCCGTGGGGCCGGATGGGCAGGAGACTGCGACGGTCAAGGACGGACTGCTGGTTCTGCGGCGGCGAGAGAGCCGCTGAGCGCGTCCGCGGCCGAGTCCGCTGGTTCGGCGTCGCCGAGGCGAACCGATCAGCCGCGGACTCCTCGACGAGTAATCAATCCTCCTCCACAACGCGGTCGGTGGCCAGCAGGGTTCGATCGCCTGCCTTAACCGTGCCCAGGCCGTCGGGGGTGAACGCCCCCGGCACCGCGACCACACCCGAGCCGTCGGCCGGGTAGCCGCGGGCAAGACTGCCGGTCATGGCGTTGTGGACCCGCAGTGTGCCCTCCTCGCGCAGATAGATCAGTCCTCCGACCGCCGCCTCGAGTTCGACCGACTGCGGCACCGAGACCGGCAGTTCGTTCTTACCCGTGTCGTCGATGACCGTCAGCCCCTGCTTGCCGAGCGTGACGATGGCCCCGGTGTTCGCATCCTGGGCGGCCCCGCGGGCATCGTCATCGAGCAGGTCCCCGGTCTCACGGTCGAACACCGGTCCCGCGCCGTCGCCGGTGTCGAGGTGGACGACCCCGTCGCCGGTGCTCGCGCCCGCGGCGGGCGCGAGTTCATCGACGGTCCAGTCGTTGTCGGCCAGTGAATGCTCCCACACACTGGAACCGTCCTCGACGGCGATCAGCTTCCCGTCGGTAACGTCGAGGAACATTCCTCGATACTCGCCGAGGCGGCGCGCCGAATCCGTGTCCCCGTGGTTCGGCTCTGTGCTCGGTTCCGGCACCTCATCCCCGGTGGCCGGATCGAGGGCCACCGCCTCGGTGAGGTCTGCGTCGACAGGGGCGAAGACCGTGCCCGGTCCGCGCATGGGACCGGGCACGTCGACGGGTCCCCACTCCTGCTCGCCGGTTTCGAGGTCGTAGGCGCTCGCGGTGACGTCCTCGTCGCAGTCGGTCGACGAGTCGGAATCGGTGAGCACGGCCAGCGGAGTGCCGTCGGCATCGACGCTGACGGTGAATCCGGTGCATCCGCTCGGCCGTTTCGCCTGCCACAGTGTGGACCCGTGGACGTCGACGGCGGAGAAGTCGAGAGTCTCGTCGCCGGTGCTCGCAGAGAGGAAGACCTCACCGAGGTGCTTGGGCGGCAGATCCCACCCGGGCTCGACGAGCTCGAGAGGTTCGATGATCAGCGGCAGCTGCAGATCGGAGGCGTCGACAGCGTCGAGTTCGGTCGTGACCTGCTCCGGCGTCCGGTCGAAGTCCTCGGGGGCCTGGGAGCAGCCCGCGAGGGCGAAGACGCCGATGAGCGGTCCGGCGAGGGCGGAGAGGAGTCTGCGGGTGCGCATGGTTCAGTGCTTCGCCCTCGGTGCCTGCGACGGCTTCGCCGAGTCCTCCGCCGCGGCAGCGATTCGCCGGGCGCGGCGTCGCTCATGGCGGAACCACAGGACGATCGCGAGCACCGCCAGCACGCAGACGACGATGATGTCGGTCGTCGTCGACGACCACGAGCTCACCCATTCCTGCGCATGGGCCAAAGCGGTCGTGGGCACCAGCGACGGTGCCGAGACGAGGCCGTTGGTCATCCAGAACACGATGCCGACGGCGATCATCAGGACACCTGTGACCATCGACATGATCGGCAGCCTGCGACCGAGGAAAGAGACCGAACCTCCGCGCAGGACCGAACGGGTCCGGGTGCCCACGCGGGTCCACAGTGCCGCGATGATGAACAGCGGCACGACCATCCCGGCCCCGTAGACGGCGAGCATGATGCCGCCGAGGACGAAGCTGCCCTTCGTCGCGGCCAGGGTGAGCACCGCGCCGAGGATGGGCCCGGCGCAGACCCCGGCGATCCCGCTCGTGGCGCCGAGGAGGAAGGTCTTCGTCCACCCGGTCGCCTGCGCGGAGCGCTGCCGGGCGGCATCGGCTCCCGGCAGCATCTTGGCCGGGTCGAAGCCGAAGCCGAAGAACTGGACGATGCCGAGGACGATGAGGATCGCCGAGGCGACGAGGACGATCGCGCCGCGGTGGGAGGTGAACAGAGCCCCGAGCGTGCCGGCGCCCATGCCCAAGGGGATGAGCACGAGCAGCATGCCCACATAGAAGATGAGGCCGTGGAGGATCAGGCGCGAACCCGCCCCGACGGTGGAGCCGAAGAAGGCCGGCAACAGGAGCGCGGCACAGGGGCTGAGCAGAGCGAGGATTCCGCCGATGAAGGCGCTGATCAGGCTGATGTCCATCAGTTCTGTCCTTTCTTCGCCGCCTCGACGGCATAGACGAAGACGTCCGTGGGCTGGGCCCCGACGTACGGCTGCCCATCGAGGATGAACGTCGGGGTGGAGAACGCACCGAGGTCGGTGCCCATGGCGGCATTGTCCGCGACCGCCGCGGCGGTTTCTTCGGAGTTCATGTCCGCGGTGAATTGTTCGGTGTCGAGTCCGATCTGCTCGGCCACCGCGGTCAGGGCTTCGGGCGTGAGCTCGTCGGGGGAGCGGGGCTCGCCGCCGGCGAACAGGGCATTGTGGAATTCCCAGTGCTTGTCCTGCAGGGCCGCGGCATAGGCGGCCTTCGCCGCCTGTTCGGACGCGGAGCCGAACACATTGACCTCGCGCCATTCGATGCGCAGATCCCCGGAGTCGACGTAGTCGAGCATCTTCGGCAACGTGTCCTGCGACCAGGCGGCGCAGTAGGGGCACTGGTAGTCGGAGAAGACTACGAGCTTGACGGGCGCGTCGACGGGACCGTCGGACATCGGATCCGATTCTTCTCCGGAGTCGACGTCGCCGAGGTCGGACTGCTCGGGGTCGGCGACCTCGGTGACGATGACCTCGGATTCAGGGCCGGCACCACCGGCCGCGGGCGTCGACTCTTCCTCGCCGCTGCGGTCGATGACGAGGATCATGAGCACGAGTGCCACGGCGATGGCGCCCACCGTGGCGGGGATCCACCAGCGGTACTGCGGGCGCGGTGCCGCATGTTTGGCCATGCTCTCACTCCTAGTTTACTAAGATGCTTAGTAAACTATAGTTCATCGGTCTCGCGCGCCGAAAGCTGCGGATCGTCAACCGCCGGCATCGACGGCCGTTCAATTCTTCGCTGATCGGTCCACGGGCGGGATGAGCAGGGGACTTCCGGGATCGCCGACGAGTCGGGCGCCGGAGTCGGCGATGTGGTGCGGTGCGCCGAAGTCTTCGTGCTCGGGCAGCTCCTCGGTGGTATCGAGGATGCGCCCGACGTCGGCCGACCTCGTCTGCGTGCCCGCGTCGGCCGCGTCACCTCCGGCGCCTGCTTCGGTGACGACGAGGCCGGCCCCGACGGCGGAGAGCCCGGCACCTCCGTCCAACGGTGCATCCCAACGCTTCGTCCCGTCGAGGCCGAAACCGTGCAACTTCGAGTCACTGGTCACCAGAGTGCGGCTGTGCGAATCGAAGCCGGCGCCGTCGATGCCGGAGGCGATGGTGTCTCCCGAACGCAGGTCGATCAGAGTGCGCTGCCCGCCGCCGCTGCCGAGGAGTGCGTGGGAGCCGCCGACGGTCTCCCAGGGTGTCTCGCGAGCCTCGGCGGCCGTGAGCCCGAGGTCCGCGACGGGACGAGTCCACAGTCGACGACCCTCGACATCCTTGCCGATGAGCTCCTTGCCGTCTGCGAGGACGAGATGACCGTCGAGGAGCGCGAGGATCCGCGGTGAGTCGTCGTCCTCGACGGCCAGTTCTGCTCCGCTGGCGGGATCGAGGGCGGTGCGAGGGCCGCCGGCGCCGATGATGTCTTCCGGCGGGCCGGCGAAGACGAGCCCGCTGCCGAGCAGTGGTCCGGGCACCTCGACGGGCCCCCAGAGATTCTCGCCGGTGTGGAGATCGAAGCCCGATGCCGTCGTCTTGAGCGAGCCGCTCGATCCGGACTGCTGGTCCATGAGTACGGCCACCGGCCCGTCTGCGGAGTCGGTGACGAGGAACCCGGAGCACACACGCGGACGCTGGGCCGACCACAGGATCGTGCCGTCCGAATCGACGGCGCGGAATTCGAGATCGGACTCGGCCTCGTGCAGCGACAGGAAGACGTCGTCGGCTTCCTGCGCGGCCACGTCCCAGCCGGGGTCGATGGCCCCGGCCCCGCTCTCCGCGGCACTCGTGGTCCCCGAGCCGTTCGTCTCTGCCGGCCGGAGTGTCTCGGCCGGCGAGTGCACCGGCCGGGGGGCGGCCGATTCGCTGTCCGCGTCGATGCTCGAGCAGGCGGTCAGCGAGCCCAGGGCGAGCAGGCAGGCGGGCAGGATCATGGCGGCTGCCGCGCGGCGTTTCATGTCTCAGCTCTCGGCTCGGGCGAGCGCCTCATCGACTGCGTCGGTGAACTGCTGGGTCGGCTGTGCGCCGAGCAGCGGTTTGCCGCCGATGATGAAGGCCGGTGTGCTCGAAACGCCGATCGACTGCCCTTCGGAGGCGACGGTGTCGAACTGCTCGTGGGCCTCGGTCGAATTCATCTCCTGTTTGAACTGCATCGGATCGAGGCCGAGGTCCTCGCCGAGGCTGACGAGTGAGTCGTCGTCGAGCTGGGACTTCGGGCGGTGCTTGCCGCCTTCGAACAAGGCGTTGTGATAGTCCCAGTACTCATCCTGCTTGCCTGCGGCGAAGACGGCGCGCGCGGCCCGCTCGGACTCCTCGCCGAAGACGGCGAGATCGCGCATCTCGATGCGCAGATCCCCGGATTCGACGTAGTCCATCATGGCCGGCAGGGTGTCCTCGTTCCATGTGGCGCAGTAGGGGCACTGGTAGTCGGAGTACATGACGAGAGTGATCGGAGCGTCGACGTCACCGACCGCATTCGCCTCGTCAGGATCCCTGTGCTCGACGAAGGACAGGTCGACGTCTTCTTCGGCGGAGCCGTTCTGCGAACTCGAGCTCTCTTCTTGGGCATCGGCATCTGAGCCGCCTTGGTTGGCGATGACGATGCCGATGACCATGGTGGCGAGGATGATGACGGTCAGAGGGACGAGCCAGAACATGGGGCCGCGTTCGGTGCGAAGCACAGAAGCCTCCTAAGTCGGTGGAGTGTGACCGGGTCGATGCCGATGTTTACTATGAAGCATAGTATACTAATGTGCATAGTAGACTCGTATCGGTTGCCGCATCGGAAGAGAGGCCTCATGCTCGTCAATGCTGTCAAGGACGCCTGCCGGGGCCTCCTGCTCTGGGACCGCAGGCGCATCGCTTCGGCGGTTGCCGCGGCCGCGGGGTCCGCTGTGGTCATCGGCCTCGCGACAGTGCTCATTCCCAACTCCCTCTTCGCCCGCGATATCCCGCCTGTGTGGTGGGACTACCCGGTGTGGATCCTCACTGCGGTGCTGCTCGGAATGCTCATCGCCACCTATGTTCGCAGCCCGGGAACCGCTTCCGAGGGACGTTCGGGCAGTGTTGATGCCGCCTCCGAGAGACGGACGGGTGTTCTCGGCGGCGTGGGCGGAGTGCTCGGATGGTTCGCCGTCGGATGCCCGGTGTGCAACAAGATCGCGCTGCTCGCCCTGGGCTACACTGGCGCCTTGACCTACTTCGCGCCCCTCCAGCCGATCCTGGCCGCGGCTTCGGTCGCCCTCCTGCTGGTGGCTGTGATCATCCGCCTCAAAGGCCAGTACTCGTGCCCGCTTCCCTCGCCCGAAAGGAGCGTCCGCTCATGACTAACGATGACGATCGGGGCGGGGGCTCCTCGCCGATTCGCCTCGGCGCCCTCGAGAAGCAGGTGATGGGACTGCTGTGGGACCATGAGCCGCTCACGGTTCGGCAGATCATCGAACTCTCGGAGGCCGAGCCCGCGTACACGACCATCGCCACAGTGCTGACGAACCTCGAGCGCAAGGGGCTCGTCAGTCGCGAGCGTCGCGGCCGCTCGGTCCTCCACGCTCCGGTCGTCAGCCGCGAGCAGCACACGGCGCGGACGATGCAGGCGGCCCTGATCGACGGCGGGGATCGCGCGGCGTCGATCCTCCACTTCGTCGAGGGTATAGATGCCGCCGACATCCGACTGCTGCGCGACTACCTCGACGCGAAGGATGTCGCCGAATGAGCCTGCTGATCGGCGGAGCATGCGTCGCTGCGCTCGCCTTCGTCCTTGCTTGGGCCGGGCCCGCCCTCGTTCGTTCAGCCGCACCGGTCCTCATGCGCGTCCCGCGCTTGGCGGTGTTCGCGCTCCTCTCCCTGCCGATGTTGTCCTGGGCTGTGGTGTCCGCTCTCAGCCTCATGGCGGCTTGGCTGCTCAAAGGCCCCGATGTGCTGCCGATGCCCATCGGTGATGTGTGCCAGCGCTGCCTCATTGCGGCGAACCCGTTCGGCGGTGCTCAGATCGACACGCTCATCCCCGTCGTTCTCTTCCTCCTCCTGCCTCTGCTCGTCACCCTCGGATTCCTCATCCGCGGTGGGTTTCTGGCCAGACGGCGGCACCGCGAGAACGCTGCGACGGCTCGAATCCTCGGCCGGGAGGCCATCGACGTCGAGCTGGCAGGACGGACCGTCAGGATGATCAGCGGCCACCGGCATCTGGCCTTCTCCCTGCCGCGCAGGTACGGGGGAGTGGTGCTGTCTGAGCATCTGTGTTCGGCGCTGGAACCCGGCGAGCTGACGGCAGTGCTCGAACACGAGAGGGCTCATGTCGACCAGGGTCATCACGGGATCATGGCTCTGGTGGAGACCTTCGTGCGGCCGCTGCGGTTCATCCCGCTCTTCGCTGAGGTTGCAGCTTCCGTCCCGCTCTACCTCGAGATCGCGGCCGATGATCGTGCGCGAAAGGTCGCAGGCACTCCCGCGCTCGCCAGTGCCCTGCTCAAGATCGGCCCGCAGGTGAGGGAGGGCGGTCACCTCGGCGGTTCTCATGCGCTGAATATCGCCGGGCCTGACCGGGTCCGACAGCTCGTCGCTCCCGTGAAGATGTCGCCGGGGCTGCTTCCGACGGCGGCTCTGAGCAGCGCACTGACCGCTTTCTGCGTCCTCTTCTCTTCGGTCATCGCCACGTACATCGGCGTACTGCTCGCCGGCTGCACCCTGCCCTGAGGGCTGCGGCTTCGGGCGGATCAGTCTGGCTGCGGGTGATCTTCCCCGTGTCGGCCGCCCGGCCTACAATAGAACGCATGTACGAAAATGAGGGTGTCGGGTCGGACGGTGAGTCGGAGTACCAGCCTCCGGCGTGGATGATCCGCTATCGAAACTTCAAAACTCTGTGCTCCTATGTCTGCGGCGAGTTCATCCGCTTCTACCTCACCACCGGCTGCGATCAGATCAGCTACACGCATTCTCAGATCACCGAGGGTCTGCCGAACTATTCGTGCCGGCTGACGTCTGTCGACGAGGCGGTCCTGCTGCTGCCGCTCGATGACTGGGTCGAACGTCTGGACGAGGTCATGCCGCTCGTGCGGGAGTGGTTGGGGGAGCATTCGGATCTCAAAGGGTGCAAGCCGGAGAAGTCGCACTACCAGGGCGACCGCTATTGGTTCAGTCGCTGGCAGGAGGCCAACCCGTGGTGATGGGCGACTCTGTGGTGACGGTGGCCCGTAGTCGGGCGCCTTGGACATCCGGTGGGCAGGTCGCAGTAGAATCCGGAACATGCGCAAACGTGTGATCGTGATCGTCATCGCGGCCTTGGCGGTACTGGGGTTGATCGCCACCATGCTGGGCGGCGTGCCTGCCTGAGTCGCTTCCCGGCCCGACAGAATCCGCGGTGCTGACACGACTCTGCAATGCTATGTTGAGCGGCATGGGAAGCAATGACGATCTCAACTCGCAGCAGTCAGACGTGCCGAGACAGAAGCCGACCGTGAAGACCTTTCACGACGACATCGGTGTGCTCAATCAGCTGAAGAAGCTCGAGTCGGAGGGCATACCGAAGACGGCCCTGCACGTCTTCGCCCACGATTCAGAAGGCGTCGACGAAGTGGTCGGAACCGGCGGCGGACTCCTGAAGGGTCTCGGAGAACTCGTGGCCGAGCGATACAACGAACGAGGCGACGAACTCAGGAACCGCTTTCAGCGGTACGGCTTCGACTCCGATGAAATAGAGAAGTTCGAAAGTGATCTCGACAACGGAGCGATTCTGCTTGTGATCGACGACCCCGATCTCCGTGCGGATTATAAAGGCTATCGTCGGGCACCGTAAGGGGCTGGTCGCGGACGTCGACGTTTGGGATGGTGGAGTCTCGGTTCGGCAGAGGTCGCGGAGCGGAGACGATTGCTGCTCCGCAGAGCACCGTGACGAACCTCGAGGAAAGGAGAAGCCGTGACCGCGAAATTCAACACCACGAACCCGGCGACCGGAGAGGTCCTCAAGGAATTTCCCACAGCCAGCGACGAGGAGATCTCCGCCGTCATCGACGCCTCCGACGCGGCCTTCCAGACATGGCGGACGACCGATGTCCGGGAACGTTCTGCACCGCTCGCCCGAGCGGCGGATCTCATGGACGAGCGCAGGTGGGACCTCGCTGAGCTCCTCACACTCGAAATGGGCAAATTGCGCGCCGAGGCCGAAGCAGAGGTCGAACTGGCAGCGAGGATTCTGCGCTACTACTCAGAAGAGGGACCCCTGCTGCTCTCTGACGAGGTGCTCGCGCCGTCCAGTGGAGGCAGCGCGGTGATGAAGTACGAACCCATTGGTCCGATACTCGGTGTCATGCCGTGGAACTTCCCCTACTACCAGGTGGTCCGCCTGGCTGCGCCGAACCTCGTGGCGGGCAACACCATCATCCTCAAGCACGCTTCGAACTGTCCGCAGTCGGCGCTGGCCTTCGAACAGGTCATGAACGATGCGCAGCTGCCGTCCGATTGCTATCGCAACGTCTTCGCCGACAATGATCAGATCCAGACGATCATCGCGGACGAGAGAGTTCGCGGCGCCTCGCTGACCGGTTCCGAAGGCGCCGGAGCGGCAGTGGCAGGGGCCGCCGGCCACAATCTGAAGAAGTCCATCCTCGAACTCGGCGGAAGCGACCCGTTCATCGTCCTCGATTCCGCGGATCTGGACGCGACCGTCACCGCCGCCGTGAAAGGGCGGATGACGAACTCCGGCCAGAGCTGCATCGCCTCCAAGCGCCTCATCGTGGTCGAAGATCTCTACGACGAGTTCGTGGAGCTGATGACGGCGAAGATGTCGCAGTTCGTTGCAGGAGACCCTGCAGACTCCGTCACCACGATGGCACCTCTGTCCTCCGAGAAAGCGGCGCAGGAACTCATGGAGCAGGTACATGACGCCATCGATCACGGTGCGAAGCTCCACACCGGCGGGCACCGAGTCGACCGTCCGGGTGCCTTCGTCGAACCCACGGTGCTGACCGGGGTGACCGAACAGATGCGCGCCTACTCGGAGGAGCTGTTCGGACCCGTCGCGGTCGTCTACTCGGTCGCAGGCGAGGACGAAGCTGTCGCTCTGGCCAACGACTCGTCCTTCGGCCTCGGCGGCACGGTCGTCAGCGACGACATCGAGAAGGCCCAACGCGTCGCTGACCGCATCGACACCGGAATGGTGTGGATCAACCAGGCCACCTGGACCGAACCCGACCTGCCCTTCGGGGGACCAAGCGCTCGGGCGTCGGTCGGGAGCTCGGCGCAGAGGGCGTTCGCGAGTTCGTCAACAAGAAGCTCATCCGTACGCCCTGACACAGCAGACCGACAGTCGTCCGAGACACCGGAAGGAGACAGATGGATCTCAACATTCGCGACCGCAAGGCACTGGTGACGGGGGCGAGTTCGGGCATCGGGCTGGAGACAACCCGTCAGCTCCTCGCCGAAGGAGCCGTCGTCGTGATGACCGGGCCCGAGCCCGACGAACTCAAAGCCGCAGTCGCTGAGCTCGCCGAATTCAAGGAGCGGATCTACGTCCACGACGCCGATATCGCCGATGACGAATCAGTCGACGAACTCGCCGCGTCCGTCGCCGCCGACGTCGGCGACCTCGACATCCTCGTCAACGTCGCCGGCATTCACGGGGCCGGCGGGCTGTTCCACGAGATCAGCCAGGAGGGCTGGGACCGAACCATCGACGTCGACCTCATGGGACCGGTCCGTGTCACTCGGGCGTTCCTTCCGGGACTTCGCCGAGGCGGCTGGGGCCGTATCGTGTTCGTGTCCTCCGAAGACGCTGTGCAGCCCTATGACGACGAGCTGCCGTACTGTGCGGCCAAAGCCGGCATGCTCTCCTTGGCCAAGGGACTCTCGCGCACCTACGCCTCCGAAGGACTGCTGGTCAACACCGTCTCTCCGGCGTTCATCGCGACCCAGATGACCGACGAGATGATGAATGAGCGAGCCCAGCAGAAGGGAACGAGCTTCGATGAGGCCATCGCCTCGTTCCTGCGCGAGGAGCGCCCGTTCATGGAACTCGGACGTCGCGGCCGACCGGAGGAAGTGGCCAAGGTCATCGCATTCCTCTGCTCGGACGCTGCGAGCTTCGTCAACGGTTCGAACTACCGCGTGGACGCTGGATCGGTGGCCACGATCTAGTGCGCCAGAGCGTCCCGAACACCGAATACAGGCACAGCAGAGACGACAGGAAGAGGAGCATCCGACATGGCTGAGTTCCGATATGTGATCATCGGCGGCGGCATGCCCGCTGACTCCGCGGCCCAGGGGATACGGGAAATCGACGAGGAGGGTTCGATCGCCATCATCAGCGATGACGTCGACGAGCCCTATACGCGTCCCGCGCTGAGCAAGCGACTGTGGACCGACGAGAGTTTCGACGAGAGCGACAACTACTTCGACACCGCCGAGGCGACCGGAGCCCGGATCAGCCTCCGCACGGAGGCGACCGCCGTCGACGTCGAAGCGAAATCCGTGAGGACAACCCACGGCGACTTCACCTATGACAAGCTGCTCTTCGTCACCGGCGGGAGACCGAAGGGCATCGATCTGGACGAAGGCGAACGGGTCATCTGCTTCCGCGAGTTCAACGACTACCGCCGTCTGCGGGATCTGTCGGGCCAGAACCTGAGCATCGCAGTCATCGGCGGCGGTTTCATCGGCACCGAACTCGCCGCCGCCCTGGTGCAGAACAAGACCCGAACGACTCTGATCTTCGACGACGACACCCTCGGCGGGTCCATCTTCCCGCCGGACCTCGCCAAACAGTTCCACGAACTCTACCGCAGCCACGGGGTGACTCTCGTGCCGGGCACGAAGGCCTCGGGTGGGCACGCCGACGGCGATCGAGTGGTGCTCGACTGCGACGGCGAGTCCCATGAGTTCGACGCCGTGGTCGTCGGCCTCGGCATCGAACCTGCGACCCAGCTCGCAGAGGAGGCGGGGCTGGACACGGACGACGGGATCATCGTCGACCAGTCGCTGCGGACCTCAAAGCCGGACGTCTTCGCAGCCGGAGACGTTGCTCGCTATCCCGACAGGATCCTCGGACGACAACGTGTCGAACACGTTGACAACGCCACCCAGATGGGCAGGGCCGTCGGGCGGATCATGGCCGGCGCGGACGAACCCTACACCCATACACCGTACTTCTACACGAACGTCTTCGACTTCGGATACCAGGCGGTCGGCGAGCTCGATCCGGCGCTGCGCACCGTCGAAGACTGGAAGAAGCCCCATACGGATGGAGTGGTGTACTACCTCGGCGAGGACGGACGCGTGCGCGGAGTCCTCATGGTGAATATGGAGGACCGTCTCGACGATGCGCGGGAGATCCTCGCCGAAGACTGGGACCACACACCGGGTGACCTCGTGACCAGGATCTCGTGAACTGAGTCTCCGGGAAGAACCTCACAGAGGCCGGCGACGCTGAGCCGTGGCCGCGCCGGCTCGCGACCCTACAGCTCACCGCCACCGTGCGCTGCGGGCGCAGAGTACTCTCCTTCAGGCCTTCGCACCATGCCTAGTCGGCCCGGCGGAGTGTGCTTAGACTGCCTGGCAATCGAGTGGCGTCGTCCAGGAGGCGTGTGATGAGTGAGAAAGTTGAACTCGGGACGGTCAAGACCGACGTGCCGGCACGGTTGGATCGGCTGCCGTGGGCCCGGTTCCACTGGATGGTCGTCGTCGGGCTCGGCAGTGTATGGATCCTCGATGGTCTCGAGGTCACGATGGTCGGCAACGTCGCGGCTCGGATGACCGAAGAGGGCAGCGGCATCGACATGACTGCAGGGCAGATCGGCACGGCCGGAGCAATCTACGTCCTCGGCGCCTGCGTCGGTGCGATCGTCTTCGGTCAGCTCACCGACCGATTCGGTCGCCGCAAGCTCTTCCTCATCACTCTCGTGCTCTATCTCGTCGCCACCGTCGCCACGGCATTCTCGTTCTCCGCCTGGTACTTCTTCCTCGTCCGCTTTCTCACCGGTGCCGGCATCGGCGGGGAATACGCGGCCGTCAACTCGGCCATCGACGAACTCATCCCCGCCCGCATGCGGGGCCGCATCGACCTCATCATCAACGGCTCCTACTGGCTCGGTGCCGCCGGCGGTGCGGCAACGACCCTGCTCTTCCTCAACACCGATATCCTGCCGAAGATGATCGGCTGGCGCCTGGCCTTCGCCGTCGGCATGCTGCTGGCGATCTTCGTCTTCGTCGTGCGCAAGAACGTTCCAGAGAGTCCGAGGTGGCTGTTCATCCACGGTCGGAACGACGAGGCCGAACGCATCGTCGGCGAGATCGAAGACGGCATCGAAGCGGAGACCTCACAGACTCTGCCGTCGCCGAAGAAGACCATCACCGTCCGGCAGCGGAAGACGATCTCGTTCATCGAGATCATGAAGGTCGCTTTCACGATCTATCCCAAACGCGCGATCCTCTGCCTCGTCCTCTTCGTCGGTCAGGCGTTCCTCTACAACGGCATCACCTTCAACCTCGGTACGATCTTCAGCGGTTTCTACGGAGTCGCCGCAGCCTCGGTGCCGATCTTCATCATTCTGTGGTCGCTGAGCAACTTCGCCGGCCCCGTCGTCCTCGGCAGGCTCTTCGACACGATCGGTCGGAAACCGATGATCTCGTTCAGCTACCTCGGATCGGCGGTCGTCGCAGTCGTCCTCGCCTTCGTCTTCAATGGTGAAGTCGGCGGCGAATGGCTCTTTCTCCTGATCCTCGTCGTGTGCTTCTTCCTCGCGTCGTCCGGTGCCAGCGCAGCCTATCTCACGGTCAGCGAGATCTTCCCGATGGAGACTCGAGCACTGGCCATCGCGTTCTTCTACGCCGTCGGTACGGCCGCCGGAGGCATCGCCGGTCCGATGCTCTTCGGCGGGATGATCGAGTCCGGTGACCGCTCCCAAGTGGCCTGGGCGTTCTGCATCGGGGCCGCGGTCATGGCGCTCGGCGGGGTGGCCGAGCTGCTCTTCGGCGTCAAAGCGGAAGGCGCCGACCTCGAAGACATCGCTCGCCCGCTGACGGCCGAGGACGCCGAGCGTGCCGAAAGCGCTGCGGAAAGCGGCTCTGAGCGGACCGAGCGCAGTGACCGGGCGGGCTCCGCCGCCGCAGCCGAATCGTCGGCGGGCCCCGAGGCGGGAAGCCGAAGGGAGCGTCTGCGTCTAGGCCCGGGATCGGCCGGCGTCTATGCGCCGTGGCCTTCGGTGTCCTCCCGCGACGTTCCGCCCGAGGTCTCGGCCAACGAGGTAACCGGCATCATCGATTACGTCCGCGACATGGAACCTGTCGGTGAGGTCGAACTCTACCGTGCGATCGGGGCTCGACGATGGGGCCCAGGACGCTTCCGTGCGGCGGTGCGTGAAGCAGTTCGGCAGGGAGCCGTCCATCGCAACCGCCGCGGGAGGCTGGAATACCGAGGTGACCGATCATAGACCGGGTTCGTCGGTCAGCGGGGCTCGCGGAGGCGGAGGAAGCATATCGATGAGTTCATTGACGGCCTCGGCCAGAACGTCGTGCTGATAGGGCTCCAGGAAGTAAGCCTCGTGGAGATAGGCATCGAGCTCGTATTCGGTGAGTTCACCGCCAAGACTGATATAGTGCAGCCACGCTCCGGCAACCGATATGTTCCAGAAATCAACGGCCTCCGTGAGCTGCCTCCGCCTGATGATCGCGCGCTCGTCTGAGAACGAGTAACCGGAGTGGGTGTCGATGCGCTTCGGGTTCTGATCGTCCATACGTCTGCTGATTCGCCTCGTGACTTTCGCGGCAGGAGGTTCGTCCTGCCCAGTGTGCCAGCGATCCGGGCCCAGCGCTCCCTGCTCACGCTGGTCGCTGGTCTCGAATCTTCCCGAAGTGTATGCTCTGCTTCTCGAGCAGGGCTAGGGGCTGTCGGCGATCGGTCTGCCGCTTCTAAATCGCCGCGAGCGCACAACTCCTGCACCTGCCGAAGGAGCCTCTACGCAGGTATTTCAGTGAGGTCCCACATCTGCTGTCGCATCCGCGGCCGGTCTCGCTCGAGGCGCTAGCCCGCGCTCCGGCGCAGTGAGCGGTGCAGGGCTGTTCAGTTCGTCGATCGCACCTGCCTGTGTCATCCGCTGTTTCCTTATCGTCGGTGGTGGCTGAACTGACAGCGTGACAAAGTGCAGCGCCGATGTCAGCGGCTGTACGAGACTCACATTTCATCGCCGCTGAGGGGTTGCGCAGCGCCCCGACCAAGACTCCGGCTCAATCTGCGGCACGGAACGGCAACGGTGTCTGAGGCACCCGCCGGGGGCGGCGGCCCCCTGAACAGTGCTCGGGAGCACTCAGCATGATGAGCGTCCCGCACCCGGAGAGTGGGTCATCCGGCCGTTCCCGCTGCGGGGGAGCCGACGACACGCACACTGACACGAGGAGACGATGAAGATGACGACAGCACATCGGCGGGCACGAACCGCGCCTCGGCCCATGGCAGCTCGTGAGCGGCGACGACGGTCGCCCGCCACATGCGCAGGTCCTTCGCGCTGAAGTCGTGTCCGGCGACGTCTCGGAGGTTGTCGTTGCCGGCGACGGCGGACAGCTGATCTTCTGTTGGCGCCCTTCTTCAGAATTTCCTCACCGCTGAGATCGACGAGCACGATGTTTCTCGTCGCCCCAGGATGTCGAGACCGATGCCGAGGCGCAAGAGGTGTGACAGATGCGGTCGCTGCCCTATTCGACGGAGTTCTCGTGCTTATGCCCCACGTTCTTGGGCAGAGTCTGCATATGGGCACCGATGACCGGGTCGTTGTCGATATGCTTGCGCGCGATCGGACACGAGACGGTGATGGGGATCCGGCGATTCAGTGAGTCTTCGAGAGCCAGACGCATGAGTTCGCGGCAATGCCGTTCCGAATCGAGTGGCTCGATGGCTTCGCAGTAGACGAACATGATCTCGTCCGCTGTGATCGTGTAGTGAAGGGAGGCGACGAGCTCTCCGGGGAGGTAGAGATCGAACTTGGAAGCTTCGCTGTTATTGAGCAACGTGTACACAGTTGTCCCCTTGAGTCCAGGACGGAGCCATCTGCTTGACCGATTCTCAGATTAACCCAGTGCCGCACGGGACAACAAGTGGTAGGTCGAAGAAAGTGAGAAGACGGACGTGGCCGATCAGTCGGTGATCGTGCTCGGCCGCACACCGGTGCCGACAAAGCCCTCGGCGACCTCACGCAGCTTCGTGTTCGACTTCGAGCTCACCTTCGTGAGCAGCAGGAACGCCCCGTGTCCGCTGATCTTGTCCCGTTCCAGGTGAATTCCCTTGTCCTGGCCGATGAGATCCCGCGAGGCCTTTGCTTCGTAGAGCTGACCCTGCTTCTGCGCATTCGCCAGAGCCAGAGAGGCATAGGCGGCCACCCCGCGTCCGATGTCCTCCGATTCCTGGTCGAAGGGGCGGGGCGTCTTCGAGTACAAGTTGAGCGCGCCGAGGCCCTCGGCCTCGCGGAAGAGCTGAAAGCCGAGCATGCTCCCCACCCCCTCCGTGACTGCGCTGGAGGCGAACCGGGGCCAGGGAGTGGGTTCGGTGAGATCCGGGACCCGGACGATGCGATGCTCGCGGATGGAGTCGAAACACCCCGCTAACCGATCTGCGCCGTCAGTCGATGCCGTTCGTCATCGGTAACGGTGGGCACGGGAGCAGCAGCCGCGTCGCGGGGTATGTCATCGGTCGATACTGCTGAGGTCCCGTCCATCGGAGACGCCGCTCCAATGGTGTCTCAGGTGCCGACCCTGGGCTTGCTGTCTCTGTCTTCAGTATTCGTCCGCGTCAGGGCTCGCCAATGGTTCCCGACGGTGGTTTTCCATCGTTGCCCGCCGGGCCCCGCGGTGAACTGTACCTTCAGTGCAGAGTCGACTTCAGCTCTGCGATGCGTGCGGTGAGCCCGGCGATGTCGAGTCCCTGACTCTTCTCACGCACTTCCCGAGTCTGTTCGGGACAGAGGATGCCGGATGCGAGGAGTCGGGAGACCGGTGTGCGCGGCTGGTCGTATTCGCGTCGACGCACGCCTGAGGGAGTGGGGCGCCAACCTACCGGGTTCTTCACGGGCATGAAGTAGTTTAGTCGGTCGGCCAAGGCCGCCCACAGCTCGTTGACTCTTGCGATCGCGGCATCGATGTCGTGCGGTGTGCCGAGCGGTAGGTCTAGGCCGCTGAACGTCCGATCGGGCACACGAGATCCCTGCCGGAGATCGCTCGTGCAGTGGATCTCGATGAGGTTCTCCTCCGCCCACGTAGTGATGGCGCTGTCCGGAACCGCTGGAGGCGGCAGGACTCCGGTGACGATGAAAGGCGCCGCGCGGACCATCTGCGCGAGCATGTCGACGACTTGCGTACCGGGGGCGAAAGTCGTCGTGTGCACCCACCCGATCTCGACGTCCGTGAATGTCACTGTGACGCAGTCCTCGCCGGTCGGTGTCGTGATCGTCAGCAGTTCGACGAGGAAGTAGCCGGGTTCGGGCTCGAGGAGAGAGCGCATGCGGTGGCGCGGAAGCGAAGCACGCATCCCCGCCCCGGTGCCGGTCAGCCACGAATCGTCGTGGTCGTCTGCCTTGGCTCCGCGCAGGTACCGATCGATCGTCGCCGCGGAGATATCGAGCAGTTCCCTTCGCACCGAGGGCGAATAGCCGTGTCGTCCCTCACGGAGGTGGCCGTGCCTCTCCAAGGAGTCGAGGCAGTCGGACATTGCCGCCTCGAGGTACTTGCCGCAGGGGCGGCCGGACGACTTCCACACCAGTTCGAGAGCCCGCTGGGCGCGGGGGGAGAACTTCTTCGGTTTGAGGCGGCGGCGATCGACGGCGGCGTCGAGGGAAACCCCGGCCCTGATCTGGTGGAACTGGCTGCGCAGCTGGTGGCGCGCGTGATCGCGAGTCCAACCGGTGGCCTCAGTGACCGTGTCGAGGATCGTGCCCTTGTCCTTGCGTGACGATGCCTCATAGGAGCGCGCATAGGTGCGGGCCAGTTGGATGGGCGAAGTCATGATGTCATCCTCCGAATCGGTTCGAGGATCCGCGGGGGTTCCTGTGTTGGCAATCACGCTATTGAGGGCAAAGCTCGTGCGGAAGGGTCTTTACAGATCCGCGGGGTTCGTCTATTGCAGTGCGTTGACCTCCGAGGCCCTCGTCCTCGAGTGACGTCGCCTCGGTCTGCAAGGGAGATTCGCCCCTCGGGCATTTCATTAGCTAAGCTAACGAACATGACGCCGCGAAGCAGCACCATCGATGAGCTCTACACGCGCACCGCCGAGGATGCGTCCAGGGCCGTGATCGCGAGCTATTCGACCTCTTTCGGTCTTGCGGTCAGACTGCTCGGAGCCAGAAACCGGCACCATATCCGCAATATCTACGCCCTGGTCCGCATTGCCGATGAGATTGTCGATGGCCTGGCCCTCGAAGCAGGGTTTGACGAGGCCGAGCAGCGGGAGATGCTGGACCGGTTCGCATCCGCCACCCACGCGGCGCTGCGCAACGGCATCAGTGACAACCTCGTCATCCATGCCTTCGCCCGGACCGCCCGCGCAGCCGGCATCGACGCGGAGCTCATCGACCCGTTCTTCGCCTCCATGCGGGCAGACCTGGAATCTGCGGACACAGGTTCCGGTCGTAGGACCGAGGCGGCGACCGCGTCGCCGGTCCGCGGCTTCGACGCGAAGGAACATGCCGAGTACGTCTTCGGGTCCGCCGAGGTCGTCGGACTCATGTGCCTCAAGGTCTTCCTCATCGATCTCGACCGCACCCCCGCCGAGGTCGCCCGGCTCGAGTACGGCGCACGGCAGCTGGGAGCGGCATTCCAGAATGTCAACTTCCTGCGCGACCTGGCCGATGATGATCAGCGCCTCGGCCGCAGCTACCTCACCTCCGGACACCGACTCACCGAGGCTGAGAAAGCCGAATGGGTAAACACGATCCGGGAGCAGCTCGACGGCGCCCAGGATGCCATCACCGGACTGCCGAAGGACGCGCGCACCGCGGTCCGCTGCGCCTGCGCGCTCTTCACCGCGCTCACCGAGAGGATCGCCTCTACTCCCGTCGCCGAGCTCTACCGACAGCGGGTGCGGGTCCCGAGCGCCGTGAAGGCTCGACTGACAGCCCACGCAGTCATGACTTCAGCCCGCGAAGGTCGGAAGTGAACCGGCGGAGCGGCTCCGGTGCCGACAGCAGCCCGCGCACCGGCATCATCGGCGGGGGAGCCGCCGGACTGGCCACAGCGATCCTCCTCGCCCGCGAAGGGCACTCGGTCGACCTGTTCGAGAAGAACACCGAACTCGGCGGACGCATCGGCGTGTTCGAGCGTGAGGGCTTCCGTTTCGACACCGGGCCCTCTTGGTATCTCATGCCCGAGGTCTTCGAACACTTCTTCGCTCTCGCCGGCACCAGCGCTGAGGCCGAACTCGACCTCCGCACGCTCGATCCCGGCTACACCGTATTCAGCCCACCGGGGCCGGTCGATGAGAGCACGGGAGCCCCGGGGCGCACGCGAGAACTGACGATCCCGCAGGGCAGGTCCCGGGTGCGGGCGACCTTCGAAAGCGTCGAGCGAGGCGCGGGAGATGCCCTCGACGACTATCTCGTCTCGGCCGAGCACACGAAGGAGCTCGCGCTCGCCCACTTCCTCTACAACCCCTTCACCTCGCCGCGGTCACTGCTCCATCGGGACATCCTCGGCGGCCTCCCGAAACTGGTCCGGCAGATGGGGACGTCGCTGGCCGGCTTCGCGGAAGCCTCGTTCGACGATCCGGTGCTGCGCCAGATCCTCCAGTACCCCGCGATCTTCCTCGGCACCGACCCGAGACGGGCACCGGCGATCTACCACCTCATGAGCACGCTCGACCTCGCCCAAGGTGTCAGTTACCCCATGGGCGGGTTCCATACGATCATCGACGCCCTGGTCCGGTTGGCCGAACGCTCCGGGGTGCGCCTGCACACGGGAGCCGATGTCACGCACATCGACACCGAGGCAGCAGGGCGAGGTCGAGCCGAGCGCGGGCCAGCCGGGCGCGGCCGAACCAGACGTCGAATCACCGGACTGAACTGGACCGACGAGGACGGACGCGCACACACGCATTCTGCCGATGTCGTCGTCTCCGCCGCTGACCTCCACCACACGGAGACGAGACTGCTCTCTCCCGAGGACCAGAGCTTCCCCGAACGCTCCTGGACGTCGGTGACGAGCGGTCCCGGCGCGGTGCTCGTCTTCCTCGGCATCGAAGGCGAACTCGAGGCGCTGCCGCACCATTCGCTGTTCTTCACCGAGGACTGGGCGGCGAACTTCGACGCGATCTTCGGGTCCAGGCAGAAGATCCCCTCGCCGGCCTCGATCTATGTCTGTCGTCCCAGCGCCACCGATCCCACTGTCGCTCCGCCCGGGCACGAGAACCTCTTCCTCCTCATCCCCGTCCCCGCCGATGCGGGACTCGGGGCCGGGGGAGACGACGGCGGAGGGGACCCGCGGATCGAGACGGCCGCCGACCGTGCGATCGACCAGATCGCTCGCTGGGCCGACATCCCAGACCTGCGCCGGCGGATCAGAGTGCGCAGAACCCAGGGCCCGACGGACTTCGCCGAAGGATTCAACTCCTGGCTCGGCGGAATGCTCGGTCCTGCGCACACACTGCGACAGAGCGCGATGTTCCGATGGCAGAACTCCTCGAAAGCAGTCGATGGGCTGTTCTATGCCGGCGCCACGACGACGCCCGGCGTCGGTGTGCCGATGTGCCTCATCAGCGCCGAGCTCGTCCTCAAACGCCTCCGCGGAGACTCCAGCCCGGGACCGCTGCCGACCTGAGCCGGTGAGGGGGGGGCTTTGAGACCAGCAGTCAGCCCCCGGCCGGTGCTCCACGCCTGTGCCTCGTTGCCCTGCGTCCGCGCAGTACGCCGAGGAGGCCCCGCCGGAGCAGACCGCGCCGAGGCGGCGACCAGATCTCGGTTCCCTCCACCCGCCAACCGGCGAGCAGTTCGTTCGCGGCCATGAATCCCGTCGTCGCCGCGCGTTCCATGAGCGCCACGGGCGCTTCGCAGGCGACGGCGTCGCCGGCGAGCACCAGTCCGGGAAACGCAGTGGTGACCCCGGGACGGTCGTTGTACGCCCGCGTGTCGGCCAGAGCGCAGTCATCGGCGATGAGCAGCTCCTGGGCGGTGATGGCGATGTCGGCTGTCTCTGGGTAGACAGCGTGGAGGTCGGACAGCAGTTGGCGTGTCACGGCTTCCCGGTCGACGTCTTCGGGCTCGAGCATCGCTCGCGCGCCGCCCCGATGCGCGGTACCGAGCGCATAGGCGTGGAGTTCGACGACGGAACCGCCGTGCTTGTGCCGCCATCTCTCCGCCCCGGCCTCGAAGCGTTCGAGGACCGAGATGTTGTCGAGCAGCACATAGCCGGTCGTGCCGAGGAAGGCCGGGCGGCTCGGATCCACCTCGTCTTGCAGCCACAGTCTCAGCACCGCGAACGGCGGGGCGTTCCGCTGCGAGGTGACGCTGCTCAGCCACCGCTCGCGAGCTCCCGTGCCCGCTGCCAGTGAGCCGGCTGCGTGTCCGAGTGCGTCGGCGTCGATCGAGTCCTCGAGTCCTGCCAGCAGCGTCCGAGTGCTCCGCGGATCGGCGGCGAGCACGAGCGCATCGCTCTCGAGCGTCCCGCCCGTCGTCTCGACGCGCCACCCGGTGCGGCCCGCTCTGTCCGGAGGGCGGAGCGCGCTGACCGCGGTATCGGTCTCGATCCGCACCCCCGCCTCGGCGAGGTATTCGCTCAGGGGCGACCACAGTGCGGTGTCGTAGTCGTCGTCGGGGACGTCGAAGAGCAGCCCTTCGGCGGAGCCAGTGAAGTATGTGTGGAACATCGCGACGAGCTCCCCGGCGGAGAAGTCCGCGGGGTGGGCGAAGAACGAGCGGGCGAAGACCTCGAGCGCGAGATGCCGCGCCCCGACCGGGAACCGCAGCCGGTCGAGGAACTGCTCGGCCGACTCTCCGTCGTAGCGTCGATAGGAGTCCGGGAAGTCGACGTCGATGAGTTCGAACGCCGTCGTCAGGTCGACGTCGGCCAGACCGCGCAGCGGGAAGGACGGGCTGGTGAGCACGAATCCCGCGAGACTGAGCGGGGGAGTCCGCGGAATCCGGGCGAAGGAGTCGCGCAGACCGTCCCGACCCACGAGCGGATAGTCCGTGACCGGGACCAGCCGGTCGAGGCCGGGATCGGTGCGTGCGAGCAGGCTGCGGAGGTTGTAGTACTGGCGGAAGAAGGCATGGAATCCGCGGCTCATAGTCCGGCCCCCGTCGAGGCTCCAGGCCCGGACCCGTCCGCCGAGGCTGGATTCGGCTTCGACCAGGTGCACAGTGGCCCCGTGCTCGGCGAGGACCGTGGCCGCGGCCAGTCCGGCGATGCCTCCGCCGACGACGGTCACCCGCTTGGGCCGCAGCAGTCGCGGACGGCCAGGGTGGGAGGGGGTGAGGATCGCGTGCCGGTCGCGGGGGCGCGGCTGGGAGGCAGGACGGCTCATGTGTTCTCCTCTCCGGTAGCGGACATTGAAACAGTCTGTCGGTTGAGGCGCCACTGCCAGAGCATGAGGACGGCGGTGATCATGGCGAAGCCGAAGCCGAAATCCTCGATCGGGATGTCCCACGGGAACCGGATGCCGCTCAGACCCTGCGGATTGTAGATGACGATGGGATCCGAAAGCTTCGTCAGCCAGCCGTCGACGAAGCACTGGAAGACCAGGCAGATGCTCAGCGCCGCCCAGTACTTCGCCCGGCGGAAGACGCCTGAGCGGAAGACGAACAGCTCGAGGCCGACGACGAGGATCATTCCGATGACGGTCATGATCGTGTATTCGGGGATACTCATCGTTCGTCACCTCCTCCGGACTCGGAGCGCCTGCCAGTGTGCTCCTGTGGCCGGGGCTGGCCGGCGGGCCGGGGCGAACTGTCTGGGCGGGGCGGACTTTCGGGCCTGACGCGCTTGCGTACAGCTGTGAGCACGGTGCCGACCGCCTCATAGCTGAGCAGGGCGCACAGAGGGATGACGATGAAGAACACGAGCTCCTCGAGCGGCAGGTTGCCGAGGTGGATGCCGGTGACGAACCGCGGGTTGTACACCCAATGGTCGCGGGCGATGGCCACGACGTCCCAGAGACAGAAGACGACGATGACGGGCACGAGCGCCCACAGCACGGTTCTCCACCGGCGGTACACCCGAGCCCGGAAGAACAGCTCCAGGGGCAGGGTGACGAGCACACAGGCCCCCATCAGGAGCAGATACTCGAAGGCGCTCACGACAGTCTCCTCTCCGGGCAGGAGCCCTCGTCGAAGGCCAGCTGGAGTCCGCGCAGCCGGTAGCCGGAGATGACGCTGTCCCAGCCGATCTCCGGCTCGGCGACCAGTCGCGGGCCGCGGCCGAGCAGGCGGTGGACGAGCGCATCGGTCTCGAACAGCGCCAGCGACTGCCCCGGGCACTTGTGCGCACCGTCGCTGAAGCTCATGCCGACAGCCGGGACGGTTGCGGCAGGGTGCCGAGCCGGGCACAGGGAATGCGGCTCGGGCCCCATCGCCTCTTCATCGGTGTTCGTCGCGCGGACGCAGACGTCGATGAGGTCCCCGGCAGGGATCGTCACGGTGCGATCCGGTGCCGTCACCTCGATGTCGGTCTGCGCGCGTCGGAACAGGTGGCCGACGACGGGTTCGAGGCGGATGATCTCCTCGAGGATCTCCAAGCGCCGCGGCCGATCGGCCGCGAGGTACTCCGACCCGAGCCTGTCATCTGAAAGCAGGTGCCAGCACGCCATAGTGATGAATTCGCGGGTGGTGACCATCCCGGCCGTGCCGTAGGTGACGCACTCGACGAGGATGTCCGTCGTGCTGTGTCCGGCCCCGATGAGATGGGACAGGACGTCGTCGCGCTCCCTGCGGCGCCGGGCCCGAATCGCCGGACGGACGTCGGCGAGGAAGAACTGAGCGATCGGGACAAGACCATTGACCGCAGCCTGCAGCCACTGCTTCCGGGTCCGCCCCCAACCGGGAGCGGCGAGGTCGACCGGCGGCTGGGTGAAGAATCCCTCGAGCCGCCGCGACATGCCCGTGATGGAGGATTCGGTCAGTCCCACGACTTCGGAGGTCACGGCCACGGAGAAGTGCAGAGCCACCTCGTCGAGACGGCACCGGCCGGCCGTGGCAATCCGGTCGACCGTGTCCTGCGCGAGAGCATCGATGCGCTCGCCGTACCTGTCGGCGATCACAGCGGGGGCGAAGAAGCGGGCGAGCTCTCGGCGCTGCGAGTCATGGGGCTCCCCGTCGGAGATGAGGATCGGGTGGCGGCGGAAGACGCCGCGAGGGATACGCTCTGCGGTGAATCCGGCCTGCGTCGTGAGGTGTCGGGCCCGCAGCACCTGGCGGGCGGCGTCGAAGGAGCGGATGCGCCAGAGGTCGGGACCGTGATCGAGAAGCACCTGCTCGACCGGGGGACCGGCCGGCTCATCGCTGGGCACCGCCCGTCGGCTCGGCCGGCACCGATCGGCCCCGCTCATGCGCACCTCAGACTGCAGGCGGAGGTGAGGTCCGCGAGTCTGCCCGCAAGCGCCTGCGGAAGCTCCGCCTCGGCGAGGAGCCCAGTGATGGTCTCGCAGTGCTCGGCGATCATCGACTCGACGTATGCCCTCGCCCCGGACTCCTCGATGACCTGCCGCAGCCGGAGGCCACCCTCGGCGTCGAGGCCCCGGTCGCCGAAGAGATGAGCGACCTGGGACCAGGCCGAATGGGCTCGGGCCGTATTGATGAGCAGGGTCTCCTTGCCTTCTCGGAGGTCGCCGAGTACGGATTTGCCCGTCTCCTGCTCGTCGCCGAAGACTCCGAGGACATCGTCTCTGAGCTGGTAGACGATGCCGATGCGGCGGCCGATGGCGCGCAGCCGCTCGACCAGGCTGGCGTCGCTTCCGGCGAGGACAGCGGCGATGGCCAGCGGGGCTTCGAACGAGTAGGAGGCGGTCTTGCATCCGATCATCGTGAGCACGTCTTCGGAGTCGGCCTCGTCGAGGTGGAGGCTCAGCCACACGTCGGACTGTTCTCCGGCGACGCTCTCGGCGATCGTCTCATCGTAGATATCGAGCACGGCGAGTCGGCGCGGGGCGTCGAGGTCGAGACGCGCGAGGAGGGACTGGGCCTCGTTGAGCATGAGGTCACCGGCGAGCAGGGACGAGGAGATTCCCCAGGTCTGTGCTGCGGCGCTCGTGGCTCCGAGGAGCATGGCCTCGGAGGAGAACTGACCGGTGATGTTCATCTCCCCTCGACGCACGGTGTCGTTGTCGATGACGTCATCGTGGATGATCAGGCCGATGTGCAGCAGCTGCATCGCGCCGGCGGCGTCGATCGCGGCTGACGTCGCCGTCCCTCCGAGATCCTCATGGGCATCAATGAGCAGGCGGGGCCTGATCATCTTTCCGCCCAGCGCCATCCTCGACAGCGCTTGCCAGAGCTGCTCGTACTGCTGAGTTCGGACTTGAGAGCGTCGCCGAGCAGCGGCGAGGACTTCGACGAGGCGGGATTCGACGGTCAGGACGCTCTCCAATTTCTTTAGCCAGGCGAGAGTTCAATCTAACACGTCAGCGGTATGCTGTCAGCGTGCCGTCCGCAGACTCGAAGGCAGCTGGCCTGACTTATTTTTCGAATGAATCGGAGTTCTCCGATCGCTCGGCCCTGTCCGAGTCCGAGGTCGCGGAGTGCACCGCGCTGATGGAGGCCCTGCGGCAGTGGCACGAGGCCGAACGCGACCTCGCCGAGGCGTCGCGGCGGTACATGCAGCTCAACGACAGTGATATGCGCACCATCCGCCTGCTCGTCCGCGCACAGCGGCAGGGGCTCATCGTCACTCCCAAGGACATCGCTGCTGCTGTGGGGATCTCCAGCGCCTCGACGACGAAGTTCGTCGATCGCCTCGTCACCGGTGGGCACCTGATCCGGGTTCCCCACCCCCACGACAGGCGCACCACCAGCATCGAGGTGACGGAGGAGACCGCGCAGGCAGCTCACGAGTCGGTGGGCCGCCAGCATGCCCGTCGCTTCGACGTGATCGCGGCCCTGAACAGGCGGGAGCGCGAGACCGTGCTGCGGTTCCTCTCTGCCATGACCGAAGCCGACCGCCCGCAGGGCCCGCTGGCTGACGACGCGAACGGCCGACCGGGAGAGCACCGGGCCTAAGGGCAAATGCGGCGCTCCTCTCGCTTCGGGCCCCACCGCTTCGACGATCATCCCTGGAGCCGACGATCAGGGGGTGGGCTGGCCGCCGTTGACGTTGAGGGTCTCACCGATCACGTAGCTCGACTCCGACGAGGTGAGGAAGACGTACGCAGGTGCGAGCTCAGTCGGCTGTCCGGCCCGGCCCAGCGGAGTGTTCTTGCCGAAGTGCGGCAGCGCCTCCTTCGGCTGTCCGTCGGAGACCTGCAGCGGGGTCCAGATCGGCCCCGGTGCCACGGAGTTCACCCGGATCCCCTTCGGGGCTAACTGAGTGGCCAGACCCTTCGTGAAGTTGTTGATCGCCGCCTTCGTCGATGCATAGTCGACGAGATGCGCGGAGGGCGAGTAGGCCTGGACGGAGGTCGTGTTGACGATCGTCGCCCCGGGTTCGAGGTACTCGAGCGCGGCTTGGGAGATCCGGAACATCGCATGGATGTTCGTCCTGAACGTGTTCTCCCACTGCTCGTCCGAGAGCTGGGTGATGTCGTCGACGGCGATCTGTCGGCCGGCGTTGTTGACCAGAGCGTCGAGTCCGCCCAGTTCTTCGGCAGCCTGTCGGACCACCTCGCGACAGGTGTTGCGGTCTGCCAGATCGCCCGGCAGCGGCACAGCTCTGCGGCCGGCTCCTCGGATGATCTCGCAGACGTGCTGGGCGTCTTCCTCCTCGGCGGGCAGATAGGACAGGGCGACGTCGGCTCCCTCTCGGGCGAAGGCGATCGCAACCGCGGCTCCGATGCCGGAGTCAGAGCCGGTGATGAGTGCCCTGCGGCCGCGGAGCCTTCCTGTGCCGGTGTAACTATCCTCACCGCGATCTGTGCCGGGGATGAGTTTCGCGTCGAGGCCCGGTTCGGCTTGATCCTGCTTCGGCGGCGTGATGTCGGGAAAGCGAGTGGTGGGGTCCTGGAAGGTCAGCTGGTCGCTCATCGTCTTCCTCCTTTATCGTTGACGGTCGTTTCCGCGGGTGTCGCAGGCAGCTATGGGAATCTCCTTACCGGTGGGTGAGTCATCGGCGCCGTTGCCGGGGCAGCGGTGCCGAGGCCCCCACGCTAGTACCGGCGTTCGCCTGTCGGAAGATCTCCTCATGCCGCTTCGGTTTCGCCGCTTCGGGGCGGTTTCAGGAATTCTGCTTCGTCTTGCGCTTGCTCTCCTGCTCGAGCGCTTCCACGAGTTCGTTCTTCGTCATCGACGAGCGTCCCGAGATGCCGAGCTTCTTCGCCTGTTCGTAAAGGTGGTCCTTCGAGGCGTTCGCGTCGACTCCGCCGGCGGTATTGCGGTCGGTGTTCTTGCCGCCGGAGCTCTGCGCGTCCGACGGGCCGGAGGAGGCCTTCGCTTCCCATTTGTCCCCGATCTTCTCATAGCTGTGCTTGAGTGCGTCGTAGGCGACCTGGTGAGCGCGCTTCTCGTCTCCGTATTGGTCGATGGCCGAGTCGTAGGCTTTGGTGAAGGTCCGCTGCGCCTTCTTGCTCGACTTCTCCAGTGTCGAGGGCAGCTCGTTCACCTTCGGTTTTCCTGTCTTCGTCGTCTTCGGCATAGTGGAACAGCTCCTTCGCGATCGGTTTGTCGTTTCGGTCAGACGGGTGTTGTGTCTCCGTCGGCGGGTCTCTGGACGGATGCATGGGGTCTCCTCCTGCAGCTTCCTCGGGCGAGTCTCCTCATCCGGTGCGCTTCTTCGCGGATGACGACTTCTTCGATTCCGATTTCTTCGACGAGGTCTTCTTTGTGCTCGCCTTCGCGCTCGACTTCTTACCCGATGACCCCTTCTTCGATGATCGAGAACTGTCCACGGACTTGCGCAGGGCCTCCATAAGGTCGATGACGTCGCCTCCGGAGTCCTCCTCGGCGTCGTCCTCGGCGAAGGTCTTCTCGACATCGAAGCTCTCGCCCGATTCGATCTTCGCGTCGATGAGTTTGCGCAGTTCGACCTGGTAATCGTCGCTGAACTCCTCGGGGGTGAAGTCCTCGGAATACGATTCCACGAGCTTCTTTGACATCTCGAGTTCTTTGCCCGAGATCTTTGCCTTCGAGTTCACGCCCCTGAAGTCGACGTCACGGAGCTCATCGGCCCAGCGCAGGGTCTGAATCATGAGGACTTTTCCGCACACTCGCAACACGGCCAGGCGCGTCCTGGTGCGCAGGGTGAGTTTGACGATCGCGGTCCGCTCCGTGTCCTCAAGCGTCTGGCGCAGCAAAAGGTAGGCTTTCGGCGTCTTCGACGTCGGCTCGAGGAAATAGGACTTCTCCAGCATGATTGGGTCGATGTCGTCACTGGGCACGAACTGGAGGACGTCGATGTCGTCGTTGTCCTCTGCGGGAAGGGCCTCGAAGTCTTCGTCGGTGAGGACGACCCGATGTTCGCCGTCGTCATAGGCCTTGTCGATGTCGTCGTATTCGACGGTCTTCCCGCACTTCTCACACCGATGCTGATTGCGGATCCGCCCGCCGTCCTTCGCGTGGACCTGGTGCATTCTCACGTCGTGGTTCTCCGTGGCCGAGTACAGCTTCACGGGCACATTCACGAGGCCGAAGGCGATGGATCCGGTCCAGATAGCTCTCATTACCCCATTGAAACGCAGGTTTCGAGCACTGGCTAGGCCCCTTGGCGATCTGCAGCGGGTCGGTGGCGACTTCTGGCCGCCGGAGACACCCAGTTGCTTCGCGTTGGACTTCACCCATAGTGATCACCTCCGGACCTACTGGTGAGGCACCGCCGTCCGGCTGCCGATTCCGTCCGTGCAGCGCAGGGGTGTTAGATTGGCGGTTCGAACGCGAACTGGTTGCCGGACAGCGGCCTTCGCAATCATCGAGTAAAGGAGTACTCATGGCAGTCATTCTCTGGATCCTCGCAGCGATCCTCGTCATCTCAGGAATCTTCGCCATCTTCAGGAAGCAGATTCTCTGGGGTGTTGTGCTCATCGTGGTCGGCTGCCTCGTCGGGCCCGGGGGAGTGAGCATCTTCACCTGAGACAGGCGGACGGGCCCGGAAGGGATAGAGTGAGCGGATGTCTGCTCTGAAAATCCCGTCCCTCCGCCATCTTGGCCGTCTGCGGCGAATCGTGCCCTGGACGGCCGCCGGCCTGGCCGCTGCAGTGCCGACGACCGTCGCGGCCTCGATGGCCATCGACCTCATCCAACAGCGAGGGCGGAAATCGCGCCCTGCGCCGCGGCCGGGCACGTTCAGCTCGACGGTCGAGCAGTCAGAGCTCGACATCTACACCGACGGCGCCACCCTCTACGACGCTATGGTCGATGCGATCGACTCCGCACGTGAGTCGATCCTCATGGAGACGTTCATCTGGAAGAACGACGAGGTGGGGCAGAGATTCATCGACGCTTTCAATGCAGCGTCCGCCCGCGGCGTAGAGATCCACCTGATCTACGACGGCTTCGCCAACCTTTCGGTCCCGGCCTCTTTCTATCGTAGGCTCTCGGCGGACATCCACGTGCTCCGGATGCCGACTCTGAGGCGCAAGTTCTGGAGAGGACCTCTGCGTCATTCGGGATTCAACCATTCGAAGATCCTCGTCATCGATGACGATGTGGCCTTCGTCGGTGGCTTCAACATCGGATCGCTCTACGCTCGCCATTGGCGCGACACCCATCTGCGCTCGATCGGGCCCGGAGCGTGGGCGCTGCGACAGTCCGTCGCGGAAGTGTGGAACGCGTTCCACGACTCGGACGAGCAGATCTCCTGGGTCCCGCCTGCGGCCTGGGAGTCGCAGCTGCGCGTCTCTGCGAACCTTCCTGTCCACCTCGTCTACCCGATCCGCAACACGTACCTCAACGCCTTTGCTCGCGCGCGGGAGCGGATCTGGCTGACGACTCCCTATTTCATTCCCGACCAGCAGCTGCTCCGCTCTCTGATCGAGGCGGCGGAGCGTGGCGTGGACGTGCGTGTCATGGTTCCCCAGCAGTCGAACCACATCCTCGGCGATTGGCTCTCCCGGGGATTCTTCGAGCAGATGATCAATTCGGAGGTCACGGTTCTGCTCTATACCGCGAGCATGATCCATTCGAAGGTCGCCACGGTCGACGGCGAATGGTCGACGGTGGGCACAGCGAACATCGATCGACTGTCACTGTCATACAACTACGAGACGAATGTCGAAGTCATCGACCCGTCGTTCGCGGCCGAGATGGAGAAGGTGTTCGAAAGCGACTCCACGCACTGCGTCGAACTCGGAGCGGGTTGGCTCAACCGCCATCGACTGGCGAAGCTTGCCGAACGTGCCCTGGTGCCGATGCGCCCCTGGCTCTGAGAAGATTTCCTCGCTCTTCGTACCTGTCTTCGTGTGCGCTCCCATCCCGGTCACTTTCAGGGTAGCGTGAACGAGAGGACCTGCCAGCAGAGAGGGCCGATGCATGGACGCATCAGGAGCATTCACCGTGGAAACGTTCACCCCCGTCGATCTTCCGCGAGAGGAGACGCCGACCACGGCCACCCCGGTCGGTCTCGCGCGGATGGAGAAGCATTTCACCGGCGAAGTCAACGGGCACTCGACGACGTTGTTCACCTTCGCTGTGGACCATTCGACCGACGTCGGCGGCTATGTCGCCATGGAGTCGTTCGCAGGGAAGCTGCACGAACGCACGGGCACCTTCAACTTCACCCATTCGGCGACGACCACCGGTGAGGACCGGGCCAACGAATCGTTCGTCATCATCCCGTCGAGCGGCACCGGAGATCTGGCCGGGATCACTGGGACCGGCGGACTGAGGAACGAAGCCGACGGCACCCATCGTGTCTGGCTGACGTACGAACTGCCCGAATAGTCCGTTCGCGTCAAGGCTCTGTCGGTGACGTTCCCGACGGTATAGTCTCGGCCCATGCTCGACGTTCTCTCCGCCGCTGCGACGCGGCTCTTCGACTCGCAGGAGCCGCAGGATGTCGCCGTCGCGACGATCATCGCGACCGAAGGGTCGGTTCCGCGCCCGGCGGGGACCTCGATGCTCGTCGATGCCGTCGGCGGAATCGTCGGCTCCCTCACCGGGGGATGTGTCGAAGGAGCCGTGCTCGAGGCGTGTCAGGACGCGCTCGCCACCGGGGACGCCTCGGTGCAGAGGTTCGGCTACAGCGATGACGATGCCTTCGCCGTCGGTCTGATGTGCGGTGGCCGCATCGATGTGCTCATCCAGCCCTTCCGGTCAGGTGATGACTGCCTGCGGCCTGACGCCGGCGGAAGCGAGCCGGCTGCCATGGTGCTGCGGCTGCCCTCCGCCGACGACGCTCGTGCCCCAGTGGCGCTCATTGCTGCCGACTCGGGAGACGAACGCAGCGTGACCGGCATCGACGATCTCACCCTCGGCCTCGACGCCCTGGTGCCGACTTCGGTGCTCGATACCGCCGCCCACCGTGTCGGAGCCCGCATCCGCAAAGGACGCACGGGACCGGTCCGTCTCGCCCCGCCCGAGGGCGGCAGCGAACCGATCGAACTGTTCGTCGAGACCCGCACCTTGCCGGCCCATCTCCTCGTCGTCGGCGCCAACGCTTTCAGTCTCGCCCTCGTCGAGGCGGCCAGGCCCTTGGGCCTGCGCATCACCGTGTGCGACCCCCGTCCGGCCTTCGCCGACCCGGCATCGTTTCCCGGCGCCGAGGTGGTCCGAGCGTGGCCGCACCGATTCCTTGCCGAGGCGGTCGAGACCGGGGACGTCGACGAGCGCAGCATGATCTGCGTCCTCAGTCACGATCCGAAGGTCGACGTCCCCACCCTGACCGCCGCGCTCGACCTCGATGTGGCGTATGTCGGGGCGATGGGCTCGCGCCGCAGCGACCGTGACCGGCGTGCGGCGCTGCGTGAAGCAGGAGTGGCGAGCCCAGCACTGGCACGGTTGCATTCGCCGATCGGTCTCCATCTGGAGACGTTCACCCCGGCCGAGGTGGCTGTGTCGATCCTCGCAGAGATCCTCGCTGTACGCGGTGGCCGCCGACAGGTCGTTCCCCTCAGCGACGAACGGGAAGATTCGCCTCTTCACTGAGGGGAAACGAGTCGCCAGTCGCTGGCAGCATCTTCGCAATCGACTTCGATATGTGAGTCGTAGCATTCTGTTGTTCCTCGTAGTGCCTGCCCCTAGCGTGCGATACGACCTCACCTTCAGGACTACAACCCATGACGAGTGCTAGGAAGCATTCATATGCGATGATCGCTCAGTCATGGGTGATGGCGGACTGTGGCCGTTTTGCCGATAAGTGCGCGAGCGAGTGCTCGAGCGTGCCAGGGCCAGACAATCAACAGTCTCTCCAAGAAGCTGACGAACACGTTCTCCTCGTTTCTCATCTCAACCGAACATGGTCTGGCCCCGGGGGATAACCCGGGGCCAGAAGGGGAAGCCGTGGACGGGCCCGCATCATTTCGTCGTCATTGTGACGTCACTGCCGCGCATCTTGCGTCGAGCACACTGGTGGAAAGACTTGCGGACGTGACCACAGGGCTGTATAGCTCATCCTGGGTGCGGAAACGTCTCACCTCCTTTCATCGAAGATGTCAGCGCCGTTGAACCGGGGAGGAGAGCGCTGACAAGCGAGGACTCGGCGGGCGATAACCTGCGTTGCTGAGAGGCCGGGCGACCGGAACAGCTGCCACGGTGCGGAGTGCCTGAAGGCCCGGCACTCGCAATGAGTCATAACCCGCGGTTCATCATCTGTGTGGTGACTCGTGTCGAGGTCGCGCAGTTCGCGGTCGCTGAGGATGATCGCCCAGAACGCAGCATCGATACCCAGCTGGACGTCTGGTGCACACGTCTGCATGGGAACACCCCACCAGTTGTAGTTAGGCGCTGATGGCTGCCGGTTCAGCAGAGCCTGAGTTGATGGCGATCTTGCGGGGTTTCGCCGACTCCGCGACCGGGATGCTGAGTGTGAGCACACCGGCGTCGTAGTTCGCCGTGATGTTGCTGGTGTCGAGGTTGTCGCCGAGGACGAGCTGACGGCTGAAGGTCCCGCGGGGCCGCTCTGCCGCGACCGAGGACTCCCCGTGGTCGGGGGCGGGCCGGTCAGCTTTGACGGTGACGACGTTGTTCTCGACGTCAAGGTCGATGTTGTCAGGATCAATCCCTGGCAGGTCGAGTTCGACGCGGAAAGTATCGCCGTCGCGCCAGGCGTCCATCGGCATCATTACGGGGCGAGCCGTTGTGCCGGTGGCTCCGAAGATTTCTCTGCTCAGGCGTTCGACTTCGCGGAATGGGTCTGTGCGCATCATAATCATTGTGAAACCTCCTTTGCTGGATGGTGGATTCGTGCAGATGATATGATCTATATCATCTGATAGACATATGATTTAGTCGATCAGAATGCGAATGTCAACATTGTTTCGGGAGGAATTTTGGGAGATGGGGAGATGGCGACTTCAGAGTCTGGTGGGCGCTTGTTCTCGATTTCGCGGGTCGCGGAGTTGACTGGTGTCGGTGTGCAGTCGTTGCGGCAGTACGAGGCTCGTGGCCTCGTGACGCCTGTGCGCAGTGAGGGTGGGACGCGGCGGTTCAGTCGCGGGGATATTGCTCGTCTGCGGCGTGTGCGGGAGCTGGTTGACGTGGGCGCGAATCTCGCTAGCATCGGAATCATTCTCGATCTCCAGGATGAGAACACCTCGCTTCGGTACGAATTGAGGAGGATGCAGTGATGGCAGACAGTGTCCGCCCCGGCGTTGAAGTGCCCGGACCGGATTGGAACGAACAGCTCGTCGACGCCGCAACGCATATCGACGACGGTTACGAAGAGGCTGAGCCTCGCTGGGGAACAATCCGCGAGGCGGATGCGGGCGATGTTGCCGATCAATCCATCGTTGTAGAGGTTGATGATGAAGACGGGTGAGAAGCCGCGCTGATCTGAGGGCGGCATCTCGGGCTAGAGGGGGAAGTTGCCCTGCTTCTTCCATCGGCCGTGCCGGCGTTCGAATGCGAACCGTTCCGCCCGCAACCGCCTCACCCGCTCCACAACGTCCGGCGCGTAACCGTATGCGGCGTCCGTATCCACGATCCCCTCGAGCACGATGGCGTACCTCTCTGCCGGAAGTTCGATTCGCTGGCACAACTCGTCTCGCCCCGCCGCAGTAGGCGCAGTCTTCTCGAGGTCGAGGATCAACCGATCATGCTCGGACAGCTCGTGTACAGTGCCGGGGACCATGGAGACCATTGTGACACAGCGGAATTCGACGCCGCGTAGCAGGTGTCAGCGGCTGCGCTGGCGATAGAGCTTCAGACGGCGAAGCTGACATGTAGGACTACCCCATAGTGATTATGCTCAGTAGACTTCGGAACCAGAACAATCTTCTATACAACTCGCTGGTCGAGTAGCGGAGGACATTTTGCTCACCACCTCATCCCAGGCTCTTCAAGTGCTGGTCGTAGCCGACCCGGGTCTGCCCAGCAGGCGAGCGGCTTCCATCCACTCCACGTTAGAGCGCTATCTGCGCGAGGCGTATGGGGTCACAACGACGCTGCACACTCGCACCGACACGGTCTATCTGACACCCGAGCGCGAGCTGGCTCTAGACGCAGTCGAAGACCTCCGCGCTGATTACCCCGACGTCAACATCATCCTCATCCTCACAGAGATCCCACGGCACACCCAGGGCGATCCTCTGATCGCCGAAGTCTACTCTGACCGCAACCTTGCGGTCGTCTCATGCCCCACACTCGGCGCGTGGGCCACCAAGCGCCGCATCATCAAAGTCATGATGAGCTCAGTGAACAAGTTGGTCCCGTGGGACCCCGAAGCCACGACGCGCAAATTTCTGCTCGGATGGTCGAACTGGTCGAACAATGAAGACTCCAGCCATCAGTCCTTGCACGCCCACACCATCACCGGAGGCCCACGCCTTATTATGGGGATGACGATTGCCAACGAACCTTGGCGCACGGCTCCGAAACTCTCAGGAGCCCTCGCAGCAGCCTCGGCAACCGGAGCTTTCGGCATCTTCTACAGTTCGATCTGGCAGATGTCGACCTACCTGTCCACCCTCCGGCTGCTCTCAATCGGCGCGCTCGCTATCGTAGTGATGGTCGCCTGGTTGATCGCCAGTCACAAACTCTGGGATCGACCGGTCAACGAACGTCTGGCCACGGTGGTCATGTACTACAACCTCTCCACGGTCCTCACACTGCTGATCACTGTGATCGCTCTCTACGCGACACTGGTCGTCCTCATTCTTCTGGGCGGCCTCGTCGTTATCGATCCGGCATTTATGACCCAACAGATTCAGCAAGAGGCGTCATTCACCAACTACCTCGATATCGCATGGCTCAGCGCAGCTATGGGTGTGGTCGCCGGCGGCATCGGTGCCAGCTTCGACACTGATGCCGACGTGCAGAAACTGACTCATGGCCAGCGGATGCGGCAACGAGTCTATACAGACAACAGCACGGATGCCGACGACACGGTGGAGAGCAGTTGACTGAGATCTGCCAAGCATGCCGCTAGTCTGCTCATTGGGGTGATGTGGAAGAGCCGGCTGAAATTGGGTATCTGCACCCACCTGAGATATAAGCGTGTTCAGAGCCATCACCTCCGACTGCCTCCTGCGTGTTCACCACACACCGAGTTCCGACGAAATGTTCTGCCTGAAAGACGTGAAATGGAAACCTTGTTCGACTCAACCTCGTCTCGGATCATCCCTACACCGTTCGAACCGTGGTGGGAAACTCCAGACTTCAGGGATGATCTCTCCGAGGTCGTCACGAGCAGTGCGTCCACTGTCGACAAGATCACCGCCCTTGCCCGTCTTCTGCAGCTCACAGGGTGTTCACCTCAGATCGATCAATGGGAAAGGCTGCTTCAACTGGCTGCGATCGACATCGGCGTCGCTCGTATGCTTGAACCCCACGTCGACGCTCTGGGCATCCTCGCCGAGGCCGGACACGAAACACCTGACCCCGATTCGGCCTGGGGCGTGTACGCGGCTGACCTGCCCACACATCGCGTGAACGTGATCGATGCCGGTTCGGAAAACCTCCTCACCGGCACGAAAGCTTGGTGCTCTTTGGCCGCGGAACTCACCCACGCGATCGTCATCGCCAGCGGCAGCGACGGGAACCGAGCCTACGCGGTGAATCTTCGGCACCCTCGTGTACGACCGCAGACAGGTGCTTGGCCGAGTCTGGGTCTCAGAGAAATCCCGAGCGGCTCAGTCGTCTTCGACCGAGCACCGGCGACGAGTGTCGGCCCCCCGAATTGGTACCTTGACCGCCCCTCTTTCGCTTGGGGCGGGATTCGCGTGGCAGCCTGCTGGTTCGGTGGAGCTTTGGGACTGGCCCGGCGTGCAGCCCAAACCCACCTGAACAGGGCTGGGCGCTCGCCGATGGGAGAGATGCAGCTCGGGCAGCTTGATGCTGAGATCTTCGCGGTCCGCACCATGTTGGCGCAAACTGCTGCTGCAGCGGATGGGGATGAGAAGTTCTCGCGAGAACACGCGTGGAGACTGGCTCTGAGAGTTCGCAACAACATATACCGCAGTGCCCAACGGATCCAGCTTCTGAGCAGGGAGCTGGCCGGTCCCGCGGTTCTGACGAGTGATGCGGCATTTGCCAAAGCTGACGCTGATCTCACCGTCTACCTCAGTCAGCATCACGGGCCTCGGGACGAAGCTGCTTTGGGCGAGAATATCTGTGCAGAGTCAGATGTCGATGAGGTTTAGCCACCAAGACCGCAGCACCGGAGAAGATGCATGGGTGCAGGCGGGTGCCCTTGACCTTCCGGCGGTTCCGGCGAGCACAATCGCCACAGGCGGAACCATCATCGTCCTTGCCGCACACCCAGACGATGAAGCGCTGGGAGCCGCTGCGCTGCTCGCACGTGCCGATGAGTGGAGCTGCCAGCTGAAAGTCCTACTCTTCAGCGCAGGCGAGAAATCGCACCCTGAGTCGCCGACGTATACCGGCGATCAGCTCAAAAGCATCCGTCTGGAGGAGTTCGATCGTGCGCTGAGCACCTTCGACAAGGCGCACTCCAGTCGTTTTCTCAATCTGCCCGACGGTCAGCTGCCCGAATATTCAAGCCAGATCAGAGACGTGATCCGACAGGAGATCGCACGATCACATGGGCCGGTGACACTCGTTGCCCCCTACAGCCGGGATGGGCACTGTGACCACGAGGCGGTGGGCGCCGCGGCGCTGGACATCGGGCGATCACATCATGCCGTAGTACTCGAATATCCCATCTGGTTCTGGCACTGGGCTGCTCCCACAGACCCACGGTGGCAGGCCTGGCAGCTCTTAGCCGACCCACAGGGTCTCGATCGAAATGCTCTGCTCGCGTGTTACCCGTCGCAGACAGAAGCGCTGTCGGATCAGCACGGGGACGAAGCGATCCTCACCAGCGCCCATTTGGAGCACTTCATCCGGAGCCACGATACTTTCGTGATCACGGATTTCAGATCCGGTGAGGCATCGCCGAGCTCTGGTCAGGAGGGAATAGGCTCGCGGATCAATGATGCGTCCACTGCGTCGGCGGTGTTCGATGATGTGCACAGAGAACGGAGCGATCCGTGGACGGTATGGGACTCTGAATACGAAATCGCCAAACGCGAGACCCTTGTGTCCCACCTCCCGTCGACCTCGTTCTCCCACATTCTCGAGATCGGTTGTTCAGTCGGCGCTTTGACTAGAGAGCTTGCCGCTTACAGCGTCAGAGTGACAGCTGTCGATGCCAGCTGCGAGGCGCTGAAAACAGCGAAACGTCTGCAGACGACCGCTGCAGCCGAAATAGCCTTCCTGCACGCCACTGTCCCATACGAATGGCCCGAAGGGCATTTCGACTGCGTCGTCCTCTCAGAGACCGGCTTCTATCTGACACGTGCACAGCTGCAACGAACGTTGGAACGCATTGATGAATCAACCCCATCGCGCTTTGTGCTCGTTCTCTGTCATTGGAAGGGTGACATCGAAGATTGGCCTCTGACCGCCGATGAAGTCCATGACGCGTGCCTGGACTACTGGCCCCGACTGCGGACCGATTTTCGCTTCGAGGCCGAGTATCGTCTCGATATCGTGACGGTGGACAAAACTGACGATTTCCTCCCTGCGGAAGCCGTTGAGTGATCACGCACTTGGGCATTGTCATCCCGGCTCACAATGAACAAGACGAGATCCTCGGCTGTCTCGACTCGGTGGCCCAAGCGTGTGCTCAGGTCCCTGATGGGCTCGCGCCATTGTCCACTCGAATCCTCGTCGTGGCCGATGCCTGTACCGACGAAACGGTGAGCCGCGTCGCAGACTTCGCCGAACAGCATCCACAAGTCACGATACTTGAGACGTCGTTCAAGAACGTGGGCAGTGCCCGGAATTTCGCCTGGAATCACTTCAAGCAGATGGTTGAAGCTGATCGTGATGTCAACTTCGACCTGACATGGATTGCGTTCACCGATGCGGACAGCAGAGTTCCCACTCACTGGCTGACGACGCATCTTGCCTTGGCGGAAGCCGGAAGCGACTGCCTAGTCGGCACAGTGTCGCCGCGACCTGATACCGGGTCGGCAGCGCTGATCGCGAAATGGCACTCTCACCACACGTTACTTGAGGACCACCCCTACGTGTTCGGCGCGAACCTGGGCATTCGAGGCTCGTATCTCAACATCATCGGCGGCATGCCTCAGCTGCCACTTGGCGAAGATGCCGCAACCGTTGCTGCAGTGCTCGGCGCGGGGGGAAACGTGAGACGCACCGATACCTGCCGGGTTCTCACCTCGGCCCGTCTGGAGGGACGCGCGGAGGGAGGCTTCAGCAGCTTTATGCAGAGCCTTCGATGAGACCCGACTCTGCTCACAGCACTTCAGGCCGCCCCCGGCCGAGTTGTTCCCGACAACCTAGAGCTAATCGCGAGAACTGACGACTGTCAGCCTGTGCAGGTCCTTTGGCACATCGACATCGGCCCCGTCGTCGAGGTCGGAGCAGTCGACGAGGTCGACGACAGCTCTGTGCGTCTCGAGCAGGTCGCGGGCACCGACGTCGCCGTGCGCGGCGGCAGCCGCCTGGCTCGTCCAGCTCTCGTCGAAGAGCACAGGGTGACCGCGGCGCAGCGACCCATTCGCATCACAGTGGCCCGCAGCGGTGATCGCACGGGGACGATGGGCGGCGATGAGACGAGCGACTTCCGCCGCACAGATTCCGGGACGGTCCACAGGTGTGACCATGACGTCGGGTCCGGGGCCGATCGCCTGCAGGCCGCGGCGCAGCGAGGAACCCATACCCGAAGACCAGTCAGGGTTGAACGCGACGGACACGCGGTCACACCCGGCCAGCAGGCGCGCGACCTGCTCGCTGCAGGCTCCGGTGACGACTGTGACGTCCCGGCAGCCACCGTCGAGCAGGGTGAGGACCATCGACTCCACCAGGGTGAGTCCATCCTCCCGCGTCAGCAGTGCCTTCGGCCCTCGGCCGAGGCGTCGCCCCGCTCCGGCGGCGAGGACGAGTCCTCTCGGGGGACCGGTGGTGGGTCGTTTGGGAGGAGTCGACCCGGTCTCGCCGCTCACGTCGGCAGGAACGCGTCGCCGAAGATCGGCAGATCGCGGACTCGGACTCCGGTGGCGTTGAAGGCTGCGTTCGCGATCGCGGCTGCGGCACCGACGATGCCGATCTCACCGACGCCGCGCGCGCCGAGGGGACCGGCCAGCGGATCCTTCTCATCGAGCCAATCTGCCTCGATGTCGGTGATGTCGGCGTTGACGGGCACGTGATACTCCGCGAGGTCGTGGTTGACTACGTGACCGAAGCGCGGGTCGAGCTCGCCCTTCTCATGCAGAGCCATCCCGACGCCCATGGTCATGCCGCCGATGAACTGTGAGCGTGCGGTGATCGGGTTGACGATCCGACCGGCGGAGAACATGCCGAACATGCGGTCGAGTCGGATCTCACCGGTGGTCGGCTGGATGCGGACCTCGGCGAAATGGGCTCCGAAAGAGTGTAGGGCGAACTTCTCCGCCGCGGGATTGGCCTCGGCTTCACCGTGGGCCTCGGCTCCGACGGCAGGATCGGCTCCGTGCTCGGAACGGAGCTCCTGGGCTGCGGAGACGATCGCCGTGCTCCAACTCGCCAAACCCGTGGATCCGCCGGCCACGGTCGCGTTCGGCAGCGCGGTGTCGCCGATTCGCAGCTCGACTTGCCCGATGGGAACGCCGAGAGCGTCCGCGGCAGTCTGAGACAGGACGGTCCACGTCCCGGTGCCCAGATCGGCGGCACCGATCGAGACCTCAAAGCCTTCGGGAGTGCGGCGGATCCGCGCGACAGAGCCCGGCTGCCTGCCTGCCGGGTAGGTCGCAGAGGCCACGCCCATGCCGATGAACCAGCCGTTCTCCCGCCGGGCGCGCGGCTGCGGATTCCGCTTCTCCCAGCCGAAACGGTCTGCTCCTTCTCGCAGACAGTCGACGAGGCGGCGCTGGTTGAACGGCAGCCCGGTGTCCGGGTCCGTGGTCGGGTCATTGCGCACCCGCAGCTCGATGGGGTCGAGGCCGGCGGCCACTGCGAGTTCGTCCATGGCGATTTCGAGTCCGACCATGCCTGAAGCCTCGCCGGGAGCACGCATCCAGGAGGGCACCGGCACGTCGAGCGGAACCACTCGCTGGGTGAGGCGGCGGTTGTCGCCTGCGTACATCATGCGGCCCGGCTTCGTCGACTCCTCGGGGAACTCCTTGGTCTGCGAGGACATGGAGATCGCATCATAAGCGAAGGCCGTGAGCGTGCCGTCGGCTCTCGCGCCCAGACGGATGTGCTGCAGGGTCGGAGCTCGATAGCCGGTGATCGAGAACATCTGCTGCCGGGTCACGGCATATTTCACGGGTCGACCCGGCACCGCCTGCGCCGCGAGGGCAGCGAGCATCATATCCGCGTGGGGGAGGCCCTTGGAGCCGAAGCCGCCGCCGACGTGCGGGGAGATGATGCGGATCTTCTCCTGCTCCACCCCGAGGATCGGCGCCAATGTCGCGCGTGCGGGGTGCACGCCCTGCGTCGAGGTCCACAGGGTCAGTTCGTCTCTGTCCCAGCGGGCGACGGTGGTATGCGGTTCCATGGGATTGTTGTGCTCCATGGGGGTGCTGTAGCGCTCATCGATGGATACGGCCGCCTCAGCGAGGGCCGTGTCGACATCGCCTGTGCGCACATCCCCGCTGCCGGACTCCGGTTCCCGGCAAGCAGGGTGATCCTCGCGCAGCTCGACGTCGTGATCGTCCTGCACATAGGTGATCTCGATGAGGCTCGCCGCGTGGCGGGCCTGTTCGGGGGTGGTGGCGATGACGGCACCGAGGTACTGGCCTCGGAATCCGATCTCGGCAGAGCGCAGGATCGCGAGCTCACCGTCATCCGTGTCCGCCAGCTTGGGGGCGTTGTCGTGGGTGAGCACATGCACCACTCCCTCCGCAGCTTCGGCTGCGGAAGGGTCGATGTGCGCTGCCCGCCCACGGGCGATCTGCGCCTGCAGCGGGTAGAGGAAGAGCGGATCGTCGAGGGGATGCTCGTAGGCGTAGGGGGCGAGGCCGCGGACCTTGGCCGGGCCGTCGAGGCGGACCTGATGGGTACCGACGGCTGTGGTCGTAAGCAGGTCACTCATGGGTGTCCTCCGTGGTCGATTCCGGCAGAGCTTCCGGGACTCCGGTGAGCTCGGCGAGCACGGTGCAGATGGCGCCGCGAGTCATCTGGACCTTGAAGCGGTTGCCGTCGAGGGGTTCCGCCGCCTCGAGCTCGACGTCGGCTGCTGCCAGGAACGTCTCGGCAGTCGGTTCCGCCCCCCGCAGCACCGCCTCGGCGGCGCGGGCACGCCAGGGTTTGTGGGCGACGCCGCCGAGGGCGATCGCGGCTTCACGGATGACCGGCGCTCGCCCTGCGGTGTCGACGTCGACTCGGGCCGCGACGGAGACGAGAGCGAAGGCGTAGGAGGCGCGGTCGCGGATCTTCCGGTACGTCGAGGCGCCGGGCCGCGGGGGAGGGAGCTCGAGTGCCGTGATGAGTTCGCCATGCTCGAGGACTGTGTCCTGCTCAGGGCGATCCCCGGGCAGCCGGTGAAGCTCGGTGACCGGGATCCGGCGCTCACCGGTCGCACCGAGGACGACGACTGTGGCATCGAGTGCGGCCAGAGCGACGGCCATATCGGAGGGATGCGTGGCCACGCAGTCCGCTGAGGCACCGAGGATCGCGTGGTAGCGGGTGTAGCCGCCGATGGCCGAGCAGCCGGCACCGGGCTCGCGTTTGTTGCAGGGGGTCGAGGTGTCCTGGAAGTACACGCACCGGGTGCGCTGCAGCAGATTCCCGCCCATCGTGGCCGCGTTGCGCAGCTGACCGGAGGCACCGGAGAGCAGGGCACGTGCGAGCATCGGGTAGTCGCGTCGGATGTGCGGGTCGGCGGCGGCGTCGCTGTTGCGCACCATCGCACCGATCCGCAGGCCCCCGTCGTCGAGTGCCTCGACCTCCGTGAGCTCGAGACGATTGATTTCGACGACGAGACCTGGTTCTGCGACGCCCAGTTTGAGATGATCGACGAGGTTCGTACCTCCGGCCAGGAACACCGCATCGGGACGATCGGTGACAGTCGTGACGGCTCCGGCGGCATCGGCGGCGCGTTCGTAGTCGAAGGGATTCATCGTGACTCCTCTGCGGCTCGGCGCACGGCCGCGACGATGTTGACATAGGCTCCGCAGCGGCAGAGGTTGCCGCTCATTCGCTCGCGGATCTCCTCCTCGGACAGCTCGACTGGTCCCTCGAGGTCTTCGGTGACCACGCTCGGTGCGTTGTCGGCGGCTTCGGCCAGCATGCCTGCGGCCGAGCACACCTGCCCCGGTGTGCAGTACCCGCACTGGAACGCGTCGTGGGCGAGGAACGCCCGATGCAGAGTGGAGAGTTCACCCTCGGGGGCCAGACCGTCGGCGGTCATGACCTCGGCACCGTCGTGGGTGAGCGCGAGCGCCAGGCAGGAGTTGAGCCGACGATCGTCGACGAGGACGGTGCAGGCCCCGCATTGGCCGTGGTCGCAGCCCTTCTTCGCGGACATCACCCCCAACCGGTCCCGCAGCGCATCGAGAAGAGTGGTTCTGGAATCCACGACCAGAGTGTGCTCCTGGCCGTCGACGGTGAGGTGCAGCGAATGTCCCATGTGAGAGCCTCCAGACAGCATTGTCGACGTCTGTCAAACCTAACCCCGTTCGGAAGCCGCGACAAGGGGGTTCACCGGCGCCGAGGGCGTTCGGGCGGCCCCGCACCCCCTGTTGCACATGATCGGCGCGAAGTACGGTGAAAGGACTATCCAGCACGAACGGTGCACATGAGGAGGCGCTCAGTGGCAGGTCACGAGCAGAAGGTCACGGTCGAGGGCCATCGACTGACATTGAGCAATCTGGACAAAGTCCTCTACCCGGAGACCGGCACGACGAAGGGTGAGATCCTCGACTACTGCGCCAGGATCGCCCCGCACCTCATCCGCCATGCCCGGGACCGGATCGCCACGCGCAAACGTTGGGTCGACGGCGTCGGCACTCCCGATGACCCCGGGGATGTGTTCTTCGAGAAGAACCTCCCGGACTCCGCACCGTCGTGGATCCGAACACGGGCGATCCGGCACTCCACCGGCACCAAACGCTATCCCCTGGTCAACGATCTCGCGACCCTGACCTATCTCACGCAGATGGCCGCGCTCGAGATCCATGTGCCGCAGTGGACGGTGAGCGCCGGAGCGAAGGACCCCGGCACAATCGACGCGGAGACCCGCTACCCCGACCGCATGGTCTTCGACCTGGACCCGGGCCCCGGGCGCGGCCTCGCCGACTGCATCGAGGTGGCCCAGCTCGTGCGCGAACTGCTCGAGGGCATGGACCTGGAGGTCTACCCGGTGACCAGCGGATCGAAAGGCGTCCACCTGTATGCACCGCTGGACGGGTCGGTGAGCTCGCAGCAGGTCTCCGATGTCGCCCATGAGCTCGCCCGCAGCCTGGAGGCCGACCACACGAAGCTCATCGTCTCTGCGATGAAGAAGACGCTGCGGGAGAACAAGGTCCTCATCGACTGGTCGCAGAACTCGGCGTCGAAGACCACGGTGGCTCCGTATTCTCTGCGCGGACGCTTCACCCCTTTGGTCGCCGCACCGCGCGCGTGGGACGAATTCGACGACCCGGCCGCAGTCGAGCAGGTGCGCTTCGAGGAGGTTCTCGACCGGGTCGATGAGGTCGGGGACCTCCTCGAGCCCCTCGCCGAGGCGGCCGGAGGAACCGCTTCGGCCCCGGAGTCCGGGGCCGAAGCGGAGTCCCAAGCCGACCCGAAGTCGGACGATGCCCCGAAAGCCGGGCGCGACCGACTGGAGGCCTACCGGTCCAAACGGGATCCGAAGCGCACGAGCGAACCCGTGCCAGCGAAACAGGGAACGAGCGGGGACGAGCTGACCTTCGTCATCCAGGAACACCATGCGAGGAGCCTCCACTGGGACTTCCGACTCGAACACGAGGGGGTATTGGTGTCCTGGGCGCTGCCGAAGGGACCGCCGACCGACCCCGGGAAGAACCACCTGGCGGTCCAGACCGAGGATCACCCCCTCGAATACGGCAGTTTCGAAGGCGCGATCCCGAAAGGGGAGTACGGGGCCGGCGACGTCGAGATCTGGGACGCAGGCACCATCGAGATCGAGAAGTGGCACGAAGGCAAGGAGATCATCGCGGTCCTCCACGGGCGCGAGGACGGCGGTCTCGGGGGAGTGCGGCGGTTCGCCCTGTTCAACACCGGGGACCACGGACCGAACAAGGAGCCCGAGAAGAACTGGATGATCCACCTCATGGAGGACGAGCCGAAGAAGCAGTCGGCGGCAGCGGACGACTCATCGAAGAAGGGTACGCCGACCGGGCGTACCTCCAAGAAGCGAGCCGCGAAGAAGGAGGCTCTGCCGGCGGATCTGGCTCCGATGCTCGCGAGCATCGGCGACATCGGCTCCCTCCGGCGGGAGGCCGAGGACTGGGCCTTCGAGATGAAATGGGACGGCATCCGTGCCCTGGCGAAGGTGGCGCCCGGTGACGGGGAGCGCACCGGCAGCATCGAGCTGACCAGTCGCAACGGTCATGACATGACGAACACGTACCCCGAGCTTCACGAACTGGTCGAGTGCATCGATGTCGACTGCATCCTCGACGGTGAGATCGTCGCCCTCGGGCAGGGCAGCAGACCGGACTTCGGACGCCTCCAGCGCAGAATGGGGCTGAGCCGGGACAGCGATATCGAACGGGAACAGCGACGCACCCCTGTCTACCTCATGCTCTTCGACGTCCTTCACGCGGACGGGACCTCGCTGCTGCGCACCCCCTATACGGAACGGCGCGCACGTCTGTTCGAACTCGTGACCGAGAGCGAGCACATCCATGTGCCCGAGGCCTTCGAGGGAAGCGTCGACGCCGCCTTCGAGTCCAGCCGCAAGCTTCGACTCGAAGGAGTGCTGGCGAAGCGGACCGACAGCGTCTATCTGCCCGGAAAGCGCACCCGCACCTGGGCCAAGCTCAAGCACGCCTGGACCCGCGATGTCATCATCGTCGGCTGGCGGACCGGAGAAGGAGAACGCTCATCCAGCTTCGCCTCGCTATTGGTCGCCGCCCATGACGACGAAGGGCTCCACTACCTCGGTCGCGTGGGCACCGGGTTCGACGAGGCGGCCCTGCGGAGTCTGCGCTCCAGCCTCGATCGCCGGTCGCGGAAGACGCCGGCGCTCACCGTGCCGGCCGACGAGTCGCGAGATGCCCACTGGGTGCGACCCGACCTCGTCGGGGAGGTCCGGTTCTCTGGCCTGACCGAGGCCGGACGCCTGCGGCACCCGGTCTGGCGCGGCCTGCGCTCCGACATCGACGCAGAGGACGTCCGAGTCTGAACCAGTCGACGCTGATTCTGCTCCGATCCTCATGGACCTTTCGTCACGCACGTGCCGAGGAGCAGAGCCACGAGGAAGGCCACGACCACCCGGTCGATGGCATTTCGATGCGGGTTACGCACTTCGGGCATGCCATTGACTCCGAATGAGCTCTGCCGTTGTCGTCCTATGCTCAACAGTAGAGGTGTGTCTGACCATCTGCTCCGTCATCGCTGACAGCAGATCGGCACGCGGCTGGCTCAAGGGCGGATTGCCCGTTCCTCGGCGCTGTGTCCGGGGGTGAGGTCTCCCAGTTGCGAAGGGCGCAGCGATGCGAAGCCGCCCGTCGTCTCGGTCGCGATCACACGTGCAGTGAGGCAGACGTGATCGCTCCCGTCGTCGAGCATCGCGATGCGTTCGACGATGAGACGGTTGGGCAGGTCCTCGAGCAGCGGCACCCCGTCCTCGGTGACGGTGAAGTCAAAACCGGCGAATTTGTCCGTCTCCATTCCGGAAAGTGATCCGAAGTGCCGTGCCGACTCGCGGTCGACGTCGGTGAGGAAGTGCACCGCGAAGCGCTCGGAACGCAGCGCCACCCGGTAGGTGTGGTTGGCCTTCGACAGCCAGAAGCAGTAGTGCTCCGGATCGATGCTCGCCTGGGAATGGAAGCCGACCAGACAGCCGGCCCGTTCACGGTCCGCCGAGGTGGTGACGACGATGAGCGGGGAATCGACCGAACTCATGAGGTCGTCGAGCCCGGAGGTGCTCATGATCGCCCCTCCGCCGCCGGCTTCGCTTCGTATCGGAGGAAGAGAGTGTCATCGGCGACCATCGTCGACTTCAGCGAGAACTGTGCGATGCCGGCTCCCGGCGGCGCGACGCTGACGGGCAGCGCATCGCCGCCCATCATCGGTGAGATCGACAGGCACAGCTCGTCGAGGCGGTCTGCGGCGACGAGCTCCCCGAGCCACCTGGGTCCGCCTTCGCACAGGACGACTTGGTAGCCGAGACCGGCAAGGGCCTGCAGAGCGGCGGCTGGTTCGACCCGCTCCTCGCCGGCGATGATGACCGTGGCCGCCTGTTCGGCGGCCGCCAGCCGCTCCGGATGGGCCTTTGCGCACGTGATGACGATGGTGCGCGCGTGCTCCGGTGCTGCGGCGAAGACCTGTGAGGACCAGTCGAGGTCGAGGCTGCGACTGACGACCGCCACGGGTGGCATCTCGGACTGTCCCCGTGTTTGACGCTGCGCTCGGGCGGACTCGCTCAGCCGCATCGGCGCGTAGCCTTCGCTGCGCACTGTCTGCGCGCCGACCATGACGACATCGGCGATCTGTCGCATCCGTCGGAACAGGTCCTGATCGGGTTCTGTCGACAGAGCACCGACGCGTCCGTGAATGGCAGCGGTTCCGTCGAGACCGGCGACCATATGACCGGTCACCCAGCATTCGTGCCGCGGCTGGGTGCGGTCGACCTCGAGATAGGGTGTCAGCGGGTCCGGGATCGGGGCACCGCGTTCGAGTGGCTCCATCTGTGCAGTCTACTGAACCTCGCCGGCACTCGCGGCGACGACTTTCCGACCATCACCCGGACCCCGCTGACTGTTCACTGACGCGAGAAAGTCAGTCCGTCCAAGCGTCGTCGGTGAAGTAGCCGTCGAGGAATCCTGGCAGGCGGTGACCGTCCTTCGCGGTCGCCAGTGTGTACGGGGCGACGTGGAAGCCGGCCTTGTCGAGTTCGCGCATCTTGTTCGTCGGCAGCTTCTTGCTCGGTCCCACCCATTCGATGCCGGCGTCCTTGATCTCTGCCGGTGATTCCTTCGGCATGGTCGACCCCATGAGATAGAGCGAGGTGTAGCCGCGATCGGCGATCGTCTTCGCCGCTTCGAAGTCGAAGGACTGAACGACGAGGGAGTGTTTGAGCCCGCGTTCGTCGAATTCGTCGAGGACGCGGTCGACCTCCTCGGTGGTGGCCCCGGGCTTGATCTCGGGCACGAGGACGACCTCGCCGCCCATTTCGTCGAGGAGTTCGTCGAGGGTGACGGTGGCGGCTTCTTCTCCGCCGGTCGGGTGCTTGATCGTGGCTGCGTCCCATTCCTCCCGGCTGAGGTCCCGGATGGGTCCGGTCGCGCCGTTGAGGGTGCGGTCGGCGGTGTCGTCGTGGATAAGGACGGGGGTGCCGTCTTCGAGGAACTGGATGTCCATTTCGGGGAGGAATCCGTCCTTCGCCGAGGCGGTGAATCCTTCCATGGATTCTTCCGGATAGACGTCGGCGCCGCCTCGGTGGGAGATCGTGGTCGGGAATTCGATGTCAGCGACCCTGTCCGGGGCGGTGAAATCGCTGGGGGAGCCGAGCCCTGGTGCGTCGCCGGCGGAGCCGAGCCCGGCGGCCGCCGCGGGAGCGAGGCCGGCGCCGAAGGTCGCCGAGGCCGCGAGGACCGCGGTGGTAAGGATGGTGAACGGGCGGGTGCGCTTGGATGCTGCTCTCTGTGTATTCACCTCCCCGACGCTATGGAGGGCAGGTGAGCTTGTGGCGAAGCGGCCGTGAACGTTCTTCGCAGAGTTGGCAAACGGCGGGGAAATCACAACCCTCGCCGAGGCGGCCGACCGGGCCCGTACGTCCGGCCGTTCACTGAACGGCCGGCACGCACGAACCGTGGGTTAGTCGTTTCCGAAGGCCTGCTTCGTGTGCGAGCGGCCGACGAAGGCCATGACGATGAGGAAGATGCCGAAGACGATCGTGTAGATCGCGATGATCCACACCAGCGCGAGCAATGCGGCTCCCGGGTTGGAGAAGACGACGATGAACATGATGACGCCGAAGATGATGTCGAGGACTCCGAGGGCCTTCGACCATCCTTTGAATGATTTGGACGCGACGCTGAGGATGCCGCGGATGAGCATTCCCGACGCCATCATCAGCAGGATGACGGTGCCGCCCATGACGGCGAAGGTCAGCGGTACGATCATGATGATGACGCCGCCGATGACGTAGGCGATGCCTGCGGCCAGCTCCCAACCCCATGACAGGTTCTGTTTGCGGGCCTGCAGGGCGTGGGTGATCTCGAAGACGCCGTCGACGATGAGCCAGGCGCCGACCCAGATTCCGAGTGCTACTGCCATTGCGGCGGGTGCGACGAGGAGGAGGATGCCGAAGAGGACGGCGAGGATGCCGCGGATCAGCACCGCCCAAAAGGCGCCTTTGCCGAGCTCGGTCATCAGCGAACGGACCGCGCCTGTGGGATTCGTGGGATTCTGTGGTGTAGCCATGTCTCCTCCTTCTGAGATGTCTTCGGGTTATTTTCAGTATAGTCCTGTGCTGCGGTGGGAGAAGGGTGCGGTGGGTGGCATGTCCGTGAAGATCACTGAATTACAATCGAGTGTGCGCTGGTAATCAGGCGACCAATCGTTAGTGTTTCTGCTGTGAGCAGCATTCCTGAAAAATCCCCGGCGCGGTCCCCTCCCCACAGGTTTCCCCACCGCGGAGTCCTGCCTGAAGGCAGATACTTCACTCTGACGTGGGCGATCGGCTATGACTACGGCGGGATGACCACAGTCGCCCTGGAACGCAGCTCGGCCTTCGCCCGGCTCGACAACCGCCGGGTTGAGATTCTGACGCTGAGTCCGGAAATGAAGGGTCGGGACCGTGAGCGCGAACTCCACGAGGCGGGAACCCTCGATCGCAAGGTGAAGATCCGCAATCTGTGGCAGGACCTCACCTCGTAGTCCGACCGAAACCTTCGACGAATGGTCGGCACGATCGACCCCGATCCGTCAGCAGTCGATGACGTCTTGAATCGGAGCGGACGGGATTGGACTGAGCTGAGGGAAGATTCCGAGGGCCACCTGCTCCAGGCCGACAGGTATCACGATCGTGGGCATCTGCTTGTCATCGATCGCCAGGACATGAAGGAGCGAGGCCGCCGAGGCGGACGCCGGATCACCCTGTTTGACCATGACCAGAAGGTGATTGCCCAATGGGGCTCTGCTCGTGAGTTCTACCAGGCCTGACTCTATGTCGTCATCGGGGACAAGCCTTCGTACCTCATCTGCGACTCGGCCTTCGTCGGCACTTTCATCCACGAATTTCGGCGCGACAATGTGATTCTTTGTATGGTCAACCACAATCATTTTCTTGCTGATGCGGATGATGAGCCCACTGGAGTACTGGCTGAAGACAAATTCGGCTACCTCCTTCATCTGGACAATTTCGACTTGGCGACCACACTCACCGATTCGCAGCGAGTCGCAATGGAGAGGCTGAACCTGTCGGCGGGAAAACTCACAACGGTGTCGAACCTGACCGATGACCTGCATGGAGACCCGTACCGACCGCGGGCCCGCCACAAGGGCTCCATGATCGCTCGTCTTGAAGGTGCGAAATCAAACTTTCTCGCCAGCTCGTTCAGCCTCTTGACCAGTCGATACGAGGGGCAAGGGCTGGTGGTGCTGGAGAGTATGTCGGCAGGCTGCATTCCTATCTGTTACGAGGTGGACTTTGGCCCGGCAGACATCATCGAGAACGGTGTCAATGGCTTTCTCGTCGACCCGGGCGACGTCGACGGACTGGCTGACGCGATCTCGACATTCCTTTCTCTGTCTGAAGACGAGGTTTCGGCGATGCGCCGAAATGCCGTATCCCGGGCAGCAGACTTCTTCGAACGTCGCATTATCCGACGGTGGGGAGAGGCACTGGCCTCACAGTCGTTTGCTCCGATCTTCCGCGCCGAGGACGCGCGCGCCGAGGCCCAATCTGCCGAAGTGACTGCAAACGGAATTGCCATCACTCTGAGAGTCTCTGACCTGAGGGAGAGCACCCTCACCCAGACGTTCGTCTCCTGGAAGTCGCGGGCTGGCACCTTCTATGGGCGAGTCGAAGCTCGCCGGAGTGGACAGCTGATCACGGCCGAGATTCCGTATTCTCGGATCGAGCATATGACGGGAGAATACGTTGACTTCTCCCTTGACCTCGTCTTTGACAGAGGGTTTGAATGAGTGCGGATCGCCTGTGGCGAAGACTCCGTTATCAGAACTTCAGACCAGGTGCATCTCTATTCGACCAAGCACGGGAACTTCAGTGGCCGCCTTGTCCGAACGGATCTCACATCCACTTCTTGACTCGGAAGACGACGTAGAGAACGACTCCCAACCCAAGCATGAGCCCCAACGCCATCGGATAGCCGAAAGTCCAGTGGAGTTCGGGCATATCGTCGAAGTTCATGCCGTAGATCGCTCCGACGACGGTGGGGGCGAAGAGGATCGCTGCCCAGCCGGAGATCTTCTTCATGTCCTCGTTCTGCCGCTGCGCGACGAGGGTGGAATTGACGTTGAGGATCTGCGACAGGGCTTCTCGCAGCTCGCCCGCCTCGGCGAGGACTCGCGTGAGGTGGTCGGTGACATCATCGAGGTAGGCGCGAAGGTCGTCGGGAATCGCGTACTTGGCTTCCCCGTTCCCGAGCGCCTGCGTCAGTCGGTTGAGGTGGGTGGAGTTGTGGAGGACATCGATCACTTCCTGGCTGAGGAGATAGATGCGCTCGGCAGCGGCAGTGTCCCCGCTGAAGACCTGCCGCTCGATCCCGTCCTTGTCATCCTGCAGTCCGTCGAGGACGGGGAAGTATCCATCGACCACGGTGTCGAGCAGGCGGAACATGAGCGCCTTTGGTCCGAGTGCGAGAAGTTCGCGGTCTTTCGCCCAGCTGCGCCTCTCGTTCGTGAAGTACTCCTGGACTCCGCTGGTGTCCGCCGGAATCGGTGTGCCGTCGATGAATCGGTCTCCCTGACAGATGATGACGAGCACATCATCTTTCATCAGCAAGTGGAACTCGTTGAACTCGACTTCCTCTTTCGCGTCGATGTAGACCGCTGATTTGAGGACGACGAAGAGCACATCACCGTAACGTTCGACCTTGGCCCGCTGGTTCGCATGGAAGATGTCATCGACGAGAACCGGATGCAGGTCCCACGTCGAGGCGACCTCCGCGAACAGCCCGGGAGCGGGCCTGGGGATGACGATCTGCGTGATCGAGCCGGGAACCGACGAGCCGGAGCCGTCCGGGTCATGTGCAGACAGCGCGTCGGCAAAGGACCGGACGACGTTCATCTCCTGCGGTTCGCTGTCGATGATGCGGCGGCTGAACAGCGTCGGTGCCTCGGTGGACTTCGCTTCTGACCCCACCGCCGGTCGCTTGCGCAGTGACGGTCGTTCGGGCTTGTCTCTGCGGACTCTTGACATTGTGCTCCCTTTCCTCTGACAGCTCTTCAACGGTACTGCACATATAGGTCGGCCTCAGGACGCAGCAAGTGGGAGGCGAAATACTTTATCGTCGAATCCTCAGACCGGGTGCGGTGCCTGCGCCAAATCTCTGACTGCGCCCGTGCGCAGATGGGGTTAGAGTGGCAACCGGTTCGTCGCGGACCGGTTGCCCACCACGAGGAGCATGAGAGGACGGAGCCGTAGACCATGCCACGCATATTCCTCCGCCTTTGGCGCCGCTACCGGGATACAGCACTCTTCCTGAAGATGACGGCCGGGTTCGTCCTCGGACTCATCGTTGCCTTCGTCTTCGGAGAGGAGGCGCAGGTGCTGTCACCGATCGGTGACATCCTGCTCAACCTCCTCCAGCTGATCGTCATCCCGATCATCATGGTGACGCTGATCGACGCGGTCAACAGCACGCGCCCCGGAAACCTCGTCAGGGTCGCCTTCAAGACCTTCGCCTTCTACATCCTCACGACGATCGCCGCCGTCGTCATCAGTCTGTCCCTGGCCCTTCTGGTCAAACCGGGGACCGGTCTCCAGCGCCCTGAGAAGGGCGCAGAGACACCCGAGGCCCCCTCATTCGTCGACCAGCTCGTCGGCATATTCCCCGAGAACGTCTTCAAGGCTCTGGTCGACGGCAACATCCTCGCTCTGATCTTCGTGGCCTTGATCGTCGGCCTCACGATGGCAGGTATGCGCCGCTCGTCCGATTCGACGATCTCCGGCTTCGGGAAGCTCGTGTACGACCTCGTACTCGCGGCCAAGGAGATGACGTTCCGCATCCTTGGAGGGATACTCCAATTTGCACCGTTCGGTATCGCAGCCCTGGTGGCGAGCGATATCGGCAGCCAAGGAATCGATGCCCTGGCGGCACTGGGCAAACTGACCGGCGTCGTCTATGCCGGTCTGGCAGCGCAGATCCTCCTCGTCTATATTCCGCTGCTGCTGCTCAACCGGATTCCGGTCGGCGGATTCTTCCGCGTCGCCGGTGCGCCGATGGCCACGGCGTTCACGACTCAGAGCAGCTCAGGGACGATCCCTGTGTCGCTGGAGGCGACGAGGAAAGCAAACATCCGCCAAGAGGTCGCTGGCTTCGTCATCCCATTGGGTGCGACCATCAACATGGACGGAGCGGTCATCCGTCTGGGGGCGTCCGTGGTGCTGGCTGCCAATATCGTCGGCCATGACATGTCCGTGCTCGAACTCGGCGCGATCGTCCTCACGGCCACGTTCGTCTCGATCGGCACCGCAGGAGTCCCCGGCGCCGGACTCATCGGCTTGACGATCCTGCTGCAGCAAGCCGGTCTCCCGCTTGAGACCGTCGCTCTGGTCGCCGGTGCCGACGTTCTGCTCGGAATGGGGGCGACGATGCTCAATATCACCGGCGACCTCGTCGGAGTCCACCTCATCGACAAGAGTGAGAAGCGGATCAGCGAGGGCAGCCGAGAATTGTAGCCCTTTCACTCGAATCACGGGAGGGGTGGCGAAGGCTTCGTCACTCTGAAAGCCTGAGGGCACGGTCCGCACACGTGCTCACCCGACGATACGGCGAGGCCCTGGACCGTGGAGTGAACTGCATCGATACAGCCAACCTCTGCTCGGCCGGGGACGCGGAAAGAGTCCTCGGCGAGATCATGGGCGACAAACGCGATGAAGTCATCCTCACCTCAGATACGAATCACAGATGAAGGAGAAACACCGATGACCACACGTGACGAACTCCGTGCAGAGAAGGCCCTGCAGGGGATGGAATTCCCCGCTTCGAAGACCGAGCTCATCGACTATGCAACCGAACGCTCGGCCACGGCGAAGACACTTCAGGCCTTGCAAGCTCTGCCGGATCGGCAGTTCGAGAACAAGGACGATGTCGTCGAGGCAGTGCCGCAGGAGCCCGAAGGCGACGCTCCCGGAGGGGTGCACCGATGAGATCGGCCGGTGCACTGACGACGTGACAGAAGACAGCGAATCGGAAGAAGGTGTTCGAACATGCGCAGTGATGAGTTCCTCAAAAACGTCACCGAAACCGGCGGGCCCGGCGATCCTGAAAGCGCTGCCGTCGTGACCCGGACGGTATTGGATAACCTGGGGAAACGGCTCAAAGGCGGAGAGGCGGCGGATCTGGCCGCCCAGCTTCCTGCCGAACTGCAGGAGCCGCTCCAACGGCACGGCTCGGAGGCGCCGCTGACCGACGACGTCGATGAGTTCCTCCGTCGTCTGGCTGACCAGCTGGGCGAGGGGATCGATCCTGATACCGCCCGTGCCTACGCACGTGCCGTGATCTCGACGCTTGACGCCGCGGTCTCAGAGGGCGAGGTCGATGATCTCCGCTCACAGCTGCCCGCAGGCTTCGCACCGCTGTTCGAAGGCTGATCTGTGCTTCGCCCCTCACCCTGGTGAAGGCACGGTCTTCGCCGGAGTGAGGGGCGATCTGTCTCCGGCGTCATGGCCGCCCCTGGAGCCGGCGGCGCGAACACCGTCGAGATGAATGAATCCCTGGGCCCACTGGCAGCGCACAGTGCGTGAACCCCATCCGACTTTCGAGGGCTGCGAATACGCGAGTATGGACAGTCTTCGGACTCTCCGGCCACCAGCACGACATCATTGCGCAGGTCGTCAATGAACTCATCGACATGCTGCCGGATCCGCCTCGGGCATCCTTCAGCAGCGAACCCGACCTCGACGAGGTTGAGCCCCTCGCTCCGGGCGACGACTTCGGGGCGTAGCCCCCAAGCGAGAAGAGCGCGAGGTGCGTGGTGCGTGCTGTGAGGATGCTCTTGGCGAAGCCGACCACACCGCGTGAGAGCTGACCACGATCAAGCAGGAACGGAGGTCGAGTTCAGGTCGGACACAGATGGGCATGCACAATAGTCTCCATGACCTTCCTACCGGCAGATCTGCCGCACACCGCTGTTCGCGGTGCCAATTTCGCGCAGTCGGTCGCCAAACTCGTGGCTCAGAGACTGCGGGAACGCTTCCGTGAATCGCGACTGCCAGACGAATTCTCTCCGCAGGACGATGACGTTTTCGTTGCAGCCGGCTACTTCGCTGGTGACCTCACCTCGGTTTACCAGCTCGAGCAGTGGCTCTGGCCCTTCAAGCAGCTCGAAGCGCGGCTCAAGGAAGCCGGTCATGGGGATCAGCCTTTCGGGATCATTGTCCGCAATGCCCCGGTTGCTGAGTACCTTAAGAGCATCACCTCGTTCCCGGTGCGGTTCTCACGCCTGACCAGCGGCCTCGACAAGTTCATGCAGTCGCCGAGTCTCCGTGCCGTCTTCTATGTCAACCAGGGAACCAGCAATTTCCAAGCGCTGCGCTACCCCGAGCCCGCTCACGTGCACCTCAGCCACGGCGAGAGCGAGAAGATTTCGATGATTTCCAACCAGCTCAAGGGGTACGACTATGTCTTCACAGCCGGCCGGGCTGCAAGGGAACGCGTCCAGCAGGCTCTTTACGGAATGAGCGACGATCGCATGTTCGACGTCGGACGACCGCAGCTCGACCGCCCCCGTTCGGTTCCGCACGAGTGGAAGAGATTCAAAGAGGCGTCCCCGGATGGGCAAGCCGTATTCTATGCGCCCACGTGGGAGGGTGACTCTCCGTCGATGGCGTACGGCACCATCGCCTACAACGGAACGCAGCTCGTCACTTCGCTGCTGGAAGCCGGATACCGAGTGATCTTCCGCCCGCACCCGCGCACCGGGGTGATGTGCCACGAATTTGAGAAGGCTGTCGAAGACGTGGCGGAGATCGTCGAGTCCGATCCGCGTGGGTTCCTCGACGAGAGTCCAGACGTGTCTTGGCAGTTGGACGAGGCCGATCTCGCAGTGGTCGAGATGACCTCCGTCGCTTTCGACTGGCTCTCCTCCGGGAAACCCCTCGTGATGGTCCAGCCTCACGAACCCGAGGCAGAGGTGCTCGAAGGCGGCCTGATGGATCTGTGTCCGACAGTCGGATCCACCGGTGAAGCCGATGTCGTCGACGTCATCGACGAGGCAGTCGCGCAAGCCGGGTCTGTTGAGGCGATCGCCCAGCTCTATCTCGGTGACACGAGCCCAGGGGCGCAGATCGCCCGTTTCATCCGGTCAAGCGAGCAGGTGATCGCCCAGCGGGTCGAGGAGCATCGGTTAAAGCACCTCGTGTGAAGCATTTGATAATTTCTTAACTTAAAGTTACAGAATGGTAAAATAACGCCGGACCAATTCCGCGGCCCACCACCTGGGCTCCGATCACTGGACGGAAACAGCAATGCGACGAGTCATTACGTACGGAACCTTCGACCTGCTCCACTACGGGCATATTCGCCTGCTCCAGCGGTGCAAGGAACAGGGCGATTATTTGGTGGTGGCCCTGTCGAGTGACGAATTCAATGCTGGCAAGGGCAAGAAGTCGTACTTCAGCTACGAAGAGCGCAAGCACATGCTTGAAGCGATTCGCTACGTCGACCTCGTCATTCCTGAAGACAACTGGGAACAGAAGTCGACCGACGTCGACAAGTACCACATCGACACGTTCGTCATGGGCGACGACTGGGAAGGCGAGTTCGACTTCCTCAAAGACAAGTGCGAGGTCGTCTACCTTCCCCGCACGCCGGAGATCTCGACCACTCGAATCAAAAGCGAGCTGGGTAAGTCCTGACCGAAGGGGCGCGGACTTCGCGCTATCGTGGCTGGAGACCAACCATGGACCAGAGAGGAACGGACGTGCCCGAAAAGTCTCCGGCGAAACATCCGTCGCTGGCGGAGCTTCGGGCCAAGGCCCAGCCGATAGAAGTCCGCAGCCGCAAAAACGCGGAGCACTGGACCGCGCAGCTCTATCTCCGGCACATCTCGATCTACTTCACCATGTTGCTCGTTCGGACCCGGATCAGCGCCAACGGCGTCACCGGGCTGATGATCCTGTCAGGTTGGTGCATCGCCGTAAGCCTGCTGATCCCCGGCATCTGGGGTGCAGTCCTTGCCGTGTTCTTCGCCCAATTGCAGATGTACATCGACTGCTGTGACGGTGAGGTCGCCCGCTGGCGCGGAACGAGCGGTGCCAAAGGCGTCTTTCTCGACAAGGTCGGCCACTATACGACCGAAGGTCTTGTCGCGGTTGCCCTCGGAATACGAGCGGTGGGGGAGTGGAGCAACCTCATAGACGACCCGGCCGGTTCGTACCCGCTTCTCCTCGCCGGGACCGTCTTAGCAGCTTTGGTCCTGTTGAACAAGGCACTCAACGACATGGTCCATGTCTCCCGCGCGTTCAACGGACTCGACAAACTCGCGGATTCGAAGGAAGCCACCGCCGTCAACCCGGGCCTCGTCGCCACTCTCAAGCGTATCGCCCGCTTCGTGCCCTTCCACCGCATCTTCCACTCGGTGGAGATGTCTCTGATGGCTCTGCTCTCGAGCATTGTGACTGCGATTGCTGTGGCAGGTGGGGCCGAACCGCTATTAGGGGAACGGTTGCTCGTTCTCATCATGGTGCCGCTGTGCCTGCTGTCGGTCATCGGACACTTCCTGTCGATCATGGCATCAAGGAGGCTGTCATGAGCGATAACTCGAAGATCCTCTCCCAGCGGTTCGAAGACAATCGTCGCTACACGTTCGGCGTCGTCGTGCTCAGCCAGGGAAAACGACTCGACGACCTCAACCGCGGTTTCGAATCACTGCTGGCGCAGAAAGGCGTCGATCTCGACATCGTCTGTGTTGGAAATGGATGGGAGCCAGAAGGCATACCGGACCAAGTCAAGAAGTTGGGGCTGCCGGAGAACCTGGGCATCCCTGCCGGGCGCAACGCCGGAGTCCCTCACGTCGACGGTGAGTTCCTGTTCTTCCTTGACGATGACGCATGGCTGCCGGACGACACGTCGCTGATGCGCATGGCGCAACTGATGCGTACGAAGCCGCAGATCGGACTAATCCAGCCAAGGGTCGAGGAACCCGGTGGGCCCGATGCGCCGAAACGGTGGATTCCCAGACTCAAGAAGGGGAGCGCCGACCACTCATCGAACGTGTTCTCGGTGTGGGAAGGCGCAGTCTGCATGCAACGCCGAGCGTTCGACGAGTGCGGCGGATGGCCGGCACCATTCTGGTACGCGCATGAGGGAATTGAGCTCGCGTGGAGGGTCTGGGACGCCGGCTACATCGTCTGGTACATGGGCGATCTCGCCGTCGCCCACCCGGTGATCGACCCGAGACGCCACGACGAATACTTCTACATGAACGCCAGAAACCGCGTCTGGTTGGCCCGACGGAACCTGCCCTGGCCTTTCAGCTGGGCGTACGTCGGTTCATGGACATTGATGCAGTTCATCAAGTGGGCCAATAAGCCTCACCAACTCAAAGCGTGGATGGAAGGATGGCGGGCCGGCTGGCGTCTCGACCCCTGGGGCCAAGACGAAGACCGGCAGAAGCTGTCAAGAAGAGGTGTACTTCGAATGTCCCGGCACGGACGCCCCCCGATCGTGTGAACGCCAGGATTATCTGCCCGGCGCGCGAGAGATCACACCGACAACAAAGAGGGGACCGCGGTCGGGTCCGACCTCACCGACTGAGAAACCGAGTGGAGCCGCTTCATGTCGTCATCAGCGTCCGTTGCTGAAAGCTCTCCCCACGCGAACAGCGCACCTCAGCCCTCCGGCTTCCGCTCCGATATCCAGGGGCTGCGTGCACTGGCCGTAGGGATCGTGCTGCTGTACCACCTGTGGCCGACCACATTCGACGGCGGATTCGTCGGAGTCGACATCTTCTTCGTCATCTCCGGCTTCCTCATCACCAGCCACCTCATCAAGTCCCCTCCGCGCAGCTGGGGCGATGTGGCAAAGTTCTGGGCGCGACGAGTCCGGCGGCTGCTGCCGGCGTCACTGCTCGTCCTCTTCCTCGTCGGAATCGCAACCTTCCTCGTTGCTCCACAATCTGTCTGGGCCGATACCGGACGCCAGATCCTCTCCGCAGGGCTCTACGTCGTCAACTGGGACTTCGCCGTATCCAGCGTCGACTACCTGGCTGCGGACGATGCTCCCTCCCCGGTGCAGCATTTCTGGTCACTGTCCGTCGAGGAACAGTTCTACTTCGTCTGGCCGATGATCATCGGTCTGGCGTTCCTCGTCGGGGCGAAGCTCGGCCGATCCAAGAAGATCGTCGGTTTCACCGTTCTCGGAATCTTCCTCGCCTCACTCATCTTCTCCATCGTCTACACGGCCGACGAACCGGCGATGGCCTACTTCATCACCCCGACCAGGATGTGGGAGCTGGCCATGGGCGGGCTGGTTGCCGTCTTCGTCATCTACGTTCGACCTGAGCGCCTCCCGTTCAGCTCTCTGCTCGGGTGGGTCGGACTCGCCGGAATTGTTGCCGCCACCTTCCTCATCCGCGCAGACATGCCGTTCCCCGGCTACATTGCGCTGGTCCCGGTGCTCTCGACGGCACTCGTCATCCTCGCTGACTCGCGGGGCCGGACCTCCGTGCTTCCGCTGCTGTCATTGCGGCCCGTTCGTTTCCTCGGCGATATCTCGTACTCCGTCTATCTCTGGCATTGGCCGCTCATCGTTCTCGTGCCCTATCTTTCGGCCAAACTGGGACGCTCGGAGAGCCTCGGCGTACTGGACAATATCGCGATCATTCTGGTCTCGATCATTGCCGCGTGGGCGTCGACGACGTGGGTCGAGAACCGGTTCCGCAAGTCGTCGTTCTTCAGCAGTTCGAAGAAGACCTTTGCGTTTGCAGCACTTGCCATGGCTCTCGTCGCGGCTCTGGGGCTCAGCCAGATGGTCGTCGCCAACACCATCGTCGAGCAGAACGAGGACAAGCTGCAGGCCCAGCTGGATGACCCCGATTCCTGCCTCGGCGCAGGCATTCTCCTTCCCAGTGCAGAGGACAACCCCAACTGCGAAGACAAGGATTCGCTGCAGATGGAACCCGCTGCGGCGAAGAAGGACAAGTCCAAAGCCTATGCCGATGGCTGTTGGGCCAGCGCACCATATGCGAGCAAACCGGAATGCACCTACGGAGACGGGTCGAAGCATGTCGCACTCGTCGGAAACTCGCATGCCGGACATTGGCTGCCGACGCTCGAGAGATTGGCCGACGAGCGTGATCTGACGATCACCACGTTCCTCGCCTCGAACTGCAGCATTTCGACCCTGCCTCAGGACCTGTCGACGCCCGAGGAAACAAAGGGATGTCAGGATTACGCCGATTGGGTCTCGAAGAGAACGACCGAAGGCGGCTTCGACGCAGTGATCACCTCGGAACGGCAATCCACTCCGCTGGAAGGCATGGACTGGGAAGAAACCGAGAAGAAGGCACCCGCAGGGCACCATGAGATCCTGCAGCGCTGGGTCGATGCTGATTTGGACGTTGTGGTCATTCGGGACACCCCATACCCCGGTGGAGCCGATATCACCGTGCCGGATTGCGTCGCCAAGCACGAAGACGACCTCGAGCAGTGCTCCGGAACCCCGGAGTCGTGGCATTGGATGGACCCGCTGGCCGCCTCGGCGAGGAGTATGGACTCGAAGCGGCTGTCGATCATCTACCCGCAGGACTGGTTCTGCCCTGAGGGGCGCTGCGAGCCGGTCATCGGCGGAGTCATCACTTATTTCGATACCGCCCATATCACCGCGACCTATGCGCAGACACTTGCCCCGCAATTCGACGCGAGCCTGCGCAGGTCCGGCTTGGACACCTTTGATTGAGCGCCGAGGGGAGCCCGCCGACCGGTTCATCGAACTGACAGTCAAGTCCGATATCGTGAGCCTGATTGATCCCGAAAAACTTACTTAAGCCCACGACCGTTCACCGAAATCTCTGCAAAGGACGAAACGAGTGACAACTGGACGAAATGCCGCGGACCGGTACCTCAGCAAGGGAAGAGAACTGGTGAAACCAGTTGTCCACGGGATCGCCCGTCGTGCTCTGCCGGTGGTCGAACGGGCTTCCGGGACGAGATACGTGCGAGAACGTGCGGAAGGCGAAACAGGAACCGGAAAGTCGTCCGGGAAGCCCAAGAAGATCGCGACCGCGACCGCCCGGGCCTACCGGAAACTGGCAACAGGATTGCGCGGAGCGACAGCAGAGGGCATCGACGGATGGACCGTTGCGCCGTCGACCCGAGAGGTCGACACCAAAGCACGGCAGCTGGCACGCCTCAAGGCGCACGCGGCATTGTCGGAAGCACTGACTCAGGGATCGTCGTTCGGCCCCGCAGCCGTGCAGGTCGGCCGGTCACTTGTCGCTGCCGGGCATCTGGCTGACACCGTCTCGATCGGGCTCAACCTCCGCAGCAATCCCTCCACCGAGGAAGCCGGTAGGGTTCTCCTAGGCATGGCCTACCAGCGGTCATCGGACTCCGAGGTTGCCTGGGCGCAGTTTGAGAAAATCGACGACCGGGACATCATCGTCTCTGCCGCCGAGGAGTACTACCCGACTGCGATCGACACGCTGGGTGACGACGGTCTGCCGCTCCTGGACCGGGCGAACGAGATAGGCGAAACCGACCGCTGGAGTGCGAAAGCCGTGCTGCGCACCGCTGAATCGGCCTTCTGCATCGGAGCCTTTGACCACGTCCGTTCGCTCGTCGAATCACGTCTGAACCAGATGGAAGACGAGACTGATTCGGCGGTGCGTTACGAGCTCAATCGCATGCGCGACTGGCTCCCGGGAGGAAAGCACCTCGAGGCTCTGCCGACGACAGCCGGAAAGCGCAACTTCGGTGTCCTCAGTTACGATCAGCCGGGGATCCGGTCACGCAACATCGGCGACTACATCCAGACGATTGCCTCGATTGGTCACCTCCTCCGGTATGAGAACCTCACGTTCTCCGGCGACGAAGGACTGACAGCACTCTTCAAGAAGTTCCGCAAGTCAGTCAAAGAGGAACGAAAGTACGCGGGGCCGGATGGCGAACTCAATCTGGTCGAGGTCTATCGCGACGGTAACGTCTACCAGGACATCCCGGAGGACACCTGGTACATCGCCTTCGGTTGGTACATGCACGACATCTTCGGTAAGTCGTTCAATATTCCGTTCCACCCGAATCTGCGCCCGATCCTATTGTCCGTGTTCGTGCGCTACCCCGAGATGCTCACATCAGAAGCCATCGCCTATCTCAAGAAGTACGGACCGGTCGGTTGCCGTGACTGGCAGTCCGTCGCCGTGCTGCGCGCAGTCGGTGTGCCCGCATTCTTCTCCGGCTGCCTGACGACGACCGTCGACACTCTCTTCCCCGCAGCCTCACCTGACCGTCGCTCGGGAACGCTGCGCGTCGACTGGACGAAGGACAACAAAGGTCCGAAGAAGAAGCAGACGGTTACCGCGATCCGCGACAAGTCGTTCCCGGAGAACCTCGAACTCGCACGCAACTGGGTCGCTGACTACGCCTACAAGTACAAGCACGTCCTCACATCCCGCCTGCACGCGAATCTGCCGGCACGATCGGTCGGGGCCGACGTCGACTTCGAACCCAAGAACAAGTCCGATTCCCGGTTCGGCGGACTCATCGGCATCGATGCGGCCGAGTTCGATGCCATCCGCAATGGAATCCTCGACAAACTCGCTGTGTTGCTGCCCCTTATCGCGACGGGCGCATCCGAAGACGAGATCTACGCAAAGTGGGTCGAGATCACAGCAGACGAGATGGCATTCGCTGACGAATATCTGGCATCGGCCCAACTGCCCGTCGCGGACAGCGAGACCGTTGCCTCGGCACTGAGCGGGATCGAACGACCCGCTCCCGACGCACAGGTCACCGACATCGTCATGACCGTTGAGAAGGGCGAGGCGCCCTTGGTCGGACAGGCTCTCCGCACTATCGAGACCCACGCGGGAGCCGCCTACCGCGTGTGGCTGCCGAACGGTGCGTTGACCTCAGCCGAAGTCGACGAGATCCGCAGCGAGCTCAGCCAGGGAAGCATCGACATCCTCCCGTCTGTGGCATTGGGCGAGGAGAAGAACACGCCTGATGTGCTGGCGGCAGTTCTGCCTGCGCTGTTCGCAGACCACGAGCGACTCATCGTCGTCCCCGCAGCCGCCGAGGTGTCCGCGGACATCACCGAGCTCTCGACCGTCGACTTCAAGGACACGCTGCTGGCTGCGAAACATGATGTCAGAAAGAGCCGATCCAGCGGTCTCACACTGATGCGACGGATCGCGACCACATTCGGTGACGATCACAAGGGTGCCCTCGACTTCGTCTTCGCCAGCCACGCGGGGATGAGCGAAGATTTCGTGCCGTTCGACCCGCAGATTGCCGTGCTCAATCTGACCGAGCTGCGCAGCGAAGGAGTCGTCGAACGAGTCCTCGGTCTCGTGCAGCATAACGGTCTCAGCTATATCGACGCGATGCAGATGATCGTGAAAGGCCGGTATGCCGACCTTGGCGACGACTGGAACATCCATGCCCAGTGGGAAGCAGCGGACGCTCCCAAGATCGTCAATTGGCGCCGCCAGGCTCGCCACTTCGGCCATATGGCGCTGACGCGCTGACTGTCCGACCGTCGTCGATGAGCATTGAGGAAAGGTACCACTTATGAGGTTGCGAGCCCAATCGACCCCAGACGGCAGTGGCAGAGACGTTGAACCAGTCGGTCCCGCATTCGGGACCGACGCAGTCCACGTATACAACGTACTGTGGGGCATCCCGGAATCCATGGGCGGCATGACGACGGCTGCGCTGCGTCGGATTCGGAGCTTCCAGAAATATGGAAGCCCGTTATCGCAGACCATTCTCGCGTTCAGTCCGCGCATGGACACCGATGAGATCAGGGACCGGCTGATCGCACAGGGGAAGATGCGAGACGATGTCGAGCTCGTCAACATCTGGCAGGATCTTCGCGGACGAAGCGAAGCCGGGCTGGCCCGCCTTGAGGGAGAACCCCCGAGGATGCCGATCCCCGACGAGGACGGCGAGCTCGAGAACATCACCCCCTTCTACGACGTGTTCCGCAACTCGCGTACCGGTCGAGTCATCCGGCGCAACTATTTGCGAGGCGACGGAAGTCTGCTGCTCGCTGACATCGAGGTTCCGAAACTGGGCCGACGGTTCATCCTGCATTCTCCGTCGGGGGAGCCGATGGTCGAGTGGCGCCGGCCGCGCGATTTCTACAATGCGTGGATCACAGCGACCGTGACGAAGTCGCCGGCAGTCGTCATCGTCGATGACAAGAAGGTCAGCGAATTCATCCACGAAATCTCGGACCGCGACTTCGCACTCATCCTCTTCCTCCACGGAAGCCATCTCAGCCACCCATGGAACGGTAATCACGGGCAGCCCCTGAGGGCCCGTACAGATACGATGCGCAACTTCGACCGATTCGACATCGTCGGAGTGCAGACACAGCAGCAGGCCGAAGCTATTCGCGCCATGGGCTTCTCTGGCGAGAACATCAGACTGCTGACAGGGGAACTCCCGCAAGGATCAGTCGTCTCTGATCCGCCGATGGAGAGAGACATGGGGAATGCCGTAATGGTCGCGAACCTCATCGACCTCAAACGCATCGAACATCCGATCCGCGCAATCGCGAAGCTGCGTGACCGTGGCGTCGCAGTCTCTCTGACCGTGCTTGGGGAGGGACCCGCGAGACCAAAACTGGAAGCTCTCGTCGATGAGCTCGACCTCAGCGACCGCGTCAAACTTCCGGGGTACGTCAATGATGTGCATGAACGATTGACGTCGGCGTCGTTCTCCACGCTCACCAGCACAAGCGAGGGGCTGCCTCTGTCCCTGCTGGAAGCGATGGGCGCCGGGTGTGTCCCCATCGTCTACGACATCACCTACGGTCCGCGAGACCTCATCGACCAGGGTGTTAACGGCTTCATCACTCCGTGGAGCGATATTGACGCACTGGCCGACCAGATCGACGCCTTCCTCACATTGGACGAGGACCGCGTTGAGGGCATGCGTCGGGAGGCACGGAAGACCGTCGAACGCTACCTTCCTGAAGCGGGTTACCAGCGTTGGCAGGACGCGCTGGAAGAAGTGGCGGTGGTGAACCTGCCCGATGACCGTGACGAGAAATCGGCACCGTCGATCGCCGCCAGGAAGCTCACTTGCGAGGCGACAACTCAGGGTTGCCGCATCGAGATCGAACTCGACCGGATCCATCCGGCGATTGCTGAGAGCCTGGAGCTGGTCGTTGCGGGCCGGAAGCTCAGCACCTTCTTCGTCAGCAGCAGTACGCAGATCTCAACCCGCAGATTCGGCAACAAAGTCGTTCTTACCTTCGACGTCGACTACGCGGGCTTCTCGGAGTCTCCCGACGAGACTTTCGACGTGTTCCTGCGCAGAGCCCACGACATGTGGACAGCCAAGCGGAGAATCAAGGCACCGAGGCGGTTCCGTGCTGTGCAAGCAGGGGACAGAGAATGGTATTCGACGAAGCATGGGAACCTGTCGGTCCGTCCACACTCGTGAGCTGAGATTGGGACCTCAGTCGTCGCTGGACTCCGCGTTGGTGCTCTCTGAGTGGAACTTTCTCAGTTCGACGGTGCGATCGGCGATGAGATCGGAGACGGCAGCGGTGAACAGGGCGGTCGACGTCCCTTTCTCACCTTCTCCGAAGTAGTGTCGCCTGAGTTCCTGCCTGGCAGCGGCGGCCGTGTCATCGGAGAACATCTCCAGCAACATCGATTCCACTCTGTCGACCGTCGTCTCGTCGATGATCGGGGTTGCTCGGCTGATGGGGGCTTCGGCATTGAGCTTGTTCGTGTCGGTGCGGCGGTCAGTCAGCGCCAAGGGCTTGTGCGGTTCGAGGTAGAGGTAGTCGAGTCCGACACTGGAGATGTCGGTGACAAGCAGGTCAACCGTGTAGAACATGGCGAGGATGTCGCCCTGCATGAGCACCTGGTGCTGTTGCGTCGGGTCGTCGATGGCTTCGTTCGCGTGGTCGATGAGTGCGAGGATACGCGTGTTCGCCTCCGTCATAGCGGGGTCGTTGGAAGCTTCGACCCGGGGATGAGGCTTATAGATGAGTCGGGCGTTCGGGACCCTCAACGCGGCCTCGACGATCTGGGGGCCGTAGAGGTCGACCGAGGTGTAATTGTTCGACTCGTTCTCACCTTCCCACGTCGGCGCGTACATGATCGTCCGTGCTGACGACGGCTCGAGCTCCGGCGGCCTGTCGATGTCCAGCTGCGGGCGACCGACTTTGACCAGCGCCGATTCGTCGAAATCGATGAGCGCTCTGCGATGTCGTTCGATCGCAGCATCGCCGGCGACGAACACCTTGTCGTAGGATTTCGCCTGATTGGACACCATACTCAGCTTGTCAGACTCACCGTGATTGACATGAACGTGAACCATCGGGGCGAAGGCCAGGGACTGGAAGTTCGTCACACCGTTATTGACGTAGAGCGCCAGCTTGAAATCGTTGGCATGGTAGAAGGTGTGGAGAGGGTCGAAGCGCCGTTTGAACACGACAGGTAGGTGGGTGGACTCGAGGGCTTGGAGCAGTGCCGATCCCTTGCGCAGGACAAGAACGACCCGGTGCTTTTTGTGGAGTTCTTCGAGGACGGGAAGCCACTGTTCGAGTTGATAGAACTTGGAACTGCGATCTCCGAAGTAGACGACCACTTCACCCTTGGCGTAGCTGCCATCGTATTCGTCTTCGAGCCGGTTCCAGCGTTCGGTGCCTCTGATCCACTTGCTCGTCGTTTTCCAAGCAGCCGATCGTACCGCCCACTGAGCGGTCTTGCGGATCAGATGTTTCACAGTGAGCCTTTCGCCGGTTATCGATGTGGTCATGTCACACCCAGATGTAGCGCCTTCATCAATGCTACGGACAAAGATCGGGACAGGCATACCCGTCTCTAGATAGGGCACGATTCGGAAACCTGGTGAACGTACTATGTGCCCAGCAACAAAAGGCGACTGATGCAGAACAGTTTTCGATGCATCTGACTTGGATTGTTCACTGACAAGTCTGGAATGACCGGCCTCACACCGCCGTCAGAGGGTCTCAATACGACGGGGTTCGCTTGGAATTGAACCGTGGCGAAAAAAGTCCACGCTCGCCCTGAGACAGAGGACTGTCGGCGATCACCGAGATTCCATCGCGAAATGGTTCCACCATGCCGACATCGATGGCGACAGTGAAGCGCGTAGGGCTAAGGACGAATCCGCAGAGGTGTGAGAGTTCCCTGGCTCGGTCGCGCTCACTGGAATGCGAAACGGAGTCTTGCGCCGTTACATGGGTAACTGGCCGGGGAACGGGTAGTCTGTCCCGCGCTAGCCCTGCTACTGCTCGCAAGCTGAAGCGACGTCGTGCAAAAGCATCAGGACAGAACGCACGTTGAGGACCGATCGCTTAGCAGCGCCGGTCGTTGAGCTCCACGAAGATCGCACCCTCGAACCCGAGCCGCGTCGCCGTCCCGTCGAGCCAGACTTCACCGTCCCGCTCGAACAGGAGGCGAGAGCGCACCTGCACCGGTGGGCGATTCTGGAACGACGGGCGGGCACCGGCATCGTTGTGGATCTTCTGCCAGTACCGCCAGGTCGCTGTGCTGTAGTCCTCAGATTCGATCATGAACTCTATTATGCATCCGATACTCTGTTGCTATGCACTCGACGATGAGCCCAACATGAGCACGTGCGCAGTAGTGTGATGCGACCGGGACGCGGTGGCGCGTGGACTGTGCAAGCACTGCTATGCTCGGTATCGGGTGTGCGTTAGCCCTATAGCTTCCGTGCGTGGTTGCGCGAGCGCTGAGGACAAAGAGCGGCTTCGTAACGAGATCGCCCGACGGCCTGAGGCCGTCGAGAGTATCGCCGACACTGCAGTTGCGGTCGGTGTGAGCATGTCGACCGCGAGCCGGTGGCTGCGCGAATGGGGTGTCGGGAAGATGCGAGGGCGGCGAACCTGTGGCAGCTGTGGACGCGAGACGACATCGACTTCGCGACCGGACGCACCGACCTCACGGTTGCGGAACTGGCCGAAGCGTTGGGACGTTCGGTGTCGAGCATCGAGGAGTGTCTGCGGAAGTACGGAACGATCACGACGAATGGAACCGTTCTCAGACGCGCTTAGATAGCGCGCAATGTCTGCAGATAAAGTTTGAGTTTCTACCTGCGCGTACTCATCCGGGGAACGTAACATGCCGGTAAGGTAGCAACGGCCGTTCGCAATCGTAGTTACTTCCTGGAGATTGAATGTTCCGCAAACCATCCCCCATTCTTCCTGACGTGCCGATTTACACTTTCGAGTGGGGGTTCGGGGACCAGTTCGGTGGTATTACCAACTCCGCCATCGAGCGGACAAACGCTTTCGCTGGGCATGGGAACCGGCGGATGGTCTTCCTGACGGCGGATCCGAACCTGGATCCCAAACAGCGCGCCGCGCAATTTCATGCGGAGGGCCGCTTCTCAAAGCTCGTCTCAATCAGAAATGTGTGGCACGAGCTGAGGGAGATGCCAGACAGGAGGCTTCGCAAGTATCCGTGCCAGATCACTTCGCCACAGGGAGAACTTCACGGCCCATTCCTTGAACCAAAGAATGGCGCGTATCGTGCTGAACGTACTAATCGTGTAGGGAAAGTCGTCCGCACGGACCACTTCCGAAGTGACGGTTCAATCGTCGTCAGCGACCAGCACGACCTTCGAATTGATGGGAGACCGACCCGCCGGATCACCCTATTTACGTCCAAAGGAGAACCAGTCGGCCAATGGACGAACCTCTCCGAGTTCTATTTTTCGTGGCTCGACGCAGTGATAGGCAGTGATCTATCCGTACTGATTACGGACACGCGAGGTATCGGCAGCCGAACTCGGTGGTACGACCGAGACAACGTCGTCAAGGTTCAGATGTTGCATACCTTCCACCTCGATCCAGAGCGAACCAAGACTGATGGTCCTCTCAATCCGAAATGGAAAAATATTGTCATCAACTCGGACAGGTGGGATGTACTCGGGGTTCTGACCGAGGATCAAAGAGAAGACATCGCTAGAGCGCAACTAGATCCCGGCAATCTCAAAATTCTGTCGAACATGTACCAGGGCGAAGTCCTTGACGAGATTCGCCCGCGACCAAAATCACTCGGGATACAGGTCAGTCGCCTCGCCGAGGAGAAGCGCGTAGATCACACGATTAAGGCGATAGCCATGTCTGCTTCCGCGTCGATTGATGTCTACGGGTTTGCGCACAGAGAAGAATATGAGCAGGAGTTGCGAGACCTCATAGAATTCAGTGACGCTGGCGACCGAGTCGTGTTGAGAGGTTACGATCGGCGGGCCCGTGAGCGTTTCATAGATGCCTCATTTAGTTTGCTCCCGAGTCTCTTCGAGGGCCAAGGAATAGTCCTTCTCGAAAGCATGGCTGCCGGTTGTATCCCGATTGCTTATGACGTGAGGTACGGTCCGTCTTCAATCATTGAGCATGGTGTAGACGGGTTCCTGGTTCCGGGAGGCGATGTGAAGGCACTGGCCGGGATGATCGATCACGTAACTAAACTTGATGACGAAACTCTTGCGATGATGCGCAGAAACGCGGTCAATAAAGCGAAAGATTATCTTCCCAAGAAGATCGTGGGCGACTGGGGCAAAGTCCTGCAGGAAGCTATCGATTCCAAGCCTGCCCCGGTGGCCTCGAAAGGCTACGCGCAAGCAGTGCGGGCTACAGTCGGCACGGACAGTATTCACATGAGAGTCGAAGTCACCAATCTTTCAGAACTTGATGAGTGGGCTGCGTTTACATGGAAGTCGCGTATCTCGGACCTCTACGGACGGATTCCGGCTGAGAGAATTGAAGGAGAAAGGTCGACTTTGGTTCAGGGCAACATTCCTATTAGCCGCCTCGAAAGCGACGAGGACAACGTGTTTGATCTCTTCGTTGATGTCCGCAGAGGAGGCTATCCCATACGGTTACGGATACAAGCAGCTGCCCTCAGCCTGCCCTCCGTCGCTGCGCGGGTGGAGCCTTATGCAACGTCGAATGCTAACTTGAGCTTGCGATACCACGTTCCGTTCCTCGAGCGTTAAAATAAGCCCGGCCTCACGGAGCACTTGCTGGGGCATTAAAATTTTGCATGGATTTGCAAGAACTTAGATCAATAGAAATAGATAATCATATTAGACTAAAATTAAAAACGATAGTGGTCAGGGGACGCTGTAATGGCAAATACTCAACGTTCGGAATTGGTTATGGATAATAGAAGTGTGAATTCACCGGATGTGACAGTCATTGTTCCTGTCTACAATTGTGAAAAATATATTGAAGAATCCCTTCGCTCGGTAGTTGCGCAGACACTTGATTCCAATAGAATTGAATTAATTGTTGTTAACGACGGTTCTACGGATTCAAGTCTCACTATATTGAGTGAATTGGATAAAGAAATTGACAACATGACTCTGCTGTCGATAGAGAACAGCGGGTCGGCGGCTTTTCCCAGGAACACCGCGCTGGATCGTGCGACAGGGCGATACGTGTTTTTCCTCGATGCCGATGACAAGCTTGAACCTGACACTCTTGAGCGCGTGGTCACCGTTGCCGATCAGTCAGAATCGGGAGTGGTCCTATGTAAACTTGGACTCTATGGCGACGGCGATAGGGGAACTCCGGTACCCACGCGAGCGTTCAAGCGATCGCAATTCGGAGTCGACTTCATCGATTCGAAAGCGTACACAACGCTTGGACCTATGAAATTGTTTCGACGTAAAATTTTGGAAAATAACCATATTAGATTTCCTTTGGGCTATCTTATAGGTGAAGATCAGCCGTTTGTCTTAGCTTCCTATCTAAATAGTCCTAATGTTTCTATTCTCAGCGACAAGATATACTACTGGCTACGCGCTCGAAATGACGGCACAAACGCGACCAGTCAAAAGCAGAATGCTCTTGACAGCTTGGCAAAAAACTTGAACGTGATAGATTTGCTAGGCAACTATCCTCAACTCACAGAAGAGCGTCGCAACCTCCTTCTCGAGCGCTCCACCATCGGAAAGTATGGACTCAGAAGCACTTTTGGAGCGATGTTCACTGACGGTACTTCTCGGATCGAGCGCCGCGAAATGGTGAATAGCGCAAGCAGAGGTCTCAAACCACTTTGGACGGACGGGCTGCGAAAGCGTGCGGATGCCCAAGGGCAAATTCTGCTTGATCTAGTTGTCAGGGGCGACGTGGCCAGTCTCGAGCATGTGAGCCGGGAGTTGCACGAAAGCACCGACCTTCCGCTCGACTTCGACCCAGAGAGTGCTTCATTGTGCTATAAGCCTCTGGACGGGTCGTTGGTGACTAACATCAGAGTAAAGCCGCAGTTTCAACTGACTAAAGCGGAAGGTGAGCGCGACCTAGTGTGTGTCGCGGGGCAAATGTTTGTGCCTGGCCTGGACCGCGCTGCGGACGAGACCTTGGTAGTTTGGCGGCATCGGGAGAAAGGTGTTGAACGCATAGGAGATAGTCCTATTGCTCGAAGTGTCGGCTCTGTTTCTTCAGGCGGGTCCGCGGTGCTGTCCACAGTCGATCTAAAATCGCTCAATATTTCCGGAGAGTGGGACTCCTTTGTGGAGGCCAGGTGGGGAGGTTCGACATTTCGGACGAGAATCGGAACATCGCTCAATCCGTCTTTAGACACTGGTGGCCAGTTATTCGGTGACCCAACTTATGGGGTCATGTACTTTACGAAATTTGGAAACCTGTCCGTAGATATGGGTCCGACACGACCAATTCCAGAGCTAGCTTTAGGTGTGAAGCCCAAAATCGTTTCGGTAATGGATGTCGGTCGCCTTTCGGTTATTGCCATAAGTGGCGAGAATCGAAATATCGAAAGTGTCAATATTCGTAGTTCTAAGACAGGGAAGAGTCGTCCTGTGGAATTTCAGAAATTCACACCAAGGGTGGCCGGAATTGCGATTCCAAAATCAAAACTTAAAGGTGGTTTCGAGCTAGTCCTGAAAATCGAACGTAGTGCTGCAGATCTGGTGCTCGACTTAAGCGACTGGGTGGGTTAGCCCGGATCGCCCGAGATAGAGCGGTATGTGGAGTGAAGCTGGTGCCGAAGCGAATAGGCCTCGAGCGCAATGCCCAGGTGTTGTGTCTGGTTTTTGCGTAAACGCCTTTCGGACAACGTGAGTGAAATGTGTCGGTTGCAGGAATGCGCGAATTTGGACGCATTCGAATGGCTATCTGGGCCTGGACTCAATGTCGCGAACTCGGTTGCTGCAATCGATCGAGCGCGTTCGGTCCAACATCCGCTGCGAACCAATAGTAGGTTGCCCGATTTTCAGTGTAGCGAATCGGGTACTGGTGGCTAGCAGGGCTGGGAGTGGCGTGCAATGTTCTCAGACTGTTCGTCCTGGGCAAGGTGAGTTTCAATGTCGACGATGCACTGACGTTGCGCACCACCTCGGTAAACGGTTGTAGGGAGGGTGCATTCGGTAGCAGCTGTGGACTGAGACAGGACATACAAAGCTCTGAGATCGATTGTCACCGAAGCGGTGAGATTCAGTGTCCACGATGTCACGAGGTTACACACCACTTCGTTACACAGGTGCTACCGAAAGCTGCCTCTGTGCAAACGGTTGTTGCCGCGCTTCTGGGCAACCATCTTGTCAGTATGGCTGGCGGATGAATGTCCGGTGAATTCCGCGCTGGTAGAGTGTTTAAGGCTGTTGGTGCGACTGCGGACAGCCAGAGTCGAGTCAGCTGGGAGTAGATCTTTGGATAGAGTACGCAATATTGCGGTCATCCTCGCGGGGGGAGTCGGCACCAGAATCGGTCTTGACACGCCCAAGCAACTGATCAAGATTGCGGGGCGTCCGATCATGGAACATACGCTGGCCGTCTTTGATGAGCATCCGCTGATCGACGAAATCATCGTCCTTATGGCGCGTGGGCATCTTGACAAAGTCCACGAGATCGTGCGGAAGAACCAGTTCAAGAAAGTGAGTTCGGTTCTTGAAGGTTCGGGGACGCGTAACGACACGACTCAGGTGGCACTCAACGCGATCGCGGAAAAATATGAAGATTGCAACGTCATCCTGCATGACGCAGTTCGGCCATTGCTTGCGCCCTCAATCATCAACGACGTCGTTCTCGCTTTGGAGTCGAACGAAGCTGTCGATGTTGCCATACCGTCGGCAGATACGATCATTGAGGTCGAGCAGGGAACCGGTGCGTATCCCGTGATCAAGGATGTGCCTCCACGCGCTAATCTGCGTCGCGGTCAGACTCCCCAGGCCTTCAAGCTCTCGGCGATTCAGCGTGCCTATGAGCTTGCGAACCAGGACGAGAACTTTGAGGCCACTGACGACTGTACGGTCGTGCTCAGATATACTCCGGACGTTCCCGTTGCGGTCGTCACGGGTGATGACAGCAATATGAAAGTCACCGAGCCGATTGATATCTACATTGCGGACAAGCTGTTCCAGTTACCGGCGCGAAATGAGCATGCGGCGACAGAAGAAAAGCTGAAGGCCGCTCTCTCCGGCAAGACAATGGCCGTCTTCGGCGGTTCATACGGCATAGGCGCAGATATTGCTGCCTTGGCAAGCGAGCTCGGGGCGACCGTGAAGTCGTTCTCTCGATCGATGACCAAGACTCACATCAATAGCCGCGATGATCTTGTTGCTGCTCGAGAAGAGGTCCTGAAAGAAACAGGTCGTATCGACTATGTCGTCAATACGGCAGGCGTGCTGCCTCTTGCTCGTCTGGAAGACACGAGTGACGATACGATCTATGAGGCGACCGAGATCAACTACATTGGCCCGATCTTGCTGGCGCAGACCTTTTACCCGGAACTGGTCAAGACCCAAGGATCACTCTTGCTCTTCACTTCGAGTTCCTACACGCGCGGCCGTGGGAGCTACAGCCTTTACAGCTCCGCGAAGGCAGCGACGGTGAATCTCACTCAAGCTTTGGCAGACGAGTGGGCTAACGAAAAAGTTCGGGTCAACTGCGTAAATCCCGAAAGAACTGGTACCCCGATGAGAACCAAAGCTTTCGGTGAGGAAGACCCCGATTCGCTCTTGGAGTCGAAGACCGTGGCCAGAGCCTCGCTCGAGGTGATGGTGGCCAATAAGACGGGACACGTGATCGACGTCCGCCGCGAGGACCCACTCGCAGGCTATGCAGACCATCTCGACTGACAACATTCAAGTAGAAGGCAAATCCGGCGGCAGGAGATTTCGGACTCATTGCCCTGGGACGTCTCCGGCCGAGAACAGAGAACCAGGCAGGGTAGAACACAGTGGCAGATACCGAATCCGCGTCATCGCCGGAACTTCAGGCTGACAACGGACCGGCCAGGGCTTTCCTGAGAGGCACGCTGGCCTCGCTCGCATCGTACGGAGCTTTGGCATTGCTGGCGCTGGCTATCGTATTCATTGCACTGGCGAACGGTGCGTCATCTCTGTTCGCCGCCGGCGTCCTGGCAGTCACCGCATGGGATACGTTCCGGCTTTGGAAGAAGCGCTCGCGATTGGGCCACCGTGCGGTCGTCAGAGTGTTGCTGGTATTCGCAGTCGGTACAGCGTTTGCTACGACGAGCTCCGATGATGGATTGCTGGGCGCTATTGCCGGAGTCGCAGTCGCTGGCCCCATTTTCTTCGAAAGTCTGCTGGCAAAAGGAACCAACAAAAAAGAGACGTTCGTCGCCGGGCTTCCAGGCGTGCGCACCTACCCTCCATTGAAAGGTTACGACAGGCCGCTGCTGACCGCGAGTGAGAGCGTCATCTTCGTGGGTGCGGTAATTGCCTGGAGTGGCATTGGGCCCTTGCCATGGTTATTGGTGGCTTTGGCCCTTGACGCTCTCTATCTGATTTTGGCTGGCGCCGCTTACATCAGGATTCGCAAGAACGCGGACGCAAAATCAGGCCTGCACGACGCCATCAGAGCGTACGAACCAGAGTTCTACGTCTACACTTCGCGACCGGACGACGCGTCATACCAAGTGATGATGTGGTTGCCCTATCTGAAGCGCACCGGGATGCGACTCGCTATCATCACACGAAACAATGTGCCGGCAAAAGCACTCGCAGAGCTGACAGACGTCCCAATCATCACTTGCCCGAAATCGGCAGACCTTGAGAAGACGTTGGTTCCTTCACTGGGCGCTGTGTTCTACGTCAACGCGTCGTCTCGCAACGGTGAGATGATCCGTCACCAGGAATACACGCACGTGTACCTAGGACATGGAGACTCGGACAAGCCGCCGTCGTACAACCCGACTCATGCAATGTATGATCGCATCTTTGCCGCGGGCCAGGCAGCCACAGAGCGGTATGCTGCGCACGGAGTGACGATCTCGAGTGAGAAATTCGAGATTGTGGGACGACCGCAGCTGGAGACAGTCGATGTGACGACCGCGTTGCCCGCGTCCGGGTGCTCAACGGTGCTCTATGCCCCGACCTGGCGCGGACACGTCGATGAGACGATGCTCCACTCGCTGCCGGTTGCTCCGCAGATGATTGCCGAACTGGTGAAACGTGGAAAGACTGTGGTCTTCCGCCCTCACCCCTTCAGCTACGAATTCGCAGAGGATGCGGAAACCATTCGGCAGATCCAGGAGATCCTCGACGACGACCGGGCACGGAGCGGTCGTCAGCACGTGTTCGGTGAAGCGGCTGAAAAGAGCTTGGACGTCATCGAATGTATGAATCTGTCCGACGCTATGATCTCCGACGTTTCGAGTGTGGTGTCCGACTACTTGTATTCCGGCAAACCGTTTGCAATGACTGCGGTGAGTGCTCAGGGCGAGGACTTCATTGAAGAGTATCCCATCGCCCGTGCCTCCTATGTCCTCAACGGAGACCTCAGCAACCTCGATGAGGTGCTTGACGCGATCCTGGCGGCTGACCCTGATCGGCAAAATCGACTGCAGTATCGAAGCTTCTACTTGGGTGACTTTCCTGACGAGGGATACGCTGAGAATTTCGTTTCGACGGCGGCCCGGATGGTCACAGCGCGTGACAACGACATAACTGAGGTCGATGAGCCAGGCGATGACGCTGATGATGCCGATAGCGAGATAGAGCCTGACGGCAGTGCGGATGCTCGCGCGGAGTCGTCAGCCATCGGCGGAGGCGACACCGACGTGCCCGAAACAGATGCGGATCTGTCCGACACCAAAACGCCGTTGGCCACCCTGTCCCTGATCTATCGGAAGCTCGGTGGACGGACCCTCATCCCGGCAGGATTTGCATCACTGACATTCATCCTGGCGGCGGCCAGCGTCCCTGTGTTCTATGTGTGTCTCGCGGGCATGCTGGTCGGTCTGGGCTTCCTGTTCGTCCATCGGCGCAGCCTGAAATCGAAGAGCCGGCTGGCGGGGATTCTTCGTGCGAGCAATTCTGCAAGAGCACTGGCCGCAACGACGCTCGCAGCTTTCTGGACCGTCGAATACGGGATGAACTGGGCCGTCATCACGGCAGCCGTCATCCTGGTCGTCACGATCGTCATGGAATCCAGCCTGTCCAAGTCGTGGAAAGTGACCGGACTCGAAGCACGAAACCTGCCGAAAGCGGAGACGCGTGGTTTCCAGCCGATCGGACGCGGAATGGTTGCTGTGTCCAACGCGATTGTGATCACCGTGGGCTGGCTGCTGGCGAACTTCGGCATCCTCGAGTTCGCCTTGCTGGTTCTTTCCCTTGCCCCGGCACTCCTTGCGACAGTTCTGTTTGCATCCGGCCTCCGACGAGGGATGCGCAGTCTTGAACTGGACAACCGTCTGAATGAAATCCTGCGCGACTATGACGCCGAGTTCGTGGTCTACTTCGGCTCGAACGTCGGCATCGGCTATCAGCTTGGTATGTGGTTGCCATACCTCGAGCGGATCGGCAAGAGGTTCATCATCGTCACCCGCAGCCTGAAAATGATGAGGACAGCGGGGCAGATGACGGAGGCTCCGGTGATCTACCGCCCGACCTTGCGCAGCCTCGAGGACGTGATCACCCCTTCGGTCGGCGCGGCTTTCTACGTCAACAACGCGGGTAAGAACACCCATTTCATCGAACGTCGAGAGATGAAGCACGTCTGGCTCAACCATGGTGACTCCGAGAAGCCTGCCTGCTTCAATCCAGTGCATGCGATCTATGACGTCATCTTCACGGCAGGCCAGGCGGGAATCGACCGCTATGAACGGCACGGCGTCCGAATCCCGCGTGAAAAGTTCGAGATCGTCGGGCGCCCCCAGGTCGACCAGATCCGGTTCACGGAACGATCTTCTGCTGCACAGAGCACAGGCAAAACGGTGCTCTATGCGCCGACGTGGAAGGGCGCATACGAGGATTCGGAACTGTATTCGCTGCCATTCGGTGCTGAAATCGTACGGGAGCTCATCGGCAGAGGCTGCACTGTCATCTTCCGGGCGCACCCCCTCAACTACAGGTATGAGAACGCCAAGAAACACATCTACGAGATCCAGAGCATTCTCGCAGCCGATGCGGAGGTCAGCGGGCGACAGCATCTGTGGGGCGATATCGCAGAAAAGGAGATGACCACCGACGACTGCTTCAACGCATCGGAGGCCATGATTTCGGATGTCTCGGCAGTTGTCACCGACTACCTGCAATCAGGAAAGCCGCTGTCGGTCGTTTCCGTTTCTCGTACCAGGACCGCCCTGCTCAACGAGGTACCAGCGGCCAAGGCGGCTTACGTCCTCGAAGAAGACCTATCGAACCTCTCGGAAGTAATCGACGGTTTGCTCATCGACGACGTCAAGGCTGCTGAGCGCAACACAATGCGGAAGTATTACCTCGGAGATTTCCATGCTGAGACATATTCTGACGCGTTTCTCGCAGCCGCGAGACAGGTGATCGAAGTGGGACAGCAACGGCACAGAGACGACGATCTATCGAGTGGAGAACAGGACCGTAACAATGACTGATATTCTGCTTCGCGCCTCCAAAGAGCCCTGGGAGCCCGTTTCGGCGCCTGACGTGCTGAAGTCGAACACAATCGCGAACAACTCGGGGAATCTTCTGTTCGGCCAGTCCGTCTATCGCATGCTCTCGGCACCTGACGCGTCGATCACCCCCGACCGCTATGCGAGTCACAGGAAGAAGAACGCAGCAGATTATGCTGCCTGGGTAAACGAATCCTTCGACCACTTCGTCATCCCGCTGGCCAACGCGTTTCGTCCGGCGTTCAGACCGGCACTCAGACGACTGACCAAAGTCGTTCGAAGGCTGAAAACTCCGGTCACCGTCATCGGTGTCGGCAGTCAGCACAGCCTTGACGGCGGATCTTCGGATGATGAGCTCAGCCGAGACGTCCAGGCCTTCATGACAGCGGTGCTCGACCGTTCGGCCAGTGTCGGTGTGCGTGGGGCGAGGACCGCGGAATTCCTCGGTTCGCTGGGGTTCGGTGATGATCAGGTCGATGTCATAGGTTGTCCCTCCGTGTTCATGAACGGATATCCGCGGCCTGTCGAGAAGGCAACTCCATCCATTACCGATGGCTCGAAGATTGCAATGACGATCTCGCCTTACGTCAGAAAACTCAATAGCATAGTCGCTTCGCACACGAAGCAATATCAGAACCTCACCTATATACCGCAGAATCTCAAAGATCTGAACATGATGGTCTGGGGAGAGAACCGTTCGAATCCGAAGAATCGGTGGAACCCAACTCACGTCGCTCACCCGCTGTATACCGAGGACCGTATGAGGTTCCCGCTCGATCCCCGAACCTGGGTCGAGTACCTCACCGACTTCGACTTCGTTTTCGGCAGTCGCATCCACGGGTCCATCGCAGGCATTCTGGCCGGGGTTCCGACTATGCTGCTGGCCCACGACTCTCGCACTCTCGAACTCGCCGAATATCATGCGATTCCGCATCTGAAGGTGACCGAGCTGAGCTCGGAAACCGATGCGAAACAGCTGTACGAGCAGACGGACTATTCGGAATACAACGCACGAGTGCCCGAAATCCAGAGAGTCCTGGCCAGTTTCCTGGAGAAGAATGGACTCGACCACGTTCTGGCCGAAGCTGATGCGACGACGGAATTCGACAGAAAACTGGCTGAGGCCGAATTGCCGGAGATGGTGACTACGCTCTATGCCGCTGGACGTGACGGCAGAGCCGCAATTCTGGATCGAGTCCGCACACTGCACCGGGATCAGACCGCGCTCGAAGCGCGTGTCGCTGGATTGGAAAAGCACATCGCTGATTTCTCCTTTGAAGCCGAGGCACGGAAACTGTTCGGCACATGGCGAAGCCGAGCCAAACGCAAAATCGGGCTGCGCAGATGAAGAAACGACTTCGACGAGCAGTAAGAGCCCTGCTGGACTCCAGCGCTGGCGGTTATCTCAAATCTCTGATCAGTGACAGCGGTCCCGCCCGTCGGACTGGTATCCATACGCATGGTTCGGGCCGGTCGGCGGAGGTCATCGCCTATTTCGGTGACAGCCCCGACAAGCTGTACCAATTGGAGCAATGGCTGCCGGCACTGGAGCATCTCGACCAGAATCGCCCGGTTGCCCTCGTCCTGCGGAATGCGGAGTCTTTTGCGGCGATCAAGAGAGTCACAGGGCTTCCGCTGGTGCTGGCAGAGACGCAACCTGATCTCACCGACCTGTACGCGGAAACAGACTACAAGTTGGCGATCTACGTGAACAACAGCATGCGGAATTTTCAATCGATAGCTGAGCCATCGATCATTCACGTACACGTCGATCACGGGGAGAGCGATAAGATCAGTTCGATCTCGAACCAATTGAAGGCTTACGACAAGGTATTCGTAGCCGGCCGGGCAGCAGAGGAACGGTGCCTGAGGGCTCTCTGGGGATTCGACCGAAGCAGAATGGAGCTGATCGGGCGGCCGCCGTTGGACGGTGACTTCACGCCTGTCCTCCCGCCGGACGACCGGCTGACTGTGCTCTATGCTCCCACTTGGCAAGGAGAGAACGAAGGGAACAACTTCACGTCGGTCGACATTTTCGGCCCCGATATCGTACGCACTCTGTTGGAGTCTGGCGCCCGAGTGGTCTATCGACCCCATCCCCGGATGGCGGAGATGGGGGCATCCGCGGTCCAACGTGCAGACGAAGAAATCCGAACGCTTCTGTCGCGTGCGGGCGCAAGCCGTGGAGGCCATGTGACAGCGCTCCACCACCGGCTTTTCGACCTTTTCGAGGACGCAGATGCGCTGATCACCGATGTGTCCAGCGTCGGTCTGGATTTCCTCTACTTGCACCCGAGCAAGGCACTGCTGCTGACAGACCGGCATAACGACAGAGAGAAGATGAGGTCGCTGTCTCCCATCGGCGCCGAGCTGGCCGAAATCACCTCTGACACAATTCCAGATCTTCCTCGCCTTCTTGAGAACTCGAGAACGGACGAATCTGCTCTTGCCGCACGGGAGAAGCTGAAAGCTCACTACTTCGGTGAGCCTGCAAGCGATCAGTCAACCGCCAGATTCATCAAAGCCATCGAAAGCGCCATCAGCGAACGATTCGAAGCCAAGAGAGCATAGTTCGATCGGGTACTGGTCCAATTCGAACTCCGTGGCGCGGCACAGGACGGCCGCGACTGGAGGAGAGAACTGACCTCGTTATATCTCAACTTGGTGACGATTGACTACTCACGATATGAGTAACTCTTGCCAAAATCGCAATTTTTGTGCAGACTGTACGGGTGGTCACAGAAAGTAAGGGTGCTGTCAGCACACAGGTATCTCTGGTCGCCCGTGTCCGTGACGCCATTAAAAATGCCGGAATCAACCACAGCGAAGTCGCCCGACGGATAGGGCTCGATGCCAGCAAACTCTCGAAATCTCTGGCTGGAACACGGAAGTTCCGGGTCGAAGAGATCTCACGTATCGCCGAACTCACCGAGGTCAGCACCGATTGGATCACGACCGGGAGACCGGCTGAGTATTTGAAGCTTTGGGGACCACCCGATCGTGCGGTTGGGGACCACCGATATTGCCTGTGGGGGCCAGCAGCCGTGGACCTCGGGGCCACTGGCCGCCCATCAGCTCATCGTCACGGGTTCAAAGCAGCATGTTCTCTCATGTTGTGACTGCCGGTCTCGACCCAGACCGTGTTGTGCACGATCCGGTCCATGATCGCATCCGCGTGGACTCCGGATCCGAGTCGTTGATGCCAGTCCTTCTTCGCATACTGGGTGCAGAACACCGTCGACGCACAGTCGTAGCGGCGTTCGAGCAGTTCCAACAGCATGCTGCGCATCGACTCATCCGGATGATCGAGCAACCATTCGTCTATCACGAGAACGCTGAACGCGGCGTACTTCTTCAAGAACTTCGTCGTGCCCATCGGTTTGTCCAACGCCTGCGCCCAAGCTTCTTCAAGATCAGGCATGCGAATATAGTGCGCACGGATCCGGTGCTGGCAGGCCCGTTTGGCCAAGGCGCACCCCAGGTACGATTTCCCGGAACCGGTGAACCCTTGGAACACGACGTTCTGGCCCCGCTCGATGAAACTGCAGGTCCCCAGCTGGGCGATCACGTTCCGATCCAGGCCGCGTTCATCGACCCTATCGAGTTGACGCAGGTCGGCTGCCGGGTAGCGCAACCCGGCCCTGCGGATGAGTCCCTCGATTTTGGCGTGATTGAATACCGAATGGGCTTCATCGACGACCAGTCGCAACCGTTCGTCGAAGCTCATTCCCATGGTCAGATCCTCGTCTTGGGCCTCGAGTGCCTCCAGCAGGGCCATCGCGCCCATTTCGCGCAGTTTGCGCTTGGTCTCTGTATCGATCGAAGTCACCGAGTCCCTCCTGCATAGTAGGAGGCACCGCGGACGTAGCCGCCGTGCTCGACAGGTTCGGTCCGGGCGGGTCTGGTCTGGTCCTGACCGGTGGCAAGGAGCGGTTGCACATGCGCATACCGTGGCGACCGCACCGGCCCCGCCAGCGTAATCCGGCAAGCGGCTTCGACCCGGTCGGCAGAGTAGCGGCGAGAGAGTCTCAACACCGCCAACGCCGGGTTGACCCCTTGCTCGTCGATGGCTACGGACTCGAAGATGCGATTGATGACGACCAGCGTCGACGCCCCGATCCTCTCGGCCCATTGGCGTATCCGGGCCGCGTCCCACTGCTGGTATCTGTCCCCAGCAGGAAGGTCAGCATCATTCGTGCGATACTCATTGACCGCAGTCTCTGGCAGCAGCAGGTGAGTCGTGACTCGCTGGTCCCCGCGGTAGACTTCGAGGCTGCGGTCGGTGATGCGCAGATCGACTTTGGATCCGATGTGCTCAAACGGCACCGAGTAATAGTTGCGCGCCCAGCTCACATGCCCGTTCCTGGCCACACGCCGCCCATAGATCCACTGACTGATCTCGTAGGCCACCTGCGGCAGCGGTGTCAACAGCGGTTCCTCCTCCGTGGTGAAGACACTGAGCCTGGATCCGGGCCGCTTCTGGAAAGGTTCAGCATTATAAGCGCAGACTCTCTCCTCGATCGCGGCCGTCAACGTCGGCAGCGATGTGAACCGCCGGTCACGTAGCCCTGCGATCACCCATGTGGCGACATGTCCAACAGTATTCTCAACACTCGCCTTGTCTTTTGGTGCCCTGATTCTGCCCGGTAGAACAGCAGCCGAATAGTGGGCAGCCATTTCCCGATAGGCGTCGTTGAGCACGATTTCACCGTCGCGAGGATGAGTGATGACTCCGGTCTTGAGATTGTCGGGCACGATCCGCGGTGTTGAACCGCCGAAAGCGGTGAACATCGCCACATGCGCCCGGAGCCACGAGTCCTGACTCATGTCCAGGCTCGGGTGCACGAATGCGTACCTGCTGAAGGGCAGACACGCGACGAACAGATAGACCGTCTTCGGCTTGTCTGCCCCCGTGTGCAGTTGCATTGTCGGACCGGACCAGTCGACCTCGATGGTCTGGGCGGCTTTGTGTCCCACACGAGAAGCTGCACCGGTGACGAGGACGTGGCGCTGATAGGTGCGGCAGAACCGGTCATAACTCATCGCCGGATCACCAGCCGCAGCGCACTCATCGGCGTACTCGCCATGGAGGAGCTTCAGCGTCACCCCGACCCGGGCCATTTCCTTATGGATTGCCTTCCAGTCAGGTTGGGCGAACACGCTGTGATGGTCCCCGCGGCCCGGAAACAGGAGGCCATACACTTCACTGTCAGCACGGTCCTTGACATCATCCCACCCGAGTCCCGCAGCGTCGGCGGCCTCGAGGACCTGCGTGACCGATTTGCGTGACATTGCCTGGGAGCCAGCGATCGCTCTGCCCGAGAGCCCCTCGGCTCGAAGCTGTAACACCAGCTTGGCCCTGATCTTGCGTACCATTGATAATCTCCTTTCGCCGCGTGCCCAATACACGCGGTGAAAGGAGCTTATAGTTCGTGGCCCCCGCACACGCCATAGATGGTCCCGACGCCCACGATCACGCGACCAAGCAACTGGCCCCCGAGCTCACGATTGACGGCCCCCAACAAGACGGATATTCAACCGGCAGGGTCGCCTCGGCGGGGGAGGACCACAAGCGCTGCTGGAAACGTTCGCGCCGGCTCGACACTTACTGATGTATCGACAGACGGCGCAGATGTCCCAACGGCTTCCGGCCAGAGCGACAGCCCAGACGCACCCGCGGCTGACCCCACGCAGGAGTGGATGTCCAAAGGCACCCGCAACCGGGTGAGAATCATCGCCGCGGCCTGGGAACTCTACGCCGACCTCGGCATCGCCAAAGTGCGCACCGACGACGTCGCCCGCGCATCCGGCATGACCGCCTCGGCGGTGAACTACCACTTCCGGACGAAAGACCAGCTGCTGCAGGCTGCCCTGCGCCACTCCCTCGATGTCATCGCCGAGACCCGCCACCTCAACGATTCCGCCGACCCCATCGGCGTGCTCCGTCACTTCGCACGCATCCATGCCGGAGTCGACCCGAAGATCCGGAGAGTGTGGTCGATCTGGCTCCAATGCTGGGCCCGTGCAGCCACCGACGAAAGGGCCCGTGCGAACCTCACCGCCGTCTACCGCGAATGGATGGACATGATCACCACCGTCATCGACGGCGGCCAGCGCACGGGAACGATCCGGAAAGGCAACACCGCACTGATGGTGAAATCCCTGTCGATCTTCATCGACGGCCTCGGCGTTGCCCGCACCACCGAGCACATGCCCATCACCGATGACGAGGCACTGACCATGCTCGAGAACTACCTCGCTGCTCACATCCTCAACAGCGACGCGTCCACCGACGACACCCGACACCCGAAGTCAGACCGGGTCGCCGCAGCCAGCCGACCCGAACCGGCGTCCTAGGAAGAAGGCACATGAGAACACCGAACCGAAGACAAGCGCTGGGCGCAGGCCTTGCAGTGGCCGGGGTCGCGGGTCTAAGCGCCTGCGGCGGCGGGGAAGTCGGTGCCGCCGACGCCGGCGACCCCGTCAAAGGCGGAACCCTGCGCGTCGGGATCACCGGCGGCAACTCAGCCGACACCGTCGACGCCCACATCCCCGTCAACAACGGTGACGTCTGCCGCGCCGTCAACCTCTACAACGCCCTCTACGGCTGGGACGACGACGCCCAGGTCGTGCCCCTGCTGGCCGAATCGATCAAAGCCAACTCCGACTCCACCGTGTGGACGTGCACGCTGAAGGAGGGCATCAAGTTCTCCGACGGCAAGCCGATCACCTCCGAAGACGTCGTGTTCACCTTCGAGCGGATCAACGACCCCGACGATCCGAAGACCGCGGCCGCGAACTTCTCCATGCTCGAGAAAGTCGTTGCCAAGGACGAACGCACCGTCGAGTTCCGCCTCAACGAACCCAACGGCCTGTTCAAGGACGCCGTCGCGGAATACACCGCCGCCATCGTCCCCGTCGGCTACGACCCGGAGAACCCGGTGTGCTCGGGACCGTTCAAACTCAAATCCTTCACGGCTGCTCAGTCGACGGTGCTCGTGCCCAACGAGCACTATTTCGACTTCGACAAGATGTACCTCGACGAGGTGGAGTTGCTCAACTTCAACGACGACGATGCCCTCATCAACGCCCTCCTATCCACCCAGGTCGACGCGATCGCCGGCATCCCGCTCGCCCTCGTCGAAGTCATCGCCGCCGATGAGCGCATGTCCATCCTCAACTCGAAGACCGGTATGTGGCTGCCCTTCACCATGCGCGTGGATAAGAAGCCCTTCGACGACGTCAAGGTCCGGCAGGCGTTCCGCCTCGTCGTCGACCGCGAACAGATGATCGAACAGGTGCTGTCGGGCTTCGGCACCCTGGGCAACGACATGTTCGGTCCGCTGAGCGAGAACTACCCGAAGTTCCCCCAACGCAAACAGGACCTCGACAAAGCGAAGAAGCTCCTCGCCGAGGCGGGCTACCCTGACGGGCTCGACGTCGAACTCGTCACCGCCCCCATCCAATCCGGAGCAGTCGAGGCCGCCCAGGTCTTCGCCCAGCAGGCCGCCGACGCCGGAATCCGAGTCAAGATCCGCAAGGTCGACGCCACCACGTTCTTCGGCGACGGATACCTCCAATGGGACTTCGCCCAGGACTTCTGGTACACCCGTGACTTCATGCCGCAGGTCATCTCCTGCGCCCTATCCGAATCACCCTTCAATGAAACCCACTGGGACGAACCGAAGTTCAACACGGTCTTCGACAAAGCTCGAGCCATTCCCGACGCAGGGGAGCGGCGGGACCTTGAACACGAGCTGCAGAAGATGCTCTACGACGAGGGCGGCTACATCATCTGGGGCTTCGCCAACCAGGTCGACGCCTTCCAGAAGTACGTCGGAGGGCTCGTCCCCAACTCCACAGGACGTCCGCTGAGCGGTTGGAGATTCGACCGCGTGTGGATTGGAAAGGTGTGACATGTTCGGAAAAGTGATCGGAAAGCGGCTGCTCTTCTCCGCCTTCATCCTCATCGCAGTCTCCCTGCTCGTCTTCGGCGCCACCCTGCTGCTGCCCGGTGACGCGGCACGCGCGATCCTCGGCCAACAGGCCACACCCGAACGCATCGCGGCACTCAACGAACAGCTGGGACTCAACCAACCCGCCTGGCAGCGGTACCTCACCTGGCTGGGAGGCCTCTTCGTCGGCGACTTCGGCACCTCCTCGGCGAGTGGCGGCTCCGTGGCCGCACTCCTCGGTGATCGTGTGTGGGCGTCCTTCGTCCTCATGGGCCTGGCCGCGGTCATTTCCGTGCCGTTGGGCATCGGACTCGGTGTCTTTCAGGCCCTACATCGCGGGAAGCGGCGCGACCAGGCGATGACCGGCATCAGCCTGGTGCTTGCGGCCATGCCCGAGTTCGTCATCGGCATCGGACTCATCGCGATCTTCGCCACCTCGGTGTTCCAGATCCTGCCGGCCGTGACCCTGGCACCGCCGGGCGAACCCGTCTGGAACCGACCTCAGCAGCTCATTCTGCCGACCCTGACGCTCATCCTCGTCGTCACCCCCTACATCGTGCGGATGATGCGAGCGACGATGATCGAAGTCCTCGACTCCGGCTTCGTCGAAATGGCGCGACTCAAAGGCGTCCCGGAGAAACGCGTGATCATGCGTCACGCCGTGCCTCACGCCCTCGGACCGGTCGCTCAGGTCGTCGCGATCCAGCTGGCCTGGCTGGCCGGCGGTGTGGTCGTCGTCGAGTTCCTCTTCCGCTATCCGGGACTCGGCCAAGCACTCATCGACGCGGTGACCTACCGTGACGTGCAGGTCGTCCAGGCGATCTCCATGCTCGTCGCCGCCGTCTACGTCGTGGTGAATCTGGCGGCCGATGTCGTCGGCATCCTCACCAACCCGAAACTCAGGAGCGCAGCATGAGCACCGACGCCAACAGTCTTGATGACCTCAAGTCCGCGGCCACCGATGCCGCCGAGGTGCCCAAGGAATCCCAGACCACCTATGTGCCCTTCTACAAGCGGGTGCTCGCCCAGAAACAGGGCAAGATCGGCCTGATCATCACCGTGGTCGTCGTGGCGCTCGCCCTGTGCGGACCGCTGCTGCTGCCCTGGGCGACCGGCAACACCGCCACCGAATTCGTCACGAAGCCGTTCAGTCCCTATGGTCTGTTCGGCTCGGACAACCTCGGCCGCGATGTGCTTTCCCGGTTCCTGGCCGGAGGACTGACCCTCATCGTCTACGCGGTGCTCGCCACGGCGCTGGGCATGATCGTCGGTGCCCTCGTCGGCATGCTTGCCGCTTATATCGGCGGGACGTTCGATGCCGTGATCATGCGCATCAACGATGTCTTCCTCGCCATCCCACAGCTCGTGTTCGCCCTCCTGGCGATCACCGTGCTCGGACCGCAGGGATGGGTGCTCGTGACCGTCATCGGCCTCACCCACGCACCACGCATCGCCCGCGTCGCGAGGTCAGCGACCCTGGGCGTCATCACCGAGGACTACATCAAGGCAGCGGAGATGTACGCGATGCCCCGGTGGAAGGTGCTCATCCGTGAGCTGCTGCCCAACATCACCGGACCGCTGAGCGTGGAGGCAGGCCTGCGCCTGACCTACTCGATCGGCTACATCGCCTCGCTGTCCTTCCTCGGACTCGGCCTGCAGCCGCCCGCGGCTGACTGGGGTCTGATGATCAACGAGAACCGCATCGCCCTGTCCATCCAACCCTGGGGTGTGCTGCTGCCGGTCATCGCGATCGCACTGCTGACCATCGGCACCAACCTGCTCGCGGACTCCTTCGCCCGAGCCACCGCATCAACATCCGTGGAGGCATGATGAGCCCGAAGACAGAGACAGTTCGCCACGATGATGCGAACGAACCGAACGAGAAGATCGTCCTGCGTGTGTCCGACCTGCGCGTGCTGACGAACGCCGGGGACGAAATCCTCCACGGAGTCGACTTCGCCCTGTCCCGCGGTGAGATCCTCGGACTCGTCGGCGAATCCGGTTCCGGTAAGACCACGGCCGGCCTGGCCTGCATGGGACACTTCCGAGAAGGCCTGAAATTCGGATCCGGGTCCGTGAGCATCTGGCCGCGCGGTGATGCCTCCCATCTTGAGGTCGGGGACCTCGACGAGGTGGCCCTGCGAGATCTGCGCGGATCCCGAATCGCGTACATCCCGCAGGATCCGGCGCTCTCGCTCAACCCTGCCATGCGCGTGGGTGAGCAGATCCGGGAAGTCCTCGACATCCACGGCTTCGGAGCCTCCGACCGTGAGCGAGCCGATCGCGTCGCCGAGGTGCTCGTCGACGTCGGCCTGCCAGGAGATCGTGCCTATCAGCGACGGTGGCCCCATCAGCTCTCCGGCGGACAGCAGCAGCGCATCGGCATCGCCATGGCCTTCGCCATGTACCCTGACGTGCTCATCCTCGACGAACCGACGACCGGTCTGGACGTGTCCACCCAGTCGGTCGTGCTCGACACGATCCGGCAGATGACGGTGGCGAACAACGTCGCCGGTCTCTACATCACCCACGACCTCGCGGTGATCAAGGACATCTCCGACCGGGTCGCCGTGATGCTGCGCGGCAACCTCGTCGAAGAGGGCCCGGTGTCGGCAGTGCTCGAACGTCCGCAGCATGAGTACACGCACATGCTCATGGCTGCGGTGCCCGACCTCGCCGGCCGCAAGACCATCGGCGACGGCGCCGCCGAAGCGAAAGCCGTCACCGAGTCCGACGAGAAGACGCACGTCCTCGTGTCGGCCGGGGAGAAGCCGGTTGAGACGGATCGGGATCGGACCGAGGCCGACGGGGCGACCGCCTCGGCGGGGGATGGTGCTGCCCCGAACGCGCCTCTGCTCGAGGTCAGGGATGTGGCGCTGGCCTACGGAAAGGCGCAGATCCTCGACGGGATCAATATGGTCCTGGAGCCGGGGGAGTGCACGATGCTGCTCGGCGAATCCGGATCGGGTAAGACGACCCTGTCGCAGTGCGTGGCCGGGCTCAACGACGACTACAAGGGGTCTGTTCGACTGCGCGGCACGGAACTGGCACGGTCGACGCGCAAACGCACGAACGAGCAGCGCGTCGGCATCCAGTATGTGTTCCAGTCGCCGTTCTCCTCCCTCAACCCCAGGCGGTCGATTGGTCAGTCACTGACTGTGCCCTTGGAGATGAGCGGCCAGGGTACGGCCGCGAGCCGGAAGGCCGCTGTCGAGGAAGCACTCGATTCGGTGCGGCTGGGACGGACGTTCTACCACCGGCGCCCCGGTGACCTTTCCGGCGGTGAGCGGCAGAGGGCAGCGATCGCCCGCGCCCTGGTCAACGCGCCGTCGGTGATGGTCTGTGACGAGATCACCTCTGCGCTCGACGTCAGCGTGCAGGCATCGATCGTGGCGCTGCTGCGGAGCCTGCGGGAGGAGCGGCAGCTGGCGATGCTCTTCGTTACGCACAACATCGCACTCTCCCGGCACATCGCGGACAATCTTGCCGTGCTCAACAAGGGCAAGATCGTCGACTACGGGCCGACTGCCTCGGTGCTCGAGGATCCGTCGCACGAGTACACGCGGGCGCTGATCGCCGACGTGCCGAAGTTCTGAGGGGCAGCTATCCGGGCGGGCGGGGCGAGGTCAGCGCGGTACGGCCCCCGCCCGTTTTCTTGCTGAGGCAGTTGGTTGCTGAGTCTGAGGGGCGGGGACGACTGCACCGGGAGGGCGCAGTCAAACTGCGTCCCCTATGTCAGGGACGACAGATACAGTCGATCTATGGCACAGCAGAGACGCGCTGGCAGCGATTCGAGATGCTGCACCCGGCAAGATCCTCCCTTGATTTGGCGGGACTATGTTGATGATCTGCACCCCTCCGTTGTTGCAATGGACCGGTGGTTGGATGGCCTTGTTCCATTCGAGAGATTCCATCAAGAAGGGGAGAACGCCGAGCTGATGGAGGCTGCCGCGGCCGGGGAACTGTGGGACAGCGGCGACGAGACAGCCCGAATCAAGCCCATTTACAGTGATCCTGATGTCTACGAACTGCGGAGGCGGGCGCTGACCAAAGCACTGCGCTTCTATCACGCTGAACCAGTCGAACTGCCGACAGCATTGGTCTCACTGCACCGGCATATCAAGTCAGATTCTCCGAGCCAGCAGAGTGAGATCGATTTTGCAGTAGAGCGCTACCGAGCTGGTGCGGGGAACGGTTGGCAACCGCGCTCCTCGCCACCTAACAACCTGTAAGTTGTTTCTGTATAATGAACGATATGACTGCCGCGCGGACGAATGCTTTGTCGACCCTGAATCCAGAGCTCGTGCGAGCGCGCGCAAAAGTTCTTGCGCGTGAAGATCGGGAGCTCAAGGCAGAGTTGATCAGAATCCGCCAAGAGTCCGGTCTTACTCAGAAAGAGCTCGCCGACATCATGGGAGTGACGCAGCAGGCTATTCACAAACTTGAGCGCTATGACTCTGATCCGAAAGCGTCGACGTTGCGACGATACGCGAATGCCCTCGGCGCGTTTTATGAACACCAGGTGCATAAGGATCAGGGACAGTCGGTGTGGCTTGCAGCCCGCCGCGAGTGGGAGACTGCGCGAACGACAACTGTTTCAGTGTCTTCGGCTGGTGGTGGAGGTGCACCTGCCGCTGGTAGATCATGGCGCACCGTCAAGCAGTCCGACTTCGGGCTTGCGAGGTGATCTTCCATGACATTTGAAGGCGACGACCCTCTTGATGAAGTTCGAGCTCTCATTGACCAGGTGCAACTTGAATCAGTGGAATTCCATGAAGTGTCTGCCCGCCGTTTCGACTCCGGTTCGGACGGGGAGGACGGGGAGATCTCGATCGAAGTGCAGATCAGAGAAGGGTCAGGCGGGTTCGGCGTTCGGTTGATAGCCACCGCAGAAGTGGCAATCGGCGAAGCCGTCGTCAGCGTGGCGGGCGAGTATTCGATGTCTGAGGGCGCCGACCCCAGCAGTCGGACGATTAAGCAGTTCGTCAATGAAGTTGCTGTCATGACCGTGTTGCCCTACCTCCGTGAGGGGATGACCACGATCACCGCGAAAGTGTTCGGCAAGGCGCTGTACATACCGATCATTCCGCGTGGCGATATTGCCGTGGAGCTCGACGACGAGGACGCTGTGAGAGGCGACGCTCAAGTGTAGACGCAGCTGAAAGTGTGGCGGCGACAGCTATGGACCCCGCGCGGGCTCTGGCCGGCGACGTGCCGAAGTTCTAGTCGACGTCGGCGTTGGGGCCCTCATCGCTGTCGTCATCGTCGTCGGCATCGTCGTGCCGACCGAACTCCTCGGGATCGACGTTGTCGAGGTAGGCCGCCGACGGCGCTCCACCGGCATCGTGGTCGAGATTCTCCGCAGCCTTGCGCATACTGCCTGCGGTGCTGTCGTCAGTGCTGTTGTCTTCGGTCGACATGAAAGTCGCCTTTCGCTGGAAAGCGCGGGTGGAAAGTCAGTCTACGGGGTGGTGTTGAGCGCGTCGACCGAACATTTCGACAATCCGGTGGAGGGCCGGTCACTCACTCGGTGAACGGCGTTCGGGTTGACCGAGTGAGTCGACGAGGTCACCGGCGAGCGTGCGCAGTTTGATATTGCGATGCGATGACGCCTTCTTGAGAATGGCGACAGCTTCCTCCTGGCTGCAGGCCGCCTGGGCCATGGTGATTCCGATGGCCACGTCGATGACGGTACGCGATTCCATCGCCCGCTGTCGGTGTTCGGCTGCTTCGGCGAAGCGCGCGGTTCGGACTGCCACGCGCAGTGACCTCTTCACCGGTTCCACGAATCTTTGCACTTTCGACAGCATCGGCTCCCCGAGGCTGCGGGGTTGCATGGCGTAGAAGGTCATGACCGCTTGCGCAGTGTCATCGATGTCGAGCGGGACCGCCACCAAGCTTCGCAGATCGTCAAGCACAGCGATGTCCATGAAGTCTCGCCAGCGCTTCTCTTCCTCGGCGTCATCGACACAGATGATCGTGCGGCTCTTCGTTGCCTCCACACGCGGGCCGGCTCCGAGGTAGGTGTGGATGTCTTCGAATCGTCTCGCTGCGTCGTCGCTGCCGCCGACAATGGTGTTGCGTCTGTTGCGGACCAGCGTGATCCCGCACGAGACCGGAGAATCCTGACTGACTTCGGCGGCGGCCATGATTGCGAGCTCATCCACGAAGGTGCCGAGCTCGTCTTCTGAGGCCAGGAGCCTGATGAGGAGTTCTGCGACCGATTCGTGGTGGGGGTCGGACGCAGCAACGGTGTCTTTCAACGTCGGCGGTTCAGTTCTGAGCCGCTGGCGTTGATGATCCGCGCGAGAATCTGCGGGCAAAGGGGAAGGCGATACACAATCAGGGGTCCTCACATCTGGAGGCCGCCTGCTTAACCTTGCAACATCCTACGCAAGGCTGGTGCTGCGCCCAAAATCGGTTTCGGGCAATTGCTCAGGCGGTCAGACTGGGACACGATCGGTGTACCGGGCAGCACCCCTACCGAGTTGCCCGGAACAGTGTCAGCATGGGTGCATGCACTCGATAGAGAAGGGATGATCGTGATGAGCGATTCCAGCGAAGACCAGAAGGACCCGACAAAGATCCCCGAGGACGCCAAAGATGATGTTGCAGAAAGGCCCGGCACGGATTCCGCGTCGATACAGCATAAAGACAACTTGGTCGATGAATGGGAGGAAGAGTCCTTCCCCGCAAGTGATCCGCCGGCGCACTACTGACACCCGTAATCGCAGGGCCCGGCACCGTTGCACAGGTGCCGGGCCCTGTTTTGCCGCCGAGACGGAGCTCGAAGCCGCGGCGGCCCCGCCGCCAGCTCGGTGAGGACTGCGTTTCGTTTACTCGTCCATGGTGAGTACGAGTTTTCCGGTTGTGCGATTGGTCTCGCCCTCTCGGTGGGCTTCCGCTGCCTCTGTGAGAGGGAACGTCCCGGCGATGGTGGCACGCAGTGCACCATCGTCGACGAGTCCGGAGACGACTTCCAGCGTGCTGCGCGAGGAGTCCACGAGCATTCGAAGAGCTCTCACTCCGAGCTGATCTGCTTCGCGAAGGAGATCAGCGGAGCCGACGGGGATGAGCGACACGAGACAGCCGCCTTTGCGAAGAGTGTGCAGGGAGCGCATCGCTGTGTCACCGCCGATCGTGTCGAGCACCGCGTCCACGTCTCGCACTCGATCGGCGAAGTCGTCCGTACGGTAGTCGATGACCTCATCGGCGCCGAGTTCGCGCAAGAAGCTGTGTTTCTCCGCGCTCGCGGTTCCGATCACGTATGCGCCCCGCGCCTTCGCGGTCTGCACAGCGATGTGCCCGACGCCGCCTGCGGCCGCGTGGATCAGCACGCGCTGTCCCGACTGCACGTCCGCATTCTCGACGAGCGCTTGCCAGGCGGTCAGTGAGACGAGGGGGAGTGCTCCCGCCTGCACATGATCGACGGATCGGGGTTTCGCTGCGAAGAATCTGGACGGGGCGGCGACGTATTCGGCGTGGGAGCCGAGTCCGAACGGGTACGACAGCATGCCGAACACCTCGTCTCCGGGTGCGAACGTCGCGACGCCGATGCCGACATCTTCGACTACGCCAGAGACATCCCAGCCGAGCACCAAGGGCAACGTGTCAATGAAGCCGCGGCCGGAACGATGCTTCCAATCAGTGGGATTGAGGCCCGCCGCCTGAACTTTGACGAGGATTTCGTTGGGGCGGGGCTCTGGGCGCGGAATCTCGGTGATTTCGAGAACGTCGGCGCTGCCGAAAGTCTGCTGGCTAACGGCGCGCATCATCGCTTCGGTGTTCATGGTCCCATTGTGTCACTTCAGAAGCCGTAGCCGTCCTGACAATCCCCTGGGCGATGGTGCATTGCGGCCGAGTGCAGCGGGGCCCTGCTGTTCGATGGCGAAGTCGTCGATGAGCTGACCGTCTGTCTCCGCAGGGGTCCATTGTCAGGCTCGGGCCGTTGTCAGCGGGAGTGAGAGGTGTCACGATGAAGACCATTGTGTAGTTGGGCGAACCGACGAGCGAGACGTCCTGCCTCGCGGAGAGAAGGAGAATATCATGCTCATCGTCTTGTGGGTCATCGCAGGAGTTCTGGCGCTGTCTGGCGTCCTCGCTCTGTTCCGAAAGGAGTACAAATTGGGCATCGTCTGTCTCATCGCCGCCTGCATCGTCGGTCCTGTGCTGACCGCCTTCTTCGGAGGGCCTCCGGCCGGTCCGCGAAGTTGACCTGAGATCGTATCGCTAAAGGCCCGGCCCATGGTTGTCAAGACTGTTTACAGGGGTCTCCGCACAATGCCAGGCTAAGAAGACCGCGCACACCGCGGCGGGTCCCCGCGGGGTCCGGACAGATAAACACAGATGCTGAGGAGGAACAAGGGATGAACCACAGTCACTTGCGCACGGTCTACGAGAGCGGCGGTCCATATGCCACGGTCTACCTTGAGGGTCGTGCTCCTTCAGCGGATGCCGAGACGCAGCTGCGCCTGCGCTGGTCGGAGCTGCGGGACCAGCTGTCCGAAAGCGGGGCAGAGGAGTCGCTCCTCGAGCCCATTGACGCGATCATCCTCGTCGACGAACCCACCGAGGTGCACACGGACGGTCGGACCATCGTTGCGAACTCGGGGGGAGTTCTGCTTGACGAACACTGGGATGCGGCGTTGGGAGATGGCGACGCGGCGCACTACGGAGACGTGCCCGAACTCGGAGCCTACCTCCGCCAGGAATGCAGGCAGTTCGACGTCGTGCTTGTCATCGCCGGACAGGATGGAGCGGCCGTGCGTGAACTGAGCGTGACTCCGGATCGTGAACGCACCGAAAACGAGTCGGTCCACGTGACCGGCGACAACGACGAAGACATCAACAAGCCGCGGCGAGGAGCCTACTCACACAACCAGATCCGGCGTCGCGTCGACGAGATCATCAAAGACAACGCTCGCGCTGTCGCCGACTTCATCGACCGACTGATCACCGACCATGCACCGAACGCCGTCGTGTTGGCAGGAGAAGTGCAGGGCAGAACGGTTGTCAAGGCCGAACTGTCGGTGAGGGCCGAAGAGCTGCTGCACGAGATATCAGAAGGCGGCAACGACGATGATGGTGCCGAAGAGGCGATCGATGTGGCCATCAGGGCGTTGGCGACGAGGCTCGCCGAAGAACGAGAGGCTGAGAACTCGGAGCGTCTGGGCGAAAGCAAAGCACACGGCCGTGCGGTCGAAGGGCGAGCAGAAGTCGAAAAGGCAGTGGAACGCGGAGCGGTGGCGGTCCTGCTGCTCGATGATGCCGAGGCCTCAGCAGGAGAAGCGGAGATCGTCTCCGCGGCTATCCTGTCCTCAGCTGAGATCGGTCTCAGCCATGATCCGATGAGCGACGGCATTGCTGCGATCCTCCGCTACGACGTCGGCGCTGCGCTGGCGGACTGAGCAGCAGCTATACGATGGCCAACAGTATCCAATGGGTGACATGTGTATGGTTGGTCCGTGACAGCCGATCTCGGCAGGCCGGAAGGATCCCCTGATGAATCGCCCGACGGAACGCTCGACCCCGCCTGACCCGAAGTCGCTCGGCGACGAAGTCATCCGCCGAACCCGCACCCCGCGGCACGTGCTCGTGCTCGGGGCGACCGGTTACATCGGCGGTCGCCTTGTGCCGCGACTGCTGCAGGCCGGGCACCAGGTTCGGGTCGGGGTGCGGCGACCGGAGAAGCTCAAGCAGGTTCCATGGGCAGCCGACGTTGACGTGAGAACCGTCGACCTGGACACCGGTCGTGGACTGTCCGACAGCCTCACCGGCATCGACACGGCCTACTACCTGGTGCACTCCATGGGCTCTGGCGGGGACTTCGAAGCCGCGGAGTCCGCGGCGGCCACGCGTTTCGCCGACGAAGCCGCCGCGGCCGGTGTGGGCCGTGTCGTCTACCTCGGAGGGCTCCATCCGGATGGACGTGAGCTCTCGAAGCACATGCGTTCACGAGCGAACGTCGGACGGATTCTGCTCGACTCCGGGGTCGACGCGATCGTCTTCAACGCCGGCATCATCATCGGCTCCGGATCGGCTTCGTTCGAGATGATCCGCCACCTCGCCACGACCCTGCGCTGGATGCCGGCACCGGACTGGGTGTCCAACCGCGTCGAGCCGCTGTCGGTTCGTGACGCTCTCTACTATCTTCTCTCCGCGGCTGATGTGCAGGAGGCGGTCAACCGGTCCTTCGATATCGGTTCACGTCAGATCCTCACTTATGCGAACGTGATGCGTACCTTTGCTGCCGTTGCAGGGCTCAAGCCCCGCCACGTCATCGCTTTGCCTCTTCCCGCGCCGACGCTGTCAGGCATCTGGGTCGGGTTGGTCACCCCGTTGCCGTTCAGCCTCACCTTGCCGCTCGTCCAATCCTTGCAGGAAGACGCGGTGGCTTCGTCGCACGAGGTTGATGAGGTCATTCCGCCGCCCGAGTCCGGGCTCATCGGGTTCGCCGACGCCGTCCGACTCGCCCTGCGCCGCGAAGTCGAAGGTGCCGTGGATACGAACTGGGACGCCGACGCCGGAGAGCTCGACGAGGCGGCCCAGCCGTCGCCCAGCGATCCGAAGTGGTCCGGCCGGCGCACCTACAGCGATGAACGCTCGACGACGATCAGCGGTGTCAGCGCCGCCGAGGTGTGGCCTGTGATCGAGGGGATCGGCGGGTCGAACGGATGGTACTCATGGCCGTTGGCGTGGAAGATCCGAGGAGTCTGGGATAAAGCCGTCGGGGGAGCGGGCCTCAACCGGGGCCGACGGCTGCCCGACAGCCTGCGCATCGGCGACCCCGTCGACTGGTGGAGAGTCGAGGAGCTGGAGCCGAACTCTCGTCTTCTGCTGCGCGCCGAGATGAAGGTCTCCGGGCACGCGTGGCTCGAATTCGCTCTGACAGACTCAGTCGAAGGCTGTGAGTATCACCAGACGGCGACCTTCATCCCCACTGGAGTGCGAGGCCGCATCTACTGGGCCCTCGTCGCCCCGTTCCACCGATTCATCTTTCCCGCCATGGCGAAGAACATCGCAGCCGAGGCGCGGCGCCGGGCCTGAACGTCCCGAGTTTTGTTCATGATCAGGGGGCTGTCGTCAGGATCGAAGCGAAGCCGTGCCGGTACGTGGGGTAGCCGAGTTCGCCCATGAGCGAGCCGAAGCGAGTTCCGTCGATACGTTTGCCGCTCGGCGTCTCGTCCTCGGCATGGCCGGGGACGGGCACGCCGAGGCGGTCGGCGATGAAGGCGGCGACGTCGCCCATCTGAGCAGGAAGCGAATCGACAGCGTGGACCAGGTCCGGCGGTTCCGAGCCAAGTGCCAAGCGCTCGAGGCCGCGAACGAGGTCGTCTCGGTGGATGCGGTTCGTCCACCGCTGATGATTGAACTGCTGCCCGCGACGCACGGAGTCGATGAGACGAGTGCGGCCAGGTCCGTAGATACCCGCCGGGCGCACGATCGTGACGTGGTCGAAGAGTTCGGCCGCTTCGGATTCGGCTGCCGCGAGGACCTCACCCGGCCCGGACTCCGGGGCGCTCGGAGAGTCTTCGGTGATCACACGTGTCGGGTCCTCAGCGAGGACACGCGTGGAGGAGACCAGGATGACTCGGCCCGGCTGTGACTCGAGCACGCGCGCGAGACCTCTCAGCCCGTGGAGGTAGGACCGTTCGTATCCGGCCCGAGTCGGTTCGTCCGGAGTGAGGGTGATGACGACCGCGTCGAGTGCGTCCAGTCGTGGATCGCTGCGGACCGGGACGTCTGCCCCGCCGCGGTCGGGCGCTCCGAGGAGGGAGAGGTCCATGCTGATCGTCTCGAAGGCCTCGGGCAGTTCGGCGACGCGCCGGCGCAGTCCGATCACCTCGTGCCCCTGGTCGACCAGCCGCAGTCCCAACCGCGTGCCGAGGTCTCCGCACCCGGCCATGAGAATCCTGTGTCCGTTCGTCGTGCTCATTTCGCCTCACTCTTCATCCGGTCATAGGCGGCCAATGCCGCCTGGCGCGATGCCTTGAGATCGACGATCGGCTCGCGATCACCCCGCGAGCGTTTCGCCCGAGTGAGACCGCCCGGACCGCGGCCCAACCACCTGCCCACGTACTCGTAGTCGGGATCGAAACGCTCACGTTGGCGTTCGGGATTGAAGATCCGAAAATACGGAGCAGCATCGGCCCCGCACCCGGCCACCCATTGCCACGAGACGGGGTTGTTGGCTTCATCGGCGTCGACCAGCGTGTCCCAGAACCACTGCTCGCCGTGCCACCAGTGGATCAGCAGATTCTTCGTGAGAAAGCTCGCCGTGGCCATCCGCACTCGATTGTGCATCCATCCGGTCTGCCACAGCTGAGCCATGCCGGCGTCGACGAGGTCGATCCCGGTCGTACCGCTGCGCCAATGGTCGAGTGCCTCGGGGTCGTCCTCATAGGGGAAGGATGCGAATTCCGGCCGCATCGGCTCGGACTCGACGGCCGGCAGGTGATAGGTCAGGTGCCAGGAGAACTCCCGCCAGTAGAGCTGGCGGATCCATGCCTGCCGGTCATCATCGCTGACCGTCGGCAGGTCCAGGGCCGCGGCCAGCAGCTGCCGTGGGGAGAGTTCGCCGAAGCGCAGTCTCGGAGACAGGCCGGACGTGCTGTCGGGGTCGGCGGGGACATCGTGCGAATCTGCGTAGTCCTCGACCCCGTCGCTCACGTCCGCCAGCGCTCGCGCCGCCTCTCGACACCCGGGGCTCCAGTGCTCGGCCACGGTCGTCTGCCACCACTGCGGGGTCCTCGCCGAGGCGAATTCGCCCGAGCCCGTGTCTGTTCCGTCGAGAAGGCCGAGGCCGTCGAGGTTGCGCACCCACGAGTGCCCGTCGAGCGTCTGCCGGTGCGCCTTCGTCAGAGAGGTCTGTCTGCGCGGGGCCGGGAGGACGTCGCCGACGCTGCGATCGCGTACGGCGTTGAAATAAGGGGTGAACACCTTGTAGAAGTCTCCGCCCTGCGGGCTGATAGTCCAGGGTTCGACGAGCAGCGCGCCGGTATGGGAGTGCACGGCACGACCGGCATCAGCCAGGTCCGTCTTGATCTGCGCGTCGAGGCGACGTGCAGCCGGCGCATAACGGCGCGACCAACGCACAGCATCGACTTTCAGGTCCGCAGCCGCCTGCGGGACGATGTCGGCGGCGGAGCCTGCTGCGAAGAGCAGCGGGATACCGACCTGTGCGAGTTCGGTCTCCAGGACGCGCAGCGATTCGTGCGCCCACCACCGGGCCGCCCCGCCTAACGGGCGTGGGCCCAGGCCATCGTCGCCGCGGCACTCTCTGATCCAGAGGCCGATCACCTGCCCGTCGCCGCAGGCCGCTGTCAGGGCCTCGTGGTCCTCGACGCGCAGGTCGTCGCGAAACCAGACGAGGGTGAGGGACTCGCGGTCCTGGCTCATCGGCAGACTCCTCCCACAGCTGGTTCGCCCAGTCGGCATTTACACCAAAGTGTAGTATCCGAGCAGGGTTACTGGATTGTGAGGACGTCAGCTGCTGGTCGAGTAGACCTGCTGCGAGCCTCCGGCACGGGTGCGGTTGCGGCGACGAGTCTCGGGGCTGGTGCCGCGGGATTCGGACGCGCGACGGCTGCTCGGCTGACGACTCGAAGATTCCGCGCGCTGACCGCCCGAGCGGCCATTGCCGGAACGGCCGCCGCGGGAGTTCTCGCGACGACGATTTCTCTCGCCGGTGTGCCCGGCGCCCCGGCCGCGGCCGCCGCTCTCACTGCGACGCGATTCGCCGCTGCGACCGCCACCGGTGGCGGTCGAGTTCTCACGGCTGCGGTCGCTGCCGCCGTTGCCGGCCTCACCGCGACCCGAGCTTCCGCCGCGTCCGCCACGGCCGCCTCGGCGACGGCGGGATGAACGACCATTCGACGTGGAAGGTTCGGTCTTCTTCCGCGGCTGGATGGGGTCCTTCGGCTGCGGGGCGACGAACTCGGCGATCTCACCGACGAGCTCGGTCACCTCGGGGGACTCTGCGTTGACCTTCTGCGGGGTCGCCTTGATGGCGGCCTTGCGCAGGAGGATCTGAGTGTCCTTGCGCTCTTCGGCGGTCATCACCGTGACGACGTCACCGGCGCTGCCGGCACGTGCGGTGCGACCGGAACGGTGCAGGTACGCCTTGTGCTCGGTCGGGGGATCGACGTGGACGACGAGCTCGACGGAGTCGACGTGGACGCCGCGGGCCGCGATGTCCGTGGCCACAAGGACCTTCGCGTCACCATTCGTGAACGCGGCGAGGTTGCGGTCGCGAGCACCCTGGGACAAGTTGCCGTGGAGGTCGACAGCGGGGATTCCGGCTGCCGTGAGCTGGCGGGCGAAGCGTTTGGCCCGGTGCTTCGTGCGGGTGAAGAGGATGCGGCGGCCCGTGCCGGAGGCGAGCTTGTGGACGAGCGCGTTCTTGTCGTCGTTCGAGACCTCGAACACGTGGTGAGTCATGGCCGAGACGTGCGAGGTCGCCTCATCGACGGAGTGGAGGACCTCATTGTGGAGGAAGCGACGGACGAGCTTGTCGACGTCGTTGTCCAAGGTCGCGGAGAAGAACATCCGCTGCCCCTCGGCCGGGGTCTGCTTGAGGATGCGGGTGACACCAGGCAGGAAGCCCAGATCAGCCATGTGATCGGCCTCGTCGAGGATGGTGACCTCGATGTTCTCGAGCGTGAGGATGTCCTGCTGGAGCAGATCCTCGAGGCGGCCGGGGCAGGCAACGACGATGTCGACGCCCGCATTGAGGGCGTTCTCCTGTCGGCGCTGTTTGACCCCGCCGAAGATCGTCGTCGTCTTCAGACCGGCGGCCTTGGCCAACGGGTCGATGACCTCGGTGATCTGCGTGGCGAGCTCACGGGTGGGGGCGAGGACGAGTCCGCGCGGGTGGCGGACCTTCTGGGTGCCCTTGCCGGATTCGGCGAGGCGGGCGACGAGCGGGATGGAGAACGCCAGGGTCTTGCCGGACCCGGTCTTTCCGCGGCCGAGCACATCGCGGCCGGCCAGGGTGTCGGGCAGGGTGTCCTGCTGGATCGGGAAGGCCTGGGTCTTGCCCTCCTTGCTCAGCGTGTCGACCAGTTTCTGGGGGACACCGAGCTCGGCAAAAGTGGTCGGGGCTGGGGAGGCCTTCTTCGTGCGATCGCCCGAGGCGTCGGCGGCGGTTGTGGCGGTGTTTCTGTTGCTGCCTCCGCGGGTGCGGGTGCGGGTGCTGTTGGGATTGGTGCGAGTTTGTGACGTAGTGATGGGGTGGCCCTTCGACGTGCCGGAGGGCGTGCCGGTGCCGTGAATAGGTGGCAGGCAGCCGCTTCCGGTCATGGAATGAGCGCTGTCGGCGCTCTCGATCGCCGAGAGAAAACGGCTTCGGAAATGCGCGGGTTCTTTCACCCAGCTGCAGAGACGAGGCGTCCTGACGACGCAGGGAACCCGAAAACGGGTTCGCAAGTGATTACAGTATAGCCCCGGCGGTGCGTGAGACAGAATCCGCGGGCTTCGCGGCGGGCACGGAAACAGGCTCGGACACTGCGGCGACCGGCCGTCGGCGTGCTCTGCGGTGCCCGGTCACCCATGCGGAGAGTGCCACCGACGCCCAGCCGATGCCGATGCCCGCGATGTCGTCGAGGATGTAATGCCATCCGAAGTAGAGGGTGGCCACGACCGTCACACCGAAGAAGATCCAGGTGAACGCTCGAACGGCGCGATGCTGTTTCGTCAGCGTCATGAACAGAGCAGCGGCGAAGGTGACGGAGACGTGAAGCGATGCGAACGCGGCGACACCCTGGATGGAGTCACTGCCGATCGGGTTGCTCAGGTAGTCGAGGCGAGTGTCGATGAGTGACTCCTGGAGCTCACTGACTCCGGTCTCGGGCAGCGCCCGGAAGACCTCTGGGTGGCTGAATACCGGACCGACCGACGGCAGGAGATAGTAGCTGACGGTGCCGAGCACCCAATTGAGACTCAACATCGTCGTATACCAAGCGCCGACGGCGAGTCTGCGATTGAGCACGAGGACCGCGCCGAGGGTGATCGGGATGGCCGGAAGGTAGGCGAGGTAGGCGATGGACAGCAGATTCGCCGCGATGCCGGTGCCGAGGAGATCGTGCAGCAACACCGACGGGGTGTGTCCGAAGCTGAGCCAGTTGTCGAGTCGGAACAGCTGCCGATCGAAGAGCGTGCCTTCGCGGTACACCGGCAGCACGCTCTTGAGATTGCGATAGGCCACGTAGCAGATGTAGAAGCTCAGGAGTCCGGCGCCGATGCACAGCAGCCGGTGAGTGTTCCACTCTTTCCGGGCGACGTCGGCGATGGTCGTCGGCAGGTTCCGCCACCCGCTTCGCCTCACCGCTTCCACGACCAGACCGCCGCCGATGAATCCGAGAGCCAACAAGGGCAGCCGGATGTACGAGGGCCCGAGGAAACCGTCGGGATCCCGCAGCGGGAGATCGAGGTAGAGGGAGGAGAACATAGCGCCCGCTCCGACGAGGAGGGCGAGCGCCATGGCAAAGGTGTAGGGCCAACGTCGCAATCTGGTCATCGGAACACCGTAGTGATTCACTTTTAGTACATCTTCGGATTTTCCTCGGAAGCGGCTGATCGTAGCCCCGTCTCGCCCGCGCCGGCGGACCAGAACAGAATGGCCCACCCACTGTGCGGCTCGCGGCATTAGTGTTGGTTCATGACAGAAGGTCCATTGAACGCGCCTCCGAATCGCGATGATCCGATACCCGAGGGACTCAGACTCGGTGCCCGTTTCACCGGATACCTGCTGGTGATCATCGCGGGAATCACAGTCGCGATCTTCGTGGCACTGCAGGTCGCACAGATCGTCGTTCCATTCCTGGCCGGCCTCGTCCTCTCTGCCCTCCTGGTGCCCATGGCGACGTTCCTGCAGCGGCATCGGTGGCCGAAATGGTTGGCGGTGGTCACCGTCTGGGTCGTCGTCCTCGGCCTGTTGGCCGGGCTCGTCCTCCTCATCACCTTTCAGATCAGAAGTGAGATACCTGAGATCCAGAAGCAGGTGGCGACGACCCTGGACGCGGCGAAGCAGCTCTTGGCCACGCAGCCGTTCGGACTCACCGAAGCCAAACTCAATGATCTCGTCGATTCCTCGGGGAAGTGGCTGCAGGACAACGCCGCCGGTCTCGGCTCCGGTGCCGCCGAGGTGGGCACGACGGCGGCTCATGTCATCGAAGGCGTCATCATCATCCTGTTCGTCACCCTCTTCGCGCTCATCGACGGACGCGGCATCTGGACCTGGGTCGTCAACATCTGGCCGAAGAAGGCGCATGCGCGGATCTCCGCGGCCGGTGAGGCCGGTTGGAGGACGCTGACGAACTTCATTCGGATCCAGCTCGTCGTCGCGGCCAGCGATGCGATCGGAATCGGAGTGGGTGCACTGATCCTCGGCGTCCCCTTGGCGGTGCCGATCGCCATGGTGGTCTTCCTCGGTGCCTTCGTGCCGTTCGTCGGAGCGATCGTGGGCGGAGCGGTCGCAGTGTGCTTGGCACTGCTCTTCAACGGCTGGGTGCACGGCCTGATCATGCTCGGGATCGTCATCGTCGTCCAGCAGCTCGAAAGCCACGTCCTGCAGCCGTGGCTGACAGGACCCACAGTGAAGATCCACCCCTTGGCGGTGATCCTCGGTGTGACAGCGGGAGCAGCGGTGGCGGGTATCGCCGGGGCCTTCTTCTCCGTGCCGGTCATCGCGACTCTCAATGCGATGATCCACGCGGCCAAGGACTACAGAGTGGGACAGCGTTGAGACGGGCCGGGCCACGGCTGAATCGAGTGCGAATCGTCAAGGGCGCTCTTCGGCGTCTGCTCGACGACGAGTGCCTCGACAGAGCTGCCGGGCTGAGTTTCTACGCTCTGCTCTCTGCTGCCCCGGCGATCCTCGCCATGGTGTCGCTGCTCGGCGTGGTCGGGGAAGCCGAGTCGACCACGAAGGCGGTGCTCTCCCTGGTCCACGGAGTCTCGGCCGAGGCGGCCACGGCGATCCGCCCGTTCATCGTCGAACTCACCGAGTCGTCTTCGGCCGGAGTCACCCTCATCGGCAGCCTGCTGCTGGCGATCTGGTCGTCGTCGAAATACATCGGCGCGCTCGGCCGTGCCCTGAACGCTGTCTACCGGGTCGAGGAGACTCGGCCGTACTGGAAGTTCAAACCGCTCATGCTCCTGATGACCGTGGTCACGCTCATCGTCCTGGCCGCTCTGGGGCTGCTGCTCGTGCTGTCCGGGCCCATCGCCGAAACGCTCGGCGAGCTCATCGGAATGGGCGCGGTCGCCCTGCTGATCTGGAACGTGGTCAGATGGCCGGTCTTCGTCTTCTTCGTCATGCTGCTCATCGCCCTGCTCTACTACGTGACCCCGAACGTCAGGCGGTCGAAGTTCCGGTGGGTCAGCCTCGGTGCGTTCGTCGCGCTGCTCGTGCTGCTTACCGTGTCGGCCTGCTTCGTGCTCTACATCAACAACTTCAGCAGCTACAACGTCACCTATGGGTCGATCGGGGGAGTGATCGTCGGGCTCGCCTGGGTGTGGATGGTCAACCTCTCGCTGCTCCTCGGCGCCGAGTTCGACGCGGAGATCGAACGCGAGCGGCAGCGGCAGTCCGACGGTGCCGCAGACGAGCGGTTGCGACTTCCGTAGAGAGCCGGTCAGTCGAATGGAGACAGTCGTCGGCGCACAGCTGCCTGTAGTCAGAGCCGCCCGGGGTTGAGAAATCAGGTCCCGGGCCGCTGAACGTGTCCTCTCAGCTCTGTATTCATCGACGGATACGGTCGGCTGCGAAGTCGGCAGCGCTGGCCAGCACCTTGTTGGTTTCATCGACGAGGCGGCCGAAGTGGAGGAAAGAGTGGAGCACATTCGGGTACTCCTCGAACTCGACATCGTTGCCCGCCCGTGCCAGTGACCGAGCCAAGGCGCGGCTGTCATCGCGCAGCGGGTCGAGCCCGGCGCCGGCGACGAACACCGGAGGCAGACCGGACAGGTCAGCAGTGAGATGGGACGCGAACGGCGACTGCTCGTCCTCGGGGACGGCGAAGTAGTCGTCCCTGAAGTTGTTGAGATCGTTGGCGCCCATGCCGTCCCACTCCCCGCCGAAGAGCCTTCGGCTGGCGGAGTCGACCAGTCCGTGACTGCCGTAGACCGAGATGAGAGCGCGCAGCGAGGAGAATGCCGACGATCGTGCCCCGTCGGCGGTGGGGTCGTCGCGCAACAGCAGAGCGGTGCCCAGCGTCAGTCCGGCCCCGGCCGAGTCGCCGGCGACGGCCAATCGGGCACCATCGACGCCGAAGTCCACGCCGTGTGCGGCCAGGTGGTCGACGATGCCCGCGCATTCGTGGAGTGCCTGCGGGAACTTCGCTTCGGGGGACAGCGAATAGTCCACTCCGATGACGGCACTTCCGCTCGCCTCGGCGAGCACCCGCATGATGCGGTCATGGGTGTCGAGGTTGCCGACGGTGAACCCGCCTCCGTGGAGGAACACGATCCCGGGCAGGACCGCCTCGGCGAGGGGCCGGTGGATGCGGATCGGAACGTCGACTTCGGCGGCGCGGATATGCCCGTCATCAGTGCGGGCCATCGTCGGGCCGCCTTCGTTCCAGTAGGAGCGTTCGGCGCAGTATTCGGCACGGTTCGCTGTCAGGCGTGCCGTTTCGGGATCCATGTCGTCCTTCACCGCCCGCAGTCCTGCCTGGGCACAGTCCGCGGCGCGGGCGGCCTGGAGTTCGAGCACAGCCCGCATCTGGTCAGACATTCCGGTGAGGATGTCAGCGGGAATCGCAGTGCATGTCGCTCCAGCGGATGCCTCCCCGACGAGTTTCATAGACTCCTCCGTCACGACTTCAACTCTCTCGACTGTCCAGAGCAGGCGAGTCGTACACAGTGCTCGTGTCGACGACTGCCCCTGCCGCAGCGTGCGCCTCACTGCTGATTCCACCATACCCGCAGAAACCTTCGCGGTGGTCGAGGACCGGCTGCTCGGGCAGCCGGCTGAGGGGGCTTCCGTCCGATCGGCAGGCAGGTCCACAATGGCGTTCAGGCGGTATTCCGTTCGCACTTCCCGATGACGCGGCCGTGGCCGCAGGGGTGAGCGGACCAACCGTCGACAACGACGAGGCCGACGCTGAGGCGGCCACGGAGGTGAATATCCGATGAAGGCAGTCGTCTACAAAGGGCCGCTCGAGGTCGCGGTCGAAGAAGTCGAAGATGCGACGATCCAGGATCCGACAGATGTGCTCGTGCGCATCACCACCGCAGCGATCTGCGGTTCGGATCTGCATATGTACGAAGGGCGCACCGATGCCCGGCCGGGTATCACTTTCGGGCATGAGAACATGGGCATCGTCGAGGAGGTCGGCTCGGGTGTGTCCACAGTGAAGAAGGGCGACCGCGTCGTTCTGCCCTTCAACGTGGCCTGCGGGTTCTGCGACAACTGCCGTGCCGGCAAGTCGGCGTTCTGTCTGACGGTCAACGAGCCGGGAACCGCCGGTGGTGCCTACGGCTACGTCGGCATGGGACCCTACGGCGGCGGTCAGGCCGAATACCTGCGCGTGCCGTTCGCAGATTACAACTGTGTGCCGCTGCCGCCCGGAGACGAGCACGAGAAGGAATTCTCACTACTCGCCGACATCTTCCCCACCGGCTATCGTGCGACTGAACTGGCGGGAGTGCGGCCCGGCGAGACGGTGGCCGTCTACGGTGCCGGACCGGTGGGCATGATGGCCGCCTACTCTGCCCTTCTCAAGGGGGCGAGCCGGGTCTTCTCGGTCGATCACGTGTCCAGCCGCCTGGACCTCGTCAAAAGCATCGGAGCTGAGCCGATCAACTTCGACGACGGTGACCCGGTCGAACAGATCACCGAGGCTCTCGGCGACTACGGCGTTGATCGCGGAATCGACGCCGTGGGCTATCAGGCGACGGCGGCCGACGGCGATGAGCAGCCGGCCGCAGTGCTCAACCAGCTCGTCGGCACGGTCCGTCACACCGGTGGCATCGGCGTCGTCGGTCTGTACTTGCCCTCCGATCCGGGAGCTCCCGACGAACATTCGGCAAAGGGGGAGCTGCTGATCAGGATCGGCCGGTTGTTTGAGAAAGGGCAGTCGATCGGCACCGGACAGGCCGATGCCAAGCGCTATGCACATCAGCTGCGCGACCTCATCATCGCAGGACGGGCGCAGCCGGGCTTTGTCGTCTCTCAGGAGCTGCCGCTGTCCGACGCTCCGGATGCATACGCGAAATTCGACAAACGCGAAGAAGGCTATTCGAAGGTTCTGCTGCACCCCGGCCGAGGCTGATAACCCGATGAGGGTGCGTCAGCGCGTTCGCCACTGCGGCGCCGGGGGCACAGCGGCTTCGGCGCCGCAGTTGGTGTGCCGTCAGTGCGGGACTCGATGATGCACAGCTAGGATCGGCTCTATGACCGAGCACATGCGCCGACACGAAACCGACCATGAAGTCCCATGGTCACTGCCGGTCGTCGTGCGTCGGTCGAAGACCGCCATCGCCCGCCACATCGACGTCCTCGAAGCCACCGCCCGAGCCGTTGTGGCGTTCCTCGACGACCCGCGTGCCCAGGAGGGCGGTGAGTGGCACGATGCCGTCGAGTATTGGCGCGACGGAGCCATCCGCAAGGTCGTGCGCCGCGGTGATGGGAAGAAACTCGACGACGCCCGTACCCTCGGCTGTGTCGGTGTGACCCACGGCGGCACGGATGAATTCGCTCCCGCCGAGGCGTTCGTGTTCGCACCCGGCCCCGTCGAACCATTGCCTCACGAGCTGAACAAGCTCCAGGTGGGCGGCACCGAGTTCCCTGACGAGGGGGAGTCCTCGGTTCCCGATTCCGAGGCGGTCGTGACGATCGACCTCTCACCGGAGCTGACGCTGACGACCGGGAAGGCCGCCGCCCAATGCGGTCACGCCGCGCAGCTGGCGTTCGAACAGATGCCCGACGATGTGCGGAACCGCTGGCGTGAGTCCGGATTCAGTCTGCGCGTGCAGACTGCAACGGCGGACGCGTGGGCGGCGGACGACCAGCAGATCAGCGTCGTCGACGCCGGCTTCACCGAGGTCGACGGACCTACGGAGACCGTCCGAGCGTCGTGGTGACGTCGATTCCGAGACCACGCTGTGCGTCAACGGATTCGGGTGCCCGTGCGGGATCGGCAGACCTGTGCTGGACCCGCCTCAGTCTCTCCGCAGAGGAACGTCACGCAACGTCGTCTGCACGGTGTGTCCGCTCTCCCACGCGTTCGCCTCGGCGGCGACATGCGGCATCGGGATGTTCTCGCGGTGCGCGCGCCTCTCCTGTGTGGACACGCCCACGCGGGCGTCTCGGTCGCTGAGCAGCTCTGCCTGGGCCTGACCGTCGTCGGTGAAGCCCATCATCAGCTGAGGAATGCCGAAGGGGAAGTCGTCGCGGTCGTACTGCCAAGTATGGAAGGTCTTCCCATAGGTGGAGACGAGGTCCTCGAAGTAGGAGCGCTCGGCGAGCTTGGGCACGCCGGGAGCCGTGAGAATGCCCGATTTCACCTCATAGTGGTGACTGTGCCACAGTCGCTTCTCTTCGGCGGGCAGTGCGTCGAACCGTTCTGCACTGATGATGTACTCGATGCCGATGAGTCGGGCGTCGGGTTCATTGCGATCGAAGATGACGCACTGGTGCAGGTCGTGGCGCAGGTGAATGCAGAAGTGTGCCGCTTCGACCTGCCGACCCATGTCATCTGCGTACATGTGCAGGCCGTCGAGATAGGTGCTCATGGCCTCGAGCGGATACTTCGTCTGCAGAGCTTGCGATGACACGTCGAGCAGCCGATGCTTGAGCGGATGCCCCTTGCCGATCTTGGCCCACGTCGCCACCTTGCGCGACCCGATTGCCGCGAGTCCGGCAGCCACGGCTGTGGCTGCCCCGAGACTGAACGATTGCAGTCGTGATGTGCTCATCCATTCACGTTAGCCGCCGCCTGCGGATCTGGTAAGCCCCCTCGGATCGGGGAACGTCCCGCGCCCGCGGACGGGTCTTCCCGAGCCTCGCAAGAAGGTCGCGGGGGTGTTCGGTGAGGCGTTGATGCCAAGGGCCCGGGGTCTTGACAGCAGCCATATCGAGGGCAAGCCTGGAGGGCCAGGTCGGCGCACCGCGACGACCGCATCACATCTGCGACTCGAGACATCTGAGGAGAGTGCCATGGCGACGTCCGTGAGCGACTTCATCATCGATCGACTCATCGCCTGGGATCTGCGCCGGTGGTACGGATACCCCGGCGACGGCATCGGCGGTTTCGACGGGGCCATGGGCCGAGCTCAGGACGAGGGCAAGGACTTCACCTATGTGCGCCCCACCCATGAAGAGGAGGCCGCGTTCATGGCCACCGCCCACGCGAAGTTCACCGGGAACGTGGGCGTGTGCGTCTCGACTTCAGGCCCCGGAGCCATCCACCTCATGAACGGCCTCTACGACGCCAGGGGCGACAACGCGCCAGTCGTCGCCATCGTCGGCCAACAGGCGAGAGTGTCGCTGAACTCCGAATTCCAACAGGAGATCAACCTCGAACGCCTCTTCGCCGACGCGGCGGTGTTCGTGCAGACCGTGACCACCCCGATGCACGCCCAGCTCGTCGTCGACAAGGCCGTACGCATGGCCAAGGCCTATCGCGGACCGGCTGTCGTGGTCCTCCCCGCCGACGTACAGACGATGGACATGGAAGAGCCCACAGCCGAGCATTTCGTTTCCCGCACGGGCATCGGCCACGCCGAGGATCGGCTGCGGCCGGATGACGATGCGCTCGCCCGTGCGGCGGAGGTCCTCAACAGCGGCCAGAAGGTCGCCATGCTCGTCGGACAGGGAGCGATCGGAGCGACCGATGAGGTCATCAGCGTCGCCGAGCGCCTCGGTGCCGGTGTCATCACCACCCTCCTGGGCAAACAGGTCGTGCCGGGGGACGTCGGCTACCACACCCAGCAGCTGGGTCTGCTGGGATCGCGGCCGAGCTACGACATGATGCAGAAATGCGACACCCTGCTCATGGTCGGCACGAACTACCCCTACGGCGAGTTCATGCCACCGACCGGGCGGGCCCGAGCCGTGCAGATCGACCTGTCACCACGTCACTTGGGCCTGCGCTACCCCACCGAGGTCAACCTGTGGGGTGATGCGAAGACCACTCTGGCGGCCCTGCAGCCGCATCTGACCCAGCACGCGACCGAGTGGCAGGAGAAGATCGCCGAGGAGAACCGGGCGTGGGCGAAGGAGAACACGCGGGTCGCGCAGACCGAAGCCGATCCGATCAACCCCCGCCGGGTCTTCGTCTCCCTCAACGAACGTCTGCCCGAGAACGCGATCATCACCTGCGACGCCGGGAGCACGGCCGACTGGTACGGCTTCCATATCGAACTGGGGCCGAACCAGATGGGCAGCCTCTCGGGTCGGATGGCCTCGATGCTCGCCGCGATGCCCTATGCGCTGGCCGGCAAGTTCGCGCATCCCGATCGTCCGGTGGTGTGCACCATCGGCGACGGAGCCTTCCAGATGATGGGTATGAACGGTCTGCTCACCGTCAAACGTCACTGGCGGGAATGGTCGGACTCCACCTTCGTCGTCCTCGTCATCAACAACGGCGACCTCAACCAGGTGTCCTGGGAGATGCGGGAGGCCGGTGACCCGAGGTGGGACACGGCCCAGCTGGTCGAGTCGATGGACTACGCGGGCTATGCGGAGCTGCTCGGACTCAGAGGCATCACCGTCGACGATCCGGAGGACATCGACGCGGCCTTCGACCAAGCATTCGCCGCCGACCGGCCGGTCGTCCTCGACGTCCGCTGCGACCGCAACACGCCGCCGCTGCCCGCGCACATCGCCTTCGCACAGGCAAAAGGCCTCGCGGAATCCCTGCTGGGCGGGGATCCAGAGCTCGGGCAGGTAGTCAAACAGAGCTATCGCGCCACCGCCGCGCGACTGTTCGCGCGCATGGGTCTGACCTCGGATGACTGATGACGGCTCGTCGAGCTGCTCCATCACGCGGTGCAGCAGGACCCCTCAACCACGACCGCGCACACCGGTGATCCGGTGTCCGCGGTGGCAGCTGCTCTGAGTGAGCGCTGGTTCGAGGTCAGTCCTCGGGAGCCTCGTCGAGGTCTTCGAGCTCTTCTTCGGTCAGCGGCCGCGTCTTCGTGCCGTTGCCGAATTCGTCGAGGTAGATGATGTGTTTGACCATCTCGCCGGTCTCTTCGTCCTCGACTTCGATGATGTCGCCAGGCTGGGTCGCTGGCTGGTAGAAATCCTCATTGACTCCGGTCATCGTGACCACCTCCTATAGGTATTCCGACCATACGTCACTGTGACACGAGTCTCAACGACTCCCCTTGCTACCTGACGGGGGCCCAGCAACCTCGCGCCAGGTTGCTGGGCCCCCGTCAGGTAGCAATAAGGATGTGTGGGGGCTGGTATCGGTAGTCTGAGTTCATGGAACGCCAGAGATTTCACTTGACCGGGGGCCGCGATCGCAATGTCGCCGAGGAGGCCCGCCCGGGAGAGGACGAGTTCCGCGTCGATATCGAACGGATCCGTTTCTCCCCGTTCTTCTCCCGCCTGGCCTCGGTCACGCAGGTCATTCCGCAGGCCGGGTCCGGCACGGTCATCCACAACCGGCTGACGCATTCGCTCAAGGTCTCTGCGGTGGCCCGGTCGATCGCGATCACGTTGAATAACGCGGACGAGGCGACCCGGGATACGGTCAGCCGCCTCGGCGGGTGCGATCCTGTTGTCGTCCAGGCGGCCGCAGCCGCCCACGATCTGGGGCACCCACCGTTCGGCCACCTCGGCGAGAAGGAGCTCGACCGGGTGTCGCGGCAGGTGCTGCGCCTCGAGGACGGATTCGAAGGCAACGCGCAGACGTTTCGGATCCTCACTGCCCTCGACAGCTGCGAGGCCACGGCGCGCGGTCTCAACCTCACCCGAGCGATTCGGGCCGCGGTGCTCAAATACCCGTGGGAGCGCGGGGAATGGATCGGCGATCGGGCGTCGTCGGCGGCCAGGATGCCGCGCGGGGTCGGTGATGATGTCAGCGAGGGGGCGATGAAGTTCTCCGCCTATGCCACCAAGGTCGAGGAGATGGCCGACGTGCTCTCGGCGTTCCCGGCGATCGGGACGTATCAGCAGACGCTCGAGTGCGCGGTCATGGACGTCGCCGACGATATTGCGTATGCGGTGCACGACCTGGACGACTTCTACCGGTCGAACGTGCTCCAGTACACGGCTGTGTCCGCCGAACTCGGGCGCTGGCTGCGCGATCATCGGGAGTTGGCGGCCCTGGATTCTGCGGAATTGGATCGGCGCCGGCCCGGGCATGCGCTCGAGGCGATTCGCCGGCACATCGGGCAGAAGGATCCGTGGATCGCCTCGGAGGAGGCGTTCCGGGAGTCGGTGGAGCGGGTCAACCGGGATCTCGTCGAGGGGCTGCTCGGCGTTCCCTACGACGGGGGACTGGAGGCGGACCGGGCGGTCACCGGGTTCACGCGGCGGTGGATCGATCGGCTGCAGGCCTCGATCGTCGTCGACCCGGATCCGCATATCCGCAGCGGTCACGTGCGACTGAGCCAGGAGGCTTGGCACGATGTCGTGGTGCTCAAATTCGTGCATGCGCGATTCGTGCTCGAACGGTCTGACCTGGCGGTGTATCAGCGTGGGCAGACGCGGATCATCGCGTCCCTGGTCGAGGGATTCCATGAGTGGCTGCTCGACCCGGATGAGGCGACGCGGATTCCCCGGCGTCTGGTCGATTCCGTCGAGGCGGCCACGCAGGAGTATTCGGATCTGTACGCACGCAACCCTCAAGCGCTGGGGGAGGAGGGCGCGGCCGGGATCGTGCGGCGGGGCCGGGCACGGGCGGTCGTGGACTATATCGCCTCGTTCACCGATGCGCAGGCGATGTCGGTCAACGCCCTGATCACCGGTGCCTCGGAAGAGCCGTGGGAGGCTGGGCGCGGGTTGTAGGTCTTCGCTGGGGCGGCGTCGGGCGGATGCGTCCGTCGAGTCAATGACGAACGACGGGGGAACAGCCGAACGGCGAGACCGAAGATTTCTCTTCGATCCCGCCGTTCGCGGTTTCAGCTCAGTGCCTGAGCTGGGTCACCTTAGTGCCTGCCGGCTTCAGTGCTTACCAGCCGAGGCGCGGTAGCGGCGGGTTGCCCACACCGCTGCTGCACCGCCGGCGATGAGCAGAGCGGCGAATCCGGCCATGGCCGGGACGCCGTCGGCACCCGTCCGCGGCAGGTCGCCACCGGCGTTGCCCGAGGCGTTCGTGCTCGAACCCGCCGAGGCGTTGGCCGCGGATCCGGCGTTCGCTGCCGAACCTGCGTCCGACGACGCCGAGGAGTTCGCCGAGGCGGCCTTCTCAGAATCGCTCGAAGCGCTGGCGTTTGCCTCGTCACCGTCAGCCGAGGCGCTGGCTGCGCCTCCGTCGGCCGAAGCGTTCGCCTCGTCACCGTCGGCCGAAGCGTTCGCCTCGTCACCGTCGGCATTGGCCGCGGCTTCTGCCGAGGCTGCGCTCGACGCTTCGGCGTTGGCGGCCGCGGTTGCGGCTGCCGCCGTGTCAGCGTCTGCTGCTGCAGTGGTGTCAGCGCTTGCCGAGGCCTCATCGGTGGCATCAGCCGCTGCGGTAGCGGCTGCCTGTGCCGATGCGTTGGCCTCGTCGGTGGCATCGGCCGATGCTGTGGTCGAGGCTTCCTCTTCGGCTGCTGCTTCTGCTGCGGCTTCAGCGTTTTCGTTGGCTGCTGCGGATGCAGTGTCGTTGGCATCGGCGTCGGCGGCGGCTACTGCCGCTGCCTCGGCTGCTGCGTTGTTGTCCTCATCTGCATCAGCCGATGCTGCTGCGGAGGCCGACGCGTTGGTGTCCGTGTCAGCTTCCTCGGCTGCCGAAGCATCCGGATCAGCTGCTGCGTCCGGATCGGCCGAGGCATCGGCTTCTGCTGCTGCTTCAGCTGACGCATCATTGGAGGAGTCCGCGTTCGCCGCAACCGATGCGGCTGCTGCCGCGTCGGCATTGGCCGCCGCTGTGGTGTCAGCGTTGGTCTCATCCGAGTTGTCCGCGTTTGCTGCTGCAGTGGCTGCGGCCTGTGCGGATGCGTTGGCCTCGTCGGTGGCATCGGCCGATGCCGTGGTCGAAGCTTCCTCCTCGGCTGCTGCTTCTGCGGCGGCTTCGGCGTTCTCGTTGGCTGCGGCCGATGCGGTGTCGTTCGCGTCAGCGTCGGCGGCGGCTACTGCCGCTGCCTCGGCTGCTGCGTTGTTGTCCTCATCAGCATCAGCCGATGCCGCTGCGGAAGCCGACGCGTTGGTGTTCGTATCGGCTTCGTCAGCTGTAGTTCCGTCAGGATCGGTCGAGGCATCCGCGGTTGCGGCTGCTTCGACTGATGCTTCCGAGGAGGAATCCGCGGTCGAGGCTGCGGATGCAGCAGCTGCCGGGTCGGCATCAGCGGCGGCCGAAGCATCAGCATTCGTCGAGTCCGAGTTGTCGGCGTTTGCGGCAGCGTTGGCTGCCTGCTGTGCCGAGGCGTTCGGATCCGATGTCGCATCCGTCGAGGTCTCCGAGGAGGCCTCTTCGTTGGCTGCCGACTCTGCGGCTGCTTCGGCGTTCTCGTCAGCTGCTGCCGATGCCGTGTTGTTGGCATCGTCATCGGCAGCTGCTACTGCCTCAGCTGCCGCGTTGCTTTCGTCATCGGCGTTGGCCGAAGCGGCTGCGTTCACGTTGGCATTCGCGTCTGCCTCATTGGCGGCATCAGGATCTGCTGCTGCGCTGGCGTCAGACTCGGCTGCTGCCTCTGCGGATGCCTCGTTCGAGGAGTCAGCAGTGGAAGCCGCTTCCGAAGCGGCAGCGGAGTTCGCATCCGCCGCCGTCGATGCTTCAGCGTTCGTGTCATCGGTGTTGTCGGCCTGTGCGGCAGCCTGCGATGCAGCCGTCGACGAAGCGTTCTCATCCGAGGTCGAATCGGCCGAAGCTTCTGACGAAGCGTCCTCGGTCGCTGCTGACTCTGCAGCTGCTTGGGCGTTCTCGTCAGCTGCTGCCGATGCCGTGTTGTCGGCATTGTTGTCGGCAGCTGCCTCGGAGGCAGCCTGGGCGGCCGGGTTGTTGTCACCGTCGGCGTCGGCGGAAGCCGATGCCGAGGCTGCGGCGTTCGTATTCGCATCGTCATCGCCCGGATCGGTCGGCTCTTCGTCCTGAGCGCGAATAGATGACGAGGCAAGATTGACGTCAACGACCTTGTTCGCGACGTTCGGCAACAGTTCCAAACTCACAGCATTGACCGTGAAACCCGGATCCTCTGTACCGGTGACTTCGCTTTCCTGATTCTTCTTTGTGGGCTGCTCATTGATCGTCAGATCGACGACCTCGTTGAGTCCTTCAAAGAGTGGCGAGAGCCCGTCGAGCAGCGGATCGGTGATGCCTTCAAGCGCATTAGTCAGCTCTTCGGTCGTTGCCGACAGAAGGGGGCCGACGGCCTGCTTGACCGGTTCGAGCACCAGTGGCACCAGTCTGTCGGTCAGAGGATCCAGCAACGCATCAATCTTCAAGCCCAGAAGGTCGCCGGACGCATCGACTACAGGATCGCCGTCTGCCGTACCGGCGAATTGCCCCAGAGTTCCGTCGATGGTGATCTGGATGTTCGCAGAAGCGAGGGCAACCCGCAGCTTCGCGGGAATCTCAATGTTGAGCTCGACGTTGTTGATGACGTCGGTGACCGCATCAGTGGCTTTGCTCGTGACAGTGTCAAGAGCACCTTCGACTGCATCGACAATCGCCTCAGTCGTTGACGAACTCAGCACTTGGGTATTGGGGTCAAGGCCATTGAGATCTTTACCGTCTTCGCCTTTGACGATCTTGGCGAGGTCGATCTTGACCGTACCGTTCTTGAGATCGATCGACGCGATGCCACTCTCGTCGGTCAGCGGTTTCTCGATGAGAGTCTCGGCAGCATCTTCCAATGCCGTATCCACGCCATTGACTGCGACTGTTCCGCCGCTGAGGTCGACAGAAGCGAGTCCCAGGTCGAGGTTCGCTGCATCTCCGAGTCCGGAGACGATGGAATCTATTGTTCCGCCTTCTCCAACTGCATCGTTGAGGGTGGAACCGGAATCATTGATGACTCCCTGCAGAGTTGTTCCAAGATCACCGACAAGTGGGCTCGATACGGTCAGGATGCCATCGGCGACGACATACTCCGACGAGTAATCGCTGCCTTCGGCCTCGGCGGTTGAGCCGATCGCGCCGAGTTCGAGGCTCAGCTCGTCGACGATGTCGTCGGTCAAACCGTCAATGCCTGCTTGGCCGAGCACATCGGTGAGATCCACCTTTGCGTTCTTGAAGTCACCGTTGTTGGCATCGTCGACGTTGAGCGCGCCGTCTGCTCCAACAGCACCGGTGCTGGCCAGAGCCTGGTTGTAATCGGTTGACTGCGAATAGGAGTTGAGCACACCAGCATCGCCGAGGTGGATCAGCCCTTCACCATCGGAACCGCTGATCACGGGCAACGACACACCGGGCAGATCAAGACCGACAAGGCCGTCGAGCACCTCAGCGTTGATCGGGGTGACGGTCTCACCTTCGTTGGAAGACGAGCTGTTGTATGCAGAAGCGGCCTTGAGCGCGTCAAAGTCGCCAAGGGCACCGAGGTCGATCAGCTGTGCGTAGGCTTCCGCATTCTCATCGGGGTTGACTTCGCCGGCGCTGGCAGGTGACGTTATCAAGGCAGTGAGCCCCACAGCTGTCGCTGCGGCGACAGACCCCACCGCGATCTTCCGACCGGTTCCGGGCCGGCCTCTCAGTTTTCTCATGGTTCTCCACATCGTTCGGATCCTGATCATTTCCAAGCTTGGCCTGGACGGAAACGGGCAGTTTCCTGACAGATCCCTCACAACGTTACGGAGTAATGAAAAAGTAATCAGTGAATCACAAGAAAAGTTACCTCGTCGTTATAGTTACGTTGAAGTAGATGTAGGCGGGCGTTGTGAAATCCTGTCAGTCAGGTCTCGCGGGTGCTGTAGCCGACAAAAGGCCAGTTCACAGGTCTGACGATCGCAAGTGGATTCAGTGTTCCGGAAGATGCGACAGTCATGACCGAGTCATTGTGTTGCGTCCATATGTCACAAATTGGGATTGAAAGAGCTGCATGCGATGTCGACCTGTGACCAAGCCGTCAGTGGCAAGGTCACGGCTTCCGCGGTGTGGACGGACCGATGGTGACGCTTCGTCAGCATCTACAGTCGAGTCGAACGGCAGGAACGACGGAGATCGACGAGGGAGTTGAGACATGGCGAAGCACGCGCGATGGGCAGTGGTCGGAGCCGGCATCATCGGAGCCGCCGTGGCCCGCGAGATCCTGGGCCGCCACGACTCCGCCGACGTCACCCTCTTCGAAAAGGAAGACCACCCCGCCGCCCACCAGACCGGGCACAATTCCGGAGTCGTCCACGCCGGTCTCTACTACGAGCCGGGCAGCCTCAAAGCCACGCTCTGTCGCCGCGGTGTCGACCTCATCCGCGACTTCGCAAACGAACACAACGTCGCTTTCGACGAATGCGGCAAGGTCGTCGTCGCCACCGACGAGACAGAAGCCGAACGCCTTCACGCCATCCACAGCCGCGCTCTGGCCAACGGTGTCCCCGACATCGCCATGCTCGACCGCGACGGACTGCGCGACATCGAACCGAACGCCGAAGGCCTCGCCGCCCTCCACTCACCCCACACCGCAATCATCGACTACCGCGGACTCACCGACGCACTCGTCGCCGACTTCCGCGCCCACGGCGGCCGCGTCCGCTTCTCCACCCCGGTCAAAACCATCGATCGCCGAGGCGGCCCCACCGGTGACACCGCCATCGTCCGCACCCCGGTCGACGCCCAGGAATTTGACCACGTCATCGTCTGCGCCGGACTCCAATCCGACCGGCTGGCCGCGCGCTCGGGTCAGAATCGCACCCCGACCGTGGTGCCGTTCTTCGGCCAGTACTTCATCCTCGACGAGGAATACAGCAGCGCGGTCAACGGCCTCATCTACCCCGTCCCGGACCCGAAGTACCCCTTCCTCGGCGTCCACGTCACCCGCCGCATCGACGGCGGCCTGATGATCGGACCCAACGCCTTCCTCTCCTTCTCCCGCGAAGGCTACCGAGGTCTCGGCCTCAACATCCCCGATTCGCTGGCTGTGGCCGCCGACTCCGGATTCTGGCGCTTCGCCGCCGGCAACATGGCCACCGCGGCCCGTGAGCTGCCCGGGGTGCTCTCGATCGAGAAATTCGTCGCCGAGGCGGCCCGCTACGTCCCCGACCTGGCCGGGGCAGACGGCTACCGCGCCACCCGTGGAATCCGCGCCCAAGCCATGAACCGGGACGGCACACTCGTCGATGATTTCGTCATCGATCGGGCGGGAGCCGCGATGTTCGTAAGGAACGCGCCCTCCCCAGGGGCCACCTCGGCGCTGGCCATTGCCGAACACCTCGTCGCGATCATCGATGGCCGACGATGACGGTTCCGGGCGTCGACAACGAAAGGCCGCCTACCCGACCGTGACGACGGGGAGGCGGCCCGAACTGTTTCAGCAGCGGTTCAGCTCAGTGGCTCACTTGGGTGTGCGGGTCTCTGCGCTGATGAACCAGGCCTGCTGCTCAAGCTGCGCGATGTAGCTGTGGAAGATGTCGGCGGTCGTCGGGTCCGCCGAGTCGACTTCGTCGTGGCAGTCACGCATCGAAGCCACGGTCGCCTCGATCGACGCGACCATGTGATCGATGGCGTCGTGGGTGCTGATTTCGCCGTTCGGGAACTCCGGCAGTCCGGACTGTTCAGCGATCACGGCGGGGCGACCGTCGGGGGAGGCATGGAGGGCACGCATGCGTTCAGCGATCTCATCGCTGCCTGCACGGGCGATGTCCGTGACTTCGTCGAGGTTAAGGTGCAGGTCTCGGAAGTTCGTGCCCACGATATTCCAATGTGCCTGCTTGGCGGTCAGGCTCAGAGCGATGAAGTCGACCAGAACCGTTTGGAGGTTCTTGGTCAGGGCGTCGGAGGCGATGAAGCCGCGTTCGGCGTTCTCGCGAGTAGTCTTCTCTGAGCCATGGGGGTCGGGAACTGTCACTGACTGCGTCATGATTTTTGCTCCTGTTCTCTCCGGTTTCACGTTGACCCGGAGCCTATGATCACCATAACGCTGCCGCAGATGACGCGTAACCCCCCCCCCCCCCTCAGCGCCAGCTGGTGGTCGGCCTGGACATGCAACGTTTTCGTGCACGATGTTATCCCACCGCGCATTCAGCCCGAATCAGAGCTTCGGAGTCTGAGCGCGTATTCTGATACCGAGCATTCTGACAGTGAAGAGTCGTCGAGATGAAGGAGAGACCGGGCATGGCGGTACTGGTCACAGGCGGGGCAGGCTACATCGGTTCGCACGTGGTGCGGCTGCTCACCGAACGTGGAGACGATGTGCTCGTCGTCGACGACTTCTCCACCGGCATCGACGCTCGCGTCAAAGGCCTGCCCGTGGTCAACCTCGACCTGTCCGCAGCGGATGCCACCGACCGCCTCGTCGAGGCGATCAGGGAACACAGCGTCGACTCGATCATCCACTTCGCCGCGAAGAAGCAGGTCGGCGAATCCGTCGAAGAACCGGTGATGTACTACCGGCAGAACATCGGCGCGCTGACGAACATCCTCTCAGCCGTCGAAGCGACCGGCATCGAATCGCTCGTCTTCTCCTCCTCGGCCGCGACCTATGGCATGCCCGATGTCGACATGGTGCCCGAGGACCTCGACTGCCGACCCATCAATCCCTACGGTCAGACGAAGCTCATCGGCGAGTGGATGATCGACAACCAGATCACCGCCTCGGCCATGCGGGCGACGACCTTCAACGCCGTGAAGCTGCGCTACTTCAACGTCGCCGGCGCCGGTTGGAACGACCTCGCCGACACCGCCGTCATGAACCTCATCCCGATCGTGCTCGGACGGCTCAAGGACGGCAAGGCCCCGATCATCTTCGGCGACGACTACGACACCCCCGACGGCACGTGTATCCGCGATTACGTCCACGTCAAGGACCTCGCCGAGGCGCATATCGCCGCCCTCGACTACATGAAGGCCGGCGGCACCACGGAGACCGTGTTCAATGTCGGGACCGGAACCGGCGCCTCGGTGAAGGAAGTCATCGACACCATCGCCGAGGTGACCGGCCGTGACATCGTCCCCGACATGGGCGAGCGTCGTGCCGGTGACCCACCGGCGCTGGTCGCCGACGTCACCCGGATCTCGGCCCTGCTCAGTTGGAAAGCGGAGTTCGGTCTCGAGGAGATCGTCCGCAGCGCTGTCGAGGCCGCAGGAATGCTGCCCGAGCAGAAGCAGGGCTGATCAGGAACGGACCCTGGTGGTCACTCCACGGGTTTCATCTCGCTTTCGACGACCGATTTGTGGTTCGTCGTCTCCATCTCGTCTGCCTTTGCGTCGACCATGTAGACGGTCGCGTCGGAATCACTCGGCGGACGATGAGAGCATTTGAGGGCGTCCCATTCCTTGGGCCCGCCACGATCACCGTATACCCCGTGTGGGTATGATTGCCAAGACGGCAGAGGTGCTCTGCACCCGTAGTGACATGGGGAGATATATGAGAACGACGCAATTCGTGTTGGGTGCGACGGCCCTGGCTCTAGCACTGACCGGGTGTTCGGCTCCAGGGTCGGGTAGCGGGTCATCCGCTGATTCAGGAGAGTCCGCGGCAATGCAGCCGGGTTCGGCCGAAGAAATGCTGGCGGATCTCGATCTGGCCGACGAAGATGTCACCGGAGTCATCGATCACCTCGATCGCCTGCCTGTCGACGAGAGGCCCACCGACCTCATGGCCTCGGTGCAGCCGGACGAACTCGTCCTCACCGACGGGCAGCACGAGGCGACGATGGCACTGCCAAAGGGGAAGAGCTACGTGTCCATCGCTCCCTTCGTCGATGAGACACACGACTGCTTCTATCACAGCCTCACGACCTGCCTCGGCGAGATGAGCGGGAAGGACGTCGATGTGGTGATCACCGATTCGGCTTCAGGCGAAGCAGTGGTCGGTCAGTCGACGACGACCTTCGACAACGGTTTCGTCGGCTTCTGGGTGCCGTCCGACATCACCGGTACCATCGAGGTCACCGCCGAGGGCAGAACCGGTGCGACCGAGTTTTCGACGAGAAGCGATGGGCCCACCTGCGTGACCGACCTCGAATTGCAGTAGACACGATCAGGCGCGGCCGACCGATCACGCCCATCCAACAGGAGCGCAGCTTTGACCCACCACATCGTCATCGGAGCGGGCTTGGCCGGTGCCGCGGCCGCGTATTCCCTGGCTGCGCGCGGCGAGGACGTCACCGTGCTCGAGCGGCATACCCCGGCCAACGACCGCGGCAGCTCCCACGGTTCGGCCCGCATCTTCCGTTACGCCTACCCGGATCGTCTCTACACCGAACTCGTCGTGCGTGCCCGTGAGCTGTGGGACGACCTCGAGGCGAAATCGGGGATCGAGCTGATCACTCGCACCGGAGCTCTCGACTTCGGCGACGCCCAGCACACGGATCTGCTCGCCGAGATCTTCGAAGCCGTCGGCGTCGAGTACGAAGTCCTCGATCCGGCACGTGCCTCCGAACGGTGGCCGCAATTCGCCTTCGATACCGACGTCCTGTGGCACCCCGACGCCGGCGTCATCGACGCCGAATCCACGGTGACGACCATGCTCGACCAAGCGGTGGACACCGGGCGGGCTCGGATCCTCACCGATTGGACGGTCACCGAGGTGGCCCGACAATCCGCAGGCGGCTTCCGAGCCACCTCGGCGAAGGGGGATTCCGTCGAGGGCGACCATGTCATCGTCGCTGCGGGCGGGTGGCTGCCCGACCTCCTCGGCGATCTTGGCCTTCCGGAAGCGTTTCTCGATGCGCTGCCGAGGTTCGAAGTGCGGCAGGAGCAGGCCTTCCAAATGCCCTACCGCGATGCCGGTGAAGACGGACGGCCGAGCACACCCTGGCCGACGTTCATCCACAAATCCGGTGAGATGTTCACCTACGGGCTTCCCGGCGGTCGGGATGCCGGTTTCGCGGGGCAGAAGTTCGCGCAGTTCAACGGTGGGAAGGTGATCGGATCGGCGCTTGACCAGGACGGACAGATCACCGAGGAGATGCGGACCAGGATGATCGACTATGCGAAGCGGAATCTGCCGGGACTCATTCCGGAACCGTACGCGGAGACCACATGTCTGTTCACGAACACACCGAATGAGGACTTCGTCATCGACGAGGTCGATGGCCTGGTCATCGTGTCGGCCTGTTCGGGGCACGGAGCGAAGTTCGCGCCGCTGCTCGGTGAGTTCGCAGCCGACCTCGCCACGGGCGCCGGTGAAGTGCCGGACCGCTTCCGGGTGGGCGTTTCGGCTCGGTGAGCTGCCGACGAGGCGGTTCAGCGCGTCGACGCGATGAGTTGGCTCAGCGCGTTGACGCGATGATGAGGTGCCGGGTCGAATGCGCGACGAAGGGCTCGCCCCTGCGCATCCGCGTGTCGAGTTCGCGCAGCTGTGGCAGGTAGTCGGCGACTGTGAAATCGGGTACCCACCACGGGCACTTGCGCAGGATCCACACGATCGCACCGACGTCGAAGAACTCCATGCGGCAGCGTGCGGTGCGCAGCGTTTCGACCGTGAGTCCGGCCGCCTCGGCGGCGTCGGATTCGGTCTGCGGGTGCCGTGAGCGGCGATTTTCCGGCAGCGGTCCGAGGAAGAACTCGATGAGCTCGAACGCCGAGGCCGGGCCGACGTGTTGGGCGAGGTAGGTGCCGCCGGGGATGAGCACCCGGGCGATCTCCGACCACGCGGGATCCACGGGGTGTCGGGAAGTGACGAGGTCGAAGCTGCCGTTGGCGAACGGCAACCTGTCCGGGTCGGCTTCGACGACATCGACGCCTCGCGGGCCGAGCCGGTGACGGGCCACGGCGATATTGGGGCGGTGCGATTCGGTCACCGCCATGCGCGGCGGCAGCACGGGTGCCTCGTCGACGACCTCACCGCCGCCGGTGTCGATGTCGAGGGCCGCGGTCGCGGTCGACAGCCGCCTGGCGAGCAGCGTCGAGTACCTCCACGGAGGGCGTTCCTCGGTGGCGCGTCCGTCGAGCCAGTCGAATCCCCAGCCGGTGACATCGGCGGATTGTGCTTCGGTGACGAGCTCGTCGAATGCGCGCATGATTCCATCCTCGCGCACGCGGCTCTCACCTGTCGAGCGATGAGGCGGCGGGCCGCCTCGGCGAGGTTGATGTTGCGCTAGGCGGAACTCAGTGCACATTGCGCGAATTCTCGGGTCGGTGATGGTCACAAAATCTCGCGGAACGGGCATGATGGCCTTATGACCTCAGATATGGATATTGCGCTCAGCGCCGAGCTCGATCCCATCGTCGACATCGCCGCTGGGCTGGGTCTCGACGCGAAGGACATCATTCCCCACGGATGGACGAAGGCCAAGGTGCCCATCGATGTCCTCGACCAAGCGGCCGAAACCGCCACGGACGGGCGACTCATCCTCGTCACCGCCATGAGCCCGACCCCGGCCGGCGAGGGAAAGACCACGACGAGCATCGGCCTGGCCGACGGACTCAACGAACTCGCGCGGTCGAAATCCGAGGTCGGCAAGGCCGTGCTCGCGCTGCGGGAGCCGAGCATGGGGCCGGTCTTCGGAATGAAGGGCGGGGCAGCCGGCGGCGGATACGCGCAGGTCGTGCCGATGGAAGACATCAACCTCCACTTCACCGGCGACTTCGCGGCCATCGCTGCGGCGAACAACCTCGCCGCGACCATGCTCGACAACCACATCCACTTCGGCAACGACCTCGACGTCGACCCGCGGCGCATCCATCTCCGCCGCGTCGTCGACCTCAACGATCGAGCACTGCGGGGAGTTGTCGTCGGACTCGGCGGACTCAACGGGGGAGTGCCGCGCGAGGATGCCTTCGACATCGTCGTCGCCAGCGAGGTCATGGCTGTGTTCTGCCTGGCCACCTCGTTGGCCGACCTCAAGGAACGGCTGGGACGGATCGTGCTCGCCCACAGTAGGGGGCGGGAGCCGATCACCGTCGCGGACATCGGGGCGGCAGGGGCGATGACGGCGCTGCTGCGCAATGCACTGGCGCCGAACCTCGTGCAGTCCTTGGAGCATTCGCCGGCATTCATCCACGGCGGACCGTTCGCGAACATCGCCCACGGCTGCAACAGTCTGCTCGCGACAAAGGCCGGGCTGGCGCTGGGGGACTGGGTGGTGACGGAGGCCGGTTTCGGTGCCGACCTCGGGGCCGAGAAGTTCCTCGACATCAAGTGCCGCACCGCCGGGATCTGGCCCTCTGCCGTGGTCGTCGTCGCGACCCTGCGGGCCCTGAAATACCACGGCGGAGTCGACGTGGCCGACGTCAACTCTCCCAATGTGTCAGCGGTGCTTGAGGGGATGAGCAATCTCGAGCTGCACTGTCGGAACCTGCGTGAGATCTACGGACTGACCCCGGTCGTGTGCTTCAACCGGTTCCCCACGGACACCGACGAGGAGATGGCCGCGGCGATCTCGCACTTGGACGGTCTTGGGGTTGCGGCTGTGGAGTCCACACACTGGGCCGACGGCGGCAAGGGTGCTTTGGCACTGGCGGAGGCGGTTGTCGAGGCTGCGGGCGGGGCTGGTGCTGGGGGCGGGGCTGCTGCTTCTGCGTCGAACGGCGGCGACGCCGAGTTCCGGACGATTCGTGATGAAAATCGAGGCGAAGGGCCGCACGATTCGTCCGGAACTCGTCCGCCACGTGAGGAGCCGGCCGCCTCGGCGAGGTACTCGTACGAACTCGACCAGCCGCTGGAGGACAAGATCCGCACGATCGCGCAGCGGATCTACCAAGCCAAGGACGTCGACCTGCCGGCCAAGGTGAAACGGAAGCTCAAGCAGTTCACCGAGGAGGGCTACGGGGACGCACCCGTGTGCATCGCGAAGACGCAGTACTCGCTGTCGACGGACGCGAGTCTGCGTGGGGCGCCGACCGGCCACATCATCGAGGTCAAGGATGTGCGGCTGTCGGCCGGCGCCGGGTTCATCGTCGTCATCGCCGGTGACATCATGACGATGCCGGGCCTGCCGCGCGAACCCTCGGCGCTGAAGATCGACGTCACCGACGACGGCAACATCACCGGCCTCTTCTGAACCTTAATTACTACCTGACGGCGGCTCAGCAACCTCGCGCGAGGTTGCTGGGCCGCCGTCAGGTAGCAGATGGGGGAGCGGTGGTGTCAGCGAGGTCGCTGCAGCCAGGGGCGCAGCAGCCGCGTGCTCACCGGCAGGAAGATGTAGGTCATCAGCGGTGTGAGAATGCAGATGTTGAGGAGCACGGCGAGGACTTTCGGCCAGCTCTCCAGGTGAGGCATGAGGAGGAACGTCGAGAGCAGACTGAGCGGGAAGAACGGCAGGAAGATGCTCACGGCCTGCTTCCACCTCGGCGGGACGACCGTCTCCGGGATGGTGACGGACTCCTCCCCGTGCGGTTCGAACCAGCCCTCGATGCCGGTTCGATGCTCCACCCGGGTGGTCTCGACAATCTCTGCTGCGCTTTCGATCCACCACCGACGATCCTCGGATTCGTCCCACGCCCGCAGCGACTTCTCATCGGAGAACCGGTAGAGCACGTGCCATTCGTTGGAGTCCGGTGCAGTTCGCACCCATCCCGATCCCAGGTAGCCGTCGCGTTCACGGGCCAGCTCCTGGCCCGCCTGCACCCAGGCGTTGAAGCGCCGGTGGTTGTCGGGGCGGACGGTTCGGGTGATCGAGACAGTGACGGCAGAGTGCTGAGGCATAGTGGAAATCCTAAGGGATCGCCTCGGGCCTCATGCCCCGCAGACGCTCACTGCGAATGCCCTTGCGGATGCCCTATGGGCGTTCGATGACCTGTTTGATCGCTGCGAGAGTCTCGGGAATGCCGGTCCGCGCGGATTCGGCGCGTGCAGCGATCTCCTCGGTTGCCCGCGCACCGTACTTCTCTGCGAAGAATTCCTGCCCCGCGGGCAGAAACTCCCACGATTCGGTGAGCCGCGTGCCTTCCTCGGTTTCCTGCATACTGTAGGTCCAGTTGACTCGGCCGGGGCCCACGCTCCACCCGAATGCCCGTCCCTCGTCGGCGACGATGACCTGGCTGCGGGTCTGCCATTCTCGGTCAGGGGTGACGTTGCGGCCGGTGAACCAGGCTCCCACCCGTGGGCCATCGCCGTCGTCCCACCAGCATTCGCGGCAGACCGGAGACCATTCTCCGGTGCGGGTCACGTCCGCAACGGTCCGGTAGACCGTTGCCGGGTCAGCGTTGATGGAGATGGAATCTGCGAAGGTGAGAGACTCGGTCATGCCGATCATTCTAACGATCCGCAGAGTCGGACGAGCGGCCTCCCAGCCGGTCGCTCACATACCGACCGGTCAGAGACTGCTCGATCAGGCACCAACCGGTCGGAGACTGCTCGATCAGGCACCGGCCGGTCAGAGGACCACCCCGGAAATGTCAGTCTGCTCCGGTGACGCGAGCGAACACCCGGTCGAGGGAGGACGCGAGAGCGGCGCGGTTGGCTTCGTCCATCCATTCGTTGTTGAGCATCTCATTGAGACCGCCCGGGGTTTCGTGGGCGGCGACGAGGCCGTTGATGGACTCGGTCGTCTCGGCGAGCGTGGTGCCGAGGCCGACGAACTGACCGCGGATGAAATGATCGGCGTCGGCTCGATCCCAACCGCGGTCGACGAGCCACGCGGTGATCGTCTGCAGGAACGCGAAATGCGTCGACATCGTCGCGGTCACCGCCGAGAGTGTCGAGAACATCGTCTCGTCCGCGGCCGTCACCGACCCGCCGAGGCGGTTGAGGAGATCCTCGACCGTCTCGTTGGCCGGGTACATGGCGGTGACTCCCTTGCGCTCGCGGACAGCGGGCAGAGGAATGATCCGCACGATGGTCGGCGAATGCGGAAGATGTGCCCCGAGGGCCTCGGTCGGGACTCCGGCTACCGCGCTGACCAGGGTTTTCTCGGCCGGAATGTCGAGTTCGTCGAGCACGCTCTCCGACTGCTGCGGCAGCACCGCGAGGACGATGAGGTCGCTGCGGTCGACGACATCCTGATTGCTCTCACAGACGGTGGCGGTTGCGATGGACGCAGCGAGGCTCGCCGCGCGTTCGGCGTTGCGCGGGGAGAGGAAGAATCGGAGGCTGGCATTCGTCTCGCTGTGCGCAAGACCTTCGGCCATCGCCGAGGCGATCTCTCCGACTCCGATGAAGCCGATGCGTGTCATGTTCTCCTCCTTGAGGAACTCGCTCAGAGACGTTGGCAGGCGAATTCGCCTCCTCGCATTGTGTCATCGAATCGTGCCGGCAGGGCAGAGTTCTGAATTCGAGGCCGAGGTGCTCGATGTCTGAATATCACTGCGGTCGCCAGCCGCCATCCTCCCTGATCGCGGAGGTGATACGCCGACTGGCCCTGCCCAGCGTGCGAGCCTGAGCCGGGGATAGAGACTCGAAGACGACGCGTCGCACGAAGGCAACGTGCTCCGGAGCGGCCGCACGCATTGTTGCGAGACCGGAGTCGGTGAGGGAGGCGATCGTCGTACGCCCGTCTTCGGGGTCCGGGCGTCGAGTCACCCATCCCTGGCGCTCGAGGCGGGCGACTGCCCTCGACAGTCGGGAGAGAGTGCTGTTGGCGAAGCCGGCCAACTCCTTCATCGACAGGGATGCTTCGTCTGCCTGGGAGAGGGCAAAGAGGATTCCGTACTCGAAGTGGCTGATCTGCGAATCGCGTTGCATCTGCGCATCGAGTGCGGCCGGAAGCCACTCCAGCAAGGTCGCGACCGACGACCAGATCTCGAGTTCGTCCGCCGTGAAGGTGGGCGTATCGGAGTCTCGAGGGTTTCGTTCTGTGGCGCTGCTCGCAGGACTGCTCATGCAGTGCAGTCTAGCTGATTACTTGCCTGAGAAACTCAATCGATCTATTGTTGACTTTCCTAGGTAAGTAAAATCGGATTCGAGACGTCAAGGTGGGCATTACATGGACCTTCAACTGGCAGGCAAAACCGCATTCATCTCAGGCTCGACACAGGGGATCGGGTACGCGATCGCCTCCCTGTGCGCGCACGAAGGTGCGACGGTCATCATCAACGGACGCAATGAGGACAGCGTCGACGCGGCTGTTGCACGTCTGCAAGACGACAACCCGGCCGCCTCGGCGAGGGGGATCGCGGCGGACTTCGCCGACCCCGGGCAGGTCGACGAGCTGCTCGACCGCCTCGGCGACGTCGACATCCTCATCAACAACGTCGGTCTCTTCGACGTGGCGACATTTGCCGAGATCGACGATGCCGAGTGGACGCGCTGCTTCGAGATCAACCTCATGGGCGCGGTTCGCCTGTCCAGACGGCTGCTTCCGCGGATGCTTGCGGACGGGTGGGGCCGAATCATCTTCATCGGCACGGAATCGGCCATCGACGTGCCCGCGGACATGATCCACTACGGCGTGACGAAGGCCGCGGCGCTGGCGCTGAGCAACGGCCTGGCGAAACTCACCCGCGGCACCGCGGTGACCGTGAACACCGTGCTCGGCGGACCAACGTATTCGGACGGGGTTGCCGCCGTGGTCGAACAGAACGCCGCCGCACAATCTGTGCCTTTCGGCGATCTGCAGGACTCACTGGTGCGCGAATCCTCGCTGCTGCAGCGCTTCATCGACCCGGGCGAGATCGCCAGCCTGGTGGCCTATCTGGCCAGCCCGCTGTCTTCGGCGACGAACGGTGCGGCCCTGCGCGCAGACGGCGGGGTGCTGCGAAGTATGGTGTGATTCGGGCAGCGCCGGTCGTCCCGTCGAGCCCAGCCTCGGCGACGGTTGCGGTGCGCGAGGCTGAGCGTCACATCCACCCCTCACGGCGGGCGTTTCGCATCGCTTCGGCGCGATTGCGGGCCCCGAGCTTGCCGATCGCGCTCGACAGGTAGTTGCGGACGGTGCTCGGAGACAGATGCAGAGTCTCGGCCGCGTCGGCGATGGGGACTCCGTCATCAGTGGCGCGGAGTACCTGGCTCTCCCGGTCGGTGAGCGGATTCTCTCCTGAACTCAGTGCCTGGGCCGCCAGCAGCGGGTCGATGACCATCTCCCCCTGTGCGACCCGCCGGATCGACCCGGCGAGCGTCTCGACCGGATCATCTTTGACGAGGAAGCCCCGTGCGCCTGCGTCCATCGCACGCCTGAGGTATCCCGCTCGGCCGAAGGTCGTGACTATGATGACTGAGGAGCCGGTCGCGTCAGTATCGTCAGTGGTGGATGTGGTGCCGTCGGTCGCACGGTTGAGCTCTTCGAGAGCTTCGAGTCCGTTCATCCCCGGCAGATCGATGTCGAGGAGGACGACATCCGGTTTGAGTCCGCGGACCAATTCGGAGACTTCGTCGCCGCGAGCTGCTTCACCGACGACGGTGATGTCGTCTTCGAGGTCGAGCAGACTGATGAGGGCCGAGCGCATGAGAGCCTGGTCCTCGATGACGGCGATCCTGATCATTCCGATTCCTCTGTACTCGGTGCGTGGACGGTGAGCGTGAAGCCGCGCGGGCCCGAGCGTGTATGCACGTGACCGCCCAGACGTTCTGCCCTCTCTCGCACCCCGACCAGGCCCGAGCCGGTCGGATTCGAGCCCGTCCCGTGGCCGTCGTCGGTGATTTCGAGTGCTGCGGCTGACTCGTCGACCGTGATCTTCATCGTGCAGTGGGATGCGTGGGCGTAACGGAGAATGTTCGTCGCCGCCTCCCGGACAGCCCAGGCGAAGAGCGTGTCGGTGGGACCATCGAGGTGCGGCAGCGGAGTCGTCGTCTCGACTTCGATCCCGGCGTCCTCAAGGGTGTCGACTGCGTGGGACAGCTCATCGGCGAAGCGCATCTGCCGGTACCCGGCGACCGTCTGCCGGACATCGGCCAGGGCTGTGCGTCCGATGCCTTCGATCTCCTGCGCATGCTTGGCGGCAACTGCGGGATCACCGTCGGCGAGGCGACGAATGGCCTCGGCCTTGACCACGATCACCGAGAGAGTGTGGCCGAGCAGATCATGGAGATCTCTGGAGAAGCGCTGGCGTTCCTCGACGACCGCAAGCCCGGCCAGACGGCGGCGGGTGGCGCGCAGGTCATCGATCGTTCCCGTGAGACAGCGGATCAGGTAGGTGCTGGCGCCGGCCATGACGGTGGCGAAGCCGAACTGCAGAGCATTGCTGAGCGACATCGTGGAGAATCCTTCAGCGAAGGAGCCGCTGATGGCCAGGCCCATCACGATGCCGAGTGCGGCGCGAAGGCGGATCGCGGTTGCCGCTGCGATGGCGAGCAGCGGATAGAGGAAGCCTTGACCCCCGGGAGACAGGAAGAATTGGACGACGACGAGTGCCATGAGCCCGATCGTGCAGAGTTCTCCCACTCGCTGCGGCAGGCCGCGGTGGGCGATGACGACCGTGATGACATAGAGGGCAGCGATCGCCAGATGGACTGCGAGTATGACGGCCTTGCCGTCGAGAACAGCTGTCAGCATCGGGGACAGCATGAGGACCGGCAGCCAGATCAGCGCGAACCCCGGCCCGCGGGTTCGGGCGACCCACCGTGTGACTTCGTCGTCGCAGTCGGTCGAAATGGATTGCTTCGTCATTGTCGCCTCCGATTCGTACATTACTCGGAACCCGCCGCAGACGAGGCCGAATCAGATGCAGCGGTGCGCTGATCGAAAGCGCGGCTCATTCTGCGCGAGACGAAGCGCCGCAGGCCGACGATCATCGTGACGCCGACGGCCAGATGCATCAGCTCCAGTGCGACCAGAGCCGAGTCCCTGGCTCCTGACAGCAGCGGACCTGCCATGGACAGGACGAGGACAGTGCAGGCGATGACGGTCCACATGACCGCTCCGCTGCGAAAGCCTCTCATGATGAGGTAGGACAGGCTGGCTGCACACCCGCTGCCGAGGGACACGAGCGCGACAGCAGTAAGGGAGACAGTGAGGCCGCCGGCGGTCAGAGTGACGCCGGCGACCGGTACAGCGATCACCCACACCGCCAGCGCGGCGAAGACCGCGGTGAGGGTCACGGCGGCAGCGCTGATCGCAGGACTCCGCAGGGGAGTCGCAATCGGCTCGGCCGGTGGTTCGTGCCCTGCGCTCTGAATGGGGGCAACAGTGGACGGTGGTGCTGATGCCTGTTTGGTGCGACGGTTCATCACGTCCGCCTCCTCGTTCGAAGTGTCGTTGGTTTCTGACACCGTCGACGCTACCGAGGCCCGAGGCGGCGCTGTAGGGAGTGCGATCCCGACTGCGAAGTGACAAATGTCCTGACACACAAACCCCCTCCAGAACTACGTGACGGCGGCCCAGCAACCTCGCGCGAGGTTGCTGGGCCGCCGTCAGGTAGCAATAGAGGGTCAGAAGCTGGGGAGGACGGAGCCGTCGGCCCACTTGTCCTCGATGAACGTCTTCACTTCGGGGGAGTGGAGCAGCTCGTCGAGCTTCCCCAAGTTCTCGTCGTCCTTGTTCTCCGTGCGCACGGCGAGGAAGTTGCCATAGGGGTTGTCCTCGGCCTTCTCGAGCAGGATGCCGTCCTCGGCCGGGCTCAGTCCGGCTTCGAGGGCGTTGTTGCCGTTGATGACAGAGGCGTCGACGTCTTCGAGGGTGCGGGCCAGCTGCGCGGCGTCAGCTTCGACGAACTCGATGTTCTTCGGATTGTCCTCGACATCGGAGAGCTTTGCGTCGACCGCGTCCACTCCGTCCTTGAGGGTGATGAGCTTCGCCCCTTCGAGCAGCTTGAGCGCACGTCCCTGGTTCGACGGATCGTTGTTGATGCCGATCTTCGCGTTCTTCGGAATGTCCGCAACATCCGTGATGTCGTTCGAGAACAGTGCGAAGGGCTCGAGGTTGATGGGCTCGAAGCCGGTGATCTCGTAGCCCTGGCCTTCGACCTCGGAGTCGAGGTATGGCTTGTGCTGGAAGTAGTTCGCGTCGATGTCGCCGTCGTTGAGCGCCTTGTTCGGCAGCGTGTAGTCCGTGTACTCGGTGACCTCGATGTCGAGGCCGGCATCCTCGGCGAGGTTCTCATCCACGTAGCGCAGGATGTCGCCCTGCGGAACCGGGGTCGCACCCACGGTGAGCTTCGTGACGTCGCCGTCCTTCTCACCGACGGAATCGGTGCCGCCGCCGACGAGTCCGCAACCCGACAGCAGCAGAGTGGCGCTGGCCGCGATCGCAATGAGCTTGGTCTTCATAGTTCTCCTTCATGTGTGTTGAGTGATGTGCAGTGGGATGGGCAGTGGTGGCCGTCGTCACGACCGACGGAGCCGCCGCTGGGCCGGACGTGGCCGACCTCGCCGAGGCGGCTCACCGGTGGTCGACCGCGCGGGCCAGTCGGTCGCCGATGAACTGGATGAGCGTGACGATGAGGACGAGGACGATGATGCAGGCGATCATCGTGTCCGCCTGGTAGCGCTGATAGCCGTAGGAGATCGCCAGCGCACCCAGACCGCCGCCGCCCACGGCACCGGCCATCGCGGTGTAGGACACCAACGTCACCGAGGTGACCGTGGCGGCCCCGATCAGCCCTGGCAGAGCCTCGGGAACGTAGACCTGACGGATGACCTGGCCGTTCGATGCGCCCATCATCAGCGCGGCTTCGATCTTGCCCTCGGAGACCTCGCGCAGCGAGTTCTCGACCAGACGGGCGTAGAAGGGGATCGCGCCGATGGTCAGCGACACCACGGTCGCCTGCCAGCCGAGTGCCGAGCCGACGACGAATCGGGCGAAGGGGATGAGCGCGATGATGAGGATGATGAAGGGGATCGAGCGCGTGATGTCGACGATGAAGGACAGCACCCGGTAGACGACCGGGTTCGAGTTCAGCCCACCCTTCGAGGCGGTGAACAGCCAGATGCCCAAGGGCAGACCGAAGAGCACGGCCAGGCCGGTCGACCACGCCGTCATGAGCAGAGTCTCGATGGTGGCCGGCCACATCTGATCGGTGATCGCCGGGTTGTCGAACCATGTGGGATCGTTCATCAGGCAGCCTCCTCCGCGTAGATTCCATCGGCTTGCAGGGCGCTGATCAGCTCTTTCGCCTGGTCGGCGGAGTCGACGGAGAAGCGCAGCCGACCGACCTGACGGCCGTCGATGGTCTCCACGGCTCCGGCGAGGATCGCCTCGGCGCTCGCTCCGGCATTCCGCGCGGCGGTGAGCACGGTGGGCAGGTCCGTGCCGGCCAGAGAGACCTCGACGAGGCGGCTCGCCCCGTCATCGAGGCTGACCGGAGGCAGGGGGACGAGATCCTTGGCGAGCACCGACCCGGGCTCGGCGATGACCTCGGCGAGTTTCCCGGTCTTGGCCACGCGGCCGTCGGCCAGCAGCGTCACGGAGTCGCAGATCTCGCGGATGACGGACATCTCGTGAGTGATGATGAGGACGGTGATGCCCAGTCGGTCACGCAGCGAGCGGATGAGACCGAGGATCTGCTCAGTCGTCGTCGAATCCAGCGCCGAGGTGGGCTCATCGCACAGCAGCACCTTCGGCTCGGCAGCCAGGGCGCGGGCGATGCCGACGCGCTGTTTCTGCCCGCCCGAGAGCTGAGAGGGATAGTTGTCGACGCGGTCGCCGAGGCCGACGAAATCGAGGAGTTCACGGGCCTTGGCCAGACGGTCGGCCTTCGGCACGCCAGCGATCTTGAGCGGGTGGGCGACGTTCTTCAGCGCCGTGCTCGAGTCGAGGAGGTTGACGTGCTGGAAGACCATGCCTATGCTGCGGCGCGCCTCGCGCAGACCGGCACCGGACTGGTTCGTGAGGTCGACGCCGTCGATCGACACCGTCCCGGAGGTGGGGGACTCGAGCCCGGTCAGGCAGCGGATGAGGGTGGACTTGCCGGCGCCGGAGCGGCCGACGATGCCGTGGATCTCCGCGGCAGGGACCGAGAGGTCGATCTCCTCCAGGGCGACGGTGCCTCCGAACACCTTTCGCAGTGCGCGCAGTTCGATCACAGGCGCCTCCTCGTGTGGTTGGTCAGTGCCGCGCACGGTGGTGGACGGCAGGAATTGGGGATGGGCCGGTCTACGGTCCAGTAGGGCCGACGATTCAGGATGACAAGCAATCAGATGATCCTCACAGGCGGATGTCATAAATCGACGTATAACCGGGCGATCGTGACTGAGAACATACTCGCCGAGGCGGCCACGTGGCGTAGGGCCCCGCCCACGGGATGAGGTGAGGCGGCCACGTGGCGTGGGAGCCACGATCGCGGGACGAGGTGCGGCGGCCACGTGGCGCAGGGGCCCCGCCCACGGGACGAGGTGAGGCGGCCATGCGGCCATGCAGCAGCGCGTTCGGAGGAGACGGTATCCGTCTTGTCGGTTCATGCCCAGGGAAAGGTGCATTGCTATTTCCCGGTCCGTAACCCGCAGTCCACGTCGGAGGCGTAGACCGGTGGAATCGACAGATCTGCGCACCGGGCCGGGCTTGCCGGTGCTCACGCGACGATGGGATGGGCATGTCCGAAGTATCGAGCAGGATCGCGGCGATCGTTCCCTGCCACAACGAGGAGATCACCGTCGCCAAGGTCGTCGGCGACCTCAAGGCCGCCGTCCCCGGCATCACGGTCTACGTCTACGACAACTGCTCGAGCGATCGCACCTCGCAGCGTGCCGCCGAGGCGGGAGCCATCGTCCGCAGGGAGAACGTGCCGGGCAAGGGCAACGTCGTCCGCCGCGCCTTCGCCGACATCGACGCCGACATCTACGTGATGATCGACGGCGACGACACCTACGAGGCGGCTCACCTGCCGGAGATGATCGACACCCTGATCTCCGGCCCGTACGACCATGTTCTCGGGGTGCGCCAGGACAATCAGGAGACCACGTCGTACCGTCCCGGCCACGAGGCCGGGAACCAGATGTTCAACCGGATGACCGGGTGGCTCTTCGGATCCGAGGTCTCCGACATGCTCTCGGGCTACCGCGTGTTCTCTCGCCGCTTCGTCAAATCGTTCCCGGCGATCAGTCGCCGGTTCGAGATCGAAACCGAGCTGACCGTGCACACGATGTCCCTGCGCCTGCCCACCACCGAGGTGGCCGTGGACTTCCGCGACCGACCCGACGGAAGCGAGTCGAAGCTTTCGACCTTCAAGTACGGGTTCCGCATCCTCGGTCTGATCTCTGCGCTCGTGAGGCACGAACGACCCCGCCTGTTCTACGGCAGCCTCACCGTGTTGCTCGCGGCCCTGTCGCTGGTCTTCGGCCTGCCCGTGATCTGGGAGTTCTGGCAGACCGGTCTCGTGCCCCGGTTCCCGACCGCGATCCTCGCCGCTGCGCTCATGGGACTGGCGTTCCTGCTCGGCAGTGTCGGCCTGACCTTGGACGGTCTGCGCCGAGCCAGGCGGGAAACCGCGCGTTTGGCCTATCTCAGCCTGCCCGCCGTCTGTGACTCGGCAACGGGCACCTCCTGGGTCGACTCCGTCCAGAAGCCGAACGGTGCGATGGCAGACAGCGGATTCGACTCGCTCCTGACGGACTCTGCGCGCGCAGACGACCGGACACGAACCCGAGTGAGGACCGAGCTCGCCTCAAGAGCCGTTCTGCACTCCGCGAATGGTTCGAATGGTTGAGGACACCTCTGGCATGGGACCTGCTGCTGGCTGCCCTCACCGGCGTCTGGTCGTTCGTCTTCATCCGTCTGTTTGCTCCCGGCCGGATGAACGTCGACATCGCCGATCAGTACCAGCAGGCGACCGGGACGATCCCGTTCACGGACTGGCACGCGCCGGTGATGAGCGTCGTCTGGGGCCTGCCCATCACCGTCACCGGCCGACCGGGCAGTCTACTCGTCCTCCAAGTGGTGATGCTCGCCGCCGCGGCTCTCATCATCGGGGTCATCATCAATCGCCGAGGTGCACCGCGGTGGATCTCCCTGCTGGGCCCCGTCACCATGGCGACGCCTTGGGTGCTTTCGCAGCTGACGACTCTGTGGAAGGACACACAGATGGCGGTGGCATTGGCGCTGGCCGTGGCGCTGCTGGCCGTCACCCGGATGGTGCCGAGGAACCTGGGTGCTGTGGCTGCCGGCGCTGGTCCTGCTCGTCTACGCTCTCGGAGTGCGTAAGAACGCCGTCTTCGCTCTGGTCCCGATCGCCGTCTATGGGGCGTTCTGCCTGCGCGGACGGCTGCGGAGCGTCATGCGCGGCGGCCCTCGCGGCCGTGGGGGGCGGCCGACTGCGCGGCGGACTGCGCGGCGGACTGCGTGGCGGACTGCGCGGCGGGCTGCGCACGGCCGTGGACCGAGCGCCGAGGTGGTGCTTCGCCGGCCTGTCCGTGCTCGTCATCTGCGTGGTCGGGTTCGGCAGCGTTGCCACCGAGAAGCTCATCGAGTCGCGCGTCGACGTCGAGCACAATGGTCAGATCTCGCAGATCTTCCTCGACGATGTGATGTTCTCTGTGCCGGAATCTCGACTGCAGTCGTCTGACGCACCGAGAGAGCTCAAAGACCACATCAGTTCGGCCCGGGACACATGCCTCGACAAGGGCGTGATCTGGGATGCGTATTGGAACTGCTACGGCCGAGGGGACACCGGACGGGCATTCAGCCCAGTGGAGTATCAGGACGATCTCAAGCACCTCTGGCTGAACGAAGTGATCACCCACCCGGTCAGCTACCTCGAGTATCGATCGGCAGTGTTCTCGTATTACTTCTTCTCCTCGAAACTCGAATACTGGGAAGCGGACTGGGACGGCGACGCCGAGAAGGTCGGCTACGAGGCGGGCAGCGTCAAAGCCGATTTCATCTTCCGCCCGTATGTCGAGGACTTCGCGTTGGGAACGTTCCCGATGCTCTTCAAGCCCTGGTTCTGGACCCTCGTCGCCGCTGTGCTGGTGGGGCTGGCCGTTCGCGCACGTCGGCGGGACGAGACAGTGCCCGGAATTAGATCGGCGACGGCATCGGGAATCGCATCGGGACCCTCCGTGAGCCCTTCAGCGGGGTCGAAACTGAGCCACACGCCGACGTTCTGGCCCGAGGTCACGGTCCTGGCCACCTCGGCGCTGTGCTACATCGTCGGGTATTTCCCGATCGTTCCGGCCAATCATTTCCGATACACATACTGGCCGGCGCTGGCCGTCACCGTCGCGTTCGTCCTCTGGCTCGCCCAGCTCCGCATCCAGCGAGTCCGAAACATCGGGCCATAGACTGAGTGCAGTTATGAAAGAGTCATTCTCGGTCCGTCTCCGGCGCCTGGCGGTGGAAGCCTTCAAGTTCCTCACCGTCGGCGGGCTCGGCTATATCGTCGACGTCGGCCTGTCGAACCTGCTGGCCTACGGACTCGGGCCGATCCCGGCCCTCCTCGAGGGCAGCCCGATCAAGTCGAAGATCGTCTCGACGATCCTCGCGATGGTCGTCGTGTGGCTCGGCAACAGGCTCTGGACCTACGGGGACCGGACCACGAGCTCGAACATGCGCGGCGTCGTCCTGTTCGTCGCGGTCAACCTCGCCGGCATGATCATCACCGTCATCCCGCTCGGCGTGACCTGGTATCTGCTCGATATGCGCGACCAGCTCACCTACAACATCTCGACGAACGTCATCGGCATCGGACTGGCGATGGTCTTCCGCTTCTACGCCTACCGCACGTGGGTGTTCAAGGACGAAAACCCCGATACCGAGGTGGTCGTGCCCATGGAGGAATCGAGCCGAGTCCCCGACGACCGCGGCTGAGCCGATTCCTCCTGTGGCACCTCTGAAATTCAGGTCACTATCGGATAGTTTTTGGGGGTCAGAAGTATCCGGTAGTGACCTATTCTCGGACCCGACTATCCGATAGAGACCAATTCTCGGGGAGCCGAGCGTCGGCGGTGGAGGTTTCTGCCGCGGCCGGCAGTCAGCGGGTGCGACGCAGCTTGCGGTAGGCGCTGACGACCGGGGCCGGGGTGATGGTGCGCAGCTCGGCACGGAGCAGCATCCGCTTCTGCTTGAGCAGTGCGGCCCGCCGATTCGGCAGCTGACCGGTCTGCGCGCGGGTCGCCAGCAGCCCGAGGTCGCGGCGCAGCTGTCCATCGACAGGGTGGAAGTAGTTCTCGGTCAGCCATTCCGGGTCAGGGAATCCGATTGACCCGGCAGCGACATCGGCCAATGTGCCGGTGGCGCCGGAGCCTTCGAAGACCTCATTGAGCAGTCCGGCATCGAAGCCGAAGTCCGAGATGAGCAGGGTCGGAACGCCCCGGTCGATGGATTCGAGTGCGGCCGTCGACGACACTGTGACCAGGGCCGAGTCGTCGGTGAGGAAGTCGCTGAGGGGACCGTAGCCCAACTCGATGCGTGCCGCACCGGGGACTTCGCGGGTGCGGAAGTCGTCGAGGATCTCGAAGTAGGAATGCTGCTCGTGATGGGTCTCGAACTCACCGGGTCGCGAGCGCATCTTGATCACTGCCGTCGACTCCGGGTGCCGGTCGGCGAAGTCGGCCACGGCGGCGATGATCGCCTCGCGGTCGGCACGCTCGGTCGGGACCTTCGCCTGCGGAGCGAAGACGAGGGTGCGCGGGAGCGCAGGAGTGCCGGTCTGCGGGCCACCGACCGGGGATGGCGGGGATGCCGGGGAGGGCGGGGAGCCGACCGATGGTGGGGCCGCCTCGGCGGTGGGGGATGCGGTCAGGTGCGGGATGCCCTCCGAGCGCAGCATCGGCAGGCGCGCCAACAGCACCTCGCAGGGCACCTGTGACCGCGCGCTCGCCTCGGTGTAGGCGGTCACCTCGGCGGAGGAATGGGCGATGAACGCATCCATCAGCCGACGATAATTCATCCCTTTGCCGCTGGCGGGCAGGCCCATTCCGGGCAGCCCCGAGACCAACGCCGGCCTGTCGGTGCGGGTATGCGCAGTGAGGAAGACCTGGGCGACGATCGGGCCGGTGGCAGCGCCGAGGACGATGTCGGGGGAGTGGTCGGCGATGACGCGGGCAAGGTCGGACCGGGCGATGACGGGCACCTCGCGGTGTTCCCAGTCGGTGCCGGCGACGGCGCTGGCGATCTGCTCGTCGGTCGGCAGGATCGGATTGTCGACGAGGAACACGCGCCCCTCGACATCCGGCAGGGACGACAGCAGCTGGGTCGCCCACTTGAGGTAGGACTCGCTGTCGGAGATCGAGAGAATGCGGATCGGGGCGAGCCCGGCCGATCGCCGAGGCGGCAACACCGGCCCGTCCGGGTGGGTCGACTGCGACGACTGACCGTCCGCGCGGGTGCGCTCGGTCAGATGCGAAGGCCGCGGCGGGACGTCGGAGAGCGACGGCGGAAAGATCGGCCCACTGTAGTGGGGGTCGCCTGATTCAGGAATCGTCATCTGCCTTGACCGACTGGGCGTTGAGGGACTGTCGCAGACTATCGGGTGAGGCTCCGGTCCACCACTTCGCGGGGATCTCGGTGACATCGATCGTCACGTCCGGATTGAGCACGGCCAGGGACACCGCCGCGGTCGACGGCAGGCTGCGGATCGTCGAATTCGGCGGCAGATTGATCAGGCGCAGCTCGATCGGCAGACCGAGGTTCTTGATCCGCACCCGCTCATCCTGGGCGAGGTCGGTGAGGAACTCCTCGGTCTCACGTCGATGCGGGTAATACGTGATCGATCCGTGAGCGTCGATGATCTCATCGACCCAGGCCCGGTAGGCGAAGGCGTCGATGAGTCCGTCGGCGGCCAGGGACGAACCGATGACCGGGTTGTCGCGCGGGTGGCTGCCGCCGGTGGGCAGGGTCTGGAGGTGTTCGAACCGGTGGCGGGTGATCTCGCCGCCGGATTTGAGGAACGCCTTGCGCAGCGATTTGGCCACCGGCAGGGCGGTGTGCCAGCGCAGTTTGCCCACCGTCGCCAGGCCTCGCAGCCGGTCGGCGACGTGCGCGGCCATGACCGTGCGTGAGGCCTTGAGCTTCTGCCGGGGCCGCACGAGGGGACCGCGCTTGGCCGTGAGGATCTCGATCGCCGAATACGTGGCCAGACCGTCGTCGAGGATGACGACCTCGGGCATGCGACGCTCGAGATACGCCAGCGCCAAGGCTCTGTGCACCTGACCGGAGCAGGCATCGCCGAGGTAGATCCGGTCGAAGGCCGTCTTGCGCAGCAGCCCCGGCTTCGCTCCGTCACGGTCGAGGCGGACATTCTTCGGCAGCCAGGCCGGGTCGAAGGCGTCGAGGAAGGACGTCATCCCCTTCGCGCTCGCCCGAGCCCGAATGAGCATCTCCTCCGTCGGCTCATGTGATTCGAGCGCCGAAAGGAACTGCAGTGGGGATTCGACGAAAGCGACGGCGCTCCGGCGCTTCTTCTTCGGTGTCACCGCTGTTGGATCCGTTTCATGATGCGTTGTTGTTTTCTTGCCACCGCTTTGATCACGAGCGTTCCCGATCGTTTGATTATCCGCTTCGGAGCAAACGCCTTCGACGTGCTGCCCGGCAGAGCGAGCGCGGTGAGGCGTCGGCGTTTGAAATAGCGACTGAATCGGTCAGCTGACTCGCCGCGGCCTGTGCTGACCTCGAAGACCTCTGTGAGGAAGTCTGTTGCCGCGTCACGCAGATCGTGCGACAGCGTCGGTGCCATGCAGTAGGTGACGGCTGCGAGCAGACGCCCCAGCTGCGGATGCGCGTCGGTCTTGTCCGGGGCGCTGCCGTCGCAGATCTCGGAGATGATCGTCAATGGGATGCGATTGCTGTTCTGATAAGGAGCGATGGCTTCGAGCAGCAGATCCGTACCCACAGCCAGGGCGGGCACCTGATAGATCTGGCGAGCAGTCATCAGTGCGGTGGAGAACCCGCCGACGATGAGGTCGGGAGCCAGCCGATCGATGATGACCTCGGCCATGACGGGCAGGTCGAACAGCTGCAGTGTGATGCCGAGTCGTTGTGCCGCCTCGAACAGCGGTCCCGTCTGCGACGGCGGAGCGGCCGGGTGGGGTTTGAACACCACGACCTCCATGCCGCGGGCGGCAGCGGCCTCGATCATGTCGATGTGCAGCTGCGTCTCCTCCTCGGAGGTGATGAGTCCCAGCGCCGACAGATACTGGCCGACGACCAGTGCCCACGGACGAGTACCCGACGGCTCGGTGCTGAGAATCTCTCCCAGCTCCGCATCGAGAGTTTCGGCCGAATGCTCACCGAGCTCGCGCACCACACCGGTGAATGACTCGACACCCAGCGGGCGGTGGGCGATGCCGAATTCGCGGAGCAGCTTCGGCGAGATTCCCGGCACCAGCGGCAGATAATGCAGCACGGACATGCGCTGACCGTTCGTCAGCGGAATCTGGTTGCGGGTCGGACCGAAGCTCATCAGCCCGTCGGCATGCACCCTGATCGTCGCCCGGGAGAACACTCGGCCGAGTGCAATGGCCGGGTTGACCTGGGGTGATTCGAGCACGAGTTCGATCTCGTCGGTGTCGCCGAGACCCCAGCGGACGCGCAGATACGATTCCACAACGGGCAGATCCGCATGATCGGGTCGCCACGACGACGGATGGACGTGCAGAGGCGCGAGCGCTTCGTTGAGATCGACGACCCGATCGAAACGGGCGATCAACGAGGCGGCTCCCGGCGAATCGGCGAAGGATTCCGAGAGCTCCATGACCACGGCGTTGTTGCTGACCAGCAGGATCCGTTCGGTCGGAGCCGGGGTGTCCTCGGGCGCGAATCCATCGGTTCCCATCAGCGCCGGAGCCGCCGGCCGGTCGTAGTCACCGCCATCGATTCCTGCCGCCAAGCAGACGAGCTCGAACAGGGTCGAGGCCAGAAAGATCTGTTTCACTTCACCATCTCCAGCATTAACGAAGGTGCGTCATTGAGGTAGCTGCTGACGTTGAGCTGCCGTCCCTGTTTCTGCAGAACGAACTCCTCACGCAGATACTCTGGCGGAATCTTCGCCGAAATCGTTCGTGCACCCCTTCGCAACTGGTTTCGCAGGGACGCCGGCGACGCTGCGAAACGATTGATCTGATGGTCGAGGATGGCCAGCCAGTTGCGGATCGCCTTCGGCCACAGCCGGTCGGCGTCCGGTTCGGCGGCGACGAGGTCGAAGATCTGTCCGAAAGCGCGGATGAAATCCAGCTGTCGAATGTCGACGATCCGCGACAGAGAGCCCGCCATCCCTCTTCGATAGAGGATTCCCGGAGCATCGACGACGGCGAAGGACTCGGCCTGCAGGTGCAGTCGCCAGATCCAGGACCGGTCTTCGGCGGTCATGAAGTTCTCCGGGAAATGGAGGATCCCCTGTTCGAGCACTCGCCGGTGGAAGATGCCTGCCCACGCGAACGGATAGTCGACCATCGTCGATTCGTAGACGGGCAGGATCCCCACCTTGGGGTCCAACGCCACATCACGGACCGACATCGGCGCGAGTTTGCGCACCCGTTTGGTCCCCTCCACAGTCGTATGGTCGCAGCGGATGAAATCGACTCCGAGCCTGTGCGCCGCCGCCAGCATCGAGGACAGATGCCCCGGAGCCAGCCAATCGTCCCCATCGAGGAAGATGATGTGTTCGCCCCGAGCAGATGCCAGACCCTTGTTCCGGGCATTGGCGAGTCCCGTTGCCTCGGGGTTGGTGAGCACCTCGAAATGAGGGAACCACGTGCTGAATTCCTCCAGCAGCTCTGGCGTCTCATCGCTCGATCCGTCATTGACGAAGATCAGCTGAGTGCGGTCCCACACGGGGCCCTGCTGCCGCAGTGAGCGGAACAGTGTGCTCAGGTAGGGGGCACCATCTTTCGCGGGGATGATGATGCTCAAGTCGAAATCGGTCACGGTGCTTCTCCGGAAGGTGCGGTCACGGTCGGGTCACCCGACCGTCGGTGGGGCGGACAGGGAAGAGCCACCTCGGCGGGGGAAGAACCTCGCCGAGGTGGCTTCGCCGATTGCTCAGGCCGTGACCTTGCGCAGCGAATCGATCTTCGACTCCTCGCCCGGCATGACGCGCTTGACTCCGTCGCCGAACGCGGATTCGAGGACGCGGACGCCCTTGACGAGGGAGGCGAATTCGCGTGGTTCCATCGATGCGGACTGGTCGGATCCCCACATCGAGGAGTCCAGGGTGATGTGACGTTCGATGGTCACGGCGCCCAGAGCGGCGGCAGCGAACGAGATCTCGAGGCCGAGCTCGTGCCCGGAGTAGCCGACGGGAACTCCGTAGCGTTCGCGCATGGCCGGGATCGCCGTGAGGTTGACCTCTTCGGGAGGCAGTGGGTACGTGGAGGTGGCGTGCATGAGAACGAGCTTGTCACGGTCGAAGACCTCGACGGCCTTGTCCAGAGTCTCCCAGTCGGACATGCCCGAGGAGCACAGGACGGGCTTGCCAGTGGCGGCGATCGCGCGCAGCAGTTCGAAGTCCGTCAGCGAGGCCGAGGCGACCTTGTAGGTCAGGGCATCGAATTCGGTCTCGAGGAAGTCGACGGAGTCGGTGTCCCACGGGGAGGCGAACCACTGGAGTCCGACTTCCTTGGCATAGCGGTCGATCTCGGTGTACTCGTCGATGCCGAACTCGACGCGGTGCTTGTAGTCGATGTAGGTCATCTCGCCCCACGGGGTCGAGCGCATCTTCGACTTCTGGTGTTCGGGGACGGCCACCTCGGGGTTGCGCTTCTGGAACTTCACTGCCTGCGCACCGGCGGTGACGGCGACATCCATGAGCTGCTTGGCGATGTCGACGTCGCCGTTGTGGTTGATGCCGATCTCACCGATCATGTACACGGGCTGGTTCGGGCCGACGAGGTGCTCTCCGATGGCCACGGGGGCGAGTTGATCAGTCATGAAACCTGCTTTCGGTTGGCACGCGAATTCTCCGCGCGGTGGGTGAACTGCGGCTGCTGCCGCAGTGAGGTCAGGGTCGGATTCGGAAGGGGGTCGGCCGTCTCGGCGGGGATGGGAATGAGGTCGCAGACCTCACGCACCGCACCCCGTCCGCCCGGTCGGTCGAGGATGACGCGGGCGGCGGCGAGGACTCGCGGATGCGCGTCGGCGACGGCGACGGGCCAGCCGACGACGTCGAAGGCCTCGAGGTCGTTGATGTCGTTGCCGACGTAGGCGACGCGAGCCGGGTCGAGGTCGTTGGCGGTGATCCATGCGGCGAGGATGCCGGCCTTGTCGTCGATGCCTTGGGCGACGTCGACGCGCAGCTTCTCCGCCCTGCGGGTGACGACCGGGTTGCGTTCCTTCGACAGGATCATCACGGGCACCCCGGACTTCACGAGGCGGGAGACGCCCATGCCGTCGCCGCGGTGGACGCGAACCTGTTCGTTTCCGTCCTCGTCGACATAGGCGCCGTCGTCGGTGTGGACGCCGTCGAAGTCGGTGACCAGGGCGTCGACGTCGATGACCTGGGCGGTCTCCTGAGTCGAGGCGATGGCGCGGACGAGGGTGAGGTCGGACATGTCGTCGATCTCGCGGGCGTGTTCGGGCGGGACCTCCTCGATGCCGATGCGGCCGAAGAAGCGGTGCTCGTGTTCGATGAGGCCGGAGGTGCGCATGACGTAGAACGCGCCGGTTTCGTTGAAGTGCTTGGCACGGTCCTGGCGGCGCGGACGGAAGCTGGCCTCGTGTCCGACGGCCACGGCCCGGGTGTCGTCGTCGAGGCGCCACAGGAAGGAGTGGTCTTCGACGGCGGAGAAGACGACATCGGCGTGGTCGTCACGGACCGTGCGCACTGCGTTCTCGATCGAGGCGGAGTCGATGAACGGCGAGGTGCACTGCATGAACACGGTGATGTCGAAGTCCTCGTCGAGGGTCGACAGGGTGTGGATGAGTGCGGATTCGCTGGTGGCGGTGTCGCCGGCGATCTCGGCGGGACGGTGGGCCACCTCGGCGCCGGCGCGCAGGGCTTCGGCGGCGATTCCGTCGTGGTCGGTCGAGACGATCACGCGATCGATGCTCGGGCTGGCCTGGGCGGCGTTGATGGCGCGGGCGAGCAGGGAGATTCCGGCGACCTTCTGCAGGTTCTTCAGCGGAATGCCCTTGGACCCTCCGCGCGCGGGGATGATCGCGACTGTGCGGTGGGAAGTGGGGGAGGTGGTGCCTGCCGGGGTGGTGCTTTCTGCCGTCTGGTCCGCGGCCACGGTGGTGCGCGCAGCCGGCTTCATTTCTGACTGAAACTCGGTTGCGTTGGGCTCGTAGGTCGTCGAATGGTCATTCACAATGATTCGACGCTAACGACGGGGTGTTACCTCTAGGTGAATACGCCATGTCGCCGAGGCGACCCTGCGATGGCGAACCTGTGACGGATGTGCCGGCGGGCCGCGGGCGGTGGGTGCTGAGCGGGCAGAGCCGGTGGGCGCCTCATCGACTTTTGTGCAGGTGCGCGAAAAGGTCTCATCGACTTTTGGACGGATAATCCGGTTCGAACATGAGTATCTGATCAAAAGTCGATGACGAGTGGAACAAAAGTCGATGACGCTCGGGACAAAAGCCGCTGACGCTCGGCGCGCAGCTGTCAGCGGCGTGGTGTGGCTGCGCCAGTGCGGGGGGCGCAGGTGCGCGCCGACGTCAGCGACTCAGCGCCAGGTGATGTTCCACATACGGTTGTTCCAGGCCGAGAACGGGATGACCTCGCCGGTGTAGATGGGCCAGAAGTAGGCGAATGCGAGGATCGCCGCGACGAGGAACAGGCCGACGCTCAGCCGCCTGGCAAACAGGGTCGCGGGGATCCGTGCGAATCGCTGCTTCGCCGCGGGAGCCGACGGCGTGCGGTCGGTCGCCGACGCTGATGCCGCCGACGGCGCTGACCCCGACGGCGATCGGTCGGCCGCCGACGCCGACGCTGACCGTCCACGGCTAGCAGGCGGCGGATCGCCTCGGTGCTCGGCCGCGTGCTTGGTCACGCTCATCTGCCCGCCCCCGGGCGCTCGACCATGAGCGGGCGCTCGACCATTCACAGGCACCCGGCCCCACACCAGAGTCAGACAGTAGGTCACGGCCAACACGACGAAGGGCACCATGACGATGGTGTAGAAGGTGAAGATCGTCCGCTCCTGGTAGGCGAACCACGGCAGCCAGGTCGCGGCGAGGCCGGCGAGGATGACGGCCGGGCGGACGTCGCGGCGGATGATCCACACGACGAGGCAGACGAGCACAGCCAACGCGGCCAAGCCCCAGATCACAGGGTTGCCCACCGAGGTGATCGCCGACGAGCACTTCGCGACCGTGCACCCCATATCGCCCTTGTCGTAGGACTCGTAGTAGAACGACGTCGGCCGCCACTGCACGATCCAACCCCACGGGTTCGACATGTACGGATGTTCCGAGTCCAGCCCGACGTGGAACGAGTACGCGGTGTAGTGGTAGTGCGCCAACGACGGCAGCCAGTCCAACCACTTCGGCAGCGCACTCCACCAGCCGAAATTCTCCGCAGCCCACTGCCTGTCCCACGCGTCATCCGACCGGATCCACCCCGTCCAGCACGCCACATAGGTCACGAGCGCGATCGGCACGAGCTTGCAGAACGACGGGATGCTGTCGCGGATGAGCATCCCCAGCCACGGATGCACGACCCCGGCCCGAGACCGCGAATGCACATCCCACAGCACGAGCAGAATCCCGAACACCGCCAGCGCATACAGACCCGACCACTTCACTCCCGTAGCCAGGCCGAGGCTGATTCCTGCCGCGAAGATCCAGGGACGCGCGCCGAGGCGGGGCCCGAAGTTGATCACGTCCCTTGACCTGGTCCGACGCCGACGTCGGGCGGCTGCGGTGGGCGGGGCCGCCTCGGTGACGGGGGCGGCAGAGATCGACTCACTGAGTTCGGTCGGGAAGGTTCGGGGAACCTTTGATGGGGAGGATGAGGTGGAGACGGCCGCCTCGGCGGTGGTCGGTGGGGGAGTGGCGGCCGCCTCGGCGAGGGGATCTGGATTCTGCTGTGGGAGGGCCGGTGCGAAGCTGTCGATCTCCGCGGTGCGCTGGGTCCAGCTGGCCAGGCGCTTCGTCACCTGCTCGCGGTCGAGGAGGATGAAGAAGAAGGCGAGGAGGACGAAGGCCATGAGCACGATGTCGAGCAGGCTCGTGCGGGAGTGGACGAAGTGCTCGCCGTCGATGGCGAGCAGGCCGGCGGCGACGCAGGCGAAGAATGCCGAACGGAAGAGCTTCCACGCGATGACGCCGAGGAAGAAGATCGTCAGGGTGCCGATGATCGCCACGGTGAAGCGCCAGCCGAATGAATCGTCGGCGCCGAAGACGTCGATGCCCCACCCGATGAGCCATTTGCCCAGGGGTGGGTGGACGACGTATTCGGGGGTGGGCTCGATGACGCTGGGGTCGCCGGCGTTGAAGGAGTCGTCGGCGTTCTCGGGCCAGGAGCGTTCGTAGCCGAAGTTGAAGACCGAGTAGCCGTCCTTGACGTAGTAGGTCTCGTCGAAGATCAGGCGGTGCGGGAAGTCGAGGCGGAAGAAGCGCAGGGCCGCACCGATTCCGGTGATGACGAGCAGGGCGGGCCACATCCACAGCGGTGCGCGGGTGGCCCACATGCCGGCGTGGAAGGTTTCGCGGCGCATCGCAGCGGCGCCGGCACGCACCTTTTCGCGTTTCCTCGCCAGGCGCTCGCGGGCGATGCGCCGGGTGGGGGCCGGGGAGTCTGCGGTGTGTGTCATCGGAGTCCAGTTTAGAGATCTCGGCGGGCGGAGCACTCATACGACCCGCAGGGAAGGGCAGCGGTTGTTGACGGGCAGTCGGGCCGGGCATGAGGTTCGGCACCTTGAGCAGGATTCTTGGGCATTCGCCACTGCGCATCACTAGAGTAGTGGGAGACAGCCGGAGTCAGAGCGAATGGTGCACAACGTGTCGAACAACCCCAACTACCGCCCGAGCGACCCTCCCCAGGTCGGCTCGCAGCAGTTCAACAACAACTACGGATCCCAGCCGCAGTACGGTCAGGGACAGTCCGGTAAGTATGGATCCGGCGCGGGCCAGTACGGTTCGGGGCAGGCTGGATATAGTCAGCCGAGGGCCTACGGTCAATCGGGAACAAATAACCAGCTGGCTGGTTATAGCCAGCCCAACTCATACAATGGCTACGTTCAACAGGGCGGTTACAGCCAGCCGGTGACGTATGGTGCACCGCCGGTGATGGTTCGGTCCGCGTCGAATGGAATGGCCGTGTGGTCAATGTGGATGGGAATCATCGGTGTCGTCGGCGAATTAATCTGTATTCTGCTGGCTGTACTGACTTCTATCCTTCCTCTCATCGCGTTCATCTTCGTCGTATTGGCGATGATCATCGGGGTTGCCCCGATTCTTGCCGTAATTTTTGGACACATAGGGTTGTCTCAGATTAAACGCACGGGCCAAGAAGGCCGCGGACAGGGCATTGCCGGACTTGTGATCGGCTATGTGACTATCGGGCTCGCACTGGTGGTGCCTCTCGTCATCGTCGGAATCTTCGGAGTCAGCTTCTTCGCCATTTTAGGTGCGGTTGCGGGCAGCTGACCGGGTCGCCGTCAAGGGCGGAACTGTTGACCTTGACGTCGGGGGTGTTCTGCAACGCGTGGTGCAGGACTGCAACACGATTCGGCCACCGCGCTCGCCGCACGTGGGTAGCGTTGATCTCAGACATCGGGCCAACCGTTGAAGACGGCCCGGAACAGACCTGACGATCAACGACAGCCAGCGGAACGGAACGGACATGAACACTCGCGTACTGCCCCTCGGGAACACCTGCACCGGATCGAACGGTTCGGTCCACGCCCCCGTCGCGGTCCATTCGCCCGCACCGGTTCACTCGCCCGCACCGGTCCACGCGCCTGCCTTGGTTCAGGCGCCGGTGACCTACGGAAATCGGGCTCCGGTCGTCGTCTACCAACAGGTGGCGCCGACGAACTCCTCGTCGATCGTCGCGCTGGTGCTCGGCCTCATCTCGATCATCTCCACGTTCTTCCTCCTCGGCATCGTCGGCATCATCTTCGGCCATATAGCCCGCTCGCAGATCAAAGCTCGCGGTGAACGCGGCAACGGAATGGCCGTCGCCGGGCTGTGGTTGAGCTACCTGAGCGTGCTCTTCTGGGTTGCGTTCTGGCTGATCTACTTCGGCGTCATCGCCCTCATGATCGGCGCGGCGATCACCGCCGGAGGAGGAACCGTCAGCTGATGCCGCATCCCTTCGGGGGAGCCCGCCCCGGCAAGGCAGAACCGGCACCCCATCCCACGGCCCGCATCCCCAACTGTGATTGACCTGTAACCGCCCCACCTTTTGCCGCCACCGACGACTCTGTACCGTTGAAGGCAACCACAAGGAGACTTCGCTATGAGCAGCCAGAACAACTGGAACAATCCGGACATGTACTACCAGCAGCCCCAGTCGAACGCGGGCAGCTCATACAGTGCCCAGTCGTACAGCCAGAACAACGCCTACGCGGCCAATGCGCAGTACGCCGGCGGTCCCGGTTATGTGTACCAGCAGCTTCCGCCGACGAACGTGCTGGCTATCGTCGGCATGTGCGCCTCGATCTTCGGTGTCATCTCGTCGGTCTTCATCGGCGGCATCGCCGGCATCATCATGGGCCACATCGCCCGCAAGCAGATCAAGGAACGCGGTGAGCGCGGCGACGGCATGGCGATCGCGGCTCTGTGGGTCGGCTACATCGGCACCATCCTCTGGATCCTCTTCTGGGTCTTCATGATCCTCCTCTACCTCGGGATGTTCGCGCTGATCTTCGCTGCTGAAGGGGCTTCGTGACCGAGGATTCCTCGAATCCGAACTCTGAGTTCACCTCAGACGCGGATCCGGCCTCAGACGAGGACCCCACGGAGGCGGCCGGCCACGGAGCCGACGACAACCTCGCCGAGGCGGCGCCGTCCGACGACATCGACCTGACCGATGACGCGGGGCCAAGATTCGGTCCGAACCTCACCGGCGGCCGACTGATCCTGGTCGGGACTCCGATCGGCAACCTCGGCGATGCGAGCCCGCGGATGCGGGAGGCCATCGAAACTGCCGATGTCATCGCCGCCGAGGACACGCGTCGGTTCCTATCGCTCGCGCAGCGGCTCAACCTCACGCACACGAAGCGTGTCATCAGCGTCTTCGACCACAACGAGGGCCACCGCGCCCCCGAACTCGTCGACATCATCGCCGCTGGTGAGACCGTTGTTCTGCTCTCCGACGCGGGAATGCCCGCCGTATCCGACCCCGGCTACCGCGTGGTCAGGGCCTGCGCCGAGGCAGGACTTCCGATCACCTCGACACCGGGGCCGTCCGCGGTGCTCATGGCACTCGCGGTCTCGGGACTGCCGAGCGATCGGTTCAGCTTCGAAGGGTTCCTGCCGCGCAAGTCCGGGCAGCGCAAGACCCTGCTGACCGAGCTCAAGGCCGAGAAGCGGACGGTGGTCTTCTTCGAAAGTCCGCACCGCATCGCCGATGCGATGGACGACTTCGCCGAGATCATCGGCGCCGACCGGCCCATGGCCATCAGCCGTGAGCTGACGAAGACCTACGAGGAGACTCTGCGCGGAACCGTCGGTTCACTGCGCGATCGGGCCGCTGGAGGACTGCGCGGGGAGCTGACCCTTGTGCTCGCCGGCGCCACCGAGGTCGAAACGGCTCCGGAGGACCACCTCGGCGAGGTCAGCGCACTGGTCGACTCCGGAGTACGTGCCAAGGATGCGGCCGGGCAGGTGGCGAAGAAGTTCGGCCTGTCCAAGCGCGATGTCTACGAGGCCTGGCTCCACCGCGAGTGACGTGGGCGAGCGTGGCCGTGACTTGAACGTTTTCCGTTGTGGATTGCTGCGGCACACCTAGAGTCAGAAAGCACGGTTTCAAACAGGTGCTTTTCGACTCAAACCGGGCCGTCAGCGTCAATAGCCACCGATTCCGACGGTGAGGGGCAGTGGAACAGCGTTGCGACTCGTGCTCAGCGTGCTGTTGATCCGACCTTCACTGAGCCACCCTGCGCATGTGGACGTTCGGGTCGTATCCACAGTCTTCGAATCGGGTCTTGTCGCCGCTGACAGCATGTCGACATGGTGGCGACATGAAGAGCAATGTCGTTTACTTTCAGGACCTGCGGAACGTCGGAATCTCAACGACGGATATCAGAGGAGCGTTGGACTGCTGCCTGAAGAAGCTGTCTCGAGGCGTGTATTCGGTGATCCGACGGTGCAATGTCAGCTCACACCAGCGGTTCTCCGTTTTCGCGACGGACATCGCCTGGCTTGAGCAACACGAAGCGGGCCTGACCAGAGAACCTGATCAGGCGCGCAGGTATGAAGAACATCTGAAACGCCTGCAGATCATCCACTATCCGCACTTTCGCCCGGATGACATCGTATGCGGAGTCTCAGCTGCGCGATTACACCGGATCGGGATGTTCAACGAGCCGGATCAGCCAGTGTCGGTGTTCCATCCGGCGGCGAGCACGCGGACCAGTGAACTGGTGCGTCGGCGCAGGACGATCGCGGCGGAAGACATCTGCACTGTTGCCGGGCTGCGGGTGACGACCCCGGTTCGCACTGCGCTGGACCTTCGAAGCGAACTCGGAAACGCTGCCGGATTCGCAGCGATGGAACAAGTGCTCCGTCGCCGTATGCTCGGCGACGACGAGGACCTCATTTTCAGACTCGGGTATCCGCCCACTCTGCTCGGCGATGTTCCCCAAATGCAGATCGACCTCTTTCTGGAGCCGATCATACGTCTGGCCAAAGGAAAGAAGGTTGCGTCCAAGCTGGCAAGGCTTGCGTCGCCCCTTTCCGAAAGCTACGCGGAAAGCCGAGCGGCGTTCAATCTGCATCTGCTCGGACTGAGTGACTTTGCCCAACAGATCGAAATCCTCGACGGGGGTCGTCTGCTGACGAGACTCGATTTCCTTCTCCGTGAGGACCAGGTAGCTCTCTATGTGGACGGATCTCAGAAATATGTCGATGGAGGCTTCGACCTCATGAACAAGGAGAGCCGGCAGCACAATCGTCTGCTGGCGATGGGTTACAAAGTAGTGCGCTTCAAGTTCAATGAGGTCCAGTCGCCGAAGCAGTTCGGTGAGAAACTGTTCCACCAGGCTCCTGAGCTCCGTGGGCGGTGCCGCAATAGGCTTGTTCTCTGACTCCGTCTCTCGGTGTCTCCTCCTCCCGTCGTACGGAGCCGCGCAGTGCTGTCAGCGGAGTCGAGAGCGGCGGCTACACGGTTTGAGGCGCACAGCACGTGTTCAAACAGGGGCTATTCGACTCAAACGGTGCTTTCGCGGTCGAAGGTCCCGCACCCGCCCATGCGCGCCCGCCGCACCGCGTCCCTTAGACTGAGTTCCCTATGGGTTACTACTTGACGACAGCGATTGCCTACCCCAACGGGGCCATTCACATCGGGCATGCCTATGAGTACATTGCGGCCGACACGATCGCCCGGTTCAAGCGACTGGACAATCATGATGTCTTCTTCTGCACCGGCACGGACGAGCACGGACTGAAGATGCTGCAGGCGGCGAACAAGCTCGGTATCACCCCCAAGGAACTCGCTGACGACAACGCGAAGAACTTCCGCGACACCCAACTCGCCCTCGGCTCGACCTTCGACCGTTTCATCCGCACCACCGACGACGACCACTACACTGCGTCGCAGGCCATCTGGCGCAAGCTCGAAGAGGCCGGCGACATCTACCTCGACACGTACTCCGGCTGGTACTCCGTGCGCGACGAGGCCTTCTACACCGACGACGAAACCGAAGTCGTCGACGGCGTCCGCCTGTCCAAGGAAACCCGCACCGAGGTGACCTGGACCGAAGAGGAGTCCTACTTCTTCCGCCTCTCGAAGTACCAGGACAAGCTGCTCGAGCTGTATAAGAACCACCCCGAGTTCATCGGCCCGGACTCCCGCCGCAACGAGATCGCCTCGTTCGTCTCCTCCGGGCTCAAGGACCTCTCCGTCTCCCGCACCACCTTCGACTGGGGCGTGCCGGTGCCCGGCAACGACAAGCACGTGATGTACGTGTGGATCGACGCCCTGACGAACTACATCACCGCCGCCGGTTTCCCGGACGACGACGAGAAGTTCGCGAAGTGGTGGCCCGCAGACGTCCACATCATCGGCAAGGACATCATCCGCTTCCACTCGGTCTACTGGCCCGCGTTCCTCATGAGCGCCGGCATCGAGCTGCCGGGGCGCGTCCACGCCCACGGCTTCCTCTTCAACTCCGGTGAGAAGATGTCGAAGTCCGTCGGCAACGTCGTCGACCCCCTCGACCTCGTCGACGCCTTCGGCCTGGACACCCTGCGCTTCTTCCTCTTCCGTGAGTTCTCCTACGGCCACGACGGTTCGTACACGAAGGACTCGATCATCACCCGGAAGAACTCCGACCTCGCCAACGAATACGGCAACCTCGCCCAGCGTTCGCTGTCGATGATCCAGAAGAACTGCGACGCCCAGGTGCCGCAGCCAGGCGAACTCAGCGAGGCAGATGAAAAGCTCCTCGCCCTCGCCCGGGCCGTACCGGAGACCGCCCGACGTCACGTCGACACCCAGGCTCTCCACCTCTACGTCGAGGCCTGCTGGAAGGTGCTGTCCGAGGCCAACCGCTACTTCTCCGCTCAGGAGCCGTGGAAGCTGAAGAAGACCGACCCCGACCGCATGGCCACCGTGCTGTGGGTGACGATCGAGGTCGTGCGCATCATCTCCATCCTCATCCAGCCGGTCATGCCCGATTCCGCGGGCAAGATCCTCGACCTCCTCGGTGTGCCCGAAGGCAACGGTGAGGCCGGTGCGAAGGTCCTGCCGACCGCCGTTGATTCCGGCTCCGGCGCCGAGGCGATGGGCACCGTGTCCGCGGGTGCGGGCATCGGTGTCGCCGCCGGTGCCGCCTACGCGTCGGCCGCCCTGGCGCCGAATGTCGCCGAGGCCGCTGCCGATGGCATCGCCGCCGCCGAGGCGGATCCCCGGTCGTTCGCGGCCGTCGAGTTCCCGCTCGAGCCGGGCACACCCCTGCCGAAGCCCGAACCCGTGTTCCCGAAGTTCGTGGAGGAGACCGAATAATGGCCTCGCGCGCCGCCGGAACCTATCCACCGGTGCCCGAACCGCTCGCTCACCCCATCGTCGACACCCACACCCACCTCGACATCTGCACGGGTGTGCGGCTGCCGTTGGGTGCCGGCGAACCCGAACCCGAGGTCACCCCGGAGACGGACGAAGAGTTCCCGACGCTGGATTTCTTCCATGACACCGCCGCCGAGGCGGGCGTCCGTCGCATCGTCCAGATCGGCTGCGACCTGCCGGCAGCCCGGTGGACGACAGCGCTCGTGGCGTCCCAATTCTCAGCCACCCCCGCCGAGGCGGCCACGCAGGTGGGATCCCTCGCCGAGGCGGCCGACCCCCGCACTGTGCCCGCTCCTCCTGCCGAGGGGCGGACGTGGATGATCGGCGGAGCCGCCCTGCACCCGAACGAGGCACCGCGGCTGGCCGAACGCGGCCTGCTCGACGACGCGCTCACCGAGATCGAATCGCTCGTGTCCTCGCATGAGCGCATGCGTGTGGTGGGGGAGACCGGTCTCGACTACTTCCGCACAGCGGAGGATGGCGTCGCCGAACAGCAGCGCTCCTTCCGTGCCCACATCGAGATCGCCAAGCGCACCGGACGTGCCTTGCAGATCCACGATCGGGAGGCACACGCCGATGTGCTGCGCATCCTCAGAGAGGAAGGCGCCCCGGAGGTCACGATCTTCCACTGCTACTCCGGTGACGAGGCGATGGCCCGCGAATGCGCCGCGGAAGGCTACTACATGTCCTTCGCCGGCAACCTCACGTTCAAGAACGCCGACGAGCTGCGGCGGGCCGCGGCGGCCGCTCCACTGGAGCTGCTGCTGACGGAGACCGACGCACCCTTCCTCACCCCGCACCCGCACCGCGGGAAGCCGGGAGGTCCCTACCTCACGGCGATCACGGCGCGGAAACTCGCCGAAGTGCGCGGGATAAGCGAAGAGGAGCTGTGCGCGGCCGTGTGGAACAACGCGGAGCGAGCCCTCGGCAGCTGGGACTGAGCCGGACCCGGGGGAAGCGGGGACTGGACCTCGGCGCGCGAGGGGTCGGGACTGGGACCCAACCCGCGGCAAGCGTGAATCGGCACCCGGCCGGATGGCGCACAGTCGCACCTGGGCCGGACTCCGCCCCGCGTTCTGTGAGCGGGATAACGCGACGTGGGGCCGCCTCGGCGAGGAAATATCACGAGTGGGAACGCCCCGAAAACACGGGGAACTCCAGGTCAGACACGCCCTCAGGAAACTCGCACCGTTACATTTCCGTGATATTTTGCGAACCTTGTAACGAATCGGTTACAGTGAACAGGTCGATAAACTCTGCTCAGGGATATTTTTGTGATTGATTTTCTGAAGAACCGCAAGGTTCAGATCGCTGCACAGGCGGTCGTGATCACCGGACTCGTCGGTGGCACGGGCGCAGTTGTGACCATGAACAAGCCTGTGACCTTGGAGGTCAACGGACAGGCGGAAGAGATCCGGACCTTCGGTGGAACGGTCGGGGACATCCTCGACAGCCACGAAATCGATGTCGATAAGCGCGACCAGGTCAAGCCCGGCGTGGGCACCAAGGTCGACCGTGACATGACGATCACCGTCAACACGGCGAAGAAGGTGGCGCTGTCCGTCGATGGCAAGGAAACGAACGAATGGACCAACGCGAACACCGTGGGTCAGGCTCTGGCCGACCTCGGCGTCGACGCGAAGGGCGCCGACCTCAACGCGAAGGCCAGCCAGCGGCTGAAGGACGAGGGCAACGACATCGAGGTGACCACGTCGAAGGACCTCACCGTCGTCGCCGACGGCAAGGACCACAAGGTCTCGGCCGCTGTGGGCACCGCGAAGGAAGCCCTCAAGGACACGGGTGTCAAGCTCGATGGGGACGACTTCTTGTCCGTGCCGATGTCCGCCGAGGTCTCCGACGGCCAGGTGCTCACGGTCAACCGCGTGGAGAACGACACCGTCAAGGACAAGCAGGCCATCAAGGCCAAGGTCGAGACCAAGAAGTCCGACTCCCTCTACGAGGGCGAGACCAAGGTCGAGACCGAGGGCAAGGACGGCGTGAAGCAGGTCACCTACAAGGTCAAGACGATCAACGGCGAAGAGGTCAAGAAGGAGAAGAAGGACGAGAAGGTCCTCTCCGAACCCAAGACCAAGGTCGTCATCCAGGGCACCAAGAAGAAGGAAGAACCGGCTGACACCGGCGGCTCCGACTCGGGTGACTCCGGCGATTCCGGTTCGGGCGACTCCGGCGATTCCGGTTCGGGCGACTCCGGTGACTCCGGCGGCGACTCGAGCACCGGCGGCTCCGGCTCCGGAGGCGGCGACATGAGCACCGCAGAGATCAAGGCGATGCTCGGTGGACCCGGGTCGAAGTGGTACCAGATCGCCGAGTGCGAATCGAACTTCAACCCTCGTGCGGTGAACCAGTCGAACCGCGCGCACTTCGGTCTGTTCCAGTTCAAGCTCGCCACCTGGCAGTCCATGGGCGGCAGCGGCAACCCGATCGATGCCAGCCCGCGGGAGCAGTTCGAGCGCGCCAAGAAGCTCCAGGCCGCAGCCGGCTGGGGACAGTGGGCCTGCGCCTGATCTGAGATCGGAGCCGGGGTGCCGACTGGGCACCTGACGGCATTGAACTCTGGCCGCCATTGACAACAGATATCGACAACTGAGCTGAGGCGGTCAGCAAGGAGCGTGGGCCCCGAGGAAGAATCCTCGGGGCCCACGCTCTTTCGTGCCCGTCGGGGCAGGGTAGAGGTGCGAGTTGCGGACGATCCGTGTTGGAAAGGCCCGCGCATTCCCGCACGGATCGACCGGAACTCGACACCGGTGCCAACGGAAGTCCACACCGGTGCCACCCCCGCGCAGCCCCCACACGCAGCCCCCGAACTGAACTTTCGCCCAGAGCATGACGAATTGCTGGCACTCAAGTTGACCGAGTGCTAAGAGCGTTCTAGAGTCAGAATTAGCACTAGCACTCATTGAGTGCCAGTTTCATGAGACGGTCGAATCGCTCGGCACCCGCGACGACGAGAGGTTCATGGCAGCAGCCGCCGTCTGACTCGATGAAATAGAACCCAGCGAAGGGAGAGGGCCCGATATGTCGGTCTCCATCAAGCCACTCGAAGATCGGATTGTCATCCGTCAGGTCGAAGCAGAACAGACTACCGCCAGTGGTCTGGTCATTCCCGAAACCGCCAAGGAGAAGCCTCAGGAAGGCGAAGTTGTCGCAGTGGGCCCGGGCCGCGTTGCTGACAACGGCAACCGCGTGCCGGTCGACGTCGCCGTCGGCGACAAGGTCATCTACTCCAAGTTCGGAGGCACCGAAGTCAAGTACTCAGGCGAAGAGTTCCTCGTGCTCTCGGCTCGCGACGTGCTCGCCGTCATCGGCTGAATCCCCTGAACAACCACTTCACTGACAGGAGGACGAATGCCTAAATCATTGGAATTCAACGACGAAGCCCGTCGTGCACTCGAAAAGGGTGTCAACACCCTGGCCGACACCGTCAAGGTGACGCTGGGACCCAAGGGCCGCAACGTCGTGCTCGACAAGAAGTGGGGCGCTCCCACGATCACGAACGATGGTGTGACCATCGCCCGTGAGGTCGAGGTCGACGATGCGTACGAGAACCTCGGCGCACAGCTGGCCAAGGAAGTCGCCACCAAGACCAACGACATCGCCGGCGACGGAACCACCACCGCGACCGTTCTCGCGCAGGCCTTCGTCAACGAAGGACTGCGCAACGTTGCCGCAGGTGCCGCACCCGGACAGCTCAAGCGCGGCATCGAGACCGCCGTCGAGGCCGTCTCGCAGCAGCTGGGCACGATCGCCCGCGATGTCGCCGACTCCTCGGAGATCGCACACGTCGCCGGTCTGTCGGCTCAGTCGCCCGAGATCGGCAAGCTCATCGCCGATGCCTTCGACAAGGTCGGCAAGGACGGCGTGATCACGATCGACGAGTCGCAGGCCGCGTCCGTCGAGCTCGAGATCACCGAAGGAATGCAGTTCGACAAGGGCTTCCTGTCGCCGCACTTCGTGACCGATGCCGATCGCCAGGAGGCTGTGCTCTCCGACGCGCTCATCCTCATCAACCAGGGCAAGATCTCCAACATCCAGGAGCTCCTGCCCGTCCTCGAGAAGGTGCAGCAGGCCGGCAAGCCGCTGTTCATCATCGCCGAGGACATCGAGGGTGAAGCTCTGTCGACCCTGGTCGTCAACAAGCTGCGGGGTATCATCAACGTCGCCGCCGTCAAGGCTCCCGGCTTCGGTGACCGTCGAAAGGCCATCCTCGAGGACCTCGCCGTCCTCACCGGTGGCCAGGTCGTCACCCCGGACATGGGCATGAAGCTCGACCAGGTCACCCTGGAAGAGCTCGGCAACGCCCGCACCATCACCGTCACCAAGGACAACACCACCATCATCGATGGTGCCGGTGCCGACGATGCTGTTGCCGGTCGTGTCGCTCAGATCCGCGCCGAGGTCGAGAACACCGATTCCGACTGGGACCGCGAGAAGCTGCAGGAGCGCTTGGCCAAGCTCTCCGGCGGAGTCGCTGTCATCAAGGTCGGCGCCGCCACCGAGGTGGAGCTCAAGGAGCGCAAGCACCGCGTCGAAGACGCCGTGTCCGCTACTCGTGCCGCCATCGAAGAGGGCGTCGTCGCCGGCGGTGGATCGGCTCTGATCCACGCTGCGAAGGTCCTCGACGGCAACGACCTGGGACTGTCCGGTGACGCGCTCACCGGTGTCGAGATCGTCAAGCGCGGAGTCGTCCAGCCGCTGCGCTGGATCGCCGCCAACGCCGGCCAGGACGGCTACGTCGTCGTCGCCAAGGTCCAGGACCTTGAGTCCGGCCAGGGCTACAACGCCGCCATCGACGAATACGGCGACCTCATCGGCGCCGGAATCATCGACCCCGTCAAGGTCACCCGTTCGGCACTGCGCAACGCCGCTTCGATCGCCGCCCTGGTTCTCACCACCGAGACCCTGGTCGTCGAGAAGAAGGACGAGGAAGACGAGGACTGAGCCACCCGCTCGGACGTCAGTCAACTCTGACCACGACAGTGGCCCGGAACATCACGTTCCGGGCCACTGTCGCATTCACTCTCGCACGCATCGGCGTATGCACCCTCGCCGAGGCGGCCGCCGCTTTTTCGACGCATTCTGAGTGGCTGTGTCCGAGCCTGACCTCGGCGTCGGCTTGAACGCGAACGTATTCACCTCGGAGACAGGCGCTGTTCACGAGCGAACGCATCGCTGTCGTTACAGTGATCGGAACATTCGATTGAACTTCTGCAGTGCATGAAGTGAACAAGGGACCCATGAAGAGAATTACGATGATCGGCGATGTCGGGTGGAGCCAGTTCTACCACCTCGGCGATGAGGCGATGACGGAACTGGCCATCGATGAGCTTCGTGCCCGAGCGGATATCGCCATCACGCTTATCGCCGGTGAACCCCAGCACGCGAGCGAAATGTACGGCGTCGACGCTGTCAGACGCATCGGGTTCAGGCGCGACCGACGTCCCAATACCTCTCGGATGAAGAAGATCCTCGACTACGTTGCCGGAGATCGGAATGCGCTGAAGGCAGATGACCCGGCGATCGACGTCGTCGATGCAGTCCGGAATTCCGCGGCCGTCCTCATCGCGGGCGGTGGCAACCTCAACTCGATGTTCGCCCATCACATCTACGAGCGTGCGACCCTGGCGAAGATCGCCCGTGCCCTCGGCAAACCGTATGCGTTGACCAACCAGACTCTCGGCCCGCTCATCTACGACGAGGATCGGGACATCGTCCACGACCTCCTCGCCGAGGCGGAGTTCGTCGGAACCCGCGAAAGCTACACGACCCAGCTCGTCGACGATCTCGGACGAGGTTCCGCGACGGTGCGCCGTCAGGTCGACGACGCGTTCTCATTGACAGCCCGCGACGAGGACCGGTCTGCCGTGTCGGATCTGACCGAGCGTCCATTCATCCTGGCCAGCTTCGCCGAGAAGGCCTCGACCCCGATGTTCAGTGATGACGAATACCATGCGCGACTGGCGGAACTCACTCGTCGGCTCGCCGAGGTTACCGGGCTGCGGGTGCTGCTTGTGCCGCACGGAGGGGCGCTGCCCCCGGCACCGGAGACGAGAGACCAGCTCACCGACCCGAAGATCGCTCAGGCCAGCGGGCATGCCGAGGTCGTTCCCACGCGGATGCTCACCGCACGAGAGCTCATCGCTCTGACGGAGCAGGCCCAACTGGTCGTCGGCACCCGTTACCACGCGGCGATCTTCGCCGGAGCCGCGGGCATTCCCTCCGTCTCATTGGCACCCAACCTCTATTCGTCCATCCGGATGAGGGGAGCTGCGGAGAACGTCGGCATGGAGGATTACGTGCTGCCGCTCGATTCGGTCGACGACACCGTGTCGACTGCCGTCGGCGCGGTGGGAAACCGAGACGAGCTCACGGGCCGACTGAGTGCACAGTCGCAGAAGCGCCGCGCTGAGCATCAGCAGTGGTGGGACTTCGTCGTCGCGAAGACGCTGGGCGACAGCCCCGGAGCGGCGGAGACCGAAGCACCCGGCTTCTTCCACGCCGAAGCGATCGACAGCCCATACGTCGACGCCATCGGCGTAGTCCGTGAACGTCTCAACGCCGTCCAGAACTACGGGCTGGTGATGGCGCTCAAGGACCGGAAGGCGGCACGGGCGAACGAAGAGGTGCAGGCGGTGAAGTCGCAGTTGCAGCGCCTACGCGCCGAACGCGACGAGGCCCGCCGACGTGATGAGCGGCGCGAGTCCGAACCTGCTGTCCGAGCAGTCCGGCGCGTGGAGAGCACAGGTCGCCGAACCACGGAGTTCGCCCGTCGCGCATATCGCCGGCTGCGTGCCGCTCGCAGGTAGGGTCTCAGCTTCGATCTCGAAGGTGGGAGAGCCAGAAGGTACGCTCCGTAGGCGGGCCGAAGCGGATCTTGCCCTCCCACAGCTCGCTCACACCTACTGGCCAGTCGCTTTTCATGTTTCTGAGCGCTGATCCTCGTTAGTCTGGAAATGACAGCGTGCACCGACGCATGAGGAATCTATGACCACCGGCCCGACGATGCCCATCGCCCGACTTCGCGACGTTTCGAAGGTCTTCGATCCGAAAGGGGCAGCGGTCACGGCTCTCAGCGGGGTCAGCCTCGACATCGCACCGGCCAAGCTGACCGCGGTGATGGGGCCCTCGGGATCCGGGAAGTCAACACTCATGCACGTCCTCGCCGGACTCGACCGGCCGACTTCCGGAGAGGTCCGCCTCGGCGAGCAGGAGATCACCACGCTTGGCGACGACGATCTCACGGCTCTGCGCCGGCGCCGGATCGGGTTCGTCTTCCAGGCCTTCAACCTCGTGCCCACCCTCACCGTCAAAGAGAACATCCGCCTGCCCTTCGAACTCGACGACCGTCGGCCGGGTGCCGACGAGCGTGCCTGGATCACCACGATCGTTCACCGCCTGGGGTTGGAGGACCGGCTCAAACACCGACCCAACGAGCTCTCCGGCGGCCAGCAGCAGCGCACCGCCATCGCCCGGGCACTCGCGACCCGCCCGGACATCCTCTTCGCCGACGAACCGACCGGCAACCTCGATGCGAAGTCCGGTCGCGAGGTCATGGCGATCATGGTCGAGGCCGTCCGTGACTTCGGCCAGTCGATCGTGCTCGTCACCCACGACCCGATCGTCGCCGCCCATGCCGACCGCGTCATCTTCATCGCCGACGGCACCCCGGTGACCGAGCTGAACGACGCCATCACCGCCGAGGCGATCGCCTCGACCATGCTCGGCATCGACGAACGCGCCGACACTGCGGTGAGCCGATGAACCCGCTGCGCGAGATCCGGACCAACCCGCGGCAGTTCCTCCCCAGCGTCCTCGTCGTCTTCATCGCCGCCCTCTTCGGCACCGCGATCATGCAGGGCATCGCGATCCTCACGGCGTGGCTGTCGTCAGAGAAGATCATCGCCGAGTCCGAGACAGCGCAGAACTTCCTCTCGATGATCGGTGTCACCTTCTTCCTCATCGCCCTCTTCGTCTCCGCGATCGTCATCGCGAACACGTTCTCGATCATCATCGCCGGTCGCAGCCGCCAGCTGGCTCTGCTGCGCCTCATCGGTGCGTCGTCGAAACGGCTGCGCAGGGCCGCCTCGGTGGAGGGACTGATCATCTCCGTCCCCGCCGCGGTGCTCGCCTTCGCGGCATCGACCGGGCTGGCGAAAGCGGCCCAGAATTATCTGGGCAGCGCCATCACCGAGGAGGTCGCCCTCCTCACCCCGACCATGGCCGTTCCCGCCCTCGCCACGATCATCGTGACTTGGGCTTCGGCGTACCTGGGGGCGCGCCGCATCACCGGGATCTCGCCGATCGAGGCGACCTCGCAGGCGGTGGAGGTCCGGCCCGAGGATGCCCGGGCCTCATTGGGCGGACTCACGGCCTCGCTGATTCTGCTGTCGATGGGGCTGACGTTCCTCGTCAACGCCGTGATCGGGGCTGCCGACCATCGGATCAGCCTGATCAGCGTGGTGCTCACCGCATTGGGGTCGAGCCTGACCTTCCTCGGTGTCATCATCGGCCATCCGTGGATCCTGCCGCCCCTGCAGGCGGCGATCGGCTGGCTGTGCGGGCGCACCGCGGTGTCCCGGTTGGCCGCCTCGACGATCGCCCGCCATCCCACCCGGAATGCCCGCACGGTCATCGGACTCGTCATCGGCATCACGCTCATCGTCATGTTCGCTACCGCCATGACGACCTTCCGCGATCAGCTGCTGCGGTACGCGCGGTCGCTCGGCGAGGAAGGGTGGGGCGGCCTCGAGGACGCGCTGGCCACCGTCATCGACAAGTCGATGCTGTTCGCGCTGACCCTCATCCTCTTCTCCGTGATCATCGCCATCATCGGCGTCGCGAACACACTCATGCTCTCCGTGCGTCAGCGCACTCAGGAGATCGGGCTGCTCATGGCGCTCGGCCAGACCCCGAAGCGCGTGCGTCGGATGATCACCGCCGAAGGCCTGCAGCTGAGCCTGACCGCCTGCGCGGTCGCCGTCCCGCTGGGCATCGTCTTCGGGTGGGTCGGCGCACTGACCCTGCTCTCGCCCCTGCTCGGCCTCTTCGCACCGAGCGTGCCCTGGGCGGTTGTCATCGCGGTCATCGCCGTCATCGTCTGCACCCTCATCGCCGTATTCGTCGCCAGCCGCGAACCCGCCCGCGCGGCCACCTCGATCAGTCCCGTCGAGGCACTCGAAGCCGTGTGAGGTAGGCGCCGGGAAGGACGCCTCACCGAGGCTGTGCCCGGAGTCGGGATCGCCCTGCCGACCGCCGGACTGCGGCTGTTCATGCAGACACAGACGGACGGGCCTCAGTCGGCGGCCACCTCGCTGCGCAGCTTGTGCTTGAGCAGCTTGCCTGAGGGGTTGCGCGGCAGTTCATCGACGGTCAGTACTTCGCGCGGCAGCTTGTAGCGGGCGAGCTTGTCGGCCAGGTGGTCGCGCAGCTCTTCGACACCGAAGTCCTCACCATCGGTGGTCGTGATGAAGGCGACGACCTGCTCGCCCCACTGCGGATCCGGCTTCGCCACCACCGCGACGTCGGCGACCCGTTCGTGGGTGATGATAACCTCCTCGACCTCGAGGGAGAATACATTCTCGCCGCCGACGATGATGACGTCCTTCGAGCGGTCGACGATATAGAGATACCCGTCCTCGTCGAGCCGTGCGAGATCACCGGTCTTGTACCACTCGCCCTCGAAGGCCGCCTCGGTTGCTTGGGGATTGCCGAGGTATTCGCGCATCCGGGTGTCACCGGCGAACCAGATCTCGCCGGTCTGACCGGGACCTGCCTCGGCACCGTCGGCCGTGACCACGCGCATGGCGTTGCCGACCATGGCATGCCTGCCGACGGATCCGGCCTTGCGGAGCTGGTCCTCAGGTCCGAGAAGGCAGCCGGTCGGCCCCATCTCGGACATGCCGAAGAGGTTGTAGAACTGGTTCGTCCCATAGGCCTCGATGAGCATGGCCGCCGTCGCGCGGTCGATCGGAGCGCCGCCGTAGTTCCACCGGCGAATGGACGAGAAGTCGTAGTCGGAGAAATCGAAGCCGAGCTTCTTCGCGGTCATGATCGGCGCGACATAGGCGACAGTGGGTCCGAAGAACGTCGTGATCTGCTCCGCTGCGATGATCTGCATCGACTCCACCGGGTGATACGCCCGCTGGAGGACGACGGTCCCACCCATCTGGATCGTCGGGATGAGGGCGATATTCAGCGGCGCCGAATGCCAGATCGGCATGCAGATGAGGTACCGGTCGTCGCTGCGGTAGCCCATATTGAGGTTGATGAGAGTGCCGACTTGGACGATGTTGCGGTGCGAATGCACGCATCCCTTCGGTGAGCTCGTCGTGCCGGAGGTGTAGAGGATCTGCGCGACCTGTTCATCGGTGAAGTCCCCGGGGTCGGCCTCGGTCGCGGCATCGAGCTGGACATCGAAGCTGCCCGGGGTGTTGGGCTCGGTCTCCAGCCAGGCGATGTCCGGTGCCCCGGCCCGCGCGATCTCGGCGAGTTCGGTGCTGACGATGCCGAGCCTCGCTCCCGAGTGCTCGATCGTGTATTCGACCTCCGGAGCTTGGAACTTGTGATTGACCGGCACGACGGTCGCGCCGAGGTACCACGCACCGAAGGCGGCGAAGACGAACCCCGGGACGTTGAAGGTCATAATGGCAACGACATCGCCGGAGCCGACGCCGTTGTCGGCGAGCACCTGGGCTGCCTTGAGTGCTCGGTGCCGCAGCTCGGCGTAGGTGAGGCGCTGATCCTCATAGACCAGGGCTTCCTTGTCCGGGTTCCGCAGGACGGTGGTGTCGAGCATGGTTCCGAGCTTCATTGCTTCTCCTTGTGACGAGTGCCATACTGAAAACAATTGAACCACGATTCATTTCTTTGGGGAAGTGAGCCCTTCGACGATCCGAGGTGAGGATGGCGTATCGCGCAACCCAGCGCACTCGGGCCAATGCCGAGGCGCGTCGGGCCGGCATCGAACGCGCCACTCGACATGTCATTGCCCGCGGAGGATTCGCCTCGGCGAGTGTGGCCGCGGTTGCCGTCGAGGCCGATTGCAGTGCCGGGTCGATCTACACGTACTTCAGCAGCCGAGACGAGCTGCTGCGGCTGGTCTTCGCGCAGGCGGCAGGCCACGAGCTGGAGGTCATCGCCGGTACCGTCGCCGAAGCATCCACCGCCGCCGAGGTCGCGGAATCGACCGTCGAAGTCTTCGTCCGCCGCGCCGTGGCCGGTCGCCGGCTCGCCCACGCCCTGCTGCTCGAAGAGGTTCCCGAGCCTGTGCAGAGCGAACGTCTGCGGCTGCGCCGCGGATACGTCGCCGCCATCGGGGCAGCCCTTGACCGGGTGGGCAGCACGACGATCCCCGCCGAGGTGGTCGCCCGGTCGATCGTCGGAAGCGTCGGAGAGAACCTCGTCGACATCCTCGATCCGGCCACCCCGAATCCGAGCTCCGCAGAGATCGAGTCCCTCATCAAGGCACTGACCACCTACACCAGATCCGCATTAGGAGAACCATGACCACGACGCCCGACACCGCGTCAACGAAAGCGAACCCTGCAGCCGCACGCTCGGCAGACCCCGGGTCGGACCCCACCACCCCGCGGACGACGCATACGGTGTTCAACCAGGCGCCGCCTCGGCGAGATATCAACGAGTTCTCGCTGAATACGGCCCTGAAAGACGCGCTCGCCCACTATTCGCCGGGTGCCTCGCACGATGAGCTCGAGCGCATCGGGGCGCTCGTCGGCAGCGCCGATTTCATCAACGACGCACGCTTGGTCAACGTCCACGGGCCGGTGCTGCGGACCCACGACGACTGGGGCAATCGCGTCGACGAGATCGAATTCCACCCGGCTTACCACCGGATCATCGGCGATGCACTCGACGCGGAAGCCCACTCCTACGCCTGGACTCATCCCGGGCCGGGGGCGAACGTCGAACGCGCCGTGCGGTTCATGCTCTTCTCCCAGATCGAACCCGGCCACGCCTGCCCGGTGTCGATGACGCACGCGGTCGTGCCGTCCCTGCTCGTCGACTCCGCTCTCGCCGATTTCTGGGTGCCGCGTGCCACCGCCGCCGGGTACGATCCGCGGAGGGTCGACCCGGCGACGAAGTCCGCAGTGACCTTCGGCATGGCGATGACGGAGAAACAGGGCGGATCGGACATCCGCGCGAACACCACCACTGCGGTCCCGGTCGGCGACCACTACCTCATCACCGGCCACAAATGGTTCTGTTCGGCTCCGCAGTCCGATGCCTTCCTCGTCATCGCCCAACTTGATGAGGGACCGAGCTGCTTCGTCGTGCCCCGAGTGCTGCCCGGCGGTGACCTCAACTCGGTGCGGATCCAGCGGCTCAAGGACAAGTTGGGGAACAGATCCAATGCCTCCTCGGAAGTCGAGTTCGACGCCACCCAGGGGTGGCTGCTGGGGCAGCCGGGCAGGGGAGTGCGCACGATCATCGAGATGGTCGCCCAGACCCGGCTCGACTGCGTCCTCGGCTCGGCCGCGGGGATGCGCCAAAGTGTGGCCGAGGCGGCCTGGCACGCCCGTGGGCGCGCGGCCTTCGGCACCAAGCTCATCGACCAGCCGCTCATGCGCGCGGTCATCGCCGACCTCCAGCTCGAAACCGAAGCGGCCACCTACACGGCGCTGCATCTTGCCGCCGCCTACGACGACGACAGCCCCGAGGCGGCCGACTTCCGGCGCCTTGCCACGGCTGTCGGGAAGTACTGGATCTGCAAACGTGGGCCCGAGCACGCGTACGAAGCACTCGAGTGCCTCGGCGGCAACGGCTACACCGAAGCGTTCCCCCTGGCCCGCCGCTACCGGGAGCAGCCGGTGATGGCGGTGTGGGAAGGATCCGGAAACGTCATCGTCCTCGACGTGCTGCGTGCCTTGGCCCGTGAACCGCGAAGTGCCAAGTCGTTCCTCGGCTTCCTCGAGACCGGATTGGGCCAGCACACGGACTTCGATGCAGCCTACGAATCGCTGGCGCGGTCGCTGCAGTCAGCGGTGCAGGATCTGGATTCCGGGGATGCGGCCGCGCAGGCGGCGCTGCAGGGGCGAGGCCGAGTTCTCGTGGAGAAGATGGCGCTGCTCATGCAGGCGGCGATCCTCTTCGAATCCGCGCCATTTGAGGTGGCATCGAGTTTTGCGGCGGCCCGCCTCGGTGCCGATCGGGGCCGCGAGTACGGTGCCCTGCCCGACGGTGTCGACATCGACTTCCTCGTCGCCCGGGCGTGAGCGGGATGTCCTGTCGCTGAAAGCACAGTCTGAGTTGAACAGCACATGTTTGAAACTGGGCTATTCAACTCAAACTGTGCCGCGACGCGGGGCCTCCGGCGCGCAGCCGAGTGCGGTGGGGGCAGGGTGCAGCGGGGCGGTTGTTCAGCTGCGGCGGTGCGCGGAGACGCAGCGGCGGCGGTCGACGCGCATGACCCTCCCGCCGTTGCGCAGGCGACGCTGAACGCAGTCCGGCGGTCCGTCGAAATCCGGTCGCGGTGTGCGGGAGACGACAGCCGGCTTCTGTTCGAGATTGAACGAATCGGCTTCCCACTCCGAAGTGCGACGTGCCCCGAACTCGGATCTGTCGATGAACGCCCGGAACTCTGCGACCAGTCGTTCCTGCATGTCGTAGAGGTTCTCCTCGTTTCCGGGGAAGTCGAGGAGGACTTCAATGGCCTCCCCGGCGACGACGATCCGCGCAATGAGCCGACGCTCATCCTCGGTGTCTCGGAGCATCGCGATGCTGTCCCATTCGTAGTTCGCGAACATTCCGAGAACGATCGGGGTGACGACCTTCTCGCAGAGGACATCCTGCGTGAGTTCGATGCGGTCCATGTGTCCCACCATAGGTGCTCGGCCGGCGGGAATTCGAAGGCGTCTCGGAGTTTTGCGGAAACCGCGGCCGATCTGCGGTATCCGGCAGATTCTGTGCGGTTCCGCGCCAGAGCTTCCGCGCCGGTGCTTTCGCGACCGTGCTTCCGCGACGGTGCTTTCGCGACCGTGCTTTCGCGCGAAAGCTTCCGCGACCGTGCCGATGGCGGCACCGCATCGACTGGGGACGATTGTGGCGCCGCATCGGCTGGGGACGAAGGCGGCACCGCATAGACTTGGCCCCATGCCCCGCAGTCCGCTTCCGCCCCGAGAGGGAATCTCGGCGACCGCTCTGCGGGCCCCCGGTGGCAAGGCCACCCATGCGAAGAACCACCTGCCCGTTCCCGACTCGATCGGCGACTGGCTCGAGACCGAATTCCCCGAGGCGGCCCCCGAGTCCCGACAGGCGCTGCTGACTGATGGGGACATGTGCGACGAGGCGGGGCGCCCGGTGACCTGGGACGATCCGGTCATTCCCGGCGGGTTCTACTTCTTCCATCGCCCGGTCCCGGCCGAAGAGCGGATCCCCTTCGACGTCGGGATCGTGTTCGAGGACGAGGACCTGATCGTCGTCGACAAACCTCATTTCCTCGCCAGCACTCCGAACGGGCGCTTCGTGCGCGAATGCGTCGTCACCCGGCTGCGTGTCGATCTCGACCAGCCCGACCTCGTCGCCATCCACCGACTCGACCGGATCACCGCCGGTCTGCTGGTTCTGTCGAAACGGCCCGAGACGCGCGGCCGCTACCAGCGTCTGTTCCAAGACCGCAGGGTTCACAAGACCTACCGAGCTCTGGCGCCGGCCCCGCCGCCGGAGCTCGAATTCCCGATTGTCCGGGAATCGCGCCTGGTCAAGCCTGTCGGCGGACGCCAGGTGCTCGAAGTCGCGGGGGAGTCGAACGCGGTCAGTCGGATCCGACTCGTGCGCACGATCGGAGCACAGGGACTCAGCCCCAGCGGGACTCGAGTGGATACGGATGCAGTTGGGCCGCCTCGGCGAGGGGGAGGTGACCATGCACCGTCCGAATGGGCGGGAGACGAGGACGAAGGTCCGCCTCGGGGAGGGATTGCCGAGTACGAACTTGCGCCGGTCACGGGCAAGACCCACCAGCTGCGGGTGCACATGAACGGGCTCGGGCTGCCCATCCTCGGTGATCCGGTCTATCCGGTCGATCTCGGCCCGGATCCGTACGACTTCACGTCACCACTGCAGCTGTTGGCCGCGGAGATCGCATTCGACGATCCGCTGACGGGGTGCCCGCGCCATTTCAGCTCGCATCTGAGCCTCGACCCGGGTGCGGTCGCTGCGTCCTGAGCGGTCGGCTCAGGCAGAGTCGGCGGCGAAGTTCGCCCATGGTCGGCGGGGACACGGTAGCCTGGTGGTATGAGTCCACATTCCCCCGGCTGCACGTCAGAGGCGATCGTCGCCCTTGTCCGCACCCGCATCACCAGTGGTGAATACCCGGCGGGAAGCCCGGTCCGCGATGGTGCCTTGGCCAAGGAGTTCAACGTTTCGCGCAACACCGCCCGCGAATCGCTGAGCCTGCTGCGCCACGCCGGGCTGCTCACCCAGGAGCCCAACCGGGGTTTCTTCGTCTCCACCTTCGGCATCGACGAGCTCAAGGACCTCTACCGTGCCCGCCGAGTCTTCGAGATCCGCGCCGTCCAGGAATCGCAGGATGCCACCGACGAGGCGATGGCCGCCGTCGAAGCCTCCGTGGTCCGGGCCGAAACCGCACCGAAGAACGAAACCTGGGCCGATGCGCAGGAACACTCGGCATCGTTCCACCGCGCGATCGTCGGCCTCCTTGGTTCACCGCTTCTCAACGAGTTCTACCTCAACCTCATGGCTCGGCTGTCGACGACGTTTTCGCGCTCGCCCGAACCCGGCAAATACCATTCGCACTGGGCGAATCCGCACCGGGATATCCTCGAGAAGATGAAGTCCGGGGACCGGCAGGGCGCCGAAGGGCTGCTGCGCATCCACCTCGACGACTCCGAAGCCTCGACCCTCGACCTCGCACGGTCCGTGGGGGAGGGGCGGTAGAGCTTCGGTGAGGATGGGGCGGCGGCCACCTGTTTCGGTGATGGCTTGACGATGAGCCGCCTCGGTGAAGGTTTCCCGCACGAATCCGACAGCTTTTCCTGTGTAGCCAGTCTCACAGTGCTCGGTACTTGAACCCATAGCCGTCGGCTGTCGCGCTCCGATAGCATTGAGCCACCGTATCTTCGCGTCGAAAGGCTGTCTTCATGGGAAACCCTGAGCAGGAATCACAGGCCGCAAACGATCCGTTCTCGCTGACGGGACTCACGTATGACGATGTCCTCCTCCTGCCAGGCGACACCGATGTCATCCCTTCCGAAGCCTCCACGGCCTCCCGGGTGACCAAGGAGATCGAACTCAACATTCCGCTCGTCTCCGCGGCGATGGACACCGTGACCGAATCCCGGATGGCGATCGCCATGGCCCGCATCGGCGGCCTGGGCATCATCCACCGCAACCTCTCCGCCGAGGATCAGGCGAACCAGGTCGATTACGTCAAGCGCTCCGAATCGGGCATGATCAACGACCCGCTGACGATCACCGCGGACAAGACGCTGGAAGAGCTCGACGAGATCTGCGGCAAGTACCGCATCTCCGGACTGCCCGTCGTTGACGAGAACAATGTGCTCGTCGGCATCGTGACCAACCGCGACCTGCGCTTCGTCACCCGCAGCGAATTCCCCACGCGCACCGTCGCCGAGACGATGACGAAGATGCCGCTGGTCACCGCCCCCGTCGGCGTGGCCGCCGAGAAGGCCTTCGAGCTGCTCGCCGAACACAAGGTCGAGAAGCTGCCCCTCGTCGATGACAATAACGTCATCCAGGGCCTCATCACCGTCAAGGACTTCGTCAAGACCGAGGAATACCCGCTGGCGACCAAGGACGACGAGGGTCGCCTGCGTGTCGGTGCCGCCGTCGGATTCTACGGCGACGCCTACGAGCGTGCAGGACTGCTCGCCGAGGCGGGAGCCGACGTCCTCGTCGTCGACACCGCCAACGGTCACGCCCGCGGAGTCACCGACATGATCAAGAAGGTCAAGTCCGATCCGGCGTTCTCCGGCGTGCAGATCATCGGCGGAAACGTCGCCACGAAGGAAGGCGCGCAGGCGCTCGTCGAGGCCGGAGTCGACGCCGTCAAGGTCGGCGTGGGACCCGGATCGATCTGCACCACCCGCGTCGTCGCCGGTGTCGGCGTCCCGCAGGTCACCGCCGTCCACCTCGCCGCTCAGGCCGCCCGAGCCGCCGGCGTCCCGGTCATCGCCGACGGCGGACTCCAGTACTCCGGTGACATCGGCAAGGCGCTGGTCGCCGGTGCCGACACCGTCATGCTCGGATCCCTGCTGGCCGGGTGCAACGAGTCGCCGGGCGAACTCATCTTCGTCAACGGCAAGCAGTACAAGGCCTACCGCGGCATGGGCTCGCTGGGCGCGATGGCTCCGCGCAAGGGCAAGTCGTATTCGAAGGATCGCTACTTCCAGGCCGATATCGCCACCGACACCGACCTCATCCCCGAGGGCATCGAAGGTCGTGTCGCCTATCGCGGTCACCTCAAGCAGGTCGCCCACCAGCTCACCGGAGGTCTGCGCCAGACGATGTTCTACGTCGGCGCCCGCACCGTCGACGAGCTCAAGGCCAAGGGCAAGTTCGTCCGTCTGACCACGGCTGGGTTGAAGGAAAGTCACCCGCACGATATCCAGATGACCGTCGAGGCCCCGAACTACGTCGTGAAGTGAGGTAGGCAGGACCTCTGGCAGAGGGGACTCTGGTCGATGAGAAGCCGCAGTTTCCGCGTTTGCGCGGAGGCTGCGGCTTTTTCGTGCGTCTGCGAATGCGCGGGGGTTGCGGCTTTTTCGTGCGTTCGCGAGTGCGCGGCATTTCTAGGTCAGCTTCGGATACTGTCTGACCGAAAGTAGGTCAGCATCGGATACTTTTCCGGCGACAGAAGTATCCGATGGTGACCTAAGTTTGCTCAAGCGGAGGGGCGAAGGTGGAGTTCCGGACGATCCGTGCGGGATTCTGTGCTGAGACCCCGCACGGGGCGTCCGGAACTCAGCGAGCGTGGTGCCTCGCACTTGCCGTTCCTCTCTCCTTGCGCAGAGCTTCGGGTCGAGGCGCAGGCTCTTCTCCTTGCGCAGAGCAGCGGGTCGAGGCACAGACTCTCGTAGACTGACTAAATGTCGTTGAGCCGCAGCTTCCGAGTGCTGTGGGGAGCCAATGCACTCTCGAATCTCGCGGATGGCCTGGCCTTTGTCTCGATGCCTCTGCTCGCTGCGTCATTCACCGATGACCCGCGAATCATCGCTGGTTTGGCTACCCTCTATGCGGTCGTCCGCCTCTTCGTCGCATTGCCTATCGGTGTTGTCGTGGATCGACTTGAACGCCGGAAACTGATCGTCGTTGCCAATCTTCTGCGGGGACTCGCGCTGCTGGGATTCGCGCTCTCATTGCAGTTCGGGCTGTCGTCACTTGTCGCGCTCTACCTTGCCATGGCGGTGGTGGCCGCTTTGGAGAGCACTGCGGACAACGCTGCCGTCGCAATCCTGCCGTCGCTGTTCGACCGTGGAAGATTGGAGGCAGCAAATGGAAGAATCGCCGCTGCGCAACTCGTCGCCGATGAATTCGTAGGACCTCCGTTAGGAGGACTTCTCATTGCGATCGCAGCGTCAGCGCCGGTCTTCGCAATGGGAGGACTGTGGTCAGCAGCGGGTCTGATCGCTTTGGCTCTGCCCGCCCGCCGGGCCCGACGCGAACACGACCTGTCGTCACAGCAGCGGATCGCCGGGAGCTTCCCCTCGCCCATGGAGATGTACCGCGAATCCATGGACGGCCTTGCGTGGCTGGCTCGTCACAAACTCGTCGGTGGGCTTGCTCTGATCGGTGCCCTAGCCAGTATCGGATACATGCTGGCGTTTTCGATCCTCGTGCTGATCGCCCGAGACCGGCTCGGACTCGGTGAGACAGCCTATGGTTTCCTCCTCGCGTTCTCCGCACTCGGCGGTCTCCTCGCAACCTTTGCAGCACCCGCACTGCGACGCCGACTGGGCGCGAAATGGACCATCGCCGCGAGTCTTCTGCTCGGAGCGCTCTCGCTGGGTGGGCTCACATTCACAACAGACCCGCGGATCGCAGGAGCCTTATTGGCCGTCTACATCTTCCACGCGGTCGTATGGAACATCTGCTCGACTTCGCTCCGCCAGAGGCTCGTGCCCGATTCGCTGCTGGGAAAGGTCGGCGGCGCGACTCGCGTCATGGGGCTGTCCGGACTTGCCATCGGCTCCTTGGCGGGAGGCCTTCTGGGCACAATCAGCCTGATGATTCCTGTGGCCACAGCCTCTGGAGTCTTCGTGATCTGCACGGTCCTGGCGGCGGTGCTGATCGACGACGAATCGTTCTGTGAGGATTGATCCATGCGCCCAACGAGCGGCAGATCTAGGTCAGCATCGGATACTTTCCGGCGACAAAAGTATCCGATAGCGACCCATATTTGCTGAGGCGAAGCGGTAAAGGCCGAGTTCCGGACGATCTGTGCGGAATTATGCCTCGGGACTCCGCACGGGGCGTCCGGAACTCGGGAGCCGGATCCGCCATGAACGTCTCACGATGTTGGACAACACACCTGCATGTGACGAAGGCCACTCAGCGCTTTTCTGCCCGATGCGCCCGTAGTGCGAACAGCCTCCTTGCCGCATGAGACCTGGGCGCGGGCACGGTCTTGCCCGACGGATGCGCGACGCCCGTAGTTGTCGGATCGGCGAAGACTCTCTTCGCCAACCCGGAAAGTTAGGGTAGGTTTCCCTAATGCGAGCCGCGCTTCGCGGTGCGCATCATCGAAGGAGGAAACCTCACAGTGACGACTTCTCTGCTCTATGACACCGAAGCGACACCCACCTCAGCACCCCTTCAGACCCCCGAAATCCCCCACCCGGATGCCGTTGGCACCGTCAGCGCGAGTCGATGCCGCTCGGCACGACGAGCTCCTCAAGCGACCGGATGCGGCCCAAGCCGAGATGGGAACCGGGCGAAACATGGGGCCGGGATGGATCAACGTGAGCGCAGAGTCTGTCCGTGATGACGAACAGTTGGCGTTCTGGATCAAGACCGCCATGGACTTCAACCGGGCAGTGACGAGCCTGCCGGACTGATCCCGGGGACCGTTGACGCGGCCGCTATCTGCCGACCGCTCACCTCAGCGACACTGCAGCGAGCTATGCGGCGCGCGGTCGGTGCGGACTTGAGCGGTCGATGCGATGCGACCGAGCCGATGTGTGCGGTCGGCGCTGAGTTGAGCGGTGGGTGAGGCGCCGAAGTCCGAACACCGCGATCGCCGAGGTGGGGCTTCGCAGCGGAGCCCCACCTCGGCGAGTGCGTTCATCCTTCACCTCAGCGGTTAGTATCATTCCAACGGTTGCCTGCGCGTCGCTGCGCAGAGTCACGAATCGGTCCTCAGACTCAAAGGTGCGCACATGGCGAAGCAGAACGATCGGCCGACCCTGGCCACGGTCGCTGCCCGCGCCGGTGTGAGCATCAAGACGGCCTCCCGCGTCCTCAACGGCGAAAAGCACGTTGCCGCCTCGACCGCGGAGAAGGTCGAAACCGCCGCAGAAGAACTCGGATTCCGACTCAATTCCACAGCCCGGCGCTTGCGTGCCGGAGGCCGCTCACCCTATATCGGCGTGGTCCTCTCCGATGCCGGGGACGCCTTTCAGGCTCGTGCCTTCGCCGCCGTGGAAGCCGAACTCGCAGCCGTCGACCTGCGCCCTGTAGTGACCGTCGTCGGTGACGATCCCGACCGGGAGGAAGCCTTCCTCGACGAATGCCTCGCCAACGATCTGACCGGGATCATCGTCATCCGCGCCCACCCCGAGGCGGCCGAGACCTACGCACGAGCCGCCTCGGCGCCAGGCACCAGAATCGTCTCCCTGGACCCGGCGGTCGACAGTCCCGGCATCGGCATCGTCGCAGGTGATGACCGTGAAGCGGGACGCCTCGCGGCCGAGCAGCTGCTCGCACACGGACACATGGCACTCGGCGTCATCGGAGATCAATCGCCCAGCCTCATCACCACCCGCCGCCTGCAGGGAATCCAGGATGCCGTCGCCGGCCGTCGCGGTGTCGGCTGGCGCGCGTATATGCGCGAAGACGCCCACGACGAAGCCAGCGCAAAGAACGTCGTCGCCGCCTGGCTCGGCTCCCGCAGCGCCCCCGGTGCCCTCATCACCCTCTCGGCCACGCTCACGCAGGGCGCCATCGATGCCTGCCGCCGCCTCGGCGAATGGCCGGCCCTGGTGGGCATCGACGATTTCCCCACGGCCGAACTCCTCGACGTCACCGTCGTCGATCGCAACGTCGAGTCCTTTGCCGCCGAGGCGGTCCGCAGGCTCCGGGCCGGTGCGGAACCCAGCGGTGCGGGGGTGGAACCCAGCGCTGCCGGGGCCGGCGGGGGCCGCCTCGGTGAGGGAAACGGCCCGATCGCGGCGGAGACGATGGGGCATTGTCGTGTCGACGACAGCGTGCCCGATTTCGACAACGCGCTGTGCGTCATCGCTCGTGGCAGCGGTGAAGAGCCGCCGGACACCCGCTGAAAACTTTTGTCGAAACAGTTGACAGCAGACGGCGTTGAGCGAATCATATTCAACAGCCTGACAACGTTGTCAGATTGATTGAAAGGTTCACAATGAGGCACAACCTTAAGTCCCACAAGAAGCTGGCGCTCTTCGGCGCCTCGGTCGCGATCGGTGCTCTTGCACTCAGCGGCTGCGGCAATCAGAAAGGGCAGGGAAACGACGAGGCGGACAGCGGATCCGGCGGCGACGGAGACGTCACGATCGCACTGCTGCTGCCCGAGTCGAAGACCACCAGATACGAGTCGCTCGACAAACCGAACTTCGAGAAGTACCTCAAAGAGGCCAATCCGGATGCGAAGGTCGAATACCGCAACGCCAATCAGGATGCGACCCAGCAGCAACAGCAGTTCGAAGCCGCAGTGACCGAAGGTGTCGATGCCATCGTGCTCGACCCAGTCGATGCCTCAGCGGTGGCATCGGCGCTGTCGAAGGCAGAAGCGAAGAAGATCCCGGTCATCTCCTACGACCGTTTCTTCGAGGGCGCGGACTACTACACCTCGTTCGATAACAAGAAGATCGGCAACCTCCAAGGCCAGGCCGTGCTCGACGGGCTCAAGGAGGCCGGAGTCGACCCGAAATCGGGCCCGGTGTGGATGGTCAACGGTGACCCGAAAGACCCGAACGCCGCGGACTTCAAGGCCGGTGCCGAAGAGACTCTCAAAGGTGCCGGCGTCGATATCGCCGCCAGACATGACACCCTCGACTGGAACCCCGACGACGCCCGCCAGTGGGTCGAAGGCCAGCTGCAGGGCGACGGTGAGAAGCCGATCGCCATCTACGCGGCCAACGACGGCACCGCCGGCGGCGTCATCGCCGCGACGAAGAAGGCCAAGGTCGAAACCGTGGTGACCGGCCAGGACGCTGAGGTCGACGGTCTGCAGAACATCCTCAAGGGTGATCAGTTCGCCACGATCTACAAGTCGATCCCACCGCAGGCGGAGTTCGCCGCCAAGGCCGCTGTGGCTCTGGCTGCGGGCGAGGACGTCGAAGCGAGCACGACCTACAAAGACACCCCGACGGACTTCGTCGAGGCCAAGGTCGTGACCAAGGACAACATCAAGGACATCGTCGGCGACCAGATCAAGGCCTCTGATATCTGCACGAGCAAGGTGGAGAAGCTCTGTGCCGATGCCGGCGTGAAGTGAGCACGTGCGCGCTCACGATCTGATGCGACCGACCTCGAGCCGGCGACCATCACCGGTCGCCGGCTGCCGGGGTCAACGACTGCGACAAGTAGGAACAGATGACACCAGAGACACCTGACCAGGCATCTGCGGCGACGCGGACGCCGGGCAGCGACAGCGAGCCGGTGCTCGAACTGCGCGGAATCAACAAGCGATTCGGTGCCGTTCAGGCACTGACCGACATCAATCTCAGCGTCGGCCGCGGCGAGGTCGTCGGCCTTGTCGGCGACAACGGCGCCGGCAAATCGACGCTGATCAAGGTCATCGCCGGAGTCCATGCCGCCGATGAGGGCGAGCTCATCATGAACGGAACGGCGCAGAGGTTCTCCTCCCCGAAGGACGCGCAGAGGGCCGGAGTGGCCACCGTGTTCCAAGACTTGGCCCTGTGCGAGAACCTCGACGTCGTCGCCAACCTCTTCCTCGGACATGAGAAGACCCGCGGCGGAGTGCTCGACGAGGTGTCCATGGAGGCCAAATCCTGGGAGCTGCTGCGCAGTCTGTCAGCGAAGATCCCGAGCGTGCGAGTGCCGATCGCGGCCCTGTCCGGCGGTCAGCGTCAGACCGTCGCGATCGCTCGCTCGCTGCTGGGCGAACCCTCCCTGGTCATGCTCGACGAGCCGACGGCGGCGCTCGGTGTCGCCCAGACGGCCGAGGTGCTCAACCTCATCGAACGGCTGAAGGAACGTGACCTCGGGGTGCTGCTCGTCAGCCACAATATGGCTGACGTGCAGGCTGTGTGCGAGCGGGTGCACGTGCTGCGCTTGGGCAAGGACGCCGGTGACTTCCCTGGCGACGAACGCACGGACGTGCTCGTGGCCGCGATCACCGGGGCCAGCGACAACGTCGTGACCAAGCGTGCGGCACGGAGGGGTGAGCGTCGATGACCCGCAATTCCTTCATCACCGACGAACGGATCTCTCACGAAGGCGTCGTCGGAACGTTCCTGCGACGGGTCAAAGAGGGCCAGCTCGGATCGTTCCCGGTCATCTTCGCCCTCATCGTCATCGTCATCGTCTTCCAGACGGCCGACTCGAATTTCATCTCTCCGGCCAACCTCGTCAACCTCTCCACCCAGGTCGCATTCCTCGCGATACTTGCCCTGGGCATCAACCTCATCCTGCTCCTCGGCGAGATCGACCTCTCCCTGGCGCAGTTGGGCGGATTGGCCGCCTCGCTGCTCGGTGTTCTGGTGGTGAGGCAAGGTGTGCCGCCGGCCCTGGCGCTGGTCATCATGCTGCTGCTCGGCCTGGTCGTCGGTGCGATCCAGGGCTGGTTCTTCGCCGTCGTCGGCATCCCGGCGTTCGTGGTGACCCTGGCCGGCTTGCTCGCGTTCACCGGCCTGACGCTGACAACCCTGGGTACGCAGAAGAACCTGTCGATGTCGGACACCTTCGCCTTCGACTTCGCGAGCTTCTATTTCCCGGCGATCTGGGCCTATGTCTTCGGTGCGATCGCGATCATCGGATTCGGCGTCGGCATCATCTATTCGAAGTTGCGCCGCCACCGGGAGGGTCTCAGCGCTCCGAGCTGGACTTCGGTGATCGTGAGGATCGTCCTGCTGGCCGCGATCGTGTTCGGCTTCCTCATCCTCGTCAATCAGGACTTCGGTCTGGCGATGCCGTTCTTCCTCATGATCGTCATCGCGATCATCATCGACCTCGTGCTGCGCAAGACCCGTTATGGTCGTTCGATCTACGCCGTCGGCGGCAAGGTCGAAGCCGCCCGGCGTGCCGGCATCCGCGTGACCTGGGTGCGCATCAGCGTGTTCATGGCTGCCGGAGTGCTGGCCGCTCTGTTCGGATTCATCAAGACCGGAGTGACGACGAACGCGGGATCGACGCTGGTGAGCACGCAGGACCTGCTCAACGCGATCGCTGCGGCCGTCATCGGCGGCACCTCGCTGTTCGGTGGTCGCGGAACTGCCTGGGCGGCAGTGCTCGGCGCACTGGTCGTCGGCGCGATCAACAACGGTCTCTACCTCATCGGCTTCAACTCCGATGCACAGCAGATCATCACCGCGCTCGTCTTGCTCACCGCCGTCGTCATCGATGCGCTCAGCCGCCGAGGCCAGAGGTACGTCGGGCGCGGGTAGTGCCGGGTCGGCGGCACAGGGGCGTCCGCTCAGCGCTGAGCGCTCAAGTTGTCGTCGACCTCTCGGTTCCGCAAGAGCTCCCTCTGCCGACCGCTCGCCTGAGCGTCGAGCGCGCAATGCATTGCTTGATACAGCGACGTCAAGTCGAGCGGTCGGCACTGAGCATCCAAGGAGTCGCCGTGCCTCAGTCGGGCTGATACAGTCGAAGCCAATGACATGGGGTGCCTCACGAGGATCCGTTCGCACCGAAGAGCTGCGCACGGAGGACACCGAGGCTGAGAGAACACCCATCGAACCTGATCTGGGCCATACTAGCGAAGGGATCGTCATGGTTGACTTCGACCTGCGTTCTGCGAATGCGCGACTGCGCGCAAGCAATCCACTCATCCAATGCATCACGAACACCGTCGTGCAGCAGTTCAGCGCGAACGTGCTCCTGGCTGTCGGCGCCTCCCCGGCGATGCTCGACCACGAAGCCGACGCCGGACAGTTCGCCGGAATCGCCAGCGGAGTCCTCGTCAACTTCGGCACCGCCTCCAACCACCAGCTGCTCGCCGCCGATGCCGCCATCGACGTCGCCAACGCCGCCGGCAAACCCTGGGTCCTCGACCCCGTGAGCGTCGGCGCCGTCGACTTCCGCACCTCCCGCATCCGCCGCGCCGCCGCCGATCACCCCACCGCCATCCGCGGCAATGCCTCCGAGATCGCGGCTCTCGCCGGAGTCGGACTCGGCGGTCGTGGAGTCGACTCCACCGCTGAAGTCGATGCCGTCCTCCCCGCCGCCGCAAAGCTGGCCAGGGAAACCGGTGCGATCGTCGCCGTGTCCGGACCCACCGATGCCGTCGTCGCCCATATCGACGGCACCGTCCACGTCGCCCGCATCACCGGCGGACATGAGTTCATGCCGATGGTCATCGGCACCGGGTGCTCTCTCGGTGCCGTCACCGTCGCCTACCTGGCTGCCGCCCGGGCAGGACTGGCCGACCCCGACGCCGATGCCTCGGCCGTCAACGCCACGGACGGGTCCGCGAACGGTGGGGCCGCCTCGGCGAGGTTCGAAGCCGTCATCGCCGCCCACGCGCACTTCGCGGTCGCCGGTGAACTCGCCGCCGATGGTGCGAAGGGGCCGGGAAGCTACTCGGTGAACTTCCTCGACGCGCTCCACGCCGTCGACGGTGACCGACTCGCGCAGGCGAGAATCAGCCTCGACACGCTCACTTCTGCGAATGAAACCGCCGGCGAAAGCGTCCAGGCATGACCGCCGGATCCGCCCACATCGCTGACAACCCGAACGGCGCCGCCGCTAACGGCGCCGCCGCGACCGATGGAGCCGCCGCGACCGACCGCGCTGCCGCGACCGACCGCTTCGCCGGAATCGACACTCGCCTCTACCTCGTCACCGACTCCGCGCAATGCGAAGCCGCCGGTCGCAGCGTCGCCGAGACCGTGCAGGCCGCCGTCGCCGGGGGAGTGGGCATCGTCCAGGTCCGCGACAAGGACATCGACGACGCAGGGTTCTACTCGCTCACCCGCCAGGTCATCGCCGCCGTCGACGCCGCCACCCGCGGCACCGACCGCACGGTTCCCGTCGTCCTCAACGACCGCGTCGAGGTGGCCCGCCGCCTCATCGACGAAGGCGAGACCGTGCACATCCACGTCGGCCAAACCGATGCCACCGTCGCCGAGGTGCGCGCCGCCCTGGGTGCGGCACCGCTCATCGGTCTCTCGGCCGCCAACAGCGACGAATTCGCCGCCGCCCGCAACTCCGGAGTCGTCGACCTCGTCGGCATCGGACCGGTCTATGACACCTCCACGAAAGCCGACGCCCCCGACGGCATCGGACCGGACCGCCTCGGCGAGCTGGCGGCAGAAGCCGGAATCCCCGCCGTCGCCATCGGCGGTATCACCGCCGACCGTGCCCCCGACCTGCACGGACGTGGACTGATCGGAATCTGCGTGGTCTCGGCGATCTGCCTGGCCGAGGATCCGAAGTCGGCGGCCGAAGAGCTGCTCGCCGCTTTCACCGGGAGCGACCAGTGACGACCCGCCCGCCGATCACCTTGTCCATCGCCGGCACCGACCCCTCAGGCGGCGCCGGGATTCACGCCGACCTCAAGACCTTCACCGCGCGGAAGACTATGGGCACGACCGTCATCACCGCCCTCGTCGCGCAGAACACGCACGGGGTGTCGCGCGTCTATCCGATCGACGTCGATTTCGTCGCCGATCAGTTCGAGTCCGTGCTCGGCGACCTGCCCGTCGATGCGACGAAATCGGGGATGCTCGGCAGCCGTGACCTCGTCGAACTCGTCGTCGCCCGCGCCGCCGAAGGCCGGCTCGGCTTCTTCACCGTCGACCCGGTGATGATCGCGACCTCCGGCCATCGCCTCCTCGAGGCCGATGCCGTCGACGCCGTGCGCACCCACCTGCTGCCCGTCGCCGACCTCATCACCCCCAACCTCCCCGAGGCGGCCCTGCTCATCAGCGATGACGAACCCGAAGCGCAGACGACCGAAGCCATGCGTGACCAGGCCGGGCGCCTGCTCGAGCGCGGGCCCGGAGCGGTCCTGCTCAAGGGCGGACACGGTAGCGATGACGAGGTCATCGACATCCTCGCCACGAGCGACGGTCAGGTCCGGGAGTTCACCCACCCCCGCGTGACGACGATGAACACGCACGGAACAGGGTGCACTCTCTCGGCTGCGATCACCGCCGAGGTGGCCGTCCTCGGCCGTGAACGCGCAGCTGCCGCCGGGGGACCTGCCGATCCGGCGGCCCCGACCGGGGAAGATCGGTCACGCGCGGCGATCGGGTCCGACCTCCTCGGCGAGGCTGTCGGCAATGCCCTCGATTTTCTCGCTCGCGCCCTGAACTCGGCTGCGGACTGGCAGCTGAGTCTGGATCCGGAGGGCGCCCACGGACCCGTCGACCACCAGGTCGACATCGTCCGCGATCGACCCGCCTGAGGTATCCATCCCGCCTGACCACCACCTCACCGGAAGCGCCAACTCACTCGAACCGCCACGTCATACGAATCACCACGTCACACGAGCACAAAGAAGTTCCCATGACCGTCACCTTTACCGCCGGCCCACTGACCACCCAGCTGTGGGACCGCGTTCGCCCCATCGTCGAGCAGATCGAAGCCCTGCCGTTCCTCGCCCAGCTCGCCGACGGCAGCCTCGGTCCGAAGGCGTTCGCCAATTACATCTCGCAGGACAGTCTCTATCTCAACGGGTATGCGAAGGCCATGTCGTTCCTGGCCGCGAAGACCGTCGACCGTGACGAATCCCGATTCTGGGCAGGCTCCGCCGCCGAGGCGATCACCGTCGAAGAGGAGATGCACGCAGAGCTGCTCGCCGACGCCCGACTCGCCTCGGCGCTGGAGGAGCTCACCGCGGAAGGCTCCCGTTTCAAGGCCTCCCCGACGACGCTGGGTTACGTGTCCTTCCTCGTCGCCAACGCCGCCAGCCGATCCTACGGCGAAGGCGTGGCCTCAGTGCTGCCCTGCTTCTGGGTGTACGCCCATATGGGCAAGGTGCTTGTCGACCGGGCCGGGCAGATGGCCGACGACCACCCCTACCGCACCTGGGTGCAGACCTACGACTCTCCCGACTTCGACGAATCGACCCGCCACGCCGTGCAGATCCTCGAACAGGAACTCGCGAAGGCCCCGAGCGAGGAATCCGCCCGCATGCGAGCCGCCTTCGAACAGGCCTGCGTATACGAACTCCACTTCTGGGCGTCGGCCCACGCGATGCAGAACTGGGACGTCTCCGTGTTCCTGCCCCAAGAAGTCACCGTCTGACCCCGGGGAGCATCGGATCTCCCTCGCCGAGGCGGCCCTGACCTCTGGTCGGTCACCCCGGTGGGAGGGCGGGAGCGTTCCCACCCCTGCGGTCGGGATGGACCGCAGAGTCACCTCGGCGGGGTGGCCGTCGCCGACGACGCGGTCACCTCGGCGGGGTGAGTCTGCGGTAGAAGCGCCAGACGGCGAGTCCTGTGGCGACGAGGAAGACAGCCGTCGGCACGACGGTCAGCCATTCCGGCATCGTCGCCGAACGTGCTGTCTCCGCGATGATGACGAGGATGGCTGCGATGAGCAGTGCGGTGAGTCCGGCGGTGATGTGCAGGAGTTCCATGAGGCAGTCGACGAGGTAGGTCTTGTCGCCTCGCTCGATCCAATACTCCTTGTGTGGGGCATTGATGAGCGAGATCGGCAGCTTGGCAATCAACGGCCGGATCGACATGAGGGTGGGCAGGCCGAGCCCCACGGGCACGAAGATCCCCAGAAGTCCGGCCTTCGACGTCCAGTCATCGGGCTGACCGCCGGAATCGAAATGGGTGGCCACGGTGTCCGGGGCCTGCACCCAGAACCAGACGCAGAACCCGAGGAAGACGAGGATCGAGAGACACGCAAAGATGAGCGCGGCGGTTCCACTCGGTGGGTTCCGATGCGGTTGAGAACGGGAAGGCATGTTGTCACTCTAACAACAGCTGTGCGCAACTGGCCTGCGGCGATCGTCCGGGAGGTTCGCTCTGACTGAGGTGACGGAGGTTCGCCCCGACTGAGGAGGCAGAACCTCAGGCGCGGGATGCGCCCGAGGGATCCTCCGGGTAGGGAGTGAGCGGTCCGAAGGATCCGAGCACATGCCAACCGCGGCGCAGGGCGGTCCAGAGGAGCACATGATCGACCTCGATGAGGGGCACTCGGTCATGCTTCGGGCAGGCGTATCGTCCGATGACGAAGACGATCGTCGCGAACATCACTGCGATCATGAACAGAATCAATAGATCCATGGCGGCCCCCTCACACCCTGAGACGAATGCGTCTCTTTCAGTCTCGCCCCAAAGTACCGAGAAAGATAGGGGTATCCCACCTGGTGAGCGCGAAGGTGATCAAAAGCACGCCGGAGTGAGACGAAGCTCGCTTCAGCGGCCCCGAAAAGCCTCAGGCGAAGCTCGTGGCCAAGCTCCCGGCGGCGGCGATGACGGACTGCGCGGCAGCGCGTCCCTGCTCGCCGGTGATCGAGGACGGGAAGGTGAAGCGCACACTCGTCTGCGCGACCTCGGCGGCAATCCCCAATGCCGTGAGCACATGCGAGGGCTCGTCGGAGCCGACCGCGCAGGCCGAACCACTCGACGCCGTCACCCCGCGGCGGTCGAGCTCGAGCAGCACCGCCTCTCCGGAGGTATTCGAGAAACAGAACGACGCATGGTTCGGAGTCCGAGTCTCCCGACCGTCAGACCCGGCCGTGCCCGCCGCGCCTGTGAGGAACGCCCCGGGCACGCTGTCGACAACAGCGGCGATGAACTCATCGCGGACGGCCCGGACACGATCGGCGGCCTCACGCCGCTCCGCCTCGGCGAGTTCGAGGGCCGTGGCGAACGCGACGGCCAGGGCCACGTTTTCCGTGCCCGAACGGCGTCCGGACTCCTGCCCGCCGCCGTGGATGAGCGGTTCGACGGGGACGCGGGCGCGGATCGCGGCGACCCCGATGCCCTTCGGCGCACCGACCTTATGCCCGGCCAAACTGAGCGCATCGACGCCCAACCCGGTCAGCGGCAGCCAGCCGGCCGCCTGCACCGCATCCGTGTGGAAGAGGGCGCCGGCGTCATGGGCGATGCCGGCCAAGCTCGGAATGTCGGCGACGGTGCCGATCTCATTGTTCGCATACCCCACGGTCACGAGCACGGTGTCGGGGCGCACGGCCGCGGCCAGCGCCTGTTCGGTCATGGTCCCGTCGGAGGTCGGGGCCACCTCGGTGACGGTGAATCCGTGGACGCGGGCCAGGAACTCGACCGAGGCGAGCACCGCTTCGTGTTCGATGGGGGAGGTGACGATATGTCGCCGAGGCGGCACCGCGGTCCCGGCCCGACGCTGGGTCTGAGCCCGACCCTGGGTTTGGTGCCCGAGAGCCATGCCGATGATCGCGAGATTGTCCGCCTCGGTGCCGCCGCTGGTGAATGTGATGTCCGTGGCGCGCATTCCGAGCACCTTCGCTACCCGAGCCCGGGCGTCGGTGAGAGCGTCGGCGGGGCCGCGACCGAACTCGTGATGGCTCGACGGATTGCCGAACGCGCCGGCCAGATACGGCCACGCGGCTTCGAGGGCTTCCCTGCGCACGGGGGCCGCGGCCGCGGTGTCGAGGTAGAGGCGCCCGGTCATCTCAGGCCTCGAGGGTCAGGTCGAGACCGAGATCGATCGCACGGACACTGTGGGTCAGCGCGCCCGATGAGATGACGTCGACGCCGGTGGCAGCGATCTCCGGGATCGTCTCCAGGGTGACATTGCCGCTGGCCTCGACGACGGCACGACCATCGATGAGTGCGACGCCGTCGCGCAGCTGGGCCGGGGTGAAGTTGTCGAGCATGATGACATCGGCGCCGCCGTCGAGCACCGCGGGCACCTGGTCGAGCCGGTCGACCTCGACCTCGATCCTCGTCGTGTGCGGCAGACGGGCACGGGCGGTGCGGATCGCCTCGGCGACGGACAGCCCGGCACCGGTGAGAATGGCGAGATGATTGTCCTTGGCCATGACCGCGTCGGAGAGTCCGAAACGGTGATTGTGCCCGCCGCCGCAGACCACGGCGTGCTTCTCGAACGCCCGCAGGCCCGGGGTGGTCTTGCGGGTGTCGACGATGCGTGCCCGCCCCGCGGCGGCATCGACAAAGGCGTAAGTCTGGGTGGCGATTCCGCTCATGCGCTGGCAGAAGTTCAATGCGATCCGCTCCGCCTGCAGCACCGCTCGTGCAGGGCCCGCGACCGTGGCAAGCACCTGACCTGCGGTGAAAGAGTCTCCGTCGGCAGCGGCGAGGTCGACCGTGACGTTCGGGTCGACGAGGGCGAAGGCGCGGGCGAAGACCTCGATTCCGGCGAGCACTCCGTCTTCGCGGGCACGCAGTTCGGCCCTCGCCGAGGCGGTGGCGGGGATGAAGACTTCGCCGGTGATATCGCCCCAGGGAGCGTCTTCGTCGAGGGCGGTGCGCAGTGCGGAATCGATGGTTGATGCGGTCAGCATGCGGTGGCCTCCTGAAGCAGAGCGGTGGGCGGAGTGGCGGTGGACGGTGCGGTCGTCGACGAGGTGAGTGTCGTGTCGGTGCGGGTATGCGCGCCGAGGCTGTGCTCGCGGCCCAAGGCATGCCGAGCCATGTGCCAGGCGATGAGGGCGAGATTCGCGGTCTCGAGTGCCTCGATTCGGGCCGCAGCCGGGGCGGTGGGGTGATCATCGGCGTTGCGGGCACCGTCGGTGGTGGTGCCGGCTTTGCGGGCGCTGTTGGTGGTGGTGCCGGCTTTGCGGGCACCGTCGTTGAGGCGGTCGAGCAGGGTCCGCAGGCCCGCGGCCGTGCGCTCCACACCCAGATGAGCCCAGGTCAGGCCCTGCAACTCGGTTCGTGTCAGTGCCGTCTGGTGGAATGAACGGAACTGGGGGAGTGGGAGTTCATGGTCTCTGTTGACCGGCAGTGCGTCGATCGCCGCGGCGGCGCGGGCGGCGAAGACCGCGCCCTCGAGCAGAGAGTTCGAGGCCAGCCGATTGGCGCCGTGGACTCCGGTGCACGCGACCTCGCCGACAGCGAAGAGTCCCTCGATGCTCGTGCGACCGTCGCGATCCGTGGCCACCCCGCCCATGAAGTAGTGGGCGGCGGGAGTGACGGGAATGAGATCCCGGGACAGATCAAGTCCTTGAGAGGCCAGACCGGCGGTGATGCTCGGGAACTTGGCCTTCACATCCGGGACGGCCCGCGCATCGAGGAAGCACGGACGTCCGTCCTGCTCCGCCTGGCGCCGGTGCAGGGCGAGAGCGACGACATCACGGGAGGCGAGCTCGGCACGATCGTCGACATCAGCCATGAACCGGCGGCCCCGCTCATCGAGGAGGAGAGCGCCGGCACCGCGGACGGCCTCGGAGATGAGGAAGCCGGGGCCGACAAGGGCGGTGGGATGGAACTGGAAGAACTCGAGATCGGCGACCTCGGCACCGGCACGGATGGCGGCGGCCAAACCGTCTCCGGTAGCAGCTGCAGGGTTCGTCGTGTGTGCGAAGAGCTGTCCAGCACCGCCGGTGGCCAGCACGATCGCATCGGCAGCCCGGGTCTCGACGCTGCCGTCGCGGAGCACGGTGATCCCGGTGGCTGTGGCGACTTCGGTGGCTCGACCCGGCCGGCGATCGTCGTCGCTGGTGAGGATGTCGACGAGCATCGTGTCCTCGAGCAGGGTGACTCGTCCTGCGGCGACCTCGGTGCGCAGCTTCTGCGCCAGTGCGGTGCTGATCGCCTGTCCGGTCGCATCGCCTCCGGAATGGAAGATGCGCGGGTATGAATGCGCCCCCTCCATTCCCCTGGCCCAGACTCCGGCCGGGTCGGTGTCGAAGTCCACCCCAGCCTCGGCGAGGGAGACGATCGCGTCCGAACCGGCTTCGCAGAGGGTGTGCACGGCTTCCGGATCACAGTGTCCGGCACCTGCGGTGAGCGTATCGGCGACATGAGCGTCGACCGTGTCGTCGGGGCCGATGACACCGGCGATGCCGCCCTGCGCCCACTCGGTGTTCGACTCGCCGAGGCGATCCTTCGTCACGAGCGTGACCGTGTGACGGCCCGACAGGCGCAGTGCCGCGGTCAGCCCCGCGATTCCGGAGCCTGCGACGATGACGCGGCTCATCAGATCCGCGGCTTCGCGGCGAGCATCCGCTCCAGGGACACGCGGGCGGGATCGGCCACCTCGGCGTCGACGGAGATCTGGTTGACGACCTGTCCGTCGATGAGGGATTCGAGGACCCAAGCGATGTAGCCGGGGTGGATGCGGTACATCGTCGAGCACGGGCAGATGACGGGATCGAGGCAAAAGATCTCATGCTGCGGATGCTCGGCTGCCAGCCGCTGGACGAGGTTGATCTCTGTTCCGATGGCGAACGTGGTCGGTTCGGTCGCCTCGGCGATGGCCTTCGTGATGTACGCGGTCGACCCGGCCTCATCGGCGGCCTCGACGGTCTCACGCGGGCATTCGGGGTGGACGATCACGCGCACGTCCGGATGGTCGGTGCGGGCCTTGGCGATCTGGGCCGGGGTGAAGCGCTTGTGCACGGAGCAGAAGCCCTGCCACAGGATGACGCGGGCCTCACCCAGGGTCTGTTCGTCGTTGTTGCCCAGCGGCCGGGCCGGGTTCCACAGCGGCATCTCGTCCAGACCGATGCCCATGTTCACCGCGGTGTTGCGGCCCAGGTGCTGGTCGGGGAAGAAGAGGACGCGCTGTCCGCGTTCGAAGGCCCATTCCAGGACCACCTCGGCGTTCGAGGAGGTGCACACGATTCCGCCGTTGCGGCCGCAGAAGCCCTTGATCGCGGCCGAGGAATTCATGTAGGTGACGGGGATGACCGGGACGCGACCGTCGGCATCGGGCTCGGTGCCGAAGAGTTCGGTCAGCTGCTCCCAGCAGTCCTCGACCTGGTCGATGCTGGCCATATCGGCCATCGAGCATCCGGCGGCGAGGTTGGGCAGGATGACCGACTGCTCCGGTTTCGACAGCAGATCGGCGGTCTCGGCCATGAAGTGGACACCGCAGAAGACGATGGCTTCGGCCTCCGGATGATTCTGGGCAGCCCGGGCCAGCATGAACGAGTCGCCGATGTAATCGGCGTGTTCGACGACCTCGACCCTCTGGTAGTGGTGGCCGAGCATGACGACGCGATCACCGAGGGTGGCCTTGGCGGCGCGGATGCGGGCGTCGAGCTCCTCGGGCGAGGCCTGCTTGAATTCGTCGGGAATATCGCCCTGACGTGGAGCGGCGACCGGGATCGGGTCGGCCATCGAGGAACCGGGACCGTAGCCGGGGCGTTCGTCGACGTCCCACGGCGCATCGAGCAGCTCCGTCGAGCACATGTCGTCGTTCGCGCCCGAGGCAGAGATGTCCTTGAGGGTGAGTTCGATCGAAGCTGTCGTGGTCATCATCGTCCTTCGCTCGGTGGGCGGAACCCGCGCCTCGCACGAGGTGAAACCGCCCGAAATGTTTTGCGCACTTGTGCGTTTATTTGTTTGCGCAGATTTGAGCTTAATCCTGCGGCCGGGCAATATACAACTCGGCGGACGATGGCTCTGCGGTTCGGAAGTCGATGGCTCCGCGCCAGGCGATGCAATAGGCTGTGGTCTGGCTCGCAATCCGAGTCGATGCGCACTGCGGTGGGCGCCCCGTGAGAGTCACCGAGGCTTCGGACCGAAGCGTCGGTCTCGCCCCGCCCGCGCCGGCACCGACGACATCGCATATCCGAAGGATTCTCATGCCCGAAGCGGCACACTCGAACCAGTTCACCTCCACGCCCGACACCGACACGAACGGCAACGTGACTGCCGCCGGTAGTACACCTGCCGGCGGCAATGCCACGGCCGGTGCCGCCTCGGCGGAACAGCCCGCCCCATACGGCGGTCCGGCGTCGGCACCCGCAGCGCCGCCTCGGCGAATTCGCACCCTCGACCTCATCAAGGCCAAGGCGGAAGGCAGGCGGTGGGCGATGCTGACCAGCTACGACCAGTACACGTCGGCCCTGTTCGAACAGGCCGGGGTCGAGGCCCTGCTCATCGGCGATTCCGCGGCGAACAACGTCTACGGCCATGCGACCACCCTGCCGGTCACCGTCGACGAACTTATCCCGCTCGCCCGGGCCGTCGCCTCGGCGACGAGCCGGGCACTCGTCGTCGCAGACCTTCCATTCGGCAGCTACGAGATCTCCGATGAACAGGCCGTGGCCACGGCCGTGCGCTTCATGAAGGAAGCCGGAGTCCACGCGGTCAAACTCGAAGGCGGGGCGCGGATGGCCTCGCGGATCAAGGCGATCACGACGGCGGGGATCCCGGTCATGGCGCACATCGGCTTCACCCCGCAGGCCGAGCACAACCTCGGCGGTTACAAGGTCCAGGGCCGCGGCGACGCAGGCAGCGCCCTGCTCGACGACGCCCGCGCCGTCGCCGAAGCCGGGGCCTTCTCCGTGGTCATGGAGATGGTGCCTTCCGGTCTGGCAGGCCAGGTCACCGCCGAACTGCCGATCCCGACCGTGGGCATCGGCGCCGGTGCGGACTGCGACGCCCAGGTCCTCGTATGGCAGGACATGGCCGGCCTGCGCACCGGGAGGGCCCCGCGCTTCGTCAAGCGCTACGCCGACCTGCATTCCGTGCTCACCGAGGCGGTCGGCCGTTATGTCGAAGAAGTGAAGTCCGGGGTCTTCCCCGAACCTGAGAGGAGCTTCGACTGATGGAGGTCGGAGGCATCCAGGCACTGCGCCGGTGGCGGGCCGAGCAGTCGGGCTGTGTCGGTCTCGTCCCGACGATGGGCGCCCTGCACTCCGGGCACCAGGCGCTGATGACGCGTGCCCGCGCAGAGTCGGATCTCGTCGTGGCCTCGATCTTCGTCAATCCTCTCCAGTTCGGTGCCGACGAGGACTTCGTCCAGTACCCGCGGCCTATCGAAGCGGATCTGAGGAAGTGCGAAGAGGCCGGCGTCGACTTCGTCTTCGCCCCGGCGCTGGCCGAGATGTACCCGTCCGCACCCGAAGTGCGGGTCGTCGCCGGGCGCATGGGGGCCGTGTTCGAAGGTGCGGCCAGGCCCGGGCACTTCGACGGCGTGCTCACCGTCGTGGCGAAGCTCTTCACCCTCATCGCCCCCGACGTCACGGTATTCGGGCTCAAGGACATTCAGCAGTTCGTCCTGGTCAAACGCATGATCGCCGACCTCAACTTCGATATCGAACTCATCGGCCTGCCCGTCGTCCGGGACGCCGACGGTCTGGCCATGTCGAGCCGCAACTCCTACCTGGCGCCGGACGACCGTGCCCGTGCTCTGGCGATTCCGCGGGCTCTCACCGCCGCCTCCGAGGTGGCCGAGCGAGGCCGTGAGACGGCGGAGTCCGGCATCGGTGATAGTTCTGACTCTGGGGCCGGCACCAGTGATGTTTCTGCTGGCTTGCCCGCTGCCGTCGAGGCGGCCGCGCTCGCCGAGTTGGAGCCGGCCGCTGAACGTGGGGATCTCGAGATCGTCTACTGCAGCCTCGTCGAGGCCGCGACCCTTCGGCCGTGCCCACCGGACTTCACGGGACCGGCTCTGCTGCTCGTCTCCGCGACGGTCGGTGGGACTCATCTCATCGACAATCTGCCACTGGAATTCTGATCACGCAGGTGCGCCTCTGAACGCACCGGGCGACGATCAGCCTCGGCATCCGGCCTTTCGTTGTTCGGAGCGGCTCAGATGGGGATCGCGATGACGGCGATGCCGATGATGAGCAGGATGAGCGTGGAGGCGGCCTCGATGAAGAAATCAGCGCTGCGGTGGGCCATCGCCGACGCTGCGAGGCTGGCCAGGCAGGCGAGGATGAGCTGGTAGGACAGGAGCACGCCGAGGATCAGCGCGACGAGGACGGTGTAGTCGATGCCGGTCGGGGAGGCGGGCAGGAGGGTCGGCAGGATCGCGAGGAAGAACAGGCCGACCTTCGGGTTGGACAGCGAAGAGATGATGCCGCGGCGATAGGACACGAGCGAACGCAGGTGGCCCCACGAGGTCGATTCCATGACGTGGGCGATCTCGGTGACGGGGCTCTCGGGGGAGTCTGATTCGGACGACGGAGCCGGGGATGCGTTCGTGGTGGGTCCGTCTGTCGCCTCGGTGGCCTTAAGCTCACGGCGGAGGCGAAGGGCCTGCCGTCCCGCGAGGATGCCGAGGAGGCAGAGGTAGAGGCCGCCGCCGATCTTGAGTACCTGGACGGCGGCCGGGTAGACGGTGAGCAGGGCGGAGACGCCCGTGAGTGCGAGGATCATCCAGATCGCGGTGCCCGTGGCAGTGCCGAGCGCATAGACGAGCCCGGCCTTGCGGCGCAGCGAGGACAGGCGGATCGTCAGGATCGTCTCGGGGCCGGGGGTGACGGCCAGCGCAGCCGCGGCGCCGGTGATGGTGAGGATCTCGGGTCCGGTCACGGCACTCCTTCCGGGGGTGAGGACGGTCAGCGGGGATGAAGTATCACGGTGGTCTGCGATGTCGGCGGAGCCGAGCACCATTCTGCCGGAAACGATCAATCGGGAAAAGCAATTGATCGTGAACGATCATCAGGTCATGCCTAATGATATTCCGGGTGGTCGGCGACTACTCTTGAGGGCATGTGGGATCTCAATCGTCTGCGGGTCTGGCGGGCCGTCGCGGCCACCGGCTCCGTGGTCGCCGCGGCGAAGAACCTCAACTACACCCCGGCGACCGTCAGCCAGCACATCACCACCCTGCAGAAGGCCGTCGGGGCACCGCTCTACCGGCGGTCGGGCCGCGGCATCGAGATCACCGAACTCGGCCGACGCCTGGCCGATGACTCCGCGGAGGTCTTCACTGCTGTCGGCCGCCTCGACGATCTGGTCGAGGGATTCCGCAACGTCAGCAGGCCCCGGCTGCGGATCGCGGCGTTCACCTCGTTCAACGCGCGTCTGCTGCCGGGCATCATCCATGCTGTGGCCCGGGATCATCCGAATCTGCGATTCGATATCCAGCTCAACGAGCCGGCGAAGAATCGGCGCGGGCACTGCCTCATCGAGATCCGCGCCGAAGCCCCGCAGGACGGGGAGAACCACCTGCCGGAGATGACGCGGATTCCGCTCTTCGACGATGACTATCGGGTCGTGGTTCCCGAGGGGCACCGGTTCGCGAGTCGTCAGTCCGTGCCGTTCATCGATCTCGAGGACGAGCACTGGGTCGACTACGACATGTGGGCCGGGCCCTCGAGCAAGGTCGTCGACCATGCGTGCGCCGCGGCCGGATTCGAACGCAAGAGCTTCGCCGCCTGCGAGGACGACTTCGCGGCTCTGGCTTTGGTGGCGTCGCATATGGGCGTCACGGTCCTCCCGCGGCTCTCGACTCTGCAGCTGCCGCCGGGCCTGACCGCCGTTGACCTCACCGACCCCGTCCCGATGCGTCGAGTCGTCATGCACATCCGCGACAAAGACGCGCACTTACCCCACGTCCGTGCCTTCGCCACAGCAGCGAAGGAAGCCGTCGCACCCCACCTCACCCCTTAACTGCTACCCGACGGGGCCCAGCAACCTCGCGCCAGGTTGCTGGGCCCCCGTCAGGTAGTCCTGGGAGGGGAGATGCGCTGTTCCTCATAGTGGGCTGAGACCCCGCCGGGAGGGTGGTGGGATAGGCTGTTGGGGTGAGTTCTGAAATCGAAATCGGCAGAGGCAAGCGCGGCCGTCGCGCCTATTCGCTCGACGACATCGCCATCGTCCCCGCTCGCCGCACCCGTGACCCCGAAGACGTGTCCCTGAGCTGGCAGATCGACGCCTACCAGTTCGAGCTGCCCTTCATCGGCGCCCCCATGGACTCGGCCATGTCCCCGGAGACCGTCATCGCCCTCGGTCGATTCGGCGGCCTCGGCGTCCTCGACCTCGAAGGGCTGTGGACCCGGTACGAGGATCCGACCCCGCAGCTGGCCGAAATCGCCCAGCTGCCGGCGGAGATGGCGACCTCCCGGATGCAGGAGCTCTACTCCGCACCCATCCAAGCCGAACTCATCACCGCCCGCCTCGAGCAGATCCGCGAGGCCGGAGTCACCGTCGCCGGTGCCCTGACCCCGCAGCGGACTCAGGAGTTCTACAAGACCGTCATCGACGCCGGAGTCGACATCTTCGTCATCCGCGGCACCACGGTCTCGGCCGAGCACGTCTCGACCCACACCGAACCGCTCAACCTCAAGCAGTTCATCTACGAACTCGATGTTCCCGTCATCGTCGGCGGAGCCGCCACCTACACCGCGGCCCTGCACCTCATGCGCACCGGTGCCGCCGGCGTCCTCGTCGGCTTCGGCGGGGGAGCGGCGGCCACGACGCGGAAGACCCTGGGCATACACGCCCCGATGGCCACCGCCGTCGCCGACGTCCACGCCGCCCGGCGGGATTACATGGACGAATCCGGCGGCCGCTACGTCCACGTCATCGCCGACGGCGGACTCGGCACCAGCGGCGAAATCGTCAAGGCCTTCGGCGTCGGCGCCGACGCCGTCATGCTCGGCACCGCCCTGGCCCGATCGACCGAAGCTCCCGGTCGCGGAATGCACTGGGGCGCCGAGGCCCACCACCCGGACCTGCCGCGCGGCCACCGCGTGGAACTGGGCACCGTCGGCAGCCTCGAGCAGGTGCTCTTCGGCCCCGGCCGCACCGCGATCGGCGAACTCAACCTCGCCGGCGCACTGCGTCGGGCGCTGGCCACCACCGGCTATCTCGACCTCAAGGAATTCCAACGCGTCGACGTCACCGTCTCGCCCTACCAGACTGGTTCGGTGGTCTGATCTGTTCCGCCTGGCACTGACCCCCAAATGGCTGGGGTCCCTGCTCCTCGTCCTGGTGCTCGTCACCTGCTTCGTCGGACTCTCCGCGTGGCAGGTCGACCGCGCCCAGCACAAGAACGACGTCACGGAATCCGCTGAAGTCGATGAGCTCAAGGACTTCAACGACGTCATGGACGCCCAGGCCCCGATGCCCGGCATCCTCGCCGACCAGCGGGTCAGCCTGTCAGGACACTGGATCCCCGACGCTCAGGTCGTCATCCCCGGACGCGTCCAGGACGGGGACTCCGGATATTGGGTCGTGACGATGTTCGCCCCGGACGGGGGCCACCTCGGTGAGGGTGTCAAGGTCGCGAACGCCGATGAGAAGACGATCGCGATCCCCGTCGTCCGCGGTTTCACCACCGACGAGGATACGGCGATGACCTCCGAGGCCCGGGACGGCCAGGTCGAGCTGACCGCGCGGATCGGGCCCATCGAAGGCCCCGTCGAGGGCAATGACCTGCCCGAGGGTCAGGTGCACACGGTCTCGACCTCGCAGATCATCAATCTGTTCCCCGACCTGCTCACCTACTCCGGGTTCCTCATCCCCGAAACCGCCGACGGCGCGGCCGCCTCGGTGGGCACCGACGGCCTCGAACAGGTACCGACGACGACCACGCGCGACGAGGGCGGATTCGATCTGCAGTCGGCGGTCTACGCCCTCGAATGGATCATCTTCGCAGCCATGGCCCTCTACATGTGGGTCCAGTTGCTGCGTGACGACTTCGTCCGGCGCCGCCTCGACGAGGACTCCCAGGATTCGGAGAAGCGCGTCGAGTATGTTGTCGTCAAACCCGCAGGCGACGCGACCATCGACCCCGAGGTGATGTCCGGACTGACCGGACTGCCGGCCCATCGTCACGGTGGGAAGAAGCCGGGGAAGACACCCGGAAAGAAGGCCGGGAAGACGCCCGGAAAGACATCCGAACCGACCGACACTTCCACGACCGGAGGAAACTGAGCGTGAGCGAAGAACACGAGTCCTTGGACTCCCGCCCCGATTTCGACGAGAACGACGTGTGGAGCGTCAAACGCTTCACCTCCGCGCGCAATGCGCTGAAGTTCTACCGTGTGATGGCGTTCATCACCGGCACGATGCTGCTCATCCTCACGGTCGAGATGATCTACAAGTACCTCATCGCCGCCGACCCGGCCACCGCCCTGAATTTCGGCGGCTTCAACCTCGCCGCGGCCATCGCGATCTGCCACGGCTGGTGCTACGTCGTCTACCTCATCGGCTGCTTCTGGCTCAATCAGCAGATGCGCTGGAGCCTCGGCCGCTACCTCATCCTCGCCCTGGCCGGCGTCGTGCCCGTGATGTCGTTCATCCTCGAACGTCGCATCCACCGCCAGGTCGACGCGGAGCTCGAAGCCGCCGTCGTCGTCGCCCCCAAGTCCTAAGACAGAACCCACCCTCCCCGAGGTGGCCCACCGATCCGTGCGCAACCGCGGTGGTGAGGCCGGCCCAGTTCACCCCCCACCGAGGCGACCGTGCCCTCGTCTCCCACCCTCACCGAGGTGGCTCGTCGATGCGTGCGCAACCGCACTGAGATGGCCGTCTGACCCGAATTCGGGCGTCCGGTCGCCGACGCTTAGAATTGGATCATGACGCAATCCCAGAGCACGCAGGTGCCCCCTGTCCTCGTCGTCGATTTCGGCGCCCAGTACGCCCAGCTCATCGCGCGCCGCATCCGCGAAGCCGGCCTGTACTCGGAGATCATCGCCCACGACGCCCCCGCGTCCGAGTTCGCCGCGAAGAACCCCGTGGCCATCGTGCTCTCCGGTGGCCCCTCGAGCGTCAACGACGCCGCCGCCCCGAACTTCGACACCTCGGTGTTCGACCTCGGAGTGCCCACGATGGGCATCTGCTACGGCTTCCAGCTGATGTCGACCGCGCTCGGCGGTCGCGTGGCCAAGACCGATAAGCGCGAATACGGATCCACCCCGGTCTCCGTGGCCCAGACCGGGGCACTGCTGGCCGAGACCCCGGGCAACTACACGGTCTGGATGTCCCACGGGGACTCCGTCGCCGAGGCGCCCGCCGGCTTCGACGTGCTCGCCTCCACTCCGGACACCCCCGTCGCGGCCTTCGAATGCGCGGCGAAGAAGTTCGCCGGCGTGCAGTGGCACCCCGAGGTCCTCCACTCGGAGAACGGGCAGAAGATCCTCGAGAACTTCCTGTTCAACGTCGCCGGCCTCACCGCCGACTGGACGAACGAATCCGTCATCGACGAGCAGGTCGAACTCATCCGCGCCCGCGTCGGGAACAAGAAGGTCATCTGCGCCCTGTCCGGAGGCGTCGACTCCTCCGTGGCCGCAGCACTGGTCCACAAGGCCATCGGCGACCAGCTCACCTGTGTCTTCGTCGACCACGGTCTGCTGCGTCAGGACGAGCGCGTCCAGGTCGAGAAGGACTACGTCGATTCGATCGGCGTCCGCCTGGTCACCGTCGACGCCCGTGAGCAGTTCCTGTCCCAGCTCTCCGGAGTCACCGACCCGGAGGAGAAGCGCAAGATCATCGGCCGCGAGTTCATCCGCACCTTCGAGACCGCTGCCGCCGACCTCGTGCTCGAGGCCCAGGAGGGCGAGGGCGAAGAGATCGCGTTCCTCGTCCAGGGCACCCTCTACCCCGACGTCGTCGAATCCGGCGGGGGATCGGGCACCGCGAACATCAAGAGCCACCACAACGTCGGCGGCCTGCCCGATGACATCCAGTTCCAGCTCATCGAACCCCTGCGCGCCCTGTTCAAGGACGAGGTCCGCGCCATCGGCCGCGAACTCGGCGTCCCCGAGGTCATCGTCTCCCGCCAGCCGTTCCCCGGGCCCGGCCTGGGCATCCGCATCATCGGCGAAGTCACCGAGGAACGCCTGAACATCCTGCGCAAGGCCGATGCGATCGCCCGCGCAGAGCTGACGAAGGCCGGCCTCGACGGAGAGATCTGGCAGTGTCCGGTCGTGCTCCTGGCCGATGTCCGCTCCGTCGGCGTCCAGGGAGACGGCCGCACCTACGGCCACCCCGTCGTGCTGCGCCCGGTCTCGAGCGAAGACGCGATGACCGCCGACTGGACGCGCATCCCCTACGATGTGCTCTCCGTGATCTCCAACCGCATCACCAACGAGGTCGATGACATCAACCGCGTCGTCCTCGACGTCACCTCGAAGCCTCCGGGCACGATCGAATGGGAGTGATCCTCCGCGACCGTTGAGGGGGTCCTGCGCACGTGAACGTGCGGACACCCTCGCCGAGGCGGCCCCGACCGGGACCCCGACTACCGTTCCTGAACACCGTTCAGTTACAGTGGGAGGGTGCTCGGGGCCGCCTCGAGCGTCCCCGATCCCGGTCGGGGAGGATCACGACCGATGGAGTACTCATGACACCGACCCACAGCACCACCTCGGCGGGAATCACCCGTCCTCGCTCGGCCGGCAGCGATATCGCCCTCGTCGCAGTATTCGCGGCGATGCTCGCCGCCTTCGCGATGATGCCGCCGGTCCCGGTCGGTCCCCTCGGTGTGCCGATCACCCTGCAGACCTTCGCTATCGCCCTGTGCGGGATGGTGCTCGGACCCTGGCGCGGCTTCTCAGCCACCCTGCTCTACGTCGTCCTCGGGCTCATCGGACTCCCGATCTTCTCGGGGATGCGCGGCGGAATCGGCGTCCTCGCCGGCCCCAGCGCCGGCTATATCCTCTCCTTCGCCCTCTACGCACTGCTCGCCGGCCTCATCGCCCGCTGGGCCGTGCGCCGCTTCAGCGGAATGAAGCTCGGCGTGGTGCTGTTCGTCGGCGGCTTCGGCGGCAGCCTCCTGCTCAACCACCCGCTGGGCATCCTCGGCATGTCGATTAACGGCGACCTGCCCCTCGGCGTCGCCGCGGTCGCGGACCTCGCCTACTGGCCCGGTGACATTGTCAAGAACATCCTGGCCGCCTCGGTGGCGGTGCTCATCCACCGTGCGTTCCCCGATGTGCTGCGTCGTCGCGGCATCAGCGTCGAATCGGTAGCGGCCGAGCAGGTCCAGGGCGCGAAGTGACACGTGAGATCCGGTTGAGCGACGTCGGCGTCGGAGTCATCGACGACGGACCCGACGGCGATGTCGTGCGCCCGATCCTCACACACATCACCCTCACCCTCACCGAGGATGTCGTCGCCGTCATCGGCGCCAACGGCTCGGGAAAGTCGACCCTGCTGCAGCTGTTCAACGGACTGGTCACGGCGAACGCCGGCGAGGTCCTCGTCGACGGTATCGACCCGCGCCGGCAGCCGGCGAAGGTGCGCTCTCGCGTCGGTTTCGTCTTCACCGATCCGGCCGCGCAGCTGGTCATGCCGACCCCGATCGAGGACATCGAGCTGTCCCTGCGCAAGTCCGTGCCCAAGCGTGAGCGGCGGGCCGCGGCCCTGGCGGTGCTCGACGAGCTCGGCATCGCCGACCTCGCCGAACGCAGCGTCTACGAACTCTCCGGCGGTCAGCGTCAGCTCGTGGCCCTGGCCGCGGTGCTCGCGGTCGATCCGCAGATCCTCGTCCTCGACGAGCCGACGACGCTGCTCGACCTGCGCAACCAGGAGCGTCTGCGCGTGCATCTGCAGAATCTCGTGTCCAGGCGCGGGGTGCGCATCATCCTCACCACCCATGACCTCGAGTTCGCGCAGATCGCCGAGCGCGCGATCGTCGTCGACGACGGTCGGATCGCTGCTGATTCCACCCCCGCCGAGGCGGTCGCCGCCTACCGGAACCTCATCATGAGCGATACGCCATGACCCGGTCGGTGACGTGGCGGACGAACGCCGGCATCAAGGCCAGGCCGCAGCTCTTCGGGAAGGTGGCGCATCCTCGGGGATGGCTGCATTCGGTGCCGACGGGGGTGAAGCTGGCGGTGATCGCCGTTATCGGCATCGTCGCGCTCATCTTCCGCGACGCGGCGATCAACTGGTCGATGTTCGCTGTCCTCGTCGTCGTCGGCTTCACCGCCCGGCTGCGGGTGACGCACTTCCTGCGCACATGGATCTATGTGGCGGTGCTCGTGGCCATCGTCATGGGGCTGCAGTACCTCTTCGGGTCCGTGGAGTCGGGTCTGGCCGTCGGCGGGACCGTGTTCGCCTGTGTGCAGGCGGCCCTGATCCTCACCCTGACGACGTCGGTGGCGCAGCTGCTCGACACGTTCACGGTGCTGGTCTCACCCTTGCGCTTCGTCGGCGCGAACACCGAGGCGATCGCACTGACCGCGAGCCTCATGGTCCGGGCGATCTCGCATATCTCCGGTCTGCTCGGCGAGGCCGAACGCGCCGCCCGGGCCAGGGGACTGGACTCGAGCATCAAGGCCCGAGTGGTGCCGGCGATCCTGCGGTCGGTGAAATACGCGCAGGACACCGGTCGGGCACTCGATGCCCGCGGCATCGTGGACTGATCGTCTCCATCGACCGCTCGAGTTGCCGTCGATCGCTCATCGCACAGCTTGATACAACGACGCGGACTCGAGCTCTCGGCGAAGCGTGTGAATGAAAAGCCGGCGGGGCGGTGCTGTGTCAGCACCTCCCCGTAGTGTTCGTCGCACGTTGTCGAAAACGGACAGCTGTTTCGGATGAGAGCGGAGCCATGTCGAGCCCGAGCCTGCAGGCGCCTGCACTGGAGAGGTTCTACCTCTCAGCTGCCCCGAACCCGATCGCGTTCATCGACGAGTCGATGAGGCAGCCGGCCGTCGCGGGGGAGGACAGAGTCGGGCAGGAGGTGTCGTTCTATCAGATGGCCGCGGTCATCTTCTCATCTGCTCGCTTGGACTCCGTTCGCGAGCGACTCGTGGATGTGGCCGGCGGAACGTATTGGCACACGAACAGGAAGTTCCGCGGAAGCGATGTCGACCGTGGTGACATCGTCGAGATGATCGAGGCGGTCACCGAGGAATCGGTGTGGAACGTCATCGCAGTGAAGATGCCGATGGCAGGTGACGCTCGGAGAGACATAGCTCGCGCCAGGGCGCTGTGCCTGGACCGGCTCGTCCGCAACCTCACGAGCGGCACCGGAGACGAGGCCGTGCGCGGGATCGTCGCTGACAACAACAGGGATCAGAAGCTCAACTCTGTTGATGAGCAGGTCGTCGACAAGCTGCGCCGGTCGGGTGCGATTCACTCCGATGTGGCGTTTGCCCACGGTCGAATGGGGTCTGAACCGCTGTTGTGGTCGGCGGACGTGATGTCATGGGCGGTGCAGCGGAACCTCGCCCGGGACGATACGAGATTCATTGAGCCGACACTGCGAGAGGGAAAGCTGACGATGGTCAATGCCGTCGATGGAAAGTCCCTGAATATGAAGCACCCCCTGGGTGCTTCCGCATTCACCAGGGGGCCGTCTTCCCAAGGGCCGGGATTATCCGGTAGCCCGGGGCATGACGTTGCTTCACCATCCATGATACCAGCGCGTTTTTGGGTCGACAACGGCGCACTGTTCGCTCCCGGCCAGTCGGCAGGCCGTGATCTGCAGCGACAGATCCGCGCCCTGGGTGAAGCGGCTCGGCGGGCAATCGGACGATGAACCCGAAGACCCAGCGCATCTGAAGATCGGTCTCAGCGGATCATCCGGTATGAGGAGTAGCCTCGGCGACAGAGGGGACGAACCCCCACCCGAACCGAAGGAGACATGATGACCGGCACCGCGAACACCGTGCTGTTGGCCATGGACTTCCAGAACGGCATCGCCGGCGACGAGGCTTTCGCTGCGACCGGTGTGCTCGAACGCGCACGGGACGCCGTCGCCGCGGCCCGCAGCCACGACATCCCCGTCGTTTGGGTGCGGGTGGCCCTGCGCGAGGGACACCCGGAGTTGGCCGCAACGGCATCGTTCGTGCAGATCGCCGCCCATGGTGACCTCGATGAGGCGCATGCCTCGACGAGCATCCACGACACCCTTGACCGTCATCAAGGGGAACCGATCGTGACGAAGCGCCGCATCAGCGCCTTCACCGGCAGCGACCTCGAAGTTCTGCTGCGCGGCTACGGGGCGACGTCGCTCGTGCTCGCCGGTGTGGCCACGAGCGGTGTCGTGCTCTCGACGGTGCGTCAGGCTGCCGATCTCGACTTCGAACTCACGGTGCTCTCCGACGCCTGCGCCGACCGCGACCCCGAGGTCCACCAGGTGCTCACCGAGAAGGTGTTCCCCAAACAGGCGGCAGTGCTCACCGTCGCTGACTGGTCGGCGAATCTCGGCTGAGTGCACCAGCTACTCAGCGCCGACCGCTCACCTCAGCGTCGAGCGCTCACCTCAGCGGCTCGCGCTTTCGCCGACCGCTCACGTCAGCGTCGAGCGCGCGCCGTACAGCTTGATACAGCGACGGTAACCTGAGCGGTCGGTGAAAGACCCGCCGGTAGTCAGGCAGCGCGGGCACTGTCAGTAGGGCAGAGGGTTCTCCAGCCCGGAGTTGACCATCGAGCTGAACCCGCGGCCGAGCACCTGCGGGGCGGGATTCTCGATCGCCCGCGAATAGTGGCCGACGAGCTGTGAGCACACGCTCTTCCAACTCCTCGCCTGCACCTGCTCACGGCCGGCGACCCCGAACGCCCGCCGTTTCGCCTCGTCGCCGAGGAGGTCGGCCGCATGCGCTCGCATGGCACGCAGGTCCTTCGGGGTGTAGAGCCACCCGGTGCGTGAGGAGTCGACGAGGTCGAGCGGGCCGCCCCGGGCGGGAGCGATGACCGGCACCTCGGAGGCCATGGCCTCCTGGATGGTCTGGCAGAAGGTCTCGAGCTCGCCCGGTGCGACCATGAGGTCGAAGCTCGCCACCGCTTGGGCCAGGGCATCTCCGCCGAGGAACCCGGTGAAATGCGCCTCCGGCAGCAGCCGCTGCAGGCGCGTCCGCCAGGGACCGTCGCCGACGATGACGACCTTCGCCCCGGGCAGATCGGTGAGCGCGGCAAGGTCGTCGACCTGCTTCTCCGCGGCCAACCTGCCGACGAAGCCGATGATCTTCTCCCCCTCAGGGGCAACGGTTCGACGCCACGCCTCGGACCGGTGACCCGGGTCGAAGCGGGAGGAATCGACCCCACGGGCCCACAGGGCCACCTCGGCGACACCGAGCCCTTCCAGCTGGTCGATCGTGTACGACGACGGGGCCAGCGTCAGGGAGGAATGCTGGTGGATATTGCGCACATGGTTCCACAGCATGGCTTCGATGCCGTGCATGCCGTACCGGGCGGCATAGGCGGGAACCTCGGTCTGGTAGATGGCCACGGTCGGCAGATTGAGCGCCTGGGCGGCCAGCACCCCGCGCCAACCGAGGACGAAGGGGCTGGCCAGGTGGACGACGTCCGGGGCGAAGCGCTGCAGCAGCCGGCGGATGCGGGTGACGCCGCCGGGAGCCACACGGATGCGCCGATACTTCGGCAAGGCGATCGAGGGAACCCGGACGATGCGGGCGCCGGCGACCTCCTTCGGACCGTCCCTGCGCGTGCCCGGAGCGATGACGAGGACCTCGTCACCGCGGTCGGCCAGATGGTCGAGGACCCGTAGGAGTGAGTGGGTGACCCCATTCATATTGGGGAGGAAGGATTCTGCAATGATCGCTACTCTCACGATTCCCAGCTAAGGCCCGCCGGATGACGAATGCGTGACCCGAAGGCGACCGGTCGGCGACATCTGGCCGAAATCGGTCCAGCGCACAGACGCCCCGGTGTCCGGGTGGTGGCCTGTTCGCGACGAGTCTGAACCCCGCGTAAACTGAGGTGTCGGAAAAGCTCGCGCAGCACAGGGAACGAGGAGATCGGCCATGGTCTGGTTCATCGTCGGCGGTTGTGTACTCGCCGCCCTCATCGTCCTCTTCGTCGTCCTCATCGTCCTGCGCTTCAATCAGCTGTCCATGGCCCGGTCGCTGTGCGACGAGGCCAGACGCCAGCTCATCGGTGAGATCCGCGCCCGCCACGCTCTCGTACCCGCCTATATCGGCACGCTCCAGCAGATCGCCGGGCACGACCTGTCCCGGCTCGAACTCGCGCTCGCCTCCGCCGAACGGGCTCCCTTCGACCACCGTGGAGCCGCGGCCGAGAACGCCCTGACCGCCGCCGTCGACGACGCCGCCCTCATCCCCGCGACGCTGCCGGAGAGGTCCCTGACCTCGGACTCTGCCCGGTCCCAGCAGGCAGCGGTCAACGACGAGGTCGACACGACGATCCAGCTGCTGCACGGTCAGCTGCAGGTGCTCACCGAACGGATCCTCGCAGGCTCCCGCTTCTACAATACGAACGTCGACCGCTATCACCGACAGCGGGAGCGACTGGTCTCCCGTCTCTTCGGCGGGGTCTTCAAGCCCCGCGCCCCGTTCACCGAAGCGATCGATGACGACGGCGGGCCCGGCTTGGCGGGCCCCGCCTCGGCGAGGATGACTCCATGACCCGCTTCCGCCTCGATCTGGGCTACCGCGGCACGGATTTCCACGGGTGGGCCAAGCAGCCGGGGCTGCGTACTGTCCAGGCCGCCGTCGAATCCGGACTCGAGCGGATCACCGGCACCGAGGTGGCCACCGTCGTCGCCGGCCGCACCGACGCCGGCGTCCACGCCCGCCGCCAAGTCGTCCACATCGATCTCGGCGATGAGGCGATCGGCAAGCTCATCGGACAGTCGAATCGACCCGCCGAGGCGGCCCTCCTGTCCCGCCTTCGCGGAGTGCTGATCGCCGGTGAGTTCCACGACATCGTCGTCCACGCGGTGACCGAGGTGCCCGAGGACTTCGACGCCCGGTTCTCCGCGCTGTGGCGGTCCTATCGGTACCGATTGGCCGACCACCGGTCCTTCATCGACCCGCTGCTGACCCCGGTGACGCCACGCCACAAGGGCGAGCTCGACGCCGAAGCCATGGCCGAGGCCGCGAGCGAGGTCCAGGGACTCCACGATTTCCTGCCGTTCTGCAAACCCCGCGAGGGAGCGACGACGATCCGCACGCTCCATGAGCTGCGAGTCGAGCGTGACCAGGACGCTGTGATCACCATCGATCTGCGCGCCGACGCCTTCTGCCACCACATGGTCCGAGCCCTGGTCGGTGGGCTCATCAAGGTCGGTTCGGGCAGCTGGGACGTCACCCGCCCCGCCGAGCTCATCGCCGAGGCGGACGCCGGGCTGACCCCGGATGTGCCCATGTTCGTCACGCCTGCCGAAGGGCTCGTCCTCACGGAGGTCGGCTACCCGGCACCCGAGGGCTACGCGGCTCGGAACGCCCAGACGATGGCCCGCCGCGACGAGGAATGAGCCGACGGTTCGCCGTGGGCGTCGGCCGAAGCATCAAGACGCCTTTATCACGCAATTCTCGATTATGTGAGAATTCCTCTTTCCAGGTGTGAGAATCCTGTGTAGATTCACATGTAAGTAACTTTCAGTTCGCATTGGCACTGCAGGATGGAACCTGTCTTCATCCCCACCAGCACGGTTGATGTGCGCCTCACTGAACGATCGAAGGAACCGAATCTATGTCGAAACTTGTGACCAAAGTGCTGGGTGCCGGCGCTGCAGTGTCGATGCTGACCCTGCCCGGCCTCTCACCGGCCGTTGCGGCCCCCTCTCTGGGAGACGGAAACTCCGCCGCAGGCAGCATTACGACGCCGAGCGAATCGGCGCCCGCTGACCCCGAGCAGTCATCGAGCGAATCATCCACCGGCAAGTCCGAGACAGCGGAGGATGCCGCCGGCGATGAGCAGGACTCCGGCAGCGCTGCGCAGTCGGCGCCCGAGGGCACCGCGGTCCAGCTGCTCAACATCACCGACTTCCATGGGCGCATCTCCGAGGCAGGCACTCAAGTCGCCTCGGTGGTCGAAGACGAACGCGCGCAGTTCGGCACCGGCGGCGACAATGCGGGCACCGCGCTGCTGTCGACCGGTGACAACATCGGCGCCTCGACCTACACTTCCTCGTCGCAGAACGACACCCCCACCCTCGAGGTCCTGGGCGCCATGGGACTCGACGCCTCGGCTGTCGGCAACCACGAATTCGACAAAGGCCTCGACGACCTGACAGGCCGCGTGAGCGACGAAGCCGATTTCCCGTACTCGGCAGCCAACGTCTACGACAAAGGAACCCAGAACGTCGTCGACGGTCTCGACGAGTACTCCATCGTCGACGTGGCGGGGGTCGAGATCGCCGTCATCGGCGTCGTCACCAAGGACACGACCTCGCTCGTCTCACCGGACGGCATCGCCGACCTCGATTTCGGCGATCCTACGGACGCAGTCAACCGCGTCGCTGACGATCTCGAGAACCTGCCCGACGACGAAAAGCCGGATATGACAGTCGTCGAGGCCCACCTCGGCGCCTCATCGGCTGAGAGCCTCGAGGACGCGGAGGCGTCGAACGCCGAGTTCAAGAAGCTCGTGACAGAGGCCGACGCCTCGGTCGACGCCATGTTCACCGGCCACACCCACATGCCGTATGCCTTCGAAGCGCCCGTGCCGGGAGAGTCCGACCGAACCCGTCCCGTCATCGAAGCCGGCAGCTACGGCGAATACGTCGGGCAGGTGACCATGCGCGCCGACGGCAACGGCGACTGGCAGGCAGGCGGCATCAATCTCATCGAGACCGAAGACAAGAGCTTCGACTCCGAGGTCGTCGACAAGGTCGCCGCCATCGTCGACGACGCAGAGGACAAGGCCAAGGAGCTCGGCTCCGAGGTCACCGGCTCGATCAGCGAGGACATCACCCGCGCGAAGACGGACGGCGAGGAGGACCGCGGTGCCGAGTCCACGCTCGGCAACCTCGTCGCGGATGCACTCAAGGAAGGCGTCGAGGAGACCCAGCTCGAGGAAGCCGATTTCGGGATCACCAACCCGGGCGGACTGCGCACCGACCTGCTCTGCGATGACATCTACAACACCGAGGACGAGTGCGAAGTCACCGTCGCCGAGCTCAACAGCGTGCTTCCCTTCGCCAACGACCACGGGGTGGTGACGATGAAGGGGTCGGACGTCATCGGCCTCTTCGAGGAGCAGTGGCAGCCCGACGACGCGTCCCGCCCGTTCCTGCACCTGGGCATCTCCGACGACCTGGACGTCGTCTACGACACGGACGCCGACAAGGGCGAGCACGTGAAATCCGTCAAGGTCGATGGCAAGGACCTCGACCCGAACAAGGACTACCGGGTCGCAACGCTGAGCTTCCTCGCCACCGGCGGTGACAACTTCTTCTCCTTCGCCAAGGGCGACTTCGAACAGTCGGGGCTGACCGACTTCGAGGTCTGGGAGAACTACTTCAACAAGCACCAGGCCGAGGGCGAGGACGTCACCCCGGACAAGAACGAGCGCCAGGCCGATGCGGCCAAGGACGTCATCGACAGCGGCGACCTCATCGCGGAGCTGACCGGTCCGTCATCCATCAAGCCCGGTGAGAGCGCTGAGTTCGCGCTCAAGACGAATGCGAAGTCCGAGGTCGCCGGCCCCATCGACGTCACCGTCGATCTGCCGGAGGGATACACCGCCGAGGTGGCCCAGCAGTCCGGAGCCCAGTCGGCTTCCGCGAAGGCTGCCAAGAGCGCGTCCTCTGAGGTCAGCGCCGAGGCGGCTGCCACGACGATCACGCTCGACTCGATTCCGGCGGGGGAGTCCGAGACTCCGGTGACCGTGACCGCGCCGGACGATGCGTCCGGCGAAGTGACCGTCACGGTCAGCGTGCAGGCGAACGCCGAGGGTCCGTGGTGGGATGACAACCCGCTGCCGCTGGCTCACGAGTTCGAAGCCACCGCTGCCGTCGGTGACGACGCGAACGCCTCGGCCGGCGACGACGGTTCGGCCGACGGCGGCAATGCCGACGGCGGTGCCGCTGACGGCGGAGACAGCGCGGCCGATGGATCCGATAACGGTTCGTCGAATGCCGGCAGCGGAGCCGACGGCGCGAACGCCTCGGCCGACGGCGGTGCGGCTGATGGTTCGGGCGCCGATGCGAACGGTTCGAAGGACGGCGGGGACCTGCCGCGCACCGGCTTCGAGACCGTCAACATCGTCGCCGCGGCCTTGGCGCTCATCGTCGCCGGCACCACTGCGGTCACGATCGTCCGCCGTCGCAAGCTCAGCCTCCAGAGCTGAGTCGGGCTGCTCAGAAGCACCTGACACTCAGGCGAGACCATCGCCGAGACCGGCGGGGCCGGAGAGTTCATCTCTCCGGCCCCGCCGGTCTCGGCCCTGCCGTCGTCCGCAGACGCTTTTCGATCGGAGAGTCGTCTTCGCGGGGTATCCCTCACCGGTAGTGCCGCACCCGCGCGCTGCTTGCAATAAGCGCCGCTGCACAGGGGCGTTGTGTCGCTGCGGGGGTGGTTTGCGAGGAAGTGCGGCTGCTGACGCTGCCGGTGCGTGATGCTCGCAGAGTCAGGAGTGCTGCGTTGCGTCACCGGAGGCGTCACCGGCCGCCGGGACCGGTGGGCGGCCGGCGCGGAAAGTCTCGAGGTGAGTGAGCACCGGGACGAGGAAGAGGATGCCGACTGCCGGGACCACGATGCCCGAGTCGTTGATGAGGGTGCCGACGCCCAGCAGGATCGCCGAGCTGATCATCGCAGCTCTCAACAGCGGAACCCGCCGGTAGGTGTCTTGGAGTCCCCGCAGCCGGAAACGCTGCGGATCCAGCGCCATCCAGAACACGCCGATGATGATGAGCGGGAGCACCAGAGTCATCCACGACTGGGTGAGGATGTCGATGTTCATCCCGATCTTGCGAGCCAGCACGCTGAGCGCCTGCCCGCTGATGATCGAATCGAAGAACCGTCCGAAGTGCGTGCGCTGATCGGCCGGTCGCAGCCAGTCGAGGAACAGCACGGCGAGCATGACGAAACCGGCGATGCCCACCGTCAGCCCCAGCCGTTTGAGTGAGAACCGGATGCTCGCCGCAGCCAGCACGAGGTAGGCCACCCCGATGATGAGCGTCGGCACGGACCCGAACTTCGTCCCCAACCCCGGAGCGGCCAAGATGACGCACGAGACGAGGACGGGCACAGTGACGACGAGAACACGGTGCAGCGGCTTCGACACCAGGGACGCGAAGCCTGCGACCGCCAGCAGCAGCGCACAGCAGTACAGCGCCAGCGCCGAGTTCCCGATCCCGTAGAACCGGGAGGCGATGAGCAGCGGCTCGCCCAGCAGCGTCGACATCTGCAGCTGGGACCCGGTGAGGACGTCGTAGGCGAGCACGGCGACGGTCACGGTGGACACGAAGAGCACCGGCCCGAACGTGTGCCGCCGCCAGGGGCCGAGCACGGCCAGCACGCCGAGCAGCAGCGACCACCCCGCCAGAGCACCGAGCATCGCGATGTCCGGATTCGTCGCTCGCTCCCACGGCACGGTGTTGACCAGATACGTCGAGATCGGCATCGCCGCGAACACGACACCGAGGCGGTACGCCCCGGAATGGACGAGCTCCCGGTGGTTCTTGCGCATGAACCACGCCAATGCCAGCAGCCCGACCATGAGCGTGGCAACGACGGGGAAGAACCAAGTCGACAGATCGTCCTGCGTCTTCACCGCCACCTGGCGGTCGAGCACGGCCTGATAGCGCGAGTGCCAATCGGATCCGTGCGCTCCCGAGGTCATCGGTGCCCCGGCCGCATTGTCCATCTCCTCGGCCCCTGACAGAGCCACGAGCGTCGGTGCCAGGTCGGGCACCTGCACCAGCCCCGGCTGCCGCGTCGACGAGGAGGTGAGCAGCCCCGCCGGCGCTCCCGGTTCGACCATCATCGTCGCCTGCATCGACGAGCCTTCGTGCGTGCCGTCGGCGATCGAGGAGAACACCACGGGAACGGTTCCCTCGCCGAGGCGGTTCGGCCGATCCGCACTCATCCACCCCGTCGATTCGAGGATGTCCCCGACCTGTGCATCGAGATTCTTCAGAGAGTAGCCGTCGGCGGCGGTGTTGCCGAGATCGACGAGGGTGAGCTCACCGTCAGAGGCCGATTTCGCCACGTCCGTTCCCAGGTCGGGCCCGACGGGCGACCAGTTCTCGACATGGCCGGAAGGGGAGGCGGCGGCGATCGCGGCACCGTTGCCGAAGGCGCGGATATCGGGCACGGCCTCGGCCAGCGCCCCGAGGGACGCATCGTAGTTGTCACCGCGGGCCACCTGCGCGTAGACATCCCAATCGGCGACCCAGCCGTCGAGCGGCGAGGCCGGTACGCGGCACTGATCGCGGGGTTCATCGGCGGCTCGCCGTCCCGATCCGAGCCCCAGCCAGCCGTCGACCGGGCAGCTCGTCGAGCGCACGCTGCGCGGGGTGATCGTCCCGATCTGCCCGCCCTTCATCAGCACCCACAGGTGCGGTGTGGTGCGCGGGTCGAGGTCCTCGAAGCGGAACCCGGAGACGTTGATCGACACGACCCCGGACTTCGCCGAGGCGGCCCCGCCCTCACCCTCACCCTCGCCCGAAGCCGGGGCCGCGTCGTCCGACACTGCTTCCGCCTGTGCGTCGGCCCGTGCCGACGGGCTCGCAGCCGGGTCCGCGGCCGGGGCCGCCTGCCCGGCGTGGGGCAGGCCGATTACGAGCAGCGCGATGGCGAGCATCCCGAGGAGAATCCGGGTGGCCGGGGAGGTCACGGGGGCGCTCATCGGTGGGCCTCCTCGGCGTGTTCAGCACTGAGCGCCAGCAGGAAGGGCAGGAGAACCATGGCCCCGGTCGAGGGCACGGCGACACCGGAATCGGTGAGCACGAGCCCGACGCCGAGCCCGGTGGCGGCGGCGAGGAATCCATAGTGCAGGTCGGAATCGGCGAAGAGCTGGGGGAGCCGACCCCGCCACTTGTTGACCAGGCGCCCGGTGCGGCTGCCCGCGTGGACGCGCGGGAAGTGAAGGAGGTAGCGGAGGAAGATGAGGATCGCGATGACCGCGAGCGGGGTGACGATCGCCAGGGCCGGGTTGATCTGGATGATGTGGAGGTTCGCGCCGAGCTTGCGGCCGATCACCTGCAGGGCCTCACCGGTGACGATCTGGTCGAAGAACGTGCCGAAGTGCGAGCGTGCCCCGGCCGGGCGCAGCCAGTCGAGGAAGGCGATGCCGATGAGGATCGCCAGCGAAGTCAGACCGATGAGGGCGAGGCGCAGCAGAGTCAGTCGGATCTTCGTCAGCAGCGCCACCAGGACCATGAGGCCGGCGAGGATGGCGATCGTGCCGCCGAATTTCGCACCCCAGGACGGGTTCCCGGAGACGAACACGGCGGCCAGACCGATGACGAGCGGCACGATGATCACGGCTTTTCGCCGGCCGCGCGCCCGCAGCCACGACACCACGACGCCTAGGAAGATGAAGAGGCTGACGATGAAGATCGCCGCACCCTGATTGCCGAGCCCGTAGTAGCGGCCGCCGACGATCGGGTTGTAGCCGAGCAGCGAGTTCGCCTGCAGGTGGGACCCGGTGGCCAGGTCGGCAGCGAGGATGAGCAGGTTCGCCCCGGCCAGGGCCCCGATCCGTCCCCGCCAGGTCCGCCCCCACGGCGGAATGAGGGCAAGGACGAACAGGACGGCGGCCGTGCCGAGGACCGAGAGGAACAGGCCGAGTCCGGGATCGGCCGTCCGCGACCAGGGGACGAGCCCGGCGAGGAACGCCCCCATCGGCAGCGACGCGACGGCCAGGGACACCCAGCCGAGGAAGCGGTGGACGTGGGCAGCTCGGGTGGCGCCGCCTCGGCGACCGAGGATGGAGCGGTTGAGCAGAACCGCACACGCGATGAAGAGGACGTAGAAGATGATGTCGAGGGTGATGGAGAACGTCGAGAGATTCTGGTGGATCGTCGTCGACTTCTGCGCCTCGGCGACGAGATCGTCGATGCGCTGCTGCGGATCATCATCGGTGGGGGTGGAATCGAAGCCGACGGCGCGCGGGGAATCGACGTCGAGGACATCGAGGATGCCGGGTGCCAGATCCGTGATCTGCAGCAGCCCCGGGGTGCGGGTCGTCGCCGAGGACAGCGACCCGGGTTCGAAGCCGGGGCCCGCGGCGATGAACGCGCGCAGCTGCGGCAGACCCGAACTGTCACCGAGGCCGGCGACGATGATCGTCGGATCCGCGGCCCCGTCCTTCGCGTTCTCCCGCATCTCCTGCAGACGCACGCCGAGGCGGCGGTCGGCTTCGGCGACGCGGGTGTCCCGATCGAAATCCGGCGGAACCGTATAGGAGTAGTTCGGGATCGGGTCGAACAGCCAGGAGCGGATGCCGATCGCACCGAGGTCGACGATGCCGAGGCGGCAGTCCGTGGCGGTCGCGTCCTCCGTGAAGTTCGTCACCACCCCGTCGTCGTCCGCGGTGGCATAGGCGGCGCCGGGGCCTTCGGCGGCGACGCAGGGTTCGTGCGCGGAGTCCTCACCGGCTGCGTCGGTGCCGGCGGGCACGTCGTCGCCGGCGCCGGCGACGGTGCGCGCAAGCATTCCGTAGTCGACGGTGTAGCCGGAGCCGATGTTGGGCTCCGTGACCGCGTCGAAGCCCTCGATCCGCGCGGTCGTCGCTCCCGCAGCGGATTCGTCGGCATGAGCTTCATCACTGTTCTCGGCGTCCTTCGCCGAGGCGGCCCCGTCCTCGGCGTCCGCGGAACCGTCCGTGGTGGGGGTGATCATCGTCGGGCATCTGGCCGAGTCATCGGGGTCGGCATCCTCGGCGGCGGGTGAGGGACCGGCCTGCGCGCGGGCGCCCGCGCCGAAGGACAGCCAACCCGACGCCGGGCAGGTGGCCGCGCCGATCGTGCGCACGTTGAGGTTCGCGGCCGCACCCTCGGAGAGCAGGCGGTAGAGGTTCGGAGTGCGCTCGGGATCGATATCATCGATGGTCAGGCCCGGAATGCCGAAGACGACCGTCTGCCCGGCCGCAGGCCCGCCGGTGTCCGCGGCCTGAGCGGAGGATGCGCTGACGTTCGCAGCCGAATCGTCGGTCGATGCCGTGCTGTCCGTTGATGCCGACGCGGAGGCGGGGCCGAGTCCGAGGCCTGCCGTCAGGAGCCCGACCAGCAGACCCAGCATCAGGATTCTCAATGCGGGAAGTCGGAAGAGCAGGCTGGAGTGAGTCGGCACAGATCAATACTATCGGCTCAGGTTTCGAGCCGCCCTGGGACCGCTCTGGGCGTTTGCTCCCCGGGCCTGCGGCCATGTATATTTGATTGTCGTTGTGTGTGCTTGTCGCACTCCCTTACATAGCCTCATGCGTTGCAGGCCCGTAGGTGAGGGGAATGCGTCGATAGGCTCACCCGATTGAAGACAACCAGCGCTTGAGACCCATTGGACTCACGACCCGATGCGGACCCGGCGCTGCACTGAACACAGATACGAAAAGAAGGCTACTTTTGCGTACGTATACAGCTAAGCCCGGTGACGTTGAGCACCAGTGGCACGTCATTGACGCCACTGACCAGGTGCTCGGTCGCCTTGCTTCGCAGGTGGCACGCCTCCTGCGCGGCAAGCACAAGACCACGTTCACTCCGAACACGGACACCGGTGACTTCGTCATCATCATCAACGCCGACAAGGTCGCGCTGACAGGTGCGAAGCTCGAGAAGAAGCGCGCTTACCGTCACTCCGGTTACCCGGGTGGCCTCAAGAGCGTGAACTACGCCGAGCTCCTCGCCACCCACCCCGAGCGTGCAGTCGAGAAGGCTGTCGCCGGTATGGTCCCGAAGACTCGTCTCGGACGTGCCCAGATGCAGAAGCTGAAGGTCTATGCAGGTGCCGAGCACCCGCACGCCGCTCAGAATCCGCAGCCGTACGAACTCAGCCAGGTCGCGCAGTAAGCGCCTGAGCTCTAGACATCCCGAGGAGAACCGTGGCTGATACCACCAACGCGACAGAAACTGTCGAAGAAGAGATCACCGAATACACTTCCGAGACTCCCGCATCCGCTGGCCTGGGCGAAAGCACCGCCGGTGGACGTGGACAGTCCCTGACCGCTCCCGGCAACGGAGTCGGCCGCCGCAAGCAGGCAATTGCTCGCGTGCGCCTCGTCCCCGGCACCGGTGAGTGGACCATCAACGGACGTACTCTCGAAGAGTACTTCCCGAACAAGCTGCACCAGCAGCTCGTCAACGAGCCCTTCACCCTGCTCGACCTGGGCGGACGCTTCGACGTCATCGTCCGGATCTCCGGCGGTGGACCCTCCGGCCAGGCCGGCGCCGTCCGCCTCGGCGTGGCCCGTTCGCTCAACCAGATCGACGCGGAGTCCAACCGCGCCGAGCTGAAGAAGGCCGGATACCTCAGCCGCGATGCTCGCGTTCCTGAGCGCAAGAAGGCCGGTCTCAAGAAGGCCCGTAAGGCACCTCAGTTCTCGAAGCGCTGATCTCGCTGGCGAACCGACTGCGGCTGGTCTGCCACTGAGTCGCAGTCATCGACAGTTCAGCATCATGAACATGAGAATGCGGTCCCGAACCTGGTTCGGGGCCGCTTTTCTCATATCCGGACTCATCTCACACGGTCACTGACGTGGCCACGGGTGCACTCGGCCGCCTCGGCGAAGGTGCCGATATCACGGCCGACACCCCGCGGATCGACTAAGATCGACTCCGACATTGACGAAAGGATCCCCCACCATGTCTCGACTCTTCGGCACCGATGGAGTGCGCGGACTGGCCAATCGCGACATCTCGGCCAAACTCGCGCTCCAGCTCTCGGTCGCAGGTTCGCGCGTGCTCAGCCGCGGCTGGACGGGCGAGAAGCGCCCCTTCGCCGTGGTCGGACGTGACACGCGCGTGTCCGGCGAATTCCTCTCCGCCGCACTGAGCGCCGGCATCGCCTCGACGGGAGTCGACGTCCTCGACGCGGGCATGCTGCCGACGCCGGGCATCGCCCAGGTCGTCAAGGACACCGGTGCCGCCTTCGGCGTCGTCATCTCCGCCTCCCACAACCCCATGCCCGACAACGGCATCAAATTCTTCGCCGCAGGCGGAACGAAGCTCGACGACGCCGTCGAAGACGAGATCCTCGCCATCTTCGACCAGGACTGGGACCGTCCGACCGGCGCGGACGTCGGTCGCATCGCGCGCTACCCGGCCGCTGCCGACGAGTACACCGAACACCTTGTGCGCTGTGTCGACGCCGACAATGTGCGCCCGCTGTCGGGACTCAAGGTCGTCGTCGACTGCGCCCACGGTGCGGCCTCCGTCGTCGGACCCGCCGCACTGCGTCAGGCCGGCGCCGAAGTCATCGTCTCCGCCGCCGAACCCGACGGCTTCAACATCAACGACGGTGTCGGTTCGACCCACCTCGAACCGCTGCAGCGCCTCGTCGTCGAGACCCAGTCCGATCTGGGCGTGGCCTTCGACGGTGACGCCGACCGCTGCCTGGCCGTGGACTCGCTGGGCCGCGTCGTCAACGGCGACCAGGTCATGGGCATCCTCGCGATCGGGCTCAAGGAGCTCGGTGAGCTGCGTGGCAACACGCTGGTCACCACCGTCATGTCGAACCTGGGCCTGACGCAGGCGATGGACAAGTACGGCATCAACACCGTGCAGACGGCTGTCGGCGACCGCTACGTGCTCGAACGGATGCTCGCCGACGGGTATGCACTCGGCGGGGAACAGTCCGGACATGTGCTCATGCTCGATCACGGCACCACCGGCGACGGTGTGCAGACGGCCCTGCACCTGATGAAGCGGATGGCCGATGCCAAGCGCACCCTGGCCGACCTCGCCGCGGAGATCCCGCAGCTGCCTCAGGCGCTCGTCAACGTCAAGGGCGTGGACAAGAACAACGTCGATCACCCGCAGGTCGCCGCCGCGGTGGCCGCCGTCGAAGCCGAACTCGCCGATACCGGTCGCGTGCTGCTGCGTGCCTCGGGCACCGAACCGCTCATCCGCGTCATGGTCGAAGCTGCCACCGAGGACGCCGCCGCCGCCCAGGCCGAGCGCCTGGCCGCGTCGGTCAAGGAGCACCTCGCGCTGTAGAGCGGTCGTGCCAACGGCTGCGGCAGTGCCTTGCGGGGCGTCCTCAGCTCGAGGCGAACTGGGTGGCGTAGAGCTCGGCGTAGCGACCGCCGCGGCCGACCAGCTGCTCGTGGGTGCCGGATTCGACGATGCGACCGGCCTCGACGACGAGGATCGTGTCGGCCTGCCGGATCGTCGAGAGGCGGTGGGCGATGACCAGAGCCGTCCGCCCGTGCATCGCCTGGGCCAGGGCCCGTTGAATCGCGGCCTCATTCGTCGAGTCCAACGCCGAGGTGGCCTCGTCGAGCACGACGATCTCCGGGGAGGCCAACAGCATCCGGGCGATCGTCAGCCGCTGACGTTCGCCCCCGGAGAGCCGGTACCCGCGCTCACCGACGACCGTATCCAGTCCATCGGGCAGAGCATCGATGACACCACGCAGCTGTGCCCGGTCGATGGCATCGAGCATCTGCTCCTCGGTGGCGTCGGGATTGACCAGCGCCAGGTTGGCCCGGATCGATTCGTGGAAGACATGGCCGTCCTGAGTGACGACGCCGACGGCCTCGCGCAGATCGGCGAACGACAGATCGCGAACATCGACACCGCCGATGGTGATCGTCCCGCCCGTGACGTCGTAGAGCCGCGGCAGCAGCGACGCGATCGTCGACTTTCCCGCACCCGAGGATCCGACGAGGGCGACGGTGTGCCCGGCAGGAATGGTGAAACTCAGGTCGTGGATAACCTCATCGCCGCCGCGGGTGTCGAGCACGGAGACGTCCTCGAGACTGGCCAGGCTGACCTGAGAGGCGCTGGGGTAGGCGAAGTCGACGTGATCGAAGGTCACATCCAGCCCACCGGCGGGCAGAGCCTTCGGCTGCGAGGGTTCCTTGAAGTACGGCACGAGGTCGAGGATCTCGAATACGCGTTGGAAGGACACGACTGCGCTCTGGATGTCCAGGCGCGCGTTGGCGAGCATCGTCAGCGGCGTGTAGAGCCGGGTCAGCAGCAGTGCCAGGGTCACAACCTGACCGGCGTTGAGGTTGCCGACGACGGCCTGTGCACCGCCGACGCCGTAGACGAGAGCCAGCGCCAGGGCGGAGACCAGAGTTAGCGAGGACACGAACGTGGACTGCAGCATCGCAACCTTGACCCCGATATCGCGGACCTGGCCGGCACGGTCGGCGAACTCCTCGTTCTCCTGGCGGGGATTGCCGAAGAGTTTGACCAGGGTGGCACCGGCGGCGGAGAAGCGCTCGGTCATGCGGGTCGACATGTCTGCGGAATTGTTGGCCGCTTCGAACTGCAGGGATGCGAGCTTTCCGCTGAGCATTCGGGTGGGGATGATGAACAGCGGCAGCAGCAGGATCGACAGCACGGTCACCTGCCATGAGATCGTGACCATGACGCCGACTGTCAGGGCCAGGGAGACGAAGTTCGACACGATGCCGGACAGGGTGTTCGAAAACGCCCGCTGCGCACCGATCACATCCGTATTCAGTCGGGAGACCAGGGCGCCGGTGCGGGTGCGGTTGAAGAATGCGATCGGCATCGACTGGACGTGATCGTAGACGGCCGTGCGCAGATCGAAGATGAGCCCCTCGCCGATCCGTGAGGACAGGTACCGGTTCGTGATCGAGATGCCCGCATCGGCGATGGCCAACCCGCCGATGGCCACAGCCAGCCACACGACCGTGGACACGGGACCGCCGCCGGTGATTGCGTTGACGACGTTACCGGCGAGCACCGGATTGAGGACGCCGATGCCAGCGGTGAGCACGGACAGCAGCAGAAAGACGATGAGTTTGCGCTTGTGGCGAGTCGCATACCCGCCGATCCGCTTGTAGATGCCCGGTTGGATGCGCGTTTCGGGGGTCTTCTTGCTCTTGACCGAGGAGTACATGAGGTGATGTGCGGACGGCACACTCATAGTGGGTCCCTTTCTCCTGCCGAAACGACCGAGCATGCACGGGGACTCCCGTGACGGTGCGGGGGTCGCCCGCCTCCGGTCGCCGCCGCAGGCAGGTGGCCTGCCGACGGTGAGTGGTTCAGTGCACCCAGTGCAACCGTCGGAGGGGTGAAACTATTTCCTCACCTCCCGGCGACTCCCGTCGCTGGTCCGCTTACGAGCTCGCCGAGGCGGCCGCCAAGTCCTGATGCTCCGACCCGGCGACCCCCGTCACAGCTTCCGCAGCTGCACCTTCCGGATCGTGTGGTCGGAGGATTTGTGGAGCACGAGATCGGCTCGGCCGCGGCTGGGCTGGACGTTCTCGCGCAGGTTCGGGAAGTTGATGGAGTCCCAGATCTCCGTGGCCAGGGTGATCGCTTCGTCATCGTCGAGCTGCGAGTAGCGGTGGAAGTAGGAGTCCTCGTCCTGGAACGCACCGTGCTTGAGTTTGAGGAACCGCGAGATGTACCACTGGCGGATATCACGGGAGCGCGCATCGACGTAGACGGAGAAGTCGAAGTAGTCGCTGATGGCCAAGCCCACGGTCCCGTCCTGACGGGGGCGGGCGGGTTGGAGGACGTTGAGGCCCTCGACGATGAGGACATCGGGGGAGCGCACGACCACCTCGGCGCCGGGAACGATGTCATAGGTGTGGTGCGAGTACACAGGTGCACGGACCTCGGGGGCCCCGGATTTCACTGCGGAGATGAACCTGAGCAGCTTGCGCCGGTCGTAGGATTCGGGGAATCCCTTCCGCCCGTTGAGGCGGCGCCGGTCGAGTTCGGCATTGGGGTAGAGGAATCCGTCGGTGGTGATGAGCTCGACGCGCGGAGTGTCGGGCCAGCGGGCGAGCAGCTCGCGCAGCACACGCGCCGTCGTCGACTTGCCCACGGCCACCGATCCGGCGACGCCGATGACGAAGGGCGTGCGCTTGGCATCCTGCGGTTCCAGCCCGCGCTCGTGCAGCGGAGAGAAGAACTCCCTGGTCAGGTCGTGCTTCGCCCGCTGTGCGGAGACGTAGAGGTTGAGCAGCCGTGACAGGGGCAGATAGACCTGGGCCACCTCGTCGAGGTTGATCCGGTCGCCGAGTCCGCGCAGCCGTTCGATGTCGCGCTGCTTCAGCGGAAGCGGCGTGGCCTGGGCGAGCGTGCCCCACGCCTCCCGGTCGAATTCCCAGAACGGGGACGTCGTGTCCGGTTCGCTGCGCCGGGCGGTATTGAGTCCGGCGAGCTTGCGCGCACGGTCCAACTGAGGGTCGACATGGCTCATCCCACCATTGTGTCACGCGTCATGTTCTGCCCCCGCGCCAGGTCGGACACCGGACTCACCCTCGCCGAGGCGGTCCCACCGCGCCCGCGTGCGCGTGCGGTTGGTCACGTTGACCCCATCGTGACTCGCCGAAATACACGAGATCGGCTATCAGCGCGTAAAATCTCCCTCATGTGTGGAATCGTTGGCTATGTATCCAAGGCCCCCGTTGACAATGCCGATCACACGGCGCTCGATGTCGTGCTCGGCGGCCTGAAGAGGCTCGAATACCGCGGCTACGACTCGGCCGGTGTCGCGCTCGTGACCGAAGACGGTCAGCTCGCCTCGGCGAAGAAGGCCGGAAAGTTCTCCGCCCTGACCGAGGAGATCGAGGCCAACCCGCTGCCTGCGGCGCAGACCGGAATCGGCCACACCCGCTGGGCCACCCACGGTGGACCCACCGACGTCAACGCCCACCCGCACCTGGCCGACGGTGGGAAGCTCGCGCTCATCCACAACGGGATCATCGAGAACTTCGCCCACCTGAAGAAGGACCTCGTCGCCGAGGGCGTCGAATTCCTCTCCGAGACCGACACCGAGGTGGCCGCCGCCCAGTTGGCGAAGAACTACCGGGAGACCGGCGACCTCACCGCCGCGATGCGCAGGACCGCGACCGAACTCGAAGGCGCGTTCACCCTGCTCGCCGTCCACGCCGACGCTCCCGGCCGGGTCGTCGCCGCCCGCCGGAACTCGCCGCTGGTCATCGGCCTCGGCGAGGGGGAGAACTTCCTCGGCTCCGACGTCGCCGCGTTCATCGACTACACTCGCACAGCCGTTGAGATCGGCCAGGACGAAGTCGTCACCATCACCCCGGAGACGGTCACGATCACGGACACCGACGGCAACCCCGTCGAAGGTGAGCAGTTCGAGGTCGACTGGGACACCGCATCGGCGGAGAAGGGCGGCTTCGCGTCGTTCATGGACAAGGAGATCCACGATCAGCCGCAGGCCGTGGCCGACACCCTGCTCGGCCGTCTCGACACCGAGGGCCGCCTGACGCTCGACGAGATGCACATCGACGAGAACGTGCTCAAGTCCGTGGACAAGATCGTCGTCATCGCCTGCGGCACCGCCGCGTACGCCGGTCAGGTCGCGAAGTACGCGATCGAGCACTGGTGCCGCATCCCCACCGAGGTGGAGCTCGCCCACGAATTCCGCTACCGGGATCCGGTGGTCACGGAGAAGACGCTCGTCGTGGCGATCTCGCAGTCCGGGGAGACCATGGACACGATCATGGCCGTCCGCCACGCCCGTCAGCAGGGCGCGAAGGTCATCGCGATCTGCAATACCTTCGGCTCGACGATTCCGCGCGAATCCGATGCCGCGCTCTACACCCACGCCGGCCCGGAGATCGCCGTGGCTTCGACGAAGGCCTTCCTGTCGCAGGTCGTCGCCTGCTATCTGCTCGGCCTCTACCTCGCCCAGCTGCGGGGCAATAAGTTCCGCGATGAGATCGCATCCATCCTCGCCGAGCTGCAGTCCATCCCGGAGAAGATCCAGCACATCCTCGACGAGACGAAGTCGCAGGTTCTGGCGCTGGCCGACCGCAATCAGGACGTCGACTCGGTGCTGTTCCTCGGCCGTCACGTCGGCTACCCGGTGGCGATGGAGGGTGCGCTCAAGCTCAAGGAGCTCGCGTACATCCACGCGGAGGGCTTCGCCGCCGGTGAGCTCAAGCACGGACCGATTGCGCTCATCGACGACGGTCAGCTCGTCATCATCGTCGTCCCCTCCAAACGCGGCCGCGATTCGCTGCATGCGAAGGTCATCTCGAACATCCAGGAAGTCCGCGCCCGCGGTGCGAACACCGTCGTCATCGCCGAGGAGGGCGACGAAGAGGTCGATCAGTTCGCCTCCGAGGTCATCTTCGTGCCCGAGACGACGACGCTCATGGCGCCGCTGCTGACGACCGTTCCGCTGCAGATCTTCGCGATGGAGCTGGCCACGGCCAAGGGCCTCGACGTCGACCAGCCGCGCAACCTCGCGAAGTCGGTCACGGTCGAATGATCCGCCTCGGTGCCGGGCACGACAAGGGTCGGTCCGGCATCTGAGCCGGTGGGGTATCTGAGGAGGTTCGAGTATGGCGATTCTGGGCATCGGCACGGACATCGCCGACGTGCCGCGTTTCGCCGAGCACATCGAACGCGTGCCCGAACTCCTCGATCGCCTGCTCACCCCCGGTGAACAGCTCAAACGCAACGGCAAACGTCGGACCGATGCCTCCCTGGCTGCGCGGTTCTCCGCCAAGGAGGCGCTGAAGAAGGCGATCGGCTTCCCCGGATGGCTGCCGTGGCAGTCCGCCGAGGTGGTCCCCGCCAGATCCGGTGCGCCGAGTTTCCGTCTGCGCGGGCTCGTCCTCGAGCATTTTCGTGCCATCGGGGGCACGAACATCCACCTGTCGATCACCCATGATGCGCACCTGACGATGACGTTCGTCATCGCCGAGGGCGACGGGCCGTCGCTGAGTCCCGACATCGAGGGGATCGCCGAGCACTTCACCCACTCGATGTACGGGAAGGGATCGCGCCTGGGGGAGCGGCCGGAGCAGTAGTTGTTTCGGGGCGCAAGTCAGTGAGCAGGGTCGACATCCCGGCTGCGGTGGCAGCCGGTGGTAATAGACTCAAGGCATGAGCTCACTTCCCAACGCCGCCACCACCGCCGCCGACGACACCGTCACTCACACGATCCCGACCCCCGCCGAGGCGGCCGCCACCTCCGTCCACCTGCCCACCGCCGATGACGCGAATGACATCGCGCCCGGCCTGGTCACCCTGCGCCGGGCGCTGCACGAGAACGTCGAGGTCGGACTCGACCTGCCGGTGACGCAGAAGCTCGTCCTCGACGCCATCGAAGGCCTCGACGTCGAGGTCACAACGGGGGAGGGGCTGTCGTCGATCGTCGTCGTTCTGCGCGGCGGTGCCCGCAAGGAGGACTCGACCGGGGTCGTGCCCGCCGTCCTCCTGCGCGGGGACATGGACGGACTGCCCGTCACCGAGGCGACCGGATTCGACTTCGCGGCCACCTCGGGGAGGATGCATGCCTGCGGCCACGATCTGCACACCGCCGGCCTCGTCGGGGCACTCAAACTCCTCCACCGTGACCGCGACTGCCTGCCCGGCGACGTCGTGTTCATGTTCCAGCCCGGTGAAGAGGGCTTCGACGGTGCCGGAAAGATGATCGACGAAGGAGTCCTCGACGCCGCGGGTCCCCGCGTCAAAGCCGCCTTCGGCATCCACGTCTCCGCCGACGCCGACCTCGGGGTCGTCAGTTCCCGCCCCGGGTCGTACATGGCGGCGTTTTCGAAGATGACGATCACCGTCAACGGCAAGGGCACGCACGCCTCCCGTCCGGCCACCGGCAAGGACCCCATCCAGGTCGGGGCCATGCTCGTGGGCCAGCTGCAGGAATACGTCACCCGCCGCTTCGACATCTTCGACCCGCTCGTGATCACCGTCGGCCAGTTCAACGGCGGCACCGCTCCCAACGTCGTCCCCGACTTCGCGACCTTGGTCGTCAGTGTGCGCACGTTCTCGGAAGCTGTGACGACCCGCGCCGAGGCGGACCTGCCTCAGCTCGTTCGTGATCTCGTCGCCGCCCACGGCCAGTCGGCCGACGTCGAGTACGAGCAGATCCTGCCGCCGACGATCAACGACGATGCCGAAGCCGAATTCTTCCTGGCGACCTTCACCGACCTCTTCGGTGAGGAGAGGACCGTGCGCAAGGCGAATCCGCTGCCCGGGTCCGAGGACTTCTCCCGGGTACTGGACGCCGTGCCCGGAGCCTATGGACACTTCGGAGTCGCGTTGCCGAATCTGCCGGTCTCCGAACGCGAAGCCAATCATTCCCCGCGCGCCCGCCACAGCGACGACGGCCTGGCCGATCAGGCACTGTTCCTCGCGCATCTGGCCGGGCGCCGGTTGGCGCAGTTGGCCGAGAGCTGAAGCGTTCGACCCTGGCACCGGTGCGTGAGAAGGCATACGGTGCAGGGATGAGCCCTGTGCAGGGCGACAACGAAGCAGGACCCGCGTCGTGAAGAGGAGCAGTCGATGAGTGTGTTCGCCTACCCGAGCGAGACCATCAGGGAGGCCGAGAAGCCGCTGCTCGAAGCCGGCATCCCGCTCATGGCCCGGGCGGCCCGAGCGCTGGCGAACAGTGCGGCCGCCATGCTGAAGGCCGACTACGGACAGGTCGCCGGCACCAGGGTGTGCGTGCTGGCCGGGCCGGGCAACAACGCCGGGGACGCGCTCTTCGCCGCGGCGACACTGGGCAGGCGCGGTGCCGCCGTCACCATCATCACTCTCTTCGACCGCACTCACGGTGAGGGGCTGACTGCCGCGCGCCGTGCCGGGGCACAGGTCATCGCGTTCACATCGTCCGAGACCGAGACCGAGGCCGACGCCGAGGCCGCCCGGGCCGACGCTCTGCGGGAACTCTCCCGCGCCCATCTCGTCCTCGACGGCATCCTCGGCACCGGCGGGCGACGCGGACTGCCCGACCACATCAGCTCACTCATCGCCGATTGGGCCCCGCACCGCACCGGCCGCCTCATCGCCGTCGACATCCCATCCGACCTCGACCCGAACCACACCGGAGCCGAGAAACGACTCCACGCCGACCGCACTGTGACCTTCGGCGGCCTCAAGACCGAACTCATCGATCCGCGCGCGGACGCGTTCACCGGAACCATCGACGTCATCGACATCGGCCTCGGCCTCGACCCCCGCTCGGCCGCCGCAGAGTTGCTCGATCGCGATGATCTCGTCTCTGAATTCCCCCGCCCCGATGCGACCGGGCACAAGTACTCCCGCGGTGTCACCGGGGTCCTCGCCGGCTCCGAGGACTACCCGGGCGCGGGAATGCTCACCACCACCTCGGCGGTGAACACCGGAGCCGGGATGGTCCGTTACCTCGGCTCCCCGCTCGTCGCCGAATACGTCCTCGGCCTCCACCCCGAGGTCGTCAACGCCTCCGGCCGCATCGACTCCGTCGTCCTCGGCCCGGGCGACCCCGAGACCGAATTCGTGCAAGGCGTCGCCGAGGCGCTGGCCGGCAACCGCACACCGGTCGTCGTCGACGCCGGCGGCATCGACATGATCGCCCGCGCGGAATCGATGGCAGGCACCTGGCTGGCCGACCGCCCGCTCATCATCACCCCGCACGCCGCCGAGCTGGCGCGGCTGCTCAGCCGCCTCCTCGGCGAGATCATCACCGCGGGTCGGATCGGGGCGAACCCGATGTGGTGGGCACAGCGGGCCGCGGAGCTGACGGGTGCGATCGTCCTGCTCAAGGGCCATCACACGGTCATCGCCGCTCCCGACGGACACCTCGTCCTGCCGGCGCCCGGGCCGGGCAGCCTGGCCACGGCGGGCTCCGGGGACGTGCTCGCCGGGATCCTCGGCACGCTCGCCGCGATCACCGCCGCCCACAGTCGCTACGACAGCGACGACCGGATGCATCCGCCCCGGGAGTGGGCTCGCCTGGCCGGACTCGCAGTGCTTTTGCACAACGAGGCCGGTCGGCGTGCGGTGACCGCGTCCGGGTTCGCCGATGCCCTCGCCGAGGTGGTCGGCGAACTCATCCACGGCACCGACGCTGTGGGATCGGCCTCGTCCGGCCCCGGCAGCAGATCCCGATACTGCTGACGGGCGAGGGTCGGCGGTAGTCTTATCCAGTGACATCTTTCGACATCCCCGAGGCTCTCGTGCGGGCCGAGATCGACGAGGCGGCGCTGCGCGACAACGCCGCCGTCCTTGCCGATCGCCTCTCACCGGCCCGCCTCAAATGCGTCGTCAAGGCAAACGCCTACGGCCACGGCATCGACCTCATTGCACCCGCCCTCTTCTCGGCCGGATGGCGCGAGTTCTGCGTGGCCACGATCCCCGAAGCCCTTCGTCTGCGCAGCCTGCTCGGCCCCGAAGCGCAGATCCTCGCCTGGCTCTACGGACCCACCACCGACCTCGACGAAGCGGTGCGCGCCGACATCGAACTGGGCATTTCGACGGTCGGGGCTCTCGAACGGCTCGCCGAGGCGGCTCGCCGCACCGGCGTCACCGCCCGAGCCCATCTGAAGATCGACACCGGTCTCGGCCGCAACGGTCTGTCCCCGGAAGCCCTCGTCCGCGCCTTCGACTGGCTGCGCCGCCACGCCGACGACAGCCGCACTGATGACGCCGAAGCTCGCGCCGCCGCTGCCGATATCCGCGTCGTCGGGATCATGAGCCACTTCGCGGTCGCCGACGAACCCGAACGCCCAGAGACCGCAGCGCAGAGCGCGGTCTTCTCCTCCGCCCACGGGCAGCTGCGGGCAGTGCTCGACGCCGCGGACGGCCGCCTCGGCGAATCGGACGACCTGGATGTGCACATCGTGAACTCACCGGGTGCGCTCACCCTGGGACCGTGCCCGGGCACCTCGGCGCGGGTGGGGCTCGCCCTCTACGGTCTGTCCCCGCTCGACGACGGCGATCCGACGGTTCTCGGACTGCGACCGGTCATGCGGCTGGTCTCCACCGTCATCAATCTCAAGGACATTCCCGCAGGTCACGGTGCTTCCTACGGGCTGACGTTCACCGCTGCGACCGACACCCGGTTCGCGCTCGTGCCCGGTGGGTACGGGGACGGACTGCCGCGGGCGGCATCTAACCGCGCCGAGGTGGCCATCCGGGGTCGCCGCTATCCCGTCGTCGGGCGCATCGCCATGGATCAGATGATCATCGACATCGGCGCCGGCAACGAAGAGGTGGCCATCGGCGACGAGGTCGTCATCTTCGGTCCCGGTGGGCCGAGCGCGGCCGAATGGGGGACCTGGGCGAACACGATCAATTACGAAATCGTCACCCAGCTCAGCGCCCGCGTCGACCGGGTCGCCCGGAAGGGAGACGGACGATGAGGGTCCATCTCGAATCCCTGGAGCAGATGCGCACGTTCGCTGCGGCCCTGGCCGAGCACCTGCGCGCCGGTGACCTGCTCATCCTCACGGGCAACCTCGGTGCGGGGAAGACGACATTCACCCAATCGCTGGGCAAGACCCTCGACGTGGCCGGGCGGATCACCTCACCGACGTTCGTCATCGCCCGCGAACATCCGTCGCGGACGGGCGGACCCGCCCTCGTCCACGTCGACGCGTACCGCTTGGCCGACGGGGAGGAGCTCGAGGACCTCGACCTCGACTCCGAACTGGACGAGTCGATCACGGTCGTCGAATGGGGTGCCGGGATGGCCGAACAGCTCAGCAGCGATCATCTCGACATCACCATCACCCCGGTATGGGACGAGATCGCCGAGGGCGGGAAGGCCGACGGTGAGCCGGTCGGCGCGAATGACGAGGACGAACCCGAGGACGAGCCCGGGGACGCACCCGAGGACGAGCCCGAGGACGCACCCGAGGACGAGCCCGAGGCCGAGCGGCGCACCGTCGACCTCACCGGTCGCGGAGCTGCCTGGGCCGAGCGGATGCCCGCGGTTGAGGCCGCTGTCTCAGCACTGGCAGGCGTGAGAGTCGACGACCTGAGCCCTGCAGATCTGCCTGCCGAGGACTTCGCGAATGAGGGAGACGAATCATGATCATTCTGGCCATCGACACCTCGCAGTCGGCCTCCGTGGCGCTGGTGGACACGGACACCGGTTCGATCATCGCTGCCGAACACGCCGATGACCAGCGGCGGCATGTCGAGTTCATCGGTCCCGCGCTCGCCAGTGTGCTCGCCGAGGATTCCCAACCCGAACTCGTCGTCGTCGGCATCGGTCCTGGTCCCTTCACCGGACTGCGGGTCGGCATCGCCGCCGGAATCGCCGTCGGTCAGGCCCACGGGATCCCCGTCAAGGGACTGCTGTCCCAAGCCGCGATCGCCGAAGAGTTCGTGCGCAGCGCCGCTGACCTGGCGACGCCTGCATCTCAGGTCGCATCGCCCGCGGCGAACGAATCCGGCCGGCCCGTCCTCATCGCCTCCGACGCCCGCCGCAAAGAGGTCTACTTCAGCGTCTACGACTCCACCGATGCCACACTGAGCGCAGGACCTTTTGTGGCGAAACCGGCCGAGGTCGCCTCGGTTCTCGCCGACAACGGCTTTCGGCTCGAAACGATCGAGGAGAGGCTCGGCCGTGGGTTCCTCCTCTATCCGGACATTCTCGGAGAGCCGAGCGTCGAGTTGATCACCGATCCCCGTGCCGAGTACCTCGCCCTCGCCGCGGCACGGGAACTCACCGCCGGCCGAGAACTGCGCGAACCGATTCCCGAATACCTGCGCGAAGCCGATGCGAAGGCAACCCCGGTGCGGGAGAGCTCACTGAGATGACGTCCACGACCATCGCTGAGCTTCCCTGGTGGGACCTCGCCGAGGTGGCCGACCACGATGCGGCGATCTTCGGCCCGACCGCGTGGACGCTCGGCTACTACTGGTCGGTGAAGGCACAGAACGGCACGATCATGCTCGCCGCCAGAGCCGCCTCGGCGGACGATTCGGATGCGGACTCCACAGCCTCAGGCGAGGACGCCACCGCCTCGGCGGGGGAGCTGGCCGGATGGATCGTCATGTCAGGGGCCGGTGCGGAAGCCGATGTGATGACGATCGCCACCACCGAGGCGGCACGCGGCCAGGGCATCGGCCGCGCCCTGCTGCGGGCGGGAATCGACTGGGCGAAGGACCGCGGGGCCGAGGTCGTCCACCTCGAAGTCGACGAACGCAACACCGCGGCGCTGGAGATGTACGCAGCCTTCGGATTCGAGGAATGGGGACGGCGCCCGGACTACTATCCGGGAGCCGCGGGAATCCTCATGCGTCTGCGGATCCGAACCTAGGCCACCGCAGCCGCGCGGTGGCCGGTCGCCTCGGTGAGGCCGACCATGAACACGGTGTGCTCGGCATCAATGCACAGCGATGCCGTGGCCTGACCCGAGCTCCGGGTTGATGATCCGGTCCCGAAGTCGTGGAGGTCGAACGGGTAGTCTGGAGGGTATGACACGTGTGCAATTGGCAGATACCGATCTCTTCGTCCACCCTCTTCAGCTGGGCGGCAACCCCTTCGGCTGGGGTGCGGATCGGGATCAGAGCTTCGCCGTCCTCGACGCCTATGCCGAGGCCGGTGGAAATTTCATCGACACCGCGGATGCGTATTCGGCCTGGGTCGAGGGGAACTCGGGCGGAGAGTCCGAGACCATCATCGGCGAATGGATGAAGGCGCGCGGGAACCGCGACGACATGGTCATCGCCACCAAGGTCGGCATGCACCCGAAGGGCCGGGGCCTCGACCCGGCGAACATCCGCAACTGCGTCGACGACTCGCTGCGCCGACTCGGCACCGACCACATCGACGTCTACTACGCCCACAGAGACGATGACGAGGTCGACCAGGTCGCCGTCGCCGAGACCTTCGACGCTCTCGTCCGCTCCGGCAAGGTCAGCTACCTCGGAGCATCGAACTTCAGCCTCGAACGTCTGCAGAAGGCCCGGAAGATCTCGACGAAGTTCTCGCTTGCCTGCTATCGGGTCGTCCAGGACCGGTTCAACCTCGTCTCCCGTGCCGCCGTCGATCCGCAGAAGCAGGCGTACCTGCGCGCTGAGGGCATCGCCGAACTGCCGTTCCACTCGCTGGCGTCGGGGTTCCTCACCGGCAAACACACCGGCGGAGACGCCACCGGCAGCGTCCGCGGTGACCGTGTGGCCGATTTCGTCGACGACCAGAAAGCCCTCGGCGCCCTCGAAGCCCTCCATGATGTCGCCGCCGACCACGGAGCGTCGATGACGGCCACGGCCATCGCCTGGCAGCTCACGCACGATTTCATCCCCTCGACGATCGCCTCGGCACGTGTGCCCGAACAGCTCACCGAGCTGCTTGCCGGCACGGAGCTGCAGCTGAGCGCGGATGAGAAAGCCACCCTCGACGGAGCCTGGGTCGAAGCATGAGCGAGCCCAGCCCCCGCCTGGTCACCTGGGAAAACGGCACCGACCTCGTCATCGAGCTGCTCCTGGCCCGCGACGTCGAAACGGTGTGGAACGCACTGACCGATGCCGAGACCGCAGGAACATGGTTCGCGCCGTTCCGCCTCGGCGAGGAAACGGCAGATACGGGCGACGACGGCGATGGGCCAGCTTCCCGGCCGCTGACCTTCGAGCTCGAAGACGCCGACTTGGACGGCTCCGTCCTCAGCTGCGACGACTACGACCACGTGCTGCTCGAACTCGAAGCCTTCGGAGTCCTCGGCATTCGACTCCTGCCGGTCGAAGGAGATTCGGGTGACGAGAGCCTGCTGGTGTTCACCCACACCGCCGCCGATGTCAAATCTGCCCGAGGCCAGGCAGCCGATTTCGGTCCCATGTGGGACACGCACCTGCGCCTGTTCGCCCGCGCCCTCGGCATCGACATCGCCGAGGCGACCGAACCCGAACTCGTCGCCGCCTATTCCGATCTCTCGCTCGAGGCTGCGGATACCGGGGACGGCACGGATTCGGCCGGCGCTGACGAGGACGAAGCATGAGCGAACCACTCGTCCTCGGCATCGAATCCTCGTGCGACGAGACCGGGGTCGGCATCGTCCGCGGCCGCACGCTGCTGACGAACACCGTGTCCTCGTCGATGGACGAACATGTCCGCTTCGGCGGAGTCGTGCCCGAAGTCGCCTCCCGCGCCCATGTGCAGGCCATCGGCCCGGCCATCGCCTCGGCATGTGAGGCCGCCGAGGTGGAGCTGTCCGACATCGACGCCATCGCCGTCACCGCCGGGCCGGGTCTCTCCGGTGCACTCATGGTCGGGGTCGGTGCGGCCAAAGGCCTTGCCGCCGCTCTGGGCAGACCTCTCTATGGCGTGAACCATCTGGCCGCGCACGTCGCCGTCGATCTCGTCGCCGAGGATGTCGACGGGCTGACCACGCCGACCATCGCCCTGCTCGTCTCGGGCGGTCACACCGAGATTCTGCGCATCGGAGATGTCGTCGACGACATCGAGCTCCTCGGTGCCACGATCGACGATGCCGCAGGCGAGGCCTTCGACAAGACCGCGCGTCTGCTGGGGCTGAACTATCCCGGCGGCCCGAACATCTCGAAGGCGGCCCTCGGCCTGCTCGACGGCACCGGAGTCCCCGGCGACCGGAAGGCAGTGAAGTTCCCGCGCGGACTGGCGAAGAAGCAGGACCTGCGCGATCCCGAGCGCCGATACAACTTCTCGTTCTCCGGGCTCAAGACCGCGGTCCTGCGTGAGGTGACGAAGGCCGAGACGCTCGGTGCGGACCTGCGGGTGGCAGATATCGCCGCCGGGTTCGAAGACGCCGTCGTCGACGTCCTCGTGACGAAGACCCTGCTCGCCGCGGCCGACACCGGCATCAACCATGTCGTCCTCGGTGGGGGAGTGGCCGCGAACTCTCACCTGCGTGAGGTGCTCGCGGCTCGCTGCGCCGAGGCGGGCGTGACTCTGCGGGTGCCGCCCTTGACACTGTGCACGGACAATGGAGCCATGGTCGCAGCCCTCGGCGCGGAGCTCGTCTCCCGCGGAATCGGGCCGAGCGACCTGTCCTTCGCCGCCGTCTCCTCTTTGGATGTCGATCATGTCCTCGTCTGAGAACGAAGAGACTCGAGCCGACGACGAGGCTGCCAGCAGCGCTGCGCACGATGCAGCGACCGACGCCGCCGAACGCAACGCACAGGCGGCGAAGTCCACACATCTGCCTGACGGTCGGCCGCCTCGGCGATCCGGTGATGGGTGGACGTACGGGTCCGATGGGAAGAAGCATTGGGGGCTCAACGGGGCCGCTGGGCTCATGCTCGTCGATCCCGAGCGCGGGGTGCTCATGCAGCACCGGGCGCTGTGGTCGGTCGAGGGCGGGACCTGGGGGTTCCCCGGCGGCGCCCGCGATATGGGCGAGTCGGCCGTCGACGCCGCGGTCCGGGAGTCGTGGGAAGAAGCCGGGGTGCCTGACCAGGACGGATCGGGCATCGAGATCCTCGAGACGCATGTCCTCGACCTCGGCACCTGGAGCTACACCACGGTGATCGCGAAGACCCTGCGCCGCTTCGACGCTGTCATCAATGACCCCGAGAGCATCCAGCTGTCGTGGGTGCCGGTGGACGAGCTCGAGGATTTTGAGCTGCACCCGGGAGTCGCCGCTGCGCTGCCGACGCTGTTGGAACTGCTGCGCCCGCACCTGTGAGGGGGCGCCCGCCTGCCTGCTGCCGAGAAACGGGTGGAGTGTCGAAAAACGGGTGCGCACGTGCGTTTCTCGACACTCCACCCGTGTCTCGACGGACGGCTGCTCGCCCAGCCCCTCAGCTGTACGAGTTGCGCAGGTCGCCGATGAGCGAGCGGGTCACCTCGGTGAGCGAGCCCGTGGTCCCAAAGACCTTCTGTAGGCGCTGGTAGGGCACGCCTCGTTCGATGATCGAGGTGATCGAGTGCAGCTCGTCGACACAGCCGAGGCGTTCGGCAACGGGCGTGAGTCGTTCGACCTCGTCGGCGAGGCACTCGGTGACGAGACGCTCGTCGGCCGCGGCGTTTTCGATGATGATCGCGTCCATGCCGTAGCGGGCGGCGCGCCATTTGTTCTCGTTGTGGAACCAATCCGGCATCGTCGGCAGGGTCTCACCGGCGTCGAGGCGTTCGGACATGTCATCGACGAGGCACTGGATGAACGCAGTGACAGCGAGGATCTCCTCGAGGGTCGGCAGTCCGTCGCAGACGCGGACCTCGACGGTGCCCCAGTGCGGGGCGGGGCGGATGTCCCAGCGGATCTCGTTGATGTTGTCGATGATCCCGGTGGTGAGCATATCGTCGACGTACTTCTCGTAGTCCGCCCACGCATCGAACTGGAACGGCAGACCCGCCGTGGGCAGCTGCTGGAACATCATCGCCCGGTTCGAGGCATAGCCGGTGTCAGTCCCGCCCCAGAACGGAGACGATGCGGACAGTGCCTGCAGGTGAGGGACATAGGCGAGCAGCGCGTTGACGATCGGCAGCACCTTGTCGCGCGAGTCGATGCCGACGTGGACGTGGACTCCGAAGATCAGCATGTTCCGCCCCCACCACTGGGTGCGATCGACGAGTTCGAGGTAACGGTCCTTCGCCCTGACCTCCTGCGACTGCCACTGGGCGAACGGGTGGGTGCCCGCCGACATCAGTTCGACGCCGCGCGCCTCGGTCAGCGTCCGCAGCGCTCCGAGCGAGGTGGCCAGGTCATCCGCAACGGTCGACACCTGGGTGTGCACGCCGGTGACGAGTTCGATGGTGTTCGTGAGCATCTCACCGACGATGTGCTTCTCGAACTCGGGCGCATGCTCGGCCACATCCGCCAACAGAGTCTCGGCAGCCGGAGTCAGGTCCAGGCTGCGAGAATCCAGCAGAGCCAGTTCCCACTCGACACCGAGGGTGGAGCGGGCAGAGCGTGCGAAATCGACCATGATCCGATCATAATCGCGCACGCTCGATTCGCCTGACTCAGCGGCGAGATTCGGCCTGTGTGATGTCCCGCATTCGCTCCCCGAGGCGGCTCTGCCGTCCCGCGATGCGCTCGCTTCCCTTGCCCCGCCGATCACGGCGCCCGACCAGCCAAGCATGGCCCCCGGCCCGCCGATCACGCAGCGCGACCCGTCGATCACGCAGCGCGGCGTGCGTCCTCGGCCAGGCGGCTGCCCGAAGCGGTGTCGAAGAGGTGCAGGCGTGCGGCATCGGGAGCCACGCGCACGGTGTCACCGCGGCGAATGGTCGACCGACCGGCGACACGTGCCACGACCGTCTTCACGCCCGAGGCCAGTCCCGCACGACCGTGGACGAAGGCATCGGCGCCGAGCTCCTCGACGAGATCGACGGTGACCTCGAGGCCTTGAGTCTCGGTGACCTGCAGGTCCTCCGGTCGGATGCCGACGGTGACGGTCTCACCCGTGACCTGGTCACGCTGCTCCGCCGTCAGGGACAGTTCGACATCGCCGAGGCGCAGCGACGTTCCCTCGACAGACACGTCGATGAGGTTCATCGCCGGCGAGCCCATGAAGCCCGCGACGAAGAGATTCGCCGGACGATCGTAGAGATTCGCTGGAGTGTCCACCTGCTGCAGCCGGCCATCGGCGAGGACCGCGACCCGGTCGCCCATCGTCATCGCCTCCACCTGATCGTGGGTGACGTAGACCGTGGTGACACCGAGGCGGCGAGTCAGGGAGGCGATCTGCGCGCGGGTCTGCACACGCAGCTTCGCATCGAGGTTCGACAGCGGCTCGTCCATGAGGAAGACCTGCGGGGAGCGGACGATGGCGCGTCCCATCGCCACCCGCTGTCGCTGACCGCCGGACAGTGCCTTGGGTTTGCGGTCGAGGTACGGCTCCAGGTCGAGCAGCCGCGCGGCTTCGGCGACGCGCTGATCGCGTTCCTGCTTGGCGACTCCCGCGATCTTGAGCGCAAACGCCATGTTCTCGCGCACGCTCATGTGCGGGTAGAGCGCATAGTTCTGGAACACCATCGCAATGTCCCGTTCCCTCGGGGAGAGGTCCGTGACATCGTGGTCGCCGATGCGGATGTGCCCGGAGTCGACGGGTTCGAGCCCGGCGAGCATGCGCAGGGTCGTCGACTTCCCGCAGCCCGAGGGGCCGACGAGGACGAGGAACTCCCCGTCGGCGATATCGAGGCTGACCTCGTCGACGGAGGGTTTGAGCGCCTCGGGATACTGACGCAGTGCTTTGTCGAAGGTGACAGTGGCCATTGTTCTCAACCTTTCACGGATGCGTGCGCACCCGAAGATCCACGGTGATCGGGCAGTGATTGATCGGACGATGAGCGTTCGGACGTAGAGGACTTGGACGAAGACCGTTCCTGCGTTGTGCGGTCGGGCGAGACGAGACCCGCCGTCTGCTGAGCAGCCGTCTGCGCTGCAAAGGACCGGTACTGCTGCCGCACCTGGGATGGCCGCGGATGCAGCGTGGCGACGAGCTCGACGGTCCAGTCGGGCAGGGCTCCCGACAGTGTCCACGCCGCCTGCCGAGCCGCCCCGATGGCGACGTATTCGGCCTGTTCGGGAACGTCGATGGGTACGGTGAAGATATCGCGGGCGACCTCCCGGACGGCAGGATTGCGCGCCGCCCCGCCGATGAGCAGCAGCCGTCCGGCCTCCAGACCCTGCGCCTGCACGGCATCGAGTCCGTCGGCCAGACCGCACAGCATGCCTTCGACGAAGGCGCGAGCGACGTTCTCCGCCGAGGAGTTGCCCAGAGTCATCCCCTCGAGGCGGGCCGTGGCATCGGGCAGGTTCGGGGTGCGCTCGCCCTCGAAGTACGGTACGAGCGTGAGCCCGTCCGCTCCCGGCCGGGACGCCAGCGCCAGGGCCGCGAGTTCGTCGTGGCTGACCCGCAGGAGCGTCGCCGCCGAATCGAGGACCCGGGCGGCGTTGAGTGTGGCAACCAGCGGCAGGCGCCCGCCGTCGGCGGAGGCGAATCCGGCCACCGCTCCGGACGAATCGGCGATGGGCAGGTCGGTGGTCCCGAAGACCGTGCCCGAGGTTCCGATCGAGATGACGAGATCCCCCGAGGTGACCCCGAGTCCCAGTGCCGCGGCCGCATTGTCGCCGGCCCCGGGCCCCACGACGATTCCGTCCGGGCTGTGCCCGGCCGCCTCGTTGGGGGTGAGGACGCGGGGAAGGATGATCGCCGAGGCGGCGTCGCCCTTTTCGTTCACGTCCGGTGAATCCGCCTCGACGTCCGTATCCGCGGCACATGGCAGACCTGCGGCCTCACGAGCGGACGCACCGAAGGCGATGCGGAAGAGATCGAGATCGTAGCGTGAAGTGGAGGGGTCGAAGTAGGCGGTGCCGCTGGCATCGGAGGCGTCGGTGACCAGAGCATCGAGCACGGGACCGCGTGCGGAGGATTCGGCGGGGCCGTATCCGAGGAAGCGCCAGCTCAGCCAGTCATGGGGCAGGGCGACGGCGGCGACCCGGGCGGCATTGTCCGGTTCGGCGACTCGGAGCCATCGCAGCTTGGCGGCGGTGAAGGAGGCGACGGGCAGGATCCCGGTGCGTGCGACATAGTCGGCGGCTCCGACCTCGGCGATGAGGTCTCTGGCCGCGGCCTTGCTGCGCAGATCGTTCCACAGCAGGGCATCGCGGATGACCCGGCCCTCGGCGTCGAGGGCGACGAGTCCATGCTGCTGACCGCTGATGCTCAATCCTGCGACGTCGTCGAGTCCGCCGGCGGCCGCGATCGCCTTCTGCAGGGCAGTCCACCATGCCTCGGGGGCGACCTCGGTGCCGGGAGGGTGCGGGGCCGAACCGGTGCGGATGATGTCCCCGGAGTCCGAGTCGGCGATGACGACCTTGCAGCTCTGCGTCGAGGAGTCGACACCGGCGACGAAACGACGGATGCTCATCGGGACTCCTCGGCGGCGGCCGAGGCGACCTCGGACGGTTCGGCGGAGGACGGGGCGACCTCGGACGGTTCGGCGGCGGGCGCACCGGGGCCGGCCGCCTCGGCGAGGATCTCATCGGCCAGCGCTCGGTCGATGATCGCGATATCGAGGATCCCGGCAGCACAGGCCGCGCGGACCGCGCGGGCGCGTTCGGCTCCGCGAGCGACTCCGACGGTCGTCGTGGCGCGGCGGAGCTGATCGAGGGTGACGGCGATGACGCGGTCGTCGATCGTGGTGACATCGGATCCGTCGGCGGCGAACAGACGTCCGGACACCTCGGCGATGGCACCGTCATCGATGCCCGCCTGCCGCTGGGCGGGGGAGCACTTCTCCCACACCGAGGACAGGCCCTCGGCCCAGGAGGCCACGGAGACCACGGCGAGGTCGAGGTCATCGGCGGCGGCCAGGGTCCCGGAGATCTCGGGCAGGGCACGCAGGTCATCGGCGGTACCGGCCTCGGTGACGAGCAGCGGGGCGGGGAGCCGAACCATGCTCACGGCCGGATCCTGGCCCAACCGGGTGAAGATCTCCGAGCTGGGACGATGCGATTCCAAACGGAGGGCACCGGCGAGCTGGACGATCGTGCACCGGGGCAGAGCCGGGGTGAACGCGGCCGCCGAATCGAGGGTGCGTGACCAGGACAGGCCGATGCGCATCCCGGCGCGAGCCTGCCGGCCGACCAGTGACAGGGCGGCGCGGCCCATCTGCTGGGAAGCCTGGGAGGCATCGGGGATGTCGACGATGACGACCGAGTCGAGACCCAAGGTCGCGGCGACCTGCTCGGCCACGCCGTCCTCCTCACCGGCATCGGCTTCGATGGTGATGGTCACGACGCCGGTGTCGACGGCCTCTTGGAGGAGGCGGGCGACCTGGAACCGGCTGAGTCCGTGCGCCTTGCCGATCTCGACCTTGGAACGGCCCTCGAGGTAGTGATCGTGGGCCAGCTGCGCGAGAAAGCGGCGGTGGCGGGCGGTGGGCACCGTGGGCATGGTCCTCCCTTCGGCGCCGACGTCTCTGTGTTCGCTCATATGTGAAGTGTTGCACATCTGATTGGTTCGTGACACAGTATTGCACATATGAGCACAGATGCTCATATGATTTTCTCGCAGCGAACCGATGGCGGGCTGCAATCCCGCAAGGACGAGGGAAGGCACAACGATGAAACACCTGATCACAGGCCGGAGAGTCACATGGGCGGCCATCGGCATGGTCGGAGCGCTGGCATTGTCCGGCTGCGGCGGCGCCGGCGGCAGCTCGGCCGGAGGCGGCGGCGATGAAGTCAACGTCCTCATGGTCAACAATCCGCAGATGCAGGATCTGCAGAAGCTCACGGCCGACCATTTCACCAAGGACACCGGCATCAAGGTCAACTACACCGTGCTGCCTGAGAACGAGGTGCGGGCGAAGATCGGCCAGGAGTTCGCCGCTCAGGCCGGCAACTACGACGTCGCCTCGCTGTCGAACTACGAGATCCCGACCTATGCGAACAACAAGTGGCTCACGCCCATGGACGAAGGCGTCGCCGATGCCGAAGGCTTCGACCAGGACGACATCCTCGCCCCCATGGCCGAATCGATGACGGTCGACGACAAGATCTACGGTGAGCCGTTCTATGGTGAGGGCTCGTTCCTCATGTACCGCACGGACATCTTCGACAAGGCCGGTGTGGAGATGCCGGAGAAGCCGACCTGGGACGAAGTCGCGAAGCTCGCGGCGAAGGTTGACGGTGCGGAGAAGGGCACGAAGGGCATCTGCCTGCGCGGACTGCCCGGCTGGGGTGAGATGTTCGCCCCGCTGACGACCGTGGTCAACACCTTCGGCGGAACCTGGTTCGACGAGGACTGGAATGCCCAGGTCGACTCCAAGGAATTCAAGGAAGCGACGAACTTCTACGTCGACCTCATCAAGGACCACGGCGAATCCGGCGCCCCGCAGGCCGGCTACACCGAATGCCTGACGAACCTGCAGCAGGGCAAGGTCGCCATGTGGTACGACTCGACGGCCGCCACCGGCACCCTCGAAGCCGATGACTCTCCCGTCAAGGGCAAGATCGGCTACGTCGCCGCCCCGGTGAAGGAGACGGATTCGAGCTCCTGGCTCTACACCTGGGCATGGGGAATCCAGGCAGCGGGCAAGAACCAGGACGCGGCGAAGCAGTTCGTCGCCTGGGCCTCGTCGAAGGACTACGAGGAGACCGTCGCCGAGGAGCTCGGCTGGCAGCACGTGCCGGCCGGCAAGCGCACCTCGACGTACGAGAACCCCGAGTACCAGAAGGCCGCCGAACCCTTCTATCAGCAGACGGAGGACGCCATCAACTCGGCCGATCCCGAGAACCCGGGCGTGCAGCCGCGCCCGACGCTGGGCGTCCAGTTCGTGACGATCCCCGAATTCGCGGACCTCGCCACGGGCATCTCCGAAGACGTCAGCTCCGCCATCGCCGGACGCACGACCGTCGACAAGGCACTGGAGAAGGGACAGAAGGAAGCCGAGAAGGTCGGAGACAAGTACAAGAAGTGACCGATCGCCTCGGGGCGGGTGAGCATTGCCCTCCCCGAGGCGGCCCCGGTCGGTCCGTGACACCGGACCGGCCCCGGCCCTGCCGAACCACTCACCCGACGAAGGATGTTCGAAGTGTCAGCTCCCGCCGCCGAGCGTGCATCGCAGCCGATCACGCCGCCGAAACCCCGTGCCAAGGACCGATGGCTCAAACGTGCGCCCATGCTGCCGGCGCTGATCTTCGTCATCCTCGTCACCCAGATTCCGTTCGCGATCACGATCATCATCTCGTTCATGAACTGGAACGCCGCCTACCCCGATGACATCAGCTTCGGCACCGTGGCCAACTATGTCACCGTCTTCACCGATGCAGACCTGCTCAAGGCCGTCATGGTCACCGTCGGGCTCACCGTCGGCGTCGTGCTGGCCTCGGCACTGCTGGGCCTGGGCATCGCCCTGCTGCTCGATCGGAAGTTCATCGGCCGCGGCTTCGTCCGCACCCTGATGATCACCCCGTTCCTCGTCGTCCCCGTCGCCGCGGCACTGCTGTTCAAACATGCGATCTTCAACCCCTCGTACGGACTGATCAACGGGCTGCTGACGACCGTGTTCGGTGACAACGCCCCGCAGCCGGACCTCATGACCTCGAACCCCCTGCTGGGCATCGGGATCGTCCTCGTCTGGCAGTGGACGCCGTTCATGATGCTCATCATGCTCGCCGGACTGCAGTCACGACCCATGGACGTCTACGAGGCGGCCCTGGTCGACGGGGCCGGACATTGGCAGACCTTCCGCTTCATCACGCTGCCCCACCTGCGTCGATACATCGAACTCGCCGCACTGCTGGGCACGATCTACATCGTCCAGAACTTCGACATGGTCTTCACCATGACCTCCGGCGGGCTCGGCACCGCCACCCTGCCGTACGTCATCTACCAGGAGTTCTTCGTCGCCCAGGACTACGGAGTCGCCTCCGCCGTCGGCGTCATCGTCGTCATCGCCTCGCTCATCATCGCGACCTTCGCACTGCGCACCGCATCGACCCTGCTCAAGGAGGAGAACTCATGAGCACCCCCGAGACCCGGGTGCCGCTGAACACGCGCCCTGCCCCCGGCGTCACCCCCGCCGCGACCGAGCCCGGCTCACCCGGATCGGTCGAGCCGCCTCGGCGAAAGGCGAACGCACCGAGGCGGCCCGGCCAGGGGCGGGCCGGCAAGATCCTGCTCGGCCTGTTGGCCTGGTTCGTCGGACTCCTGTTCGTCTCACCCCTGCTGTGGATGCTGCTGACCAGCCTGCACGCCGAAACCGACGCCTCGACGAACCCGCCGAGCTACTTCGCCCCACTGACGCTGGAGTCGTTCGTCAACTTCTTCGGCGGCGGCAACGGCGCGAACCCGTGGCCGTTCCTCATCAACTCCGCGGTCGCCGCGATCGTCTCGACGCTCATCGTCCTCGTCCTGTCCACGATGGCCGCATACTCGCTGGCGATCCGCCGCATCGAACGCTGGTCGGACGTGCTGTTCTTCCTCCTGTCGACGAAGATGCTGCCGATGGTCGCGGGCCTCCTGCCTGTCTACCTCGTCGCGAAATCCTTCGGCATCCTCGACACCTGGCTGCTGCTCATCATCATCTACTCGGCGATGAACATGCCGATCGCGGTGTGGATGATGCGCTCCTTCCTCGCCGAGGTGCCCGTCGAAGTCCTCGAAGCCGCCGAACTCGACGGTGCCCGACTGCCGCGCGTGTTCGTCCAGATCCTGCTGCCGCTGACCGCCCCCGGACTGGCCGCGACCGCCCTGATCTGCTTCATCTTCTCGTGGAACGAACTCCTCTTCGCCACCGTGCTCACCTCCACGGCGGCGTCGACGGCACCCGTGTTCCTCACCAGCTTCGTCACCTCCCAGGGCCTGTTCCTGTCGCAGGTGTGCGCGGCCTCGCTCATCATCTCTGTGCCCGTCCTCGTGGCCGGAATCGCCGCCCAGGACAAACTCGTCCAGGGCCTGTCCATGGGAGCCGTCAAATGACCGCACCACACACCGCACCGTCCGATCCTCGCCGAGGCGCGACCCCCTTGGCCCTGACCACGGAGAACCTCGCCGAGGTGGCCGACCACGGCATCGCCGTTCCCACCTATGATCGCTCGGCCGTGAGCCCCGGCATCGTCCACTTCGGAGTCGGCGGATTCCACCGCGCGCACATGGCGATGGTCCTCGACGACCTGCTCGGGGCTGGGCTCGCCGCCGACTGGGGGATCGTCGGAGCCGGTGTGCTGCCCCACGATGTGGCTATGCGCGATGCGCTCGCCGACCAGGATCACTTGTACACGCTCACCCTCAAACATGCCGATGGAACCAAGGAACGGCGGGTGATCGGGTCGATCATCGACTACCGTTTCGGGCCCGATGACCCGGCCGGACTGCTCGATCTGCTCACCGACGAGGCGATTCGGATCGTCTCGCTCACCGTCACCGAAGGCGGATACAACGTCAACCCCGTCACCGGAGAGTTCATCGCGCAAGAGCCGACGATCGTGGCCGATGTCGAGGCGCTGCGGGCGGGCGCACTGCCGGCGACGGTCTTCGGCTATGTCGTCTCCGCGCTGCGGGCGCGACGCGCGGCCGGTATCGCTCCGTTCACCGTGCAGTCGTGTGACAACATCTCGGAGAACGGCGATGTGGCGGCGAAGATGTTCTCGGCTTTCGCTCGTCTCGTCGATGCCGAACTCGCCGACTGGATCGCCGAGTCCGTGGCGTTCCCGAACTCGATGGTCGACCGCATCACCCCGGCCACCACCGACGGTGACCGCGCCGATCTGGTGGCCGACACGGGCGTGGCCGATGCCTGGCCGGTCGTCGCCGAACCGTTCTTCCAATGGGTGCTCGAAGACGAATTCACCTCTGGTCGTCCGCCCTATGAGGAGGCATGGGTGCAGGTCGTCGACGATGTGCAGCCCTATGAGCACATGAAGCTGCGCCTGCTCAACTCCGGGCATCAGGGGCTCGCGTACTTCGGACTCCTCGGCGGATACACCTTCGCCCACGAGGCGATGGCGAACCCGGACATCCCCGTCTACCTGCGCCGATACATGGATGAGGAAGGCACACCGAGTCTGGCACCGCTGCCCGGAATCGACTTGGACGCCTACAAGGACTCCCTCATCGAACGGTTCAGCAACCCGGAGATCCGCGACACCCTCGCCCGCCTCGGCGCGGAGTCGTCTGACCGGATCCCCAAATGGCTGCTGCCGGTCGTCAAGGACAACCTCGCCTCGGGCCACCCGATCGAGGTGGCCGCGGCGATCTGCGCCTCGTGGGCCCGCTATGCCGAAGGGCATGATGAGACCGGCGGTCGGTTCACCATCGTCGACCGCTATGCCGACGAACTGCAGGCAGTGGCGGCGACACAGGGAGAGGACCCGCTGGCATTCGTCCGGCAGGAACAGTTCTTCGGACCGCTGGCCGAGGAGCCGAGGTTCACCGAACCGTATCTCAAGGCACTGACATCGCTGCACGAACGGGGAGCGAAGCAGACCGCCCGCCGCCTGGCCGCTCACGACGAGCTCTGACTCAGGCGGCACGCAGGCGAGAACGTCTAGCATGGGGACATGTTGCGTTCTCGCCTGAGTTTTCTGGCCCTGACCACGACTCTCGCGCTCGTCGGTTGTTCCGGCGGAGCGTCAGCCCCCGAATCCTCCACGGCCGGACAGAATTCCTCCGCCGATTCGGGTGCTCAGACCCAAGCACAGTCTGAAGCCCAGACCGAATCGTCCCTCGACGACCCTGCCGACGCGGATTCGGCCGATTTCGAGGACGAGGCCGCGGACATCGTCGCAGGCTTCTCCGACGAGGAGCTCGCCGGGTCTCTCATCATCGGCACCTGGGAAGGCACGGACACGCAGACCCCGGTGGACATGGTCAAGCAGAACCACCTCGGCGGGGTCATCGTCATGGGCTACAACGTGTCGGAGAACCCGACGAAGGACCAGGTCACGGAACTGACCGGTCAGATCTCCGGGGCACGGACGAAGGGGCAACCCGTGTCGATCGGCGTCGACCAGGAGGGCGGCCCGGTGTCACGCCTGGGCACCGCTGCGCTGCCGTTCCCGCCGCTCATGGGCTTAGCCGCGACTGATGATTCCGGTCTCATCACCGACGCCACGACCGTGCAGGGGCGGAACCTCACCGATCTGGGCTTCACCATCGACTTCGCTCCGGACTCCGACGTGACGGTCGGGCCGAAGGACAAGGCGATCAACGTCCGTTCGGGCGGCACCGACCACGAGGATGTCGCCGAGGTCGTCGCCGACGCCGTCGAGGGATACCGGTCCGGTGGAGTGTCGAGCTCGGCGAAGCACTTCCCGGGACACGGCCGCCTCGGCGTGGATTCGCACGAGAGCCTGCCGGTGTCGGAGAAGTCGATCGAGGAGATGGAGGATTCGGATCTCCTGCCGTTCAAGTCCGCGGTCAAGGCCGGAGTGCCGATGGTGATGATGGGGCATATCGGTCTGCCCGATGCGAAGACGACGCCCGCGACGTTGAACAAGAGGGCCTACTCGGCGCTGCGGGAGACCCTCGACTATGACGGTGTCATCACCACGGATGCCCTGAACATGAAAGCCGTGCCGCAGAACCTCAAGGGCGGAGAGACCGTCAAGGCGCTCGCCGCAGGAGCCGATATCGCGCTCATGCCCCCGGATTCGGCGGCCGCGCAGAAGGCGATCGTCACGGCGATGGGGGACGGGACGCTGAAGAAGAAGGACCTCGTCGAGAAGTCCGAACGCGTCGTCGCCGCACAGCTGGCCACCGCCGAAGCGCAGAAGAGCGTGCGGGCCGGGGACTCGGATGCGAAGGATCCGCAGAAGGTCCTCACCGAAGTCGCCGACAAGTCGCTGACCGTGCTCAAGGGCGAATGCTCCTTCACAGGCACCGATTCGATCTCGATCGTCGGCGGCAGCGACAAGGAGAAGGCAGCGCTGAAGGAAGCGGCCGAGGCCGAAGACCTCACCGTCGGATCCGGTGGAACCTCCGTGAGTCTGAGCCCGTCGACGTCGGCCGAGGTGGCCGTGGGCACCGCCGCTCCATGGACGATGCGCAGCACTCCGGCGAAGTCTGCGGTGACCGCATACGATTCGAACCCGTATGCGCTGCGGGCCGTGGCGAAGTGGCTGAAAGGCGACCTCGAAGCATCGGGTCAGCTGCCTGCCGAATACGACGGCAGCGACAAGGCCCCCGACTGCGGGTGAGCACGGCCGGCCGGGGCTGACCAGGGCCGAACGGGGCCGACCGGGGCTGACCAGGGCCGACCAGGGCCGACCAGGGCCGGCCGGGGCTGACCAGGGCCGACCAGGGCCGACCGCAGCCGACTGTGCGAGTTCCGGACGATGCGTGCTGGAAAACCACCTGGAATCCCGCACGGATCGTCCGGAACTCGCTCCTGTGACCCCTCGGGGCCGAGGAGCACAGCAGCGCCAAGGATTCGGAGACGAGAACACCCCTCGCCAGCCGGCGAGGGGTGTCCCTGTAGTTGAGAGGGCTCCTCTGAGTTGAGAAGACAGCTCAGAGCCGCCGCGGGACTCAGTGCTGTTGTGGGAATCAGAGGACGCGGACGAACTGGGCGCCCTGCTGAGTCATCCAATCGACGCTGCGGTAGCTGGTGTTCACGCGCGTGTTCCCTGCGTCGTACATCATTCCGTCGCCCGCGTAGATGCCGACGTGCCTCGGCGACCAGATGATGTCTCCGGCCTTCGCCTCGGATGCCGAGACGATCTGCCCGGCACCCTTCTGAGCCGAAGACGTCCGCGGAAGATTCACCCCCACCTTGCCGTAGACGTAGGAGGTGTAGCCCGAGCAGTCCCAACCGCTGGGCGACGTCCCGCCCGACACATATGGCGTGCCGACGTACTGTTTTGCGATGGCGATGACCTGCTCGGCCTTCGAGCCGTCCGGGACCTCGACACCCCCGGAACCCGAGTCCGCGCTGTCGTCCTTGCTCTTGTCATCGCCCGAATCGGCTGGACCCTCATCGCTGGTGCCGGGGGAATCGGACGAACCATCGTCCGAGGACTCGCTCGGCTCCTCCTCCGGCTCCTCGGCAGGCGCCGGCTCTGCGACGGTCGTCTCCGGCTCCTCCTTCGGCTCAGGTTTCGGCTTCGGTTTGGGCTTCGGCTTGGGAGCGGCTTCGGCGGTGACGAGGTCTGTGTCGACGGTGACCTCAGCCTCCTGGTCGCCCTTCTCCGATGAACCGCCGGCGTCGATCGTCGGTGTCTGGTTCTTGAACTCGACGGGCGCCTGCTTCTCGGACTCAGCCGCGACCTTCGCCTCGTCGTCGGTTCCCTGTCCGGCAGCGGGGAGGACCGCTGCGGTGAGCAGTCCGCCGCTGGCGGCGACGACTGCGGCGCGGCGGCCGAATGCGCCGGAGTTCGCAGCGAGCAGTTCGCTCAACTCGGTCAGTGGTGTTTTGGCCTTGACGTTCGCGGCGCGGCGGCCGTGCTGCTGGGATGCCACGATTTCCTCTCGTTGCCTGGCTGTCTGTGACGATGTGCTCCACTGTAACTACTTCGTGATCTTCTGTCACGTTTTTGTTACAAAAGGATTCCGCGGCAGGGGCGGATGCATAATCCCAGGTCGCACGCTTATTGCTGGAAGGAATGGCTGGTGAGGGGCCGTGTTTCCGTCTGCTTGTGCCTGTGGTTCGGCACGCAGTCGCAGCCGTGAATAACGGTTCGTGACATTGGCGAAGCGTGATTCTCAGGACGATCCGCGTCGTTTTTCACGCCCAGACCATCGTGGATCGACCCAAGAATGCCGATGGCGTCGGCGGCGGCGGTGAAGGAGTCTCAGGCTCCGGTTTCGGCAGGTCGGTCGGGATCGGACGACCAACCGGACCAGCTCGCGGGGTAAAGGCTGGCGTCGACTCCGAGGGTCGCCAGCGCCAGAGCGTTGTGGCAGGCGGTGACTCCCGAACCGCAGTACACGCCGACGGGACCATCGAGGGCGCCCAACTCATCGAAGCGTTCGCGCAGCAGCGCCTCGGGCAGGAATGTCCCCGCGGGGACGTTGTCCGTGGCAGGGGCACTCTTCGCCCCGGGAATATGACCGGCCCGCGGATCGAGCGGTTCGGTATCCCCACGGAAGCGCTCACCGGCGCGGGCATCGAGCAGGACTCCGTCGAAGCCGGCCGCCGCCTCGGCGTCGATGACGGGCAGTGAGTCCGGGCTGATCTCCACGGCACTGGGGACGAGGTCGGGGGAGTCGCCGGTCTCGAGTGTCCCGCCGGCATCACGATAGGCGGCGAGTCCGCCGTCGAGGACCCGCGCGCTCAGCCCGGCCCAACGCAGCAGCCACCAGGCCCGGGCCGCACCGAGGGAGGAGTTGTCGTCATAGACTACGACCTCGGTGCCTTCGTCGATGCCCCAGGAGCGTACCGTCTTCTGGAAGGCTTCGGCGCTCGGCAGCGGATGCCTGCCCGCCGTCGGGTCGGTGGTGTCGTGGTCGGCGAGTTCGGTGTCGAGGTCGACATAGAGTGCGCCGGGGATGTGTCCGGCGGCGAAGTCCTCGCGGCCATCGGGTTTCGGCAGGGTCCAGCGGACGTCGAGCAGTCTCGGCGCGGGGGAGTCGGCCATTCGGGCGAGCAGGTCATCGGCGCTGATGAGAACGTCGGAGCGGGTCATTTCGATCTCCTTCACGGGCAGGTGGGGCAGGGTTGCACCGGTGGGCGAGCAAAGTCGTACCGGTACTGGGGCAGGGTCACACCGGTTGGGTGAGCAGGACGACGTGCTTGTCGCCGAGCCGGGTGAACACGAGCGTGGCTTTGTCGCCCTTGGGCAGCTTGAGTTGGCGTCGGACCTGGTCGGGCACGATGTCGGCCCCGCGCTTCTTGATCACGACCGAGCCGATTCCGCGGGAGACGAGCTCCTTGCGCAGGCTCGGGACCTTCGCGGGCAGAACGTCGACGACCTCATAGGCGGTGACACCTGCCGATGCTGGGCCGCTCGGTGCGACATCGGTGGTCAGATACGCGATCTTCGGGTGGAGTCGGCGGGCCTGCAGCGGTGCGCACAGGGCGGCGACGAGTCCGGCGCGCACGATCGCCCCGTCGGGTTCGAGGAGGTACTTTCCGAGCTCCCCGATGCCCGCTTCGTCCTCGTCGGGCAGGTCGTCCTCGTGGACGAGGAGGGTGCGCTCGCCCATGACGAGGGCTCCGCGGCCCGGTCGCTGCCGGGCAGCACCGAAGTAGAGGCAGACCTCGACGACCTCGCCGTTATGGGAGACCCACTGGGCTTCGGCGTCCTCGGGCACGAGGTCGTGGTCGAGTGCCGGGCCGAGCTTCACTCCGGCCGACTTCGCCGCGCTCGCCTGCTCGATCACCCACGACAGTGAGGGGGAGAACGCCTCGGGGTCGGTGATGCGGGCGGTCGATCCGCGTTTGTCGGCCTTGCCGACGGTTCGCCGGGCCGGATCGAACCAGAGGGCATCGAATCCGGCGAGGTCGACATCCTCGGCGCGCGCGTGGTCGACGGCGGCATCGGGCAGATGGCGGAGGTTGAAGGCGGCGATGGCGGCGGTGACCTCGTCGGCGTCGACGGCCGAGACCTGCGCACCCATTCCGGCGAAGGCGACCGAGTCCGCGCCGATCCCGCACCCGAGATCGGCGATGCGGAAGGACTCACCCTCGGCCGCGTCCCCGATGAGGCGACGCGCATGATGAGCGGCGACCGGCAGCCGCGTGGCCTGGGCCAGCCCGTCACGGGTGAAGAGCATGTCCTCGGCGAAGGGACCGAGCTTCGCGGCCGCCTCCTGCCGCAGCCGCGCCTGAGTGAGCAGGGCCGCGGTCACCTCGGCGGAGTAGCCCTCCTTCCGCAGGGCCGTCGACCGGGCGAGCTCATCGCCTGCGAGGTCGTCGATGCGGTCGAGCCGGTCGAGGACGGCGACGTCGAGCAGTTCGGTCAGTGTCTGCGGATCCATAGGCTTCACCCTATCGTCTGCGCGGTGGAGCGATCCCCTCGCCGAGGCGGCCCACCGCAACCGTGCCCACGCCGTCCGCGCTTCGCCGGGGTTCGCGCCCGCTGCCCTCACCGCAGCAGCCCGCCGAACCGCCGGGCGGCTGCGGTGATTGTGCGAGCCGAGCGGTGCGGTAAGTTGTTGGCTGTGACGTTATTGACCGCCCGCGATATCCGCGAATTAGCCGCTGACATCGGTCTGCGCCCGACTAAGCAGAAGGGCCAGAACTTCGTCATCGACCCCAATACCGTGCGCTCGATCGTCACCGCCGCAGGCCTCGAGGAGAACTCGAACGTCGTCGAGATCGGCCCGGGCCTCGGTTCGCTCACTCTCGGTCTGCTCGAGGCCGGTCATACCGTCACCGCGGTCGAGATCGACGAGGTGCTCGCGCAGAAGCTGCCGAGCACGGTCGCGACGTTCGCCGGCAGCGACGCGCCGTTCCAGCTGGTCAATGCCGATGCGCTGCGGGTCACGACGCTTCCGGCCCTGGAGCACACCACCGAAGCCGCGGTTGCCGCACCCGAAGCCGGCGGGAACCAGCCCGATGCCCTTGTGGCGAACCTGCCCTACAACGTGGCCGTGCCCGTGCTGCTGCACTTCCTCGAGACCTTCCCGAGCCTGAAGACCGTCCTCGTCATGGTCCAGCTCGAAGTCGCCGAACGCCTCGCTGCCGCTCCCGGCTCCCGCACCTACGGAGTTCCCAGCGTCAAAGCCCAGTGGTACGGGGACGTGAAACTGGCAGGCAAGATCGGCAAGAATGTGTTCTGGCCGGCCCCGAACATCGACTCCGGACTCGTCCGCATCGACGTCACTCGCACCGACCGCGACCCGACTGTCCGCAGCCGCCTCTTCACCCTCATCGACGCCGCTTTCGCCCAGCGTCGCAAGACCCTGCGCGCCGCCCTATCCGGCTGGGCCGGCAGCCCGCAGCAGTCCGAAGACCTCCTGACGGCGGCCGGAATCGACCCGAAGACCCGCGGTGAGGCACTCACCGTCGCCGACTTCGAACGCCTCGCCGCCGTCGACGGCGGCGCCACCGCACCGGCCGCGCCGAGCGAGGACCCCTCACCATGACCACCCTGCTGCACCCGCGCGCGACGATCCCGGCTCCGGTGAGAGTACAGGCGCCGGGCAAGATCAACATCCACCTCGGTGTGGGTGCGGCGAACGACGGATATCACGAGCTCGCGACGGTGTTCCAAGCGCTCAACCTCGGCGAGACCCTGACCCTCATTCCGGGCGGAACACGATCGATCATCGTTCAGGGGCGGTATGCGGATGCCGCGGTCCCGCGCGACGAATCGAACTTCGCCAGGCGCGCCGTCGACCTCCTCATCACCGCGCTCGAAGGCGACCGTGACGTCGATGTGCTGCGCGATCTCGACATCGTCATCGACAAGCAGGTGCCCGTGGCCGGCGGAATGGGCGGGGGATCGGCCGACGCGGCTGCCGCACTCGTCGGAGCCGCCCACCTCATCGGTGACGTCGACGAGGCGATCGTCCACGAATGTGCGGTCGCCGTCGGAGCCGACGTCGCGTTCCTCCTGCGCGGAGGAACGGCCATCGGCCAGGGCCGCGGGGAACAGCTGAGCCCCGTGCTCACCCGCGGAACCTTCCACTGGGTGATGGCCACCTCGGCGTCGCCCCTGCCCACTCCGGACGTCTACGCCCGCTTCGACGAACTCAACCCCGACCCGGCCCCCGCGGCAGTGCCCGATCAGGTGCTCAAGGCGCTTGCCGCCGGCGAACCGGACGCGCTCGCGGAATCCGCGGCGAACGACCTCACCGAGGCGGCCGTGTCGTTCATGCCCGAAATCGCCGAGGTGATGGAGGCCGGCCGTGACGCCGGCGCCGTCCTGCCCCTGCTCAGCGGGTCGGGGCCGACGCTCGGCTTCCTTGCCCGCGACGCCCACCACGCCCTCGAACTGGCCGTGCTCCTGCAGGCCACACGAGGCGTCAACGAAGCGCTGCGCACCACCGGCCCCGCGCCCGGAGCGCACATCGTGGACGGCGGCTGACCGTGGGGGAGAACCGCGGGAGCCTCCACGAAACGCTGCGTGATCAGGTCGGACAGGACATCGTCGCCGGACGGCTCGCCGCCGGGACGATCATCAAGGCCGAGGATCTGCGGGCCCGCTATGACGTGTCGCTGTCGGTGGTGCGCGAGGTCGTCCGAGTCCTCGAATCCCTCGGCATGCTGCAGCCGATCCGTCGCGTCGGTCTCGTCGTGCTCGCCATGAGCGAATGGATGCTGCTCGACCCGCTCGTCATCCGTTGGAGGATGACCGAAGCTCCGGCGAGGCAGCTGCGGTCGCTGACCGAGCTCCGAGTGGCCATCGAGCCCGAGGCTGCGGGGCTCGCCGCCCAACATGCTCCGGCGGAAGCCGCCGAGGAGATCATGGGCCTGGCCGCCCGCATGCGGGCATCGGGCAGGCAGGGCGATGTCGAAGCGTTCCTCGAAGCCGATGTGGCGTTCCACCGGGCAGTGCTCGGCGCCGGAGGCAACGAGCTCTTCGCCGCCTTCGACACCGTCATCGGTGAGATCCTCGCCGGCCGCACGGGGGCGGGACTGATGCCGAAGTTCCCGCACCCGGATGCCCTGCAATGGCATTTCGACGTCGCCGATGCCATCGGCGGACAGAACGCCGAGCGCGCCCGAGAGGCGATGGCGAAGATCGTCGCCAAGGCCGATGCGGAGATGGGCGCCGTCTGGGCCGACGAACCCCGGCATCAGGGGAGCTGAGGACCGAAGCACTCGAGTGGCAGGAAACCCTGTCGCCTTGCCGCCCGGCACCCGGGCGGCCGAGAAACTGCCTCAGAACAGGCTGACGACTCCGTAGAGGGCGAGGCTGAGCAGGAATCCGACGGTGCCCAGCAGCGTCTCGGCGACTGTCCAGGTCTTCAGCGTCGTCTTCGTGTCCATGCCGAAGAAGCGGGAGACGAGCCAGAAGCCAGAGTCGTTGACGTGGCTGGCGAAGACCGAACCGGCGGCCAGCGACAGCACGATCGCCACGACCTGCAGGCTCGAGAAGTCCGGGTTGCCGACGACGATGGGCTGGACGAGCGCCGCCGCTGTCGTCAGCGCCACGGTGGCCGAACCCTGTGCGATGCGCACGATCGCGGCGATGACGAAGCCGGCGACGATGACGGGCAGGCCGAGGGCGGACAGTGAATCGGCGAGGGAATCGCCGATGCCGCTGGCACGCAGCACTCCGCCGAACATTCCGCCGGCTCCGGTGATGAGGATGATCGAGCACACCGGGCCGAGGGCTGAGTCGACGACGGTCTCGATGAGCGACTGGTCCTTCTTCTGCTTCCACCCGAGCAGCCACATGGCGATGACGACGGTGATGAGCAGGGCGATCGGGGTCTCGCCGAGCAGCCGCAGGGAGCTGATGAACACCGATTCGATATCGACCCACCCGGCCTCACCAGCGAAGTTCAGTCCGGTGTTGAGGAAGATGAGCACGAGCGGCAGGACGAGGAGGAAGATGACGTGGCCGAGTTTCGGACGTGAGGCGAAATCGGCGTACGAGTCGTCCTTTCCGGCCGAGAGCACCGTGGGGACGGCGACGTCGATGCGCTTTCCGATGATGAGTCCGAACAGGTATCCGGTGAGATACCAGGCTGGGATGGCGATGATGATTCCGCAGATGAGGACGAGTCCGACGTTCGCGCCGAGCAGTCCGGAGGCCGCGACCGGGCCGGGGTGCGGGGGCACGAAGATGTGCATGGCGGAGAACGCCATGGCCGCAGGCATCGCGTAGAGCAGCAGAGATCCGCCGAGGCGGCGTGCGATCGTGAAGATGATCGGCAGCATGACGACGAGCCCGGCATCGAAGAAGATCGGGAAGCCGAAGAGCAGAGAGGTCACACCGAGGGCGAAGGGTGCTCGTTTCTCACCGAAAAGACGGATGAGAGCGTCGGGTGAGCACCTCGGCGCCGCCGGAGAGTTCGAGCATCCGTCCGAGCATCGCACCGAGTCCCACGAGCAGGGCCACGCTGGCCAGGGTGGATCCGAAGCCGTCGTAGAGGACGTCGATGAGGTCACCGGGCATGATTCCCGCGGCCAGGGCCGTGATCACGGAGACGATGACGAGAGCGATGAAGGCATGGACTCGTGCCTTGATGATGAGCAGGAGCAGCACGGCGATGGCAGCGGCTGCGATTCCCAGGAGGGCTGGAGTCGACAGAGTCCAGGCCAATTCGAGTTCGGTCATTGTTCCTCTTCCTTGAGGTCAGGTGGATGGGCGGACGGTGGACGGGGCGATCATGGGCTCATCCGGTTCACGGACTCGAGGATCGCATTCAGGACATCGGGAATCGACTGGTCGACGTCGACGGTGGCATGTGCCTCCTCGGCAGCGAGCGGTTCGAGTGTGGCCAGCTGCGAGTCGAGCAGATCCGGGGACATGAACTCGTGGTCGCGGCGGGCCAGATGGTCGGCGATGACCTCGCGGGGGCCGTCGAGGTGGATGAAGACGAGCGAAGGTGCGGACCTGCGCAGCAGGTCACGGTAGGAGCGTTTGAGGGCGGAGCAGGCGATGACCGGGGCTGGGGTGCGGGCTGCTTCGATAGCGACGCTGTCGAGCCAGGGTGCCCGATCCTCATCCGTGAGCGGCACACCGGAGCCCATCTTCGCTTTGTTCTCACCGGAGTGCAGATCGTCGGCGTCGACGAACCGACGGTCGAGGGCATCCGCCACTTGCGCGCCGAGGACGGTTTTGCCGGTTCCCGAGACACCCATGATGACGAGCGGTGGAAGGAAAGGGCTGTGACCCATTACCGAAACCTCTCGATAAAATATGAAGAAATATCTATAATCAGTTATTAAAACAGATTTATAGCACCGTAGTGCTGGTGGGAAGCGACTGTCAACACTGCTGATCACAGGGAAGAGGAATGCTCATGAAGGCCGATGTCGCGGTGATCGGAACCGGCGTGATGGGGTCGAACCTGGCCCGCAACCTCGCCCGTCAGTCGGGCCACCGAGTCGCCGTCTACGACCGCGACGTCGAGCGCGCCCAGAGGCTGGCCGCTGACTTCCCCGAAGCCGAGTTCATCGTCGCCGCCGATCCGGCCGACCTGGCCGAGAAACTCGCCGAACCGCGGGTGGCCATCCTCATGGTCAATGCCGGAGGAGCCACGGATGCGGCGATCGGCGATCTCGCCGAGGCGTTCGTTCCCGGTGACATCATCGTCGACGGCGGCAACTCCCACTTCCGGGACACGATCGTCCGCGGGGCCCGCCTCGAGGGCACCGGCGTCGAGTTCGCCGGGGTCGGCATCTCCGGGGGAGAGGTCGGCGCTCTGCTCGGACCCTCTCTCATGGTCGGCGGAACGGAGACCGCGTGGCAGCGCCTGTGTCCCCTGCTCGAACCCATTGCCGCGAAGGTCGGAGACGAAGCCTGCGTCGATCACGTCGGCACCGACGGAGCCGGGCACTTCGTCAAGATGGTCCACAATGGCATCGAATACGCCGATATGCAGCTCATCAGCGAGGCCTTCACGCTCCTGCGCGACGACCTGGGGATGACGCCCGCCGAAATTGCTGAGGTCTTCGCCGACTGGAACACCGGAGAGCTCGAGTCCTACCTCATCGAGATCACCGCCGACGTCCTCGCCCATGTCGATGAGGCGACCGGTCGACCCTTCGTCGACATCGTCGCCGACGCCGCGAAGGCCAAGGGCACGGGTGCATGGACGGCGCAGGTCGGTCTGGACCTTGGGGTCCCGGTGCCCACCATCGCCGAGGCGGTCTTCTCCCGTTCGCTGTCATCGGCCGTCGATCTGCGCGCCGAGGGACTCAACCTGGCCGGTCCCCGGCCAGGCGCCGAGCCATCTTCACTGTCTGCGGACGATCGTGCGGCCCGCATCGACGAGATCGGCAAGGCCCTGCTGCTCGGCAAGGTCATGGCCTACGTCCAGGGCTTCCACGAGATCGCCGTCGGCGCCCGCGAGAACGACTGGGACATCGATCTCGGGGCACTCGCCGGAATCTGGCGGGCCGGCTGCATCATCCGGGCCCGCCTGCTCGATCGCATCGTCGCGGCCTTCGACTCCCCGACCCCGCCCGAGAACCTGCTCGGCGCCGATTTCGTGCGAGAGATCGCCGGGAGCTGCCAGGGATCCCTGCGCTCGACGGTCGTCCGGGCCATCGGTCACGGAATCGCCGTGCCGGGACTGTCCTCGACGCTGTCCTACTTCGACGGTCTGCGCACCGAGGCGGGCAGTGCCGCTCTCATCCAGGCGCAGCGTGACCGCTTCGGTTCGCACACCTATGCGCGCACCGACCGTCCCGGGACCTTCCACACTCTGTGGTCCGGCGATCGCAGCGAAGTCGAGGTCTGAACGACGGGGCCGCCTCGGTGAGGGTCGACCGGTACGACGGGGCCGCCTCGGTGCAGGTCGACACCGACGTTCTGCCGCCTCGGCGACGGTCGCCGCGGTCTCACTGATCGACTCTGGTGGCCCGGAAGGCGGACTGTCGATATGTTAGAGCCATGACTTTGCCACACGAAGATGTTGACCCAGACGGACTGCTCGAATACTCGGTGGTCTTCACCGACCGATCGCTTAACCACATGTCGCAGCGGTTCGTGTCTGTGATGCAGGAGATCAACCGGATCCTGCGCTCGGCCTACGATGCCGATTCCGCTGCCATCGTCCCCGGCGGCGGCAGCTACGCCATGGAGTCCGTGGCACGTCAGCTGGCCACCGGCAAGAAGGCGCTGATCGTGCGCAACGGTCTGTTCTCCTTCCGCTGGTCGCAGATCCTCGACGCCGGGGCCATCGCCTCGGAGACGACCGTGCTCAAGGCCTCCCCGGACAGCACCGAGCACCAGTCGCCGTGGTCGCCGGCCCCCATCGCCGAGGTGGTCGCCGCCATCGAGCGCGAGAAGCCCGCCGTCGTGTTCGCTCCCCACGTCGAGACCGCCTCGGGGATGCTCCTGCCCGATGACTACGTCCGCCAGGTCGCCGAAGCCGTGCACGCGGTCGGCGGAATCTTCGTTCTCGACTGCATCGCCTCGGGTGCGGTGTGGGCGTCGATGACCGATCTCGGTGTCGATGTGCTCATCTCCGCCCCGCAGAAGGGCTGGAGCGGATCGCCGTGCGCCGGCTACGTCATGCTCAGCAAGGCCGGCCGCGCCGCCGTGGAGGCATCGACCTCGACGAGCTTCGCGATGGATCTGAAGAAGTGGCTGTTCATCGCCGACGAATACGAAGAGGGCCGTGCGCCTTACCACGCGACGATGCCCACCGATGCTCTGGCGCACAATGCCAAGCTCATGGCCGAGAGCGAGGAGCGCGGCTTCGACAAGCTCGCCGCTGCACAGGCCGAACTCGGTGAGCGGGTGCGCACCGTCTTCGCCGAACGCGGACTGCCTTCGGTGGCTTCGGACGAGTTCGCCTCGCCGAGCGTTGTCGTCGTCCACACCGACAACCCGAAGCTCGCCACCGGCGCCAGCTTCAAGGAAGTCGGCGTGCAGATCGCAGCCGGAGTGCCGCTGCAGTGCGATGAGCCCGAGGACTTCTCGAGCTTCCGCATCGGCCTGTTCGGTCTCGACAAGCTCGGCGATATCGACGGCACGATCACGCGCCTCGAGGCGGCTCTCGACTCGATCGGCGTGACCGCGGAAGCCTGAGTGGCTTCAGCAGACACTGAACCTCCTGCCATGGGTAAGACGTGATGGTCGCGGGCCTTGCACAGGTCGCCCAGAAGGTGAAGGACCTCGACGACACGATCGCCGACAGTGCCGCCGATCGGATCTATTCCGAGTTGGCCAGCTATGTCGACGTGCCGCGTGATCAGCTGCTCGCTTCGGTGCGCACGAACGCGGCCCGTGCCGTCGAGGTCCTCACCTCAGGCACCATCGCCGAGGCGGAGGAAGTCCCCGAATCGCGGGCGACCACGCGTGCCCGAATCGACCAGAACGTCCCCATCGAGGACATCATCCGGGCGTACCGCATCAGCCTCAACGTCGTCCATGAGGCTTTCATCGCCGAGGCTGCCGACCAGGGGCTCGAACCGCAGCTGACCTTGGAAGGGTCAACCCTGATGTGGCAGCTCGGCGACTGGTTCACGACCGGTGCCGCCGCAGAGTTCCGCTACCAGGCAGGAGCGGCCGCGTTGCGCGAATCCTTCGCTGCCAGCGCCCTTATCCGCAGTCTCATCGAATCAGAGGATCCCGGGCCGGAGACCCTGCTCAAGGCGCGCCGCTACGGACTCGACTTCGATCGCGACTACGCCGTCATCATCTGCGCCGCACCGGAAGAGTCGGGAGGCCGACCAGGGCCCGGTCGGGGCGAGCCGAGCGTCGAGTCCCTGAAGGTAGCCGGTTCGGATGGCAGGCGGTCGGCTGTTGTCGCGCAGATGGATGCACGCATCATCGGGATCGTGGCACGAACCCCCGTGACCGCCTCGGTGCCGGTGGCCATCGGACCTTTCGTCCCGCTGTCACGGATCACGGAATCCGCGCGGATCTGCGAGAACGTGTGGACGATCGCCCATCGTGGCGAACCGGGAGTCCACTCCCTGACCGACCTGTCCTGGCAGGTGGCGGTGCCTGGGCAGTCCGACCTCAACCGTCACCTAATCGACCGATTCATCCTCCCGCTGCGCCCGGACACCGCCGCGGGCGCGGATGTGCTCGAGACCGTGCGCATGTGGATCAGGACGGTGATGAGCGTGAAGAAGACGGCCGAGGTGCTGCACGTGCACGAGAACACCGTGCGCTATCGTCTCCAGCGCTTTCATGACGCCGTCGGCATCACTGAGCTGGGGACGAAGGAGCTGCTCGACATCGCGTGGGCGCTGGCCGCGTTCGACCTCGGCGAGGTTTGAGCAGGGCGGCTGCGCGTCGACGAATCCTGAGCGGGGCTCGCTTGGATGACTAGCTTCTCGCATTTGGAGAGAACTCCAAAAGTGCGTCGAATCTTTCAGAGTCCTCACCGTTCATTCGGGAGCTGTTGCATGCGACGATTGTCACATTCTGCAAATCAGGCCACCGTCAAAGACGACAACGGAGATCACCAGTGACATCATCGCACCACCCGTCATCGACTCAGGACGCATCGACTTTCGCGCAGCTGTGGTCGACAGCCGCGACTCAGGCAGCCGACCGAGAGTTCCTCCTCTTTCGGGACAGGACCGGCCACGTCACCTCATGGACTTATCGCGAGTTCGACAGGATCGTCGACCGGACGGCAGTCGCGCTGACCGACCGTGGTGTGCGACCGGGTACCGCGATCCATCTGTGTCTGAAGAACTGCCCGGGATTCGTCGCGGTATGGCTGGCCGCCGCGCGGATCGGTGCATGGATCGTCCCCGTCGACCCCGACTCGGCGAAGGCCGACATCGCCAGCCAGATCTCGAGGGTCGCGCCCGTGCTCGGCATCTGCAGCACCGATCGCGGCGATGTCTATCGCCGGGGAGCCGCCGAGCACCCGCAGCTGGTGATCCTCGAAGTCTCCGAGACCGCGGCCGACGTCGCCGCCGGAGCTCCGCTGCTGCAGGCTCTGACCACCTCGACCGGGCGGGATGCAGAGCACCCGTCGCCGGGCATGGATGACGCCTCCGGAGTGGAACCTGGACCCGAGGACAGGCTCGCGGTGATGTTCACCTCGGGCACCACCTCGCAGCCCAAGGGAGTCGTGCTCACCCAGGCGAATTACCTCGAGGTCGCCGACCGCATGGCCGCAGCCGCCGATCTGCAGGCTCACCACCGGTGGTACGTCACCCTACCGCTGTTCCACGCGAACGCACAGTACTACTGCTTCTCCTCGGCGATCCGCGCAGGCGCCTCGGTGGCGCTGACCGCGGGCTTCTCCGCCAGCCGCTGGGTCGAATGGGCACGGGAGCTCGAGGTCACCCACGCAAGCCTCTTCGCCGCCCCGATCCGGATGATCCTCGCACGCACTCCCGTCGCGCAGGTGCCGGCCGAACTCACACACGTCTGGTACGCGCAGAACCTCGCTCCCGATCATCACGTCAGCTTTGCCGAGATCGTCGGCGTCGCGGCCCGACAGCTGTACGGGATGACGGAGACGATCGCGATCGTCAGCTATGACCAGTCCGAACCGCCGCGCTGCGATGTCATCGGCCAGCCGCTGGAGGGCCGGCGGGTCGAGCTGCTCGACCCGCTCACACGGGAGCCCGTTGCCGTGGGCGAGAGCGGAATGATCGCAGTGGCCGGCACCCGCGGGAAGGATCTGTTCCTCGAATACCTCGATGATCCGGCGACCACGGACAGGGCCTTCCACACGGGGGCCGACGGCACCGATTGGTTGCTCACCGGCGATCTTGCCAGACGTGACGATGAGGGAGTCCTGTCCTTCGTCGGTCGCGTCGATGATGTCATCAAAGTCTCCGGTGAGAACGTCAGCCTCACCGAGGTCGAAGCCGCTCTCGCACAGGCCCCCGGGGTGCTCGAAGTCGCTGTCGTCGCCGTGCCCGACCCGATCCGCGATGTGGTTCCACACGCCTACGTCGTCCCCGCAGAGGCGGCAGCCGGCGTCGACCTCCCCACGCTGGCGCAATGGGCGGAGGAGAACCTCTCTCCGGCCGCCCGACCGCGGGAATGGCACGTCCTCGACGAGCTGCCGAGGACGAGCGTGGGCAAGATCCGTCGTTTCAAGATCGGAGCGCAGACGCAGAACGCGTCCTGAGCCGCCCGGATCGCATCCCGACCACTCGTGACGCACCACGACAAGTGAATCGAACCACCACCATGCATGAATCACCACCAGGCTTGAAGCACCACTACAGGTGAACCACCACCACTGAGTGTGTTCGACGATGACACATATCATTTCAGCGCAACGATGCGCGAGAGAGGAACAGCAATGGCCGACATCACGATCACCGAGGCTGACGGGATCCGCCGCAGGCGGGCCTTCGTCGGAGCTGTCACCGGGCACGTCATCGAATGGTACGACTATGGGATCTATGGATTCCTCGCCGTGTACATGGGGCAGCTCTTCTTCGCCTCGGAGAATCCGACGATCTCGCTGCTGAGCAGCTTCGCCGTCTTCGCTCTCAGCTTCTTCATCCGGCCGCTCGGCGGACTGGTCTTCGGGCCGATGGCCGACCGGATCGGGCGCAAGCAGACTCTGCTCATCGTGCTCATCTGCATGGCCGGGTCGACCTGCCTCATCGGTCTGCTGCCGACCTACGCCACCGTCGGCCTCGCCGCTCCCGTTCTGCTGGTGCTGCTGCGCTGCATCCAGGGATTCTCCGCCGGCGGCGAGATCGGAACGGTGACGAGCTTCATCGCCGAATACGCCGGCCCCGGAAAACGCGGCCATTCGACGAGCTGGCTGATGACCACGGCCGTCCTCGGGCTGCTGCTCGGCAGCCTCGTCGCCAACGGTATGTCGGCGGTCCTCGGCGAAGCGGCGATGCTGGCCTGGGGCTGGCGGATCCCGTTCCTCTTCGCCGGGGTGCTGGGTATGATCGCCATCTATATCCGGCTCAAGCTCGAAGACAGCCCGGAGTTCCTCGCCATCGTCGCGGCCGGCGAGAGCTCGAAAGCACCGCTTCGTGAGACCATGGCCTGGGGCAGGGCGCTCATACTCGTATTCTGCATCATCACCGTCCACGCCTCGATCTTCTACCTCGTCCTCACCTACGCCTCGACGTTTATCGGCGAGCTGCTGCAGTTCTCCGGCACCGTGCGCTTTTGGTTCATCATCTCCGCCTGCCTGCTTGCCGCGGCGGTCATGCCGATCGGCGGAATCATGTCGGACAAGTGGGGCCGAAAGCCCGTGCTGCTCGTCTCCGGTGCCGCGGCGACGGTGTCGATGCTGTGGTTCTTCCTGGCCGCGCCCGGTGCGACGCCGTTGAGCTTCTTCTTCCCGCTCATGGCGTGCGCACTGTCGTTCGGGTTCTACGCCTCCTCGACATACGCGACGATGACTGAGCTGCTGCCCACGAAGATCCGGTCGACCGGCATCGCTGTCGCCTACAACCTTCCCGTCGCGATCTTCGGCGGCAGCGCCCCGCTCATCGCCGCCTGGTTCATCTCGGCCACCGGCGACATCACCTCGCCGTGGTACTTCTTCGTCGGCACAGGTGTGGTCTCTCTCGCGGCTCTGCTCGTCCTCCGCCGCGATGACTTCACGAAGGCTGAGCAGGTGCAGGCGGTCGCAGCAGACCGGACCTCCGACGTCGAAGTCGTCTGAACCGAGGGAGAGGCCGATCTTGATCAGTCACACTGATCGAACCCGCTGACCGGACGATCTGGGCAAAACCGAACTTCAAGCACCATTGCCGTCACCGACCGCACCTGAAAGGACAGAGACGCGTCACGCACCGCCGGTGCCTTGTCCTCCACGTAGGCGCACAACACACATTCAGCGCCATAACCTCCCGTTGCAACGAGGGGTTATGGCGCTGACTGTATGTTTCGGCACTACCGGTGCGGGATGCTCAGCTCTGACGCGGAGTGGACCTGTATCACGAGCTGCTGCCGAATCTCACCCGTCCCTGGACACGAAAGTCGGCTGCGGTCACATTTCGAAACCAGACACTGCAGGTGCTGATCGGCCTCGCGCGGCGCTTGTGCCTGAATTGTTGGGTCGATCCACGGTGGTTTTCGAGGTCAGAACACCGCGGATCGACCCAACAATGCACACTGTCGGCGACCAGCTCGTGCCTCGCGGTCCCTAGACCTTTCCCGAGGCGTGCGTGAACAGCCGCGCACCGTCTTCTCGGCTCGACTCAGGCGGTGTCTCCGAGGGCGACGACGTTGTCGGCGAGCCGTTCGTTGCTGCCGTACATGAAGTGGTTGGCCATGTTCTCGGAGAACCGACTGGCTTCTGTGGTCAGCCCGACCGCCTCGGCGACCTCGCGGATGTGCATCGGGGTGGCGCCGCAGCACACGCCGATGTAGTTGACGCCCAGGTCGTAGGCCTCCTTCGCGAACGCACCGATCTCGTAGCGGTTGGTCTGCAGGGGATCGAGAGCGGTGGGGAACGTGCGCCCGTGCGGGGAGGCCACCTCGGCGCGGGGGTCGGAGAGGTTGAAGAACGTCGGCTCGTCCTCCGTGGTGCGGTAGGGGATCGGCAGGGCACCGACGTGACAGGACACGGCCGCTCGGATCTCCTTGAGCCACGGCAGCATCGTCGTCGGCCCGCGGAAGCAGTTGAGGCCGACGACATCGACGCCGAGCTGCTCGAGGCGCTGCGCGGTCTCGACGATCCCGACCCCGTCGGCCATCTCCTGGAAGGCCATCGGTGCCAGTGTGAGCACGACGGGCAGTCCGCTGGCCTTGGCGATCTCGGCGGCGGTGATGGCCTCACCGGCGAAGTAGAAGGTCTCGCCGATGATGAGGTCGGCACCTTCCTCGACCGCCCAGCCGACCATCTCGGCGAACATGGCCCGCACCTCGGCCTGCTTGGACTCATCGGCCGGGTCCCAGATGTTCGAGTTCGAGATGTTGCCGGCCATGAAGTTCCCGGGCTCGGCATCGGCGACGGACCGGGCGATCTGCAGGGCGGCGCGGTTGAGAGGCTCGAGCAGGTCCTCCTTGCCGATCACGCGCATCTTCTCGCGGTGTCCGTTGTAGGTGAAGGCCTCGACGATGTCGGAGCCGGCCCGCTGGAAGTCGACGTGCAGCGACCGCAGGGCATCGGGGAATTCGAGGGCCACCTCGGGGACGAACTCGCCGGCGGACAGGTATCCGCGTTTCTCGAGCTCGAACAGGAAGCCTTCCGCGCAGATCACGGGGCCGGCATCGAGGCGTTGGGTCAGTGCGTTGGTCGCGGTCATGGTTGCTCTCCGATTCGATGATGTGGTCGAGCCCGGGCGAGCGGCCCGAACTCTGGTATCACACCATCGATCGGCGCAGCGACGTCCGTCACATCGACATAAATCGTCGCCGATCGCCATGAAAGGACACGACATTCGCCGAGGCGGCCCGCCGAAGAGCGCTCACAGCTGGGCTCCGGTGGGGCCCGGTCGGGGGCAGGCACCGCCGGTTGCGGACCGAGGGTCAGCTGTCCTCGTCGCCGCTGAGGTAGACCGGCAGGCGACGGTAGCGCATTGCCCGCTGGGCGGCTCCGGCGGGAACCTCCTGCGTGGTTTCGTACGTGGCGTTGTTCTGCGGAACCTCGTGCGAACCCGGCAGCGGGTACGCCTCGCCCGCGACCGGTGCCGGCGAGGCGAAGGACTGCTGCTGGCCCGGCTGCTGTTCGAAGCCGGGGGAGTGCTGGTAGCCGACTCCGGGCAGCGGCTGCAGGCCGAGTCCCTGCCGGTCCGGTCCGTCGCCCTCGCTGTAGGCGTTGCCGGGGTGATGAGCGTCGCCGGAGTAGTAGGCATCTCCACGTCGGCTGCCGCGGCCACGTCCGCCGCGCCGGTCGGAATCCTCCGGTCGCAGGAACGGGAACGGTTTGAGCAGCAGGCCCGTGACGGTCGACGACCACCAGCGCAGGGCGCGTTCGAAGGGTCCCCAGGACAGCACGACCGTCCACACCACGGCCAGGGCCACGCAGATGAGGAGGACGACGGCGTCGTGGAGGACGGTGCGGCTGTCGTCGAGGACCGGCTGCAGACCGCGGACGACGAAGCCGTGAAGGATGTAGACAGCCAGGCTGTGCTTGCCGATCGTGGCGATCGTGTCCTTCGTGTTCGACAGCCACGTCAGCAGCGCCAATGTCAGCAGCACCGCTCCGAGGTCGACGATGAGACGCAGGCCCACGCCTTCGGGAACGCTGACGCCGAAGTGGGCGAAGTTGAGGCTGCCGTAGAGCCAGTAGTGATCGACCTGGTCGAGGTAGAAGTATCCGACGGCGGCGAGTGCGGCGACGCTGAGGCCGAGCTTCTGCCAGAGGGCAAGGCTGCCCGCCCAGCCGATGATCTGCTTGCCGTAGAGCTTGCCGATGACGAAGAACGGCCAGAACGCCATCGTCCGAGCCGCGGAGAGTTCGGTGTCGAGGATCGGCAGGAGTCCGCCGAAGAGCCCGACGACGAGCGAGGCGACGAGCATCGTGCGGGGGAAGCGCTCGATGAAGGGGACCGTGATCATCCACCACGCCATCGACAGCAGGAACCACGTGTACCAGAACGGTCTGAGGAAGTCGTAGCCGGGATTGAGCCCGAAGATCCACATCCACCCCCACATGAGCGGCAGCACCGTGGCGAGGAGAACGAAGTAGGTCAGCACCCGTTCGGCCAGCTTGTTCGACTTCGCCGTGATTCCGGCGAGGAAGACGAACGCCGGCATGTGGAACATGTAGATGAAGTACATCGGTGCGCCCAGGATCGGCGACTCCCACGGAGAGGTTCGAGCGAGAAGGTGGCCCAAAACCACCAGGAAGATCAGTATTCCCTTGGCGCGGTCGATGCGATAGTCCCGTGATGACACGCCGATACACTACCGCACCCGGCAGGCTTTGGGGAAAGATCACACCATCGCCGAGGCGGCCGCACAGCCCCGTGCGCCCGCGCACTTCCGCTCGCGGACAGGGGAGAGCTCCCGCTCGCGACCAGGGGTGTGAACGCGACCAGGGGTGTGAACGCGACCAGGAGTGTGAACGCGACCAGGAGTGTGACCGCGACCAGGGGTGTGAACGCTCAGCCGCGGGCGGCGCAGACCACGCATGTCGCCGCGTAGGGGCGGGCCGTCAGCCGCGCCTCGGCGATCGGCTCACCGCAGTCGATGCAGATCCCGAACGTGCCCGCGGCGAGGCGGTCGACCGCCTCGGCGATCTCATCGAGGCGATTCTCGGACTGTTCGAGCAGGGTCGCGGCCTGCGACCGTTCGAAGGCCAGCGTCGCGCCTTCCGGGTCGTGCTCGTCGTCGCTGTTGTCACCGTCGCGGGCGGCCGAGACCTCGTCGATACCTTGGGTCAGGCGGCCGATGAGCGCCTGCGTCTCCGCCCGCTCATCCTCGAGCCGCTCCCGCATCTGCGCTTCGTCGATCATCGTCGTCTCCTCGGCTTCGACTGGTCCGTCGTCCCGCGTTATCGTCGTTCGTCGCCTCGAACCCTCAGGCTTCCAGCGCCTCGGACGCTTCGAGCCAGCGCATCTCGAGCTCGTCGAGTTCGTCCCGGGACTCGCGGATCGCTGCCGTGAGCTCAGCCAGTCCTTCGAAGTCGGTCTGGTCGTGGGCGGCCATCTCCTCGTGCTTCTGCGCGATCTGATTGTTCAGCTTGTCCATCCGCCGTTCGATCGCGGACACTTCCTTCTTCGCCGCCCGGGCTTCCGCACCGGACAGTTTCGGAGCCGACGTCACTCCCTCGCTCGCCGAGGCGGCCCCACCGGAACCGTCCCCGCCGGCTCCCGTCGCGGCCCCGTTCGAACTGCCGGACGCCTTGTTCGAACCGGCGGCACCCCGGCGTTCCTCTTCGGCTCGCAGTCGCAGGTACTCCTCGACGCCGCCGGGAACATGGCGCAGTCCGTGATCGAGGATCGCGTACTGCTGATCGGTCACGCGCTCCAGCAGGTACCGGTCGTGGGAGACGACGATGAGGGTGCCCGGCCAGGAATCGAGGAGATCCTCCATGGCCGCAAGCATGTCCGAATCGACGTCGTTGGTCGGCTCATCGAGGATGATGACATTGGGTTCGGCCATGAGCAGCAGCAGAAGCTGGAGGCGGCGCTTCTGTCCGCCGGAGAGCTCCTTGACCCGTGCGGACAGATGTTCCTTCGCGAAGCCGAGCCGTTCGAGCAGCTGAGCCGGGGTGAAGTCCTTGCCTTCGATGGTGAACGAAGTCTTCGACTCGGCGAGGACTTCGCGCACACGGGAGTCGGCGATCCGGGCCAGATCCTTGAACTGCTGATCGAGCACGCCGATCTGCACGGTCTTGCCGCGCTTGACCCGTCCGGCATCGGGGTCGATCTCTCCCGAGATCAGACCCAGCAGGGTCGACTTCCCGGCGCCGTTGGGGCCGAGGATTCCGGTGCGTTCGCCGGGACCGATACGCCAGGTGACATCGTCGAGGATCGTGGTCTCACCAAAGTGCTTGGACACGTCGAGCAGATCGACGACGTCCTTGCCCAGGCGGGCCGTGGCCATCTTCTTCAACTCGATCGGATTGCGGACCTCGGGCATGTCGGCGATGAGCTGGTTGGCCGCCTCGATGCGGAACTTCGGCTTCGACGTCCGAGCGGGTGCGCCGCGCCGCAGCCATGCGAGTTCCTTGCGCATGAGATTCTGTCGCTTCGCCTCGGTGGCGGCAGCGATCCGGTCGCGTTCGACGCGCTGGAGGACGTAGGCGGCATAACCGCCTTCGAAGGGCTCGACGATGCGGTCGTGGACCTCCCAGGTCTTCGTGCACACCTCGTCGAGGAACCACCGGTCGTGGGTGACCAGCAGCAGGGCTCCGGCGTTCTTCGGCCACCGGCCGCGCACATGCTTGGCCAACCATGCGATGCCGTCGACGTCGAGATGGTTCGTCGGCTCGTCGAGGATGATCATGTCCCAATCGCCGATGAGCAGCGCCGCCAGGGCCACCCGGCGGCGCTGACCGCCGGAGAGCGAGGAGATCTGCGCATCCCAATCGAGATCGGCGATGAGTCCGGAGATGATGTCACGGGCCCGCGGATCGGCCGCCCATTCGTGATCGGCGGCATCGCCGACGACGGAGAAGCCCACGGTCGCTTCGTCATCGAGGTCATCGCTTTGGCCGAGCATGCCCAGACGCAGACCGCCGCGATAGGTCACGCGTCCGGAATCGGGTTCGATGGTGCCGGCGAGCATGCCGAGCAGACTCGACTTGCCGTCGCCGTTGCGGCCGACGATGCCGATCATGTCGCCGGACTCGACGCCGAGGGTGACGGAGTCGAAGACGACACGCGTGGGATATTCGAGGTGGAGGGCTTCTGCCCCGAGGAGATGTGCCATAGCACTCCCTAGCCTAGTTCACGATGACCGGGTCCCGGCCACTGCTGGGGCTCTGCTCTGTGCCCCAGCGGAGTGTCTGCTCTGTGTCGGCAGGCGGTCTCCGCGCCACGGTCGACTGTCTCAAAGATGGAGGTCTGTGCGTTCGCATTGCGGACCGCGAACGGCCGTGCGTGACGGAATATTTCTTTTTCATATCGGTGTCCGTGATTGAGGTGCTAGCGGAGCCGCCGAAACGACTTCGGTGCATTAGACTGACCGAAACTCATCAAAATATGACAGTTCGTCCAGTGGTTTCACATCTTCGGTAGGGGCAGACAGCGCCCTCATCCGTGTGCACTGTCTGTATCAGAAAAGAGAAAACGTGAAGAAGCTCGCTTCAGCGGTGTCGATGATCGCCGCATCCGCCCTCGTCCTCTCGGCCTGCGGTTCAGGCGAAGGAGGCGAATCCGGTTCGGATTACCTCGCCTGCATGGTCTCCGACTCCGGCGGTTGGGACGACCAGTCCTTCAACCAGTCCGGGCGGGAGGGCATGGAGAACGCGAAGAAGAACCTGGGAATCGAAGAGAAGCTCGCCGAATCGCAGGGCGACGCGGACTTCGGGCCGAACGTCGACAACATGGTGCAGCAGGGCTGCAACCTCACCTTCGGCGTCGGATTCCTCCTCGAGGACACGATCCAGGAAGCCGCCGAAGCGAACCCGGACCTCAACTTCGCGCTCATCGACTCCACATTCTCCGACGCCGACGGCAAGCCGGTGACGATCGACAACGCCAAGGCAGTCGTCTTCAACACCGCCGAGGCCGCGTATCTGGCCGGCTATGTTGCGGCCGCGACCTCGGAGTCGGGCAAGGTCGGCACCTTCGGCGGCATCCAGATTCCGTCGGTGACGATCTTCATGGACGGCTTCGCTGACGGCGTGGACAAGTTCAACGAGGACAACAACAAGGACGTCAAGCTGCTGGGCTGGAACAAGGAGAAGCAGGACGGATCGTTCTCCGGTGACTTCGAGAACCAGGGACAGGGCCAGGAGTTGACCAAGCAGCTCATCTCGCAGGGCGCGGACGTCATCATGCCCGTGGCCGGACCCGTCGGCCTCGGTGCCGCAGCGGCGGCGAAGGAAGCCGGCGACGTCAACCTCGTGTGGGTCGACTCCGACGGCTACGAGTCGACCGAATACGGCGACATCATCCTCACCTCGGTGGTCAAGCAGATCTCGCAGGCCGTCGAAGACACCATCAAGGAAGGCACCGAGGACAACTTCACCAATGAGCCCTACGTCGGCACGCTCGAGAACGAAGGTGTGGGCATCGCTCCGTACCACGACTTCGAGGACAAGGTTCCCGAAGACGTGAAGAAGGACGTCGAAGAGCTGAAGAAGCAGATCATCGACGGCAGCCTCGTCGTCGAGTCGGAGAGCACACCGAAGTAAGCTCGTCGGATAAACTGCAGGGCCGAATTCTTTCGGCCCTGCAGTTTTCAAGTTTGTGAGGAGAACCGGAAGCAGTGAAACTCGAGCTTCGCGGGATGACCAAGGTGTTCGGATCGTTCGTGGCCAACGACCACATCGATCTCACCATCCAGCCGGGCGAGATCCACGCCCTGCTGGGTGAGAACGGCGCCGGCAAATCCACCATGATGAACGTCCTCTACGGACTCTACGACGCCGATGGAGGAGAGATCCTCATCGACGACGAGCCGGTGAAGTTCTCCGGCCCGGGCGATGCCGTGGCCGCGGGAATCGGCATGGTCCACCAGCACTTCATGCTCGTGCCCGTGTTCACCGTGGCCGAATCCGTGGCGCTGGGCTACGAACCGACGAAGAGCCTCGGACTCCTCGACATCAACGAGGCGCGCAAGAAGGTCAAAGAGATCTCGTCGCGCTTCAACTTCAATATCGACCCCGACGCCCTCATCGAGGACCTGCCGGTCGGCGCCCAGCAGCGCGTGGAGATCATCAAGGCTCTGTCCCGGGACGCCGAGATCCTCATCCTCGACGAGCCCACGGCCGTGCTGACTCCGCAGGAGACCGACGAACTCATCTCGATCATGCGCCAGCTCAAAGAGCAGGGCACCTCGATCGTGTTCATCACCCACAAACTCCGCGAAGTCCGCGCGATCGCCGACGCCATCACCGTCATCCGCCGCGGCAAGATCGTCGGCGAGGCCTCCCCGGACTCGACCGAGACCGAACTGGCCAGCCAGATGGTCGGCCGCGCCGTGTCGCTGACGACCGAGAAGGACGCCGCCGATCCGGGTGACGCCACCTTCCAGGTCCGCGGACTCACGGTCGTCGACAAGGCCGAGAACGTCGTCGTCGACGACGTGTCCTTCGACGTCCGTCGCGGCGAGATCCTCGCCGTCGCCGGTGTCCAGGGCAACGGGCAGACCGAACTGGCCGAGACGATCATCGGTCTGACCGAACCGCGGTTGGGCACGATCACCCTCGATGGGAAGATGCTCGTCGGGGATTCGGTCAAGGACCGCCTCGGTGCCGGTATCGGATTCGTTCCCGAAGATCGGTCGACCGACGGCATCATCGCGGAGTTTGCGATCCGCGAGAACATGATCCTCGACGTCTACGATCGTGAGCCCTATGCCAAGGGCCTGAATATGCGGTCGAAGGTCATCAACGAAGAGGCGAAGAAGAAGGTCGAGGAGTTCGACATCCGCCTTGGCAGCGTCTCCGATCCGATCTCGACCCTCTCCGGCGGAAACCAGCAGAAGGTGGTGCTCTCCCGTGAGCTCGGCCGCGATCTGCGACTGTTCATCGCCAGCCAGCCCACCCGCGGACTCGACGTCGGATCGATCGAATTCGTGCACAAGCGCGTCATCGCCGAACGCGATTCCGGCACCCCCTGCATCATCGTCTCGACCGAGCTCGACGAGGTCTACGGCCTCGCCGACCGCATCGCCGTGATGTACGCCGGACGCATCGTCGGCATCGTGGGACCCGAGACCTCCCGCGAGGCACTGGGCCTGATGATGGCCGGCGTTCCCGCCGACGAAGCCCTCGAAGCAACGGACGACGACTCAGCCACCACCTCGGCGGAGGAGACCAAATGACGACTGATATCGCGCCGACGGCTCCTTCGCCGGCACCGCCGCCGAAGTCCGAGGCCGCAGACGGCAGGGAACAGACCCTGCTGCAGCAGATCCTGTCGGGATCCTGGCTCGTCTCGCTGCTGGCGATCGTGCTCGCCCTCCTGTTCGGCGGCGTCCTCATCGCCGTGTCGAACGCTGAGGTCGTCGCGGCGGCCGAGAACTTCTTCGCCGCGCCCGGCGAGTTCTTCGCCACGCTCTTCCAGACCGTCGGCAACGCCTATTCGGCGCTGTTCCGCGGGGCTGTCTTCGACTGGGAAGCACGCACCACCGAACGCGCCATCCGGCCCTTGACCGAGTCGATGGTCTCGGGCACCCCGCTCATCCTCACCGGTCTCGGCATCGCCCTGGCCTTCCGCTGCGGTCTGTTCAACATCGGCGGTCAGGGCCAGGTCATCCTCGGCGCGACCATCGCCGGATTCCTCGGCTATGCGCTGCCGCTGCCTCCCGTCGTCCACATGCTCGTCGCCGTCGTCGGCGGCATCATCGGCGGTGCGATCTGGGCCGGCATCGCCGGCGTGCTCAAGGCGCGCACCGGCGCCAACGAGGTCATCGTGACGATCATGCTCAACTCGATCGCCGGCTATGCACTGGGCTACCTGCTCAAGCAGAACTGGTTCACTCACACGAGCTCGGCCAACCCGCAGTCACGTGTCATCGATGACTCCGCGCAGATGTTCCTGCTGCTGCCTGCGCCATTCCGCCTCCACTTCGGCTTCATCATCGCCATCCTCGCCACGATCTTCGTGTGGTGGCTGCTCGAGCGGTCGACGATCGGCTTCGAGTTCAAGGCCGTCGGTGCGAACCCGCACGCGGCCCGGACCGCCGGCATCTCCGTGTCCAAGGTGACTGTGACGGTCATGATCGTCGCCGGCGCCCTGGCCGGACTCGGCGGCGCCGCCCAGGTGCTCGGCACCGAATACAAACTCACCGGCGGCATCAGCGGGTCGATCGGCTTCGACGCGATCACCGTCGCCCTGCTGGGACGGTCGAAACCGCTGGGGACGTTCCTCGCCGGTCTGCTCTTCGGTGCGTTCAAGGCCGGCGGCTACCTCATGCAGTCCCAGACCGGTACGCCGATCGACATCGTCCTCGTCGTCCAGTCAGTCATCGTGCTGCTCATCGCGGCCCCGCCGCTGGTGAGGTCGATCTTCCGGTTGCCCACACCGGTGCTCAAGCGGAAGGAGGACTGAGATGACCGCTCAGACCATGGATAAGACACCTTCGACCCAGGTCAAGGCGCTTGCGCCGATCGCCTGGAAGTTCCCGATCGTCTATACGATCCTGGCGCTGGTCTCGCTCATCTTCTTCGGCCTCATCGGCCGTGACGGACAGACGACCTTCCGCGTGGCCACCGGCGGAGACTTCTTCGCCATCCCCGACTTCGCCATGTCTTCGACTGCGGCGGGGCTGACGCTGGGCATCCTGCTCGTCATCATGGCCTCCGTGTCGATCTATGTGGCGATCAAGCGCATCGACACGGGCTCCTGGTTCCCGATGCTCTTCGGCGTCATCTTCGTCCTGTCCTTCCTCGCCTGGGCAGGCGGCGGATCCGGTGGCGTGATCCCGCTGACCACGCTGCTCGCCGGTGCCCTGGCACTGTCCGTGCCGCTGATCTTCGGCGCCATGTGCGGACTCGTGGGAGAACGGTCGGGCATCATCAACATCGCCATCGAAGGCCAGCTGCTGGCAGGCGCCTTCCTCGCCGCGGTCGTCGCCTCGGTGGTGAAGAACCCGTACGCGGGTCTGCTCGCCGCCCCCATCGCCGGGGCGCTCGTCGCCGTGGTGCTCACCTTCTTCGCGGTGAAGTACTGGGTCAACCAGATCATCATCGGCGTCGTCCTCAACGTCCTCGTCGTCGGCATCACGAGCTTCCTGTACTCGACGGTGCTCACCCAGGATCCGGGACTGTGGAACTCCCGGCAGAAGCTGCCGAATCTGCCGATCCCGCTGCTGTCGGACATTCCGGTGCTCGGACGGGTGCTGTTCGACCAGAACATCCTCGTCTACATCATGTACGTCGTCGTCATCGCCCTGCAGATCTTCGTCTTCCGCTCGAAGTGGGGACTGCGGATGCGCGCCGTCGGCGAGCACCCGAAGGCCGCGGACACCGTCGGCATCAAGGTCAACTTCACCCGCGTGCGCAACACTCTGCTCGCCGGTGCCATCGCCGGTCTCGGCGGTGCCTTCTTCACCGTCGGCTCCGGACTGGCATTCGGCAAGGAGATGTCGGCCGGGCAGGGCTATATCGCCCTGGCCGCGATGATCCTGGGCAAATGGAACCCGAAGGGTGCGCTGCTGGCGGCCCTGCTGTTCGGCTTCTCCAAGAGCCTCGGCAACACTCTGCAGTCCATCGGCACCCCGGTGGCCAACGAGCTGCTGCTCATGCTGCCCTACATCGTCACCGTCTTCGCCGTCGCCGGCTTCGTCGGCAGGGTCCGCCCGCCCGCCGCGGAAGGTGTGCCCTACGTGAAGTGATCCCCGCCTCGGCGACGGATCTGCATTTCCCCTCGATCATCCCACAGTCACCACCCGAAGGAAGAGATATCCCCATGACTGCCCCCGAACCCCGCGCATCCGCACCCGAGTCGACCGACCCGGTCTGGAGCGAGGAACCCACCCCGGTGAGCCCCGAAGACCTCAGCGAAGGCACTTGGGAGCTGCTGCGAGCCGAGGCGACACGGGCGATGGCGAGCGCCTATGTGCCGTACTCGGACTACCCTGTCGGAGCCGCCGGACTCGTCGACGACGGTCGCATCGTCGGCGGCTGCAATATCGAGAACGCTTCGTTCGGGGTGACCCTGTGCGCGGAATGCTCATTGGTGTCCGAGCTGTTCATGACAGGCGGGGGCCGCCTCGTCGCCTTCGACTGCGTGGACGCGCAGGGCAACACCCTTGTCCCCTGCGGGCGATGCCGACAGCTGCTGTTCGAACACGGCGGCAACGACCTCGTCATCAACATGCCCAGCGGACGTGAGCCGATGTCCGTGGTCCTGCCGGAAGCCTTCGGACCCGACCATCTGGCCGCCGCACGCCGCGACCATGAGGCCAAGCACTGACCGATCGTCCCCCGCGCCGAGGCGGTCGTGGCCGGAACGAGACGGCAGGGCCTTGAGAGCGACGACTGAGCCGACAACGAAGATTTCGACGACAACGAAGGATTGAGACCGTGAGCGTAGAAGCATTCGACACCGTCGACGTCATCGCCGCCAAACGCGATGGCCGGGCCCTGAGCAAGCAGCAGATCGACTGGGTCATCGACGCCTACACCCGCGGCGCCGTCGCAGAAGAGCAGATGGCGGCCCTGGCCATGGCGATCTTCATCAACGACATGGCACCGGTTGAGGTCGCGCATTGGACGCAGGCGATGATCGACTCCGGTGAGCGCATGGACTTCTCGTCCCTGTCCCGGCCCACCTCGGACAAGCATTCGACCGGGGGAGTCGGCGACAAGATCACCCTGCCCCTGGCACCGCTCGTCGCCGTCTTCGACGTGGCCGTCCCGCAGCTCTCCGGCCGCGGTCTCGGCCACACCGGCGGCACCTTGGACAAACTCGAATCGATTCCCGGGTGGCAGGCGGGACTGAGCAATGAGGCGATCGTCGACCAGCTCGAGGATGTCGGCGCCGTCATCTGCGCCGCCGGATCCGGATTGGCGCCGGCCGATAAGAAGCTCTACGCACTGCGCGACATCACATCGACGGTCGACTGCATTCCGCTCATCGCCTCGTCGATCATGTCGAAGAAGATCGCCGAGGGCACCTCCGGGCTCGTCCTCGACGTCAAGGTCGGCTCCGGAGCGTTCATGAAGGACCTGACGAAGGCCCGCACGCTCGCCGAGACGATGGTCGAGCTCGGCAAGGCCGCCGGGGTGAAGACCTCGGCGCTGCTGACCGATATGTCCACGCCCTTGGGGCTGACCGTCGGCAATGCTCTTGAGGTCCGCGAATCCGTCGAGGTCCTGGCCGGCGGCGGACCCACCGACGTCGTCGACCTCACCGTCGCCCTGGCCGAGGAGATGCTGCGCCTGGCGGGCAAGACCGATGTCGACGTCCGCGCCGCCTTGGCCGACGGGCGCGCCATGGACAAGTGGAAGCAGATGATCCGCGCCCAACACGGCGACCCGGATGCCTCTCTGCCGGTGGCCGAGCACACCGAAGTCGTCACTGCGACCGATTCCGGGGTGCTTACGAAGCTCGATGCGCTGTCGGTGGGAGTCGCCTCGTGGAGGCTGGGCGCCGGACGAACACGGAAGGAAGATCCGGTCCAGGACGTCGCGGGAATCGAACTCCACGCCAAACCCGGGGACACCGTCACGGCAGGTCAGCCGCTCATGACACTGCACACGGCGACCCCGGAACGCTTCGAACGCGCCATCGAAGCGCTGGAGTCCGCGGTCGAGATCGGCGGGGATGCCGCCTCGGTGCCGGAATCGATCATCTTCGACACGATCACCTGAGCCGAATCGCACACTCTCAGCACTGCCGCGCGGCCGCTGGCCTCGCTACGCTGGACCTGACGACACTTCGCGCGTCATCGGCACGCGCAGCCATGCACGACCACGCAACCTTGCTTGTCCACGCAACCTTGCTCGACCACTTCTGGAGGACCGAATGACCAGCCGCACCGATGTCGCGAACATCATCGACCACACCCTGCTCAGGCCCGAAGCGACCCCCGCCGACGTCGACGCCCTCGTGGCGGAGGCGAAGGAGCTGGGCGTGCTCGCGATCTGCGTGTCACCGTCCATGCTGCCGGTCACCGATCCGGGTGAGCTCGTCGTGGCGACCGTCGTCGGATTCCCCTCCGGCCAGGTGAAGCCGGAGATCAAGGCCGCCGAGGCCGCTCAGGCGGTCGCCGACGGCGCCGCCGAGGTGGACATGGTCATCAATATCGGACAGGCCGTCGCCGGGGACTTCGACGGACTCGAGGCCGATATCCGCGGCGTCGTCCAGGCCAGCGGGGACGCCCTCGTCAAGGTCATCATCGAGTCGGCGGCGCTGGGTGACGAGCAGATCGTCGAGGCCTGCCGCCGCTCGGAGTCCGCCGGAGCCGGATTCGTCAAGACGTCGACCGGTTTCCACCCGGCCGGAGGCGCCAGCGCTCACGCTGTGTCACTGATGCGCGAGACCGTGGGCGACCGCCTCGGCGTTAAGGCCTCCGGCGGAATCCGCACTGCCGAGGCAGCCGAAGAGATGATCGCCGCCGGCGCGTCCCGCCTGGGCCTCTCCGGCAGCCGCACCATCCTCAACTCCCTCTAATTACTACCTGACGGCGGCCCAGCAACCTCGCGCGAGGTTGCTGGGCCGCCGTCACGTGGTAATTGGGGTCAGAGGCCGAAGAAGGTTTTGAGTTCGGTGCTCAGCGAGGTCAAGCGTTCCTTGAGGGCCGGTTTGAGGGAGGCACTCGCCGAGGCGGCCGGCAGACGCACTCCTGCGCTGGCGGCCGCACGGGCATCGGCATCGGTCGCAGCCTGGAGCTCGGAGGGCTCGGCGACGACTTCGAGATAGCACTTGAGCTTCGGTTCGGTGCCCGAGGGACGCACGATGACCCGCGAGTTCGACTCCGAGAGCAGCAGGATTCCGTCGGTCGGCGGCAGACCCTCGTACCCGGCGGAGAGGTCGTGGACCTCGGCGACGGGGGAGCCGGCCAGCGTGGCCGGAGGATTCTCGCGCAGCTTCGCCATCGACGTGGCGATGAGGGAGACATCGTCGAGGCGGAAGCTCAAGGGAGCGGTGGCGAAGTAGCCGTCGCGGGTGCGGATCCGGTCGAGTTCGGCCTCGATGCTGCTGCCCGCTGCCTTGAGACGCGATGCCAGGGCCGCGAAGGTCACCGCCGCGGAAATTCCGTCTTTGTCGCGTACGATCAATGGATCGACGCAGTAGCCGAGCGCCTCTTCGTAGCCGAAGGCAAGCCAGAGACTGGCACGAGAGATCCACTTGAATCCGGTGAGCGTGTTCACTGAGGCGAAACCGTGGCTCTTGACCGCGGCCGCGAGAGCCCGTGAAGACACGATCGAATTCGCGAAGACCGTGCCGACCGCTCGGTTCTCTTCGAAACGGCCAGCAAGGTCCTCGCCGAGGAGGAGCCCCACCTCGTCGCCGGACAGCTGCCGGTACCCGGCCGCTGCCGACTCATCTGGGATGGCCGCGGAGAACCGGTCGGCATCCGGGTCGTTGGCGATGATGAGTTCGGCACCGACCTCACGGGCCAACTCGTAGGACTCATCGAGGGCCCCGGCCTCTTCGGGATTCGGAAACGACACTGTGGGGAAGTCCGGATCCGGTGCCTGCTGCGAGACCACCGGGTGAAGGTTCGTGAACCCGGTGCGGGTCAGGGCCGCCTCGGCGACACCGGCACCGACACCGTGCAGGGACGTGAGCACGATCGACAGGTCCCCGCTCGCCCGCACCCCCAATTCGTCGATGCGCGACAGATACTGCTCGACGATCGACTCGTCGAGGTGCTCCCACCCGGACTCGGCCCTCGGCACAGACGCCACGGACTCGATTCCGGCGATCTTCTCCGCGATGAGCCCGTCGGCGGGACTGACGATCTGGGCCCCGGCACCGGCAAGGGCAGCGACGGGGTCTGACTCGATCGCCTGCAGCGGACGCTGCCCCAGGTAGACCTTGTATCCGTTGTCAGCTGGTGGGTTGTGGCTGGCTGTGACCATGACACCTGCATCAGCCCCGCGCTTCGATAACGCATAAGCGAGCAGCGGGGTCGGCAGCTGTTCGGGCAGCTGAATCGCGACCCCACCGGCGGCGGTGATGACGGCGGCGGTATCACGAGCGAACTCCGCGGACTTGTACCGGGCATCGCAGCCGATGACGACGCGGAAACCCTCACCGACGGTTTCGGCGAGGAACGCGGCCAACCCTGCGGCAGCCCGGATGACGACGGCCCGGTTCATCCGGTTCGGGCCGGCGGCGATCTCGCCGCGCAGGCCGGCGGTGCCGAAGACGAGGGGACCGGAGAATCGGTCCTCGAGGTCGGCGATCGCCGCCTCGTCGCCGTCCTCCGCGGAGGCGAGGATGTGTTCCAGGGTGGTGGCCGTCTGCGGATCGGGGTCATCGGCGATCCAGGCGCGGACCACCTCGGCGTCGAATCCATGTCTGAAGCGATCGGCTACGCGGGTCATATGAGTCCTTTGCGTGTTCGCGGTGGCGGGTTGGGGAGTGCGGAGTCGGGCGGGCCGTCTCAGAGCTTCGCGACGATGTCGGCGAGCAGGCGAGAGATGCGCGGGGCGGCCGCGGCTCCGGCTTCGATGACTTCGGCATGGGAGAGCGGGGTCTCCTGAATTCCGGCGGCGAGGTTCGTCACCAGGGAGATGCCCATGAGTTCGAGCCCGGCCTGACGTGCGGCGATGGCCTCCAACGTCGTCGACATGCCCACGAGGTCGGCACCGAGGATCCCGGCCATGCGCACCTCGGCGGGGGTTTCGTAGTGGGGTCCGCGGAACTGTGCGTACACGCCTTCGTCGAGCGTCGGGTCGATCTCTTTGGCGATGGTGCGCATGCGCGGGGAGTACAGATCGGTGAGATCGACGAAGTTCGCGCCCTCGATGGGGGAGGTTCCGGTGAGGTTGATGTGATCGGAGATGAGCACCGGGGTGCCGGCTGCCCAGTTGCGGTTGAGACCGCCGCACCCGTTCGTCAGCACGAGTGAGGAGCAGCCGGCCGCAGCCGCGGTGCGCACACCGTGAGCGACTGCGCGGACTCCCTTGCCTTCGTAGTAGTGGGTGCGCGATCCGAGGACGAGGGCATGCTTGCCGCTGGCCTCGATGCGCACCGTGCGCAGGGTTGCGCCGTGGCCTTCAACGGCCGGAGCGTGGAATCCGGGGACCTCGGCCGCGGAGATCTCGGCAACGGTTTCGCCGAGGAGGTCCGCCGCCCCGCCCCAACCGGAGCCGAGGACAAGCGCGACGTCATGGGCGTCGATGCTCGCGTTCGCGTTGATGGTCGTGGCCGCGGCGTGCGCGGCGGCGGTAGGATCGCTTAAGTCAGTCATGACGCCAAGATTATCAAGTTCCCCACCGCCCAAGGAGCGAGCACATGCCGATTCGAGAGCTGACCGACGGTGACGATCTGCGCCTGAATGAGGTGTTCGCCGATGCGACCACCCCGGCCGGTCATATGGCCAGGTCCCTGTTCCGTCCGTCCTCGGATTCGCCGCTGATCCGCTCCGTCATCGCCGAGGTGGTCCCCGACGTTCCCGTCGGAGCCGCCGCGATCGCCGAATCTCCGTTTCACCCCTACCGGGCGTGGGTCAATGTGGAGGTCGCCGCTGAGGAACAGGGCCATGGTCAGGGACGTGAGCTCTTCGAGGCGGTGTGTGCCGAGACGCGGGGAACCGCGCTCGAAGGCCTCGATCTGCGCGCCCGCGTGCATGCCGGCAGCCCGGGTGAGGGCTTCGCGCAGGCACTCGGCTTCACCCCGCTGACGACGACCCGCGTGATCAAGGTGCCCGCCGGTGCTCTGCCCCCGGCAGGAGGCGGTCGGGCCGAGGACCTCGAGATCGTCGCCACCGGTTCGGTGAAGCTGACGAAGGCCTTCCTCAACTGGTACACCGCAGTCAACCGCGACGATGCCGTCGGCCCACTGACCATCGGACAGGTGAACAACGCGTTCCTCTCCGAGGCGGCCGGTGCTCACGGTGCTGCTCTGCTGAACGGCGCGGCCGGAACCACCGAGGCGGGTGGGCTGAGTGCCTTCGCCTTGTCGTATGCGAGGGAAGCCGATGAGACAGCCGGTGTTCTGCCCTCGGCCGGTGAACCAGGTGCCGGAGACGGGACCGCTGTCGTCGATCAGGTCGACGAGGAGCCGCCGACCGAGCTCATCCTCGGATCGATGTTCGAAACCGGCGATCATGCCGCCGACACGACGGGCGAGGACTTCGCCGCGGCCGTCGCCGATGCCGAACTCCTGCTGGCCCGGCTGTCGGTCGATGCCGATGTCGTCATCGAAGTCACGAGCGGAATGCCCGTGATCTCCGCTCTCGCCGACCGGCTGCTCGAAGCGGGAACCGCGACCGAGCTCTACCGTTACGAGACTCTCTCAGGACCTCCTTCCGACGTGAGCTGAATCAGGTGCGACTCCCGTTGGGCTGAAGACGCGGACGGGGCGGGCCTGATCCTCGGTGACGAACCAGCCCGTCCCAGCCAGCCCATCGAGCGGGGCCCGTCGCAGCACCCCGAGCCCGGTGAGATCCTGCCCGGTGTGTACGCCGAGCACGAGCAGCGGCCCGAGATTCTGAGCCTTGGCCAGCGGGGAACCATAGCCGGGAGTGAACCGTGTCGGCGCGGTGAGCACATGGTCGTGTCCGTCGAGCAGATCCCAGTCGAGCGGGTCCGACTCCAGATGGGCATCATCGTGGACATCGACCACGCCGAGGCTGCCCAGGTAGGTCGCGAATCCGGTCTTGCCGCTCTGCGGAGAGCCGCGAACCGTGAGCACCGAACCGTCCCGCCGGGGATCCCACATGACAGGGTCGCCGAATGCGTCGACACCGATGGGGATGCCGCCCGGCATGCTGCCGAAAGGTTCCTCGGACGCGACCGCAGGTTGGTCAAGACCCCGCCAGCGTGGAGCGAATCCCTTTCGGGACTCCGGAATGCCGGGTGGTCCGCCGAGGATGCTCGTGCCCGCCCCGGACATCGACGAATCGAATCGTGCCGCGACGTCGGGTGCGAATTGCACATCGGCACCGTCCCCGCCGGCAGCCTGTGCGCAGGGGCCGCGGATGACGGCGCGCAGATCCGGCCATCTGCCGGCGAATCGCTGGCGGCTGAGTCCGACACTCGTCCCGTCGTCCCCGGCCTCGGGAGGGAAGACGATCTGAGTGGCGAACCGCGAGCTTCTGCTCGTCATGTTCCGGCACCCGGCGAGCAGGAAAACGAGATCTGATCCGGCACCGTGCCCGAGCAGACGTTCGGCTCGTTCGGCCCAGCAGTGGTCGAGCGAGTCGACGAATTCGGCCCAATTGCTGCACACGAGCAGGCTCGGCGGCTGTCGACTCGGCCCCGAACTCGTCGGGGCATCGGCGCCTCTGCCGTCGTGCGGGGACCTGCCCGGATCCGCGCCGGCCGCGAGATGGTCGAGAACCGCCTGAATCTGCCAGCCCGTGTTCATGCCGCAGCTGATCTCGGCCCAGTCGAGGGCTGGGGCGATCCTGCCGATTGCGATGATCCGTCGGGTCGGGGCGGCCGCTCGTGTCATGGTCGCGAGCACGGATTCCACGGTGTCCGGGCTGCCGCCCGTGAGGATCGTGGAACCGTCCGCATCCGGGTCGAATGTCCACATCTCCTGCCGCTGCTGACTGGGAACATCGACGATCCCTGTGACCCCGGCGAAAGGTTCACCGCCTGCCACCTCATCCGGTTCCGGCAGCGGCGGCAGGACCACCTGCCGCTGAACCGACGGTTCCCCGGGATCGGCACTGTCCCCGGCCGCTGTGACGATGTTGTCGACGTCGACGCCGACGACGCCGCCGGCCAGGGACGGAACCGGTCCCCGACCCCAGGAGCGAATACGGGGTCGGAGGGCCGCCTCGGCGTGGGTGTCATGTCCGAACGGCACCGCCACGCGGAACCGGGTGACGCCGATCCCGGAGTCCAGGCAGGCGGCGCCGGGTTTGTCCGCGGGCAGGAACGCGCCCGCCTCGGAGCCGATGACGTCGAAGGAATCGGTCTCATCGCGCACTCGCAGGCACACGCGGACGTTGATGTTCGCCTTCATCTGCCCGGTCACGACGCCCATGGGGCGCTGAGTGGCGAGAACGAGATGAACGCCGAGGGACCTGCCCAGGGCGGTGAGGTGTTCAAGCAGGTCGGCGGCTCGCGGGTGGGTCGCCATGAGTGCATGGAACTCGTCGATGACGACGACGAGGCGTGGGGGAGGGTCAGCGAGGTCGGCGACATCGGCGCACCCGTGATCGGCCAGCAGTCGTTCCCGATGGGTGATCTCGGCGCGCACCGAGACGAGAGCGCGAAAGGCCAGACCGGAGTCGAAATCGTCGAGCACACTGTCGGTGTGCGGCAGCTTCTGTAGTGGTGAGAACGTGGCCCCGCCCTTGAAGTCGATGAGCACGAAGCGCAGTCGCCGAGGCGGCTGTGCCAAGGCCATCGACAGCAGCCATGTCTGCAGGAGCAGGGATTTCCCGCTGCCCGTGGTGCCGGCGACGAGAGCGTGGGGACCGTCGGAGAACAGATCGATGCCGGTCTCACCGTCGGTTCCGCGACCGATCGGCACCGGCCCCGCGGCGGGAGACCGCCACCGGTTCCGAATGGATTCGGGCGCATCGTCGCAGAGTTCGCCGAGCCCGTGGTCGGGCCAGGCGCGGGTGCCGGTATCGGCAGAGCGGCCACAGTTCAGGGTGACGAATCGTGCGGCCGGCATGAGCGTGGCGATGAACGTCCGTCCGGGTACCGGGCCGCCGGGGGCGGTCGAGGAGTCGGCGCGAGCCTGCGCGAGGGTGCCGACCGTCATCGAGACCGCAGAGCCGGCATGCGGGGCGGTGAGCGTGAGAACGGCGGGGTCGACCTCCTCGTCGAGGGTGACCGAGATGGGATCGTCCATGTTGGTGTCTGCGCGGGTACCGGACCGGACCGTGGTCGATGCGCAGTCGTCGGAGAACTCGGTGCCTGCCAGTTCCGGCAGCAGTGCCAGTTCGGACTCCGGCCGCCATCTGAATCGCCGGTCGGCCAGCCAGGCAAAGGCCATAGTGCGCAGGACTGTCGGTGTCCCGCTGACGGTGACCGTCGTTGTGCGCGGATCGATGCGGATCGGCATATCGGCGCAGACGACTCGACCGTCGACGTGGTCGGTTCCGTCCTGCAGCTGTTCGTCGATGGTGAGGTCGCTGAAGACCGTCCCGAAACCCAGGCACAGGCCAGGGGAAGAGAAGATCCTGTGTCGCTGCGCCGCCTCGAGCCGGCGCAGCCTGGCTCGCGCCTCGGCCAACGCTTCGTCACGGTCGAGTCGGCATTGTGCGCTGTCACGAGTGAAGCGCTTCTTCTCCACCAGGTAGGCGACCCACCCGGAGAGCGGGGCCGAGACGCTGAAGAGGAGGAACCACCACATTCCGGTGGCCACGGCCAGCACCACGCCGATGCCGACGGGGATGAGGAACGTCCACCATTGTGGGGGTCTGGCCGGCCGAGGATCGTCGATCGTCTTCGGGGCGATGTGGATGTCATCGCTGTGGTGCAGCGGCGGGGACCGGATCGGCGGAGTCGAATGGGCGGTCGAGGACGAATCACGGGCGGACGAACCATCTGCTGTGCCCGGTGCGAGCACAGTCGTTCCCAATCGCATTGTGGGCTGATCTCCTGTGGCATCGAGTCGCAGCGGCTGTGGGGTGCGGGAGATGCTGGGGTCGATGACGGTCAGGCAATCGGTGTGGGACAGTCGGGCCAGGCAGGCTCGCCGAGGGTCGAGGCTCAGAGTGAAGCCGGAGTCGGGCCCCGCCAGGACGGATACGCTCGTCCGTGCGGAGACGGCACAGGTGTCGGCAGTGCGCAGAGAGTCCGCCCCGACGACGGTGATCGGATTGAGTCGCTGCCAGTGACCCCAGCTGATCGACTCGACGCTGCGATTCTCGAGCCGGTTGCCGGTGATGAGGTCCTGATGCGTCAACTCGGGTCCGAGAGCAGACCGGAAGACGGCGACGGCCGGTTGGGCTGAATCAGCTTCGAGGCTGATGCTCGTGACGGCTCCGTTCGTCTCGAGGCGGTGGACGAGGCCCAGAGTTCTCATGCCCACAGACTCACCGCGATCGCACTGTTCGGGCAAGAGAGAGAAGACATCCTGTGGAAACGGTGCGGGCATCCACAGCCTCAAGGCGTGTGAGTGGGCCCGGAATCCACAGGTATCGGAGGCGAAGTGACGACGACGGGCCACGATCAGTCGAGGCGCAGGGCGCCCCGGGCATAAGCGGTGGCGTGGAGGTCGATGAGACCGGGCACGAACGGTGAGAGCAGCGCCGGAGAGTAGCGTGCCTCGATGCGGATGCGCACCGAATGCGCCCCATCCGCATCGGCACTCAACCGCAGATCGCCCATGTCCTTCGGAGTCGGCACCGCGTCGAGGTACCGTCCGGCGGCGCGTTCGGCCGCCGGAGGTGAGAACACGAGCCCGGGATCGTCACCGGGAGCCGGTTCGAACGAGTCGGAGGCAGCCAGCGCCGCAGAGTCGGCCAGCCCCTGCAGCTCACGGCGGGCCATGTGCAGATCGGTCAGGGCTGCGATGAGGAAGGCCAGCAGCAAGGCGATGACGACGAAGCCGATGGCCAGCGGCGTGATGGACCCGGCATCCGAATCATGATCCGACTCTTGACCGCGCGTCGAATCCTCGCGTCGTTCCGATCTGTGCTCTCCCGTGGTCGACATATCACTGGCCGCCTGCGGCGACGACGTCGGTATGGTTCGCGCGCAACGTGATGTGCGGCGAACGGTCGGGGCCGAAGAGGAGCGGGAACCCGGGCAGAGACACCTTCGTTTCGACCCTTGCGGTCACGAGGGACCCGGCCTGTCCACAGGGCCCGGCGCACGAGTAGGTGATGGAAGTCGGCGCATCCCGCAGCCCGAAGTCCGCGAAATGCATCTTCGCGACCGCGTGGGCTCGAGCCTCCGAAGGGTTCGCGTCGCGGGCGGCGATGCGTGAGGCCGACATCGCCGCCGAGGTGGTCGCATAGCTGGCCGCCTGCAGCTGAGACAGGGTGAGCATGAGGTAGATGACCGGGATGAGCAGGACGATGGAGGCGAAGACGAACTCGATGACCGCTGTTCCCTCGTCTGCGTCGTCGGCCGCGACTCCCTGAGCAACCTCGGGCTCAGTCACGGTCGATGTCCTCGACGATGGATCGACCGCGCAGGTCCCAGACCTCGGGCGGTCCCCACAGGCCGAGGACCGGCAGCGGGGTCGTCACCTGCACCTCGACGATCTCGACGGCACCGCGCTGCGACGTCGAGACGGTGACCTTCTGGGCATAGCGCTCGCCCACGGACACACGGATGAGGTCGCGGGTGAGCTTCTGTCCGTCGCGGGGAGTCTGATCGGCCAGGCTCGCCTGCCTCGCTCCGGCGATGGCGGAGTCGATGACCGTGTTGCGGACATGGATGACGAGACCGATCTGCAGGGCTCCGGCCAGGATGAGGGCCAGCAGCGAGGCGATGAGCGCGAACTCGGCGACGGCGGATCCCGAATCGCTGCGCTCGCCTGCCGCCGTCACCGAATCAGCCCTCCTCCGGCCGCCCGGTTCCGTCTCGTCATCTGTGGTCACCGCCTGGTCACCCGGCCCCGCGGACCTTGTTCATCGCATCTTGGAACATCGAGGTGAAGGCTTCGCCGGCCAGCGCCCACAGGGCAACCACCAACCCTGCGGTCATGAGAGTGATGAGGACCCAGCCGGGAACGTCCCCGCGATCGGGTCGGTCGACATCGGTGGTGAGGTTCGCGTCGATGTCTGTCTCGGCCGCCTCGGTGATGGTGGTTCCCCCTGGTGGAGGGGGACCGGGGATGAGCCCGAGCATGAACGGGACGAGGCGGTAGGTGAACTGGCGGAACATCGTGTCTCCTTCATCGGCGAGGTCGAGGTTTCGATCCGCGTGGTCGGTGGTGCGGGACTGGCTTTGGGAGCGGGGAATGGTCGGTGGTGCGTGGCGTGGACGTTACGGACTGAGGTCGAGGACGGTCAGGGACGGGAAGACGGCGAAGATCACGGTGACGGGAAGCACGAAGACAACGACCGGAATCAGCATCCCGATCTCCTTCTTCCCGGACAGTTCGAGCAGCCGCCGTCGGGACTGTTCGCGCACGTCAGCGGCTTGGGAGCGGAGCACTTCGGCGAGCGGCGTACCGCGGGTCATCGACACTGCGAGGCCGTCGACGAATTGGACGATCTCCGGGATGGCGATACGCGTGGCCATCGCGTCGAGCGCTTCGACCAACGGCGTGCCGGTGCGGGTGTCCGCCAGAGCCGCGCGGAGTTCGTCGACGAGCTCGCCGGAGCAGGTACGGCACACGCGTTCGAGGGCCTCCACGATCCCCTCTCCTGCGGTGATGGACAGTGCGAGGAGTTCGGCGACGGTGGGGAATTCGGCGAGCACGCGGGATTCGTGGCGGGCGATGGCCTGGCTGAGTCGCCAATCGTTGAAGACGTGCCCGGCGATGCCGCCGCTGATGACGAGGACGACGGTGACGATGGGGGAGAAGCCGCGTTGTGCCGACAGCGCACCGGCCAGACCGCCGGCGACGATCATCCCGACGAGGATGCTCAGCACCTGGCTGATGCGGAACCGTTCGACCGTGGCATTGCCGCCGAGGCGGTCGATGCGCAGCCGCAGACTCGCATCCGTGGTGATGCGCGACGTCACCCACAGGGTCGAGGTGACCAGCCATGACTTCGCCAGCCCCCAGAAACCGTCGGCGCGCGGGGTCGGCGGAGCGTAGATGTCGACCAAAGACTCCTGATCCCGCAGGTAGGGTGCGATCCGTGAGGACAGCGTCGGCCTGCGCAGCGGCGGAAGGGAGAGGACGAAGACACAGAGAGCGAAGCCGTTGAAGAGTCCGAGGGCCAGGATCGACAGTGGCTCGCCGAGGAGACTCATGCTGCCCGTCCGTCCGAGGAGTCGTCGCTGTCGGCGGAGAATCCGCTGCTCAGGCCGGCGTTGTCTGCGAAACGTCGGTGGGCGGCGCTGAGCGAGGACCCCTCGATGACCCGGGGTTCGGCCGGGAGCCGGCCGATGCGCTTCATCGCCTGATATGCCAGCAGAGACACGACGAAGCCCGCCGCCAGGAGGATCAGCCCGGTTCGCGAGTTGTACGCAACTGCCGTTTCGGGTCGAGTCGACAGGAATGCGAGGACCACCCACGGCGCTGCGACGGCCAGTCGGGCGCCGTTGACCGTCCACTGCTGCCGGGCGGAGAGCTCGTTGCGGGTGCGGGCATCATCACGGACGAACTGTGCCAGGGCCCGCAGCATGGTGCCCAGGTCGCTGCCGCCGACCTGCCGGGTGACGCTGAGTGCGACGACGATGCGGTCGGCCACCGGGTCGGCGCTGACCTGTCTGAATCGTTCCAACGCCAAGGCGAATGACCCGCTGGCCCGATATTCCTCGGCGAAGACTTCGAACAGCGGCCGCAGCGGTTCGGGTCCGCGATGGGCCAGAGAGCTCAGCGCTTCGGGCAGAGACAGTCCCGCGCGGACTCCGGAATTGAGATGGTCGAGGGTTTCGGGCCACAGCTCACGCCGCATCACCTGTCTGCTGCGCGCCCGATGCTGCAATGCCCGGTGCGGCAGCCAGGAGGCGAAGAGGCCGAAGCACAGCGCGATCGCCCACGATCCTGTGAGCACCGTCGAAACGACGGTCACGATACAGAACGCCGCGACCGAGATGAGCAGCAGATGGGCCGGACGCAGCCTGGGGAATCCGGCACCGGTGAGCATGTCATCGAGTTCGCGCACCCACCGCGACTGAGTCCGCTTGCTCTGCGGTCGCTGCCACAGTGACATCCAGATGAGGAAGAGCCCTGCCCCGAGGCAGGCACCGCTGAGCAGAGCGAACTGCGAATAGCTCATGCCGCCTCCAGAATGGAGTGCAGATCGCGGCCGATGGCCGCAAATCGCTCGCCGAGGTGGCCGAACCCCTGACCGCGGATGAGCTGTCCTCGGGGCGAATGGAAGATCGTGTCGAGTTCGACGACGTCGCCTTCGACTCCGCCTGGCACCGCGCAGATCTCATCGACCCGGCGTACCCCGGACGGATCCCTGCGCAGGTGGACGACGACGTCGAGGCTGACGGCGACCGTGGGAACGACGAACGCCGAGGAGATGTTCGCTCCGGCCAGCAGCGGCAGAGTGCAGATCTTCGTGATCGCCGCCCGGGCGGAGTTCGCGTGGATGGTGCCCATCCCGGGCAGCCCCGAATTCAACGCCACGAGGAGGTCGAGGCTCTCGGCCTCTCTGACCTCGCCGACGATGATGCGCGTCGGCCGCATCCGCAGTGCCTCTTTGACGAGGGCGCGGAGGGTGACTTCGCCGGTGCCTTCCAATGAGGGCTGGCGACACTGCATGGGGACCCAGTCGCGGCTGGGCAGATTCAGTTCGAAGACCTCTTCGCAGGAGATCGTGCGTTCACGGGCCGGAATCGAGCCGGCCAAGGCGTTGAGCATCGTGGTCTTGCCCGCCTGAGTGGCCCCGGAGACAAGGATATTGGCCCCACTGGCCACGGCAGCGTCGAGGAACTCGGCGGCCCCGGCCGTCAGCGATCCATGCGCGATCAGATTGGCGAGATTGCGCGGTCGGGCGATGAACTTGCGGATATTCACGGCCGGATGGGTGCGAGTGATATCGGGCAGCACCACATGCAGACGGGACCCGTCGGGCAGGATGGCGTCGACGAACGGCTGCGACAGATCGACGCGGCGGCCCGAGGTGCGCAACATCCGCTCGATGAGGTCATCGAGTTCACCCGAACTGAGTTTCGTCGTCGTCAGCTGATGGATTCCGTCGACGGCGATGAACACCTCGCTCGGTGAGTTCACCCAGATCTCTTCGACGTGCGGATCGTCGAAATAGTCCTGCAGGGCACCGAAACCCGAGAGCTGATGATCGATATGCCGGAACGTCGCCTCTTTGTCCTCGAGCAGGGGGAGATCGGCGACGAGGCTGCGCTCGTCGTATTCGGCGATGACGGTGCGAATGAGCTCACGAGAGCGCTGAATATCGGCGCGGGGATCCACATCGAGATCTCTGATCCGTTTGTGAACCTCGCTGGTGATGACTTCGGTGGCTTCCACTCTGAACCCTTGCCTGATCATTCAATAGACAGCGTGATTTGGTGTTTAACCTATCTGTAGTCGAATGAAGAATCTAGTGAAAAACCAAATCTGTGGATAACGGAGAATCGGTTCGGCAAATGCCCGCCGTGTAGTTTCACGAATGTCACTATGGGGCTGTTCGTCTTGCGCAAGGGTGGGTTTCGATCTATATTTCCCTCACCAGTCTTCGTGTGAAGCGATGTGAGCAGCGCCGCCGGCGGGATGAATGAGATCTCCCGCCGGCGGCGCTTTTTGCCTGTGCGTTTGCGCCCTGCCGCGCCGCCGTGCAATGGCGATGGTACAGAAAATCTCATATTCTACAATTCGTAGAATTCGGCATGGTGGTCCGCGTAACGTCGAAAGCGCACGAAGAACAGCGACCTGTGAAGGCCGTTCCAACTGCGCGGTGACCACGCCGCAAAAGGAGCAGAGTTGATCTCGCAACCCGCACTCACCATCGTCCGGGACACCCTCCCCGTCATCGGATCGGCCATCGGCGACATCACCCCGATCTTCTATGACCGGATGTTCACCGCCCGTCCCGACCTGCTTGCTGACCTGTTCAATCGCGGCAATCAGGCCCAAGGCGAACAGCAGAAGGCGCTGGCCGGCGCGATCGCCGCCTATGCCAGCCTGCTCGTGTCCGAGGATGCGCCGAACATCGACGCGATGATGAGCCGGATCGCGAACAAGCACGCGTCGCTGGGCATCACCGAAGACCAGTACCCGATCGTCTACGAGCACCTCTTCGCGGCCATCGGCGAGGTCCTCGGCGAGGCGGCCACCCCCGAGGTCGTCGACGCGTGGACCGAGGTCTACTGGGATATGGCGAATACCCTCATCGCCGCCGAACGAACGCTCTACGCCCACCACGACGTCGACCCCGGTGACGTTTGGTCCGACCTGGTCGTCAGCCGCCGCCGGCAGGAATCACCGCACACCGTCAGCCTACTCCTCGCTCGCCCCGATGGTGGAGCTCTGCCGCAGGCCCGTCCCGGGCAGTACATCTCAGTCCAGGTGCAGCTGTCTGACGGGGCGCGGCAGATCCGCCAGTACAGCCTCACCCGGACGAGTTCGAACGACTCCTGGGCGGTGACGATCAAGGCCGAACCGGGCCGCGCGGAAGCGGGCGTCCCTGCTGGTGAGGTGTCGAACTTCATCCATGAAATGTCTTCGAAGGCGACCGGGTCCGCTGCTCGCTGCCCTACGGCGACCTCGTCGTCGAAGAGGCCGAGACCCCGCTGCTCCTCGTCTCTGCGGGCATCGGCTGCACCCCGATCCTCGGTGCGCTCAATGACCTCGTGTCCAAGGAATCCCGGCGCGAGGTCACGGTCCTCCACGCCGACCAGTCGATGGCCTCCCACGCCCACCGGCAGGAGATGGTACAACTCGTCGCCCAGCTGCCGGGTGCCCGGATGCACCACTGGTACGAACAGCTCGGTGCGCGCACGGCGACTGAGACCGTCCATGAAGGCTTCATCGATCTCGCCGAGGTGGGCGTCCCCGTCGACGCGCAGGTGTACCTGTGCGGTCCGCCACCATTCATGAAGGACGTGTTCCGCGGACTCGATGCGCTCGACGTGCCCGAGGACAATATCCACTTCGAGGTCTTCGGCCCCGACACCTGGGCAACCGTGCCCGAACTCGTCCCCGCCTGACCTCAACCGGGGGACTGTGCAGATGCGCGCCGAGGCGGTCCCACCTCGGCGCGCATCCGTCGGTTCTGGGCAGGGCGGGGGCATGCACTAGAATCGGATCATTATGGCCACCACTGATTACTCTTCTGAAATCGCCAACCTCCGCCAGACGTACAAAGCGATTCTCGACGTGTCCGATCTGGACAATCTGCGCGACGAGGTTGCCGAGCTCACGGAGCAGGCGTCGTCGCCGACATTCTGGGACGACCCCGATTCGGCGCAGAAGACCTCGGCCAAGCTCTCGCACAAGCAGGGCACCCTGGAGAAGCTCGAGAAGTTCGGACAGCGCATCGACGATGCCGAACTCCTCGTCGAGATGTCCCAGGACGAAGGCGACTCGGACTCGCTCGAAGAAGCCGACCGCGACATCAAGAAGCTGCGCGATCAGTTGGCCGAACTCGAGATCTCGACCCTGCTCAGCCACGAATACGATGAGCGCTCCGCCGTCGTGACCGTGCGCTCGGGCGCCGGCGGCGACGACGCGACCGACTGGGCGCAGATGCTCACCCGCATGTACGTCCGGTGGGCGGAGAACCGCGGCTACAAGGTCCAGGAGCTCGACACCTCCTATGCCGAAGGTGCGGGCATCAAGTCCGCGACCATCCAGATCGACGCGCCCTACGCCTACGGCACGCTGTCGGTCGAAGCCGGCACTCACCGTCTCGTGCGGATCAGCCCCTTCGACAACCAAGGCCGCCGCCAGACCTCCTTCGCGGCCGTCGAGGTGGTCCCGCTCATCGAATCGACCGACCATGTCGAGATCGACGAGAACGATCTGCGCATCGACGTCTACCGGTCCTCGGGCCCCGGCGGACAGTCGGTGAACACGACGGACTCGGCCGTGCGCATCACGCACATCCCCACCGGCGTGGTCGTGAGCATGCAGAACGAGAAGTCCCAGATCCAGAACCGTGAGGCCGCGATGCGCGTCCTCCAGTCCCGCCTCCTCGACCTCAAGCGCCAGGAAGAGGCTGCACAGAAGAAGGAGCTGGCCGGCGACATCAAGGCCAGCTGGGGCGACCAGATGCGCTCGTATGTGACCCATCCGTACCAGATGGTCAAGGACCTGCGCACCGGCTACGAGGTCAACAACCCCTCGGCGGTCTTCGACGGCGACCTCGACGGACTCATCGAAGCCGGCATCCGCTGGCGCAAGGAACAGGAGATGGCCGAAGAAGCCGAGGCCTGAGCCTCCGGCCGCGACCTCTCCCGGTCCGCCCGCCCCCGGTCTGCCCGGCCCCGGTCTGCCCGCCCCCGGTCCGCCCGCCCGTCGGCAGCCGGACTATCCGGCGCGCATCCGCCTCGGCGACGGTTCCCCTGACGGGGCATCGCCAATTGCAGGGAAGAGACTGTTGATTTTCGCCGCCGAAACCAACATTCCCTTCCCTGGGAATTCCGGGCTCGCGGGCGGCTCGCCGGCCCGACTGTGAACTTCATCAGATCGCACCACACGCCCGGCCGCCTCCGCGAACATCACGGAACTGTTACGTACAGTGGAAGCGGCCGAGCCACCCGCAACATGATTGAAGACCGACTTGATCAGATTCGACTCCGTTTCGAAATCCTACGACACGCGTTCCCGCAAAGCACTCGACGACATCTCGTTCGAGGCTGACCGCGGGGAATTCGTGTTCCTCGTCGGGGCATCCGGATCGGGAAAGTCCACAGTCATCCGACTCATTCTGCGTGAAGAGGCCCCCAGCGCCGGACGCATCCACATCGCCGGAAAGTCCGTGGTGAAGATGCCCAGCTGGAAGGTGCCCTACCTGCGGCGGGGGATCGGAACCGTGTTCCAGGACTTCCGCCTGCTGCCGAACAAGACCGTGTTCGCCAATGTGGCCTTCGCCCTCCAGGTGATCGGAAAGTCCCGCGCGGCCATGTCGACACTCGTCCCCGACGTCCTCGAGACCGTGGGCCTGGCCGGTAAGGAGAAACGGTACCCCAGTGAGCTCTCCGGCGGTGAGCAGCAGCGTGTGGCCATCGCCCGCGCCGTGGTCAACAAACCCGGAATCCTGCTCGCCGACGAGCCGACGGGCAACCTCGACCCGGCCACAAGCGCCGACATCATGAACGTGCTGGAGAAGATCAACCGCAACGGCACCACCGTGCTTATGGCCACTCACGACGGAGAGATCGTCAACCGGATGCGTCGGCGGGTCATCGAACTGCGCGAAGGCGAAATCGTCCGCGACGTCGAAGAAGGCACCTACGGAGTCGCCTCATGAGGGCCGGGTTCATCCTCTCCGAAGTCTGGTCGGGTCTGCGCCGGAACTTCTCCATGGTCATCTCCGTCGTGCTCGTGACATTCGTGTCCCTGCTCTTCGTCGGAGCCGCGATCCTGCTGCAGATGCAGGTCGGTCAGATGAAGGACTTCTGGTACGACCGTGTGCAGGTCTCCGTGTTCCTGTGCCCGCCGGATTCGGAGGCGACGAACTGTGTCGACGGTGAGGTCACGGGCGACCAGAAGGATCAGATCCGGGCCGAACTCGAAAGCTCCGATCTGGCCCCCTATGTCGACAAGGTCTACTTCGAGGACAAGACCGAGGCCTACGAACACTTCCAGGAGCAGTTCAAGGGCACCAGCCTCGAAGGCACCGTGCCCGAGGATGAGATGAACGAGTCCTTCCGGGTCAAACTCAAGGACGCCGAGAAGTACGACATCATCAAGGAGACGTTCTCGTCGACTCCCGGGGTGGAAGAGGTCGTCGACCAGAATCAGCTGCTCGACCGTCTGTTCGGGGTGCTCAATATCGCGACGATCGTCGCGATCGCGATAGCCGGCATCATGCTGCTGTGCGCGATGCTGCTCATCGCCACCACCATCCGACTCTCCGCGTTCTCGAGACGCAGGGAGACCGGCATCATGCGACTGGTCGGTGCGTCGAACACCTTCATCCAGATGCCGTTCCTGCTCGAGGGGGTCATCGCTTCGGCCATCGGGGCGACTCTGTCCGCCGGTGCTCTGGGCCTGCTCGTCCGCTTCGGTGTCAGCGGCTGGCTGCAGTCGCAGGCCACTGGATTCAGCCTCATCTCCGGATGGGACGTCCTCCTCATCACCCCCGTGCTCATCATCATCGGCGTGCTCATGGCCGGAGCCTCGTCGCTGATCACGCTGAACAAGTACACGAAGGTCTGAGATGAGACGCAGACTGGGACTCGTCGTCACGGCCGCCGCATTGGCGGTGATCATGCCGGTCACCTCGGTGGTGGCCGACCCGCGCGACGACAAGAGCGAGGTCGACGAACGCGTCAAGGAACTCCAGCAGGAGTTCGAGGGCCTCGATGAGGAACTCGCCCGCGTCATCGCCGAACGCGACGCCGCGCAGGAGAAGCTGCCGGATGCCGAAGCCGAATCGAAGGCCGCCGACGATGCGTTGGCGAAGGCGATCGAAAAGGATGAGGACATGGCTGCGCGCCTGTCCTCGGCGGAGAACGCGCAGAAGGACCTCAAGGATAAGATCACGTCCGGCACCGAGGAGATCGACAAGCACAAGACCTCGGCCGCGCGCATCGGGCGGCAGGCCTACCAGAATTCGGGCATCACCTCAGATCTCGCGATGCTGCTGCAGATGGCCGAGGGCACGAGTGCCGACGGCGGTATCGGCCGCGTCGACTCAGCGGTACGGTCCCAGCAGCGCACGATCGACGAACTCTCCGAACAGCGGGCGCTGAACAAGAACAACGAAGAGCGGCTTTCGGGCGTGACGGAGAAGATCTCCGACCTCAAGGACGAAGCCGCCGAAGCGGTGCTGGCCAAAGAAGCCGCGCAGGTCGATGCGAAGAAGAAGGCCGACAACCTCAACGACCTCATCTCCGCGAAGGACGATGCGGAGAAGACCATCTCCGACAACAAAGCCAAGACCGAGAAGGAGCTGGCCGACGAGAAGGCCGAGCAGGATCGTCTGGCCAAGAAAGTCCGCGAATGGGAGAAGGAGCAGGAGAAGAAGGGCAAGTTCGTCTTCGGTGACGGAGACTTGGCCAACCCGGCCAAGGGATACCCGATAACGTCTCCGTTCGGATACCGCATCCACCCGATCACCGGCGCCCGGAAGCTGCATACCGGAATGGACTTCGGTGTGCCCTGCGGAACACCGATCCGCGCGGCCGGCGACGGGATCGTCGTCACCTCCGGCTGGACCGGCGGGTACGGCAATCGCGTTGTCATCTCCCACGGCAAGATCGAGGGCAATTCGATCGCGTCGACCTACAACCACAACACGAAGCTCAAGGTCCACGACGGGCAGAGGGTCAAGAAGGGCGACATCATCTCGTACTCCGGTACGACGGGCGCATCGACCGGTTGCCACCTGCACTTCGAGATCATGAAGAACGGCACCTACGTCGATCCCAAACCCTACATCTCCTAATTCCTACCTGACGGCGGCTCAGCAACCTCGCGCGAGGTTGCTGAGCCGCCGTCAGGTAGTTCTGGGAGGGGTTTCGAGGAATAGGGGAGTCGACGGTGTCGTTGCCTCATCCGGAGACGGTCCCCGGCGTTGGGACGTGGTCCGCTTTGGGATAGAATGGATGGCTGTGCGCGCGAACGCGTGCACAGGCGATCGGGAGCAGAGAGGAGGCCGGTCATGCCAAAGGACACTGGCAAGAAAGTCATTGCGAGGAACCGCAAGGCACGCCACGACTACCACATCGAAGACACGTGGGAGGCCGGGCTAGTGCTCACCGGCACCGAGGTGAAGTCGCTGCGCGAAGGCAGGGCCTCACTGACCGACGGCTTCGCCCTCATCTTCCAGAACGAAGCATGGTTGGAGAACGTCTACATCCCCGAGTACCTGCAGGGGACCTGGACGAATCATTCGGCCAGGCGTCGCCGGAAGCTGCTGCTCCACCGCGAGGAGATCCTCAAGCTCTCGCAGAAGGTCAAGGAGTCCGGCCGGACTCTGGTGCCGCTCGAACTCTACTTCGACGGGTCGCGGGTCAAGGTCGAGATCGCTCTGGCCAAGGGCAAGCGCGACTGGGACAAACGTCAGGCCCTGCGTGAGGCGCAGGACAAGCGCGAAGCCGAACGCGCGATGAAGGCCAAGCAGTTCCTCTGAGGCCTGCTCGGCACCTTTCGTGAACGGCCGGGAATGCAATTGGCTCGGTCTGCGTTGTAGGAGTATGCTGGAGTACCTGATCGGCGCCAGCAGCCTCCTCGGCGGATGAAACAGCTGATCAGTTTTGGTAACAGAATATGGGGATGATCGGTTTCGACGTCGGACACTGCGTCGGGAGAAGCGGGCCGAGAATGCAGAGTCATCTCGTTAATGTCCTCTGCAAAACAATAGGTGCTAAGTCTAACAACCGCACCGATTTCGCCCTCGCTGCCTGATAGAGCGCGAGCTGCGAATCCGTCAGCCTAGAGTTGCCTCTGCTCTAGTGTCTGGCGTCGCTTAAGAGGCCACTGCTTCAGACACATGTTGGGGGTGTCTGAGGAACTTTCACTCAACTCCGTTCGTTGGTCCATGTGTTCGTGCAAGGGCCAGAACCTAAGAGACATTTTCACGAACTGCGCCCGGAGAAGTCCTGACAATCTGCCGACGGACGCGGGTTCGATTCCCGCCATCTCCACGTGTCTAAGCCCCGGATTCCTTAAGGATCCGGGGCATTTCGCTGTCCGGAGATCCCCAGAGCTGCCACTTTGCCCCGTCGAAGTCGACGAAGCGTCGAATAGAGCGAACACCATCGCCGAGGCGGCCGGACAGGGCCGTTCCCACCTGTCCCTTGGAGATCGGCTGAGTTCAGCCCCGATGAGATACGGTGGATCCGAGCTCAGAGAGGGGACCGGTACCGATGTTCTATCCGCCGCTGATCGGTTGCCTGCTCCTTGCCGTTGTCTGCGTCGTTCTCGTGTTGGTCATCCGCGGCGACCGTCTGCCCCGCAATCGTGCAATCGGAATCCGGTCGGCGCTGACGCTGCGGTCCGAGGCCGCTTGGAAAGCTGGCCACCGTGCGGCGATTCCCATGCTGATCACCATCAGCATCATCGCCGTCGGCTTCTCGATTGCACTGTTGAGCCTTGAGAAATTCGCCTGGCCGAAGGCAGTCGGAGCCGTTCTCGCGGTCTCGGGGTGGCTTCTCATCCTCGGCCTCTTTGTCAGAGTCTGGACGACGGCCCACCGCGCGGCGCGGTCCGCAGACAACTGACCTCCCACGGCGACGACCTCCCACGGCGACGACCGCCGTACCAACATCTGGGCACCCTCTTCGCGACGCCCTCGCGAGACCCCGGAGTTCCGACCACTCGGCCGATCACGATCGTCATCGCCGTGGCCGTCGGCTTGCCCATCCTCATTCGAGCTCAGTTGCGTCCGGGACGGGCTGCACGGCTGGAGTGGGCAGTCCTCGGACTGCTCGGCGGCCTCGCCTTGGCCGCCGTCGCCGCCACGCTGGGTCTGTCGACTCTGTGGCTGAGCCTGACGGTGCTGGCGATGCTCGCCCGAACGTCGTCGAGCCGGATGAGCCTCGCCGTCATTGTCATTCTCGCAGTCGCGAACATCGTCTGTCCCCTGGTCACGGCCGACGGTGCGACCTTTGCGCTCATGGGGTTCGCCCTGGTCATCGCCGCGATCGCGATCGGTCTGATGCTGCGATCGAATGACTGCACCCTGATCGAACGACAGGCCACCGCCACCGAGGCGGAACGACGTCGCATCGCCACCGTCGAACCGGGCGAAGTCGGGCACTGCCAGCCGAACGGCGACAAAGATCACGGTAGCGCCGACGTAGTTGCTCAGCGCCAACGGACGCAGCGGTACGAATATGGACAGTCGTCGTCTCAACTCTGTGGCTGCGCCGTTTCTGACAGGGCCGGCTGGAGAAGTTGTGGCGCCTCGTCACCTGGGGTCGGTCGGCACAGCAAGACCAGCGTCTGCACCCGGGCCGCCACCAGCTGTGCAACCGGCCAGGCGCGGTCACGAGTGCACGCGAATGACCTCTTCCTGGTACGGCGCGATGACCTCGCCGGAGATCCGCAGGTCGAGAAGCAGGAAGGGCCGTTCGTCGACCGGACGAGCCTTCCACTCCTCGATGATGTCGAGATCGGACAGGGATCGGACGACGACGCCGTGTCCGCCGGCGGCCGTGGCCAGGGCCGCGAAGTCGATCTCGTCGATGAGCATGGGTGACTTCTCCAGCCCCTTGAGCCCGTACAAGTTGACCTCGGCGCCATAGGCCGCGTCGTTGAAGACCACGGCCATTCCGCGACCGTCGGCGACCCGGATCGCGGTGTCGAGGTCGGACAATGCCATGGCTCCGCCGCCGTCACCGCTGGTGAGCACGATCGTCGACTCCGGGTTCGCGCGGGCGGCTCCGGCGACGGAATGCCAGCCGAGTCCGATCGATTGGAACGCGGTGCCGACCATCGCCAGCCGGTCCGGGGCGCTGGGTTCCCAGAACATGTTCGCCCAGGCGATGAAATGTCCGCCGTCGGAGACGACGACCCGATCTTTCGGCAGAATCTCGCCGAGGCGGCTCGCCGCCGCACGTGGATCGAGCCGACCGTCCCCGGCGAGCTCCGACCCGACGGCGTAGGCACGGTCGGCGGTGGTGTCGACGGAATCGTGCCAGCGCGGAGCGCCGCTGTCCGAATATTTCGCACCGTCGATTCCGGTCGACTTCAGCCGTGCCACGAGGTCGGCGGCAGCGAGTTTCGCATCGGCTCGGATGAAGCCGCCGACGCGGGCGTTCGTGGCACGGTCGTCGGTGTCGATCTGCCACACCGTCGTCGAGGGATGGAAGAGGTCTCCGAAACGCATCGTGAACTGATTGAGCGAGGCTCCGAAGACCACGGCGACATCGGCTTCCCGGACGCGATCCATCGCGGCCGGGGCGCCGAAGCCGCCGGCGACTCCCAGGTCGTGTTCGGCAGCCGGGAAGAGATTGCGGCCCAGCGCGGTCGTCACACTCAGCGCACCCGTGAGCTCGACGAGTTGACCGAGCTCGTCGCTGGCTCCGGCCAACCAGGCTCCGCGACCGGCGAGCAGCAGCGGGCGCTTCGCCGCAGCCAGATCTGTGGCGAGACGATCCAAGGCCGCATGAGTGAACTCCCCGGTCGGTGCTGTCGGTGCCGGACGGCTGGGACCGGGGACGGCCGGAATCTCACCGATCTGAAGAGTCGCGACATCGCAGGGGATCGCGAGCACCACGGGCACCCGGTAGGTCAGCGCGTGCTCGATCGCGGTCACGGTCGCGGCGGCCGCATCGACCCGACCGACGGTGTACGTGCGTACACCCACCGCCGAAGCCATGGCGATCTGGTCGACGTCCCACGGCCGCGGACCCGATGTCGGCTCATCCCCGACGACGAGGACGAGGGGAACTCTGGCTTGGGCCGCCTCGGCGAGGGCGGTGAGCGTATTCGTGAACCCGGCACCATAGGTCGTGGTGGCGGCGGCGATCCGCCCGGATGTGCGGAAGTGAGCGTCGGCGGCGACGACGGCTCCGGCCTCGTGGCGGACGGCGGTGTAGGTGGCCGAGGTGCCACGCAGCAGGGCGTCGAGGAAGTAGGCGTTGCCGTTGCCCATGAGGCCGAAGACCTCGTCGATGTGGGCGGCGAGTGTGTGCGCGACGTGCGCGGAAGTATGAGCCATGGCTGGCCTTTCGCGAATGAGATATGGAAACGAGGGATCCATATATGTCTCACACGCGCGACTCGGCGGCTTCGTGCCCCTTTTTCGGGCACCGGCTGATGTGCCGCTCGCCCTGGGGACCCAATTCCGAGGGTTGCCGCGGTCGGCTCAGCCTGACCCTTCGAATATAGGTGACTGTGGCCTGAGGCACCAAGTCGGGCGACGTCCCGGCACGCAGATCGCACCGTCCAGAACTACCTGACGGCGGCCCAGCAACCTCGTGTGGAAACTCGCGACCTTGCTGACAACCTCACTCATTACCTTGCTGACAACCTCGCTCATTACCTTGCTGACAACCTGACTCACTAGGTTGCAGACACTCTGGGCGGGGTTGTCTTTTCTTCAGTGACATATCGTGACGGTCCGGTCAGCTGGTGCCTCGGATGGGAAATGCTTGAGCAGATAGTCATGCTGTTTCGTCAGCCACGTCTTCGTAGCTCCACGCATTCTGGCTCCAACGACTCTCCACAACGGATACCGCCTGACTGTTTCAGCGGTGCGAATTGGCAGCGGAAAATACACCGCTTCCTCACCAGTGGTCGGGTCGAACAAGGTGTAAGCGTCCTCGGTGACCACTGACTGATAGGTCCCGACCAGGGATTTCGGTACTCCGAGTCCGACAGCGTGGACATAGAGCTGTGGATTGCCCGCGGCAATCACAACACGGTCTGGCACTGCATCGGCGGCTTCTGGAAAGGGTTCGCCGGCAAACCTGTTCTGATCGGGAAGTGGTTGGTTCAACGCGGCCTGAACTCGGCGGCGTTGAGCATACTCACGTGCGATCGCTTCGACCTCAGTGCGCGGGATCGGTGTGCCGTTTGAGGGAGTATGCACGGCGGCTTCCCACGCCTGTCGCGGAGTCATATTTCCTGGCAATGCCTGATGCCGTCGGCGATTGTTGTAGCGGTCGCGGAAAGCCACGATCACCTTCTGCGCTTGCTCAAGACTGCGGGGACGGTTGGCGTCGAGGACTCTCAGCAGTGTCTGGTGGCCACGTTCGTTCTTGCCCTGGGTTTGCGGGTGTCCGGGCATGCCGGAGATTCCTCGGCAGCCGTGGTCGGCGAGGAAGAGTTGAGTGGTCACGACCCAGCCCTGACGGTTGCCGTTGAACGCGTTGCCGTTGTCAGTCAACAGCTCCTGGGGCACTCCATAGTCAGTGAAGGCAGCGGAGATGGTCTGGATCGCGTCGGCACTGTTTTCCACGCCGTGGAAGGCTTGTGTGCCGACGTCGAAGCGGGTGGAGTCATCAAGGAGCTGATACACCGTGATCTTCGTCTTACCGCCGGTGAGTGTGTATTCGAAGGCATCGAGTTGCCACATCTCCATGGCGTTGGCACGGACGAATCGGATCAATGATGATCGCGGGCGCTTCTTCGGGTTCGTTTTCACTCGCCCAGCGTCGGAGAGGATCCGACCGATCGTGGCCACAGAAGGGACGGGTTCGGTGAACTGACCGGTATCGACTCCGTGGAACCAGATCGATTTCGGGCCGGCATCCCACCCGGTGGACTCGAGTTCGGTGCGGATCTTCAGGACGAGGTCGGTGGTGGTCTGGTCATAGATTCGTACGGTGTTCTTCGGTGCCGATGAGTGGGGGTGGAGTGCCAGGAGTCCTTCGGTTTTGTAGCGTTTGCGGATCGCGTAGAACGTGGTTCGAGTGATGCCGTGGTGGCGGCAGAACTCGGTGATCGGTGGAGAGTCTGATGCGTTGGGGTCGAAGTCGATGATCGCGCGGCGGGTGGCCAGTGAAAGAGGTTCGGGCATGACCCGAAGTGTGCTTCATGGTGTCAGCAACGTCATGAGACATGGTGTCAGCAATGTGTTGAGACAGGTTGTAAGCAAGGTAGTGAGACAGCACAGCCCAGCAACCTCGCGCGAGGTTGCTGGGCCGCCGTCAGGTAGTAATCAGCGGTTGATGCGTTCCTTCCAGGCGGCCATGACCTCGGGGGAGGTCGGCTTCGATGCGAAGGACCCGACGAGGTAGCCGACCAGCGAGGCGATGAGGCCGAGGTAGATCGCCTCGTTCGAGTAGATGCCCATCGTGATCATCACCACCACGGTGGTCACGGCGCCGAGGATCATGCCGGCCATGACGCCGACGATCGTGCCCCGCTTGAACACGAGGCCGCCGAGGATCGGGATGAACAGGCCGGCCACCAGCAGGTTGTAGGCCACGGTGAGGGCCTCGACGACGCTGGGCATGATCATCGCGAGCACCAGGGTGACGACACCGAGCACGATGAGGTAGATGCGCGAGTCGCGCACCTCGTCACCGGTCTCGCGCACCAGCGACCGTACGAGCGTCGACCTCGCGCTCGTTCCCGATCCGGTTCCATTCGCCGAGGCGGCCGACCCATCCGTCGCTGCGCCGTCCGCAGACGATCCGGCCGAAGCCGGCACGATGTCCTTGCGGGCGAGGATCGGTTCGACGATGTCCTGGCGGCAGACGGTCGAGGCGGCCATGAGCGAACCGGACGCCGTCGACATCATTGCGGCCAGCGCCGCAGCCAGCACGATTCCGCCGAGCACCGGCGACATGGAGGCATCGACGACGGCGGCGAACACATCGTCCTGGACCTCGATGCCGGGCACGATCGTGGTCGCGGCCATGCCGATGAGCGCACCGGCCGCGGCGTAGAGCAGGCAGTAGACGCCCGCGGAGAATCCGCCCCACCGGGCCACTCCCGGGCTGCGGGCGGTGAACACGCGCTGCCAGATGTCCTGGCCGATGAGCAGACCGAGGGTGTAGATGAGGATGTAGCCGAGGATCGCCTGCCAGCCGATGCCCACCGGTGAGGTGTGCGTGTCGGGCAGCGAGGAGAACAGCTGACCGATGCCCCCGGACTTCGAGAGCACGAACGGCAGCATGATGAGGAAGATGCCGATCGTCTGGATGAAGAACTGCACGAAGTCCGTCAGCGTGATCGACCACATTCCGCCGAGCATCGAATAGAGGATGACGATGCCGCCGCCGATGAGCACCGACCACACCTTGTTGAGGTCGAACAGGGTATGGAAGACCGTCGCGTAGGCGACCGTCGACGTCGTCGAGATCATCAGACCGTAGGCGGTCATGATCGCTCCGGAGACGAACCGGGAGCCCCTGCCGTAGCGGAGTTCGAGCATCTGCGAGACCGTGTAGATCTCGAGCTTCTGAATCTTCGGCGCGAAGAACAGCGACAGCGCGATGATGCCCAAGCCGATCGACAGCACGAGCCACATTCCCGACAGCCCGGCCGTGTAGCCGAGGCCCACACCGCCGATCGTCGACGCGCCGCCGAGGACGACGGCCGACATCGTGCCGGTGTAGAGCACAGCCCGCCGAGGCGGCGCCCGGCGACGAGGAAGTCCTCCTGGTTATGGGCCTTGAATCGGCCCCAGACTCCGAATCCCACCATGGCGGCGAGATAGATGATGACAATTGCAGAGTCCACGGTGACCCTCTCTGTTGGATCGGCTCAGTGGCCGACGGTGATGTGAATGGCGGTGGGCACCCTGCGATCGAGCGCCTCGGCGATGGCGGCGGGCAGGGCGGAGTCGATGTCCGCCTCGGCGATCGTCACCCCGGCCCCGCCCATGGACTGACCGAGCTTCGCGAAGTCCGGGCGGGCGAGCCTGACGGCGAAGGGTTCGATGTCGCGGTCGACCATCTGTCCTTCGATCTCCGCGTATCCGCCGTTGTCGACGACGACGAAGGGGATGCCCAGTCCCAGCTCGGCCGCGGTCATGAGCTCCTGGATGGAGAACATGGCCGCACCGTCGCCGAGGATGCACACGACCGGTCGCGCCGGATCGGCGAGCTTCGCCCCGAGCGCGGCGGGAATGCCGTAGCCCAGGGTCGCGAATCCGGGCATGTACAGCAGCTGATCGGGCGTGCTCGCCGTCAGCGCGTGCACCGTGCCATCGTAGGTGACCTGCGAGGAATCACCGGCGATGACGACGTTCGCTCCCGCACCGTCTTCGACGAGCCGGGTGACCCTGGCCCCGATCGCGTCGAAGTCGAAATCGGTGGCCCAGCTCTGCCGGATCCGGGTGACCCGATCGGCCCCGGATTCCCTCGCCGAGGCGGCCGATCCGTGTCGTTCGGACGCATCCGTTCCGGCATTCCTCGCCGAGGCGGCGGTGGCCGTTGCTGACTCGAGCGCGGTCATGAGCGCGGTGAGGAACTCCGCGGTGTCCGCGCAGGCGAGGATGTCACCGGGCAGGTTCTTATTCAGCTGGTCGGGGTCGATATCGCAGCGGATGACGGTCTGCCGGGCAGACTCATCACGGACGCCGATGCGTGTCTGCGCGCCGATGGCTCCGCCCCACAGGTCGGAGTCGGCCAGTTCGGAGCCGAGCACGATGAGCACATCGGCAGCCGCGGACTCGGCCTGCACGCTGGGGAAGCGCACGTTCGAGCCCAGTGACAGCGGATGCGTCTCGGACACGATGCCCTTGCCGTTGGCCGTCGTCGCCAGGGGAGCGTCGAGGGCCTCGATGAGACGGGCGACCTCGGCGTGAGCGCGCCGGGCTCCGCCGCCGGCGATGACCAGCGGGCGCGTGGCCGCACTGATCACCTCGGCGGCGCGGGCCACGACATGCTGGTCGAGTCCGGGGCGGCGTCCCGCGAACGGGACCGGGACGCTGCCGTTCCATGCCCCCTCGAGCACGTCGAGGGGAACCTCGATGTGCACGGGTCCGGGACGGGCCGAGTCGAACATGGCGAACGCCTCGGCGACGGCCTGAGCGGCGCCTTCGGCGGTGCGGGTGCGCTGGGAGGACACGAGGAGGTGACCCACCGCCCCGGAGGAGTCCTTCGTCTCGTGGAGCATGCCGACGTCGGCGCGCTCGAACCCGGTGGGCACACCGGGGGAGAGGATGAGCATCGGGCGGGACTCGGCATAGGCGGTCGCGGCGGCGGTGATGACATTGGTCAGTCCCGGCCCCGAGGTCGTGATGACGACCCCGGGTTTGCCGGAGACGAGGTAGTACCCGTCGGCACCGTAGCCGGCTCCCTGCTCGTGCCGCGGTGTCACGGCGCGGATCCCGAACTCCGGCAGATGCCGATAGAACTCGAGGTTGTGGGTGCCGGGGATGCCGAAGATCGTATCGACACCGTGGGCGGCCAGGGTCGCCACCACTGCGCGACCGCCGTTGCGGACATTCGTTTCGGTACTCATTCAGATACCGAGGGCGCTGCCGGACGGGCCGGAGGGCGCCGTGATTCCGTTGTTCTCGGCCGCCCACAGGGACAGGATCTCGTAGCCGACATGGGCGGCGGCGAGTCCGGTGACCTCGGCGTGATCGTAGGCCGGGGCGACCTCGACGATCTCGGCGCCGACGACACCCAGTCCCTGGAGTCCGCGGATCGAATTGAGCAGCTCACGGCTGGTCATTCCGCCTGCCTCGGGGGTGCCGGTGCCGGGAGCGGCCGCCGGATCGAGGACGTCGATGTCGACGGAGATGTAGACAGGGGCATCACCGAGTCGCTTGCGCATGCGGGCGACGACGTCGGCGACAGAGGTGAACTGGTATTCGTCGCTGCGGATGATCTGGAAGCCGAGCACCTCGTCGTCTTCGAGGTCCTTCTTCCCATAGAGCGGACCGCGGATGCCGATGTGCATCGACGCGGTCATATCGATGAGACCCTCTTCGCTGGCGCGGCGGAACGGAGTGCCGTGGGTGTAAGGCGCACCGAAGTAGGTGTCCCAGGTGTCCAGATGCGCATCGAAGTGGAGGACGGCGATCTTCCCGTGCGTCTTGTGCAGGGAACGCAGGTTCGGCAGGGCCAGGGTGTGGTCTCCGCCGAGGGTGAGCAGCTTGGCGCCATCGGCGCGCATCGCGTCGGCGTTGGCCTCGACGGTGGTGATAGCCTCTTCGATGTCGAAGGGGTTGACGCCGAGGTCACCGCAGTCGGCGACCTGCTGCCAGGTGAACGGGTGGACGTTCGTGGCCTGGTTGTAGGGGCGCAGCAGCTTCGAGGACTGGCGGATGTGAGCGGGTCCGAAGCGGGCGCCGGGACGGTAGCTGACGCCGGCGTCGAAGGGGATGCCGATGACCTTGACGTCGATCTTCTCGCCGGGACGTTCGGCTTCGACCTCGTCGATGCGAGGCAGCAGTCCGAACGTCGGGGGGCCCGCGTAGCGGGGTGTCTTGCTGTAGTCGGCAGGGCCGAGCGGCTGAGACGTCACTGGCTTCTCCTTCGTCGTGGCAGCTGACCCGACCCGGACGGGTCGGTGGTCGTGCCCTCAGCCTAGGACCTGGGTCACACAACACCGATATCCAAAGTGGAGTAATTGAACTCGGTGCTGTCCGATGTGGATAGAATCGGGTGCATGGTCACCTTGGAACAGATCTGGTCACGCACCGAACTCGCGCTCGACGTCATCGTCGATTCGCCCACCGCAGCTGAGCAGGATGTCACGATCGTCCATTCCTCGGAGCTTCCGGAGGTCGACGAATGGCTTGCCGGCGGTGAGGTGCTGCTGACGATCGGGGTCGGCCAGGACCTCGGCGGGGACACGGTCGCGGACTATGTGCGCCGCCTCAAGTTCGTCGGCGTGCATGCGCTCGGCATCGGTCTGGGCTCCGACCTGCCGTGGCAGCAGGTCCCGCCGAAGCTCGTCGCCGCCGCGCAGGAGGCGGGGCTGGCGCTGTTCGGAGTGCCCGAGCCGGTGCCGTTCGTCGCCGTCGTCGATGCCTTCACCCGGATGCGTGAGGCCGAGACCAACAGGGAGCTGACCCGGGCGAGCAGCGCCGCACGTCGTTTCGCGACCGCGTTGGCCGGTGAGGGGCCTGCTGCTCTCGTGGCCGATCTGGCGGAGACGCTGGAGGCTCCGGTCCGGTTCGTCTCGCCGACCGGGCGGGCGTTGAGCGGGGACGATGCCGAGGCCGACGTGCGTTCGGCGCTCATCGAGGAGTCGTTGAAACCGACGGCGGGACCTCGACTGATCCGCACCGGTTCGCGGATCGTCGAGGCCGTTCCGATCGGCGGTGACCATCCGCTCGGGTGGATTCTCACCCCCGCCGAGGCGGCCGGATCCCCGAAGACACGTGCCCTGCTGCTGTCGACCGCCGCGGCGCTGTTGGCGATGTCGTTGGCGGATCTGCCCGTTCCCTCCGGTCGGTCGCTGCTCTTCGACACCGATCTGGCCGATGGTCAGGCGCGCGGGGAGTGGACGCGGGTGACGGGACTGGCGCCGGTGGCGACAGTGGGGATGCACATCTTCGGCGGTGTCCGCGGCGACTCCGCCGAACGCCTCATCGCCGACATCGTCGGGCGGAGTCTGCTCACCCGCACCGGTTCGCTGCTCGGAGTCGTCGGGGCGCAGGAGCGTGGGCTCGATGAGCTGGTGGCGAAGGCAGCCGAGGTCACCGGCCTGGACGTGCTTGCGGAGAAGAGACTGCCATTGGGGCAGCTCCATCACACGTGGATGCTGTGGCGGACGCAGCATGAGTCCGAGGCGTCCGAGGTCAGGGCGCTGCTCTCGGCCGTCGATGAGGAGGCTGCCGACCGGTTCGTCGAGCGCATCCTCGGCGAGCTCTTTCGGGCCCGTGGTGGTCAGGAGCTGTTGGAGACTCTGCGGGTGTTCATCGCCGCCTCCGGGGCACGGGAGCGCATCGCCGCCGAATTGGGAGTCCACCGGCATACGGTGCGGGCACGGTTGGCGAAGATCGAGAAGCTGCTCGGCCGCGACCTCTCCCGTGCCGAAACGCGTCAGGCAGTGTCGATGGCCCTCGAACTCGCCGAACTCTAGGCTCACCTCTCAAGGCTGACCTCTCACCGGCTGCCCGGCACAGTGTTCTGCGCGGCAGTCTTCTGCCCGGCTGTGCTCGCTGACTACTCCTCGAAGTGTTCGATGCGGAAGCGTTCGGCGATCTCAAGCACCCGGGCCAGCGCTTCGTCCTCGCCGATGCTGATGCGCACACCGGCACCGAGGTTGCGCACCGCTACGGCTTGTTCGACACACGCATCTTCGAAGGCATCGGATTTCTCACCCAACGGCAGCCAGACATAGTTCGCCTGTGCTTCGGGCACGTCCCACCCCTGTTCGCGCAGAGCGGCCGCGAAGGCATCGCGGGTCTGTGCGATCTCGCCGGCCCGCTCGAGCACGTCGTCCCAGTGATTGAGGGATTCGAGGGCGGCGGCCTGGCTGAGGTCGGTGACGCCGAAGGGGACGACGGCCTTGAGCAGTCCTGCTATGACCGGCGGATGGGCGACGGCGTAGCCGACGCGCAGTCCGGCGAGCCCGTGGGCCTTGGAGAAGGTGCGCAGCAGAACGAGATTCGGATAGTCGCGGACGAGACCGAGTCCATCGGCTCGGCCGGGTGCGGTGGCGAACTCCCAGTAGGCTTCGTCGAGGGCGACGAGGACGTGGGCAGGGACTGTGTCGAGGAAAGCGCGGACCTCGTCATCGCGCAGCACCGGGCCGGTCGGATTGTTCGGTGAGCACAGGATGATGAGGCTGGTGGCCTCGGTGATCGCCGCCGCCATCGCGGCGAGGTCCTGACGGCCGTCGGCCGTCAGCGGCACCTCGTGGCGAGTGGAACCGGCGAGCCCGGTGGTCTGCGGGTACATCTCGAACGACGGCCACGGATAGATCGCCTCGGTGGTGGCATCCGAGGTGATCTGGGTCAGCGCGACGAGCAGTTCGCTGGCTCCGGTGGTCACGACGAGCTGATCCAGTCCGACGCCGAGGCGGTCGGCCAGTCCCTGACGCAGGGCCAGTGCGGCATCGTCGGGGTAGAGCGCGGGGTTCGTCGCATGGGCGACCATGGTGTCGAGGACTGCCGGCAGAGGAGGCAGGAAGTTCTCGTTCGAGGAGAGTTTGAACGACTCCAAGCCGTCGACGCGGCGGGGAGGTTTGCCCGGAATATAGGGAGGGAAGGTCTCCAGAGCGGCCCGCAGCCGCGGCACGGCCGCGGGGGAGGGGGACGCCGAAGCGGCGGAGCCGGATGCGTTCGACGACGACGTTCCGGGCGAGGAGGACGGAGCAGGATCTGAGGCGCTGGGGTCGGAGACGGTCATGGACTCATGATGTCACAGGGCAGCGGCGCCGCAGCCTCTCGCCGGAGCGATCGGAGGCCCGCGCCGGTGATCACCAGGGTTTCTCCGGGGTCGACCGGCCGCCGTCGCCGCCTGGGCCCTGCTGTCGCTGCTGGCGTTCGGAGTCCTCGCGGCGCTTCTCGAGCTCGTCTCGCTTCTTCTCACGTTCGGATTTGCCGGAGGTATCGTCCGGCTTCTTCTCCTCGTCGGAGTCCTGGCCCTCGTCTCCGGAGGATGTGTCGTCGTCGGAGTCCTGATCCTGCGAATCCTCGTCATCGGACTCGCTGTCGTCGGTTCCCTCTTCCTTGGCCTTCTCGCCCTGCTTCTTGTCCTCGACGCGTTCCTTCGCCTGGTTGCTCTTCTGCTTCTCTTCGCTCTTCTTCGGCTGGCATTCCTCGGGCGCGTCCTCGAGCGTCTTCAGCGATCGGTCGTAGAGCTCCTGCGACTGGTCGGGGTCCTGCGAGGCGATCTGATCTGCCTGCTTCTCGTAGACATAGGACAGGTTGATCCGCACCGCACACTCGGCCGAGGTCGGAGCGATCTCCAGAGCGGATTCGAGGTCGGTCTGGGCGGCATCGAAATCGCCGACGGCCGCCTCGGCGGTGCCGCGGTTGAAGTAGCCGATGTGACGTTGGAACGGGCTGACCCGAAGGAACGCCGTCGCCGCCTTCTTCGCACCGGGGAAGTCATTCGAGGTGTATCGGACCTGCGAGGCCGTTCCGAAATAGGTGGCCATCGCGATATAGCCGAACACCAGGGCGAATATCGTGCCGAGGATGAGGTTGATCTTCGTGATCCGGCGCCGCCGTGACCACAGTTTCTTCACACGGTTCATCGCGGACCTCCCCGGTAGGGCGCCGATTGGTGAGGCGACGGCCCATGGGGAACCGCCTGATGGGGAACCGCCTGATGGGGAACGGCCGGCTGGGGGACCTGCTGGTAGGGAACCGGGCCGCCGGGACCGGGCGGACCGCCTCGGCGAGGGCGTTTCGGGGTGATCGCCTTGAGGCGAAGATATTCGCGGACTCCGAAGACGAGCTCCACGGCGATCCACGCGAAGACGAGGATGAGCGGGACCCAATAGTATTCGTCGACGGTGACCCGGCCGTCCTTCCTCACCAGGGCCTGATCGTATTTCGGAGCGGTGTAGACGCTGGAGATCGCGCCGTTTCCGTCGCGGTGGTGGTAGTCGACGCCGAGGTCCGAGGCGATCCGGCGCAGGTTGCCCTCGTCGATCGTCGAGATCCCGGGTTCGCCGTTGCGGTCCTGGACGTATTCGGGTGGTGCCTGATCGTCGTCGGGGTCATCGGGGTCGCCGATGCCGGGCGCAGTGCCGGGATCACCGACTCCGGACCCGTAGCCGAACGGCTGGCTGTCGCGCATCTTCCCGCCTTGTTCGGTGCCGTATCCGAAGACGGCTCCGCTGTCGATGCGGGACGCGAACGACGACCACGAGTCCGGGGTCTCCGACACGGTCTGCTCACCGTCGCCGAAGTAGAACACGACGTTCTTGTTCTCCGGGCGGTCCTCATCGTTCGACGTCATCCGCTTCTCGAGCTCCTCACCGGCCTCGGTGATCGATGAGCCCCTCGAGTTCATCGACGACTCGGGTTCGAGGACGTCGACGGCGGAGGCGAAGGCGGCGTGATCGGTCGTCAGCGGCATCACGGTGGCTGCGGTCGACGCGAAGGTGATGATGCTCAGCCGGGTGCCGGGGAAGGCATCGGCGAGTTCGAGCATGTCCTCCTTGACCCCGGTCAGACGGGTGTCGTTGCCGTCGAAGTCCTCGGCGGCCATCGACGTCGTGACATCGACGACGAAGTACACATCGGCTCGCGTCTCGTACTCCTCGGTCGAGGATTTGATGGGGACGCCGGGGCGGGCCAGAGCGAGCGCGAGCAGGGCGACGACGCCAATGCGGGCGAACCACCTCCAGCGCGGACCGTCGCCGCGGATGACCGGGATGATGCACACGGTGAGCAGGGCGAGGACGAGGAAGCCCCAGCCGAACCAGGTGAACACGGGATCGAAGATCATGATTTCGTCCTCCATGCCAGCACGAACACTCCGGCGAGGCCGAAGACGGCGATGCCGAGCGGAACCATCGGCATGTCATGGACGATCGTGTACGACCGCCCGGGCGTGTTCGCCGCCTCCTGGCTCTGGATCTCTTCGACGATGCGGTCGATCGTCGAGGCCGAGCCCATGTCGAACTGTTCGCCGCCGGTGCGGTCGGACACGGAACGCAGCTCCTTCGTCTGAGTGGTCGTCAGCACCGAGGGAGGGGAGAGGCTGTAGACGCGGACCTTCGCGTCGACGGCGATATCGGCGGCTTCGTTGAGTTCGAAGAGCGGCTGACCGGCGAGCATATTGTCCGTGGCGAAGATGATCGACCGGGACCGGTCCTCGTCCTGTCGGTCGAAGTTGTCGACGCAGCTGACGAGCCCGTCGCCGATGAGTGAGGAGCCGCCGATGTTCGGGGGCGAGGTCGACCATGAGTAGTCGGTGCCCTCGGCACCCCAGGTGCGGAACCCCTCCTCGGCCTCGGCGAGGTAGTTCTGGACCATGTCGTAGTCGTCGGTGAGCGGGAATGCGGAGACCGCGGTGGCGTTGAAGACGGTCAGTCCGATGCGTTCGCCGTCGAAGCGGTCGACGAGTTCCTGGTAGGACTCGAGCAGATCGGCATCGTAGCCGAGCATCGAGCCGGACACGTCGAGGCAGAGCATGACATCGCGCATCTTCCGTTCCGGGTTGACCGTCTCGATCCAGGCCGGGCGAGCGATTCCCGCCAGCGCGGACAGTCCGGTGAGGACGACGATGCCGAGGAGGGCGACCGTGGTCACCAGCCGTCTGCGCATGGCTCTGCGGAAACTCGGCAGGCTCGTCATCCGTCCGCTGTGAGCCACGGCCAGTGAGGACTCCGTCGACTTCGGACGGCGGAAGAAGTAGACCGCGGCCGCGGCGAGGACCAGCAGGATGAGCGCCAGCCACCAGAACATCAGGACCATCGCGCCACCAGCTTCCTGGCCTCGGCGATCTGCGGCTGCAGACCCGCCGGCTCCGCTTCGGCGAACTCCGCCTCATAGAGGCCGAGCAGGCAGTCCGCGAGGTCATCGAGACCGGCGACGGCCGCATCGCGGTAGGTCAGATGTTCGGCTTTGACGCCCCACGCGTCATGGGCGAATTCGCGCACGATCGCTGCCAGTTCCTGTGCCGATTCGCGCACGTCCGCGGACTCGGCGCTCAAGCCCGTCTCCACCGCGCTGATGCGGGAGAGGTAGATGCTGCGCACGGGAATCGGGATGCGCGGACCTTCCGCCGCGGTGACTCCGGCAGCGGAGCGGAAGAGCGGGGCGAAGACGTTTCCGAGCACCAGCAGCAGCACGAAGCAGGCCGCCACGTACCACGCCGGTGAGACCTCCAGGGGCCCGATGAGTTCAGCGGGGCCCACGGCGGTGCCTCAGCAGAAGAGTGTGGAGGCGGCCGAGGGCCGACTTCGGATGGTCGATTTCGATGTGGGCGATCCCCAGTTTGGCGAGAAGGTCGTTCCGCTGCTGACGGCGGGCTGCCTCGGCGAGGGCGAATTCCTGTCTGACCTCGGGTTTCGTCATCACCGAGGTCGGCAGCCCATGGTCGGGGCGGGCGACGTCGAACGGCGCCGAGGCGGCCGGCAGACCCGCGAGGTCCGCGTCGGTGATCGTGATCCACAGGACCTCGTGTTGGGCGCGCAGTCGGCGGATCGTCGCTTCGGCCTCCGGTCCCAGCGGGGCCTGATCGGAGATGACGACGAGCAGCATCCGACGGTTGATGTGGCTGGTGATCCACTGCAGCTGAGTGTTGATCGACCCGGGGGAGGTGGTGCCGGTCTCGGCGAGGATCTGCTGCAAGAGGTGTTCGAGGTGGGCCTCGCTGCCCTTCCGCGGGGAGGCGGTGGTGTGGTTCGCGTGGCCGTGGATGAGCATGACGTCGTCGGCGTGGCGGACGGCGAGGTACCCGACCATTCCGGCCATGAGGATGGCCAGGTGGCGTTTGTCGGCGCCGGCGGAGGTCACGGCGTCGAAGTTCCGGGAGGTGTCGACGACGAGTCCGAGGATGTGCCTGCGGTGGGCGACATAGCGTTTGACCAGGGGCTCGGTGTGTCTGGCGGTGGCTTTCCAGTCGATATCGCGGATCTCGTCACCGGGGATGTAGTCGCGCAGATCATCGAAGTCGAGGCTGTGGCCGTGGAAGACCGAGGAGTAGTCCCCGTCGAGGAGGCGCCGGGTCCGCCGGTGGGCGTGGATGGTCATCCGCGCCTTGATGCGATTGAGCAGGACAGTCATGGGTATCGCCGCTCAGGGGGTGGGCACGGCCATGAGGAGAGCGTCGACGATCTGGGTGCTCGTGATGTTCTCGGCGGCGGCTTCGAAGCCCAATTGGATGCGGTGGGCCAGCACTCTGTGGGTGAGGTCCTTGATGTCTTCGGGGATGACGTAGTTGCGGCCGCGGATCATCGCCAGCGCCCGGCCGGCGTTCGTGAACGCGATGGAGGCACGCGGGCTGGCTCCGTATTCGATGTATGGGGCGAATCGCCCGAGGTACTTCGTCGTATTGCGGGTGGCGTGGACGAGTTCGACGAGGTAGCGGGTGATGGCCGGGTCGATGTAGACGGTGCGGGCATAGCTCTGCATGGTCACGACATCGTCGAGAGTGCAGGCCGGATCGGGCACCGAATCCTTGTCGAAGACTCCGGAGTCGAGGCGGGAGAGGATCTCGACCTCCTCGCCGGGGTTCGGGTGGGTGAGCAGATCCTTGATCATGAACCGATCGAGCTGAGCTTCCGGCAGCTGGTAGGTGCCCTCCTGCTCGATCGGGTTCTGGGTGGCCATGACGAGGAAGGGGCGGGGGAGTTCGAAGCGTTTGCCGCCGATCGTCGTCTGCTTCTCCTGCATGGCCTCGAGCATCGCCGACTGGGTCTTCGCCGATGACCGGTTGATCTCGTCGAGGAGGACGATGTTCGCATGCACGGGGCCGAGCACCGTATTGAACGAGCCCTCATGCGCGTTGTAGATCTGCGAGCCGATGATGTCGGCCGGCAGCAGGTCAGGGGTGCACTGGATGCGGGAGAACTGTCCGTCCACGGCATTGGCCAACGCGGCGGCGGCCGTGGTCTTCGCCAGCCCCGGCACGCTCTCCAACAGCAGATGACCGCTGGAGAGGAGCCCGATGAGCAGGGATTCGCGCAGCCGCTGCTGCCCGACGACGAAATGGTCGAGGTAGGACTCCAAGGCCTTGAGGATCGTCTGTGCGTGCGCGATCTCCTGCGTGTTCGCCGGTGCCGTTGCCGTCATGGTCCCTCAGTCTCTCGGTGTCACTGTGCTCGTCAGTCACGCAGTGCGGTGCGTTTCTGTGGTCTCCAGCATATTGGGTGGCACTGACACGCAACAGCCGTCGACGTTGCAGTGCTGACACACTTCGACCGCGTCCCGGTCTGCTCCCGCCGGCCAGCCACCCTCCGTTCACGGCGGGGCCATCTCATGTCAGGACCGAGCTGTAGCGTCGGTGGGACCGACAGACGGATGGGAGGAGGTGCTGTGATGATCGCCTCCGCTACGACGTGACCGGCACCGCATGGAGGAGGTCGAAATCGTCGATCGAGGGTTCCGCAACATGCCCACAGGCAAAAAGTTTTCCTGTGGAAAGCGGTGGAAAACGTCGGTGGAAAAAGAGCCGAAAATGAATCTGGAAGCCGCCGATGCCAGCGTCCGCGCAGGTGATCGAACTACACGAGTGTCGTTCACAGTCTGTGGACGATTGTGGACGGTGATGACACAGGGTGTGAAACCTCCGAATGACACTGGTGTAACACTGGATATAGGGGTAAGGTCTAACCCGAACACAACATCTAGTGGTCACCCCTGAGCCTGCGCCTGGTGATATTCATCATGATCGAGCAGTTGACGGGACACGGTCACAGCCATCAGAATGCCGAACTGCACAGCAGATTGAAGGAGTCGTCATGATCACCGTGTACACCAAGCCAGCTTGCGTCCAGTGCAACGCCACCTACCGTGCTCTCGACGCCAAGGGCCTGAAGTACAAGTCGGTCGATCTCAGCGTCGACGAGAACGCCCTCGATGTCGTCAAGGCGATGGGCTACATGCAGGCTCCTGTCGTCGTCACCGACAACGACCATTGGTCGGGCTTCCGTCCCGACAAGATCGCCACTCTGACCGGCGAACAGTCTGCGTCCGTCGTGGCCTGACAATGCTGCTGGTCTACTTCTCTGCCAACTCCGAGTACACGCACCGCTTCGTCGCGAAGCTGCGTCACCCAGCAGTGCGGCTGCCGACGTTGACCACGGAGCCGACGCTGCGAGTGGATGAGCCATTCGTTCTCGTCACCCCCACATATGGGGCCGGCCGCAATCGCGGGGCTGTTCCCAAGCAAGTCATCAGATTCCTCAATGTCGAAGAGAACCGACGTCATCTCGTCGGTGTCATCGGCGCCGGAAACACGAACTTCGGCGAGGACTACTGCCGCGCGGCCGTCAAGGTCGCGGCAAAGTGTCAAGTACCCCTCATGTATCGAGTCGAACTCCTGGGCACTCAGGATGATGTCGACGCTGTCAACCTAGGATTGGACAAACTGTGCGCGAGCTCGCTGAAGACCGCAATGTAGAGGACATCATCCGCGAAGAGACCGATCTGGATTACCACGCGCTCAACGCGATGCTGAACCTGTACGACGAGGACGGCAGGATCCAGTTCGAACGTGACAAGCAGGCTGCCCGCCAGTACTTCCTGCAGCACGTGAACAACAACACCGTCTTCTTCCACAACCTCAAGGAGAAGCTCGACTACCTCGTCGAGAAGGACTACTACGAGCCCGAGGTCCTGGAGCAGTATTCGTTCGAGTTCATCGAACAGCTGTCGACGCGCGCCTATGATCAGAAGTTCCGCTTCCAGACCTTCCTCGGTGCGTTCAAGTTCTACACCTCCTACACGCTGAAGACCTTCGACGGGAAGCGCTACCTCGAACGCTTCGAGGACCGCGTCGTCATGGTCGCTCTGTTCCTGGCCCGTGGCGACGAGACGCTGGCCACCCAGCTCGTCGACGAGATCATCGCCGGCCGTTTCCAGCCGGCCACCCCGACGTTCCTCAACGCCGGAAAGAGGCAGCGCGGTGAGCTCGTCTCCTGCTTCCTGCTGCGCATCGAAGACAATATGGAGTCGATCGGCCGCTCCATCAACTCCGCTCTGCAGCTGTCCAAGCGCGGCGGCGGTGTGGCCTTCGCCCTGACGAACATCCGCGAATCCGGTGCCCCGATCAAGAAGATCGAGAACCAGTCCTCCGGCGTCATCCCCGTGATGAAGCTGCTCGAGGACTCGTTCTCCTATGCCAACCAGCTCGGAGCGCGTCAGGGCGCCGGTGCCGTGTACCTGCACGCCCACCACCCAGACATCTACAAGTTCCTCGACACCAAGCGCGAGAACGCCGATGAGAAGATCCGAATCAAGACCCTGTCCCTGGGCGTTGTGATCCCGGACGTCACCTTCGAGCTGGCCAAGCGCAACGAGGACATGTACCTCTTCAGCCCCTACGACGTCGAGCGCGTCTACGGTGTGCCCTTCTCCGACATCAATGTCACCGAGAAGTACACCGAGCTCGTCGACAACGCGGCGATCAAGAAGAAGAAGATCAACGCCCGCGAGTTCTTCCAGACTCTGGCCGAGATCCAGTTCGAGTCCGGCTACCCGTACGTGATGTTCGAGGACACCGTCAACAAGGCGAATCCGATCGACGGCAAGATCATCATGTCCAACCTCTGCTCGGAGATCCTCCAGGTCTCCGAGCCCAGCAAGTACGACGATGATCTCGGCTACGATGTCGTCGGCAAGGACATCTCCTGCAACCTCGGTTCGCTCAACATCGCTCTGACGATGGACTCGGACAACTTCGGTCAGACCATCGAGACCGCGATCCGCGGACTCACCGCTGTCGCCGAGACCTCGAACATCCAGTCCGTGCCCTCGATCGCCCGCGGCAACGACATGTCGCATGCCATCGGCCTGGGGCAGATGAACCTCCACGGCTATCTGGCTCGGGAGCACATCTACTACGGCTCCGATGAGGGCCTGGACTTCACGAACATGTACTTCTACACCGTCGCCTACCACTGTGTGCGCGCGTCGATGGAGATCGCGAAGGAGCGCGGTGAGACCTTCGCCGGCTTCGAGCGGTCGAAGTACGCCACCGGCGAATACTTCGACAAGTACACCGATGAGGCCTGGCAGTCGCGCACCGCTCGTGTGGCCGAACTGTTCTCCGCAGCGAACGTGCACATCCCGACCCAGGACGACTGGCGAGAGCTCAAGGCTCAGGTGGCCGAGCACGGCATCTACAACCAGAACCTCCAGGCCGTGCCGCCGACCGGTTCGATCTCGTACATCAACAACTCGACCTCGTCGATCCACCCGGTGGCCTCGAAGATCGAAATCCGCAAGGAGGGCAAGGTCGGCCGCGTGTACTACCCGGCTCCCTTCATGGACAACGACAACCTCGAGTACTATCAGGATGCCTACGAGGTCGGCTACGAGAAGATCATCGACACGTATGCCGAGGCCACGAAGCACGTGGACCAGGGGCTGTCGCTGACGCTGTTCTTCATGGACACCGCCACCACTCGTGACATCAACAAGGCGCAGATCTACGCCTGGCGCAAGGGGATCAAGACCATCTACTACATCCGGCTCCGGCAGCTCGCTCTGCAGGGCACGGAGGTTGAAGGCTGCGTCTCCTGCATGCTCTGATCAATGGAATCGGCGGACCGATGTGAATCGGTCCGCCGGCTTCGTGCGGGCCCCGTCCCACCGGCCGGGCCCGCGCATATGACTTTCGTCTGCCGCGCAGACAACTCGTACTCACGACGAACAGCACTTTGGGAAGAGAGAAAGCGTTGGAGAATCTGACTCTGGCATCGCATGTCGATGCCATCAATTGGAACCGCGTCGTCGATCCGATCGATGATGAGGTCTGGGATCGCCTGACCGGCAACTTCTGGCTGCCGGAGAAGGTCCCGCTGAGCAACGACATCCAGTCCTGGGCGACTCTGACCGATGATGAGAAGACGCTGACGATGCGCGTCTTCACCGGTCTGACCCTGCTCGATACGATCCAGGGCACTGTCGGTGCGATCTCGCTCATCCCGGATGCGGTGACCCCGCACGAAGAGGCTGTGCTGACGAACATCGCGTTCATGGAGAGCGTCCACGCGAAGTCGTATTCCTCCATCTTCTCGACCCTGTGCTCGACGAAGGAGATCGACGAGGCCTTCCGCTGGTCGCGTGAGAACAAGTACCTGCAGTCCAAGGCCGATATCATCCTCAGCTACTACCGGGGAGACGATCCGCTCAAGCGCAAGGTCGCCTCGACGCTGCTCGAGTCCTTCCTCTTCTACTCGGGCTTCTACCTGCCCATGTACTGGTCGGCACACGCCAAGCTGACGAACACTGCTGACCTCATCCGTCTGATCATCCGCGATGAGGCCGTGCACGGCTACTACATCGGCTACAAGTACCAGAAGGGTCTCGAATCGCAGTCCGAGGAGCGCAAGCAGGAGCTCAAGGACTACACCATGAACCTCATGTTCGAGCTCTACGAGAACGAGGTCGCCTACACCCACGACATCTACGATTCGGTGGGCCTGTCGGAGGACTGCAAGATGTTCCTCCACTACAACGCCAACAAGGCGCTGATGAACCTCGGCTACGAAGCGATGTTCCCCAAGGAGGTCACGAAGGTCAATCCGGCGATCCTCGCGGCTCTCTCACCGGGCAGCGATGAGAACCACGACTTCTTCTCCGGTTCGGGTTCGTCCTACGTCATCGGCAAGGCCGAGAACACCGAAGACGACGACTGGGACTTCTGAGTCCTTGCACCACAGATGGCGAATCGGCCCAAACCGAGCAGACAAGCTCGGTTTGGGCCGTTTCGGTATTTGTCATGAGCGTATGCCGTGATCGATGCGGCCGTGAATGACTGACGCCCACCTGCTGCGTAAAACCCGGCAGCAAGTGGGCGTCTTCTCAATCAGTCCGGATCAGGCCGACCCGATCGGGGTTGTGCTGGTCCCAGCGGATCAGAATGACCGGGGTCCGGTCAGGCGGCGGCCATCGGCGTGATCTCACGCAGCGAGGTGCCGGTGAACAGCACGAGACGGCCGGTCGCATCTTCGATCGTGATCTCACCAGGAGCCTGACGGCTGATCCGGGGATCGATCATTCCTGCGTGTGCGAGTCCGCGCTGGACCCACTGTGGGAACTCAGACATGGTTCCCTCCTTTCTTCAGTTGTGAATAGCAGGCATCGACGCGCGCTATTCTTCAGGTTCTCGATACGGCGATTGGGTGATCGCCACGGGGATCTGCGATTCGAAGAGACACAGTGTCCGGAACATTCATCTGCAAGGTCGAACCATGATCGGGGCCTACGACTTCACAAGTTTGTCGTCAGGAGCAACGCAACGATCGGTTCGATGAATGCGGACTACTTCGAACGCAAGTATTGATCGTATCGCGTCCGATCGACGATTGTCCAATTCGGATCAGACAGTTCCACTCAGGTTCGCGATATCCTCGCCGAGGCGGCACCGAGTCCGCGCTCCGACCGACCCTTGACGAGGTCAGGCATCGCGTCGTCAGCGACGGCCCTGCATCCGCGCCCGGACTCGCACCCACAGCGCGAAGGTGGCGATGAACAGCACGATACCGCCGGCCAGAAGGACGAGAGCCAGGGGATTGTCCAGCGCCACACCAACAGCCTGGGACGTCATCGACGGCTGCGGATCATCTGACTCCTGGGAATCCGCCGCACCGCTCGCATCCGAATCCGCGCCACCGGCATCACTCGAGCTGCCGGTGGCGGTGGGGACCGCCTCGGCGGTGGCCTGAACCCCGACGGGAACGGTCTGCAGCGATTTCGGGTCGGTCTGGGCGAAATCCCATTCGAGCAGGTCGACGGCGGCCTGACGCGAGTTGTTGTCGATGCCGAGCATCGTCGCGACCACACGGTGTCCGTCACGCTCGGCCACGGCCACATACGAACCCTTCGCGGCCCGGGTGAACCCGTTCTTCAGACCCAGCCCGCCGTCGACCTGGCCGACGATCTTCGTGTGGTTCTGGATCTCGTAGCCTTTGAACTTCTCTTTCGTCTCCGGGTTCGTCCCGCCCGGGAATTGATAAGTCTCTGTGCCGATGACTTTCATGAGGTAGTCGTCTTCGCACACCGCCCATGCGAGCTTCATGAGGTCCTCGGCGGTCGTGTACTGGCCCTTTGCGTCGAGTCCCGAGGTGTTCTTCGCCTGCGTATTCGACATGCCCAGCTCGGCAGCCTTCTCGTTCATCAGGTCCACGGCTTTGTACTGCCCGCCGGCTGCACGACCCAGAGCATTCGCCGCATCATTGGCGCTCGACATGAGCATCGCATGGAAGAGCAGGTCGATGGAGTATTTGTTCGTCTGCATGAGACCGACCTTCGTCCCATCGACTTCCATGTCCTCGAACTCGGCGGTCACCTTCTTCTTCTTGTCGTCGAACCCGTCGACGAGCGCGAGAGCCGTGAGCAGTTTGATCGTCGACGCCGGAGCGTGCCGCTTCTCCACATTCTTCGCCACATGCAGCTCCCCGGAGTCGAGGTCGCCGACAAGCCAGGACGTGCCCGTCGGCTTCGGCGGCTTCGCACCGTCACCGAGGTCGTCGGGACTGACATACGCCGGTGCTGTCGACTCCGCCGGCTGGGCCACCGCCTGCGCGGGGGCGGGGGAGTGGACGAGCTGGGCCGCGAGCACGAGCAGTGCGGCAGCGAAGCCGAGGACACGCAGGAGCGCGGCACGCGGTGAGGAAGCAGTCGAGCGGGTGAAACGCATGCGCCCCAGTCTACTTTCGCCGCAGGCAGCTCGTCCTCAGGATTCCCTCACCCTCTTCGAGGCGGCCCACACGAGAAGCGAGCGTCCGCCGGCAGCCCAGTCTGAAGCGGATAGCCCACGTTCAAATGTGGCCTATCCACCCTCGACTGGGCCACCTCCGCAAATGCATAGTTGAAGTTCAATAGCACATGTTCAAATCAGTGCTGTCTGACTTCAACCGTGTATTTGAGGAAGTTGTTCCCACCACCGAGGCGGCCCGATCCCACCGAGGAGGTCCCGCTAGACGGCCGCCAACCCGCTCAGAAGGGACGCAGACGAAAGCGGCCCCGCACCGTGTGGTGCGGGGCCGCTGCGGTCTGACTTGCGCTTACGCGATCAGAACGCGCGCTGCAGGATCGCCTGCTTCACCTCGGCGATGGCCTTGGTGATCTCGATGCCGCGCGGGCAGGCCTCGGTGCAGTTGAAGGTGGTGCGGCAGCGCCACACGCCTTCCTTGTCGTTGAGGACCTCGAGGCGCATGTCTCCGCCTTCGTCACGCGAATCGAAGATGAAACGATGCGCATTGACGATCGCGGCGGGACCGAAGTACTGGCCGTCGGTCCAGAACACGGGGCACGACGAGGTGCAGGCTGCACAGAGGATGCACTTCGTGGTGTCGTCGAAGGCCTCACGCTGTTCGGCCGACTGCAGACGCTCACGCGTGGGCTCGTGTCCCGAGGTGACGAGGAACGGCATGACCTCGCGGTACGACTGGAAGAAGGGCTCCATGTCGACGATCATGTCCTTCTCGAGCGGAAGACCCTTGATCGCCTCGACGGTGATCGGCTTGGACGTGTCGAGGTCCTTGAGCAGCGTCTTGCAGGCCAGGCGGTTGCGGCCGTTGATGCGCATCGCATCGGAACCGCAGACGCCGTGGGCGCAGGACCGGCGGAAGGACAGCGAACCGTCGATCTCCCACTTGATCTTGTGGAGAGCATCCAGCACGCGGTCGGTGCCGTACATCGTGACGTTGTATTCCTCCCAGTGCGGCTCCGAATCGACCTCGGGGTCGAAACGGGCGATCCGGAAGGTGCAGTCGAAGGACGGAATGGTTCCGCCTTCGCCCGACACGTGGGTCGGCAGGTCGATCTTCGACGCTGGCTCTGGGGTGGTATCGGTGCTCATCAGTACTTACGCTCCATCGGCTGGTAACGGGTGACGATGACGGGCTTCGTCTCCAGACGCATGCCCTTGATGCCGTCGGTCTCCGCTTCGGGATCGAGGTAGGTCATCGTGTGGTGCATGAACTTCTCGTCGTCACGATCCGGGAAGTCCTCGCGGAAGTGTCCTCCACGCGATTCCTTGCGGTGGATGGCGGCGACAGAGATGACCTCGGCGAGCTCGAGCAGGAAGCCGAGCTCGACGGCCTCGAGCAGATCGAGGTTGTAGCGCTTGCCGCGGTCCTGGATGCCCACGTTGTTGTAGCGCTCGCGTAGCTTGGCGATCTCGTCGAGAGCCTCACGCAGCGTCTCGTCGGTGCGGAACACCTGGACGTTGGCGTCCATGATGTCCTGCAGATCCTTGCGGATCGCCGCGATGCGCTCGGTGCCGTCCGAGGTGCGCATCTTCTCGAGCATCTCGACGACTTCGGTCTCCGGGCTCTCGGGCAGCTCGACGAACTCGGCGGTCTGCGCGTATTCCGCGGCGGCGATGCCGGCGCGCTTGCCGAAGACGTTGATGTCGAGCAGCGAGTTCGTGCCCAGACGGTTCGAACCGTGCACGGACACGCAGGCACACTCACCGGCGGCGTAGAGGCCGGGGATGACGGTGTCGTTGTCGGCGAGCACTTCGGCTTCGACGTTCGTCGGGATGCCGCCCATCGCGTAGTGCGCGGTCGGGAAGACCGGCACCGGCTCCGTGTAGGGCTCCACACCGAGGTAGGTGCGAGCGAACTCGGTGATGTCGGGCAGCTTTTCGTCGATATGCGAGGGCTCGAGGTGGGTGAGGTCGAGCAGGACGTAGTCCTTGTTCGGTCCGCAGCCACGGCCTTCACGGACTTCGTTGGCCATCGAACGGGCCACGATGTCACGCGGGGCGAGGTCCTTGATCGTGGGGGCGTAGCGCTCCATGAAGCGCTCACCCTCGGAGTTGCGGAGGATGCCGCCCTCACCACGTGCCGCCTCGGAGAGCAGGATGCCCAGGCCGGCGAGACCTGTGGGGTGGAACTGGAAGAACTCCATGTCCTCCAGCGGGATCCCGCGGTTGTAGGTCACGGCCATGCCGTCACCGGTCAGGGTGTGCGCGTTCGAGGTGGTCTTGAAGACCTTGCCGACACCGCCGGTGGCGAAGACGACCGACTTGGCCTGGAAGACGTGGATCTCGCCGGTGGCCAGTTCGTAGGACACGACTCCGGCCGGGCGCTTGACCCCGTCGACCTCGGTCATGAGGAGGTCGAGGACGTAGAACTCGTTGTAGAACTCCACGCCGTGCTTGACGCACTGTTGGTACAGGGTCTGGAGGATCATATGACCGGTGCGGTCTGCGGCGTAGCAGGAGCGGCGCACGGCGGACTTGCCGTGGTCGCGGGTGTGTCCGCCGAAGCGACGCTGGTCGATCTTGCCTTCGGGGGTGCGGTTGAACGGCAGCCCCATCTTCTCGAGGTCGAGGACGGCGTCGATGGCTTCCTTGGCCATCACCTCGGCGGCGTCCTGGTCGACCAGGTAGTCACCGCCCTTGACGGTGTCGAAGGTGTGCCATTCCCAGTTGTCCTCTTCCACGTTCGCCAGTGCGGCGCACATTCCGCCCTGGGCGGCACCGGTGTGCGAACGGGTGGGGTAGAGCTTCGTGAGAACGGCGGTGCGGGCGCGCTGGCCCGACTCGATCGCCGCACGCATGCCGGCGCCGCCGGCGCCGACGATGACGACGTCGTAATGATGTACCTGCATGTTTCTCCTTTAGGCCTTGCAGAACTCAGCCAGGACCGAGGGGTCCGCTCCGGCCGGGCAGGGATCGAACGTGAAGATGACGAGCGTGCCGAGCACGATGACGATGACCGAGGCGATGTAGAGGATCACCTGCAGGGACATGCGTGTGCCGGGCTTCTCGGAGTAGTCCATGATGATGGTGCGCAGACCGTTGGTGCCGTGCAGCATCGCCAGCCACAGCATGAGCAGATCCCAGATCTGCCAGAACGGGCTGGCCCACTTGCCTGCGACGAATCCGAAGTCGATGGCCTGGACGCCGTCGCCGGCCCACAGGTTCACGAACAGGTGGCCGAAGATGAGGATGACGAGCACGACGCCGGAGATGCGCATGAACAGCCATGCGAACATCTCGAACTTCGAGCGCGTCGACTTGTGCCGGGAGTAGCCGGTCCGCGGAGCCGGAATGGATGTTGTGCTCATGTCAGCCTCCGAAGGTGTGCATCAGCTGGCGGGGAATGAAGGCGATCATGATGATGAGCCACACAACCATGACTCCCCAGAACAGCTTCTTCTGATTTTTCGGGCCACTCTTCGAGAAATCGACGAGAATGACGCGCAGACCGTTGAACGCATGGAATGCGATGGCGGCGACGAGCGCGATCTCACCGAATGCCATGACCGGTGTCTTGTAGGTTCCGATCACTGCGTTGTAGGCCTCGGGCGAGACGCGGACGAGGGCAGTATCGAGCACGTGGACCAGAAGGAAGAAGAAGATTCCGACGCCTGTGACGCGATGCGCGACCCAGGACCACATTCCTTCGTTTCCTCGGTACAGAGTGCCCGTAGACGCTTTGGCCACGGAGCATCCTCCATCTTGATAATTCGGGTGTGTACGTCTAGAAACTACGCCGAAGACCGCTTCCGTGCCAGTCGAGACACGGGTGAGCGTCCCGGATCACACCGCAACCCTGGCAATTCCCTCAAAACTGGGATTCACCGTCTCGCGGAATTTCATTTACATCACAGTCGTGTGCTCTAAATTGTCTCGTTCCCGTTCTGACCTGGTCAGCCCGGGAACACGGGCACACCCTCGCCGAGGCGGTCCTGAGGTGGGGAGATCCCCACCGGGCGCTTGGGGATCGGCTCATCCGACACGGCGGGCAACCTCGGGGAAGGTGTGCCCGAACTCTGAGACACTGAGATCGTGAACACGCACTTCCACGCCATCATCCCCGCCGGCGGATCCGGAACGCGCCTGTGGCCGCTGTCGCGTCGGGCGACGCCGAAGTTCCTCCACGATGTCCTCGGCCTCGGTCGCAGCCTCATCCAGGCCACCTGGGACCGCGTCGCGCCGATCGTCGGCGACGACAGAGTCTGGGTGGTCACAGGCGAGAGCCACTTCGATCAGGTCGCCGAGCAGCTGCCGCAAATCGCCCGCGGCCAGATCATCGCCGAACCCTCCCCGAAGGATTCCGCTGCCGCCATCGGTCTGGCCGCCATGCTCATCGCCCGTGAGGATCCCGAGGCCATCGTCGGATCGTTCTCCGCCGATCATTCGATCACGAACGTCGACGAATTCCGGCTCGTCATCGATCAGGCCGTCGCCGCCGCGGAGACCGGAGACATCGTCACGGTCGGCATCATGCCCCGCAATCCCGCCACGGCCTACGGCTATATCGAGACCGGTGACCTGCTCGGGCTCGACGGGGCGCCCACGGCCCGGCGGGCGCTGGCATTCGCGGAGAAGCCGGAGGCGAGCACGGCTCGTCAGTATGTGAACTCCGGCCGCTACCGCTGGAACGCGGGCATGTTCATCGCCAAGGCCGCCGCCCTGCTCGACATCCTCGCCGAGGAGGACCCGCCCCTCTATTCGGGGCTGGCCCGGATCGCCGAGGCCTGGGACACCCCAGACCATGATGAGGTCCTCAGCGCCGTGTGGCCCGGACTGGAGAAGCGAGCCATCGACTATGTGGTGGCCGAACCGGCAGCCGCAGCCGGTCGTGTCATCGTCATCCCCGGTGACTTCGGCTGGGACGACGTCGGCGACTTCGATTCGGTGGCCAGGCTGCGCCAGCCGGTTCCCGGGGAACCGCGGGGAGTGATCTCGATCGGCGGGAACACCGACCTGCTCGAGGTCGATGCCTCGGGAGTCGTGTTCTCCGAAGGACCGCGGACGGTGGCCATCGTCGGGCTCGACGACCTCGTCGTCGTCGACACCGACGACGTCCTGCTCATCACCTCCCGCCCGCACGCCCAGGACGTGAAGAAGGCCGTGTCCCTCGCCGGTGAGCGCGGACTCGACGAACTGCTCTGATCCACAGTCGGCGCTCCCGGGGGAGTGGAGCGGGAAGTATGTCGAAATTGGTCGCAATGGGCACATTTATGACATCGAGTGCCTAGCATGGCTTGAAATGTTCGACATCGCCCATCCCCGACCTCCCCGCACTGAAGGACCCGACGTGATCAGCTCGACAATCGCTGAGATCGGTGCTGAACTCATCGATTTCCGCCGCGACATCCATGCCCATCCGGAACTGTCCTTCCAGGAGTTCGAGACCACCGACAAGATCGTCGCCCGCCTCGAGGCCGCCGGTCTCACGCCGCGGCGCCTCGAGAGCACCGGAGTCGTCTGCGACATCGGCGAAGGACCGGTGGCCGTGGGGCTGCGCGCCGATATCGACGCCCTGCCCGTCGATGACCTCATCGATGAGGAATTCCGGTCCACCGTGCCCGGCGTCGCCCACGCCTGCGGCCACGACGTCCACCTGACCTCCCTCATCGGTGCCGGCATCGCCCTGCAGAAGATCCACGAGACACGGCCCGGCGGACTCGGCGGCCGGGTGCGTCTGATCTTCCAGCCCGGTGAAGAGGTCACCCCGGGCGGTGCCCTGCGCGTGATCTCCCAAGGCGTGCTCGACGACGTGCCCGAGGTCTACGCCGTCCACTGCGACCCGAACGTCGACATCGGCAAGGTCGGTTCGCGCATCGGCGCCATCACCGCCGCCGGCGACACCGTCATCATCCGCCTCTCCGGTCACGGAGGGCACACCTCGCGTCCGCACCTGACCGAGGACCTCGTCTACGCGCTGGGCAAACTCGCCACCGATCTGCCCTCGACCCTGGGCCGGCTGATCGACCCGCGGCACGCGATCTCTCTGGTGTGGGGTGAGATCAGCGCCGGCCATGCCGCGAACGTCGTCCCCAGCGAAGGGATCCTGCGCGGAACCTTGCGCTGCCTCGACGTCGACGGCTGGAACCAAGTCGCCGAAGTGTTGCCCGAGCTCGTCGATCGCATCGCCGGACCCTACGGAGTCGAGGTCGACCTCGAACATCGCCGAGGCGTCCCACCGGTGGTCAACACCGAAGACCAGGTCACCCTCATCGAATCCGCCGTCCGCGGGGAACTCGGCGAGAACTCGGTGCAGCTGACCCCGCAGTCCATGGGCGGGGAGGACTTCGCCTGGTACCTCACCCACTGCCCGGGAGCGCTCATCCGTCTGGGCACCCGCACCCCCGGCGGCATCACCTACGACATCCACCAGGGCGATCTGCTCATCGACGAACGCGCCGTGGAGATCGCCGCCCGCGTGTTCACGGCCACCGCGCTCAAGGTCCTCGACCGCGACCGGTGATGGCCCGGCGGCTGATTGCCCGCGCGCGGTCGGCCGCTGCTGCCCTCTGACCTGCCACGTGATCTGCCACGGACGATGCCTGATTACGCCGTGTCAGGATGGGCCGATAATCTTGGACCCATGAGGATGAGAGCCCGAACCGCGCAGATCGCCGCGCTCGCCGCGGTCGGCGTCCTCACGCTCAGCGCCTGCTCCGTGAATGCCCCCGAAGCCCTCGAAGAGGAGCGACTGGGCTGCCTCGTCTCGGCACCGGCCGGCTTCGACGATCACTCCGCCGGTGCTCTCACCCTCGAGGAGACGGAACTGGCCCGTGGCGCCGGGGTCTTCTCGGGCACCTCGAGTCAACGCGTCTCGAGTGGGTCGGCCACCTCGGCGGCATTGGATCGGATGAACCGACACGACTGTGCACTGACCACGGTCATCGGGCCCGGTGGAGCGGACGAACTCGCGGACTTCGCCGCAGACCACCCAAAGGACTTGTTCCTCGGAGTCTCCAGCGGCACCGATGACCTGCCGAAAAACGTGCTGAGCATGGATTTCGACCTCGTCCCGCCGGCGTTCATCGCCGGCTACACCGCGGCCACCGCCTCGGAGACGGGGAAGGTCGGCGTCGTCGTCTCCCACGGGTTCCCACAGTCCGAACGTATCCTGAACGCCTTCGACGCCGGCGTCGACCTCTACAACAAGGAGAACGATGAGGACCTGCCGAAGGCGGAGTCCTACCGTCCCGCCTCGGGTGGGGCCGCCTCGGCGAGCGGTTCGCCTCGGGCGATCGACGACACCCGCAAAGCGGGGAAGGAGTACTTCGAACGGTCCTTCGACGCCGACGTCGACGTGCTCGTTCCCTTCGGGTCGGCGGCCGCAATGGGGGTGGTCACCTCGGCGGATGAGAAGCGGACCGATCTGACCACGGCCACGGAGGAACCCGAGGGCGACGACGAAGGACCGAGCCTGCCGAAGATCGTGTGGTATGGAACAGCGGGCGGATTCTCCAAGACGATCGTGGCCAGCGTGGAACCGAACGTGCGCCGCGGACTGCGCACGATGTTCCCCGATTGGCCGCAGAGCAAGAACCCCGACGAGGTGGCGCCCGCCCCGAAGACCGGGCCCGAGGAGATCGCCGGCTTCCGCGTCGCCGACCGCCACTACTGGGGCACCCTCGACAACGGCGGGGTGCGCATCGTCGCCGAGGACGGATTCCTCTCCCGCGTCTCCGACGCCGGTCGCGGGATCACGGACCTCAGGGAGCGGATCAAGAGCGGGGAGATCGATCCGGAGAAAGGATGAGGGGCTCAGCCGTCATCGGATAAGCTGAGACGGTGATGAATGTACCCGCCGGCGTCGCATCGGACGACCCCATCCTGCAGCTGCCCAAAGTCTCCCTCCATGATCACCTCGACGGCGGTCTGCGCCCGTCGACGATGATCGAACTGGCCGACTCGATCGGTCACACCCTGCCCGCCTCCGATGCAGAATCGCTGCGCAGATGGTTTTCGGAGTCCGCGAATTCCGGTGATCTGGTCCGCTACCTCGAGACGTTCTCGCACACCGTGGCGATCATGCAGAGCGAGGACAACCTGCGCCGTGTGGCCAAGGAATGGGTCCTCGACCAGGTGGCCGACGGAGTCTTCTACGCCGAGGCTCGGTGGGCTCCCGAACAGCACCTCGAGGGCGGACTCGAACTCGACGCCGTGGTCGAAGCCGTCCAGGCCGGTCTCGAAGAAGGTGTCTCCGAGGCGGCGGCCGACGGCAAGTACATCCGCGTCGGACAGCTCATCACGGCCATGCGTCAGGCCGACAACTCGCTGGCGATCGCCGAACTGGCCATCCGCCATCGTGAGAAGGGTGCGGATTCCGGAGTCGTCGGATTCGACATCGCCGGACCCGAGAACGGATTCCCGCCGTCCGCGCATCTCTCCGCCTTCAACGCCCTGCACCAGGCGTATGTGCCGGTGACGATCCATGCCGGAGAGGCCGCCGGCAAAGAATCCATCCACGAGGCGGTCACCATCTGCCACGCCCAGCGTCTGGGCCACGGCGCTCGCATCGTCGAGGACATGGACATCGTCGACGGTCAGGGTCAGCTCGGCAGCCTCGCAGCCTGGGTCCTCGACCAGCAGATTCCGCTGGAACTGTGCCCGAGCTCGAACCTGCAGACCGACATCGGCGGCACCATCGCCAGCCACCCGATCACGGGTCTGAAAGACCTCGGCTTTGCGGTCACCATCAACCCGGACAACCGGCTGATGTCGGGCACCTCCGTCTCACGGGAGATGCGACTGCTCGTCGACGAGGCCGGCTGGAACCAGACCGACCTCGAATGGGCGACGGTCAACGCTGTGACCGCGGCCTTCCTGCCGCTGGATGTGCGTGAGCGCATGCTCGATGAGATCCTCATCCCCGGATTCGCCCGGGTGACCATTTGAGCTCACGCAATGGCCGGGCCGCAGGCTCCGGTGCGTCACCGGAGCCTGAGGGGCACGGGATTCCGACCCCGCGGGCGATGATGCTGCCCGTCATCGTCCTCGGCGTCCAGGCATTGGCCCTGATCGGGGCGGCGGTGTCGTTCGTCATCACGGCGATCACCGCTGGGCCGTTGGCGGCGTCGCTGATCGGTCTGGCCGTCATGTTCCTCATCTTCGCAGCCGGTGTCGGCGCCGCGGCCCGGGGCGCCTGGCGCCTGCACCGGTGGGCGCGTCCGGCGGCGATCGCCTTCGAGCTGCTCGTCATCGTCTTCGCCTTCAGCGTCATCGGCGGTTCCCTGCTGCTGGGGCTCGCCTGCCTGGTCACCGCGATCGCCGTGATCATGGGCTTCTTCCTGCCCCCGGTCGTCGACGCCTACAACCGCGCTCTGACCGACTGAGCCGGTTCAAGCAGGTACTCGCCCGAACATAGGTCGCTTTTCGATACTTTCGAGCGAGAAAAGTATCCGATAGCGACCTGAGTTCGGCGCTGAGTAGCTGATAGTGACCCAAGTTTTTCGAGTTCGAGCAGCTGGGGCGGCCCGACGCTGCTGAGAGAATGCGTGAACTGTGCGCAGATTGCCAAAATCCGGCGTCTGCCGGGCAATCTGCGCACACTTGACTCGCGTCAGCGGGGCTGACCGCGGCTACGGGCCCGCGGATCAGTCGGAACAAGTCAGCATCACACCTGCGGCGGCGACCATTTCTGGACGCTCGCAGCCTGAGCGGCAATGAGTCGCGAGGGAACCGCGGAGAAGACGGCATTGCGCAGCCCCGCCAGCAGCGGCGATTCGAGTTGGAACATCTGCCCCATGAGCCGGGACTTCTGCGCGATCGACTGCGTCCGCGGGCGGCGCAGGGAGTCATAGCGGCCCAGTGCCGCAGCGAGGTCTGGCGGTACTGAGGCTCTCGGGCCCAAATTGTGGTCCGGGTTCGCGCCGGTGCGAGGGCCCGCACGGTGGTCCGGGTTCGCGCCGGCGCGAGTGCCCGCACCTGTGGCCGCTTGCTCTTCGACTCGTCCGAGCCGGCTCGCCCCAGATCCCGGAGACTCCCCGAGCAGCGGGGTGAGCAGGACTGTGAGTGTCGCCGCATCTTCGAGAGCCTGACCTCCGCCTTGGCCGAGGTCCGGCGTCATCGCATGTGCGGCATCCCCGAGGAGGACGACGCGGCCGCGGTGGAAGCTGGCCAGCCGGCGGGAGAGGTCGGAGATCGCGGTGCGGCGGACCGCCTCGGCGTCGGTGGCGGCGATGAGCTCGGCAATGGGGGAGTGCCAGCCGGTGAACATCTGCAGGGCGGTGGCCTTCTCGTCGGCGAAGACCGCGTCCTCGGGCATGTTCGCCACCGCGAACCAGTAGACGCGGCCGTCGGCCAGCGGGGCGATGCCGAAGCGGCGTCCGCGCCCGACCGATTCCCCTGCCTCGCCGGACAGATCCACCGGCACCGAGGTGATGCCCCGCCACGCGGAATACCCGGAGTACCGCGGTGCCACCGCCTCACCGGCGACAACGGTGCGGACCCGGCTGTGCAGACCGTCGGCGCCGATCACGAGGTCGAAACGTGCAGATGCATCGAGGTGCGAGGAGACGGGTGTGAAGGTCAGCGTCCCATCGGATGCTGCCGAGGCCACCTCGGCGTCGGTGCGCACAGTCCCAGGAGCCAGCGCCTCGAGGAGGATGCGGTGGAGATCGGCACGGTCGACGATGCGCAGCGCACCGACGGCCTCGTCGGGCACCCGCGCGATCCAACGACCATCGGCGCGACGCTGACCTGCGGCGAAGCCTTCGACACTGGAGTCGGTCACCGCATCGAATGCCTCGCGCAGGCCCAGGGTCTCCAGCGCGGCGAGACCGTTGGCGAAGATCGACAGCCCCGAACCACCGGCTCGCACCTCGGGGGCACGTTCGAACACGGTGACCTCGGCGCCGGCCCTCTGCAGTCCCACGGCCGCCGAGAGTCCGCCGATTCCAGCTCCGATGACAGCGATTCTCATAGAGTCATCGTCGCATGCAGGACGGTGGGTGGCGAGGGCGCCGGCTGGTCGTCGGTACGCGTTGAGTGTGCGCAGATTGCCCAAAAACCGCCGCCTCAGAATGGCAATCTGCCACCACTTAACTCGGACCGAGGCGGAGCGCAGAGATCATTGGAGGTATTCGCCGCAGGCTTCGGTGAGGAAGTCGCCGGCGACTCCGCCCTCTTCGCCGAGGCTGATGGCGGTCTTCTGGATGCCCCACCACACGCGAGGCGAGCCGCCCCACTGCTGGCGGAATTCTTCGCGACGGCCGGGATCCTCGGCGAGGTCATCGGCGGCCAGCCCGATGCGGTCCTGAGCGTCATCGGCGGTGCAGCGCTTCTCGTCGTTCGGGCCCTTCGGGTCGAGCTCGGGGATGTCTTCGTCGTCGACGGTTGTCAGCGTGTAGGCCGAGTTGCCGATCTCCTCGACGTCGAAGGTGCCGTGGATGAGCAGGAACGGGGACGCCCCGTCATCGACGTTGTCCGCATCGACGGTGACGCTGACGCTGTCGGGGCTGTCGGCAGTCACGGTCGTCTCGCCGGAATCGGGAACCTCGGGGTTGCCGGTGTGCACGTAGACCTTGAGGTAGGCCTCGGTCTTCTTCTCGGCCGCCTCGGCGAGGCCCTGCCACAGCGGGTCGGTGTCCTTCGCCCCACCCGGCGAGGAATCGACGATGGACACCTTCGGTGCATCGTCCGGCGTCTCGATCGGGGTGACCTCTTCTTTGCTCACCGAGGGTCGCGGCTGGGGCCGGGTCTCGTTGGGTGTCGCCACGCAGGCCGTCATCGTGGCAGCAATCGCAGCGGCGGACAGCAGGGCAAGGGGGCGAAGTCGCATGGTTCCTCGAGGTGTCGTCAGCGTCCAAGTGATATGGCTTCCAGCCTAGTGTGCGCGACGGCCCGTGCCCGGGTGGACGCGCGGCAAGGCGGCGAAAGCGGGGCGGGCGCGAGGCCTCTGCCCGGGCGCGAGGCTGCGTCCTGACGCCACAGACCTGACGCCACAGACCTGACGCCACAGACCTGACGTCCGGCCGCGCCGTCCGGCCCTGCCGACTCAGCCGCGGCGTGCTGCGGCGATGAGTTCGCGCAGGCTCTGCCGCTGGGCACCTGCGGCATCGAAGTTCGCTTCGTCGAGCCACTGCTCATATGCCGTTCGCAGGGCCGGCCATTCGCTGTCGATGATCGAGAACCACGCGGTGTCGCGGTTGCGGCCCTTGTACACGAGATGCTGCCGGAAGATCCCTTCGAAGGTGAACCCGAAGCGTTCGGCGGCTTTCTTCGACGGTGCATTCGCGTCATCGCATTTCCACTCGAACCGTCGGAAACCGGAGGCGAAGGCGAGATCGGCGCAGAGGAAGAGCGCCTCGGTGGCCGCGCGAGTCCGGGCCAGCCCCGGACCCCAGAGGATGTGTCCGATTTCCATGACGCCGTTGGCGGCGTCGATGCGCATGAGCGCCTGCCGGCCCTCGGCCCGCCCCGTGGACCGGTCCACGACGGCGAAGAAGAGGGGATCGGACGAGGTGGCCGCCTCGGCGATCCAGGTATCGAAGTCGCTGCGTTCGGTCTGCGGTGTCTGCGGCAGGTAGCGGAACCGCTCCTCGATCCCGTCCGGTGCCGAGACCGCGGAGAAGAGCGAATCGCCGTGGACGGTCGGATCGATGGGTTCGAGGTCGACATATCGACCGTGGACGGGTTCTCGCCGAGGCGGCTGTGCGCCCGGGAAATCCGTGAGGTCGTCGTGCATGGCTCAGTCCTCGCTGCCGTCGAAGCCGGTGGACAGCTCGCGCAGCAGTGCGGCCAGTTTTCGGCTGCCGGCGGGGGTGAGTCCGCTGAGGATCTCCCGCTCCTTCACCAGCAGATCGGCCAGGGCGGAATCGACGGTGGCGCGGCCGCTGTCGGTGAGGTGGACGAGCACTCCGCGTCGATCACCGGGATCGGGGCGGCGTTCGACCCAACCGCGGGCGACGAGGCGGTCGATGCGATTGGTCATGGTGCCGCTCGTGACGAGTGTCTCCTGCAGCAGGGTCGAGGGGGAGAGCTGATAGGGCTCACCGGCTCGGCGGAGGGCGGAGAGCACGTCGAAGGCCCAGCCCTCGATTCCGTAGTCGGAGAAGCTCGCCTTCCGCGCCAGGTCCAACTGCCTGGCCAGACGCGAGACTCGGGAGAGGATCTCCATCGGGGAGACGTCGAGATCCGGACGCTCACGTCGCCAGGCTGCGACAATTCGATCCACTTCGTCCATGAAACGATTTTACGTCCATATCAAGAATCTTGAGCGCAAAGATACTTTTTGACGAGAGATTCCTTACGCTCAGGGTCCATTTAACCTGCAAGGTTGGATGGACGGGTGCGTTTGGGAATATGGTTGTCCTTGGTTGTTGCATCCGTCAACGAACCTGCAGGGGCCAACCACCCGGCAGTGAGAGCGAAGGAATACACGTGGATCTTTTCGAGTATCAAGCACGTGACCTGTTCGAGAAGCACGGAGTGCCCGTGCTCAAGGCCCAGGTCGCGACGACGCCAGAAGCAGCGAAGAAGGCAGCCGAAGATCTTGGCGGCGGTGTCGTCGTCGTCAAGTCTCAGGTCAAGATCGGCGGCCGTGGAAAGGCCGGCGGCGTCAAGGTCGCCAAGAACCCCGATGAGGCCGAGGCACGCGCCAAGGACATCCTGGGTCTCGACATCAAGGGCCACATCACCGAAAAGGTGATGATCGCCGAAGGTGCCGACATTGCTGAGGAGTACTACTTCTCCGTCCTCCTCGACCGGTCCAACCGCACCTACCTGGCCATGTGCTCGAAGGAAGGCGGAGTGGAGATCGAGCAGTTGGCCGTGGAACGTCCGGAAGCGCTCGCCAAGATCCCCGTCTCCGCCATCGACGGCATCAACGATGCCAAGGCGGCAGAGATCGCGGAGGCGGCCGGCTTCGACGCCGATACCGCCGCGAAGGTCGCCCCCGTGCTGACCAGCCTGTGGACCGTCTTCGAAAAGGAAGACGCCACCCTCGTCGAGGTCAACCCGCTGGTCAAGACCGGTGCCGGTGACATCATCGCCCTCGACGGCAAGGTCTCGCTCGATGACAACGCCGACTTCCGCCACGAGGAGCACGAGGAGCTGCGCGACATCAGCGCAGAGAACCCGCTGGAACTCAAGGCCAAGAAGCTCGACCTCAACTACGTCAAGCTCGACGGTGAGGTCGGAATCATCGGCAACGGCGCAGGACTGGTCATGTCGACCCTCGACGTCGTCGCCTATGCAGGTGAGAACCACAGCGGCGTCAAGCCCGCGAACTTCCTCGACATCGGAGGCGGCGCCTCGGCTGAGGTCATGGCCAACGGACTCGACGTCATCCTCGGCGATGACCAGGTGAAGTCCGTGTTCGTCAACGTCTTCGGCGGAATCACCGCCTGTGACGCTGTGGCCGACGGCATCGTCAAGGCCCTCGAGATCCTCGGCGACCAGGCCACCAAGCCGCTCGTCGTCCGCCTCGACGGCAACAACGTGGAAGAGGGGCGCGCCATCCTGCAGAAGGCAGCGCACCCGCTCGTCACGCTCACTGACACGATGGACGGTGGAGCCGACAAGGCCGCCGAATTGGCTGCTGCCAAGTAAGGAAAGGTCTCTACAACAATGTCTATCTTCCTGAATTCCGATTCGAAGATCATCGTCCAGGGCATCACCGGCGGAGAGGGCTCGAAGCACACCGCTCGTATGCTCGCTGCCGGATCGAACGTCGTCGGCGGTGTCAACGCCCGCAAGGCCGGCACCACCGTGACGCACAACGACAAGGACGGCAACGAGGTCGAACTCCCCGTCTTCGGTTCCGTCGCCGAGGCGATGGAAGCCACCGGTGCTGACGTGTCCGTGGCCTTCGTGCCGCCGGCATTCTCCAAGGACGCCGCGATCGAGGCCATCGACGCGAAGATCGGTCTGCTCGTCATCATCACCGAGGGCATCCCCGTGCAGGATTCGGCCGAGGTCTGGGCTCGTGCGCAGGCGGCCGGAAACGCCACCCGCATCATCGGGCCCAACTGCCCGGGCATCATCACCCCCGGTGAGTCGCTGGCCGGCATCATCCCGGCCAACATCACGAAGAAGGGCAAGCTGGGCCTCGTCTCGAAGTCCGGCACCCTGACCTACCAGATGATGTACGAGCTGCGTGACCTCGGCTTCTCGACCGCCATCGGCATCGGCGGAGACCCGGTCATCGGCACCACGCACATCGATGCGCTCGAAGCCTTCGAAGCCGATCCTGACACCGAAGCCATCGTCATGATCGGCGAGATCGGCGGAGACGCCGAAGAGCGTGCCGCAGCCTTCATCAAGGAGAACGTGACGAAGCCGGTCGTCGGCTACGTCGCAGGCTTCACCGCTCCCGAGGGCAAGACCATGGGCCACGCCGGCGCCATCGTCTCCGGCTCCTCGGGAACCGCTCAGGCCAAGAAGGAAGCCCTCGAGGCTGCAGGCGTCAAGGTCGGCAAGACCCCGACCGAGACCGCTGAACTCATGCGCGAACTCCTCGCCTGAGTCGCGTGAGACGCAACCGCTGCTGAGGGCGGGCCAGCCGATTTCGACCGGCTGGCTCGCCCTCAGTGCATACCAGCTGGCTCAAAGTGCAGGCGCGCGCACGGCATAAATGCTCTGCTCGCGCTCCTGCACTTTGAGCCAGCTGCTGTCTTTGGAGGATGAACTGCGCCGATTGTGGCGGTGCGCAACAGCTGGGTCAACGTGCGGGCGCAGCGCACACATGCTCTGCGCATGCACGTTGAGCCAGCGGGTGTATGGAGAGGTGCGTGACGCCGGCGACTCCACTCCGGACAATTCGCCGCGCGTGGACCGCACTGCATACCTCGCGCGGCACGTACTAGTCTGAGAGCGTGAACTCCCAGACACCTGATCAGACAACGCCGTCGACGAACCCCGCGGACACCCTCCCCGACATCGGCACCGCCGCCCCGCCCGTCGACACCAGACCGACCGCGCACCCGCGCAACTTCGGCTCCGACAACTGGGCCGGAGTCCACCCCGAAGTCATCACCGCCATCGCCGAGGCCAACGTCGGCCACACGCCCGGCTACGGCGGCGACCCGTGGACACAGCGCTTCCGCGACATCATGGCCCACCATTTCGGGCCCGAGGCCCAGGCGTTCCCCGTCTTCAACGGCACCGGAGCCAATGTCCTGGCCCTGCAGTCGGCGCTGCCGCGGTGGGCCGCAGTGATCACGGCCGCCTCGGCGCATATCAACTACGACGAAACCGGAGCCCCGGAGAAGGTCGGCGGGCTCAAGATCGTCGGTGCCGCCACCGAGAACGGCAAACTCACCCCCGAAACCATCATGGGTGCGATCATCGGCCGCGGCCACGAACACAATGCGCAGCCGCTGGCCGTGAGCATCTCCCAGTCCACCGAATGGGGCACGACCTACACCCCGGACGAGATCGCGGCGATCGCGGCCACCGCGCACGAGAACGACATGATCCTCCACGTCGACGGGTCCCGACTCGGCAATGCCGCCGCCCACCTCGGCGTCGGACTCGGCGACATCACGACTGTGGTCGGAGTCGACATCCTCAGCCTCGGCGGAACGAAGAACGGCCTGCTCGGTGCCGAGGCGGTCGTCGTTCTGAACCCCGACATCGGCCACGGAATGCGATTCCTGCGCAAGATGAACCTGCAGCTGGCCTCGAAGATGCGCTTCCTCTCCGCTCAGCTGAACGCACTGTACGAGGGCGATCTGTGGCGCAACTCCGCCACCCGGTCGAATGCGATGGCGCAGCACCTTGCCCACAGACTCGCCGAGGCGGCCGAACGCGGCCGTGTCCCCGGGCTCGAGATCGTGCAGAAGGTCGAGTCGAACGTCGTGTTCGTCCGGATGCCCGCCGAGGTGGCCGCCCGGGCCCGGCAGACGTTCGCCTTCGGGGACTGGCCGTTGGTCAAGGACATCGTCCGCCTCATGTGTGCGTTCGATACGACGACCGAGGACGTCGACGCCCTGGTCGCCGCCATCGTCGGTGACTGAAGGACCTCACGCTCGGTTTCGGGCCCGGGCGAGGGTGACCGCACCGGCGACGAGGAAGACCGCGACGGAAAAGATCGCGCGGGGCCCCGATGCGATGAGCGACCATGCCATGAGCGGGACGAGCGCGAGATTGGCGACGCTCCACACTCGCAGTCCGGCGGTGCGGACGTAGGCGACGATGCACATGATGTAGATGATGACGAAGACGCCGCTGGCCGCGCCGATCATGTCGACGACGAGATCCGGTCTCACCAGGAGAATCACCAGCGACACCGTGAATCCGACGCTGAGGACCAGGATGGCCCGGCGCGGCGTCGCACCGGTTTCGACGGCCAAGGACCGCGGCAGAATCCGCTCCGTCGCGGCCACAGCGACGATGGTGGCCACGCCCCTGGTCCAGTCCAGGCCACGGCATTGAGCGTGATCGCCAGGATCCCCATGGCGGCCAGGACGCTTGCGGCGACTCCTCCCCACGGCGTGGACCGCAGAGCGTCGACGATCCCGGTGACCCGATCGACCTGGCTCGACTGCGCCTGAACGGCCACGGTGAGGGTGAGGACGAGGACCAGCAGCAGTGCCAGCGAGATGATCGCCACCGGGGCGAAGTCACGCCGTGGATCCGGCAGCTCACGGGCGAGGAAGGTGAGATTCTCGAAGCCGATGAACGCCCAGAACGCGATGAGCGCCCCGGCGGGGATGAGGGCCAGCTCGGGGATGTCGGGGACGACGTCGGGCGTTCGGCTCGGGTGCAGCAGAGACCAGGCGACGACCGCGACGATGGCGATGGCGAGGACCACCGCGCCGACGCGCTCGACAGTGCTGCCCAGCGACCGGCCGCGCAGATTGACGACGACGGCGAAGGCCATGAGCGCGGCGGCGATCGCGATCTCGGGAACGTCGATGGCCATGATGGCCGCGAGGTTCCGCGCCGCCATCACGGACCCCGAGGGCAGTCCGACGACCACGACCATCGAGAACATGAGGGGGACCATCTCCGCGGGACGACGCCCCAGCCCGACCCCGATCGTCTCGCGAAGAGGATCGGCGCTGTGCCCCGAGGCGGTGACGGTGTCGCGGAAGAGCATGAGCATGGGCAGGCAGACGAGCGCCGCGATGATCCAGGTGAGAGCGGCCGCGCCTCCGGACTCATGCAGGACGGCGGCCGGCACCGCGATGAGTCCGGCTCCGACGACGGATGACAGGCCTGCGGCCACGCCCGGTCCGAGTGACCAGATCCTCGCCCACCCCGTATGGTGTCCGTCGGGGAACCTCGGTGCAGACGATTGTGATGGTGCGACCGAGGTCGCAGAGGTGCGTCGTGAAGTCATGACTCCACTCAACCGTCGATCGCTGAGAACCACGAGTGTCTTAAACGACACGCCTCACCGGTTTTCGGTCATACATGGGACCATGTTCACCGCAGCAGTACTCGTTCGCAATGGGCTCTCACTCTTCGAATTCGGCGTTACGGCCGAGGTCTTCGGGATCGATCGCACGGAAGTCGGGTCACCGCCGATCGACTTCCGCGTCTGCTCGGAGGACGGACCGCGCTGGTTGGAGACGAAGCACGTCTCCACGGTGAGGATCGAGTCCACGCACGGTCTCGAGGGCCTTCGCGGCGCCGACGTCGTCATCGTCAGCGCCAGCCTGCCCCACACCGGCACCGAGGCGGAACAGGCAGCCCTCCGCCGTGCCCATTCGGAGGGTGCCGTGATCGTCTCACTGTGCAGCGGTGCTTTCCTGCTCGCCGGCGCGGGCCTCCTCGATGGTCGTCAGGCGAGCACTCACTGGCTGTTCGCCGACCAGTTGGCACGCGATTTCCCACGCATCGACGTCGTCGAGGCCAACCTGTTCACCGATGCGGGGCAGATCGTCACGGCCGCGGGCACCGCTGCGGCGATCGACGCCTGTCTGCACATCGTCCGACGCGAGATCGGAGCGACGACGGGCCGCATGATCGCGCGGAGAATGGTCGTCGCCCCGGCCCGCAGCGGAAACCAGCTGCAGTTCGTCGAGCGGCCGGTTCCCGCAGCCGCCGATCAGGGGCTCTCGGCCACGCTCGAGTGGGCGGCGAGCCGCCTCGGCGAGGACATCGACGCACCTGCCCTGGCCCGGCACGCGAAAGTGTCCGTACGGCAGCTGGGCAGGCGGTTCAAGCAGGAGCTCGGAACGACACCGCTGCAATGGATCACGCAGGAGCGGATCCGCGCGGCACAGGAGCTGCTCGAGGTCAGCGACCTGTCGATCGAGACGATCGGGCGGAAGGTCGGCTATTCGTCGGCGACCCAGCTGCGTGAGCACTTCCGCCGCTCGGTCGGGACGAGCCCATCGCAGTATCGGGAGTCCTTCGCCGCGGCTACTTCTTCGTCCGTCGGTCGACCTTGACCGAGACGACGGGGACGTCGGAGTCGAGGATGATGCGTTGGGCCGTCGACCCCATGATGAGCTTGCCGACAGGGGAGCGGCGGCGTGAACCGATGACAATCATGCGGGTGTCGGAGGTCGCCTCGGCCAGCGCCAGGAGCTCTTCGACGGGATCGTTGCCGCGGAGGAACTGAAGGATCTCGTGGGAGACGTCGGAGGACTTCAGAGTCTCCTTGAGCTCCTCGATGTCTTTGCTGGTGGCGACGCCGCGTTCGTCGGGGGTCTCACCGATTCCGGCATTGAGCACGACGAGGACGTCGTCGAATGCGCGGGCCTGCTCGATGCCGAATTCGACAGCGGCCTTGCCTTCGGACGACGGGGAATAACCGACGAGGATTGTCATGATCTCTCCTGGTGCGACATTGGACGAAGCTCTCTCAACTACTAGCATATCCGCCCAGTTCGGACGGGTGGCTGTTCACTCTGCGGGGAGGGCCTCGGCCGGTGATTGACGGCACACAAGCGAGGAGGCGGCACACGGCCCGCTCGGTTTAGACTGATCGAATGTCCGCCTCCCTGCTGCCCTCTGACTCCGCCGCCGCCCACCGCAGCCGGGAACTGTTGGCGGCTTACCCCCGGCTGAGCGACATGCCCGGTCTGCCGCAGGCGCGGATGCTCATCGATTACGTCATCGGACGCCGCTGCGGAGTCCTCGACGTCTCGGGCCGAGACACCGAAGGCGCCTTCGTCGCCGCCGAACTCTCAGCTGAGGTCCCTGAGAACCTCATCCTCGTCGATGATGGGCACGGCCTGCAGGCGACCCTGCTCAGCCGTCTGACGCAGGTGTGCACATACAACGACCGGCTCGACGAGGCGCGGGCCTCGGCTGCGGCGGTCGAGTCTTCGGCCGGCGCCGGCGATTCCGCGGGAGTAGCCGGAGAGCTCGGTACCGAAGCGGCACCCGTGCTGGCGGTGAGCGAGCTCAGAGAGATCGCGGAACTGGCCGAACTCGCGGTGGGGGAGACCTGGGCCGTCGTCAACGCTCCGAAGGCGCTGAACGCGCTCACCGAGACGATCGCGGTGCTGCAGCCGTTCGTGAGCACCATCATCGTCATCGGCCGCAGCGATGCGATGAGCCGCGGCGTCAACAAGGAACTTGCCCGCGGCTTCGGTCGAGTCGATGTCTCTCCCGGGGTCGGCAAGCACCGGATGATCATCGGCAGCCGCCCCCTGTCCTCTCCGAGCCTGCCGGAATTCCCGCGCCGCGGAGTGATCTCCCACGGCGGTGTCGGTGAGCTCGAAGTCCGCGCACATGGGGCCTGCTTCTCCGGGACGAAGAGCGATGAGGGCTCGGAGCTGCTCATCGACTCTCTGCTGGGGCTGCTCCCGGGTGAAGCGCTGGAGTCTGTGCTCGACCTCGGCTGCGGCAACGGTTGGCTGCTCACCGTGGCCATGCGGGCCTCGGGGGCGAATACGGGATTCGGCGTCGATGTGTCGAAGGCGGCGGTCACCTCGGCGAGGGCCACAGCGGAGGCGAACGGAGTCGACGTTGACATCATCCTCGGTGATGCCGCGGACCGGGAAGAGCCGGCGCTCGCGGGCCTGGGCGGATTCGACCTGGTCCTGCTCAATCCGCCGTTCCATCAGGGAACGACCATCGAGACAGAGACGGCCGCGGCGCTCATGGCCACGGCCGCCGAGCATCTGGCTCCGGGCGGGCAGGTGCTCACGGTGTTCAATTCGCATCTGCGCTACCGGGATCGTCTCGAATCGATCATCGGACCGAGTCAGCAGCTGGCCCGGAACAAGAAGTTCACGGTCATCGCCAGCCGCCGCCCCTGAGGCCTTTCGGCAGCTGTGCGACCGGGACGGCTGGTGTGCGATCGGGTCGGCAGCTGTGCGATCGGGACGGCAGGTGGCCGTCCCGACCGCACAACCTCACCGACGATTGCGGCGATAGATCCGCCAGGTGCTCACCTGGTCCCAGATCACGATGGTCCAGATCGCGATGACCGTGATGATCTGCTGGATGTCGGCGTTCGCGGTGTTCGTGAGCTCGAGGTGGAGGACCGGCTGAGTGAGCAGCGCGATGGTGAGGAAGACGGCCATGGCGACGTCGACGATTCCGCCGATGAGGGCGACGGCCGGTTTCGCCGAGGCGGTCGTGAACTTGATGATCTCGACGGCGGCCATGAGGGCAAGGAAGGCCCAGTAGCCGACCAGCCAGCCGACGCCGAGGTCGGGGTTGATGAACGTCTCCCCATTGTTGAGGTGGCCGACGTAGAGCAGGGTCGTGGGGATGAATGGGATGGCTGCCAGGGCGACGATGAAGACCAGCCCGAGCCCCGCCTCGGCGCGGATCTGCCTGCTGTGGGAATCGCGACGGTCGAGGTCATCGATCGTCCACGTGCCCGACTTCCGTTTGCGCATCGTTTCGGCTGCGCCGCCGTCCGAACTGCGGTCGCCGAGGCCGATGATGATCGTGATGACGGCGAAGGCGGTCAGCAGCGCGGTGACGGTGCTGCCGACGGTCTTGCCGATCAGTTCGCCGATCTGGACGTCGGGGGAGGTGGCGAGGGTGACCACGACATTCGTGAGAATGGCCAGCAGGCCGACGGCCGGCAGGATCCAGCGCAGGCTCCAGAGGAAGAGCGGGTACGATTTCGGGCCGATGAAATGCTGTGGTGAGTTCGAGTACTCCCGAGACAGCGCGACGGGATCGCCGAGCTCTTCGAGGACTTCGCGTTCGACAGTCGCCGTGTGATCCGGGGAACTGTCGGCATCCTCGCCGAGGCGGGCGTAGACCATGTCGTCGATCGTGGCGGTGATCTCGGCGGCGATGTCCGGGCGGGACTCTTCGGGGAGGTGGCGGGTGACGTTGTCGACGTAGATTTCGGTGAGCGCACTCATGGGGTGCCGTCCTTCCAGAGCTTGGTGATGCTGGAGTCGAGTTCGAGCCAGTGGCTGTGCAGTGCGGCGGCGACTTCGGCGCCGCTGTCGGTGAGCGTGTAGTACTTGCGGGGACGGGCTTGTTCGGTGTTCCAAACCGATGTGAGCAGCCCCTGTTTCTCCAGCCGCCGCAGCAGGGGGTAGAGGGTGTTCGCTTCGGTGGCGATGCCGGCTTCGGTCAGCGTCGTCAGCAGCGAGTAGCCGTACTGCGGCCGTCGACAGGCGACGAGGCTGGCGAAGACCACGGTGCCGCGTCGCAGCTCCTGTTCGTGGGTGGCCAGAGCCTTCACTGCTTCTTCGTTCATGCATCACACGATAGTGTGTGACGCACACTATTACAAGAGGCGGGGTGTTTTTTATTGCGGGACGGTGCGGTACGGCGCGCGGCAGGGTACGGCACGTTTTAGGGTGGGCAGCACATGTTTGAAGTCGGGCTATTCGCTTCAAACTGGGCTTTCCAACACACGCGCAGCGCGGGCATCGGCAGGTAGTCTTGCCTCATGAGCTCGAGGAAGTGGGTGCTCTTCGATATCGGGGGTGTGCTGGAGGTCGTTGATGATGACACCTGGGGACAGCATTTCTTTCGCCGGTGGCAGGAGCGATCCGGATTCTCGGCCGAGGAGTATCGGGCGCGCATTCTGGCGGCGGACTTGCCGGTCATCGATCGTCGCGCGGATACGCGGATCGAATATTGGTCGAAGTTGGGCCGAGCGCTCGAGATGGATTCGAACCTGATCGAGTCGATGCAGGCGGACATGTGGGACGAGTACTGCGGCCGGCTCAATGGTGAGCTGTTCGAATATGCATCCGCACTCCGCTCGCGCGCCGACGTGGCGATTCTGTCGAACTCGGTCGACGGTGCTCGCGCCGAGGAGGAGCGACGGTTCGGTTTCAGCGCCGTCTTCGACCCGATCCTCTACAGCCACGAAACCGGTCTGCTCAAGCCGGAGCCGGAGGCTTATGAGAATGCGCTTGAGCGGATGGGTGCAGATGCCGGAGACGTGTTCTTCATCGATGACCATGAGGTCTGCGCCGAGGACGCTCGGGCGGTGGGTATGAGCGCGATCGTGCACAGCGACAACCCGTCGACGATCAAAGCGATCGGGGAGTTTCTCAAGCAGGAGGCCTGAGCAGAGTCAGTGTGCTCCTCGTTGGGCGCCGACCTCGATGATGGGGGCCGGCGGTTCAGGCTTGTTCAGACGTGCTTTGCTGAAGTCGGCTGATCCGAATCGGCCGAATCAACAGCCAGCTCCGAAGGTTGGGTGCGGAAGCCCTTCGTCGTCACCCCGAGGATCACGGCGCCGATGACGAGCCATATGGTGCCCAGGGTGATCGCGTGGACGTCGAGCTGAGTGAGCAGGAACCCGATGACGATGACGCCGATGATCGGGCAGACGAGGTAGAGGAGCGCATTGTGTGACTGTCCACTTCGGCGTTCACGCACCCAATAGACGATGACCGAGACGTTGACCATGATGAATGCGAGGAACGCGCCGAAGTTGATGAACGAGGTCGAGGTGGCCACGTTCATGAAGATCGCGATGAGACCGATCGCGGCAATGGCCAGCAGCGACAGCACCGGAGTGTGGAAGCGCGGGCTGATCTTTCCGAAGAAGCTACGCGGAAGCACACCGTCGCGTCCCATCGCATAGAGCAGACGGCTGCCGGCGGCCTGAGCGGCGATGCCGGACGTGAACTGAGCGATGACAAGGGCGGCGAGGAAGACCGCACCGAAGAGATGTCCGCCGATGCTCTTGGCGATCTCGAACGCCGCGGCATCGGAATTCTCGAAGACTCCGCCGGGGTGCACGAGCTGAACCGCGTAGGCCACGACGACGAAGATGCCGCCGCCGATCAGCGCGATGAGCATAATGGCCTTCGGTACGGTCCGACGCGGCTCGATGGTCTCCTCGGTGAAGGTGGTGACGGCATCGAATCCGAGGAACGAATACGCGGCGACCGCGGCACCGCCGCCGATGGCCACGAGAGTCGAGTCGACGCCGGTGAACGGGGTCGCACTGATCAGCCCGGCACCGCCGTCCGAGGCGAACACGTCGGCCAGCGACAGGGCGACGAAGAAGACGATGACGAGGATCTGGAACGACATGAGGATGAGGTTGACCCGATCGGCGACCTTGATTCCCACGATATTGAGCACCGTGGTGAGGAGGATGAAGCCGATGATCCACATGGCCATCGGCACGGCCGGGAACTGCGCCTGCAGGTAGGAGCCGCCGATGAGCCAGATGACCATCGGCAGGAACAGGTAGTCGAGCATCGTCGCCCAGCCGACGAGGAATCCGACGCGCCCGTCGATGGTCTTGCGCACATAGGTGTACGCGGATCCCGCCACCGGATAGGCCGCAGCCATGCGGCCATAGCTGTTGGCAGTGAAAAGCATCGCACCGAGCGCGATCAGATAGGCGCTCGCGCTCGCCCCATTCGTCTGGGAGGCGATGACGCCGAAGATGCCGAGGACGATGAGAGGGGTGAGATAGGCGAGGCCGAAGATGACCAGGGACGGCAGTTTGAGTGTGCGGTTGAGTGTGACGGTGTCGGACATGATCGCTCCATTGTCGATGTCGGAATTCCGGGTAGCAGCTGTGCCTGCTGTGCTGAATTGTCGTGGCTTGCTGTCGGAGGTGGGCGGCCGCTCGGGTGCGGCAGTCGGCTCAGCGAATGCCGTGGCCGGGTGACCAGCGCTTCGGGTCGAGGGTGCCCCCGTAGAGGGGGAGGGGGATCGGGTCGTCGTCGCAGGCGAACTGCGACCACATGCGATTTGTCCCCGCGGTCCCGATCTCGCGGACGCGTTCGACCCGGCCGGGGTCGACGCGGACGATGATCGTGTCTTCGCCGAGCCCCGCCTCGCCGAGGATGAGTCCTTCGGGATCGACGACGATGGATCTCCCGCGGCCGACCGGTCCAGCGCAGTTGACGCTGAGCACGTAGACCTGGTTGACGATTGCGTTCGCGCGGGCGAGAACCAGTTCCTGTTCGCGGTCCTGGCTCGTCGTCTTGACGATGTTGAGGATCGCGTCGGCACCCATCCACGCCAGATGACGCGAGTGTTCGGGAAACCAGGCGTCGTAGCAGATCGAGAGGCCGAAGGCGCCGTGATCGGGAGTCTGCGCGACGACGAAATCGGTGCCCGGGCGATGTGGTTCGAACGGTCGCCACGGGAACATCTTGCGGTAGGTGGAGGCGAGATCACCGGCAGGAGAGAAGAGCAGCTGGGTGTTGAAGAAGCTCCCGTCGTCGGCGATCTCACCGATGCTGCCCGGGCACAGCCAGATGTTGTGCTCGGCGGCGATGCGGCCGATCTCGGCGACGAACTCCGAGTCGAGTCGCACAGCCTTCTCACGCAGAGCCGCGGGACGGTCGTTCGCAGGCAGGTCGTCGGCGCTGTGCAGGTGAAGCTCGGGATAGATGATCATTCCGAGCTCGGGAAACCTCGCCGAGGCGGCCGCCACGTCCGCACGAAAGTCGGCTAACGGGTCCGGCCTGGTCAGGGGCGCACGCTGGGCCAGCCCGACGGCCGTTTCAGTGGTGTCCACTTCGGTCCCCTCTCCGGCGAAAACGGTGCTTCGTCTCACTGCCGTTTTAATTGATCAGTTTGATCACTATAAGTCGATGTGACGTTAGACTCAATACATGGCAGCGAGAAATTCTTCGGCACCCGATCCTGCGGGCGTGGACTCTGCCGGTGCGGACTCCGGCCAGGCTGATGCGGTCGATCGAACGCTGTTCGCCGCCCCTGGAGCCGCGGAGCTCACTCGGCTGTCTGCCGTCGATACCGTCCGAGCCCGAGTTCTGCTCTCCATCGAGCACGCTCTGCTCGCGCCGGGCAGCAGACTGCCGAAGACCGAGCTCCTGGCGGCGGGCCTGGAGGTCAGCGTCATCACCGCTCGACGCGGCCTCGAGAGTCTCGTCGATGACGGAGTCCTCGTGCGCAGGCGGGGCCGCGGTGGCGGAACCTTCGTCGCCGACGATCCGCCACACCTCAACGACTCCGCTGTCACCGCCTACAGAGCAGACGCCGACGCGATCCACCGACTCATCGACCAGCGCAGTCTGATGGAATCGGCAATTGTGGCTGAGGCGGCGATGCGGGCCACCCCCGAGCAGTGTGATGAGCTCGATGCTCTCATCCAAGCGTCGGCCGATGCCGAGGACTGGCATGAGCACCATATTCCTGACACCCGTTTCCACCGATTCGTCGCCGAGATCAGCGGCCTGCCCGAGGCCCCGACCTACCTGGCCTGTTATGGCGGACTCACGAAGTACTTCGTGCCCTACCCGCAGGAGCAGCTCGAGGAGGGCCGTGATCATCACCGGCGGCTTGTGGCTGCGTTGCGGAATCATGATCCCCTCGCCGCCATCGAGGTCACCCGTGTCCATGTCGATGCCCTGAGGCGTGAGATGTTCGTCGGACTTGAGGACAATGACGGATGAGTGGCGCAGAGCCCGGCAACGGCGACCTCGGCGCTTTTTGGTCGACGGCGAGAAACTGCAACCCCGACCTACCGGAGGCGATGCCTGAAGCATGGGCCTTCGGGGCGACTCCCGAGCATGCGGACGACCTCCTCGCTCTTGTGCTGGCTGGGACGAAGACAGGCACCGCCTCGGCGCTGTGGGACATCGAAGCCGATGACGAATCCGTCCCCGAGGTGGGCGAACTGAGCATCATCCTCGACGGCCGAGGCCGGCCGAGAGCCCTCATCGAAACCACGGCGATCGACATCGTTCCGTTCTGCGAGGTGACCGCCGAGCATGCCCATTCGGAAGGTGAGGGCGACCGAACCCTGGCCGTCTGGCGCGAGATCCATGAGCGGTTTTGGCAGGAGCATGGTCGACGCGGGTTCTCGTTCGAGATGCCGGTCGTCTGCGAACGCTTCCGATTGCTGTTCGACTTAGAAGGTGAAGGGCGCGTGAGCGTCTCCGGCGACGAATCACAGGGGACGAGCAGATGAACGAGACCGAATACTGGGATCTCATTCACACGGAACGCGCGCGCCTGGCCGATCTGCTCTCCACCCTCGAGCCGGAGCAGTGGGCGCTCGCCACTCTGTGTGCAGACTGGACGGTCGAGCAGGTCGTCGCCCACCTGAGCGTCGCGGCAAACACCGGACGATGGGCCTGGATCCGCAGCATCGTCCGGGCGGGTTTCGACCCGGCTAAGCACAACGCGCGACTGCTCGAGCGCAGCCTCGGTGGCTCACCTGAGGAGACCCTTGCGAAGTTCCACAGCTCGATCTCACTGACTATCGCGCCGACCAAGGACTTCCCGGCCTTCCTCGGCGAAGTCATCGTTCACGGACAGGACATCGCACGACCACTCGAGCTCGACCTGATCCCCGACGCCGAGGCGACAGTCGAGGTGGCCCGATACTTCGCCTCGAAGGACTTCGCTGTGAACTCGAAGACCCTGGTCAAAGGGGTGAGACTCAGTGCTGTCGACGCCGACTTCGAATCCGGAAGCGGGCCGCAGGTGGCGGGTCGTCTCCTCGATCTCGTCATGGCCATGGCCGGCCGACCGGAGGCATTGGCAGACCTGACCGGGAGCGGAGTCGCCGAGCTCCGGCGACGGATGGACTGAAACCTCAGCCGAATCCGACGACGCCGACCGTCACCAGGACGAATCCGAGCAATTGCAGCGAAGCGCGCACGATCTGGAAGACGTCCCACCGTCTGCGCATGGCGATGAAACCTGTGGGGGCGGTCTCCTCGGTGATCCGTCCCGTCCGGGAATTGATCGGGACGTTCCCGACGATCGTCACGACCAGAGCGACGCCGAGGCTGATTGCAGCTGAGACCAGCCAGACGTTGGGCTCATCGATGGCAATGATGATGGCAAGCGCGGTCGCCGCGGTCATCCCCACCGGCATCACCCGGCCGAACGTCTTCAGCAGGCCCTTCTCCATGATGAGCTGATCGTCCGTCCCCAGTCGACGGATCACCGGGTGGACCAGGGCAGCCGACCCGAACTCCGCTGAGCCGACGAAACCGGTGACGAGGACCGTGGCCAATGCGACGGCGTCCATGGCCTCTCCTTCTAATAGGTAGTTTAACTATCCGTAATAGATAGTAGAGGTATCTGCTAAGGTCGAGCAAGATCAGTCACACAAAATTGCTGGCGGTGCCGGGAGGAGAGGGCGATGCAGGAGCCGACGGACAGACCGGAGATGAGGATGGCGGAGCTGTCCCGCCTTTCGGACCTCAGTGTGCCGACCATCAAGTACTACCTGCGAGAAGGGCTGCTGCAGCCGGGACGACGGACGAGCGTGAATCAAGCCGTCTACGATCGAACTCATCTCGAGCGGCTGCGCCTCATCCGGGCGATGACGTCGGTGGCCGGACTGCCCTTGGCGAAGGTGCGAGCCGTCGTCGATGCGGTGGACGGGCAGGCTTCGGAGATCGAAGCGATGGGCGTCACCCAGGACGCGCTCATCGGCGAGGCCGAGACGGACGATACGGCTGCCTCGGCGATCCTCGACCGTGCGATCACCGCGCGAGGATGGCGCTGCGCAACCTCATCGCCGGCCTATCGGGCGGCCGTGAACGCGATTGCCATGCTGTCCGACGAGGGCCTGACTCCGCTCCTCGAACGGCTCGACGCCTATGTCGAAGCGGCAGAAGACGTCGGCCGGACCGACCTCGACGCGATCAGCGACGCCGTCAGCCTGGAGGGGCGGATCCGCGGAGTCGTCCTCGGCAGTGTGCTGCGGACACCACTGCTCGAGGCGCTGGTTCTGCTTGCCCAGCAGCACTTCGCGCAGGACCTCACTCGCTCGGACGAGAGCTGACAGAGAACGGTTCGGTCTGGGCGACAGCCTCAGACCCATTGCTCCCATCGATCACAGTTGTGCCGGCTTCGCGTCGTAGGTGAGCCAGTTCGTCTTCGCTGCGACATCGTCATAGAGCACTTGAGCCTGAGTGTTGTCATCGGCGGTGATCCACCGGACCACCGAACAGCCTTCGGCCGCGGCAATCGTCTGCAACTGGGAGATCAAGGCACGGCCCGCGCCTTTGCCGCGCGCCTCGGGATCGGTGAAGAGATCGTCGAGCCAGATGCCGACGCTGCCGGTCGAGGGACGGGAGAAACGACGATAGTCGGCGATTCCGATGATCGTTCCGTCCGCCTCGGCGACGAGTCCCTGGCACTCATGATCGGGATCGATGATCCAGCCCCATACGCGGGAGACGACCTCCTCGGACGGTTCCAGTCGGTAGAACTCGCGGTAGGCACGGAAGAGCTCCTTCCACCGGGTCTCGTCGGACGGGGCGGCGGGGCGGATAGTCGGGGCCGGGAACGTCGTCATCGGCAGTCCTCTCACTGGGTTCGGTGCAGCACTGACCACATTACGTTCTCCGCATCAGTTCAGGCGGAGTTCCGGACGATGTGTGCTGAATGTGTGCGGCAGATTCCGCACGGATCGTCCGGAACTCGTCGCATGCGGCTCATATGAGACAGAAAAGTGCCCCGGAGAGGAAGCGTGTCGACTTCCGACCCGGGGTCCGTGGTACGCGAGAGGGGACTTGAACCCCTACGTCCGAAGACACTGGAACCTAAATCCAGCGCGTCTACCAATTCCGCCACTCGCGCTGAAGCGGCCACCCACGCGGCCACAACGTCCTCAAGATTAGCAGGGGCGGCCCGAGTTGCTGAAAACTCGGACCGCCCCGATGCTCAGGCCACGGTCGCGCCGCCGCCGCTCCCTGGGCAATGCGACGAAGTCGCAGTCGACTCAGGCTGCGTCGATGCCGAGCTCCTTGCGCACGCGGGCGACGTGCCCGGTGGCCTTGACGTTGTACTGGGCGAGTTCGACCTTGCCCTCGGCATCGACGACGACGGTCGAGCGGATGACGCCCTGGACGACCTTGCCGTAGTTCTTCTTCTCGCCGAAGGCACCCCACTCGGTCATCATCGTCTTGTCCTCATCGGAGAGGAGGTCGAAGTTGAGCCCCTCCTTCTCTATGAACTGCTGCAGCTTCTCCGGCTTGTCCGGGGAGATGCCGACGACGGCGATGCCGGCGGCCTTGAGTGCCGAGAGCGAGTCCCGGAAATCGCAGGCCTCGGTCGTGCAGCCCGGGGTCATAGCGGCCGGGTAGAAGTACACGACGACCCGCTGACCTCGGAAATCGCTGAGGCTGACGGAATTCCCGTCCTGGTTGACGAGGGTGAATTCCGGGGCGGTGTCGCCGACCGACAGACGTGGCATGAATGCTCCTCCTGATTGGGGTGGTCTCCGTGGTGGACAACCATTGCTGACCACCACTCTATTCCGTTGCCGGGCCCGATGCCTCGACCGATCCTTTCGCCGAGGCGGCCCGCCGTCTCAGTCGACCCGTGCGATGGCCTGCCCGACCGACACGACGTCGCCGACGGCCGCGACCTGGCGCAGCGTTCCCGCCACCGGTGCTTCGACCCGGGTCTCCATCTTCATCGCAGACAGCACCGCGACCTCGTCACCTTCTGCCACCGTCGCACCGTCGTCGACGAGGAAATCCACGAGGCTGCCCGGCACGGGTGCGGTGACATCCCCGGCGCTCGCCGAGGCGGCTCCACCGTTCCCGGCGGCACCGTCCTCACCGCCCTGGCCGGTGTTTCCCTGACCGGTCCCACCGACCGAGCCGAGGGCAGCGAGCAGTGCGGCGGGCAGGCCGATGGTGGTGAGCTTCCCGTCGATCTCGATCGACATGCGCTGCATCTCGCCATCGGCGACCGGGGCCGGGCGCTGCTGGGGGTCGAAGCGCGGCAGCAGCTCGGCTTCGATCCACTGGGTGTGGATGCCGTCGACACCGGCGACGCCGAGACCGGTGAATGCCTCATCGGTGAGGATCGCCAGGGAGCACGGCACCACGGTGGCCGGGCCCTCGACATGGAGCTCCTTCGCCGCTGTCACAGTGCGGGCGATCGCCTGCTCGCGGTCGGGACCGTGGACGATGAGCTTCGCGAAGAGGGAATCGAAGGCCGGCTGCACGGTGTCACCGGCACGCACACCGGAATCCCAGCGCACACCGAGGCCGCCGGGCACATCGAGGACATCGATGCGTCCCGGAGTCGGGAGGAATCCGCGGCCGGGATCCTCGGCGTTGATGCGCAGCTCGATCGCATGACCGACCGGCTGCGGGGTCGCCTCCAGTGACAGGCCGTGACCGAAGGCGATGCGGAACTGCTCGGCGACGAGGTCGACCCCGGAGGTCACCTCGGTGACGGGATGTTCGACCTGCAGTCGGGTGTTGACCTCGAGGAACGTCATGGTGCCGTCGGCGGCGAGCAGGAATTCGACGGTGCCGGCACCGCGATAGTCCACCTCGGCGCAGATGGCTTCGGCCGAACGGTGCAGGCGTTCGCGCTGCTCATCCGTCAGTCCCGGGGCGGGCGCTTCCTCGATGAGCTTCTGATTGCGCCGCTGAGCGGAGCAGTCGCGGTCACCGACGGCCACGACCCGACCCTGGCCGTCGCCGACGATCTGGACCTCGACGTGGCGCGGACGTTCGAGGTACTTCTCGACGAAGCATTCGGGTCGACCGAAGGCCTCGACGGCCTCACGGGTCGCCGATTCGAAGGCGCCGGCCACCTCGGTCAGCTCGTGGACGATCTTCATCCCGCGCCCACCACCGCCGTGGGCGGCCTTGATGATGATCGGCAGTCCCGCCTCGGCGGCGAAGGACTCGACCTCGGCCGCGTTCTCCAGGGGGCGGTCGATGCCCGGCGCCAAGGGGGCACCGACCTTCTGCGCGAGCTGACGGGCGGTGACCTTGTCGCCGAGGGCGGTGATCGTCTCTGCGTTCGGGCCGATCCAGATGAGCCCGGCGGCTTCGACAGCGGAGGCGAAGTCGGCGTTCTCGGACAGGAATCCGTACCCGGGGTGGACGGCATCGGCGCCGGCGGACTTCGCGGCGGTCAGGATCGCATCGATGTTGAGGTAGGTCTCACCCGCCGAAGTCCCGGGCAGGGCGAATACTTCGTCGGCAAGGCGGGCATGCATGGCGTCGGCGTCCTGATCGGCAAAGACAGCCACCGAGGTGTGCCCGTGCTGGGCGCAGGCGCGGATGATGCGGACGGCGATCTCGCCGCGGTTGGCGATGAGGATTCTCGACATTGTTCAGCCTTCGTTCTCGTTGGTGCGGGGCCCTGCTGCGGTGCTGGACGCCTCGGCCGAGTGGGCGTTCGGCGTCGGTCGGGCAGAGGTGGTGAAGCGCAGCTTCGCGCCGGGAGGCAGCTGCGCGGCGAGGTCGACATCATCGACACTGGCGATGATCGGATAGCCGCCGGTGAGCGGATGGTCGGGCCCGAAGAGCACCGGCTGACCGTTCGGCGGAACCTGCAGGGCACCGGTGACCGCGCCTTCGCTGGGCAGCTCCCCGGTGCGGGCACGTTCGAGTGGAACCTCACCGTTCAGTCGCAGTCCGACCCGGTCGGATTCGTGGGTGACCGTCCACTCCTGTGACAGCAGAGTCTCGATCCCGGCCTCGGTGAACCAGTCCTCGCGCGGTCCCAGCGTCACGCTCAGCGTCACGGTTTCCCCCGCCTGCGGAAGTTCCCTTGGCTGCGTGGGAGTGGGATCGACGAGGTGGGGCGCCGTCCGCGGATCGTGTACTCCCACCGTGGTGCCTTTGTCCACAGCGGCCGGACCGAGCCCGGCCAGGGTGTCGGCGGAGCTGCTGTCGAGAGCCGTCTCGACAGCGATTCCACCGCGGACGGCGAGGTAGCGGCGGACTCCGCGTTCGGTTGGTCCGAGCTCGAGTTCGTCCCCGTCGGATAGGGCAAAGGCCACGCCGAGGCGGGGCGTGAGGACCGTGCCATCGGCAGCGGTGACGGTGATCGTTCCGGTGGCCCCGGTGACAGCGGCGACGCCGTCACCCGTGCAACGCAGGAGCACTGCGCCCCCGAAGCTCTCCAGCCCGGCAGCGGTCTCGGCATTGCCGACGAGACGGTTGGCCGCGGTCAGCGCGGTGCGGTCGGCGGCACCGGCGGCGGAGACGCCCATCGAGGCGAAACCTGGTCGGCCGAGATCCTGGATGAGCAGCTGCAGCCCGGGACGCAGCACCTCGAGGGAGTGAGATACATCGGCGCTCGCCTCCGCACCTGCGGCAGAATCTTCCGCCGCAACGTCGACGATCTCCCGCCCCGCCTCGGCGAACTTCACGATCGTGCCGGGCACGAACAGGGCCGGTGGTTCCCGGTCCAGGTCCCACAGCTTCGCATCGGTGCGTCCGATGAGCTGCCAGCCGCCGGGGGAGGAGCGAGGGTAGACGCCGGTGAACTCGCCGGCCAAAGCCACCGACCCCACGGGCACTCGCGTGCGTGGGGAGGAGCGACGGGGAACGTTGAAGAGTTCGTCGTCGCCGGCGAGGTAGCCGAAGCCGGGGGCGAACCCGGCGAACGCGACCTGCCAGGTCGCGGCCTGGTGGCGTTTGATCACCTCGTCGGGGGAGACGGAGAGGAGGTCGGCCACCTCGGCGAGGTCGTCCCCGTCGTAGTGGACATCGATCGTCACCTCACGGGCCGCATCCGAGGCCGACTCGGTGTGCCCGAGCCCGCGCACTGCCTGGGCGAGGATCTCGGCGTTCGTGCGTGCGGGATCAAAACTGATCAGCACTGTGCGGGCGGCGGGGATGAGTTCGGTGACGCCGGGCAGATCGGCGGCTTCGAGACTGTGGTGCAGGGCCATCGTCGCGCCCAGATCCGCGCGTTCGACGAGGAGGTGACGCCTGGAGGCGGTGTGGAAGGTCAGGGTGCTGGCCAGCGGGGTCGAGATCATTGGCGGTAGGTGTCTTCCGGCTCGTCGGTGATGAACATCTTCCCAGGTGAGTGTGTGATCGCGAAGGGAATTCCCGAGGCCTGGATGGCTGCCTGCGGGGTGACTCCGCAGGCCCAGAAGACGGGAATGTCGCCGTCTTCGATGACCGGGGCGTCACCGAAATCGGGCGCGTCGAGGTCAGCGATGCCGATCTGGGACGGGTCGCCGATGTGGATCGGGGCACCGTGGACGGCGGGGAAGCGATCGGTGATGAGCACCGCCTCGGCGACCTGGGTTGCCGGGATCGGGCGCATGGACACGACCATGTCTCCGCTGATCCGGCCGGCCGGGCTGCAGGCCGTGGTCGTGCGGTACATCGGCACATTGCGACCGGCTGCCTGGTGGCGGATCGGGATGCCCGCCTGACTCAGACCGTTCTCGAAGGTGAACGAGCAGCCGATGAGGAACGACACGAGGTCCGGGTGGGTCTCCCAGGCCCCCGTGGCGTCGGTGACTTCGTCGGTCAGGGCGCCGTTCTCCCAGATCCGGTAGCCGGGGATGTCGGTGCGGATATCGCTGCCCGGCGCCAGCGCGGATGCCAGCTGTCCGGGTTCGAGGACGTCGACGACCGGGCACGGCTTCGGGTTGCGCTGGGTGAAGAGGAGGACGTCGAAAGCCCAGTCCGCGGGGACGGAGATGAGGTTCGCCTGGACGAGTCCCGGCGCCATCCCCGAGGTGGGACCGTCGAATCCTGCCCGGATGCGGGCGCGGGCTTCCGCGCCGGCAGCCCGCATCGTGTCCATGGCAGTGGTGCCTGTGGCGGCAGCGTTCATCGTCCGGCTCCGGCGAAGGCGGCGATCGCAACACCTTCGGATTCGAGGAGGTCGCGGGCGGCTCGGGCCATGTCGATGGATCCCTGGCTGTCGCCGTGGAAGCAGATGGACTGCGCATCGACGTCGACGAGGCTGCCGTCGATGGCTTCGACCTGTCCGGTCTGGACGAGGCGCAGGACGCGGGAGGCTACGGCCTCGGGATCGTGGAGGACCGCGTTCGGCTCCGACCGGGAGACCAGGGAACCGTCGGGGTTGTAGGACCGGTCAGCGAAGGCCTCGGCGGCGACGGTCAGCCCGGATTCGGCGGCGACGCGGTTGGCCACGCTGCCGGCGAGTCCGAGGAAGACCAGCGAGTCGTCGATGGCACTGACGGCATCGACGACGACCTTCGCCTGCGCCTCATCGTGGACGATCGCGTTGTAGAGGCCGCCGTGGGGTTTGACGTAGGAGACGGTTCCGCCGACGGCAGTGGTCAGGCCGATGAGCGCGCCGATCTGGTATTCGACCTGGGCCTGCAGGGTGGCTGCGGGCACGTCGAGGGCGCGTCGGCCGAAGCCTTCGTAGTCGTCGTATCCGGGGTGGGCTCCGATGACGACTCCGCCCTTCGTAGCGGCGTCGACGGTAGCGCGGATGCCTTCGGGATTGCCGGCGTGGAACCCGCAGGAGACGTTGGCGCTGGTGACGAGGCCGAGCATGGCCGCATCGTCGCTGACGACGCGGTCGGGGACGTTCTCCCCGAGGTCAGAGTTGAGGTCGATTCTCAGTTCGCTGTTGACAGACAATGTCATCCTCCGATTCCGATCATGGCGAAGATGGGGCCGACGGACTGTGTGGCCGTGTACCACGTGACCAGTGTTGCTGCGGTGCCGATGATGAGCAACCACTTCGGGTACGAATCCGTGCGTAGCAGGCGCGGCCTGAACCAGCCGATGTACATGAAGATCGTCAGACCGATCGGCAGGATGAGGCCGTTGAAGCCGCCGACGAAGACGAGCAGAGTGGCGGGTGCCGTGCCGAGGGCGAGGTAGACGATGAGTGAGACGACGATGAAGGCCACGGTCGCCAGCTGCAGCGGCCAACCGCCCTTGAGGCGCGTGGAGAAGGCGGAGAGAAAGGTCGCGGAGGTGTAGGCTGCGCCGATGACCGAGCTCAGTGCCGCGGCCCAGAAGATGGCGCCGAAGATGCGCATTCCCGCATCGCCGAGGACTGCGGCGAAGGCCTGACCGGCGGGGTTAGCCACGCTCGAGTCGAGGTCGAGGGCGACTCCGGAGGCGACGACGCCGAGGATGGCGAGGAAGAGGACGTAGCGCATGACACCGGTGACGATGATGCCCGACAGCGCCGAGCGCATGACCGAACCGGCGTTCTCCGGGCCGGTTTTGCCCGAGTCGAGGTATCGGTGGGCACCCGAGTAGGTGATGTAGCCGCCGACGGTGCCGCCGACGATCGTGGTCACGGTGGCGAAGTTGATGGTGTCGGGTGCGATCGACTGTCTGAGCGCCTCACCGACGGGCGGATTGGAGACGATGGCGACGATACAGGTGAGGATGATCATCCCGATGCCGAGGACGAGGACGACGGTGTCGACGACCTTTCCGGCGCGTTTGAACAGGAAGACGCCGATCGCGAGCACGCCGGTGAGCAGTCCGCCGAGTTTCGGGTCGATGCCCAGCAGTGCGTTGAGGCCGAGCCCGCCGCCGGCGATATTGCCGATGTTGAAGGCCAGTCCGCCGATGACGATGAGGACGGACAGGAGGATGCCCGACCCCGGCACGGCCGAGGAGGCCAGCTGGGCCGCGCGCTTGCCCGAGGAGGTCACCATCCGCCAGATATTGAGCTGGATGGCGATGTCGATGAGGATCGAGGCAAAGATCGCGAAGGCGAAGGCCGCCCCCATCTGAGCCGTGAAGGTGGCCGTCTGGGTGATGAAGCCCGGACCGATCGCCGAAGTGGCCATGAGGAAGATGGCCCCGACGATCGCGCTGCGGCTGATCTTCGAGCCGATCTCACTCGAGGCATTGTCAAGGCCCGAGGCGGTCCCATCCGTAGCAGGGGGTTCCGGCGGTTGGGATTCCGGTGCGTGTGACATAGGAGTCTCCGACTGTCTGGTGGTCAGTTGTTCCTTCGTGTGTGTCGATGGGGTGTGGATAGCGATGACTGTGTCCTGGCACACGTGAAGTGGTAAACAATTTAGCACTCATTGTTCAACAAACATAGACGGGGGTCACACTTTCCTCGTCTCTTTGTCGACTGACGGATGGGAGTTCGGGGTGCTGTTTCAGTAGAATGGAGAGGTGAATCACGATTCGTCCCTGGTCAACAGGCTCACTGACCGCCTCATCGCTGGAGAGCTGCGCCCCGGTGAGCGGCTGTCCGAAACCGCGCTGGCGAAGGAATTCGATGTTTCGCGCAATACTCTGCGTGAGGCGTTCCGGGTCCTCGGTGAGCAGGGCCTCGTCACGCATATCCCGCACCGAGGCGTCTCAGTGGCGTCACCGAGCACCGCCGATGTCGTCGACATCTACCGGGTGCGTCATCATGTGGAGTGCTCGGTGCTCGAGTACGCGCCGCGCAATCACCCGAACGCCGTGAGGATGGAGGCGGCCATCGAGGCTGCCGAGAAGTTCGCTGCCGAAGAGAACTGGCTGGAAGTCGGCACGGCGAACATGGGGTTCCACAATGCCGTCGTCTCGCTGTCGGACAGCAGGCGGTTGATGCGGTCGTTTGCCAATGTGCTCGCCGAGCTGCGCCTGGCCTTCCTCAAGGTGGAGGTCCTCGACTTCCTCCATGCGCCCTTCATCGAGCGCAACCGCGAGGTGGTCGAGATCTATCGCTCTGATGGGCCGGGGGCTGCGGCGACGATCCTCGGCGCCTACCTCGGTGATTCCGAGCGCCAGGTGCTCGGCGCCTACGCCCGCGCGGGACAGGACTGAACCGGGCCCTGCCCGTGCCGAGAGCCGCTCGTCCTGCCCCTGACCGGAGCCGAATCTGCTGGCAGCCCACCTGAAGTCAGACAGCACAGTTTCAAACATGGGCTTTTCGACTCAAACGGTGCCGCCGCCATCCAAGGGCCGGACCGTGCGGCTCGCGAGTGGTCCCCAATCAGGACGCCGCCGCAACAAGTCCAAACCCGCGAATCAGTACACCCTGTTCTGGATTGCACATGGAGCAACCTGATGATTCGAGAACAAGGTGAGCCGAAACAGCGAGCCGGCAAGGGTGAATGCGAAAGAGCCGCCTCCGACCGAAGTCGAAAGCGGTTCTCTGTGCTGTGCACCCCCCGGGACTTGAACCCGGAACCCACTGATTAAGAGTCAGTTGCTCTGCCAATTGAGCTAGAGGTGCGTGCCGCACATGCTGTGCAACGAGAATTAATATTACTCAGGTGACGACCGATCATGCAAACCGAGATCGGCCCATATTCGATTTTGTGATGAAGGTCGCAAACCCCTGGTCAGAGTCCCTGTCCCAGCGAATCCGGCGACCCGGAGTCCACTGATTAAGAGTCCCTCCACCGCACCGGATTCGTCCCCGATGTCCGGAGGCACTTCAGAGATACATCCCCGAACTCGACTGCTCGGCCGGCTCGGAGATCGCGTGGACGTCGCGTTCGCGCAGCAGCACATACGCGCGTCCTTCGAGCTCCACCTCGGCGAGTTCCTCGGGATCGTAGAGTACGGTATCGCCGAGGTTGGCCTGCCTCACATGCGGGCCCGCGGCTACGACCTGGCGCCACACGAGGCGTCTGCCCATGCTGGCGGTGGCGGGAATGACGATGCCCGCCGAAGATTTGCGTTCCCCGGCTTCCGCGCTGGGTTCGAGCAGGATCCGGTCATGGAGCATCCGGATCGGTAGTGCGGCATCAGCCACGCTTGCGACCGGAGAGTCCGACGATGAGGGCGGCCACACCGAGGACGGCACCGGCACCGAGTGCGATGATCTCGGGCTTGGGGGAGCCGTCTTCCTCGACGACCTCGGACTTCGCCTTGTTGACGGCCCGCGTTGCCAGCACCTTCGGGTGGATGCGGCCGACGAGCTCGTCGATGTTCTCGGCGATGCGCTCTTCGCGCAGTCGGATCGACTCCGCGAGCTGCGCGGTTGTCGCCTGGTCGACGGTCACATCTGAGGTGTAGACGTTGTCAGTCATCGGGTCGAGTCCTCCCGGTCGAGAATGCTTTGCTGCGTCTGTGACCTTGTGCCACAGTGCTTCGCTGCCCAGCTTAGCGGCTGGGCACTGCGAGTGTCAGATATCGGCCGCGGTTCGACGGAATGTTACGATCTCGACGCTCGCGTCCGCGGGCATGGTCGGGTAGTGCCCGCGGAGACCGGCGATATACCGCTCCAGCCCACCCGGGCGGGTGAGGTCGAGATCCTCACACCGCAGTTCGTCGAGTCCCTTCACCATCACCGAGGTGACTTCCACGGGAAGCGTGCCATGCTCGGTGTTCTCGAAGTACGCCAGAGATGACCTGACGGCAGCGTCCGCGCGGGGCCAGCACTCCTCGTGTTTGGTTCCCGACTGCGACGATCGTGACCAGTGGGCCGGCATTCGCGGCTGCGGCGGCACCGATCGCGACGAGTTCCGCGCAGGGGCCGCCGGTGACGTGGAAGACACTGACTCCGGTGTGGATGCGTCCGGTGGTGTCCATCGCGGCTGCGGCGACGGTGTGGTTCTCATCGGCGCCGAGTCCACGCGCGAGTTCTTCTGCGGCGGCGACCACGCGCAGTTCGGAGGCGAAGAGGTCCATCCGGCCTCAGTCCTGTTTTCCGCGGCGACCCATGAGGTAGATGATGAACCCGACCGCGGCCATGCCGGAGGCGGCGAGGACGAAGACGGGCCAGGAGCTGACGATCGTGGAGATGATGGATTCGCCGAACGAGGTCGCCGGATTCTGATTGGCCCGCGGAGACGGCTGATCTCCACCCGTGATGAGATCCGTATCGTCTTCGGGTGCCGGCTCCTCGGGGTTGCGTGGCACCGGGTCCGAATAGTCGGGGCGTTTGGTGTTCTCACCGTCACCGGGCAGCCATTCGTCACCGGCGTTGCCGGGAATGGTTTCGCGTTCGTCGTCCGGGGAGACATTGCCGTTCGACGGGTCGGGGGTGGTGCCGTCGGCGTCGGAGGCTCCGACCGATGAACCGGCGCCGTCTGTGTCCGAATCCTTCTCTTCGTCCTCGTCGGAATCCGAATCGGGACCCGAGCTGTCGGAATCGCTGCTGCGAGAGCCATCGGTGCCGGAACCGGTGTCGGCGTCGTTTTCCCTGCCGCCGGTGTCCGAGTTGTCTGACGTGTCCGCACGGTCATTCGATCCCGAATCCGATGAGGTGGAGCCATCGGTCGAGGCGGCGCTGTCATCAGAGGTGTCGCTGTCCGACGACGCCCCGTCCGTGCCGGCGTCGCGGTCGCTCGTGGAGCCGTCGTCGGAGGTGACACCGTCCTTGTTGGCGGTCTTGCCACCACCGGTGTCGCTGTCGGAAGTGTCGCCGTCGGACGAGGTCGACCCATCCGCCGTCGGAGCGGGATCGCTGTCTGTCGAACCGTTCTCATCGGCGCCGGCGGTCGAATCGGCGGAGGACGAGCCATCCGGGTCGCTCGATGCTTCGGCCCCGTCGTCGTCGGGGTACTGCTGACCCTCGGCGACGATCTGGCCCTCGTCATCGACCGTGAAAGTCCATTCGGGGTTCGGTCCGGAGGGAGCGAACTCCTCGAAGTCCATCGCATCGGTCTGACCGTCGGCAACGATCTGACCTTTGTCATTGAAATGGTATTCAGTGGGTGCTGCTGCAGCGGTCGCTTCTGCAACGGACTGCCCGCTGTCGTCGGTGTCCGAATCATTCGCGGCCGAATCAGCGGCATCGCTGGTGGAAGACTGTGCGGGAATCCGCTTCATCGCCTGTTCCGGGGCTTCGAAAGACTTTCCGACCCAGCTCTTCGGCAGGGTGCCGGCGCCTATTTCCTGGTCGTTGGCCGGGACGGACAGTTGATGGCCGACGATCTGCCATTCGGCGGTGAGTTCACCGTCGATTTCGCACGGTTCGTCCGAGGTCCACTCCTGGTCCTTGCAGGCCTTGTCACCGTCTTCATCGGGACCCGGAACTGAGTTGTCGTCGGCCACACCCTCGACTTCGGTCACACCATTGTCGGCGCTGCTCGAATCGGCGTCGGTGCCGTCCACGCTGTCTGCCGTCGAATCTGCGTCATCACCTGAAGCGGAATCTGTTCCCGCAGAAGCGTCAGCCTCGGAACTCGTACTGGCGTCGGCCGTGGGAGTGGGACTCGGCTGGGCGAGTGCGGGAGAGAACGTCGCCGAGATCGGCAGTGCTGCCAGGGCAAGCGCGGCGCCGATTGCGACGGCTCTGCGGCTGAACCTGTGTGAGACTGGCACTACGTTCCTTCGCGGTGGGGATTGCGACTGCACTGGGTCAAGGGGACATGACGTTCAGACACATCGGGCACTATCCTAATGTCTCGGCCAGATGTGTTAAAGCCATAGGCGTGTTTCGCCGTGCCGCGGGATCCGTGACAGAGCGGCGGTCCGGGGCCGACGATCCGGCACCGAAGACCTGTCGCCGACGTTCCCCACCGGGAACCGGCGACCTCTGCCGGGAATCAGCGATCCTGCGTCTCGGACTTCTTCGGGTAGGCCCGAACGGTCGAATCGCTGCCGAGCACCAGAGCCTCGTTGCCCTCATCGACGACGGCCAGCAGATCGGTGTCTGTCTTGAACGCCTGCTTTCCGGCGAGCAGGCATGAGGTGTTCGTGTCCATCGTGCAGGGCACGATCGTTCCGCGCGGTTCGGAGAGATGGATGTCGCGGCTTGAGACGTCCATGAGCAGCAGACCCGACTCGAGATCGAAGAGATAGGGGCCGATATAGGCGCGCTTTCCGGCCTGTCCGCGCACCCAGGACTTCTCGCCGACGATGTCGGTCGTCGTGGTCACGGTCGAGAGGATCGACCCATCGTCGAGGGAGTGGACGACGATCTGGATCCTGTGGCCCGAGTTCGTCGAGGCGCCCTGTTCGCCCCACAGCGTGATCGCCTTGCCGTGGCCGGCCGAGATCCAGTCGATGATCTTCAGGTCGTCGCCGGGCCTTTCGAGCTTGATGCTGCGCTCGTCGCCGGTCTCGATGTTCTGCGCCGTGACCGGACCGTTCCAGTCCGAACTGAAGAGTTCATCGTCGTCGATGGCCATCGGTGTCGACCCGGCCTGCGGGGTGGGGACGTCTTCCAGCCCATCGGCGCCGAATGTCGAGAGCTTGTTGCCCGATTTGATGAGCACGCTCTTGCCGGCCGAGGTGATGCGTGCGTTCTCCGGCAGCTGGTAGGTCTTCGGCTTCGATTTCCCGTCGAAGAGCGCCTCGGCGGTATCGCCCGACTGCCACAGCAGGGCCGGCCGTCCGTCGATGACGGTGTCGACGGCGAAGGTCGGGGACTCGTCAATCTTGGCTTTGTACCGAGACCGGCCGGTGTCTGCATCGAGGACTTCGAGGCGGTTGTCGTTGACGAGGAGGACTCCGCGATCAGAAGCCGTCACGGAGGCGCGTCTGGGGACCTCGGCTTCCCAGGCCGGGGAATTGTCGTAGCTGGGCACAACGTCTTGGGTCTTGTCGACGGAGAGTTCGGAGGCGGGGTTGACCTGCTGTTCCGAGCCGATCGTCTGCGGGGTGTCGGGGGAGTCGACGGGGACGATGTTGGGAACGACGAATGCGCCGATCATGAGGATCGCCAGACCGATGAGCACGAGCCCGGGGACGGTGATCTTCTTCAGCCGCTGCGGGCGTTTGCGGGCCGAGCGTCTGCGCACCGGGGTCTTCTTCACTGTCGGCGTGGCCGGTGCGGCCGGTCCGGAGAACGGGGTGCCCAGCGGGTAGCTGTCACCGTTCGAGCTCTGGCCCTTTGCCTTCTGGTTAGAAGGCTCCGGATGTCCGGGCGCCTGCGCCGAACCATCCGAACCATCCGTGGACGTCGCGGCGGACGCTTCGTCCACGGCCGCCTCGGCGCCGGTGTCCTGCGCGGGGGCCGCCCCGACTTTCCCGTTCTCATCGATGCCGATCTCGGTCTTCTTCGACCCATCATCGATCGTCACGGTCAGGGCAGTCGCGGTCTCCTTGGCATAGTCGCTGAGGTAGGAGATGGCCCGCCCGGTGTCCGAATAGCGACTCGTCGCCCCGTTGAGGGTGGTGTAGGTGAACCCGTCGTCGGAGACGGAGATCAACGCACGAGGCATGTACAGGGTTCCTTGACAGTCATCGAGGGCAGGGCCGAGTCAATACTAATGAATGTCCTGAGGTGCTCCTACCCGTTTTCCGAAACCGTTATAGATCTCTACTGAATCGTTGCACGCAATGAGATCTGCGTCTCATCGGGGCTCAGGGGCGGTTCTGGTTTGCCCGGGTCAGGCGGGAGCGGTTACGATATATCTTGCTGTCTGCGCCTTGGGGTGCAGCGCATGTGGTGGGTATAGCTCAGCTGGTAGAGCGCCGCGTTGTGGTCGCGGATGTCGCGGGTTCAAGTCCCGTTACTCACCCCGCTCGGGAAGCCCCGTGATCTGTGCGAACGGATCACGGGGCTTCTCTCATTCCCGCCGTGTGCCCACACTCGCCCCACCCCCGATCGTCGACGGTCATCGTCGCCCCGCCCGCGATCATCGATAATGAGGTCATGACCACCGACTGCTCCCTGACGGTCGTCGGCAGCATCAACGCCGACATCACCGCCACGACCTCCCGACTTCCCGCCGCCGGTGAGACCGTGGGAGGCGGCCGACTGTCGCGCTCGCCCGGTGGGAAGGGCGCGAATCAGGCCGCAGCGGCCGCCCGTCTCGGTGCGCGGACCCGCATGATCGGTGCGGTCGGTCGCGACTCCGACGGCCGGGCGATGCTCGAAGCGCTCCGTGCCGCCGGCGTGCGGACCGATGACATCGCCGAGGCGACCGCCGAGACCGGGACCGCGCTCATCATGGTCGACGCCGCCGGTGAGAACCAGATCGCCGTGTGCGAAGGTGCAAATGCTTCAGTCAGCCTCGCGGGAATCGAATTCGGTGCCCACGAGGCCGTGCTCACTCAGCTCGAGATCCCTCTCGACCTCATCGTCGAACTCGCCCAGCGTGTGCCCGGGTTCCTCGCCGTCAACGCGGCTCCCGCCCGTCCTCTGCCCGCCGAGGTGGTCGATCGTGCCGATCTCATCATCGTCAACGAGACCGAATACTGCCGGCTGCCGCAGCTGCAGACCGGGCAGCTCGTGGCCGTCACCTATGGGGCGAAGGGATCGGCACTGCTGCAGAAGGGTGAGCAGATCGCCTTCGCCGAGGCGGTCGAAGCGACCCCCGTGAGCGCAGTCGGCGCCGGAGACGCCTACTGCGCGGCCCTGACCATCGGCCTGATCAGCGGACTCGCGCCGGAACGCGCACTGCGGGCAGCCAACGCCGTGGGCGCGGCCGCCGTGGAGGTCGCCTCCGCCCAACCGGAGCTCGACGTGTTCGAGACGTACCTGTCCGCCCGCGACTGACCTGGCAGACTGAACGCAGACGAACCCATCCGCTGCCGCCACCCGAGACGCGTTGCCGCCACACCGGGTTCGCGCCATCGGCGGCCCACACCCACCCGAGGAGGACCATTGACAAACACCCCCGACGCGTCTCTGTTCACCGGGCTGAGTGCCTTCCCGCTGACGCCGCTGAAGGATGAGTCGATCGATGAGGATGCCTTCGTCGGGCTCATCGAACGCCTCGTCCTCGCCGGAGTCGACTCGATCACAGCGTTGGGCTCGACCGGTTCGTACGCGTATCTCGACACCGATGAGCGTGCCCGAGTGGCTGCGTTGACGGTCGAATCCGCTCTCGACATTCCCGTCTTCGTCGGCGTCGGGGCGCTGCGGACGAGGGATGTGCTGGCCAATGTAGCCTCGGCCGAAGCCGCCGGAGCCCACGGACTGCTGTTGGCGCCGGTGAGCTATCAGCCGCTGACCGACGACGAGGTGTTCGGCCTCTTCCGCACGGTCACCGAGTCCACCGACCTGCCCGTCGTCGTCTACGACAACCCCGGCACCACGCACTTCACGTTCACCACCGAGCTCTACTCGCGCCTGGCCGGGCTCGACGGTGTGGCCTCGATCAAGATCCCCGGAACTCCGGCCTCACCTGCCGGATGGGAGGAGCGCATCGGCGATATCCGTGCGGCCATCGGCAGCGAGGTGACGATCGGCATCTCCGGCGATGCCCATGGTGCCGAGGGCCTCATCGCCGGTTGTGATGCTTGGTACACGGCAGTCGGCGGCACCATCCCCGAGCCGCTGCTCGAGATCACGCGGGCCGCGGAACTCGGCAATGCGCAGCTGGCCCGCGAACTCTCCGCCGAGCTGCAGCCGCTGTGGGATCTGTTCACCGAATTCGGCGGAAGCCTGCGCGTGACCGCCGCCATCGCCGAACACCTCGGGCTCGTGGGTGCCGGCAGCCTTCCCCTGCCGGTCCGCGATCTCGACGCCGCAGCGAAGCGGAAAGTCGCCGAGGTGGCCGAGCACCTCGACCTTGCCTGACCCCGAACCTCGGTTGACCCCCGAACCTCGCCGAGCGCTGACGTCTCCGCCGACCGCGCACCGCACACCCTGGTACAGCGACGGCAACGTGAGCGGTCGGCGCGTCGTCGCCGGGCAGACGAGTTCACCGTCCGTCCATCTGCGGTTCGGAACCGGTCCATTCCGGGTGCCTATGAATAGGTGTTTGCGGGTTCAGTCGGCCCGCGACACCCAATCGATCCCGGAGAACCGATGACGATCCCACTGTCTGCGAAGACGCTCACGGCCTCGGCGGCCGCCCTCCTGTTGGCCACCGGCTTCACCGTCGGCGGCTCGACGACAAGCACAAGCTCCGCCCAAGCTGCAGAAGTGGACGATCCCATCAGCTCCTCGGCCTCGGATGCGCAGAGCGAGATGGGCTTCCTCGGATCCCACGAGACCGGACAGTTCGACGAATCGCCGCCGAGATCACCGCGGTCCACGGTGACACGGTCTTCACCGTCAACGCCCAGGCGGCCACCGTCGACGTCATCGACGCTTCGGACCCGACAGACCCGCAGAAGGTCTCCGAGATCACCGGCACCGGGGTGGCGAACTCGATCTCCATCCGCGAGGACGGCCTCGGCGTCATCGCCCTCGAGAACGAGGACAAGACGCAGCCGGGAACCGTGATGTTCTTCGACGCGAACGACTCCGAGGCGGACATCCTCGGCGAAGTTCCTGTCGGGTCCCTGCCCGACATGGTCACCGTCACCCCGGATGGCAGCCACGCCCTGGTCGCGAACGAGGGCGAGCCGGCCGATGATTTCTCCACCGACCCCGAAGGTTCGGTGTCCGTCATCGACCTCCCCGCCGAGGTGGCCGCACCGTCGGCCTCGGACGTGCACACTGCGGACTTCCACGAGTTCGAGGACGGCGGGACGAAGACCCTGCCCGAGGATGTGCGGATCTTCGGACCGACACCCGAAGAGGACCTGCCGATTTCGCGCAATCTCGAACCCGAGTACATCACTGTCGCCGGTGACAAGGCCTATGCGACCCTGCAGGAAGCGAACGCGATCGCGGTCGTCGACATCGCCTCGGCGTCGGTAGAGGAGATCCTCCCGCTGGGTCTCAAAGATCATGGCCAGGCCGGCAGCGGTCTCGACGCCTCCGACCGGGATCCCGAGGATGCCCCGACCGTGAACATCACCGAATACGAGGGGCTCAAGGGCGCGTACATGCCCGACACGATCTCGACGCTCACCTCCGGCGGCACCGACTACCTCGTGACCGCGAACGAGGGCGATTCGCGGGAGTGGGGTGACTTCGTCGACGCGGCCAGGGTCAAGGACCTCGGCGAAGACGGCCTCGCGCCGGTGTGCGAGACCTCGCCGCTGGCCGACAAGCTCGGCGATGAGGATCTCGGGCGACTGAACATCATCACCGATCTGGGCCTCAACGACGCCGGCGACTGCTACGAGGAGCTCGTGGCCTTCGGTGCTCGCTCGTTCTCCGTGTGGACGACCGATGGGAAGCTCGTCGCCGATTCCGGGGACGAGTTCGAGAAGCTGACCGCCGAGGCGGTGCCCGAGTTCTTCAACTCCAACCATTCCGAGTCGAACCTCGAGGGGCGCAGCGACGACAAAGGCCCCGAGCCCGAGGCGCTGACCATCGGTGAAGTGGGGGAGAGGACCTACGCTTTCGTCGGCTTCGAACGCATCGGCGGAATCGCCGCCTTCGATCTCAGCGAGCCGAGCGCACCGAAGTTTGCGACCTACTTCAACAACCGGGACTTCTCGGTCTCCGTCGAGGACGAGATCGAGGACGCCTCGGATCCGGCTGAGCTGCTCTCGCGCGCCGGAGACCTCGGGCCGGAGGGCCTCACGTTCCTCGGTGCGGACGAGTCGCCGACGGGAGAGGCCGCGCTCGTCGTCGGCAACGAGGTCTCGGGCACGACGAGCCTCTACTCGGTCGCCGATCTCGCGAACGGTGGAGACGACGGCGACGATGAGAACGCCGGCGCTGATGCTGCGGGTGCCGATGACGATGCCGGCGCTGACCAAAACGCGGGTGCGAACGAGGATGCGGGTACCGACGACGATGCTCAGGCCGATGCCGGCAGCGAATCGGACTCGGGCAGCGAATCGGACTCGGCCGCCAACGGTACGGGCGCTGACGGGGCGGAGTCGGACAGCGACTCGAACACCGGCGCTGGCAGCGACTCAGCAGCCGGCTCGAACGCAGACGACTCCGAAGCTTCCAGCGACGCCGACGGAGATCCGCTGCCGCGTACCGGCGCCGATCTCGGTCAGTACCTCATCCTCGGCGGCATCGCTGTCGGTCTTATCGCGATCGGCAGTGCGGCCTTCTTCCTCACCCGCCGTCGCAGCTGAATCCCCGCCGACCGCTCACCTCAGCGTCGACCGCTCGCCCCATAACGCGAGCGGTCGACGGCAACTCGAGCGGTCGGCGTGACCGGGCAGGCACATCAGTCGATCTGGCCGATGGGTTCGCGCTTCTCGGCCTGGAACTGGTCCTCGGCGCGTCCGCGGGCCCAGTAGGCGGAGATCGACAGCGACTCCCGCGGGACTTCGCGGTCCTTGAGGATCGTGCGGATGATCTTGATCGTCTCGCGCTCGCCGTGGGCGAAGACCTGCGGGGTGCCCGAACGCCATTCGAGCTCCTCGACCGCGGCAATGAGCTCTGCGTCCGAGTCCACCCATCTCACTTCGATGCCGGCAGGCGCTGCAGGCAGAACGCGATCGGCTTCGTCGGTGACGCACGCCAGGACGACCCCGGCAGCTCCGGCGGGCATCGCCTCGAGGGCAGAGGTCACGGCGGGGATCGCGGAATGGTCGGCGATGAGCAGGTGCCAGGCGGACTCGGCAGCGGGGGCGTACTTTCCGCCTGCTCCGGAGAGGACGAGTGTGTCTCCGGGCTGCGCGTTCTTCGCCCAGGGACCGGCGATTCCGTCATCGTCGTGGATGACGAAGTCGATGCTCAGCCACTTCTCCTCCAGGTCGATCTCCCTCACCGTGTAGGTGCGCCGGCTCGGCAGCTTCTCGGGAGACTCCTCGCGCAGCTGCGCCAGATCATAGGGTGGGACGAGCTCATGCGCCGGATCGGCGAAGAGGAGTTTGACGTACTTGTCGGTCGCATCGTTCGAGCTGATGTTGTCGAAGGTATCGCCGCCGAGGCGGAGCCGCACCAGATGCGGGCTGACCTCGGTCCTCTCGAGGACGGTGAGCACCGCCTGCCGGCGGGCAGGTCGTGCGGTGCGTTCGGGGGTGTCGGGTGCGGTCGTCACGGGCGGCCTTTCTCAAACGGGGTGCCCCTGGAAGCTCACGGTCGGGCTCTGAGGGAGGAGCCGCCTCGGCGCAGGGGTTCGGTAAGGCTCACCTTATCAAATCCTTGTCGACCGCCCGCCGTCGCGGTCAGGCGGCACTCGTCGACCGTCGGGACCCGCGGTCGGTGGGACCGGTCGACCGCCCACCGTCGCTGTCAGGTGGGCCAACCGATCACCCGCCATCGCGGTCAGTGGGACCGGTCGGCCATCTCCCGGCGCCGGTCGTCGCGGATGCGTTTGAGGCCCTTGACCGATTTGAGCGAATCGAGGATCTGCACGTCCGGAAGCGCGGAGTTCGGTCCCCTGCACTGCATCATGTCGTCGGGGTCGAGCAGGACCACGCGGATCCCATCGTCCTTCATTCGTGACAGCGCCTCGGTGAGCATGCTCCGGGCGACGGAGTTGATCTCGTTGACGCGGCGCAGGTCGAGGACGAAGGTGTTCGTGGTGGAACCGGGTTCGTCCATCGCGCGCAGGACGTTCTCCGAACCGCTCCACTGGATGAGTCCCTGCAGGCTGCAGATGCGGACCATCTTGCCCTCCGAGTCGACGAAGCGGCGGTCACGGCGGATGATCGACCGTGCCGGTTCCGGAGCATCCATGATGTGCAGGCTCAGGCGGTCGGAGAGGTCCTGGAAGATCTTCGCTCCGCGGACGCTCGTGCCGTGCCTGTCCAGGCGCGGGGAGAACGTGGCGATGCCGACCTGACCGGGCATGACACCGAAGACTCCGCCGGAGACACCGCTCTTGGCGGGAATCCCGATCTCCGTCATCCAGTCGCCGGCTGCGTCGTACATGCCGCACGTCATCATGACTGCGAGCACCTGCCGGTTGACCCTGGGGGAGAGCACCCGTTCCCCGGTCAGCGGGTTGATGCCGCCGCCGGCCAGCGTCGAGGCCATGATGGCGAGGTCTTTGACGGTGACGGTGATCGCGCACTGTTCGATATAGCCGCGGACCACCTCGTCGGGGTCGTCATAGAAGATGTCGTAGGAGCGGAGCATGTTCGCAATGGCGACGTTGCGGTAGGCTTCGCGCCACTCCCCGTCGGCCACCGATTCGTCGATCGACAGCTCCCGGCCGGCGAAGCGGGAGAGGCCCGCGCGCACGATCTCGGTGCGTTCGGCCAGTCCTGCACCGGGATCGCCGAGGAGCGAGTGGATGGTCATGGCTCCGGCGTTGATCATCGGGTTGAGTGGGCGGCCCGACTTCTTGTCCAGCGAGAGCTCATTGAACTTCTCACCGCTGGGTTCGACGCCGACGTGCTCGAGCACTCCGGCCAGGCCCTCCTGCTCGAGGGCGAGACCGTAGATGAAGGGCTTCGACATCGATTGGATCGAGAACTCGAAGTCGGCGTCGCCGGAGGTGTATTCGATGCCGTCGAGGGTCGAGATGCAGATCGCGAGCTTCTCCGGATCCGCTGAGGCAAGGTCCGGGATGTAGTCCGCATTCTCCCCGGACCGGTCCGGTCGGAATCGTTCGAGCGTCTCATCGAGGAAATCCGGGATGGGCGATCGCATGGCACCTCCTGCTGCAGTTGTAGTCGGTTGTTCCAGGACTGGCACCGCTCGTGCCTGCGCTGACACCGGCCCGATACTACGTTGGAACCATGACACGGACCAAGTTGCTCCTCCTCGTCGGCCTCGCGTTCACCGCGGTCACCGTTGTCGTCATCGGCGTGATCGTGACCGCGTTGGTGCTGCGGTCCACACCGCCCCACCACGAGACCACGAGGCTGTCCGAACATGCGCTGACCCCGCAGGAGACCATTACCGAGGTGGCCCCGCGCAGAGACGGGACCGTGCAGATCCGCCAAAGGCTGATCTTCGAAACCCCACCCGAGAACCGACAACCTGTCGGTCTGTGGATCAGTGACGCAGGGGTGGGTCAAGATCCGCAAACCGACCGCCGACTGGCGATGATGCCGACACTGTCGTCGCTGAGCGCAGTCGAGCTGAGCACAGCCGACGATTCGACTCAGGACTCACCGAAAGCCCTCGGAGAGCTGAACATCGACGTCGACGAGTCGGAGCAGAAGGGCTTCGACCATCCGGCGGTGCACGTCGAAATCACCCCGCAGGATTCCGACGGAGAAGCCGTGCAGTGGAGCGAAGGTCGTCATGTCATCGAGCTCGAATACGCCCTCGATGACGTGTTCATCTCCGTGGACGGCGTGGAATTCTTCGCCGTGCCCGTCCCCGCCCTCGGCAATGGTCAGCTCGCTCAGAAGACACATACGCTCGACATCGACACCGACGGGCCCGTCTACTGTCCTGCCGACAACGTCGACTTCGCCCTCGGCGACGGCTGTGACGCTGAATCATTCGCTCGGGTCGATGACGCTGATGACTCTGATACCGGCGCGCACGTGGTGTGGCGGGAGTCCGTAGCCGACAGCCGTGAAATCATCGCCTTCGCTCCTCCTGCAGGAATGACGGCGTCCCCGATCCCCGCGTCTGAAAGGTAGGGATGAGCGAGATGAAGCACAGATTCGCACGCAGTCGCGCGTTTTCCGTCACGGCGGCGCTCGCAGCGGCTGTGGCGATCACGACTGTGATCGCAGCGCCCGGCGGAGTGGATGCCGCACCGAACCCGCTGCGCAGCAAGTATGTCGAGCACACGGTCAGCATCGCCGCCGACGGCAGCTACTCGGTGCGGATGGACACGAAACTCGAGCTCGCGCTCGATACGGCATGGGGGTTCGGCGGGGAAGTCCACGACGGATTCCGCCTGCCCGACACCGAGTCTCTGCTGCCTCCGTACCTGCGGGCTCAGTATTCGAATCCGCGGGGAACCATCGATTCGACCGCTGGCGAGGCGCACATCGACACAGAGCTGCATTCGGTCGATATCGACTTCTCCACGGACCGGCTCGCCGCAGGATCTCACCGAGGAATCCTCGACTACGAGGTTGCCGGAGCAGCCGTGCCGGCCGCGGACCTGAACGGAGAACAGGACAACGGCGTCGTCGTCTACGTCCGACCCCTGGACCTTGGAGACCTCGTCATCGAGTCCGCGGCACCGATCACCGCTGTCGACTGTGAGGTCTTCGCTCCGCGCGGCCAGTCGTGCGGGGAGAAGAAGGGAGAATCCTGGACCGTGTCGGGAGAGGAGCTGCTGCGCGATCACACTGTCATCGACGCAGTCCGGATCACGATCGACGCCGACCCGACAGCAGTGCCGACGCCGGACATCGATTCCTGAGTCGGCCTCACTCGCGCCTGAGTCCGGCAAGGAGCGCCTGAGACCGGCGACGGTGGTGGGCGTTCCGGACCGTGAGGATGAGCGCGGCGAGCACGGCCGAGAGCAGTGAGGCGCTGAGAACGGCAACCTTCGCAACATCGTGTTCGACCGAACCGGCGGTGAAGCTGAGGTCGGCGACGAGGAGGGAGACGGTGAAGCCGATGCCGGCAAGCAGACCGATGCCGGTGAGGTCGGCCCAGCGCAGGCTGGGGTCCACACTTGCGGTGAACCGGGTGACCAGCCACGTGGAGGCGAGGATGCCGACCGGCTTGCCGACGATCAGTGCCGTCATGATCCCGTACGTCAGGGGATGGGAGAACGCGGAGGCCAGACCGTGGAGTCCTCCGATATCGACACCGGCGGCGAAGAAGGCGAAGACCGGAACGGCGAACCCGGCAGACAGCGGTCGGATACGGTGCTCGAGCGCCTCGGCGAGGTCGATGGAGCGAGCGTGTTCGTCACCGGTCGTGCGGGTCGAACCACGACCGACGACGGCGGGGATCATGAAGCCCAGCAGCACTCCGGCGATGGTCGCGTGGACACCGGAGGCGTGCATGAGTGCCCAGGCGATGAGGCCGAGCGAGAGGAGGACGACCCACGCGGCCCACGCACGGTCGACGAAGACGCGACGGAAGCGGTGTGCGACGAGTCCGAAGACGAGGACGACTCCGAGTGCCGTGGCAAGGGGGAGAATCGCGATGGTCTCGGTGTAGAAGACCGCGATAATGGTGATCGCCAGCAGGTCGTCGACCGCGGCCAGGGTGAGCAGGAAGATGCGCAGCGCCTTGGGCAGGTGGGAGCCGACGATCGCGAGGACGGCAACGGCGAAGGCGATGTCGGTCGCGGTGGGGATGGCCCAACCGCGCAGCAGCTCCGGACGGGTGAGCAGAAGGGCCGCACAGATGAGGGCGGGGACGAGGACTCCGCCGGCCGCCGCGGTGATCGGGACGACGGCGGTGCGGAGACGCCGCAGGTCACCGCGGGTGAATTCCGCCTTGAGTTCGATGCCGACGAGGAAGAAGAAGACTGCGAGCAGTCCGTCGGCGGCCCATTGTCCGATGCTCAGCCGCAGGTGCCAGGGTTCATAGCCGAATTCCCAGTCGCGGATTGCGAAGTATGCAGCCGATGCGGGGGAGTTCGCCCAGATCAGAGCGGCAGCAGCGGCGATGAGGAGCAGTGCGCCGCCGACGGTGTCGCGGCGGAGCGCCCGGAACAGCTGCTGTCCCGGGGTGTTCGGTGAGGCGGATCGTGAGGTGGGTGCAGAGGTAGTGGTCACAGGGATCCCGTTCGTGGTCGGCAGACAAGAGAGATCGACCCGAAGAGTGGATGTGCAGACAGCGCTCAGTTCGGCGACGCTGAGCGTCCGTGCGTGATTCGAGCGGACGTCGTCGGCTCGGCAGATGAGAGCTGTCGGAGAGTCACACCAGGGGTCGGAGCGGAAGATCTCCGTGTGAGAACGGCTGTGTGCCCGACTGCATCTCGCCCCACGCGGTGATGTAGCCGTTGGTGCCCGAGTGCGGCAGAACCCACACTTTCAGGCGGAAAGCGGCATTGCGCATGGAGGGAGTCATCCCCGACAGTGGAGCCGACCGGCAGCGCGCCGTGCCACCGAGACATAAGGCCGTGCCACCGGCCGAAGTCCTAGCTGATCTGCTGCATGAGCAGGTAGCTTGAGCCCAGTCCACTGTTGCACTCGAACCCTGAGCCCACCGGGCGAAGATGACACTTCGGCCCCACTGATCTTCGAGAATCGGGTTCGGTTCCCCCAGGAACCCGACCGCCGAGGAACCCGATCGCCGAGGCGGCCCGCCCCGACCGTAGTCGCCCAGGTCCCCAACCGGTCACTGCAGGCTGACCCCGGATCCGTGGAGGCTCACCTGCAGTCCCGCCTCGGTGGCGGTAATGTCGGTGAGTTCGAGACCGGCGGGCAGGAAGTCGAGATCGATGACGATATCGGAGATCTCTGAGGTGAGGAATCCAGGCAGGCGATCGAGGGAGAACTCAGCCGAACCCAGCTTGATCGTCGTCGCATCGACGACGACCCGTCTGCCGTCGGCATTCGGGTCGATGCCCACGAGCAGATCCTGACCGAGCATCGACCCCTTGAGGTAGAGCTCACCGTCGACGGTCGTGAAAGACATCCCCTCGGGCAGGTTCGCATGCTCGGCGGCGAGCTCGTCGAGGGTCGAGTGGGGGAGCACCGCAGTGCCCTCGACGGTGCCGATCGGCTTCGACCCGCCGGTGGGAACGTCATAGAGCTTCGCATTGACATCGGTGAAGTCGACGCCCTCATAGTTGGCCTCATCGGCGGTGACATGCACCGAGTTCAGTTCTCTGGAAGCCAGCTGCGTGAGGATGGGGAAGCCTTCGACAGAGACCTCGGCGTCTCCGTAGTCGGCAAGCCTGTCGGCGATGCGCTGCTCCGTGGTGTAGTCGACGATGCGGTCGGCAGCGATGATGCCGATGATGAGGGTGAGGACGATGACGACGGCGGAGACGATGAACGTCGTCCGCCGGCGGCGACGTCGGGGCCGCTCGTTCGGCTGCGGGTACTGAAGAGTCTGCGCCGTAGTCATGGGCTCCATTGTTGCGCACTCGCCGGTCCATTCGCATTCGCTGGTCCGAGTGCGCTCGCCGGCTCGGCAGAGTCGAACGTCCCCGCTGCGCTCACTCGTTGAGAATGATGACGTCGAGGGTGCGCGGTCCGTGCACTCCTTCGACCCGGCTGAGCTCGATGTCGCTCGTGGCCGAGGGCCCGGAGATGAACGTCAGGGGTGCGTGCGCGTCGAGCCGAGCGATTCCCTCAGGGACGATGTCGACGATGTCGTCCGTCCGGACGATGCACACATGATGGTCGGGCACGAGCGTGATCGCCCTCCGGCCGCACTCGCCCGATCCGTCGAGGACGATGGTGCCCGTCTGCGCGATCGCCACCGCCGAGGCGGTCACCACCGCCCCCTGAGCGTCGAGCTCGTCGACGCTGAGCTCCTCACCGGGAGCATCGACCCGCACATCACCGGAGTACCCCTCCAGCCAGGACGAGTCGAGACCGCGGGGGACGACGACCGAGGAGTGGTCGCCGATGAGTTCGGCGATCGTTGCGCTCGGGTCGCCGTCGGCGCGGTGGACGTTGGCTTTGTAGTCGACGAGGCGGTCGATGAGCAGCTCGACGAGGTCCTCACCAGTGTGCGTGCCCTCATGGTGGTATCCGGCGTCGGCGGCCGTGGCGGCAGGCTTCGCCGAGGCGACCCCGCCGGATACGGCATCTGCCGTGCCGCCGGTGCCCGGTACCGCTGTGCGCGGAGACGACGACACGTATTCCCCGCCGCCGCGGCGACCGAGGGCCTCACTGATGCGGGCGAGGATCTCCTCGCGGGCGGTATCGCTCATCGCTGTCCCTCCTCGTCGCGGTCGTTCGCTTCCTCTTCGGCCCACAGCTGTCGGAAGCTCTTCTCGGGCAGGGCCGGGATGTCGCGGCTCGAGGTCCAGGCGCCGGCGATTCCGGGCAGAGCGTTGATCTGCTCGCCGCCGGTGACCTTGTGCGCGAGAGGCAGTCCCTTCTCCGCCGCGGCCATCCGCTTCCCGTCGCCCATCATCCACGACGCGCCGGTGAGGGCGGCGTCGAGCTGGGAGGACACAGGGGAGTGGTTGGCTTTGACATCTTCGCCCCGCAGATGGACGAGGATCTCCGGGATATTGATCTTCACGGGGCACACGTCGTAGCAGGCGCCGCACAGGCTCGACGCGTACGGCAGTGAACCGTTGCCCTGCTCTTCGACTCCTGTGAGCAGCGGGGAGAGGATCGCTCCGATCGGTCCCGGATAGGTCGAGCCGTAGGCGTGGCCGCCGGTGCGTTCGTAGACGGGGCAGACGTTCATGCATGCCGAGCAGCGGATGCAATTGAGCGCCGCACGTCCGTGCTCATCGGCCAGCGCCCGAGTGCGTCCGTTGTCGAGGAGAACGAGATGGACGTTCTGTGGACCGTCTCCCTCGGACTTCCCCGTCCAGAACGAGGTGTACGGGTTCATCCGCTCACCCGTCGACGAGCGTGGCAGCAGCTGCAGGAACACCTCGAGATCGGCGAACCTCGGCAGCAGCTTCTCGATGCCCATGACGGTGATGAGCGTCTCCGGCAGGGTCAGGCACATGCGCCCGTTGCCCTCGGACTCGACCACTCCGAGGGTGCCGGTCTCCGCGATACCGAAGTTCGCTCCGGAGATCGCGACCTTGGTGGTGAGGAATTTGTGGCGCAGATGTCGGCGGGCCGCCTCGGCGAGGACGGCAGGTTCGTTCGTCAGTTCCCCGGCGTCGGGCATCTTGTCCATGAAGATCTCACGGATCTCATCCCGGTTGCGGTGGATGGCGGGAACGAGGATGTGGCTGGGTTTGTCCTCGCCGAGCTGGACGATGAGTTCGGCCAGATCCGTCTCGAACGCATCGATGCCCTCGGCCTCGAGGTGCTCGTTGAGACCGATCTCCTGGGTGGCCATCGACTTGACCTTGATGACCTCGCGGCGGCCGGTCTCGAGCACCGGCGCATTGTCCTCGACGAGTTCGGTGACGATGGCATTGGCCTCATCGGCGTCACGGGCCCAGTGGATGATGCCGCCGGCGGCGGTGAATGCCTCTTCGAACTGCGCGAGGTACTCGGGCAGGTTCTCCATCACTTCGTTCTTCGTGGCCTCACCGGCGTCGCGCAGGTTCTCCCAGTCGTCGAGCTCGGAGACGACCTCGGCGCGCTTCGACCGGATCGTCGAGGTGGCGTGGCCGATGTTGTTGCGCAGCTGCTGGTTGCTCAGATGCTGGTGTGAGACCTCGGGAAAGGCCTCGGCTTCGATGATGTTGCCCTGCCCGCCGGGCAGATCGCTGCGTCGCTTCGACGGCAGCAGCGGCATTCCCAGAAAGGTCATCGCAGGCTCCCTCCGCTCACTTCTGCTCCTTCGCTCGGCGCCCGCAGCGGGTCCTCCCTCGTCGACGCGAGGATCCGGGCCAGATGGACCGCGGCTTGACCGACGCGGAACCCGGACTGGGTGCGGCTCGGCTCGGACGGAGAGGTGCCCCGATGGCCTGGGGCGAGGTGGTCATCATCGTCGGCCCCGACGACCGTCGTCAGCGTCTCGGTCGTGTGCCCATGCTCATCGGTCGAGCTCGTCTCCTTCACATGCACGGCGGTGACGTCCGGGGCGCCGTCGAAGCTGCCGGTGCGTTCGAACCGCGACATTCCGCCGCCGATGTGCAGCAGACAGGAGACATCGCCGCCGGTGCAGACATCGGCTTCGGTCGCCTGGATCGTGCGCACCTTGTCGGCGAGCATCGCCGAGGACACCTCCGGGTTCTTCACGGAGAAGGTGCCGCCGAACCCGCAGCAGGAATCGGCCAGAGGCAGTTCGACGAAGTCGATGCCCTCGACGGACCGGACGAGGGAGGACTGCCGATCGCCGAGGCGCAGCAACCGCATTCCGTGGCACGACGGGTGATACGTCACCCGGTGCGGGAAATAGGAACCGAGATCGGTAGCGGCATCCGTGACGCCTTGGACGTCGGTGAGGAACTGGGTGAGCTCGTAGGTGCGGCCGGCCACCTCGGCGGCCTCGGACGCCAGGGCATCATTGCCCACCCGGGTGGCGACCATCGGCTGCTGGTGGCCGAGCGAGGCCACGCAGGAGGCGGACGGGGCGACGGCGACATCCCATTCGGTGCTCGTGAAGGCGCGGACGTGATTGGCGATGACCGGTTCGGCCTGCGCGAACTTACCGGAGTTGATGTGCATCTGCCCGCAACACGACTGGCCTTCGGGGAAGATCACCTCATGGCCGAGCCGGCGCAGAATACTCACGGTTGCCTGCGCAACCTCGGGATACATCGCATCGACGATGCAGGTGGCGAACAGTGCGATCCTCATCTGACCTCCAAGCCGGACGCTGTGCTGATGCGGTTGGCGGATGGCTTCCGACCGGGACGATGCCGTGGTCGCAAACGGTCCGTGTCACTCCATGCTCAGACGGTAGCACCGGGTTCTGACGCGGCAAATGGACACGACCGGAGGGGCGCGCCGGTGCGCGGATCAACGCGGAAGTCCGGTCGCCTCGGGGGAGGGCGAAACGATTTAGGTCCTATGACCCTGCGCTAATCTCCTGCGTCGATCTCGGTGGCGACGATGCCCGCGCAGACCCATTTACCTGGGACGGGACCGCCCATAGGATGACGATATGGATTCCCAGCGCACACAGAACATCAGAACGGTCTCGGCCCGCATCAGCTCGTTCCACTCATCGATCTACTTCTCACAGACGGTCGGCGCAAAGTACGCCGAACAGGGACTCGCGCCCGGCGTCGAAGGCAATATGGCCGCCCGGTCGGCCCCGTTGGGACGGGTGAATCCCGGAGTCGTGTCCGCCGCCTATTACAACTACTCCCCGAACTTCATCGCCGAGATGCTGCCCCGCATCTGGGAGACGGTCACTCCCGAGCAGATGATCGAGGCCCGCTTCGACGCCGTGAGCGCGTACATGGCCGAACTCTTCGGCGACCGTGACGATATCGCCCTGCTCACCGAGGCGGCCACCCAGCTGACCGAAACGCTGACCCCCGTGCTCACCGCCATGGACTTCGCCGGGCGGCCCCTGTCCGCGGCCACCGCCGACGTCATCGGCTCCCACCAAGCGAACACCGCTTTCGAGAAGCTGTGGGACGTGGCCACCGTGGCCCGCGAATTCCGCGGCGACGGCCATGTCGCCTCCCTCGTCACCGCCGGTGTGCCCGGAATCGACGCTCTCATGCTCGATGTCGCGACCGGAGCCGGATTCCGTCCGCGAGCAGCACAGAAGACCCGCGGCTACACCGACGAGGAATGGCAGACCGGACAGACCCGACTCGCCGAGGCGGGGCTGATCACCGTGGAGAAGGACGACCGCGGTTTCGACCTGCCTACCATCACCGAGGCGGGACGGGACCTGAAGGAACAGGTCGAAGCACTGACCGACGGCACCGTCGCCACCGCTTGGTCGGTGCTCGACGATGCGACGATCGAATCGCTGCTCGCCCCCAGCCGTGACCTGCTGCGCGTGATCGCGAAGTCCGGTGCCTTCCCGTCGAACATCTTCGCGCGGCCCGAGAAGAAGGCCGGCTGAAGCTGATTCAGCTCTGGTGTGCCCGCTCCACATGAGAGCGAGCGTGGTCGAGTGCCGCCGGCAGCTCATCGAACAGGTGCCGGTGGTGGCGCAGGGCGGCGAGCACTCCGACCTGTTCGAACAGTCCGGCCTGACTGTCCCTGACGCCTTTGATGAGCACCGTGATCCCGCGGCGTTCGAGAGCCGTGACCATTTCGGTGAGGATATGAGCTCCGGTGGCATCGACGAGTTCGAGCTGCGACATCCGCAGCACGACGACCGAGACTCCATTGAGTTCCATGACCTCATCGGAGATGCGATCGGCCGAAGCGAAGAACAGCGGTCCTCGGAAATGGACGATCGCGATCTTCTCGTCGCCTGGCTGAGCGGCCTCTGTTTCCGAAAGTCGTTCGATGCGAACCGAGGTCGTTGCGGACAGTTTCCGCAGAGCGAAGAACGCCGCCACGACGACACCGATGCCCACAGCCACGATGAGGTCGAAGGAGACGGTGATGAGCGCAGTGATGACGAACCCGAAGGCATCGGATTTCGTCGAGCGCAGAATCGAGCGCATCGTCTCAAGGTCGATCATGCGCACTGCGGTGACGAAGAGGACTCCGCCAAGGGCGGCCAACGGGATCTGACTCACCGGAGCCGCTGCCACCAACACGATGAGCAGCAGCACCGCCGCATGGGTGATCGAAGCCAGACGTGTGCGCCCTCCGGCCCGGATATTCACCGAGGTGCGGGCGATCGCACCGGTGGCGGGCATGCCGCCGAACAACGAGGACCCGATCGACGCAACACCCTGACCGACGAGCTCCCGATCGGGCTGGTAGGCACCGGCATCGGACATCGACGAGGCGACCCTGGCCGAGAGCAGCGATTCGATGGCGGCGAGCGCGGCGATCGTGCCCGCAGCCGGCAGCAGAGCCGGCAGAACGGCAGGATCGATGACGGGAATGCTCGGGGCAGGCAAGGACTGGGGGATCGCCTCGATCGTGGCCAACGGGTTCGGAATGATTCCAGACAGCACGGTGACGATGATGATGCCGACCAGCGATCCGGGAATCGCGGAATGGATCTTCGGGGAGACCACCATGCACACGGCGACGATCGCCACAGCGCCCAGAGAATAGGGCAGATACGACCAGTCCGCATCCGAGATGAGCTGCACGGCTGCCGCGAAGGCATTCATGCTCACCTCACCCGGTGCCAGATAGCGCGGAGTCGTGACGAACGGAATCTGCTGGAGGAAGATGATCGCTGCGATGCCGATCGTGAACCCCTCGATCACCGGCCACGGAATGAACGACACTGTCCGCCCCAAACGCAGCAGACCGGCGGCGACGACGATGAGCCCGGCGATGAGGGTGACCGTGATGACCGCCTCGGCGCCGTGACTGGCCACGATCGGCACGAGCACCACGGCCATGGCACCGGTTGGACCGGAGATCTGCAGGTGCGAACCGCCGAAGACAGCAGCGAAGAAGCCAGCGACGATCGCGGTGATGAGTCCCTGCTCAGCCGTGAGACCGGAGCTGACTCCGAACCCCAGCGCCAAAGGCAGGGCGACGATGCCGACGGTGGCTCCGGCCAGCAGGTCCTTCGGCCAGGAGCGGCGGGTCTCACGGTAGTCGGCGACCGACGGCAGCAGAGACCGGGTGCGGCGCAGCAGCGATGCCGGGCTCATGCGGTATCCGCGCCCGGGATCTTCGGCAGTGACCGGGCTTCAGCGAGTCGCTGCTCATCGTCTTCGAGCATCGTCAGCAGCAGGCTCCTGGCCACCGCGAGCAGCTCTGCGGTGCGCCGGTCGGCCAGACGATAGTAGACATGGCTGGCCCGACGTTCGGATTCGACGAGACGGTGGCGCCGCAGTACCGCGAGATGCTGCGAGAGGTGCGAGGCCTCGAGCGCGGTCTCTGCCTGCAGATCGGCCACACTGACCTCGTCGTTGCCGGAGAGGAGCTCGAGGATGCGGATGCGGAAGGGGTGGGCGAGGCCCTTGAAGAGGTTCGCCTTGACCTCGTACAGGGGGCGCTGAAGCTGATCCAATGGCATGATGAAACCATCATATCGAAAGGTCGGGTTCAGATCCGACCGGTCTCAGAGAATGATCAGCCCGGTTCCGCATCTGCGGAACCGGGCTGGTGCTCACGATCGCTTCGGAAGGCGGCGGTCAGTCCTCGTCGGTCTGCTTCGGGTAGGTCTCGGCCACCTCGGCGGCAATCGACTTCGCCTCGTCGGAGCTCGGTCCCTCGGCGGAGAACACGGCCCTCCGGTAGTACTGGAGCTCGATGATCGAGTCGATGATGTCGCCGAGCGCGCGGTGCCCGCCGTGCTTCGCCGGTGCCTGGAAGTAGGCGCGGGGGAACCACTGCTTGGCCAGTTCCTTGACCGAGGAGACGTCGATGATCCGGTAGTGCAGGTGCTCGACGAGTTCGGGCATCTGCTTGTTCAGGAACACCTTGTCGGTGCCGACCGAATTCCCGCCCAGCGGAGCCTTGCCGGACTCGGGACATGCTTCTTCACGTATTCGAGGACCTGGGCCTGCGCCTCGGCGACGGTGGTGCCCGCGTCGAGTTCGGTGATCAGACCCGAGGTGGTGTGCATATTCGTGACGAACTCATTCATGTTCGCCCGGGCATCCGCCGAAGGCCTGATGACGATGTCGATTCCCTCGTCGAGGGGGTTGAGCTCGAAGTCGGTGACGATCGCGGCCACCTCGATGAGTTCGTCCCGCACCTCGTCGAGGCCGGTCATTTCGCAGTCGATCCACACAATTCTGTCGTTGCTCACCCGCCCAGCTTAGGCCAGGGGCCAATGATCGGGACATTCCGGGGCGGGCGTGTGAACGTCGACACACACTGAGCGTGCGCACAAAGGCGATGTCCGGCATGTGACTTAAACTTGGAGAGTCCCCGAACTGGGGTGCCATTTTTGCTCGGCTGAGGGAAGGTACGCACGTGCGCTACACATTCGCTGTGATCCTCATGGTGGTGGGTGTCGTCGTCGGTGGCCTCGGCATCCTGCAGAAGACCCTGTGGGCGCCGGAGGAAACGATCACTGCCACCGCACAGATCGACGCCGACAAACCGGCAGTCATCGTCGACCCCGGAATGCTCAACCTCTACGAAACCCCGACCACCCTCACGGTCAAGGGCAGCGGCGACCTCACGATCGCCCAAGCTCCGATCGAGAACGTCGAAGCCTGGGCAGGACAGTCCGCCTACGACCGCATCACCGGTCTCGCCGAAGGCGGAAAGCTCACGACCAAGGCGACCGACGGTGAAGGCAAGGTGCCCAACCCGGCCGGTGCCGATCTGTGGCAGTCGGAAGTCACCGGCACCGATTCGGTGGAACTGGAGTGGAACGACGATGCCAACCGAACCGGCTTCCTCATCGCCGGTGACGGTGAAGCCGGAGCGGTCAAATCCGTGACGCTGACCTGGCCCAACCACGCAGACACCCCCTGGGCGCTGCCGCTGATGATCATCGGAGGTGTCGTCTTCATCAGCGGCGTCGTCCTCCTCGTCCTCGGCGCGAACAATTCGAAGAAGGAAGCGAACCGACGCAAGGCCCGCCAGGAACGTCGCCGCAAGCTCGCCGAATATGGCACCGCATTCGCCGTCGTCCCCGTGCTCGCACTCAGCGCCTGCGGGCCCGAAGAGCTGCCGAAGCCCGAACCGTCCGAGGCGCCGAGCTCAGCGGCCGCGGGAGTCACCGACGACCAGGCCAAGCGGATCCTCGACTCTGTCGCCACCGACATCAAGGCCGCAGACAAGAAGACCGACAAGAAGGCGCTGGCCGAACGTGCCGCCGGCCCTGCTCTCAAACAGCGCGAAGACCTGTACACGATCAAGGAAGACGTCGACGACCAGAAGATGGCACCGGCCGTGGCCAGCGACGAGATCGTCGCCAACTACACCTCGGCCACCGATGCCTGGCCGCGCGTGACCAGCCTGATCACCTCTGCCGGAGGGAGCTCGCAGCTGCTCGTGCTGACCCAGGAGGATCCGCGCAGCAACTACAAACTGTGGTCGCAGACCCAGCTGACGGCCGGCACGAAGCTGCCCGAACTGCCCGACTCGCGTCAGGGCGCGACGATGCTCGAGCCCGGATCCAAGGACTTCGTCACGACTCCGGAGAAGGCCGTCGCCGACTACGCGAAGGCCCTCGGCAGCGGAGCGGACTCGAAGGAGGCGAAGAAATTCGACTCCGATGACTTCTCGAAGTCCATCTGGAAGAACCAGAAGGAGCAGAAGGCCAGCGCCGAAGAAGGCAATGCCGAGGTGAAGTACAAGTACACCCCGGGCAAGGAGCTCGTCGCGCAGGGCACCGCCGGGGACGCCGCCATCGTCACCGGAGTCATCGACGCCGAATCGACGATCAGCCCCGAATCGAAAGAGGGACGCACCGGCACCCTGACCCTGTCATCGCCGCAGAAGGAACTCGTCGGCTCTGCGACGACCAAGGACCCGGTGACGACGAAGACCACCCAGGTGCTCACCTTCCTCATGCCCAAGGACGGCAAGGTCAGACTCATCGGCGGTCTCGAGACTCTCGCCGGAGCCGAAGCAGGCTGAGGCGGAAGGGTCGGCACCGTGGTGCTACTTCCCTGACGGCTACAGAAATAGCCGTGGGCGCACCGGTGTTGATACGTTCTGTTGGAAAAGCATGGACCAGGTGCGTCACGGTTTGCACCGAGCCCACCGACCGCGTCACAAAGGAGACCACGTGTCAATGGATCCCTCGCAGGAGAACGCACAGCCCGATCAGGGACTCGACCTGTCGGCGGTGCGCAGCAAGAATATGCCGGCCGAACAGGGCGGACAGGCCGGTGCGGGTGCCGGTGCCGCCGGCGGCCAGGCCGGAGGGGACCCGAATGCGGTCGCCGTTCCCGGACTGGTCTTCGATGTCGATGAGTCGACCTTCACCAGCCTGGTGGCGATGTCCGACCGCGTGCCCGTCGTCATCGACCTGTGGGCCGAATGGTGCGAACCCTGCAAACAGCTCTCGCCCATCCTCGAACACGTCGTCACCTCCTATGGGGGACGCCTCGTGCTGGCCAAGGTCGACGTCGATGCGAACCCGCGTCTGCAGCAGGCCTTCGGCGTCCAGTCGATCCCCACGGTCGTCGCCCTCATCAAGGGCCAGCCCGTGCCGCTGTTCCAGAGTGCTCTGCCCGAACCGCAGGTCCAGGCATACTTCGACGAACTGCTCAAGCTCGCCGGTGAGAACGGCGTGACCGGGCACGCCGTCACCGGGGAAGCCGAACCCGAACCGGCCGGCCCCGCCCACCCGGAAGCCGAAGAGGCTCTGGCCAAGGGCGACTTCGACACCGCTGAGAGCTTGTTCAAGGCTGCGCTGGCGAACTCTCCGGCCGACGAAGAGGCGAAGTTCGGTCTAGCCCGGGCCGGACTGGGTCGCCGCCTCATCGACCAGGAACCGGCCGACCTCATCGCTGCCGCCGATGCCGACCCCAAGGACGTCGAAGCCGCGAAGGCAGCCGCCGATGCCGAAGTCGTCAGCGGCAACGCCGCCGGTGCCTTCAACCGACTCATCTCTCTCATCCGCACCTCCACGGGCGATGAGAAGGAATCCCTGCGCCTGCGCGTCCTCGATCTCTTCGAGGTCCTCGGCGCCGACGATCCAGCCGTGACCAAGGCACGGACCGCACTCATGAGGGCATTGTTCTGATCCAGCGAATCCGACTCATCACCGCCGTCCTCTTCGGCGTAGCGGCACTTACGCTAGCCGGACTGGTCATCTCTGCGCTCTCGGTCGTCGGCACCGACGAGATCACCGAGACGCCGGCCTTCACAGTCAGGGACGGAGCCTACGCCGTCGTCCTCGACGAGGCGATCGTGCCCTACTCGGGTTCGAGCGTGACCGTGACGGCGAAGAACTCGAAGGGCACGGAGCTGTTCGTCGGCACCGCCAGCGGCGTCGACGCCGACAGCTACCTCGACGGTGTGGCACAGGAGCAGATCAGTGATGTCTCGTTCCCGAACTCCGCCTCCCATCGGTTCACTCCCGGTGATGACAAGCCGGAGGCCGATATCGCCGACCGCGACTGGTGGATCAGCACAGATACGGGGCAGACGGTCGCGAAGACCTTCGACCTCGATGCGCAGCCGCAGGTGCTCGTCATCGCGCCTGCGAACTCCGATGACAGTCTCGAGGGAACGACGGTGAGCCTCCAGATGCGCGTCAAGGGCGTGTTCGCACTCAGCCTGCTCGGCATTGCCGGCGCCATCATCCTCGCCGGATTCTCCGTGTTCTTCTTCATGCGCTGGTGGGCCTCACGCATCCGCCCGCCGAAGAAGGACACCGGCAGCTCGGACAACAGCGGACCCGCGGGCGGCGGACCCGCGGGCGGCGGACCCGCGGGCGGCGGACCCGCGGGCGGCGGCAGCGACTCCGACGGCGGCGAAGACGGTCCCTCAGACGGCTCCGGCCGCAGCGGCCGTGACGACAGGGGACCGGCCGCTGACCGTCCGGTCAAGGGCGAGCCGGGTCTGGCGACCCAGCCGATCTCGACAGTGCAGCCGGACACGGCCGGCCAAGCGCCGCCTCGGCGACGGGATCTGCGGAACCGGCGGTCCTTCCGCGCGGTGACGGCCTCGGTGTTGGGCACCGGACTCGTGCTCAGCGGCTGTGCGGACTTGCCGATCGCCAAACCCAGCAGCCCGGACGTCACTCCGTACGAACGCACCGCGGTCCGCCCCGGTGAGGCCGGGAAGTTCATGACGAACTACACGGAATCGCTGGACAAGACGCTCGGCGACAAGGGCACCGACCTCGACAAGATCCAGGCGGCACCGCTCATCGACCACACCCGCGCGCAGATCCAGATCGCGGACAAGGCGAAGCAGAAGCTGCGTGCGCCGAACTTCACCGAGGTCGTCGCCGGCAGCCCGAACTTCACCGAATACCCGATGTGGTTCTACGCCTTCGGCACCGCCGACAAGAGTTCCACGGACGGCGACGAGCAGCTGACCCAGGTGATGCTGGTGACGCGGGAATCGGCCTCGACCGATCCGCTCGTGCGCTCGGCATCCTATATCCCCGCTGACCAGATGCCGACGCTGATGGCCGATGACAGCGGAGCCGTCGAGGAGGGCCCCGAGGACTTCGCCGACGAGATGACGACCGCCTCCGATGACGTCTCGTCGTTCCTCGTCGACGGCAAAGCGAAGTCAGGGGGACCCGACGGACTCAAGGAGGGCGGATTCAAGGGATTCCGCGACTACGTGGGTGACCTGCGGGACAAGGACTCCGGCTTCGACAAGGTCGACATCGACTGCAAGCCCTATGAGGACCTCAAGTTCGAGGACATGAGTTTGAGCACCGAGCACGGTGCGATCGGAATGGGCGAAGTGCGCTGCACGCTGACGATCAAGGCGCCGTCGGACTACGCTCTCGACCTCGGCGACACCGTCGAAGCCGTGAAGACGAACGACAAAGAGGGCGACACCATCACGGTCGACACCGCGCACCCCTATGTGCTGATGCGAACCGGTGACGAACTCACCGCAGTCGCCACCGACTGGAACGTCTTGTCCTCCAAGGTGGAGTGACCCGGGTGCAGCTGTGTTGGGCGCGGTGCGTCAGCCGCGGTGGGCACTGGCCGCTCGTCGTGTCAGCACGCGCGGGTTCCAAACACCAGCGGGTTCGAAATTCATACGCACGGATCGAGATCACGGCATATGAACTTTGAGCCCGCTCATGCGCGACTCAGCTGCGGCTGGCGCGGCTCAACTGCGGTTGCTGCGGCTGGCGCGGCGGCCGACGCGCAGCAGCCACCACAGGCCGATGAGCGGCAGGAGCAGCGGAATATAGCCGTACCCGCTGCCGAAGTTCGACCACACCGACGGCTTCGCGAAGTCCTCGGGATGGGTGTGGCTGAGGATGCCGACGACGATGACGCCGACGAACTCGATCGCGCAGGCGGCGACGGCGATCCGGTGTGAGACCCGGTTGCCGATGACCAAGCAGACCGTGGCGAGGATGTAGATCACCGCAGCCATGGCGGACAGCGAATACGCGATCGGCGCAACGTCGAACTCGCGGATGAGCTGATAGCCCGCCCGGGCCGTGGCCGAGAGCGCGAAGACGCCGTACACCGCTGTCAGCGCCCGTCCCGGCCCCGTATGCATCGCCGAGTACGGCGACCGTCCCGTCTTTCCCCGCGCCGAGGCGGCCGTGGAGTCCGTGTCGCCCGCTGCTTGTGCCCGGCCTGCTGGGCTATTGCCTGCTGAGTTCGCATCGTCGGCGGAGTCCCCGCCGAACCGATTGCGCCTGGTCACTGCCAAATCTGGTCCAATCTCTCGATCATGACGATCACCGTCAGCCCTGCCGCAGCCAGGACTCCCGGCCCCCAGCGGCTCAGTTCCGCAAAAGCCCAGAAACCGGCCAGCGCCATCACCATGATCGCGGTGATGATGTAGCCGAAGTACAGCAGCGGGTCGACATCATGCGTGGAACCGAAGGTCGCGATCGAGATGATCAGCTGCACGATGAGCAGCAGCAGAAGCAGAGCGGCACCGCCGAGCAGGGCCTTGCCGGCCGGACGGTTGCGGATGGTCTCGATGATCGACCACAGGGTCAGGATGCCGGTGGCGGCATAGAGGACGATGGTGAAAACGGTGAACACCCGAGTCAGTTTAGTCGGCCATGCCAGCGGGCAACTCGTCCGGAGGTGCCGCTTGGCGGGTGAGATGCCGCACGGATCCTGGCCGTAGCCCGGCTCACGGCCTAAAATTGCAGGGTGCCCATCTATCTCGATCACGCCGCCACCTCGCCGATGCCCGCCGAGGTGCTCGAGGTGTACACAAAAGAGCTGGCCCGCCGGGCCAACCCTTCGGCCCTGCACGCGGTCGGCCAAGCCGCGCGGATGCGCATCGAAGAGGCACGCGAGGTCATCGCCCGCGCGGTCGGTGCGGCCACCTCGTCGGAAGTGATCTTCACATCCGGCGGCACCGAAGCGGACAATTTCGCGCTCAAGGGCCTCTACCTCGCTCGCAACAACGACACGTTCAACGCGCCGGCACGCCCGCGGGTGCTGACGACGACGATCGAGCATCCCGCGATCCTCGAGACCGTGGAGTGGTTGGAGAGCCTCGGCGCCGAAGCCGTCTACCTCGACGTCGAAGAGACCGGACGACTCGATCTCGACGCGGCACTGACCGAACTGCGCCGCGACCCAGAACGCACCGCGCTCATCAGCGTGATGGCCGCGAACAATGAGATCGGCACTCTGCAGCCGATCGCCGAGATCGGTCAAGCCGCCGCCGAACTCGGCATTCCCTTCCATATCGACGCCGTGCAGGCGCTCGGGCAGATCCCGCTCGACTTCGCCGCACTCAAGGCGACGGCGATGACGATCACCGCGCACAAGATCGGCGGCCCCGTCGGCATCGGCGCACTCCTGCTCGACCGCGCGGCGACGCCGACGCCGATCCTGCACGGTGGGGGACAGGAGCGCAGCGTGCGCTCGGGCACTCTCGACGTCGCCGGTGCGGTGGCCTTCGCGGCCGCCGTCGATCTCGTCACTGCAGACCTCGAGGCCCGGGCGGCACGCCTGTCGGGGCTGCGGGACCGCCTCATCGACGGAATCGAATCGAGCATCGACGGGGTCAGGCTCTCCGGCCCGCGCGGAGCGGACCGCCTGCCGGCCAACGCCCACTTCACGTTCCCGGGGTGCGAGGGGGACTCGCTGCTGTTCGGTCTCGATGCCAGGGGATTGGCCACCTCGACGGGTTCGGCCTGTTCTGCCGGTGTCTCCCGTCCCTCCCATGTGCTCTTGGCCTGCGGTCTGGATGAGGACAGCGCCCGCACCACCCAACGCTTCACACTCGGTCACGATACGACCGAAGCCGATGTCGATGCCCTGCTCGCGGCTCTGCCCGAGGTCGTCGACCAGGCACGCCGAGCCGGGATGGTTTCGGCAACACCCCGATGGATGCAAGGAGCATCATGAGAGTACTCGTCGCCATGTCCGGCGGAGTCGATTCCTCCGTCGCAGCCGCCCGTGCCGTCGACGCCGGACACGAAGTCGTCGGCGTTCACCTCGCCCTGTCCCGGATGCCTGGGACCCTGCGCACCGGATCGCGCGGCTGCTGCACGATCGAAGATTCCCGCGACGCCCACCGCGTGGCGGGAATGCTCGACATCCCCTTCTACGTCTGGGACTTCTCCGAGAGGTTCAAGGAAGACATCGTCGATGACTTCATCGCCGAATACGCCGCCGGACGCACCCCGAACCCGTGCATGCGCTGCAATGAGCGCATCAAGTTCGCGGCCCTCCTCGACCGCGCCCTGGCGCTCGGCTTCGACGCCATCGCCACCGGCCACTATGCCGAGGTGCTCCGCGATGACGACGGCCGGCCCGAACTGCACCGCGGTGAGGATCTGGCCAAGGACCAGTCGTACGTCCTCGGTGTGCTCACCTCCGACCAGCTCGAGCACTGCTACTTCCCGATCGGGGCGACCGCGTCGAAGGCCGAAGTGCGTGCCGAGGCGGCCGAGCGCGGTTTCTCCGTGGCGAACAAGCCCGACTCCTACGACATCTGCTTCATCCCCGACGGGGACACGAAGGCGTGGCTGGCCGACAAGATCCCGATGCGTCCGGGACTTATCAAGGACTCCGAAGGTGAGGTCCTCGGCGAGCATGACGGCGCGATGACGTACACGATCGGTCAGCGCAAGGGCCTGGGCATCGAGAAGCCCGCTCGTGATGGCAAGCCGCGGTTCGTCACCGGCCTCGACCCGGCGACGAACACCGTCACCGTCGGATCGCGTGCCGACCTCGCTGTTTCGCATCTGACAGGCATTCGCACCTCCTGGGCCGGTGCAGCACCCTCGGACATGGGGGACACCCCGGAGACCGGAATCGACTGCGAAGTGCAGATCCGTGCCCACGCCGATCCGGTGCCGGCCCGGGCCTGGCTCGGCGAGTTCGTCGCCGCAGCCCCCGAGCATGAAGTCAACCCCATCGTCGACGAGGTCGAGGTGCCTGCCGCACGTCCGGCCGGGCAGCTCATGCACGTCGATGTCGATGAGGAGCTGTCCGGAGTGGCTCCGGGCCAGACCATGGTCATCTACCGCGGCACCCGTGTGCTCGGCCAGGCCACCATCGACTCCACGGCGAAGGACCGCATCACCCCGGCACCCGAGTTCGCCGGCGCCTGAGGCGCTTTCGCGAGTCGAGGCGAGGGGTTCGGGCCCGATGTCGGCCACTGGCGATACTCTGGGGGCATGAAGGAAAGTCCCCAAGATGTCGTCACGGCGCCTTATGGAACCTGGTCGTCACCTCTGGGTGCCGCCGAGGTGGCTGCCGGTGCCGCTCCGATCTTCGATGCCGCTTTCCGCGGGGACGAGATCTTCTACTCGACGAAGATTCCCGCAGAGAAGGCCCGCACCGGACTCGTCCGCACGTCGCTGTCACGTCCGGGAGAGCGCGAGCAGGTCATTCCGACCGGGTTCAACATCCGCTCCGCCGTCCACGAATACGGGGGAGCCTCGTGGGCTCTCGACCAGAGCAGCGAGGTCATCTACTTCGTCAACGCCGCTGATCAGCGCGTCTGGCAGATCATTCCCGGGCGAGCCCCGCACGCGCTGACCCCAGACACCTCGGGGCGGATCCGCTACGGGGATCTGCACATGAGTCCGTGGGGGCTGCTTTGTGTGCGCGAGGACTGTCGGTCCACCCGTCGTGAACGCGCCATCGTGCTGCTGACCAAGCACGGGACGACGAATGTGCTCTCGACCCACTCGCATTTCATGGCCTGGCCCAGGCTCTCACCCGACGGCAGCACCCTGGCATTCATCGGCTGGGAGCACCCGAACATGCCCTGGGACGGAACCACGCTGTGGCTCGTCGATGTCCGCACCCCGGCCACCCCTGCGGTCGCCGTGCTCAGCGGCGACGGGATCGAACGCCCGCGCACATCCGACCCGGGATTGCCGAGTCCGACCGACCCGGGAATCTCGCTGCTCCAGGCGGAGTTCACGTCGGATTCGTCCCTCCACGTCATCTCCGACCATGAAGGGCACTGGTCGCTGTACGGCCTCGACATCGATCCCGTCGCCGTGCGTCCCCTCGTCACCGACGACCGTCAGGCGCCGGCGCCCGAAAGAATCGGATTCGACCGGCTGAGATCGGTCATCGACACCGGCGAGGAGATCGGCGGGGCCCTCTGGCAGCTGGGCACCCGGTGGCACCTCAACGACGGAGATGAGGTGTGGGCCCATTCGCAGGCGGCGACCGCGACACTCGTGCGCCGCCGGCTGCCCCCTTCCTCCACAACGCTGAGTCCTTCCTCCCCGCCCTGGGAGACCATCGATACGACGGGGGAGACGTTCGGCACGATCGAACTCCTCGACCTCGGACGCACTCACCTGCTTCTGACCGCGAAGTCGACGAGGCGACCCGGAGTCCTCTACGCCGTCGACCGGGTGACCGGACTGTTCACGGAGATCGCCAGCGAACGCCTCGACACCCACCAGGGCTACTATTCCCGCCCGAGCGTCGGCGAACTCGGGGGAGTGCCCGTCGTCATCCATCCTCCCCACAATCCCCGCTTCGCCGCCCCCGATGACGAACACCCTCCCTTCGTGGTCTCGATCCACGGCGGACCGACGGGACAGGCGACCCCGGAGATGACGGCCCGCACGAGCTTCTTCACCTCCCAGGGCATCGGCGTCCTCGAGGTCAACTACGGCGGGTCGACCGGATTCGGCCGCGCCTGGCGTGACCGGCTGCGCGGCGGATGGGGAGTCGTCGACGTCGAGGACACCGTCGCCGCCGTCAACGGGCTCGTCGCAGCCGGACTCGCCGACCCGAACCGCATCGCGATCTCCGGAGCCTCATCGGGCGGGTGGACTGTGCTGTCCGCCCTGGCCTCGACGAACGTGTTCGCCTGCGGCACCTCGTATTTCGGAGTCACCGACCTCATGCGCTTCGTCGTCGACACCCACGACTTCGAATCCCACTACATCGACGGGCTCGTCGGCCCCTGGCCCGCCGCCCAGGACGAATACATCGCCCGTTCGCCGATCCGCCGGACCAGCGATATCACCGTGCCCGTGGCCGTGATGCAAGGCGACCGTGACCCGATCGTCCCGCCCTCACAGGCCCAGGAGTTCGTCGATACACTTCAACTGGCCGGAGTGGAGTACATTTACCGTCTGTACAAGGGCGAATCCCACGGCTTCGTCCGCGCCGAAACCATCATCGATTCCCTGGAAAGCGAGTTCGGATTCTATGTCGACGTCTTCGGAATCCCCCGCGCCCACCAGCATGGCTGACCGAGTTCTGCCCGCCGCCACGACCACGGGAATCTGGCTGCCCGGAGCCCGTGATCCGCGTCGTGGCTATATTGCGACCAGCCCGGTTCGAGAGGCCGCGGCCGCCGGCTTCGACATCCTCGCCGACCAGCTGCCGCCGGTGCCCCTGACCGCTGACCGGTCCGAGGACAGGTGGGGCGCCGACGCCATCGGCCGTGCCGTCGGCCTGCTCACCGAACTCCACGTCGACCGCACATCCTACGGGTGGCGGCTGACCGCCTCGGCGGGCAAAGACGAACGGCTCGAGGACTCCGCCCTCATTGAAGCCTTTGACGCGATCGCCGAATACGGTGGGTCCCGGCCCGGGCAGGTCCAGATCAGCCTGCCGGGACCGTGGACGCTCGTGACCGCGCTGAGCCTGAGCTCCGGCGCCCGCGTCCTCGGCGACCACGGCGCCCGCCGTGATGTCGTTCAGGCCTACGCCTTCGGCATCGCAGCCTTCACCGATCGCATCGCGGGCTTGGGCATGCAGCCGACCGTCCGCCTCGTCGAATCACGCCTGACCCCGGTGCTCACCGGCACCTGGCCGAGCGTGTCCGGGTGGGCGAGCCTGCCCGCCATCAGCGAAACCCAGGTGTGGGCGGCGCTCGAATCCACACTGCGCCACCTCCCGCCCACCGTGCTCGCCCTGCCGGACCTCGAGCCCTTGCGCCTGCAGGGCAAGGAGATCCCCGCCGCCGAGGCGGTCCGCCGCAGCGGCGCCCGTTCCGTGTCAGTGCCGTTGGTTAGCCTGAGACCACACAGCTGGGAGCAGCTGGCGATCCTCGCCGAGGCGGGGCTCGGCACCTGGATCCACCTGCCGACCGAGGCCGGTGGGCGATCGGACGCGGTCAATCACTGGTGCGAGCGGATCCGCACCCCGTGGTCGCGCATCGGCATGGGGGTCACGAGTCTGCGCGAATTCGGGATCATCGCCGGACCCGAACTGCCGCTGACCTTCCCGCCGCTGCTGGAGGACCAGCAGGGGCTCGGGCCCGAGCACAATCGGGCAACTATGACCATCGCCGCCGGTCTGCGGCGGGCTCTTGAGGAGATCGAATGACCACGACACCGGAGAACGCCGACTCATCGACGCCCGAGCACCAGACCTCGGATTCGACCACACTCGACCTGCAGGGCGTCGACCTCACCGACGCGACCGCTCGCGCTCAGGCTCATGCCCAGCTGACCGAGAAGATCGAGGAGCTGCGGGCCGCCTACTATCAGGACTCCCTGCTCGTCTCCGATGCGGAATACGACGAACTCGTCCATCGTCTCGAAGACCTCGAGGCGCAGTTCCCCGAACTCGTCACCGACTCCTCGCCGACGCAGACAGTCGGCGGCGTCGTCGATACCTCGACCTTCGACCCGGTCGAACACATCGGTCCGATGTACAGCCTGGACAACGTCTTCGACTACGACGAACTGCGAGCCTGGTACGAGCGGGTACGGTCGGCCACCTCGGTGAAGTCGAAGTTCCTGTGCGAACTCAAGATCGACGGTCTCGCCGTCAACCTGCTCTACCGGAACGGCGAACTCGTGCGGGCGGCGACCCGCGGCGACGGACGCATCGGTGAGGACATCACCGCGAACGTGCGCACGATCTCCGATATCCCGCACCACCTCGATACCGAGCACCCGCCGGCCGAGGTGGAGATCCGCGGTGAGGTGTTCTTCCCCGTCGAGGACTTCGCCGAACTCAATGCCTCGCTTGTTGCCGAGGGCAAAGCCCCCTTCGCGAATCCGCGGAACTCCGCGGCCGGTTCGCTGCGGCAGAAGGACCCGGCCGTCACGGCGCGTCGGCCCCTGCACATGCTCGTCCACGGAATCGCCGTGTGGACGCCGGCCGACGATTCGCATCCCGAGCCTGCCCACCAGTCCGAGGTCTACGAACAGTTCCGGTCGTGGGGTCTGCCGATCAGCGACTATTTCAAGGTTCTCGACACCGTCGATGAGATCGAAGACTTCATCGCCTACTACGGCGAACACCGTCACGACGTCACCCACGAGATCGACGGGATCGTCATCAAGATCGACAATATCGCCGTGCAGGAGGCGATGGGCTACACCTCTCGCGCACCGAGGTGGGCGACCGCATTCAAATACCCGCCCGAGGAGGTCACGACGAAGCTCATCGACATCCAGGTGCAGGTGGGTCGGACCGGGCGAGTGACCCCATTCGCCGTAATGGAACCGGTGAGCGTGGCCGGGTCGACCGTCGAGCGGGCGACCCTGCACAACGGATACGAGGTCAAACGCAAGGGTGTGCTCATCGGCGACACCGTCACCCTGCGCAAGGCCGGCGACGTCATCCCCGAGGTGCTCGGCCCGGTCGCGGCCCTGCGGGACGGAACCGAACACGAATTCGTCATGCCCACCCACTGCCCGTCCTGCGGGACCGAGCTCGGTGAGCAGAAGGAAGGCGACAAGGACCTGCGGTGCCCGAACTCACGGTCGTGTCCCGCGCAGCTGGCCAATCGCATCTTCTACCTCGCCTCCCGTGCGGCCTTCGACATCGAAGCCCTCGGCGAGGAGGCCGCGCTGGCGCTGACGGCACCGGCCGAACCGGATACACCTCCGCTGACCTCGGAGGCCTTCCTCTTCGACCTCACTCCCGATGATCTGCGCGATGTCAAGATCTGGCGGAACAAGAAGTCCAAGGGTGTGGAGACCGGCGAACGAGAACTTGTGCCCTACTTCTTCACCCGTGGAACCGCGAAGAAGCCGAGCGCTCAGAGCGCGAACACGAAGAAGCTCTTCGACGAATTGGAGAAGGCAAAAGATCAAGAACTGTGGCGGGTGCTCGTCGCTTTGTCGATCCGCCACGTCGGACCGACCGCGGCACGGACCCTGGCCGCGAAGTTCCGCACCCTTGAGGCCATCCGTGCGGCCAGCCTCGAAGAGCTGTCGGCCGTCGAGGGCATCGGTCCGACGATCGCACAGAGCATCCGCGATTGGTTCGAGATCGACTGGCACAACGAGATCGTCGACACTTGGGCGGCAGCCGGGGTGCGGATGGAAGACGAGGAAGTCGAGGCCGCCGCGCAGACCCTCGAAGGGCTGACGATCGTGGCGACCGGATCACTGAGCTCGTTCACCCGCGATGGCATCAAAGAGGCGATCCTCGGCGCCGGCGGCAAGGCAGCGGGATCGGTGTCGAAGAAGACCGACTATGTCGTCGCCGGTGAGAACGCCGGGTCGAAGTTGGACAAGGCGGAGTCGCTGGGCGTGCCTGTCCTCGACGAGGACCAGTTCCGGGTGCTGCTGGAGACCGGCAGCCTCGACTGAGGGAATGCATCTCGGTTCCCGGAGGTTCCAAGGTGCGGCTGTGCACTCATTCGTGACCGAACTCGAAGTCGGGGTTCAGACTCAGTCAAGCTCAGAGACAGCTTCGAGTGGAAGAGTGTGGGGCATGAGATGGATCCCAAAAGTCCTTGCCGGTACCTGCGTGGTCGTCGCCGCGGCCCTGACCGCGGTTCCCGTGACGGCGGGCCTGGCCGACCTGGTTCTGGGGCCGGGACCGAACAGCACCAAACGCAGTGCGCAGCCGGCCCTGACGTCCATGCGCACTTCGGCGGCCCCGGCCACCGGGCGTACCGAGGAGTCGACGACTGCATTCGACGGCATCTCGACGGACGGTCATGAGGTCATCGAAGGCACCATCGTCGACGATTCGGCGGCCGGTGCCCTGTCGTCCGGCTCACTGTCGACCGGCACCGACCTCGTCGCGGCCACCGCGGCCGACGCCCGGACCCGCATCGCCGATCTCGCCGCCGACCTGCAGTCCGGAGTCTCTGCCGGAGAGTTCACTCAGGCCGACGCCGACCGCGTCGTGGCCGACATGGCCGGATACATCCACGGCACCCGCACCTGGCCCGAACGCCTCTCCGCCTGATAATTGCTACCTGACGGCGGCCCAGCAACCTCGCGCGAGGTTGCTGGGCCGCCGTCAGGTAGCAATGGGGGAAGGTCACAGCGGGACTTCGGGAGGGCGCCCCGCGGAGAGACTAGACTGGGGGCGAGTGAAAACGACGATGAAAGGCAGGGAATGACGGAGTCTTCCGCAATCACCCCCGAACAGGTGGAGCATCTGGCTTCACTGTCTCGGATCGCCATGAGCGAGGACGAGCTGAAATCGCTCGCCGGTGATCTCAGCACAATTCTGGGAAACGTCGCCAGGGTCAACGAAGTGGCCGGCGACGATGTGCCCGCAACCAGCCACCCGATCCCGCTGACGAACGTCATGCGCCCCGACGTCGTGGGCGAGACGCTGACCAGCGAACAGGCTCTGGCCTCGGCCCCGGCCGCCGAGGACGACAAGTTCCTCGTCCCGCAGATCCTCGGGGAGGAATGAGATGACCGCACTGACGAACAAAAGCGCCCTCGAACTCGCCGCAGGACTGAAATCCGGCGAGTTCTCCTCCGTCGACGTCACGCAGGCTCACCTCGACCGCATCGCCTCCACCGAGGATGACTTCAACTCCTTCATCACCGTCACCGACGAACTCGCCCTGGAGACAGCGAAGACCGTCGACGCCAAGCGTTCCGCCGGTGAGGACCTCCATGCCCTGGCCGGTGTTCCGGTGGCGCTGAAAGACCTCGTCGTCACCGAAGGCACGCGTACGACCGCCGGGTCGAAGATGCTCGAGAACTGGGTTCCGCCCTACGAATCGACGGTGCACACCTTGGTCAAGGCTGCCGGTCTGCCGGTGCTCGGCAAGACCAACCTCGACGAATTCGCCATGGGATCGACGACCGAGCACTCGGCCTTCGGCAACACCCGCAACCCCTGGAACCTCGACCACGTGCCCGGCGGTTCGTCGGGCGGCGCGGCCGCAGCACTGGCCGGTTTCCAGGCCCCGCTGTCCGTGGGTACCGACACCGGCGGATCCGTCCGCCAGCCCGCCGCGTTCACCGGCACCGTCGGCGTCAAACCGACCTACGGGTCGATCTCGCGCTTCGGCATCATCGCCATGGCCTCGAGCCTCGACCAGGTCGGACCGATGGGCCGCAACGTCGCCGACGCCGCAGCCCTGCACGAACTGTTGGCCGGACACGATCCGCTCGATTCGACGTCGCTGCCCGACGAGGTCGGCGGATTCCTGACCGCCGCCCAGACCAGCGAGCTCAAGGGCAAGAAGCTCGGCGTCATCAAGCAGCTGGCCGGTGAGGGGTACCAGGACGGAGTCCGCACCGCGTTCACCGCAGCGCTGGAAACCGCGGCCGCCGCAGGTGCCGAGATCGTCGAGGTCGACTGCCCGTCGATCTCCTACGCCCTCGACGCCTACTACCTCATCATGCCCTCCGAGGTGTCGTCGAACCTCGCCCGCTACGACGGCATGCGCTACGGCCTGCGCGTCGAACCCGAGTCCGGTCCCGTCACCGCCGAGACCGTCATGTCGGCGACTCGCTCGTACGGCTTCGGTGATGAGGTCAAGCGCCGCATCATCCTCGGCACCTACGCCCTGTCGGCCGGATACTTCGACGCCTACTACGGTTCGGCGCAGAAGATCCGCACCCTGGTCCAGAACGACTTCGCCAAGGCCTTCGCTGCGGCAGACGTCCTCGTGTCCCCGACCGCCCCGACGACGGCACTGAAGTTCGGCGCGGAGAAGGCCGCCGACCCGATGGCCCTCTACCTGGGCGACGTCGCGACGATCCCGGCGAACCTCGCCGGCATCCCCGGCCTGTCCCTGCCGGCAGGCCTGGCCGATGGTCTGCCCGTCGGCTTCCAGATCCTGGCTCCGGCCCGTGAGGACGTCAAACTCTACGAGGTGGCCGGCCCCTTGGAAGCCGCACTCGAATCCGCCGGCGGATGCGTGCTCGACACTCTCGCGGAAGGACTGAACGCCAAGTGAAATACGAAGACGCGATCAAGAAATACGATCCGGTCATCGGCATCGAGGTCCACGTCGAGCTCGGCACCGCGACCAAGATGTTCGACGCCGCACCCAACACCTTCGGCGGGGGACCGAACACGAATGTGACCCCCACCTCGCTGGGCCTGCCCGGGTCCCTGCCCGTGGTCAACGAGAAGGGCGTCGAGTACGCGATCAAGATCGGTCTGGCACTCGGCAGCGAGATCGCCGAGACCTGCCGGTTCGCGCGCAAGAACTACTTCTACCCGGACGTGCCCAAGGACTTCCAGACCAGCCAGTCCGATGAGCCCATCGCGGCCGAGGGCCAGGTCGAGGTCGAGCTCGAGGACGGCACCATCGTCACCGTCCCCGTCGAGCGCGCCCACATGGAGGAAGACGCCGGCAAGAACACCCACGTCGGAGGGGCTACCGGCCGCATCCAGGGCGCCGACCATTCGTTGGTCGACTACAACCGCGCCGGTGTGCCGCTCGTGGAGATCGTCACCCACCCGATCACCGGGACAGGGGAGCGAGCCGCCGAGGTGGCCGCCGCCTATGTGCGCACGCTGAGGGACATCTTCCGCGCCCTCGACGTCTCCGAAGCCCGCATGGAACAGGGCAACGTCCGCGCCGACGTCAACGTGTCCCTGCGCGAGAGCCCCGAGGCGCCGTTGGGCACCCGCACGGAGACGAAGAACGTCAACTCCTTCCGTTCGATCGAACGTGCCGTGCGCTTCGAGATCGCCCGTCAGGCGACCCTCCTCGAGGCGGGGGAGAAGGTCGTCCAGGAGACCCGTCACTTCCACGAGGAGACCGGAGAGACCTCGTCGGGACGTCCGAAGTCCGACGCCGACGACTACCGCTACTTCCCCGAGCCCGACCTCGTGCCGCTGCAGCCGTCCCGCGAATGGGTCGATCAGCTGCGGGCGAGCCTGCCCGAGCTGCCGGCGCAGAAGCGTCGCCGCCTCCTCGGGGAATGGAAGTTCTCCGACCTCGAGATGCGCGACATCGTCAACGCCGGACTCCTCGAAGCCATCGAGGACACCGTCACCGCCGGTGCGAAGCCCGCGAATGCACGCAAGTGGTGGACCGGTGAGGTCGCCCGCCTGGCCAACCAGGAGGACAAGCACCCCACCGAGATCGTCACCCCCGCTCAGGTGGCAGGACTCGTCGACCTCATCGGCCAAGGCAAACTCAACGACAAACTGGCCAAGGACGTGTTGGCTGGAGTCGCCGCCGGCGAGGGTGATCCCGCCGAGGTGATGGCCGCCCGCGATCTCGAGATCGTCGAGGACACCGGGGCACTCGAAGCCGCCGTCGAGGAGGCCATCGCTGCCAACCCCGATGTGGTCGAGAAGATCAAGGGCGGAAAGATGCAGGCCATCGGTGCGCTCATGGGCCCGATCATGAAGGCCACCCGCGGGCAGGCCGATGCCGGGAAGGCCAAGGAGCTCATCCTCGCCAAGTTGGGCGGCTGAGCACAGGTCCGAACTGATCCTGGTCGACGCCGGCGCCTGACAGTGTCGAGCAAGACTCAGGATTGATCCAGCCACACCCTCTAGACTGTGCGTCCAAGGGAGCCGACCGGGTTCCCGAGCACAGCGGAGGGTGTGGCTGTTCGCATTCCCCGCAGCCGATGGCCCGCCAGGACAGGGCCAAGAGCGTGACCCACACGCGTGGAGGTGAAGCGGTGTCTGAGTGGAAATCGCTGTGGAAGAGCGAATGCGGGAAGTCCGCGCCGATCTACCGGGTGCTCGTGCCCGACAGCGTCAACGAGGCGGTGCTGCGCGCCTGGAGTGCCCGCGGATACCGCTACACGGCCGGTGCCCCGAGCGCGATCATGCTCACCGGTGGGATGAGCCGGAACTTCTTCCGCTCCAGCGTCCTGTTCAAGGGCGGCACCGCTGCCGGCACCGCCGTGACCGCGGGATTCGCGGCTCCTGGAGGACTGGCTCTGGTCTCGGGATTCGCCGATGCCGCACTGACCTTCGGCGGGATGGGTGCGGCCACCGCCCTGGGGACCGGAATCTTCGCGGCCGTCACCGGCCCCAAATACTTCCGTGATCCGAAGCGTCTGAGCCGGAAGAACCGACGCAAGGTTGCCGCCGCCCAGTGGGTGACCCCGTCCAGTCTCGGCTATCTGCCCGGGCGCAAGGAAGGCCGCGACACCGACGAGCAGCGTCTGTTCCATCTCGCGGTCACGATCGCCCGCAAGATCGTGCGCACCCGCGCCTGGACCCATCCGATACTCAAAGACCACGTCTCCCGCGTCGACCTCGACCATGCCGTGGCCTCCATCGGCGTGCGGCTGCAGGAACTCGTCAGCCTCCGCGAGGAGATCGAGGGCATCCGTGATGCGGGGACCGCGAAGTCGGTGGAGACCTATCTGTCGAAGCTGGCCGTCGCGTTCTCGTCCATGGCACGCCGCGTGGAGTCGATGCACGACTACTACGAACGCCTCCTCCAACTCGATCAGCAGCTCATGCTGCTGCACAACTCCGAACGCTCCCGCGAGCTCGGTGATCGGGTGCTCGACGTGCTGTCTCGCACCGCCGCCGACGATTCCGCTGATTGGCAGTTCAGGGAGCTGCGCATCGACGCGGACTCGCAGTCGTCGATCATCTCCGGACTCGTTGCCGAACTCGACCAGACTGCCGATGATTTCGACGACTTCGACACCCGGTTGGCCGCAGCTCAGAAATCCGTGGACGAACTCGAGGCTTAGGCTCGGCTCTGGTTCAGTGACCGAAGGGGTCGGGGTCGACTCCCGGCATCCATGACAGGCCCGGCTGGTTGTAGCCATGCGCTTCCTGGGCCTTCTTCCACTTCTTCGACCAGCGCTTATCGAGGCGGTCGACATAGAGGGTTCCCTGCAGGTGGTCGTATTCGTGCTGCATGATGCGCGCGAACCACCCGTCAGCGCTCAGGGTCACCGGTTCGCCTTTCTCATCCAAGCCGTTGACGGTGACCCTGTCGGCACGTTTGAGGGGGAAATCGAGACTCGGCACCGACAGGCACCCTTCGGTCTCATCGTCGGGATCGGGACGGGTGTCGGGAACCTTCGAGGCAATGAGCACGGGATTGACGAAGGTGCCGCGACGACGCACACCATAGTCGTCATCGGCGTTGTACACGAAGATGGACTTGCCGACGCCGATCTGCGGTGCGGCCAGTCCGACACCGTTGCTGGCATCGAGTGTCTCGTGCATGTCTGCGACGAGTTCGGCAAGGTCCTCGTCGAACTCGACGATCTTCTCGGCACGACGATGCAGAACGGGCTCGCCGTAGACGACAATGGGATGAATAGCCATGAGGATAATCGTATCGGTCACCGCAGACCGTCTCAGCCTCAGCCTGACGACCATGGTCGGGCATGAGCGTCAGGGAGAACCGCCTCGGTGATCATGTCCACCGATTGCTCAGCGGTTGTTCCGATTCGGACCTGCGGCAGATGGATAGATATGCGACCGCTCCCAGCCTGTGATACGGAACGTCATATAGTTTCGCCGCCAGCGAACACAGATTGTTGAGCAACATATCTGGGAACACGTTCAGGGTCGGCGTGGTTATGATGAGGGCAAGCCGTCTCGGACCACGAGATGAAAGCTGTCGCTCAACGCTTGCCGGAACAGCTCTGCCGAGTGGTGAGAGGCCTGTGACGGCGGGTGCACACAGAAGCGTGAAAGGACTTACTTTGACCATCTTCAACAACGTCTCCGATCTGGTCGGCCGTACTCCGCTGATCCGCGTCAACAAGGCCAGTGAACGCTCCGGCGCCGAAATCGTTGCGAAGCTCGAATCGTACAACCCGGGCAACTCCGTCAAGGATCGCATCGGTGTGGCGATGATCGACGCGGCTGAGAAGTCCGGCGAACTGCAGCCCGGCGGAACGATCGTCGAAGCCACCTCCGGCAACACCGGCATCGCTCTGGCGATGGTCGGCACCTCCCGCGGTTACAAGGTCAAGCTGACGATGCCCGAGTCGATGTCGAAGGAACGTCGCGCCCTGCTGCGCGCCTTCGGTGCCGAACTCGTCCTCACCGACAAGGCCGAAGGTATGAAGGGGGCAGTGGCCAAGGCCGAAGAGCTTGCTTCCGACGGCGCCGTCCTCGTGCGCCAGTTCGAGAACCAGGCCAATGCCGAGATCCACAAGGCCACCACCGGTCCAGAGATCCTCGCCGACACCGATGGCAAGGTCGACATCTTCGTCTCCGGCATCGGCACGGGCGGGACCATCACCGGTGCGGGGGCCGCGCTGCGTGAGGCCAACCCGGATGTGAAGATCGTCGCTGTCGAGCCCGCCGCTTCGCCGCTGCTGACCGAGGGCACGGCCGGACCGCACGCGATCCAGGGCCTCGGCGCGAACTTCGTGCCCAAGGTGCTCAACACCGATATCTACGACGAAGTCGTCGATGTTGACAACGACGACGCCTTCGAGCGGGCTCGCGCCGTCGCTCTCGAAGAGGGCCTGCTCGTCGGCATCTCCTCCGGTGCTGCCCTGGCGGCGGCCGAGGCTGTCGGCGCACGCCCGGAGAACGCCGGCAAGCGCATCGTCGTCATCCTCCCCGACTTCGGTGAGCGCTACCTGTCGACACCGCTGTTCTCCGAATACCTCGACTGACATCGAGTGATCAGCGTGAGGGCGTCAGACTTCGGTTTGGCGCCCTCGCTGTCTGAGGAGTTCTGCGTCAGAGAGGCGTGGGAATTCTTCCGCCCGGATCCGACTTGCACGAGACAGACCAAGACGAATGAGCAGGGGGAGTCAACGATGAAGGCACTGTGGACAGCGGCCGCGGCGGCCGCCGGTGCGGCAGCCTATGGGCTGAGCAGACCCGGTGTGCGCGAGACGCTCAAAGAAGACCTTGAGACGGTGAAGCGGCGAGATCCGGCGGCGCGCAATGATTTCGTCTCATTGGTGTCCTACCCGGGGATGCATGCCATCTGGGCCCACCGCGGACTCCACCGCCTGTGGCAGCACGATGCTGGAAAGGTGCCCGCGCGACTGATGTCCCAGCTGGTGCGGACGCTGACCGGTGTGGAGATCCACCCGGGGGCGCAGATCGGGCGTCGCTTCTTCATCGACCACGCCAACGGCGTCGTCATCGGCGAGACCTCGGAGATCGGCGACGACGTCATGCTCTATCACCAGGTGACCCTCGGCGGCACATCGATGGCACAGACGAAGCGCCACCCGACGATCGGCAACCACGTGCTCGTCGGCGCCGGGGCGAAGATCCTCGGCCCGGTCGTCGTCGGCGACAACTCCGCGGTCGGAGCCAATGCCGTCGTCGTCAAGGACGTGGCGGCCGACTCGAGTGCCGTGGGCATTCCCGCGACTGTGCGCCCGAAGAAGAAGGTCGGCGCCGCCTCGGCGAAGGCATCTGCGGATGACGGTTCGGTGAAACACCCGGATTTCGTCCTCGAGGACCCCGCGCTCTGGATCTGAGGCGGCTCCTGCTGCCGGACTGGCGGCGGCTCCTGCCTCCGGGTCTCAAAAGCGGCTCCTGCCTACGGGCGGGAGCCGCTTGTCGTGCTTTGTCGGGTCGTTCCACGGTGAGAACCGGGCTGGAACCACCGGGGATCGACCCGACAATCGACCGTTTGCGGTCATGGACTCGCGATGCACTCAGGTGACCGCCCAGGGGTCGGGAATACTTCTGAGACCACGTCTGTTAAGCTTTCAACTAGTTACTTCAAAATTGAAGTGAGTTCATTCAGCGGGGCGGCCGCTCAAGCCGCAGGAGCCCAGACGCAGGAGGCGCCATGGAATTCGGAATCTTCACAATCGGCGATGTCACCACTGACCCCACTGACGGCACCACCGTCAGCGAACACCAGCGGATCAAGAACACCGTCGAGATCGCCAAGAAGGCCGAGGAAGTCGGACTCGACGTCTTCGCCACCGGTCAGCACCACAACCCGCCCTTCGTGGCACCGGCGAATCCCCCGATCCTGCTGTCCAACATCGCCGCACAGACGCAGACACTCGAACTCTCCACGGCGACGACGCTCATCACCACGACCGATCCCGTGCGCATCGCCGAGGACTACTCCTACGCGCAGCACCTCTCCGACGGTCGCATCAGCCTGATCATGGGCCGCGGCAACACCGGTCCCGTCTACCCGTGGTTCGGCAAGGACATCCGTGCCGGCATCCCGCTGGCGGTCGAGAACTACAACCTGCTCTACCGTCTGTGGCGTGAGAAGAACCTCGACTGGGAAGGCAAGTTCCGCACTCCTCTCAACGGCTTCACCGTCACCCTGACCCCACTGGACGAGGTTCCGCCGTTCGTGTGGCACGGTTCGATCCGCAGCCCCGAGATCGCCGAACAGGCCGCCTACTACGGCGACGGGTTCTTCCACAACAACATCTTCTGGCCGACCTCGCACACCGCCCGGATGGTTCAGCTCTACCGCCAGCGCTTCGAGTACTACGGCCACGGCACGGCCAGCCAGGCGATCGTCGGCCTCGGCGGTCAGGTGTTCATGCGCAAGAACTCCCAGGACGCCGTCCGCGAGTTCCGACCCTACTTCGACAATGCCCCGGTCTACGGCCACGGACCCAGCCTCGAGGACTTCTCGACGCAGACTCCGCTGACCGTCGGGTCACCCCAGCAGGTCATCGAGCGCACCCTGAGCTTCCGCGACTGGGCCGGCGACTACCAGCGTCAGCTCTTCCTCATCGACCATGCGGGACTGCCGCAGAAGACGGTGCTCGAACAGCTCGACCTGCTCGGCGAAGAGGTCATCCCCGTCCTCCGCGAGGAGTTCGCGAAGGGCCGCCCGGCCGATGTCCCCGATGCCCCGACGCACGAGTCGCTGGTCATCCGCCACCGCGAAGGCCGGGATCCGATCCCCGGCGGCGGAGAAGGATCACGTGCCTTCGAGGACCGCCAGGCACGCGCCGCCGAGTCCGTCGGGAACGACGCCCAGGATGCGACACGGGAAGGAGCCGACCGCTGATGAGCACGAAGACGATGAATATCGTGGCCGTGACCACCTCGCTCAGCGAGGACTCGACCACACTCAAGCTCACGAACCGGATCCTGGCATCCGCCGCCTCGGCGGGGGAATCGGTGGGCAGCGACGTGACCACGGACGTCATCAACGTCCGCAGCCTCGCCACCGCGCTCACGGACATGACCCTGACCGGGTTCCGCTCCGAAGCGCTGGAGACGGCCTTCGCGACCATCGCCGCGGCCGACGCCGTCGTCACGGTCGCGCCGGTGTACAAGGCCGCTCCTGTCGGTCTGCACACCCTGTTCTGGCAGCTCATCGACGACAAGGCGCTGAGCCGCAAGCCCGTGCTCATCGCCTCCACCGGCGGCACCGCCCGGCATTCCCTGGCCGGGGACGCCGTGCTGCGGCCGATGCTGTCCTACCTCAAGGGCATCGTCGTGCCCACGACGGTCTTCGCCGCGACCGACGACTGGGGAACCGTCGCAGGCGGCCGGGCGCTGACCGCCCGGATCCGCCAGGCGGGGGAGGAGCTCGTGTCCCTGACCGCAGCGATCAGCGGGGCCGGAAGCGACGACCTCGCCGAGGTGGCCGACCCCGATCCGCGCGCACGTGCAGGGGCGGGTGCGGCCCCGGATGCCTCGGCGAATCGCGGATTCGTCGACGAATTCGACCCCGCGAACGTCACTCCGTTCGCACAGCTGCTCGAGGGCTGAGATGACGGAGATCAGATTCGGACTCGGGAGGGAGGCGCTGGCGCAGAACGCGTGGCGGACCTACTTCGAGACATCGCAGCGCCTGCGTCAGGCTCTCGAGGCCCAGCTCAAGGACGATGCGGGGCTCGACGTCAGCGACTACAACACTCTGCTCCTGCTGTGGGAGGCGCCGGAGCGGGCGCTGACGATGAGCGCCCTGGCGAAGAAGCTCGTCTTCTCACCCTCGCGGCTGAACTATCGGATCAAGGTCCTCGTCGAGGCGGGACTGGTGACGAAGACTCAGTGCCCCGGGGATGGGCGTGCTCACAATGTGGCGCTGACCGAGGCGGGAGCGCGGGCCTTCCTGTCCGCCGGCTCCCAGCACAAGAGCTATGTCGACGAGGTCTTCTTCGACCATGTCAGTGACGCCGAGCTCGAGGTGATCGAAGCCGTCTTCACTCGGATCGGGAAAGCGCTGCCGGCGAACTGAGACAGGTGTCGGTCGAGGGGTGAGGTGGGCACTGCCCGAGGGCTGAGGCCGGTCATCTCAGAGTGACGAACGTCTCGGCATGGTCTGAGACTGCGTGCCACAATGAGGGCATGTCCATCACCACAATCGCCTTCCCGAACTCCGAGCTCCGCAATCGTGTGATCGCTCAGATCCCGGCTCACCAACGCGCTAATCTCGACCTCGTCGTCTTCTCCGACGCCGAACGGTCGGCCAAGCTCAGCCGTGACGACGTCGACGTCGTGATCCTGCCGTACCTGAATTCCGGGCCGACGATCGAACTGCTCGACGAGCTGCCCAATCTGCGTATGGTCATCACGCAGACGACCGGATACGACCCCGTCGCCCACCTGCCCGAGCGTGGAATCCAGGTCGCGACCGCCTCCGGCGTGCATACGGGAGGCACCGCCGAGCTCGCACTGGCGCTGACCCTGGCCAGTCTGCGCGGAATCGACGACGCCGTGCGCTCGCAGGTCTCGCGGGTGTGGGAGCACCACCGCTACCGTTCGCTGCAGGACCGACGCGTGATGATCATCGGCGTCGGTGAGATCGGCTCGGCCATCGCCGACCGCTTCGACCCCTTCGAGGTCCAGCTCACCCGCGTCGCCTCGACCGCGCGTGAGGACGAGCGCGGGAAGATCCACGGCGTCGACGAGCTGCCGAGGCTTCTGCCCCACACCGAGGTGGTCGTGCTCATCACCCCGCTCAACGAAGGGACGCACCACCTCGTCGACGCGGAGTTCCTCAGCCTGCTTCCCGACAATGCGCTCATCGTCAACGTCGCCCGCGGCGAGGTCGTCGATACGGACGCGCTCGTGGCAGAGCTTGCCACCGGACGACTCCATGCCGCACTCGACGTCACCGACCCGGAGCCGCTGCCGCGCAACCACGCGCTGTGGGGCACCCCGAACACCCTCATCACACCCCACGTCGGAGGAGACACCTCGGCGTTCGAACCACGGGTCGTGAAGATCCTCGCCGCGCAGGTCAGGCGGATCAACGACGGAGAGCAGCCGGTCAATCTCATCAAGGCCTGAAGCGCGGTCAACAGAAAGCCGGAGCTGTCGCGCACAGCAGGCCTGAGGAACGGTCAATAGGTCACGCCAACCTGACCTAAGCGGGCCCCGAACACCGCAGTGCCGCCGGACTCCCGCATGGTGCCCACGAGAGGTTCCACCATGCGAGAGTCCGGCATGCGGATGCTGAAATCGGGCGTAGCATGCCTGCATGAGCATCGATACAGACACCACCACTCCCGACATCAAACCCCGTTCTCGCGATGTCACTGACGGTCTCGAAGCCACCGCCGCGCGTGGAATGCTTCGCGCCGTCGGCATGGGCGACGACGACTGGGTGAAGCCGCAGGTTGCGATCGCGACCTCGTGGAACGAGATCACCCCCTGCAACATGTCGCTGCAGCGTCTCGGTTCGGCCGCCAAAGAGGGCGTCCACGAGGCCGGTGGCTTCCCGCTGGAATTCGGCACCATCTCCGTCTCGGACGGAATCTCGATGGGCCACGAAGGCATGCACTACTCGCTGGTCTCACGTGAGGTCATCACCGACTCCGTCGAGACCGTGATGAGCGCCGAACGACTCGACGGCTCCGTGCTCATGGCCGGCTGCGACAAGTCGATCCCCGGAATGCTCATGGCCTCCGCCCGCCTGGGACTGTCGAGCGTCTTCCTCTACAACGGTTCGATCATGCCCGGCACCGCGAAGATGGAGGACGGCTCGGAGAAGGAAGTCACCCTCATCGACGCCTTCGAGGCAGTCGGCGCCTGCCGCGCGGGCACCATGTCCCCGAAGGACGTCGACGCCATCGAACGCGCCGTCTGCCCCGGCGAGGGCGCGTGCGGCGGAATGTACACCGCGAACACCATGGCCTCGGCCGCCGAGGCGATGGGCATGTCGCTGCCGGGTTCGGCCGCTCCGCCGGCCATCCACCGCAACCGCACGATGTTCGCCCGCAAGTCCGGCGAGGCGGTCGTCAACCTGCTGCGGCAGGGCATCACCGCGAAGGACATCATCACCCGCGAATCGCTCCACAATGCGATCGCCGTGGTCATGGCCTTCGGCGGTTCCACGAACGCGGTTCTCCACCTGCTGGCCATCGCGCACGAGGCCGGAGTGACGCTGGAGCTCGACGACTTCAACCGCATCGGCGACAAGGTCCCGCACCTGGGCAACGTCAAGCCCTTCGGCCAGTATGTGATGAACGACGTCTTCAAGATCGGCGGCGTGCCCGTGATCATGAAAGCCCTCCTCGACGCGGGTCTGCTCAACGGAGACTGCCTGACCGTGACCGGCAAGACCGTGGCCGAGAACCTCGAGTCGATCAACCCGCCGGACCCCGACGGGAAGATCCTGCGTGCGCTGAGCAATCCGATCCACGCCACCGGCGGCCTGACCGTGCTGCAGGGATCGCTGGCCCCCGAAGGTGCCGTCGTGAAGTCCGCCGGTTTCGACGCCGACGTCTTCGAAGGCACCGCTCGCGTCTTCGACCAGGAGCAGCCGGCGATGGACGCCGTGCTCAACGGCGAGCTGAAGAAGGGCGACGTCGTCGTCATCCGCTACGAAGGCCCCAAGGGCGGACCCGGAATGCGTGAGATGCTCGCGATCACCGGCGCCATCAAGGGCGCGGGCATCGGCAAGGACGTCCTGCTGCTCACCGACGGTCGCTTCTCCGGCGGTTCGACAGGTCTGTGCATCGGCCACATCGCCCCCGAGGCGGTCGACGGCGGTCCGATCGCGCTCGTCGAGGACGGCGACAAGATCACCGTCGACATCGCGGCTCGCTCGATCGAGCTCCACGTCGACGAAGAGGTGCTGGCCGAGCGTCGCAAGTCCTGGACGCTGCCCGAGAACCACCGCCTCACCGGTGTGCTCGGCAAGTACGCAAAGCTCGTGCAGTCGGCGTCGAAGGGCGCGGTCTGCTTCTGAGCATGTCCTGATCAGCCGCTGACCGTCGTCCGCGGCAGAACCAACACCAGCGCCGAGGTGGCGCAGACGATTCGTCTGCGCCACCTCGGCGCTTCTGTGCGTTTTCCGTTGGCACTGCCGAAGCAGGGAGAGGGAACGGAGGAAGCAACTGGGGCCGCTGCCTGTCGGCAGCGGCCCCAGCCACTCAGACGAGAATCACCTGAGGATCACTTGAGTTTGTCAGATCCCTTGACGTATCCGATCTTCGTCCAGTCGGGGCTTTCGAAGCCGAAGGCGCCGTAGTTGGCGAGGTCGGGGTTGACGACGAAGAAGTCGTAGGACTGCCACAGCGGGATGACGCCGGCGACGTCCCAAAGCTTATCGTCTGCCTGATTCATCAGATCTGCTCGCTCGTCTTCATCGGTGGAAGTCGCTGCCTTGTTGAGTAGCTTGTCGACTTCCTTATCACCGATGTTGCTGAAGTTCTGGCCGCCATTGGTCTTCCAGATCGAGTCGCCGCTGGAGAGGAACGGGTTGCCTGAGTACCCGAACAGCGTCATATCGTACTTGCCGGGATCGATGTACTTGGCGAAGAGATCCGTCGGCGGAACCTTGTGCTCCTTGACTGTGACACCGATCTCCTTGAGGTTCTCCTGGACAACGGGCAGGACTGCTTCGTTCGTCTTCGAACCGTCGTTGTAGACGTATTCGAGTGTGATCGGCTCGCCGTCCTTCATCGCCTTGCCCGAGTCGTCGTACTCGTAGCCGGCGTCTTCGAGCATCTTCTTTGCGGCGCCCGCGTCAGCATCGGCGCGACCGTCAGAGGTGTCCTTGTACCCGTTCTGATTGGTCATGAGCATGCGGTTGTTGAGCTGCTCGGTGTCCTTCGGGTAAGGCATCGTCGAGTTGACCGAAAGGAAGATCTCTTCACGGTCGAGAGTCTTGAAGACAGCCTGGCGCAGAGTCTCGTCAGCCAACGGTCCGCCCTTTTCACCGTTGAGAGTGATGTGGCTCCAGTCTGGTGCTGATGCGCGGCGCAGTTCAGCACCATTGTCGATCATCGGCTTGACGACGGAGTATTGGGCAGGAACCGTGGTCTCAATGGCATCGAGCTGTCCGTTCTGGAAGCTGGAGGCCGCTGCCGAAGGATCTTCGATCGTGGTGATGAGGACAGAATCCAGGGGAGCCTTGTCTCCCCACCAGTTGTCGTCGGGCTCCATCTGGACGGTCTTGTTCTTCGAATCGATCTTCTTGACCTTGTAGGGTCCCGCAGTGACCTTCGGACCATCGACCCACGCATCGTTGAAGGTCTTTGCATCCTTGACGAGCGAGTCGGGGGCAACGTCGGCCAGCCCCTTCCAGTCCGCGTAAGGTTCTTTGAACGTCACCTTGGCAGTGAGGTCGTTGTCGCCTTTCTCGATCTTCTTGACCTGGTCATAGCCCTCGGAGGACACGATGTTGTAGTCCTTTTTCGACCCGTCCATCGTCTTGAAGACATTTTCAATGGACTTGTAGTCAATCGGAGTGCCGTCCGACCACTTCATCCCCTCGTTGAGTTCGATCTCAACGACGAGTGGATCCTCAGAGACCACGTCGAGACGCTTCGTGTAATTTTTGTTCGGGACGACCTCGCCATCGGCCGTGTAGCTGTATAGATCGGGATAGATCATATCCATCATGTCGTTGGTATTGGTCTCGTACCTGTCGAGATTGAGGATGTTCCAATTCGCGGGGAACGCATTGTTCGTCAGTCGCAGGTCGCCTCCGTCGCCGACCTCACCGCGGTCTTTCGCATTGATCTCATTGGCGCTGGCGTCGAGCGCTTTGTCATCGCCGTCCTTGCCGCCGCCTTCGGGTGCTTGAGAACACCCTGCCAGCGCGAGACCCGCGATTGCCATGGCGGCAACTCCGCAGGTGAACTTCTTTCTGAGAATCATTTTCTGCATCTCCTTTGATTTCGAGGCCGCCGCCTTGCGACGGTATTCGGCCGGTGCGGGGCTGAGAAGCTGAGCCGGTGGTGTCCTCACCACGAACTCACATGGTGGTCAAGCTCTTGAGACGTTGCTTGGTGGATGCTCCTTTACGGTTCTTCGGGCGCGCAGTCGAACGGCCGGGGGCGAGTGACAGCCGGCAAGAGCGATGAGTTCTCTCGTCATCGGGACTCACCAAAACCGGAGAACGCCTCGGCATCGATCGTGGTGCTGCGGCGAGCCCGGGCCTTGGCCGGATCAGGGATCGGAACTGCAGCAAGCAGCTCGCGGCTGTACTCGTGCCGCGGGTCGTCGAAGACGTTTGCGGTGTCTCCTATTTCGACCAGCTTTCCGGACTTCATCACCGCGATGCGGTCGGAGATGTGACGGACGACCGACAGATCGTGGGAGACGAATAGGAAGCTCACGCCCAATCGGGACCTGAGGTCGGCAAGCATCTTCAGCACTCCGGCCTGAACAGTGACGTCCAGGGCGCTGGTCGGCTCGTCGAGAACGATGAGTTTCGGCTCGCAGGCCAGTGCGCGAGCCACCCCCACACGCTGTCGCTGACCGCCGGAGAACTGTGCCGGATACCGAGAAGCATGTTCGGGCGTGAGGCCGACGGTCGTCAGCAGCCAATCGACCCGCTCATTCATACGTTCCTTGCTGTACCCCTGAACCTGCATCGGCTCCTTGAGGATGTCGCTGATCGGCATCCTCGGATCCAGTGCAGCCATCGGGTCTTGGAACACTACCGTCACGTCGCTGCGCATCGTCGCTCGGTCTGCGCGAGTGAGCGAAGAAGTGTCTTTGCCGTTGATCCTGATCGCGCCCTTCTGCGGCTTGCGCAGCTGCATGATCTCCAGCAGGGTAGTGGTCTTACCCGATCCGGATTCACCGACCAGAGCAAGGCATTCGCCTTCACGGATGTCGAACGAAATGCCGTCTACGGCCCGTTGCTCGCCGATCTTCTTACGGATGAGCGCACCCTTGGTGATAGGGAAGATGCGTTCGAGGTCGGTCACCTCGAGGACGACGGGACGCTTCTCCCGAGGGAGGAGGGTCTCGGAGACCTCAGCAACTTTGGCCATCGCCGAACCCGCGATGCTCTTCGATTCGCTCGGATCGTCGAGATCGATACGCGGCACTGCGGCCAAGAGATCTCGGGTGTACTTCTCCCTGGGGCTGTAGAAGATCTCCTCGACATCCCCTTCCTCAACCATCCGCGATTCCTTCATGACCAAGACGCGCTCGGCGAACCCGGCCACCACGCCCATGTCATGCGTGATGAGAACGGTGGCGGCACCAAGCATTTCCTGTGCCGACTTGAGCAGGTCCATCACCTGCGCCTGGATAGTGACGTCCAGGGCGGTTGTCGGTTCGTCGGCGATGATGAGTTCGGGTTCATTGGCGATCGCCATGGCGATCATGGCTCGTTGCCGCATTCCGCCGGAGAACTCGTGCGGATACTGTTTGGCGCGCCTGCTCGGATCCGGGATGCCGACTGAGTCGAGGAGTTCGACCGAGCGCGCATCAGCCTTGGCTTGTGATACCTCGGGATGATGGATCCGAACGACCTCGGAGATCTGTCGACCGACTTCGTAGACGGGAGTCAAAGCCGACAACGGGTCCTGGAACACCATCGAAACCGTGTTTCCGCGGAGGGTGGACAGTTGTCTGTCATTGAGCTCGAACATGTTGCGGCCGAGCAGGTCGATGCGACCAGAGACGCTCGCGTTGGCCGGCAGCAGCCCCATCACGGCCAGCGAACTGACGGATTTGCCCGAACCGGATTCCCCGACGATCGCCAGGGCCTCGCCCTTCCTGACCTCGTAGGACAGGTTCTGGACCGCATGAACGGTGTTGGTTTCGGACGGGAACGATACGCTCAGATCGTTCACTGTGAGCACAGTGTCAGTCATTGTCATCGGCCTCAGAGTCTGCTGGAATCGCTGGTCGGGTCGAGGGCGTCTCGCAGCGCCTCGCCCATCATGTTGATGGAGATGACGAGCGCCGCGAGCACCATTGCGGGCGGGATCCAGGTGTACGGAGCTGAGATGTTGTAGTCCTGGAGCACGGTTCCCAGCGAGACCTGCGGGTACTGAATGCCGAAGCCGATGAACGACAGACCGGTTTCGCCGAGGATCGCAGCACTGACGCCGAGCGTCGTGTCGATGATGATCCAGCTGGCGATATTGGGAATGATGTGACGCAGGATGTTGACGACAGGATTGACTCCCATGAACTTGGCGGCTTCGACGTATTCGGTCCTGACCAGCTGCTGGGTCATGGCGCGCAGGACACGAGCGGTGAGCATCCAGGCGAACAGAGACAGCAGCGGGATCATCCACAGCCACGATGCCTGCTGGAGCGCCGGGCTGAAGAGCATCATCAGCAGAAGCGCGGGGACGACGAGGAAGAGGTTCGTCAGGTTGACGAGGAACCCGTCGGCAATCGCGCCCCATTTTCCTTTGCTGCTGACGTAGCCGGCAACGGTGCCGACGAGTATTGCGAGGAGCGAGGTGAGGATGGCGGTGCCGATACCGATGACCAGCGAGATTCTCAGTCCCTGCATGGTCCGGGCGAAGATGTCGAGTCCGTTTTCGTTGACTCCGAACCAATGGTACTGCGTCGGTCCGGTCAGTGAATTCGCGAGATCGCGTTCGAACGGCCCGTACTGGTAGATCATCGGCGCGAAGATCGCGACGAGTATCAGCAGCACGAAAGTCGTCAGTCCGATCCAGGCACCCGAGCTGCGGAAGAACCTGCGTCGGATGAGAGCCGCCCGTCCGAGGGGTGCCGGCACGTGAACATTCTCGTCGGTCCGGTCCGGATCTGGCACATGTGTCGGATCGGGTGTGTCGAGCGTCGTGTTCCAGACTCCTGAACTATCTTTACTCAATGCTCTCACCTCACACGGGGATCGAGGACGCCCTGCAGGAAATCTGCAAGGGTTGCTGACAGCAGGGTCAGTACGGCTGTGTAGAGCACAACTCCCACCGTTCCGTTCACGTCGGCCAGCGAAATCGAGGAAATGGCGAAGCGGCCGATGCCTTGCCAGTTGAACATGAGCTCAACGAACAGCGAGCCGGCGAAAGCCGCCCCGACTGCAAACGCGAAGTACTGTCCCATGGGGATCAGAGCCATGCGCAGACCGTGGCGTGTCATCGCTTGGCCGCGGCGAAGCCCTTTCGCGCGAGCCGTTCTCAGATAGTCACTGCCGAGCACGTCAAGGGCCGTGACTTTCATATATCTGGAATACGAAGCTGCGGCAGTTGCGGTGAGAACGATCGTCGGCATCACCAGAGCCTTGATCTGATAGGAGATCGCGTCCCATGACCCGGGCTCGAGGAGAGGATTGATGGGGTTGATAGCCGGCAGGCCCCAGCCGGTGAGGTCGAGGACACCTTGGTTGATCTGTTGGACGATGAGGATGATCACCGGTGTCGGCAGGGCCAGGATGAGAAACGAACCGAAGGTGAAGGCCCGGTCGTCGATCGAGCGGCGGCGAACAGCCGAGACCATTCCGAGGGCGACGCCGAGAACGGTTCCGATGATCGTACCGAGCAGCACCAGGCGCAGGCTGATGGGCACACGGTTGAGCAGCTCTTCCCAGACCGGGACCATCGCCTTATTGGTGCCTGTGGTGACGCCGAGGTCACCGCGGACCAATCCGCCGAGCCAGTTCGCATACCGCTGGAACAGCGGCACATCCGGATTGATGTTGCGAGCATCCAAGTACTGCTGTGCGGTCTCGAGGGGGACTGGTTCCTTCGCGATAGGCGGGTAGAGGATTGCTTCGGGATGCATCAGGCCTGCGGCCAGAAGGTAGGCGAAGCTGGAGGCGACGAATGCCAGAATCAGGTAGGTCAGTGCTCGGATGGACATGAACCTAAGCACTGAGACTCCTTTGTCGTTTGCTCAGGTTGGGGAAAGTCTTCATTCCAGGTGGAACCCTTGTGGTCGACGGTGGTCAGATGTGACGTGTACTACATTCAGGGTATCCGACATTTGGACAATTTCAGCAAGGCATCCTAAAAAATTTGACGATATGATTAGTCTCGTGATTTGGATAGATGTCGCCATCGTGGTTATCGGGGCCGTTGCCGCGGTCGCGGTGAGCGATGTCCTGGGACATCGAAATCTGCCGACATGGCCGGTTGGGCTCATTGCGGTGGCTGGATTCATCTTCGCGGGTCTGACTTACAGTTCATGGCTTGCGGCTGGTGCTCTGGGTCTCGGCTGCGGGGCGCTGATCGTGTCTGCACGAGGATTTGTTCAGATGGTGATGGAGCGACGCAGTCGTCGCACGGACTCGCGGACAGACCGAGGGGAATGACATGCGCATCGTCGTACTCGATGACTATCAGCAGGTGGCCGCGGACTTCGCGGACTGGTCCCGTCTCGACTCCGAGGTCGAGTTCGTCCACCGTCCCATCGTCGACGACGATGACCTGGTCAAGGTGCTCACCGGCGCCCAGGTGGTCGTGGCGATGCGGGAGAGAACCGCGTTCACGACCGGCCGACTGGCACGACTGCCGGATCTGCGGCTGCTCGTGACCACGGGGCGGGTCAATGCCTCCATCGATGTGGAGGCGGCGCATCCGCAGGGCATCGTGGTCTGCGGAACCGAGTCGACCACCTCGGCGACGCCGGAGCTGACCTGGGGACTCATCCTCTCTGTTCTGCGCAGCATCCCTGCCGAGGACGCCTCGGTCCGCAGCGGAGGCTGGCAGACGAGCGTCGGGGGAGACCTCGACGGACACCGCCTCGGCGTCGTCGGTCTGGGACGACTGGGAACGAAGGTCGCGCGGGTCGGCGCTGCCTTCGGCATGGACGTCGTGGCGTGGAGCCAGAACCTCGACGCGGAACGGGCAGATGCCCTGGGCGTGCGCGCGGTGAGCAAGGACGAACTGTTCTCCACGGCGGACGTGGTGACGATCCACTACAAGCTCAGCGACCGCAGTCGAGGACTCGTGGGAACCGCCGAACTTGAGACGATGAAGCCGGGCAGCGTCCTCGTCAACACCTCGCGCGCCGGACTCGTCGACACCGACGCACTCATCGCCGTGCTGGAGGCCGGTGGGATCCGGGGTGCCGGACTCGACGTCCACGACGAAGAGCCGCTGCCGGTGGACCATCGCCTGCGCAGCACACCGCGCACCGTGCTCACCCCGCACCTGGGATACGTCACCGAAGACACCTATCGGATCTTCTTCACTCAGGCAGTCGAGGACATCGCCGCCTGGATCGCAGGAGAGTCGATCCGCGTGCTGGGTTGAGAATGCGTGCCGGATACAGGCGCGAGCGTATCGGCAACTTTCATTCCACCTCGCGAAATCGGCAGAAAGGGGGACGCAGCTTTCGAGCACATCGATCGACGCGATCTTACCTGTCACTGTGCTCGCGTATTCGAACTAGCCCTGAGCGAGCGATCCCCAGACTTCGACGTTAAATCCATTGCTTGACATAGCGGACCGCCCGTTATGGGCTGCATCCCGTACTTACGATTCTAGGACTGTGGCGCTGAGGGCGAGGCTTTACAGCTAACGTACCCGTTGCCCAGCCAAGACTAAGAATCCGCAGTCACCACGAAAGTTCCGTCAGCGTGGACGGCCACCGCAGAATGTTCAGATCTCGGAACCTGGGGAGTCCAGCGGCAAGCCATGCTTCTGGTATCGATGGGATTCTGGATGTTGGCGTCGATAGAAGTCCCATCCGCGACTGGAACAATATGATTAGTAAGTCCACCGAGGTTTCCCCTTAGTGTCCTCATAACAGTGGTCTCTGCTCCAAAGGGTGGTTCAGTGATTACTCAGTCGTCGACGACCAGCAGTGGCCCAATACGCTCTAGTCGGCAAGATCGAATATCGGGCTAGATCGGTCGACGGTACGGGGCCGAACTCTGATGGAAGATAGGTTTCTCGGGATGAGAAATGTATATGTGAGGGAATCTTGGTAAATGATCTACACCAACATCGGCGCTAACGTTTTCTCACTTCACAAGGATGTTCTATCCTCGGCATTACCAAATTCATAGATGAGGAGTAACCGATGGCGCGTATCCTATTGGTGCGTCAGACTCCTGCATAGTTGTTTAGCAGAAATCCCTGCCGATGAGACAGTTACCATGGGAGCCGCAGGGTGAAGCTGACGGCTCGTCCGTGTAGATGATCTGGCTGTTAAGCGCACCAAACGCGCCTATTGACAATATAAACGTGGCGATTGCAGTACCGCCCAGCGTGCAAATTTTGGTTAGCTTTGACATTGCGATCCTCATATTCTCGTCTGGGTCCACGTCGTTGACTCATCATTAATCAACGATGCGGAAAACTATACCTAGGGCTGAAAGTTGTTTGAACCAATTTATCGAAATGTTACTTAACTATATCGGATTTTAATATTAACTTCTGTTGTGTATGGAACGAAATAGATATTAACTTGGGTTCGGTAGAAGCGATTGCAATCTAACGAGGACATCGCAGCCTGGATCGCAGGAGAGCCGATCCGCGTGCTGGGCTGAGCCGACTCGATCGCGCCAACGGATATGGTGAGGTGAGAGAGGTGCCACACAACTCGGCCCCTCCGCGAGAGCACTACGAACGAAAGCAGAGGCACCATGGCCGACCAATCCGACAGAGACGACAGCGGGAAGACAGTCCTCGATGCGAGTCTGGAGGTCTTCCGTGCCCATGGGATGACGACGATCTTCGGCAACCCCGGTTCGAACGAGCTGCCGTTCCTCGCCGGTCTCGGCGACGACTTCCGATTCGTCCTCGGTCTGCATGAGCAGGTCGTCGTCGGCATGGCCGAAGGATACGCACGTGCCACGGGAGCCCCGGCGCTGGTGAATCTGCACGCCGCCTCGGGGTCGGGCAATGGCATGGGTGCGTTGACGAACGCCCACTACGGGCACGTTCCGCTGGTCGTCCTCGCCGGTCAGCAGGTGCGCCGCACCGTCGGACAGGAGACGATGCTCGCCAGCGTCGATGCCTCGACGCTGCCCGCCCCGCTGGTGAAGTACTCGCACGAGCCGCTGTCGGCCCTCGACGTGCCCCGCGCCCTGTCGCAGGCGGTCCTCGAGGCGGCCACCCAGCCCAGCGGTCCCGTCTATGTGTCCGTCCCACTCGACGACTGGGACCAGTCGGCGCTTCCCGACGACGCACTGTTGGCGCAGCGGTCGGTGGCGACGGCGGGGACGATGTCGACCTCGCTGCTTCGCGAGCTCACGGACGTCCTCGACGGGGCACAGAACCCTGCCCTCGTCCTCGGGCCGCAGGTCGATGCCGCCGCCGTCGCTGATTCGACGGTCTATGAGGATGCCATGGTGCTGGCCGAACGCCTGAACGCCTCGGTCTTCGTCGCTCCCTCGCCGACTCGCTGTCCGTTCCCGACCACGCACCCGAACTTCGACGGCGTCCTCGTCCCAGGTATCAAATCAGTGCGTGACCGGCTTGCCGGCCACGATGTCGTCCTCGTCATGGGAGCCGCCGCCTTCCGATACCACCGCTGGGAACCGGCGAACTACCTGGAGCCGGGCACCGAGGTCATCCAGATCACCCAGGATCCGCGGGAGGCGACACGGGCAGCGTTCGGGCGCGCCGTCATCGCGGACGTCGCGACCGCGCTCGCCGACCTCGCAGAGGCGACGACGGACCGAGGAACTCGCCGAGGCGACCGTGGGTCTCGGGTCGTCACCGCACCTGCCGAGTCGGAGCAGGGAATGTCCGGCACCGAGGTGCTCGACGTCCTCAACGATCACGTCGACGACTCCGTCGTCTACGTCAATGAGACGACCACCCTCGATCTCGACTACCTCGAGCGGATCGTCATCGACCGGCCCGGGATGTACCACTTCCCGGCCTCGGGCGGACTGGGCTTCGGTCTGCCGGTCGCGCTGGGTTTGGCGATCGGTGCCCCGGAGAAGACCATTGTCGCCACCGTCGGCGACGGGTCCGCGAACTACGGTCTCACGGCTCTGTACACGGCTGCCCAGTTGGGCACGAAGACGATCTTCGTCATCGTCAACAACTCCGGCTACGGTGCGCTCTCCGGATTCGCCGAGCGAATGGGCGTTCCCGATACGCCGGGACTGACCTTGGGCACGATCGACTTCGTGTCGTTGGCGCAGGGGTACGGAGTCCCGGCCAGCCGGACCACGACGCGGGAAGAGTTCGAGACCGCCTACCGTGAGGCGCTGCAGGCCGACGGACCGGTGCTCATCGACGCCGTCGTCCTCGGCGTCGACGGCCGGCCGACAGCGTGACCGCCGCCGTGTGGGCAGCGCCCTGAGACCGACGAAGCCGCCGGAGAGTCAGAACTCTCCGGCGGCTTTCGCATTGCTCAACCCGACTGGGTCAGTTCACCTCGGCGGGATCGGCCGAGACGCGGCCGCCGTTTTCGAGCGCGTCGATGGCTGCCACCTCGGCGTCGGTGAGTTCGAAGTCGAAGACGTCGAAGTTCTGTTCCATGCGGTCGCGGTTGTTCGACTTCGGGAAGACGACGTGGCCCTTCTGCAGGTGCCAGCGGATGATCGCCTGGGCCCAGGACTTCTCATGGGCGGCGGCGATCTCACCGATGACGGTGTTCGCGTAGTCGACCTTGCCCTGGCCCAGCGGACCCCAGGCTTCGATCTTGATGTCGTGCTCGGCGAGCAGCGGACGGGTCTCGACCTGCTGGAACTGCGGGTGGACCTCGATCTGGTCGACGGCGGGGATGATGCCCGTGTCGAGGATCTCCGGCAGGAAACGGTGGTCGAAGTTCGAGACTCCGATGGAGGTGGTCAGACCCTGATCGCGGTAGCCGGGGAAGGCTTCCCAGGTCTCGACGGAGTTCCTGTTCTCAGGGGTCGGCCAATGGATGAGGTAGAGGTCGACGTGGTCGAGGCCGAGCTTCTCCAGGGATTCACCGAGAGCGCGCTTGGATTCCTCCGCACCGTGGCGGTCGTTCCACAGCTTGGTCGTGATGAAGAGTTCGTCACGGGCGATTCCGGACTTCGCGATGGCCCGGCCCACGCCTTCCTCGTTGCCGTAGACGGCGGCGGTGTCGATGTGACGGTAGCCGACCTCGAGGGCGTCGGTGACGATGCGTTCGGTCTCGTCGGGGTCGACCTTGAAGACGCCGAAGCCCAGCTGGGGGATCGTCTTGCCGTCGTTGAGAGTGAGTGTGGGAACCGTCATGGTGTACGCCTTTCGTCACGGACTGGAATGGTGCGTGGGAGACATCCTTGTGGGAGACCTCCGCGGGGACGGGAATCTGAAGGTGAGCCCCCTGCGACCCTACAACGACAGGGTCGGTGGCGATCATTCCCAGTCTCGGCCTGTTTCTCCCTGTTTCGATTCGGCTCGGAGCGCTCGGTGTCGAGACTGGCACACGTGATGACCACGGAAGCGTGTGTGCGTCCGATAGGTTCGAGACATGGTGGGACGAAGAGCAGGTTTTCGCAAGACGATCGCAGCGGGCGCAGCTGTACTCGCCTTGACTGTCGGCTTGTCCGGGTGTTTCGGGCCGGACCTCAGCGACCGCGCACATGACATCGGCGGGGTCCTGTCGACGAAACCGGGGGTCGAAGATGTCAGAACTGTTTACCAGAACGGCTTCGATTCGGGTCGGTTGCTGGCACACACCGTCACGATGTCCACCGATGCGACTCACAATCAGGCTGTCGAGGTCGCCGCCACGTTCGATCAGGAGACTGGCAGCGAATTCGATCGCTATGACCAAGAGCTCACGCTCGTGATTTCGCACCAGGTCATCGAGATGCGAGACTCCACGAGCAGCGACATCATGGAGGAGCGAACACCGCATCTTCTTGCGCTCGCGTCAGAACTGTCCGCCGACCGAATCGAGTGGGATCAACAGTCCGAGCAGAATCCCTTTGACGATTCGCTGCGCCTGACGGCTGTGCAGAGTGGCCCCTTCAGGACACTCAGTGTGGTGCGGGCAGAACTCGGCTCCGAGAGCTTTGAGCTGAGAACAAAGGCTCCATCTCGGGCTGAGTGGATGGTGGCCTTCCCGTACTCGGAACAGGCGCAGAATCGTCAGGAGACGGCAATCAGTCCGATTCTCGGCCAGACCGATGAGATCAGGATCGAAGACGACCAGGTGTCGAGCTACCGCGTTGAAGTCCATGACGGGCCGGCAGCCGTCGGTCAGCTGAGAGAGAAGATCGAACGCATCGATACCGTCAACCCTCAGCCCTGGGACTTCCACTGGAATCTCACCACGGGCCCGAACAGTCAGTGGAATCCAGGATGGGTCAATGTGGGCGGATGCGACTATGGTGAGGAGCCAGACTCGCAGTCCGCCTCTTCCGCGCAGACTCTTGAGGATCAGCTGCGAGCACTGTACGACACGTGCCAGTGATCGTCAGTGGCGGTCCTGACAGACAGCGGCTGACCTGCCTTCAGCTTCGCCCCTCCTCCTGTGCGCGCCTCTTGCCGGTGGACTCCGCGGCGGCGATCTGGGCCTTGTCTGCACTGCACCGATCACCGTCACGGTGATCCCACTGACGGAGGTTTCCGACCCCGTCTTCGCGCAGGCGTTCGTCGGTCTCGGTGGGGCCATCGACATCGTCCATCTGTGAGGCGCAGGCTTCACTCCACGAAGAGGGTGTGCACCTCACCCGTATGTTCGCGACCACCGAGTTCGCTCAGTTCGAGGACCACTGCCGAGCCGATGACTTCGGCGTCGAGGTCGGCGACGAGGGACTGAGCAGCGGTGAGCGTCCCGCCGGTGGCGAGGATGTCATCGATGAGGAGGACGCGCTCGCCCTTCGTCAGGACATCGGGGCCTTCGATCGTGGCGGTGCCGTATTCGAGGGTGTAGGACACGGCGGCAGCCGGGCGGGGGAGTTTGCCGGCCTTGCGGATCGGCAGGATTCCGACTCCCGTCATCGCGGAGATGGCACCGGCGAAGAGGAAGCCGCGGGCCTCGAGTCCGCCGACGATATCGAACTGTCCGGCGAACGGTTCGATGAGCGCCTCGGTGACGGCCCGCATCGCCGGGCCATCGGCGAGCAGCGGGGAGATGTCGCGGAAGATCACTCCCGGTTCGGGATAGTCGGGAATCGAGGTGATGAGGCTCTGGGCGCGGGCGAGATCGGATTGAGTCACGGCACAACGATACTCGGTGGCGCCATTGTGCCCTCAGCGCGGATCGGCACAATGGGAGGTACCGAAGACCGCCGTCGATCGGAGGAGCAATGACATCGGATGCGACGCACGATCGAATCGCCGAGGCGTTCGCCCGTGTTCCGCGCGAACCGTTCCTGCCGGTGGCGGAACGACAGAACGCCTCCGACAATGTGCCCCTGCCGATCGGGCACGGACAGACGAATTCGCAGCCGAGCACCGTCGCGGACATGCTCCGACTCCTCGATCCGCAGCCGGGTGAGACCGTCCTCGACCTCGGATCAGGCTCCGGGTGGTCCTCGATGCTGCTCGCCGTCCTCGTCGGTCCGGCCGGGCGGGTGCTCGGGGTCGAACGCCATCCCGAGCTCGTCGACTCCTCGCAGGCGGCCATCGACGCCGTCACTGCCGATTCCGCAGACCGGGAGGCCCTCGCCGAGGTGGCCATCCACGCAGCCGTTCCGGGTGCCCTCGGTCTCCCGGCCGAGGCCCCGTTCGACCGGATTCTCGTCTCCGCCGGGGCGGAATCCCTGCCCGCCGAGCTCGTCGATCAGCTGGCCCTCGGCGCCACCATGGTCATTCCCGTCGCAGGGGAGATGCTCCGAATCATCCGTGACGGGCTCGGTGCCGACGAGCTGACGATCACTCGTCACGGGTGGTATCGGTTCGTGCCGCTGATCAGCGAGTGACCTCACACGAGGGAGTCGCGCCAGGCCTGGTGCAATTGGGCGAACTTGCCCGTCCCGGAGATGAGTTCGTCGGGCGTGCCGTCCTCGATGATCCGACCGGATTCCATGACGAGCACGCGATCGGCGATCTCGACAGTGGACAGGCGGTGGGCGATGATGATCGCGGTCCTGCCCTCGAGCACCGTGGCCAGAGCGTTCTGCACCAGCCGCTCGGACGGAATGTCGAGGTGAGCGGTCGCCTCATCGAGGACGACGACATCCGGATCGGCGAGGAACACCCGGGCAAAGGACACGAGCTGACGCTGTCCCGAACTCAGGCGACCGCCGCGCTTCTTCACATCCGTGGCATAGCCCTCGGGCAGTCGGCGGATGTACGCATCCAAACCGACGGCGGTCGCGGCCGCCACGACTGCCTCGTCGCTGGCACCAGGATCGCCGATGCGGATGTTGTCGGCGATCGTGCCGGCGAAGAGGAACGACTCCTGAGTGACCATGACGACCGACGACCGCAGCTGTCCGTCATCGAGGTCACGCAGATCCACCTCGTCGAGGGTGATCCGACCGACGCTGGGGTCATAGAACCGGGTGACGAGCTTGACCAGGGTCGACTTGCCCGCGCCGGTGGCGCCGACGAGCGCGACGATCTGCCCCGCGGGGATGTGCAGATCGAAGCGGGGGAGGACATCGGGTCCGTCGGCGTAGGCGAAGCGGACGCCGTCGAGATCGAGGGAACGTCCAGTGGCGGGTCGTGTGGGTGCGGCGTCATTGTCCGCAGGCGGTGCGCCACCGCTCGCGTGCGCAGGCAGAGCCTTCGGCTGGGTCGGTTCGACCACCTCGGGGTCGGTGTCGAGGACCGCCGCGATCTTCTCCAACGCCGCCGAGGCGGACTGGTAGAGATTGAACGCCTGGACGAGTTCGTCGAGCGGGCCGTAGAAACGGCGCAGGTAGAGGATGAACGCGGCGAGCACGCCGATCTGCGTCCATCCTTCGATGACGAGCCACGCACCGACGACGATGATGACCGTCTGGGTGATGTTGCCGATCAGCCGCGTCCATCCGGCGAACCAGGCCACCCCACGCAGGGCATCGGTGTTCGCATCCCGATACCGCGCATCCTGATCGCTCAGCGTCCCGCGCCGCTCGGGCTGACGGCGGTACGCCTGCACGGCGCGGATGCCGCCCATCGTCTCGACGAAGTGGACGATGACCTTCGCGATCGACGTCCGCGTCCGCCGGTAGGCGCTGCGCTGAGTCGAATGCGCGGCCTTCGTGATGAAGAACAGCGGCACGAAACCGGCGAAGACGACGATCGCCAAGGGCACATCGAGGACGACGAGCGTGACGGCGATGAACAGCATCTGCAGCACCGCCAGCGCCGTCTCGAACAGGGAATACGACAGGAACTGCTGCACCGATTCCATGTCCGAGGTCTGCCGGGACACGAGCCGACCCGAGGTCGACTTCTCGTGATAGCCCAGGTCCAGACGCTGCACATGAGTGAACACCCGCTCGCGCAGAGTGAAGAGGATCTTCTGTGCAGTGATCCCGACGAGCCTGGTCGAGGTGAACGCCAGAATCGCCGAGGCGACCGCGGAGACCACGAAGAACGTGACCGCCCGGATGAGCGGACCCATGTCTCCGTCGATGGCGGCGGGCACGCCCTGATCGAGGGCATCGGCGATGAACACCGGCCCGATGACCATGAGGGCCGCGGTGAGGACGACGATGACGGCGAGGAAGATGATCATCGCCGAATGCGGCCTGACCAGCGACATCAGCAGGGCGCGGGCCTTCTTGGCAATGTCCGGCGGAAGCGACTCGATCTCGTCGTCGCGATCGAGACGGGGCATGCTCATGGTGTCCCTCCTTCCGTCGCCGAGGCGGCCGCCCCCGGATGCGTGTGCGCCGCGGTGTTCGCGCTCGCCCCCATGAGTTCGCGGTAGAGCTTCGAGGACTCGAGCAGCTGTTCGTGGGTGCCCAGCGCCGCGATCCGGCCCTCGTCGAGCACGGCCACCACATCGGCCAGCGCCGCAGTGGAGGGGCGGTGGGCGATGATGAGAGTCGTCGAATCCGGCAGGATCTCCCGCAGGGCCCGCTGCACCCGATCCTCGGTGTCGACGTCGACGGCCGAGAGCGGGTCGTCGAGGACGAGGATGCGCGGACGGCCGATGACAGCGCGAGCCAGGGCGAGGCGCTGACGCTGACCGCCGGACAGCGACAGACCCTGTTCGCCGACCTGCGTATCCAGTCCCTCGGGCAGGCGGGAGACGAAATCCTTCGCCGCCGCGATCTCGAGGGCCTCCCAGATCTCCGCCTCGCTCGCCCCCGGGGCGCCCATCTCGACGTTCTCGGCAACCGAGGTCGAGAACAGGATCGGATCCTCGAAGGACACGGACACGAGGTGGCGCAGCTCGTTGACCGGCATGTCCCGGATGTCGACCTCGTCGATGCTCACCGTGCCGGCGGAGACATCCTGGAGCCGGGGCACCAGCGATGCCAGCGTCGTCTTGCCCGAGCCCGTCGCCCCGACGAGGGCGAGGGTCTGACCGGGTTCGATGGTGAGATCGAGGCCCCGCAGGGTCAGCCGCTCCGTATCGGCGAAATGGAAATCGACATCGTCGAAGCGCAGCCTCCCGCGGTAGCGGCCGACTTCGGGGGCATCGTCGACCCCGCCGTCGGTGTCTGTGATGTCGTGGCGGATGTCGATGACCTCCCAATACCGACCGGCGGCGGTCAGCGCCATGAGCGCATCGGCGAGCAGGAAGCCGAGCATCTCGATGGGCATCCGCAGCACCATCGAGATCGTCACCGCCGCCACGACCGTGCCGATCGTCGTCCAGCCTTCGATGACGCCCCACGTGCCGATGGCGACGATCGCGGCCTGAGCCAGGGTCGGCAGCAGCAGTAGCACGCTCCACAGCCAGGAGTCGAGCTTCGCTTTGCGGACCTCCAGGGACTTCAGCCGGGTCGAGATCTCGGAGAAGCGTTCGGCGGCCCAGGGGGAGCGGCCGAAGGACTTGAGGATGCGGATGCCCTGGATGGACTCCTCGACGTCGGTGGTCAGTTCGCCCATGGTGTCCTGCGACCGACGGGAGGTCTCCCGATAGTGCTTCTCGAAGACGGCGACCGCGATGATCGCCGGCACCGCCATGAGGATCATGATCAGGCCGAACACCGGCTGCATGATCACGAGCATCACCGTGCCGACGGCGAGCACGATCGGTGTGGACAGGAGGAAGGGCAGCCCGAATGCGAAGAAGCGTCGCAGCTGGGACAGATCATTGACCGCGCGTGAGAGCAGCTGGCCGGACTCCCAGGAATCATGGATCGCCACCGAGGTGTACTGCAGACGGTCGAACAGACGCGAACGCCACGTCACCTCCCAGGCCGAGACGACGGGAGCGACGACCATGCGCCGGGCCCACATGCCGACCGCCTCGGCGATGCCGATGAGCAGCACCCCGAGGACCGGCAGCCACAGGGCGGACAGATCTCGGTGGGCGATGGGTCCGTCGACGATGTGGCCGGTGATCACCGGGACGATGAGCTGGATTCCGTTGGCCAGGAGAGTGAGCACGAGCACGAGGACGTACACGCCGATGCGGGAGCGGAGATCAGGCCAGAAACGGAGGAGGGGGCGCACGAGAATCCAGCCTAGTCGCAGACTGTGACCGATTCCACGATTCCGGCAAACGGACTTCCCGTTTCTCTGTGCGCTGAATGTCACCGCGTGCGCTGAATATCGCCGGCCGGCAGACGACCGGTGGGGAGGTGTCGACGCGGCGCCGCCTCGGTGAGTCTCGCATGACAACCATTTTAGGTCTCGGATGTTGGGACGAACGATGACGAGGTTTGACACCCTCGAGTGCTGCGGGGAACTATTGAGGTATGACTCACCTTCTTGTCGTCGTTATTCACCAGCGCGCGGATCTTCCGTAGCCTGTCCAGACGACACGTTCCGCGCGCCCCTACCGAATCCGGAGGGGCTTTTTTCATGCGGAGATGAGAAGGAAACCCAGGAAGGATAGGAATCGATGGCAGCCAAGCCCTCGACCGCGAAGGACACGGGCACTCAAGCCGCGTCCACGCCGGTCACAGCCACACCGTCCAGCATTCGCCGCAACACCGGCCCGGAGGTCCTGACCGGCGCGCAGGCGATCGTCCGCAGCCTCGAGAAGCTCGAGGTCGACACGGTATTCGGGCTTCCCGGCGGCACCATCCTTCCCACCTATGACCCGCTGTTCGAGACGGAGAAGATACGGCACATCCTCGTCCGCCATGAGCAGGGCGCCGGCCATGCGGCCGAAGGCTATGCGGCGGCATCGGGCAAGCTCGGCGTGTGCATCGCCACCTCGGGTCCCGGCGCGACGAACCTCATCACGGCGCTGGCCGATGCGAATATGGACTCCGTTCCGATGCTCGCGATCACCGGACAGCAGGCCTCGTCGCTGCTCGGCACCGACGCCTTCCAAGAGGCCGATATCGTCGGCATGACGATGCCGGTGACCAAGCACAGCTTCCTCGTCACCCGCGCCGAGGACATCCCCGGAGTGCTCGTCAACGCCTACCACATCGCGACCACCGGCCGTCCCGGACCCGTGCTCGTCGACATCACCAAGGATGCGCAGACCGGCACGGCTCCGTTCGTCTGGTCCGAGGAGCCGGTGCTGCCGGGATACCGCCCGATCCTCAAGCCGCACGCCAAGCAGATCCGCGAGGCCGCGCGCCTGATGTCCGAGGCCCAGCGCCCCGTGTTCTACATCGGCGGCGGCGTCATCCGCTCGGAGGCCGAGAAGGAGCTGTTGCGCCTGGCCGAGGCCACGAACATCCCCGTGGTCACCACGCTCATGGCGCGGGGAGCCTTCCCCGACTCGCATCAGCTGCACCTGGGCATGCCCGGAATGCACGGCAGCGTACCGGCGGTCACTGCCTTCCAGAAGGCCGATCTGCTCATCGCGATCGGTGCCCGCTTCGACGACCGCGTGACCGGCAAGCTCGACTCGTTCGCCCCGAACGCCCAGGTCATCCACGCCGATATCGACCCGGCCGAGATCGGCAAGAACCGCGAGGTCGATGTGGCCATCGTCGGCGATGCCCGCGAGGTGCTCTCCGAGATGCTCGCAGAGATGCGCAGCAAGTTCCCCAAGGCCCTGGAGCGTCAGCGCGAACCGTGGTGGCGCTTCCTCAACCGTCTCAAGCAGACCTATCCGCTCGGTTACGAGACACACGGCGAACTGTGCGATCCGCAGTACGTCATCTCCCGCATCTCCGCGCTCACCGGCCCCGAGGCGGTCTATGCGGCGGGAGTGGGACAGCACCAGATGTGGGCTGCTCAGTTCATCGAATTCGAGCGCCCCAAGTCCTGGCTCAACTCCGGCGGACTCGGCACCATGGGCTACTCCGTGCCCGCGGCCATGGGTGCGAAGGTCGGCCAGCCCGACCGTGTGGTGTGGGCGATCGACGGAGACGGCTGCTTCCAGATGACGAATCAGGAACTGGCCACCTGCGCGCTCAACAACATCCCGATCAAGGTCGCGATCATCAACAACTCGTCGCTGGGCATGGTCCGCCAGTGGCAGACCCTGTTCTACGACGGCCGCTACTCGAACACCGACCTCAACACCGGCCACGAGACGATCCGGATCCCCGACTTCGCCAAACTGGCCGAAGCCTACGGCTGTGAGGCGATTCGCGTGGATCGCAACGAGGACGTCGACGCCGCGATCGAGAAGGCGCTGTCGATCAACGACCGACCGGTCGTCCTCGACTTCACGGTCCCACCGGATGCGATGGTGTGGCCGATGGTCGCGGCAGGCGTGTCGAACGACGAGATCGAATACGCCCGCGGCATCCGTCCCGAATTCGATGGAGAGGGCGAAGAGGAAGCCGAGGCCGCCATCGCCGAGGCCGCAGCGAACGAAGACGGCACGGTGCGTTCCGTGGCTCAGATCGAAGGAGGCCTGGAATGAACAACAGCCGACACACACTCTCTGTCCTCGTCGAGAACAAGCCCGGCGTGCTCACCCGGTTCACCGGGCTCATCGCCCGCCGCGGCTTCAACATCCACAGCCTCGCCGTCGGCGTCACCGAGCACGAAGAGCTCTCGCGGATCACCGTGGTCGTCGACGTCAACGATGTTCCCCTGGAGCAGGTGACGAAGCAGCTGAACAAGCTCGTCAACGTCATCAAGATCGTCGAGCTCGAACCCGAGTCCTCGGTGCGTCGCGCGCACATCATCTACAAGGTCAAGGCAAATGCTGCGACACGGCCGCAGGTCGCCTCGGCGGTGGAGATGTTCCGAGCGAAGATCGTCGACGTCGGACCTGATTCCGTGAGCATCGAAGCCACCGGTGAGCTCGGCAAGGTCGAAGCGCTGCGCGAGGTCCTCGAACCCTTCGGGATCAAGGAGATCGTGCAGTCGGGAACCGTGGCCATCGGCCGCGGAGCGAAGTCGATCACCGACCGTGCCCTGCGCAGCTGACGAACACTGCGCAGCTGACGAAGAATACGGAACCGCGCGGTCACGACCGACCGCGCGGCCGCCTCGGCGAAGATTTTCGCGTTCCAACTTGTGGAACCCCCCGACATCTCAAAACGTGAGCAGTAATACCGAACTGTGAAACAATGGGGACATCACCCCGTAAGCATAAGGAGCTAGAACTATGGCAGCAGAACGCTATTACGACGACAATGCAGACCTGTCGATCATCCAGGGCAAGAAGGTCGCCGTCATCGGCTACGGCAGCCAGGGCCACGCCCACTCGCTGAGCCTGCGCGACTCCGGCGCTGAAGTCCGCATCGGCCTCAAGGAAGGCTCGCCCAGCCGCGACAAGGCCGCGGCCGAAGGCCTCGAGGTCGGAACCCCCGCCGAGGTGGCCGCATGGGCCGATGTCATCACCATCGCCGCACCCGACCAGGTTCAGGCCGAGATCTTCAACAACGAGATCAAGGATCAGCTGGCTCCCGGCAAGACCCTCGTGTTCATCCACGGCTTCAACATCCGCTACGACTACATCAAGGCTCCCGAGGGCGTCGACGTCATCATGGTCGCCCCGAAGGGACCGGGCCACGTGGTCCGTCGTGAGTTCGTCGACGGCCGCGGCGTGCCCGTGCTCGTCGCCGTCGAGGTCGACGCCTCCGGCAAGGCCTGGGACACCGTCCTGTCCTACGCCAAGGGCATCGGCGGCCTGCGCGCCGGCGGCATCAAGACCACCTTCACCGAGGAGACCGAGACCGACCTGTTCGGTGAGCAGACCGTGCTCTGCGGCGGTGTCTCGCACCTCGTCCAGTACGGTTTCGAGACCCTGACCGAGGCCGGCTACCAGCCCGAGATCGCCTACTTCGAGGTCCTCCACGAGCTCAAGCTCATCGTCGACCTCATGGTCGAAGGCGGCATCGCCAAGCAGCGTTGGTCCTGCTCCGACACCGCTGAGTACGGCGACTACGTCTCCGGCCCGCGGGTCATCACGTCCGAGGTGAAGGAGAACATGAAGGGCGTCCTCGACGACATCCAGAACGGAAAGTTCGCCGAGCGCTTCATGAACGACCAGAAGAACGGCGCACCGGAGTTCAAGGAGCTGCGCGCCAAGGAAGAGCAGCACCCGATCGAGTCCACCGGCCGCGAGCTGCGCAAGATGTTCGCATGGCTCAAGGACTCCGACGACGACTACACCGAGGGCACTGCCGCTCGCTGAGTCTGATCACTCGGTCCTGTACACAGGAGCCCCGGATGCCGCTCGGTGTCCGGGGCTCTTTCGCATTCACCTCGGCGATCCCATGGTGCCGTGCCGGCCGATTCCATCAGCGGTTGCGGAACTCGGGGGTCGCCCGACATCGATAGGGAAAATCCCCCGACGGCGGACCATGTGGACTACTGTGGATGTGTGACGAATTACAGATTCGAAGACTTCAAGCCGACCATCGACGCGTCCACCGGCGAACCGGATGAGCGCACGAAGGGCTATTTCGCCTCGACGAGCGTGGGCTTCCATGACCCTCGGTCGACCGATGCGGCCCTGCTCAACCGGGTCGAGCGGGCGATCGCCGATGGGCGCAATCTCACCGCCGTCTATGCCGATCAGGAGTTCGGGCACGGCCTCGACGCCTCGATCCCGGTGGCGACCTTCGCGTGGTTCGAGAAGCTCGTCAACGTCGGCGGGGGACGGCTGGTGCCCGGTCACCTCATCACCTGGATCACGGTGCGCCCGACCCATCGCCGGCGCGGTCTGCTGCGGTCGCTGATGACCACGGACCTCGCCGAGGCGAAGGCGAACGGCTACCCGTTCGCCGCACTGACCGCGACCGAAGGCGGAATCTACTCGCGCTTCGGCTTCGGTGTGGCCACCTGGCTGCGTTCGATCGAGGTCGACACCTCGCCCGGCTTCAAGATGGTGCGCGAACCCGATCGCCGCGTCGAGATGTGCCTGCCGAGCGAGCTGCGTGAACTGGCTCCGAAGATCTACGGCGAGTTCATGCGGACCTCACCCGGCGCCATGGAGCGTCAGCAGACCTACATCGAACGCGCCACGGGTGCACTCAACACCGAAACCGGCGAAGAGGATCGAGGCGTCCGCGCGGCCCTGCACTTCGACGAGCAGGGCGAGCCCGACGGCTATGTCTCCTACAAGTTCGCCGGCTGGTCGAAGACCCCGCCGACCGTCGACATCATCGACTTCGTGGCCGCCACCGATGCGGCCTACGCCTCGCTGTGGTCGTTCCTCGCCGCCATCGACCTGTCGACCCGAGTGACCTTCGGCGAGTCCGCCGAATACTCCCCGCTGCCGTGGCTGCTCACCGATTCCAGGCGTGTGAAGACCGTTGCGAGCGAGGACAACATCTGGATCCGCATCCTCGACGTCAAGGCCGCGCTCGAGGCCCGGCCCTGGTACGTGCCCGGGACACTGACGATCGACATCGACGATTCGCTCGACCTCGCCGGTGGACGCTTCACGATCACCTCGGACGGTGAGAACGCCGAGGTGACCCCCGCCTCCGATTCGACACCGGCTGACCTCGGGCTCGGCATCGCCGAGCTCGGGTCCCTCTACCTCGGCGGCGCCGATCCCGTCATCCTCGCCCGGGCGGGACGCATCGACGAGCAGACGCCGGGATCCGCTGTGCTGGCCAGCGCCATGTTCAGCCTGGGCCGGGCGCCGTATTCGCCGAACGGGTTCTGAGCGCGCCACGGATTCTGAGCGTGCAGCACTGTCTGTTGAGCGATTGTTCCCAGAATCTGAGACCTTGTGAAGGATTCCTGAAAGTCTCATAAGGTGGACGCGTCCCGGACGCAACAGGAGGAAATCAGTGCCCAAGCCCGTCGTGCTCATCGCCGAAGAACTGTCACCGGCCACCATCGAAGCTCTCGGAGGAGACTTCGAGATCCGTCACACCGAGGGCGCCGACCGATCCCAGCTCCTGCCCGCCATCGCGGACGCCGATGCGATCCTCGTCCGGTCGGCCACGCAGGTCGACGCCGAAGCCATCAACGCTGCGAACAACCTCAAGGTCATCGCCCGTGCCGGAGTCGGACTCGACAATGTCGATGTGCCCGCAGCCACCTCGGCGGGTGTCATGGTCGTCAACGCTCCCACGTCGAACATCATCTCCGCAGCCGAGCTGACGATGGCCCACATTCTGGGATCCGCGCGGTACTTCGGCGCCGGCAACACCTCGCTGAAGGCGGGGGAGTGGAACCGGAAGAAGTACACCGGCGTCGAACTCTACGAGAAGACTCTGGGTATCGTCGGCCTCGGCCGCATCGGCGGACTCGTCGCCGAGCGCGCGAAGGCCTTCGGCATGCGTCTGGTCGGCTACGACCCCTACATCACTCAGGCTCGTGCGGCTCAGATGGGCGTCGAGGTCCTCGACCTGCCCGGTCTGCTCGCCGTGTCCGACTTCGTCACCGTGCACATGCCCAAGACGCCGGAGACGGTCGGCATGATCAGCACCGAGGAGCTCAAAGCCGCCAAGCCCGGCGCCCGGTTCATCAACGTCGCCCGCGGCGGCATCATCGACGAGGCGGTCCTGGCCGAGGCCGTGGCCAAGGGTGAGGTCGGCGGCGCCGGAATCGACGTCTGGAACGTCGAGCCGCCGGAGCACTCGGCGCTCATGGATCTCGATGCCGTCAACGTCACCCCGCATCTGGGCGCCTCGACTCATGAGGCACAGGAGAAGGCCGGCGTCGCCGTGGCGAAGTCCGTGCGCAAGGCTCTGGCAGGGGAACTCGTCCCCGACGCGGTCAATGTCGCAGGCGGTGCCATCCACGAGGATGTGCGTCCGGGCATTCCCCTGGCCGAGCGTCTGGGCCGGGTCGTCAACGCGCTGGCCGACTCCTCGGTCACGCACTTCAAGGTCGAGGTCAACGGCGAGATCGCCGACAAGGACGTCTCCGTCCTCAAGCTCTCCGCGCTCAAGGGCCTGTTCAAGGACGTCGTGTCCGACCAGGTCTCCTATGTCAACGCTCCGCTGCTGGCCGAAGAGCGCGGAATCGGCGTCGAACTCGTCACGGATCCGTACTGCGAATCGTTCCGCAACATCACCCGCCTGACCGCGACGACGAGCACCGGGCAGCGCATCTCGGTGTCGGGCACCGTGACCGGTCCGAAGCTCGTGCAGAAGCTCACCGAGGTCGACGGCTACTCGCTGGAGATCGAGCTGACGGACAACCTGCTCATCTTCCGCTACGAGGATCGTCCGGGAATCATCGGTCAGCTGGGTCTGGCACTCGGCGCGAACAACGTCAACATTGCCGGAATGCAGGTCTCGCCCGCGTCGACGAGCAACGAGGCGCTGTCCGTCCTGGCCGTGGACTCGGTCGTCTCGGACGAGGTCGTCAAGGCTGTGGCCGGTGCCGTGAACGCCTCGGCCTTCACCGGCGTCTCACTCCAGGAGGACTGAGACCCTCACGCCGGACGACCCGTTCACCCCGCAAGCCAGAGAGCGAAGCGGGGTGAGCGGGTCCTCTGTGCTGTCAGGGTCCAGAACTCGTCGACGAGAACGGCGACGGCGATGCCGATGAAGGCGCCGGCGATCGTGTCGGTGAGCCAGTGGACCTGGAGCGCGGTCCGCGACCACATCATGGCGAGGATCCAGACGGCGGCGAGGAGGAATGACCAGCAGAAGCCCATCCTCGGTGCCTGAGCTTCTGCTGCCTGGGCGACTGATCCGCGCAGCTGATGGCGGCGGCAGGCGATGATCGCCAGGCTCATGGCCAGTGCGGCAGCGCCCATCGAATGTCCCGAAGGGTAGGAGAAGCCCAAGGAATCGTAGAGCTGATCGCCGGGGCGCAGGCGGGTGACGACGGCCTTGAGGATCTCCGAGGCGGCGATGCCGGCGAGCATCGTCGTGACGAGGACGATCGCCGAGCGCAGGCGTCTGCGCAGGATGAAGAAGCCCGTGAGCAGCGTGGTGCAGATGACCACACCGGTCCCGCCGCCGACCTCGGCGAGGACGACGGCGATCCAGTACGGCACCGAGCCCTCAGTGAGGCCGACGAGCTCCAGCCAGGCCTGATCGATCGGGGTGGGTCCGATGCGTTCGAGGTGCAGCCACAGTCCGAAGGCGATGATGAACAGGACGGCGGGCAGTGTTGCCCACAGCAGCCAGGACGGCTGTCGGCTCAAGCGTTCCAGAGGCCGTAGGTGTCAGCCAGGGACGCGATCTTCTTCGCACGGGCCAGGCGGGGCAGGTAGGAGCCGTCGGTGATCTCGGATCCGCCTTCGGCGGCTTCGAGCATCTGGCGGGCCCAATCGCGTTCGTCCTCGCTCGGGCTCATTGCCTCGTTGAGGGTGTTGACCTGGTCGACGGTGAGCACGAGCTTTCCGGTCATGCCCATCATGTGAGTGACCTCGGCATCGGCCCAGACCTTCTCATCATCGGCATCGGCGGCCGACGGTCCGTCGATGGGACCGGGCAGTCCGCCCATGCGGGAGGCGATCGTCAGGCGCGAACGGGCGTAGGCCAGGGCCATCGGATCGCCGGAGAAGCCCGTGTCCTTGCGGAAGTCGTTCGTGCCGAAGGCCAGGCGGAAGGTGCCGGGCGCCTCGGCGATCTTCGTGGCGTTCTCCACTCCACGCGCCGATTCGAGGAGTGCGATGACCGGCAGGCCCGCCTTCGCACGCATCGCGGTGTAGGAGACCTGCTCGGGCCGTTCGGTCTCCGGGAGCATGACTCCGCGCAGACCGGGCAACATGGCGATCGCGGCGAGGTCATCGTCCCAGAATTCGGATTCCATCTTGTTGATGCGCACCCAGGCCGACATTCCGTTCTTCAGTGCGCGCACGACATTGTCACGTGCCTCGAGCTTCTTGTCGTCGGCGACGGACGCTTCGAGGTCGAAGATGACGGAGTCCGCTTCCGACGTCTGCGCGGGAGTGAAGATCTCTTCCTTCGCAGCGTTGACGAGCAGCCAGGACCGGGAGAGTTTGGCGGGCAGAGCTGCGGCACGGGCGTTGCGGATGGTCTCGGTCAATGATCGACTTTCTCTCGGGGCAGTTTCGGCGTGGCCCCCACGGGGTTTGGGGTGCTGTATCCATCTTCGTCCCTGCGGCGCCGGATGTGTAGCCGGAATCAGGGTTTGAGACGTGAAATTGTTCATGACCGCACACGGATCGCGGGATCTGTCCCGGGAAGGGCAGGCGCGGCCCGTTGGGGCAGGGGGCCGCTTTCGGGTGGCTGACGTCGCTCAGCCTCCGTGCCGATGAGCGCCGGTGACGATGGTTCACATTGTAAGACGCCGCAGTTGCATCGTGAGATGGGCTCGTATTCTGTGGGCATGAAGTTCTCAATCGCAGTCATGCCCGGAGATGGAATCGGCAACGAGGTCGTCCCCGAAGGCCTCAAAGTCCTCCGCCGCGCCATCGAGGTGTCAGGCGAGCCCGTCGAGCTCGAGCTCACAGACTACAAGGTCGGCGCCCAGCGCTACCACGAGACCGGTGAGACGCTCACCGACGACGAGCTCGAGTCGCTGCGTGGACATGATGCCATCTTCTTCGGCGCCTGCGGGGATCCGTCCGTGCCCTCCGGAGTGCTCGAGCGCGGAGTGATCCTCAAGATGCGCTTCGGGCTGGGGCATGCAGTGAACCTGCGTCCCTCGAAGCTGTTCTCCGGAGTGACCAGCCCGCTGGCCGATCCCGGAAAGATCGACTTCGTCGTCGTCCGCGAGGGCACCGAGGGCTCGTACACCGGATCCGGCGGATCGGTGCGCACGGACACCCCGCAGGAGGTCGCGACCGAGGTCTCGGTCAACACCTGGTACGGCGTCGAGCGTGCGGTCCGCGACGCCTTCGCCCGGGCTCAGGCGCGGAACAAGAAGCTCACCTACGTGCACAAGCACAATGTCATGGTCCATGCTGGTCACCTGTGGCGTCGCGTGGTCGAGAAGGTCGGGCAGGAATTCCCCGAGGTGGCCGTCAACTACGAGCACACGGATGCGTGCACGATCTACATGGTCACGAATCCCGAGCGCTACGACGTCATCGTCACCGACAACCTCTTCGGGGACATCCTCACCGACCTCGCAGCCGCGGTCACCGGCGGAATCGGTCTGGCCGCCTCGGGGAACCTCAATGTCGAAGGGACGGCGCCGAGCCTGTTCGAACCGATCCACGGTTCGGCTCCGGACATCGCCGGCCAGCAGATCGCGGACCCGACCGCGTCGATCCTCTCGGGGGCGCTCATGGCCTCCCACCTGGGACTCGAGACCGTGGCCAAGGCGATCGAGACGGCCGTCGAAGCCGACCTCGCCGAGCGCGACGGAACGAAGCGGTCCACCTCCGAGGTGGGCGACGCGATTGCGGCACGCCTCGGCTGACCGGAAGCCGCGGTCGGCGTGGTCGACCGCCTCGGCGAGGGGCGGATGGGTGACGATGGGGTCACCTCTGCGAGGATGAACCCAACCGAGCGACACCCGATTTCAGGATTGACGACATCACCCCGGTGCGACGAGCGCCGGGGTGATGGACTACCCTGAAAGTGTCACTCATCACAAGTGAGAAAAGAGTTTTCATGACAGATTTCACCGTTCTTAAGAACCTCCAGCCGCAACCCGAGCTGGTGCGCGAGAACATCAAGAAGGATCCCGGCTTCGGCCAGTACTTCACCGACCATATGGCGCACATCCGTTACACGGTCGACGACGGTTGGCAGGGGCACGAGGTCCGGCCGTACGGGCCGCTGCTGCTCGACCCGGCAGCCGCTGTTCTCCACTACGCCCAGGAGATCTTCGAGGGGCTCAAGGCCTACCGTCATGCCGACGGTTCGGTATGGACGTTCCGACCCGAGCGCAACGCCGCGCGCATCAACCGCTCCGCCGAGCGTCTCGCGCTGCCGCAGCTGCCCGAAGAGGACTTCATCAACTCGCTCAAGCAGCTGGTCAGCCTCGACCAGGCCTGGGTTCCGACGCCGGAGTCGGACGCCGATGAGTCGAGCCTGTACCTGCGGCCGTTCATGATCGCCACGGAGCGGTTCCTCGGCGTGCGGGCCAGCCATGAAGTCGACTACTACGCCATCGCATCGCCGGCCGGTCCCTACTTCTCCGGCGGCATCAAGCCGGTGTCGATCTGGCTCTCGCCGAAGCTCAAGCGCGCCGGCGCGGGCGGCACCGGCTTCGCCAAGTGCGGCGGCAACTATGCATCGTCGCTGGTGGCGACCAACGAGGCGGCCGCAAAGGGCTGCCAGCAGGTGCTGTTCACCGACTCGGTCGAGAACAAGTACATCGACGAGCTCGGCGGCATGAACCTCATGCTCGTGACGAAGAGCGGCAAGCTGCTCACTCCGGCGCTGAGCGATTCGATCCTCGACGGCGTCACCCGTCGTTCGCTGCTCGAACTGGCACCGCAGCTCGGACTCGAGGCCGAAGAGCGTCAGATCTCCATCGAGGAGTGGCGTGAGGGTGCGGCCAGCGGCGAGATCGTCGAAGCATTCGCCTGCGGCACCGCTGCCGTCATCACGCCGATCAGCAAGCTCGTCAGCGAGGACTTCACCATCGACCATGGTGAAGAGGCCGGTGAGAAGACCATGGAGCTGCGCAGGACGCTGCTCGACATCCAGTACGGACGGGTCGAGGACACGAACAACTGGCTGGTGCGCCTGGCCTGATTCGATGGGCGTCGTTGGCCTGGCGGGCGTTGTCTGAACTGGACGTCAGTGTCTGATCTGGACGTCAGCCGGGCACGCTCTTGAGGCGGGCCGCTGCGAAGTGATTCGCGGCGGCCCGCCTTCTGCTTTCCGCGCGTCGTTCACCCGTTGTCCCTTGTTGCCCACCCGCTATCCATTGCGCCGGCGGACGTTTTACTCAGTTGTGCGTAAATTGCGGTACTGTGGCCTCGTGCACACGACCACCTCGGCGTCGATTCCGACAGCCTCCGAAGTCATCGCTCACCTGCCATGGAAGTGGCGCACCCAGGGTGCCATCTTCATCATCGGCGGGCTCGGTTTCATGTTCGACGCCTGGGACGTCGCTCTCAACGGATTCCTCATTCCGCTGCTCAGCGACTATTGGAGTCTCAGCCTCGGCCAGGCCGCATGGATTGCGACCGCCAATCTCATCGGCATGGCACTGGGTGCCTTCATCTGGGGCGGCATCGCCGATGTCATCGGGCGGAAGAAGGCGTTCACTCTCACTCTGCTCGTCTTCTCGATCTTCACGGTCGCCGGAGCATTCGCCCCCGCATATGGTTGGTTCATCCTCTTCCGCTTCCTCGCGGGATTCGGTCTGGGCGGATGCATCCCAGTCGACTACGCCTTGGTCGGGGAGTTCACGCCCAGCCGACATCGCGGACGCGTGCTCACCGCCATGGACGGTTGGTGGCCGATCGGCGCCTCTCTCTGTGCGTTCGTCTCCGCCTATCTGCTCGGTTTCGGGGACTGGCGGCTGATTATGCTCGTCATGATCGTTCCCGCCCTGCTCACCGTCGCCGTGCGTTTCGGGATTCCTGAATCACCTCTCTATCTCGCCTCGGTCGGCCGGTACGCCGAAGCCGACGCGATCATCAGACGACTGGTCGAGCGCACCGGCGCCGACGTCACCGAGTGGACCCATGAACCGGTCGGCGAGGCTGCCGCAACGCCGGCGGCCGGTGACGATGCAGCCCCGACAACGGCTGAGCCCGACGCGGATCGGAGCACGGCGAGCCCCGCCGCGTCGCAGACGACGCCGACCTCGGACGCGGGGCCCAGAGTCAGCGGGCAGCTGCGAGCGGCCAGCGGTCAGCTCGTGCAGCTGTGGCAGCACTCAGCCAAGACGACCCTCGTCGCCTGGTCGCTCTTCGTCTCCGTCCTCCTTGTCTACTACGCGGCACTGACATGGCTGCCCGGAATCCTGAAGAAGCAGGGGCTGGCCGATCAGGCGGCGTTCCTCGTCACCGGGTCGATGACCGCGGTCGGCATCCTCGGCGTGATCGTCTGCGCGCTCATCGTCGAACGATTCGGTCGCAAATGGGTGCTCGGAGTCTCGGCGATCGTGGCCGCGATCCTCCTGATCGGATCTGCCGTATTCATCGAAGCTTCCGGTGCCGAACTCACCTGGACGGCGAAAGCGGCCATCATCGGCTTCGGCTTCGTCATCCAGATCGCGATCCCGACCCTGTACACCTATGTCTCCGAGCTCTACCCGACCCGACTGCGCGGTTCTGGTTTCGGTTGGGCTTCTGCGGCGTCGCGTCTGGCCACGGGAATCGCCCCGATCGTGTTCGGCGCGTTCATGTGGCCGGTGCTCGGCCTGACCCTGACGTTCGTCCTCACCGGAGCTCTAGTCGTCGTCGCCGTGGTTCTGATGAGCTTCATGGCACGAGAGACGACCGGTGAAGAATTGAGCTGACTAGTGGTCTGACCAGGGCAGATACGTTCGGGAAATGTCGTGTCAGTGCCGACAGGTAGTGTCCTGGACATGGAGGCAAAGCAGGTTCCAGACGCACTCACCGAGATCCTTCGGTGGCGCGACAGCCTGTCCGAAATGCCTCCTGCCGCGACCGAGGAAGAAGCGATCGATCGCATCACGGCTCTTGAGGAACTGACCTCCGCATGCGCCGCCGCACAGGCCCGCGAAACCCTGACGTTCGATATGCACCGAAAGAATCGGGAGGCCGAAGACGGTGTCCCGAGCAAGAAGCAGGGACTCGGGGTCGGCGCGGAGATCGGCCTGGCCAGAAAGGTCTCCCGACACCGCGGCAACGCGCTGCTCAAATTCTCACGGACCCTGCTCCTGGACCTGCCCAATGTCTACTCGGCGATGAAGGGCGGAGACATCTCGGAGGAGAAGGCACGCACTGTCGCCAAGGAATCCGACTGGCTGCCGCGGGAGAAGAAGCACGAGCTCGACGAGCGGATGGCCGAACGCCTGGCCGAGGTGGGAGTCAGACGACTGGGCAACGAGGTGAGGGCCCTGGCACAGAAGCTCGACCAGCAGGCAGCGGTCGACCACCTCGAACGCTGTGTCGAAGAGCGCTCGGTCAGCGTGCGTCCGGCACCGGGAAACATGGCCTATCTGACTGCTCTGCTGCCGATGTCGCAGGCCGTTGCCGCATTCGCCAATCTCAAGAAGTCGGCCCAGACCGTGACCGCCACCGGCAAGGCCGACGGCCGTGGTCAGAATCAGATCGCTGCGGATCTTTTGGTCGAGCGACTGACCGGGCAGGCTGCCGCTGCGGCCGTGCCCACCGAAGTCCACCTCATCATGCAGGACAGCAGCCTGTTCGGGTCCGGAGAAGAATCGGCATGGTTCCCCGGGGTCGGCCCGATCCCGGCACAAGCCGCCAGGAACGTCGTTGCCGAGAACGAGGCCGCCACCTTCATCCGCAGGCTGTACACGCGGCCGGAAGACGGTCAGCTCGTGCGGATGGACTCCCGCCGCAGGGAATTCTCCGGGCTGCTTCGACGCATGGTCGTCTTCCGCGACGACGTCTGCCGTTCGCCCTGGTGCGAGGCACCCATCCAGCACGCCGATCATGCCGACGCGGCCGCTGCCGGTGGGGAAACGGACTGGGACAACTCTTCTGGACTGTGCGCCGCCTGCAACTATCTCAAGGAACTCAGCGGGTGGCGCCATCAGGCGACAGCCGAGGCCCTCGAGGTCATCACACCGACCGGTCACCACTACAGGACCCGAACCAAACCCCTCAGCGGTCCCGATCCCGGGTGCGCCTCTGGTCAGGACGACAGTCGTGGTGCGAGGCATGGCCCCGGCGAACAGGATCCTCCTGATCAGCAGCATGATCGGCAACGGCAGCAACGTCCCGGCCGACAGCATGGTCCCGAGCCGGGACGAGACACCGGGGAAGCAGCGGCAGAGAGGACGGCGACTCCGGTCGACGGGGCTCGCGCCGCGACTCCGGGTGACAGCGACTGTGCCGGAGCGCTGGGCGGCAGCGACCGTGCCGAAAAGCTGGATGACGAAGCCCGCGTTGTACCGCCGCGTGCCGATTCCGAATTTTCGGTGATGATCCCATGGCGATACGTTCGCCGGACCTCGCAGCCGGCAACCATCGATATCGGTGGGTCGAGTGTCGGAATCGACATCGTCGATGCCGACGAACGGCCGATGAGCCCCACCGAAGAACTTCTCCGCGCCGCAATCCTCGAACACAGACGCAGGTTGTGAGCCGAGTCTGCCGCGCTGTGAACCGAGTCTGCCGCGCTGTGAACCGAGTCTGCCGCGGCGACGGCAAGTGGTCACCGAAAGTTCAACTGCCCGCTCCATGACGAGACTATGGTGATAGTCATGAACGACCTCACCGGGCAGCCGTCGCCCGCCGGCCATTGCGCGCGGTCCGGCCACGCGGACGACCCCACGGTCGAAATCGTGTGGGGGATGCCGGCGGGGATGGGTCCACTGTGGCAGGGCGTGCCCTCGGGGCCGGGAATCCGCGGTGTCCTGCCACCCCGCAGCGAGGTCGAAGCGCTCTATGGGGCCGCTGCCGCCGAGCCGCCGCTGAACGAGGACCCGAGGTTTGCGGCACTGTTCGCCGATGTCTACGACGTCTCCGTCCGCAAGGGACAGGTCCTCATGACATTGACCCGGACCCAGCCCGACGGGCGGCTGAGCTCATTCGCCTACGGCCACCATTGGAGGTGGGAGGAGCAGAAGTATCCGTGGGCATTCGAACTGCAGAGCCGCCTCGGCGAGGCTTCGACCGAACTCGAGTCGACCTTCGCACTCAACCTGCTCGCCCGTGATCCGAAGCAGCGCGAACAAGGCCTGGGACGGCTCACCCTTCAAACGTGGATCGGAGAGGTCGGACACTGCGGCTGCTGGCTGCAGACCGACGATATCGACAGTCCGGCACGCCGCCTCTACGAAGAACTCGGCTTCGCAGAACTCGGACACGGCCCCGACGCCCCCAACGGGCAGCCCGGCCTGGTCATGTTCCGCAGCCCGCGGTGAGAACTGCACGTCAGACGAATTCCTCGTCCGCGGCACCACGTGGCTGTTTCAGCGGCGGTCACTAGGATGGGAGAATGCGCGAAGAAGACTCACCGACAGCGGCCCCGACGACGAGTGCCGAACTGCCCGACGACGAAAACCTCTGGCTCGAAGACATCTCCGGCGAGCAGCAGATCGCCTGGGTGAAGAACCAGAACGCGAAGACCCTCGCCCGATTCCACGACGACCTCTTCGATACCATCTCCGGCGAACTGCGCACCGCGCTGGACTCCGACGACCGCATTCCGATGGTCACCAAACGCGGCGACCACTTCTTCAACTTCTGGCGCGATAGGACCAACCCGAAAGGTCTGTGGCGACGCACCACATGGGAGAGCTACCGCACGGATGCACCCGACTGGGATGTGCTGCTCGACCTCGACGAACTGGCGGCACAGGAAGACACCGCCTGGGTCTGGTCAGGAGCGATGGTCCGGCGCAGCGACAATCGGCGCGCCCTCGTCCTCCTGTCCCCGGACGGAGGCGACTCCCACCGAGTCCGCGAATTCGACCTCGACGACCGCACCTTCGTCGACGGCGGCTTCGACATCCCCGCAGCCAAGACACGATTGGCCTGGCTCGATGATGACACCGTCCTCGTCGCCACCGAGACCGACGCCGACTCACTGACGACCTCGTCGTATCCTCGCCAAGCCAGAGCGCTCCGCCGCGGTCAGAGCCTCGACGAGGCCCCGATCGTCGCCGAAGTCCCACGCGACCATGTGGCGATCTTCGTCGGCAGCGACATCCGCCCCGACACCGCGGCCACCGACCGTGCCGTCATCGTCGACGCCATCGACTTCTTTAACTCGACGATGAGCTTCGTCGACCTCGCCGACATCACCGGCGCAGGCGGTTCGCTGTCGGTCGAACCGACGACTTGGGCCGACGCGCTCAACCGAGTCGACGTTCCCACCGACGTCGAGGTCGGCTTCGACCGCGACCTCGTGCTCTTCCGTCCGCAGTCGACATGGCAGTCCACCACCACCGAAGTGGCCGCCGGCGGCCTTGCCATCGCCGAAATCGATGCGGTCAAGGCAGGCGAGATCACTCCGCGCGTGATCTTCACCCCGGACGCCCGCACCTCGCTGCAGTCCTTCACCTTCACCCGCGACTACCTCGTCCTCGAACTGCTCGCCGACGTGCAGTCGACACTGACGGTCCTCGACCTGAACAACGATTTCGCCGAATCCACCCTGCCCGGGGTGCCGGCCAACCACATGGTCGGCCTCGGCGCGGTCGACAAATACGACCCGGCCACCGCCAACGACTTCTGGATGGTCAGCACCGGCTTCCTCACGCCCTCGACGCTGTCGTACGGAACTCTGGGCCCCTCGGACGAAGCTGCGGGAACGGACTCCGAAAAGTCCACCGCCGAGGTGATCAAATCGGCGCCGGCGATGTTCGATGCCGACGGGCTCAGCGTCGAGCAGCACTTCGCCACCAGCGCTGACGGAACGGCGATCCCGTACTTCCAGATCGGATCCGACGACCTCGTGCTCGACGGCGACAATCCCACACTGCTCGACGGCTACGGCGGATTCGAAGTCAGCCGCACACCCGGATATTCACCCGTGGTCGGCATCGGCTGGCTCAGCCGCAGCACCACCGGAGACACCATCCCGACAGGCCGCCGAGGCGTCTATGTCCTCGCCAACATCCGCGGCGGAGGCGAATACGGGCCTGAATGGCACACTGCCGCGATGCGAGAGAACCGCATGCGCTGCTATGAAGACCATTCGGCCGTGGCCCGCGATCTCATCGCCCGCGGAGTGACGAGCCCGAAGAGGCTCGCCTGTGCCGGCGGTTCGAACGGCGGATTGTTGGTCGGCAATATGCTCACCCAGTATCCCGAGCTGTTCGGCGCAGTCTCCTGTGGAGTTCCGCTGCTGGACATGGCCCGGTACACGAAGCTCAGCGCCGGCTATTCATGGAAGGCCGAGTACGGCGACCCGGACGTGGCCGAGGACTGGGCGTTCATCAGACACTTCTCGCCCTACCACCTCCTCGAAGACGGACGGGACTATCCGCCGGTGCTGTTCTGGACGGCGACGTCGGATGACCGGGTGGGACCGGTGCAGGCGCGGAAGATGGCCGCCCGGATGCAGGCGCAGGGTATCGAGAACGTGTGGTTCTTCGAAGACACTGAAGGCGGTCATTCCGCGGCTTCGGACAATGAGCAGACCGCGTTCACCCGGGCGCTGAGCTACCGGTTCATGTGGAACGCGCTGACAGGGGAGTAGGTTGGCAGATATGACGAACGAGACACAGCACTTCCACGGCGAATACAAGGTCATCGGCGGCAAACTCGTCGTCGCCGATGTCACCACCGACGGTAAGACGATTACCGAGGTGAAGATCTCCGGTGACTTCTTCCTCGAACCCGAGGAAGCCTACTTCGACCTTGCCCCGGCCCTCGTCGGCGCCAGCGTCACCGCCGACAATGCGGCCCTGCGCGGCCGCCTCGACGAGGCCCTGGCCGGATATGGTTCGGACCTGGCGATGCACGGCTTCTCCACCGCCGATATCGCCACGGTCGTGCGCCGCGCCCTCGGCTCGGCCGCGAACTTCACCGACTTCGACTGGCAGGTCATCCGCGGAGAGGTGCTGCCCACTCAGCTCAATGTGGCGCTCGACCAGGTGCTGCTCGAAGAAGTCGCGGCAGGTCGTCGGCAGCCGACCCTGCGGTTCTGGGAATGGGAGGACACCGCCACCGTCATCGGCGCCTTCCAGTCCTACGTCAACGAACTGCGCCCCGAAGGCGTGGACAAGTACGACGTGCAGGTCGTCCGTCGCATCTCCGGAGGCGGAGCAATGTTCATGGAAGGCGGCAACTGCATCACCTACTCGATGTTCGTCCCGCCTGCCCTCGTCGCCGGTCTCGACTACGAAGAGTCGTATGTGTTCCTCGACCAGTGGGTGCTCGCGGCGCTGAAGACTCTCGGTGTGGAGGCGTTCTACAAGCCGATCAACGACATCTCCTCGACCGGCGGCAAGATCGGCGGAGCCGCACAGAAGCGCAATCGCGACGGCACCCTGCTCCACCACGCGACGATGAGCTATGACATCGACGCCGACAAGATGGTCGAGGTGCTGCGCATCGGCGAAGCGAAGATCTCCGACAAAGGAGTGGCGAGTGCGAAGAAGCGCGTCGATCCGCTGCGGAGCCAGACCGGTGAGGCACGCAAGGACATCATCGATGTCATGGCCGACACCTTCGCCACACGCTATGGAGCCACCTACGGCACCTACACCGAGGATGAGCTGAAGCGGGCACAGGAACTCGTCGATGAGAAGTTCGGAACCGAGAAGTGGACGCACCGAGTGCCGTGACCGCGGGCTCCGGCCCGATCGCCGAGGCGGTCGAGCAGTTCCGCGGCACGATCGTCGCTCTCGGCGGCGGTGGGTTCTCGATGTCCGAGACGGGGGAATCGGGCATTGATGACGAGCTTCTGCTGATGGCGAGTCGGCGACGCACCGCATCTGACCTCCCGCATGTCTGCTTCGTCCCGACGGCATCCGGCGACAGCCGCGACTACATCGAACGGTTCGAAGCGGCATTCGAGGCGCGGGCACGAACCCATGTCCTCTCCCTGTTCGGGCAGGCTCCGTGGGACTACCAAGATCCGGAGATGCTGCTCGGCATGGATCTCATCTACGTCGGCGGCGGGTCGACGGCGAACCTGCTCAGCCTGTGGCGTCGGCACGGAGTCGACGGGGTCATGCGCCGGGCGGCTGACGGCGGCACGATCCTCGCCGGCATCAGCGCCGGAGCGAACTGCTGGTTCGAGGCATCGTCGACGGACTCGTTCGGTCCGCTGGCGCCGTTGGACGATGGGCTTGGATTTCTGCGGGGGAGCGCCTGCCCGCATCTCCACGGCGAACCCGGCCGGGAAGCCTCCTTTCGGAAATGGATCGCCGACGGCAGCCTGCCGGGCCCGGGAACCGCCATCGACGACCATGCTGCGGTCGTCTACGTCGATGGTGCGGCCACCTCGGTGATGGTGGAATCCGACGGCGCAGCCGCGTATTCAGTCGACGAATACGGCCGACTCCGGACCCTGAACGACCACGCACGGCCGCGGGCCGCCGAGGAATGAACGGCGAGCTCGCCGGCTGCCATCGCTGACTGACGAATCGAGAAGAGTTTCGAGACGGACGGGTGGCCATCCGGGCGGCGGCGGTCTGTAGGATTGGGAACCAATCACGTCCCCTGCACAAGGAGAGCCATGCGCCAGGTCGAACCGTCCGTTGAACTGCTCGCCAAGCCCAATATCGATTGGGAGGCGATGAGGACTTACCTCGATGAGGTGGGCGGAACCTCCTGGGCGGACCGGGTCGAAGATGCGGAATCTCCCGACGCCGAGGATCTCCTCGAGTTCTCCGGACGCATGTGCTACCGCTCGTGGGAGCCGGGCCTCAACCCGAACGTCTCCCGCGTGCGCACCGATTCCGCGCAGTACCTCGGCAATGTCGTGAAGTCTCAGCACGGATCCGTGCTCGAACACGCGAACTTCACCTTCGTCCTCCACAACGTCTCGCGCGTGCTCACCCACGAGCTCATCCGCCACCGCGCGGGGTCGGCGTTCTCGCAGGAATCGCTGCGATACGTCCGCCTCACCGACATCCCGTTCTGGTTCCCCGAGTGGGCACGCGAAGATCCCGAACTCATGGAACGCAGCCTTCAGGTCCTCGACACCCTCGAGGAGCACCAGAAGTGGATGGCCGAGCACTTCGAGCTCGACGAGGAGGGCACGAAGTTCTCGCACAAGAAGCACATGACCTCGTTCATGCGTCGTTTCGCCCCCGAGGGGCTGGCCACCGGCATCGTCTACACCGCGAACCTGCGCTCTCTGCGCCATGTCGTCGAGATGCGCACTGCGAAGGGCGCCGAAGAGGAGATCCGCCTGATCTTCAACAAGATCGGTGAGGTCATGCGCGAGGAGGCTCCGGCGGTCTTCGCCGACTACGAGGTCGTCGACGGAGAATGGATCCCCGGCACCCGCAAGGCCTGAGGCTCGCCACCACCAGCCACACCTGACGCCGACGTCAGACAGATTCCAGGAGGACATGCCATGGCAGATATCTACGCAGCTCAACTCAACCCCGGCAAGCTCTACGTCGTCAGCGACTGGGTGGCCGAGCAGGATTGGGCCGCCGAGCTCGATCTCGAGGCGAACCCGCTCGAGGCCGTCACCGCGTACCGCTTCGACGATCCCACCGGAGAGGTCGGCATCGAGGTGCACATCGTGCGCAGCGGCGATCAGCTGCTGCAGGTGCCGCTGACCTACCGCGGGGCACCGCTCGACGGCGCCGACGAAGCATTCGTGGCGAACATGGAGCATTCGGTGCTCGGCAAGCGGTGGGTCTACGCCGGCATGGGCGACCCGCTGTTCCGGCAGCGCCTCGACCACACCATCGCCACCGCATCGACCGCGGCGGCGCAGTACCGCGTCGACGCTGAGGGCAATCGGGGAGAGGAGATCACCGACGTGGCCCACGCCTTCGGGACGGGACCGCTGCCGGGCGCCGGCGACGTCGAGATCCTCTACCGCCTGTCGCCCGATTCGCCGGCGGAGAAGTCCGACGCCGGTCTGCTGCTCGGTCGCTGGGAGGGCCAGGACACGAACGTCGTCCTCGCCATCATGGTCTGAGGGCTCGCCTCTATGATCTGAGGGGCCCGGGCCGAGCGCCGTAGGGCCCAGCCAACTCACCGCGGGGGAGGAACGGAATTCATGAGCAGCGATTGCATCTTCTGCCAGATCGTCGCGGGTGACGCACCGAGTGCGCCGATCGCCGAGACCGAAGCGACGTTGGCGTTCATGGACATCCAGCCCGGGTCGGACGGGCATCTGCTCGTCGTGCCGAAACGGCACAGCACTGATCTGCGGGACATCCCGGGAGACGACCTGGCGGCGGTGGCGCTCGAGTCTCAGCGCATCGCCAAGCACGCCTATGCGGCGTGGGATGCGGACGGAGTCAATCTCATCAACTGCTGCGGTGCCGATGCCTGGCAGTCGGTCTTCCACTTCCACATGCATGTGATTCCGCGCTACCGGGACAAGAGCAAGGACCGCCTGCGGCTGCCGTTCGAACCCGGCGTCCGCGGGGATCAAGAGCTCATCGGCTCCCTGGCTGTGAGCATGCGGGAGTCGCTCGACGCGGAGTGAGCATTGCCGTGATCGCCGCCGGTGCGCTCGACCTCGTCGAGGAGACGCACAGTGCCCGGACCCCGGCCGTTCTCACCGCGCCAGGTCGATGATCGTCATTCCCGTCGAGGCGGCGGGGGAGCTCATCGCCTCCATCGCCGCCGGTGCCTCGTCGAGTCCGATGACAGTGGTGACGAGGTCCTGAGGGCGCAGCCGTCCCTGCACGACGAGGTCGACGAGCTCCGGGTACTCGGCCGCGGCCATTCCGTGCGAGCCGAGCACGCTGAGTTCGAGCGCGATCACGCGCGGCAGGTCGACGACCGGTTGGTCGGGCAGCAGACCGATCTGCACGTGCCGGCCCAAGGGTGGCAGAGCTCCGATCGCCGCCCGGATCGTGTCCTCCCGGCCCAGTGCGTCGACGGTCACGGCCGCCCCGTCGGGATCGGTCGACGCGAACTGCGCGACCACCTCGGCGCTCAGTTCCTCCGGACTGAGATCGCGAGCGTTGACGGTCCGTGCGGCACCGAACTCACGGGCGGACTCCAAGGCCGCATCGCTGACGTCGACGGCCACGACCCTCGCCCCGAGGGCACGGGCGATCATGATCGCAGACAGTCCCACTCCGCCGCAGCCGAACACGGCGACCGTCTCGTCCGCGGCAAGGCGAGCCCGCACGCGCAGACCATGGAAGGCCGTGGCGAATCGGCACCCGAGACCGACCACCGCCGCGGCCGGCAGATCCTCGGGTACGGCCACGAGGTTCGCATCGGCATTGTGGATGACGACTCGATCCGCCCACGACCCGAAATGCGTGAATCCCGGCTGCGTCTGATCGGGGCACACCTGTGCATTGCCCGAAATGCACCACCGGCAGCTTCCGCACCCGCACACAAAAGGAACGGTGACACGTTGGCCGGCGCGGAAATGCTCCATACCGACCCCCGCCGAGGCGACCCGACCCACCAGCTCATGCCCGGGTACGTGGGGGAGAGTGATCGTCGAATCGTGGCCGGCCCACGCGTGATGATCGCTGCGGCACACCCCGGTGGCTTCGACGTCGATGACGACGCCCGCATTGGGGGCCGTGGGCGCGGGAATGTCCGTGAGATTGGGACGGACAGAGAACTGATCGAAGACGATGGCACGCATACCGCCGATCATAGGCTCGCCGGTGCCGCGACCGCGAAGACGTCCACGAAACGGCGCGGCCGCAGCGACTGGTCAGCGCAGCAGGCTCGGCGCAGCCGCAGCGTCTAGCCAGCGCAGCCCCCAGGCGACTCAGCGCGGATGAACTCCGGCGACCGCCAGAGCATCGAGCAGCCGAGCCCGCAGCTGCTGAGCCCTGGCTGAAAACGCGCGTTGCCGCTCCATGTACTCGGCCTTGCCCGCGGCGGTCTCGATCGCGACGACCCCGTAGCCCCATCCGCGCAGGTCATAGGGGGAGGCCTCCATGTCCAGAGTGCGGATATCGAGAGCCAGATCGAAGCAGTCGACGACGAGGTCCGAATCAGCGACCGGTGAGATCTTCATCGCCCACTTGTACAGATCCATCCCCGCGTGCAGACACCCGGGCTGCTCGTTGCTGACCATGCCCTCACGGCTCGGCTGCAGGGTATTGAGCGGCCGGGCCGGTGCGGTGAAGAAGCGGAACGCATCATGATGCGAACACTGGATGCGATGGCCTTCGACCACGGCATCGGTCTCAGGTGGGCTGAGCCGCAGCGGCACCTGCTGATGACGACGCTGCTCCTCGCTGAGACAGTAGACCATCGCCCATTCGTGGATGCCGAAACACCCGAAATTCGCCTCCCGATTCAGCGTCGACGACAGCAGGGAGGCGATGAACTTCGCCCCATCCCCACGATCGGCCCGCCAGGACTCGAGGTCCACCTCGGCGAGATTCCGATCCTCGTCGATGAGGTACCAACGCCGGTCGAAATACCGGCGATCGGCCGCCTCGGCGAGTTCGACGCGCACCCCCGGTCCGGGATGCCACTTCTTCAGCTGCCCGACCTTGAACGGGTAATAGGTGAAGAGGAAATCCTCGACCGGATGGGACTCCTGCCGCATCCGCCTCTCGATATGGGCATCCGTGCGCTCGGCGATCCGATGTTCGTGCTCATCACGCAGCCCGCGCCAGATCTCGGCAGGAACGACACCGTCACCGAGGCGGCCCGCCGGTTCGTCGGTGCGCTCGGTCACCGCCGCGATCGGGGCCACCGCCGACGAGGCGGTCGCCGCCGCGATCGGGCTGGCAGTCATGGTCGTTGGCGCGGAAGTCACCGCACCATTGTCCCAGACGACGGTCGGGCTTGCATGCGCGTCGGGCCCGGCGATGAGTCGGTCAGCGGCCCGAGCGCTTCGTGCCCTTCGCCGCCGGAGCGTTCAGCGGGTCCTCCGGCCACGGGTGCTTCGGGTAGCGACCCCGGTTCTCGGCTCTGACATGGGCATACGCGTTCGCCCAGAACGATGCGAGATCGGTCGTCACGGCCAAGGGCCTGCGCGCCGGGGAGAGCAGATGCATGGTGACCGGCACCCTTCCGTCGCAGATGCGCGGCACTTCGGTCCAGCCGAAGCATTCCTGGAGCTTGACCGCGAGGATCGGGCTCGGGATCTCGGTGCGCTGGGATGCGGCCGCAGACTCGCCGTCCGCTCGGGATCCGTCGTCCGCACCGGAGACGGCCTCCGGCTCGATGAGATCGGGGTCCGGATACTCGAGGTGGATCGCAGACCCGCTGGGCACTGTGATGTGGGTCGGGGCCAACTCATCGAGCCGGGCCGCCTCGGGCCACGGCAGCAGACCGCGCAGCGCGGAGACAAGATCGACCCGTGCAGGGTCGGAGCCCTTCGCGATCCGGTCGAGCACATCCGGACACCACTGATCGAGCGTGGCAGACAGGTGCCCCCACCTCACCTCCGGCCAGGGATCCCCGACGACCGCGCGGAGCAGACCGAGCCTGGCCCGCAGGTTCTCGAACGCCTCGGACGGCCGCGCGACCTCGCGGGCTCCTCGTTCGCGCACCGATGCGGCGATGGCACGGCGGGCCAGTTCCGGGCCGGCCTGGATCGGGGTGGACGTCAGTTCGATCCCGCCGAGGCGGCTGCGCCGAACCGCGCGGACCCTCCCGGACTCGAATGTCGCGGTTTCCTCCGTGTGCAGCAATCCGGCGCCGGCGAGTTCCGCGGTGTCGACGTCGATGGGCACGGCAGATCGGATGATCGCCCGCGATCCGGCCAGACCCACCTCGGCGATGGCCAGCCACTGACTGCCCTGCAGTGAGGAGTCACGCGGCAGGCTCGCCGCCGTGCCCGAAGCCAGCAGATAGTCGGAATCCGAAGCGCTGCGCAGCCGTGCGATCTGCAGCGGATACGACAGCGCCGTGACGAGTCCGAGGTCCTCGGGTGTCAAGGATGTGCCGGAATTGCCGCCGCCGTCTCCCGTGTCGCCGCCATCGCAGTCCGAGGCGAATCCGCGGGCGATCGACGCGAACCGTCTGCGGTCCTGAGCGAATCGGGCATCTCGGCTGCGCCGCAGTTGACGCATCAGAGCGGAGAGATCGGCGCCGGCAGCCCGCTGAGCGGATTCGATGACGGCGACCGCTTCTGCCGCACGAACGGGATCGAGCAGCGCTGCCCCGTCGAGCAGACCGCGTGCCGCCCATACCGAGGCGGGAACCGCCGCGATCGTCCGCCCTACTTCAGTGACGCGGAGAGCCGAGACTTCAATTTCCGAAGCATCCGTGGCCACCTCCACTGCTCCCAACGCGACCAAGTTGTCGACCGCCTGCCGCTTGGGGCCGGCCGGCAGCGGATCAGGCAATAGGGCCTCGTCGCCGCCCCACGTGGCTAGGGCCAACACCGCGGAGGTGAGATCGGAGGTCGCGATTTCGGGTGGAGTGTGCTCGGGCAGGCTCGCCCAATCGGACTCTGACATGCAGCGATACGCAGCACCCGGTCCCTGCCGAGCGGCACGGCCGGAACGCTGCGTGCCCGAGGCCTTCGACTCGCGCATCGTCACCAGCCCGGACATGCGCCGCCGCGTATCCAAGCGCGGCCCCCGGGAGAGCCCGGAGTCGACGACGATGCGCACTCCGTCGATCGTCAGTGCCGATTCCGCCACTGATGTCGAGACGATGACCCGCCGGTTCCGACCCGTGCCGGACGAGCCCGGATCGACCGGACGCAGGATCGCATCCTGCTCCTTCGCCGGAGTTCGGCCCGTGAGAGTGTGCACCGCGACCACAGCGGAATCCGAACCACCACCTGCGCTCGCCTCCAGATCTGTGCCCGCCTCGGCCCCTGCGCTCGATCCCATACGACGCCGCACCCGGGAGGCCACCTCGTCGACCTCACGTGCCCCGGGAGCGAAGACGAGCACATCCCCGGCGGCGTTCTCCTCGAGCGCGCTCACCGTCACCGCCGCCAGATGATCAAGGAAATCCCAGGTCACACCCCTCGCATCGAGCGGCCGCTCCTTCGCCGGTGCCCACCGGACCTCCAAGGGATGAGTCTCGGCGGCCACCGACACCAGCGTCGCCGGTGCCTGCGGCCCGTCCCCGAGGCGCGCTGCCCACAGCCGCGCATCCAAGGTCGCAGACATGATGACCACAGCAAGGTCCTCACGCAGATCTGCCAACTCCCGGCACATCGCGAACGCGAGATCCGTATCCAACTGCCGCTCGTGCACCTCATCGAGGATCACTGCCGCGACGCCGGTCAGCTCCGGATCGCGCAGCAGCCGTGACAGGAGCACGCCCGTGGTGACGAATTCGATGCGCGTCGCAGTCGTTGTCCGCGACTCACCGCGGACGGTGAAACCCACCACCTCGCCGAGGCGGGTCCCCGTCAACGATGCGAGCCGCCTGGCCGCGGCGCGGGCAGCCATCCGCCGCGGTTGGGTGACGATGATGCGGCCCGGGAGTTCGGCACCAGCCGAACCTCCGGAGAACCGGGCCACGTGCTCGGCGATCATCGGCGGCACCACGGTCGTCTTACCGGTGCCGGGAGGAGCCTCCACGACCACTCGCGGGAAGGGGGCCGCCTCGGCGATGGCCAGGTCATCGATGAGCGCGGCGGCGGGCAATCCGGCCCCGATGCGGGCGAGATCGAAGGTGTGCGGGAGGTGCGGATCGGGCATGACACCAGTCTCTCAGCAGGGCGGTCGGGCCCGCACATGGGACGCCGCCTGAGGATCTGCGGGGACCCGATCACGGTTCGAGGTGCACCGACGCGCGGAAGGCACCAGGCACTGACTAGACTGGGGCACATGCGTATCGCCAGATTTGTCCATCAGGACGAGCCCAAATACGGAGTCGTCGAAGGTGAAGTCCCGCCGATCACCGACGGCAGCTGGGACACGTCGGGTCTCGAACTCGCCGTTCTCGACTCCGACCCGTTCTTCTCTCCGGCCCAATCGACAGGCGAGAGGCTGAAGATCGACGATGTGCGTCTGGTCAGCCCCATCCTGCCGCGTTCGAAGGTCATCGGCGTCGGCCGCAACTTCGCCGACCATGCCGCCGAACTCGGCAACGAGGTGCCGGTGTCCCCCCTGACCTTCTTCAAACCCAACACCGCCGTCATCGGCCCCGGCGACCCCATCCGCCTGCCCGCCATCAGCGAATACGTGAGCTACGAGGCCGAACTCGCCGTCATCATCGGCCGGGTGGCCAAAGGTGTGAAGGCCGAGAACGCCAACGACTGCGTCCTCGGCTATACCGCCGGAAACGATGTCACCCTGCGCGACATCCAGAAGGCCGACAAACAGTGGTCACGGGCGAAGGGCTTCGACACCTCGTGCCCGCTGGGTCCGTGGATCGAAACCGAACTCGACGTCGACGACCTGAACATCCGCTCCTGGGTCGACGGAGACATCAAGCAGGACGGGACCACCGCCGACTTCATCTTCGACATCCCGACCCTCATCGAGCACCTGTCCGAGACGATCACCCTGCTGCCCGGCGATGTCATCCTCACCGGAACCCCGGCCGGCGTCGGCCAGATCGTGTCCGGCAACCGCGTCGACATCGCCATCGACGGGCTCGGCGTCCTGTCGAACCCGGTCATGGACGCCTGAGAGCACCACACCAGCAACGCCACCGCGCACACCACAGACTCACACCCGAGAAGATCACGCAAAGGACAATCGTGAGCGTCACAGTTCGTTTCTGCCCATCACCCACCGGCACCCCGCACGTCGGCATGGTCCGCACGGCCCTGTTCAACTGGGCCTACGCCAAGCACACCGGCGGCAAGTTCGTCTTCCGCATCGAAGACACCGACGCGGCACGTGACTCCGAAGAGAGCTTCGGACAGGTCGTCGAAGCCCTCAAATGGCTGGGCCTGGACTGGGACGAAGGCATCGAGGTCGGCGGCGTCAACGGGCCCTACCGCCAGTCGCAGCGCGGCGAGATCTACGCCGACGTCATCGAGAAGCTCAAGGCCGGCGGCCACATCTACGAGTCGTATTCGACGAACGACGAAGTCGAAGCCCGTCACAAGGCAGCAGGCCGTGACCCGAAGCTCGGCTACGACGGCTACGACCGCGACCTCACCGACGAGCAGAAGGCCGCTTTCCGCGCCGAGGGCCGCGAACCGGTGTGGCGCGTGCGCATGCCCGATGAGGACATCACCTTCACCGACCTCGTCCGCGGCGACATCACCTTCAAGGCCGGCACCGTTCCCGACTTCGTCGTCGTCCGCGCTACGGGTAAGCCCCTGTACACCCTGGTCAACCCCGTCGACGACGCTCTCATGGGCATCACCCATGTGCTCCGCGGCGAGGACATCCTGTCCTCGACCCCGCGTCAGATCGCTCTCTACGAACACCTCAAAGCCATCGGCATCGCCGAGGCGACCCCCGAATTCGGCCACCTGCCCTACGTCATGGGTGAAGGCAACAAGAAGCTGTCGAAGCGCGACCCCGAATCGAACCTGTTCCTCCACCGCGAGAACGGGTTCATCCCCGAGGGACTCATCAACTACCTCGGACTGCTCGGCTGGTCCATCGGACCCGACCGCGACATCTTCAGCGTCAAGGAATTCACCGAAGCATTCGACATTCACGATGTCCTGCCCAACCCGGCCCGCTTCGACGTGAAGAAGGCCACCGCCATCAACGCCGACCACATCCGCCTCCTCGATCCGGATGACTTCCGTGACCGTCTGGTGCCCTACCTCCAGGCCGCCGAGGTGCTCCCGGCGTCCCCGACGGAGGCTCAGCTGGCCATCCTCGACAAGGCGGCTCCGCTCGTGCAGACCCGTATGAAGCTGCTCGGAGAAGCTCCCGACCTGCTCGCGTTCCTCTTCACCTCCGATGACGACCTCGTCATGGCCGAAGACGGATTGAAGACGCTCAAGGACACCGCCCCCGAGGTGCTCGCCGCCTCCATCGAGGTCCTCGAAGGGCTCGACGACTGGACGACAGCGAAGCTCGAAGAAGTGCTCTCAGCCAAGCTCGTCGACGAGATGGAGATCAAACCGCGCCTGGCCTACGGCCCGTTGCGTGTGGCCGTGTCCGGCCGCAAGGTCTCCCCGCCGCTGTTCGAGTCGATGGAGATCCTCGGCAAGGACTCCTCCATGACACGCCTCAAGGCGCTCGCGGCGCAGCTGTGACCATGGTCGAGCAGAAGATCTGGACCCGCGGAGGACTGCGCTTCCGTGACGTGACGGTCACCGTGCCCTTCGACCATTTCGGACGGGCGGGGGATGCCGCCTCGGCGGGGGAGTACTCCGCGTCAGCCGCCTCGGGAAAGGTGGATCTGCCGGACACGATCGACGTGTTCGCCCGGGTCATCGCCACCGAGGCGGACAGCCGGAAACCCTACCTCGTGTACCTGCAGGGCGGCCCCGGGGTGGAAGCCCCGCGCCCGGGCATCGCAGGCGGATCCGACGGCTGGGTGAAGCGGGCGCTCGAGGAGTTTCAGGTCGTCATGCTCGACCAGCGTGGCACCGGACGATCGAATCCGATCGGCTCTGTTGATGGGGCCATCACCGGACTGGAGACGGTGGGGGAGGACCCGGCCGCGATCGCCGAGGCGCTGTCGTTCTTCCGCGCCGATTCGATCGTCGAGGATGCGGAGATCCTGCGCGGTCACCTCGGGGCGGACACCTGGTCCCTGCTGGGGCAGTCCTTCGGCGGTTTCACGACTCTGCGCTATATCTCCGCGCATTCGAGTGCCCTTCACGAGGTGTATTTCACCGGCGGTCTGCCGGCGATCGGCCTTGATCCGGCGACCGTCTACGGTCGGACGTGGGAGGGGATGATCCGCAAGTCCGAGCAGCACTACGCAGCGTTCCCCGACGACCGTGAGAAGGTGCGCAGGCTCGTCGAGCTCGCATCCGTCGGGGATGGGCTCGCCCTGCCCGGGGGTGCGCGGGCGACGCCGGAGCGGATCCGTCTGCTCGGGCACTTCCTCGGCGCCTCGGATGGTCCGGAGAAGCTGCATTATCTGCTCGACCTCGACTTCTCTTCGGCAGCATTCCGGCATGACCTTGCCGCGTCTCTGCCGTTCTCGGGGCGCAATCCGCTCTATGCCGTCGTCCACGAATCCTGCTGGGCCGACGGCACGGTGACGAACTGGGCGGCCAGGCGGGCAATGCCCGATCCTGTCCGTGAGGACCCGACCCTGCTGGCCGGCGAACATGCCGGGCCGGAGTCGCTGCACGAGGATCCGGAGCTTGCTCCCTTCGCCGAGGTGGCCGACATCGTCGCCGCACGTCAGTGGCCTCGTCTCTACGATGTCGACGCTCTGCAGGCCGCCTCGGTGCGCGGTGCTGCGGCAGTCTACTTCGAGGATGCCTACGTGCCGGTGGAGTATTCGCTGGCCACGGCCGAGCACTTGTCCGGAGTGCAGCCGTGGGTGACGAACGAGTACGAACACAACGGTCTGCGCGCCGACGGATACCGAGTCCTCGACCGGCTCATCGGCCTAGCCCGGGGGTGAGGCCCGGGCCCGTCGGGGCAGGCAGACCGAGCCTGCGCGCGCGGGAATTCTGGGCCTGTCGGCAGGCCGGCCCCGATGCGCGTGGTGTGTTAAGAAGGTCACACCGAAAATGACCCTCTGAGATTTGTCCGGAGGCGGGGTGCTTGTGTAGAGTTATATCTCGTTGCTCAGGGAAATCTCCTCGGGGATGACCTTGAAAAGCATTGGGCTATGGTGTAATTGGCAGCACGAGTGATTCTGGTTCATTTAGTCTAGGTTCAAGTCCTGGTAGCCCAGCGGACACAGTCTGGATCAGTCCAGGAGTGTTGTTCTAGCCCCCGTCGTCTAGTGGCCTAGGACGCCGCCCTCTCAAGGCGGTAACGGCAGTTCGAATCTGCTCGGGGGTACGGTTGAGCCCCGCATCGATTTTCGGTGCGGGGCTCACTCTAATTCACAGGCGTTTTCCCGCGCCTGCATTGGGGACAACTGGGAACGGCACTGTCTGAGTCAGAAAGCACCTGTTTCGCACAGTGCTTTCTGACTCAGACAGTGCCGTAGTCGCCTCAGCGGCTGACTGAATCGGCGATGCGCTTCGTGTGCTCGGCCGTCTTGATGTTGGAGACGATGAGCTCGAGAACCAGACGGACGCCGATGACCCACAGCGCCGGAATGATCCAGCCGAAGATGATCGACAGGATCAGCGGCAGCACACTGAAGCTCGGTCCGCCGGTCATATATGCCGAGGCCGTACCTGCTGCGATTCCCGCGCTGATGCCGGCGATGATGGTCCCGAGGTAGGACAGGACCGCGACCACGATCGCGATGATGTAGATGAAGCCTGCCCACTTGACTGCGATGAAGTTGTCGAAGCGGATGTCGAACAGCGACTTGAAGAACCCGGTCTGCTGAGGCGCCGTCTGCGGAGCCTGACCATGCGCTGGCTGACCGTAGGCGGGCTGACCATAAGCCTGCTGCTGTGCCGCGTTCTGCGAGTGGGCGTCCTGCTGGTAGGGATCCTGCTGATAATAAGCGCCGGGCTGGGAATAACCGCCCTGCTGGTACTGCTGTCCCTGTGCCTGATAGGCATTGGGGTCGTAAGTTCCCTGCTGATAGGTGGGCTGGTCGGGCTGGAACTGTGCGTTCTGGCCGGGCTGCGATGCCGGCGCATCCTGGCTGGGCTGGAACTGAGCGTCCTGAGGATTCTGCGCCGACTGATCCGAGGCGGACTGGGCACTCTCCGACTGATCTCCCGCGCCGGGGTTCTGGCCGTCGAGGTTCTGCTCAGACGAGCTGCTGTTCGGGTCGTTCGGGTTCTGCGGTGTCGACATGGTGTCCCTCTCGAGAATGGAACGCACCCAGGGCAGGGCGCGCTCGCCTGATATCTGCCTGTCATCGCAACCTATCAGGATGCGCCGAATCGCGGCAGGGCGACTGTCATTCTGGGAGGAAAGTCGAAGCGCCGTCGGAGTCGGCAGAAGCACCGTCAGGAGCGGCCGAACCGCTGCCTGAGAGAGGCGAGCCCGCTTCGGATCGCTCGTCATCGCCTCCGCTCAGGGCGATGCTCCACTCGACGGCAAGCTCGTCACCGGGAGCGATGACGTCGAAGTCCTCTCCGGCCTCGCCGGCGGCGAACGCATTCGGAGGGCACGTCATCGGCTCGATCGCAATCGCCCGACGAGCCAGATCCTCATCAAGGCCGTCGCCAGTGCACACCTGCCAGGTGCGGAAACCGGGACCCATCCCGACGACGACCTCGCGCAGATCGGCACCCTTCAGCCGTGCTCGAGACCACCCGTCGTCCCCGCGCCGAGGTGAGCCGTACGCATCATCGAGGATCGTTGCCCCGATCAGGCGCAGCGCCCGGAAGTCCTTGCACACCATGCACGCGGAATCATCGGAGACGTGATCGGCCGGAACTGCGGTGCCGTCATCGAAAGGGCGCACGGCGGTGGGAATGAGCCGCTCATTGGTCTCGAACCACTGCGCAGCGGGAATGACGAGCTGAGCCTCGTCGACAAGGGCACCGTCAACGGGGTCGGTTGTACCCGATGGGGCTGTGCCCGGGGAGAGCCACGGATGAAATCCGAAACCGAACGGTGCGGGAGCCGACCCCGTGTTCAGGGCACGGGCACGCATGCGCAGCTCCGCCTCGGCGAGTTCGACATCCACCCGCAAGCCGAACGCGAACGGATACCCCTCCGTCGGCTCCAGCGAGTATTCGAGACTGACCGTCGACTCGGTGCGCTCGACCACGGACCACTCGACATCGGCGACGAGACCATGCAGAGCAGTATCCCGCTCGGGCTCGGTGATCGGCAGCCGGTGGCTGTCGCCGGCGAAGTCGAAACGGCCGGCATCGATCCGATTCGGCCAGGGCGCGAGCACGGCCCCGTCGAAGGCGCTCATCGGCACCACGACCGGCCGATCGCCGACGCAGAAGCGAACCAGGCTCGCACCGATGGGGGAGATGACCGCCGCTGACTCGCCACAGGCGAGTTCGATGGTGGCGGTCATGGGTCTCCAAAGGGGCTCGAGTGCGGGAGATGCGGTTGCAGATATTCTACGCCGACTGCGCCCAACCGAACCGCCAGATGTTAGCATTATGATCGAAAATGATAACTTTTGGGAGGTCTGATGCCGGCGTCGCATCAAATGGCGAACCTGTCCGACGGTCGTGAGATCCTGTTCTTCCAGGACCTCGACTCACCTGCACCGACGATCGCCGCTGACCCCCGGCCGCACGATTCGCGACCCGACAGCGGCACCCTGCGCTTCGACGTCCTCACCGGAGAATGGGTCGCCGTGGCCACTCACCGGCAGACCCGCACCCACCTGCCCGCCGCCGCCGAATGTCCGCTGTGCCCGTCGACGCCGGACCGTCCCACGGAGATCCCGGCCGGGGACTTCGACGTCGCCGTCTTCGAGAATCGCTTCCCGTCCCTCGGCCCCGACCTCGGTGATGTTCCGTCCCCTCAGAGCGTGGACACCGCTTTCGCCGAGGCGGCCGCCGCCTCCGCCGAAACCGTGACCTCTGCGCTGTCGGGACCGGGGTACGGACGCTGCGAAGTCGTCGTCTTCTCCTCGGAGCACACCGGCTCCTTCGCAGGACTCGGCACCGCACGTGCCCGCACCGTCATCGACGCCTGGGCCGACAGGACCGCCGAACTCTCTGCCCTGCCGGGCATCGAGCAGGTCTTCATGTTCGAGAACCGCGGGGAGGAGATCGGGGTGACGATGAATCATCCGCACGGACAGATCTATGCTTACCCCTATGTCACCCCGCACACCGCGATCACCTCGGCGCGGGCGCATGACCACCTGCGCCGGACCGGGCGACCGCTGCTCGGCGATGTGCTCGCTTTCGAACGCGAGGCAGGGGAGCGGATGATCCTCGAGACCGATCACTTCTCCGCCTTCGTGCCCTTCGCGGCCCGGTGGCCGATCGAAGTCCACGTCGTTCCGCACCGCCAGGTGGGAAGCGTCGACGAGCTCGACGAGACCGAACGCGACGACCTGGCGCGCGTCTATCCGGAGGTGCTGAGACGCATCGACGGACTCTACCCGAGCCCCACACCGTATATTGCGGCCTGGCACCAGGCACCGGTCAACAGTGCCGACCGCCTGGCCGAATGGCTCCACCTCGAGATCACGAGCCCGCGGAGGGCGGAGAACAAGCTGAAGTTCCTCGCCGGTTCGGAGACCGCGATGGGCGCCTTCGTCGGCGACGTCTCCGCCGAGGAGACCGCAGCCAGGCTGCGTGCGGTGACCCCGGAACCCCTCGCCGAGGCGGCCGTACCCGTGAGCGCGAACGCGAGCACGGCTGCGGCGTTCGACCCGGAAGGCGATCGTTCATGACCACAGAGACCCCCGAGGCCGTATCCGCGCCGACCCCCGACCACCTCGCCGAGGAGTTCGAAGCCCTGTTCGGGTACCGGCCGCTCGGATCCTTCCGTGCACCCGGTCGGGTGAACGTCATCGGCGAACACACCGATTACAACTTGGGCTTCGTCCTGCCCATCGCCATCGACCGGGCCGTGTACGTCGCCATCGGCCGGCAACCCGCCAACGTCGCTGATGGGCGAGACGTGGACGTGGCAGGGCGGCGCGCCGAGGTAATAGAGGACACGGGAACCGTGGAGCCGCCTCGGCGCGGGGAGAGCATCCGCATCGTCTCCGACCATCGCGATGACACCGGGCAGCGCCTGTCCGGCCAGTTCACGGCCGCTGACCTCGCGCCCGGTACCCTGCCAGGCTGGCTGAGCCACGCCGCGGGCGTCGTCGATGAGATCGCCAAAACGACCGGCACGATCGTCGGCGGTGTCGACCTCTATATCGAGTCCACCGTGCCCGTCGGCGCCGGACTGTCGTCATCTCACGCCCTCGAAGTCGCGGTGCTCATCGCCCTCGACGAGGTGTACGACCTCGGCCTCGACGACCGGGAGAAGGTCCTGCTGACACAGAGAGCAGAGAACGACTTCGTCGGTGCACCGACGGGAATCGTCGACCAGGCTGCTTCGATCATGACCGAGGCCGGGCATGCACTCTTCCTCGACTGCCGGGACCTCAGCGCCCGCCAGATTCCATTCGACCTCGACGCCGAGGGGCTGCGACTCCTCGTCATCGACTCGAAGGTCTCGCACTCGCACAGCGAAAGCGGGTACGGCGCCAGGCGGAGGACCTGCGAGGAATCCGCCGCGATCTTCGGCGTCGACAGCCTGCGGGAACTCCCCGACGACGTCGACCTGAGCGAACTGACCGAGGAGCAGCGCAAGCGCGTGCGACACGTCATCGCCGAAAACGCGCGAGTCCGATCCACCGTCGAACTGCTCGAGGACAACGAGCGATCAACCGGCGACGAACATGACGCGCGCATCCGTGCCCTCGGCGACCTGCTGGTGGCCTCCCACGAATCTCTGCAGCACGACTACGAGGTCTCGTGCGTCGAACTCGACGTGGCGGTGGCCGCCTCGATGGGAGCCGGAGCGCTTGGGGCGCGAATGATCGGCGGCGGCTTCGGCGGCTCGGGGATCGCGCTCATCCACGCAGATCAGGTCGACATGGTCGGCGACGCCGTCACCGCAGCATTCGCCGACCACGGCTTTAGGGAACCGGACATCTTCGCCGTCAGCGCGGGTCGCGGCGCTGCCCGTTTCGACTGAACCTGTTTCGACTGAGCCGCTGATTCGGCTGCGGCCGGGCATGCGCACAGCGTTGACCACCCGAACCTCCACGGTTCATGCTGGAACCTCAGATGAGGATGGACTCGGAGGGGCGGGGGAGCGGCATGGATATCTGCGACGTCAATGGGGTGAGCCTCGGCGTCGAGGAGTTCGGCGGGGCGGATGCGCCGCTGGTTCTCTGCCTCGGCGCTCCGACGATGCTGTCCTGGCCCGATGCTCTGTGCGTGCAGCTGGCTGCGCAGGGACGCCACGTCGTGCGCTGCGACCTCCGCGATGCCGGGACCTCGAGCCATGGTGACCTCGAATCACCGGACTACACTCTGCGAGACCTCGCCGCCGATGCCGCCGAACTCGCTCGAGCCTTCGACGGCCGACCCGCTCATCTGGCGGGAATCGGCATCAGTGGAATGGTCGCGCAGGTCGCGGCTCTCGACCATCCGGATGCGTTCTCGGCACTCACTCTCATCGGCACCCGACCGGTAGCACCCGGACCCGTCGACGATGACCTGCCGGATCATGATCAGGCCACCATGGGTTCGCTCTTCACCCGACCGCAGCCGGATTGGTCGGACGGCGACGAGGCGGCCGAGTTCATGGCCGAAGGAGCACGGATCCTCGGCGACGATCCCGCGGAGGCCCGCGACGTCGCGGCCCGCATCTGGGAACGGACGCAGGACTCGAATCCGGAGTCTCACCGGGCCGATCAGCTGGGGATGGTGTTCTCTCGCCTCGACTGCCGGCCACGCTGGCGAGAACGACTGCCACAGCTGCGGGTGCCGACGCTGGTCGTGCACGGTCGACGCGATCCTTTCTTTCCTGTCGGCAATGCAGAGGCGCTCGCCCGGGAAATTCCAGGTGCCCGACTCCTCGTCCTCGAGAACGGATCGAGGGCCGTGCCGGTCGCGGACATCCCCGAGGTTGTCGCGGCGATGTCGCGACTCTGAGCGCGATGGCAGGACTCTGACCCGACCCCGCGCGGGCATAGGGAATCAGCCGACCCCGCGCGGACTCAGGGGATCAGTTCGTGTCGGGGGCTGCCTCGGTGCCGGTGTCCGTACTTTCGTCGGGTGTCTCGACGATCCGGAGCGGACGCAGCCGCGCCCAGATGAGGAAGACGGCCGCGGCGATGACGAGACCGATCCCGGTCCACAGGTTTGCATCGACCCCGCCGGTGCGCTCGGCTTCGTCGGGAGTGAAGCCAACGATTCCGGCGATCGTGAGGATGATGCCGAAGATCGCCAACAGCGCACCGATGAAGTTGCGGACGTCGAAGGCGCCTGCGGTCTTGGTCTGTTGGTTGGAATTGCTCATGGGTCTCTGGCTCCTTTAGCCGAAGGTCACGTTGAGGATGATGACGAGCACCAGGGCGACACCCGCGACGGGCACGGGGCGCTTCCAGAACGGCGGCTTCGGTTCGCTGAGGTCCTCGAAGTCGGACTTCGGGGTCTCCGAGTAGACGAGTCCGCGCAGCTCCGCGGCGGGCTTCGGCGTGGTGAACAGGGTGACTATCACGGACAGGACGATGTCGACGACGAACGCCGTGCTGGCCGCGAGGAATGCGGCACCCTGGCCGGGCAGGTCGAGGACGCCGGTCTCGGCGAGGATGAATACGAACACGGCCGAGAGTGTGCCGCCGACGAGCCCGACCCAACCGGCGGTCGCCGACATCCGCTTCCAGAACATGCCGAGGATGAACGTGGCGAACAGCGGGGCGTTGAAGAAGCCGAACAGCGTCTGCAGGTAGTCCATGAGGTTGGAGAAGTTGCCCGCGATGAGAGCGGTGAAGATCGCGACGACACAGGCGCCGATCGTCGCCCACCGGCCGATCTTCAGGTAGTAGTCGTCGTCGCGGTCCTTGACCACGTACTGCTGCCACAGGTCGTAGCTGAAGACGGTGTTGAATGCGGAGATGTTCGCGGCCATGCCGGCCATGAACGCGGCGAGGAGGCCGGCGATCGCCACACCGAGGAGGCCGTTGGGCAGGACTTCGCGCATGAGCAGCAGGAGCGCATCGTTGTAGGTCACGCCCGTCTGTTCGAGCGCGGTCGCCTCGTCGATGTTGGCCGAGACCTCCTTGAACTGCGTCATCTGCGGAACGAGCACCGCGGCGATCATGCCGGGGATGACGACGATGAAGGGGATGAGCATCTTCGGGAAGGCGCCGATGATCGGGGTCAGGCGCGCGGCGTTGATCGACTTCGAAGCCATGGCGCGCTGGACCTCGACGAAGTTCGTCGTCCAGTAGCCGAAGGACAGCACGAAGCCGAGGCCGAAGACGATGCCGACGACCGAGAGCACGGGGTTCGAGAAGCCGGAGAGCTGCTCGCCCGGCCAGCTGCTCAGCTGTTCGGCGCCGAGCATTCCGTCATTGCTCACCTTGTCGACGAGTCCGTCCCAACCTCCGACGCGGTTGAGTCCGATGAGGGTCAGCGGCAGGAGAGCTGCGACGATGACGAAGAACTGCAGCACCTCGTTGTAGATCGCCGCACTCAGCCCGCCGAGGGTGATGTAGGACAGGACGATGGCGGCGGCGACGATGAGCGTGATCCACAGCGGCCAGCCGAGCAGGCGGTTGACGATCGTGCCGAGCAGGAACAGGTTGACGCCGGCGATGAGCAGCTGTGCGACGGCGAACGACAGCGCGTTGACGAGGTGGGCGCCCGTGCCGAAGCGTCTGCGCATGAACTCCGGAACCGACCGGACCTTCGAACCGTAGTAGAAGGGCATCATCACGACACCGAGGAACAGCATCGCCGGGACCGCACCGATCCAGAAGTAGTGCATCGTCGGCATGCCGTACTGGGCGCCCGTGGCGGACATGCCCATGATCTCCACGGCGCCGAGGTTGGCCGAGACGAACGCGAGAGCCGTGACCCATGCAGGGAGGCTCCGTCCGGAGAGGAGGAACTCGATGCTCGAGGAGATCCCGCGTTTGGCGAACCACCCGATGCCGAGGACGAAGATGAAGTAGATCGCTATCAGCAGATAGTCGATCCACTGTGCGTCCAAGCGGATTGCTTCCAAGGTTCCTCCATATGCGTCAGTGCACGGTTTCAAAATGCGTCAATGCATGGATGCGTGTGGTGTGTGACACCCGAGTGGACACTTTAGAGGATTGTGAGCCTGATCGCTAGTGATCGAACCTGAACAGTTTTGATCGTTTGGTCGGCAGGTCAGACGACCTCGACCTCGACGCCTGCCTTGCGCAGGGCCGTGAGTTCGGATTCCGAGCTCTTCGAGTCGGTGATGAGCTGCTGGATCTGTTCGGTCGGGACGGTGAGCACCGATGAGCGGAGCCCGACCTTCGTGTGATCGACGAGGGCGGTGACGCGTCCCGCCCCGGCGGCCATCGCTCGGTCCGTGTCGGCGACGGGGAACGCCGGAGTCGACAGGCCGAAGTCCGCGGCCAGACCGTTGCCGGAGAGGAAGACGGTATCGGCGCGCAGACCGAGCAGCTGTGACACCGTGGCGCCGCCGACGAAGGCCCGAATGGAATGGCGCAGCAGACCGCCGACGACGATGACCTCGTTGTCGGGGGAGGAGGCCATGGCCTCGGCGACGAGCAGGGAATTCGTCACCACGCGCAGACCTGAGCGCGTGACGAGCTCCTTGGCCAGCAGCTCGGTCGTCGTCCCGGGGCCGAGTGCGACGACATCGCCGTTGCGCACCTGCGCCGCAGCGGCGCGAGCGATCGCCGTCTTCTCGGCCAGCGCCTGCTCGAGCTTCTCCGCATAGCTCTACTCCCGCGCGCTCGATGCCAGCACGGCACCGCCGTGAGTGCGGACGAGCCTGCCCTCCTCGGCGAGCTGATCGAGGTCACGGCGGATGGTCACGGCCGAGGTGTCGAGCTTCTCCGACAGGGAGGTGATGGAGACGGCGCCGTCTCGCTCGATCGTGTTGACGATGATATTGCGTCTCTGAGCGGCGATCATGGGGCCATAGTACAGACAGCGGGCCCGGGAGAGGATTCTCCCGGGCCCGTAAGAGTGCGGCAGCGCTCAGCCGCGCACGAGTGCTTCGGTCAGCGCACGTGCGGCGTCGATGACCGACTTCGCATGCAGCCGACCGGGCTGGCGGGTGAGCCGGTCGACCGGTCCGGAGATCGAGACCGCGGCGACCACGCGGTTGCTCGGCCCGCGCACGGGAGCCGACACCGAGGCGACGCCGCGCTCACGTTCGGCGATCGACTGAGCCCATCCTCGGCGACGGACCCCGGAGAGCATGGTCGCGGAGAATCGGGCACCGCGCAGGCCCGTGTGCAGACGGTCCGGCTCCTCCCAGGCCAGCAGCACCTGAGCGGCCGAGCCGGCGCGCATCGACAGGGTCGCACCGATCGGCACGGAGTCGCGCAGACCCACGGGGCGCTCGGCCGCGGCCACGCACAGACGCAGATCGCCCTGGCGGCGGAAGAGCTGAGCGGACTCACCCGTCTGATCCCGCAGCTGGCCCAGAACGGGCCCGGCCGCGGCCAGCAGACGGTCCTCTCCGGCGGCCGAGGACAGCTCGGCCAGGCGCGGCCCGAGGACGAAGCGTCCCTGCAGGTCGCGGCCGACGATGCGGTGGAATTCAAGGGCAACAGCCAGGCGGTGGGCAGTGGGACGTGCCAGTCCGGTCAGCGTCACCAGCTCGGCGAGAGAGGCGGGGCCGGCCTCAAGTGCGGAGAGAACCATTGCGGCCTTGTCGATGACCCCGACGCCGCTACCATTGCTTGTCATAGGCACCATTGTGCGCGTCTCAGTGGGCGAGATGCAAGTTCGCATTGCGATACGGGCGAGTAGATTTCGAATACGCACTCACTCCAGTGCGCACTCAGCAGTTCATCGACGCGGTCGTACCTCGGCCCGTCAGGTCTACATCGGGTGCAGAGATCCCTGCACCGGCGGGAGGAACCATGCCACGCACATTGGCCGAGAAGGTCTGGGCCGATCACGTCGTCTCACGAGGTGTTGACGGTGCGCCGGACCTTATCTACATCGACCTCCACCTCGTCCACGAGGTGACCAGCCCGCAGGCCTTCGACGGACTCCGACTCGCCGGGCGCCCCGTGCGCCGCCCCGACCTCACCATCGCCACCGAGGACCACAACACCCCGACGTGGGACATCGACAAGCCGATCGCCGAACCCACCTCGGCCACGCAGATCAACACGCTGCGCAAGAACGCTGAGGAATTCGGCATCCGCCTGCACAGCCTCGGTGACGCCGACCAGGGCATCGTCCACGTCGTGGGGCCGCAGCTGGGCCTGACCCAGCCGGGCACCACCGTCGTCTGCGGCGACTCGCACACCTCCACCCACGGTGCCTTCGGGGCGCTCGCCTTCGGCATCGGCACCTCCGAGGTCGAGCACGTCCTCGCCACCCAGACGCTGAGCATCAAGCCCTTCAAGACGATGTCGATCACCGTCGACGGCGATCTGCCCGAGGGCTCGAGCGCGAAGGACATCATCCTCGCGATCATCGCGAAGATCGGCACCGGCGGGGGACAGGGCTACGTGCTCGAATACCGCGGTTCGGCCATCCGCCAGCTGTCGATGGAAGCCCGGATGACGATCTGCAACATGTCGATCGAAGCCGGCGCCCGCGCCGGAATGGTCGCCCCCGATGAGACGACCTTCGACTACGTCAAGGGCCGACCGCATGCCCCCGAGGGCGAAGACTGGGACGCGGCCGTCGAGTACTGGAAGACCCTCTACACCGACGAAGGCGCGGAATTCGACGCCGAGGTGGTCCTCAAGGCCGAAGACATCGAACCGTTCGTCACGTGGGGCACGAACCCCGGCCAGGGCCTGCCGCTGTCGGCTTCCGTGCCCAGTCCCGACGACTTCGCCGACGAGAACGACAAGGCAGCCGCGGCCAATGCGCTGGCCTATATGGGGCTGACCCCGGGCACGCCGCTGCGCGAGATCGAAGTCGACACCGTCTTCCTCGGCTCGTGCACGAACTCCCGGATCGAAGACCTCCGGGCCGCCGCCGAGGTGGTCCGCGGACGCAAGAAGGCCGACAACGTCCGCTTCATGGTCGTCCCCGGCTCCGCGAAGGTCCGCCTCCAGGCCGAAGACGAGGGCCTCGACGTCATCTTCAAGGACTTCGGCGGCGAATGGCGCTTCGCCGGCTGCTCGATGTGTCTGGGCATGAACCCCGACCAGCTGGCCGACGGCGAACGCTGCGCCTCGACCTCGAACCGCAACTTCGAAGGCCGCCAGGGCAAGGGCGGACGCACCCATCTCGTCTCCCCGCTCGTGGCCGCGGCCACCGCCGTGCGCGGCACCCTGTCCTCTCCGGGTGATGTCGCCGACCTGCCGCGGGACGCCGAACCCGTGGAATGGGCCGACGACCGCCTGTCCCTGACCCTGACACCCGTCTCGGCGAACGACTGAAGTAGGAGGAGACCGTCATGGAAGCGTTCACCACCCACACCGGCATCGGCGTTCCTCTGCGCCGATCCAATATCGACACCGACCAGATCATCCCCGCGAAGTTCCTCAAACGCGTCACTCGCACCGGATTCGAAGACGCCCTGTTCTACCGCTGGCGGACCAGTGACGACTTCGTCCTCAACGACCCGAACTTCGCGTCCGGCTCCGTCCTCGTCGCCGGCCCCGACTTCGGCACCGGATCCTCCCGCGAGCACGCCGTCTGGGCGCTCAAGGACTATGGCTTCCGCGTCGTCCTGTCCTCCCGTTTCGGCGACATCTTCCGGGGCAACTCCGGCAAGGAGGGCCTGCTGGCCGCTCAGCTGGAACAGGCCGATATCGAGCTCATCTGGAAGATCCTCGAGAATCATCCCGGCACCCCGATCACCGTGGATCTGAACGAGAAGACCGTGACATGCGACACCGTCACCGTGTCCTTCCAGATCGACGACTACACGCGCTGGCGCCTGCTCGAAGGCCACGATGACATCAGCCTCACCCTGGCCAAGGAAGACGAGATCGTCGCCTACGAATCCTCCCGCTTCGCCTTCAAGCCCACGACCCTGCCCGCCAAGGTCTGAGACTCGCCGAGGCGGGCCACCGCCGCCATCGGACCCCCACCGAGGCGGCCCGCCGTCACGGTCGGGCGCGACCTCGGGGCCGGCTTAGGCGAATCGGTGGGACACCGTCGGCTGGGTTAGTCTAGGACGGTGCCCGCCGCAATCAGCGAGCACCGTCTCCGGGTGGGAGCCCGCCCGGATCCGATCATCGGAATCAGGGAGGAACATGCTCGAAGTACGTGGGGGAAACCCGCTGGACGGCACCGTCCGCGTCCGCGGCGCCAAGAACCTGGTGCCCAAGGCGATGGTGGCCTCTCTGCTCGGCGAGACCCCATCCGTGCTGCGCGGCGTGCCCCAGATCCGCGACGTCGAGATCGTCACCGGACTCCTCGAACTCCACGGAGTCCGCGTCACCTCGGGGCCCGACGGCGACCAGCCCGACGGTGAACTCCACCTCGACCCGGCCGAAGTGGCCCAGGGCTCGATCGTCGACATCGACGCCCACGCCGGTTCCTCACGCATCCCGATCCTCTTCTGCGGACCTCTCCTGCACAGCCTCGGTCAGGCGTTCATCCCCGACCTCGGCGGCTGCCATATCGGCGACCGCCCCATCAACTTCCATCTCGATGTGCTCCGCAAGTTCGGAGCCGTGGTCGACAAGACCCCCGGCGGCATCATGCTCAAGGCACACAGCCGCCTGCAGGGAACGAAGGTCGAACTGCCCTACCCCTCCGTCGGAGCCACCGAACAGGTGCTGCTGACCGCGGTGCGCGCCGAAGGCGTGACCGAGCTGCGGGGTGCGGCCATCGAACCCGAGATCATGGATCTCATCGCGCTGCTGCAGAAGATGGGCGCGATCATCACCGTCGACACCGAGCGTGTGGTGCGCATCGAAGGCGTCGACACCCTCCGTGGGTTCACCCACCGCGCCCTGCCCGACCGCAACGAGACCGCGTCCTGGGCCTCGGCGGCACTCGCCACCGGCGGAGACATCTTCGTCGCAGGCGCCAGCCAGCCGGAGCTCATCACCTTCCTCAACGTCTTCCGCAAGATCGGCGGCGAATTCGAGGTGCAGGAGAACGGCATCCGCTTCCGCCATCCCGGCGGCAAACTCCGATCCTTCGCGCTGGAGACCGACGTCCACCCCAGCTTCATGACCGACTGGCAGCAGCCGCTGGTCGTCGCGATGACTCAGGCCGAGGGGCTGTCGATCATCCATGAGACCGTGTACGAGAACCGGTTCGGCTTCACCGACGCCCTGCGTGATATGGGTGCGCAGATCCAGCTCTACCGCGAATGCCTCGGCGGCACCCCCTGCCGCTTCGGGAGGCGGAACTACCAGCACTCGGCCGTGATCTCGGGGCCCACCGACCTCAGGGGCACCCGCATCGACGTCCCCGATCTGCGCGGCGGCTTCAGCCACCTCATCGCCGCTCTGGCCGCCCGGGGCGCGAGCGAAGTCCACGGCATCGAACTCATCAACCGCGGCTACGAGAACTTCCTCGACAAGCTCATCGGACTCGGCGCCGAGGTGTCCGCATGAGGGCTGAACCCTCGCCCCGGGCCGCCCACGAGCCGAAGCCCCTCGTCGCGTTCGACCCCGCCTCGGTGCGCTCGCAGAACCGGGCGGGCACCGTCGCCGCCACGGCGGCCTTCGGGCTCATGCGCACGGCCACGAGGATGAGCGTGCGGGGGACCGAGCACCTGCCGCCGGCCGGGACGGGCATCATCGTCGCCGCCTACCATGCCAACCATCTCGACCCGATCCTCGTGGGACTGGCGCTCAAGCGCCACGGACGGATGCCGCACTTCCTCGCGAAGTCGACACTGTTCACAGGTGCCCTGGGCGTCATCCTCAAGCGCATCGGGCAGATCCCGGTGCTGCGTGCCTCGGCGCAGGCCGGGGACTCCCTGGCATATGCTAAACAGGCCCTGGCCAACGGTCAGACCGTCGTCATCTATCCCGAGGGCACCTTGACGAAGGACCCGCAGCTGTGGCCGCAGCACTTCAAGACCGGCACCGCTCGGCTGGCGCTCGAGACCGGAGCGCCGATCGTCCCCGTCGCCCATTGGGGACTGGACACGGTCTACCCGCGTGGGCAGAAGAAGGTCCGCTTCCGTCCCTTCAGCCACGACTCGGTCGTCGCCTTCGGTCCCGCCATCGACTATTCGGATCTGTGGGATCGCCGGCATGAGAAGAAGACGATGGGAGACCTCTCCCAACGAGTGAAGAACACCGTGGCGGCGATGGTGGCCGAACTGTCCGAACGCGAACTGCCGCAGCGTTTCACAGCTAAGGAGTCTGGCGAATGAGCGTCGACAAGATCACCGTCCTCGGAGCCGGATCGTGGGGAACCACCTACGCCGCGGTCATCGCCGACGCCGGTTTCCCCGTCACCCTGTGGGCTCGCCGCCCCGAGGTCGCCGCGGAGATCAACTCCATGCACACCAATGAGCGCTATCTGGGCGAACGGGTTCTGCCCGAGGGGCTGAGCGCGACCGCTGACGACATCGCCGCCGTCACCGATGCCGAGGTCATCGTCCTCGCCGTTCCCGCCCAGACCCTGCGGGAGAACCTCACCCGCTGGAAGCCGCACCTGCGTGAGGGTGTGAAGCTCGTGAGCCTGATGAAGGGCATCGAGGTCGACACCGGAAAGCGCATGTCCGAGGTCATCGCCGAGGTCGCCGAGGTCGCCGAATCCCAGATCGCCGTCGTCTCGGGTCCGAACCTCGCCCGTGAGATCGCCGACCGGCAGCCCACCGCCACCGTCGTCGCCTCGTCCGACATCACCACCGCCGAGGTGGTCGCGGAGATCAGCGCGAACGCGTACTTCCGGCCGTATACGAACACCGATGTCGTCGGCGTCGAGATCGGCGGTGCGATCAAGAACATCATCGCCCTGTCCGTGGGCATCGCCGACGGGCAGAAGCTCGGCGACAACTCGAAGGCCTCGATCATCACCCGCGGTCTCGCCGAAACCTCTCGCCTGGCTGCGGCCATGGGCGCCGAGGCGCACACTCTGTCCGGGCTCGCCGGACTCGGCGACCTCGTGGCCACCTGCGCCTCTCCCCTGTCACGCAACCGCACCTTCGGGCGCCACCTCGGTGAGGGGATGAGCCTCGAGGACGTCATCGCCCACACCTCACAGACAGCCGAGGGTGTGAAATCCGCCCCCGCCGTCCTCGCCCTGGGCCGACGCAACGGCGTCGACCTGCCCATCACCGAGGCGGTCTGCGCAGTGCTGAACGGACAGCTGCAGGTTGACGAACTCGCCGGATTGCTGTTGTCTCGGAAACGTAAGCACGAAGGACCGCCAGCCTGAGGCGAAGCCCGTCTCAGGCCGATCGCTGGACAATTAGGAGCACCCATGAGCGCCAACTCACCGTTCTTCAACCTTCCCGAACTTCCGACCTTCACGCTGACCAGCACCGACATCGACGACGGTGGAGTGCTCAGCGGCCCCCAGCTCTCCGGCGCCATGGGCGTGCCCGGCGGTGAGGACGTCTCCCCGCAGCTGTCGTGGTCCGGTTTCCCGGCAGAGACCAAGGCCTTCGCCGTGACCTGCTATGACCCCGACGCTCCGACGGGGTCGGGCTTCTGGCACTGGGTCGTCACGGACCTCGACGCCTCGGTGACGAGCCTGGAGGCCAATGCCGGCGATCCGGCCGCCGACCTCCTGCCCGGCGGAGCCGTGACCCTGCGCAACGATGCCGGCGAACCCCGCTTCGTCGGTGCCGCCCCGCCGCAGGGCCACGGACCGCACCGTTACTTCTTCATCGTCACCGCTCTGGCCGAACCGCTGGGCATCGACGAATCCGCGTCACCTGCCTTCGCCGGCTTCAACATGTTCTTCAAGGGCATCGGCCGCGCGTGGCTGGAATGCACGTTCGAGGTCAAGTGAGCTAGAGTCTTTCAGTCCGCGCACACCTGACCCGCTGTGCGCACCCCGTGCCCGGTCCCAGTGCGCGGGAGTACCAGTTCAAAGGAAACTCATGGCAGACAACGATCACCGGCCCCGTGTCGCAGTCCTCTTCGGAGGCCGTTCGAGTGAGCACTCCGTCAGCTGCGTCACCGCGGCCGGAGTGATCGGTGCCATCGACTCCCAGGCCTTCGACGTCCTGCCGATCGGCATCACGAAGACCGGCGTGTGGCGGGTCGTCGACGACTGGGCGAGCATGCGCTTCGATCCCGACGCCATGCCCGAAGTCACGGACAACGGCACCGAGGTGATCCCTCCGGTCTCCGCCGACGGGGCGCCTCTGCTGCACCGGGATGCCGAGGGCACCTGCACCGAACTGGGTGCGGTCGACGTGTTCTTCCCGCTCCTGCACGGACGCTTCGGTGAGGACGGAACCCTGCAGGGACTGTTCGAACTCAGCGACACCGCATTCGTCGGCTCCGGAGTGTTCTCCTCCGCCGCGAGCATGGACAAACACTTCACGAAGTCGCTCATGGCTCAGGCCGGAATCCCGACCTGCCCGTGGGAACTCGTGACCGAGACGATGTGGGCCGCAGACCGCGCCGAGGCCGAGAACCGAGTGGCCGGGCTCGGCCTGCCCGTCTTCGTCAAACCCGCCCGCGCCGGATCGTCCATGGGAGTCAGCCGGGTCGCCGAAGCCGCCGACCTCGAAGCCGCCCTGCTCGGTGCGTTCGAACACGACTCCAAGGTCATCGTCGAACCCGAGGTCAGCGGCCGTGAGGTCGAATGCGCCGTGCTCGGTTCCCTCCATGACACGGACCTGCGCGTGTCCGCACCGGGCGAGATCCGCGTGAGCGGAGATCATTCCTTCTACGACTTCGACGCCAAGTACCTCGACCTCGCCGCCGCCGAGGTCACCTGTCCGGCCGACCTCGACGAGACGGTGACGGCCCGGGTTCAGGATCTGGCCGCCTCGGTGTTCCGCCTCTTCGACTGCACCGGACTCGCCCGCGTCGACACGTTCGTCACGGACACCGGAGACGTCGTCATCAACGAACTCAACACCCTGCCCGGGTTCACCCCCACCTCGGCGTACCCGTTCATGTGGGCGCAGTCGGGACTCGACTACTCCGAACTCATCGGCGAACTCATCTCGATCGCCCTGATCGACCACTCCCGCGCGAAGTGAGACGGGGCGCCATATGCGGCGCAATCGCGTCCGCGGCGGGCGGGCTCTAGTCGGTGATGTCCTCCGCGCCGACGCATTCGTGCTCCGGCGGGATCTTCGACAGTGTCGGTGAGATCGCGGCGAGCACATCGTTGCCGGACTCGGCCTTGCGGTTGACGAGCACCTCGACCGCCGGTGTGCGACCGTAGCTGGTGAACCTCCACGTCGAATCGTCGTCGTCCACCGGTTTCGAGATCCAGTCGACCCCGGACACGCTCACGCACTGATCGGTCGTCGGGCCGGGAGGAGTGACTCCGCAGCGCAGCACCGCGACATTGGGATCTCCCCACGCCTTCGTGCCCTGCGAGGAGGTCGTGCGAGCCTTCTCACCCGAGATCTCATCGGGCAGGGTGAGCATGATGTCGGCACACTTCGGATTCGCCGCGTCCTCGGCGGGTTCGACGATGACGGTCCGCGAACACCCGGTGACTGCCAGACCGGTGAGCACCGTGGCCAGCGCGACGACGGTGAGAGAACGGCGACGGTGCGCGGGCCGGGCGCTGCGGCGCGTCGAAGCAGAGCGAGATCTCATAGGACTACCGTATCGCCCGATAACCTGGAGCCATGACCCGACTGTCCGAACTTGGCGAATCACACATCATCTCCCGCGTGCTCACCCGCAATCCCAGCAGCGCACAGGTGATCGTCGGACCCGGAGACGATGCGGCCGTGACCGCACCGGATGGTCAGCTCGTCTCGACGGCGGACATGCTCGTGGAGAACGAGGACTTCACCCGTGTGTGGTTGGACTGGGGGCAGCTCGGAGTCAAGGCAGCGGCCCAGAACCTCGCCGACGTCTGCGCCATGGGCGCGACCCCGCACGGACTGCTCGTGTCCCTGGCCGTTCCCGATGACACGGACATCGCCTGCCTCGAAGCCCTGTACGCCGGTCTCATCGACGAAGCGGCACGAGCGGGGACGGCTTTGGACTGCACCGTGCCGATCATCGGCGGGGACCTGTCCTCGTCGCGCCTCATCGTCATCGCCATCACCGCGCTCGGGACGGTGGAGAAGGGCCACGAGATCCTGCGCTCCGGTGCCCGGCCCGGAGACGCGCTCTTTCTGGCCGGGACCGTTGGGCGAGCGGCCGCCGGCCTCGACCTGCTCTTCGCCGGAGCGCGACGCGACACCGTCGGACCTGAGCTGCGATCACTCATCGAGACCCAACTGGCGCCACGGCCCGACTACGGAGCACTGGCCACGATCGGAGCCTCGGCGATGATCGACGTCTCCGACGGACTCAGCCTCGACCTCGCCCGGGTGGCGACCGCCTCGGGGGTGGGAATCGACCTCGAGTCGGCCCTGCTCCGCGAGCTCATCGACCCGCTGCTGCCGGCGGCCGAATTCGTGCTCGAGGCCCGAACGGCGAGTGGGACAGGCGATGCGAACGGTACGACCGGTACGGCCACGACGGCGGAGGACCTGGCACTGTCCTGGGTCCTCGACGGGGGAGAAGACCACGGCTTCGCCGCGTCGGCGCCGTCGCGTCAGGACCCTGGAGTAGGCTGGCGGAGAATCGGAGCGATCCGCACCGGAGACGATGTCAGCCTCGACGGCACCCCCGTGCCGGCGAGCGGTTTCAGCCATTTCGGGAAGTGACATGAGCAACGCCATCAGCCTCAACGGTCGTCTGGCCGCGCGCTGGGCCCGCCGCGCGGTCGACCGGTTGCGCAAGGAGCGCACCGAGATCGACGAGCTCAACGTCTTCCCCGTCCCCGACGGCGATACGGGTACGAACATGTACCACACTCTGCGGGCCGCCTACCTCGCCGTCGAAGAGCTCACCGGCCCCGTCACCCTCCCACAGGTCGTCGCCGCACTCGCCGCCGGAGCCGGACGCGGCGCCCGCGGCAACTCCGGACTCATCCTCGCCGTCGCCCTGCAGGGAGTCGCCGATGCCCTGGCCGGAGTCACCGTCGCCACCGCCGACGCCATGGCCACCGCCCTCGAGACCGCCTCCGACCGGGCCCGGGCCGCCGTCGCCCGCCCCGTCGACGGCACCATGCTCACCGTGCTCGACGCCATGGCCACCGAGGCACGCGAGCACGCCGACGACGGAGCCGAGCTGATCGACGTCATCGCGGCCGTGCGGGAACGCTCCCGGTCTGCCCTGCGGGAGACCACCGGACAGCTCACCGTGCTGCGCGAGGCCGAGGTCGTCGACGCCGGATCGACGGGAATCGTCGAACTCTTCGACCTCCTCTACGCCACCGTCACCGGTCGGACACCGCAGGATTCGATGCTCGCCGAGGTGGCCCGCCCACCGAAGATCATCCACGAAGCCACCGCGGATGAACTCGAGATCGTCGCCATCCTCGCTGATACCCCCACGGACTCGCTCGCCGAGGATCTCGACCGCCTCGGCGGGACCTCGATCGTCATCAACGCGGCCAAGGTCCACGTCCACGTCGCCGACGAGACGACCGCCGCGACCGTCATCGACCGCCTCGGCGAATATGGGATCGCCCGGCTCGATATGGAAGACCTGCGGATGCACGAGCAGGAAGGGGAGACGAAGCTCATCGCCCTGGTCAAGGGCACGGGGCTGCTCATGCACACTGCGCTCAACGGGGCCACGGCGCTGACTCCGGAGGTGGGGGACCTGTTCGAGACGATGTCCGAACTCATCGCCGCCGAGGACCGGGAGGTCATCGTCATCCCCAGCTCCACCTCGGCGCTGAAGTCCCTGACCGGGCTGGGCGCGCATGTCGTGCGCTCCCGCAACGTCGGCACCCTGCTCTCGGCCCTGGCCGTCTACGATCCCTTCGCTCCGGCGGGGGAGATCTTCGCGGATATGACCGAAGCCGCCGCGGGCACCAGAGTGGGCACGATCTATTCGGCCGATCAGCTCGCCTCCGACCCGCCGACCGGGATGCTGCCGGCCGTTGCCGAGGACGAAGGATCGACTGCGGTCGGCGTTCCGGGTGCTGGCGCGGGTGGGGGCACGGCTGTGGCGGCTCATCCGGCGCAGTTCTACCGGGTGTTCATCGAAGGCCGCGCGAAGACCCAGAGCACGGAGCTGCGGACCTTGGTCGAGAAGCTCGCCGATCGGCTGCTCGGGGCCGGTGGAGAGCTGCTCACCGTCGTTTACGGACCCGACTGCGCACCCGAGGTGCTCGACCATCTGCGGGACTGGATCCAGAAGTCACATGAGACCGTCCACTTCCAGGACATCGATGCCAGAGACTCCGGGGTGCTCGTGATCATGGGGGTCGAATGAGGACCCGGCTCGAAGACAACTTCCGGCCGGCCGATCGGAAGAACCTGGCCCAGCGCGGGGTGCATTCGGTCACCGACCTCTTCCGCTTCTTCCCTCGGCGCTACCTCGTGCCGGGGGAGCACACGGAGCTCGGAGATCTGCCGCTCGGTGAGACTGCGATCATCCAGGCCGAAGTCATCAAGGTCGACACGCGGCGGATGAAGCAGCGGAAAGGCACGATCACCGAAGTCATCGTCCATGACGGAACACAGTCGATGAAGATTGCGTTCTTCAACCAGCACTGGTTGGGGAAGGCGCTGAAGCCGGGACTGACCGTTGTCTTCGGCGGCAAGGTGGAATCGTTCCGCGGGCAGCTGACCCTGGCGTCTCCCGTGTGGCTCAACCGCACCGAGGATGATCATGAGTGGACTCCCGAGGACCTCAACTCGCCGTTCCCGATCTACCCGGCCGTGAAGAAGATCGCGCAGTCCCGGCTGTGGAGTTCGATCAAGACCCTGCTCACCGTCGCCGGTCCCGAGGAGTTCGAGGATCCGCTGCCGAAAGGACTGCGGGACGCTCACGAGCTGCCGGATCTGCGCACAGCTCTCGAGGACATGCATCGGCCGCGGACGATCGAGGACGTCGAGCGGGCCCGGCTGCGGTGGAAGTGGGAAGAAGCTCTCGCCCTGCAGACCGAATTCGCCGCCCGCAAGGCGAAGCTGGCTGACGAGAAGGCGACACCGCTGCTGACCCAAGGCGCGAAGAGCCGCCGCTTCGATGCAGACCTGCCCTTCACTCTCACCGCATCCCAGGTCAGGGTCGGTGAGGAGATCTCTGAGGACATGGCTGCGGACCGGCCGATGCACCGGCTCCTCCACGGTGATGTCGGTTCCGGTAAGACGCTTGTGGCGCTGCGGGCCATGCTCACCGCCGTCGACTCGGGTGCCCAGGCCGCCATGCTCGCCCCCACCGAGGTGCTCGCCACTCAGCATTTCCATTCGATTCAGACCTTCCTCGACGAGCAGATGGCGCTGTCTCCGCTGCTGTCCGATGATGATCAGGTGACAGTGGCGCTGATGACCGGGTCGATGCCGGCGAAAGAGCGTCGCGAACTCGCCCTCGACCTCGTCGCCGGCAACATCGACATCGTCGTCGGCACGCATGCGCTGCTGTCGGAGTCGACGATGTTCTCCGACCTCGGCCTCATCGTCGTCGACGAACAGCACCGGTTCGGTGTCGAGCAGCGGGAAGCGCTGCGGGCCAAGGGCGGGGACACGACGCCGCACACTCTCGTGATGTCGGCGACGCCGATCCCGCGCACCGTGGCGATGACGGTCTTCGCCGACCTCGATATCTCGACCTTGAAGGAGATGCCCGCCGGGCCGAAGGACATCGCCACTCATGTGGTGCCGATCGTCGACCAGCCTGCCTGGTACGTCCGGGTGCGTCAGCTCATGCGGCAGACCGCCGAGGCTGGGAAGGGAGTCTTCGTCGTCTTCCCGCGAATCGAACCGACGGACATCGAAGATCCGGAGTCCGGGGACGTCGTCGGACAGAAGCAGGGCATCGAAGACATCTCACGGAAGCTGTCTGAGACCCCGGAACTGGCTGGTCTGACGTTCGGTCTGCTGCACGGTCGGATGTCGACGGCGGAGAAGGACCGGGTGCTTGCGGACTTCGTCGGAGGCGATATCGACATCCTCGTCTCGACGACGGTCATCGAGGTCGGCGTCGACGTGGCGCGGGCGACGATGATGGTCATCATCGAAGCCGAGAACTTCGGTGTCGCACAGCTGCACCAGCTGCGCGGACGCGTCGGCCGTGACGGCAGCTCCGCCATGTGCTTCCTGCTCACCGAGATGAGTGCTGAGGACGAGAGCTATGGGCGACTGCAGGCGGTGGCCGACACGCTCGACGGATTCGCCCTGGCCGAATACGACCTCGACTCCCGGGGCGAAGGCGATGTGCTCAGCGGCTCCCAATGGGGCGGATCCTCGCTGCGGCACCTTTCGATCCTCCGCGACTCCGAGATCGTGGCCGAAGCGAAGACGATCGCCGAACAGATCGTCGCCGTCGACCCCACCCTCGAGGCGGTGCCTGCGCTCAAGGCCTTCATCAGGCGCGTCCTGCCCGAGGACGACGCGCACTTCATCGAGGCAGGCTGAGGAGGCAGACATGAGAATCATCGCCGGAGCACACAAGGGCGCCAGACTCACCTCCCCGTCGGGGGCGAACACCCGACCGACGTCCGACCGGGTCAAGGAGTCCCTGTTCTCCATGCTCGACGGCTACGGGGTGGTGCCGGCCGCGAACGTCCTCGACCTCTTCGCCGGTTCCGGCGGGCTGGGCTTCGAAGCGATGTCGAGGGGTGCCGCACAGGTCGACTTCGTCGATTCCTCGCTCGCTTCGATCCGCTCGCTGCAGGCCAATGCCGACAAGCTCGGACTCGACCACTCCGCGACAGTCCACGCCGGGGACGTGCTCCAGTTCCTCGCCGGACTGCCCGGACCGGAGAATCCGGAGTCGCGGGTCTTCGACCTCGTGTTCATGGACCCGCCGTACCCGTTGGGGGAGGACGCTGTCACGCAGATCCTCAGGCGTCTGCGCACACACCTGGACATGGAGTCCATCGTCGTCGTCGAACGTGCTGCGCGCTCGCCGGAGCCGACGATGCCCGACGGGCTCGAAGTCTTCCGCGCGAAGACGTTCGGCGAGACCGCGATCCATTTCGTCCAGCTCGCCGGAGAGGCGGACGACGCGGCAGCTGCGGCGGACTAGAGCACGCTGGGGATCAGAGCACGCTCGAGAGGAACTTGCGGGTGCGTTCGTGCTGCGGGTTGTTGAAGATCTGATCCGGCGGACCCTCTTCGAGCACCTGACCGCCGTCGAACATCATCACCCGGTGTGAGACGTCGCGGGCGAACTGCATCTCGTGGGTGACCAGCAGCATCGTGATATCCGTGGTCTCGGCGATATCGCGCAGCACTTCGAGCACGTCGCCGACGAGTTCCGGATCGAGCGCCGAGGTGACCTCGTCGAGGAGGAGGATCTCCGGGTTCATCGCCAGGGCCCGGGCGATCGCCACACGCTGCTGCTGACCGCCGGAGAGGCGAGTCGGGTGCGCCCCGGCTTTGTCGGCGAGGCCCACGCGTTCGAGCAGCTCCTTGGCTTCCTTGGTCGCGTCGGCCTTGGACTTGCCGAGCACGTGCACGGGGGCTTCGATGATGTTCTCGAGCACGGTCATGTTCGGGAACAGGTTGAACTGCTGGAAGACCATGCCGATGCGCGTGGTCATCTCGCGGGTGCGCTTCTTCGGCAGCTCGACCCGCTTGCCGTCGCGCTCTTCGAACGTCAGCGGCTGACCGTCGACGAAGATGTAGCCGCCGGTGAGCTCTTCGAGGGTCATCACCAGCCGCAGGATCGTCGTCTTGCCCGATCCGCTGGGTCCGATGAGGGTGACGCGCTCGCCGGGAGCCACCGTGAAGTTGAGGTTCTTGAGCACCGTGGTCGGCCCGAAGCTCTTCTCCACGTCAGTGAACTCGATCGCCGGTGTGCCGGTGTCGGTTGGTGTGGCTGGGGTGTTCTCAGTAGGTGGCAAGACGTCGATCCAATCTCTGAATGAGCAGTGAGGTCGGGTAGCTGGCGGCGAGGAAGATGATGCCGGCCAGCGTGAAGGCTTCCGTATAGGCGAAGGTCGAACCGCCGAATTCCTTCGCGGCCGTGACGAGCTCGACGACGGAGATCGCGAACAGGAACGGTGTGTCCTTGAACATCGCGACCGCGTAGTTGCCCAACGACGGGATCGTCGCCCGCAGCGCCTGCGGGAGCACGATCGCGGTGAACGTGCGCACCGGCGGCAGCGACAGGGCGGTGGCCGCTTCGAACTGTCCCGGCGGTACGGCATCGATCCCGGCTCGGTAGCTTTCGGACATGTAGGTCGAATAGTGGATGCCGATGACGATGAAGCCGACGACGAGAGCCGGGATGTCGACGAGACCCGGAATGTCCGAGAACCCGAAGTAGACGAACAGCAGCTGGACGACCAGCGGGGTGTTGCGGATGAACGCGACGATGAGACGGACGAGCCAGTTGATCCACCGCGGCAGTCCGCGGATGGCGACGGCGAGGATGAGTCCGAGGATCGCGGCGATGACGGTGCCGACGACGGTGGCGATGAGCGTGTTGACGAACCCACGCAGCAGGATCGGCAGTGCTTCGGCGGCGAATTCCCAGTTCCAGATCACAGGGTGCCTCCCTTCGCACGTGCGGCATCGGACCGGGCCGCACGCCGGGCGTCGCGGCGATCGGTCCGTGAGTTCGAGCGCCTGCGACCCAGCGCAGCTGTGGCCCTGCGTTCGAGGAAGTTCATGAATTCCTGGAGCAGCCAGGCCAGCACGAAGTAGATGAGGAGACCGATCGAGAAGGCGAACATCGTGTCACCGGTCGACTGGCGCAGCTGGCCGACCTTATCGGTGAGGTCGGAGAGAGTGATGAAGGAGACGACCGCCGTGCCCTTGAGAAGTTGGATGAGCAAGGTCGCGATCGAAGGGATCATGAGCGCCCAGGCCTGCGGGAAGATCACACGGATCATCCGGCGGGTGGGGGAGAGGCTGAGCGCGATCGCGGCCTCCCACTGCCCGGGGGCCACGGTCTTGATCGAGGACCGGACCACCTCGGCGGAATAGGCTCCGTAGTTGAGCGCCAGCGCGCCGATGCCACAGGCCATGGGGTCGAGGTCGGCGCCGAGGAGCGGCAGCACGTAGAACAGCCAGAACAGCTGGACGAGCAATGAGGTGCCGCGGAAGAATTCGACGATGATGCGCGCCGGGATGCGCAGCCAGGCACTCGGCGAGGTCATCGTCAGACCCAGGATGAGGGCGATGAGCACGGCCCCGATGCTGCCGAGAACCGTGAGGATGATGGTTGTCTGAACTCCCTCCCACAGCTGTGGGAGGAAGTTCAGCAACGTCGAGATGTTGTCGTTCATAGTGCTGGAGTTGGCGCCGACTCAGGAGTCAGCGGTGGGAAGTTCGCCCTTGCACAGCTGATCGGTCGTGATCGAACCGTCGGGGCGCTCCTCGGCCGTGAAGCCGTAGTCGCCGACGGCGTCGAGGTAGGCGTCCTCGTCGGAGATGATCTTGTCCAGACCCTTGTTCCACTCGTCGCGGAGTTCCTCGTCATCGGTGCGGAAGACCGTGGCACCGGCACCGACCTGCGGGACACCGTCGATCTCCTGGACGAAGGATTCGCTGACTTCGACACCGGCATCGGCGTTGTTCTTCGCCATCCAGTTGAGCGAGATGGCGGTCAGCGCAAAGACGTCGGCGCGACCGGTGGTCACGGCGTCCATACCGTCCTGCGGGGTGCCGACCTGCTGGGTCTCGATGCCGAGGTCTTTCGCATAGTCGGATTCGATGGCACCGGTCATGGTGGCGAGCTTGACGCCCTTGTCCTTGACGTCATCGAGGTTCTTCATGCCGTCGAGCTTGCCCTCCTTGGTCATGAGGGCAGTCGTGTACATGAACTCGGGATCGCCGAAGGCGGCCTGCTCGCAGCGGTCGGGCAGGATCGACATGCCGGCGGAGATCGCGTCGAAGCGATCGGCATTGAGGCCGGGGATGAGAGATCCGAATTCGGTGTTGACGCCTTCGACGTCGTCGACGCCGAGCTCCTTGAACACGGCCTTGGCCAGGGAGACGGAAGCTCCCTGGAGCTCACCGCCCTCTTCGAAGCTGTACGGGGCCTCACCGGCGAAGCCGACGGTGATCTTTCCGTCGTCGATGGCCTTCTGGAGAGTCGACTTGTCCGAGTCGCTTCCGCCGCAGGCACCCAGTGTGAGCGTCAGCGCGAGGATCGAAGTCGCGGCGGCCAGTCCTTTGAGTTTCATATGCTGTTCCTTCCTTGAACGTCGACACATCGAGGTGACGTGCGTCTCTTGGACAGTATTCAATACTCATGTTGTCCGAATGTCACACTGTCTGACAACGTTATATGATCGTGACCGTGACGAATCCTCCTACTTCCGAGCTGCCGGTGCTGCGCAAAGTGGTCCGGGCGTCGACGATCGACCTCATCGTCGACCAGATCCGCAACGCCATCTACTCCGGGTCACTCGAGCCCGGTCAGTCGATCAGCGAAGTGCGCACGGCCGAGCTGCTCGGGGTGTCGCGGCCGTCCCTGCGGGAGGCCCTGCAGCGTCTCATCAGCGAAGGCGTGATGACGCATGCTCCCGGACGAGGTGTGCATGTGAGGCGGATGCGCACCGCCGATATCGACGACATCTACGCCGTGCGCGAGGCGATCGAGTCGCAGGCGGTCAAGCTCGTCGTCAGGCAGGGTCGGTCCACGTCACGGATCGGCACGGCGCTGCGAGAGCTCGAGCACGCCATCGAGGACAACGTCGCGCGTACGATCGGCGACGCCGACCTCAACTTCCACTATGCGATCGTCGCGTCCTCCGGATCGGCGCGGCTGACCGACCTCATGAAGGTCTCGATGGTCCACACCCGACTGCTGTCGCTGTCCGAGAAGCGCGGCTACGAGGTTCGGTGCGATCTCATCGACAGCCACCGCAAGCTCGCCGAGGCGGTCGCCGCCGGTGACGAGCCCCGTTCCCTGGCCATCGTCGCGCGGATCATGGCCGAGGCCGCCTCCCGACTGCACGGATCCGATGACGGTTTCGACGCCCAAGTCGTCAGGGGCCACGACGATGAGACGCCCGCCGGCGACCAGTGGCTGCAGCTGCGTGAGCGGCCGAACGATACGATGAGGGCATGAAGGTCGTCTGCCCCGGTTCCTATGACCCGATCACCATGGGTCATCTCGATATCATCGCTCGCAGCTCTCGGATGTTCGAAGAGGTCGTCGTGGCGGTCGTCCACAATCCCTCGAAGTCCGGTCGCTTCGACCCGGCCGTCCGCGCGGACCTCATCCGTCGATCCCTGACCGAGGACGAACGCACTCGGGGCGCACAGAACATCACGATCGACCTCGTCTCCGGGGGCCTCCTCGTCGACTACTGCACGAGAATCGGCGCCCCCGCCGTCGTCAAGGGCCTGCGCTCGGGCACCGACTTCGCCTACGAACTGCCGATGGCGCTGATGAACAAGCATCTGTCCGAACTCGAGACGATCTTCGTCCCCGGTGATCCGAAGTTCGAACACGTCTCCTCCTCACTCATCAAGGAAGTCCACGGAGGCGGCGGGGACATCGAAGGCCTCGTCCCCACCTCTGTGCTCGACGCCCTGCGGGGAGACAACCCCGGCGACGGCGCTCGCTGAGGGATGGGCGCGGCGACTCCAGCCAACCGGGCGTGGTTTCCCGGTCTCGTCATCCATACCGTGCTCGCGCACGCCACCTACAACGGCGTCCGCGTCCTCATCTCCTACCGCACCCTCGAACTCGGCGGAACGGGGTTCGTCCTCGGCCTGATGACGGCCGTGTACTCCCTCGTCCCTCTGCTCACCGCTCTCCTCATCGGCCGCCTCGTCGACCGCGGGTACGCCACCGCGGTGCTGTGGACGGGCACCGTGCTGTCCGTCCTGCCCGTCGCGCTCGCGGCCATGGCACCCAACCTCGGTGTGCTGCTGGTCGCCACGATGAGCCTCGGCGTCGGACAGCTGCTGACCACGGTCGCCTCCCAAGCACTCATCCCGCAGAGCTTCCCGGCGGCCCAGATGACATCGAAGTTCGGCCACCTCACCCTCGGCGTCTCGATCGGGCAGACCATCGGACTGCCTCTGGCGGGAATGGTCGCCGATGCCACCTCGGGGGACACCGCGATCACGAACGCCCTGTGGTTCATGACCGCGGTCTCCGCGCTCACCCTCATCGCCGCCGTGATCGTCATGCTCCGCGGCAGGACTCCGCACGTCTCCCGAGCCGAGGCGGCCGAAGGGACGCAGACGCCGTGGGCGCTCCTGTCGATCAGGGGGATGAAACCGGCGATCTTCGCGTCCATGGCCACGCTCGCCGCCGTCGACCTGATGACCGCCTACCTGCCGCTCATCGGGCAGCAGAACGGACTGTCCGTGACCACGGTGACCTGGCTGCTCGCCCTGCGCACCCTGGCCTCGGTGGTCTCACGGCTCTTCATCGGAAGCCTCACGGCCAGGTGGCGGGACCTGTCTCTGCTGTGGACCGCCTCGGCGATGGCCGGCATCAGCGTCGTCCTCATCCCCGTGTTCAGCCAACCGTGGATGCTCGGGCTGCTGCTCGCGGTCGCGGGATTCTGCTTCGGACTCACCCAGCCGCTGACCATGTCGTGGGTGTCCGCGCTGGCCGATGCGAAGAATCGGGCCGCGGTGCTCTCGATCCGCCTGGCGGGCAACCGACTCAGCCAGGTCGCGATCCCCTCGGCCGCCTCGGCGCTGACGATCGTCGCCGGCTCCGGGGTCGTGTTCACGATGTCCGGAGCGCTGCTCCTCATCGCCGGGGCAGTGACCTGGCGCAATCATCACGAACGATGGTGACGAGGAACACCTGCACGGCCGATGAGCACCGATTGGTAATGACCGCTGACAATGATTAGAATGGTGAGTCGCGTGTGAACGCAGGAGCGACATCCTCAAACGCGCCAGGAGGACAGGGCATGAAGAACAGATCTGAATTCGTCTATGATCTCAGATCCATGGGACTGCTCGGTCATCCGGGTGAGTGGGAACGGGTGAACACCACCTTGTCGGCTCCAGCGGATCTCAAGATCGAAGTGATCGGGGTTGGTCAAGGTTCACCACTGACGCTCGAGCTGATGTTCGAGAGTGTGTCGGAGGGGATCTACGTGTCGGGCACAGTCTCGGCGACGGCCCGCGGCGAAGACGCGAGGACGCTCGAACCCATCGAGCTGCCTATAGATGTGGACATCCAGGAGATGTACGTCTATGAGCAGGCCGAAGGGGACGAGGACTCCTACGTCATCGACCGGGATCAGCTCGACCTCGAGCCCGCGATCAGAGACGCCGTCGTGATGGCTCTGCCGTTCAATCCCTCGCGGGATGAGAGCGAGGAGTTCAGCTACACCCTGGGGGAGGACCTCGAGGTGGACGAGGACGAATCCGAATCGCCGTTCGCATCATTGAAGAATCTGTTGGAAGAGAAGAAAGAGAGCTAGACGTGGCTGTTCCGAAGCGTAAATTGTCGCGCAGCAACACCCGCCACCGTCGTTCGCAGTGGAAGGCCAAGGCTCCGAACCTGGTCAAGACTGTGGAGAACGGTCGCGTTGTGTACTCGCGCCCCCACCAGGCCAAGGTCGTCGAAGACGCAGCCGGCACCCCGCTGTACCTCGAGTACAAGGGCCGCAAGGTCGCTGACGTCTGAGACTGTGGACACAGACACCACAGCAGCACTGAAGAAGAGTCTCGGGATCGATATTGATCCCGAGACTTTTCGTCTCGCGCTCACGCACCGCTCCTTCGCCTTCGAGGCCGGTGGCATCCCCACCAACGAGCGCCTCGAGTTCCTCGGCGACTCCGTTCTCGGCCTCGTCGCCACCGAGTCGCTGTTCTACGACAACCCGGACCTGCCCGAAGGCCAGCTGGCCAAAATGCGTTCGGCCGTCGTCAACACGCGCGCCCTCGCCTCGATCGCCCGCCGCCACGGCATCGGCGAGCACATTCTGCTGGGCAAGGGTGAGGAGCTGACCGGAGGCCGGAACAAGGACTCGATCCTCGCCGACACGGTCGAAGCGCTCATCGGCGCGACCTTCGTCTCCCGCGGACGCGAAGAGGCCTTCGCCTTCGTCCACCGCCTCATCGACGGCATGCTCGACGACGCGGTCAACCTCGGCGCGGGGATGGATTTCAAGACCACCCTGCAGGAAGCGGCCGCCGACCTCGACCTCGGTGCCGTGAGCTACGAGATCACCTCGGCCGGGCCCGACCATGCGATGGTGTTCACCGCCACCGCGATGCTCGGGGCGAACAACTGGGGCGCCGGCGACGGTTCGTCGAAGAAGGCCGCCGAAGCTGCGGCCGCCGAGGTGGCTGTCAAAGCCATCCGCACCATCTACCCGGACTACCGGCGCTGAGCCTCACCGTGGTCTCTTTGTGCGCTCACGGGCGCATGCCTGATCGAATCGAGGGTTACTGATGCCTGAGCTTCCCGAAGTCGAAAGTGTCCGTCGCGGCGTCGACGAATGGACGGCCGGGACCACGATCACCGGCGCCGAGGTGGCCGACCCCCGAATCCTGGGCACGACGTCCCAGCGGCGCATCGATCCGTCCGCGGTCTCCGGGTTCGCTTCGGCTGTGACCGGGGCACACATCCTCAAGGCCGAACGGCGCGGGAAGTTCATGTGGCTGAGCCTGGGGGAGGCGACTGCGCCTTCCTCGGAGACGGCGGGCCGGGACTCGGGGGCCTGCTCGCCGCTGACGCCCGAGCTCGGCATCCTCGTGCATCTGGGCATGAGCGGACAGCTGCGCATCCATTCGCCCGGCGAGGAGCTCCACCGGCACACGCGTGCGGTCCTGCGCCTCGACAGCGACCGCGAACTGCGCTTCGTCGACCAACGGATCTTCGGCCATATGGGCGTCCAACCCCTCGTCCACGGGTACGGGCGACTCGTCCCCGCCTCGGCGATCCATATCGCCCCCGATCCGCTCGAACCCGCGTTCGATCCGGAACGGGTCGTGGCGGAGCTTGCGAAGAAGCGCACGGCGATCAAGGCCGCGCTGCTCGACCAGACGCTGGTCAGCGGAATCGGAAACATCTACGCCGATGAGGCGCTGTTCCGGGCGGGAGTCCACCCCCTGGCAGTGCCGGCGCGGACACGGAAGAACCGCCTGACCGCGGTCATCGAATCCGCGACGACAGTGATGAGCGACGCCCTGGCCGTGGGCGGGACGAGCTTCGATGCTCTCTACGTCAACGTCAACGGCGAATCCGGCTACTTCGATCGCGCCCTGCTCGTCTACGGGCGCGGGGGACAGGAATGCGTGCGCTGCGGGACCGAGATCGTCAAGATCACCGTCGGCGGACGCGGAACCCACTACTGCCCCGTGTGCCAGAAGGTCCCGCGGTACCGGTAGGCGGGATGCCCCTCACCGCTGCTCGTATTTCCTCGCGTTCGTCGCGCTTCCTCCTGTCAGCACTCCATCAGTCACCGGCAGCGGCTGTCTGCACCGGTGCAGCGCGCTGACATGACGCTCCGGGTGCGCGATGCCTGCGATCAGCGGCCGGGGAGATCGGACTGCTGGGACATTCGTGCCAGATAAGCCTTGTGGCCGTCGATGAGGGCTCTCTGCGCCTCGCCGTGGTCGGGCGGGGTGAGCATGTTCGCGGGGTTCGTCGGAGACAACCACAGCGAGTCGACCTCGACGATCCGACCGTTCCTGAGACGCGCGGCCGCCGCCAGCCGCGGGCGTGAACCCGGGGCGGGGATGAGAATGCGGTCGAGATCCCGCCAGGCGATCCGATGAGGTCTGCCGGTGAAGCCGCACCAGATGAACTCCTCAGGAGTGATCTCCAACCGGGCGCGTGAACCCATGTGGAAGTTCACCCACGCGCCGATGAGCAGTATGACCGGGCCGAAGAGGAAGATGAGGGCCACGGGGTCGCCGACGACGGCGATGACGATGAGGGTGATGAACGCGAGTATCGCCATGACGACCAGCATCCATCCGACGAACTTCGAGATGTTCCCCTCGCGTCTGATAACCGTATTCATCCGATCAGGTTCTGCCTCTCCGAAGGCCCCGTCGGTGACGACGGGGCCTTTTATGCTCCCCCGGCTGGGCTCGAACCAGCGACCCTTCGATTAACAGTCGAATGCTCTGCCAACTGAGCTACGGAGGAAAACGGCGCAGTCGCCTGCGCACGAGGAGAAACTCTACCAAAAGATTCGGGATCTCGCCGCCGCCTGCAGATATGCTGGTGCCCAATATGCATCTCAAAAGCCTGACACTGCGGGGATTCAAGTCCTTCGCCTCGGCGACGACCCTTCGATTCGAGCCGGGGATCACCTGCGTCGTCGGCCCCAACGGCTCGGGCAAGTCCAACGTCGTCGACGCCCTGTCCTGGGTGATGGGCGAGCAGGGTGCGAAGAATCTGCGCGGCGGAAAGATGGACGACGTCATCTTCGCCGGAACCTCGAAACGTCAGGCTCTGGGCCGCGCCGAGGTGACTCTGACCATCGACAACACCGACGGAGCCATCCCCGTCGACTACACCGAGGTGACCATCTCGCGGACCCTGTTCCGCACCGGCGGATCCGAATACGCCGTCAACGGTGCCCCGGCGAGGCTGCTCGACATCCAAGAGCTGCTCAACGACTCCGGCCTGGGCAAGGAGATGCACGTCATCGTCGGTCAGGGCCGCCTCGACGCGATCCTCCATGCCGACCCGCTGGAGCGCCGCAGCTTCATCGAAGAGGCCGCCGGGGTGCTCAAGCACCGACGTCGTAAGGACAAAGCGGTCCGCAAACTCACCGGACTGCAGACGAACCTCGACCGGCTCACCGATCTGCGCACCGAACTCAACCGGCAGTTAGGGCCCTTGGGACGGCAGGCCGAAGCCGCAGCGAAGGCCGCGACCGTGCAGGCGACGCTGCGTGACGCCACCGCCAGACTGCTCGCTGACGATGCTGTGCGGATGCAGTCTTCCCTGGCCTCGACGAGCGAGGGCGAAGACCACAGCGACCGCATCGCCGAACTCGACCATCGACGCACTCGCACCGAGGCGCGCCTGGCGGAGATCGAAGCTCGGCTGTCCGAACTCGACTCCGAACTCGACGTCCAACGCACCGCGGAATCGCGGACACAGACGCAGATCGTGCGCGCCCAGGGACTGAGCCGCCGGGCCGAGGACAAACGCTCCCACCTGCTGTCGGAAGTCACTAGCTTGGGGCAGAGGGAAGCGAAGTCACCCGAAGAGCTGCGCGCCCAAGCCGAACGCAACCGCTCCGAACTCACAGAGGCCGAAGAGGCCGTGGCCGAGAAGACGAACGCACTCGAGGCCAGCCAGCAGCGGAAAGAAGAGCTCACCCAGGCTCTGCGCACCGCCGAAGACGAGGTCAGGGCCGCACAGATCGCCATCACCGAAGCGGTGAAGAACCGGTCGGCGCTGCAGTCGAAGCAGACGCAGGCGGCCGAGCGGATCACCGACCTCAAGTCCCGGATCGAAGCCAACCGCGCAGAGATCGACACCGTCACCGCCCGCATCGCCGAACGTGAGAGGGAACTCGAAGCGGCCGAGACCGGTGTCGAGGACGTCGAGGCCGGTGAGACCGAACTCGACTCCGCCTACGAGGCGGCGCAGGAGAGCCTTGAGGAGTTGGAGACCGAACGCAGCGGCCTGCAGGAGCAGCGGGCGCAGGTCGCGTCCGAACTGTCCTCGGCGAAGGCCCGTGCGGAAGCTCTGGCCCTGGGCACCGCACTGGAAGCCGACCTTGACGACATCGTCAACGCCGAACTGCCGGGGGTGCGCACCGCCGTGACCGAACGGCTGAGCGTCGACCACGGCTTCGAAATGGCCGCGGCCGCCGCGCTGTCGACCACGGTCTCCGGTGTCATCGTCGATGACAGCGACGTGGCGCTGGCAGTGCTCGACCACCTCGGCGAGGACACGAACGTGTCACTGACGATCCCCGCCGGGGTCGAATCAGCGACCGGGAAGGGCGGAGGGAGTGCCCTCGAGGCGCTGCCGGAGCTGCCCGCGCTGCCTGCGGTGGAAGGCCTGCGATGGCTCTCCGATGTCGTCGACAGCGACGTCCCCGAACTGCGTGCTCTGCTGGCCCGGGCGCTGCACGGTGTCGTCTGCGTCCCCGATGCGCGCACCGGAATCGAACTGACCGCGGCCCGGCCCGAACTCACCGCTGTCACCGTCCACGGTGAAGTGCTCACCGCGACCCGCATCAGCCGGGCCCGCACCGCCTCAGGCACACGGCTGGCCTCACAGACCGCGCTCGAGGACACCCATTCCCTCATCGCCGAACTCGACGACCGGGCGAGGAAGCTCGACGCCTCCTTGAGGGAACTCGAACCGCGCCTGACCGCAGCACGTGATGAATCAGCCGCAGCCCTCGACGCTCTTCACTCCTCGGATGCGAAGATCATGGCCGCCGCCGAGGAGGTCTCGCGCATCACCGGTGATATCGGTGTGGCCCGCACTCGCCTGCAGCGCGCGCAGGACAACGCCACCGAACTCGAATCCCGCCTGGCAGCCGCAGAACGCGACTCCCAATCGGCCGCGGCGGCACTGGCGTCCGCGGCCGAGGTCGACGAAGTCGTCGACACCGCGGCCCGGGACGAGCTCAGCGCCCAGGTCGCCCAGGCCGCCGACGACCTCGTCGAAGCCCGTATCAGCCACCGATCGGCCGCCGACCGGGCCCGGTTCCTCAGCGACCGGGTCGACTCCCTCCTGCGAGCGGCGAAGGCCGAAGAGGCGGCGCGGGAGCAGACGCAGCGCGCGATCGCGAAGAAGAAGCGCGCGGCCGCCTCGGTGCAGCTCATCGCCGAGACGGCGGCCGACGCCGCGGAGCTGGCCACCTCCACGGTGGCCGAACTCGGTGAGGCGATCCAGGTCCTCGTCGACGAACGCGGCGGTCTGCGCGAAGAGAAGGGCCGCCTCGGCGAGGAAGTGGGGTCGACGCGAACCCAGCTGCAGAAGCTCAAGGACGCCGCCGCCGAGGCGGAACTGGCGAAGGAGCGATTCAGGCTGAAGCTCGAGGAGATCGCACACCGGTCGGAAGAGGAGACGGGGTTGGGCATCGACCGTCTCATCGACGAATTCGGGCCGCATCTGCCCGTCCCGTCATTCGATGAGGACGTCGAGGATCGTCCGTATGTGCGCGCCGAGGTGGAGAAGCGGCAGAAGCAGGCGGCGTCGCAGCTCAAACGCATCGGCACGGTCAATCCGCTTGCGCTCGAGGAGTACGAGGCGCTGAAGGAACGGCATCAGTTCCTCGAGAAGCAGATCGCGGACATCGAATCCTCGCGCAAGGACCTCATGCAGCTCGTCGAGGAGGTCGACCGGCACGTCGAACGCGTCTTCGCCGACGCCTATGCGGATACGGCGCGGGAGTTCGAGGACATCTTCTCCCGCCTCTTCCCCGGTGGTGAGGGCGCACTGAGCCTGACCGATCCGAACGATATGCTCACCACCGGCGTCGACGTCCACGCCCGCCCGGCCGGCAAGAAGGTCAAACGCCTGTCTCTGCTCTCCGGCGGCGAGCGGTCGCTGGTCGCCGTGGCCATGCTGGTAGCGATCTTCAAGGCCCGGCCGAGTCCGTTCTACGTCATGGACGAGGTCGAAGCGGCCCTCGACGATCTCAACCTCTCGCGCCTGCTCACGGTGTTCAAGGAGCTCCAGGACTCCTCGCAGCTCATCGTCATCACCCACCAGAAGCGGACCATGGAGATCGCCGATGCCCTCTACGGAGTGACGATGCACGGCGATGGGGTGTCGAAGGTCATATCGCAGCGGATTCCGTGAACCACGGCACCCGGTCTGCCCGCCGCGCCCGAGGTGACGGGCCCGCGGTGAGGACACAAGGCCGTTTGACGGTGACGTCCAGGACAGTCCCAGCGAATTTTGCAACTGCCGTATGGCGGGCGAGCACAATTGTCGTCGCCGGGGACTATAGACTTGGGCCGAGACACAGGTAATCGAAGAACGTGAGGAGCGAGACGTCCATGGCCGAGGCTGCTGTGCTGCGAGGTGGCTCGAGGGCATGAATTCGGTACTCGTCGTCATCGTCGGACTGGCGATCTCCTTCGCTCTGGCACTCGTCGTCGTCCTCCTCGTGGCTCTGCCCGGCCTGCGCGCCGAAGGACGCCTGCGATACTCCTCCGACGTGCAGCGCTTCCGCCTGCCGCCCGAGTGGACCGGCTACGACGACGAAGTCCACGAATTCTTCGGCCACGATGACGGCACCTCGCACCTGGCGACCAGGGAACAGGCGGCGGTGACCGCGATCCGCGATCACTCCTATGTGCTCCGGCCACAGCCCAGGCGCCATGCGGCCCCCTCGCTCATCACGGTGCGCCCGCGCACCCGCCACTGGAAGATCCCCGAGTCGGGAACCGGGTGGAAGACCACCGCCGGGCTGCTCTTCGGCAGCCGGGGGTCCTGACCTTCGCACCCACGGTCTCGAGCGGTCGAGACCCACGACAACGACGACCGCGCCGACTGATTCCGGCGCGCTCAACGACACACAGACACCACCGGAAGAATCCGGGAACTCGAGTGCCGACGGCTCGGACGGCGGCGCTCAAAGGAGGACGGAAGAACCATGGATCAGCCGATCATCTTGCTCATCGTCGCGGCGATCGTGTTCGCTCTCGTCGTCGCGCTGGGCATCTCGCTGCGCGTCAACGCCCGGAAGAAAGGGCCGGATGAGCGGCGCGGCATCGATGCGGAGGTCACCGGTGAACTGAGCATCGATGACGTCGCCGAGGCGGTCGAGAAGGACAGAGCCGAAACGCGCGGATCCGAGGTTCCCACCGAACCGGCCAGCCGCCTCGTCCGACTGCGGCAGCGCCTGGCGAAGTCGAACTCCGGGCTCGGCCGCGGGCTGCTCAACCTCCTCTCACGCGACAACCTCGATGAGTCCGCCTGGGAGGAGATCGAGGACACGCTCATCCTCGCCGATGTCGGCGTCGAACCGACGACCGAACTCGTCGACCGCCTGCGCGAGCGCGTCAAGGTGCTCGGCACCCGGGACCCCGAAGAGGTCCGCGGACTGCTGCGCGAAGAGCTCATCACGCTCGTCGACCCGACGATGGACCGGTCGCTGGCCGATGCCGGCACGGGCGACGACCCCTCCGTCATCCTCGTGGTCGGGGTCAACGGCGCGGGGAAGACGACGACGGTGGGCAAGATCGCCCGTGTGCTCGTCGCCGAGGACAAGTCCGTGCTGCTCGGAGCCGCGGACACCTTCCGTGCCGCCGCAGCCGAACAGCTGGCCACATGGGGCGAACGCGTCGGCGTCGAAACCGTCCGCAAGGACGAAGGGGCCGACCCCGCCTCGGTGGCATACTCAGCCGTCGAGAAGGGGCAGGCCGACGGCACCGACGTCGTCCTCATCGACACCGCCGGGCGGCTGCAGAACAAACGCGGACTCATGGATGAGCTCGGCAAGGTCAAGCGGGTGGCCACCCGCCCGCTGGGGGAGGGCCACGAGATCGACGAAGTGCTGCTCGTCCTCGACGCGACCACCGGACAGAACGGCATGCAGCAGGCGAAGGTCTTCGCCGAGGCGGTCGACATCACCGGAATCGTGCTCACCAAGCTCGACGGGACCGCGAAGGGCGGAATCGTCGTCGCCGTGCAGCGCGAACTCGGAGTGCCGGTCAAGCTCATCGGGCTCGGCGAAGGTGCGGACGACCTCGCTCCATTCACCGCGGAAGGGTTCGTCGACGCCCTGCTCGACTGAGGGCTGATTGAACGCTCAGCAGTCCCGACGGCATTGTCGCGCAACTGATCCCGCACATTCTTCGAGCCTGGTCTCACCCGCATATTCGCAGGGTGAGACCAGGCTTGTCACATTCCGGAAACATTGACGACTCACCACTGTGACATGCGTCATGCAGACTGTGTCTGCCCGGTTCGTTTCGGAACCGGCCGAGACACGAAAGAGACGAAAGAGACGACATGGAACTCGATGCAGTGAATGTATGGATGATGGTCGCCGCGGGGTTGGTGCTGCTCATGACCCCCGGGGTGGCGTTCTTCTACGGAGGAATGACGCGGATCACCTCGGCGATCAATATGATGATGATGGTCTTCTCCGCGATGGCCGTCGGTGGACTCGTCTGGGTCCTCTTCGGCTACGGACTGAGCTCCGGTGACTCGATCGCCGGAATCGTCGGCAACCCGCTGTCCGAACTCGGACTCACCGGCTCGGTCGCGAACGACCCGGCCTCGCTGATCTCCATCGGCTACGGTTCGACGTTCGCGATGATCGCGATCGCCCTCATCGCCGGCGCGGTCGCCGACCGGGCGAAGTTCTCCACCTGGCTGGTCTTCTCCGCCGCGTGGGTGACCCTCGTGTACTGCCCCCTGGCGTTCATGGTCTGGGGAGACGGACTGCTCAGCGAATCCGGCGCGATCGGCAGTCTGTTCGGGCCGGCCATCGACTTCGCCGGAGGCACGGTCGTCCACATCAATGCCGGCATCTCCGCCCTGGTGCTCGTCGTCGTCATGGGTCGTCGCGCCCGCTTCTCGACCCCGCACAAGCCGCACAACATCCCGATCACCGTGCTCGGGGCTGCGCTGCTGTGGTTCGGCTGGTTCGGGTTCAACGGCGGTGCCGCCACCACCATCGAACAGGGCGGACTCATCTGGATCAACACGCTGGCAGCACCTGCCGCTGGCATGATCACCTGGATCATGATCGAACGCCTGCGCGCCTCGCGACCGAGCAGCATCGGCAGCGTCTCGGGAGCTATCGCCGGCCTCGTCGCGATCACCCCGGCGTGTGCGAACGTCGATCCCTATGCGGCCATCCTCATCGGAATCGCGGCAGGCGCCGGTGCGATCTTCGCCGTCGAAGCGAAGAACCGTCTGCGCTATGACGATGCGCTCGATGTCGTGGCCGTCCACCTCGTCGCCGGAATCATCGGCACCGTGATGATCGGGTTCTTCGCCTTCCCGAACGAAGACGGACCGGCCGGCCTCTTCTACGGAGGCGGACTCGAACTCCTCGTTGCACAGGTGCTCGCCTGTCTCGTGGCCATCGTCTTCGCGGGTCTCGTCACGCTGGCCATCTCGCTGGTGCTGCGTTCGACGATGGGGCTGCGGATCGACCCGCGGGAGGAACTCGAGGGAATCGACACCTTCGAACACGCCGAGCAGGCCTACTCGTTCCGGTGACCCCAACAGACGCCCGTCCAGGCGGCCGGTGGGTCTCGCCGGCCGCGTGAACGGGGGAGAGTGCGACGTCGTGCTCATTGATCGCCTCGGCAGGGTGGAAGCAGACCACCTCGCCGAGGCGATCGGCCGTTCCGCTTGCAGGTGAAGCATTTGTGCCGCCTCGGCGTTCGGCAATTGACGAATACTGGAAGGCCAGCGCCACCTCGGCGAGGGTTCACGGGGCATTGTCAGCACTCTTGGTTTCAGCCCGGCACGGGTGACTTGCTAGTCTAGAGAGTCGACCAAACCATCGTGAAGAAGGCTTGTACGTGTTTAACTCTCTGTCCGACAGGCTCACCGCGACTTTCAAGAATCTGCGCGGGAAGGGCCGGCTGTCCGAAGCCGACGTCGATGCCACCATCCGTGAGATCAGACGTGCCCTGCTCGACGCCGACGTCGCACTGCCTGTCGTGCGTGCCTTCACCGGCCGGATCCGCGAACGCGCCCTGTCCGAGGAGGTCTCGGCAGCGCTCAACCCCGGCCAGCAGGTCGTCAAGATCGTCAACGACGAACTCGTCGGCATCCTCGGCGGGCAGACCCGTCGCCTCAACTTCGCCAAGCGTCCGCCGACGGTCATCATGCTCGCCGGCCTCCAGGGTGCCGGTAAGACCACCCTGGCCGGCAAACTCGCCCACTGGCTGAAGTCCGAGGGCCACCGTCCCATGCTCGTCGCCGCCGACCTGCAGCGGCCCAACGCCGTCAACCAGCTCCAGATCGTCGGCGAACGTGCCGGTGCCGTGGTCTATGCCCCGGAGCCGGGCAACGGCGTGGGCGATCCGATCCAGGTCGCCACCGACTCGATCGAGGTCGCGAAGTCCAAACTCCACGACGTCGTCATCGTCGATACGGCCGGCCGCCTCGGCATCGACGAGGAGCTCATGGCCCAGGCCGCGGACATCCGCAGCGCGGTCAACCCCGACGAAGTCCTCTTCGTCATCGACGCGATGATCGGTCAGGACGCGGTGAAGACCGCCGAGGCGTTCCTCGACGGCGTCGACTTCACCGGCGTCGTGCTCTCGAAGCTCGACGGTGACTCACGCGGTGGTGCCGCGCTGTCCGTCGCCGAGGTGACCGGAAAGCCGATCATGTTCGCCTCGACCGGCGAATCGATGAAGGACTTCGAGCAGTTCCATCCGGACCGAATGGCCGACCGGATCCTCGACATGGGCGACATCATGACGCTCATCGAGCAGGCCGAGAAGAACTTCGACGAAAAAGAGACCGAGAAGCTCAAGAAGAAGGTCGAGTCCGGCGAGGACTTCGACCTCAACGACTTCCTCACGCAGATGGCGGGCCTGAAGAAGATGGGCTCGATGAAGAAGATGCTGGGCATGATGCCCGGCATGAGCCAGTACAAGGATCAGCTGGCGAACTTCGACGAGCGTGAGGTCGACCGGGTCGAAGCGATTGTGAGATCGATGACACCGCAGGAGCGCACCAACCCGAAGATCCTCAACGGCTCCCGTCGTGCCCGCATCGCCAAGGGCGCCGGCACCACGGTCACCGCGGTCAACCAGCTCATGGAGCGCTTCACGCAGGCGCAGAAGATGATGCGGTCGATGACCCGTGGCGGCGGCGGAATGCCCGGAATGCCCGGTGGCGGCGGTATGCCGCAGATGCCCGGAATGGGCGGAATGCCTGGTGCCGCGGGTGGAAAGAAGAAGAAACCCGCGGGGAAGAAGAAGGGCCGCAAGGGCGGTCAGTCGGGCAACCCGGCCAAGCGTGCGCAGGAGGCGCAGGCGCTGGCCGATAAGAAGGCGGGCAAGACCCAGGATCCGGTCGGTTCGGCCTTCGGCGGTGTCGACCTCGGCGCCGATGAGGAATTCGACCCGGCGAACCTGCCCAAGGGCTTCGGGGGAATCTTCCCAGGTGGCAAGAAGTAGAGGCTTCTGGCACAATTGACTCTTGTACTTTTGCTCTCGGTCCGGGCCCTCTCATCCGCGCCGAAGTGATAGTCCGAGCCGCGGCTTCCAGCAGATCAACCCCACGATTCTTCTGGTACAGCTGTGCACACAGAACACAAAAGGAGACACCACTAAAGTGGCAGTCAAAATTCGTCTGACCCGCATGGGCAAGATCCGTGCACCCTTCTACCGCGTCGTCGTCGCTGATTCGAAGACTCGTCGTGACGGTAAGGCCATCGAGCAGATCGGCATCTACCACCCGACCCGTGAGCCTTCGGTCATCGAGATCGATTCCGAGCGCGCACAGTACTGGCTGTCGGTCGGCGCACAGCCGAGCGACCAGGTCAAGGCTCTGCTCAAGCTCACCGGTGACTGGCAGAAGTTCAAGGGCGAAGGTGAAGCGGTCAACACCGTGAAGCCGCAGCCGGAGAAGGAAGCCTACGTGGCCTCCAACGCCGAATCGGTGATCAAGGAAGCCATCACGCAGAAGGGCGGCAAGTCCGCTGACGCTGCCGAGGCTCCGGCCGAGGAAGCAGCCGAAGCCGCACCTGAGGCCGCTGAAGAAAGCGCTGAAGCCTGAGATGTTGCCTGATTCGCTCGAGCATCTGGTCCGCGGAATCGTCGATCATCCCGACGACGTCTCCGTTCGTTCGCGTTCGTCGCAGCGCGGCACGACCCTCGAGGTCCGGGTTCACCCCGACGACCTCGGCCGGGTCATCGGCCGTGCAGGCAGGACCGCCAAGGCCCTGCGCACCGTGATGAACTCGCTGGCCGGCCGTGAGTCGGTGCGAGTGGACCTCATCGAGGCGTAATTCCGACATCCGAGAGGGGATGCAGTGCAGATGCGCTGCATCCCCTCTCGTGCATTCATCCGCCGGTCGCCGACTACACTGGTGCCAGAGCATGGCGGTCCGTCGGCTGACCGCAAGAGAAGTCATCCGGACGCATGATCGGCCGGACAGGCAGTGACAGCACACTTCGAGGAGCAGTATGGACACGGTGATCGCCCGGCTGGGCAAGCCGCACGGAATCAAAGGCGAATTCACCGTCGAGGTGCGCACCGACCGACCCGAGGAACGGCTCAACCCCGGTGAGACCTTCGCCACCGATCCCGATATCGGAGTGCTGACGCTGAAGTCGGCGAGGTGGCACCGCGACCGCCTGCTCCTGGCCTTCGACGAGGTCCCCGATCGCAATCGTGCCGAGGAGATCCGCAATACCCTCATCCTCGCCGAGGCGGACGACGACGAGGACGAAGCCGATGCCTGGTACCTCGACGACCTCATCGGACTCCAGGTCTATGAGAACGACGCCCTCGTCGGCGAGATCGTCGACGTCACCAACGGCACCGCCCAGGACCTGCTCCATATGAAGCACGCGGACGGACACGTTGTGCTCATTCCCTTCGTCACCGAGATCGTGCCCGACGTCGACATCGACTCCGGCCGCGTCAGCGTCACCCCGCCCGCCGGCCTCTTCGACGCCGAATGAGCGAACCGTCCCCGATGACCGACAGCGACACCCCCGCCGAAGCGACTGGATCCGACCCTGTGACCCAGGGTGGGGCCTCCGCCGAGGCGGTCGGACCGCAGATGTCGATCGACGTCGTCTCGATCTTCCCCGAGTATCTTGCCGGTCTGCAGCTCTCGCTCATCGGCAAGGCCGTCGACCGCGGTCAGCTGAGCCTGGACGTCCACGACCTGCGGGACTTCACCTTCGACCGGCACAACACCGTCGATGACTCGCCCTACGGTGGGGGAGCGGGCATGGTCATGAAGGCCGAACCCTGGGCCCTGGCTCTCGAGCACATCCTGGCAGGTCGCAGCAGTGCGGAGGGCGAAGGCCCGGAAAGTGCTCAGAGTGCGGGTCCTGCAGCCGGAGGTAAGCCGACGCTCATCGTGCCCAGCCCTGCCGGGCAGGTGTTCGATCAGCGCATCGCCGAGGACCTCGCCGCCCGCGACCACCTCGTCTTCGCCTGCGGACGCTACGAAGGCATCGACCAGCGCGTCATCGATTGGGCGGGCGAGCACTTCGATCTGCTGCCCATGAGCATCGGCGACTACGTGCTCAACGGCGGCGAAGTCGCCTCGATGGTGATGATCGAAGCCGTCAGCCGCCTCATCCCCGGCGTCATCGGCAACCCCAAGTCGCTGACCGAGGAGAGCCACGAAGACGGACTGCTCGAATACCCGATCTACACGAAGCCGGCGAACTGGCGCGGACGTGACGTGCCCGAGATCCTGCTCAGCGGCAACCATGCCGCGATCGCCCGGTGGCGACGTGACCGACGTCTCGAACGCACCGCAGAAGTCAGACCGGATCTGCTCGAGAGACTCGATGACCTGAGCAAGGACGACCTCGCGGCGCTTCAGCGGTTTGAGTCTGAGCGCTCAACCGTGACAGAATAGAGCGTCGCGTTTGTTGGCACTCACCTGCTTCAGGGGGATGAGTGCCCAAGGTGGCTCGCCGCAGAGATTCGGCGGGTCGACGGGGAGAGATCCCGACAGACGATCCAGCTACCGGTTCACCGGTCCGATATGCGTGTCCTCGACCTGAAGCAGAGGCCACAGGAGAAACCACAATGCAGAAGCTCGATGTTGTAGATGCAGCCTCGCTGAAGTCTGACGTTCCCGAATTCCGCCCGGGCGACACCCTCAACGTTCACGTCAAGGTGATCGAAGGTTCGCGCTCGCGTATCCAGGTCTTCAAGGGAATCGTCATCCGTCGCCAGGGCGACGGCGTTCGCGAGACCTTCACCGTTCGTAAGATCAGCTTCGGCGTCGGTGTGGAGCGTACCTTCCCGGTGCACTCGCCCAACGTCGACAAGATCGAGGTCCTCACCCGCGGTGCAGTGCGCCGTGCGAAGCTGTACTACCTGCGCGAACTGCGCGGCAAGGCTGCTCGCATCCGCGAAAAGGCCTGATTTGCCCGGCACTGTGGGCGATGATCACACGGTGCCGATCAGACATGAAGACGCGACCTTCGGGTCGCGTCTTCTGTCTTCGGCACGGTTCTGGAAGACGATTGCGGCGATTGTCGTCGTCATCATCGTCCTCGGCGGATCGATCCGCGGATTCGTCATCCAGCGCTTCACCATTCCGAGTGCTTCGATGGAGCCGACGCTCAAGGTCGACGACTCGATCACGGTGTGGCGTCCGGACGCGCTGCGCGGAGACCTCCAACGCGGAGACATCGTCGTCTTCGACGGTCGCGGATCGTTCGTCGACGATGCGCTGCCCACCCCTCTGCAGAAGATCGGCTCCTGGGTCGGCCTCGGCCCCCGGGACGTCTACTACGTCAAGCGCGTCATCGCCGTCGGCGGTGACAGCCTCGAATGCTGCGACGCGAAGGGGCGTCTGCTGCTCAACGGCAAACCACTGCGCGAAGACTATGCCCCCACTCCCGCCTCGGCGGTGGAATTCTCCGTCGAAGTCCCCGACGGCACCATGTGGGTGATGGGCGACAATCGCAATGAATCCGCCGATTCCCGGTCGCTGCTGGGACGGCCCGGTGGGGGATTCATCCCCACCGATCGGGTCATCGGCCCCGTGATCGGGCACGGCTCCTCGATCGACTGAGCGCCGCCTCGGTGAGGGCGGGTCCAAAGTGCAAATGCAGTGATTTCGATCGGTGCGTATGATTTTCGAACCCGCGGGAGCTGACACGCGGTGCTCATGCTCCCGTCCCGACCTCTCACACGCGAGGTCGGGGGCCCGCCTCGGTGAGGGGATTTCGGCGTCATCTGAGCCTTGCGCGGACGGCTGAGCGTTCACACTCAACTGCACTGCGGCTGGGAGTGAGGCTCCGGTCGTGCTGATACGCTCGGTTCAGTCCACAGCCGCAGTGCTGGTCCGAACCGCCGCAGTCCTGGTCCGATGTGAAAGCGAACGAATGACAAGCGAATCCGAAGCGTCCCCGCCACCCGCCTCGAAACGGTTCGCGCGCGGGCTGCTGGAGACCCTGGCGATCATCGTCATCGCCCTGCTCATCTCGACGGCGCTGAAGACGTGGGTCGTCCGCGCGTTCTACATCCCGTCGGAATCGATGATGACCACCCTCCAGGTCGATGACCGGGTCCTCGTCAACCAGCTGGCGCACCGCTTCGGACCCGCCGACCGCGGCGACATCATCGTCTTCGACGACCCCGACCATTGGCTCTCGGCGGCCGAGACCGCCGAGTACACTCCCAACCCGGTCCTCGAATTCATCGGCTTGGCCCCCTCGGACGCGGGCAATCAGCTGATCAAACGCGTCATCGGCGTCGGCGGTGACACGATCAAGTGCTGCGACGCCGAAGGACGCCTGCTGGTCAACGGCGAACCGATCGACGAAACCTACCTCGATGCGGGCACCGCCCCCTCGGAGGTCGAATTCGAAGTCACCGTGCCCGAGGGCCACTACTGGGTGATGGGCGACAACCGCAGCAACTCCGCCGATTCCCGCTACCACATGGACACCGACCCCTATGTGGCCGAAGACGACGTGGTCGGCACCGTGTTCCTCATCAACTGGCCGTTCAAACACTTCAGCTGGGTCTCGACCCCCGACGAGGTCTTCGCGGACGTGCCGGACACCGCCGAGGGAATCACCGGGAACTGATGGCCGCACGTGGACTGACCGACCTCAGCGTCGAACGCGGACTGCTCAGCGAGGGATTCGATTTCGTCATCGGCGTCGACGAGGTGGGCCGCGGCGCTCTGGCCGGGCCCGTCGGTGTCGGTGTCGCCCTGTTCGATCTGCGCGCCCTCACCGCCGCCGAGGTACCCGCCGGCATCCATGACTCGAAGCAGCTGAGCGCGCAGTCGAGGCAGGAGGCCACCGAGCGAGTGCGATCGTGGGCGACCGCCGCGGCGGTGGGGTCGACGACTCCTGCCGAACTCGACGAGGTGGGGATGACGATGGCCCTCAACCTCGCCGGACGCCGCGCCATGATCTCGATGCTCAGCGATTGGGCGGACCCGCGTTCCGAGGGTCATTGTTCGATCGGTTCCGAACAGAACGGTTCGGGCGGTTCCGAACAGAACGGTTCGGGCGGCGTCGATGTCGATGGCAGAGCCGCCTCGGTGGGCGAATTCCCCGACCGGACGATGGTGCTCCTCGACGGCCGCCACGATTGGCTCTCGGCCCCACTCACCCTCGATTGCCTGGGGATATTCGGAGACTGCGCCGACCTCGAACTGCCGCCGGTGCGCACCGTGATCAAGGGCGACGGCTCGGTACCGGCGATCGCGGCGGCAAGCATTGTGGCGAAAGTGGCACGCGACGAGACGATGATCGCCCTCGCCGAGGCTCATCCGCACTATGGTTGGGAATCGAACGTGGGATACGGGACGGTGAAGCACCGACAGGGCATCGCCGAACTCGGCCCCAGCATCCACCACCGGAGAAGCTTCCGCCTGAGCGCGGACTCAAGAGCGAAGGAGGGCCTGTCATGAGTGCCGATGATCTTGACGACTACGAAGCGCAACTCGAGCTCGCGCTGTACAAGGAATACCGGGACGTCGTCGGTCTCTTCGCCTATGTCGTCGAGACCGAGCGTCGGTTCTACCTCGCCAACCATGTCGACCTCAAGGCCCACAACGACGCCGGCGACGTGTACTTCGAACTCACCCTGCGCGACGCCTGGGTGTGGGACAGCTACCGGTCGGCCCGGTTCATCAAGACCGTGCACGTGCTGACGTTCAAGGACGTCAACATCGAGGAGATCGCGAAGTCCGATCTCGAACCGCCGACGGCGATCCGCGGCTGAGGCGGCCTCCTCGCATCATCGTCGGCAGCTGGGCTCGACCACTCGCGCGCCGATCGCTGTGGACGCGGCTCTGACTTGACCGTCGTGGGCCTGTGGATGGTCGGGCACCGTCCACAGGCTCTTCTTCTGCACTTCCGCAGAGCCATGGCGTCGTGGTCATCTGACGGACATGGGACGGATACGAACACCCGGTCGGACACGAGCGTCGAAGAGCACCCGGACCGTGAAGGGCCGGCGTAAGCAGGCGCTCGGCAGCAGGGGAGAGGACCTCGCGGTCGCGTTCTTGGAGGACGCCGGTCTGGTCGTTCTCGAACGCAACTTCCGGTGCGCACGAGGAGAGCTCGACATCATCGCCCGCGACGGTGACACTGCGGTCTTCGTCGAGGTCAAGACACGGCGCACCGCACTGCTGGGATCACCGCTGGAAGCCGTGACCCGAACCAAGCTCGCCCGCATCCGCACACTGGCAGGGATCTGGCTGAGCGGGCAGGACGAATATTTTCCGGCCACGCGCATCGATGCGCTCGGAATCATCATGGAACCGCGCGTCCAGTACTTCCACTGCCCGAACATCCAGGTCGACTCATGAGTGAGGAGACCCCGGGACAGGAGGAACCGTCGGTCGAGCAGGCCGAGCCGGACGAACCGCGCGAGCCGGCAGAACCGCGCGATCCGGACGAGCGGGCCGTAGCCGACGATGTCGGACCCGCCGCCTCGGCGCACATCATCGGACGGGCCTCCGCCGTGGCACTGTGGGGGCTGACCGGGAAGATCGTGTCGATCGAAGCCGGCGTCAGCGCCGGACTGCCCGGAATCGACATCGTCGGACTGCCGGATGCCTCGGTGAGCGAATCGCGCAAACGACTTCGGGCAGCCCTGGCCTACCTCGGAGAACCCGTCGCCACAGAACACCTGACAATCAATCTCACCCCTGGAACAGTGCCGAAGATCGGCACCGGATTCGACCTCGGCATCGCCGTCGCCGTGCTCAGAGCACTGTCCCTGATCACCACCGAGGACACCGGCAGCGTCATCCACTGCGGTGAGATCGGACTCGACGGCAGAATCCGTCCCGTCACCGGGGTGCTCCCGTCCCTGCACACAGCGCTGCAGGCCGGTTTCGACCGGTTCGTCGTCCCCATCGGCAATGCCGACGAGGCACGGCTCATCGGACGCGCCAGAGTCCTCCCGGTCGCCTCTCTGGCCGAGGTGGTCAATGCCTATGGCGGATCGATGGCCGTACCTGCACTGCCGGCGGTCCTCGACATGGACCGACCCGTCCCCGTGGCCCCGGAACTCCACGATCTCTGCGAAGTCCAAGGACAGGCCGAAGGGCGATTCGGCCTCGAGGTCGCCGCCGCGGGCGGCCACAACCTGCTCATGCGCGGCACACCCGGAGCGGGCAAGACCCTGCTCGCCCAGTGCCTGCCCGGAATCCTGCCGCCGCTGAGCGACGATGAAGCCGTCGAGGTCGCCGCCGTCCGCTCGCTGCGCGGGGAACTCGACGGCAGCGACGGACTCGACCACCGGCCCCCGTTCGAAGCACCCCACCACCGCAGCACCGCCTCGGCGCTCATCGGCGGACGCCGACCCGGAACGGTCGGAGTGCTCAGCCGCGCCCACCGCGGGGTGCTGTTCATGGACGAAGCTCCCGAATTCTCCCGCGACGTCCTCGAAGCCCTGCGGCAGCCGATGGAATCCCGTCGCGTCCACATCCACCGGGCGTGGGGATCGATGGTGCTTCCGGCGTCATTCCAGCTCATCATGGCCGCGAACCCCTGCCCCTGCGGGGTCGGGATGGCCGGGGTCGGTGCGGACTGTCGATGCACACCGTTGGACAAACGCCGCTATCGCAATCGGCTGTCGGGGCCGCTGCTCGACCGAGTCGACCTGCAGCTCGAACTCTTTCCCGTCTCCCCGGCTGACCTCCGCCTCGGCGGGGATCAGGAGACGAGCGCCACAGTGGCGGCCCGCGTGCTGGACGCGCGGAACCGGCAGGCCGAACGCTTCGCCGACTGCGACTGGAGGCTCAACGCCGAAGCGCCCGGAGCCTGGCTTCGTGACCACTTCGCACTCACACCGGCAGACCTGTCCGACCTCGATCGGGCGCTCGACACAGGCCGGATCACCATGCGCGGCTACGACAGGGTGCTGCGCGTCGCCACCACTCTGGCCGATCTGGCCGGGAAACCCGGGCCCGATCCCGACACGATGAGAACGGCGCTCGCCCTGAGGACACAGGAGTCATGACCGTGAACACTGATGAGGACGTCCGCGCAGCCATCGCCTCACTGCTGCGCATCGGCGAGCCCGGCGACGGTCTGCTCAAACGGCTCGTCGACGGGATCGGCCCGGTCGCCGCCCGAGGGATCATCATGGCCGTCGGCCGCGGTGAGACCACGGCTCACGAAGCCGTCCACGGTCTGACAGTCACCGGCACCGAGGCAGCCGAACACGGGCAGATGGCCGAGGCCATCGACCGGTGGGCGGTGCGAGCCGGGGATGCCGAGACGAGAGGGAACGATCTGGACAGCATCGCGAGAATCGGCGGCCGACTGGTCATTCCCGATGATGACGAGTGGCCCCGAATGCTCGACGACCTCGGTCCCGCAGCACCCTTGGGTCTGTGGGTGCGGGGAGCTGCCTCCCTGAGCACCGTCCTGACTCGAGCCGTTGCCGTGGTCGGTGCCAGAGCAGCCAGCAGCTACGGAACCAAATGTGCCTCTGACCTTGCGTGGGATCTTGCCGCTCGCGGAATCACCGTCGTGTCCGGCGGTGCGTTCGGCATCGACGCAGCCGCCCACCGTGCCGCCATCGCCAGGGAAGCGCCGACGGTGGCATTCATGGCCGGGGGAGTCGACCGCTTCTATCCGGCGGCGAACGCCGACCTGTTCGAACAGATCCTCGCCACCGGCGCCATCGTGTCCGAGACCGCACCGGGAATGACGCCGATGCGCCACCGATTCCTGCTGCGCAACCGACTCATCGCCGGCTCGTCGCAGGTCAGCGTCATCGTCGAAGCCGGTTGGCGCAGCGGAGCACTCAACACCGCGCGGCATGCCCTCGAACTCTCCCGGCAGGTCGCGGCCTTCCCCGGATCTGTGTATTCGGCGTCGTCGACCGGGGCCCACAAGCTCGTGCGCGAGCACGAAGCAGAACTCGTCACCTGCAGCGACGATGTCATTGCACTCATGGACGACGAGACTCCCGCGCTCTTCGACGAGACTCCGTCGCTCTTCGACGCGACCGGGGCGGGTGCCGCCGCAGAGAACGGAGATCGTCCGCCGGCTCCCGACCCCCGTGAAGCGCTTGATGAGCGGGAGAGGATCTGCCTGAATGTGCTGACCGTATCGAAACCGCTCGATGTCGGGACCATCGCCTCGCGGGCAGGACTGACGATCGCAGATGCGCTCAATTCGCTGACCACTCTCGACCTGGCCGGACTGGCCGAACGCCGCGACACCGGGTGGGTGAAACTGCGCACGTCCCGCGGCTGAGCCCGACCATCCACGTATCCTGGGAACGTGAGCACATCATCGACCGTCGCCGAGGTGGTGACAGGCTATGCCGACCACCTGCGGTCTCGTGACGTCTCCGAGCACACCGCACGTGCCTACGTCGCCGACGTCTCCGACTTCCTCGACCACGCCGTGCACTCGACGAAGCTCCGGCGCGGGACCGAGGGAGGACGCGCGTCGACGACGTCCGGCGCACGCATCGATCTCGCCTCCGTCGAACTCGATGACCTGCGTTCCTGGCTCATCACCCTCGACGATGCCGGTGCCGCGAAATCGACAGTGGCTCGCAAGATCGCCGCCGTTCGCTCCTTCTTCGCCTACGGCGTGAGCAACCTGGGACTGTCGAACAACCCGGCCGCACGTCTGCGGACTCCGAAGAAGGACTCCCGGCTGCCCACGGTGCTCAAACCGCAGCAGGCCGCCGACCTCATCTCCGCTGCCGACGGCCAGCGAACCGGCGACACCGGCGCGGGACGAAGGCCAGCGGACGCCGCACAGGGCGGCACGGACACGAGCGATTCGGCGGCTGGCGGCGCCACGACGGGCGACACCGCACAGGGCGACGCGGACACGAGCGACCCGTACGACGCGGCCAAACGCATCCGCGATGCCGCGATCCTCGAAATGCTCTACGCCACCGCGATCCGCGTCTCCGAACTGACCGGACTCGACCGCAGCGACATCGACGACCGCGCATCGATGATCACCGTGCTCGGCAAAGGCAACAAAGAACGTCGCGTCCCGTTCGGCGCCCCGGCACGCAGAGCCCTCGACGACTGGCTCGCCACCCGTGAACTGTTCGCCGGTCCCCACAGCGGCGACGCACTGTTCCTCGGCGTCCGTGGGGGACGCATCGGTGCGCGACAGGTGCGCGAACTCGTTCACCGCTACGGCTCCGACGACCCCAGTGCTCCCGACATCGGACCGCACGGTCTGCGGCATTCGGCGGCCACGCACATGCTCGACCGCGGGGCCGACCTGCGACAGATCCAAGAGCTGCTCGGCCACTCCACGATGAGCAGCACGCAGATCTACACCCAGGTATCCATGCAACGTCTGCAGGACACCTACCGGCGAGCACACCCGCGGGCCTGAGACCCACCGCGCTCGGCCGGCAGAGTCATAGCGGAAGCGTCGGTCCGACTGCGGCGTGCTACTTCCGAAATTCCCAGTGCCAGGGCTCGGGCAGCGATCCCGTCTGCCGTGCCCAGCCGGGATGGATCCACCCGAACTTCGGCGCATTCGCCCGCATCCACTGATGCTGTGCGGTGCCGAAGGAATTGATCCCGCCGCCGAGGTCGACCGCCAGTGCCCACCCATGGTTTGACGTTCCCGGAGTCGCCGCCATCCGCCCCTTCCGTCGTTTGAGGACCACCTGCGTGGCGTAGTCCCGGTAGGCGTCGGTGACCGAGATCGGGGCACCGAACCGAGCCTCGAACGCTGTCGAGAGCCGATCGAAAGCCGCTTGAGCATCGCAGCGCAGCATCTGTCCGGGAGCCGACTCCAACGCACACATCGCCGAGGCGGGAATCCGCCCATTGCGGTGACCACCCCACGCTCCGGCACCGGAGGCGGTCGAACCCCCACCTCCTCTCGGTTCTTTCGCAGGCTTCCGCGACAGCGGCAGCAGCGCCGACTTCTCCTGACCGAAGAACTTGCCCGGATCGACGTACCTCTTCTCGCTCGCGGCCGGCCATGCTCCGATATGCAAGCACGAACGCTGACAGTGGCCACCGCTGCCCACCGTGCCGATCTGCTCACCAGCTTTGAAATCTTCACCCTTGACCAACGACGATTCGGCCGGTTGGAACGTGAGAACGTGATCGGAATCGGTGAGAATGCTGACGGTCGCAGTCCCCGCGACCGTGCCGGCGAAGCGGATCGTCCCTCCCGTCGGTGCCCGCAGCGGCTCGCCGACGACAGCGAGCACGTCGATTCCGCGATGGCCGGTCAGCCACGGCTGATCCGGAGGGTCGAAGGCTGTGATGATCTCCATCGCCGGCACCGGTGTGAGCCAATTGGTCGGTGCACTCCTGTGCGGATCGTTGTGCGCAGAAATCGAGGCGGGTCCTGTGGCGGCGCTCGCCACCGGGGGAGTGCCCGTGAGCACAAGAGCCGCTGCGACGATTACGGCAAGAAGCAGTGACTGCGGTGAGCCGAGGCTTGAGCGTCTCGCCCGGAGGCGGAACAGCTGGCGGAGGCGGTCGAGCGCGATGTGAGGCATGGGAGCATGCAACCCCGTCGTGCACGGTCGTGTCACCCGCGAGGATCACCCCTGTGGACGGACCTTGTCCATCCACAAGGCGCCGACGTTCGAGTCGCACGCCAGTCCACAGGAAGCGGTGGTCGAGTGCACCGAGACCACTGTGATCCGGCTCCTCACGACGATCGGGACCGTGCGCTCCGGCGCTCGACTCGCCGAGCGATCCACACCCGTCGACGCACGAGTCGATGCGATGATCCGGATCGGTGGGCCGCCTCGGCGGGGGATCGATCGTGATTGGAAATGACTTGCCCAAACGGGATAGACTGAGACCAGCAGAAGCGTGTCTTCTGACTACGCGTATCCGAATTCTTCTCCTTCCCGTGGTGCAGGCAACCGTCAGGTGTGCCTGTGGGGCGGACGAACCGGGTACCAGGAATCAACCGAAAATGTCATCGACGCATCCTGTCGATCGAATCGACGTGGACCATTAAAGGTTCGCTGTGAGAACGATCGACGCGCGCGTGACGTAAAAGCACCCCGAGGGTGCACAGAAAGGAGGGCGTCGGCATGGCCGTCGTCACCATCCGCCAGCTGCTCGACAGCGGCGTACACTTTGGACACCAGACCCGTCGTTGGAACCCGAAGATGAAGCGCTTCATCTTCACCGAACGCAACGGCATCTACATCATCGACCTGCAGAAGTCGCTGGGCTACATCGACAACGCCTTCGAGTTCGTCAAGGAGACCGTGGCCCACGGCGGCTCGATCCTCTTCGTCGGCACCAAGAAGCAGGCCCAGGAATCCATCGCTGAGCAGGCTCAGCGCGTGGGCCAGCCCTACGTCAACCAGCGTTGGCTCGGCGGTATGCTCACGAACTTCCAGACCATCTCGATGCGTCTGCGCCGGCTGAAGGAACTCGAAGAGATCGACTTCGACGACGTTGCAGGTTCCTCGCACACCAAGAAGGAACTGCTCATCCTGCGTCGCGAGAAGGACAAGCTCGAGAAGACCCTCGGCGGCATCCGCGACATGCAGCGCACCCCGTCGGCCGTCTGGATCGTCGACACCAAGAAGGAACACCTCGCGGTCGACGAAGCCAAGAAGCTGGGCATCCCGGTCATCGGCATCCTCGACACCAACTGCGACCCGGACGACGTCAACTACCCGATCCCGGGCAACGACGACGCCATCCGCTCGGTCTCGCTGCTGACCCGCGTGGTCGCCGACGCCGTGGCCGAGGGCCTCATCGCCCGCCACTCCTCGGACGACGCCAGCGGAGAGAAGAACGTCTCCGCCGTCGAGCCCATGCCCGAATGGGAGCGCGAGCTCCTCGAAGGCAAGACCGAAGAGAAGCCCGCCGAGGCTGCCGCTCCGGCTGCCGACGCCGCTGAGGCTGCTCCCGTGGCTGACGCCGAGAACGCTGAAGCTGCTCCTGCCGCTGAAGCTGCCGACTCCACCGAGTCGACCGAGTCCTGATTTCGTTTAACTCCACCATCCTGAGGAGAAAGAATGGCAAACTACACTGCCGCTGATATCAAGGCACTGCGCGAGAAGACCGGCGCCGGAATGATGGACGTCAAGAAGGCTCTCGACGAGGCCGACGGCGACCAGACGAAGGCCATGGAGGCCCTGCGCATCAAGGGCCTCAAGGGCGCCACCAAGCGCGAAGGCCGCTCGACCTCCGACGGTCTGGTCGCGACCTCCGTCGAAGGCGGAGTCGGCACCATGATCGAGCTCAACTCGGAGACCGACTTCGTGGCGAAGTCCGAACCGTTCGTCAAGCTCTCCGAAGAGGTCCTCGAACTGGCCGTGGCGAACAAGGCCGATTCGGCCGAAGCGCTGCTGGCCGCCGAGACCGACGGCAAGCCCGTCTCCCAGTTCATCACCGAATCCGGTGCCTCGCTGGGCGAGAAGGTCGAACTGCGTCGCGTGGGCCGCGTCGAAGGCTCCAAGATCGCCTCCTACCTGCACCGCACCAACAAGGACCTGCCCCCGCAGGTCGGCGTGCTGCTGGCATTCGAGGGTGACGACGAGACCGTGGCACACGATGTCGCCGTGCACATCGCCGCCATGGCTCCGAAGTACTTCTCCCGCGAAGACGTTCCCGCCGATCTCGTCGAGAACGAGCGTCGCATCGCCGAAGACACCGCGAAGAACGAAGGCAAGCCCGAACAGGCTCTGCCGAAGATCATCGAGGGTCGCGTCAACGGCTTCTTCAAGGAGAACTGCCTGCTCGACCAGGGATTCGCCAAGGATCCCAAGCAGTCCGTGGCCAAGGTGCTCGAGGCTGCCGGCGTCAAGGCCACCGGCTTCCTGCGCTTCCGCGTCGGAGCCTGATGCGCCACTGACCGTGAAGCAGACTGATCTCTGCTTCCCAGGTTCATCGAGTGAGTGAGAACTCACCGGCGAAGCGGGGTCGGACCAATCGGTCCGACCCCGTTTTTCGCTAGACTGACCCAGACGCCCGAACACAGGCACCCGAAGACAGACGCCCGCACACAGTGACGATCCCACCGGGTACAGACCTGCCCGCACGGAAGAAGGACTCCATGACAAGCACCCCTGTTCACGAATCCAGCTATGCCAGCCGAGCCCTCCGGACGCACCGCCGCCGCGTTCTGCTCAAGCTCTCCGGCGAGGTCTTCGGCGGCGGCAAGATCGGCGTCGATCCCGACGTCGTGGCCGCAGTTGCCCGCGAGGTCGCACCCACCACCGAGGATGTCGAGGTCAGCATCGTCGTCGGCGGCGGCAACTTCTTCCGCGGAGCCGAACTCTCACAGCGCGGCATGGACCGCACCCGCGCCGACTACATGGGCATGCTCGGCACCGTGATGAACTGTCTGGCCCTGCAGGACTTCCTCGAACAGGCGGGCGTCGACACCCGCGTGCAGACCGCGATCCCGATGTCGCAGGTCGCCGAATCCTATATTCCCCGCCGCGCCATGCGGCACATGGAGAAGAACCGCGTCGTCATCTTCGGCGCCGGCGCCGGACTCCCGTACTTCTCCACCGACACCGTCGCCGCTCAGCGTGCACTCGAGGTGCACGCCGATGAGGTCCTCATCGCCAAGAACGGTGTCGACGGCGTCTACACGGCCGACCCCAAGGTCGACCCGAACGCCGAGAAGATCGCCGAGATCAGCTACCAGGACGCCCTGCAGCGCGGTCTCAAGGTCGTCGACGCGACCGCCTTCAGCCTGTGCATGGACAACAAGCTGCCGATGCACGTCTTCGGGATGGAAGGCGAGGCCAACCTGCGCAAAGCCATCATCGGTGAGAAGATCGGCACGGTCGTCCACTGACGCACGCCCCGATCGAGGCGGCAGGCCGACTGGCATCAACGCAGGTGAGAACATTCCTGTGATCGTGCGGTGCGGCATTTTTCAGTGTTGACCCATAGAATGAACCCAAAGCTTTAAGAGATGGAAAGAGGCAACCGTGATTGAAGAGACACTGGCCGAAGCCAGAGAGAAGATGGACAAGGCCGTCGAATTCACGCAGGAGGACTTCGCGTCGATCCGCACCGGCCGCGCCAATCCCGCACTGTTCGCCGATATCGAGATCGACTACTACGGTGCACCGACGCCGCTGCAGCAGCTCGCCTCGTTCCAGACGCCCGAGGCTCGCACGATCCTCGTGACCCCCTACGACAAGGGCACGCTGACCGATATCGAGACCGCACTGCGCAACTCCGACATCGGCGCGAACCCTGCCAACGACGGCAACGTCATCCGCGTCGTCCTCCCGGACCTCACCGAGGAACGCCGCAAGGAGTACGTCAAGATCGTCAAGGGCAAGGCCGAAGACGGCAAGGTCTCCATCCGCAACATCCGCCGTCACGCCAAGGAGGCGCTCGAACGCATCAAGAAGGACGGCGAGGCCGGAGAGGACGAGGTCACTCGCAGCATCTCCGAGCTCGACGATCTGACGAAGAGCAAGGTGGACAACGTCGACAAGCTGCTTGCGCAGAAGGAAGCTGAGCTGCTCGAGGTCTGATGATCGCCGTGACTGGGTCCGACAGCCCCGCGACTGATCCGGCTCCCCCCGGGGAGCCGGATCAGTCAGGCGAGGCCGCGCGGGTTGAGACCCCTTTCCCCAAACGTCGAGACCTGCGCAATTCGGACAAGCCGTATTCGCCCGACGATCCGGAGTCGAATCCCACCGCCGAGGCGGCTGCCGCCGAAGCCGAACCGGAAGCGAAGGACTACGGCCGGGCCGGACGGAACCTGCCGGCCGCGATCGGCATGGGACTGCTCATCGGCGGCGTGGTTCTCGCGTCCCTGATCTTCCTGCCGATCTCCTTCCTCTTCATCGTCCTCGTCGGCATCGTCGCCGCCATGTGGGAGCTGGCGAACGCGCTGTCACGGTCCGGCTCCCTGGTCTCGCGCGTACCCACCATGGTGTCGGCCGCCTGCATGGTCGTCGCCACCTTCATCGGCGGCCGTGAAGCACTCTGGGTCACCTTCGCCGCCAGCGCCGGAGCAGTCATGCTCTTCACGATGGTCGAGCGCCGGAAGAATGCAGTCAAAGACGTCTCGCTCTCCCTCTTCGCTCTCACCTACGTCGGCCTCATGGCCTGCTTCATCGTCTACATCCTCACCCAGCCGGACGGCAACTTCTACGTCATCATCTTCCTCGCCTCCGTCGTCGCCTCCGACACCGGCGGCTACGTCTTCGGCGTGCTGTGGGGCAGACACCCCATCGCCCCGCGGATCTCTCCGAAGAAGTCCTGGGAGGGCTACCTCGGCTCCACGGTCTTCGCCGCAGCGGTCGCGACGGTCCTGGCGATCACGGTCGTCGGCGCTCCGTTCTGGACCGGGCTGGTCATCGGCGCGGTGATTCCCGCGTTCGCCACCCTCGGCGACTTCAGCGAATCGATGATCAAGCGCGACCTCGAACTCAAGGACATGGGCACCCTGCTGCCCGGCCACGGCGGTGTGATGGACCGCCTCGACTCGATCCTGCCGACAGCCCCCGTCGCGCTCGTCCTCTTCTCGGTCCTGCCCGGCTACCTCTGAGCTGATCGCCGAGGCGGCTGATCGTGCAAGCGTCCTCCGGCCCGCTGGGTTCGGCCCCTCCCGACATGGCGGCTGATCGACACCGCGCGAACCGAGCGTTCCGAGCCGACCGCCCGACGTGGCGGCTCGCACACGACAGGCGCGCGGCGAACATGAGACAATGGCCGTGTGAGTTCTCAAGCAGGCAGAAGGCAGACCAGGCCCGTCGTCGAACATGCCGACGGCACGACATCGAAGACCCCGATGCGCGATGGCCGTCCCCTTCTCAACTTCAAGTCCGCACGGGTCAAGCAGCCGCCTCAGCATCTGGCCGATATGACGATGGATGAACGCATCGCCGCGGTCACAGAGATGGGGCTGCCCGCCTTCCGGGCCAAGCAGATCTCCACCCACTACTTCAGCCACTACGTCACCGACACCGAGGCGATGACGGACCTGCCCAAGGACAAGCGGGCAGAGATCCAGGAACGGTTCTTCCCGCACCTGCTCACCGAGGTGCGCCGCCTGCGCACCGAGAACGGCGACACCATCAAATTCCTGTGGCGGCTCTTCGACGGCGCTCTCGTCGAATCCGTGCTCATGCGCTACCGCAACCGTGTCACCCTGTGCGTGTCCAGCCAGTGCGGCTGCGGAATGAACTGCCCGTTCTGCGCCACCGGCCAGCAGGGCCTGACCAGGAACATGTCCACGGCCGAGATCGTCGAGCAGGTCGTACGGGCCAACCAGGTCATCGCCGCCGGTGAGCTCTCCGAGGCTCCGACGTCGGATATGCCCGGTGCCGGCGAGACCGCGCTCGGTGCGGAAGCCGACGATGACGATGCGGCGGGGGAGTCCGCGTTCGACCCGGAGGCGACGGCCGCCTCGGCGAAGGGACCCGAACGGGTCTCGAACATCGTGTTCATGGGCATGGGCGAACCCCTGGCCAACTACAAGCGCGTGATGAACGCGGTTCGCCGGTTCGTCGGACCGAGCCCCGAAGGGCTGGGCATGTCGGCCAGGCGGATCACGATCTCCACGGTCGGGCTCGTGCCCGGCATCAACAAACTCGCCGCCGAGGACATCCCCGTCACCTTCGCACTCAGCCTGCACGCCCCCGATGACGAGCTGCGCGATGAGATGATCCCGGTCAACACACGGTGGAAGGCCGACGAGGCCATCGACGCCGCCTATAACTACTACCAGGTGACCGGACGCCGGGTGAGCATCGAATACGCGCTCATCAAGGACATGAACGATCACGCCTGGCGTGCCGAACTGCTGGCGAAGAAACTCAACGCCCGCGGACGCGGCTGGGTCCACGTCAACCCGATCCCGCTCAACCCGACCCCGGGGTCGGTGTGGACTGCCTCCGAACCGGACGTCGCCGACGAATTCGTCCACCGCCTCATCGATCAGGGCATTCCGACGACGATCCGCGATACCCGCGGCTCCGATATCGACGGCGCCTGCGGACAGCTCGCCGCAGCCGACTGATCGATGCTCGGATCGGCACCCGCCGACCGCGGCCACGCAATTTCTGCGGCTTCCATCTATCATGGTGGAAACACCACAGCCACTCGCTTCTGGAGGAGACATGGCGGACACGACTTTCCCTCGAATGTCCGGATGGAAGAACGGATACGACCCCAAGCAGGTCGACAGCTTCTTCAAACGTGCACGTGAGTCCTTCGAACGGCCGACGCCGCAACCCGGCGACCTCGACTCCCGGGCGGTGCGCACGGTCGGCTTCGACCTCGTCCGCAAGGGCTATCACGTCGCCGTCGTCGATGCCGCGCTCGATCGTCTCGAAGACGCATTCGCCAAGCAGGCCCGCGACCGCCTCATCGCGCAGTCCGGTCAGGACGCCTGGGTCTCCGAACTCACCCGTGTGGCCGCGTCCCTGCGGGGACGCCTGGTCCGTGAGCCCGGGGAGCGCTTCGACAACCCGCCTCCCGGAGTCATCGGCTACGACATCACCCAGGTCGACGACATGTGCGACAAGGTCAATTCGTACTTCACGCAGGGCGTGGCGATGAGCGTCGACCAGGTCCGCCGCGTGCTGTTCAAGACCGCGAAAGGCAAGAAGGCGTACAACGAGGACCAGGTCGATGCGTTCATCGACCGTGTCGTCGAAGTGATGGCCTCCGTTGACTGATTTCCACTACTTCGCGGTTCCGACCGCGACCGATCCCGGCACGCTCAACCCGGTGTACGAACTCCTCGACTTCCCGATCGCCATGGGCCGGGCCGAGGACGTCGTGCTGACCGGTCCGGCACCGGAGAAACCGCTGGTCGACGGTCGTGAAGTCACCGATCCCCGCCTGATCAAGGCCCTGTCCGTTCCGGTCGAGCTCGACCGCGCCGAGGTGCTCGACCGCAGTTCGAAGCTCGCCGGAGTGCTGCGCGCCATGGGTGTCGTTCCCGAATCCGGAGCCCGGTTCACCTTCGCCGAGGATGTCCCGCCGCTGGCGCGGGCGCTCGGTGTTCTTGCCGCCGCCCGGATCGGGCTCGTCGTGGATCTGCGGGCAGGGGCTGCGTCTGACTCTGCTTCAGACCTGGTGGTTCTCCACGCCATCGAAGACACACCGATCGAACCGGGGCGTGCCTCCGTGCGGGTCACCCGGTCGCGCTTCGAAGGCGTCGGAGTCACGATCGGGTCTGAAACCGCGAACCTCGACCAGGCGATGCGCGACTCCCGCGTCGAATTCGCCGCCGTGGTGCCGCTCGACCCGCAGCGCACGCTGGTGCTCACCGACGACGGTGATCTTGAGGCGAGTTCGAGCCTCGACTGGTACCGCACCGAGGTCCTCTCTGCTTCCTGAGCCCCGGACGTCTGGGGGCTTCGACACCGATGATGGTGTCGACGATCCGGCCTCTGCGGACCCGCGGCCTGCGGACCCGCGGCCTGCTGATCTGCGTTCGGCTGAGACGGTGGCTGCCCTGCGCGCGGCCGGCTGTGTCTTCGCCGAAGACGAAGCGGCGATCCTCCTCGAGACAGCGACCGCGTCTGCTGTCGACTCGCCCACGGTCGACGGGCCCGCTGTCGACGGGTCTGCTGGCGACGGGTCTGCTGGCGCTCATGCTGCGCCGAGACTCGGTGAGCTGGTGGCTCGTCGCGTTGCCGGCGAACCCCTCGAGCAGATCGTCGGTTGGGTCGATTTTGCGGGCTTGCGATTGAACGTTGAGCCCGGAGTGTTCGTGCCGCGGCAGCGGACCGCTCTGCTCGCGACGCACGCGGTGTCCGCGGTTCAGCGGATGGTGGACTCACGAGGGAACAGGCCGGAGACCAACTCACGAAAGAACGGGGCAGAAGCAGAAGCCGGCGTCGCGGCAATGCGACCTGTTGTGCTCGAAGCGTTCTGCGGGGTCGGACCGGTCGCCTCGGCGGTGGCCGCGTCGGTGCCGGGGGTCGATATTCACCTCGGTGATGCGCAGGCGGAGGCTGTGGGTTGTGCGGTGGGGAATGCCGAAAGCTGTGTTCACACGGGGGAGTTCGGCCGGGCAGGCGAATCAGTGCCGGCACTGGAGGCCGGCACCACCGTGACGGGGCATGTCCTCGACTGCCTGCACGGACTGCCCGACTCACTGCACCAGTTGATCTCGGTGATCGCGGCGGTCCCGCCCTACGTTCCTGAAACTGCGGCCGATTTTCTGCCCCATGAGGCCCTCGACTTCGAGCCGAGCACCGCTCTGTTCGGCGGACACGACGGACTCGACCTCGTGCGCCGACTCATCACGGAGTCACTCGACTGGCTGGGCCCGGACGGTGTGCTGCTCATCGAGCTCGGGCGAGGTCAGGTCGCAGAGGCCACCGGGTTCGCCACCGAGCGGGGGCTGGCAGCCCGGAGCCACCTCGGCGAGGATGACCACACGGCCGTCCTCGAACTGCGCCGGGGCCACTGGAACTGACAACGGCCGGCTGCGTACCGACTGGCTCAAAGTGTCCGTGCAGTGCATTAGGGCCGGGCGCGGGCACTTTGAGCCAGTCGGTGGGTGGGTGCAGCCGGTACCCCGGCCCGCCCCTGGAGCTGCGGCTCAGTTCGCGAAGGCGTTGATCCCGGTCATCGTCCGACCCAGGGTCAGCTGATGCACCTCATGGGTGCCTTCGTAGGTGAGCACGGTCTCGAGGTTGACCGCGTGACGCAACGGCGGGTATTCGCTTGTGATGCCCGACCCGCCGAACAGGGCGCGCAGGTCACGGCAGACATTCATCGCGGTATCGACATTGACCATCTTGCCCAGGCTGATCTGCTCTGGACGGACACCCTTCTCTGAGTCCTTGAGCTTGCCCAGATGCGCGGCGAGCAGAGTGATCTGCGAATACTGGCCGAAAGCCTTCGCCAACTTCTGCTGCGTGATCTGGAACGAGGCCAGCGGACGATCGAACTGCACACGGGTCCCGGTGTACTCCAGCGCCGAGAGCAGGGCATCACGGGCCGCGCCGGTGACACCGAAGACGATTCCGTAGCGAGCCTCGGACAGGCAGGACAGGGGTCCCTTGAGTCCCTTGGCCTTCGGCAGCATCGCGTCCTCGGGCAGACGGACGTTGTCGAGGACGATCTCACCCGTGATGGATGCGCGCAGCGAGATCTTGCGGTGGATCTCCGGGGTCTGCACACCCTCGGTGTTCGAGGGGACGACGAAGCCGCGGACGACGTTCTTACCCAAGCCATCGACCTCCTCGGTCTTGGCCCACACGACCATGACGTCGGAGACCGGGGAGTTCGTGATCCACATCTTCGCGCCGTTGAGGATCCAGTCGGATCCGTCCTTCTTCGCGGTCGTCTTCATCCCCGACGGGTCGGAGCCGACATCGGGTTCGGTCAGACCGAAGCAGCCGATGGCCTTGCCGGCGGCCATCTTCGGCAGCCATTCTTCCTTCTGCGCCTCCGATCCCCAATGGTGGATGGCGAACATGGCCAGCGATCCCTGCACGGACACGAGCGACCGCAGACCGGAGTCGACGGCTTCGAGCTCCCGGCAGGCCAGTCCGTACTGAGTCGCCGTCGAACCGCCGCAGCCGTAGCCGTCGAGGTGCATGCCGAGCAGACCGAGCTCGCCGAGTCCTTCGGCCAGTTCGCGAGCGGGGATGGTGGCGTCGAGGAAGTAGTCGCCGATCTTCTCCCGGACGTTCTCGTCCAGCCACTTCTTCACGATCGATGCGAATTCGAGGTCATCGGGTTCGAAGACCGAATCCAGTCCAAGAATGTCGTCAGGGCTCAGCGTTGTGCTCATATCCATCTCTTTCGCCATTGATTCTTCTCACTCACTGTTTCACCGGAGCGCGGTGGACAACCGACGCATCCGAACCACAAGATCTCCGCGGCTCCCTGGGCGGAGATCGAAGCGACACACACGAACGTGTCGAGTCATTTCCCAGAGAACTTTGGCATCATCGGTTGGCGTGAGTAAACGTGGTTTCATTGTAGTCGGCTCAACCGGTTCGGTCGGCACCCAGGCCCTTGACGTCCTTGCCGAACACCGCGACGAGCACGCGATCGTCGGCTTGGCCGCCGGTTCCCAGCTCGACCTTCTGCTCGAGCAGGCCCTCGATTTCCACGTTCCCGTCATCGGGCTCACCACTCCTCCTGCCGGCGGCGAGACCGAGGTGCGTGCGCGACTGACCGAGTTGGCTGCCGAGCGGGGGATCACCGATCCCGTCGACGCCATCCACCTCGGTGACGACGCCGCCGAGGCGGTCGCACGTTTGGCCGCGGACATGGTCCTCAACGCGATCACCGGTGCCGCCGGTCTCGGCGCGACCCTGGCCGCCCTCGAACGCGGCACGGATGTGGCCCTGGCGAACAAGGAATCCCTCATCATCGGCGGGTCCATCGTCCTCGACGCCGCTCGTGCCTCCGGGGCGCGGCTGGTGCCGGTCGACAGTGAGCATTCCGCCATCGCCCAGGCGCTGCGCGCCGGCACGCACGGTGAAGTCAGCAAACTCATCATCACCGCTTCGGGCGGACCGTTCCGCGGAATGACCCGCGATGCCCTGCGTCGGGTCACCCCCGCCCAGGCGCTCAACCACCCCACATGGTCGATGGGGGCGATGATCACCATCAACTCGGCGACCCTGGTCAACAAGGGCCTCGAAGTCATCGAAGCCCACCTGCTCTTCGACATCGACTTCGACCACATCGAAGTCGTCGTCCATCCGCAGTCGCAGATCCATTCGATGGTCGAGTTCACCGATGCCTCGACGATCGCGCAGATCTCCCCACCGGATATGCGCCTGCCGATCTCCTATGCTCTGGGCACCCAGGACGACGGAACGACGAAGCGACTGACCTCGGGAGCCGTCCCGCACAATTGGGGTCAGCCCATGCACTGGTCGTTCGAACCGGTCAACCATCTCACCTTTCCCGCGCTCGGCCTGGCCATCGACGCCGGTAAGAAGGGGCGCAGCTACCCCGCGGTGCTCAACGCCGCCAATGAGGAACTCGTCGCAGCGTTCATCGCCGGTGACATCGCCTTCACCGGAATCGATAAAGGTCTGGCCCGAGCCCTGGCCGCCCACGAACCTGCGGCCGAACACACGGTGGAGACCGTGCTGGCCGCCGACGGGTGGGCCAGGGACTTCGCTCGCGCCGACGTCGCCGAACAGAACGGGGGCCGCCGATGACCGTTGTGCTCTACATCGTCGGGATCATCCTGTTCCTCATCGGCATCTCGATCTCGATTGCGCTGCACGAACTCGGCCACCTCACTCCGGCGAAGAAGTTCGGAGTCAAAGTCACGCACTATATGGTCGGCTTCGGACCGACCCTGTTTTCCTTCCGCCGCGGTGAGACCGAATACGGCATCAAAGCCTTCCCCCTCGGCGGGTTCATCGCGATGCCGGGAATGTACCCGCCGGAAGAGGCCACGAAGTCCCGCCATGAGACAGCCGCCGCTGGACGGAAAGGCGGTGCCGCCGGCATCGTCGTCGACGGCGGGGTCGACGGCGGGGTCGACGGAACGGCGGGCCGCCTCGGCGAACCGGACGGGGCGCCGGACTCAACGGACAACGAAACGTCGGGCCGGCTCGGCGGAGGGACGGAAGACGGCGACGCCGCACCGCTGCGTCGGGACCGGAAGAAACGGAAGGGGCGGCTGTTCGAAGATACGATGGCCGATGCCCGGGAGTTCTCGAATCAGGAGATCGAGCCGGGGGAGGAGCGCCGGACGTTCTATGCGCTCAGCGTGCCCAAACGGCTCGTCGTCATGTTCTCGGGTCCCTTGGTCAACCTCGTCCTGGGCATCCTCATCATGGCGATCTCGCTGCTGGGCATCGGTGTGATCACTCTGACGACGACCGTCCAGACCGTCGTCGAATGTGCGGTGCCCGCCTCCGAGGCGCAGCAGCGTCCTGCCTCGGAACAGAACACCTGCCGTGACGACGATCAGCTCACTCCCGCGTGGGAAGCCGGGATCAAACCGGGGGACGAGATCACCGCGATCGCCGGCGTCGAGACGAAGGACTGGGATCAGCTGTCCTCGGTCATCAAGGACCATGCCGGCGAACGCGTCGACGTCGACTTCATCCGCGACGGTCAGGCCCAGACGGTGACGGTGCCGATCATCGCCACCGAACGGCCGAAGGTCGACGACGCGGGCAAGGCCGTGCTCAACCCGGACGGGACCCCGCAGACCGAGACACAGGGATTCTTCGGCGTCGGACCGGTGCAGGAACGTCAGTCACTGCCGCTCGATGAGTTCCCCGGCGCCGTGTGGGACCAGGTCTCAGGAGTCTTCCACGCGATCCTGACGCTGCCGGTCAAACTCGTCGACATCGGCGAGGTGGCCGTCGGCACGAAGGACCGCGATGCCGAGGGACTCGTCGGCATGGTCGGCGTCGGCCGCATCGCCGGCGAGATCGTGTCGACCGACCAGATCGACGTCGTCGACAAGGCGCAGATGGGGCTGGGCATGCTCGGCTCACTCAACATCTTCCTCTTCGCGTTCAACATGATCCCGCTGCTGCCCCTCGACGGCGGACACATCGCCGTGGGCCTCTACGAAGGTGCGCGCCGCCGCATCAACCGGTGGCGCGGACGCGGGCTGGTCGGCCCCTTCGACACCGCGAAGCTGCTGCCGCTGACATACGTGTGCATCGGACTGATGCTGTGCATGACGGCGCTGCTCGTCTACGTCGACCTCGTCAAACCCATCACCCTCGACGCGATCTTCAACTCCGGCGGGTAGGCCGGGCCGGGCCGGCGCGGGCTGTCGAACTCAGGAACTGAGGGTGATCGCCTGGACCTCGCCGAGGTGATTGAGCCCGACCGTGATCGTGGACTTCGCCTCGGCTGTGCCCGGCACCGTGACCACTCCGCGCAGTGGGGAGACCATCTCGAGGTCCGCCTCGGCGAAGGGACGGTCGAGCTGCTTCTCCGCCCGCCACCGGGCGAAGCTCTCCCGCCGCTCGTCACGGGGTTCGTCGAGGTCCACGTTCACCCCGAAGATCTCCTCGGCGACGGTGTCGTCGAAGTCATTGACGAGGTTGGCCGCGGTCATCACGGTGTCGATCTGGGCTCGGCCCGCAGAGTAGCAGGGCACCGGCGCCGAGGTGGTCCGCCGTTCCAGCCGTATGCCCTGTTGCCCCGTGGCCGCCGCCCACCCGAGGTCGAGCGCATCTTGGACCACACGCTGCGCCGGATAGTACGTGGTGTTGCCGAGGACGACGAGGCTCAGCCCCAGGTCGGGGAACCAGCGCATATGTGAGCCGTACCCGGGGTAGCCGCCGGAATGGCAGACGACTCGGCCGAAGCGCGTGTCCAGTCGAGTCTCGAGCCCGTGCCCGTAGCTGAGCGACTCCGCGTGATGGTCGCTCGTCTGGATCTCCATGGTCCGTCGTGGCTGCTGGTCGTCGGTCAGTATCCGTGACAGGGACCCGGGAGCGTAGGAGTCAATGCGTTCGAGGGCGTCGAGATGCGCGCCCATCCATGTGCCGATGTCGTTCACGGTGGAGATGATCCCGCCGATGGGGGAGAAGACCCCGGGCCCGGTGAGTTCGGCCGAGTGGAGGCCACCGCCCAGATCGACTCGGTGACCGGGCGCCAGGTCCGGGAAGTCGGTGTGGTCGAAACCCGTGCGCGTCAGCGTCAGGGGTCCGACGATCTCCGCGGCCACGAGTTCGGTGAACGGTCTGCCCGTGACCGCCTCGGCGACCATGCCGAGAAGCGCATAGCCGAGGTTCGAATACTCATAGCCGGTGTCGGCTGGGGCGCAGGCGATGGCGCCGCGGTGCAGCCAGTCGGTGAGCTCGGCCGGAGTCATCGCCTCCATCCTGTCGGCCCACGGGTCGTCCTTGGTGAAACCGGTGCTCATCGTCAGGGCCTGCCGGCAGGTGCGGTCGGCAATGGCCGTACCGGCCATTTCGGGGAGCAGGGCAGAGAAGGGAGCGTCGAGGTCGAGCGCGTCGGCGGCGAGGACCCCGATGGCCGCGGCGGTGAAGGACTTCGTCATCGAAGCGATCCGGTACGGAACGTCGGCGTTGACGGTTCGGGCAGGGTCGCCTCGGCGAAAGACTCCCCATGCCAGGGATCCACCCTGGTCGTCGAGCTGCTGTGCTGCGGCATCGAGAGCCGCAGACATCGCCTCGACATCGGGTTCGACGAATCCGGGTGTGCTCACAGGGCTGCTCCTTCGTGCCGATGGCAGGTCACCTTCACACTACCGTCAGCCGGTGACACGAAGGCGATTGCCGATTGCGCCCTGCGGACGGACAGCCCTGTGTCTGTGCGAGGTCCTACAATGGTGATGGTTCGCACAATCCGGGTCCCGCATCGGCGCCGGCTCGGACATTGTGGCTGGTCACCAGCCTGACTGAAGGGATCCTTCGTGACATCGGTCAATCTCGGAATGCCCGCGCCACCGCCTCCCGTGCTCGCTCCGCGGAGGAAGACGAGGCAGATCAACGTCGGAAAAGTGGGGGTGGGGTCCGAATCCCCGGTGAGCGTGCAGTCGATGACGACGACGCAGACGACGGACATCAACGGCACCCTGCAGCAGATCGCCGAACTCACCGCCGCCGGCTGCGATATCGTGCGCGTGGCCTGCCCGACCGCCGACGACGCCGCAGCCCTGCCGATCATCGCCGGCAAATCCCAGATCCCCGTCATCGCCGACATCCACTTCCAACCCAAATACGTCTTCGCCGCCATCGACGCCGGCTGTGCGGGAGTGCGCGTCAACCCCGGCAACATCCGCAAGTTCGACGACCAAGTCAAGGAGATCTCGAAGGCCGCCGCCGAGGCGGGTGTGTCCATCCGCATCGGCGTCAACGCCGGCTCCCTCGACAAACGGCTGATGGACAGATACGGCAAGGCCACGCCCGAAGCGCTCGTGGAATCCGCCTTGTGGGAGGCGTCCCTGTTCGAAGAACACGGATTCTATGACTTCAAGATCTCCGTCAAACACCACGACCCTGTGATCATGGTCCGCGCCTACGAACTGCTCGCCGAGCGCGGCGATTGGCCGTTGCACCTCGGCGTCACCGAGGCGGGGCCGGCCTTCCAGGGCACGATCAAATCCGCCACCGCCTTCGGTCACCTGCTGGCCGAGGGGATCGGGGACACCATCCGCGTCTCCCTGTCGGCTCCTCCGGCCGAGGAGGTCAAGGTCGGCAACCAGATCCTCGAATCCCTCAACCTGCGGCCCCGGAAGCTCGAGATCGTCTCCTGTCCGTCCTGTGGGCGTGCGCAGGTCGACGTGTACACGCTCGCCGAACGCGTCACCGCCGGACTCGAAGGCATGGAGGTGCCGCTGCGGGTGGCCGTCATGGGCTGCGTGGTCAACGGCCCCGGTGAGGCCCGAGACGCCGACCTCGGTGTGGCCAGCGGCAACGGCAAAGGGCAGATCTTCGTCAAGGGTGAGGTCATCCGAACCGTGCCCGAATCCGAGATCGTCGAGACCCTCATCCACGAGGCCAACCGCATCGCCGAGGAGGCCGCGGGGCAGCCATCCGGTGCTGCGTCGGGGCCGCCTGAAGTCACCGTCGGGTAGGTGCGATACCTTGTGAGGACGAACAGATACATGGTCCACTCATCGGCCCATGCTGACGGCTGAGAAAGAGTTCAGGGGCACATGGCGCTGAGGATCGCACGACTGGAACATCAGCACACCCGGTGGCTGACGGACCTGCTTGCGCGCATTCCCTGTGAGAACGTCTACCTCATCTCCCTGCTCGAAGTCACAGGTACCGCCCGTCTGGGCTCTCCTGCCGGCACACTGTACGGAATCTTCGACGGTGACCGGCCCGTCGCCGCCTACTGGGTGGGCGGCAACATCATCCCGGTCGCGGCGACTCCGGCGACGAACGAAGTGCTTGCCCGCAAGCTCAATGCCGACGGTCGTGTGTCCTGCTCGCTCATCGGCAACCGGTCGGTCATCCTCGACCTCCAGCAGCGACTCAATTGGGGGCGTCCGCGGGGAGTGCGCGAACGGCAGCCTCTGCTGGCCATCAGTTCCGACCCGCAGGTCACCCCCGACGAGCATGTGCATCGGGTGACCCTCGACGACCTGGGTGCGGTGTTTCCCGCCAGTGTGGACATGTTCACCAAAGAGGTCGGATTCTCACCGATCGAGGACGGCACCGCCGGGTACCTGTCGCGAGTGCGCGGGATCATCCGCGGCAAGAACTGCTATGCCCGGATCTCTGCGAGCCTGCCCCAAGGAGGCGCGGTGCCGAGGTGGCCGGCGAGGGAGCAGGACGAACAGGTGCTGTTCAAGGCCGATATCGGCATCCGCGCTCGCCGCATCGTCCAGGTCCAAGGGGTATGGGTCCATCCCGCAGCGCGCAATCAGGGGCTCGGGGCTGCGGGCATGGCCGCGGTCGTCCAGCGCACCCGCGACAAAGGCCATTCCACGGTGAGCCTGTATGCCAATGACTACAACGAGACGGCGCTGCGCATGTACGCCCGCGTCGGCTTCGAACAGGTCGGCACCTTCGCCACCGTCATGTACTGAGCGCTCGGACGTTCAGGTATTGGAAGATCTCACCGACCGCTCGAGTTGCCGTCGCTGTATCACGTTATGCGGTGAGCGGTCGGCGGCAACGTGAGCTCTCGGCGGGCAGGGGGCGTTCTGCGGTGAGCGGTCGGCGGCAACGTGAGCTCTCGGCGAATCAGTCGCGGCGGTTGCGCGACCGGGGCTTGGCCAGATCGCCGAGGAACTTCTCCATCTCCCGGCGGTCCTTCTTCGTCGGACGCCCCAGCCCTTTGTCGCGTCGGGGCACGAAGCCGCGCAGCGCGGGATCGGGCGGGGGAGTGAGGTCCTCATAGCACTGTACGGCCACACTGGCCTGCATCCGGGTGGGGATGAACCCGGTGATCCTCCAGATGAACTCGGACCCGGCCTTGCGCACCCGCACCTCTTGGCCGATCGTCACTTTCTGCGCGGCCTTGACCCGCTGACCGTCGACCTGCACATGCCCGCCACGACACGCCTGAGTGGCGAGGTTGCGGGTCTTGAACATCCGCGTCGTCCACAGCCACACGTCGACGCGCATGTGCTTGGCCGCATCCCGGTTGATCTCGGTCATCAGCGATGACCGTCCGGAGAATTCGGGCCGGCAGGGCGGGTATCGGCAGTGTGCGTGCCCGATGAGTGCACGCCCGCATCGGCCCCATCGGGCGCCTGGATCCGGGTGTCGGCGCGCAGCGCCAGAGCCGAACGCCGGGTGAATGTCTGCGCCGGACGACCTCGTCCCTGGCTGACGGCCTCCCCGGTGGGATCGAGCAGAGGCAGCATGGTGCGACGGAACGTATCGGCCTGCAGGCTCTCCCCGGCGACGATCTCATGGAGTTCGCGCAGCTGCCGCAGCGAGAACTCCTGCTCCAGCAGCCCGAAGGGATCCGGGGTGCGCTCGTGAAAGGCCCGCAGGCGGTGCACGGCCACGCGCACGATCTCCTGATGTTCGGCACTGAGCTCACCGACATCGTGGACGGGCACGAGCTTCCGGCTGTGGACGGGGGAGTCCGGGTGATCGGAATCCGACTCCGCAGACTCAGGGTCGGCAGCCTCGGGGAGGGCTGCCTCGGTGGGGGACGTCTGGGCTCCCTCGGTCGCAGCATCCGGCACGGCCGCCTCGGTGGGATCGCCCTCCTCGGCGAGTCCGACATCGGAGGCGGAGAGTACGTCGAGATGGGCCACGGAGATCACCCAGCCGCGATCATCACGGTCGGGCTGGTCGAACACGTGCAACTGGACGGGGGCGCGGTCGACCAACCGGGCCTTCTCGCGCAGACAGCGGGCGACCGCCTCGGCGAGGCGTTCCTGCGGACGCAGGATCGACCCGGGCAGCTGCCACACTCCGTCCCCGGGATGGGTCATGAGAACATGCAGGCCACGGCCGGGCACGGGGCAGAGGACCGCGGTGTCGACCGCGACCGAGGGCCGCGGGAACTGCGTGAGTTGGCTGGGATCAGGCATGCTCTTCGTATCGTTCGGACTCGTCTTCTCAGCGGGGACCGGGCGGGGGACAGGATGGCCCCGCCCGATGCCGGGCTTCGGTGCTGCAGTCCCCAGTCTAATTCTCTTCCCGCAGGTGACGAATCCGCACCCGCTCGGATTCCCTCCGGCTCGCCCGCGTGCGATAGTGTTCGATCTGAGTCTTGACAAGTTGAGGAGATTTACCCATGGCCCTGCGCATGTCGTCCCTGTTCGTGCGAACCCAGAAGGAGGACCCGGTCGGCGCCGAGGTGGCCAGCCACAAACTGCTGCACCGTGCCGGATACATCCGCAGGTCGGCACCGGGAATCTACACGTGGCTGCCGTTGGGCCTGGCCGTGCTGGGCAAGATCGAGGCCATCGTGCGCGAAGAGATGGCGCTCGCCGGCTCCCAGGAGGTCCACTTCCCGGGTCTTCTGCCCGCCGATCCGTACAAGAAGTCCGGCCGTTGGGAGGCCTTCGGACCTGACCTCTTCCATCTCAAGGACCGCCGCGAGAATGACTACATCCTCGCCCCCACCCATGAGGAGGTCTTCACCCTCCTGGTCAAGGATCTGTACTCCTCTTACAAAGACCTGCCGCTGTCGATCTACCAGATCCAGACGAAATACCGCGACGAGGCTCGCCCTCGGGCAGGACTGCTGCGCGGGCGCGAGTTCATCATGAAGGACGCCTACTCCTTCGACATCGACGACGCCGGACTCGACGCCTCCTACGAGGCCATGCGGGTGGCCTATCTGCGGGCCTTCGCCCGCCTCGGCCTGCCGTGCCTGCCGGTCAAGGCGACCCCGGGTGCCATGGGCGGCTCCGGAACAGAAGAATTCATCTACCCCTCCGAGGTTGGCGAGGACACGTTCGTGAAGTCGCCCGGCGGATATGCCGCGAACGTCGAGGCCGTGACCTCGATCGTGCCCGAGGCGATTCCCTACTCGCAGTCGCCGGCCGCCCATGTCGAAGACACCCCGGACACCCCGACGATCGAGACCCTCGTGGCCGCGGCGAACGCCTCGCACCCGCGCTCCGATCGCGAATGGACGGCCGCAGACACGCTGAAGAACGTCGTCTGCGCCGTCACCCACCCCGACGGCACCCGCGAGATCATCGTCATCGGCCTGCCCGGTGACCGCGAAGTCGACCTCGACCGGGCCGCCGGCACCGGAATGCTCGGCGACGGTGAGGTCGACCTCGAAGCCGCGACGCCTGAGGATCTCGCCGCCCACCCGGAGCTCGTCAAGGGCTACATCGGACCCGGCAACTCCCTCGATGCCCCGGTGCTCGGCATCGAATCGCCCTCGAAGATCCGCTACCTCCTCGACCCTCGCGTCGTCGATGGCACCCGCTGGATCACCGGCGCCAATGAGCCCGGCCGTCACGTCTTCGACCTCGTCGCCGGACGCGACTTCACCGCCGACGGCACCATCGAAGCCGCCCAGGTCGTCCTCGGCGATCCGGCACCGGACGGCTCCGGTCCGCTGGAACTGGCCCGGGGTGTCGAGATCGGTCAGATCTTCAAGCTCGGCCGCAAGTACTCCGAATCCCTCGACCTCAAGGTGCTCGACCAGAACGGCAAGGCGACCACCGTGACCATGGGTTCCTACGGCCTCGGCGTCACCCGTGTCATGGCCTGCATCGCCGAGGAGTACCATTCCGAGGACGGACTCCTGTGGCCGCAGCATCTGGCCCCGGCCGATGTGCACATCATCGTCGCCGGCAAGGGCGAGGAGATCGCCGCAGCCGCCGAGAAGATGACGACCGAACTCGAAGCCGACGGTGTCAGCGTCCTGCTCGATGACCGCAACAAGGTCTCGCCCGGGTTCAAGTTCGCCGATGCCGAGCTCATCGGCATCCCCACCGTCATCGTCGCCGGCCGCGGACTGGCCGACGGCGTCGTCGAGGTGCGTGACCGTCTGGCCGGGGAGAAGTCCGATCAGCCCGTCGCCGAGGTGGTCCCCGCCACCGTGGCACGGGTGCGTGAGGCGTACGCGAAGGCCGCAGCCGCAGCCGATGCGGCGGTCAGCGCCGACCGGAACGCCTGAGCCGCCTCGGTGTTCGACGCCCTCGCCGGAGGCATCGACGTCACCTGGACGATAGTCCTGTGGCTGCTCGCCGCGGGAGTCCTGGCCGGCTGGATCGATGCCGTCGTCGGCGGGGGCGGACTGATCCAGCTGCCCGCGCTGCTGCTCGTGCCGGGGATGAGCCCCGTCCAAGCGGTTGCGACGAACAAGGTCGGGTCGATTGCGGGCACGACCGCCTCGGCGATCACCTATCTGCGCACGATCACCCCGGACCGGTCGGCGACGATCCCGGCCGCGGCCTCGGCGTTCTTAGGCGCCGTGCTCGGGGCGAAGCTCGCGACCTTGGTGCCGGCTGAGGCGTTCACCCCGATCATCCTGGTCGCGCTCATCGGGGTCGGGATCTTCACGGTGCTCAACCCGAGCCTCGGGGCCGACGCCACCCTGCGGTTCGGGGAAACGTCGAAACGCCACCACGCGCTGTCGTGGCTGATCGGGTTCGTCATCGGCATCTACGACGGGGTGCTCGGACCGGGCACGGGATCGTTCCTCGTCATCGCCTTCGTCTCGATCATCGGATTCTCGTTTCTGCAGGCCTCGGCGACGGCGAAGGTCATCAACTGGGCAACGAACTTCGGAGCGCTCGTCTACTTCATCCCCGACGGTCAGGTCGTCTGGCTGCTGGGCGTGGTCGTGGCCATCGGCAACGTCACCGGTGGAATCTTCGGTGCCCGCACCGCGCTGGCGAGGGGCTCCGGGTTCGTCCGTGTCATCTTCGTCATCGTCGTCTCCGTGCTGATCCTCAAGCTCGGCTTCGACGTCATCGCCACCCTCATCCACTGATTACTACCTGACGGGGGCCCAGCAACCTCGCGCGAGGTTGCTGGGCCCCCGTCAGGTAGCAAGTGGGGTCAGCCGATGGGTTTGAGGGCGTGAGCGTTGACTCCGGCGACATCGGCGCCGGACAGGGCGCGGGCCACCCACAGGGAACGAGCCGCATCGGCCAGGCTCGAATTCGACCCACCGGAGGCTGCGCGCAGGTACCAGAACATGTTCGTGATCTCACGAGCCACGGTCGCGCCCATCCCGTACTGCGGATCGACCCCGGCACACAGCGCCAGGTCCGTGGCGAAGCCGCGCAGCCACGCCGCCTGCGCCTGCGGATGGTCCGAGGGGATCTCGGCCAGACGGTTCCACAGGATCGGGGCCAAGGTGTACGCGGTCGGACCGGCCAAGGGCTGCGGATCGATGGCCTTCCATGTCGAAATGCCCGTCGGGTCGGGGTTGCCGGCGAGAATGTTGTAGTAGTGCAGATCGGCATGGATGAGCCAGTTCTCATCCGACGAGGCCAGGGTCTGCATCCAGCTGCGGGCGAACGACAACAGCAGGGAATCGTGCGGACCCGCCTCCGACCACCCGGTCAGCAGCGCGGCATCGGCATCGAACGAGTTCAGCCACCCGGCCACGACATCCTGGACGCGCAGGAACTCCGAGGTCGCCGGAATCTCCAGGGACCGTTGCAGGGCACCCCAGATCGGTGGCACATCGGCCAGGGGCAGCACGGAGAGATTGTCCTTCGTGCGCAGCCGCTCCTGCAGAGTGACCCGGAAGCTGCGATCATCCCGAATGACCCGCACGGCCCCGTGCCCGTTCCACATCTTCAACGCGCGCAGCACCTGCGCATGCGCTGCCGTGTGCGCCGAGGTGGGAGCCGCGAACCGCAGCACCCCCTGATAGTTCTCCTGCGTGAGCACCGGAATCACCAAGGACTCGCAGCCGGCCCATGGGGCGCCGGGCACATCGTCGAAGCGCAGCTTCCACCGGTCGAGGAGCTCATTGGCCATATAGTCGAGCGCCGCAACCCACGAATCGGTGCGGTATTCGCCGATGATCTCGCGCGTCGCACGGTAGAGAACCGGTGGAACCTTCACTTCTGCACCTCCGCCTGCCCGGGTTCGTCATAGGTGAATCGCAGCGGCTGCGGGTCGGCGAAGACCGATCGGGTCCGGGCCGATTCCCACAGCCGCAGAATCGCCGAGGCGTCCGCCTCCAACCAGGGCAGAAGTGCCGACGCGATGCCGTCCTCGAGGGAGAGCGCGAGGTCCTTCGCGGAGTCCGCGTCCGTCGGGGTGGGGTCGAGCTTCCACGCCGAGGCGGCCGGATCGGCCGTGTGCTCACCGAGGCGTTCGAGCATCTCCCCGGACAGAGCACCCAGGGATTCGAGCCGAGCCAGCGCAGCCGTGCGTTCGCGTGACTTCGAGCCGAAGTTCACGGCGAGCCGCTCATAGCCGTACGCGGCCGCCCGGGACTGGTTGAGGATCGCGTTGTACATGTCTGCCTGCCCCGCGGTCTCCTCGCTTCCGGAGTCATTCGCTCCGGCATCCGCGTCGGCCTTGCCGGCGGCGCTGGGCGACGCCGTCGACTCAGCGCCGCGGTCCGAGCCGTCGAGCTCCTCACGCCCGGCACGGATGAGTTCGGCGGCGGTGGTGATGATCTCCGGCTTCTTCGCCCCGGCCACCAGGGCCAGCCCTGTGGCCACATCGGCCAGGACGGGAATGAGACCCGATCCCAGGGACGCCGAGGCCTCGAAGACGGCGCGGGAGGCCACCTCGGCGGCTTCGACGAAGGTCCGTTCATCCTCGGTCGGGGGTGCCTCGGTGGCGAACTCTGTCGGCGGATTCCACACCGGTCCGACCGCCGCAGCGAAAGCGGCGAGGTCCTCACCAGCGGTTTCGGGATCCCCTGTGCCGGGGGAGGCGGAGTCGAGGATGCGGGCCAGACGGTTGCGCAGCTGCTGGGTCGCATCCAGCGTGGGGATCTCCGGGTCCTGATCGAGTCGCAGACCGCAGGCGGTGAGCAGACCCACGCTCAGCCCGCCGACGCCGGCAGTCAACAGGCCGCGGCGACTGACGGGAAAACGCATACGGCAATCCTATCGGATGCCTCGTCACGGGCGGGGGAGACCCGATCGACACCCGAACCGGGACGAAGGCTTAACCTCGACGGCGGCTGTCGCTTAGGGTGGGTGAGAACACGGCGGTCGCACACGTGCACGGTACGCCGGCCCCCTCGCCCCGCCTCGGCGACGGGGACGCACAAGGATATGGAGGAGACATGGACGAAGACGTCGAGCGGATCAAGGGCCTGCTCGCCCCGCCCCTGCAGGAGGCGGGATTCCACCTCGAGACCGTCAAGGCGGTCGCGGCCGGTCCGCGGCGCACGCTCACCGTCGTCGTCGACCTCGACGAATCGAGCACCGATCCGATGTCGATGGAGAAGATCGCCGAATCGACGAAGATCGTCGGCGACGCCCTCGACGAGGTCGAGATCTTCCGGGACAAGCCCTACCAGCTCGAGGTCACGAGCCCTGGCGCCACCCGGAAGCTCGAGACCCCACGCCACTTCCGACGCGTCATCGGCCGGCGTCTGGAGATCACGACGAAGAAGGACACCTTCAAGCTCGACCTCGCCGAGGTGGGGGAGAGCTCGATCACGGGCACGGACCCCCAGCGCAAGGAATCGAAGACGGTCGACCTCGGTGAGATCCGCAAGGCTCAGGTGGAACTGAAGTTCCGCTGAGGCGAACCTCACGCTCGGACGGCAGTGAGATGGCCCCAGCACGGACAGAGTGCGGGCGCGGACTGGGATAGACTGTTACGCCTGCATAAGTGAACACAGACAATTCAATGCTCGGTTGAGCGAGAGAGGATTTAGACATGGACATCGACCTCAATGTTCTGCGCGTGATCGAACGAGAGCGTGAGATTCCACTGGAAACCCTCATCGAACTCATCGAACAGGCGCTCTTCCTCGCCTACCAGAAGACCGAAGGAGCCTGGCCCGACGCCCGCGCCGAACTCGACAAGTCCACCGGCGAGGTGCGCATCCTGGCCGTGGAGTTCGACAACGACGACAACCCGATCGGCGAATTCGACGACACCCCCACCGGCTTCGGCCGCATCGCCGCCCAGACCGCCCGACAGGTCATCCACCAGCGGTTGCGCGATGTCGAGGACGAGACCCTGCTCGGCACGTTCAAGGGACGCGAGGGCGAGATCGTCTCGGGCATCATCCAGCAGGGCCGGGACCCGCAGATGATTCAGGTCGACATCGGCGACGTCGAGGCGGTGCTGCCGCCGCACGAACAGGTCCCCGGCGAGACCTACGCCCACGGCACCAGACTGCGCGTCTACATCGCCGATGTGCACAAGGGCACGAAGGGCACCTCGGTCACCGTCTCCCGCACCCATCCGAACCTCGTGCGCCGACTCTTCGCCCATGAGGCCCCGGAGATCGCCGACGGCACCGTCGAGATCGTGTCTCTGGCCCGCGAGGCCGGCCACCGGACGAAACTCGCCGTGCGCGCCACGAAGCCGGGAGTCAACGCGAAGGGATCGTGCATCGGCGAGCTCGGCTCACGTGTGCGGGCGGTGATGAACGAACTCGGCCAGGAGAAGATCGACATCGTCGACTACTCCGACGACCCGGCGAAGTTCATCGCCCACGCGCTGTCCCCGGCCAAGGCCAAGAGCGTCGAGATCCTCGACGCCGCCGCGCAGGAATCCCGTGCCGTCGTCCCCATCGACCAGCTGTCCCTGGCCATCGGCAAGGAAGGGCAGAACGCCCGCCTGGCGGCCAAGCTCACCGGGTGGAAGATCGACATCGTCGCAGGCGAGTAGCCTGTCGCAGTGATTCGCACCACTGGCCCCCTTGGCGCGAGCGGGGGTGCTGGTGCTGTAGAATCATTCATTGTGAATGTTGGTGATGGACCCGTAAGGACGTGCATCGCCTGTAGGCAGAGGGCCGGTCGGGACGAGCTGACACGCTTCGTGTTCCGCCCCGACCAGCATCCCGCCGTCGTCCATGACGTGTCAGCGACACTGCCGGGACGTGGTGCGTGGGTGCATCCCGATGAGAAGTGCCTGAACAGGGCCCTGACCACTGCCGCCTTCGCTCGATCCTTTCGAACGAAGATCACCGCCTCGGACCTCCCGAGGCCGGACACCGAACCCAAAGAGAACGGGTAGCCGAATGGATGACAAGTTGTGAGTGTCGCACGATGACACCCAGACGGAATTCGAGAGAGCAGTGAAATGAGTACTGCTCGTCATTGATGAGGTTCTTTCCTGACCGGGAAAGAACCCGGACAGGAGAACTGTGGCAAAGCCCCGTGTCCATGAGCTCGCGAAAGAGCTCGGCACAACAAGTAAGAACGTCCTCGAAAAGCTCCAGGACATGGGCGAATTCGTTCGCTCCGCCTCTTCGACGCTCGAAGCGCCCGTCGTGCGCCGCGTGAAGGAGGCATTCGCCGATTCCGCTTCCGCCGACGGTGGGAAGTCGACCGGCGCGAAGAAGGCCGCCAAGCCGGCCGCGAAGCCCGGAGCCCCGAAGCCCGGTGCGAAGCCCGCACCCAAGCCCGCCGCGAAGTCGGCTGCGAAACCGGGTGCTGCCAAGCCCGGTGCTGCCAAGCCCGCCGGAGCGGCGACGTCGGCCCCCGCCGAGGATGCCGCCCCCGCTGCGAAGTCCGCGCCGAAGTCCGCGCCGAAGCCCGGCGCCAAGCCGGCCGCACCGAAGGCCGATCCGACCGAGGCTCCCGCAGCCAAGCCGGCTGCCTCCTCGACGCCGAAGCCCGGTGCCCCGAAGCCGTCTGCCGCGCCCAAGCCCGGCTCCCCGAAGCCCGGAGCACCCAAGCCGGGTGCGGCGAAGCCCGGCGGTCGCGGTGCCGGACGTCCCGGAAACAACCCCTTCGCCTCCTCGCAGGGAATGCCGAAGCCCGGCCGCGGACCCAAGCCCGGCGGTCGCTCCGGCGGTCAGGGTGGCCAGGGCGGTCAGGGAGGCCAGGGCGGACGCCCCGGCAACAACCCGTTCGCGCCCTCGCAGGGAATGCCGAAGCCCGGTCAGAAGCAGCGCTCCGGCGGTGACGAGACCTCCGGCGGCTCGCGTCCGGCACCTCGCCCGGGCGCACCTCGCCCGAACCCGTCGATGCTGAAGAACTCGGCACTGAACAAGCCCGCTCCCGGCCGCGGTCGCGGCGGCGGACGCGGAAATGCCCCCGGCGGTGCACCCGGTGCACCGGGCGGCGGTCCCGGCGGACCGCGTCGCGGACCCGGCGGCGGTCCCGGTGGTCGCGGTTCAGGTCGCGGTCGCGGAAGCACACAGGGTGCATTCGGCCGCGGCGGCGGTCCCCGTCAGAAGGGACGCAAGTCGAAGCGGGCGAAGCGCGCAGAGCTCGAGCAGATGCAGGCTCCGTCGGTCGGCGGCGTCACCGTTCCGCGCGGAGACGGCAACACTCCGCTTCGTCTGCGTCGCGGCTCCTCGCTGGCTGACTTCGCCGAGAAGATCAACACCGATCCGACGAACCTCGTGACCGTGCTCTTCCACCTCGGTGAGATGGCCACGATCACGCAGTCCCTCGACGAGGCGACCTTCGAGGTCCTCGGCGAAGAGCTCGGCTACAAGATCGAGATCGTCTCGCCCGAAGACGAAGACCGTGAGCTGCTGGAGACCTTCGACATCGACCTCGATGCCGAAGCCGCAGAAGAGGACGACGAGGACCTGCAGGCACGTCCGCCGGTCGTCACCGTCATGGGTCACGTCGACCACGGTAAGACCAAGCTGCTCGACGCGATCCGCTCGGCCAATGTCGCTTCTCGCGAAGCCGGCGGAATCACCCAGCACATCGGTGCCTACCAGGCCGAGGTCGAGCACGAGGGAGAAGATCGCAAGATCACCTTCCTCGACACCCCGGGTCACGAGGCGTTCACCGCCATGCGTGCCCGTGGTGCGAAGTCGACGGACCTCGCGATCCTCGTGGTCGCCGCCGACGACGGCGTCATGCCGCAGACGATCGAAGCTCTCAACCACGCTCAGGCGGCCGATGTGCCGATCGTCGTGGCCGTGAACAAGATCGACAAGGAAGGCGCCAACCCCGCCAAGGTCATGCAGCAGCTGACCGAATATAACCTCGTGGCCGAAGAATACGGCGGCGAGACCATGTTCGTGCCGATCTCCGCGCTCAAGCGCGAGGGCATCGACCAGCTGCTCGAATCCGTTCTGCTGACCACCGATGCGGCCCTTGACCTGCGGGCGAACCCCGACAAGTCCGCTCGCGGCATCGCGATCGAAGCCAAGCTCGACAAGGGCCGCGGTGCGGTTGCCACCGTCCTCGTCGAGTCCGGCACCCTGCGTCAGGGCGATGCCATTGTCTGCGGCACCGCCTACGGACGTGTGCGTGCGATGTTCGACGAGAACGGAAACGTCGTCGAGGAGGCCGGACCCTCCCGCCCCGTGCAGGTGCTCGGTCTGTCGTCCGTCCCGCGTGCCGGTGACTCGTTCATCTCCACCGATGACGACCGCACAGCCCGTCAGATCGCTGAGAAGCGTGACGCCATCGAGCGCAACGCCGCTCAGGCCCGCGGTCGCAAGCGCATCAGCCTCGAGGACTTCACGAAGGCTCTGGCTGAGGGCAAGGTCGACATGCTCAATCTCATCCTCAAGGGTGACGTCTCCGGTGCTGTCGAAGCGCTCGAGGATTCGCTGCTCAAGATCGATGTGGGCGACGACGTCGACCTGCGGATCATCCACCGCGGCGTCGGTGCGATCACGGAGAACGACATCAACCTGGCCACGGTCGACAATGCGATCGTCCTCGGCTTCAACGTCCGTCCGGAAGCGAAGGCTCGCGACCTGGCAGACCGCGAAGGCGTCGACGTCCGCTACTACTCGGTCATCTACCAGGCGATCGACGACATCGAGTCCTCGCTCAAGGGTATGCTCAAGCCCGAGTACGAAGAGGTCCAGACCGGTACGGCGGAGATCCGCGAGGTCTTCCGTTCCTCGAAGTTCGGCAACATCGCCGGTTCGATCGTCCGCGACGGCCTCATCAAGCGGAACTCGACCGCTCGCGTCACCCGCGACGGAATCGTCATCGGCGACAACGTCCACATCGAATCGCTGCGTCGGTTCAAGGACGATGCGACCGAGGTCCGCGAGGGCTACGAGTGCGGTATCGGACTCGGCAAGTTCAACGACCTGCGCGTCGGCGACATCATCGAGACCTTCGAGATGCAGGAGAAGCCGCGCGACTGATCGGTCGCGGAGCGAGTCGCACCCGGTGGCTCGTCAGCGCAGCAGCGCTGACGAGGACAAGGATGGGACTCATACCGTGAATTGAAGGCTCCGGTCGGCCCCCGGATGGGGGACCGGCCGGAGCCGGTTCGATTCCACCGCTAATATAGGGCCGGAAGAGTTGTTCCGGCCCCGAACAGAAGGACACGCACCATGGCAGACTCGACACGGGCCCGCAAGATCGCCGACCAGATCAAGGTCATCGTCGCCAGCACCATCGAGCGCAAGCTCAAGGACCCCCGCCTCGGCTTCGTCACCGTCACCGATGTGCGCGTGACCGGCGATCTGCAGCACGCCACCATCTTCTACACCGTCTACGGCGACGACCAGGACCTCGTCGGCACCGGTCATGCCCTCGAATCGGCCAAGGGCTTCATCCGCTCCGAAGTGGGCAAGGGACTGACGATCCGTCTGACTCCGAGCCTCGAATTCATCGCCGATGCCGTCCCCGAGGCGGCCGCCCGTCTCGACGGACTGCTCGCGCAGGCTGCCGCCGACGACGCCCGCGTGGCCGGGCTGGCCAAGAACGCGCAGCATGCAGGTGAATCCGACCCGTACAAGAAGACCGACGACGCCGACGAAGACTGATGGCCGCATCCGACCGGCCAGATCATCGCTCCTGGTCATCGGCGGAGAACGGCAGAACGGCGGCTGAGGGGCGGATTTGAGCTTCGTCACGTCGCGAAAAAAGTTCTCGTAACAGTTTTGTTATCTTTCCGAGATGTCGTAGACTTCTTGCGGTAACGAAATGATTACGACTCTGTTAAGGGAATTCTGCATTGGGTAAGCACTCCTCACCGAAGCCGTCGTTCGCGAAGCAGCTGATCCGGGACCTGACTCCCGGCAAGCGCCCCGCCGGACGACGCGCAGCGAATGCGCCGTCCTCGGCGACTTCCGTGCTGGCGACCGTCAAGCAGCGTCCAGTCGTCGCCGCGATCGCCGTTCCTGCAGCCGCGACCGCCGCCGTCGTCGGTTCGACCGTTGTCATGGGGCCGCCCGAGTCCGGCAACGTCACCACCGAAGCCGCCTCGACGACGACCCCCGAGGAGTCGACCACTTCCTCGACCGTGAGCCAGAAGGAGCTCGACGCCGAACGCAAGAAGGCCGGCGAAGAGTACCTGGAGAAGGTCAAGGACGACCCGAAGTACAAGAACAAGTCCTCGAAGACCGACCTCGAGGTCAAGGCCCCGCCGAAGCCCAAGCCAACCGCCGAATCCTCGGCCGCTGCGAAGACGAGCGACGATTCGTCCTCCGACGAGAAGTCGAGCGATGAGAAGTCCTCCGACGAGAAGTCGAGCGATGAGAAGTCCTCCGGCGAAGGCGAAGGCACCTCCTCGGACACCTCGGCTCCGGCCTGCAGCGTGTCGTCGTCGATCGAGTCCGGTCTGCTGCCGAACGCCGTCAACGGCTACCGTGCCGTCTGCGCGAAGTTCCCCGAGGTCAAGACCTTCGGCGGACGTCGACCCGGCACCGGTTCGGACCACAACACCGGAGAAGCCGTCGACATCATGATCACCGGCTCCACCGGCGACCGCATCGCCGACTACCTCATCCAGAACCAGGGTGCTCTCAACGTCAAGTACGTCATCTGGGAGCAGCGCATCTGGATGCCCGGACGGGGCTGGAAGGGCATGGAGGACCGCGGAGGCGCGACCGCCAACCACTTCGACCACGTGCACGTGTCCTTCAACTGATCGCCGAACCCAGTGAGCGATTCTTCCCCACAGGGCGTCCTCGTCTGCGACAAGCCGCAGGGACTGAGCTCCCACGGTGTGGTCTCCCGCATCCGCCGCTGGTTCGGGACGAAGAAGGTCGGCCACGCCGGCACTCTCGACCCGATGGCCACGGGCGTGCTCGTCCTCGGCCTCGGCCGCGGCACCAAGCTGCTCACCTATATCACCGGGGTCTCGAAGACCTATTTCGCCACCATCCGTCTGGGGTCGTCGACCCCGACCGATGATGCCGATTCCGAGCCCGATCGCTTCGCGGACCCAGCCGACCTCGCCCGTGTCGACACCGCGGCCATCGAGGCCGCCGTGGCCGAGCTGCGCGGCCCCATCGATCAGGTCCCCAGCGCCGTCTCGGCGATCAAGGTCGACGGCAAGCGCTCCTATGCCCGCGTCCGCGCCGGCGAGGACGTCGCACTCAAGGCCCGTTGCGTCGAGGTCTCGGAGTTCCAGATCATCGACATCCGCTTCGCCGCCGAGGAGGGGCACATCGACGTCGACGTCGACGTCGACTGCTCGTCCGGGACGTATGTGCGCGCACTGGCCCGCGATATCGGCACCGACCTCGGGGTCTTCGGCCACCTCACCGCGCTCAGGCGGACGCGCGTCGGTGATTTCCACATCGACCGGGCCGCGACCCTGCCCGCGGACCTCGACGTTCCCGCCCCCACCCTCATCTCGCTCGCCGAGGCGGCCCGCACCCTGTTGCCGGTCGTCACCGTCGATGCCGGTCAGGCCAGGGCGCTCATGCAGGGGAAGACTGTTCCGTCCGGCGACTGGCATGCCGACCCCGCCCCCGACGCTGTTGGCCGGGCCGCCGCCGACACCGGCGGCTCAGAGAACCGCGAAGTGGCCGTCGTCTGCGACGATGCGCTCGTCTCCGTGGCCGAAGTTCGTCGCAGCGGCGGGCTGAAGTCACTGACCGCCTTCGCTATCGACCTCGCCTGAACGGGATCCGGTCGCTCCGCTGTCACAATGGAAAATGTTGTATTTGATAAATACAATCAAAAGTCTTGTATCTCTCGGTGCCATCTGATCTACTTGTCCTATGTTCGTCTTGACCATCGACCAGCAGGACTCGCGCTCACACGCCGACGCCGTGCCCCGCATCCTCGAGGCGCTGGCGCCGATCGAGACGATCGTCCCCTTCGCCCGCACCATCGGTGACGAGGTTCAGGGGGTCCTCGACGACCCTGATGCCGTCGCCGAGGCGGTCCGCCGCGTCGGCGTCGACGCCGGCTGGCATATCGGGATCGGAATCGGTGAGGTCGAACGGCCCCTGCCCGAGACCACCACCGAGGGCAGGGGAGCGGCCTTCTACGCCGCGCGCCAGGCTGTCGAAGCGGCGAAGTCCGCACCTGCAAACCTCGTCGTCGGTACCGACCCGGACAGTGACCATCGCGGCCTGGCTGAGGCGGCCCTGCGGCTGCTCATCAGTACGCTGAGCGAGCTGCGCAGCCACTCCCGCGGCTACGTCGGCTTCCGCCTCGACCACCCCGAGGCGACTCAGGCCGAAATCGCCGCAGAGTTCGACGTCTCCCAGCAAGCCGTCTCCCGGGTGCTGTCGGCCGGTCCCGCCGACATCGTCGCCGGCGCCGAGCACCTGGCTCGGCACCACCTCGCCCGCCTCCAACGAGCCCTGTCGGAAGGAGCCGCACATGTGGACTGAGGTGCTCGTCGCCATCGCCGCCGCCCTCGTCGCGGCGTTCATCGGCTGGCCGCTCGTGCCGCTCCTCCTTCGCCTGACCCATGCGGGCCCGGGAACCAGGCCCGCACACACCGGGGCCGAGGACCTCGAAGTCCTACGCGGCGGACTGTGGATCGGCATCGTCGAACGCGCACTCATCGCCGGAGCCATCGTGCTCGGACGACCCGAGCTCATGGCCGTGGTCATCGCGGTCAAAGGACTCGGTCGCTTCGCGGAGATCAAATCCTCGGCGGCCGCGGGGGAGCGGTTCATCATCGGCACCTTCGTCTCCATCGCCCTGGCCTCCCTCCTCGGCGTCATCGGCTGGGCGATCGTGGCCTGACCGGGGTCTCCCGGGTCTTCCCCGCCTCGGCGAGGTCCGGGTTAGGAGGCGGAAGATCTCTGCGATAATCTGAGTCGGTGCACGGAAGGAGCGAATGTCTGGTGGAGCTGTATCACGGACTCGGTGAAGTCGAGGTCGACGCTGTCGGCACCGTCGTCACCCTCGGCAACTTCGACGGCGTGCACCGCGGACACCAGACGGTCCTTGCCACCGTCGCCGCCCTGGCCCGGCAAGAGGGCCTGCGCTCGATCGCGATGACCTTCGACCCGCACCCGCGCACGGTCCACCGCCCCGACGACCCGACCGTGATGATCACCTCGACCCGGCAGCGCGCCGAGCTCATCGCCGCCACCGGAATCGACGGCCTGCTCATCCAGCCCTACGACCTCGACTTCGCCGCCCAGTCGGCCGAGGAGTTCGTGCGCAGATATTTCGTCGAAGCCCTGCACGCGAAGATCGTCGTCGTCGGCGACGATGTCCGCTTCGGGCGTGACAACGAAGGCACGATCGAGACTCTGCGCAGCCTCGGCGAGAAATTCGGCTTCCGGACCGAGACGATCGACGAGGTCGGGCGCGGGGGACGGTATTCGTCCTCCCGGATCCGGGAGCAGCTCACTGCCGGTGATGTCGCCGAGGCGGCCGATCAGCTCGGGCGCTACCACGCACTCCACGGCACCGTCGTCCACGGCGATGCCCGCGGACGCGACCTGGGATTCCCGACGGCGAACCTCTCGGACAATCCCGACGGACTCGTCCCCGCCGACGGCGTCTACGCCGGCTGGGCGACGTTCTCGGGTGAGGATCAGGCGTACCCGGCGGCGATCTCCGTGGGCACGAACCCGACCTTCCAGGGACAGGTCCGACGGGTCGAGGCGTACGTGCTCGACAAGGAGTTCGGCGAATTCGACGTCTACGACCGTGAGATGACTCTCGAATTCGTCTCGCGCATCCGCGGGCAGGTCGCGTTCACCGGGATGGACGACCTCATCGTGCAGATGCATGAGGATATCGCCGATGTGCGCGAGGTCCTGCACACCTGATAAGCTGATCTCTGCCGTTTTCACCGGTCGCGGTCCCATAGGGCAGAGACTTCAGGTCCCTGCGCCGCGCAACGACACGAAGGAGAACTCCATGGCTCTCGATACCGCTGTGAAGCAAGAGATCATCAAGGAATATGCAACTCATGAGGGCGACACCGGTTCTCCCGAGGTCCAGGTTGCACTGCTGACCCGCCGGATCACCGATCTGACCGAGCACTTCAAGGATCACAAGCACGACCACCACTCGCGTCGTGGCCTGCTGCTCCTCGTCGGCCAGCGTCGCCGCATGCTCAAGTACCTCGCGAAGGTCGACATCGAGCGTTACCGTTCGCTCATCAAGCGCCTCGGCCTGCGCCGCTGATTCGAGTCTGCTGATCAGCACCGTCTGATCGGACCGTCTCGAACTGTTCGGAAGCGTCCCACCTCTCGGTGGGGCGCTTTCGTGCTTCTGCGGTAGACTCATGCGTGGACGCACATGCCATGGACGTTTCGGTCTTCGGTAGTGGCCTCCGGAGGAACGCGCGCTGACACAGGCTTGCAGATGCAAGTGGCTGCCGGCACCGGTTCCGTGGGCCCCGATCGATGACCGGCGTGGATCCATGCATCGTCCACTGCCAATATCCCGCCGGAAGGGCGCGGGGCTTCGCACTGTGCAATGCAGGGCGCTGCCTCTTCGCGCCGAGGGGCCTCCCTCGAGCGTTGCAGGTCTTGCGATGACCGCCGCGCACCGGCACAAACTAGGAGACTACGTGGGACTCAACCCTGAATCCGCCGTTGCCCATATCGACAACGGCAGCTTCGGCAAACACACCATTCGCTTCGAAACCGGACGACTTGCCCAGCAGGCCGCCGGATCCGCCGTCGCCTACCTCGACGACGACACCATGCTGTTCTCGGCCACCTCGGCCGGAAAGAACCCCCGTGAGGGCTTCGACTTCTTCCCGCTGACAGTCGACGTCGAAGAGCGCATGTACGCCGCCGGCCGCATCCCCGGCTCGTTCTTCCGCCGTGAGGGACGCCCCTCCACCGATGCGATCCTCACCTGCCGCCTCATCGACCGTCCGCTGCGCCCCTCGTTCGTCAAGGGCCTGCGCAACGAGGTTCAGGTCGTCGTCACCGTGATGTCGGTCAACCCCGACCACATCTACGACGCCCTGGCCATCAACGCCGCTTCGATGTCGACCCAGCTGTCCGGTCTGCCGTTCTCCGGCCCCATCGGCGGTGTGCGCATCGCGCTCATCGACGGCCAGTGGGTCGCCTTCCCGAACCACTCGCAGCTTCAGGACGCCGTGTTCAACATGGTCGTCGCCGGTCGTGTTGTCGGTGACGACGTCGCCATCATGATGGTCGAGGCCGAAGCCACCGACAACGCCATCGACAAGATCAAGACCGGTGCGCAGGCCCCCACCGAGGAGGTCGTGTCCGAAGGTCTCGAAGCTGCGAAGCCGTTCATCGCAGAGCTCTGCCGCGCGCAGTCCGAGCTCGCCGATCGTGCCGCGAAGCCGACTGTCGAATTCCCCGTCTTCCGCGACTACGAGGACGACGTCTTCGAAGCGGTGAAGGAACTCGCCGAGGCGAAGCAGACCGAGAACTTCACCATCGCCGACAAGCAGGAGCGCGAAGCCGCCGGCGCCGCACTCCTCGACGAGCTCTTCGAGAAGCTCGGTGAGCGCTTCGAAGGCCGTGAGAAGGAGATCGCGAACGCGCTCAACGCGCTGACCAAGCAGGTCGTGCGCAAGCGCATCCTCACCGAGCAGGTCCGCATCGACGGTCGTGGGCTCAAGGACATCCGTCCGCTCACCGCCGAGACCAACGTCGTCCCGCGCGTGCACGGTTCGGCCATCTTCGAACGCGGCGAGACCCAGATCCTGGGTATCACCACGCTCAACATGCTCAAGCTCGAGCAGACGATCGATTCGCTCTCACCCGAGACCTCGAAGCGCTACATGCACCACTACAACTTCCCGCCCTATTCGGTCGGTGAGACCGGTCGTGTGGGCAGCCCGAAGCGTCGCGAGATCGGCCACGGAGCGCTGGCCGAGCGCGCCCTCGTGCCCGTTCTGCCCAAGCGCGAGGACTTCCCGTACGCGATCCGCGAGGTCTCCGAGGCCCTCGGTTCGAACGGTTCGACCTCGATGGGTTCGGTCTGCGCCTCGACGCTGGCCATGCTCTCGGCCGGTGTGCCGCTGCAGGCGCCCGTCGCCGGCATCGCCATGGGACTCGTCTCCGATGTCATCTCCACCGACCAGGGCGAGCAGACCGCGTACGCGGCTCTGACCGACATCCTCGGCGCCGAAGATGCCTTCGGCGATATGGACTTCAAGGTCGCCGGTACGCGTGACTTCATCACCGCGATCCAGCTCGACACCAAGCTCGACGGCCTTCCTGCCTCGGTGCTCGGTGCCGCACTCAAGCAGGCCCGCGAAGCACGCATGGTCATCCTCGACGTCATCGCAGAGGCCATCGACGCCCCGGCCGAGATGGCACCGACGGCACCGCGGATCATCTCCGTGAACATCCCCGTCGACAAGATCGGTGAGGTCATCGGGCCCAAGGGCAAGATGATCAACCAGATCCAGGAGGACACCGGCGCGGACATCAGCATCGAAGACGACGGAACCGTCCTCATCGGTGCCACGGACGGACCGGCCGCCGAAGCCGCCCGTTCGATGATCAACGCGATCGCGAACCCGCAGGTTCCCGAGGTCGGCGAACGCTACCTGGGCACCGTGGTCAAGACGATGAGCTTCGGCGCATTCGTGTCCCTGACCCCGGGCAAGGACGGCCTGCTGCACATCTCCGAGCTGCGTAAGCTCAACGACGGCAAGCGCGTCGAGGATGTCGAGGACGTCGTCGGTGTGGGCCAGAAGGTCCAGGTTGAGATCACGAAGATCGATGACCGCGGCAAGCTCTCGCTGGCTCCGGTCACCGACGAAGACGAGAAATCGGACGAAGAGGGATCAGACAACTGATACTGAGCAGTTCGCACACCGGGGAGGGCAGCCGAATCGATCGGTCTGTCCTCCCCGGTGGTTTGACGCTGACCACCGAACACATGCCGGGCCTGGCCTCGGAGACGATCGGGATCTGGGTCGCAGCCGGGTCCCGCGACGAATCCGCCGAGACCGCCGGGTCGACGCATTTCCTCGAACACATGCTGTTCAAGGGCACCGGGTCGAGGGATGCGAAGTCCATCGCCGCGGCCTTCGACCGCACCGGCGGGGATTCGAATGCGATCACCGCCAAGGAGCTCACCTGCTACTACTCCCGGTGCCTGGTGACCGACCTGCCGAACATCACCGGGCTGCTCGTCGACATGGTCTCGAACTCCCAGCTCGATACCGAGGAGTTCGAACGCGAGCGCGGAGTGATCATCGAAGAGCTCGCCATGTCCGCCGATGATCCCGGCGACGTCCTCTTCGACGACTTCGATTCCCTGGTCTTCGGTTCGCACTCCCTGGCCCGGCCCGTGGGTGCGACGAAGGATCAGATCCGCGTGCTCGGCCACCACACGGTCATCGACCACTATCAGTCGACGTACATTCCGCCTCGTCTGGTCATCGCCGCCGCTGGCGGTGCGACCCATGAAGAGGTCCTCGCGATGGTTGAGGATGCCCTCGCCGAGGCGGGGCTCGGATCTCGTGCCGACGTCTGGTCGGGTGCGGGGAGCGTGGTTCACGGTGCGGACTCGGTGGGCACCGGCGACGCGGACGGCGGGGCCGCCTCGGTGGCGAAAGGCTCGCACCTCGGTGGGGCCGCCCGGGTGCGTCCGGAATTCCACTCCGGGAAGTCGCATACGGTCAAGGACATCGAACAGCTGGGCATCATGCTCGGCTGCGAAGGTCTGGAAGAAGGCCATGACGACCGGTTCATCTACTCGGTCATGCTCACGATGCTCGGCGGCGGAATGTCGTCGCGACTGTTCCAGAGCGTGCGCGAGGAGCGCGGACTGGCCTATGCCGTGAACTGTGTGGCCAGCCAGTTCACGGATACCGGCACCTTCGGCATCTATGCCGGCTGTACGGCCGAGAACGGTCAGGCCGTCGTCGACCTGGCCATGAGCGAATGGGACCGGTTGGCGCACGAGACGCCGAGCCAGTTCGAGCTCGACGAGATCGTGTCCCAGCTCTCAGGCTCGATGGTGCTCGGTCTCGAGTCCTCTGCGGCGCGGATGAACCGTCTCGCGCGGTCGGAGATCTTCGGGCTGCCGCTCGAATCGCCGATGGACCTCATCGAACGTGTCCGCTCGGTCACGCCCGAGGACGTCAGCGAGATGGCCGGGCGGCTGCTGTCGCGGCCCAAGGCTCTGGCGCTGGTCGGACCGGCAGCCGAGGTTGAGCTGCCCTGAGCGCGTTGCCGCGTGCAGGGCTTCGGCTCTCGGTCGCGGGATGCCCGTCAGCAGGAACGTAGAAGGGGTAGGCGAGATGGCGAGGAAGAACGCGGCGGTCCGTCGGGAGGAGATCCTGGCGGCCACGGTCGAGGAGATCGAGGCAACGGGTCTGCGCGGGCTGCGCGTCTCCGACGTCGCTGCCCGTCTGGGTTTGAGCGCCAGCCTCGTCATCTACCACTTCGAGACGAAGGAAGCCCTCGTGGCCGAAGCCTTCGACTTCGCCGGGCGGCAGGACATCGACCATGCCAGGGAACTGGCAGCTGGGGCTGCCTCGGCGAGGGGGAGTGCTTCGGCTCTCCAGCGATTGCGGGACGTCGTCGGCTGGTACCTGCCCCGCGGGTCCTCGCGCAGCTGGAAGATCTGGATCGACGGCTGGTCGGCCGGACTCGTCGACGACGCTCTGCGGTCGACGTTCGCCGCTCTCGACCAGGAGTGGAAGTCGATCCTCGTGGGCCTCATGGACGAGGCCATCGCGGCAGGCGAATGCTCGGCCCCGGACGGTGGCACCGAGGCGTGTGCGACCCGGGTACTGGCCTTCCTCGACGGTCTGGCGATCCAGGTGATGGTCAATTCGCAGGCCGTCGATTCCGGGCAACCGGGTGCCTGGGTCGACGACTTCCTCCACCGCGAACTCGGGTGAGTACGCCCCTTGACGTGGTGGGCATCGCGCCGTCAGACTTGAGTCGTACACGTTACTGAATAGCGATTCAGTAAGGCTTGGACGTCATCTGCTCCCGACTCTCCTGGAGGCCCCATGTTCATGGACATCACCTGGCAGGACTCTGTCACCGGCGCGGCAGGCTATGTCGTCATCGACACCCTCGTGCGCGGCACCGCGTCGGGCGGACTGCGTATGCGCAAGGGCTGCTCACTCGACGAAGTGCGCGGACTCGCCCAGGGGATGACCCGCAAGGAAGCCATCCACCTCCGCGAGGGCCGACACTATGTGCCCGTCGGCGGTGCCAAGGGTGGCATCGACTTCGACCCCCGCGCACCCGGAGCCAAGGACGTCCTCGAACGCTTCCTCGTCGACATCAATCCGATCATGCACGCCTACTGGGCTCTCGGCGAAGACCTCGGTGTCCGCCAGGACGACATCGACGAGATCCTCGACCGCCGCGCACTCGGCTCAGGACTGTCCGCCGTCGACAAACTCGTCGACGATCCGGCCGCCGTCGAAACCCGCGCGGACAAGGCGTTCTCCACCATCGTCGACGGCCTCGCCCAGGACGAACTCGTCGGCGGCCTCGGCGTAGCCACCTCGGTGCTTGCCGCCCTGCACGACGCCGGCCGCGCCCCCGGTGAATCCACAGCCGTCATCCAAGGATTCGGCTCCATGGGCGGAGCCACCGCCCACTACCTCGCCGAGGCGGGACTGCGCATCGTCGGCATCGCCGATGCCGACGGATTCGTCACCAACCCCGCGGGACTCGACGTCGAAGCGCTGCTGATCACCCGCGACCAGTTCGGCGGCATCGATCGCGCAGCACTGCGCCCCGAGGACCACGTCGGCGATCGTGACGACTGGCTCGCCGCCGACGCCGACGTCCTGATCCCTGCTGCCGTGAGCTACTCGATCACGCCGGACAACTGCGACCGCATCACCGCCTCACTCATCGTCGAGGCCGCGAACATGCCCGTCCTGCCCGCAGCCGAAGAGACGCTGCAGACCCGCGGCGTCACCGTCATCCCGGACTTCCTCGCGAACTCGGCGACGAACGCCTGGTGGTGGTGGGTGACCTTCGGCGACGTCGACGGCAGTTGGGACGACAGTCGCACCATCGTCACCACCACCCTGCGCGACCTCACCGCCGAAGTCCTCATCGCCGCCCGCGACCAGGGCATCAGCCCCCGGGCGGCAGCCCAGGCGAAGGTCGATGCGAACCTCGCCGCGCTCCACGCGGCCTCTGCCGAAAACACCGCCGCCCCCGCCTCGGCGCTGGAAAGCTAGCGACATGGACGCGTTCTTCGATCCCGCCAGCGTCGCCGTCCTCGGTGCCTCGAACGATTCCAGCAAATGGGGTTTCTGGCTCGCCGCCGGAGCCCTGCGCGGATCCGAGCGCCGCCGCGTCTACCTCATCAACGCCACAGCCGCCTCGATCCAGGGTCGGCCGACATTCGCCCGCCTCAGCGACCTGCCGGAGACCCCGGAGCTGCTCGTCATCTCCGTGCCCGGCCCGACCGTCGCGGCAGTCGTCGCCGAAGCACTCGAGAACGGAGTGCGCGCCTTCCTCATCATCTCCGCCCGCGTCCCCGACGCCGACGCATTGGCTGCCACGATCCGTGAAGCCGGCGGCCGCCTCATCGGCCCGAACTCCTTAGGGCTCGTCGACTCACACGCTGATCTGCTCCTGGCCTGGGGCAATTTCACCCCCGGAAGTCTTGCCGTGGTCACCCAGAGCGGACAGCTCGGCACGGAGATCGCCACCCTCGCGGCCCGCAGCGGACTCGGCATCTCCCGGTTCGCGTCGATCGGCGGCCAATCCGACGTCCGCGCCGCCGAAGTGCTCACCACCCTCGTCGACGACCCCGCCACCGCTCAGGTCGCGCTCTACCTCGAATCCTTCACCGGCGGCGCCGCCCTCGTCTCCGCCCTCAAAGCCCTGCGCGCCGCCGGGAAGCCGACGATGATCCTGACCACCGGAGCCTCCAATGCAGGAGCGCGACTGGCACGATCCCACACCGGGTCGATGACCACGGCCATGGACACCATCGACGCCGCCTGCCGGGCCGCCGGCTCCATTCGCCTGACCACCCCCGGCCAGCTCGTCGAACTCGCCGGATTCTTCGCCTCGGCCTGGCTGCCGAACGGCCCGCGCATCGGTGTGCTCTCCGACTCCGGCGGGCAGGGAGCGATCGCCGCCGACACCGCCGAGAGCTGGGGTCTCAATGTCACCGAACTGACACCGACCACGCGACAACGTGCCGCCGGAATCCTCACCGACGCCGACCACATCGACAACCCCATCGACCTCGACGGCGCAGGAGAGAAGAACCTCGACGTCTACGCGGACCTCGCCGAGGTGCTGCTGACCGATACGGACATCGACGCCGTCGTCCTGTCCGGATACTTCGGCTGCTACGGCGAGGACGTCCCCGACCTCATCGACCGGGAACTGGCCGTCGTCGACCGGTTGGGTGACCTCGTCGCCGAGGCGAAGAAACCCGTCATCGTCCACTCGATGAGCGCATCCTCGCCGGCCGTCACCCGCCTCTGGGAGCTCGGCGTCCCCGTCTGCACCTCCATCGAAGCGGCCATGCGCGTGCTCGCCCGCGCCGACTTCTACGCCGCCCATTCGGGCCGGCTCACCGAACCACTCGAACTCACCGGCCCCGTCACCCCGTGGGGCACCGGATACGCCGCCGCCCGAGCGGTGATCGAGGACGCGGGGATTCCCGTCCCTGCCGCTGTCACCGTGGGCAGCGTGGGCCCGGGGGAGACCCGCGCACCCACCGAGGCGGTCCCGGAATCCGGACTCAATCCACCGTTCGCGCTCAAGGCCGGATGGCCTGCTCACAAGACCGAGGTCGGGGGCATCGCACTGGGGTTGAACGACCTCCACGCGGTCGAAACGGCGTATGCGGACATGGTGGGCCGCCTCGGCGATGGTGAGTACATCCTCGAGGAGATGGACACACGTGACCATGTCGTCGAGATCCTCGTCGGGGGTCGGCAGGACGAGAACTTCGGGCCGCTCGTCATCGTCGCCGCCGGCGGGACGGAGACCGAACTCTTCGCCGATACGTGGCTCGAACTCGCCCCCGTCACCCATGCCGAAGCCGGTGACATGATCGCGCGGCTGAGCTGCTCGCGGCTGCTCACCGGATGGCGGGGCAGGCCCGCCGCAGACATCGACGCCCTGGCCGAGGTCATCGTCGCGGTGTCCCGACTGGTGGCCGGGAACAACGCCATCGCCGAAATCGAGATCAACCCGGTGCGAGTCGCCCCGGACGGCGCCCTGGCTGTCGACGCACTCGTCGTGACAACGGACTACCCGCCAGCGGAGAACGTGTCAGCAGGGAATGTGTCAGCAGAGAACCCGAACAGCGAGGACTGAGAATGGACCAGACGACCACCACCGGCGGGGCACATCTGGCTCGCGCACTCCAGGCCGAAGGGATCACCCGTGTCTTCGGGATCCCCGGCACCCATAACCTCGAGATCTTCGCGCAGCTGAGTGCCGCCGGAATCGCCATCGTCTCACCCCGCCACGAACAGGGCGCGGGCTATATGGCCGACGGCGCCGCCCGCGTCACCGGTGAGGTGCAGGTCGTCGTCACGACCACCGGACCGGCCGCGCTCAATGCGCTCACCGCCCTGCTGCAGTCCTTCACCGACTCCGTACCCGTCCTCCTCATCACGCCGGGCATGCCGCTGACCCACCCCGGCCGCGGCAACGGGCTCCTCCATGAGGTTCGCGATCAGTCCGCGGCTCTCTCAGCCGTCCTCACCGAGGTCATGCGGGTCACGAGTCCCGGCGAGGTGTCGCTGGCGGTGGGGCAGACACTGTCGGCGATGCGTTCGGGGCGGACCCGTCCGGCCGCAATCGAGATCCCGCTCGATCTCATCGAAGCCGCCGGCCCCGGAACACGCCACCCGTCCGTGACCCGGGCACTGCCGGCTCCCGTGCCCACAGCGATCGATGCCGCCGCCGAGGCGATCGCCGGTTCGACGCGACCGCTCATCATCGCCGGCGCCGGAGCTCACGGAGCAGGAGAGGAGGTCGCAGCGTTGGCGGAGACGCTCGGAGCGGGAATCGTCCTGTCGTCGAATGCGAAGGGACTCGTCGACGACCGCGCCGAGACCACCATCGGCGCCATCGGGGTCCTCGAACTGCTCCCCGAGCTCACGGGCGATGCCGATGCGGTCATCGCGATCGGCACCGAACTGGCCCCCAGCGACTTCTGGCCCGACCCCCTGCCGCTGCCCGACACCGTCGTGCGCATCGACATCGACGAGGTGCAGATGCTCACGAACGCTGACGTCAGCCATCCGATCCTCGCCGCCGCGAAGGACGCGACAGCCGCCCTGAACGAGCGGATGTCCGTGCAGCGGACGGAGTCCGCGACCATCGCCGCACGGGACTGGACGGGCGGCTGGAAGGCAAGGGCCGCCTCGGCGATGGAATCCGACGGTCGACCCTGGGCCGATCTCTCGACGGCACTCACCGCGTTCGCGGAGACCGACGACTCGCCGCTCATCGTCGCGGCGGACTCGACGATGGCCTGCTACTACGGGGCGCAGACCGGGTGGAAGGCCCGCCCCGGTGACCGGTTCCTCTACCCGGCAGGGGCGGGCACGCTCGGCTTCGGTCTGCCCGCCGGAATCGGTGCGAAACTCGCGGCTCCGCAGGCCAGAGTGGTCGCGGTCGAAGGCGACGGGGGAGCGATGTTCACGATCGCCGAACTCGCCGCAGCCGTCCAGGCAGGCGTGCGGATGAGCCTCATCATCGTCGACAACGGCGGGTACGGGGAGATCCGCAACGAGATGGACGACCGCGGGGACACCCCGTCCGGGGTGAAGCTGACCGGACCGGACTTCCCGGCGCTGGCGCAGGCGATGGGGGCACGCGGGGTCCATGTCGACGGGGCAGATGCGCTGCTGGCCGCTCTCACCGAGGCGGAAGCAGCAAATGGTCCGACACTCATCCACATCACCGAGGATTCCCGGGCCGGAGCGGACATGCTCGACTGACTGGGGACGAGGGACGTCGGTCGGGCGCAATGGGGCGCCCGACCTCCACTGACAATGCGAAGGAGAACCGATGAACTACACACCGTGGCCGCTGACCGATGAACAGCACGACATCCTCGACCTCGTGCGCGGATTCGCTCACGACACGATCCGACCGGCCGGTCGCCGCGTCGACGAAGCCGACACCGAATCGCCCGTCGACATCTTCACCGCAGCCGCGAAGCTCGGGATCACCGACTTCATGATCCCCGAGGAATTCGGCGGCGGCGGATTCACCGATGTCTTCACCCAATGCCTCGTCCAGGAACAGCTGTGCTTCGGGGATCCGGGCATCGGGAACTTCGTGTGCTCGAACGGCTTCTTCGCCGACCCGATCCTCGCATTGGGCACGCCGGAGCAGAAAGAGGAGTGGCTGCGACCTCTCACGGGGCCGGAGCCGAAGATCACGGCGCTGGCGACGACGGAACCCGGCTCCGGATCGGATTCGGCGTCGATCATCACCCGGGCGGATGCCGTCGACGGCGGGTACGTGCTCAACGGGCAGAAGGCCTGGATCTCGAACGCGGGGCTCGCCGACTTCTACGTCGTCTTCGCCAAAACCGACTCCTCGCAGCGTTCGCGCGGGATCAGCGCATTCCTGCTGCCGCGGGAGACCGAGGGGATGGAGTTCGGGGCGCCGATGAAGAAGATGGGACAGCGGGCCATCGTGTGTCGGGAGATCTTCCTCTCCGACGCCTTCGTGCCCACTTCGGGCCGCCTCGGCGAGGAAGGGCAGGGCTTCTACGGACTCATGCGCACCTTTGACAACTCACGGGTGGTGCTCGGGGCTGCGGCGCTCGGCACGGCACGGGCGGCCTTCGAATATGCGCGTGACTATGCGCGAGAGCGCACACAGTTCGGGACGAGGATCATCGATCATCAGGCCGTGGCGTTCCGGCTGGCGGATATGTCCTCGCGGATCGACGCCGCGTGGCTGCAGGTGCTCAACGCGGCGCGGATGCTCGACGCCTGTGACGCCGTGGGCCGGGAGAAGACGACGGCCGCGGCGGCCATGGCGAAGCTGAACGCCTCGGAAACGGCGATGTTCTGCACCTGGGCGGCCGTGCAGACCCTCGGCGGATGGGGGTATTCGCGAGAGCACCCGGTCGAGCAGTGGATGCGCGATGCCAAGCTCGAGGAGATCGAGGAGGGCACCTCGGACATCATGCGGCTGCTCATCTCACGCAACCTCGGGTGAAACCGTCACCGGCACGCAGGTGGCGGTGGCAGGTTGACGTCGGGGCCGCCTCGGTGAGGGAGTCAGCCTTTCCGGAACGGCGTCGAGATGTCACCTCGCGTCATATGGAATAGGTTGCCGAATCCCCTTGTTGTCCGAGATGAGACCCTGGGATAGGGTCGAAATGAAGCCACCGATGTGGTGGTCATCAAATCTGATCAGGAGGAATCTCATGGCTGAGCAGTACACACTTCCGGAACTGCCCTACGACTACTCCGCTCTTGAGCCGCACATCTCGGCTCGCATCATGGAGCTGCACCACGACAAGCACCACGCCACCTACGTCAAGGGCGCCAACACCGCCGCCCAGCAGCTGGCCGAAGCCCGCGAGTCCGGCAACCTCGCGAATGTGCCGAAGCTGACCCGCGACCTCGCGTTCAACCTGGGCGGTCACGTCAACCACTCGATCTTCTGGAACAACATGTCCCCGGACGGTGGAGACAAGCCGGTCGGTGAACTCGCCGCAGCCATCGACGACCAGTTCGGTTCGTTCGACAAGTTCCGCGAGCACTTCACCACCGCGGCCACCACGATCCAGGGCTCCGGCTGGGCCGTCCTCGTCTACGACCAGCTCGGCGGGAACCTCTTCATTGAGCAGCTCAAGGACCAGCAGTCCGACATCCAGCTCGGGGGCACCCCGGTTCTGCAGCTCGACATGTGGGAGCACGCCTTCTACCTCGATTACCAGAACGTCAAGCCCGACTACGTCAAGGCTTGGTGGAACATCGTCAACTGGGCAGACGCCGGCGCACGCTTCGACCGCGCAGTCGCTCAGACCAAGGGCCTCCTCCTCGGCTGAGACCCCAATTGCTACCTGACGGCGGCTCAGCAACCTCGCGCGAGGTTGCTGGGCCGCCGTCACGTAGTAACAAGAGTGTTCGGAGGGTCACTGGATGTGAAGAGAACTGCCGTGGGTCGCTAGACTGACTGGCGGAGATCGTTCCGGTCGCTTCGCTTCGGCCAGACCGGCACACCTCGCAGGGATCATCGCACAAGGAGTCACAGCATATGAGCATTCGCGTAGCCGTCATCGGAGCCAAGGGTCGGATGGGATCCCACGCCGTCGATGCGATCAACGACGCCGAAGGACTCGAACTCGTCGCCGCACTCGGCAGCAGCGATTCGCTGGAGACCCTGCTGGAGCAGAACATCGACGTCGCCGTCGAACTCACCGTGCCCAAATCCACCGAGGACAATGTCCGCTTCCTCGTCGAGAGCGGCATCGACACCGTCGTCGGCACCACCGGCTGGGACAACGACCGTCTGGCCCGCCTCGAGGACACACTGAAGGACCACCCCAAGACCGCGGTGCTCATCGCCCCGAACTTCTCGATCGGTGCCGTCCTGGCCATGCGCTTCGCCGAACTCGCGGCTCCCTACTTTGACTCGGCCGAAGTCGTCGAGATCCACCACACCCGCAAACTCGACGCCCCGTCCGGCACGGCGAACCACACGGCCCAGCGCATCGCCGCCGCCCGCAATGCCGCCGGACTGCCCGCCGTTCCCGACTCCACCGAATCCGATCCGCAGGGTGCACGCGGCGCCGTCATCGACGGAATCCACGTCCACGCCATCCGTCAGCAGGGCATGAACGCCCACGAGGAGATCCTCTTCGGCTCCGACGGCGAAGCCCTGACCATCCGCACGGACTCGCACTCCACCTCGGCGTTCATGCCCGGCATCGTCACCGCCGTGCGGTCCATCGCTGATTACACGGGGCTCATCCACGGCCTCGAGAACATGCTCGACCTCTGATGTCGAAGGCCAAGATCGGGGCGATCATCGTCTCCGTCGTCCTCGTCTTCTACTTCGTCCTCATGGGCCAGCGGGCGTGGATCCTCGTGCGCGAACCCGCGATGATCCCCACGATCATGGGCATCGCCCTGTTCGTCCTGCCCGTCATCGGCGCCTGGACGCTCATCGTCGAACTCGTCTTCGGTGCCCGTACGGAGAAGCTCGCGCGCATCCTCGGGGAGGAAGGCGGACTGCCCGTCGACGACCTGCCCAGGACACCGGGCGGGAAGATCATCCGCGAGGCCGCCGACAGGGAATTCGTGAAGTACCAGGCCGAAGCCGAGGCCGCACCCGAGGACTGGCGGTCCTGGTTCCGGCTCTCGTGTGCCTACGATGCCAGCGGCGACCGCAAACGAGCGCGCGCCACGATGCGCAAATCGATCAGCCTTTTCCGGGACGGTCAGAAGCAGGGCGCTTAGGTCCCGGCGACGCCACCCTGATGATGCCCGCGATTCCGCCTTCCAACGGGCCGCGGGCGCTGACAAATGCTTTCCACAGCAGAGGCAGCAGCACGAATGTGAGTGCGTGGATGACGAACTCGAGAGTCTGCTCGTCCGTCGTTGCGGACTCCTCCATCGGATTGCCGACGATCTGAGATCTCGTGATCTCCAACAGCACGACGTGCGCCGAATACACGCTCAACGGCATCGATCCCGGCGCCGACAACGGTGCAAGCGCCCACGACCGACGACCCAAGAGCACCGCAGCAGCCTGGCAGGCAGCGATCGTCATCACCGCGGTGCCGCCTGTGGAGAGCAGATCGAACGGCGTCCCCGAATGCGGTCCCGCGATCGCCAGCCACCACCACGACGTCGCCGGAGTGACCCCGTAGCTGCCGGTGAACAGGGCCGCCGTGAGATCCGTGCCCCACATCTGCGACACCTCCACGAGCGCGGCATCACCGCCGTAGACATTGAGCAGAATCCACGAAGCACCGCGTCCGAGAACGAAGAGCCCGAGTCCGGCGGTGAACAGTGCAAGCAGGTGGCGTCCGATGTCGAGCTTCGCCACGGCCATGCCGAGTAGAATGTACGACAGCCACTGGAGCACCGGGTAATAGCCGGTGAGGAAGAGGTCGGTGAGCATCGTCCCCGGCGTTGCGAAGTCGAAGAAGCCCATCGGCAGGTAGCTCGGTTCGAGGAGGAACGTCGAACGCACCCACATCGAGACGACGGGGGAGACGACCATCCAGACCCCAGCGATCGTGAACAGCGCCCCGGCCCGCAATCGCAGGAAGAACAGGGCGAGGGCGAACATGATCCCGTAGTTGACGAGGATGACCGCGAGCAGTCCAGAGATCGACCCGAGGCAGAGCCCGATGAGGACGATGGCCGCCGCCCTGATGAGCACGCTCGGCGCCGCATCGCGCAAGCGGCCCGATTCCGCCATCCGTGACCGGGTCGAGAGCACCAGAGAGCAGCCGGCGAGGACGGCGAACAGCGCCGAGGCGCGCCCGGCGAAGATCGCTGCCCAGGTCGGCATCCCCGTCTCGTCGCCGAGCGCGAAGATGTGCGTGACCATCATCGCCAAGAGAGCGATCCCGCGGGCGACATCGAGTCCGATGAGGCGACCGTCGGGGCTGAGCCGCCGGGCAACCCTCGCCGAGGTGGCCGTGGAGTCCGCGTCGTGCGCTCGGTGAGGTTCCGCCGGGTGAGAGCTCATGGAACGATTCTCACACGACATCACATCTGCTCGCCTGCCCTTGCCAGCTCCCGGGGTATCTTTATGCCATGACCTTCAACCCGAACGCCGATATCAGCGGCAACAGGACGAGCAGACGCGGTCGCAACACCGCGATCGTCGGGGGCGGCGGCGTGGGCATCGTCGGCCTGCTCGTCTTCCTCATCGGACCGCTGCTCGGCGTTGATGTCACCGGGCTGATGGGCGGCATCACCCCGGACGACGGAGGCAGTCAGAATCAGTCGAGCGGGGCGAGCATGTCGCAATGCGATACGGGTGAGGACGCGAACACGAACATCGACTGCCGAATGGCCGGAGCACAGGTCGTCCTCGACGACTACTGGGCACAGAAGGTCGACGGCTACGAACCGCCGGCGATGACACTGGTCGACGGCCAGACGTCCACGGCGTGCGGAACCGCTTCGAACCAGGTCGGGCCGTTCTACTGCCCGGCCGATCAGGGCGTCTACATCGATCCGAGCTTCTTCGACATACTGCGTCAGCAGTACGGTGCCTCGGCCGATGAGCTCGCCCAGCTCTACATCGTCGGTCACGAATGGGGTCACCACATCCAGAACATCACCGGCGTGATGAGCGAGCACCCGAACAACGGCACCGGACCTGAGAGCAACGGCGTGCGCACCGAACTCCAAGCCGACTGCTACGCCGGTGCCTGGCTCGGCAAAGTCACCACACTCACCGACGACAACGGCACTCCTTATCTCGAAGAGCCCACGAAGGAACAGCTCGACGATGCCCTCAACGCGGCCTTCGTCGTCGGCGACGATCACATCCAAGAGCAGTCCGGATTCGTCAACCCGGAATCCTTCACCCACGGGTCGAGCGAACAGCGCCAGAAATGGTTCACCACCGGATACAACGAGGGGCTGAACAGCTGCGACACCTTCGCGGTGTCGGGCAGCGAGCTCTGACAGACCGATTCGTTCGGCGGCAGGGGCGCCGCCCTTTCGGCGATGGGCAGCAGGGGGCCAACCCTTGCCGCCGTTCGTCATGCGGTGATATGAATAACTGAGGCAGCCCCAACGAGGGGCAGCCACCCAGCACCTCACGACGAACTGATCAAGGATGATCATGTCTCAGCTGTTCCCCCACCTCTTCGAACCCATCACGATCGGCTCGACGACGATCCGCAACCGCATCGTCTCCTCCGGCCATGACACCGTCCTCGACGATCACGGCCACATCGGCGACGACCTCGTCGCCTACCATGAGGCCCGTGCGCAGGGCGGAGCCGGACTCATCGTGCTCCAGGTCTCCGGCGTCCACGAAACCGCCCGATACACCAGCCACGTGCTCATGGCCACCGACGAATCCTCCGTCCCCGGATACCGGGCCGTCGCCGAGGCGGTCCACCGCCACGGAGCCACGATCGTCGCCCAGCTCTTCCACCCCGGCCGCGAAGTCATGGACGGCGAGCGCGGAATGGCACCCCGGGCCAAGGCCCCGAGCGATGAACCGCAGGAACGCTTCAAAGTCGTCCCCGAAGCGCTGACCACCGCTGAGGTCAGAGACATCATCGCCGGCTACGGGCATGCAGCGAAGCGCATCGTCGAATCCGGAATCGACGGCGTCGAGATCGTCGCCAGCCACGGCTACCTGCCCATCCAGTTCTTCAACCCCGCCGTCAACACCCGCACCGACGAGTACGGCGGCTGCCCGGAGAATCGTCGCCGGTTCCTCGCCGAGGTGGCCCAGACCGTCCGCGCCGCCGTCGGACCCGATGTCGTCGTCGGCGTGCGGGTCTCCGGTGAGGAGAAGACCGAGGACGGGCTCGTCGCCGCTGAGATCCTCGACCTCATCGACCACCTCGACTCCCTGACCGCCGACGCCGACGACACCGACGGCGTCGCCGACGTGGCCGACGCCGCCGACGGCGTCGACTGCCTCGACTACTTCTCCATCACGGCTGGCGATTCCTCCACCCTGCAGGGTGCCGTCCACATCGTTCCCTCGATGCAGATCGACCCCGGATACGCGACGAACCTGTCCGAGCAGGTCAAGAAGATCACCGACAAGACCGTCATGGTCGCCGGCCGCATCAACCAACCCCACGAAGCCGAAACCGCGATCGCCGAAGGCCGCACCGACATGGCGATCATGACCCGCGCGATGATCTGCGACCCGGAGATCGCGAACAAATCTGCAGCCGATAACGTCGACGAGATCCGCGCCTGCATCGGCTGCAACCAAGCCTGCATCGGCCACTTCCAACAGGGTGTGCCGATCTCGTGCATCCAATACCCCGAATCCGGTCGGGAACTGACCTTCCTGCCCCGACCGACGGTGCGCACCAGACGCAAGGTCCTCGTCATCGGCGGGGGACCGGCCGGACTCAAGGCCGCAGCGGTCGCCGCCGAACAGGGCGACGACGTCGTTCTGTGCGAGAAGGAGCCCCACCTCGGCGGGGCGGTTCAATTGGCGCAGGAACTGCCGTACCGGTCCGAGTTCGGGGGAGCGGCGACGAACCTGACCGCCGAGGCGGCCCGCGCCGGCGTTGACATCCGCACCTCCGCACCGGCCACCCAGAACCTCATCACCGAGGTGGCCCCCGACCATGTCATCATCGCCACCGGTGCCGAACAGCGCATGCCCGCCCTCGAGATCGCCGACGACGCGTTCGTCATCGGCGCCCGCGACTATCTGCGGGAGTCCCCGGACCTGCCGGTCGGGCGCGTGCTCGTCACAGACTGGAAGGGCGACTGGATCGGACTCGGCATCGCCCTGCGCCTGGCCGAAGCCGGACGCCAGGTGACTCTGGCGACCGCGGCGAACTTCGCCGGTGCCGCGATCCAGCAGTACACCCGCACCCTGCTCGTGTCCCAAGCACTGCGGACCGGCCGGGTGCAATTCGTCAACGACGCCCGCCTCGTCGGCGTCGATACCGACACCGGGTACCTGCAATCCACACTCTGCGAGGTCGTCCACGAGGTCGACGGCGTCGCCGCGACGATCGTGTCGGCGGCACCGCGATCGGTGCCGGTCGACCTCGACGTCGGGGCCGCCTCGGTGACGGTGATCGGCGACGCCCTGGCCCCGCGCACGGTCGAGGAGGCCGTGTACGAAGGTCTGACCGCGGCGACCGATCTGGCCGAACGACGAGAATCGGTCACGGCATGAGCCCGCGCCCGGCTCAGCCGACCGAACAGGCCGAGGCGAAGAAGTTCGCGATCATCCAGGCGACCCTCGACGCCATCGTCGCCAAAGGTCCCGCCGCGGTCCGACTCGGGGACGTGGCGAAAGCAGTCGGCATGTCCATCGGCACCGTGCAGCACTACTTCGAGTCCCGGGACGACCTGCTCGCCCAGGCGTTCTCCTTCCATACCGCGACGGTGCTGCTGCACCTCGAAGAGATGGCGAAGCCGGGCGATGACCCGCGCGGTCGGATGGCTCGCTATCGCCTGCACGATGCGTTCGCTGCCGTCCATGGGGTGGGCATGCACGAGCAGCGGTCGCGGATCTGGCTCGAACTCGTCACCGCCGCGCGCACGGACGAAGGCCTGCAGAACTGTGTCGATGCCGTGTTCGCCGGATGGCGGAGACTGTTCCGGACGATCGTCGACGATGGGCTGAAGAGGCACGAATTCGAGCTCTTCCAGCTCTCCGCCGCCGAGGTGGTCGACACGTTCGTCGCCATCATCGACGGCTTCGACCTGGCCACCGTCGCCGGTCACGGTCCCGCTCCGTCCACGATGACGCGGATCCTCATCGAGACCGCGGACCGTCTGCTCGAAGGGTAGGGGCATCGCACCCGAGCGACGGATACGGCGACCGGCTCACAGCCTGGCGATCGTCTCCACGTCTTCGCCGAACTCCCGGGCTGTCTCCTCGGACACCGTCGCTCGCGTCGCCCGCAGAGCCTCGAGGTAGTCATCGGTCGAGAGCACTTCTGTGCGGGATGAGATATCGACCTGCTGTTGGCGAAGCGACGACGCCAGAGCTTCCTGCGATGCACGCCTCGCCGCATATTCGATATCGGCCGGGGTCAGCCCGTCACTGGCATGGACGAGCACCTCGAGATCGACACCGGCGATCGTGTGTTCGGGAATGTAGCGCGACCAGATCGCCTCCCGGGCGGTCGCATCGGGCAACCCGATGGGAATGACATAGTCGAAGCGTCCATGCCGCAGGAACGCCGCATCGAGGGCGCGGACGAAATTCGTGGCACAGATGAGCAGCCGGCCCTCTCGATCTCGAAACTGACCGACCTGCTTGAGCAGCTCGTTCGTCACACCCTGCGTCGGCGACGGCGGCTCACCCCCGCGCTTCGACGCGATCTCCTCGACCTCATCGATGAACACCACGGCATGCTCGAGCTCGTTGATCTGCTCGAACGTCGTGCGCAGACCCGCGGCCACACCGCCGGGCTCACCGGACAGACGCGACGGAAACACCTCGACGAACGGCCAATCCAACCGCGACGCCACGGCCTTCGCAAACGTCGTCTTTCCCGTCCCCGGAGGACCGAAGAGCATCACCGCCCGAGGCGGGACCACCCCGAAATGATCCGCGAGATCCGGTTCGGCCAAGGGCACGACGAGGCGGTCCTCGAGCATGTCCTTCTCCTCCTGCATCCCGCTCACCCCGTCCCAGAGGTGACGCGGCAGGATCCGTCCGCCCACCGTTTTGAGTCGGTCGAGTTCGCGACGCTGGACGGGCAGAAGCCGTTCGACGTACTTCAAGCCGGACCGGGTCTCGAACCCGTTGGCCACCAGACCATCGCAGGCCGACGTCCCTGCGGGAATGAGCATCGACAGCTTTCCCAAGCCCAGCGGCATGAGACGGCGTTCGAGCGCATCGAGCAGCCCCGCCTCGGCGCGGGTGCCCTGCTCCGGATCGGCACGGACCGCCTCGAGGACATGGAAGAACACGAGCACCCCCTGACCGTGGGCGGCGCGGCCGACGGCGGCACCGACGATCTCCTCATCGCGGACGGCCACGACGGCCTGATTGCGCTGGCAGGCGGCCAGCACCTCGGAGAGCGGATAGAGCGGAGGAGCGGCCGCGGATTCCGGGACGGCGGCTTCGAAGAGACGGATGATTCCGTCGAGGTCATCATCATGGAAATCGCGGATGCGGGTGCGGGTCATCGAAAACTCCTGAGTTTCGGTGGCAGGCAGGGCACAAGCGTAGACGATCGGACGGACACGGGTGTGATCCGTCTCTCACTGTGACTGCATGAGCGCCGCATCCGAGGCGAACGACACCCGCAACGCGGGTGGACCACTGCACTGATGAGACGACGTGGGCGGTATCCTTGGGTCTATGGCGATTCTCGGTGATCAGGCAGCAGCGACTGCCATTGACGCGTTCGGTTCCGTCGGCACTGCAATGGTGACTCCATTCAAGCGCGACGGCAGCATCGACTATGCGTCCGTGGAGAAGGTGGCGAACCACCTCGTCGAGCTCGGCAACGACATGCTCGTCGTCTCCGGCACCACCGGCGAATCACCGACGACGACCGACGACGAGAAGGTCGAACTCATCCGCGTCGTCCGCGGAGTCATCGGCAAGCGGGCCAAGATCGTCGCCGGCACCGGCAACAACGTCACCGCACACACCATCGACCTCTCCCGCCGCTCGGCCGATGCCGGAGCCGACGGGATCCTGCTCGTCACCCCGTACTATTCGAAGCCGACCCAGCCGGCGATCGAAGCCCATATGCGCGCGGCCGCCGACTCCACCGACCTGCCGGTCATGCTCTATGACATCCCCGGCCGCGCCGGTGCCCCGATCATCACGGACACCCTGCTGCGACTCTCGGACCACCCGAACATCCTCGCGGTCAAGGACGCCAAGGGCGACCTCTTCGCCTCCTCGTTCGTCATGAACAACTCCTCGCTCGTGTACTACTCCGGCGAGGACGCCCTCAACCTGCCGCTGCTGTCCCTCGGCGCACTCGGACTCGTGTCCGTGGCCGGACACGTCTGCTCGGACCGGTTCGCCGCCATGGTCTCCGCAGTGGCGAACAACGACCTTCACACCGCACGCACCCTCTCCCGCGACACCGCGGACGTGGTGGATGCGCTCATGAACCACATGCCGGGAGTGATCTCGGCGAAGGCCGCTCTGCAGGCCCAAGGAATACTCGACAACCGCGACGTGCGTATGCCGCTGCTCCCAGCTGATGAGGATCAGATGGCGTTCGTCGCCGCCCAATTGACCAGGAGTGGTTACCTCAGTGAATAATGCATTGACCCAAGAACTGTCCCTCCCGCCGAAGATGGACAGAGAAGCCGTCCGCATCGTCGCGCTCGGCGGACTCGGCGAAGTCGGCCGCAACATGACCGTCTTCGAATACCACGGCAAACTTCTCATCGTCGACTGCGGTGTGCTCTTCCCCGAAGAGGACCAGCCCGGCGTCGACCTCATCCTCCCCGATTTCTCCTACCTCGACGACCGCCTCGATGACATCATCGGCCTCGTGCTCACCCACGGCCACGAAGACCATATCGGTGCCGTTCCCTACCTGCTGCGCCGCAAGGGCGACATCCCGATCCTCGGTTCGCAGCTGACGATCGCGCTCATCGAAGCCAAGCTCAAAGAGCACCGCATCAAACCCATCACCCGCGTGGTGGCCGAAGACGATGTCGACCAGCTGGGTCCCTTCGACCTCGAGTTCGTCGCCGTCAACCACTCGATCCCCGACGCCCTGGCCGTGTTCATCCGCACCGGCGCCGGCAACATCCTGCACACCGGTGACTTCAAGATGGATCAGCTGCCGCTCGACGGCCGCATCACCGACCTGCGCGCCTTCGCCCGCCTCGGCGAAGAAGGCGTCGACCTGTTCATGACGGACTCGACGAACGCCGAGGTCCCCGGCTTCACCGCGCTGGAGAAGGACATCGGGCCCGTGCTCGAGAACCTCTTCGGCACCGCCGAGCGCCGCATCATCGTCGCCTCGTTCTCCTCCCACGTCCACCGCGTGCAGCAGGTGCTCAACGCCGCCACCGCCCACGGCCGCAAGGTGGCCCTCGTCGGCCGCTCCATGGTGCGCAACATGAAGATCGCCGAAGACCTCGGCTACCTCAACGTGCCGGCCGGAACGCTCATCGACATCAAGAAGGTCGACGACTACCCCGAGGACCAGATCGTCCTCATGTGCACCGGCTCCCAGGGCGAGCCGATGGCCGCCCTGTCGCGGATGGCCAACCGCAATCACCGCGTCGACGTCGGCGACGGCGACACCGTCATCCTCGCCTCCTCGCTCATCCCCGGCAACGAGAACTCCGTGTTCAAGGTCATCAACGGCCTGATGAAGCTCGGCGCCCGCGTCATCTCGAAGGCCGATGCGAAGATCCACGTGTCCGGCCACGCCTCCGGCGGCGAGCTGCTCTACTGCTACAACATCGTCAAACCCCGCGGCGTCATGCCCGTCCACGGCGAATGGCGTCACCTGCTGGCCAACGCCCGCCACGCCGAGGCGACCGGAGTCGACCCGAATAACATCGTCCTGGCCGATGACGGCTGGGTCGTCGACCTCAAGGACGGCCACGCCGAGGTCGTCGGCGCCGTCGACTGCAACTACGTCTTCGTCGACGGTTCGTCGGTCGGTGAGATCACCGAGGCGGACCTCAAGGATCGCTTGGTCCTGTCCGGTGAGGGCTTCGTGACGATCTTCATGGCCGTGAACTCGCAGACGAAGTCGCTCATCGCCGGACCCGAGATCCACGCCCGCGGTGTGGCCGAGTCCGATGACGTCTTCGACTCGATCATCCCGAAGGTGCAGAAGGCCGTCGAGGATGCCCTGCGTGACGGCACCACCGATCAGTACCAGCTCCAGCAGGTGGTGCGCCGCACCACCGGCCGCTGGGTGTCGTCGAAGCTGCGCCGCAAGCCGATGATCGTCCCCATGGTCGTCATCGTCTGAGACCCGGTCTTCGAGCGGCTCCGTCGTTGAGCGGCTCGACTGTCGGCGGGCGGCTGCGCCGACGAACCCACGAACGCCCGCAGGTGCCTGACGGTCCTGCGGGCGTTGTCGCGTTCCGGACGAATCGCGTTCTGATCGGCACATCGCGTTTGAACCCGATGCCTGGATCAGAAGGCGATGACTCCTGTGCCAAAAGGCGATGACACCCGGCGCGGGAACGATCCGCGCGGACGGCAGCGTCAGGTGCGGGAACGATCCGCGCGGACGGCAGCGTCAGGTGCGGGGACGATCCGCGCGGACGGCACAGTCAAGCGCGGGCGGCAGTCAGGTGCGCGTGGTGGGCTCCGGATCGTCGTCGGCCGTGCCTTCGCTGCCGCCGGCCGCCGCCTCGACGCCGACCCCGGCAAGCGGCTTGCCCGGTGAGCGGCGGAGCATCACGACGACGACGGCGAGGCCGATGATGATCGCGGTGAGGACGACGGTGCCCGCATTGAAGCCCAGACCGTTGAGGCCGATGAACGCCAGAGCGCCCGCGGTCAGCGAATAGACGAGCATCGGGATCGACGTCCGCCGGATGAGCTCGCCTTCCCGACCGATGAGGCCCACCGTCGCCGAGGCGGCCACGACGTTGTGGACGGCCACCATGTTCCCAGCGGCGCCGCCGACCGCCTGTGCCGCGACCACGGTCTCGGGGCTGGCGGCACCGATCGCGGTGCCGGTGGAGAACTGGAACTGCGAGAACATGACGTTCGAAACCGTGTTCGACCCTGCCACGAATGCACCCAGCGCACCGGCGAACGGGGCGAACAGCGGCCAGGCGTCGCCCACGGAGCTGGCGGCCGCCTCGGCGAGGGTGACCGGCATCGAATCCAGGCCGGCACCGTTGTAGTCGGCGCCGGAGTTGATGAACACGCGCACCAGCGGCAGGGAACACAGCAGAGCAACGGCAGCGCCGGCGATCTGCGAACCGGCGATCTGCCAGGAGCCTGCGATCTGCTTACTCGTCATCCGGTGGATGAAGTACGTCAGCCCGCAGGCGAGGACGAAGATCGCCCCCGGCGACCACAGCAGATCCATATTCTGGCTGATCGGGGTGCCGAAGATGTTATCGATCTTGATCACGGCCGGACCGGTGAGGAACTCCTTGATCGCGGGCACATTGCGCGTGATGAGCAGCAGGGCGACGACGATGAGATAGGGCGACCAGGCGCGGGCCAGCGACATCTTCTTCGTCAGCTGCGCCTTCTCCTTGTTCGGGTCGACGGTGCCCATCCAGGTCGCCGGCCATGTCTCACGCGGAGCGAAGTCCCAGGTCTTCTTCGGCATGAGGAAGCCCATCCGGGAGGTCGTCACGACGATGGCCAGACCGATGAGTCCGCCGAGCAGCGACGGGAACTCGGGTCCGAGCACATTGGCCACGATGAGGTAGGGCACGATCATCGCCACAGCCGCATAGATCGCGAACGGGGCGATGGCCAGACCGTCGGCGAAGCGCCGATTGGCACCGAAGAACCCGGTCATCATGCACGACAGCAGCAGCGGGATGAGAATGCCGCAGCAGGCGTGGATGAGCGCGACCTGAGCGGCGGTGTGAGCGACGAACTCGGCCTGGCCGAGGCCGAGCTGACCGGCGCGTTCGGCGACATCGGCCGACATCGAGCCGTCCTCCTGAGACAGGCCGGTACCGATGCCCACGACCATCGGGGTGCCCACGGCGCCGAAGCTCACCGGAGTCGACTGGATGATGAGACCGGCGAGGACCGCGGCGATCGCGGGAAAGCCGAGGGCCAGCAAGAGCGGGGCGACCACGGCCGCCGGAGTGCCGAAGCCGGCGGCACCCTCGATGAAGGAGCCGAAGAGCCAGGCGATGATGATGACCTGCACGCGCCGGTCCGGGGAGATCGCGATGAACCCGGAGCGGATCGTCTCGATCGCTCCGGACCGGGTGACCGTGGCCAGCAGCAGAAGCGCGCCGAAGACGATCCACAGCAGTCCGATCGCGACGAGGAGGCCCTGGACGACCGATGCGCCGATCGTCACCCACTCGATCTGCCAGGCGAAGTTCGCCACGAGCGCGGCAGCGATCAGTCCGATCGGCATGGCGTATTTCGCAGGCCACCGGAATCCGATGAGAAGGATTCCGGCCAAGAGAATGGGGGAGAGGGCCAAGAGAGCTGCAACAGCGAGGTTGTCCACTTTTCAGTCCGATCCGCGGCGTCGTTGCCGCCTCGGTGAGTCCACGAGAAATGTCCTTCTCATCCTCTCCGGCCCCTTGGGCGGTGTCAACGAACACACCGTCTCGAATGCAGGATATGGTTTGACGAGACGTGCATCACCTCATATTCTTTCGTTGTGTGAACAAACATTTTCACAATGTGAAAGTTTCGCAGTCAAAACCCCGTTGACCAGCGAACATATCGCATCACCAGATGTGGATAAGGACGCAGCACCGATGTGCTGACTAAGGAGAACCATCGATGACCGCTCATATCGAAAACCTGGACATCCCCGCCGGGATGGAGATCACCGGTGAGCTGCCGGACGGGGCTGAGAAGGTCCTCACGCCCAAGGCGCTTGAGCTCATCGTCGATCTGCACCGGAAGTTCAACGGCGACCGTCTCGAGCGCCTCGAGGCTCGCAAGAAGCGCCAAGCCGAGATCGCCGCAGGCAAGGACCTCGACTTCCTCGAAGAGACCGCTGAGATCCGCAATGATCCGTCCTGGCAGGTCGCCCCTCCGGCACCCGGTCTCGAAGACCGCCGCGTCGAGGTCACCGGCCCCACCTACAAGAAGATGACGATCAACGCGCTCAACTCCGGCGCGAAGGTGTGGCTGGCCGACCAGGAAGACGCGAACACCCCGCAATGGGATTCGGTCGTCCAGGGCCAGATCAACCTGCTCGACTCGCTCACTCGCGACATCGACTTCACTTCGCCCGAGGGCAAGGAATACAAGCTCGCCCCCGACGAGGAGCTGCCGACCATCGTCGTGCGCCCCCGCGGCTGGCACATGCCCGAGAAGCACATCCTCATCGACGGTGAGGAGACCTCCGGTTCGCTCGTCGACTTCGCGCTCTACTTCTCGACCGCCGGCCAGATCCAGATCGAGAAGGGCCGCGGCCCCTACTTCTACCTCGCGAAGATGGAGTCCCACCTCGAGGCCCGCCTGTGGAACCAGGTCTTCGAACACGCCGAGGATGCCTTCGGCCTGGCCCGCGGCACCATCCGCGCCACCGTGCTCATCGAGACCTACACCGCAGCCTTCGAAATGGAGGAGATCCTCTACGAGCTGCGCGAGCACTCGGCCGGCCTCAACGCCGGACGCTGGGACTACATCTTCTCCGTGATCAAGAACTTCCGCTCCCGCGGCTCCGACTACCTGTTGCCGGACCGTTCGGACGTGACGATGACGGTGCCGTTCATGCGCGCCTACACCGAACTGCTCGCACGCACCTGCCACAAGCGCGGCGCTCATGCCATCGGCGGAATGTCCGCGTTCGTCCCCTCGAAGGACGAAGCCGCGAACAAGGCCGCCTTCGACAAGGTGCGCGAGGACAAGTCGCGTGAGGCCTCCAACGGCTTCGACGGCTCCTGGGTCGCTCACCCCGGAATGGTCGCCCTGTGCAAGGAGGTCTTCACCGAGACCCTCGGCGACAAGCCCAACCAGATCGACAATAAGCGCGAAGACGTCAACGTCACCGCCGCCGATCTGCTCGACGTGAAGTCGACCCCGGGTGCGATGACCGAGGCCGGCCTGCGCACCAACGTGTCCGTCGGCATCCAGTACCTGCGCGCCTGGCTCGAAGGCAACGGCGCGGTCGCCATCAACGGACTCATGGAGGACGCCGCGACCGCCGAGATCTCCCGCTCCCAGGTGTGGCAGTGGCTGGACGCCGGAATCACCCTGGACTCCGGTGAGAAGGTGACCAACGAGCTCGTCGAGCGCATCGTCGCCGAGGAGGTCGCCAAGCTGCCCGGTGACGACGCAGGCTGGAAGGACGCCACCGACACCTTCGTCTCGGTCGCCCTCGATCCCGAGTACGTCGACTTCCTCACCCTGCCGGCGTACGCCCGCATGCCGTGATCCGTACGTCGTGATCTGCGCGTCGTGAGCGACTCCGGCCGCACCGCGCGCCCTGACCAGGGCATGCAGGTACGCGGTCGGTGACGACGCCGAACGCCTCCGAAATCTGTGCCTCGCGCACCGATTTCGGAGGCGTTCTTCGTTAAGCTCGACATACACACGCATGCAGCGCAGCGCCCGAGACAGCAGGAACGGAAGATGCGGATGAGCCTGACCACAGACGAACTGCCCCGACTGGCCAGTCCCAGCAGCATCGCCGAACTCTCCGAGCTCATGGCCCGCGCCCACGCCGAGAACCGTACCGTCGCTGTGTTCGGCGGCGGCACTGCCTTCGACGATCATCCGCCCGCGTCCACTCCGGGCCTGCTCATCGACCTGACCTCGATCGCCGAGGTGGCCGACCATTTCAACGCCGGCGACACCATCCGGGCCGGAGCCGGAACCCGGATCAGCGCCCTGACCAGGTTCGCCGCCCGATCGGGACAGGAGATTCTCGCTGACCTTCCCCGCGACCGCATCGACGCCGGCGCCACCCTCGGCGGAATGATCGCCACCGCGGCCACCGGGCCGCGCCAACTGCGCCGGCCGCGGCTGGCTGAGACAGTCCTGTCCGTGACGACTGTCGCCGCCGACGGGACCATCGCCCGCACAGCCCACGGCCTCCATCCGGATCTGGGCCGTCGCGCTCTGCCGCGCCTCATCACCGGATCCTGGGGGACCCGGGCGATCATCGCCCAAGCCGAGATCCGTCTGACCGAGCGACCCGAAACGCAGAGATTCGTGTGGATTCCCGGCACCGAGGCGGCCTGCGACCTTCTGACCGCCCGTCGCGTTCCCGACGCGGTCGTCAGCGAACGCCCAGCCGGTTCGCCGGCGGCGACAGTAGTTCTCATCGAAGGGGAGACCGACGCAGTCGAGGAGGAGGTGGGCCACCTCGTCGATCGTGTTCCCGGCGCGACTCCGTGCGCCGAGCCGGAATGGTGGGGTCGCAGAGCGCGGCTGGCCGCGACCATCGAGCTGTCGGTGGCACCGAGCTTCATTCCGACCCTCATCGATGCCGTCGACCGGCTGGAGACGACGATCGGCTATCCGCTGCAGCTGCGCGGCAGCGCGACAGGGTCCTTCGAACTGGGCGTCGGCGCCCCGGATTCCGAACCCGGAGTGGCCACGCGCGTGGTCCTCGAACATCTGCGCAGCTTCGGACTGCACTTCATCGCCGCCCGGCTCATCCATGCGCCCGCATCGGTCTGGGATGAGGTCGACGCGTGGGGCCCGCAGCCGGGCCGGCAGGGTCTGGTAGAGCTCAAGTCGCTCGTCGATCAGCGCGGAATCCTCGCCCCGGGCCGCGGAATCGCCGGGGTCTAGCGCCGCGCGACTGACGCGTCACGACTGGCGCCGCGTACCGGGCCGCGACCTGTCCCGCGCTTCTACTTCACCAACAGCACCGGGCACTCGGCTTCGAGGATGACCTGCTGCGTACTCGACCCGAGCAGCAGCTTCACGATGGGTGAGCGGCGCTTCGTGCTCATGACGATCATCGCCGCGTCGTGCTCCTCGGCCAGGCCGAGGATCTGCTCGGCCGGATCGGGACCGGCACGGTGGACGGCATACTCGAGTCCCGCCTCGGCGAGGGCCGTGCCCAACTTCGTGCACTCGGCCAGGGGAGAGGTCGACGGCGCGGTCGTCGTATCCGTGCCGAACACGACGGCCTGCACCGCTGCGTTCTCACGGCGGGCCGCGGCGATCGCCTGTTCGAGCACTTCGTCCGAGGAATCGGGGCGCAGCGCCAGGACCACGGTGCGCGAGGCCGAGCCGATGCCCGGTGACGCGGTGACCTGCCGAGACGGAACGGGGAAGCGGGGCTGTGAGGTCGAGTAGAGATCAGTCATCTGGGGCCTCCGCTCAGCCGATTCCGATGACGCCGACGGCCACACCGACTGCGAGCATGACGAGGGCGACGATGAGCGCCCGCCACAGCACCTTCTTGTGGTGATCGCCGAGCTCGACGCCGGACAGCGACACGAGCAGCAGGATCGCGGGCACCAGCGGTGACTGCATGTGCACGGGCTGGCCGGTGATCGAGGCGCGGGCCATGTCGGCTGCGGAGATGCCGAAGTGGGAGGCCGTCTCGGCGAGCACGGGCAGGATGCCGAAGTAGAAGGCGTCATTGCTCATGAAGAACGTCATCGGGATCGACAGCAGACCGGTGATGACGGCCATGTAGGGGCCCATTGCGTTCGGGATGACGTCGACGAGCCATGCGGCCATCGCGTCGACCATTCCGGTGCCGGACATGACGCCGGTGAGCACGCCTGCGGCCATGACCATGGCCACGACGGAGATGATCGCAGTCGCGTGGGAGGCGAGTTCCTCCTGCTGGTCCTTCATCTTCGGGAAGTTGACGATGAGTGCGATGACGGTGCCGATCATGAACAGGTACGGCAGCGGCAGGATGTCGATGATGAGCAGGACCATCACGGCCACGGTCAGGGCCAGGTTGAACCAGAACAGCTGCGGCCGCAGGGTTGCGCGGTTGGGATCGAGTGCGGTGTTCGTCAGGCCCGAACCAGTTTCGGCGGATCCGTCTGTGTCGCTTCCGGAGGCGGGTCCTGCCTCGGTGGTGGTGCCATCGTTCGCCGAGGCGGTCGACCCGAATCCGTGTCCGTGTCCACCCGTGGTCGCACCGTTCCCGCCGCCCGCGGACGAACCCGCGGTCGTGCTGGCTCCGGCCACGGCGCCGACGAGGTCCCTGCGACGGTTCGACCCGCGGTCGGAGGCCCAGGCGACGCCGTTCTTGGCCAGGCGGCGGCGTTCGGAGATGCCGAGCACATAGGTGAAGACGAAGCACACGAGCAGGCCGGCCACCAGGGAGGGGACCATGGGGACGAAGATCTCGTTGGCGTCGATCTGCAGCGCCGAGGAGGCTCGGGCCGTCGGTCCGCCCCATGGAACGATGTTGAGGGTGCCGTTGATGAGACCGGCCACGCAGGTGAGCACCACCGGCGACATCTCGAGACGCTGGTAGATCGGCAGCATGGCCGCGGTGACGACGATGAACGTCGTCGATCCGTCGCCGTCGAGCGACACGGCACCGGTGAGCAGCGCAGTGCCGAGGACGACCTTAACGGGGTCGTTGCCGGCGACCTTGAGGATGAACTCGACGAGCTTGTCGAAGAGGCCGACGTCGATCATGATGCCGAAGTAGATGATGGCGAAGAGCAGCAGCGCTGCCGTCGACGACATCGAGGCGATCGCGTCCATGACCATCTCACCGATGCCCAGACCGGCCCCGGCGAAGAGGCCGAAGATGGTGGGCACGAGGATGAGTGCGAGGATCGGCGAGAGTCGTTTGGTCATGATCAGTGTCATGAAGACGGCGATCATGGCGAAACCGAGAATGACAAGCACGAGCTTCTCCTTCGAAGGCGAATGTGAGGCTCGAAACACCGTAGGGCCCAGATCACGGGCTCCGCGCGTTTGTGTGCGCTGATGACTTTTAGATCGTTGCGTGCCTTTTGCGCATTGCGCTCAAACGCGGCTACGCTGAGCGCGTGCCCCGGCCCCATCGTTCGTTCTCCCGTCGTGTGCTGATCTCTCAGCTCGCGCTCGTCATCGTGATCCTTACCCTGATCACCGGCGTGTTCGCGTGGATGGGAGCGCGCACCGTCACCGAGGTGACCGAGACGAAAGCGCTGGCCACTGCCCGCACGCTGGCGATCGATCCGGACGTCCGAGCCGCCGCCACGCAGGCCTCGGCCGAACACGCCGATGAGCCCGATGAGCAGATCGTGGAATCGATGTTGGCGATCACCGGTGATCTGCGCGACCGGTCGGGGATCACCTTCGCCGTCATCACCGACGACCGCGGCATCCGACTCACCCACCCCGACAGGTCGAAGATCGGTCACAAGGTCTCGACATCGCCGGATGAGGCGCTGGCCGGTCGCGAGAACGTCTCCCACGAATCCGGAACTCTGGGCGAGACGGTGCGGGCGAAGGTCCCGATCTATTCGACCGAGGACGGAGAAACTGTCGTCGGTGAGGTCTCGGTCGGCATCTTCGCCTCCGTGCTCGATGCCGATGTCCGCCGCGAACTCATCCTGCTCGGCACTGTGGCCGTGTTCGCCCTGGCGCTCGGCGGAGTCGTGTCGGTCATGCTCGGGCGCCGGCTGCGCAGGGAGACGCTCGGCATCGGACCCGAAGAGCTCGCCGAGATGGCCCGCGACCAAGGCGCCGTGCTCCACGGCCTCGACGACGGAGTGCTCGGCTTCGACACGAACGGGAAGCTCACGCTGAGCAACTCGAACGCGAAGGAGCTGCTCGGGACCGCCTCGGTGAAGCACGTCGACCATGCGAACGGCACGGTGGACGCGAACGGGGCAGCCGCCTCGGCGGGGGGATTCCGACCGCGAACTGGCCGCCGTCTCCGACGAGGAACTCGTCAATGTCCCCGACGAGGTCACCGCGCTCATGGCCGATGCGCCCGCGGACGGGGCGCTACGGCGGAGGATCACGATCAACGACCGGATCCTGTTGGCCACGGCCGTGCGGGTGCAGCGCGATGGGGTCTCCGTCGGCGGCGTCGTGACCCTGCGAGACGAGACGCAGATGCTGACGATGGCCCGCCAGCTCGAATCCGTCACCGCGATGGCCAGGGCATTGCGCACTCAACGTCACGAGTTCGCCAACCGGCTGCACACCGTGCTCGGACTCGTCGATACGGGTGCCACTGATGAGGCCCACACCTACCTGTCCTCCCTCCTGGGAACCGGGCCGATCACGACACCGGTCGAGGACATCGACCTCATCTCCGATCCGTACCTGCGGGCCGTCCTCGAAGCGAAGGGGACGACCGCCGCCGAAGCGGGAGTGACCCTGGCCGTGACACCGGACTCCCTTGCCGTGGGCGCGGTCCGCGACCCGGAAGCGGTCACGCTCATCCTCGGCAACCTCATCGACAACGCCGTGCGCGCGGCCGTGGCGGGGCAACGGTACGCCGGGGACGGGGGCCGGGTCGAAGTGGAAGTGCTCAGCTCCGGGACGGAACTGCACGCGGTCGTCACGGACACCGGCGACGGGATCGACGACGAGGTGGCGGGACGGATCTTCGACGAGGGATTCACAACCTCGACGGCCGCCTCGGCGCCGGATTTCGGGATCGGACTGACCACGGGAACCGGCACCGGGGACGGTCACGGACTCGGCATCGGACTCGCGCTCTGCCGCCGGGTCGCGCAGAAGGGCGGGGGAGAGGTGTGGCTCATCGACGGACACGATCCGGACCTCGGCGGGGCGAGCTTCGGCGTACGCCTGCCCGATGCGCTCGACGATCCTGACGGCGCGGGTGACGACGGCGACGACGGCGATGCGGTCGCTGACGGTGCGGGCGACGTGACAGCGGCAGGCTGCGCGGGCGGCGCGGGCGCTGACGGCGCGGGCGATGTGACGGTCGCCGACGACGATTTCCCAACTGGTGAGGAGAGATGATGGTCAACGTTCTCGTGCTCGATGACGACTTCTTCGTCGGGCAGATCCATGCCCGCTATGTCGACGAGGTGCCCGGCTTCACGGCGCTCGAACCCGTCCGCGACCTGAAGACAGCGCGCGAGATCATCGCCGAGCACGACGTCGACCTGCTTCTCGTCGACTATGTGCTGCCCGAGGGCACCGGTGTCGACCTCATCCGCGAGACCGATATCGATGCGATCGTGCTCTCGGCGGTCACGGATCCGCAGGTGGTCCGCTCGTCGCTGCGGGCCGGCGCGATGACGTACATCGTCAAGCCCTTCGCAGCCGAGGTGCTGCAGAACTTCCTGCGCCGCTACGCGAGGTTCCTCCGCTATTGGGAGCGGGAGAAGGTCGGTCAGGCCGACCTCGAGCGGCAGCTGCGCCACCTCCATGATGCCGCGGCCGTCGGCGGAACCGGGGCGAGCCCGGCGGGATCGTCGACGACGACGCGGATCCTCGCCGCACTCGAGGAGGCGAGCGGTCCGATGACGGCACTCGAGGTCGCCGAGGCGGTCGGTGCCTCCCGTGCCACCGCGCAGCGGCATCTGGCGAAGCTCGCCGAAGCGCGCACGATCACGGTGTCCCTGCAGTACGGGTCGACAGGCCGGCCCGAGCACCTCTACGCGACCCGCTGAGGTGGGGCACATCTCGCTGACAACTTGGTGAACCTGCAACAGCCTGGTGCAGGGACCGAGCTGATGCACGTTCACCAAGCTGTCGATTCGCAACGCTCCTTCGCCATCACTCTCGATCGGCGGTTGCGCTGCTGCCGAGCAGATCGAGTTCGCGGGGGAGTGCGCGCATCCGCACGAGCGGGGAGGCGAGTACCGGCAGTGAGCCGAGCAGCGCACAGGCCGCCAAAATCCACATCGTCGTCGTCACCCCGAGCCAGTCGCCGAGGATGCCGGCGAGAAAAGCGCCGAGCGGCATCGGCCCCCATACGAGGAAGCGGATCGAGGCATTCATGCGGCCCAGCAGCGGCTTCGGGCACAGGCGCTGGCGGAAGCTCACCTGCGCAATGTTGTAGACGACGACCGCCCAGGTCGCAAGGAACCAGCTGATCAGCAGGGTCGGCAGTGCCGGCAGGACGGTGGCGAGCGGGACACCGAGGAAGCAGAGGCCGCCGGTCAGCGCGGACAGGGCGATGCTCGTTCCTTCGCCGAGGATCTTCTGCGCCCATGCGGCAGAGAGCGCACCGAGGATGCCGCCGGCCGAGGCGACGGACATGATGATGCCGAGCTCGACCTGGTGCAGTCCCAGCGTGGTGAGGGCGTACAGCACGAAGAGAGCGAAGATGCCCGACGACGCGAAGTTCGTCAGACCTGTGCAGGCAGTGATCCGGCGCAGCAGCGGGTGGCCGATGACGAAACCGAGTCCCTCGCGGATCTCGGCGACGAAGCCGGCCCGCACCTCGGCCGGCCGTGGGGTTTCGCGGTGTCGGATGAGCCCGACGAGGATGCTGGAGAGTCCCATGCAGATGCTCGTCAGTCCCACGGTGAGCGGGGCGCCGATCGCGGTGACCAGTCCGGAGGCAAGCGTAGGGCCGGCGACTCCGGCAGTCTGCTGGCTGGCTTGGAGCTTGCCGTTGCCGTCGGAGATCGCATCGCTGTCGACGAGCTCGGGCAGATAGGACTGATTGGCGATGTCGAAGAAGACACTGACGATTCCGACTCCGGCCGCGACGAAGTAGAGCTGGACCATGCTCAGGGCGCCGACCATCCAGGTCAGCGGGATGGTCAGGAGGATGGCGGCGCGGATGATGTCGCCGGAGACGATGACAAGTCTCTTCGGCAGACGGTCGACCCAGGCCCCGGCGGGCAAGCTGATGAGCAGGAAAGCCGCGGATTCCAGGGTTGCGAGCACTCCCATTTCGAAGGCGTCGGCGTGGAGGAGCTGCACGGCGATGAGAGGGAGGGCGAAGAGGACGAGCTCGGATCCGAACACGGAGACCGTGTCGCCTGCCCATAACTTCATGAAGTCACGGTGTCTCCACAGTGAGACGTGTTTCGGCCGTAGTGGTGAAGCGGGACCGTGTTGCTGTTGTGGTTCGCTCGATGGCGGTTGGTCGGATGTGGCCATGGCTCTTCCTCGAGACGGCGGGCGGAGGATCAGTGATTGAGCGTCAGTGATTGAGGGTTGTCAATCAGTAATGCTCCACGAGCGATTGAGGGAAGTCAATCACTCGACGGGATTGATTGACTTCTCCCGATCACTCGCTAGCGTTGAGGCATGAGCGATGACACACCCGCCGCGGCCTCCCTCGCCCGAGCAGTCGAGCGCCGGGACGCCACCGAGGCCGAGGCCAAAACGCTGGCCTCGAGTATTCGCATCCGAATCCTGCGGCTGTGCCTGGACGAAGCCCTGAGCAATCGTGAGATCGCCGAGGCGACCGGCCTCAATCCCGCGACCTCGCTCCACCACGTGCGGATGCTCGCCGACACCGGCTTCCTCGAGGCTCAGGAGGCGCGGAGGGGCAGGCGCGGGTCCCGAGAGATCCCGTACCTCGCCACGGGCAAGAGCTGGTTCCTCAACACCGGTGACATGACGACCGAGATGCTCGAGGCCTTCACCGCCGAGTTCACCGCCGCACCCTATGAGGAGCGGACGATGGGGCGGATGGCCGCGATGCTCACGGCGGATGAGGTCGAGGAATTCCGGTCGCGGATCGATGAGCTGTTCGAAGAGTTCCGCAGTCGGCGCAAGAAGGACGGCGCCACTCAGTGGGGTCTGTTCATCGCCATGCATCCGAGCGATTCGCATGCCCGCTGACGGCGCTCGGAATCCCGCTGATGACGCCGGGGACAGCTATGTCGACGCGCGCTGTGCGGCCGTCTATGACATCTTCGAAGGGCCAGAACGGGACGACCTCGACGTCTACGCGGCGATGGTCGAGGAGTTCGGGGCCGCCTCGGTGGTGGATGTGGGATGCGGAACGGGTACGTTCGCCACGATGCTCGCCGGTCGGGGAGTGGAGGTCGTGGGCGTCGATCCCTCGGCGTTGGCGTTGGACGTGGCGCAGTCGAAACCCCATGCCGGCAAGGTGACGTGGGTCTACGGGATCGCAGCGGACCTGCCTCCGCTGCAGGCCGGCATGGCTTTCATGACAGCCAACGTGGCGCAGGCGATTCTCGGAGATGAAGCCTGGGCGGAGACGTTGACGGCGATCCGCCGGAGACTGTCGCCGGGCGGACTCCTCGTCTTCGAATCACGCGACCCCGAGAGGCAGGCGTGGCTGGAATGGACGAAAGAGTACACCTATTCGACGGCCGAGGTCGGCGGTGTGGGTACGGTCAAGTCGTGGGTGGAATTCGACGCCGCGCACGGCGCGTTCGTCGATTTCGTTGGAATGTTGGTCTTCGAACGTGACGGCCGTCGCGTCGAACAGAGGAGCCGCCTGCAGTTTCGTGACCGTGCTGAGCTGACGAAGTCACTGGAGGACGCCGGATTCGTCGTCGATGAGATCCGTGACGCCCCGGACAGACCGGGCCGCGAGTTCGTCTTCATCGCTCGCAAGAGCCAGCTTACCTATCAGCGGAATGTCGACGCGGACCAGCCGTGCTGATTCTGCCGCGCTGGGCAGGTTAAGTGTGCGCAGATTGCCAAAATCCGGCGGTGGAAAACGTGCAATCTGAGCCCACTTATCTCGCTCAACGCCGTGCTCAGTTCTAGTTCGCCGCCATTTCTGCCTTCTTGAGCGCCGTCGGGAGAAGATCTTCGGTCAGGTAGTCGCTGACACCGTTCATGGCTTCCTCGTCGATGGCGGGGCTGGTTTCGCCTTCGAACGCCATCTGATGAACTGTCAGCAACTCACCGGCCCAGGAGACGTAGCACTCTGACATCGCGATCTTCCCTTGGCCCAAGAAAGTTCCGTTGTAGGCCGCAGTGCAGAAGCCTTCGCCCTTGTTGCCTTTGGGTTCGAAGACGTCGACCGACTCGGCAGGCTCAGCGTTGATCGACTCCTGGCAGTCGTTGACAGTCTTGCGGAGTTCTTTGAGCAGCGGTTTCGAGCCATTCTCAAGTCTGGACAATGAGGTCATGATGTATGAACCGCCATTGTCGCCGGACTGATCAAAGGTTCGGGCGGCAGAGACTCCGTCCAATTCTGATGAGTGAGCTGCCATGGCGCCGACGATGCATTCTGACTGTGAGGAAGCGGCATCGGCAGAGCTGTCGTCGGAGTCAAACGGATTGACTGACTGCTCTTCCTTCTCTCCGAACTTGACGTCGTCACCGACAGTGAAGCCACTGGGCAGGTCCTCCAGTGAGAGGATTCTGTCGCTGTATTCGTCGCCGCTCAGAGCCGCGCGTTCGTCGGCTTCCTGAGATTCGACAGCTGCTGGATCAGGGGAGGCCTCATCCTGTTTCTGGCCTTGCCCAGCCTGATCACCGGATCCGCCAGAGCAGGCAGACAGCGTGAATGCGCAGGCCACAGCCATGATTCCGATCGTGAAGCGTTTCAACAAATTGCCCTTTCGTGAGCGGCGTTTCAGCAGGAGCCTACAATATCCGTTGTCTTTTTGATCGTTTCAGTCCAGTTTGTGGCGGACTCGCCCTTCCTCCCTTCTGGAGCGCTAGACGCAGACGGTCGATTCCAGCCCGCGGAGAGATTCAGCCGTGACGCAAAACGGATCGCGGCAGAGCATCGTCGCCGAGAAACGGGTGAAGCGTCGAGAAACGCATGTGCACACCCGTTTCTCGACACGCAGCCCGTTTTTCGGCGAGATAGGCATTCACTCCGCATGGTGTCGAATGCAGCACTTCCAGCCTGCAGGCCGGCACTCCGCTGCCTTGCGCAACCTTCTCGCCAACACCCCAGGTGACCTCGCCAACACCCCAGGTGACGTCGAAATCTGTCGGACTCGCCTCGGCTGCCGAAGCCCCTGCCGACCGCCGCGCCACACGCCGAAACCTGCGGATTTGCTGGGCAGGAGCCAGGTATCGTCCTAAGATGAGTGACATGGCGACCAGAACGACTTCCCCCGCTTCTGGTTCCGGGAAACGCACAGCGCGCAAAAACGCTGGTCGGTCCGGTCAAGCGGGGACCGAAGAACCCGGGACAAACGTTGTCACCGGTGCATGGAGGGGAGTGGCCCACATGGCCGGAAACCGTGCGCGAAAGACTCTCAGCGACGAACCGACCGATCAATCACCGACGAAGCGGGACGGCACAGCCTTCTTCCTCATCGGACTCTCGATCATCATCGCCGCCTTCGAATGGTGGAACATCCCCGGCGCGATGAGCGACGCCGTCCGCGGAATCGTCGAAGGCACCTTCGGCCGAGTGGCACTCGCCCTGCCGGTGGTCTTCACCTGCTATTCGATCCGCCTGTTCCTGCGCGGCGACGACAACCGCGGCAACAACCGCATCCTCATCGGGATGATCTTCGGTCTGCTCGCCGCCTCTGGGCTGGCCCATATCGCCGCCGGCAACCCGACCTTCACGAACTCCCGCGAAGCCATGGCCAACGGGGGAGGCGCGCTCGGATTCGTCGTGTCCTCGCCGCTGGTCATCGCGACGACCGTCTACGTCGCCGTGCCGCTGCTCGTCCTCCTCGGGCTGTTCTCCCTGCTCGTGGTCACCGCAACACCGGTGCGCGCGATTCCCCGCCGACTCACCGACCTGTACTACCGACTCACCGGCGGTGCCCGACCCGCGACCGACGCCGAGGCGGCCGAGACCAAACAGTCCGACCTCGTTGCCGAGAACGGCCGCACCTCCGACCTCAAACCCGTCATGGGCGCCAAGCGCCGCAGTCGCAAGAAGAAGACCGAGATCCCGGATGCCGACTCGGATGCCGCCGCCGACGACACCGCCACGAAGGCCTACGACAAGGCGTACATCCACGAGAACGACGTCAGCGACGAAGAGGCCGACACCACCCGGATCGAGACCAGCCCGGAGCCGAAGCTCAAGCCCGGCCAGCGCCGCCCCACCAAGGCCGAACGCGAGATGGCCGAGCTGAAGAAGACCATCGGGATGGACGACGATGCCGCGAACCAGGCGAAGAAGTCCGAGCCCGCTGCCGCCTCGGCGCCGGTGCCGATCACGAACGCACCCGCACCTCCGCCCACGGAGCAGCTGCCCGAACGCGTCGAGCAGCTCACCCTGGCCGGCGACGTCACCTACACCCTGCCCGCCTCCGACAACCTCCAGCCCGGACCTCCCGCGAAGGAACGCTCCGAGGCCAACGACCGTGTCGTCGAAGCCCTGCGCGATGTGCTCGAGCAGTTCAAGATCGACGCCGAGGTCACCGGATTCTCCCGTGGCCCCACAGTCACCCGCTACGAGGTGGAACTCGGGGCCGGAACGAAGGTCGAGAAGGTCACGGCGCTGTCGAAGAACATCGCCTACGCCGTGGCCAGCGCCGACGTGCGCATCCTCTCGCCGATCCCCGGCAAGAAGGCCATCGGCATCGAGATCCCGAACACCGACCGTGAGAACGTCGCCCTCGGCGATGTGCTCCGTTCGAAGGCCGCCCGCAAGACCGACCACCCGATGGTCATGGGTGTGGGTAAGGACGTCGAAGGCGGATTCGTCGTCGCCGACCTCTCGAAGATGCCCCACCTCCTGGTCGCCGGTGCCACCGGTGCCGGTAAGTCGAGCTTCGTGAACTCCATGATCACCTCGATCATGATGCGCGCGACCCCCGACGAGGTCCGCATGATCCTCGTCGACCCCAAGCGCGTCGAGCTGACGATCTACGAAGGCATCCCGCACCTGATCACCCCGATCATCACGAATCCGAAGAAGGCCGCCGAGGCACTCGAATGGGTCGTGCGCGAAATGGACGCCCGCTACGACGACCTCGCGCACTACGGCTTCAAACACGTCAAGGAGTTCAACAAAGCCGTTCGCGAAGGTCGGATCCACCCGCCCGCCGGCTCCGAGCGCGTCCTCCAGCCCTACCCGTACCTGCTGGTCGTCGTCGACGAGCTCGCCGACCTCATGATGGTCGCCCCGCGCGACGTCGAAGCCTCGATCCAGCGCATCACGCAGCTGGCCCGTGCCGCCGGCATCCACCTGATCCTCGCCACGCAGCGACCCAGCGTCGACGTCGTAACCGGCCTCATCAAGGCCAATGTGCCCTCACGTCTGGCGTTCGCGACCTCATCGCTGGCCGACTCGCGAGTCGTGCTCGACCAGCCCGGCGCGGAGAAGCTCATCGGACAGGGTGACGCGCTGTTCCTGCCGATGGGTGCGGCCAAACCGATGCGCGTCCAGGGAGCCTGGGTCAACGAGTCCGAGATCGAGAAGGTCGTCGAGCACGTCAAGAGCCAGCTGACCCCGAACTACCGCGAAGACGTGGCCGTCGAAGCACCGAAGAAGCAGATCGACGAGGACATCGGAGACGACCTCGAACTGTTGCTCCAGGCGATCGAACAGGTCGTGACCACGCAGTTCGGATCGACCTCGATGCTCCAGCGCAAGCTGCGCGTCGGCTTCGCCAAGGCCGGTCGCCTCATGGACCTCATGGAGTCCCGCGGCATCGTCGGACCCTCCGAGGGATCGAAGGCCCGCGATGTGCTCGTGCGCCCCGACGATCTGCCCGGCACCCTGGCCATCATCAAGGGCGAGACCCCGCCCGACGGTGATTCGTCCGGCGCGGCGGCCGACGCCCCGACCGACGGGGGCCAGGGCCACGGCCAGTCCGGATCCGGGCACGCGTCGGCGGCCGGGGACTACGACGAGGAGTTCGACGACGACTACGGGAACACCTCCCACGGCTCGGCGTCGTCCAGCTCAGCATCGTCCGACCGATACGCGAACGGAGTCGGCCATGCCGGCGACCTCACCGTCGGCGACGTCGACCCGGAGACCGGGCTCGAGGTCGTCGAAGCTGCAGGAGAGGACGCCTGGCAGCTCACCGGCCGCTGATCCGATCCGAACCCCACCCCTCGCCGAGGCGGCTCACCGTTGCGACGGTGCGCCGCCTCGGCGATTGTCGTCGTGAATCTCATGGTTGGGATGATCTGCTCAGCTCACTCCGATAGGCTGGATGCGTGAACGATCGAATCGAGGCCGGAGCCTCCCAGCAGCCCGCAGCGGAACCGAGTCCGTGGAACATTCCGAACGCACTCACGGTGCTGCGCATCATCATGGTGCCCCTGTTCCTCGTGCTCCTGCTGACCGACGGCGGCAACGATGTGACCCTGCGCTGGTGGGCGCTCGTCGTGTTCCTGCTGGCCATGTTCACCGACTTCGTCGACGGCTACCTGGCCAGGCGGAACAACCTCATCACGAACTTCGGCAAGATCGCCGATCCCATCGCTGACAAATCGCTCATGGCAGCCGCGCTCATCGGTCTGGCGATCATCGCCGAACTGCCCTGGTGGGTGCCCGTGATCATCCTCGTGCGCGAATTCGGCATCACCGTGCTGCGGTTCTTCATGATCCGCATCGCCGTTATGCCCGCCTCGCGCGGGGGCAAGATCAAGACCGTGCTGCAGACGGCGGCGATCGGGCTGTTCCTGGTGGTCTTCCCGCTCTCGGACGTGGCGCCCTCCGTCGTCTCCGACATCCTCCTCGTCGTCGCCTGGGTCATCATGGCCGCGGCCATCGTCGTCACCATCGTCACCGGCGTCGACTATTGCGTGCAGGCGGCGAAGCTGTACAAGGACGCGAAGAACGGCAAGAATGCGCCGAGCGGCGGGGATGGGCCGAGCGCCGGGGACACGCAGACCGGCGGGGACACACAGCGTGGCTGAGTCCGAGCTGACGGCGACCGCGCGTCGCATCATCTCCACCTGCTCTCAGCTGGGGATCTCACTGGCCTCGGCAGAGTCGCTGACCGGGGGACGCTTCGTCGCCTCGCTCGTCGACGTGCCGGGCGCGTCGGCCGTGGTGCGCGGGGGGCTGGTCACCTACGCCACCGACCTCAAGGCGAGCCTGGCCGGAGTGAATGCCGACCACCTCGAGGAGACCGGACCGATCGACCCGGTCGTCGCCGCGCAGATGGCCGTCGGCACGGCAGTGCAGTGCGTCGCCGACATCGGGATCTCCTGCACCGGGGTCGCCGGTCCCGATCCGCAGGACGACAAGCCCGTCGGACTCGTCTACACGGCGATCGCCTTCGGCGGGAAGGCGAAGGTCCTCGAGCACGAGTTCACCGGTGACCGCGACGCCATCCGCAGTCAGACGGTACAGGCGATGGCGGTCAACCTCGACGAATTCGTGCGCGAACTCGCCTTCGGGCCGGAAGCCGGGCAGGGGACAGCCGATCGTGAGTCGGTCGCGGAATAACGCCGACCGCTGTGGGGTTGACCGGGTGATGACCATCGGACGAAAATTCTCCAAAGTCTTCGAATGGACTGGCAATACCATCCGCTCGGGGCACCAGGTTGGTGCTGTGTCACGGCCAGGTTGTAAGGTTGTTGGAACTACATTGACGGGACGCGCTGACAAAGGGAGGGCCGCGTTATGTTACTGAGAGTCGAAATCGGCGACGCACTACGTTCTGCCCGCCGTCGTCAAGGACGCACCCTTCGCGATGTCTCGACCGGAGCCAGCGTTTCGCTGGGCTACCTCAGTGAGATCGAGCGCGGACAGAAGGAAGCCTCTTCGGAGCTGCTGTCGGCGATCTGTGAAGCACTCGATCTGCCGCTGTCGGCACTGCTGTCGTCCGTGTCCGATCGCTTCGCTCTCGAAGAGGGCGTGCAGATCCCCGACACCATTCCGCAGGAGCTCTCGGACAAGATCCTCGGTCACCCCGAGGGATACTCTTCTCCGCGCCTGGCTGCCAAGCCCTGATGCGGCATACGCTCTACTGGATCCTCATGAACGAGGAGTTCGGTGAGGCTCGCGCCGCCTCCCTGCACACCGACCTCACGCTGAGCTCATTGGGTTCACGAACCGCGGAGCAGGCATTCGAAGCCGGTGTCGAACCTCGCGATATCTGGATCGCCGTGTGTGACTCCATGGGCGTTCCCGAATCCCGACGCCTGGGCAAGGAGAAGCCGCGCTCGACTCCGTTCTGATTTCTCGAAGGTGCGCGAAACCTTCTCTGTCGGCGTGATGTCGGCCGAGTGTAGACTGACCGCATGAATCAGGCCGTCCCGTTCATCACCTTCCAGCCCAGCCGCGGCCAGAGCGCCGCCGAAGCCATGGCCACCTATGTCGAGCTCTTCGCCGACGGGCGAGTGATCCTCGACAATCGCTACGGTGCCGAGGGACCGGGTGCCGAGGGCACGGTCATCATGTCCGAGATCGAGATCGCCGGCCAGAGACTGCGGTTGAGCGACAGCTTCGTCGCCCACGAGTGGGACATCACCCCTGGCGTCTCGCTCATGGTCGACTGCGAATCGGCCGAGGAACTCGAACGCCTCTTCACCGCACTGAGCGCGCAGGGGACTGTGTTCATGCCGCTCGACGACTACGGGGTCGGACCGTTCGGGTGGGTGGGCGACCGTTTCGGTCTCACCTGGCAGCTGGGCCTGGCGTCGGCCTAGATTCCGCGGAGACACGCGACACACCCGAATATATAGAACACCTGTTCCCATGTGGGTTATCCTGGTGAGGAATCACGGGACCTGTGACCATGAGTGGCTGGTTATCCACGGGGGAATCGCTTCCTCTGTCGTTATGTCAGTGCCATCTTCTAGCCTTGGTCTCAAAGGAAAAGCAACGAAGAGGAGACGTCATGGCACGTACACCCAAGAACCTTCAGGTTCCCACCGGCGGCGACAAGTCGAAGGCGCTCGAAGCCGCAATGGGCCAGATCGATCGCAACTACGGCAAGGGCGCGATCATGCGCCTCGGCGACGGTGTGCGTGAGCCCATCGCCTCCATCCCGACCGGTTCTGTCGCTCTCGACATCGCTCTGGGCATCGGCGGTCTGCCGCGCGGTCGCGTCGTCGAGATCTACGGTCCGGAATCCTCCGGTAAGACCACCGTGGCTCTCCACGCCGTGGCGAATGCACAGAAGGCCGGCGGAATCGCCGGGTTCATCGATGCTGAGCACGCACTGGACCCCGAGTATGCGAAGAAGCTCGGCGTCGACACCGATCAGCTCCTCGTCTCCCAGCCGGACACCGGCGAGCAGGCTCTCGAGATCGCCGATATGCTCATCCGCTCCGGTGCGCTGGACATCATCGTCATCGACTCCGTCGCAGCCCTGGTGCCCAAGGCCGAGATCGAAGGCGAGATGGGAGACAGCCACGTCGGTCTGCAGGCTCGTCTGATGTCGCAGGCTCTGCGTAAGATCACCGGTGCCCTGGCCCAGTCGAAGACCACCGCGATCTTCATCAACCAGCTGCGTGAGAAGGTCGGCGTCTTCTTCGGTTCCCCGGAGACCACCTCGGGCGGTAAGGCCCTGAAGTTCTACGCCTCCGTGCGCATCGACGTCCGCCGCATCGAGACCCTCAAGGAAGGTCAGGACGCGGTCGGCAACCGAACCCGTGCGAAGATCGTGAAGAACAAGGTCGCTCCGCCGTTCAAGCAGGCCGAGTTCGACATTCTCTACGGCCACGGCATCTCCCGCGAAGGCAGCCTCATCGATATGGGAGTCGACAACGGCATCGTGCGCAAGTCCGGTTCCTGGTTCACCTACGACGGCGATCAGCTGGGTCAGGGCAAGGAGAACGTCCGCAACTTCCTCCGTGACAACCCCGGCCTGGCCGAAGAGATCGAGCTGAAGATCAAACACAAGTTGGGTCTCATCCAGGTCGACGAACCCGAGGACGGCGCCGAGGCGGTCGGAGAAGCTCAGACGGATGACGTCGAAGTCTCCTGACGCCTCGTCGACTGACGACGAGTACAGCGGCCACGGGCCCTCCGCAGCGACCGATACGGTCGGTGCGGGGGACTTCGGCCGGAACGACTCGTCTCAGACCGAGAAGCTCTCGCAGCTGCGCAGCGCGATCTCGGAGATCGACCAACGTCATGCCGAAGGGGAGGCCGGATTCTTCGCCGGTCTCTCCGGCCTCGACGACGGTGATGTCGACGGCGGCAACGGTCGTACCGGCAGCCGAAAGAGTTCCGGGTCGCGTTCCAGTGCTGGCTCGGGAAAACGGTCGGGGAAATCTGCACGAGCGGCATCGAAGGCCGACACGACAGCCGGTTCGAAGCGCAAGAAGAACTCGAGCGGCTGGAAACGACAGCAGCAGGAACCGGACAACGGGTGGGTCGAGGGCGGTACCGACTCGACTCCGGATTTCATCGACGTTCCTGATTTCCTTGCCGCCGAGAATGATGGTCCAGATTTCCTTGATGGCAGCGACGGTCCGCCCGATTTCGCTTCCGGTCCCGGGCTGAGCTTCGATGACGACGAGGACGAGGCGCCCGACTTCGATGCGGACTACGCCCAGGCGAAGAAGACGGCCATGAACATGCTCGCCATGCGCGATCACTCCAGCGATGAACTGCGCAAGAAGCTGCTCAAACGCGACCTCATGCCCGAAGCGATCGATGTCCTCATCGAAAAATTGCAGAACTCGCGGCTGCTCAACGACGAAGAGTTCGCGCACCGGTTCGCACGGGCACAGCGAGAGAACCGGAAACTCTCCCGGTCCGTGCTCAAACGCGAACTGAGCAAGAAGGGCATCAGCCCCGAACTGGCCGCCGACGCAGTCGCCGACATCGACGGCGAGGAAGAGCTCGCCCGCGAAGTCGCCGAGAAGAAGGCCGCCTCCACACGGCGCCTCGACTATGCGGTGCGGGAGCGTCGGATCCTCGGCATGCTCGCCCGCCGAGGCTTCCCCTCGGCGATCTGCATCAAGGTCACACGAGACGTGCTCGCCGACGACTGAAACGGCACCCGGGGAACAGCTAGAATAGGTGCGCCATGACTGAACTGATTGAATCCCCGACGACATCCGGCACCACCCCTCGCAGCTACGAGGTCAAGACCTACGGATGTCAGATGAACGTGCACGACTCCGAGCGTCTGTCCGGACTGCTCGACGACGCCGGCTACGTTCAGGCGAAAACCGACGACCAGGCTGACGTCGTCGTCTTCAACACCTGCGCCGTCCGCGAAAACGCGGACAACCGCCTCTACGGCAACCTCGGCCAGCTCGCGAAGGTCAAAGAGAACCACCCCGGTCTCCAGATCGCCGTCGGCGGATGCATGGCACAGAAGGACCGCGACACCATCGTGAAGAAGGCCCCCTGGGTCGACGTGGTCTTCGGCACCCACAACATGGGTTCCCTGCCGGCGCTGCTCGAACGCGCTCGCCACAACGAGGAAGCCCAGGTCGAGATCCTCGAAAGCCTCGACGTCTTCCCCTCCACCCTGCCCAGCCGGCGCGAATCCCAGCACTCCGGGTGGGTGTCGATCTCGGTCGGCTGCAACAACACCTGCACCTTCTGCATCGTGCCCAGCCTGCGCGGCAAGGAGAAGGACCGTCGTCCCGGCGACATCCTCGCCGAAGTCGAAGCACTCGTCGCCGACGGAGTCGTCGAAGTCACCCTGCTCGGCCAGAACGTCAACTCCTACGGTGCCGAATTCCGCGACAAGGGAGCATTCGCGAAACTGCTGCGCGCCGTCGGCAACGTCGACGGGATCGAGCGGGTCCGCTTCACCAGCCCGCACCCGGCGGCCTTCTCCGACGATGTCATCGACGCAATGGCAGAGACCCCGACCGTCATGCCGCAGCTGCACATGCCGCTGCAGTCCGGTTCGGACACGATCCTCAAATCCATGCGGCGGTCCTACCGGACCAAGCGATTCATGAACATCCTCGACACCGTGCGCGAGCGCATCCCGCACGCGGCCATCACCACAGACATCATCGTCGGTTTCCCGGGAGAGACCGAAGAGGACTTCCAGGGCACGATGGACATCGTCCGCCGTGCTCGGTTCTCCCAGGCCTTCACCTTCCAGTACTCCATCCGCCCCGGCACACCCGCGGCCACGATGGACAACCAGGTGCCGAAGGACGTGGTGCAGGAGCGATTCGAACGCCTCACCGCACTCCAGGACGAAATCGCCTGGGACGAGAACAAAGCCCAGATCGGCCGCGAGGTCGAGGTGCTCGTGACCAAGCTGCCCCACGCCGATTCCCCCAGGCTGAGCGGTCGGGCCGAAGACAATCGCCTCGTCCACGTGGGAATCCCCGAGGGTGCACAGATGCCGCGGCCCGGTGACTTCGTCACCGCCACCGTCACCGAGGCGAAGCCCTACTTCCTCCTCGCCGATTCCGGATTCTCCGTGCGCCCGTCCCGCGCCGGTGATGCCTACGACCGGGCACAGGCGGACAGCTGCGGTGCACCGAGCCCCGGCCAGGGCTCGGCCGGCGCGACGAACCTCGGCATGCCGACCATCCGCACCCGCGGCTGAGATGGGCGCCTTCGCCGTCATCCCGGCAGCCCCCGTGCTGCTCGAGAACATCGACCACAGCGAAACCACTCGCATGGTCGAACTGCGGACCGTGCTCCACAACACCGTGAGGTCGCAGTCCGATTGGGCGCTGCCCATCGAGACGCTGCCGCCCGTGGCCGGGCTCGGCGGTTGGGGGATCGACCGTGGAGTCGATACTCGCACGGGTCGATTTCTGGCCGGATCCGACTGGGTCGATAACGTTGCGTCCCTGACGACGGACGAACGCAGACTCGCCGAGGCGGCCGACCCGGCCATCATCGTCGCGATCCTTCACGCTCACGCCGCCGACGTCGGCATCGGCCCGTTCGGATCGAGCGAGAATCTTCTGCTGCCCATCGACCTCTCGGGTGCCGCGACAGAGGACGCGCCCTTGGCCCCGATCGACGGTGCCGAGGACTTCGATCGTGCTGTCGTGGAGACACTCACCTCCGGGCCCACGATCGACACCGCAAGACTGGTCGAAATCTGTGTACGAGCGGAGACCATGGCCGCGAATCTCAGCGTGCTAGCCGCAGGAATCCGCCACCTCGTCGACCACGGTGCTCGGGTGTCGACGCTGGAGCCGGTCATCGACGAACGTGTCCACGAAGTGCGGTCACTCTGCGGAACCGGAAGCTGGGGGTGATCGCCGATGGCTGAGGACAACGCGCCGATCATCACCATCGTCGGAGCCACTGCCACCGGGAAATCGGACCTGGCGCTGGATCTGGCGGGCCGCCTCGGCGGAGAGATCATCAACACGGATTCGATGCAGTTCTATCGCGGGATGGACATCGGCACGGCGAAGCTGCCGGTCGATGAGCGTCGGGGGATCGCGCACCATCTCATCGACATCCTCTACGTCACCGAAGAGGCGAACGTCCAGGACTTTCAGGCACGTGCGCGGGCGGCGATCGCGGACATCCGGGGGCGTGGACTGCGGCCGATCCTCGTCGGCGGGTCCGGGCTCTACGTGCGTGCTGCGGTCGACCATATGGAGTTCCCGGGCACCGACCCTCAGCTGCGGGCCCGCCTAGAGGCCGAGGTCGCCGTCGACCGGTGGGCGCTGCATCAGAAGCTGCGCGAACTCGACCCGAAAGCGGCCGAGAAGATCACCGTCAACGACCAGCGACGCATCGTTCGAGCCCTCGAGGTCATCGAACTCACGGGCCGTGCCTTCAGCGCTCAGCTGCCGGACTATCAGGAGATCGAACCGACCATCCATCTGGGCCTGAGCGTGGACCGAGCCGCGCTTCACGAGCGCATCGCCGCTCGCGTCGACCTCATGTGGGATCACGGATGGGTCGATGAAGTGATTCGGCTCCTCGACGCCGGACTGGCCGAAGGCAAGACGGCGTCGCGCGCCATCGGGTACGCACAGATCCAACGCCACCTGTCCGGAGAGCTCACCGCCGCCGAGGCGAAGGATGAGACGACGATCCGCACCCGGCAGTTCGCACGCCGGCAGGACACCTGGTTCCGTCGTGATCCGCGCATCCACTGGATCGACGGCAGTGCCGCCGACGCCGAGCAGAACCTGGCGGCCGCCCTCGACGTGCTGGGCGGGCACTGACGACATAGCGGCCGAGCCCGACATGGCGGCCGCGCTCGACGTCCTGAACGGGCATTGAAGACCTGAGCCGACCGTCACCGATAGGATGGAGCCATGAGCACTCCGGATACCCCGTTCGCCGCCTGGTCCGATGTCACCTTCGTCAAGGGACACGGCACCCAGAACGACTTCGTTCTGCTCTCCGACGACGACAGCAGGCTGGAGATGCATCCCGAAGCCGTGGCCACGCTCGCCGACCGGCGGGCCGGACTCGGCGCCGACGGCATCATCCGCATCGTCCGCTCCGCCGCCAGCGGCATCCCGGGAGCCGCCGAACAGGCCGACGCCGGTGCCGAATGGTTCATGGACTACTACAACAGCGACGGCAGCCTCTCCGAGATGTGCGGCAACGGCGTACGCGTCTTCGCCCACGCACTCGTGACCAGCGGCCGCGTCTCCGCCGAGGCCCGCGATATCCTCGTGGGCACCCGCGACGGAATCAAAACCGTGCGCACCACCCTCAACCCGGCCCTGGGGGTCCAGACCGGAGACGACGTCGTCGACACCGGCACGCCCGGACCCGGATCCGCCAGCGACGCCTGGTACACGATCGACATGGGCGAATGGTCACTCGACCCGTCGAGCAGCGTGCTCGTGACCACCGGAGGCATCGAGGTCGCCCGCCCCGGACTGCGCGTGTCCACCGGCAATCCGCACACCGTCGTTGCCCTGGCCGAGAACTCCGAACTCGCCGCCGCCGACCTGCGTGATGCCCCCGTCCTCGACCCCGTGCCCGCACAGGGCTCGAATGTCGAATACATCGTCATGGAGCCCGCCCGATCCGATGTGGCCGGGGGAGAAGGCGCCCTGCGCATGCGCGTGTTCGAACGCGGCGTCGGTGAGACCCGCTCCTGCGGAACCGGCGCCTGCGCGGCCGCGATCGCAGCCCACCACTGGGCAGGCGAGAAGTCACCTCTGCAGTGGAGAGTCGACGTGCCCGGCGGTCAGCTGCGCATCGAGATCGAACCTAATGCCGAAGGCACGAGCGGACGCGTCAGCCTCGCCGGACCCGCGGTCCTCGTCGCCGGCGGCACGATCAGCTGAGCTCAGCCGCGCTCGACCGTGAGCACGCGGAAGCCCTTCGACGATCCCGTGCGCACGACCTCGAAGCCGTCACCGAGCATCCCGGCGATCCACTTCTGCAGGGAATCGGCACCGAGGTTCTTCGACACGACGAGATCGGCGCGACCGCCCGGGGCCAGACGCGGCAGCCACGTCTCCAGGAGTTCGTGCAGTGCGTCCTTGCCGATGCGGATCGGGGGATTCGACCGGATCGCGGCGAACTGCAGGTCGGTGGGAACATCGGCGGCGGTGACGGTGTTGATCGTATCGAGACCCAGCCTGCGCGCATTCGCCGCGGTGGTCTCCAGGGACCGGGAGTTGACGTCGAGCGCCCACACTCGCACAGCCACCTCGGCGTCCTGGGCGTCCAAAGCCGTGTGCAGGGCGATCGGACCCCACCCGCAGCCGAGGTCGAGGACATCGCCGGCCGGCGGCTGAGGCAGATGCCGCAGCAGCACAGCCGTGCCGAGGTCGAGGCGAGTGGGCGAGAACGTGCCGGATACGGTTTCGACGGTGACGGCGCGGCCGGCCAGATCGAGGTTGAGTTCCCGCGACTTGGCCTCGCTGCTCGGCGATTCGGTGAAATAGTGCTCTGACACGGTTTCAGTGTAGACGGCTGTGGGAGAATTGATGGACACCACCGTCGGTGCGCACCGCCACGACCGGTGCGAGGCATGACGACGTCGGCACGAGAAGTCCCGTGCGGACGGCAGAGAACAAAGGAATGAATGACGTCTGAAGACAAAGAGCGTCGCAACGCGATGCTCGACCGTGTGCTCTCCCGAGGCGCCCAAGCCCTCGACGATCACGACACCACCCCCGAGGACGACCAGTTCGACCTCGCCGAGCGCGCCGCGCTCACCCGCGTGGCCGGACTGTCGACCGAACTCGAAGACATCACCGAGGTCGAATACCGTCAGGTCCGCCTCGAACGCGTCGTCCTCGCCGGCATCTGGAACACCACCCAGGCCGAAGCCGAGAACTCGATCCGCGAACTCGCCGCACTGGCCGAAACCGCCGGTTCCGACGTCCTCGACGCGCTCATCCAGCGCCGCGACAAGCCGGATCCCGGCACCTTCCTCGGCAAGGGCAAGGCCGCCGAGCTCGCCGAGGTCGTCGCCTCCGTCGGCGCCGACACCGTGATCATCGACTCCGAACTCGCCCCCAGCCAGCGGCGCGGACTCGAGGACGTCATCAAGGTCAAGGTCGTCGACCGCGTCGCGCTCATCCTCGACATCTTCGCCCAGCACGCGAAATCCCGCGAAGGCAAGGCCCAGGTCGAACTCGCCCAACTCGAATACCTCCTGCCGCGTCTGCGCGGTTGGGGTGAGTCGTTGTCCCGGCAGGCCGGTGGTCGTGTCGCCGGCGGTGCCGGAATCGGCTCCCGCGGACCCGGTGAGACGAAGATCGAACTCGACCGTCGCCGCATCCGTGCGCGCATGTCGAAGCTGCGCCGGGAGATCAACGCCATGGCGCCGTCTCGAGAGACGAAGCGGAAGAACCGCGCCCGCCATCATGTGCCGTCCGTCGCGATCGTCGGGTACACGAACGCGGGCAAGTCCTCCCTGCTCAACCTGCTCACCAACGCCGAGGTGATGGTGCAGAACGCCCTGTTCGCCACCCTCGATCCGACCGTTCGGCAGGCCAAGACCGCCGACGGCATCGTCTTCACCTACACCGACACCGTCGGGTTCGTCCGCAACCTGCCCCACCAGCTCGTCGAAGCCTTCCGTTCGACCCTGGAGGAGGCCGCCGGTTCGGATCTGCTCCTCCACGTCGTCGATGCCTCCCACCCGGATCCGCACGGTCAGATCCAGGCCGTGCGCAATGTACTGGGGGACGTGGAGACCGGGGACATCCCCGAACTTCTCGTGTTCAACAAGGCCGATATCGCCGAGGAGGCTGTGATCACCGGCCTCCGCGCGGAGTACCCCGACGCCCAGTTCGTCTCCGCCGTCTCGAAGGAAGGGATCGACGACCTCATCGAGGCCATCGAGAACCGCCTCCCCGTCCCGGATATCGACATGACCGTGCTCATTCCCTATGAACGCGGTGACCTCGTGTCGAAGATCTACGCCCTCGGCACGGTCGAACACGAATCGCACGGCACGGAAGGCACCAGCCTGCAGGCGAAGGTGCCGACCGAACTCGTCGACGAACTGCGCGAATTCCAACGTCCGGACCTGGTCATCGACGAGTGAAAGCAGTCGAGAACCTCCTCGAATCCGCTGTCGGCGCCATCGGCGGATCGCCACGTGAGGGTCAGCAGGAGATGGCGCAGGCGGTCGCCTCGTCGCTGGACAAGGGAATCCATCTGCTCGTGCAGGCGGGAACCGGTACCGGCAAATCGCTGGCCTACCTGGTGCCTGCCGCCGAGTACGTCACCCGTACCGGCGGGAAGGTCGTCGTGTCCACGGCGACCCTGGCCCTGCAGACGCAGATCATCCACCGCGACCTGCCCCGGCTGTTCAAGGCCGTGAAGAAGGACCTCGACCCGCTGCCCCGAGCGGCACTGCTCAAGGGGCGGCGGAACTATGTGTGCAAGCACAAGCTCGCCGGCGGATACCCGGACGAGGGCGAGGGCATGCTCTTCGACCTGGGGGCCGACGCCGAGGCGGGACGCAAACCCACCGAACGCTCGGGCCTGGGGGAGGAGATCCAGCGGATCCGCACCTGGGAGAAGACCACCGACACCGGTGACCGGGACGACCTCCTGCCCGGTGTCAGCGATCGCGCCTGGTCACAGGTGTCCGTCAACGCCTTCGACTGCCTCGGATCGAACTGCCCGCTGTTCACCGAATGCTTCGCCGAAATCGCCCGGAACAAAGCCGCCGAAGCCGATATCGTCGTGACGAACCATGCGCTGCTGGCCATCGACGCCTTCGGGGAATCGAACGTGCTGCCCGAACACGATGTCATCATCATCGACGAGGCCCACGAGCTCAAGGATCGGGTGACCGGCGCCCTGTCGGGGCAGATCAACACGAGCATGCTCTCGGCGGCGACGAGCTCCGTGCGCAAGCACACCACTGTCCAGGACGGGGTCGTCTCGCTGCTCGACTCCGCCGCGGCGGCACTCGAACGCGCCCAGACCTCGGTGCCCGAGGGACTCATCCTGCATATGAGCGAGGCCCTCGGTCTGGCACTGGCGCAGATCCGTGACTCCGCCCGCCAGATCATCAACGACATCGGCGGCAAGACCGAGGATGCCGATGCCGGTCGGCAGATGGCCAAGGCGCGCTGCCAGGAGATCTTCGAACTCGCCGAACGCTTCTGTGACCCGGGCAAGAACGACGTCATCTGGCTGTCGCGCTCGACCTTCCGGGAGAAGGAGACGACGAATCTCGTCGTCGCGCCCTTGAGCGTGGCCGGGACCATGCGCAACGGCATCTTCGAAGAATCCACGGTTGTGGCCACCTCGGCGACTCTGTCCCTGGGTGGCAACTTCGACGCGGTGGCAGCCTCGTTGGGACTATTCGGACCGGATGCCCCGAAATGGGACAGCCTCGATGTCGGATCCCCGTTCGACTACGGGAAGCAGGGGATCCTCTATGTCGCTTCTCACCTGCCCAAACCCGGACGCAGCGGGCTGAGCGAGGAGGCGCTGACCGAACTCGAGAAACTCGTCGAATCCTCGAACGGCGGGGCACTGGGCCTGTTCTCCTCCCGGGCGGCGGCCAATGCGGCAGCCGAACACCTGCGGACGAAGTTCGATTTCCCCATCCTGCTCCAAGGCGATGACGGCCTGCCGGCGCTGGTCTCTCAGTTCACGGCCGACGAGGAGACCTGCCTGTTCGGAACCATGTCACTGTGGCAGGGAGTCGATGTGCCGGGACGGACGAACCGCCTGGTCGTCATCGACCGTCTGCCCTTCCCTCGCCCCGACGATCCGCTCATGCAGGCGCGAGCACGCGATGCCGACCAGCGGGGAGTCAACGGATTCATGGCGGTGTCGGCCACGCATGCCGCACTGCGTCTGGCTCAGGGCGCCGGACGCCTCATCCGGTCGACCAAGGACAGGGGAGTGGTGGCCGTGCTCGACTCACGGCTGCGCTCGGCCCGGTATGCCGGGTTCCTCGTCAATTCGATGCCGCGGATGTGGCCGACGACGAATTCCGGTCTCGTCCGCAAGAGCCTGGCACGGCTGGCCGAAACCGACGAAGGATGACACAAAGGCCCGCGACCGATTCGGTCGCGGGCCTTTGCGTTCAGACTGCGGAGAGCCGGCAAAGGGTCAGAGGCGACGGATGACGGCGACGACGAGGCCCATGATCTGCGCGTAGGTGCCGTCGATGGGTTCGTAGTTCTCGTTCTGCGGCATCAGCCACTGCTGACCGGCCTTGCGTTTGAGCGTCTTCACCGTGGCCTCGCCGTCGAGCAGGGCGGCGACGATCTGACCGTTGTCAGCTGTGTGCTGCTTGCGCACGACCACCCAGTCGTCGTGGCAGATGGCGGCCTCGATCATCGAATCGCCGACGACCTTGAGCAGGAACATCTCACCTGAGCCGACGACCTGGGTCGGCAAGGAGAAGACATCGTCGACTTCCTGTTCGGCCAGGATCGGACCACCGGCGGCGATGCGTCCGACGACCGGCACCTGCACGGTGTTGTTGGCCAGCTCCTCGTACTTCGCGCGCTCGGCCTCTTCCTCTTCGAACGGGTTGACCACTTCGATGGCACGCGGGCGCTTCGGGTCGCGGCGGACATAGCCGAGGCGTTCGAGCTGGGAGAGCTGGTGGGCGACGCTGGAGAGGGAGGCCAGCCCGGCGGCCTTGCCGATCTCGCGCATGCTCGGCGGGTAGCCGTTGGTCACGACCGCGCGTTCGATGGTCTCGAGCACGAGACGCTGACGGGGAGTGAGGCGGAAGTCGCCCTCACCGGAAGACCCCTCAGGGATCTGGACCACGTCGTCATCGGTGCGAGCGGCAGCGATCTCGCTGGCAACATCTTCGTTGCGAGGCCTGCCTCTGCCCCGTTTGTTCTGAACCATTGCTCGTTCCCCTTCGTTCTATTCCCTGCCGCTGAACGCCGTGATCTCCGCTTCGGAAATTCTCGTGTCAGTGCCGACTGAGATGGTTCTGACAGATCAATCAACAACGCTGGTTCCCTCTCATTGTCGCATAGATGTTCGAGTTGGACTGGACATTTGTTCGATTGGCATGTTGAATAGAACAGACGTTCTACCGATTACTGGTGGAATCGTACGAATGAAAGAGGTAATGCGATGTCTGCACAGAACACCGAGCTGCACCTGACCCCTCGTGGACGCCAGGCTGTGCGCCTTCTCCGGACCCTGCTCGTCGCTCTCGTCGTCATCGGCGGGGCGGTCCTCCTCGCCACCCAGTCGTTCTCGGCCGCTGCTGTTGCCGAATCGGAGTCGGAGAGCATCGGCATCGACGCCGAGGCGGTCGTCGTCGGTGAGGGCGAATCGCTGTGGACCGTGGCGTCGAATCTCGGCATCGAACGCGACACCCGCGATGTGGTTGCCGATATCGTCGAGATCAACCACCTGGACACCCCGACGGTTCACCCCGGCCAGACCCTCGACGTCCCCGTCCGCTGAGGCCGAACCCTGCTCGACCGGCAGGGCGCCGGCCCGACCGGCAGCGCGCTGACCCGTTCGATCGGATGAGCCGACCGGCCGATCTCGATGCCCGACCCGCCGCCCGGGCGGCGGGGACCTCTCGGTAGAATGATCGCCGTGGGAAACATCGACTCTCTGCCAGTGCGTTCAGACCTCGTCGGCCTCAAGCCGTACGGGGCTCCGCACCTCAATGTGCCGGTCCAGCTCAACGTCAACGAGAACGCATATCCGCTTCCGGACGTCGTCGTCGAGAGCATGCGCGCAGCCGTCGACGATCACTTCGCCGGACTCAACCGATATCCCGATCGCGAATTCACCGCACTGCGCGAACATCTCGTCACCTACTTGGACGGTGTGAACGAACGTGCCGGAGACACCGTCGACCTCGACCCCTCCATGATCTGGGCCGCCAACGGGTCGAACGAAGTGCTCAGCCATATCGTCCAGGCCTTCGGCGGACCGGGCCGCACCGTTCTCGGGTTCACTCCCTCCTATTCGATGCACCCGCTCATCACCACGGGCACCGGAGCCGATTGGCAGCACGTCGAACGCAAGGACGATTTCACTCTCGATGCCGAGACGGTCGCCGCCGAAGTGGCGCGGGCGAATCCGGACATCGTCTTCCTGTGCACCCCGAACAATCCGACCGGCACCTCGATCGGCCTCGACGTCATCGAAGCCGCCTACGACAACTGCGCAGGAATCGTCATCGTCGACGAGGCATATGCGGAATTCTCCCGCCCCGCCAAGTCCTCGGCGATGACTCTGCTCGACGGCCGGCCCCGCCTCGTCGTCTCCCGGACCATGAGCAAGGCCTTCGCCTGTGCTGGCCTGCGCTTGGGCTACGCCATCGCCGCCCCCGAGCTCATCGACGTCCTCCGCCTCGTCCGCCTGCCCTACCACCTGTCCGAGGTCACTCAGGTGCTCGCCTGCACGGCACTCGAACACGCGGAGCTGCTGCTGGGCAACGTCGACCGACTCATCGACTCGCGCAACCGCATGTCGAGCCACCTCGCCGAGGCGGGTTTCACCGTCCACGACAGCGATTCGAACTTCGTCCTCTTCGGCAACATCGCCTCACCGGCCGAGCTGTGGCAGAAGCTGCTCGATCGCGGAATCCTCATCCGCGATATCGGCATCACCGGCCACGCCCGCGTCAACGCCGGCACCGAGGCAGAGACCGAAGCGTTTCTGACCGCCATCGACGAGATCCTCGCCGACGACCCTGACCTCCTCGCGGACCGTCCGCAGTCTCCGACCCCGTCACCAGCCGCCCCGACGAAAGGCACTCCATGAGGCAGGCCCAGAACTCACGCACCACCTCCGAGTCCACGGTGTCCGTGTCCGTCAACCTCGACGGCACCGGTACCTCGACCATCTCCACGAGCGTGCCGTTCTTCGACCATATGCTCACCGCCTTGTCGAAGCACTCGATGATCGACCTCGACATCACCGCCACCGGCGACACCCACATCGACGTCCACCACACCGTCGAAGACACCTCCATCGTCCTCGGCCAGACCATTCGCGAAGCACTCGGCGACAAGGTCGGCATCCGCCGCTACGGCTTCGCCGCCGTGCCGCTGGACGAAGCACTGGCCCAGTGCGTCGTCGACGTCTCCGGTCGTCCCTACTTCGTCCACGAAGGCGAACCCGAAGGCCAGCAGTACCACCTCATCGGTGGTCACTTCACCGGTTCGATGACCTCCCACTCGCTGGAATCGATCGCCTTCAACGGCGGACTGACCGTCCACCTCGACCTGGTTCGCGGCCGCGACCCGCACCACATCGTCGAAGCCGAATTCAAGGCCTTCGCCCGCGCGCTGCGGCAGGCCGTCGAGACCGACCCGCGGAGCAACTCCGTTCCCAGCACCAAGGGAGTCCTGTGAGCACGACCGTCATCGTGACCCCTTTCGGGGTCGCCCAGCAGCTGGCCGCCGCCTGCGTGCTGTCGAACATCTCCGGCACCATCGTGCCGATCGGTGAGTTCAGCGGCATCGTCCTCGCCGACACCGATGTCGAAGCCGGCAACGAGGCGGCCGCGGCGATCTCGAAGCTCGCCGGCAAACATGAGGTCCTCCTCCTCGTGCGCAGCGAAGAGCAGATCGACGCCGGCCACTTCCGCCACGGCGCCCGAGAATCCGATGTGCCGGCCGGACTGGCACTGAAGAACCTCCCCGATGTCCTCGAAGGGCTGCTGCTCGAAACCGTTGCCGCAGACGACGTCGAAGGCAGCATCAGAACCGATTCGATGACGAAGCTGCAGGCCAGTGCGGCCACGATGAGCCCGGGACGGGCAGCCATGGCGCGCACGGCACTGCTGTGGATCATCGCCGCCGTCCTCGCCGGACTCGTCACCGCCTTCGGCATTGCGCTCGCGCTGGGCGGGAACACCATCGCCTGGGTCGTCGCCGTGCTCGGCGTCATCGTCCTCGGGTTCTCCCTGTGGAGGATCTGGTCAGTGCTGAGCAAGGGGGCGAAGCGATGAGGACAGTCGCCGTCCTCGACTACGGAGCCGGCAATGTCCGCTCCGCCGTGCGTGCAGTCGCCGCGGCCGGTGCCGAGGTCACGCTCACGGCCGACCGCGATGTCATCAACGACTCCGACGGACTGCTGGTCCCCGGGGTCGGCGCGTTTTCGGCCGTGATGGCCGGACTCGACAACGTCGGGGGAGTCGACCTCATCCGTGCCCGCCACGAACAGGGCCGACCGCTGCTCGGCATCTGCGTCGGCCTCCAGGTGTTCTTCTCCCGCGGTGAGGAACACGGCGTGAAGACCGACGGCATCGGCCTGTGGCCCGGCGCCGTCACCGGCCTCGAAGCCCCGGTCATCCCGCATATGGGTTGGTCGAAGGTCAGTGCACCTGCAGACTCGGCCATGTTCGCGGGCGTCGGGGACGAACGCTTCTACTTCGTCCACTCCTATGCCGCGACCGAGCCGCCGCCGAATGCGACGGTGACGACCGCCCGTCACGGCAGCGACTTCATCGCCGCTGTCGAGGACGGCACCACCTGGGCCGCACAGTTCCATCCCGAGAAGTCCGCCGAGGCGGGCGCCAGGCTGCTGCGCAACTGGCTCGCCTCGTTCGCCGCCGACAGCAGCCCCGACGGCGGTTTCGTCAGCACCAGCGATTCCGGCAGCATCGGCAGCACCCCCACAGACCCACTCAGCTCCTGACCGAGCACACCGACTATGGTTGCCTCAAACCCCGTGGCGCCCTGGCAGAAAGGTCACAATGACAGACAGTTCGAACAAGCTGGTCCTCCTCCCCGCCGTCGACGTCGCCGACGGCAAGGCCGTCCGCCTCGTCCAGGGCGAAGCCGGAACCGAAACCGACTACGGTTCACCCATCGACGCCGCCCAGGACTTCGAGAGCCGCGGCGCCGAATGGATCCACCTCGTCGACCTCGACGCCGCCTTCGGACGCGGATCGAACTCGGATCTGCTCAACCAGGTCGTCAAGGCCGTGGGGATCAAGGTCGAACTCTCCGGTGGAATCCGTGACACCGAAAGCCTCGAACGCGCACTCGACACCGGGGCCGAGCGCGTCAACATCGGCACTGCCGCCCTGGAGAACCCCGACTGGACCGCGGAGATGATCTCGCGCTTCGGCGATCAGGTCGCCATCGGCCTCGACGTGCGCGGAACCACCCTGGCCGCCCGCGGCTGGACGAAGGAAGGCGGAGACCTCTACGAAGTCCTGAACACCCTCGAAGCCGCCGGCTGCTCCCGCTACGTCGTCACCGATGTGCGCAAGGACGGCACCCTGCAGGGTCCCAATGTCGACCTGCTCAAGGACCTCGCGCAGAAGACCGATTCTCCGATCGTCGCCTCCGGCGGAGTCTCGAGCCTCGATGACCTGCGTGCCCTCCGTGAGCTCGTGCCCTTCGGCGTCGACTCCGCGATCGTGGGCAAGGCACTCTATGCCGGCAAGTTCACCCTGGAAGAAGCCCTCGACGTCGCAGGACGGTGAGCCGGTGAGCACGCACTCGCACGAGCCGCGCCGGCCGGACGAGCCGGGCCACTCGCCCGAGCCTCACGAGCCCCGGTCCGCCGCATCTGCCGACCAAGCAGGTGACGCCCAGGCCCCGACGGATTCCGCCGGTCAGGCGTGGGCGGGCCGGGACCTCAAACCCAACCCGTTCTCCGGTGACACCGGGCTGGCCGATGCGGCCCTGCTGGAGGCCATGACCCAGGTCGCTCAGGCACCCCTGGATCCTGCCGCACACCAGCAGGTCGTCCGGGCTCTGTCCGGGACCAGGCTCTACGCCCCGATCGTGCCGATGGCTCTCGACCAGGAGGTCGGGGAGAACGGGCTGATGGCCGACAACTCCTCGGAGATGGCGATGGTCCGCCTCCAAGCCGAGGACGGACGCGAGTGCACCCCGGGATTCTCCGGAATCCCACCATTGACGGCGTGGCATTCGGACGCCCGTCCCGTGCCGATCGAATCCGAGCGGCTCGTCCTCGGGGCGATCGAGGCCGAATCCCAGCTCGTCGTCCTCGACCCGGGTGCCGAGTCCTCATTTCTGCTGCGCCGTCCGGCGATGTTCGCGTTCGTGCAGTCCCAGCCCTGGACTCCGTCCTGGGCCGACGCCGAGGTCGCCGGGCGTCTGCGTGCCATCGCCGAGTCCTTCCCCTGGCTGGCTCGGATCGGTGTGAGTCCCGGCAGCAACAGCGTTCACCTCGGTGGGCCGGAGCTCGGCATCACGCTCGGCGTCGAGTCCGAGGTGGCCCCGGAGGAAGTGCGCCGGTTCCAGGAGGCCGTCGCCGGTGACGAGGACCTCGTCGCGAAGATCGATTCCCTGGCCATCCGCCTCGTCGAAGTCTGAGCGTTCCGGGCGTGTCAGATCGGCAGGGCCCCTATGCTTATGACCCATGAGCGAAATCCGTGACCTCAGTCACTCGACCGCGCCGGACGACAGCTACCTCGACGAGATGGCCCGGCAGACCCGGGCGCGAGCCGAGCAGGCCGCCGAGTGGTCCTCCGACTTCACCGGCGCCCCGGAGGCGAGCCGGTCCGTCGTCGCCGAGGGCCTCAACGCAGCCGAGGGCGACCTGACGGGCCTGCTCCACACCATCCACGGCCTTGCCGAGACCGCCTTCGAAGAATTCGATTCGGTGGCCGCGATCGCCTCGGTGCTGGACAATCACGGAGTCGACGTCGAGACCGGCCTCTACGGTGTGACGACGACCCTGCGCGCCACGACCGGTTCGGGCGACGGGCGCACGATCGCGATCCTCGCCGAATACGACGCCCTGCCCGAGATCGGGCACGCCTGCGGGCACAACATCATCGCCACCGCCGGAGTCGGCGCCTTCCTCGCCCTCCACGCCCTGTACGAGAAAGATCCTGCAGCCGTGCCGGGCACCGTCGTGCTGCTGGGCACCCCGGCCGAGGAGGGGCATTCGGGCAAGGAGGTCATGGCCCGGGCCGGTGCCTTCGACGGCATCGAGGCGGCCATCATGGTCCACGGCTACGGGTATGACTGCGCCGACCAGGTATGGCTGGGACGTCGCCTGCTCAAGGTCACGTACTCAGGGGTCGCCGCTCACGCCTCGGCGCAGCCCTTCATGGGGCGCAACGCCCTCGACGCGGCGAACCTGTTCTACCAGGGGCTCGGCCTGATGCGGCAGCAGATGCCGCCGATCTCCCGCCTGCACGCGGTCATCACCGACGGCGGAACGAGACCGTCGATCATCACCGAATCCGCGACCGTGCAGTGCTACGTCCGCTCGAAGTTCCCCGAAACGCTCAAAGAGCTCTCCGACCGGGTCGAGGACGCGGCGAAAGGTGCCGCACTCATGACCGGAACCGGCGTCACGGTCGACTGGGACGACCACCCGCCCTCGCTGCCCGTGCGTACGAACCAGGCGCTGACCGCCCGTTGGGCCGAACACGAACAGACCCGCGGGCGCCAGCCGCTGCCCGCCGGCGTCCTCGACGAATCGATCGCCGCGTCCACGGACTTCGGCAACGTCTCCTACCGGATTCCCGGCATCCATCCGCTCATCAAGACCACTGACGCCGAGGTGGCCCTGCACACCCGTGAATTCGCCGAGGCAGCGCAGACCCCGGCCGCCGAATCTGCGGCACTCGACGGGGCCTATGGTCTTGCGTGCACCGCCCTGGATTTCCTCGCCGACGATGCCCTCGCCGCCGAGGTGACCGAGGAATTCGTCCGCGACGGGGGAGCCATCGACGTCGAGCACTTCTTCGACTGAGACCGTCCCGCCGCACCCAGACCCGCTCCATCGAAGAGAAGGACCGTTCATGTCGACGGCGACAGATGGGAAGGTCGGTTTCGGCCAGCGCACGCTGGACTGGATCGAACGCATCGGAAACAAGCTGCCCGAACCGTTCACGCTGTTCCTCGGGCTCTTCATCATCACCGGCCTCGTGTCCACCGCCATGGCCATGGCCGATGTCACCGTGGCCATCCCCGGCGGCGATGAGACCATCGCGATCAAGGGACTGTTCACGGGGGAGGGCCTGTCGTGGCTGACCACGACGATGGGCGACAACTACATCGGCTTCCCGCCCCTGGCCACGGTGCTGCCGATCCTGCTCGCAGTCGGTGTGGCCGAGAAGTCGGGGATGCTCGCCGCGGCCGTGCGGATCGCCTTCGGCAAGAGTCCGAAATGGCTGCTGCCCTACGCCGTCGGCTTCGTCGGAGTGGTCGGGTCGATCATGGCCGACTCGGCGTTCGTCATCATTCCGCCTCTGGCCGCGCTTGTGTTCAAAGCGGCAGGACGGCATCCGATGGCCGGCCTCATCGGCGGGTTCGCCGCCACCGGCGCCGGCTATTCGACGTCGATCGTCCCCACGAGCCTCGACGCACTATTCGCCGGGATCACCACCTCGGTGATGGAGACCCTGCCGAACACCGACTACACCGCGGTCAACCCGGTCTCGAACTACTATTTCAACATCGCCTCGTCGATCGTTCTGGCCGTCATCGCCGGCTTCATCATCGATCGGCTCATCGAACCGAACATGGTGCGCAAGGGAGTGCCCCGCGAATACGCGAACGCTTCGGGGAGCGGCCTGGCCCGCGAATACCAAGCACCCGACAGCCCCTACGGGGACGCCTCGGCGACGTCAGATGCTTCCGGCGAGGACGATGCCACCGAGATCAAGGCCGAACTCGAGCCGGAGGAGAAACGCGGACTGATCTGGTCGCTCGTGGCGGCACTGCTGCTGACCGCGGTGATCCTGTTCTCCGTACTCATCCCGAACTCACCATGGCGGAACGAGGACGGCGGCTTCCTCCCGGAGTCTCCGCTGCTGTCGTCGATCGTGTTCATCGTCTTCGCCTACTTCATGCTCATGGGCGTCGTCTACGGCTTCGTCGTGCGCACCGTCCGGTCGATGAATGACCTGGTGAGGATGATGAGTCAATCGATCATCGACATGATGTCCTTCCTCATCCTCGCGTTCATCCTCGGCCAGTTCATCGCCCTGTTCAACTGGACCGGCATCGGTTCGTGGATCGCCGTCGCGGGAGCGTCGGGGCTCGAAGCGATCGGTCTGACCGGGTTCGCCGCGGTCATCGGCTTCATGCTCCTGGCCAGTGTGCTCAACCTGTTCATCATCTCCGGCTCGTCGATGTGGACGCTCATGGCAGCCGTGTTCGTCCCGCTGTTCTCCCTGCTCGGCTACGAACCTGCGTTCATCCAGGCCGGGTTCCGCGTCGGTGACTCGGCCACTCAGGTCATCACCCCGCTCAATCCGTACATGATCGTCCTCCTCGGCCTCGTCCGCCGCTATGAGCCGAATGCTGGGCTGGGCACGGTGATCTCGCGTATGTTCCCGTTCGTCATCCCGTTCTGGCTGGCCTGGGCCGTGCTGCTGGGCATCTGGTTCGTCTTCGACCTGCCGCTGGGACCGGGCAACGGAATCCACCTCGGAGGCTGATCATGGTGAGTCGAATTGGGGATCTCGTAGTCAAATCCCGAAACCCAGATCGGCTGAGCCGATTCTGGTGCGAAGCGCTGGGGTACGAAGTTGTTGCCACGGATGAAACTGGGATCGCAATATCAGGGGCACCGAATGCTCCGACCATTCTCTTCGAGCGTTCGAACGATTCATTTGGGGACAGTGTTCTGCATCTCGACCTTTGTCCTACTGACCGCAGCCAGGCGGACGAGCTGGAACGACTTGTGGCGTTGGGGGCGACGAAGACTCACGTCGTGCCGTCAGGAAGCTGGCACGTCCTCGCTGACCCTGAAGGCCACAAGTTCTGTCTCATGGCCAAGCGCATCCCAGCGGAGCCGGAAGACTTCCACGATTGAGAAATAGTCCTACCTGACACAGTGCTCGTACGCAATGATGTCACCGCCGTCTCCGCGTGACCCGGCTCAGAGCATCTGCCGCACACCTTCGCGCCAGTCGGTCGTTCCGACCTTCTGTGCCAAGTCGCTGGAGGCGATGACGCAGGGTTCGTACCAGATCGGTGCCAACTGGTTGAGCTCGTAGAAGGAGCGTTCGAACGCACCGACGGCGCGGGTCGCCCAGCGTGGGACCGAGAGCGGACGTTTGTGCTTCTGCTCAAGAGTGTCCGCGGTGAAGTCGGCGATCTCGGTCAGGGTCGGATTCGATGCCGGTGCGATCCGCAGTTGATGCGTCCCCGCGGGGACGGACTTCAGATCCTCTGCCGCCTGGATCATTGCGGCAGCGTGGTCGGCGATGAGGGTGATGCCGTGAGGGACGTCGGTGCGTGCCGGCACCATCGCCCGGCGCCCGGCGGAAATCGGTTCGGTGATGCACATCCGCACGACCGATGACCACTTCTCTGCGGTTCGGCCGAGCAGATCACCGGCGATGACGCTGGCTGCCGTTGCCGAATGAGCGGCACGGGCTTCGATGAGCCGCTGTCGGATTCGTCCCTTTTCCTCGAACGGGGTGAACGGGGAGGATTCGGTGATCGGGGAGTCGAAGCCGGCGAAGGCATAGACCGATTCCGGGAAGACCACGGGAATGTCGAGTTCAGCCGCGATGTCGAGGACCGCGGCGTCGAGTCGGGGGAGGAGCCGCTCCCATTTCCGACTGTCGTAGGGTGCATGTGCGCAGGCGAAGATCACATCGACGCCGGCGGCGGCCTCGGCTAACTGCGCGCGGTCGCTGGCATCGGCTTTGACATGAGTGGGAGCGCTGACTGTCGTCATCCCAGTCATTGACGACATTTCCGATGGGGCGGTCGCGTTGGTCGCGTCGGCCGAGGTGCTGGATGGACCTCTTCCGGAGCGGGTGGCGATGCGGACATCTGTGCCCGACGCTATGAGCTGAGCCGCGATCTCCGAACCGATCTGACCATTGCCGATGACGAGTGCTGTTTTCATGACGGATCCCTTCCGATGCCTCCGAACTATAAGCGAGAGCAGTGCTCTCTCGAATCAGCGTAGGCCTCGACGGTCGACAATTCAAGAGCAATGCTCACTGTTGTCATCAATGCTCTCGAAAAGTAGGGTGAAGCCATGACTGAGACTCCGCGGCAGCGCGCCCGCATTGAGACGGAAGCGCAGATCACGGCCATCGGCAATCGCATGATCGATGACGACGGCGTCGACGGGTTGTCACTGCGGGCGATCGCTCGTGAGCTCGGAGTCGTCTCCAGTGCGGTCTACCGCTACGTGAAGAGCCGCGATGAACTGCTGACGATCCTCATCCGCGATGCCTACACCCAGATCGCCGACGCTGTCGACGAAGCCATGGAGGGGGAGCGGAGCGTGGAGGTTCTCGCCGTGAGGATGCTCGAGTGGTCTCGCGCCTACCCGAATCGGTGGGCGCTCATCTACGGCACTCCGATCGTCGGTTATGAAGCTCCCCGAGAGGAGACCGTGGTGCCGGGGACTCGAATCATGGTGACGCTCGCGGAGCTGATCGCGGCAACTCAGAACGACACCGAGGTGGCAACTGAGAGCGGTGCGAAAGCGAGCGGATCAGCGGCGAAGAATTCACGGGCCAATAGAGAGCAGCGAGGGATGGAGGCCGCGCTGCAGCCTCTGCGGGACGGGCTTGCGGAACTCGGTCTCGACTATGACGATCACGTGATTTTGGAGACCATCACGATCTGGGTTGCTGTGATCGGGCTGATCAACGGTCTGCGGTTCGGCCAGTTCGGGCCGGGATTCGACCACGTCGAAGACGATCTCATGTCCGAGGTGATCGGCCGTCTCGGAGCGTGAATCGGTGAACGTCTGCGGGCAAGGACACGGCCGCCTCGGCGAATGAGAATACGACAACGGCCCCCGATCGTCGATCGAGGGCCGCGGCCTGAACGGTCAGCGGGGGAGCGTCAGCGGACGGGGCCGGTGAACTTCTCTCCGGGGCCTTCGCCGGGGGCGTCGGGAATCTCCGAGGCCTCGCGGAAGGCCAGCTGCAGGCTGCGGAGTCCATCGCGCAGCGGGCGGGCGTGGTGGTCGCCGATCACGGTGGCGGCGCCGGTGACGAAGCCGGCCAGCGCGGTGATCAGCTTGCGGGCCTCATCGAGGTCCTGGAGGTCGGCGCCGTGGCCTTCGGTGGTGTCCTCGGCCAGGCCGCACTTGACGGCGGCGGCGGACATGAGGTGGACGGCGCTGGAGGTGATGACCTCGACGGCGGGGACCTCGGCGATGTCGCGCGTAACGTCGGCGATCGCCTCGGCGGGAACAGATTCTTCAGAACTCATGCCATAAGCTTGACATATAAATCAACGTGGCGATCACACCAGGGCCTCGATGTGCGAAGAGTCATGAAGCGTAGTACACTGGTAGCTGGTGCGAAGCGGAGTCTGTCTCCCACCTTGATCGCGAAGAGCGATCGGGTCCAAAGATCTGTCCTTCGGGCATTGTCCGAATGGGTGCAGATCGAGGTGTATTCACCGAACGTACGTCTACCGTACTGCTCGTGTGTGCAGGCTCCCTTGGCATGTGTCAACGGGAGCCTTTTTCGTTGCCACGACCACATTTGAGCAAAAAGGAGTGAACACATCAGCGAGACGCGCATCAATGACCGGATTCGGGTTCCCGAGGTCCGGTTGGTCGGACCCAATGGTGAACAGGTCGGTATCGTTGCCATTCGCAAGGCACTCGATCTCGCCGGTGAGGCCGGACTCGACCTCGTCGAGGTAGCCCCGCAGGCGAAGCCACCCGTAGCCAAGCTCATGGACTACGGAAAATTCAAATATGAATCTGCCCAGAAGGCCAGAGAAGCCCGGAAGAACCAGGCGAACACTGCGCTGAAGGAGATCCGCTTCCGTCTCAAGATCGACGAACACGATTACGAGACGAAGAAGGGCCACGTCACCCGCTTCCTCGAAGGCGGCGACAAGGTCAAGGTCATGATCATGTTCCGCGGACGTGAGCAGTCCCGGCCCGAGATGGGCATCAAGCTGCTCAACCGCTTGGCCGAAGATGTGTCCGACCTCGGCTCCGTCGAATCCTCACCGCGAGTCGACGGACGCAACATGGTGATGGTTATCGCCCCGCACAAGTCAAAGTCTGACGCCAAGGCGGAAGCCCGGAAGGCATCAGCTGGTGCCAAGGGCAAGTCCGCTGAGGTGAAGTCCCGTCGCGATCGGGTCGCTGCCGAGAAGAACTCAGCTCGCCCGGACGCGTGAGAAATTAAGTACGTCGCGTTCCAGGCCCGTCCTGGACTGTGCGTGTGAAGTAGTTGCAGGCGGTCGACGTCGGCAACGAATTGCAAAGGAGAACGGCACTATGCCGAAGCAGAAGACGAACAGCAGCGCCAAGAAGCGCATGCGCGTGACTGGCAGTGGCAAGATCATGCGTGAAGGCGTGAACAACCAGCACAAGTTCGAGGGCAAGACCTCGGCTCGTAAGCGCCGCGTGTCCACCGACCAGGTCATCACCGGTGGCGACCGCGCCAAGGCCCGCAAGCTTCTGGGCAAGCTCAAGGGCAGATGAGACCCCTTTCGGGTCTTCGCTTTCCGGCAGCAGCCGGGAACTCCCACGGGCAGTCGACATCGGCTGTCTCAGCTTGAACCAGAGTCCGGCACCGCCGGCAGATACGAACTTTTCAAAGGAGTAACACGTGGCACGTGTGAAGAGAGCGGTCAACGCTCACAAGAAGCGCCGGGTCATCCTCGACCGGGCAAGCGGCTACCGGGGACAGCGCTCGCGCCTGTACCGCAAGGCCAAAGAACAGGTCATCCACTCGCTGGTCTACAGCTACCGTGACCGTCGCAAGCGCAAGGGCGACTTCCGTCGTCTCTGGATCCAGCGCATCAACGCCGGCGCCCGTGCCAACGGCATGACCTACAACCGTTTCATCCAGGGCCTCAAGGCCGCTGGAGTCGAGGTCGACCGTCGCATGCTCGCCGAGCTCGCCGTGAACGACTCGGCCACCTTCGCGCACCTGGTCAAGGTCGCCAAGGATGCTCTTCCTGCTGACGTCAACGCAGCGAAGACCGACGCCGCCTGAGCAGCGTCAACTCAAGACTCCGGTCACCAAGTGACTGACCGATCGCCTCGGTGATCGACGACGGCCCCGAACTGCAGGTTCGGGGCCGTCGGTCTTTCTGCCAGGACCTGCCTGGTCCCCAGATTCCCTCCTGTCTCCTCAGGCCCCGCTTCTTCCACTTCAGCACTCAACGGATCGAGAACACGGTTTCATGAAACTCCCTGACGTCATCTCCTCACCTCAGTCGAAGCGGATCAGGAACGCCGCGAAGCTGCTCAAACGCCGTGATCGCAAGGCCACGGGGCAGTTCCTCGTCGAGGGTCCGCAGGCCGTCCGTGAGGCGCTGGCGTGCAAGGGCTCCGTCGTCGAGCTGTTCATCACCGAGGAGGCCGCCGAGGAGCATTCCTCGTTCGTCTCCGCGGCGAAGCACGGTCGCATGCAGTGCAGCATCGTCACCGGTGAGGTGCTCACCGAGCTTGCGACGACCGTGAACTCCCAAGGGGTCGTGGCCGTGTGCAAGGCTCTCGACGTGGATCTGACCTCGGTGCTCGACAAGGAAGCTCAGCTCGTTGTCGTTCTGTCGCAGGTGCGTGATCCGGGCAACGCCGGCACGATCATCCGACTGGCCGATGCTGCGGGCGCCGATGCCGTGGTGCTGACGTCGTCGTCGGTGGATGTCTATAACGACAAGGTCGTGCGGTCGACCGCCGGTTCGCTCTTCCACATTCCCGTCGTCACCGGAGTCGGCCTGTCCGAGGTGACCGAACTGGCCCGTGCCCGTGGGCTGCAGGTGCTCGCCGCCGACGCCAATGACGAAGCCCACGATCTTCACCACCCGTGGGACACCGGGCTGGATCTCACCGCACGGACCGCCTGGGTCTTCGGCAATGAAGCGTGGGGGATGAGCGCCGAGGATTTGTCGTTGTGTGATGCGTCTGTCGCTGTTCCGATCTATGGTTCGGCCGAAAGCCTCAACCTCGGCACCGCTGCCGGGGTCTGCATTTACGAGAGTGCTCGGAACCAGCGGATGTGAGGGGCTAGGCGGGCTGCGGACTCGGGCAGGTCTGTCAAGAGGCGGACCTGCCCCGGCCGAGACCGGGGCAGGCAACGGAAGGGAGGACCTTGATCTTGCGACCTTCGGCCTCCGAGTGCAGTCTACCCATTTTCCATCGTCAGGTAGCGTCTGGATCGGAGTCGACGTGGTGCCTGAGAATTGCGGCCGACATCCTTCTGCGACTGGTTTCTGTCACCTCGTCGGCCTCAGGCAGCCAGTGCACTAGAAGATCGGCGAGGTCGGACGGTATGTCGAGTTGCTCTGCTTCTGCGGCGCTCCAGCAGATGTCTGCGAGTGCTAGTCCGAATTCTCCGGTGGAGGCTGCGAGTTCGCCCAGCCCGGTATCGACACCGTGAGACTTGAGCAGAGCCAAGAACGGCCAGTAGAGCTCCTCACCGTCACCGACGATCGGCTTCCCTGCCGACGGGCTGTGAAGCTTGACGCGAGCGAGGTTGTAGGCGAAATCGAGGTAGTCATCGTACGCCCGCCAGCCGCGCCAAGCGCCGAGCGTGTCGATGATGTCGCCAGGGACGGCCAGACGCTTGTCGGCGACGATGCCGACGAGCCGCCGGATCCGAGCTTCGATGTCGGGTTCGTCAGTGGCGGCTGCTGCGTCACTGCTCTCGAGCAGGTGGCTGAGCGAGGTGGCAAGCTCATCGTCCGTCATCATTGCGCTCCCCGTCCGGTCTTTTCGATCGCCTGTGCCCAGTTCGAGTGATGCTCCTGCGCGTACCGATTTTCAGGAAGCAGAGGCCAAGAGCTGGCTGGCTCTTTGGTAGGAAACACCCAAAGTCTCACCGATGTCCCGCACAGTCATTCCCAATTTGCGCAGCTCCTCGGCAGCCTGACGTGACTCGGACGCTGCCTGACTATTAGCGGTGGCAACGATTTCTCTCAGTCTGGCTGCCTCTTGCAGATGCTCTTGGGCGGCGCTGGGAACGATCGGAACAACTGTGACTTCAACTTCTGGTTCGGGAACATCGGCAACGAAAGCGATAGCTTCCGGCATGATCTTCCTGGCTTCCGCGAGTGATCTAGATTGTGACAGTGCTCCGGGGACTTCGCGGCACTGCAATGACCACCAGGATCCGTTGCGGGTTGCTTCGACTGTGTATGTCACTTCCGCCACCATCCTTTCCCGAGTTCCTTCGCGTACTGATCAAAGAATTTTCGTGCAGTGACATCGTCGATTTCACTGTGCCGACCGAGCGTGGATCGAGTCTGTCCGACCGTGACACCTGTGTGGTTGGTGAGTTCGGTCAACGAAAAATCTCTCCCGGCTGCTTTGGCTGCTTGTTTGAGCTTCTTGAGAACAGCCGTCCGCTTCATTTCTTAAGTCTAGTGCAGGTTAGACAGGGGCGTCTAGAGCGATCTAGACATCTGGCTCGTTGAAATGAAACTGCTCCGGTGGGGTTTTGTCTGCGTCTACTGTTGGATGAAATGCCGTGTCCGTAGGAGCCGTTAGGGTGGCACTATGGCCACCGAATCTCCGCGCCCACCGAAGCTCAGCCTCGACGATCTGGTTCAGGGCTTCCTCGGTGATATCGGTCCCGAGGAATTCCTCGAAGGGATGGAGTTCAGCGACCTCAACCTCGCCGAGGCGGACGCCACCCAAGCGACGTTCCTCGACTGTCGAATGACGAACGTGAACTTCGGCGACGCCGAAGCTCCGATCGACCTCACCGGGGCCAGGATCTCCGGAACGGAGATCATGGACTGCCGCGCCGACACCTGGAGCATGCCCCGCGGAAACCTTTTGCACACAGCGATCTCTGGAACGCGGATCGGTGCCGGCGTTGTCTATGACAGCGTGTGGGAGAAAGTGCGATTCACCAACTGCCGCATCTCCTACCTCAACCTGCGGGAGTCGAAGCTCACCGACGTCGAGTTCCGCGACTGCAAGATCGACGAGATCGACCTCGACCGAGCTAAGGCCAGCCGGGTTGCTTTTCCGGGCAGCAGTGTCGGGGTGTTCCAATGCGAAGGCGTCACCCTCGGCAACGTCGACATTCGGGGCTTGGAACCGCACAAGATCTCCGGAGCCCACTCTCTGCGCGGAGCGACCATCGACGACACTCAGCTCATGCTCTTCGCTGAACTCTTCGCCTCGGAACTCGGAATCACCGTGGAGTGAGCACGGGAGTTTCCTAGCGGAGTAGCAAGGTCTCTGACCTGGTGAGACACCTATTGCGCAGATCACACTTCGGTGAAAGACTCACAGCATCGCGGCATTCGCCCGCAGCGAATCCGCGTTCTCACTTTCGACTCGACGGAGGATTCGCAAGATGGCCAAAGAGATTTTCGTATCGCTCGGCATCGACATCGATGCAGTGTCAGGTTGGCTCGGTTCCTACGGCGGGGAAGACTCTCCCTCGGACATTCAGCGGGGCATCTTCGCCGGCGAAATCGGAGTTCCCAGGTTGCTGAAGATGCTCAAACGCCGCGATCTCAAGGCAAGCTGGTTCATCCCCGGTCATTCGCTCGAGACCTTCCCTGACCAATGCAAGATGGTGCACGACGACGGACATGAGATCGGCGCCCACGGCTATAGCCACGAGAACCCCGTCGCAATGACGAACCGTCAGGAAGACATCGTCATGGAGAAGTCCGTCGAGCTCATCACGAACCTCACCGGCAGCCAGCCGCGTGGCTACGTCGCCCCGTGGTGGGAGCTGAGCGCATACACTCCAGAGCTGCTCAAGAAGTTCGGTTTCGAATACGACCACAGCCAGAGCCACAAGGATTTCGTGCCGTACTACTCCATCGCCGGCGACGAATGGACGCCGATCGACTATTCGCAGTCGCCGGAAACGTGGATGAAGCCGCTCAAACACGGCAAGGAGATCGACCTCGTCGAGATCGCCGCGAACTGGACCTGTCCGCGAAATTTCCCAACTTGGAGTGGAATGGGCACACCTCGGCGAGCTTGTCCAGGGACGGGCCCAGGTCACCGATGACCTCGAACTGCGGGAAATACACCTGCTCGACGATGGCAGGACGGTACCCGATGTGGACGACGGTCGGCCCGGTCTCGTCCATCGTGAACGGCGGCTTCTCGGTCGTATCGTGACCGATGGTGACGATGACGTCGGCGGCATCGATCGCGTCGTGGACATAGTCACCGGAGGTCAGGGCCGCCGTGCCCATGTACAGATCCGACGACCCCGACACCGATCCCTTGCCCATCTGCGTGGTGACGTAGGGGATGCGCATCTGGGCGACGAAACGCGACAGCGCCTCACTGCAGGAGGCCCGGGAAGCATCCGCACCGAGCATGAGCAGCGGGTTCTTCGCCTCCTTGATGACGTTCGCGGCGTTCGCGATCGCCGTATCTCCGGCGACGGGCCGACTGTTCGTATGCGGTTCGATGAGCTCGAACCCGTCGACCGGCATCCCTGCGATGTCCTCGGGCAGTTCGAGGTGCACCGGTCCCGGACGCTCGGCCTGAGCGGCGCGGAACGCCTCCCGGACCATCGTCGGGATCATCGCCGCCGAGGTGATCTGCTTGCTCACCTTCGTCAGCGGTTCCATCGTCGCCACCGTGTTGACCATCTGGAACGCCGCCTGCTCGGCCGTGCGGATGCCCTTCTGGCCGGTGATCATGATGACCGGCATCCCGCCGAGGTGGGCGTACGCGGCCCCGGTCGCCAGGTTGAGCGCGCCGGGCCCCAAAGTCGTGAGCACGACCCCGGGCTTGCCGGTCAGCCGACCGTAGGTGGCGGCCATGAACGCGGCCGCCTGCTCATGCCGGGTGAGGATGAGTTCGATCGATGAGTTCCGCAGGGAGTCGACGAAGTCGAGGTTCTCCTCGCCGGGAAGGCCGAAGATCCGCTCGACGCCTTCGTTCTCCAGGGCTCTGACCATGACATCTGATGCACGTTGTGTCGTCATGTGCCCGACCCTACGCCTCACGCGGCTCGATCCCTATGACCAGCCCCACACCACCGACACCGAGGCGGCCCACCCACCCAGCGGACCCGACCTGGGCCCAGCCGGGGGAGACGATAGACTGGCAGGCGAAGAGAAACGACGTCCCCTCAGCTGCGGGCAAGTACGGACAAAAGGACATTGATGACAGACCAACTCGACCCCTTGGACGAGTCGGCCGTGAAGCAGGCCGTCGACGCGGCACTCAAGGCTTTCGCGGATGCGACGACGCTCGACGAGCTCAAGCAGGCGAAGATCGACCACACCGGCGACAAAGCCCCGTTGGCGCTCGCCAACCGAGCCATCGGCTCACTGGAGAAGGCCGATAAGGCCGCCGCCGGCAAGATCGTCGGCAAGTCCAGGGGACAGGTCAAGCAAGCCCACGACGCACGCCTGGCCGAACTCGAAGCCGAACGCGATGCGGCCGTGCTCATCGAAGAGGCCATCGACGTCACCCTGCCCACCGATCGTCGCCGCCTCGGCGCTCGCCACCCGCTGAGCCTCATCCAGGAACAGGCCGCGGACTACTTCGTCGGCCTCGGCTGGGAAGTCGCCGAAGGCCCCGAGATCGAATCCGAATGGCTGAACTTCGACGCGCTCAACTTCGGACCCGACCATCCGGCCCGCCAGATGCAGGACACGTTCTTCGTCGACCCACCTGAGGCCGGCCTCGTCCTGCGCACCCACACCTCACCGGTGCAGTCACGCTCCCTGCTCGAGCGCGGCGTGCCGCTCTACGTCGTGTGCCCGGGCAAGACCTTCCGCACCGATGAGCTCGACGCCACCCACACCCCGGTCTTCCACCAGATCGAAGGCATCGCCATCGACAAGGGCCTGACCATGGCCAACCTGCAGGGCACCCTCGACGGATTCGCCCGCGAGATGTTCGGACCCGAGTCGAAGACCCGCCTGCGCCCGAGCTTCTTCCCGTTCACCGAACCGAGCGCGGAGATGGACTTCTGGTTCCCCAACAAGGTCGGCGGTCCCGGCTGGATCGAATGGGGCGGCTGCGGAATGGTCCACCCCAACGTGCTGCGCGCCGCCGGCATCGACCCCGACGTCTACCAGGGCTTCGCCTTCGGCATGGGCATCGAACGCACCCTGATGCTGCGTGAGGGAATCAACGATATGCACGATATGGTCGAAGGCGATGTGCGCTTCTCGGCCCGTTTCGGAATGAAGGCTTGATATGCGCGTCCCACTGAACTGGCTGGCCGACTATGTCGATCTCCCTGCCGAGACCGACCCCCATGCCCTCGCCGCCGAATTCGCGGCCATCGGACTCGAGGAGGAGGACTTCTTCGGCCCCGAGATCACCGGGCCCCTCGTCGTCGGCCGGGTGCTCGAGCTCGTCAAGGAAGAGCACTCGAACGGCAAGACCGTCAACTGGTGCCGCGTCGACGTCGGCCCCGAACACAACGAAGATCTCGACGATCCGAAGGACCCGCAGCCCGGACCCGAGGTGCCCAGCCGCGGCATCATCTGCGGTGCGCACAACTTCGTGCCCGGCGACCTCATCGTCGCCTGCCTGCCCGGAGCCGTCCTGCCCGGTGACTTCGCCATCGCTGCGCGGAAGACCTACGGTCACAAGTCCGACGGCATGATCTGCTCGGCCAAGGAACTCGGCCTCGGCGAGGATCACGACGGCATCATCGTGCTGACCGACCTCGGGCTGACCGGTGAGCCCGGCGACGATGCGATCGCGCTGCTCGGCCTCGACCAGGTCACCCTCGACGTCAACGTCACCCCCGACCGCGGGTACCAGCTGTCGATGCGCGGCATCGCCCGCGAATATGCGCAGATGAAGGGTCAGACCTTCACGGACATCGGATCCGCCGAGGTGGCTCCCACCAATGCGGCCACCGACGATGGCTTCCCGGTGTCGGTTGAGGACAACAACCCCATCAACGAGGTGGCTGGCTGTGACCAGTTCACCGCACTTCAGGTCACCGGGCTGAATCCGGCTGCGAAGACTCCGTTCTGGATGCAGCGTCGTCTGCAGCAGGCGGGAATGCGTCCGATCAGCCTGACTGTCGATGTCACGAACTACGTCATGCTCGAGCTCGGCCAGCCTCTGCACGCCTACGACACTTCGCTGCTCGGCGACGAGATCGTCGTCCGCCGTGCGAGTGCGGGGGAGAAGTTCACGACTCTCGACGATGTCGAGCGCACGCTCGATCCCGAGGATCTGCTCATCACCGACCGCGGTTCTGGTGCGACTGGCAAGGGTGGAAAGATCATCGGTCTGGCCGGCGTCATGGGCGGCGCCGACGTCGAAGTTCATGCAGGGACCACTGATGTCGTCATCGAGGCCGCTCACTTCGACCCGATCTCGATTGCCCGCACCTCACGTCGTCACAAGCTGTCTTCGGAGGCCTCGCGTCGCTTCGAACGCGGCGTCGACCCGAGGCTCGGGCCTGTGGCCGCACGTCGGTGCGCTGACCTGCTCGTCGAACTCGGCGGCGGAACGCTCAGCCCTGCGACCACGCAGATCGGGCAGGCTCCCGAGCCGACCATCATCGAACTCCCGGTCGAACGCGTCGCCTCGCTGGTCGGCGTCGAGTACACGACCGCCGAGGTGGCCTCACTGGTCGAGGGCATCGGCGCAACTGTGTCGACTAAGGACGATGAGACGGTGTCGGTGACCGTGCCCAGCTGGCGCACCGACATCACCGACGACATCGACCTCATCGAGGAAGTCGCCCGCACTGCCGGCTACGACCGCATCCCCTCCGTTCAGCCCGCCGCTCGGGCCGGTAACGGACTGACGGTAGCGCAGAAGACGCGTCGCCGGATCTCGAACTTGTTGGCTGCCGACGGGTTTACCGAGGTGCTGTCGTACCCGTTCACGAACGATAAACGGGATGACCAGCTGCGGCTCGAGGCCGATGATGTGCGTCGCAAGCACGTGCGCCTGGCCAACCCGATGTCCGAAGACCTGCCGCTCATGCGCACCAACCTGCTCTCGACTCTCGTCGACCTCGTGGTTCGCAACCAGGGCCGTGGGGCGAAGGACGTTGCGCTGTTCGAGGCGGGACTGGTGTCCACCTCGGCGGGTCTGCCTGAAGGTCCCGGACCGCGTCACCTGCCCGGATACCACCCGAGCGATGACGAGCTCGAGGCGATCTACGCCTCGGTGCCGCATCAGCCTTATCACTATGCCGGCATCATCTCCGGCAATGCGGAGATGCCCGGCGTCTGGGGCAAGGGCCGTAAGGCCGAGGCGACGGATGTCATCGACACCGTCCGCCGGATCGCATCAGTCAACGGCCTTGAAGTCACCGTCGAGGCCGATCAGATTGCCCCGTGGCATCCGGGAAGGGCTGCGAAGTTCGTCCTCGCCGACGGTCAGGTGCTCGGTCACGCGGGTGAGCTGCACCCGAAGGTGTGCGAGAACCTCGGCCTGCCGGCACGGACGGTCGGATTCGAGATCGATCTTGACGCATTGCTGGCTCAGGAGGATCTGCGTGCCTGGGACGGTGCGCTGTCGACCTATCCGGTGTCGCGTCAGGACGTTGCGCTCATCGTCGATGCCGAGCTGCCGACGCAGACTCTGGCCGCGACGCTGCGCGAAGGTGCAGGGGAGGAGCTCGAACTGCTCGAGACCTTCGACCTCTACACCGGCGACCAGCTGCCCGCAGGCAAGAAGTCGCTGGCGTTCAGGTTGACCTTCCGCGCCCCGGATCGTACGCTCAAGGCCGATGAGGCCTCGGCGATGCGTGAGGCGGCCACGAAGCTGGCGGCCGAGCGTCACGGCGCTGAAGTCCGCAGCTGAGAACAGTGCGTCACAGAGCCCGGTCGACCGTTACAGTGGTTCGACCGGGTTCTGTTGTATTCGCTCCGAGCATCGCAGCAGCGAGCACGCGAGTACCCGAACGCGCGGGCGTGAGCACCTGTTCCGCGCACCTGGACAACTGACCACCCGCACCCGACCAACACCGAGGAGTCCCGATCATGTCCGAGAAGCTGCCCTACGGCACCAACACGCCCACGACCGATGGGGCCTCTGAAGCGACAGCGGTTCCGTCCGAGACGATCGCGCTCATCACCGGCGGTGCCCGCGGAATCGGGCGTCATCTGTCCGAGGCGTTTGCGAAGGCTGGCTATGACGTGATCGTCACGGCCACCTCGGCGGAGAAGGCAGAAGCCGCGGCTGATGAGATCGCTGCGGCGTCCGAGGGAACGGCGACCGGTGTCGGTTTGCGCACCGATGACATCACTGCGGTGAACCAGCTGTGTGACTCTGTCGCCGAGCTTGAGAAATCGACGGGCAAGCGTCTGCAGGTGCTCATCAACAATGCCGGGCGCATCGAGTCGACCGAGGGGCCACTGTGGGATGCCGATCCGGAGAGCCTCAAGGGCGTCGTCGACGCGAACGTGCTCGGCGTCGCGCTTATGATCAACGTCTTCGCGCCGGTGCTGATGGCGGGCGCCGAGGCGACCGGTCGACCCAGCCGCATCATCGACCTCAACTCGGGATCGGGAGCGCAGGGGACTCCCGCGTATGCCGTGTACTCGGCGTCAAAGGCATCTCTTTTCCGTCTGGCCGATTCCGTAGTCCACTTCGGGCACGACAAAGGCCTGCGCATCTTTGAGATGGCCCCCGGCGTCGTCGAAACCGCTATGACGAAGTCGATGCCCGTCCATGATTTTCGGGAAGGTGATGACTGGACCTCACCCGAGCAGGTCACGGATCTCGCATTGGCTCTGGCTTCGGGGACACTGGACGCGTTCACCGGGCGTTATGTTCGGGCGGGTGCGGATACGGAGGAGTCGCTGCTCGCCGAGGCGGATGGCGGACTGTCGGATGCGAACCGTCGGATGGTGCTTGGCTGAGATGGTTCCGGACGGGCCGTCGGGAGCGACGCGGCCGCTGCGGACTTTGCTCATCGACAATGCCGATTCGTTCACGCTCAATCTTTTTCACCTCCTCGCCGAGGTGAACGAGTGCGGTCCGACGCTTGTGCCCAATGACTGGGCTGAGTTCGAGATGAGCGTGCTCGACGAATTCGACAATGTTGTCATCTCGCCTGGGCCAGGAACACCAGAAAGATCGGCAGACTTCGGCATTTGCGCCGAGGTGATCGAACATTCCCAGATCCCGGTACTCGGCGTGTGCCTCGGTCATCAGGGGATTGCTCACGTGCACGGGGGAGGCGTTGCCCACGCGCCGGAGCCTCGACACGGTCGAGTCTCAGCGATCAGCCACACCGAGACCGAACTGTTCGCCGGGATCCCCTCGCCGTTCTCAACGGTGCGGTATCACTCGCTCGCAGTGACCGACCTCCCTGCGAGTGTGGAGGCGAATGCGTGGTCCGAAGACGGAGTCATCCAGGCGCTGAGGCATCGGTCCCGACCGCAATGGGGAGTCCAGTTCCACCCGGAATCGATAGCGTCCGAGCAGGCACGGACTCTGCTGCGGAACTTCGCCGAGCTGACTGTGGCGTGGAACCGGCAGGGTCGACACAAGAATGACCTACCGGCTAGCGAAGATTGGGCTGGGAAGGACGTCGCCTCCGATGACGACGTCCCCGCGGGGACGTGGGCAGTACTTTATCCGTCCCAAGCGGCTACCGATCTTCTTAACTCTCGGCCCCATTACATTCTCGACACCAATGTGCTCGCTCGGACGATCTCCGACGAGCGGCTCTTCGCCGAGCTCTTCGGCGACGAATCTGAGTCCGTCTGGCTCGACGGAAATCTCCCGGGCAACAACTCCTCCCGGATCTCGATCATGGGTGCACCAACGGGGCCACTGAGCAGGGTGGCGACCGCCTCGGTGTCCGAAGGGACTGTCGAAGTTCGCTCGGCAAGTGGCGAATCATCGGGTCCAATCCAGGCGTCCGGATTCTTCGAATGGCTCGATGCCGAGCTCGCCAGCACGACTATTGCGGTGTCCGGCTCAGAGAAGAAAGCGTCCGGCCCCGAGACCGCATTTCCAGCCATTAACTCAGAGAGCAAGGAACTGCCGTTCGAGTTTCGACTCGGGTGGGTCGGTTACCTCGGCTATGAGCTCAAGGCCGAGGTCGGCTCGCCGAATCTGCACGATTCCGACCTGCCTGACGCCGTCATGATGTTCCTCGATCGCGCATTGGTCATCGACCACGACACCAATAGCATTCACCTTCTGGCACTGCGTCATGACGACGACCCAACTGGCCACGCAGCAAACCAGGACTGGTTTGACCACACACGCGCACGGATCGCATCGGTCCCCGCCGAGGAAGTCAGTGGTACTGACCAACGGCGGGCCACCTCGTCGAAGGCAGACACCTCAACCCCAGCGGAACGTCGCAATCCAATCCTCGTGGCACGGCACAGTCGGCGCGAATACCTCGACCTCATCGATCAAGTGCAAGAGAAGATCACCGATGGCGAGACCTACGAAGTCTGCCTGACGAACATGCTCGAAGGCACCACCGACCCGCACGAGTCACCACTGGAGATGTACCTGCGACTGCGGGAGGACAACCCGACGCCGTTCGGGGCGTTCATCCGCACGCGCGAGGCGGCGATTCTCAGCACCTCACCTGAGCGGTTTCTGCGCATCGCTGCCGACGGTCGGGTGGAGTCGAAGCCGATCAAGGGCACTCGGCCCAGGGGAGCGAACCCGGCAGAGGATGAGGCGATCAAGGCTGAGCTGGCCGCCTCGGTGAAGGATCGGTCGGAGAATCTCATGATCGTCGATCTCGTCCGGCACGACCTCGGGCGCACGGCCGAGCTGGGATCGGTGCAGGTGGACACGTTGTTCGGGATCGTGTCGTATGCGACGGTGCATCAGATGGTCTCGACGGTCAGTGCACGCTTGGCCGAGGATGCCAGTCCGGTGGCGTGTGCGCGGGCGGCGTTCCCGCCGGGGTCGATGACCGGGGCGCCGAAGCTGCGGACGATGGCGATCATCGATGAGCTCGAGGCCGGAGCGCGTGGGGTGTACAGCGGCGCGGTCGGGTACTTCTCGCTCGGCGGTGCCGTCGACCTCAGCGTCGTCATTCGCACGCTCGTCGTCTGCGGCGAGGAGCTGCGGTACGGCGTCGGCGGGGCGATCGTCGCGCTCTCCGATTCGGAGGAGGAATATGCGGAGACCGTGGTGAAGGCGGCTCCTGTGTTGAGGTTACTCGGTGGGGCGGAGTTCCCCGCCGAGGATGCCGATCATGCCCTTGATCCGTCCGAACTGAGGACACGTACCCATTCGACTGAGCAGATTGGCGATGTTGACTTCCACACCATGATTCCCGCCGAGGAGGTCGGACCGGCGGATTCGGCTGTGGCCGAATATTCGGGAGGGATCGAATGATGAGCGTGTGGCTGTGGAATCAACAGGATCGCCGTTTCGAGCCACCGGCGGCTGATCTCAACGCCTGGTCGTTGATCGCTGCCGATTCGTGGTTCTTTGAAAACGGGCGGGTACGAGCGTTCGATCGCCATCGGGCACGGTTCGGTGATGCGGCTGCTCAGGTGGGGATGGGTCATGCGATCACCGACGATTTCTGGGCGGCAGTGATCGAGAAGACCCCGGCGACGGGGGAGTGGTTCCCGCGCGTGGATGTCCTTGAACCGGCTGTGGGCGTCGAGCCTGTGATGGCCCTCCGACTCAGACCGGCTCCGGAGAGGACTCGCGAGCTCCGGGTGTGCGTCCCTTCATTTCCTGATCCGCGCACGATTCCTGGCCGCAAGGGACCGGATATCGGTCTGCTCGGTCGGCTGGTGGTGCAGGCGCGTGCCGACCATGACTGTTCTGAGGTGGTGTTGCTCAGCGACGACGGTTTCGTCATTGAAGGCGCGACGACGAGTCTGCTGTGGTGGGATGACGAGGCTCTGTGTGCACCGGTGCCTGAGTTGGGAGCGTTGCCGGGAGTGACCTCGGCGATGATTCTGGACAAGGCTCGCTCGCGGTCGATTCCGGTCGAATTTCGGCGGGTGCTTCCCGAAGAGCTCGTCGGTCATGACGTGTGGTTGGTCAATGCGCTGCACGGGATCCGACGAGTGAGAGAGTTCGTCGACGCACGTAGTGGAACCCGGAATGTTTCGCCGCTCGGCGAAGAATCAGAGCGATTCATTCAATGGCGTTTGTGGTTGGAATCAGCTCGTCGGCCGCTGCGCAGTTAAGTGGTCGCGAGGGCACTCGGTGGGGCCGAGACGGAGCGAAACAGATGTGACTCAGATCTGACGACGTCTTAGAAGAGAATTACTACCGCACCAACGGCAAGAACTCCTGAGGCTATGCAGATCCCGAGAGAGATGAGTGCGATCCACCGCCAGCTGAGCGTGCTGAACCGACCGAGAAGAGACGTCGCGATCGCTCCGGCAATGAACCAGAATATGGTGACCGGCAGGGCAGAGAAGAAGCCAGCGAATTGGATCGAATCGCGTGGTGTGAGGGTGCAGCCGAAGCCCAGTCCGCTGCACTGCCCCTCCGGGAGTGAGCCTGGTGCCAGCAACCACGCAATGATGAGTCCGAAGACCCCGACCAGCCACGCGACAGTGATGACCATGAACGCACGACTGGCGGTGCGGCGTGCCTTCGCTCGCTGTGGAGTCGACATGCAGCGACTCTACCCTGGCTGCTTCCGCGACGGCGGTCCGCGCTGACCTCGGTAGTGTGTCGCTGCTTTCGCCACATACTTCGTCGGATTCCTTGCACGCCCAATCGGGGCGGCGATCTTCGGTCACTGGGGAGACCGGAGCGGCCGCAAAGTTTTGCTCATCGTCACCCTGCTGATGATGGGGATCTCCACCGCCCTCATCGGAATTCTGCCGGGATCGGCAACGTGGGGAGACGTAGCGGCGATCATCCTCATTCTGCTCCGGGTGGTTCAGGGCATCGCGGTCGGTGGTGAATGGAGCGGTTCCGTCCTGCCGTCCATGGATTGGGGCGACCAGAAACGCCGTGGTCTTATGGGCAGCTGGCCTCAGCTCGGGGTGGCCATCGGCCTGATCCTCTCGACCGGTTTGAAGTCGTTGTTCAACGGCATCTTCGGAAAGGATGCGTTCATCTCTTGGGGATTCCGCATTTCGTTCCTCCTCAGCCTGGTGCTGGTGGCTATGGGCCTCTACATCCGGCTGAAGATCATGGAGACGCCGCAGTTCTCGAAGGTGGTCGCGGAACACACCACGACGACCGCGCCGCTCATGCAGGTCATCCGCCAGTCCCCGATGGAGATCATCCTCTCCGCGCTCTTGCGGATGTCAGAGCAGATGCCGTTCTACGTGGTTACGGCGTTCGTGCTCTCCTACATGACCAGCGGATCAAATGGGCATGATTACACGTACAACTTCGTGTTGATCGGGACTCTTATCGCGGCGGGCGTGGAGTCCATCCTGGTCCCGTTGTTCGGTCTGTTCTCGGACACGATCGGGCGGAAGAAGATTTATGCCTGAGGCGCCGCGATTATGGGTGTGTGAGGCTTTGTCTACTTCGCACTCCTCGACAGCGGTCACCTGGTTGGCGTTCGTCGCCCTGTGCATCGGCCTCGTTCCTCATGCAATGCAGCACGGGCCACAGGCATCGATCATCGAAGGGTCGTTCCCGACCAGCCTCCGGCATACGAGTGCTGGGCTGGGCTACCAGCTCTCCTTGATCATCGCCGGTGGTCCCGCAGCTCTGATTGCAACCCGGCTGATCTACCAGTTCGGAACCGGATAAGCCGTTTCTGTCTACATCCTCATCTTGGCGGTCATCATGTTGGTTGCGCTCAAGTTTCTCAAATACCGTTAGCGCAGTGACATTACCGATGATCGGACGTATGGGTGATGCGATGAGGCAGTTGCCTTGGCCGACAACACCGCATTGTGAGCAGCGGATGTAACCCTTACAGGGCTCAGCCTCTGGCACCTATCGCCCAATACCATTGGAAATATGAGTGAGGTAACGAGCAAAGCCGATGACGTAAGCAGATCGACTTCTGAAGCCATGGCAGCCGGGAATCGAGATCTCGTGTAGCGGGATTCCGACTTGGCCGAGAGAGTGATCTGCCCCTCCAGCAAATGCTGTGCGCCTCCAGCTTGAGGCACGTATTCAACTGTGCACGAAGAGGAGGGGCGGCACCAAAATATATAGCCACTTAGTTCTCCGCTGAAAAAAATCAATTGGCAAATCATATGTAGACAATTGATAATTATTGTTTGGTTGTTTCGTCATGCTTCAATTGATGGGCGGTTGGGCCGCTGATGTTTAACGTTTAAACTCACCGGTGTATGGCTTGGTGCAAGACAAAAATGTTTTTCACCCAACCTTAAAAATATGTGGTCGTGGCGCCCGGGCTGCAAAGTTCACTGAAGTGCCAATCTGTGGGCTGGCGGCAAGTCCAATTTGGCACCCACTCGGAGCGGGCGAATTGAGATGGCATATACTTAACGACTATGGGTAGATTACGCGATTGGCTTAACGGATGGTCAGGTAGCGGGAGAATTGATAGCCCCCCTGTGCAAGGTGCGCCAGCGCTGCCGAAGTCAGAAGCGGTCGACCCGGAACGGCTAGCGCGACAGACTAACCCCACTTCGACGGAGATTCCCGTATTTCCCTGGGACCGAACCAATCGTGAGTTGATAGACGCTTATCCAATTGGGTGGGAGGTTGAGCAGGTTCGTGATTCTTCAAGTCTCATACGCAAGAAGCGAACTATCAGGGCCGCAAGAGAGATGGGGAGGCGGCTTCCACTCTGGAGAGCAGATCCCTTGGCGGCCGCACTATACCTGCATCCTGTAGACAGAGTCGGTGGTTATGTAGATAACGATGAACTGCGCAGGAAAGTTCAAGCGCAAAGGATTGCTCATGAAACCGGAGGCGGACACGTCCGCGATCTCGTCCTTGCGGAGGGATTCTTCGCTGGTCCAAAATATGAAAGAAAGTTTACACCAACGGGCTCATCCGAGACCTATGAAGTGATTGGAGAGGCAGGAAAGAACGGAATGGGGATTGGCGTATTCTCCCCTTTCGTGAGTGAGCTAAGCGCTAAGCGTCAGATATCGCTAGTGTGTTTTATGAGAATATCAGAACGAGAATTGTATTCTAGACAGCATGGGTTGTTTCCGGATACATCTCTAGCCGAGTCTTTGTTTATATCGTCTCAAATGTTCTTTGCCCTCAATAAAACTCGGCACCGTTTCCCGGTGAATGTCGACGAAAATGAACTTGACCAATTTTGGTTTGATAAGCGCGCAACTCACGGTTTTGTTCCTTTCGAGAAAGGTGACGAAGATGCCTTTGCTCATGATCGGATGAACGAATTCTTAGAAAATACATTCCCGGGCGTAGAAAGGTCTAGTAGGTCTGAATTTTTACGCTCGATGCGTAGTAGGGTTTGTTTACCTGAATTGCGACTGATTAAAACCCCACGGGAGGCCGAGCTGTACGCTGCTGATTTTATGGTTGGGACTGGATTTACAAATGTGCATGTTACGGCCGTAGGACCCGATGGTGGCATAGATGTGTATTCCGACGAAGCGGTCGCGCAAGTCAAGTTCGAGGGCAAGCCATCCTCTAGGCAGCAACTGCAGCAATTGTCAGGGGTCGCGGCGCACGAGGATAAGTTTGCTTTATTCTTTTCTGTGTCCGGGTACACATTCCAGGCAGTCGAGTGGGCGACTCGGACTCAAATGGCGCTATTTGAGTTTGCTAGCGACGGGTCCATCGAAGCCCGCTCGGATATCGCTAATGATATTCTCAAATATGGTGCTTTGTTCTTAGATTGATTTGGAAGATGAGTTTAGAACTTCTTTTCTGTAGCTGTTGATTATTGGATAGCAAGCGCGTAAATTCACAAGTAGGTTATCGACGGGTTAGTATTACGCTAGATTATCGCCATTGAGGTGGCAATTTCGGAAAAGCTGATTGACGTAATGGTCATTCCTGAGACAGTGTTTATGTTTGATTGTTTGTTAACATTTAATTTCGCACAATTGGTTGGCAAATCGTCACAATCTTAACCGAGCGAATTGTGAGAGTGAAGGGGATCGGACACGAATAATATTGAGTTCTGGCGAACGTGATTTATCATCATGGATCTTAAATCATGACCCCTTGCGGATTGCGTGCTCTGACTGGGGTTCCGCGTGCGCTACCAAGTTCGTGCCTAAAAGTGCTGATATTAGCGGGTACATCCGGTGAGTATCACCACCACCCGAAGACTCCCCACAGGATGAACGGACCGACAACCACCGAAGCCAGACCGAAGATAAGAAGCTACTTGAATAGTTGGGGGCGCACTTCTTCCTTTGCAGATCCGACTTGTGTTGGGTCACTTGCACAGCTTCGGTTACCTCGGGAAGTTCTGACCAGGAGTGATGGTGCCGTTTAGTGCCAGGTCAAGCAACTGATTCGGGTCGGTAGAATCGGAGAATGGCCCGTATCAAACGAATTCGCACCAAAACGGGTGCCACTGCTGTCCAGATCGCTGAGTCAGTCGGTGGGCGTCGGCGCATCGTCCGCCACGTCGGCTCTGTCCACGACGAAGCTGAACTCGGTCTGCTCATCGCCCAAGCCGAAGAGTTCCTCGCTGATGACCGGCAGGCAACACTCGACCTGGGCCCGACCCCGACCGTGGCGCATTCGCGCATAAGTTCCGATCCGTCACCGCCGCGACTGGTCATAGAGTAGGCAGCACAGCAACGCCCGGGCAGGGTGCCACGCGCTCGCGTCATCAAGTCAGCAGCGAGCCTGCATTACGAGGCGTTAGCTGACTGATGTCTATACACCAGCCTCCTCGACGCCGATCGAATCTTGACCGCTCTCGGACGCACAGCTGCCAGTGATTCCACGAGGTAGTGGACCCTGCGCAAAGCTCACACGAATGCATTCCGTGATCTCATCGCTACCGCGTATTTCACCTACGCAACCGCCAACGAAGAAGTCTCTCCTCCTCCATGACACGACGAGATTGTATTTCGAGGTCGAGAAGGAAGACGATCTGCGAAAGGTCGAGTATTCGAAAGAACGACGCGTCGACCCACAGATCGTCGTCGGTCTCCGCATCGACCGGTCCCGGTTCCCGTTCCAGATCGGCTGCTACGAGGGCAATAAGGCAGAAAAGGTGACGATCATCCCGGGCGTGAAGGCCTTCCAAGGGCGTGAACCCCTGGAAGTGGACACATCAATGTGTACTATCAGGCGGCAATGTCCATCATAAATGTGTAATCGACCTCGAAGTCAACCGGTGCTCGATAACCCAGACTCGAATGTCTCCGCCTCGAGTTGTATCGAACCAACCACCGAAACACCTCACGACGACACTCGAGGTCCGAGACCCACCGCTTCGCTCCTTGCAGCGTCTCCCGCTTCAACGCCGCGTTGACCGACTCCGCCAGGGCATTATCAGCACTCGACCCGACCCTGCCCATCGACTGGACCACCCCGAACCGACGACACATCGCCTGAAACGACGAGGACGTATATTGACGACCATGGTCGCTGTGAAAAATCGCACCTTCCAGTGTTTCTCTGTTGTTTACTGCATTCTGTAACGCATCCTCGACGAGACTGGACCGCATGTGATCGGCGATCGACCAGCCCACGATCCGCCGCGAATACAAGTCGATGACCGTGGCCAAATACAAGAACTTCCCCTCATCGCCATAGGGTAAGTAGGTGATGTCGCCGACGTAGGTCGTGCCCAACTCAGCGGCCGAGAAGTCCCTGCCGACCAGGTCGGCAAACACCTGAGCATCTGGGTCCGAGATCGTCGTAGTCTTCGGCTTACGCAAGTGGATACCGACCATGCCGTTGTTCCGCATCAGGCGGGCAACCCGCTTACGGTTGACCGGCTCGTCCACGTGCGGGTCATCGGCGAGTTCGGCCGTGATCCGTCGGTACCCGTACGTGTGGTCCCAGAATTCGAAGTGGTGCTCAATCCGCTCGCACAGAGCATCATCAGCAGCCTGCCTGGCCGCCCGTGCCGGCCGGGAGGCACACCACTTATAAAAGCTTGAGCGCTGGATACCCAGCACGGAACACATCCGCTTCACCTCATGGGTGTTTCGGTGGTCGTCAACGAACTGGAAACGGATCACCAGGTCGTCTCTGCCGCGAAATATTTCGTGGCTTTCCGCAGGATCGCTCGCTCTTCTTCCAGCCGCTCCACATCCGACCGCAGAGACCGCTTATCGGCCCGCAACGAATCGTTCTCGACCCGCAGGCGAGCAAGCTCCTCCTCGGGTGTCTCGGGCCGATCAGGCGAGCTCGTGGACACCTTGCCAGCTTCCTTCCGCGCTTGGAACACCCACGACTTGATCGCGCCACGGGAGATGCCAAGATCGGCCGCGACTTGGGAATAAGACATATCGGGATGAGTCTCGTACAGCGCGACGGCGTCGGCTTTGAACTCATCGGAGTACTTCTTCTTTGGCATGGTTTCTACTCGCATTCTCCGGCCCATTATGGGCCAGACTCAGCGTGTCCACCACTCAGGGTTCATCCCCCACAAGATCGTCACCAGTTATCGGACATGGTCGTCGTTGCTGATGCGGGAATGAGGCTCTTCATAGATAGGGCGGTGGGGAAGAGTTGAATCCGGCGTCGATGACAACGGGACCCTGGGTGCAATGATGTAGGTGTTCAAGACTCCATCACGACCCAAGGTCCCTCGTGTACGACTTTACCCCGCCCTGCCTCGATACCACACTCTCCCTGCCGGAACTCGGACTCACCGCGATCGGGCAACACCACACTGGTCGGCATCTGACCGTGCTGTGCCTGATCACCGACAACGACAGGTCCTGCCCTGTCTGCCGTCAACGCGGACTCGTCCGGGCCACCAGGATCCGCAAACTCGTTCATCCCCCGATCGGCCTGACCGCGGTGACCTTGGCTATTCGCATCCGCACCTACACCTGCCCTTCCTGCCACCAGCGCTGGTCCCAAACACCCCAGCGAGCCTGCGCCGGCAGATCGAAACTCTCGACGACAGCACGCTTGTGGGCATTGAAGTCCGTGGTCATCGACAAGATGAGCATCCACGTCATCGCTAAGAACCTCTCCACCTCCTGGAACACTGTGTGCACGGCTGTACTCGACCTCGGCCGATCTCTGCTCATCGCTGATGCCACCCGGTTCGAGGGTGTATCCACAATCGGTGTCGATGAGCACTGCTGGTCCCACCGCGGCATCGACAGGTGGGTGACTGTCATCGTCGACCTCACCCACCGGCCAGCACGCCTGCTCGACATCGCCCCCGGCCGCTCCGCCGACGTCTTCGCCGACTGGTTGAACAACCAGCCCGATGCTTTCCGTGACGGCATCGAGCATGTCGCTATGGATGCCTTCGCCGGCTATAAGAAAGCTGCCACTGACGTAGTGCCTGATGCCACCACGGTCATGGACCCCTTCCACGTTGTCGCCCTCGTCGGCACGAAGCTCGATGAGACGAGGAGGCGGCTACAAACAGAGCTGCACGGTCGCAGGGGACGGTCGGGTGATGACCTGTACGGGATCCGCAAAACGGTTCGCACCCGCGTCGGTTTGCTTACCGGCAAGCAGAAGCACCGCCTCAACTCGGTCTTCGCCGCCGACAATCATGCTGCCCTGTTGGTGTGTTGGCAGTTCTATCAAGACACGATCGCCGCCTATGCTGCCCCACCGAGCAAAGGTAAGAAGCTCATGAACCGACTCATCGACACCCTGACAGGAACGATTCCTGATGAGCTCAAAGAACTCCGGAGCCTGAGGACAACCTTCCAACGTCGTCGGGCCGATATCCTGGCCTACTTCGATCATCCTGGAACCTCGAACGGGCCAACCGAAGCGATCAACGGCAGACTCGAACATCTGCGCGGTATCGCACTGGGGTTCCGCAACCGGGGCAACTACCTGATCCGTTCTCTGCTCCACGCTGGAGGACTGGGACCTCTTCTACAGCCCTATTTATGAAGAGCCCGATCACGGCCCTGCCACCAGCACTAAGTGAGGTCCAGGCTGGACTCCTCGACGCGTTATAACCACAGTGATCAAGGCATTAACGCATTTAACCTAACACAGGAGAGAAAATTCCTATAAAGGGTATGCCGCTTGATTCTTTTAATGATTTCCGTCCAAGTCGGAGCCAACAAAACTGAAGTGAAGAACAACGAGCATGGTATGCTGGCGTGAGAAGTATGCATGTGTAGTATAAAGGGGTGACGTGATGAGTATTATTGACTATGATCGAGCGATGCGATGGGTGCAGGATGCGCCTGGCGGATCTGGCCCGCACTTGTTGCTGGGGAACGGATTTAGCATGGCATACAATGCAAAGCAGTTCTCATATGGGGCGCTCAAGTCTCGGGCTAGCGAACGCAGCGAAATCGGGGAGATAGCAGAGGGTGTTTTTCGCCGAAATGATACTAGTGACTTCGAGAGTGTAATTAAAGAGTTGGAATCGACAGCGAGCGTCCTTGAGGTGGTTAACTCAGACTCAAATGGGGGTTTGATTGATCAGTTATTAGCTGAAGCGCAAGCTCTAAAAGAGACGCTGGCTCGGGCGATTGTTGATCTCCATCCGGACGTACATTATGAAATCGAAGAATCCGCATCGGATCGTGTTAGCAATTTCCTCGACAATTTTAAGAGGATATACACGACAAACTATGACATCCTGCTGTATTGGGTGTTGATGCGAAACTTGGACTTTGAAGATAATTCAGAGTATCGCCGAGATGACGGTTTTAGAGGCGCGATGCCTGAAGATCCCTTTGTGGTATGGGACAATCTAAATTCTTCCCGGAATCAAACTGTCTATTATCTTCATGGGGCCTTGCATCTCTTTATGAACGAGGCTCGTGGTGAGCTTCAGAAGGTTACATGGATTCGTACAAGCGAGCTTCTTCTAGATCAAATTCGTGGCCGACTAGAGGAGAATTCATTTCCGCTTATTATTACCGAAGGGACCGCGGAGAATAAACGTTCAAGAATTATGCAGAGTGACTATCTGGGCACTACATTGAGGTCATTTGCAAATATAGGTGGGGGATTGCTGGTCTACGGGCTTGCGTTTAGCGAGAGTGATGATCACTTGAAAGACGCGATCGTGAATTCGAATATTCAGCACTTGGCCGTGTCGGTATTTGGTGACCCAGATAGTGAGAATAATATAATTTTGCGGAACTCTGTAAACAAAATGGTTCTCAGGCGGCAGGCGTTGATCGAGTCGAGAAAGAGGAGGTCTCCATTGGCAGCGAAGTTTTTCCATGCGGAATCTGTTGATTTATGGTGATTTCATTGTAGATGGCATTTAATGTAGTTGGGCTGCAGATTATGGAGCGGAGTTGATGGCGACTCGGGCGGCGTTCTTTCGGGCCACCATCCACTCGACGATCGCGGCGACATGTGCATCGACGGAGTCGATGGCAGGCAGGGGAGCGGTCTCCGGGGGAACCAGGAGTCCGATCTCCGTGCACGACAGTGTCACGGCCTCGGCGCCGCGAGCCTTGAGATCGTTCATGATTTCGATGTACCGAGCGCGTGATGATTCTGTGAAGACTCCCTGAGTGAGCTCGTCCCAGATGATCTGATCGACCTCAAGGCAGGCGGCCTCATCGGGTACGAGAGTCTTGATGCCCTGCGCCTCAAGTCGGCCCGTGTAGAAATCCTCGAGCATCGTCCATCGGGTGCCCAGAACGGCCAGCGTCGAATAGCCCTGGCGCTTCGCCATTGTCGCGATCGAATCGACCATGTGAATGAGAGGCGCATCGACTTGCGCCTCGATCGCTGGAGCGCACTTGTGCATGAGATTCGTGGCAATTGCAACGGCCTCGGCGCCGCCATCGACCAAACGCTGCGCCGTCGAGACGAGCGATGCATCACTGCCTGCCCAATCGTTGGCCTCCTGCAGCTCCCGGATATCAGCGAAGTCGCACGAGTCGAGCAGGATCTTCGCGGAACGATGACCGCCGAGCTGCTTGGCCACGGCATCATTGATCTTCGTGTAGTACTCGATGCTCGAATGCCAGCTCATTCCACCCAGCAGACCGATCCTGCGCATACTCCAACTCCTCAACTCGGCAATGACTTCAACGCGACCACTTCCAGTGTGGTGCGCATCATCTGCCTTCGGTAGGCCCAGTTCTCTCTCCTGTGGCATAAGCTGGACTTATGGCTAATGTCTTCGCGCAGGCTCTCGACCTCGGCGAGCCCAAACGCCTCCTGATCTTCGGCGCCATCGCCGAATCCGGCAGCATCGGTGCCGCAGCCCGCGAACTCGGTTGGTCCCAACCAGCACTGTCCCAACACATGAATGCGCTCGAGAAAGACCTCAACGTCACCCTCTTCGACCGCACACCCCGCGGCATTCGGCTGACCACCGCCGGCCAACTCGCCCGCATCCGCTCAGGCGAAGTAGCCGCCTCGGTGACGGGACTGCGCAGCGACCTCGCCAAAGCCTTCGGCCTCGGTGGACGCAATGTCCGGCTGGCCGGGTTCCCCAGCTTCGTCATCGGCCCCCTGGCTGCAGCCCTCGGTCGACTCGAAGCGAACGCCGGCAGTGGAACAGACTCGCCACTGCACCACTCCTACGAAGTGTCCGAGGCCGAACCACCCGAAGCGCTGCGCCTGCTCGACGATGGCGCCATCGACATCGCGTTCCTCTTCCACCACGAAGACGAAACACCACCCGAACTGCCCGGACACACCACCGTCGACCTCGGGGCCGACCACCTCGACCTCCTCGTCCCCGAACGCTGGAACCGAGCCGGCCAGATCCAACACCTCACCGACGTCGCCGACCTGCCCTGGATCATGGGCTGTGTGCGCTGCCGGTCCACCGCCGAACGCCTCTGCCGGCACGCCGGATTCGAGCCCCGCACTCGCCACATCACCGACAACCCCGGAGCCATCCAATCACTTGTCTCCAACGGACTCGGTGTCGCACTGCTGCCTCGCAGCGCCCGCCGCTACTCCCAAATCGCGGGCATCGACCCCATCGCCCTGGAAGAAGCCGGCACCCGTCGAGTCTCCGCGCTGATCCCCGACGGGCTGGCGGACGCCTCCGAGGTTGTCGACCTGATCGATGCATTGCGAGCTACCGACGTGACCGGCGGCGGTGCGACAGACGTCGAAACCGGCACCCAAGCAAAAGCAGCAGCGACCGGAACTACCGCCACCACCTCGACCGACGGCTACAGTGACTCCTGATGTGCACGTTCACTAAAGTCCTCGATAGGTGGCTGACGGTCACCACGGCCGCGGCGATCATCGTGATGATGCTCCACATCGTCACCCACGCCCTGGCCCGGTCGATCTTCCATGCCCCGATCTACGGCACCAACGAGATCGTCGAATACTGGTACCTGCCCATCGTCGCGCTGCTCGGCATCCCCGCCGCCCAGCTGCAGAAGGAACACATCACCGTGACCATGGCCATCGAGAGGGCGAAACCCGCGACCGCCGCGGTGTTCACGGTTTTCGCCTGCATCCTCGGGGCGCTCGTGTCGATCGCCTTCGCCTGGTTCGGACTGGGTAAGGCGCTGCAGAACACGGCCATCGGATCAACCGCCGACGTCTCCGATGTCATCACCTGGCCCGTGTACTACCTCGTGCCCATCGTGTTCGTGCTCCTTGCCGTGCTCTACATCCTCGACGCCGTCGCGATCCTCCGCCGCCGGCGCACTGAAACAGGGGAGGAGCAGTGAACGCGAACACCGACTACACCGGCGCACCTCTGCCTCCGGAAGGCGCGAACAGCGCGAACTTCACCGGTACCCAGCCCCCGACCACCACATCACTCTTCCCCACCGGCTCCCGCCGCGAACGCCCCGGCGTCCTCGCTCTGACTATCGGGTTCGGACTCGTCGTCGTCTGCCTCGCCGGCCTCTTCACCAGCCCAAGTGCCGCTATCGGGGGAGCCTGGTGCATCGGGATGATGCTTGTGCTCCTCTTCTTGTCAGTCCCGGTGGCCGTTGCACTCTCGGTGCCGTCGATCATCGGCGTCTACGCCGTGTCCGGCATCCCGGCGACGATGAACATTCTCTCCACCGCCCCGTTCAGTGCCGTTTCGGACTGGTCGATGAGCGTGCTCCCCATGTTCATCTTCATGGGCATTCTGCTCACCCAATCGGGGCTGTCCGGCAAGGTCTACCGCGTCGCTGACCACTGGTTTAGCTGGCTGCCCGGAGGAATCGGCATCGGCACCACCTTCGCCGGAGCAGGACTGTCCGCCGTCACCGGTTCGACCATCGGCATGACCTACGCCCTCGGCCGAGCCGGCATCCCCGAAATGCTCAAAGCCGGCTACGACCGCCGCATGGCCGTCGGCACGATCATGGTCTCCGGCATGACCGGCAACCTCATCCCGCCCTCGATCCTCATGGTCGTCTACGCCGGCATCGCCTCCGTGCCCGTCGGCCCCGCACTCATGGCCGGAGCCGTCCCCGGAATCCTGCTCGCCGTGTGCTTCGCCGCCTTCATCTTCGCCATCGGCGTCATCGCCCCGAAACTCGTCGGCCGCAGCCAGAGCGCCCAGAATCCAACGAACACCACGGACAGCCCAGGCAACACCACCCGCCCCGCGACGACCTGGCGCGACCGTATTATTTCCCTGACCGGCGTCTGGGGCTTCGCGGTCATCCTCGTCGTTCTCTTCGGGGGCATGTTCTCCGGCATCTTCACCCCCACCGAGGCCGGAGCCGCCGCTGCACTCTGCTCACTGCTCCTCTGTCTGTGGGAAAAACGAGGGGAGCACCCGTGGCGCAAGGTTGCGGATTCTGCCATGGATACGGTGGCGGCCACCTCGGCGATCTTCTTCATCATGATCGGCGCGACCATGCTCACCAGCCTGCTCGCCATCACCGGACTCGCGCCCATCCTCACCGGCCTCATCACGGACCTCGGACTGTCGCGGATCGGATTCCTGCTCGTCCTCATCGTCCTCTACATCGTCATGGGCATGTTCTTCGACACCCTGTCGATGATGCTGCTGACCATCCCGATCCTCCTGCCCACCCTCGAGACGATGGGCGTGAGCCCGCTGTGGTTCGGGGTCTTCGTCGTCCTCCTCGGCGAGTTCGCCATGGTCACCCCGCCGGTCGGCATCATCCCCTACATCGTCCACTCGATCGCGAAGAACTCCGAGGTCAACCTCGGTGCCACGGTCACGCTGCGCGACATCTTCATCTCTCTGCTGTGGTTCCTGCCCGTCGGTGTCATCTTCCTCATCCTCATGGTCGCCGTGCCCGGAATGACCGAATGGCTGCCCGACCTCATCAGCCGCACGAGCGGGGGAATGCCCGGATAATCCTCGCCGAGGTGGCCCTGCCCACCCGTGCACTGTGTCGTTCGGGTGGCTGCCGCAGGGTGTGAGCGGACTCATGGTTAGGGTGACCTCATTCAGGCATATGATTGGAGGGAATTCTCAGCCTTCGTTCAAAGGAGTCCCATGAAGCGCATCCGCACGGCAGTACGCCCCGCCAAGGCCATTGCGGCGGTCGCATCGCTGGCACTGTTGGCCGGATGCGCAGGATCCGTCGGCGGTGAGGGATCAGGTTCGGGCGACTCCGCGGGGAAGGGCTTCGCCTATGAGGCTTCCCAGGATGAAATCGATGCGGCTCTGGCCGACCTTGACCCGGTGACGATCAAGTTCCAGCCGTCGTCGATGTCGGAGAAATCGATCCTCGCACCGAACGGCCTCGACGTGAAGAAGGCCATCGAGGAGCGATCGGGCGGCAAGATCACCGTCGACATCGTCTGGGGTCAGGCGATCGCCAGCTACGCCGACGTCGATGATGCCCTGGCCGATGGGCGCGTCGACCTCGCCTTCACTCTGCCCTCATACACCCCGGCCGAGTACCCGGCCTTCGACGCGATCGGCACAGCCATGTCGACGTTGCCGTCCTCACCGGTGGCCAGTGATTTGGCGGCGAACGCGGCCGGTGTGCAGGCCGCGTGGGAGACGCCGGAGGTGCTTGAGGAGTTCGAGGAGAAGAACCTCGTCCCGCTCATTCCGATGCTCGCCGCGGGCGGCTACTCGACGATGTGCTCGAAGTCGATGACCTCGCTTGATGATTGGAAAGGCAAGCAGGTACGCGTCGGTTCGGCTGCCGCGGGTAAGCAGGTGACGGATCTGGGTGCGACTCCGGTGTCGCTGTCGTTCCCGGAGACCTATGAGGCGCTGCAGCGCGGAACCGTTGACTGTGATCTTGGGCAGCTGGCACCGAACGTCGAGGCTGGCACCTTCGAGGTGGCCCCGAACATCGGTGTGGCATCGGACGCGGGCATTGCTCGTTCGGCCGGTGCGATCACGGCAGGCAAGAAGTATTCGGACCTGCCGGTGGCTTACCAGCAGGTCATCTTCGACTCGATGTCGACGACGTTTAGCACGATGATGGAGATCGTCATCGGAGCGAAGGCGCAGGCCGTTGAGCAGGCGAAGGACAACGACGGCAAGGTTGAGCCGTTCGATGATGCCGTGCAGAAGCAGATGGCGACGTACGCGAAAACTCTGTCGGACAAGACCTCGGAGAAGGCTTCGATTCCGGATGCGCCGAAGACGCTGGGCACCGCTGGAACCGAATGGGCAAAGTCCGTGTCCGAGCTCGGTTACGATGACAAGGGTGGCTTCGCCTCACTCGACGAGTGGTACCCGGAGGACGCCTCGTACGACAAGCTCGGCGATGAGCTGTTCGAGAAGGTCATGGCCGAGCACCGGCCGGAGTGATCCGGGACGCTAGTTGCTGTCATTTCGATGAGAATCTCGGTTGGGCTGGAGTTTATTGAACTCTCGGCTCAAATTCCGAGCGGTTCAATCTTTCAATACTCCAGCTATTAGAATCGTACAGACAGTTTGAAAGGCTCAAGCTGTTCGCAAGCTGAAGCTGATTACTGTGCGAGGAGTCCTCGCTGAAAAGTGACTCTATTCGTTTAGGTACCAGGCCGTGGTCTCCAGAGTATCCACGCCAATAAAGTTCCTCAGTAATCGATCCTTCCTTCTTGGCAAAATTACATATTTATTGTCATTTTTGTCGTGCTTGACTAGGTGTTTAACTGTTTTTACGCTACCGTATTTGAGTTTCGAGTATATTAGCCCGCGAATCTGATCGCGTACCGTCGACGCGTGCATCAAAAACGTAACGGTGGCTATGCACGCGATAAGTAGGATGGCGGCAGAGATCAGAGTGGTTGCCGTTTGCGACCAGTTCCAGATCGCGCCGAGCGCAATTGCGCCAGCGACTAGAGCAAACGTAGCTGCGAGAACCGTGAGGGCGACCGCGAAAGATGGCAGCAGTCCTGAAGGGAGCAGTATCCGCGGTAGCCTCTGCTTAAGCATGTTTCTCGCGCTTAAATTAAGTAACGTGACAACTTCTGAAAGATCGGAGTCTTCGTTGCCATTGGCATTACGGCTAGACTCGGCCATTTCGCTTAACTTGATTTGAGCTTCTAATTCGGAGACAAGAGAGGAGAGTTTTTCTTCGTGTCTGGTTGGCTTGAAGTAGTCGAGCCCTTTTGACACGAGTACTGAAAAAGCACTGGACCCTAATATGGCTAATAGTATTGTGCTGAAGCTCATTGTCCTCCTATCGTGATGCTCCCGAGCTGATCAGTTTGACTGCCCCGTCCACGGATTCACTAGCCGGACTCCAGCAAGCGCTTCGAAATGTTTGGTGTTTCGCGTTGCGACAGTCATCTGATGCGCAACTGCGATTGAAGCAATGAGGGCATCATCGAGAGGCGCATGCTCGGGTACGCGGAATGAGTCCAGTGCGCGGGCGGCAGGCAGATCGAAAGGGAGAATGCGTCCCGCGAATCCGGGGAGGAGCATTTCCTCGAACCACATTCGCAAGATCTTGCCTTGCTGCGAATCTGTGCGTTCTTTCGCCGTCACACCACGTTCGATCTCGGAAATGCTCAGGGCCGATACAAACTGGGCTTGCGCGGGCACCGAACTCGACCAGGATTCGACCTCCGGATTTCGACCGCGCACTCGCAGAGCCGACAGGACGTTCGTATCGAGAAGGAAGTTCATAGCTCTGCGCTGCGGGCTTTCAGACCGAGGCGTTTCGGCTCGAACTCGAAGTGCGTGTCCGTAGGCATTGAGATGAGATCAACGAGTGTCGGCTCCTCTGCCGCAATGCCGACCGCAAGGGCTTCCCTGGCTTCTGCCTCGATGCTCGAATGATGTGCAGCCGCCCGTCTTCGCAGTATGGCTTTGGTGCCCTCCGGCAGATTGCGAATCAAAATCTGTTCCACGACGCCTCCTCCTGATATCAACTCAATGATATCGTTTACAGTGCTTGGTGAGAAGAGGTTCTTCCAATCCACCGCAAACTCTCAATCGCACACACTCCCTGATCAACTAGTGTCCTGCGCCGGTAGTTCGTTGCATTAGTCGTGAGAGAGATTCCAGTATCTCTTCCGCGGTTTTCGTCCACACGAATGGTTGCGGGTCCTCGTTCCACGCCTTAACCCACTCGCGAAGGTCTTTCTCCAGGGCTTGCACGCTTCGGTGGTCACTGCGCTGGAGGAGTTCGCGGGTGACTTCAGCGAAGAGCCTCTCGACCTGGTTGATCCACGACGAATACGTGGGCGTGAAATGAATATGGAACCGCTCATGCTTGCCCAGCCAGTTCCGCACCAACGGGTGTTTGTGCGTGCCGTAGTTGTCACACACGACGTGGATGTCGAGGTGGTCTGGAACGTGTTTGTCGATCTTGGTTAAGAACTTTTTGAACTCGATCGCGCGGTGCTTGCGGTGTGTCGAGGCGATCACGGTTCCATCGGCGACATTCAGCGCTGCGAAGAGACTCGTCGTGCCGTGGCGGGCGTAATCGTGGGTACGTTTCTCCGGCATGCCCGGCATCATCGGAAACGCCGGCTGGGACCGAGACAGCGCTTGGACCTGGGACTTCTCATCGACGCTGAGCACGACAGCGGACTCGGGTGGATTGAGGTAAAGGCCGACGATGTCGTAGACCTTTTCCACGAAGAGAGGGTCGTTGGAGAGTTTGAACCCATCGGCGCGGTGGGGTTTGAGTTCGAAGGCCTTCCAGATCCGTCCGATCGTCGATTTCGATAGTCCGCTGCGTTCGGCCATCTGCGCCCGTGACCAGTGGGTGGCGTTTTTCGGTGTCTGTTCCAGGGTTGAGGTGATGACGTCCTCGACCTGCTCGGCCGTGATCGTGGCGGGTCTACCTGGGCGTGGTTCGTCGACGAGACCATCGAGTCGGTCGGCAATGAATCGGTTCCGCCATTTGGCCACAGTCGCGGGCGTGCAGCCGAGGCTGGTGGCGACTTCCTTGTTTGATCGTTCCTGCCCGCAGCCGAGGATGATTCGTGAGCGCAGAGCAAGGGCTTGTGAGGACTTGCGCCGACGGGACCAGCGAGTCAACGTCTGGTGTTCTTCATCGGTGAGGATCAGTTCAGCTTTCGGACGACCGGTGCGAGGCATACTCCATTCTACAACTTCTTACACGAATTTACGGCGCAGGACACTAGGCTGGTGACGGCGCCAGACCACAGCGTGCCGGCCACGGCAATCCACGCCCCACGGGGTCGCAGGACCACAGACGAGTGAAAGGTGACAAGCGGGTGACGATCCTCTACACCATCGGACTGGGCGTCCTCAGCGCGCTCATCGTCGGATTCCTCGTCCGGCGGATGATGCTCACCGGCACAGGAGCCGCGCGCAACACCATCGTCTCCCTCATCATGGGCCTCTCCATCTGGCCCATCACCCTCCAGGCCTACAAGCTGCTCGGCATCTCCGAATCCGACCAATACCCGAACCTGTCGATGAGCTTCCCCGCCATCATGGTCTTCCTGTTGCTCTTCGCCTGGTTCATCGTCATCCAGATGTTCGTCCTCCTGGCAATCGAACTCATCATGCCGTCGGGCACCCTGAGCTCACTCATCCGCAACGCGCCGAAGATCCCCACCTGGTACCGCCGCGTCAACCGACTGGCCCAGATCCAGAAGATCCTCATCAAATTCGGCCTCTCCCGCTACCTTCGACCCCGAATCCCCACTCTGCGCGTCTCTCTCCGAGAGATCGCAGCCACCACCCGTGATGCCCTGGCCGCCTCGGGGGTCACGTTCATCAAGCTCGGCCAGTTCATCGCCACCCGCGGTGACATGATCCCGCACGAATTCGTCGAGGAGTTCTCAACCCTCCAAGCCGGGGTCAAGCCCGTTCCGTTCGCAGAGGTGAAAGATCAGCTTGAAGCCAGATGGGGCCGACCCGTCGCCGAGGTGTTCGCCGAGTTCGATGAGAAACCGTTCGCCGGTGCCTCCGTCGCTCAGGTCCACCGAGCCGTGACCTGGGAAGGCCGCGTGGTCGCGGTCAAGGTGCAACGGCCGAAGATCCGCAAACAGGTCCGAGCCGACTGCGATATCGTCCTCACCCTGGCCGACCGTCTCGATCGCACCACCGATTGGGCGAAGAAGATCGGCATCGCGAAGCTCGCCCGCAGCTTCGTCGATTCCTTGCAGGGCGAGCTCGACTACCGCGGCGAGCTCGCCCAGATCGAGGCTCTCCGTCTCGCCGACGAGACCGGCCGGTCGACGACGAAGACCGAGTCTGTCGTCCATATTCCGCACGTGTACAAGGAGCTGTCCGGCGAGTTCGTCATCGTCATGGACCTCGTCGAAGGTGTCCCGCTGTCCCACGGCGACGAGGTGGTCGACCAGCTTTCCGACATCGCGCGCAGAGAGATCGCCCAGGACCTCTTCCTCATGGTCGTCCGCCAGGTGCTCGGAAAGGGCATCTTCCACGCCGACCTCCACCCCGGAAACATCGTCGTCTCAAGCGCCGGCCGTGCCGGCCTCGTCGACTTCGGCGCCGTCGGCCGCATCGACAAACGCGACCGCCGAGCCATCGCACTGCTGCTCATGGCCTTCGACTCGCAAAACTCGCAGGCCGCGACCGCGGCCATCCTCGAACTGCTCGGCACACCGAGCGAGGTGAACCTGCGGGAGCTGCAGCGTGAAATCGGGCAGATCATGCTCAAGTATGGCGATGGCGCCCCTGGCTCGACCTCAGCTGCGTTGTTCGGTGAGCTCATCGACTTCGTGGTCGATTTCGGTTTCCCGATGCCGGCTTCAGTTGCGACGGCGTTCCGTGCCATCAGCACCCTCGAAGGGTCAATCACTCGCCTCGTGCCGGAGCTCAACCTGCTGGCGCTCGTGACTCAGCACGGCAAGACACTGCTGCGTGAGGTCGGGGGACTGGGAGTCGACCGACACGAGATGACGCTCTACGCGGCAGCGACCGCGCCCCAGATCGCCGAGCTGCCCGGGCAGATCTCGCGCATCGCCGGTCACCTGCAGGACGGCACGCTCGACGTCGGCACGAGCGGGCTGAACATTGCGACGATCAAGAATCTGCTGGTCTCCACGGTTGAACAGTTCATTCAGGTCATCGTCTCAACTGCACTCATCCTCGGCGGGGTGATCCTTATGGCCGCTGACTTCGGGCCTGCCCTGGCCCCTGAGCTCAAACTCTTCACGTACTTCGGCGCCTGGATGTTACTTGCTGGTAGTGTGATTGCGGCGTTGGTTCTTGCACCAGCGCTCAGGCAGAGGATGACGTGGGAAGGGCTCGGGTAGGCCAAATGACGGAGCCAGTGGAGACGACGAGAATCAGCGATACCGCACTCATCTTCGAAGGCGGTGGAATGCGAGCATCGCTCACCAGCGCCATGGCCGTCACCCTACTCAAAGCGGGCCTGTCATTTGACTGGGTCGCCGGTATCAGCGCCGGAGCATCCACAGCAGTGAACTACCTGTCCGGAGATGCCTGGAGGATACGCAGGTCATTCGTTGAGTTCGCGGCGGAAGAGGAGTTCGGCGGATGGCGGTACTTCGCTCGTGGGAAAGGTATGTTCCATGGCGAGTACATCTACCAACGTGCTGGTGCACCCGACGAGGCGTTGCCGTTCGACTGGGACACCTACGAGGCAAGCGCCGGCGACATGCGCATCATTGCGTTCGACGCCGAGACCGGCGACGAGGCGGTGTGGTCGAAGAAGGACACTCCGAATATCGACGATCTGATGATCCGTGTCCAGGCGTCATCGACGATGCCGATTGTCATGCCGCCTGTGCACCTCGATGGGCACGTCTACGTCGATGGCGCCATGGGGGAGGACGGCGGCATCGCGTTGAGTCAGGCTCAGCGCGAGGGCTTCGAGAAGTTCGTCATTGTTCTCACGCAAGAACGTGTCTACCAGAAAGTGCCGCAGCGATTCCCTGCAGTCTTTCGCGGCATCTTCAGAAAGTATCCGGCCCTGGCTGAGGCACTGCTGACTAGGTGGAAGCGCTATAACGAGACCCGTGAACGCATCTTCGAGCTCGAAGCGGAGGGCAAAGCGCATGTCTTCGCGCCCGAACGCATGCCGGTCGACAACAGCACTCGCGATCTCTCGCGGCTTGCTGCCGCCCATCGGATGGGACTGTCGCAGGCTCGGCGAGAGCTGTCGGCGGTAACGGAGTTCGTTGGCTTGAAGTAGGCCGGCAACGGCCGCACGGGAAAGGCTCGCACGGTTCCTCACCTGCTCACACTCTGACAAAACAATCAGGCAGAACGCAGCCGTCACGACCCGTCAAACGGTGATCATGACCCTTCGCGAATGAACTTTGCAACCGATCTGGGTGGCATTGGCCCCGCACGCGATGGCGACGAGACGTGTCTCTAACCTCTGCGCTTTAGTACTCGGTATGGCAGCATCAAATTCTATGAGACGGGTCGCCAATTTGGTTGATGATCGTCTCGGTTGAGTAGTGATCGAGAATGGGATAACGCTCGGTGCGACCTGAGTTTCACAGCCGTGGCGATCCTCGAGCTGGCGCGTTAGGAAGCTTGCCCGGCCTTATCTAGACGCTGGAGGAGGTTTTGGAATGAACCGTCTGTGAATGCACGATGGACGGCTCGGGGATCGAGCATCTTCTCAGTCGCAAGCAACCCAGAAATCACAGCGAGCACTTCTTCTTCGGTCATTGCCTCGATCGGTGTTGATTCAACAAACGAATTCAGGGGCTGCTGGCCGATCTCGTTCATCCAGTTCTCTCGATTGAATGGGCGGAACTCTGCCGCAAACTCTTCCCTCAGTGGAACAGTATCCGAAGCCTCCATTTGTAAAGCAGCTACTTCAGCCACTGCATCAGCGAATTTTGTAAGCGTGGCATAAGGGGTCGAATCTTCTTCGTCCTCATCGAAGTCTTTGTGGACAGTCTTACTCGGTCGCAGAGTGAAAACGAGTTCCTCAGGGTCAAGATTCAGATAGTCGAAGATTCGTCGGAACAAGCTTATCTTCGTGTCGGTGCTGTTGTTGACCCAGACGCCTAAACCAGGGTCCACTACACGTAGCCCACGGACTCCCTCATGCTTAGCAGGTTCGGAGATCAGCAAGGAGTCAGTACGAGCGTATTCGAGTAATGCGGATCGGTGTTGCTGCAGCAAAACAGTGAGGAGCTTTGGAGTCATGCTCGCCCAATCCGTGACCGTTTCCGACACATCTTCGTACTCGTAGGCAGTGATTTCCCGGCCGCGGAACGACGTATCTGTTCCCAGCGGCTCTGTGGGCCGGACAACTTCGGGCGGAGCAAAGTCAGTCTCAACGAATGACCAGTATTGCAGTGCTTCACCCGTCAAGCGTGCCGACCGGGCCTCCATAGCAGCCTCGTCCCATCTCTGAGCTGTTTTCACATCCGTATTGAGCCGGTACGGCGAGGCCGCGAAACCATTGTCAAGTTCTTTTTTCCTAGCAAAGGAGGAATTGGAATACGCAGAGTTGTAACCGGTGACAGTGAGGTTGCCGATGCGATTCTCCCATGTTTCATGAATGCGTTCCGCGTCGCCACCCAGCTCATCTTCCCAAGCATGAGTCAAAGTCTGCGGCATGATGTGCTCGATGGTCAGATCGCCGGATTCGATTCCGCTGGCGATATCACGGCTGTCCATCGAATCACCGTTTTCTAGCACGTCGAACAGGTATCGACGATAACTTGGGCGGAGGTGGTATGAATCTCTGGTTGCGAAGCTCTCACCGAACTCGGAATCGGTCGGAAACCGACCAGAGCCTCCGTCACGACGCCGTAGAAGGTATGTGAGCAATGATGCGTATGTCTGATTCTCTGTACGAAGCTTACGCATCTCTGTGTACGCAGTCGCCATGATCTTGTTGACAGCGTTTGCAGCTACACCGCAGGTGACCCTGCGGAAAAGATAAGTCTCAATGATTCGGATGACCTCGTGGAGGTCGTTCTCTTCGATGACCCCACTCTTAGCATCGGCGACAACTGGCATCAGGAATGGGTGGACCACGTCGCCGATGATGAGATTGGCACGGCGTAAGCGGCGATCGACGGTGGCAAAACCAGTCGCAGCATGGGTGATAGCGCGACTGTTCTTGGAGTACTCAAACATGTCATCAAGGATCTGCGGAATGCTGTCCTTGCTTCGTTCTGCGAAACGTTTGAACGCCTCGAAGACGTCTGACTCCTTGGGAGTCTTGTTCGTTTTTGCCGTTAAATACCAGCGGATGAACCAATCTGTGTAGTAGTCGACATTCTCTTCAATGGGATTCCAACGGTCTTCGTACAGGCGTTCCTGCTCTCTCAGCTGCTGATTCATCAATACGAAATTGCGGATCTTGTCGGACTCGCTGAGATTGAGGCCAGTGGAGTTCAATGACTCAAAAATTCGTTGCGGGTCATCGTGAGGTTCAAGATCAAGGTGCATCACTTCCAGCCGGCAGATTGCGTCCCAGAGTTGGGCGGCCGTCAGGCTGGTAGAAGTAAGCCGCTGGCGGAAATATCTGTAGTTGGCCGTGACGTTCGATGACTCGATGAATTCGTCTTCGGGACCGAACAGTGCTTTGTAGGCGGCGGCATCGTTCTTGACCGGTTTGAGCTTGAATTTGAGGTTGCGAGGGTCATCGTCGACAAGCAGGAAGTCATCAACGATCCTCCGGGGCAATTCACTGTCTTGACCTGGTTCGGTTTCACCAGTGTCTGCGGCGTGGGCCAAAGCCAAAATGAGCAAGCTGATTGTTGTAAGACGTTGCTGACCATCGATGACAACCCACCTCCAGGAGCCATCTTGCTTGCCGACAACTGCTCCGAAGAAGTGTTTTGGATACCGTGCCGGGTCCGCTTGTGCCAATCGTTCAAGGTCGTCGAACAGACGAGTGCATTGAGGGATCTGCCAGTCATAGTTGCGCTGATAGACGGGGATTTCAAGAGTTGAGTTCGCTTTGTTGTAAAGCTTCCAAATCTCAGTAGGCTGGCCCTTCATTGCGCTCCTCAAGCTTGCCTGCAAGTTTTTGACTTCTCCACAGTATCGGATGCATCGAACCCTCTTTATTCCAGGGACGCGCAGTTGCGCATCATGGCTGATTTGTATAGGCGATAGCGCGTACGCAACGAAATTTTGCAACATCGTTTGGTGAAACCCCACGCCCCTACTACTGTCGTCATCAAGCGAGCCAGGAGGAGCAGGGATGCACATTGAGTTCGGGTGGCCCCTCGACCGAGCACCATGGCGGTCTCGCAGCAACACAGATGACTCAAACAACGCCGGCACCACCGTCGTCACCGGCCCGCTTGGTCTCCTCGGCATCCTCCAGACCCGACTGGGAACGACTCGCCCCACGGTCGAGCGACCGGTGCGGATCGCACAGTACCGCTCCCTCCTGGCTGAGGCCGATCACCCCTGGTATCGCAGGTCGTTCGCCAACGACCCATGGAACACCGCCCACCACCTCCTGCAGCTGCGGGACGACGCGATCGAAGCCGGATGGCACCCGACCACCGACGACCAGGACTACACCAGTCACCCGCGCTTGGTCGCCCTGGCCACCGTCGAAAAGTACGTCACACTCGGGCCGCCTCACGACCCGACCGCGACTCTGGCACCCGGGCGCGCCGACGATCTGAGAGAAGTCCTCGAACTCCTCCGACTCCACGGCACAGATTGGCCCCTTGGCATCGACACGATTGAACTCCGCGACCAACGTGCCGGCCTCCCACCCGTCTGGCAAGACATCGTCTCTGCCCTAAACGACTCCGGCGTCACCATCACCGAGGCCAGCCCCACCACCGAGACTCCGAAGCTCACCATCGTCCGTGGCCAGGACGAATGGTCCACCGCCGAGGCGGCCGCCCGATACCTCGCCCACGTGTCCGACCGTGAGCGGATCAGCATCATCGCCGGCGATTCCACCACCGTGCTCGACCAGCAGCTGGCACGACGACGTGCTCCCGCCCTGGGAGTTCCAAAATCGTCGCCGACGACTCCGTCCGCGCAAGTACTTCCCGTCTTTCTCAGCGCTGTCCTGCCCCCGACTGACATTCGACGCGTTGCCGAATTCCTTCACCTCTCCTTCGGCTCAGACGACCCCGAGACACGGACGCTGACTCTCGTGTCGCGCTCGGTCTCGTCCGCTCTGCTCGGCGCGCTGACTGAAGAACCCGGAATCTCCGGCGACCCCGCGTCGGCGTGGATGAAGGCGCTCGAGACACTGAAGGCTCGCGCGTACGAGGACCCCGACACAAGCGCGACAGCGAGGGACACCGCGCAGACCCTCGACAGCATCCTGCGAGTCTCCCCGCCAGAGATCGTCGAAGACCACCTCACGCTCGACTCCATGCAGCCAGCCCTCGACTGGCTGAGCACCCGCCTGCGCAAGCTCGCTCTCCGCCAGCAGAAGACTGCCCAAAGCTCACACAGCACGACCGCTACATTCCTCGCCGAGGCATCGAACCATATCGCTTCTTTCCGTGCCGCTCTCACGGCACTGGACGTCGACACCCTGCGGGTCCGAGAACTGTTCGACATCGCTGAATCGTGCGCCCCGCAGTCGGCTCATGCGTCGGCCAGTGCTCACGCCGCCGCATGGACCGTGGTTAACGACCCGTCTGAGGTTCCCGCTGACGCAGACACGATCGTCTGGTGGTCATCGCGCCGCACCACGCAGTCCGAGGCCGAGACCTGGGACCCCGCAGAGGTCGAGGCCCTCACCGCGGCAGGCTGCCAGATCTCGCCGGCCACCGAACGCGAACGGCAACGTCAGGCAGCCGAACTCAGAGGACTCCGCTCGGCCCAGATGCTCCTGTGCTTCTGCCCCGATACAGTCCGTGGAGAAGAAGTCCCCCTCCACCCTGTACTGTCCCGACTTGCCGAAAACCTGTCGGCCGCCGATCTCGAGCAATTCGAAACGCAGTCCGTCGATGCGGTTCTCACCCATCCCACGATCGCTAAGCCGGTGGCCACACTGATCGACGACGAATCATGGCGGCTGAACAACCTAACGGTCGCGACCGACCTCGCAGCAACAGAAGTCTTCGAGCCACCGCAGACTGTCTCGCGCAGCCTCGACGGCGACTTCACCCACCTGCTGCCCGAGACTCTGTCGTACACGCAGATCGATCAGCTGCTCAGCGACCCCCTCGAGTGGACACTCAACCGAGCACTCGGCCTCTCACACGGATATTCGTTCGACATTCCCACCGACAACCGTATGATCGGCACGCTTGTCCACGCCGTCGTCCAACACCTCGTCGATGCCGGAGAAACGAGAGGCGACAATAATCCCATGGCCTCGGTGATTGCAAAGGCATTCGACCGGCTGGTTCCGAGATTCGCCTCGGAACTCCTCCTACCCGGCCAGCTCACCCGCAGGAACACGATCCGTACAACCGCGCTCGCCTCACTCATACACCTGTTCACAGCGTTGAAGGAACGAGGAGTTAGGATCACCGCCGCCGAGGCAGACTTCACCTATGACTGGACCCTCATCATTGCCGGCACTCCAACAGTGATTCCCCTGCGCGGCCAACGTGACCTCGAAGGAACATTCGACGACGGGCGTCCAGCAATCGTCGACCTCAAATGGGCGAACTTTGATAAGAGATACCGGACGATGCTCGACGACGGTGAAGCCGTCCAGCTCAGCGTCTACTCCCGCACGGCTGATACCCCGACCGGAGCGAAACCGCTGACCTCGTATTTCATGCTCAAACAAGGCCGCTTCGTCTCGACAGACTCTGCTCTCGACCCGAACTTCACCGGAGGAGTAGCCGACAGCTTCGATGACGAGGGGAACGGCCTCGGCGGAGATCCTTCCGGACTCTGGCCCATCATCCAGCGGTCGGTCGAAGATGCACTCACGAACATCGCCACCGGAAGGTTTGATTCGCCGAGCGGCGACATCCACGCGGCACAAGGTACCGCGCCAGGAGTGCGAAACACAGACGTGACGAAAACCCTCAAGGCCCTCAAAGAAGAGGAACTGACCGAGCAGCGACTCTTCGTCATCAAGCCGCAGTCCTATAGCGACTTCAACCTCATCTACGGCATTGCGGGAGACTACTCATGAGCGTCCACGTCATCACCGCGTCGGCAGGATCAGGCAAAACCTACCGTCTGACCGAGGTACTCTCGCAGCGACTCTCACAACCGGCGAAGCCAGGAGAATCTCCACTTCGCGCCAGCGAAGTCATGGCCACCACCTTCACCGTCCGCGCTGCCGCCGACCTTGTCGAGAAGACGCAGAAACGCTTGCTCGACGATGGCAACATTGCTGCTGCCGAAGAGATCAGCACCGCACTCATCGGCACCATCAATTCGATGTCCGGCCGGCTCGTCACCGACTACGCCATCGATGCCGGCTTCTCCCCAGAACTGCGCGTCCTCGACGAAACCGAACAGGAGATCGTTTTCGCCGCCGCGGTCGACGAAGTGGTTGCCGAAGCCGAAGCAACTCACCGGGACCTCCTCCTGCGCACAGGGCACAACGGCGGCCCTGAGGACCAAGGCTCCTGGGGCCACGGTCCGATCGTTTGGTCACGACTGGTCAAGGCAGTCGCAGAGGCTGCACGTGCGAACCACCTCGGCGAGGAGGAACTGCGCGCCTCCGCACGAGCCTCGGCAGAACTGTACCTCTCTGCTCTGCCGGAGCAACGTTCCGACGAACGACAGACCTGGCGTGATTGTCTGGCCAGCGACATCGAGGAACTTCGCACCGCGCTCAACAGCGCACTAGACGATACGCCGCAGCCGGACGAATCTCGTGTGACCGTGAAGAAGGGCAGCATCGCCAACGTCGAGGGCAGCCTCATCACGCTCGATCATTTCCTGCGTGACGTCGATTCCCACGCCGAGGAGGCCGACCCCTTCGCACGTATCCCGTGGTCGACATGGGCGAAGGTGGCAGAGGCGAACTATCCGACCGCGCCGGGCGGAAAGAAACCGGGCAAGGTCCCGCTCGAGATCCTCGAAAACTCCAGCGGTCCACTAGTGTCCGATCAGCTGCTGGCCAACAGCGCCTTTCACAATGACATCGAGGCGCTCATCAATCTGGTCATCGACACCGCGATCGCCTCACTGAGCGCATACGAGGAACAGAAGAACCGCCTCGGCGTGATGGATTTCGTCGATCAAGAAGTCCGCGCGCTCCACCTGCTCCAGTCGAACGAGCGGGTGCGATCATCGATCGCCTCCCGGTACCGTCTGCTGGCCGTCGACGAGTTCCAGGACTCTTCTCCCATTCAGCTAGCGATCTTCATAGAGCTGGCCGACCTCGTCGATGAGGTCATCTGGGTCGGGGACCGCAAACAGGCCATCTACGGCTTCCGCGGTGCCGACCCGGACCTGATGAATGAGGTCTTCTCCGCACCCGTCGACGGCACGACGGATCTGGGCACGGCCGCCTCGGAGAACCTCGGCGCCTCGTGGCGATCAACGGATGCGCCCCTCGAACTGTCGAATACTTTGTTCGGTCAGGTGTTCTCCGACCAAGCGATCAACGAAGTGACACTGAGCATCCCACCGCAGCGTGAGCACCTGCGCAGCATCGGTAGCAGAGAACTGTGGGTTCCGAACTTGGACAAAGGAAAGGACGCGCAGTCGGACAGTCGGATGGTGCGAACCATCGCCGAGGGGGTCAATGACCTTCTTCGGCGCTCGCCTCAGCTGCCGGACGGTCCTGTCAGCCAGGGTGACATTGCGGTCCTCATGCGGACGAATTCGCAGGTGGCTTCCGTCGTCGCCGAGCTTCGAACGCGAGGCATCCGTGCGGTCGGGTCGACGACCGATCTGCTCTCGACGAGGGAGGGACAGTTCGTCGCCGCCGGTCTGGCTGCTGTCGTCGATCCCAATGACAGTGTGGCGCTGGCTGAGCTCGTCACCCTGATGTCGGACCATGGCAGACACGACACGTGGTTCGAAGACACGGCGAGAATCACGGATAAGGAACAGCGACGCACGCATCCGCGGGAATGGTGGCACGATCCGACGCTGACTGCCCTGTCCGATCTGGCTGTGAATGCCGCCCACCACTCGTCGGTCGAATTGCTGCTTGCGATCATCGACGCGTTGGACCTGCCGCAGAGGATCAAGTCTTGGACGACGCCGGAATCGCGTTTGGCGACACTGGATGCGCTGTGCCAGATAGCGGGGGAGTACGAGGACGCGGCGCACCAGACACGGATGCCGGTGACGTCCGCAGGACTGCTCGATCACCTCAAAGACGCGGCTGCAGCCTACGAGCAGACGTCGGCTCACGACGCTGTGCTGGTGACAACCATGCACCAGTCCAAAGGGCTGCAGTGGCCGGTCGTGGTTGTCGGGATTCCGATCGATAAGGACTACGGACACCGGGAGATCAATGTGGAGAAGTCCCCGGTCTTCGACGCCCGGCGTCCCCTGGCGAACCGCTCACTGCGCTACCTTCCGGGTGTGCTCAAGAACTATGCGCCGTTGAAGCAGCGACTCGGCGAGCTCGACGTAGTCAGCCGGGCCCAGGACGCTGAAGATCGGGAGACAGCACGACTGCTCTACGTCGGGCTCACCCGGGCAGAATGCCACAGCATCTTGGCATTCGGTGATCCGGTGGGCAGGCGGAACGTACTCAGTGCTTCGGTCGATGACGAACTCCTGCAGTGGGAAGTTCCGACAGCTACAGACGGCGAATCCATTGCTGCGAACGAAGCCGGCACTCTGCAGATCGCTGATCGCCGTCGAACAAATGACAGTGGCAGCGCGATCCCGCCCACTCTGCCGATTCGTATCAATGCATATTCGCTCGAGGCGGAGGACGACGAGCAGTCAGTCGAACCGTCTGCTCCGTCCTTCTACGCCGCCACGGATATCCCTGCTAGACGACCTGCCGAGACGCCACTCCATTGTCCAGCACGGTTCACCGCCAGCGGGGTACCTTCCGACGCTGTCAAGGCTGATGTGGCACTCATTGCCGACCTGGGGGACCCGCTAGTCGCGAAGGGAGGTAAGGATTGGGATCGGATCGGTGATGCTGTGCATGCGTACCTCGGGCTGCCGCTGAGCAAGGTGTCGTACGAAGCCGCCTACGAAGCGGCTGAACGAATCCTGTCCAGGTGGGACGCAGGCCGTGTGCTGACTCCCGAGAATCTCACTGAGCTGGGACGCCGGTGGACGGGGTGGATTGCGTCAACGTACCCCGACGCCGAAGTGGTCATGGAGTCCCCGATCGCGTGGCGTAATGATGATGGCCAAGTGATGGAAGGGTGGGTTGATGCCCGGGTGGTGTTGCCGAATGGCGGGCACATCCTCGTCGACCACAAGTCTTATCCCGGTACTGACCCGATCGGACATATCTGTGAGAACTACCTCGGCCAGCTGGAAGTGTATGCGCAAGCATTGCACGATACGGTAGGCAGACTGCCTGAGCAGATTCTCATTCATCTGCCGCTGCTGGGTGCCATTGCCGAGGTCCGCCTGCCCGTTGCGCAGGCGACTACGAGTTGAGGAGGCGCCTGATCTCCATTGCGGCTGGCAGAATGCCGCGCTGATAAGCGCAATCGACCGATACTAGGGATATCGGACTACGTCCTCTGCAACCCCGGTGAGTTAATTAGATTGGTGCTAGTGTCCTGCGCCGTAAATTCGTGTAAGAAGTTGTAGAATGGAGTATGCCTCGCACCGGTCGTCCGAAAGCTGAACTGATCCTCACCGATGAAGAACACCAGACGTTGACTCGCTGGTCCCGTCGGCGCAAGTCCTCACAAGCCCTTGCTCTGCGCTCACGAATCATCCTCGGCTGCGGGCAGGAACGATCAAACAAGGAAGTCGCCACCAGCCTCGGCTGCACGCCCGCGACTGTGGCCAAATGGCGGAACCGATTCATTGCCGACCGACTCGATGGTCTCGTCGACGAACCACGCCCAGGTAGACCCGCCACGATCACGGCCGAGCAGGTCGAGGACGTCATCACCTCAACCCTGGAACAGACACCGAAAAACGCCACCCACTGGTCACGGGCGCAGATGGCCGAACGCAGCGGACTATCGAAATCGACGATCGGACGGATCTGGAAGGCCTTCGAACTCAAACCCCACCGCGCCGATGGGTTCAAACTCTCCAACGACCCTCTCTTCGTGGAAAAGGTCTACGACATCGTCGGCCTTTACCTCAATCCACCCGAGTCCGCTGTCGTGCTCAGCGTCGATGAGAAGTCCCAGGTCCAAGCGCTGTCTCGGTCCCAGCCGGCGTTTCCGATGATGCCGGGCATGCCGGAGAAACGTACCCACGATTACGCCCGCCACGGCACGACGAGTCTCTTCGCAGCGCTGAATGTCGCCGATGGAACCGTGATCGCCTCGACACACCGCAAGCACCGCGCGATCGAGTTCAAAAAGTTCTTAACCAAGATCGACAAACACGTTCCAGACCACCTCGACATCCACGTCGTGTGTGACAACTACGGCACGCACAAACACCCGTTGGTGCGGAACTGGCTGGGCAAGCATGAGCGGTTCCATATTCATTTCACGCCCACGTATTCGTCGTGGATCAACCAGGTCGAGAGGCTCTTCGCTGAAGTCACCCGCGAACTCCTCCAGCGCAGTGACCACCGAAGCGTGCAAGCCCTGGAGAAAGACCTTCGCGAGTGGGTTAAGGCGTGGAACGAGGACCCGCAACCATTCGTGTGGACGAAAACCGCGGAAGAGATACTGGAATCTCTCTCACGACTAATGCAACGAACTACCGGCGCAGGACACTAGATGTCGTTGGCTTATCTGTGCATAGACTCTCTTAACCTTGATCCACCGATTCGCTTGATGGCAAGGGGCTCACTCGGATTCGAGTGCGAACGCGGTGCGAGGGCAGGAAGTAGTGTCCCGGTCTCTCACCGGTCTCTTCCACATAGATGATTCCCCGGGGTCTCCTCCAGACCCTGCGGCGTCGTGCTCGAGCAGGAGCGAATCGGTCAGGACAATGATCGTGTAGGTGGGCTCAGAGCCGCGTGCCAGAGTCGTGCGAATTCCGTCGCCCACGGCCACCGTCTCGGCAGGTGCACAATCAGCTTCCTGGCCCGGTGAGCAATCCGGGCCGGGATGCCGATGATCCGTGTCCGCAGCGTCTGAGCGCGCACTTTGCTCATCCTGCCACCGATGAGTCCGGCCGCAGCCCGCATCAGGTTGTGCGTGATCGCTGCGACTGCTACCCAGGCGGCGTTGGCGTTGAACACCCCAGAGGGCATATGTGCCAGGGCACCGTTCTTCAACTCCGCATTGATCTGCTCGATGATCGCGTGCTTGCGGTGGATGTGATCAGCAGCGACGGTGTCGAAACGGTCTTTGTCCACCGTGGTGAAGAACGCGTGATAGCGGAACAAGTCGAACAATGGGTCCTGCCCGGCAGTGCGTTTGGTCTCGTTGAGTTCAGGGATGCGGCGGACCACCAAGCGGCCGGCGGCGTGCAGGGACTTCTTCTTCGAGGTGAATGCGGTGAACGGGACCTCGGCGACTTCGGCCTTCGAAATCCAGGCCCTGGTCTCTTCGTCGTAGATCGCTTCGGGGTATTCGATGCCAGTCCATGCGCCGTCGCTGATTGTTCCGATCGCTGCTTTGACCTTCTTGTCCATGCGGACCGTGATCGATACTTCAGCCCCGGCATCCCGGGCGGCTTTGGTCACAGTCGAGGAGTAGTACGCCGAATCAGCCCTGACCAGGGCTGGGAGGCCGGAGTTGATTCGGGTCGTGGTGGCCAGAGCGTCGGCGACGAACTTGTCAGCACCCCGGGCTGACGAGGTTGAGCCCTTGCGCAGGCGCTGGCCGACGATGATCTGGCTGGAGTCGCCCGTCGATGCGGTCGCCAACAGTGCGTTGAGGCCACGACTGCCTTGGTAGCCGAATCCAGCTCCCTGCTTCGACGCGGAGTGGACATCGATGACGGTGTCGTCGACATCGACGAACACCATCGCTTGTCCAGTGTCTTCGCTGGCTGGTAGCAGCGGTGTGTGCTCGTTGAGGTTGGTCAGGAAGCGGGAGGAGATCGCGTCGAGTTGCCGGACGTGGCCGAAGGCGAACGAGCGCAGGAACGACCCCAGGGTCGAGGGCGCGTAGACACGATCGAAGAGGTGTGTCATGCCGCCGTGGCGGAGGATGTTCATGTCATCGATCGAGTCAGCCCCGGCGGCAATTCCGCCGACGAGGGTGGCGAGTTTCGCGGCTGGGTTCGCGCCTTTATCAGCGCCGGTGGTCGACACGGTCAACCTGTCGTCGGCGAGGTCTGGCAGGCCGGCTTTCTGGGCGAGGCCCATGATCGGGACCAGCCCGGTGGTCGCGGTGAGGTTCTCATCATCGAAGGAATGAGACACAGCCGCGGGTGTGTGATTGAATAGCACCTGAGAGGTGCCCCTTTCTTGGCCGGGAATGTTGACTTAGAACATCACCATTTTCCCAGCTCAGGAGGGGCATTTCCATTCCACGCGCGGCTTGATCCGGCTATTTACATCGGTGGATCAAGGCTTAATGTAAGCCAGAGGTATACGAGGGGTGTTAAGCGTCCTCTATGTAGCGGATACGTACCAGTCCGACACCCGAACTGCGAAGAACCTGTTTGTGGCAGCTGTGCATCCACACGAATCGCTTTAACTGAGTCACCGCGGTATCGGACTACAATCCTGATCTGACAGGAAAGGCTCAGGGCCCCAGAGTTTGCGCACGAGACGCCTAAACCCGCTTAAGCCTACCAAGTTCCATTTTTCTCGGCCGCAATCCGGTATGATCCGACTTAGTACTGAGTACTCAGTGCCTCTAGTAGGAGCCGCCATGGTTGAGTCTTGGATGTCCGCCGATGAAATCGCTGCGCATCTTGGTGTTTCCAAAGACACCGTTTATGCCTGGATTTCTGCACAGCAGATGCCAGCTCATAAAGTGGGACGGCTGTGGAAATTTCAAGCCAGTGAAGTTGACGAGTGGGTGCGCCGAGGTGGCGCTTCGACGCAGGAGAACGAATAAGATATGTCACGACTCACTGACCTTCTGAAGCAGGTTCGCAGCTCAGACAATCAGCTCGGAGCGGACCTTGAGAAGGAAATTGATGCCCTGACAAAGCGGCGGAGTTTCGGGCTTGTGTTTGAACGCCACCAGCCTGAGGCCGTTGAACTTCCTCACCAAGCCGTGCGACGTGGTGCGAAGGTGCGTGTACTTCCTCCGCGCGGCGCGCTCAATAAGGCTAATAAGCGTTTGTGGCGCGTAGATTCTCTTTATGTAGACGAGTTTGGCAGGGGCGTCGCCAAGCTCATCGAATTGACGAGAGAGCACCCGGAACGGATCGAAGTTGTCGTCGAAGATCTCGTTGTCGTAGCAGAATTTGAGGATAAGATCTATCCGGGTCTCGTTGAAACTGGCCGAATCGAACGTGGCGGAGACAAGCCGTTCCATACTGTGATCAACGCGGAGAATTTCCATGCGTTAGAGATGCTCACCTACACCCATCGCAGCGCCATCGATGCAATCTACATAGATCCCCCTTACAACACTGGCGCGCGTGACTGGAAGTACAACAATGACTATGTTGAAGGCGATGATGATTACAGGCATTCTAAATGGCTGGCCTTCATCGAGCGACGTTTGCTGGTCGCTAAGGAGCTTCTGAATCCGGAAGACTCTGTCCTTGTTGTCACGATTGACGAGAAAGAGTACCTCCGACTGGGGATGTTATTGGAACAGATTTTCCCAGACGCAGATATTCAGATGGTGACTGCAGTAATTGCTCCTCAGGGAAGTGCCCGCGGTAGACTGTTTAAGCGGTCTGAAGAGTATATTTTTTGTGTCTATTTCGGGGAGGCAGCTGTATCTCCGCTCCCGCTTGGTCGCGAGTGGGGCGGAACAAGCACCGCTACCGTTCGCGGTGCAATCCACTGGGCTAGCCTCAAGCGCACGGGAACTGGTGCACAGCGCAGCGACCGCGAAGGCATGTTCTACCCTGTGTTTCTTGATGAGACGGCTAAACACTTCAAAGGCGTAGGCGAGCCTCCCGGTGCGGGTGTATCGAAGGAAAACGTTCCAGTTCCTGACGGGTGCGTGGCAATCTGGCCACTTCGTCGGGATGGATCAGAGGGGCGCTGGCAAGTCGGTCCTGCGGCTCTCAGGAGTCTCATTAGTTCAGGATTCGCTCGCCTTGGTATAGCTAAGGGCGCGGAAACTGCGATCTCCTACCTCAAAGCCGGGGAGCAAAAAAAGGTTGGAGTCGATTACCAGGTAGTTGGCCACCGAGAAGATGGCTCGATTATTACCGGTGAGGGAGATGCCCCAGAGGCGTCTTTCCGCCCGACGACAGTGTGGAATCTGGCAAGACATAGTGCTGGCCATCACGGTAGCAACTTGATCAGGAACCTGTTGCCTGGGCGGTCATTCCCGTTTCCTAAGTCGCTGTACGCCGTCGAGGATGTTCTTAGGTTCTTCGTTGCGAACAAACCATCGGCGACAGTACTTGATTTCTTCTCTGGATCAGGCACAACCGCGCACGCTGTAATGCGATTGAATCGACAGGACCACGGGCGCAGGCAATGTATCTCGATAACCAACAACGAAGTGGCGGCAGAGGTGCAAGCTGACCTAAGATCATCCGGCCTACGCCCAGGTGATGAGGAATGGGAACGCTTGGGCATATGCGACTTCATTACTAAGCCTCGAATTCTTGCGGCAATTACGGGGAGAACTCCAGATGGTATGTCAGTCAAAGGAGATTACAAGTTCACTGACGAGTTTGCGATCTCGGACGGCCTTGACGAGAATGCTGCCTTCTTCACGCTGACGTATGAGACACGGCTGTCGGTGCGGCATAATCGCTCATTCGAGCGTGTAGCGCCCATACTCTGGATGAGAGCTGGATCGACGGGACGGATCATCGACTCCATCGATGAACGAGGCTGGGACTTGTCCGAAGTATACGGTGTCCTGGTGGATCTTGATGCGGCTGACGAATTCCTTGAGTCGTTGAGAATGGCAAGAGCTGTCCGTACGATCTTCGTGGTTACGGATGACGACGCAGCCTTCCAGATGGTCTGCCGCGAGCTCCCGGCTGACCTAAACATGATACGGCTGTACGAGTCGTATCTGCAGAACTTTGAGCTCAACCAAGGACGTAGCCACTGATGCGATACACACTGAAGGATTACCAGGTCGACGCTGTTGCAGGAGTGCTCCGTAATCTCACACAGGCCAAGGATGTTTACCGCAGGTACGGCTCGCTTTCGCAGTTTGCGCTTTCTGCAACCACTGGCGCAGGTAAGACAGTCATGGCGGCGGCCGTAATTGAGGCTCTTATTTTCGGTTCAGATGAGTTCGATTTTCCATCTGACCCGGGCGCTGTTGTGCTGTGGTTCTCGGATGATCCGGCGCTGAACGAGCAGTCGCGTGTACGTATCCACTCTGCGTCTGACGAACTCGGCCCAAGGCTGAAGCTAATCAGTTCTGACTTTCGCGCTGCGGCGTTCACTCCTGGGAACGTCTACTTCTTGAATACGCAGAAGCTCAGCAAAAGTTCGATTCTGGTCAAGGGCTCTGACAAGTATGTATCAGATGACCCACGCTTGTTCGACCTTGGCCCTACGCCTGACAACGCACAGACGAATATTTATGACACGATCATCAATACGATCGAGAACCCCGAACTGACACTCTACCTGGTGCTTGACGAAGCGCACCGCGGTATGAAGCCTCAGCGAGATCGAGCGACCATCGTGCAACGCCTGATTAATGGCCAGGGCAAGGTGCCGCCGATTCCAGTCGTCTTCGGTATCTCCGCAACTGTGGATCGATTCGAGAATACGATGAAGTCTGTCACGGGCAGAACCGGGCTCCCGAGCGTCCAAGTTGATTCAGCGCTGGTACAAGCATCGGGACTATTGAAGGACGACATTGTTCTGACAATTCCAGCTGAAGCCGGTGCATTTGACACGACGTTGCTTCGCCGCGCGGTTGAGAAGATTCGGGCCTCCAGCGACGAATGGGAAACCTACACTCGAGAGCAAGGGGAGCCTGATGCTGTCGTGCCGCTCCTCGTCGTTCAGATGGCGGACAAGCCGGATGACGCAACGATCACGCGCGCTCTCGACTCAATCTACGAAGCCTGGCCCGGGCTCGGACGCGATGCTGTTGCTAACGTATTTGGCGAGCATCAAGCCCTCGATATTGGTGGTTACTTCGTGCCCTACATCGAGCCCCAGCGAGTACAAGACTCGAAGCACATTCGTGTGCTGATCGCAAAGTCCGCGATATCGACTGGGTGGGATTGTCCGCGCGCGGAAGTGCTTGTTTCCTTCCGCCCTGCAACCGACCCGACCAACATCACGCAGCTCCTCGGGCGAATGATTCGCACGCCGCTGGCGCGCCGAATCCCGGGCAATGAGATTCTTAACTCGGTTGACTGCATGCTTCCATACTTCGATCGCGTCACTGCGATGAGAGTCGCCGAAATGCTCATGCACGGCGCAACGTCCAAAGACGATGAAGGCGAGTCTGGCGGTGGCGAGGGAAGGCGTGTGCTGTTCGACCCAGTGCCATTGCATCCGAATGGTGATCTTCCTTCAAGTGTGTGGGAGAAGTTTGAGTCCCTTCCGACAGTCACCATTCCGAGGCACCATACAAAGCCTATTCAGCGGTTCACGGCGCTCGCGTCGGAGCTGACGAAGGACAAAGTTATCCATCAGGCTGTGAGGATAGCTAATGACGAGCTGAACCGCGTAGTCCAGTCTCGTGCCATGCAGTACCAGGAGCAGGTGGATGGTGCGCGTCAAGACGTTCTCACGATGTCCGGAGAAGAGTTGCGAGCACGGTTGGACGGCGGCCTGTGGGTCAACTCGTCTTTTGAGACTGCAGCTGATCCCCGGGCGATCTACGAAGCGTACAAGGTGGCCGAGCGAAATCTGAGCAAGGCGTTATGCTCGTCCTATGTCGACTTCCTAGTGCCCGACGATGCGGTCGAGGACGATCTTTTGGATGCTTATGTCGAGGTTGCTGCCATTGGCCTCGTGCCTGATATTGTCAAAAGTGTTGAGCGTGAGGCTGATCGGTTTGCGCAGGAGTGGCTGACCGACACACGCGTCGATCGCAAGAATCTGTCCGACGAGAAGCAATCCGCGTACGAGCGCTTGGAAAGCATGTCAACGGAACCGGAGCGCATTGCACTCGTTACTCCGAAAACGGGCCAAGCCGAGGCCAAGATCCGTGAAGCTGACGGATCGGAACGTGTACTCCCGCTCTATCGGCAGCACCTGATGGTGGACGAAACGGGCGGCTTCCCTGCAGACCTCAATGCATGGGAGCGCCACGTGCTCGCTGCGGAATCATCGCGCAACGGTTACGTCGGATGGTGGCGAAATCCAGACCGCGGTGTCGAGGAGTCGCTTGCGATCGCATATGCGACGCCATCTCGCGAGTGGAAGGCGATGCGACCTGATTTTATCTTCTTCGCCGAAGGACAGCAGGGCATCACGGCCGACCTCGTCGACCCACACGGGCACCACTTGGCCGATGCGATGCCCAAGTTGCGCGGTCTCGCTGACTTTGTTGAATCCTACGGCGCGGAGTTCCGACGCATCGAGTCCGTCGCCGAAACGAACGGCGTGTACAGGGTCCTTGATCTTAAGCGAGACCAGGTGCGCGACGCGATCCGCAATGTCGAAGACGCGAAGGCACTCTACGAGTCTGACTTGGCGAGTGATTACCGGTAGGAAGAAGGATGACAGCACGGCTGACAGCGCACCAGGCCAAGTTCTATGCGCATCAACTCGAACGCTCCTACGCGTCCGATCACGTTGGAAAACTCGCGGGCCTGCTCTTTGATGCCCAGGTGGATCCCAAACCGCACCAGATCGACGCTGCGCTTTTCGCCCTGCAGACGTCTTCATCGCCGGGCGTAATTCTCGCCGACGAGGTGGGGCTTGGAAAGACGATCGAGGCCGGCATTGTGCTTTGCCAGTACTGGGCAGAGCGCAAACGTAGGATTCTAGTCGTAGCGCCGTCCTCCCTCCGTCAGCAATGGAAGCAAGAACTCGTTGAGAAGTTCGCGATCCCTGCGAAGCTTCTCGATGCGAACAGCAAAGCTGAGCTACTCAAGCCAGCGCAGCTCATGGCTTCCGACGTGCTGATCTGCTCTTACGAGTTCGTACTGCGCAACGTAGAAGACCTGTCTCGGAACTGGGATCTTATCGTCGCAGATGAAGCACATCGGTTGCGGTCGCACTGGAAAGGCGATGCGAAGATCGCCCAGGCGGTATCTGAAGTTATGAGTTCGGCGAGTAAGTCTCTTCTACTTACCGCTACGCCTTTGCAAAACCGGCTCGAGGAGCTATACGGGCTAGTCTCGGTATTCGACCCGGAATTCTTCCACTCTATAGAAGGGTTTAGAGAGAGGTATGTAGATCACCCTGAAGACTTCGGAAACGATGATCTGGCTAGTCGTATCTCGCACCTTGCGAAGCGTACCCTACGAAGCGACGCACAGAGATACATCCGGTTCACAGAGAGAATGCCGCTCACGTTTGGGTTCATGCCTTCGGCAGAGGAACGTGACCTGTATGACAAAGTCAATGATTACCTTCAGCGACCCGAACTCTACGCCTTCGCAAAATCGCAAAGGCACCTTTCGGCGCTGATCCTGCGCAAGCGCCTAGGCTCGTCAACGTATGCTGTTGCTTCTACATTGGAGCGTATTGCGAATCGTCTTGAAAATGAGCTACATGCTGGGATGCGCCGCTCAAACAGTGGTGCGCTCATTGACGATGATCTAACTTACGATGAGATTGAAGCGTCTGAAGCCGCGCAATTAGTCCCGCCTATAGAGGTTCAGGATGAGGTCGCCGCAGATATGCGGCGTGAGGGATTGGCCGAAGTTGACGAACTTCGTGCATATGCAGACCTCGCAAAGTCGATTCAAGTTAACCAGAAAGCAGTTAAGCTGCTGGAGGCCTTGGACCAAGGGTTCGCGAAACTCGCTGAACTCGGAGCACCGCAAAAAGCAATCATTTTTACGGAATCTACTAAGACGCAAGAGTATCTTGCTGCCAACCTTAGAGAAGCCGGCTGGGGAGACGGCCTGGTGCTTTTTAACGGTACAAACAACTCACCTGAGTCAAACGCGATCTATCACGCCTGGCTTCAAACGAACGAAGACTCCGACCTGATCACTGGCATACCTTCGGCAGATCGTCGGAAGTCGCTCGTCGACGAATTTCGCGAACGCGGAACAATCATGATCGCCACAGAAGCAGCTTCCGAGGGTATTAACCTGCAGTTCTGCTCAATGCTCGTCAACTATGATCTTCCCTGGAATCCACAGCGCGTCGAGCAACGTATCGGACGAGTGCACCGTTACGGGCAGCAGCATAATGTAATCGTGGTCAATTTTTCGAACAAGGGAAACGTTGCCGAAGATCGTATACTTGAGCTGCTGTCTGAGAAGTTCAACCTCTTCAAATCAGTGTTCGGAGCATCCGATGAAGTCTTGGGCACGATCGAAGACGGCCTCGACTTCGAAAAGATGATCGCCGGAATCTTGGAACGCTGTAAGACAGCTACAGAGATAAATTGCGCCTTTGATGAGGTCGAGCGTCAATACGAGGCTGAAATTTCTGCTGAGATGCAGTCGGCACGGGCCCGGATTTTCGACAACTTGGACCCAAACGTGCAAGACAAGCTGCGAACCTATGATGCACAGCAAGAGGTTGTTCTCAACAGTTTTGAGCGACTGCTCCTGCAAGTGACTCGTCGAGAGCTTGATGCCTACGCGCAGTTCGAAGACAGCGGACTTAACTTTGTGCTCTGTACAGCACCCGCCGATGGCATTCCTAAAGGCCGGTACTTCTTCAAATCCAAGCCAGTTCAAGGAGCGCACCAGTATCGTTACGGAAGTGAATTGGGCCGCTTTGTCATCAAGAGCGCACTCGGGGCGGAGACACCAGTGCGGACATTGTGCTTCTCGGTGGGGCGGTCCGACCGAGCTGCCGCTGCTGTGAGTAACTTAGTGGGCGAACGCGGTGTTTTGACAGTCGAACTGCTTACCTTCGCTACCCAGGTCGGTGGTGACCTCTCAGAGGAGTCATATCTGCTGGCTGCAGGCGTGACCGAGTCGGGAAAAGAGCTCGACGCGGAACTTGTTGAGCAACTCTTCGACTTGGCCTGCGTGCGGGTTGGTGAGGCGCAAGATATTGATCTGGAAAAGGTCCGACCGCATTTGGATGTCCAAGCAAAACGGTTTAGGAAAGAGGTTCAGGACCGGACGGCTCAATACAGCATCGAGCAGGGCGACCTCGTGGAGTCTCGATTGCGAGATCATACGGCGAAGTACGAAGCCGAGGTGCGGAAGATCAATAAGGACGAGGACGAGGCTAGGTCTCGTGAGCGGCGGGCGCGGGACCTCTCTGAGCGGCTAAGCCTTCGGAAGGAAGCGCAGCGGCTGGCTCGGCGGGCTGAGAGTCTTTACGACGATTATAAGGTTGAACGTGATCGCCTGAGGCAGAAGGCGGATGACTACATCGGCATGATCGAACAGGCACTTATGGCATCGGACCGCCGCGAACATGTGCTCTCGGTTCGCTGGCAGGTGGAATCGTAACCACTTCTTTCAGTGTCTTCGCAGATAGAGATGGCCAACTGGATATGAGATTTTCACCCTTCGAAGGTCTCTGTTTCAACACATCGACTGCGCTACGTCTAAATATTCAGTACTACAAGTTTCCTGATGAAAGTCTGGTTGCTCCCGAAGGTGTTGCGTCGAATTGTAGGGAAGGTGCATTCGGTAGCACCTGTGGACTGAACCGGTAGCAGGAGCGCGGGGACCCGGTAGCACTACTCCGGCACCCCGCGCTCCCAGCTTACGATCACGCAGGACTATCGGCTTCGGATTGTGGTCGAGTCTTCTTCCGCATGTTCGGGCCATCGAGTTGGACGATCTCGCTGACAGATACGAGCCGACTGAGTATCGACTCGGCGATGACGGCATCGTGGAGTGACTTGTACCAGTCCTCGGGGTCGAACTGGGATGTGACGATCGTGGCTCCGCGGCCTTCTCTGCTGGCAAGAATGTTCAGTATCTTCGCCGTCGTGTCCATCGAGATCGGAGTCGTGAGGAAGTCATCGAGAACAAGGACATCGCAGTTGCGCAGACTGTCGAGAAACCGCAATCCTCCAGGATCAGACGGTTGATAGACGGCTAACCTATTCCCCAGATCATCGAGCCGCCAGTAGGCGACGGTGTAGTCCTTCCGGCATGCAGCGTTGACCAGCGCTTGGGCGAGATAGGACTTGCCGACACTGGTCTTGCCGAGGATGACCACGTTCGTGGCATTGTCGATCCAGGCACAGGAGGCGAGGCGGTCGACGATATCGCGGGTCAGCGTCCGGTCGGGCAGGTACCGGATGTCTTCGACACAGGCTGCCGGATTCGGGGTGTGCGAGGCTTTGAGGAGTTTGTGGACGCGGCGTTCGGCCCGGGCAGCGAGCTCGATATCGAGAGCGTGGTGGATCTTGGCTGAGAACGTCCAGTCGTCGTAGTCGGAATCGTTGGCTATATCGATCACGGCTTGTCCGAACGCGGTCATCCGCAGCTGGGTGAACGTCGCCATGTCATCAGTGGTCAGGTGATTACTCATTGGTCGGATCCTTCCTCATCGTTCGTCAGCGCCGTCAGCCGGAATTGATCAACCCCAGTCAGGTGAGCCCGGCTGGTATCCCTGGACACCGTCGGGTCTGGTGCCGGTGATGGTGGTGGTGGTGTGACTGCCGGTCGTTGCTTGGCCTGAGCCCGAACAGCTGTCAGCTGGTGTTTGACCGCGGTGTAGCTGATCGGTCGGCGCTCATCGGCACACAGCGTTTGGCAGGCTTGTTCCAGCAGGGGCCTGTTGTCGCCCTTGCCCAGGGAGAGGATGTTCATGCAGGCTCTGAACCCTTGGGCTTCGATCTTCTTGGCATCAAGCAGCCGAGAGAGCGCTTCGACCGTGTTCGGTCCCGTCTTCGCGGCTTGGCGGAGGAAGTAGCCGCGAGTCCACAACCCAGTCGTTTGGCCTTGAGAGGCTGGGGCGTGGTCGGCGTCGGTGACATACGAGTGCTTCTTCGCAGCCACTCGGTGGTTGGCGATGATGCCGCCGGCGGCGAGGATGTCGAGTCGGGTGCCGATGATGCGCACATCCACAGTGGTGCCGACGAAGGATGCGGGCACGGAGTATTTGATGGTCTCAACCTGGATGTGCCAGTCGCGGGAGACTTTCGCCTTCTTCCAACTCACGTCCTGCCAGGGCTGATCGGGCAGGCCGAGCAGGTCGCCGGCTTCGTCGTCGGCGAACCAGTCCCGCCGGGATCGCGGTCGGCTGCGGAACGGAGTGCGGTCGTTGATCCACTCGACCCGGTCGCCGACAGCTTCATTGAGGTCATCAATATCGGCGAAGTGTCGGTCCGCGAGGTAGTGGATGATCCAGTTCGTGATGATCTTGACACCGGATTCGACGTTGGCTTTCTCCTTCGGTTTATAGGCCCGGGTGGGTACGGCGGCGGTGTTGTAGTGTTCGAGGAACCCGGCGTAGGAGGCGTTGACGTCGCGGGTCTTGTCGTACTTGCTGATCTGGTTCGACGCTGTTGAAGCATTGTCGGGGATGATGACCTGAGCGACACCGCCGAAGTATTCGAAAGCACGCCTGTGGGCATCGCACCAGGCGGAGAGTTTCTCGGCTCTTCGCAGTTGAGGGTGTAGAACCGGTGCGCGTCGCTACACAGAAATAGGTCGAGGCCTTTCGAAGATGGAAGTTCCTACACAAACCATCCGAAAGACCTCGACGTGCACCACCTTACGTTCTCCACCCCTGACCTCACCACGTTCTGCCACCTCGACAAACTCGGCCTGCACTGCACGGGCCAACACGTCACCGATTCAGAAACAGTTCTCCTGTGCACCCCAACCACTGACGATGAGTGGTGCCACCGATGCGGCGGACATGGCCGGCCCCGCGATACTGTGGCCCGGAAATTGGCTCACGAACCCTTCGGGCACCGTCCCACCACCCTGCTCATCCGACTCCGTCGCTACAAGTGCGAACTCTGTGGGCGCGTGTGGCGCCATGACACCGACCAAGCAGCCCCAGCCAGGGCCAAGATCTCGCGCACCGGACTCGCATGGGCTTTGAAAGCACTCGTTGTCGATCACGCCACGATCTCCGTCATCGCGGCCAAGCTCGCTGTATCCTGGCACACCGCTAATGACGCGATCCTGGCCGAAGGACATCGGGCTCTCATCGACGATCCTTCCCGGTTCGATAACGTGAGCGTCATCGGCGTCGACGAACATGTCTGGCGGCACACCAGACGGGGTGACAAGTACGTGACCGTGATCATCGATCTCACCCCGATCCGCGATCAGACAGGCCCAGCGAGATTGCTGGACATGGTTGAGGGACGATCGAAGGCCGTGTTCAAATCGTGGCTGGCCCGGCAGTCGAAGGCCTTCCGCGATGGAATCGAGGTCGTGGCGATGGATGGGTTCACCGGGTTCAAGACGGCTGCTGTCGAAGAGCTGCCGGCCGCGGTGGAAGTGATGGATCCCTTCCATGTCGTCAAGCTCGCCGGGGACAGTCTGGACGAGGTCCGCAGGCGTGTTCAGCAGGAAACGACCGGGCACCGCGGGAAGAAGGGCGACCCGTTGTATCAGGCCCGGCGGACTCTGCACACCGGGTGTCAGTTACTCACCGAGCGGCAGCAGCAACGGATCGTCGCTCTCTTTGCTGATGAGAATCATGCTGATGTGGAGGTGACCTGGAGCGTGTTCCAAGACATCATCACCGCCTACCGCAACCCGGACCGAACCGCGGGGAAGAAGTCGCTGCAGTCGATCATCGACTCCATCTCGTCCGGGGTGCCTGCTGGTCTTGTTGAGCTGCGCCGGCTGGGGCGGACGTTGAAGAAGCGGGCTATGGATGTGTTGGCGTATTTCGATCGGCCGGGGACGTCGAACGGTCCGACGGAAGCATTGAACGGCAGGCTGGAACACCTACGTGGATCGGCGCTGGGGTTCCGGAACCTCACCCACTACATCGCCCGAAGCTTGCTCGAGACGGGAGGATTCAGACCCCGATTACACCCCTAACTGCGAAGAGCCAGTTTCTCATCGAGGCAGCCGTAGGCGAAGATCATTCCCGAATAGGGCAGGGTGGCGACGAAGATCGAGACCTTCGTGACCGCGCGGGTGATCGGGTCGGTGATCCACATCGGGGTGCCGGCCCAATCGACTTGCATCGTGTGCCCCGGGATGTGCGTGATTGGGCTGGTGAGGTCGTGGGTTCGGACGTGTTCGGCGATGATCTGGCAGAACCGTTCATACCTATAGTGCCGTGCCGTCGGGGTCGGTGCTGGGGTGTTGAGGTAGCGGGCCCACAGCACTTTCAACGGTGGCTTCTTCCGCCCTATCCGGGCGTTGATGACGGCATCGATATTGATCGGAACGAAATCCCCGTCGGCGCTTTTGCGTCCGTCGGTGAAGAACCGGTCGAGGTCATCGATGGTGAGAGCATCGACTTGGTCCGTTGTCGTCAATGACTGATTCTTGACGATCGTGTGGGCTTTCGCGATCGCGCGGTGGGAACAGCTGGCCATCGCTTCGATCTGGCGGTAGGAGTAGCCCTGAACGATCAGGGAGAGAATGAGCCGGTAGTCGGCCATGAGCAGGATTCCTTTCACTGATCACGACTTCACTGTCGTGGGTGAAAGCAATCCTGCTCTACTGCTACCGGGTACTTACATAGCTGCTACCACTTCGTTACACAGGTGCTACCGAAAGCCGCTTCCGAACATCGAATTGCGCTTAGCGAAAATGTGGGCGGTAACCGGTCGACCCATACCTGTCGTCGCTTGGAGCCTTCGAAGCGTTGGTATAGAGCTGGGGCGAAGTCGTTCCAATTCAATGCGCGAAACGCGACGTGCATTGTGGAGTGTCGAGTCCGTGCCCATCTCATGGGCTTAGGACCTCACCGTGGGTTTCTGCACCGAGATCAGATAGTCAGCGCAACCACGCCCCTAGCCTCACGGCCTTCCGGTGGTTTGTAAACATCGGCAGCATCGGCCAATGCGAACGTCGCACCCACGTAGAAGGTCAGCCAGTCGTGTTCGATGCCGTTGAAGTGTATCGCGGAGCGTTTCGCCAGCTTCTCCGATGAGCGGACGGACGTACCATGCTGTAGGTAAGCGGTATTCGGTAGCACGCGTGGAACAATCCGGTGGGTAACCTCGCTACATCGTGGACACTGAACCTCACCACTTCGTTGCACGCGTGCTACCGAATACCGTTTCCCTACAATTCGGAGATGAGTGGGAATCTAACCGGCGCTCATGAAGGCTTCAATTCCCAGGAAACGAGGAAATGGGAAGTGCGCAATAGGTTCTGGTCCACGCATCTCTTCTAAGTCGATAATTTTGATTCCATTCTGGCGAAATATATCTAGATATGTTTCGAGCGGCCGATGTACATGGGTAGAAAGTTTTCCAAATTTATGATTGTTGGTCTTGAATGGGGCCTGCACGACTATTTCATTCTTGTAGTTGAATCCTTGATTGTCCGCATAGCCCCAGTACAGTGGCCAAAACGCCGGGTGAGTGATAGTCGCAACGATGCGTCCAGTCGGGGATATACGGGTAATTGCATGGCATATTCCGTTTAGATCGAGTGCGTCCATGAGAACCATATTGGCTACAACGAGATCGGCTTTGTAGTCAGGACTGATGGTCACAAAATGTTCTAAAGTGGTGTTGTGAAATTGAATCGTGCTGTCGTTTTTTCGCGCGATCTCAATGCTTTCTACGCTAGGGTCCACCCCGAGAACGGAAGGCGCGCGACGACCTAGTTGTGAGGTTAGCCTCCCTGTCCCGCACCCTACATCGATGACAGTCCGTGCTTCACGCGTTCGATTCAATATCCAAGGCTCGAGAATTTGTGCGAATGAGGCGTCGGCATTTGAGCTAATCTCCGAATCTCTTTCGTGGGCTATTGCATCCCATTCGCGAGATATTTCATCTTGAGTTATTGAATCTAGGAATTGGACCTCGTCATTCATGCGTCTCCCGCTCCGATTCTTGTTGGCTGTCGGTAGCGGATTGTTTTGCTAGTTCTATCAGGTCCTCGGCCAGATGAAATGCTGGATCGTCCTTGGAGTTGATTTCTCGTATCAAGTGGGCAGTATTTTCCCCATACCCTATAGCCACCCAGGAATCTGCTCGCGATTCGTTTACTAGAGTAAATCGGCTTCGAAATTTGAGTCCAGAAGTCCCGTAATAATATGCGGTTGCGCCTTTTTTGGTGAGGATTTCACTGAGCTCTATAGGTTTGGGCATTACAAGCACAAGGGACTTCAGCCTCGCCTTCTCTTCTAGTGCGTCCCGGGCATCTCCTGTGACCCAGCTTAGGTCATTCGACGATATTACGCAGCGACCGTCATTCTTGACAATATTCGTCATGTATTCGCGTATTTTCTCTTCCCGCTTTTTTCCCTTGAATCTATTCGGGGTGCTTTTCTGCGCCTGTCGAAAGTCCCACACCGCTGTCACTAAGGTCACACCTATTGCTAGAATTATTATCAGTGATTTAACTCCTAATGTTTTTAATGAGTTCATGTCGACCGCAAGGGCGATGGTTAGCCCAATGGTTACTATCGCTGTTGAGTGGGTGAGGGCGATGCGGAGCAAGTTTCACCTTCTATGAGTTTGTGAGTTTAGGTTTTGATCATTTCGATATTTTCATGTTTCTTAAGGCCCTAAGTCTTCGTGATGCTGCGCATTCTTCCGGCTCTGGTGGGGTCCGAGTTTCTCGTTTGTTCGCGAGTGTTCCGGGGCCTAGATGTTAGTTACTACTTCTGAATGGAAGGTTGTTGCCACTCTTGTCACCAGGGTTGACTATGTCACGCTGTCAGCACAACTTTGCCAGTTGTCTCGCGACCCTCCAGCGCCCGATGTGCATTCGCAGCGTCAGCCAGAGCGAACGTCGCGCCCACACGGAAGTTCAGCCAGCCGTGTTCGATGCCGTTGAAGAGCATTGCCGAACGTTTCGCCAGTTCCTCCGAACTGCGGACAAACCAGGCCAGCGATGGACGGGACAGGAAGATCCCGCCCGAGGAGTTCAGGCGCTGAATGTCGAACGGCGGGACCTGGCCCGACGCTCCACCGAAGAGCACCATCGACCCCAGCGGCTTGATCGATGCCAGCGACGCATCGAACGTGTCCTTACCGACCCCGTCATACGCGACATCGACGCCCTCACCGTCGGTGAGCTCCTTGACCTTCGCCGTGATGTCGACGCCCTCACCATAGAGGAACACATCGTCCGCTCCGGCCTTGCGGGAGAGCTCTGCCTTCTCCTCGGTGCTCACCGTCGAGATCACGTTGCCGCCCAAGTGCTTGATGATCTGGGTTAGCAGCAGTCCGACACCGCCGGCTCCGGCGTGAACGAGCGCCGTCTGTCCCGGCTTGATCTCATGCGAACTCGTCGCCAGGTACTGGGCCGTGAGTCCCTGCAGCGGCATCGCGGCAGCCACCTCGGCGCTCACACCCTCCGGCACGCGCAGCAGATTGTCCGTGTTCACGACGACCTGCGTCGCATACGAACCGGGAGCCTCATGCCAGGCAACACGGTCACCGACCTGCCAGGTCTCGACGCCCTCGCCCACCTCGGCGATCCGACCCGTACCCTCGGACCCAACGATGTGCGGGTACTCCATCGGATACACGCCCGAACGACGATATGTATCGATGAAGTTCACGCCCGCTGCCTCGACATCGACGAGCACCTCACCGGCACCCGGCTTCGGGGTCGGAACCTCACCGAACTCGAGGACCTCGGGTCCACCGGCCTGCATCGCACGAACTGCCTGGGTCATGACGCCTCCTGCATATAAATTAATTGCCTGGTATGGTTATACATATGAACGATCTTACGGTTGCCGTCTCCGGTGCCACCGGATACGCCGGGGGAGAGGTCCTCCGGCTGCTGAGCACTCACCCCCACTTGAACGTCACCACGGTGTGCGGACATTCCACCGCGGGTGAGAAGCTCGGCCGACATCAACCCCATCTTCCCCGATTCTCTGATCTCGTGGTCCAGGAGTCCACCGCCGAGGTGCTCGCCGGCCACGACGTCGTCATCCTCGCGCTCCCGCACGGTCAGTCCGGACAGATCGCCGCCGAACTCGAACAGACAAGCCCCGACACCCTCATCGTCGACCTCGCCGCCGACCACCGCCTCATCAGCGCCGCCGCGTGGGAGAGGTTCTACGGCTCCGACCACCAAGGCACCTGGACCTACGGTCTGCCCGAACTCCTCACCGTAGATGGCACGAAGCAGCGCGAAGCACTGAAGTCGACGAAACGCATCGCCGTGCCCGGCTGCAACGTCACTGCGGTGACGCTCGGACTCGCACCGCTCATTCAGGCGGGGCTCGCGGCGCCAGCTGGGCTCAATGCAGTGCTGGCCAATGGTGTCTCCGGGGCGGGAAAGGCACTCAAGCCACACCTCACTGCCGCCGAGATCCTCGGCAACGCGTCGCCCTATGGCACCGGCGGCACCCACCGGCACGTGCCCGAGATCGAACAGAACCTCAACGGAGTCCTCGGCGCCGACGCCGCCGACGGCCCCACCCGCATCTCATTCACCCCGACGCTCGTGCCCATGGCGCGCGGGATCCTAGCCACCATCACCGCCGATGCCGGCGAAGCCGCACCACGCACTGCCGAAGGTCTCCTCGACACCGCGGCGCTGAAGGAGCAGGTTGCCACCGCCTTCGACCAGGCGTATGGCGACGAACCGTTCGTCCGGGTTCTGCCCGAGGGCCAGTGGCCACAGACCGCCGCCACCACCGGGTCGAACGTCGCGCAGATCCAGTTCACCGTCGACGAACGAGCCTCAACAATCCTCGTCGTCGTGGCCCTCGACAACCTGGTCCGCGGCACGGCCGGACAAGCCATCCAATCCATCCACCTGGCCCTCGGTCTCGACGAGACCACCGCCCTTCCCCTCGAAGGAGTCGCCCCATGAGCGTCACCGCCCCACTCGGCTTCACCGCCGCCGGACTCACCGCCGGACTCAAACCCTCCGGTACCAAAGACCTCTCCCTGGTCATCAATAACGGCCCCGACACCGCCGTCGCCGCCGTCTACACCTCCAACCGTTGCAAGGCCAACCCCGTCCTGTGGTCCCAGAAGGCCTCGGCCAATGGGCAAGCCCGAGCCGTCGTTCTCAACTCCGGAGGAGCGAACTGCTACACAGGCGATTTCGGCTACGAGACGACGACGCTGACAGCGCAGACCACCGCCGAACTCCTCACCGAGGCAGGCACCGACATCCCGGCCGAGGACGTGCTCGTCTGCTCAACCGGACTCATCGGCGTCGGCGGTCAGGACTTCCGCGACTCCATCGTGGGCAACCTCGCCCCGCTTGTTGCGGCAGCCGACAACAGCGTCGAATCCGGCCAAGCCGCCGCCGAAGCGATCATGACCACCGACACCGTGGCGAAGGTCGCCACCCGCACCGGCTCCAGTGGGTACACGATCGGCGGCATGGCCAAAGGCGCGGGCATGCTCGCCCCAGGCCTGGCGACGATGCTCGTCGTCATCACGACCGACGCAAAACTCGACCGGACCGTGCTCGACCAGGCATTGCGTGCCTCGACGAGCCAGTCCTTCGACCGCCTCGACACCGACGGGTGCATGTCGACGAACGACACCGTCATCCTCATGTCCTCCGGCGCCCACGACGCCGATGTCGACGCGGGCGAATTCACAACCCTGCTGCGCGAACTCTGCCTCGACCTCATGCACCAACTCCACGTCGACGCCGAAGGCGCCCACCACGACATCGCCATTACCACCCGCGGCGCCGCCAGCGAACAAGACGCCGTCGAAGTCTCCCGCTCCGTGGCCCGGTCGGCCCTGTTCAAGGCCGCGATCTTCGGGGAGGACCCGAACTGGGGTCGCGTCGTCGCTCAGGTGGGGACCACCTCGGCGGAATTCGATCCCACCCTCATTGATGTCGCCATCAACGGCGTCCAAGTGTGCACGGCCTCCGGACCCGACGAAGACCCCGCGAACGTGACGTTCGGCCGCACCGTCGACGTCACCATCGACCTCCACGCAGGCAGTGACACCGCCACCGTGTGGACCTCGGACCTCACCCACGACTACGTCGAAGAGAACAGCGCCTATTCCTCATGAACAGCCCCGTAGACATGTCCACAAAATCCACGGCCGCCCGGCTCGCCGCAGCCCAGGTCAAGGCCGAAGCGCTCACCGAGGCGCTGCCCTGGATCAAGACCTTCGCCGGTGCCACGATCGTCATCAAATACGGCGGCAACGCCATGGTCTCCCCGGAGCTGCAGCAGTCCTTCGCCGATGACATCGCGTTCCTCCGCTTCGCCGGCATACGCCCCGTCGTCGTCCACGGCGGCGGCCCCCAGATATCAGCCATGCTCAGACGCCTGGGCATCGAATCCGAGTTCAAAGCCGGGCAGCGCGTGACCACCGAGGAAGCCGCCGAGGTGATCCGCATGGTGCTGTCCGGCCAGGTCAACCGCGATATCGTCTCCCGGATCAACCAGAACGGCGACGCCGCGATCGGTCTGTCCGGTGAGGACGCGGACCTCCTGCTCGCGAACAAAACCACCGCCGAGGTGGACGGCGAGACAATCGACCTCGGCCGAGTGGGCGAGATCGCCCAGGTCAACACCACCGTGCTCACCGAACTCCTCGACGCCGGACGCGTCCCCGTCATCTGCTCCATTGCCTCCGAGATCGGGGGAGAGGCCGGGAAGCCGCTCAACATCAATGCGGACCTGGCCGCCTCGGCGGTGGCGAAGGCGCTCAAGGCACACAAACTCATCATGCTCACCGATGTGCCCGGCCTTTACGCGAACTGGCCCGACACGTCCTCGCTCATCTCCCGCATCGACCCGGACAAGCTGCGCGAACTCCTGCCCTCGCTCGATTCGGGAATGATCCCGAAGATGACCGCGGCGCTCGAGGCGATCGAGCACGGGGTCAAGCAGGCTCACATCATCGACGGCCGGATGGCGCATTCCCTACTCCTCGAGGTCTTCACCTCGGAGGGCATCGGCACCATGGTCGAAGACACCATCGTCGAACCCGCACCGCTGGGCGACGGGCACAAAGGAACACAGGAGGACGACAATGAGTGAAGCCACGCACCAGCAAGCCACAACGGATCAGGCACAGACCTGGCGCGATGACTTCTCCCGCGTCCTCTCCCCGGTCTTCGGCTCACCCCAGCTCGACCTCGTCCGCGGTGAAGGCTCCTATGTGTGGGATGCCGCGGGCAAGCAGTACCTCGACCTGCTCGCCGGCATCGCCGTCAACGCCCTCGGCCACTGCCACCCCGCCTGGGTCAACGCGATCACCGAGCAGGCCTCGACGCTCGGCCACATCTCGAACTTCTTCACCTCCCCGGCCCAGATCGGCTTGGCCGAGAAACTCCACGAGATCCTCAACCTGCCGGCCGGGTCCGCCGTGTTCTTCTCGAACTCGGGAACCGAAGCCAACGAGGCGGCCTTCAAGATGGCCCGCCGCGCCGCCGGCGGGGGACGCCCCTTCATCATCGCCGTCGAGGGCGCCTTCCACGGCCGCACCATGGGCGCCCTCGCACTGACGGCGAAGGAAGCCTACCGCGAACCCTTCGCCCCGGGCGTCCCCGGAGTCGTTCACGTGCCCTACGGCGATGTCGAAGCGCTCGAAGCGGCGATCAATGAGAACACCGCAGCCGTCTTCATCGAACCGGTCCAAGGCGAGGTCGGCGTGCGGACGCATCCCGCCGGCTACCTCACGGCGGTGCGGGAACTGACGACGAGGGTCGGGGCGCTCATGATCCTGGACGAGGTGCAGTCGGGCATCGGCCGCACCGGCTCGTGGTTCGCTCACCAGGATCCCGAGATCGGTGAGGGCGTCACGCCCGACATCATCACCTCGGCGAAGGGGCTCGGCGGCGGCATGCCTATCGGCGCAACCATCACCGTCGGCGACGCGAATACTGGTCTGCTCGAAGCCGGCCAGCACGGCACGACCTTCGGCGGCAACCCTCTGTCGTGTGCTGCCGGGCTCGCCGTGCTCGAGACCATCGAGAAGGACAACCTGCTCGACCACGTCACCGAGGTCAGCGACTGGCTCAAGGCTCAGCTGGCCGAGGTAGACGGAATCGGCGAGATCACCGGCAAGGGACTGCTGCTCGGGCTCGAACTGACAGCCGGTGCGTCAGATGACAGCGCAACAGGAGCGGCCGACGCTCAGGTTCCGGACTCGAAGGCCGTGGCCGGCCGCGCGCTTGAGGCCGGATTCATCATCAACCCCGTCGCACCGGGACGCGTCCGCCTCGCCCCGCCGCTGACCATCACCACCGACGAACTCACCCCGTTCGTCGAGGCCCTGCCCGGCCTCATCACCGGCTGAGCCGCACCCAGACTTTCGAAGGACACGTTATGACACGCCACTTCCTCAAGGACACGGACCTCAGCCCGGCCGAGCAGGCCGAGGTCCTCGACCTCGCCGTCGAACTCAAGGCCGCCCCCTACTCGCGGACCCCGCTGGCCGGCCCGCAGACCGCCGCCGTCATCTTCGACAAGACCTCGACGCGCACCCGGGTCTCATTCGCCGCCGGCATCGCCGCACTCGGCGGGCAGCCGCTCATCATCAACCCCGGTGAGGCGCAACTCGGACACAAGGAATCGATCGCCGACACCGCGCAGGTGATGTCGCGGATGGTCTCGACGATCATCTGGCGCACCTACGCCCAGGCCGGCCTCGAAGAGATGGCCGAGCATTCCTCCGTGCCCGTCATCAACTCACTGTCCGATGACTTCCACCCCTGCCAGATCCTCGCCGACCTGCTCACCATCCGCGAACACCGCGGCGACGTGAAAGGCCAGACCATGACGTACTTCGGCGATGGGGCGAACAATATGGCCAACTCCTACGCCCTCGGCGGAGTCAACGCCGGAATGCACGTGCGCATCGCAGCACCGGCCGACTACCAGCCCGACGCAGCGATCGTCGCCGAAGCCGAAGCCCTCGCCGCACAGACCGGGGGATCGCTCACCGTCACCGACGACCCGGTGGCCGCCGCCACCGGTGCCGACGTCCTCGTCACCGACACCTGGGTATCCATGGGCCAGGACTCTGCCGGACGCGTCGACGAGGCCTCTCCGTTCACGAAGTTCCAGGTCAACCAGGAACTGATGAGCTTAAGCAACGACGCGATCTTCCTCCACTGCCTGCCCGCCTACCGCGGCAAAGAGGTCACGGCCGAGGTCATCGACGGCCCCGCCTCGGTGGTCTTCGACGAAGCCGAGAACCGCCTCCACGCGCAGAAGGCACTCATGACCTTCCTCCTGGAGCGATGATGGCCGAGAATAACAGCGCACCGCTGACGAAGACCGCCCGACAGCAGAAGATCATCGATCTCATCACCCGCCAGTCCGTGCGGTCCCAGATCGAACTCGCCGAGGCGCTCGCGACGCAGGGCATCACCGTCACCCAGGCGACCCTGTCGCGCGACCTCGCCGAGGTGGGGGCCGTGAAGATCCGATCCACCGCGGGATCCGTCTACGCCGTTCCCGGTGAGGGCGGGGACCGGTCCCTGCAGCAGTCGACGGGGGAGAGCCTCGACGCGAAGCTGCCGCGGATCCTCGAGGAACTGCTCGTCTCCGCAGTCTCCCAGGACAACACGGTCGTGCTGCGCACCCCGCCGGGAGCCGCACAGTATCTGGCCTCGGCGATCGACCGGTCGTCGATGGTCGGCATCTTCGGCACGCTGGCAGGCGATGACACCGTGCTCGTCATCGCCGATGCCGCGGTCGGGGGAGCGGCCCTGGCCGAGACCTTCCTCGAATACGCGGCCGGTGGGCTGGCCGAGGGGTGAGCCTCTGTCGGTGGGCCTTGGAACCGGGCGGGTCGCCTCGGCAGGAATCCACGGGACGGACGGCCGCCTCGGCGAGGGAAAACTGGAACAATGACAACTGAGTTTCATCATTTCAATGAACGGGCCGGCGCATCCGTGCTGGTGGGAAAGGACGATCTGTGAGCGAACGACTGAGCCTGTGGGGCGGACGATTCTCCGACGGTCCGGCCGATGCGCTGGCCGCGCTGAGCAAGTCCACGGACTTCGACTGGCGCCTGGCGAAGTACGACATCGCCGGTTCCAAGGCCCACGCGAAGGTCCTCCACCATGCGGGACTGCTCACCGATGACGAGCTGTCGGGAATGCATTCGGCACTCGACGAGCTGCAGCGTCGGGTGGAAGCGGGCGAATACGTCGCCGCCGAGTCCGACGAGGACGTGCACTCGTCGCTCGAGCGCGGGCTCATCGAGATCGCCGGACCCGAGCTCGGAGGGAAGCTGCGCGCCGGACGGTCCCGCAATGACCAGATCGCGACGATGGGGCGGATGTACCTGCGTGACCATGCCCGTGAGGTCGCCGGTCTCGTGCTCGACACCGTCGAGGTGCTCATCGCTCAGGCCGAAGAGCACCCCGAGGCGCCGATGCCCGGACGCACCCACCTCCAACACGCTCAGCCGGTGCTGCTGGCTCACCATCTGCTCGCTCACGCGTGGCCGCTGCTGCGCGACGTCGCCCGCTTCGTCGATTTCGATTCGCGTGCCGGTGTGTCTGCCTATGGTTCGGGTGCTCTGGCCGGGTCGTCGCTCGGGCTCGACCCGCAGGCTGTGGCCGCGGACCTCGGATTCAACGATTCGGTGGAGAACTCCATCGACGGCACCTCCTCGCGCGATGTCTTCGCCGAGTACCTGTTCATCACGACGATGATCGGCATCGACCTCTCCCGTCTGTCCGAGGAGGTCATCGCGTGGGCGACGAAGGAGTTCTCGTTCGTCACCCTGCATGACGCGTACTCGACGGGGTCGTCGATCATGCCGCAGAAGAAGAACCCCGACGTCGCCGAGCTCACTCGCGGCAAGTCCGGTCGCCTCATCGGTGATCTCACCGGTCTGCTGTCGACGCTCAAGGCGCTGCCGTTGGCGTACAACCGGGATCTGCAGGAGGACAAGGAACCGGTCTTCGACGCCACTGACACTCTCGAGCTGCTGCTGCCGGCATTCACTGGGATGGTAGCGACCCTGAAGTTCGACACCGAGCGAATGGCGTATCTGGCTCCGCGCGGATTCGCCCTGGCTACGGACATCGCCGAATGGCTCGTGCGCCAGGGCGTGCCGTTCCGTGTGGCTCACGAGCTCTCTGGCGCATGCGTGCAGTTGGCGGAGTCGCGGGATGTCGAGCTGTGGGATCTGACCGATGACGATTTTGCGGGGATCTCTTCGCATTTGACCCCGGCCGTTCGTGAAGTGCTCACGACTCTCGGGTCGATCGACTCGCGCAACGCCAAGGGCGGCACGGCCCGTTCGGCCGTCGAGGCACAGATCGCCAACGCGAAGGCCGAGGTCACGCGTCTGCGTGAGTTCGCGGGGTCCGCGCGCAGCGTGTGAGAGGCTGAAGAATAAGACACTGACATGAGGGCCGGTGCCCGGACAGGCGGAGAAAATCCGTTCGTCCGAGCACCGGCCCTTCGCATCAACGATCTCGTCAGGAGGTCTGGACATGCGAAGAAGAACAATACTGCTCATCGGCGGTGTCGCGATCATCCTCCTCGGCGCGGGGCTGTATGGTCTCGGACTGTATTGGAATACTGGATCGGTCGCGGGCGGTGCCAACATCGGAGCCGGTATAGCCGCGATATTCGGAGAGATCTTCGGCGTGCTCGGTTTGCGTGTTCTTGTGGTCTGGGCGATCGCGGCGCTCGTGGTTCGGTTGAGGAATCGCTCCTCTATACGCGGGTGAGAGGAGCCTGCCTTCAGTTCTTGAGGTCGAAGTCCGTGTCCGCGTACTCATTGCCCTCGACAACCGGCTCACCACTGAACGGATGCAGCTGATCCTCCCGGGCACGCAGCTCAACACGACGGATCTTGCCCGAGATCGTCTTCGGCAACTCCGCGAACTCGAGTCGGCGGATCCGCTTGTACGGAGCCAAATGCTCCCGGCAGTAGGCGAGGATCGACCGGGCGGTGTCCGCGTTGGCTTCGAACTTCTCCGACACGACGACGTAGGCTTTCGGCACCGCCAAACGCACCGGGTCCGGTGACGGCACGACAGCCGCCTCGGCAACAGCTTCATGCTCGATGAGCACACTCTCCAACTCGAACGGGGAGAGTCGGTAGTCACTGGCTTTGAACACGTCATCGGCCCGACCGACATACGTGATGTACCCATCCTCGTCCCGGGCAGCCACATCACCGGTGTGATAGACCCCGCCTTCGAAGGCTTCGGCGGTCTTCTCCTCATTCGACCAATACCCGGTAGTCAACCCGATGGGGCGCGGGTCCAGGCGCAGGCAGATTTCACCCTCATCGCTTTCTTCACCGGTGGCGGGATCGATGAGAACAACATCGAAGCCGGGCAGGGCCTTGCCCATCGACCCGTATTTGAGTTCCTGGTCCGGGGAGTTCCCGATCTGCAGAGTCGACTCCGTCTGCCCGAACCCATCCCGGATGAGCACACCCCACTCGTGATGGACCCGATCGATGATCTCCGGGTTCAGCGGTTCACCCGCACCGAGGGCCTTCGTCGGTGGGGTCTTCAAATGCCCCAGGTCGGCTTGGATGAGCATGCGCCACACGGTCGGTGGGGCACAGAAACTCGTCACACCGACTCGGTCCATGGTCTCCATGAGGGCGTTGGCATCGAACCGGGAGTAGTTGTAGAGGAATACGCAGGCCTCGGCGATCCACGGGGTGAAGATATTCGACCACGCGTGCTTGGCCCATCCGGGTGAGGCGACGTTGAGGTGAACGTCTCCTGGGGTCAGTCCCATCCAGTACATGGTTGACAAGTGCCCGACGGGGTAGGACACGTGGGTGTGGGCGACCATCTTCGCCTTCGACGTCGTCCCCGAGGTGAAGTAGAGCAGCAGCAGGTCATCGGCCCGCGACGATCCTTGCGGGTCGAAGTCGGTGCTTTCGTCATCGGCATCGGCGTAGGCGTAGTCCTGTTGGCGGGTGGGTTGGCCGCCGACGATGATGCGCACGACCTCGACATCGACGTCATCGAACTTCGCGGCATCGTCGACTCCGGCGACGACGAAGTCGGCCTGACCGCGTTCGGCACGGTCGGTCAGGTCGATGGGACCCAGCTGGGTGGTGGCGGGCATGAGCACGGCACCGAGTTTGATGCCGGCGAGCATCGTCTCCCACAGCTCGACCTGGTTGTTGAGCATGACCATGACATGGTCACCGCGTTTGATCCCGGCCCGGCGGAAGTGGTTGGCGACCTGGTTCGACCGGGCAGACAGTTCCGCGAAGCTCCACTTGCCCTCCGTGCCGTCCTGCTCGACGATCCACAGAGCGGGGTTGTCATTGTTGACAGCGATTTTGTCGAACCAGTCCAGGGCGAAGTTGAAGTGCGTGAACCGCGGCCACTCGAACGCCTGCCGGGCGGCGTCGTAGTCGCTGCGGAGCTCGATCCGCTGATCCCGGGCTGCTCTGAATTCATCGGTCACCGTCATTGTGGCCTCCTATTGGTTTCGGGGTCTGTTGTCGACCGGGTCCGGCCGCCGCCGATTGCGGACAGCCGGGGAGCGGTGAGGCGAGCGGCTGTCTCCGCCGCTCGCCTCACCGGTTCGGTCGATTCAGATGGCGATGGTGACTGACTTCACCTGGGTGTAGAGTTCGATGCTTTCGGGCCCGAGCTCGCGACCCCATCCGGACTGGTGGAAGCCGCCGAACGGCAGCGCGCTGTCGAGAGCGTGATAAGTGTTGACCCACACGGATCCGGCGTTGAGTCGGCTGGCAACGCGGTGCGCCCTGCTGAGATCCTGCGTCCACAGACCCGCCGCCAGGCCGTATTCGCTGCGGTTAGCTGCGGCAATGACCTCGTCATCACCGGAGAAGGGGATCGAGACCGCCACCGGTCCGAAGATCTCCTCCTGCACGATCGACATGTCCTCGCTTGTGCCAGTGAAGACAGTCGGCTCGACGAAGTAGCCGGTGTCGCCGTGACGGTTGCCGCCGACGAGCGCAACGGCTCCCGCCTGCTTGCCCGCCTCGAGGTAGCCGACAACACGATCCAACTGCTCCTGCGACACGAGCGGCGTTATGACTGATTCGGGATCATTGCCCGGCCCGACAGCCAGCGCCTTCACCTGTTCGGCAAGGGCCGCATTGAACTTGTCGTAGATGGACTCGTGGACGTACACGCGAGTGCCGGCTTCACAGGCCTGACCAGAGTTCAAGGTGAAGCCCTGGATCACGCCGCCGACGGCACTGTCGATGTCGGCATCGGCGAAGACGATGTTCGGAGATTTGCCTCCGAGCTCCAGCGAGACTTTCTTGAGATTCCCAGCAGAGGCGGCGACGATCCGCTTTCCGACTTCCGTGGATCCCGTGAAAGCGACCTTGTCGACATCGGAGTGTTCCGACAGTGCTGCACCGGCCTCACCGTGGCCCGTCACGATGTTCACCACACCGTCGGGAACACCAGCTTCGACGAGGATCTGTCCGAGCAGCAGAGCCGTCAGAGGAGTCTGTTCGGCCGGTTTGAGGACGACAGTGTTTCCGGTCGCCAAGGCCGGGGCGATCTTCCACGCGGCCATGAGCAGGGGGAAGTTCCACGGAATGATCTGTCCGCAGACTCCGACGGGCTCTCTGCGCGTGAAGGAATGGAATTCGGCATCCTCGGGGGCCAGGAGCATCGACGGATTGTTCACCGATCCCTGGATCTTCGAGGGCCATCCGGCGTAGTAGCGGAAGCAGTCAGCAGACGACCTGACGTCGAACGCTGCGGCGATTCCCAGCGGTTTGCCGTTGTCGAGCGATTCGAGCTCTGCGAAATCATCGGCACGGCTGAGGATCAGTTCGGAGATCTTCCAGAGGAGGTTCTCGCGCCGGGCCGGACGCCAACGTGCCCAATCGGTGGTGTCGAAGGCACGACGTGCGGCAGACACCGCCCGATCGATGTCCTCGGCGGCTCCGCGGGGGACCGTGGCGAGGGCTTCACCCGTGGCCGGGTCGTAGGTGGTGAAAGTCTCGCCGGAACCGGCATCGGTCCACTGCCCGTCGATGAGAATCTTCTGAGGCTGTGCGAGGAATTCCTGCAGGCGAGGGGAACGTGCTGGGGATTCTACGGTGGTTGTCATCGTCGACTCCTTGTCGTGATCGGATTCGTCCTGCTGATCGTCGATGGTCAGCGGGAACTGTGGTGAGGGTGAGTTGTCGTCGCGTCGGTTTCAGAACGAGGTGATGACCGATCGGATGACCTCGCCCTTTTTGAGCGCCTCATAGCCGTCATTGATCTCGTTGATGGAGATCTCGCGGCTGACGAGGTGATCGAGTTCGAAGCGTCCCTGCACATAGAGGTCGGCGTAGAGGGCGATATCGCGTTTGACGTTCGACGAGCCCATGAGGACCGCTTGGAGGCGACGCTGCGCGAACAGCGAGTCGAGGGAGGAAGTGAACTCGGTCGTCGTTCCGGGAGGAGCGATGCCGATGAGGTAAGCAGTGCCGCCCGGCTTGGTCAGCTGCTGCACCTGGCGCTGAGTGGCTTCCAGCCCGATGACTTCGAAGGCATGGTCGACTCCGCCCGTGAGTTCCTGGACGGCGGCGACGGGATCGGTCGTCGAGGAGTTGATGAGGTCGGTGGCGCCGAATTTCTTCGCGGCCTCGAGCTTGCTGTCGACGATGTCGATAGCGATGATGTGCTTCGCACCGGCCAGTCGTGCCCCGCTGATCGCATTGAGGCCGATGCCTCCGGTGCCGATGACGGCAACCGTGTCGCCGGGGCGGACGTGCGCAGTGTTGATGGCGGCTCCGGCACCCGTGACGACAGAGCAGCCGAGCAGTGCGGCCTGCGGGAACGGAATCTGATTGTTGACGACCGCCAGCTGGTTCTCGTGGACGAGGACCTGTTCGGCGAATCCGCCGACGTTGACCGACTGTGCGATCTCCTGACCGTCAGGGAACGAGACGCGAGGCTTCTCACCCTCTTTTCTGGCCACTGCCGTCGGGTTGGAGCACAGAGTGGTTTTGCCGGACAGACACTCTGCGCAGGCGCCGCAGAAGGTGATGAGGCAGGCGACGACATGGTCGCCTACGCTCATGCTGGTCACGCCCGGTCCCACCGAACGGACGACGCCGGAGATCTCGTGTCCGCCGACGGCGGGAAGCGGAAGCCCGAAATCGTGATCGATGAGGTGGAGGTCCGAGTGGCACAGGCCGCTCGCCTTCACATCCACCAGTACCTCACGGCCCTGTGGATCATCGATGACGACGTCGTGGACAGTGAACTCTCCGCCGATCGCGGTTGCCAATGAAGCTTTCATCTTCTGTGTCCTTCCAATGTGCGAAATGGAACCGTGGCGCGGCTCCTTCGGTCAGACTATGATCGGCATCACATCTCGAAGTGTGCAGATATGGAACACTGCTCTGTAACACCGCGCAGATGGCCGCGCCGTCCGGAGGGCGAACCGCCTCGTTGTCGTCTTCGGGCAACTGCGGTAACTTCAGGGCGGACAACAGCTGATGGGGTCTGGGTCAATGGAGGTCAAGGGTGCCGCACAGGAGCGAACAGGTTGAGTACGGATGGCTGAGGTCCGAGCTGTCCGGTGTGAACCGCTCTTCGAGCCCTGAGCCGTCGCCGGTGCCCGCGAAGAACAGCGGCAGTGCTCTGCTCAAAGCCGCCGAGGCGGCATTCGACGTGATGACACATGATCTTGCCGGTCTGGATCTCACGCTGCTCCTCGCAGATCGCAGCGGACGGCTGATTCAGTCCGTCGGTGATGTCGACTGCAGAACCGGCATCGAGGCGCAGCGCCGGGGACTTGTCGTCGGCGCCGATCTCAGCGAAGAGAAGGTGGGGTTCAACGGGATCGGCACCGCCTTGGAGATCGGAGGCGAGATCGCCATTGACGGGAATGAACACTTTGTCGAGGCGTTCCGTGAGTTCTCCTGTTTCGGGATACCTGTCATCCACACCGGAAGCAAGCGGCTCGAAGGCGTTCTCAACGTCACCGCACCGACCGCTGCGACAGGGTCCCTTCTCGAAGGCTTCGGCCGGATCGTCGTCCGGCAGATCGAAAAGCAGCTGGCTGAGAACACCTATCGCGACGAATACCGCCTGATGGAGGAGTTCGTCCGGGTATCGCGCGGTTCGACAAGTGCGGTGTGCGCTTTGGGAGAGGATACGGCGTTGAGCAATCGCCTGGCCGAGAGCCTCTTCGACGTCGTCGACTTCAACTCGCTTCGCACAGACATCCTCTCGAGCTTGGGAACGGCCGAGCGTCATCGCACGGTCGACGTCGGGGGAGGCCGCATGCTTGATCTCGACGTCGTTCCGGTTGGGCATGAACAGGCTGTCGTCACCATAAAGCCCCTCTGGCGAGGGCGACGGACAGTGCCGAGAGGAGGGCCCCGTAACAACTCATTCGGGTTGGTATGGAGTTCCCGCCTGCAGAATGCGAAAGGCCGGACCGGAGTCATCTCCATCGTCGGTGATGCGGGTACCGGTCGCACCTCGGCAGCGACTGAGGTCGTTCGGGGTGCGTCCACCGAGCGAGTCGAGGGAATCGAGTTGCTCAGGCGAGAACCTGAGGACTGGCCAGATTGCCTGCAATCCCCATCGGGTTCTCAGGCTGACGCTCTCATCGTCGACGATATCGACCTGCTCTCGGACCGGCAGTTGGGCGTATTGCGTCGTCTGCTCGAGTCGGATCGGAAAGGCACTGTGGTCGTGACGTCGACTCCGGCGGGGAAGTCTGACCAGTCGTTGAGGTCGCTCCTGGCGATGGCTGATTCCACAGTCCACCTGCCCCCACTGCGGGAGAGGACAGCTGAGTTCCCGGCGATCGTCCGCGGACTTGCCCGACAGATCAACGGCGGCAGGCCGGTCGAATTCAGCGAAGCCTGTCTCCAGACACTTGAGCGTGACGACTGGCCCGGCAACCTCACGCAGCTGGGGAAGGTACTGCGTGAGGTTCTGGTCAACCGCGCGAACGCGGTCGTCGGAGTTGCCGATCTTCCCGCCCGGTTCAGGTCGGAGAGCGCTTCGTCGGTGACAGGAATTGAACGGTTGGAACGCGACGCGATCGTCAAGACGCTCGAGTCCTTGGGCGGCAATAAGTATCAGGCTGCGAAGGCTTTGGGAATCAGCCGGACCACGCTGTATCGGCGCTTGCGCGAATTCCGCATCTCCGGGTGACACCGTTCGTTCCTTACGGCGTGATGCTCCTCGCTTCCCACCTGCTCTTCTGTTCGCCGTAGTATTGACCATGTGCCGCTCTCGAAGCGGCACTACCAGTCAAGCATTGGCGGCGCTGCCGCACATGGCAATGCTCAGATTCGAAAGGACCGAAGTGACCGACATCTTCAGCGAACTCAAGGCCCGCGGGCTCGTCGCAGTTTCCACCGACGAGGCCGCCCTGCAGAAAGCCCTGGCCGAGGAGTCGCTGACCTATTATGTCGGTTTCGATCCGACGGCCCCGAGCCTGCACATGGGCAACCTTGTCCAGCTGCTCACCGCCGCCCGCCTCCAGCAGGCCGGACACAACCCGCTGGCCCTCGTCGGCGGCGCCACCGGTCTCATCGGCGACCCGCGCATGTCGGGGGAGCGGACGCTCAACCCGCGTGAAGTCGTCGAGGAATGGGTCGCGAAGATCCGCACCCAGGTCGAGAAGTTCCTCGACTTCGACGGACCCCACGCCGCGCAGATCGTCAACAACCTCGACTGGACCTCGCAGCTGTCGGCCATCGACTTCCTCCGCGACATCGGCAAGCACTTCCCGGTCAACCGGATGCTCGCGAAGGAATCCGTCTCCGCTCGCCTCAACAGCGAAGCCGGCATCTCCTTCACCGAGTTCTCCTACCAGATTCTCCAGGGCAACGACTACCTCGAACTCAACCGCCGCTACGGCTGCTCCCTGCAGACCGGCGGCTCCGACCAGTGGGGCAACCTCACCTCGGGCGTCGACCTCATCCGCCGCGTCGAGCAGAAGTCCGTCCACGCCCTGGCCACCCCGCTGATCACGAAGGCCGACGGAACGAAGTTCGGCAAGACCGAATCCGGCACCGTATGGCTCGACTCGTCGCTGACCAGCCCGTACGCCTTCAGCCAGTTCTGGCTCAACGCCGACGACCGCGACGTGGTGAAGTACCTCAAGGTGTTCTCGCTGCGCCCGCTCGACGAGATCGACGCCATCGAAGCCGAGTTCACCGCAGCCCCGCACACCCGTGTGGCGCAGAAGGCCCTCGCCGAGGATGTCACCACCTTGGTCCACGGTCGCCAGGCGTACGAGCAGGCCATCGCTGCGGCTTCCGCGCTCTTCGGCGGGGGAGAGTTGGCCGGCCTCGACGCCTCGACGTTGGGTGCCGCAACCTCCGAGCTGCCCCGCGGTGAGGTGTCCGCGACTCAGCTGGCCGAAGGGCTGCCGATCGCCGATGCCTTCGTCACTGCCGGCATCGTCAAGTCCAAGGGCGAGGCCCGCCGTGCCATCAAGGACGGCGGCGCTTACATCAACAACGTCAAGGTCGCCGACCAGGAGCAGACCCTGACCTCGGCCGATGTGCTCTCCACGGAAGCCGGGGGAGTCGTCCTCCTGCGCCGCGGCAAGAAGACCCTCGGTGCCGTCGACATCGTCGGCTGAGCAACCTCCGTCATTGATAATGCCGTGTCCTCCGCACCCGGAGGGCGCGGCATTATCGTATTCACCACGGTTGGGGCCGTTCGACAACGGAAAACATTGTCATCGACGAATACAAGAGGTCGCGTTGTAGCGGCGGCTTCAGCGGCAGCTTCGCGGCCAAGAGAATACAGTCAATCAGCGTGTGCTCCGGCAGCCTGCGGTCAACCGGACCGGCGATGTGGGGCCATCACCATGGAAAAGCATGCGGTCATCGAGCAGACTGGCAGATGACGGACTACCGAACGAATACCGACTGACGAACGCACGAGGAGATCATGCGCACCCTGCTCAACATCATCTGGTTCATCTTCTCCGGCCTCTGGCTGGCACTCGGATACTGGGCCGCCGGCATCATCGCCTGCATCTTCATCGTCACCATCCCGTGGGGAATCGCGTCCTTCCGCATCGGCAACTACGCACTCTGGCCCTTCGGCCGCGAGGTCATCGAAACCCGCCCGGCCGGAGTGGCGACCACCTTGGGCAACATCATCTGGCTCATCGTCGCCGGCGTCTGGCTCGCCATCGGACACGTCGTCACCTCGATCCCGCTGTTCATCTCGATCATCGGCATCCCGCTCGGCTGGGCGAACATCAAGCTCATCCCCGTCTCTCTCATGCCGCTGGGCAAACAGATCGTCGACAGCGACCGGCTGATGCCCGGTTACCGCGGAGCCTGACTCAACGACTCAAGCGCTCTGCTCCTCGAGTTCCTCGAGCGAGATGCGGCCTCTGCGCACTGCCCAGAGCACGCGGCGAGTGCGCACGATTCGCGGCAGGGTGATGATCAGCAGTCCACCGAGCATGTTGAACGGGATCACGATCCCGAACCACTGCAGGAAGTCGAGGATCGAAATGTCTGCGCCCGTCATCATGGCGGCAAGGATGAGAATCGCATTGATGGCTCCGTGCAACATGCTGGCTCCGATCACCAATAGGCCGGTGATCATGCAGACGATCGCCTTGACCGTGTCGTTCGATGTTCCCTGCTGCATGCGTGTCGCCAATGTGATCGTCGCGCCGGCGAGAAGTGAGAGAGCGAGCATGACGATGAGCGAAGACTGGTTGATATAGCCGAGCGCCATATCCGCGATCGTCTTGTGATAGTCCGGGAGGGCGATGACGATCAGCCAGGCGAAGACCGCGCCGCCAACCATGTTGGTCACGAGGGTGGTCAACCAGAGGCGGAATACCTGTACCCAATTCGCTTGGCCTGCGATGACGGCGTTGATCGGAAGGAGGAACTCTTCGGTGAATAGCTCCGAATGCGCCAGCCTCAAAGCCAGTAGGCCGATGCCGAACGCCATCCCTGCGAGGATCTCCGACCCGGTTGCTTGCTTGACGAGCACCATGGCCAAGATGCCGAGACCGACATCGACGCCGCCGAAGAGGCCGGTGACTATGAGTTCCGGCCACTTTCGGTTGAGCCGTTTGGCACCCTCCGTGACTGTATTTGCCGCCTCGTCGATGAGGGCGTCTTCGAGATCGAGGTCGTTGCGGCCGAGACGTTCCCGCTGCTCCTTCTGAGTCATTCCGTCAGTGTAGGGGTCGGGACACGCTCAAACGCTGGGAATCACCTGCATGGTGAGGAAAGCGGTTGCCGCCGGCGAGAGCCCGGCGGAAAGCCGGAACCGTGCAGCCGTGCCTTCGGAAGTGGGCGGGAAACAGGGAATTTGCGGCCGGTGACGGGTGTCACAGCGGAATTTCCGCTTTCGAGTTGCACAGGCGGTGCGGGGTGGTCTAGAGTTATATCTCGTTGCCCCGCCGGAAACGAGGTTCACGGAACACCGTTTCTACCGGGTCTGACCAGGACAAACACAGTTTGATCCAAGGGTTCAGGCGATCGGGTGGGTAACCAAAAAATGAAACTGATACCCCCAGTGAACACACTGTCTTTGTGGTGTGGTGATGGGTGTGTGTTTGTGGTTTGAGAATCCAATAGCGTGTTTGTTTGAACAAGTTGTGATGCCAGAACAATTTATTTTCTGGTAAGACAATCACCTGGCCAAACAGTGGTTCACCCTCGTGTGGGTGGTTCTTCGCCGAACCTCCTGCCGTTAAGTGGGGTGGATGGTGTGTTTGGTCAGTAATTTTATGGGTCAACCTTCTCACCCCGTGAGGGGTTGGCTGTCTTGCTGGGATTCATTCGTTACATAAAGTTTTTTATGGAGAGTTTGATCCTGGCTCAGGACGAACGCTGGCTGCGTGCTTAACACATGCAAGTCGAACGCTGAAGCCAGAAGCTTGCTTCTGGTGGATGAGTGGCGAACGGGTGAGTAACACGTGAGTAACCTGCCCCCGATTTCGGGATAAGCCCGGGAAACTGGGTCTAATACCGGATACGACCAATCCTCGCATGAGGGTTGGTGGAAAGTTTTTCGATCGGGGATGGGCTCGCGGCCTATCAGCTTGTTGGTGGGGTAATGGCCTACCAAGGCGACGACGGGTAGCCGGCCTGAGAGGGCGACCGGCCACACTGGGACTGAGACACGGCCCAGACTCCTACGGGAGGCAGCAGTGGGGAATATTGCACAATGGGGGAAACCCTGATGCAGCGACGCAGCGTGCGGGATGACGGCCTTCGGGTTGTAAACCGCTTTCAGCAGGGAAGAAGCCGTAAGGTGACGGTACCTGCAGAAGAAGTACCGGCTAACTACGTGCCAGCAGCCGCGGTAATACGTAGGGTACGAGCGTTGTCCGGAATTATTGGGCGTAAAGAGCTCGTAGGTGGTTGGTCACGTCTGCTGTGGAAACGCAACGCTTAACGTTGCGCGTGCAGTGGGTACGGGCTGACTAGAGTGCAGTAGGGGAGTCTGGAATTCCTGGTGTAGCGGTGAAATGCGCAGATATCAGGAGGAACACCGGTGGCGAAGGCGGGACTCTGGGCTGTAACTGACACTGAGGAGCGAAAGCATGGGGAGCGAACAGGATTAGATACCCTGGTAGTCCATGCCGTAAACGTTGGGCACTAGGTGTGGGGGACATTCCACGTTCTCCGCGCCGTAGCTAACGCATTAAGTGCCCCGCCTGGGGAGTACGGTCGCAAGGCTAAAACTCAAAGGAATTGACGGGGGCCCGCACAAGCGGCGGAGCATGCGGATTAATTCGATGCAACGCGAAGAACCTTACCAAGGCTTGACATACACTGGACCGTTCTGGAAACAGTTCTTCTCTTTGGAGCTGGTGTACAGGTGGTGCATGGTTGTCGTCAGCTCGTGTCGTGAGATGTTGGGTTAAGTCCCGCAACGAGCGCAACCCTCGTTCTATGTTGCCAGCACGTGATGGTGGGAACTCATAGGAGACTGCCGGGGTCAACTCGGAGGAAGGTGGGGATGACGTCAAATCATCATGCCCTTTATGTCTTGGGCTTCACGCATGCTACAATGGCTGGTACAGAGAGAGGCGAACCCGTGAGGGTGAGCGAATCCCTTAAAGCCAGTCTCAGTTCGGATCGTAGTCTGCAATTCGACTACGTGAAGTCGGAGTCGCTAGTAATCGCAGATCAGCAACGCTGCGGTGAATACGTTCCCGGGCCTTGTACACACCGCCCGTCAAGTCACGAAAGTCGGTAACACCCGAAGCCGGTGTCCCAACCCCCTTTGTGGGGAGGGGGCCGTCTAAGGTGGGACTGGTGATTGGGACTAAGTCGTAACAAGGTAGCCGTACCGGAAGGTGCGGCTGGATCACCTCCTTTCTAAGGAGCACACATCAGAACCCCAACGAACCAGCCGTACGTGTTGGTGTTGGGTGCTCAAGGGTGGAACATCACTTCTTTCGCTCATCCAACCAGCGTGGTGTGGCCTGTGTGCCATGACGACGGTGGTGATCGGGTGGGCTAGGACGAACACGTTATTGGGTCCTGGAATCACAAACCCCGCACAGTGTGTGTGGGTGTGGTTTCAACCAACAGGACCAACCCGACGGCCAGACAGCAGCGTGAAGCGGTTGTGTGGTGGTGGGTGTTTGGTAGTGGTTTGAGAATCGTATAGTGGACGCGAGCATCAAACAACACGAAAGTGTTGTTTATGTAATGTGATTTTTCTTGTCATCATCTAGTTGAGGTGAATGAAACAATTTTTCGCGCACACGAAGCCGGCCCTGTTTGGGGGTTGGGTGAGTGTGTAAGAGCGCATGGTGGATGCCTTGGCATCAGGAGCCGATGAAGGACGTGGAAATCTGCGATAAGCCTCGGGGAGCCGATAAACAGGCGTTGATCCGAGGGTCTCCGAATGGGGAAACCCCGCCACTCGTGAGGGTGGTGACCCGTGTCTGAATATATAGGGCATGTGGAGGGAACGCGGGGAAGTGAAACATCTCAGTACCCGCAGGAAGAGAAAATAACAATGATTCCGGGAGTAGTGGCGAGCGAAACTGGATGAGCCTAAACCTTGTCAGTGTCAAGCGTGCTGGTGTTGCTGTCAGGGTGTTGTGGGGTGTGCATGGTCCGGTTCAGCATGACTGGTCCGCGAGCGTGGTTGGTGTAGTCGAACCTGGTGGGAAACAGGACCGGAGTGGGTGAGAGTCCCGTAGACGAAACATCAGCCTGTCGTGGTGTGTGCGTTGCCCGAGTAGCACGGAACTCGTGGAATTTCGTGTGAATCTGCCAGGACCACCTGGTAAGGCTAAATACTTCCTGATGACCGATAGCGGAATGAGTACCGTGAGGGAATGGTGAAAAGTACCCCGGGAGGGGAGTGAAAGAGTACCTGAAACCATGTGCTTACAATCCGTCAGAGCAGTATCTTGATGACTGTGATGGCGTGCCTTTTGAAGAATGAGCCTGCGAGTTAGCGGTACGTGGCGAGGTTAACCCGTGTGGGGTAGCCGTAGCGAAAGCGAGTCCGAATAGGGCGAGTCAGTCGCGTGTCCTAGACCCGAAGCGGAGTGATCTAGCCATGGGCAGGGTGAAGCGTGTGTAAGAGCGCGTGGAGGCCCGCACCCACTTCAGTTGAAAATGGAGGGGATGACCTGTGGTTAGGGGTGAAAGGCCAATCAAACTCTGTGATAGCTGGTTCTCCCCGAAATGCATTTAGGTGCAGCGTTGCGTGGTTCTTGCTGGAGGTAGAGCTACTGGATGGCTGATGGGCCCTACCGGGTTACTGACGTCAACTAAACTCCGAATGCCAGTCAAGGTTCAGCGTGGCAGTGAGACAATGGGGGATAAGCTTCATTGTCGAGAGGGAAACAGCCCAGACCATCAACTAAGGCCCCTAAGCGTGTGCTCAGTGGGAAAGGATGTTCAGTTGCGAAGACAACCAGGAGGTTGGCTTAGAAGCAGCCATCCTTGAAAGAGTGCGTAATAGCTCACTGGTCAAGTGATTGAGCGCCGATAATGTAGCGGGGCTAAGTACACCGCCGAAGTTGTGGCAGCACCACGTATAGCCGTAATGGTGTGGTGTTGGGTAGGGGAGCGTCGAGTTGCTGGTGAAGTCGCCGTGTGAACGAGTGGTGGAAGCGATTCGAGTGAGAATGCAGGCATGAGTAGCGAAAGACGGGTGAGAAACCCGTCCACCGGATGACCAAGGGTTCCAGGGCTAGGCTAATCCGCCCTGGGTAAGTCGGGACCTAAGGCGAGGCCGACAGGCGTAGTCGATGGACAACCAGTTGATATTCTGGTACCGACACACAACCGACAGTACCAAAACACATGAGACTAACCCTGTGATGACCCCGTCAGGCCTTCGGGCCTGTGGTTGGGTTTGAGTGGGGGACCTGAGTGTGGAGTCGGTAAGCGTGAGGTGTGACGCAGAAAGGTAGCCAGGCCGTGCGATGGTAGTCACGGTCTAAGGTTGTAGCACGTGGGGGTAGGTAAATCCGTCCCCGCAAGTGTGTGAGAGCTGATGGGCGCCCCACATTGGTGGGGTGATCTGGTGATCCTCTGCTGCCGAGAAAAGCATCGACGTGAGGGTGTGTGTTGCCCGTACCCTATAACCGACACAGGTGGTCGAGTAGAGAATACTAAGGTGATCGAGAGAATCGTGGTTAAGGAACTCGGCAAAATGCCCCCGTAACTTCGGGAGAAGGGGGACCATCCCGGTGAACCATCCTTGCGGTGGGATGTGCTGGTGGTGGTCGCAGAGGCCAGAGAGAAGCGACTGTTTATTAAAAACACAGGTCCGTGCGAAGATGTAAGTCGATGTATACGGACTGACGCCTGCCCGGTGCTGGAAGGTTAAGAGGACCTGTTAACCCCGTTAGGGGTGAAGCGGAGAATTTAAGCCCCAGTAAACGGCGGTGGTAACTATAACCATCCTAAGGTAGCGAAATTCCTTGTCGGGTAAGTTCCGACCTGCACGAATGGCGTAACGACTTCTCTGCTGTCTCAACCACGAACTCGGCGAAATTGCATTACGAGTAAAGATGCTCGTTACGCGCAGCAGGACGGAAAGACCCCGAGACCTTCACTATAGTTTGGTATTGGGATTCGGTGTGGTTTGTGTAGGATAGGTGGAAGACTGGGAAGCCTCGACGCTAGTTGGGGTGGAGTCGATCGGTGAAATACCACTCTGACCATAGTGGATTCCTTAACTTCGGACCCTGATCGGGTTCAGGGACAGTGCCTGATGGGTAGTTTAACTGGGGCGGTTGCCTCCTAAAGAGTAACGGAGGCGCCCAAAGGTTCCCTCAGCCTGGTTGGCAATCAGGTGTCGAGTGTAAGTGCACAAGGGAGCTTGACTGTGAGACGGACGTGTCGAGCAGGAGCGAAAGCTGGGACTAGTGACCCGGCCATGGCTTGTGGAAGCGTGGTCGCTCAACGGATAAAAGGTACCTCGGGGATAACAGGCTGATCTTGCCCAAGAGTCCATATCGACGGCATGGTTTGGCACCTCGATGTCGGCTCGTCGCATCCTGGGGCTGGAGTCGGTCCCAAGGGTTGGGCTGTTCGCCCATTAAAGCGGTACGCGAGCTGGGTTTAGAACGTCGTGAGACAGTTCGGTCCCTATCCGCTGCGTGCGTAGGAAATTTGTGGAGGTCTGTCCTTAGTACGAGAGGACCGGGACGGACGAACCTCTGGTGTGCCAGTTGTTCCGCCAGGAGCATGGCTGGTTGGCTACGTTCGGGATGGATAACCGCTGAAAGCATCTAAGCGGGAAGCCGGCTCCGAGATGAGATTTCCGACTGACTTTTGTCAGGGGAGGTGTCCTATAGATGATGGGGTTGATAGGCCGGGTATGGAAGCACAGCAATGTGTGGAGTTGACTGGTACTAATACACCGATCACTCATCAACTCTTTTCATGGGGTTGGTGTGTGCGAAAAGATGTTTTGTTTTTTCTAGGATGGCTTGAAGAGTTCACACCTTTTTGGGGTGTGCGTATTACATAGTTTTTGGTGTTCGCGTTCGCTGTGCGGTTCTTGGACCGCTACCACTCAAACGTGGGTTTGGGTGTGTGTGGTCTGTGTGGTTTTGCGGTGGTGATAGTGGTGGGGAAACGCCCGGTTAACCGTTCCGATCCCGGTAGCTAAGCCCATTCGCGCTGATGGTACTGCAACTTGGTGGTTGTGGGAGAGTAAGTGACTGCCGCAATATTTTTTAAGGTGATGGCCTCGTCCAGTGTTTGGGCGGGGCCATCACTGTATTCACGGATGGACACGATGACGATGACAATTGACGCGCTCAAGGCCGAACTTGCTCGCACCGGCGAGGTCGCGATCAGCTTCAACCGCACGAAGCAGTTTCTGCGCAATCCAGCTGGTTTCCTCCGATCGCGTCGGTCCGGCCGTCCCGCACCTCAAGTGATCGTCAATGAGTTCGGGCTGTGGGCTGCTGTCGACGGCTTCCCCGATGGAGGCGTGCCATGGAGTCGGATTCTCGAAGTCCACATCTCCAAGGTGAACGTCAGCGCCTACATCGACGTGAGTATCAGGACACCGGATACTCCCGACCGGCGACGGACGCTGCGCCTGCCGCATATGCTCACGATTGACCCGGAAACCCTCGCCAAATGGATTGTCATGGAACTGATGGAGCGCGGAAACCCGATCTGAGGGCCGGGTGTCGAGTCCACGCTGGACCCACTGAACCAGTTTCCGTGTACTGCTGAGCTCCCGCGTACTGCGGAACGGGCAGCGCCGGAAAGTTGAACGCGCACCGGTCCAGAACGTGCGAAGTGTTCTTCTCCCGAGTCGCAGGTGCTTGTCGACGGGCGTGTGTCGTGTCACGATGAAGCTGTCCGCTGGGCCGGATGCAAGTGAATAGCGACATCCGAATAGACAGCAAGGGAGACACCGCATGAACGCAACAACCATGATCTGGATTGTCGTCGCGATCGTCGTGGTTCTGATCATCGTCGGGATCATCATCGCAGTCAGCCGCAAGGCGGCAGCTAAGAAGCGCGAACACCAGCGGGAACAGGCCACGCAGATTCGGCAGGAGGCTGCCGAGTCCGAACACGATGTTCGTGCCCGAGAGGCCGAAGTCGAGAAGCAGAGAGCTGAGGCCAAACGCGCGAAGGCTGACGCCGACGCACGGGCGGCTGAGGCTGATCGTCAGGCTGCACAAGCCGAACAGCTCGACTCGGAAGCGGCCAAGCGGGAAGAAGCTGTCAGAGCAGAGCGTCTCGAACACGAGCGCCGACTACAACGTGCCGACGAACTGGATCCAGATGCACCAGAGGCCACAGCCGACTCCCGCCGGTCGGAAGATCCTGCTCAACAGCACGACGTCCGTGCCAACGGCTATCCGCCGGAACATGGTGTCCGCCCACGGACTGAAGACTCGGTGGCCGACGAGCACGACCCTCGCATTGACCGTCACAGGGCGCGAGACCCCTACGATGAGAACGACCGCCCGATGGATCCTCTCGACGGCCGCGGAGACACCGACACACCGAAACACTGACTCACCTGCCTGCAGAGGCAGGCAGGCCATCTGAGGCAGCCCATTCGAGGCAGGCCAGTCATCTCAGGCACACGAACAACCGAAGACAGACGAGACGGTGCCCGAACCACCCACGGTTCGGGCACCGTCTCGTTGGTCTCGGACCTCCGGGCACTGCAAGCGATCGTGCTTCGCATGGGCAGGCCGCCTCCGCGCGGGTTCTCCCTCGAGCGCAGCGACACGGATTTGTGACAACCGATTCTGTTGAAAACGTGCGGTGCTAGTGTGTACGGCAAGATCCTAAGGAAGGCACCCTATGCTCGACAAACTGCACGATGCATTGAGACTTCGCACCAACCCGGTCATCTTCTTCTCCTCAGCGGCCGTGATCATCATCTTCGTCCTCGGGACGATCTTCTTCACCGATCAGATCGACGCCGGCGTCTCGGTCGCCTCTGACTGGCTGCTGACGAACCTCGGCTGGTTCTACATCCTCGGCGTCACCGTCTTCGTCGTCTTTCTCATCTCCATCGCAGCCTCCCGATACGGACGCGCGAAGCTCGGTCCTGACGACGAACCACCGGAGCACTCCAACGGAGCCTGGTTCGCCATGCTCTTCGCCGCCGGAATCGGTTCGATCCTCATGTTCTGGGGCGTGGCCGAACCCGTCAGCCACTTCGGCGACCCACCCCGGGCCTCCCTCGGAGTCGAACCGGGCACACCGGCTGCAGCCGTCGATGCCATGAACTTCACGTACTACCACTTCACCCTCCACACGTGGGCGATCTTCACTCTGCCCGCGCTGTGCTTCGCCTACTTCATCCACAAGCGGAACCTGCCGCCGCGCGTGAGCTCGATCTTCCAGCCCATCCTCGGCGAGCGCATCCACGGGCCCATCGGCAAGACGATCGACGTCGTCGCCATCATCGGCACCGTCTTCGGCATCGCCGTCTCGATCGGTCTGGGCACACTGCAGATCAACGGCGGGCTCGCCCAAGTCATCGGCATCCCCGAGAACGCCCTGTGGCAGCTGATCATCATCGGCGTCGTCTGCGGGCTGGCCACGATCTCGGTGTCGCTCGGCCTCGACAAAGGCATCAAGATCCTGTCGAACCTCAACATCGTCGTGGCTGTGCTGCTGCTCGTCTTCATCATCGCCTTCGGACCGACCCTGTTCATGGCCAAAGGCGTCTTCGAATCCCTCGGCACATACATCCAGCAGCTGCCCGAACTCGCACTGTGGAACGACACGTTCGCCGACACCGGATGGCAGAACACCTGGACGGTCTTCTATTGGGCGTGGACGATCACCTGGTCGCCGTTCGTCGGCATCTTCATCGCCCGCATCTCCCGCGGACGCACCATCCGCCAGTTCGTCATCGGCGTCCTCGCCATTCCCTCGGCCTTCTCAATCCTGTGGTTCGGCATCTTCGGCTACGCCTCATTCGACATCGAGCTCAACCAAGGCGGGGGACTGGTCGACCGAGTCGTCGACCAAGGCGACATCCCCGGTGCGCTGTTCGCGTTCCTCGACCACTACCCGCTGGCCGGTCCGACATCGGTGGTTGCGATCATCCTCGTGGTCATCTTCTTCGTCACCTCGGTCGACTCCGCAGCGCTGGTCGTCGACACCATGAACAACGGCCACGAAGACTTCAACCCGCTGCCGCAGCGGATCTTCTGGGCCCTTGCCGTCGCCGTCGTCACGGCGGCACTGCTGGTGTTCTCCGGCACCGGCGGACTCGAAGCCCTGCAGTCGACGATCATCCTCGTCGGGCTGCCGTTCTTCATCATCGCCTACTTCCAGATCTACGCCCTCTTGCGCGCCCTGCGTGAGGACGCCGGCATCCTGCCGCGCGTGCGCATGCGCCGCTGGAAGAAGGTCCTGCCGCCCGAAGAGGTCGAACGCCGACAGGGCGACGACGAACAGTTCGGACACGAATACGACGACGATGAGGAAGTCGTCACCGAACCCGAAGCGGTCGAACCGGCACCGAAGTTCCGGGACCCCTACGTCGAAATCAGTCGAGAGAAGAAAGGTCGGCGCGAGGGGACACTCGCCAGCCGCACCGGCAGCCGCTCGAGCAGTCGCGGACAGGGAAAGGGCGACGACACCGACTGAGGCTGACCGGTCCGAACGCGACTCTGATCGTCGCGGCCGGACATGACGAAGGGGGCGCTGCACTGGCAGCGCCCCCTTCTCGTGGGCCGAGGTCAGGCGACCTGGTCGACCGACCGGCTCAGATCACTGACCGGTCTTGATCATCTCTGCGCACTTCTCACCCATCATCATCACGGTGATGTTGGGGTTGACCGTGGTGATCTCCGGCATCGCCGAAGCGTCGACGACGCGCAGACGGTTCACACCCTTGACCCGCAGCTGCGGATCCAGAGGCGACATCTCGTCATCAGGTGCTCCCATGCGCACCGTGCCGACCGGGTGGTAGACGGTGTTGTGGGTGCGGGTGATGTAATCGGCGATCTGCTCGTCGGTCTGGACGTCCTTGCCGGGGAACAGCTCCTCGCCGGCCCATTCGGACATGGCGTCCTGGGCGACGATCTCACGGGCCTTCTTGATGCCGGCGACCATGACGCGCATGTCGTGGCCCTCCGGATCGGTGAAGTAGCGGGGATCGACCTTCGGCTTGTCACGGAAGTCCTTCGAGCGCAGACGCACGGTGCCGCGCGACTTCGCATGCGTGACATTCGGAGTCAGGCAGAAGGAGTTCTCCGAGGTGTTGTAGCCCTGGCGCAGGGTGTGCATGTCGAAGGGCACCGAACCGTAGTGCATCATCAGATCGGGACGGTCGAGCCCCTCCTCGGTGGGGGAGAAGATGCCGATCTCCCACCACTGCGTGGAGTCCTCGACCATCGGCTTCTTGGCCTCCCACGAGATGACACCCTCCGGGTGATCGCCCAGGTGCTCGCCGACTCCCGGCGAGTCGACGCGGGCCTCGATGCCGACCTCGGTCAGGTGGTCCTTCGGGCCGATGCCCGAGAGCATGAGCAGCTGCGGGGTGTTGATGGCGCCGGAGGAGACGATGACTTCCTTCTTCGCCTCGATCCGGTTGGTCTTGCCGAAGGCATTGTTGACCACGAGCACTGCCGTGCAGTTGTCGTTCTCGTCGAACTCGAGCTCCTTGGCCTGAGTGTCGGTGAGGATCGTGAGGTTCTCACGGTCGAGGATCGGGTGGAGGTAGGACACCGAGGACGACGACCGGGTGCCGTCGTCCTTGCGGTTGACCTGGAAGAAGTTCGCACCGTTGATGACGGTCTGACCCTCGTTGAACTGCACGCGGGGGATGCCGGCCTGCTCGCAGGCGTCGAGGAGAGCGATGCCGCAGGGATCGACCGGGGGCACGTTCATCAGGCTGACCGGGCCGTCGTGGCCGTGGTGGTCGCCGGGCAGCTCATTGTTCTCGAGCTTCTTGTACAGGCCGAAGGTGTCCTTCGAACCCCACCCGGCTGCGCCGTGCTTCTCTTCCCACTCGTCGAGATCCTCGCGCGGGGCCCAGAAGGCGATGCACGAGTTGTGGGAGGAGCAGCCGCCGAGCACCTTGGCGCGGGCGTGGCGCATGTGCGAGTTGCCGTTCTCCTGCTCTTCGATCGGGTAGTCCCAGTCGTAGCCGGACTCGAGGAGCTCCATCCAGCGGTTGAGCTGAAGGACGACGTCCTTGTCCGTGTCGGTGGGGCCGGCTTCGAGGAGTCCCACGGTGACTTCGGGGTCCTCGCTCAGTCGGGCTGCGACCGCGGCACCGGCGGAGCCGCCGCCGACGACGACGTAGTCAAAGCTATGAGTAGTCTTCACTGTTCATCTCTCCTTGTTGAGGTAGGCGTCTTCGGAATGCGACTGATCACTTGGTGTGGTCGGGGAACCAACCGGTGACTGCCGGCTCGAGGTTCTGGTAGATGTGCTTGGCTTCCTGGTACTCGGCGAGACCCGTGGGGCCGAGCTCGCGACCGAACCCGGACTGCTTGTACCCGCCCCATTCGGCCTGCGGCAGGTAGGGGTGGAAGTCGTTGATCCAGATGGTGCCGTGGCGCAGACGCTGAGCGACCAGCTGGGTCTTGCCCGCATCCTGACTCCACACGGCTCCGGCCAGACCGTAGTAGGTGTCGTTGGCGATCTCGACGGCCTCGTCGACGGTGGAGAAGGTCTCGACGGTGACGACCGGACCGAAGGCCTCGTCGGAGACGACGGACATTCCGCGCTTGACCTGGTCGAGCACGGTCGGCAGGTAGTAGAAGCCGTCGGCCAGATCGCCTTCGCCGAACTTGCCGCCGCAGCGCAGACGCGCACCTTCGGCCACACCCTTCTCGACATAGGCATGCACCTTGTCGCGGTGTGCCGCGGAGATCAGGGGACCGGTCTCGGCGTTGTCATCGAAGGGACCGCCGAGGCGGATCTGCTCGGCACGTTCGACGAGGCGGTTGACGAACTCCTCGGCGATGGATTCCTCGACGATGAGTCGAGCTCCGGCCGAGCACACCTGACCGGAGTGGACGAACGCGGCGTTGAGCGCATTGTCCAGGGCCGCCTCGAAGTCGGCGTCGGCGAAGACGACGTTCGGGTTCTTGCCGCCGAGTTCGAGGGCGATCTTCTTGATCGAGTCGGCAGCGTTGCGGAAAAGCAGGCGACCGGTGACGAGTCCGCCGGTGAACGAGACCATGTCGATGTCCTCGTGAGTCGACAGCGGGGCACCGGCATCGGCACCCGCACCGAGGATGAGGTTGCCGACTCCGGCCGGCAGCCCGAGCTCCTCAAGTACCTGCATGGTGAGGATCGCGGTGTGCGGGGTGAGCTCGGCGGGCTTGAGGACGAAGGCGTTGCCGGCGGCAATGGCCGGAGCGATCTTCCATGCCGCCTGCAGCAGCGGGTAGTTCCATGGGGTGATGAGCGCGCAGACGCCGAGGGGTTCGTGCACGATCTTCGAGGCCACGGTGTCGGTTCCGGCGTCGACGACGCGACCGGCATCGTTTGCGGCGAGCTTGCCGAAGTAGTCGAAGCAGTTCGCGATGTCGTCCATGTCGATCTGCGATTCGACGAAGCGCTTGCCGGTGTCCAGGGACTCGGCGCGCGCGAATTCGTCCTTGCGCTCACGCAGCACGGCGGCGAACTTCAGCAGCAGATCGCCGCGTTCGCTGGCGGGAACGGACGACCAGACGCCGGAGTCGAAGGCGCGACGAGCGGCCCTGATCGCCAGCTCGGTATCTTCGGGGCTGGCTTCGTCCACCTCGGCGACGAAGCTGCCGTCGGCCGGGTTGTGGATCTTCCGGGTTCCACCGTTGACGGCTGAAACCCACTGTCCGTCGATGAAGAGTGTGTTTGGCACGATTTCTCCTTTTCCTAGCGGGTGAACGAGTTGCAGTTCTGTGGAGTCGAGTGGTCTGTGCGGTCCGAAGTCACGGCAGCTGCTGCAGAGCCGACAGTTGATGCGCGACGGCCGTCTGACCTGCACGGCGACGGGGTCCTGGGGTGCCGACTCGCATGCTTCCGGCAATCACAATAGGCGAAAACGGGGGTCGAACGCGCAATCCGATGATGCTGGTCACACGGGCCGGTGAGATTGGTCATCGCCGCATGGGAGTCTGCGGGGGACAGTGAAGCATCCAGACCGAAAATTCTGATCGTGGAATCGCGGAGACATCCGTCATCCGCACAATGGGCTTCCACGTCAGGTGTCATTCATCTCCTGGTGTCGAGGCGGCGCGGATCTCCGCTGCCGCCGAACCTCTTCGATTGCCGTCGGCCTTTCCACTGGATTCGCCTTGATTCTAACAGAGTGCTGAGGCGGTGACCTGGGCCTCGGCGCTCACCGCAGCGAGTACGACGATGACGCGACGGCGAGCGTGAACGGAGCGCTGACGTGTTCCCGCCCACACGGCGACGAAGCAGTGAGTGGACTAGACTGGAGCGGAACACCGAAAAGACTTCATAGGGAGAATCGTGGCCCAAGGGGATTCGCGAGACAGCCAGGACAACCGCCGCGCAGATGGCGGTCACCGCTCAGATCGCGACAACAATCGCAACCGTCGACCGGACAACCGGGACGGCCGCGGGCCACGCCATTCCGACCGCCGTGGTGGTTATCAGGGCAACCGCCGGAACGACGATGATCGTCGTGGCGGCTTCAACCGCGATCGCCGCGATGGTGATGACCGCCGTGGTGGTTACCAGGGCAATCGCCGCAACGACGACGACCGTCGAGGCGGAAACAACCGGGACCGTCGCGATGGGGACAACCGTCGTGGAGGCTATGGCCAGAACCGTCGTGATGATGACCGCAGGGGCGGGTTCAATCGTGATCGCCGGGACGATGACCGCCGAGGCGGTTACCAGGGCAACCGTCGGAACGACGATGACCGCCGTGGTGGGTTCACCCGCGATCGTCGCGGTGGCGACGAACGCCGTGGCGGCGACGAACGTCGCGGAGGCCACGGCCAGAACCGCCGGAACGATGATCGCCGAGGCAGCTACCAGGGCAACCGTCGCAACGACGATGACCGCCGGGGCGGCTTCAACCGTGACCGCCGTGACGGTGACGACCGTCGCGGGGGCTACCGCGGAAATCGACGGGACGACAACCGCGGAGGACGCGGCGGCCACGGTCGGGGCGACAATGATCGTCGTGCCTCTCGCAAGACCGACACCGGCGACTACGCACGCGAACAGCGCGCCCGCCGCCCACGGATCCAGGAACCCGAGATTCCCGACGGCGTCACCGGTCGCGAGCTCGACAAAGAGATCTCGTCTCAGCTGCGCACCCTCGACAAAGAGAACGCCGATATGGTCGCCAAGCACCTCGTCGCCGCCGGCGGGCTGCTCGACCTCGACCCGGAACGCGCCCACGAGCATGCCAAGGCCGCCATGGCCCGCGCCGGTCGTGTTGCCGTCGTCCGCGAAGCACTCGGCATCGCCGCGTACTACGTGGAGAACTACGACGAAGCCGTCCGCGAACTGCGCACCCACCGTCGCATCTCCGGCTCGAACGACAACATCGCGCTGATCGCCGACGCAGAACGCGGCCGCGGCAAGCCGGAGAAGGCCCTCGAGCTGCTGAAGACCTCCGCGGAGCTCGACCTCGACACGGACACCCGCACCGAACTCGTCATCGTCGCGGCCGGCGCCAAATCCGACCTCGATGACATCGCCGGTGCGCGCCGACTCATCGAAGCCGAGGACTTCACTCAGAAGCCCAGCGGCGGACTCGTCCGACTCATGGCCGCCTACGCCGAGGTGCTGCGCATCGACGGCGAAGGCGAACTCGCCGACAAGTACGAGGAGCTCTCCCGCCGGACCGCCAAGGCGACCGGCACCCTGTTCGGCGACGAGATGCCGGACCTCAATGCCGGAGTCGAAATCGAAACCGTCGACGAGGTCGACGACGAACCCGCAGCTGCCGAAACCCAGACTCCCGAAGATGCCGACGGTGACGCGGCCGCCTCCGAGGAAGCCGCCGAAGAGGCAGCAGAGGCCGAGACCGCTGAAGCTGCGACCGATTCGACGCCCGAAGCCGATGTGACCGCAGAGGCTGAGACCTCCGAAGTCGCCCACGGTGAAGCCGCTGCCGCGGACGCCGAGCCGGAGACCGACGCTCCGGCAGCAGCACCGAAGTCGAAGACGCATGTCTCGGCGAAGGAGCTGAAGTCGGTCACAGTCACCGACGATGAGATCGAAGACGAACTCGACGAGATCCTCGCCGACGCCGACGCCGACGCCGACGCCGACGCCGACGCCGACGCCGATTCCGACGCAGACACCGCGTCTGAGACAACAGCAGCCGAGGCCGACGGAGACCAGTGACACTGACCGCCGAACAGGACAGCACAGCAGATGGGCGCCCGCCCGAGTCCCCGGGCTCGCCCATCGACTGCGTACTGTTCGACCTCGACGGAGTCGTCTACCACGGCACCCACGCCATCGACGGAGCCGCCGACGGCATCAACTGGCTCCATTCCCAGTCGATCCCGGTCAGCTACGTCACGAACAACGCCACCCGCACCGCCGCCGCCACCGCCGAGAAGATCACCGGAATGGGTGTCGACGCCTCCGCGGACGAGGTGACCACCTCGGCGCAGGTGCTCGCCGAACGCCTGGCCGAACGCTTCGGACCCGGTGCGCGCGTCCACCTCCTCGGCACCACCGGACTGCGCATCGCACTCGAAGACGCCGGCCTCGACATCACGGACTCGCTCGACGCGGACCCCGTCGCCGTCGCCCAAGGACTCGACCCGGAGATCGACTACGCGAAGATCGTCCGCACCTGCGAGATCATCCGCTCCGGCGCCGAATGGTGGGCGAGCAACCCCGACTTCTCCCTCCTCACGGAGACCGGGAAGGTCCCCGGCAACGGTGCCTTCGTCGATCTCATCGCCCGACTCACCGACTCCACCCCCGTCATCGTCGGCAAACCCGCCCCGCACATGATGGACTTCGCGGCCGGCCGCCTCGGTGCGCACCGCCCGCTCATGGTCGGCGACCGCCTCAACACCGACATCGAAGGCGGCTGTGCCGCCGGAATCGACACGGCCCTCGTCCTCACCGGAATCCACGACATCCACGATGCCCTGCGCGCGGGCCCCGAGAGCCGACCGACCTTCATCTTGCCGAATCTGCGCGGCCTCGAAGCCCTCATCACCGGAACCGACCGCGGTGAGTCCGCCCGGATCGAAGCCGAACTCCGGCGTGCCTGGGCAGCCATCGATGCAGGGGAGACCGACGCCGAGGCGGTCCTGGCCGACGGTCGCCTGCCGCGCCGGATCGGTCAGGACTCATGAGCGAAACCCCGCGACCGACCCCGACACCCGGCACGAACTCCGGCCCGAATCCCGGCACGACTTCCGCGCCGACCCCCGCCTCGGTGAGTGGGGACGTCCCGGTGGAGACATGGCGGGCCGGCCTCGCCGCAGCCAGAGAGGCACCGGCAGCCGAGCGCCACGGACAGCTGAACTCCCTGCTCGACGACCTCGACGCCCAGGTGGGCTCCTTGTGAGCAGACTCGACCGGGCACTCGTCGACCGCGGGCTGGTGAACTCCCGCTCCCGCGCCGCCCGCGAAATCGCCGCCGGCCGCGTGACCGTCAACGGCCGCAACGCGACCAAAGCCTCCCAGGACGTGAGAGACACCGACGACGTCACCGTCACCGAACCCGACCCCTGGGTCGCCCGCAGCGCCCACAAACTCCTCGGCGCCCTCGAGGCTTTCGATCTCACCGACCGACTTCAGGGTCTGACGGCCCTCGACGCGGGAGCCTCCACCGGCGGCTTCACCCAAGTCCTCCTCACCCACGAAGTCGCGCACGTCTGGGCCGTCGACGTCGGCCACGACCAACTCGCGCCCATCCTCCGCGACGACCCGCGCGTCCACGTCCGCGAGGGACTCAATCTGCGCGAACTCGCCGACTCCGACGTGCCCACCGTCGACCTCGTCGTCGCCGACGTCTCCTTCATCTCCCTGCGCCTGCTCATCGACCCGCTGCTGGCCGCCACCGCCGCGGGCGGGGAACTCCTCCTCATGGTCAAACCCCAGTTCGAACTCGCCCGTGCGTCGCTGGACAAACACGGCGTCGTCACCAGCCGGGACAGACGCCGCCGCGCCATCGACTCCGTCCTCGAGGCGGTGACCGACAACGGCGCCCGCGTCACCGACATCGCCCCCTCACCGCTGCCGGGCCCGAGCGGGAATCGAGAGTACTTCCTGCGTGTTCGCCCAGGCCGAACACATCACCAGTCCGATAGGCTCGACAAAGCAGACATCCCCGCCCACCTGGACGAAATGATGAGAGGAGAGTCGTGACCAGACACATCATGGTGCTGCTGCACCCCCAACGTGATGAGTCGGCCGTGGCCGCCGTCAGCGTGTTCAAGGCCCTCCTCGACGACGGCGTCACCCCCGTCGTCCTCTCCGACGAGATCGTCGGCATCCGCGCCCGCCAGGCCGAGGCCGTCGACGACGAACCCATCCTCAACCACTGCATCATCATCGATCCCTCCGAGCTGGGGGAGTGGAAGAACGCCTGCGAACTCGTCATCGTCTTAGGCGGCGACGGCACGATCCTGCGCGCCGCCGAACGCTTCCACGGCTCCGGCGCCCCGCTCATGGGCGTCAACCTCGGCCATGTCGGATTCCTCGCCGAAAGCGAGAAGGAAGACCTCGCCGAGGCGGTCCACCGCGCCTCCCAACGTGACTACTCCGTCGAGGAGAGGCTCGCCCTCGACGTGTCCGTGTGGCACGAAGGCGAGAACATCTTCAACGCCTGGGCGCTCAACGAGGCGACCATCGAGAAGACCTCGAAATCCCGGATGATCGACGTCGTCCTCGGCGTCGACGCCCGCCCCGTGTCCTCCTTCGGCTGCGACGGCGTCATCCTCGCCACCCCCACCGGCTCGACCGCGTACTCGTTCTCCGCCGGCGGGCCCATCGTCTGGCCCGAGGTCGAAGCGCTCATCCTCGTGCCGATCTCCGCCCACGCCCTGTTCTCCAAACCGCTCGTCGTCAACCCGACCTCCCGCCTCGGCGTGGAGATCTCCCAGACGAACCCCGAATTCTCCGCCGTGCTGTGGTGCGACGGCCGCCGCGCCCTCGAACTGCCGTCCGGGGCCCGCGTGGAAGCCACCCGGTCGAAGTCACCGATCCGGCTCGCTCGCCTGCACACCGGCCCGTTCACCGACCGACTCGTCGCGAAGTTCCGCCTGCCCGTCTCCGGCTGGCGAGGACCGATCAAGGAGGCCTGAATGATCTCCGAACTGCGCATCTCCCACCTCGGCGTCATCGCCGAAGCCGCCGTCGAACTCGACACCGGCTTCACCGTCGTCACCGGTGAGACCGGTGCGGGCAAGACCATGTTCGTCTCTGCTCTGTCCCTGCTCATGGGCCGCAAGGTCGGCTCCGGAGTCGTGCGCAAAGGCGCGGAGAAGGCCGAGGTCGAAGGCATCTTCACCGGAGTTGCCGAACCCGTGCGCGAGCGCATCGAGGAAGCCGGCGGCAGCGCCGACGACGAGGCGATCATCTCCCGCACCGTGGCGCTGAAAGGCCGCGCCCGGGCGACGGCGGGCGGACGGACCGTGCCGATCTCCGTGCTCACCGACATCTCCTCGGACCTCATCACCCTCCACGGCCAGTCCGAACAGCTGCGCCTCAAGGGAGCCGCCCAACAGCGGCAGCTCCTCGACGCCGCCGGTGGTACAGCTCTGGCCGAGGTGGCCGAGCGTTACCGTGCCGCCTTCGAGACCTGGCGCGAGACCGAAGCCCGCGTCAGCCGCATCAAGGACTCCACGGCCGCCCGCCGCGAACGCATCCTGTGGCTGCGCGGCTGCCTCGAGGCCATCGACAAGGTCCGCCCCGAACCCGGCGAAGACGAGACCCTGGCCGCACAGTCGGCGAAGCTCGGCGCCGCCGCCGAGATCACCCGCGCCGTCGGCGCCGCCCACGACCTGCTGCTCGGTTCGGAGATCGACGATGCCGGAGCCGCCGTCGACCTCGTCCACCAGGCCATCAGCGCGATCACCGATGTCGAAGGCTCCGACAAGGACCTCGTCACCATCCGCGAAGCCCTCGGCGACGCCGTGCTGCGGCTGTCCGACTCCGCCGCGGAACTGTCGAACTACCTCTCCGGATTCGACGAACTCGGCGAGACCTCCCTGGAGGAGACCGAGGCCAGGCGCGCGGAACTCGGGACTCTGGCCCCCTATGGTCAGGACGTCGCCGAAGTCCTCGACTTCGAAACCCGATCGGCCGCGGAACTCGCCGAACTCGAAGCCGAGGACCGTGACCTCGACGGACTCGACGCCGAACTCGATCAGGCCCGCGAGACCATGGAGGCGGCCGCCTCGGCGCTCACCGAGATCCGCAAGTCCACCGCAGACGAATTCTCCGCCGCCGTCAGCGAGGAACTCGCCGCCCTGTCGATGCCGAAAGCATCGGTGGCCTTCGAGATCTCCGAACGCGAACCCACCACCCACGGGGCCGACGAGGTCCGACTGACCTTCGCCGCCCACGAATCCTCCCTCCCCGACGACATCGCGAAGATTGCCAGCGGCGGTGAGCTCTCCCGCGTCATGCTCGCCATCGAAGTCGTCCGCGCCGCCAGCGAATCCATCCCCACCTACGTCTTCGACGAAGTCGACGCCGGAGTCGGCGGCAAGGCGGCCGTGGAGATCGGACGCCGCCTGGCCAAGCTCGCCCGCAATGCCCAGGTCATCGTCGTCACTCACCTGCCGCAGGTCGCAGCGTGGGCCGACACCCATGTGACCATCGTCAAGGACGACGAGGCCGAGACCGTGCGTTCGGGTGTGGCGGAACTGACCGATTCCGAACGCGTCGTCGAGCTCTCCCGCATGCTGGCAGGCATGGACGACTCCGCCTCGGCGAAGGCCCACGCGGCCGAACTGCTCGACAATGCACGGCAGGTCAAGGAGGCCGGCGTTGGCAGCAGATGAGAGAATGAGCGGATCATGAAAGTGCGCAGACACCGTGAGAACCTCCCCGCACCGACCCGGTCCGGGCCCGCCCCTGCCCGTCTGGACCGACGCACAAAGGATCTGACGAAGCGCCTGCAGGCCGGCGACATCGCCGTCATCAAACACTCCGACATCGACCGCATCTCCGCCGAAGCCCTCGTCGCGTGCCGGCCGGCAGCGGTGATCAACGCCGACAAATCGATCTCCGGCCGCTACCCGAACCTGGGACCGGGCATCATCGTCGACGCCGGCATTCCCCTCATCGACGCCGCCGGAGCCGAGATCTTCGACACGGTCGACGAGAACGCCGAGATCTCCATCGACGGTGCCACCGTCTACGCGGGTGAGACCGAGGTGGCCACGGGCGTCCTGCAGACGGCCGAGACGATCGCCGAGGACATGCACGCCGCCGAGGCGGGAATGAACTCCGTGCTCGTGGACTTCATCGACAACACGGTCGAATACATCCGCAAGGACTCCGACCTGCTCTCGGCCGAACTCGTCGTGCCCGAGGTGAAGACGACGTTCACCGACCGGCATGTGCTCATCGTCGTCCGCGGATACCACTACAAGGAGGATCTGGCGATGCTGGCCTCCTATATCCGCGAATACCGGCCGCTGCTCATCGGCGTCGACGGCGGAGCCGACGCCATCATCGAAGCCGGCCACCGGCCGAACATGATCGTCGGCGACATGGACTCCGTGTCCGACACCGCCCTGACCTCGGGCGCCGAGATCGTCGTCCACGCCTACCGTGACGGCACGGCACCGGGCACCGAACGCGTCGACGCCCTCGGAGTCGACTGCGTGGCCTTCGCGGCCTCGGGCACGAGCGAAGACATCGCCATGCTCCTCGCCGATGACAAAGGGGCCGAACTCATCGTCGCCGTCGGCACCCACGACACCGTCATGGAGTTCCTCGACAAGGGCCGCAAGGGCATGGCCTCGACCTTCATCACCCGCCTGCGCGTGGGATCGAAGCTCATCGACGCCAAGGGCGTGTCCCTGCTCTATCGGCAGCGCATCTCCAGCCTGCAGCTGGCCGTGCTCGTCGTCGCCGGGCTCGTCGCCCTCGGAGTGGCGATGACCGCGACCTCGGCCGGGCAGACCTTCCTCGGCCTCATCGGCGCCCAACTCGACGGCCTCTTCGGCTGGATCGGCTCCCTCTTCGGCGGCGACCCCGCAGCATCAACCGACTCCGTCGGCCTCATCCAAGGAATAGACCCGTGATTGATTTCCGCTACCACCTCGTCTCCCTCGTCTCGGTGTTCCTGGCGCTGGCCGTCGGCATCGTCCTCGGCGCGGGACCGCTGAAGGAACCGATCGGGGAGTCCCTGCAGAGCCAGGTCGACGCCCTGCGCACCGACCGCGACAACCTGCGTTCGGACCTCGACGCGGCCAAGGGCAATATCGACAAGCAGAACGAGTTCGTCACGGCCGCGGCCCCGGAACTCATCGGCGGCATCCTCGACGGGCGGGAAGTGAGCATCATCGCCGCCCCCGACGCGGACTCCGAACAGGTCGAAGAGGTCAGCAACCGGGTCAAGGAAGCCGACGGCACCATCGCCGGTGACGTCTCGTTCGTGCCGAACACGCTCAGCCTCGAAGACTCCGCTGCGTTCCTCGAGACGCTGCGGACCCTCGTGCCCAGCCTGCCGAAGGACGATTCGACCGCGATCCGCGCCGCCCTCGTCATCGCCCTGACCGGTGATGCCTCGATGCTCGAGGACGAGGACAACCAGGCGGATGCGGGGAAGCAGGCGGCGAAGCTCTACGACGCCTTCGTCGAAGCCGACCGACTGCGCACCGACACGGACCACAAGACGACCTCGCTGTTCATCGTCATCGACGATGAGAACTCGACCCTGGCCGAGGACACCGAGCCCAGCCCGCAGAACTCCGATGACAAGGGCACCCGCACCCTCGTCACCGACTTCATCACCGCACTCACCGCCGAAGCCACCTCGGTGGTCGTCGCCGGCGACGCCGGATCGGCACAGAACGGACTCGTCAACGTGCTGCGGACGGAGAAGTCCCGCGCCAGCACGGTCGACGGACTCGGCCTCGGCGCCGGCCCCGTCATCACCGTCCGGGCCCTGGCCTCCGGAGAGGCCGGAAGCCACGGACACTTCGGATTCGCCGAGGACGCCGAAGGCATCCTGCCGGCCAAGACCGAAGAAACGTCGTCGAAGGACACGCAGAAGGGAGACGAGGAATGATCCGCTCCATCGTCAGCACCGCCGTCGCCGGGCTCGCCGGCTTCACCGCGACGAAGGCGTTGCTCGGATCGCGGCTGCGCACCCACGACTCCGTGGTGCGCACCAACCACGCCGGACACGACGTCTCACTCGCCGAAGGCCCCGCCGTCGCGACGGGACTGCTGGCCGGCAGCCTGCTCATCGAAGACGCCCGCCAGAAGGCGGCGACCCTGCTGGCCACGGCCGCGGCCGGCGGCCTCGGGGCGGTTGACGACTTCTGCGAATCCGGGTCCTCGAAGGGACTGCGCGGGCACCTGTCCGCGCTGGCCCGCGGTCAGATCACGACCGGGACGATCAAGATCACCGGCATCCCACTCGCCTCGATCGCCGCAGCCGCGATCCTGCGCAGCCGCACCCGCCCGACCGGACTCTTCGGCTCCACCCACTCGACACCCGACCGGCCCTGGTACGCAGCCGCCGCGGACATCGTCGTCACCGGGGGAGTGATCGCGGGTTCGGCGAACCTGTTCAACCTCCTCGATCTGCGTCCCGGACGGGCCCTCAAGGCCGGAGCGCTGACCCTCGCATTGACCGACCACGATCGCCGCGTGTCCTGGGCGCCTGCCGGGGCGATCGCCGGAGCCACGGCTGCCGCCTGGCCAGACGACCTCGCCGGTGATGCGATGCTCGGCGACACCGGCGCCAACGCCCTGGGAGCGGTGATCGGCGTGATCCTCGCCGAAACCGCCACCCCGGCACAGCGACGCCTCATCCTCGCCGTCCTCGCCGGACTCACCCTGGCCAGTGAGAAAGTGTCCTTCACCTCCGTCATCGAATCGACCCCGGGTCTGCGGGAGATCGACTCGTTCGGCCGCGAGGTTCAGTGAACAAGCTCGTTCGAGTCCTCGCCGCCACGGCGCTGCTCGTATCGATCATCACCCTGCTGACCCGACTGGTCGGCTTCCTACGCTGGCTGGTGTTCTCGGCGACCGTCGGCGCCGGCACCGTCGGCACCGCCTACCAGAGCGCCAACCAGGTCCCGAACATCCTCTTCGAGGTCGTCGCCGGCGGGGCCCTGGCCGGAGCGGTCATCCCGCTGCTCGCCGTCCCCCTGGCCAGATCGGACCGAGAGACCGCCGGACGCATCGCCTCCGGCCTGCTGACCTGGGCGATCAGCGTGACCCTGCCGCTGTCGATCCTGCTGGCCGTCTTCGCCCCGCAGATCGCGAGGATCCTCGTCGATGAGCAGACGAGCGCCGCGGGAGTGCAGGCGACCGTCGAGCTGCTGCTCATGTTCTCTCCGCAGCTCGTCCTCTACGGAATCGGCGCCGTGCTCACCGGAGTCCTGCAGGCCCACCGCAAGTTCCTGTGGCCGGCGTTCGCCCCGCTGCTGTCCAGCCTCGTCGTCATCGGCAGCTATATCGCCTACAGCGTCGTGGGCGGCAGCGACGACACCTGGCAGTCCCACCTGGGCTGGCTCGGCTGGGGCACCACCAGCGGCGTCGCCGCCCTCGCCCTGCCGCTGGCCCTGCCGATGGCCTCGACCGGGCTGAAGCTGCGCCCCACCTTCTCCTTCCCACCCGGCGTCGCCCACCGTGCGCTGCGCCTGGCCGGAGCCGGAATGTCCGCCCTGCTCGCCCAGCAGGCCGCGGTGCTCGCGACCCTGAGCCTGGCGAACCATTCGGGCGGGGACGGCACGCTCGTGCTCTTCAGCTACATCAACGCCGTCTACCTCCTGCCCTACGCCGTGCTCGCCGTGACCGTGGCGACCGTGATCTTCCCGACCCTGTCGACCTGGGTGGGACGATCCACCGACCCCGAGGCGTCCGCTGAGCGACGTGGACAGGCCGGGGTGCGTCTGCGCTCGGTGACCTCGACGACGACGGCTCTCATCATCGCCATCGGCGGACTCGGCGCCGTCATCCTGCTCTCGGCGGCAGGGCCGCTGCAGACCTTCTTCATCGCCATCGACGCCGAAAGCGAATCCGCCGCCCCCTTCGACTCGATGGCCACGGCGATCATGGTCATGGCCTTGGCCGTGCCGGGCTGGTCCTTCGTCGCCTGGGGCACTCGCGTCTTCTACGCCCTCGAACGCTCCCGCCACTCGGCCGCCGCCACGACGACGGGGTGGATCCTCGTCATCGTCGGCATGTGTGGCGCCATCCTGGTCGCGGGTGCGAACGGGAACCCCGGGCTGACCCTCATCTGCATCTGCAGCGGCTATGTGCTGGGCATGACCGTGGCCGGAGTGTTCCTGCTCGTGAACATGCGCCGCGTCCTCGGTCCCACCGGACTCGCCTTCGTCGGGCGGCGGTCGCTGCTCGCGCTCGGGGCCGCCGTCGTCGCCGGCACCGCCGGAGTCGTGACCTCGCAGTGGCTCGGGGGACTCTTCGACAACTCCGCGAGCTCGGCCGTCATCGCGGGAATCATCGCCGCCCTCCTCGGCTGCGTGGTCTTCGGACTCATCGTGCTCGTCATCGACCGCGGATTCCTCGGCGAAGTCCGCCGTCTGCTGGCCGACCGCAATCGGGCCGGCGTCAACGACGAGACGACCGCGCACGCGACCGGCACGCTCACCACCGACCACGGACTCAGCAGCAGCGACCATGGATCCAGCCGCAGTGACTGTGGACCCCACGACACCGACAGGGAGGAAGACTCATGAGGATCGTCTTCGCCATCGGCACCTCGACCGGGGGAGTCGGCACCCACGTGCACGCACTCGCCCGTGACCTCGCCGCCGCCGGCCACGAGATCGGCGTCATCGGACCGGCCGCCACCGACGAGCACTTCGGCTTCTCTCTGTTGCCCGGAGTCCGGTTCGGCGTCCTCGAACTCGGCACCGGAATCGGCGCCTCCGACGCCGCCCTCGTCCGCCGGCAGCGCACACTCCTGCGCAGCTTCGCCCCGCAGATCGTCCACGCCCACGGCTTCCGGGCCGGGTTCATCACCCTGCTGACCCTGCGCACGCTGAAGACCCGCCCGAAGTTCGTCCTCAGCCTGCACAACCAGGCCAGCGGACAGGGACTGCGCGGTCGGGTCGAAACCCGGGTCGAGACGATGCTCGCCCGCGGAGCCGACCTCGTCCTCGGCGCCAGCACCGACCTCGTCGACCGCGCCCGCGAACTCGGTGCGCAGACCGCCCGCTTCCTCCCCGCCGCCGCTCCAGAGGTGACTCAGGTGTCCGCCGAGGCGGCCGCCGCCACCCGTGCGGGACTGGCCGAGGAATTCGACTTCGACCCCGGGGCCCTCATCGTCCTCGCCGTCGGTCGCGTCGCCAGACAGAAGAACTACCCGATGCTCGTGCGTGCACTCGCCCGCCTCGGGGCGGGGGACCGGCAGGGTGAGATCGTCGCCCTCATCGCCGGTGCCGCCGACGATCAGGTGCTCGCCGACGTCCGCGCTCAGTACGCCGAGGCGGCAGCCGCCTCGGCGATTCCGGCCCTGCATTTCCTCGGACCCCGCGACAACGTCGCCGAACTCGCGGCCGCCGCGGACATCTACGCGCTCACCAGCGTCTGGGAGGCCCGGGCGCTGGTCCTCCAGGAGGCACTGATGACCGGCAAGGCGATCGTGGCCACCGCCACCGGCGGCACCGCCGAACTCGTCGGCGACGCGGGGATGCTCATCGACGATGATGACGACGCCGCCTTCGCCGCAGCCGTGGCCGAACTCGCTGTCGATCCCGCCCGCCGCGCCGAACTCGGGACGAGAGCCCGGGCACGCGGAGCGGAGCTTCCCGCTGAGAGGGAAGTCGCCGAAGAACTCGCAGGTCTTTACACGGAACTCGTGTCTGCCCAGGTAGGCTAGAACCAGCGTCGAACGAAAGAAGAGGATGAGGAAATGAGCGAATCCGGCGAGGTCAACCCACTGAGCGCAGACACCAGGATTCTGCACGTGCTCGCCGACACCACCGGTCCCGTCGTCGAAGTGGCGAAGCTCGCCGTGCTCGGTCACCTCCGGGCCGGTTTCAAGGTCGCCGTCGCCGCACACCGGTCTCTGCTGGGGACCTTCGGGGTCCCGGAGGAGCTGGCCGGCGAATTCCGCGAGATCGAGCTCACCGCCCGTCGTCGACTCACGACCGCTGACCCCGGTTCCGCATTCACCCTTCACAAGTACTACCAGCACGTCGACATCGTCCACGCACACGGACTGCATGCGGCGACGCTCGCCGGGCTGGCCTTCACCGGTCTGCCGGCACGACTGCACCCGAAGGTCGTCGCCACCGTCGAATCCTTCGACTCCGCGAACGTCATCGAGAAGACCGGAGCCGAGATCGTCGGCCGCACGGCCACCGCGGTCCTCGGCACGACCGAACCCGTCGTCGACTACTACGGCGGCCGCGTTCCGGTCGTCGAACGCGCCGAACTCGTCCACCCGGACATCGACGTCGACCTCACCGTGCGCACACCGCGGGCCGAGGTCCGCCGCGAACTCGGGCTGAGCGAAGGCACCTGGATGGTCGCCAGCCCCATCGCGCTGCGTGACCACACGGCCCTGGCGACCGTCCTCGACGCCGCCGACCAGATCAACCAGCGCCGCCGCGACCGCAAGGTCGTCTTCGTCCTCACCGGCACCGGCAAGGACCGCTCGACGATCTCGCGGGAATTCTCCGATCGCGGAGTCCTCGTGGCGCCGGCCGGCGACCTCGTCGATGTGGCCGCCGCCGCTGATGTCGTCATCGCCAGCGAAACCATGACGGGTCTGTCCCACGAAGACCTCATGCAGCTGTCGAAGCCGGCGGTCTTCATCGGCAGCGAACGCCGCGCCGGCATCTGGGGAGAGGCCGCGCAGGCCGTTCCCGCCGACGACACGGAAGCGCTGCTGCGTGAGATCAATCATCTTCTCGATGACCCGGCCGGACGCGGAACCTCCGCCGTGGCGGCGAAGAAGCGGGTCATCGACGTCAGCAACGGGGCGGCGATCTCGGAGACGCTGCTCGATCTGTACGCCGAGGTCGACGCAGTCTCGGATTCATGAGCCGGACTTTGATAGAATCAAATTCCGTGGTGAATCGAACTGGCCCTGGCGGCACACATACGGCAAAGCACATCTTCGTCACGGGAGGCGTCGCCTCCTCGTTGGGCAAGGGTCTGACGGCATCGAGCCTCGGCCATCTGCTCACTCAGCGCGGCCTCACCGTGGCCATGCAGAAGCTGGATCCCTACCTCAACGTGGATCCCGGCACCATGAACCCCTTCCAGCACGGTGAAGTCTTCGTCACCGAAGACGGCGCCGAGACCGACCTCGACATCGGCCACTACGAGCGCTTCCTCGACAATGACCTCGACGGTGCGGCGAATGTGACCACCGGGCAGGTCTACTCCTCGGTCATCGCGAAGGAACGCCGCGGCGCATACCTCGGCGACACCGTCCAGGTCATCCCGCACATCACCGACGAGATCAAGGCGCGGATGCGTGCTCAGGCCGAACGCCCCGAGGCGGACCGTCCCGATGTCATCATCACCGAGATCGGCGGTACCGTCGGCGATATCGAATCCCAGCCCTTCCTCGAGGCGGCCCGCCAGGTCCGTCACGACATCGGCCGGGACAACGTGTTCTTCATCCATGTTTCCCTCGTGCCCTACCTCGGGCCCTCCGGAGAGCTGAAGACGAAGCCGACCCAGCATTCGGTGGCCACCCTGCGCTCCATCGGCATCCAGCCCGATGCGATCGTGCTCCGCTCCGACCGTGAGCTGCCGGATTCGATCCGGGCGAAGATCGCCGGAGCCTGCGACGTCGAGACCGACGCGGTCGTGTCCTGCGTCGACGCCCCGAGCATCTACGACATCCCGAAGGTCCTCCACGACGGCGGCCTCGACGTGTTCGTCATCCGCAGCCTCAACCTGCCCTTCCGCGACGTCGACTGGACGAAGTGGGACTGGGTACTCGAACGCGTGCACAACCCGTCCCGGGACGTCACCATCGGCATCGTCGGCAAGTACATCGACCTGCCCGACGCCTACCTCTCCGTCACCGAGGCGCTGCGCCACGGCGGCTTCGCCAACGACGCGAAGGTCAGGATCAAGTGGATCCAGTCCGATGACTGCTCCACCGAAGCCGGCGCAGAAGCGGCCCTGTCCGGCCTCGACGCGATCTGCGTGCCCGGCGGCTTCGGCATCCGCGGCATCGAAGGCAAGCTCGGCGCACTCGAGTACACCCGCACCCACGGCATTCCGACCCTGGGCCTGTGCCTGGGTCTGCAGTGCATGGTCATCGAATACGCACGCAATGTCGCCGGACTCGAAGCCGCGTCGTCGTCCGAGTTCGATCCCGAGACCACGGTTCCGGTCATCGCGACCATGGCCGAGCAGCTCTCGATCGTCGAAGGCGAAGGCGACCTGGGCGGCACCATGCGCCTGGGCACCTACGAGGCGAAGCTCACCGAAGGCAGCGTCGTGGCCGGCGTGTACGGGGAGACGACGATCAGCGAACGGCACCGTCACCGCTACGAGGTCAACAACACCTACCGCGAGCAGATCGCCGAGGCGGGGCTCGAGTTCTCCGGAACCTCACCGAACGGTGAGCTCGTCGAATTCGTCGAGCTGCCTTCTGAGCTGCACCCGTTCTACGTCTCCACGCAGGCGCACCCCGAGCTGAAGTCGCGGCCGACCTCACCGCACCCGCTGTTCGCGGGTCTGGTCGCCGCCGCACTCGAGCGTCAGTGACCCTTGTCCATCCTCACAGCGAATGCCGCCGGCGCCAGCGCCGGCGGCATTCGCCGTTCCACCACCGTCGATTTCAGGGAGAGCGCCGATGAGCACAGACCATGAGATGAGCACAGACCATGAACAGCCCCTCGCCGACGAACCGGTGATCCCGCCGATCACCTCCTCCGAGGTCGTCTACGAAGGCGCGGTGTGGGACATCCGCAAGGAGACCTTCGACCTGCCCGAGGCCTCCGGGCTCGTCCGCGATCTCATGGCGCACACCGGGGCCGTCGGCATCGCCGTCGTCGACGACGACCAGCGGATCCTGCTGGCCCAGCAGTACCGGCACCCCGTCCGCGCCCGACTGTGGGAGGTGCCTGCCGGTCTGCTCGACATCCCCGGCGAGGACCCGCTCGACGCGGCGAAGAGGGAACTTATCGAGGAAGCTGACCTCACGGCCGCACACTGGGACGTGCTCAGCGACTCCTGCCTGACCCCGGGCGGCAGCTCCGAGACGATGCGTCTCTACCTCGCCCGCGGGCTGTCCTCCGTGACCGAAGCCGACCGTCACGAACGGGGCGAGGAAGAAGCGGGGTTCCGCTTCGCCTGGGTCGGCATGGACGAGGCACTCGAGGCCGTGGCCGACGGGCGGATCACCAACGCGATCGCCCAACTGGCGATCTTCCAGGTCGACCGCGTGCTGCGCGCCGAAGCAGCGGGAGCACCGGTCAAACGGCGGGCCGTCGATGCGTCGAGGCGACTCGTCGACGGTCGCCCCGACTTCGGCCGCGGTGCCACCGTCGAGACCACCGATTCGGCCACGGCGGAGACGACCGGTACCGGTGACGGGATTTCACCGTCGACACAGACCGGCGCGGGCGAGGACTGAGACCCTATGGCTCGGCACGGCGCCGAACTGCTGCCGGAGGACCTTCCCGAGGACCTGCGGAGCGCATTCGGGTCCTATCTCGCCTCCCTGCGTTTCGAACGGGGACTGTCGATGAACTCGATCGACGCCTACGCCCGTGACCTCGCCCGGTACGGCACCTGGCTGACCGACGACGGGGTGAGCCGCCTCGGCGAGGTCGACCGACAGCAGGTGGAGAACTTCGCCCTCCACCTGCTCGATTCGGGACTGGCACCGCGGACCCGGGCACGCGCACTCGTCGCGGTGCGCCGATTCCACACCTTCGCACTGGGGGAGAACCTCGCGCCCACGGATCCGGCCTCCGAGGTCAGCCCACCGCAGGAAGGACTGCGGCTGCCCAAGGCCCTGGCGCTCGACGAGATCGAAGCGATGATCGCGACCACCGACGGTGACGAACCCGTCCAGATCCGGGCCGCGGCCCTTCTCGAACTCCTCTACGCCACGGGGGCGCGCATCTCCGAAGCCGTGGGCGTCGACCTCGACGATCTCGACCTCGACTCCGGGCTCGTCCGGCTCTACGGAAAGGGCGGGAAGGAGAGGATCGTGCCCGTCGGATCCCACGCCGCCCGAGCCCTGGGGGCCTGGGTGTCGCGGGTGCGGCCGTCGATGGCGGCGAAGGCGAGATCCTCGGCTCCAGCCGGGGCCCTGTTCCTCAACGCCCGAGGCACTCGACTCTCCCGGGTCTCGGCATGGCAGATCGTCAAGGACGCCGGTGAAGCGGCGGCCATCGGCACCGAGGTGTCTCCGCATACCTTCCGGCACTCATTCGCCACGCATCTGCTCGAAGGCGGAGCGGACATCCGCGTCGTCCAGGAGCTGCTCGGCCATGCCTCGGTGACGACGACGCAGATCTATACGAAAGTCTCCGAGGACACACTGCGGGAAGTGTACGCGACCTCGCACCCTCGGGCGCGGTAGGGTTGGACGCAGAGCAACGAAAGGTGGCCATCCGAGAGATGAATACGCAAGAGGCGTTGGATATCCCCCAGCAGAAGTCGGCAGCAGGCGAGCCCCAGGACTTCCCGGAGCCGGCACCCCTGGCGTCGCACGGACCCGCCCGCATCATCGCGATGGTCAACCAGAAGGGCGGGGTCGGCAAGACCACCTCGTCGATCAACCTCGGTGCGGCCCTGGCCGCGTACGGCCGCAAGATGCTGCTCGTCGACTTCGACCCGCAGGGCGCCCTGTCCGTCGGACTGGGACTCAACCCCTATGAACTCGACATCAGCATCTACAACCTGCTGATGAACCCGCGACTGGACCCGCACGAAGTCATCGTCGGAACGGACTTCGACAACATCGACATCCTGCCGGCCAATATCGACCTCTCCGCCGCCGAAGTCCAGCTCGTCGGCGAGGTCGCCCGCGAGCAGGTGCTCGCCCGTGCCCTGTCGAAGGTCGCCGACGAATACGATGTCATCCTCATCGACTGCCAGCCCTCGCTGGGACTGCTCACCGTCAACGCTCTGACCGCCGCCCACGGCGTCGTCATCCCGCTCGAGACCGAGTTCTTCGCCCTGCGCGGTGTCGCCCTGCTCGTCGAGACCATCGAGAAGGTCCAGGACCGACTCAACCCCTCACTCGAGGTCGACGGCATCCTCGCCACGATGTTCGACTCGCGGACCCTGCACTCGAAGGAAGTCATGTCGCGCGTCACCGAAGCCTTCGGCGACAAGGTCTTCGAGACCGTCATCAACCGCACCGTGAAGTTCCCCGACGCCTCCGTGGCCGCCGAACCGATCACGAGCTTCGCCCCGAAGCACGCCGGATCCGAAGCCTACCGTCGACTGGCCCGGGAGCTCATCGCCCGCGGAGGCGCACCCTGAGCGACTCCGCAGTCCACGAGGAGGAGGCGGCCGGCGTACCGACCGAGGCCGACTCCGGCGATGACGCCGCGCAGGGTTTCCAGGTGCGGTTGGAGAACTTCACCGGCCCCTTCGATCTGCTGCTCGGTCTGATCTCGAAACGTCGCCTCGACGTCACGGAGATCGCGCTGGCCGAGGTGACCGATGAGTTCATCGCCTACACCACCGAGCTCAAGGATCAGGCGAACCTCGCCGAGATCTCCCAGTTCCTCCTCGTCGCCGCGACCCTGCTCGACCTCAAGACGGCCCGACTGCTGCCGCACGAAGACGGTGACGAGGTCCTCGACCTCGAGCTGCTCGAGGCCCGAGACCTCCTCTTCGCCCGGCTGCTGCAATACAAGGCATACAAGTCCGTATCCGGGTATCTGGCCGAGGCGATGGCCGCCGGCTCCATCCGCGCCCCCCGCGATGTCGACCTCGAGCCTCAGTTCCAGGACGTGCTGCCGCCGCTGGAGCTGAACATCGGTCCCGGCGAACTGGCCGGAATCTTCGCCACCGTGCTCCAACGCGATCACACCCCGCCCAGCGTCGCCGTCGACCATATCCACTTACCGCTCGTGAGCGTCTCCGAGCAGCGCGGGCATATCCTGTCCCTGCTGCGCGTCGGAGACGTCGACTTCCAGGACCTGCTCGAAACGGCCGAGAACACCCTGGTCGTCATCGCGAGATTCCTCGCCCTGCTCGAACTGTTCAAGGTCGGCCTCTGCGACTTCGACCAGCCCGAACCTCTGGGGCGGCTGCTCATCCACCGGACCGAGATGAACGAAGACGGAGTCGACCTGCGCACCGAAGGCGACTGGAGCGGCGACGAAGAAGAAGTCGAAGAAGAAGAGGGGAGTGCGGAATGATCGATGACGAGATCCTCGCCGGCATCGAGGCCGTGCTCATGATCACCGATTCGGCCGTGACCGCCGAAGACCTCGCCGGCTCCCTCGGCCTCGACGAAGACACCGTCCTCGAAGCCATCCGCATCCTCAAAGCCGACTACGACGGGGATGAGGACCACCGCCAGCGCGGGTTCGAGATCCGTCACGTCGCCGGGGGGTTCCGCATCTTCTCCCGCGGCGACTACCACGAAGTCGTCAAGGACTTCCTCACCGCCGGGCAGAGTGCGAAACTCTCCCAAGCCGCACTCGAGACGCTTGCGGTCATCGCCTACCGGCAGCCGATCTCCCGGCCCCGCATCGCCGCCATCCGCGGAGTCAGCGTCGACGGTGTCATCCGCACTCTGCTGCTGCGCGGACTCATCGTCGAAGCCGGCAAGGAGGCGACCACCTCGGCGCTGCTCTATGCCACCACACGTACGTTCCTCGACACGATGGGCATGAACGCGATCGACGATCTTCCGGACATCGCCCCTTATCTGCCCGAAGACGCCGACGTCGCCGAACTCGGCGCGCAGGACACCGAGGTGCTCGCCGAGATCGACGGCGCCCTCGACGACGATTCCGACGACGATCTCGACGCCGATTCCGATTCGACCGCTGAGATGTCACGAGTCGCTGATTGATTTGAGAGAATGGATGTATGAGTCCCTACCGTGATCACCGCGCCCCCGGCGGGCGCCAGAACCGACCCAGCCGAAAACAACGCGCAGCGACGGCCAATCACGCTTCCAGCAGCGGCGGGTCGGGTGCCGGTCAGACATCGGACGCCCACGTCAGCGGGGGTGTGCGGCTGCAGAAGGTGCTCGCCGAGGCGGGCCTGGGATCACGTCGTGCCTGTGAGCAGCTCATCGTCGACGGCCGCGTCGAGGTCGATGGCAGCATCGTCACCGAGCTGGGCACCCGGATCGACCCGGAAACGCAGTCCGTGTACGTGGACACAGTGAGAATTTCGACACAGACCAAGAAGGTCTACCTCGTGCTCAACAAGCCCGCGGGAGTCGTGTCGACCATGAGCGACCCCGAGGGCCGGCCCTGCCTGGCCGACTATGTGCGCAACAACAACGAGCGCCTCTTCCATGTCGGCCGTCTCGACACGGAGACCGAAGGCATCATCCTGCTCACCAATGACGGGGAGCTGAGCAACCGGCTGGCCCACCCGCGCTACGAGATCCCGAAGACCTACCTCGCGAAGGTCAAGGGCCAGCTGGCGAAGGACGCCGGAGCCATCCTCAAGGCGGGAATCGACCTCGAGGACGGCTTCGTCAAGGTCGATGATTTCAAGCTCGTCGATTCGACCCCCGGCAAGTCCGTCGTCGAACTCACTCTTCACTCCGGCCGCAACCGCGTCGTGCGCCGCCTGCTGGCCGAGATCGGACACCCGGTGGAGCGCCTCGTCCGCCTGAAGTTCGGACCGATCGTCCTCGACGAGCAGAAGCAGGGCAAGATCCGCCCGCTGCGCTCCGATGAGGTCGGCGCACTGTTCGAGGCCGTCGGTCTGTGAGAGTCCATATCATCGGCACCGGCCTGCTCGGTGCCAGCCTGGGGTTGGCGCTGAGCGCGCAGGGCCATCAGGTGAGTCTCGAAGACACGTCGCCGACCGCGCAGCAGCTCGCCGCGGACCTCGGTGCCGGTCAGGTCGGTGCACCCGAACACCCGGACATCGTCGTCGTCGCCACCCCGCCCGACGTCGCCGCCCGCGTCATCGCCGCGGCCCTCGAGGACTTCCCGAACGCCACGGTCACCGACGTCGCCAGCGTCAAGACCCGCCTGCTCGAAGCGGTGCGCGAACTGGTCACGGGCACTCAGCTCGATCGCTACATCGGCTGCCACCCGATGGCCGGACGCGAGAAGTCCGGAGCGATCGCCGCCCAATCGGACCTGTTCACGGCCCGACCCTGGGTGATCTGCTCGGACGAGGACACCCCGGCCGACCGCCTCGGCGAGGTCATCGCCATGGCCGAGGACACGGGCGCCTCCGTGCTCCACCTGGATCCGCGCATCCACGATGCCGCGGTCGCGAAGGTCTCGCACGTGCCGCAGATCGTCTCCTCCCTGGTCGCCTCGCAGCTGCGGCATGCGCCCTTGGAGGAGATCTCGCTGGCCGGGCAGGGACTGCGCGATGTCACGCGCATCGCCGCCTCGGACCCGGGCCTGTGGACGCAGATCCTGACCGGCAACGCCGAGGAGGTCCGTTCCGTGCTCGTCGCTCTGCGCACCGAACTCGACGAGGTCATCGGCGCACTCGAACTCGGACCCGGGTCGACGGGACTGCTCGCCAAGGCGATCGCTTTGGGCAACGAAGGCCACGACCGGATTCCCGGCAAGCACGGGCAGCCGCCGACCACCTATGCTGTTGTCACGATCCTGGTTCCGGATACGCCCGGAATGCTGGCCCGGCTGTTCAAGGACATCGGCGACCTCGGCGTCAATGTCGAGGATTTCCGGATGGATCACGCCTCCGGTCGGAAACTGGGCATGGTCGACGTGTCCGTGGTCCCGGCCATCCAGCAGGAGCTGGAGATCGGATTGCTGTCGAAGGGATGGCAGATCCCCGAATCCGCCATCGAGAAAGAAGGAACTGTATGAGCGTCGTAGCCATTGACGGACCGTCCGGAGTGGGCAAGTCGAGCACCGCCAAGGAGGTGGCGCGTCGGCTGGGCTTCCAGTACCTGGACACCGGTGCGATGTACCGGGCGATGGCGTGGCTGTGCCTCAACCGCGGGGTCACCGACCCCGTCGACGTGCTCGAGCAGGTGCGCGGTGCGGATCTGGAGATCTCGCTGAGCCCCGACGAATTCTTCGTCTCCGTCGACGACATCGATGTCACCGAGGACATCCGCGGTGCGGACGTGTCCGCGAACGTGCAGACGGTCTCCGGCGTCGTCGACGCCCGCGAGGAGCTCATCGACATGCAGCGGGCCTATATCGCCGCCGCGCCCGAGGGCATCGTCGTCGAAGGCCGGGACATCACGACCGTGGTAGCCCCCGACGCCGATGTGCGCATCCTCATGACCGCCCGCGACGAGGTCCGTGTGGCCCGCCGGGCGAAGGAAGTGCACGGCAATGCCGACGCCGAGGCGATCGCCGCCACCCAAGACCTCGTCACGGGCCGTGACGCCAAGGACTCCGCCACGACGAGCTTCCTCGAGGCCGCCGACGGAGTGTACACACTCGATACCAGCGACATCGACTTCGACCAGGTGGTCGAGACGGTGCTGCAGCTGGTGAAGGACTCACAATGAGCGAATCCGAATTCCATGAGACACCCGACGACGACCTCGTCGACCGTGTCGAGAGCATCAGCGACGAGGAGGCCGAGCAGCGGGCGACCGCGCTCGAGGCCGGACTCGAAAGCTATGAGCTCGAAGACGAGGACCGGGCGCTGCTGCGCGCCTACGGCTTCGACGACGACGAAGACGAGGCCCTCGGCGCCGCACCGGTGCTGGCCGTCGTCGGTCGCCCCAACGTCGGCAAGTCGACGCTGGTCAACCGCATCCTCGGCCGCCGCGAAGCCGTCGTCGAGGACGTTCCGGGCGTCACCCGTGACCGGGTGAGCTACCGAGCGGAATGGAACACGAAGGAGTTCACCCTCGTCGACACCGGCGGGTGGGATCAGGACTCGAAGGGTATGGCCTCGCGGATTGCGATCCAGTCCGAGGTCGCCGTGGACATGGCCGATGCCGTCCTCCTCGTCGTCGATGCCACGACCGGTCCGACCTCGACCGATGAGATGGTCGTGAAGATGCTGCGCCGGAAGAAGAAGCCGGTCCTGCTGGCCGCGAACAAGGTCGACGACGAGCGCGGCGAACTCATGGCCGCCGAACTCTGGGGCTTGGGCCTCGGCCAGCCGTGGACCGTCTCGGCTCTGCATGGTCGGGGAGTCGCCGACCTGCTCGACGAAGTGCTGACGATCCTGCCCGAGGTCTCGGCCGTCGACACCCGTGTCGAAGAGGGCGGACCGCGTCGGGTGGCCCTCGTCGGTCGTCCGAATGTCGGCAAGTCCTCCCTGCTCAACCAGCTCATCGGTTCCGACCGGGTGCTCGTGGACAACGTCGCCGGCACCACGCGTGATCCCGTCGACGAGCTCATCGAGCTCGGTGGGAAGCAGTGGCGCTTCGTCGACACCGCCGGTATCCGTCGTCGTGCCCATCAGGCCAGCGGCGCCGACTTCTATGCCGCGCTGCGGACACAGACCGCACTGGAACGCGCCGAGGTGGCCCTCGTCCTCATGGAGGTCCAGGACCCGCTGAGTGAGCAGGACGTCCGCATCGTCACGACCGCCGTCGAGGCGGGACGCGCCGTGGTGCTGGCGTTCAACAAGTGGGATCTGCTCGATGACGAACGTCGCTTCTACCTCGAGCGGGAGATCGAACGGGACCTCGGCCATGTGGCGTGGGCGCCTCGCGTGAACATCTCGGCGAAGACCGGACGTCACGCGGAGAAGCTCGTTCCGGCGATGGAGACCGCTCTCGACGGCTGGGACACTCGCATTCCGACGGGACGGCTCAATGCGTTCCTCGGGGAGCTCGTCGCAGCCAACCCGCACCCGGTGCGCGGTGGTAAGCAGCCGCGCATCCTCTTCGGCACTCAGGCGCAGTCGCGTCCGCCGAAGTTCGTGCTCTTCACCACCGGTTTCCTCGATCCCGGTTATCGTCGGTTCATCATCCGTCGTCTGCGCGAGACCTTCGGCTTCAAGGGCACCCCCATCGAGGTTTCGATGCGCATCCGTGAGAAGCGTCGGGGACGCTGAATGAACGAGGACGAGCAGACGAGTTCGTCGGGCTCCGCTGACGGTGCGGCCGGATCGCCCGGCGATGCCGCACGCCCGGCCGAGTCTGCGCCGTCCTCACGACCGGTGCCCGGCGCGAATTCCGAGCCCGCGGGCCCTGCGGCGACCTCTGCGTCGGCCTCGAAGCCCGCAGGCGCGGACCCTGCGTCGGGGACGGCCGCACCGGCCGCCTCGGTGAGGAACGCTCCCGGTTCGGCCGCCTCGGTGGGGAACGCTCCCGGTTCGGCCGCCTCGGTGGGGAACGCTCCCGGTTCGGCCGCCTCGGTGACGGTGGGACCTGGCTTCGCACCCGGCTCCGAACCCGGCATGGCAGGCGAGCCACGACCCTGGCATGCGCGGCCGCCGGCGCGAGCGCTGATGATCGCGGTGACGCTGGCGGGGCTGGCCTATGCGCTGATGTTCTTCCGCGGACTCCAGGACATCGTGGCCCCGGTGTTCCTCGCCCTGAACTTCTATATCGTCGTCTACCCGGTGCAGCGGCTGCTCACTCGGATCAAGGTGCCGCGGGCGATCGGGGCGTGTATCTCGGTCGTACTCGTGCTGTGCATGATCTTCGCGTTCTTCGGCCTCACCGCGTGGTCGGTCGCCGAGCTCGTCATCCTCATCCCCAGCTACAGCTACGAACTCGCCGCCACGTACCAGAACGCGCTGGCGCTGCTGTCGGACATCGGAGTGACGTCCTCGGTGATCCAGCAGCAGCTCTCCGGTTTCGATGTCCGTTCCGTGCTCGACGCCATCTACCCGCTGCTGACGAATCTGTCGTCGGTGGCAGGCCTGCTGACCACGGTCATCATGGCGGTGTTCTTCGTGGCGATGGATTCGATGGGCATCGACAAGCGGATGGCGATGCTGCTCGACGTCAAGCCGTCACTGTCGGCGTCGATCGGCGACTTCGCCAGCGGCGTCCGCCGCTACTGGGTGGTGGCGACGGTCTTCGGCCTCATCGTCGCATTCCTCGACGTCATCGCCCTGGCGATCATCGACGTCCCGCTCATCTGGGTGTGGGGTGTGCTCGCGTTCCTGACGAACTACATTCCGAACATCGGTTTCGTCATCGGTCTCATCCCGCCCGCTCTGCTGGCGCTGGTCGACAGCGGTTGGCAGTCGGCGCTGTGGGTGGTCATCGCCTACAGTGTGCTCAACTTCGTCATCCAGGCGATCATCCAACCGAAGTTCACCGGCGAGTCGGTGGGTGTGACCCCGCTGATCTCGTTCCTGTCCCTGCTGTTCTGGGTGTGGATCCTCGGCTGGCTCGGCGCCCTGCTGGCGCTGCCGGCGACCCTGCTGATCAAGGCCCTGCTGGTCGACGCTGACCCGAAGGCCAGGTGGGTCAATATCCTTCTCGCCTCCGATCCGGACACCGGACGCGCCGAACTGGTCAAGGGCCTGAAGAAGCATCAGGCTGCGCACTGACGAGTCAGCGGGGGCGGCGGAAGCGCTCGGCGGCTACGGTCTGAGACTGCCCGCGGTCCGGTGAATCCCACATTCTCGCTTTTCCGGCCGTTTGTCGCCTCGAGCCCTCGCACTGTGACGGCAGAGTGGTTAGCATGAAGTATGGCGACACTACTGAATATCCATCCGGAGAACCCGCAGGACCGACTGATCGAGAAGGCCGCTGAGTCACTCAGGAACGGTGGCCTGATCGCCTATCCCACGGATTCCTGTTATGCCCTCGGCTGCGCCTTGGACAACAAGGACGGCATCGAGCGGATCACTCGCATCCGACAACTCGGTTCGAAGCACCATTTCACACTCATGTGCCACGACTTCGCCCAGCTGGGTCAGTTCGTCATCGTCGACAATTCCGACTTCCGTGCCATCAAGTCGATGACGCCGGGACCGTACACGTTCATCATGAAGGCGACGAAGGAAGTTCCGCGCCGGATGATGCACCCGAAGAAGCATTCGGTCGGAGCTCGGATCCCGCAGAACGTCACGGCACTCGCACTCGTCGAGGCGATGGGGGAGCCGATCCTGTCCTCGACGCTGCTGCTGCCCGACGATGAGGATCCGCTGACCCACGCCGAGGATGTCATGGACCAGCTCGGCAATGACCTCGACATCGTCATCGAGTCCGGAGTCCCCGGAGTCGTGCCGACCTCGGTCATCGACTTCACCGGCAAGTACCCAGAGGTGGCTCGCGTCGGAGCCGGGGACGTCTCGCGGTTCCTCGACGAGTGAACCGGCAAGGTCGGTCGCACTGAGCTGGCCGGACTGCCGATTCACGGCTGATCACACGCCGGATCGACAGACCGGAACGAACCGGCAGACGAACTCAGCGAAATCTCGCCGAGGTGGCCGAGCCGCCTCGGCGAGATCTCATCCGCACCGGTGTCCTTCTCAACGGGTGGGCCCCGTGCGCCCGTCAGAGTCCGAGGTAGGCCGCCTGCACGTCAGGATTGTCGAGCAGCCGGGAGGCATCATCGGCGAGGACGATCCGCCCCTCGGCAAGGACGTATCCCCTGTGGGCGATTGCCAGTGATGCCTTCGCGTTCTGCTCACTGAGCAGAACTCCGATGCCGTTGCGATTGATCTGGGCGACCGACTCGAGGACCTGCTCGACGATGATGGGCGCCAGGCCCATCGACGGCTCATCCAGGATCAGCAGACTCGGATCCGACATCAGTGCTCGGCCGATCGCGACCATCTGCTGCTGCCCGCCCGACAGCGAGCCTGCCGGCTGTCTGGCCTTCTCCTTGAGGATCGGAAACATATCGGGCTCTTCGCGTTTAAGGGTGTAGCCGGGGCCTGAATCCTCCGGCTTCGAGCAGGCTCCTGGCGATGTAGTGCGTCAGATTCCGAAACCCCAACGCCGAGCCCCACAGATGCTCCAGACGCCCATTTAAAGCCTCGGTGGGGCCGTTCGAGGTTCCCGGCCGATCGAAGTACGCCACCACATCTCCTACCCTTTTCTTCAACGTGCGGCCCAACTTCCGCAACTCAATCAGACCTGCAGGTACTCCCGACGAGATCGATGCGATTACCGACTCCAGCATCCGTTTGGCCACCGTGCGGTCCGGATTCCGGTAAGCGCTCATGATGTCTTGATACACACTCCACGTCACCTCCACATCGGCATGGTCAGGGTTTGTGAACAATTCAGCGATCCTCTTCTGCTGCTTCTCGGTGAGGAACTCACACCCCGTATGCAAGGTGCGACGGGCTTGATACAACGGGTCACCCTTCTTCCCCCCGATGATCCAGTGTTTCCTGCTGGACTCGGCGGCGCACATCATCCAAACCATCGCCGGCGAGCTTGACGACGTGGAACGGATCCATCACTTCGACTGCGGTCGGCAGCTCCTCGGCGGCCGCGGTTTTGAACCCGGTGAACCCGTCCATCGCCACGACCTCGATCCCGTCCCGCCATTCCTGCGATCGCTCCGCCAGCCAGGTTTTGAACTCCGCTTTCGACCGTCCCTCGATCATGTCGAGCAACCGGGCGGGGCCCGTTTTGTCCCTGACAGGGGTGAGATCGATGATCACGGTGACGTACTTGTCCCCGCGTTGCGTGTGCCGCCACACGTGCTCGTCGACTCCGATGACGGTCACGCCGTCGAACCGGGTGGGGTCGTCGATGAGGACACGGTGACCTTCGGCCAGGATCGCGTCGTTGGCGGTGTGCCAGGACACGGCGAGCTTCTTCGCGATCACGGACACGGTGGCGTGGTCGACGACGAGGGCTCGTAGTGCCCAGGCCAGTCCGGTGCGGGAGATCTTCGCTCGGGCCGGTGCCGCGGCTGCGGTGTCGTGGCGCCAGACGTGCCCGCACTCGAGGCATTTGTAGCGGCGGAGCCGAATGTGGAGGGTGGTGGGTCGGTGGCCGAAGGGTTCGTGGGCCAGGCGGCGGGTGACGGTGTCTCGGGGCGCGCCGTGGCCGCCGCATTTTCGGCACCAGTCGTCGGTGTTCGTCGGTGTGCACAGGAGGAGCGCTTCGTGTTCGGTGAGCTGCTGGCCGACGCAGGAGAGGTTCAGTGTGTCGAGGTGGCAGAAGGTGGTGAGGTCAGGGGCGGAGAAAGTAGGCTGATCCAAGTCGAGGTCTTCCGGTTGGAGAGTGTAGGAACTTCCATCTTCGGAAGACCTCGACCTGTTTCCGGGTAGCGACGCGCACCCGGTTTTACACCCTCAACTGCGAAGAGCCGGATTACGTGGGCGGGAAATCGTTTGGTGCGATTACGGCTGAATGGAATGAGGCCGGTGTTCCGACGATTACAGACCGAACTGATGCCTGGGCATTCCCTACTCTGATCGGTCTCATGCGGAAGAAATTCCAGACCGGAGTTATCGAGTTCAAGGGAGAAGAATTCCCTGGTTCTCATGAACCGATTATCTCCAAGGAGCTATACACAGCTTTTGAGGCGCGGAGGAATCAGAATTCCAAAGCACCGGCTAGGAACAAATACCCTGAGTGGCCGCTCTCGGGTCTCATGGTCTGCGGATCGTGTGGAGGTCCGGTAGGGATGATCCAGCGAAACAAAGACGGAGCTACGCGGTTAGGTTGCCTACATCGGCGCAACAAAGGCACATGCAAACAGAAGGCAATCTATCGGCTCCAAGCGGATCATGCCTTCATGCTGTTTGTCTCTCAGTACATGGACCAGATCGTAGCGGCTCTCCCGGACGCGGAAACACAGTCACAGCTCAAGGAGGACGTAAAAGAAGCTGAGTACGCTCTCACAGCGGCTAAGAGCAAGCTTCAGGAGTTCCTTGAGACGGTCACCGTACTAGGCCTGAGTCTGGAGGAGAGCAAGGAGATTCTTGAGGCTAGACGCGAAGATGTGAAAACCGCTGAGATCAAACTGAGTGAGGCGGAAGGGGAGCTAGCTCTAGCAACTCCTCTGGAAGTCGATCAGCAAGCCTTGGAGCACAAGGAGGACATGTCTCCTTCTGAGTGGGCTTTGTACGTGCGTACCAAGCTTGTAGAGAAGTGCACGCTCAATCCGGATCAGTCCTTCTCCATCATTGGCAAAGCCGGTTACACACTGACTCAGGAAAAAATGAGTTATGACGGTTCTGCAAAGGTGGAGAAGGCAAACACTCAGGGTTTGAGTAGTGAGAAGACCAAACAGGCGAGAGCTTGGCTGAGGGCAAACGGCTATGAGGAGAAGGTCTCCGTAAGAGGAAATATTAAGTTCGAGTACCTGAAGCTTTGGATTAAAGAGGGTAAGCCTGTAGCCTGATCATGTTAGACCCCCTATTAAGGAGTACTCATGGCAATCATCACCAAGACCATTTACGTCTCAGACGTTTCCGGGGACCAGATTGAAGAGAAAGACCTGGCTCGCGCGGAGGTCACTTGGAAGGGCCGTAGCTACAACTTGGCTCTGACCAAGGACGAATACAAGCGCGTTGAAGAGTACCTGGATGATCTCGTGCAAGAGGCCGAGGTGGATGAACCTCAGGTATCGGTCACGCGCCGTTCTCGGGCCGCCAGCTCCTCAGGCTCGGGCCTGTCCTCAGAAGAGCTTGCACAGTGCCGCGCTTGGCTACAGGAGCAGGGTGAGAAGGTTGCGGACCGTGGGCGTATCGCGGCTGACCTGATTAAGAAGTGGACCGATGCCGGTAGGCCTGAAGCTCGCGGCTGAAACCAACCCGGCGAGTTCCCCGTCTCCCAGTAGGAGGCGGGGAATTTCAATTGAAAAAGAAACTACCAAATTTCATCCTTTTGTGGGATGCGGGTTCTTTGGTAGTGATGCAACCCTAGAGAAGCAACTACTTTTGATTCGCCGGAAGGAACCCCATCCCCATGAAAGTTGTAGCCCTGACCACGCGGTATCTGGTCGCACTTGTCGCTGTGTTGACGCTGACGATGACTGTCGGTGTCACCGCGTCATCAGCGACGGAGAGCGAAGACATAGACCGCGAAGCGGTCAGCCGTCTTCACGATGCTCTTGTAAAGGCTAGGGCAGACGGAATCGAAGTCGAAGGCGATATCTCGGAAGAAGCCCTAATCAGTGAGTTTGAGAACAGTGGTCTTACGGCACAGGCCGCACCAAACGGCTGTTCGACACCGAAGGCTCTTAAAAAGGCCGCGAGTAAGTGGAATAAGCTCTTTAAACCAGCTTGTGACAAGCATGATCGGTGTTACAGTAAAGATTCCAAAAAGGATCGTATTCGTTGCGATACTGATTTTCGCGCGAACATGAAGGGAATATGTAAAAAGAAGAAGAGCGGAAAAGCCTCATGCTACACAGTGGCCGTGATCTACTTTGAGGCTGTTCGAGCTGGCGGAAAGAGTCACTACAAAGGGAAAGGAAGCCCCAGGTGATGCCAAGAAATATTTTCGTTAGAGTGCTGTACATCCTACTGGTAGTCATTGCTGTGTTACTGCTGATTGCGTGCATTGGTGCATCAGTATGGGCTGGAACTGCCGAAGATGGTTGGATTACCGTCAATGCGTTCATGCTTATAGGTTGGGTAGTCAGTTCACCCTTCATTCTGGGAGCAATCGCTTGGACGATCATCCTCTTTGTTGGTGGACGCAATTCTTCAACCTCTGACAAGATGAATGTATAAAACCCGTCAATAACCGAAAGGGCCGGTCTCCTACTAAGTAGGGGGCTGGTCCTCATTTCCGGTAGAGCCGGTTAGATTTTGATATAATAGATATAGATGCATTACTTCTCGCCCTCCAGACTGGACACCTGGAGGGTTTTTCTTTGCCAAAATCTTTCAAAACAGATTTATGTTAGAATAGTGTATGTCCGATAAACTTAGCAAAGGAAATGAATGGAGAAATAATGTCAAACGAAGAACTTGATTTCGTGAAGGTGGAATGGCGATACGAATACAAAGGAATGTTCGTCACCGTGCCGAAGAGGAGGGGAGTCTTCTCAGAGGACTACTTCATCAGGCAGACCATGATTGATCACGCCGGATACACCAATCCCCGCGTATTCGTGACCGACAGAGACCGCTTCAATCCAAGATCGTTCATCATCCCTTTTGCGTACTTTGACGTACTCCTGGAGCACTACTTCATCCCTGAGTTCGGGAAGTGCCTACTGATGAAGGAAACCAAGGTGACCGGGAAGAAGTGTACTGAGTCATGTCAGGGAGCCGATATGAGTAGCAAATGCACCTGTGCATGTGGGCGCACCAATCACGGAGGGGCCGTAGATAGGTGGCTCTTCGTAATTGAGAGTGTAGATCGGTGATTCCAGGACACGGCGAGTCGCTGCGCGGATAGACGTCGAGGTCTTCCGATGATGGAAGTTCTCACACAATCCATCCGAAAGACCTCGACGTGGCCAAGCCTACTTTCTCGACCCCTGACCTCACGACATTCTGCCGACTCGACACCCTCGACCTCACCTGCACCGGCCAAGACATCACCGGGCACAAGGCCATCTTGGAATGCTGAATCGCCCCGGGGATAATAGAGGCAGGGAGATTGGAAGAAGGAGATTCTCTCTTGCCAGTGAAATACACCGACGAACTCAAGGCTCGTGCCGTCGAGCTCGTCATCCACGCCCAGGCCGACCCCGACACCGCGAACGGAGCGATCACCCGTGTCGCGAACGAACTCGGTCTGAGCAAAGAGACCTTGCGGGTCTGGGTGCGAAAGCACAAGGATTCCGGCAAAGCCACACCGGCCGAGTCGGTCGACCTGGAAGCGGAGAACCGTCGGCTCCGGGCTGAGTTGGCCGAAGCGAAGCGGGCCAACGAGATTTTGAAGAGAGCGTCGGCTTTCTTCGCGGCGGAGCTCGACCGCCCATCGAAGAGGGGGTACCTCCCGCTTGCGCGGGAATCGTCGCCTTCATCGACGACAATCGCGACGAGTTCGGAGTCGAGCCAATCGTGCGCGCCCTGTCCGGGACTGCGGCACGGATTGCTGTGAGCTCGTATTACGCCTACAAGAAGCGTCAACCATCAGCCCGGGCCCGCCGGGACCAAGCACTGATGGTGGTCATCCAGGATGTCTATGAGGCGAACTATTCCTGCTATGGAGTGCGGAAGATGTGGAAGGCGATCAACCGCGAGTACGCCGATCAATTTGGTCCGGTGGCCCGCTGCACGGTGGAACGGTTGATGCGCCAGTTGGGTATCGACGGAATCCGGCGGAAGCGGAAGCGTCCGAAGACGGCCTCAGCACGTGCTGAGGAATGTCCGGATGATCTCGTCGAACGCGAGTTCGCAGCACCGGCACCCAACTGTTTGTGGGTTGCGGACATCACGTATGTTCCGACGTCTGCTGGGTGGGTGTACACGACGTTCATCCTTGATGTTTTCCGGCTCATCGTAATTGAGAGTGTAGAACCGGCCTGAAGCCACCGGACTCGAGCAGACACCTCGCGATGTAATGCGTGAGGTTGCGGAATCCCAGCGCGGACCCACGTAGATGCTCGAGCCTGCCGTTGATCGCTTCAGTGGGACCGTTCGACGTTCCCGGTCGGGTGAAGAACGCGAGCACATCAACAGCTCGACGCTTCAACGTTCGTCCTAACCGTTTGAGCTCGACAAGTTCGGATGGCAGATTCGTTGTCAGGGCGTCGATGACCGTTTGCAAGAGTCTCTTGCCCTCTTTGCGGTCCGCGGTTCGGTAGGCGCCGACAATGTCTTGGTAGACGGCCCAGGTGACTTCGACTTCGGTGAAGTTCGGGTCAGCGAAGAGGTTCGCGATTCTTTCCTGCTGCTTGGTCGTGAGTAAGCTGCTGCCCGTGTGCAGAGTTCTTCTTGCCCGGTACAACGGGTCCTTTGCTCGTCCGCGATGGCCGGTTGTCTCTTGCTGAACTCGGCGACGTACCTCGTCGAGGGCATCACCGGCGAGTTTGACGACGTGGAAGGGGTCCATGACTTCGACAGCGTCGGGCAGTTCCTCAGCTGAGGCTGTTTTGAAGCCGGAGAATCCGTCCATCGCGACGACGTCGATGCCCTCACGCCAGTCTTTCGGTCGGGCTTTCAACCATTGTTTGAACACCTGCTTCGAACGGCCAGCCACCATGTCGAGCAGGCGTGCCGGGCCTGTTCCCTCGCTGATCGGGGTGAGGTCGATGTGACGGTGACGTACTTGTCACCACGCCGGGTATGCCGCCATACATGCTCGTCGACACCAATGACGCTGACCGCGTCGAAACGAGTCGGGTCGTTGATCAACAACCGCTGACCTTCAGCGAGGACAGCGGAGTTCGCGGTGTGCCAGGACACGGCGAGCTTGCGTGCAATGACGGACACGGTGTCGTGATCGATGACGAGGGCACGCAGCGCCCAGTCGAGGCCGGTTCGCGAGATCTTCGCTCGTGGTGGTGCCGCGGCTGTGGCGTCTTGGCGCCAGACGCGGCCACACTCGATGCATTTGTAACGGCGGAGGCGAAGATGAAGCGTAGTTGGTCGGTGGCCGAAAGGTTCGTGGGCCAGCTGGCGGACGACGGTGTCGCGAATGATCCCGTGGCCACCGCACCGTCGGCACCAGTCATCAGCAGTGTTGGGCTGGCATTCCAAGATGGCCTTGTGCCCGGTGATGTCTTGGCCGATACAGGTCAGATCGAGGGTGTCGAGTCGGCAGAATGTCGTGAGGTCAGGGGTGAAGAAAGTAGGCTTGGCCACGTCGAGGTCTTTCGGATGGATTGTGTGAGAACTTCCATCATCGGAAGACCTCGACGTCTATCCGCGCAGCGACTCGCCGTGTCCTGGAATCACCGATCTACACTCTCAATTACGAAGAGCCACATATCGAGCACGTCAGAGTAGATCTCTTCGGTTCGAGAACCGTTCCGGTGAGGATATGACCCCAGACGCAGATTCTTCTCCACCGACATCTTCCCGAACAGGTGCCCTCGGGGCAGTGCGCGATACCGGCCTTGACGATGGCATTCGCGCGTGCTCGATGCAGCGGCCGTCCCTCATAGGTGATCGAACCGGTACGGACCCGCATCAGTCCGCTGATGGTCTTGAAGAGAGTCGTCTTGCCTGATCCGTTCGCGCCGAGGACCACGGTGAGCTCTCCGGGCCGCGCAGTGATGCTCACGCCGTGGAGCACATCGGCGGCATCGTATCCGGTGCTGACATTGTCGAGAGTGAGCATCAGTCCTCCTCCTGTGCTGTCGAACCGAGATAGGCACGGATGACATCCGGATTCGACTGGATCTCCGCCGGTGCACCGAGCGCCAGCTTCTGCCCGTGATCGAGGACGAGGATCGTGTCCGCGAGGTCCATGATCATCGTCATCTTGTGTTCGACGAGCAGGACGGAGACCCCTCGCTGCGGCAGGGAGCGGATGAGGTTGCCGAAGTCGACGGTCTCCTCTTCGGGGATGCCGCCGGCCGGTTCGTCGAGCAGCAGCAGCTCAGGCTCCGTGGCCAGGGCCATGGCCACTGCGGTGCGCTTCTGCACCTCCTGCGGAACATTGGACGCCAGATCGTGCCGATAGTCCGCGACTCCGCAGAACTCGAGAGCTTCCATCGCCTTGTCCTCGTTGATCCGTGATTCACGACGGTGGCGAGGAGTGTGGAAGACAGCGTCGAAGACAGTGGACTTCGAACGGACGATCCGACCGGCCAGGACGTTCTCCAACAGGGTGCTGTCGTCGAACAGATTCGTCGTCTGGAATGTGCGCGCGATACCGCCGGACACCGTACGGTGCGGGGACGAATGAGTGATGTCGTCACCCTTGAAAGTGATGGTCCCCGCGGTGGGTCGATAGAAGCCATGGACGAGGTTGAACAGCGTCGACTTGCCTGCTCCGTTGGGACCGATGACAGCGGTGATCTGGCCCGCCTCGACGTCCAGGTCGACGTCCTTGACCGCATCGAGTCCGCCGAAGCGCTTACCGAGGTCTCGTATTTCCAGCATTGTCATTTCGTCTCCTCGGACGACGGGGTGCTTCCGGTCCGGCCGACACTCGAGTCGACTCCGTCGGCGACGTTCCGTGCGCGGTGGTCGCCCGTTTCGCCGGAGGTCGAAGCATCTGTCGATTCATGATCATCATCGGCACCGCGGGCAGATTCGGCCCTGCGTCGTCGATTGCGTCTGTCGACGATACCGCCGAGGTAACCGACGATTCCCCGCGGTGCGAAGATCACGAGGGCGACGATGATGGGGCCCAGAACGATGAATCGATACGCCTGGAAGTCCTGGAACAGTTCGAACAGGAATGTCACGATCATGCTCCCGAGCAGGGGACCTGCGACAGTGCCCATTCCTCCGACGAGGATGAACATGAGGAATTCGAAGGTCTTGTCGATCGTCGCCGAATCGGGTCCGATGAAGCCGACCACGGATGCGTAGAGACCTCCGCCCATCCCTCCGAAGACAGCGGATGCCGCGAAGGCGAGCTGTTTGCTGAAGCCGACACGCACACCGATCGCATCCGCGAGATCTTCACTCGTTCTGATGGTCAGCAGCGTGCGGCCCACGCTTGAGCGCCGAATCGCGTACGTCGTGTAGACACAGACGAGCAGAACGGCGAAGACGAGGTAGAACATCGCAGTGGGGGATTCGAAGTCGATGAGTCCTCCGCCTTCGGGGAACTTCACATTGTTGACTCCGGAATGTGCATGAGTGACGGACTCCCAGCGGCTGATGACGAGGAAGATGATGAAGCCGATGGCCATGGTGAAGATGGCGAAGTATTCGTCCTTGGTCCGCAGCGCAATCAGCCCGCAGAGGTAGCCGATGACCGCGGTGCCGATCACGGACACGCAGAAGGCAGCCCAGAAGGACCAGTCGTAGTCGGTGGTGAGCAGCCCCACCCCGTAGGCGCCGATGCCGAAGAATCCGCCTTGAGCCAGATTCAGCTGACCGGTGAAGCCGAGGATGATGTTGAGACCATAGACGGCGATCGCCGCACACATGCCTACGGTGATCACCCGCATCGTGTAGTTCTCCTGCCCGAACGCCAGGGGCGTGAGGCCGAGCAGGATGATGACGGCGATGGTGCCGATGATTCGAGGATTCTTCATGGAGTTCATCGCTGCACCGCCTTCGTGAACAGTCCGTTGGGCTTGATGGCCAGCACCGCCACGAGAACGACGAATGCCACGGCCTCGCCGACCGCTGAGGAGATGTAGGTCGCTGTCATCGTCTCGGCGATCGCGAGTGCGAATCCGCCGACGATGGCCCCCGGAAGAGATCCGAGCCCGCCGAGGATGATGATGGCGAACACCTTGAGGTTGAGTGCGTCTCCCATCGTCGGTGACAGAAGATTGATCGGTGCGACGAGTCCCGCCGCGATGGTCGCGAGCACGGCGGACAGACCCAGCGTCAGCATCGCGACCATCGACGGGTTGATGCCGACGAGCGATGCACCGACGCGATCCTGTTCGATCGCTTCGATCGTCTGACCGTGGATGGATCGTTTGATGAACCACGCCAGCAGCGCCAGCACGATCACAGCGGTGACGATGATGACGATGCGCTGCGCAGAGATCTCGGCGCCGAGTATTCGCAGCTCGCCGGTGATCGGAGTGTCCATGCGGCGGAAGTCGGCGCCCCAGATCGCTTGAGCCAGAGCCTGGAAGAAGAACATCGCACCGACTGCCGCAATCATGTGGTGAGTGTGCGGGGAGTTGCGCAGGGGGTGGAACACGAGACGTTCGAGCCCGACGCCGACGACGAAGAGCACGAGCGCCGCGATGCCGATCGCCGCGATATAGGGAACACCGACAGTTGTGAGGAAGAAGTAGGTGATGTAGGCGCCGAGCATATACAGCGCACCGTGAGCCAGGTTGGGAATGCGCAGCACTCCGAACACCAAGGTCAGACCGATCGCGGCCAGGCAGTAGACGCCGCCCAGCGCAAGGCCGTTGAAGAGCTGTTGGATGAAGAGGGTCATGGTGAATCGGGTCCTCTGCAGGCATGAGTGCGGCCCGGGTGAGGCGCACGGACGCGCCTCACCCCTGGGAGATGCCGCTGACGGAGATTACTTGTCGTCGGATGCCTGTTCGATCGGCACCTTCGTGTATTCGCCGTCCTCATCGAGGAAAGTTGCCTCCAGGTCGGGGTTGAGGAGGTGCCCCTGCTCCGTGATCTCATCGGGGAAGCCATTGACTTTGTATTTGTCATCGACCTCCGGCAGTGCTTCACCGATGGCTTCCCTGATCTTCTCGGGGTCGTCCGTCGTTCCCGCAACCTCCATCGCCTTGGCGATGATCGCTATTCCTTGGTAGTTCAGTGCCGTTTCGCTGGTCGGGACCTTCTTCTCACCGGCCTTCTCGGCGAACTTCTTCAGGAAGTCTTCGGTGCCCGGATCCTGATATTCGGAGACGGGCAGAACTCCGACCGAGTTCTTGAGATTGTCGAGCTCCGTCACCGTCGCCATCTCATCCAGTTTCGCCTGGTCCATGACGAGGAAGCTGCCTTCGAAGCCCTGCTTGCGAGCTTCTTCCATGATCAGAGCGGTCGGTTGGGATGGTCCGCCGACGAAGATCGCGTCGGGCTTCTCGGCCAGGGCTTTCGAGACGGGCCCCGCGAAATCGGACACGGTGGCATAGTCGATGCTGTTGTCTCCGCCGACCTTTCCGCCGGCGTCGCTCCACGCGCTTGTGATCGACTTGGACCACTGCTGCCCGTACTCACTCTGAGTTCCGAGCAGAGCGAGCTTCTTGCCTCCGTGTTCCATGGCGGTTTCGGAGAACTCCGTCGCGTAGGATTCGAAATTCGGGGGAATCATCATCGTCAGAGGATTGTCCGCCTGCACGATCGCCGGATCCGAGGTGTATGCGGAGATGAGGAAGTTCGATCTGCCGCTGTTGATCTGCTGAATCGCCTTGATCGCTCCGGCATTCGGGGAGACGACCACCGGGGCCTTGTCCTGGTCGGCCAGTCGTTGAGCATTGCTGGCGGCAGTCGACGGTGCGTATTTGTCGTCGAGGGACTTCAGCTCCAGAGTCACGGGTTCGCCATCGACCTCGACACCGTCCGCATTGAGATCGGCGATGGCCATTTCGAGGCCGATCTTCACGTTCTCACCGTACGCGGCGCCTCCTCCGCTGAGGGGTCCGGTGTAGCCGATGACGACTGAGTCGCCCTCACCCGAGCCACTACCACCGCCGCCGCACGCGGTGGCGGTCAAGGCGATGGCACCCATGATTGCGGCTGCCGATAGTCTGCGGCGGCGACTTCGCGAGACAGAGTTCATCTTTTCTCCTTTGAAAAGCTCTTGGAACACGTTTGCTCCACACGTTTCCCGAGCCGTCGTCAGTGACCGTGCTCGGAGTCGTCGTCAATCCGTAGTGGACTTCGACTGATGTGAACACTTCCAAATCACTCTGGTGAAGTCAATGGTTTTGAGCTAGATTTTTGAACGTTCGATAATCTTCGGGATCGGATGTGGCCCGGAGGGCATAAGACGAGGTCGGGCGACATGTGCGCAGAAACGTCGGGAGATGTTTCGGGTCGCTGACGCGTTCGAGGCGGCTCTCTGTCTGAAAGGTGAGCAAACAATCGTTCAGTGGCGGATCTGGTCTACAGTGGGCATAACTGCATGCGAGATCTGTGTCACATCAGGTCCGATGCGGACGCGAACCGCAGTTGATGACTCGGTTCCCTTCGGCAATGACGCAACATCATCTTTAGGAGCGTGTTCATGACTCGTACTGCAATCGTCACCGGTGGAGGCCGCGGCATCGGAGCCGCCATCGCCAAGCGGCTCGGAGCCGACGGACTCAAGGTCGCCGTCCTCGATATGGGTCCGACCGACGATACCGTCGCCGCCATCAAGGGCGCCGGCGGCGAAGCTCTCGGACTCGAGGCCGACGTCTCCGACGAGAACTCGGTCGATGCCGCGGTCAAGCAGGTCGCCGAGACCCTCGGTGCGCCGACCGTTCTGGTCAACAACGCCGGTATTCTGCGCGACAACCTCCTGTTCAAGATGACGTACGAGGAGTTCAACAAGGTCCTCTCCGTCCACCTCGGCGGAGCTTTCCTCATGGCGCGGGCCGTCCAGTCCTACATGGTCGACGAGAAGTTCGGCCGCATCATTTCGATGTCGTCGACCTCGGCGCAGGGCAATCGCGGACAGACGAACTACTCCGCCGCCAAGGCCGGTATCCAGGGCATCACGAAGACCTGGGCGATCGAGCTCGGCAAGTTCGGCATCACCGCGAACGCCATTGCCCCCGGCTTCATCGAAACCGACATGACCAAGGCCACTGCCGAGCGCGTGGGGATGGGGTTCGACGACTTCGTCGAAGCTTCGGTCAAGCAGATCCCCGTGGCCCGTTCCGGAAAGCCCGAGGATATCGCTCACACGGCATCGTTCCTCGCCTCCGAAGGCGCCGGTTTCGTCTCCGGTCAGGTCATCTACGTTGCCGGCGGTCCGAAGGACTGATCGCCGCCGTCCTCGCGACGGGTTCACGAACATCTTCGAAAGGTGAGAACTATGAGAGAAGCAGTCATTGTGTCGACGGCCCGCACGCCGATCGGCAAGGCCTACCGTGGTGCCTTCAATGACACCCAGGCTCAGGAGCTGGCCGGCCACGCGATCAAACACGCCGTGGAACGGGCCGGCCTCGAAGGAGGCGAGGTCGAAGACGTCGTCTTCGGTGCCGCTCTGCAGCAGGGCAGCCAAGGTACGAATGTCGCTCGGCAGGCGGCACTGCGAGCCGGACTTCCTGTCACGGTCCCCGGAATGTCGATCGACCGGCAGTGCTCGTCCGGGCTGATGGGCATCACCACCGCGGCGAAGCAGGTGCTCTTCGACGGCCAGGAGATCGCTGTCGGCGGTGGCGTGGAGTCGGTGTCGCTGGTCCAGAACGACAAGATGAACATGTTCCGGGCCAAGGATCCGTGGCTCGAAGAGCGCGTCCCGGGCATCTACTACCCGATGCTGGCGACCGCCGAGGTCGTTGCCGAACGCTACGGTGTCAGCCGTGAGGCTCAGGACGAGTATTCTCTGTCCTCGCAGCAGCGCACCGCCGCCGCTCAGGAAGCCGGTCGGTTCGACGACGAGATCGTGCCTCTGCCGACGACGAAGGTCGTCGTCGACAAGGAGACGAAGGAGACCTCGCGTCAGGATGTGCTGCTCGAAGCCGACGAGGGCAATCGGCCGTCGACGACGCTCGACAGCCTCGCCGGACTCAACCCGGTTCTCGAGCCCGGTGTGGCATCGAAGGTTCCGAGCATCACCGCCGGCAACGCCTCTCAGCTCTCTGATGGAGCCTCCGCTTCGGTGGTCATGTCGAGCGAAGAGGCCAGCCGTCGCGGGCTCGAACCGTTGGGGGTCTATCGCGGCATGGCCGTGGCCGGGTGCGAGCCGGACGAGATGGGCATCGGACCTGTGTTCGCCATTCCGAAGCTGCTGAAGACCCATGGTCTGTCGATCGATGACATCGGGCTGTGGGAGCTCAACGAGGCGTTCGCTGTTCAGGCGCTGTACTGCCGCGACCGGCTCGGCATCGACCCGGAGAAATACAACGTCGACGGCGGCGGCATCTCTGTGGGACACCCCTACGGAATGACCGGTGCCCGGCTTGTCGGGCACGCCCTCATCGAGGGACGTCGCCGCGGAGTGAAGTACGTCGTCGTCACGATGTGCATCGGCGGGGGACAGGGAGCTGCCGGACTGTTCGAAGTCTGCTGAGGCATTCCCTCGGCAGCTGCGCAAGAGCGAAGGGCCGACGATATTCGAGTCGATTCTGACCCGATGTCGTCGGCCCTTTCTGCGTCGACGAGCGGTGTGGATGCCGACTTCTCGCCGGTGGTGTGCCGACAGTGAGCCGTCAGCGGTGATGAAGTCGTCGTAGTCGGACGTCAACGGAGGCTCGTTGCGCAGTACACCTTTCAGAATGGTGGAGGTTCGCCGGAGTCCCAGAACCAATCGCGCAGCTCCGGGCCGTCCTCGTCGTCTGGCAGGGCGCCGGACGGTCCGCCGGTTCTGCTCGGCGAAGACACCGGTGTGAATGCGCAGAGATCCCCGGCAACGAGTTCCCTCCAGCCGGGGGTGCCTTCGGCTGCCGCTGGTTCAGGGCATTCCCGCGCCCGTTTCCGATCGCCGGGAGCCGGGTGCTTCGCATCTGCACCGCCGCTCTGGGCCGTCGATGGCTCAGTGCCAGATCCCCGCTCAATGTCAGAGTCACGCTCGGCGCCAGTATCACTTTCGGGCGCTCGCGCATGGCCGTGGGCGGATGGATCCTCTGTGCTCGACTGCTCCACTGTGACCGCTCGGCACTGTCGTGCGAGGCCACTGCCGAATCGTTCGAGGAACAGCCGGGCATGCTCGACGCTGATGGGGTTGTCCGGTGAGACGACCTCCACGGTCACACCCTTGCGGAAGACATACTCCAAGTGGCCGGGTTCGGTCATCCGCACGTCGAAACTGCCGTTGGTCTTCTGCTGGTGATGCGCCTTGCAGAGACAGTGGAGGTTGCCGAAGCGAGTGAGTCCGCCCTGGGTAGGGTCGGAGTGATTGAACGGGTCAATGTGATCGACCTCTGTCACCTCAGCTGGTTGAGTGCAGCCGGGGAATGTGCACGTCGCAAACTGAGCAACAAGTGTCTTGCGCACGCTGTTGGGAATCGCGTAGGACGCTGCCTTCGCGTCGACAGGTGTCCCGGTCGCCGGGTCGGTGAGCAGCCTGGTCCATGTGGTGGAGTAGCCGGCGACCCGTCGTGCCATGTCGGCAGGGATCGGCGACCCGCTTGGAAGCATACCCGCCAGATCGCACACCTCACTTGAGGTCAGCGGTACGTCAGGGCCTGTGGGCTCTGCTCTTGGAGTGATCGGGGGCGTTGGTGACTCCGTGGGAAGCGGAGGAGCTGAGGCGTCCGTCGTCGGTGGCGGTGCCGCGACGGCTGGCGGAGGAGCTGAGGATTCCCCGGTCAGTGGTAGTGCACCCGGGGGATCCGTGGGCGACAGCGGAGGACTGCCGTCTTCCGACTGGAATTGGCTGAGCAGCGTCAGCAGAGGAACGGTGATGAATGTGCTCGCCTGATTCGCCAGCCAATACTCACTGGTCGGCATATCCAGGAGGAATTCGAAGCTGATGCGGCGCTCGCCGGCATCGAGGATGGGATTGCCGAATGCGTCGACAGCGCCTGCTGATGCCGACTCGGAGCCCTCGGCGGCGGGGCGAGCTCCACTGGCACGCGAGCCGATGAGAGTCGAGAGTGATTCGGCCGCGTCAGGATCGGTCGTGCTGTTGCTGCTGAGGACGGCTTCGAGCAGCTGGGACTCGAACGTGCGTCCTGCCGGAGTGATCGGCGCATTGGGGCGGGATTCGCTCTGTGCTGAGGCTCCCGAATCGGCCGACGCGGCTTGCGTCGGTGCCTCGTAACCATTCTTGTCCATGTCGTCGAATACCCGCTCGATGTAGTCGAGCAGGGCCTCGCCTTCGTGCATCGGGGTGCCGTCGGGGCCGGCGAAGAGGCCGTCGAGAGAGAAATCGGAACTCGTCGACGAGCCGTCTGCGTCATTGGTGCTGATGATGCGCAGCTTCAGCTGAGGACGCGTGCGCGTGAGGATGTCGAACATCAGGGCAGAGATCGACCGTTCCTCATCGAAGCAGTCGCCTGCCTTTAGCTGGCTCGTGAACGCACTCGTATTGTTCTTATGCACTGCCCGGCAGAAGGTATCGAGCCTCCTGAAGCAGGCCTGAAGTTCTGGGGCGGGACCGGTCAGTGTGAGGTAGGCAGTTCCGTCGTCGCCGGTGCTGAAGTCGACCCGACGCCGCAGCGATACGCTCTTCACCGTATCCTCGGCCGGCTGAAGCGCGGCGATCTTCAGCGCGACCGAACGTTTGAACGTCTCGATCGTGATGTCGGCGCGCCTGTGAGCCAGATAGTCGTCGAGCGCAGGCAGATGCTCGAAGTGCAGGTCTCGGCACGCGCGGGTCACACAATCGACATGCTCGATCGTGAAGTCTCCATCCAGACAGCGTTTGAGGAACCGCGGAAGCCCGTGCGCCAGCGTCATCGACGACGTCATGTGCTGGAGCGATCTGCTCGTGGTCGCACCGAGCAGGGTCGAGTACACGCCCGCCTCAGTCGGCTCGATATTGCTGCGCAGCCATGCGAAGAAAGTCATTTCCGGGTCAAAGCCTGGAAAGTCAGGCAGCAGAGCAGGATCGGACAGGAACTCCTCGGCCAACTTCCGGACTCGACGGAGACGGCGACCGGCGGCACGGTCCTTCTTCGGCCCAGCGCTGATGCCGATCTTCGTACCCGATTCGGCTTCGACCTGAGCCACAGCTCGTGTCCACGCCAGATTCTCTCGGTTGGTCCAGGTCCTGCGCGTGGAGAAGAGGTCGTCGGAAGGGAGGTCGACTGCGCAGATCTTCTGGTCGATGGCATCGCAGTCGCGGCTTCGGTGCGAGCCGACGGCACCGTCGGCTGCTTGGGTCTGAGCCTTCTTCTCGCCGAGGCCGGCAAGTGTTCTGCCGGTTTCAGCCGAGGAGTGACGGGTACAGGTCTCGGTGAATGATGCGAATTCATAGACTGCGTCGGGATGGCATCCCAGGAGCCCGAGAGCATAGGCAACATCCTGTGCAACGGCACGACTGGTGGCGACCATGGAGTTGATCTGCGCGAGACTGCTCTGCGTATAGGCATCCAGCAGGTCGACGAGGTCACTGTCTTCGGCCTCTTCCATGCGACGCCCGTGCGCACGACGGAACTGGGACAGGGTCCGACTGTCTGCCTCTGCTGAGGGAGCGGCAGGCAGGAGCGACGTCCGTCCGTCGTTGTCTCCGATGTTCTTCATCGGTGTCTCACCTCTCCACGCCTCTGTGGAAGTCGCTCGTCGGGAAATCGCCTATCTCAATTATATGATCTGCAGGCATATATTAATGTCACAATACGATTACAAATAGAACAAAAGACGATTATTGATCGATCATGACTTATTCATTCTCATCCTCGGCGATGATGCTCTGTTTGTCCTCCGACTCTACAGTTCGGCACTGACACGACAGTGCGATCGAGGTGAGCCCGCCTTCCCGCAGGGGCGCTCCTCGGAACGTGTAGGCCGGCCTTCGCACAGGGGCGGTCCTCGGAACCAGTCGGCCCACCTTCGCGCAGGGGCGATCCGCGGCACTCGGGCCCAGCGAAACCGGTTCGCTAGAATCGGGGACGTGGCAGCGATCGACAAAGACATTCTCCGTTTGGCTCTTCCCGCACTCGGAGCCCTGATCGCCGAACCCATCTTCCTGCTCACGGACACGGCCATGGTCGGCCACCTCGGTGCCGGTGCATTGGGATCGCTGGCGATCGCCTCCACAATCCTGCAGACGGTGCTCGGTCTGATGATCTTCCTCGCCTATGCCACCACACCGCGTGTGGCCAAACGGATGGGATCGGGGGACCGACCGGGCGCGATCACGGCCGGGTTCGACGGAATCTGGCTGGCACTGGGCACGTCCATCCTGCTCATCATCGTCGGGCTGCCCCTGCTGAAAACTGCGATCGAGGCGTTCGACCCGGATCCGGCGATCACGGAGGGCGCACACTCCTACCTGGCGATCTCGTGGTGGGGGCTGCCATTCATGCTCATGGTCATCGCGGCCACCGGACTGCTGCGCGGACTCCAAGACACGAAGACCCCGCTGGTCGTCGCCGCTGCCGGGTGCATCGCCAATATCGGCCTCAACGCCTTCTTCATCTACGGGGTCGGTATGGGGGTCGCGGGATCGGCGATGGGCACGGTTCTTGCGCAGGCCGGAATGTGCGCGGTCTACCTCACCATCTCCGTCCGCGCGGCCCGCCGCCTCCACGCCGGCATCCGCCCCGACTGGACCGGCGTGTTCACTTCGGCGAAGACGTCCGGGTGGCTGCTGGTGCGCAATGCCTCGCTGCGTGCCGCACTCATCCTGCTCGTCTTCCTGGCCACGGCGATGGGCACGACGGACCTCGCGGCGATCCAGGTCGCTCAGAGCATCTTCTTCGCGCTTGCGCTCGCCCTCGACTCGTTGGCCATCGCCGGCCAGGCGATGATCGGCCTCGAGCTGGGCGCCAAGAACACCGAGGCGGTCGCCGCGATCAACCGCCGCCTGTGCCTGTGGGGGATCGTCTTCGGCATCGTCGTCGGCGTCGTCCTGTTCGCCGGCTCCGGAGTCATCCCCCGTGCCTTCGCCTCCGACCCCGCCGTGGTGTCGGCGCTGGCCGCCCTCCTGCCGATCCTGGCACTGAGCATGCCGATCGCGGGCTTTGTCTTCGTCCTCGACGGCGTGCTGATGGGAGCCGAAGACGCGAGATACCTGGCTCTGGCACAATTGGTCGCTGTGATCGGATACGCGATTCTGCTCATTCCGATCATCAGCATCTGGCCGGGAGCACCCGGGCTCTGGGCCGGATTCTGCATCGGATTCGTCGGTTTCCGCGCCCTGACCCTGGGCTGGCGAGTACGCAACCGGGCGTGGATCGATCGCGCCGTCGAGAAAGGAATCTCATGAACGCTGCCCACACTGACGCTCATGATTCGCCGAACACCTCCGCCGAGGCGGCCGGCGCCTTGCTGCGCGGACGGATCCGTCCGCTTCCCGCCGAGACCGATTTCGAGACCTTCCTGCCGTTCCTCGATCTGTGCTTCAACTGGTCGATGGACAGACCCCGGATCGAGCTCGAGGACCTCCGATACCGCAGCGATGCCGTCTTCTACTACCGCGGCTGGGGACGCGAGGGAGATATCGCCGTCGCCGCGCACGCCGAAGCCGATGCGCAGTCGCCGATCGTCGGACTTGCGTGGGTGCGTCTGGCCGATATCGACGACGTCGTCGGCAAAGCCGATGAGCGGGTGGGCGGAGACTTCGCCTCTGCCCTGGACAAGACCGGCACCGAGGTGGTCCGCAGCGAGGTCGTGCCCGACGGTGGTGCCGGGGCGACGGCTGAGGGCCAGCGCGATCCAGAGGCCCAGAACGATGCGGAGGCCGGGGCCGGCCCCGAACCCGGTCAGGGCGGTCAGGCCGACGACTCAACTGCCGAGCCGACTGGCTCCGAGCCGGCAGCCGCCGATTTGACGCCGTCGGATGAACAGACGCCGTTCACCGGCTACGGCTGGGTGGCGGCGGACATCCCCGAACTCTCGATGGCAGTGCTGCCCGACCACCAGGGGCAGGGCATCGGCGGAGCCCTCCTCGACACGGTCTGCGCGCTGGCCCGGATAAGCGGCTTCCCTGCGGTGAGTCTGTCCGTCGAAGACGGCAATGGGGCGGCGAAGCTCTACGCCGACCACGGATTCGAGCCCGTCGGACGCAACGGGGACTCGGACGTGCTCGTCCGCAAGCTCGGCTGAGGCGCAGTCGGCCCCTGACCTTTCTACGGAAGCTCCGGAACCCCTCTACGGAAGCTCGGGAAGTTCGAGCTCCTCGAGCCAAGGACGGACCACCTCGGCGATGTCACGCTCTGTCGACTCGGAGAAGCAGCGGATGAACTCCTCGGTGCTCACCGACGAATGACGGTACCGCTTCGTCCACTCGCCGACGGCGGCGAAGAAGTCCGCATCGCCGAGCTCGCGGCGCAGAGCGTGCAGGCACAGGGCGCCGCGCTTGTACACGCGGTCGTCGAACATGTCCGGCCCGCCCGGGTCGCCGAGCAGAATATCCTGCGGCTGAGCGGACAGCTCCTCCCACCACTGCCTGGCACGTTCATCGGCACTCGCCCGCCCGGACTCCTCCGACCACAGCCATTCCGCGTAGCAGGCGAAGCCCTCGTTGAGCCAGATGTCGCGCCAGCGTGACGGGGTGAGCGAGTTTCCGAACCACTGGTGCGCCATCTCGTGGGCGACGAGGCGCTCGGCCTCCCACTCGGGACCCAGATGATTGGGCCCGAGCACTGACAGGGGCTGCGACTCGAGCGGAATCTCGAGCACGTCATCGGTCACGACCACGTCGTAGACGTCGAACGGGTAGGGGCCGAAGCGTTCGATGAACAGGTTCATCATTCCGTGCTGGACACCGAGGCGCTCGACGGCCACGTCCCAATGATCGTCGGCGTAGACGCCGAGGGGAACGGGGGACTCGGTCCGGCTGTGAGTCGTGCGCCTGCCCGAGGAATCGTGAACGGACACGTCCTTGCCGGCAGCACCGGCGACTCCTCGGGCGGCGCTCGACAGGGCATCGCCGGCCGATCCCGCGACGGCGTCCTTCGCAGCGCCGAGGATTGCGGCGCCGACCCCGGTGGCTCCGGAGCTCAGCGGGATCTGCCCGTACCTGTACCGGCCGATCTGCACCGTCGCCAGGTAGGTCGCCAGGGGAGTCGTCGACTCATACGTCCACCGCGTCCGCCCGGCCTTGCGGGTCTTCTTCGTCAGGGACCCATTGGACACCACCGTGTACTCGGACTCGACGAGCACCGAGATGCGGTACTGGGATTTGTTCGAAGGATGGTCATTGCACGGGAACCATGTCGATGCGCCGACGGGCTGTCCGGCCACGAGCACTCCGTCTTCGAGCTCCTCCCAGCCGATGTCACCCCAGGTGCCGATCGCCGGTTCCGGATTGCCCGTATAGCTGATGTCGATGACCACCGGCTGGTCGCTGCCCAGCGCAGGGGTCGTCAACCGCAGCTTCTTCCCGCGGGCGGAGAAGCGGACCTTCTTGCCGTTGACGCTGGCCTTCGTCACCCGCAGCCCCGTGAGGTCGAGAACGATCGATGAGGTGTCGGAGAGCACCCGGCCCTTGAGCACCGCCCGGGCGGAGAGCCGATTCGGGCCGATGCGGTAGTCGAGGTCGAGATCGTAGTGGTCGATGCGAAGGTCAGCGTTGCCGACGCCCTGGGTATAGGAATCAAGCATGCGATCGGCCTGTCTCTTCGAGTGAGGGAAGTTCTGGGGCATCCACCCAGGGTATGACAGGATTGCCGCTGAAGTAGGCATGCGCCGGCACGAACTCACCGCGCATGACCAGAGACGTCGCTCCCACCGTGGCGTTCTCACCGAGCGTGGATGCCGGGAGGATGACGCTGTTGGGTCCCAAGGTGGCGCCGGGATCGAACTGCACGGCATCGAGGCTCATCACCCGATCATGGAACAGGTGAGTCTGGACCACACAGCCGCGGTTGACCGTCGAGTTGTCCCCGAGTTCGACGAGGTCGGCCTCCGGCAGCCAGTAGCTCTCACACCACACGCCGTGCCCGATGCTGGCGCCCATCGCCCGCAGGTACCACACGATCGCCGGCGTGCCCACGGCGTTCCTGGTGAACCAGGGGGCGGCCACGAGTTCGACGAAGCAGTCGGCGACCTCGTTGCGCCAGATGAATGACGACCACAGCGGATGCTCCCCGGGGCGGATGGGGCCGACGAGGATCCACTTCGCCGCCACGGCCAGTCCCGCCGCCACAGCACCTGCGGCCATCATCACGATGCCCGAGGTGAGCAGGGCCAGCAGCACCGAGGCGAGGAACGTCGTCGACTCTGCAGCCACCCCGCCCGACAGTCCCAGGAAGAACCAGATGGTGAGGACGACTCCGGTGATGAGCAGACCGCCGGCGATGATCGATGAGATCCGCAGCGTCTCCCAGAAGGCACGTGCGGCCCTGACCCCGAAGGTCGGGGCATAGGTGAGCGACTCGTCGGACTCCACGGCCGCGCGGCGCAGCTGCACCGGGGGAGAACCGAGCCACGACGACCCCTTCTTCGCCTTCGCCGGCGCTGCCGAGAGCACCGCGACGAGGGAGTTCTTCGGCACCCTGCGGCCGGGGGAGGCGATCCCCGAGTTGCCGAGGAAGGCGCGTTTACCGACCTTCGCCCGCCCGGCCCGCATCCAGCCGTGGCCGAGTTCGTAGCTGGCGACCATGGTGTCATCGGCGAGGAAGGCGCCGGCGGCGATCGTCGTCATCTTCGGAACGAAGACGACCGTCGAGATCTCCGTGCCCGGCCCGACCTTCGCACCGAGGAGGCGCAGCCACCACGGGGTGAGCATCGACGCGTAGAGGGGGAACAGCAGGTCCCGGGCCATGTCGAGCAGACGCTCGGTCGCCCACACCCGATAACCTCTGGCCGAACGGACGGGGAACTCGCCCTCGTCCATGCCGATCGCCAGAATCCGCACCGCGATGAGGACCAACAGGGCCGTGGTGACGAACCACAGGCACGCGACCACGGGCGACCATGCCGCCAACAGCCAGGGAGACTCGACGACCTCGATCCCGGAGACCCCGAGCATGAGGGCGATGCCCGGCACCACCGCCAGGTACGGCAGGAGCGCATTGATCTGGGAACCGACGGCATAGAACAGGAACGGCAGCCGTCGCCTCGGCGGGGGAGCCGGCCAGGACTTCTTCGCCTTCCCGACGCGCACCACCGGTGAACCCGAGTAGATCTGGTTCTTCCGCACCCGCCCGGTCACCGCCGATCCGGCTTCGACGAGGGCCCCGACCCCCACCTCGGCGCCGGGCATGAGCGTCGACCGGGCACCGATCGTGGCATTGCGACTGATGTCGATGCGTCCGATGCGCAGCAGATCACCGTCGACCCACCAGCCCTTGAGATCGACCTCGGGTTCGATCGCCGCACCCTCGCCGAGGGTGAGGAGACCGGTCACCGGCGGCACCGAATGCAGATCGGCATCGGGCCCGATCCGGTTGCCCAGCAGCTTCGCGTACCAGGTCACCCAGGGAGCGCTCGCCACCGAGACCGCCGCGGCGAGATCCGCGATGTGTTCGGCCAGCCACAGCCGCTTGTGCACCCAGCCCGAGCGCGGATAGACCCCGGGCCGGATCCCGATCATGAGCAGCCGTGCCGCTCCTGCCGAGATGAGCATCCGCCCCCATGCGGTGACGAAGACGAGGAAGAGGACGGCGACGACCGGCCACGGAGTCAGCGGCAGATCCGCGCCCAGACTCACGCCGAGGTTCGCCGCCACCATCGCCAGCACCACCCACCGGACCCCTCCGAGGATGTGCACCGGAATCCCGAGCAGCACCTGGAAGGCCTGCATCCCTCGGGAGGTCCGGGTGATCGTGCGCTTGGGTCCCGTCGGTCCGATCCCGGATCCTTCCTCGCCGAGGCAGAGCCCTGCCAGGGCGCCGAAGCGCGGATGGGCGTAGATATCGCCGACGGTGACGCTGGGATGGCGGGTGCGCAGACGGGACACGAGCTGTGCCGCACCCAGGGAGCCGCCGCCGGCCGTGAAGAAGTCCGTATCGCTGCCCGGACGGGCGCCGAGGACCGCGGCCCACTGCTGCCCCACCCACTCCGTGTCGTGGTCGAAGACCTCATCGGATCCGGCCGCCTCGGTGCCGGCGTCGAGCGGCCAGGGCAGGGCATTGCGGTCGACCTTGCCGGAGGTCTTCGTGGGCAGGTCCGCGACGAGAGCCAGACGGGGAACGAGCGCGGCAGGCAGTTCGTCGCGCAGCCGCGCCTCCCAATCGGGAAGGTCGGCCTCGCCCGCACCGGCACCGGGGGCGAGATAGCCGATGAGGACGTCCGTGCCGGCCGCGGTCTTCTTCACCGCGGCCGCGGCACCTTCGACACCGGGCAGGGCCTGCAGGGCGGCATCGATCTCGCCGAGTTCGATGCGCCTGCCGCCGAGCTTGATCTGCTCATCGGCACGGCCGACGAAGATGAGCCCGGCCGGATCGTTGACGACGAGGTCGCCGGACCGGTACGCCCGGTCCCAGCCGAGGCTCGGCATGGGGGCGAACTTCTCGGCGTCCTTCGCCGGATCGAGGTAGCGGGCCAGTCCGACCCCGCCGATGATGAGTTCGCCGGTCTCGCCTGCGGCGACGGGTACTCCCGCGGCATCGACGACGGCGAGGTCCCAGCCCTTGAGGGGCAGGCCGATGCGCACCGGCTCGGACCCGTCGAGCATGGCCGCACAGGCGACGACGGTCGCCTCGGTGGGGCCATAGGTGTTCCACACCTCGCGGTCGTCGTCGCGCAGCCGGCGGCCGAGCTCGGGCGGGCAGGCCTCTCCGCCGAAGATGAGGAGGCGGACGTTGTCGAGACTCTCTGCCGGCCACAGTGCGGCCAGGGTCGGCACGGTCGAGACGACGGTGATCTGCCGCGATGACAGCCACGGACCCAGATCCATCCCGGACTTCACCAGTGCACGCGGGGCCGGGACCAAGCACGCGCCGTGCCTCCACGCCAGCCACATCTCCTCACAGCTGGCGTCGAAGGCCACGGACAGTCCGGCCAGCACGCGATCGCCGGATCCCAGCGGCTCCTCGACACAGAACAGGGCCGCCTCCGCGTCGACGAAGGCCGCCGCCGAACGGTGAGTGACGGCAACGCCCTTCGGGGTGCCCGTCGATCCGGAGGTGAAGATCACCCAGCAGTCGTCATCGGGAGTGGGCGACCGCAGCTCCGAGCGATCGAGGGGCCCGCGGTCGGTGCGGGATTCGATGTGTGGTCCGGCGGTGATCACCCCGGTCACGGCCGCCTCGGCGAAGACGGTGCGCGCGCGTTCATCCGGGTCGTCGACATCGACGGGAACGTAGGCCGCGCCGAGCATGAGCGTGGACAGGATCGCCAGGTACAGGTCCACCGATCCCGAGGGGACACGGATGCCGACCTTGTCCCCGGGCCCGATTCCGGCAGCGGCCATCTCCAGGGCGAGATCGCGGATCGCGGTGATGAGCTCAGAGTAGCTGAGCACCCGAGCGCCGTCGTCGAGGGCAGGCTGATCGGGATGAGCAGCGGCCGACTCGAGGAGGACGTCGATGAGGGTGCGGTCCTCACGGGGACGTACGGGGGATGGGAACTGCGGTGCGTATTCTCTCACGTGTCTTCCGGGTCGATCGGGAGCTGACTGGTGCCGGGGCGACCGGCACCGCCGGTGAACGTAGCCGACGAAGGTGTCGCGGACGTGAACTCGGGTCGGGACGCCTCATGTGCGCGTTCCGGGTCCACGGCCCCATCGTATCGTCAGCGCTGTCCTGATCAGCGCGCGGATCGTCACGGCGGGGGCGTCCGTGATAGATGTGAGTAGACGACCGTCCACGGTCGACCAGCTGACTTTCAACGATGAGGAGCACGCCCATGGTCACAGTACTCACCCACGCCACAGTCTTCGACGGAACCCGCTTCCTGCCCGGCACCCGGGACGTCGTCGTCGACGGAGGTCGGATCGCCGCGGTGACCGAAGGAGGGCAGGGCTCGCACAACGCCGGAGACAACCACATCGACTGCACGGGACAGACGATCATTCCCGGAGTCATCGACTGCCACGTCCACCTCACGAGCTCCGGCGCGGCAGCCACCTCGAACTTCCACGATCCGTTCTCGCTGCAGTTCTATAACTCGGTGAAGAATATGGAAGCCACCCTCAAGGGCGGAGTGACGACCGTGCGCGACGCCGGCGGCACCGACCTCGGCGCGAAAGTCGCCGTCGAGACCGGTGTGGTGCGCGGTCCGCGACTGACGATCGCCGTGAACATCATGTCCCAGACCGGCGGGCACGGGGACTTCCACCTCGTCTCCGGAGCCGAATCCCCGTTCCTGGCCCCGCACCCGGGCCGGCCGTCGGGAGTCGCCGACGGACTCGAAGAGGTGCAGAAGAAGGCCCGGGAGCTGCTGCGGGCCGGGGCCGACCACATCAAGATCTGTTCGACCGGGGGAGTGCTGTCCCCGCGGGACGACCCGCGGCACTCGCAGTTCACAGAAGCCGAGATCTCCGTCATCGTCGCCGAGGCGGCCGCCCAAGGTGCCCATGTCATGTCCCATGCCCAGGGCGCACCGGGAATCAAGAACGCCGTGCGCGCCGGGGTGCGGTCGATCGAACACGGCATCTACCTCGACGACGAAGCCATCGACCTCATGCGTGAGCACGGCACCTACCTCGTCCCGACCCTGCAGGCTCCGCAGGCCGTCATCAAGGCCGCCGATGCCGGGGCCGGTCTGCCCGCCTCCGTCGTGGACAAGGCCCGGCGCGTCGTCGACGCCCACCAGGAGTCGATCGCCCGGGCCCACGAGGCGGGAGTCCCGATCGCCCTGGGCACCGATGCCGGAGTCGGCCCACACGGGCAGAACCTCGAAGAGATCAGCCTGCTGGCCGAGGTGGGACTGTCCACAACGGAGGCGCTCGCCGCCGGAACTTCCGTGGCCGCCCGGCTGCTCGATGACGATCGGGTTGGGCGGATCAGCGAGGGCGGGCTGGCCGACCTCGTCGTCGTGGACGGTGACCTGCGCACAGCCGACGTCCGCGGAATCGAGGACCGGGTCAACTCCGTCTACCTCGACGGTGCGCTCGTCTGAGCGGTTGACCGACGAGCCACGCCGCCGAGCCACGCCGCCGAGGAACGCCGCCGAGCAACGTCGCCGAGGCGGTACGCCCGGCTCGTCCGTCGGCGAGGGCACAGCCGCCTCGGCGAGTGAGATCGGTCTCGACCGAATGTTCAGTGAGGCAAACCTAACCTCATGAGGCTATGATGGGAGCGACCGATCCATCAGTCCGCAGCGCGCCACTGCGGCGAGAATGCCCGGAGGGAGGAGTGGCCCGCACCGATGAATCCGCTCGACTGGTCGTTCCCGATCGCCGTGACCTGGCTGATCATGTTCGGCATCATCATCTGCCGCGCCGGCGGCACCTTCCTGCTCGGTCGCTTCGCACGCAGGGGAATCCGCCGATTCGCCCGGGTCGAGAGGATCATGGCCGGGCCCAAATACCGCCGCGCCGAGGACACGATCGACCGCTTCGGGGCTCCCGTCGTGGCACTGAGCTTCCTCACCATCGGGCTGCAGACGGTGGTCAACCTCGCGGCCGGAACCACGGGGATGCGTTACCGCCGCTACATCCCGGCGCTCGTCGTGGGCGGATCGCTGTGGGCGCTCATCTACTCGACCGTCGGGTTCCTCGGCTTCACAGCGGTGGCGCGGGCCTACCGGGCCGAACCTGGACTGACCGTCGGGCTGGGACTCGTGTTCGTCATCGCGATCATCGGTCTGCTCATCGGACTGCGCAGGGACCGCGACCCCGCCGAAGAGTCGACCACCGCCTCGGCGAACTGACGGGCCTTCGCCCGCAGCCGGCGGCGAACTGGCAGGCCTTCGCCGGCAGCCGGCGGCCGACCGAAGGCCCTTGGTCCGACTGAAGGTCCGTGGTCCGCAGTTCTCGGTGTCCGTGTGGCAGGCCGTGATCCGAAACAGTGTACGAATTCAGTAAAGTGGGACAGCGTCAGGGTCGATGGGACGAGTCTGCTCGTCGACAGTGAGTGAAGGAGTCCCCGGATGGTCGTGGCCTGGTGGAGCATCATTCCGTTCGTTCTGCTTCTCGGATGCATCGCGGTGCTCCCGCTCATCCCGGCTACGGAGACGATCTGGGACCGCAACCTCGTCAAGCTCATCGTCGCCCTCGTCCTCGGCGTGCCGATCGCCGTGTGGTTCCTGCTCAGCGGGGAGTCGGCGACCGTCATCCACGCGCTGCTCGAGTACTTCCAATTCATCATGCTCATCGGCAGCCTCTTCGTCGCCTCGGGCGGGATCTTCCTCGTCGGCGACATCAAGGCGACACCGCGGAACAACACGATCTTCCTCGCCGTCGGCTGTGTGCTCGCCTCGTTCATCGGCACCACGGGCGCGGCGATGCTGCTCATCCGCCCGATCCTCAACACGAACCAGGACCGCAGGCACCGCACCCACACGGTCATCTTTACGATCTTCATCGTCGCGAACTGCGGTGGTCTGCTCACACCGCTGGGCGATCCGCCGCTGTTCCTCGGCATGCTGCGTGGGGTCCCCTTCGAATGGACGTTCGGGCTGTGGCCGTACTGGCTGTTCGTCAATGCTCTGCTGCTCATCAGCTACTTCGCCCTCGATACGAAGATGTATGCGAAGGAACCGGTCGAGGCCCTGGCCAAGGACGCCGAGCATGCGACGAAAATCGGCCTGCGCGGTGCCAGCGGTCTGCTGTTCCTGGCGATCATCATCGTCGCCGTCGCGTTCATCCCCTCGGTCGACCTGCACGCGATCGACACGGGACATGCGAGTGCTTCGGACTTCGTGCCGTGGCGCGAGCTCGTCATGCTCGTGTCCGCGGCGACATCGTTCCTCGTCGGTGATCGCGGTGCCCGGTTCAACCTCAACAAGTTCACGTGGACGCCGATCCTCGAGGTCGGAGCGCTCTTCATCGGCATCTTCCTCACGATGATGCCGGCCCTGGCCTACCTCGGCCAGGTCGCCCACAAGATCCCGCTGGGCGAGATCTCCCTATTCGTCTTCACCGGCGGTCTCTCCTCCGTCCTCGACAACGCCCCGACCTATGTCACCTTCTTCGAGATGGCCGCTCAGGTGCCGGGCGAACCGCGAGTGGCGGGAGTGTCCGAGACGCTGCTCATCGCGGTCTCGCTCGGTGCCGTCATGGGCGGGGCCATCACCTACATCGGCAACGGGCCGAACTTCATGGTCAAATCCGTCACGGATTCGGCGAACGTGGCGATGCCGAGCTTCGGCGGCTATGTGTGGTGGTCGCTGCGCCGCCTCGTCCCGATCCTCGCCTCGATGGTGCTCGTCTTCATGACCGACTCGCTGTGGTGGAGCCTGCTCGGAGTCCTTCTCGCGCTCGTGATCCTCGGACAGGCCGGGCGAGACCTGCGCGCAGCGACAATCGTCGAGACAGAATGAGGGCCGCGGCCGGAGTCGGGCTCTACTTCACCGGCAACGGGGCCGTCTTCGCGGCTCTCCTGCCGTGGTATCCGCTGCTGGTCGACCGACTCGGGCTGAGTTCCTGGCAGTTCGGCCTTGTCGTCGCCTGCTTCGCCGTCGGGTCGCTGCTGTCCTCGGCCCTGCCTGCCGCGCTCATCACCCGGTTCGGAGCCCATCGAGTCGTCATCGGAGGGACTGTGATGCTCGGTGCGGCCGCCTGCGCGACGGTCTGGTCGGTCAATGGCGTGATGATGGCGATGTGTCTGCTCCTGCTGGGTTGCTGCGATGCGATCGTCGACGTCGCGCAGAACGTCGTCGGCATCTCCGTCCAGGAGAGATCAGGCCGCACGATCCTGTCATCGATGCATGCGCTGTGGAGCCTCGGCGGACTGCTCAGCGGAGCCGCTGCGACCGCGGCCGCCAGCTCCGGCGCCGACATGCGGGCGTGGCTGGCGCTCATCGGCGTCACGACCGTGCTCGTCACCATCGTGGGACGGCGACTCATCGGCGGCTCTGCCTCACCGAGGCGGATCGCCGGCTCCGATCCGAGCTCGATGTCCGATTCCGGGGCCGACTCCGGATCGGAATCCGGATCGGACTCCCGTGCGGCTGATCTGACCGGAGAGGTTGAGCGCGCGAGCCGTGGCGGCGCCGGGGCCGTGGGACGTTCGAAACTTGCGGTTCTCTTGGCGGCGCTGCCCTTGGCGATCGTGGCGATCTGCGGCGCCGTGGTCGAAGACGTCGCGAACAACTGGGCAGGGCTGGCCGCGGTCGATTTCGCTGACGTTCCGGCCGCCTCGGCGGGGATCGCCTTCAGCATCGTCATCGGCAGCCAATGCCTCGGACGATTCAGCGGAGACGTGCTCGTGGCGAAGTTCGGGGCCGGCCGGATCGCGCGCCTCGGGGGCGGACTCATCGCCGTGGGCGGGGTCGGCGTCATCGCGGCCCAGGAGCCGATCCTGCTGCTCATCTCGATGGGAGCGTTCGGATTCGGGTCTGCGACGCTCGTGCCCGGTGCACTCGGCGCTGCCGGTCGACTGCCCGGAGTGGGCCGGGCCGGGGGAGTGACGCTTGTGAACTGGCTGATGCGGGTCGGCTACCTCGGGACGAGCCCGCTGATCGGGGTCGTCGCCACCGGAGCCGGACTGCGCTGGGGCCTCGGCATACTCGTGCTCGTCGGCATCCTGACGATGGTCTTCGCGAACCGCTTGGACGTGCGCCGGACCTGACGCTTGCCGGAGTCGGCGCGGGAGCGGGGTCGAGATTGCGCAATGTATGGGTGGACTCGAGATTACGCAGGGTGCAGAACAGTTCCGGGAACGAAAAATGTGCCGCTACCTCGTCGATGCGAAGCGGCGACACATGTGGTGGTCGGGCTAGCGGGATTTGAACCCACGACCTCTTCACCCCCAGGTAGACGGTTCAGCCCAGATCCTTGATTTTCCGGGCTTTTCTGCCCCTCAGAAGGTCCCTTTTCACGTCATGGATTGCATGATTTGCATGCGTCAGGTCCCGGCCAGGTCCCGGCTCTTGGTAGCCACCGGCAGATCCGTCAGGGGTTTATGTGGGGTTTATGGATGCATTGCCGGGCGCCGCGTCGTAGACGTGCTGGTAGGCGGCGAGGACAACCGGCTTGCCGCCCGCGACGCTCCGGGCCCTCGTGGCGACGTCGGCGAGCGCCCCGAGGGTCAGCACCGGCTTCCACGGCTCGATGTAGACGGCGTCCTGCGGCGAGGCGCCCGTGCCCCAGGTGGGGAAGTCGTTCACGTTGTTGAAGACGAGGCGGCTCTCGGGCAGACGCTCCCGCACCCCCTCGATCAGCGAGACGAAGGATGCCGCGACGTCGACCGGCGCGCCGTCCGGCGTGGCGGCGTGCTTCGGGTAGCCGTACTGGTCGAGATGGAATCCGTCGAAGCCGACGCTCTCGGTCGACGCCGCCAGGTCCTCGGCGAGGTGCGCGAGCTACTCCGGCGCGGCGGGGTCGAGGATGAACAGGAAGTCGCCGAGCGCGTACGGCTCCCCCGTCGGCTTCCGCAGCGCGTGCTGCTGCCAGCGCGGCCATTCCTGCGGTCCCACCGCGTACACCGCCGCATAGCCGTATGACGCAGTGCCGGCATCGCGCAGGGCGTCCACGAGAGCGCGGACGGTCTCGAGAGTGATGGGCTGACCCAGCGCGTCGTCGTACTGCTCGCCACCGCCGAGCAGGTCGGCGTGCCGATAGGCCCAGTCGTAGAACTGGATGCCGTTGAGGTGCAGGGGACGGGCGAGATCCGCGACCGCCTGGACGTCCTTGCCAGGGCGGTAGCTCGCGACGAAGCCGTAGCGGAGGCGCGATCGCGGATCGGCCGTGACCTCGACCGCCGTGCGCACGACCCCCGCGGTCGTCTCCAGCTCGATGCCGTAGCCGCCGGGGAGCAGCGAAGGCGGCGTCTGCAGCGTTCCGGGATGCAGCGGCCTGCGGTGCACGACCTCGCCGAGGCGGCGCACGACGAACTCGCCCGCGGCTGGAACGTCGCCGCGGAGCTCGATCACGACGGGCTCGCCCGGCCGATAGCTTGTGCGGGTGGGGAGAAGAGTGAGCATTTTCATCCTTTGACGGCCCCCGAGGTGAGGCCCTGTACGAAGTGGCGTTGGAAGACGAGGTAAACGATGATCACCGGGATGATCGCAATGATCGAGGCCGCGAACACCAGACCCCACTGCGTCGCATTCTGCCCCTGGAAGAGCTGGATCGCGATCGGCAAGGTGCGGTTCTGCGGGGAGTTGATGATGGTGAGCGCCCACGCGAACTCGTCCCAGCTGGCGAGGAACGTGAAGATCGTCGCGGTCGCGAGCGCCGGCCGCGCGAGCGGCAGCGCGAGGCGCCAGTAGCGGGTCCACGCGTTCGCGCCGTCCATCTGCATGGCGTGGTCGAGCTCGCCCGGAAGGGCCGCGAAGAAGCCGCGCAGCAGGAACGTGTTCAGCGCGAGGGAGCCGGCCACGTAGAACACGACGAGCCCGGCGAGCGAGTCGAGCAGCCCGAAGTACTTGGCCAGCACGAACTGCGGGATGATCAGCATCATCGCCGGAACCATCAGACCAATCAGCAGGATGCGGAAGATCCACTCCCTGCCCGGGAAATCGAACCGGGAGAAGGCGTAGGCCATCATAGAGCTGATGAGCACCGAGAGCGCGGTGGAGATCACCGCCACGATGAACGAGTTCAGGGCGTAGCGCGCGAAGTCCTGCGTGGTCCACGCCTGCACGTAGTTGTCGAAGGTGAACGGGTCGGGGATGAACTGCGGGGGCGTCGTCAGCACGTACGCCTGCGGCTTGAACGACGTCGACAGCATGTAGGCGAACGGCGTCACCATGACGACCGCGCCGACGATGAGCACGACGACGCGCAGGGCGGTGAGCGCCCGGCGGGATGCGACGGGGGTCATCGGTTCTCCTCCTTCTCGCGGAACACCCGCAGCTGGATCGCCGAGGCGAAGAAGACGATGATCGTAAGGATGACGGCGAGCGCCGAGCCGTAGCTGAAATCGAGATCGGAGAAGGCCTGCCGGTACATGTAGGTCAGCAGCACCTCGGACTGCCCTCCTGGCCCGCCGCCGGTCATGAGCAGCACGGAGGTGAACACGTTGAAGCCGCCGATCACGAGCATCACGATGACGAAGATCATGGCCGGCCAGATCGCCGGCAGCGTGACGACGCGGAAGCGCTGCCACCACCCGGCTCCGTCGACCGTCGCCGCCTCCTCGAGCGACTTCGGCACGCCCTGGAGGGCCGCGAGGAAGATCATCATCGACCAGCCGACGCCCTTCCACACGCCGAGGGCGCAGATCGCGATCATCGCGGTCCAGCGCTCGGAGAGCCAGGAGGTGCTCCCGTCGGTGAGGTGTAGGAGGTCGCCGAGCGTGAAGTTGATGAGTCCCTCGTCGGCGAACAGGTATTTGAACAGCAGCGAGACGACGACCCAGCTGGTTACGACGGGCAGGTAGTACAGCACGCGGAAGAGCGGCTGCGCCGGTGCCTTCGAGCGCAGCAGCATCGCGACGGCGAGGCCGAGCACGATCTGCGGGGGCACCGTGAAAAGCATGTAGATGCCGCTGTTGCCGAGGCTCAGCCAGAAGCGGTCGTCCTGCATCGCGCGGAGGTAGTTGTCGAGGCCGATGAACTCGCTGGCGGCGCCGCGCAGGATGTTCCAGTCGTAGAAGCTGATCTGCACGGCCTGCGCGATCGGGTACAGGATGAACAGCCCGAACAGCAGCACGCCGGGGAGCAAGAAGAGGTAGGGGGTGAGGGAGACCCGGCGCCGGCGGCGCGGCGGAGGGGACTGCGGGCGCGGGACGGCCGGAGCTGCCCCGCGCTCATGCTGCAGAAGGGCCATCACTTGTTCTCGGCGAGGAGGGCATCGATCTGCTTCGCGGCGGAGCTCAGCGCCTCCTTGACGCCGACCTTCCCCTCGAACGCGGGCACGAGCTCGGTGCTGAGGATGGCGTCCACTTCGCCGGCCTGCGGGATGGGGAGGCGGGCGCGTGCGGTCTCGAGCTGATCCGAGAACGTCTGGAAGTAGGGGTCGATCTTCGCCTGCGCGTCGGCGAACTCCGGCTTGACCGTCATCTGGCCGACCTTCGCCATGCCCAGCTGGTAGGCCTCGGACTGCGTGAACTCGACGAACTTGAAGGCGGCGTCCGCGTGCTCCGTCGCCTCGGTGAACTACACTGGAATTGGGTGTTGGCAACCCCGCCCTCGGTGAACTACACTGGAATTGGGTGTTGGCAACCCCGCCTGCGCTGCACGGTGAAGGAGGAAAATAATGTCGAACACGCAACGCATCACGCGGCACGAGGATGGACTCGACCGGGTCGAGCTCAACCCGATCTTCTCCAGGCCGGGAGAGGCTACGATGCTGCCGAAGTTTCTCTTCCCCGAGGAGGAATCGCTGCAGGAAACCGCTTATCAGATCGTCCGCGACGAGATGATGCTCGACGGGAATGCCCGACTCAATCTCGCGACTTTCGTCGGCACCTGGATGGACGATCACGCGTCTCGGCTTTATCTCGAAGCCGCCGATAAGAACATGATCGACAAGGACGAGTATCCGCAGACGGCAGCCATCGAGACGCGGTGTTGGCGTATGCTCGCCGATCTCTGGCACGCTCCGGACCCCGCCAATAGCATCGGGACATCCACGATCGGCTCGTCCGAAGCATGCATGCTAGGTGGCCTCGCCCTCAAGCGCCGCTGGCAGCATGCGCGCCGCAGTGCTGGAGAACCCACCGAGAAGCCGAACATCGTGCTCTCCAGCGCGGTGCAAGTGTGCTGGGAGAAATTCTGCAACTACTTCGAGGTCGAACCAAGGTATGTTCCCATCTCCGAGGAACATAAGGTTCTCGACGGTCACGGCCTCGAGAAGTATGTCGACGAGAACACTATCGGCGTTGTGGCGATCCTGGGCGTCACCTACACAGGGATGTACGAGCCCGTCGCGGCCATCGCCGCGGCGCTCGATCGCATCCAGGAGGCCACCGGAATCGACGTGCCCATCCACGTTGACGGCGCGTCTGGTGCCATGATCGCTCCCTTCTTGCAGCCGGATCTGGAATGGGACTTCCGCATCGAGCGCGTCGCCTCGATCAATACATCGGGACACAAGTACGGCCTCGTCTACCCGGGGCTCGGTTGGGTCGTTTGGCGGGACATCACCGCGCTCCCCGACGACCTGATCTTCCGCGTCAGCTATCTCGGCGGCAACATGCCGACATTCGCTCTGAACTTCTCCCGCCCCGGCGCGCAGGTCCTCCTGCAGTACTACCTATTCTTGCGACTGGGACGCACAGGTTTCCACGCCGTGCAGCAGTCGACCCAAGACGTTGCGCTGTACCTCTCGAGCGAGATCGCGAAGATTCCGGCCTTCGAGCTCTGGAACGACGGCTCGGAGATCCCCGTATTCGCGTGGCGCCTACGAGATGGTTACACACAGAACTGGAATCTGTACCACCTGTCGGAACGGCTCCGCATGAAGGGTTGGCTCGTGCCCGCGTACCCGATGCCGGCCGACCTCGTGGACATCACCGTCCAGCGCATCGTCGTCCGCAACGGGTTCAGCCACGACCTCGCCTTCTCGTTCCTCGCAGACCTCCGGGAAGCAGTCGCCTACCTCGATGCCCTCGAAGGCCCGATGCCCGCAGAAGGCCAACACTCCGGATTCCACCACTGACCCAGAGCACAAGGAAGGAACGAGCTGATGTCTCACCACGAGTCCGCAGGACCGGACGAGCGCGCGGACGGCACTCAGGCCCCTACGGCGGAGCACGTCAAACCTCATCCGTACGGCCGATCGGGTAACCGCCGCCCAAGAAACCACACAGGGCCGGCGATTGGTGCCCCCGCGGCAGGAGCGACGGCCTACATGTCGGTCATGCAGCTGTCAATGCTCACGGTGGTAGTGGTGGCGTCGCTGCGATCCCTGCCCGCAATAGCCACCTATGGCCTGGGCTCCATCACGCTCTTCGTCATCCCCGCGATTCTGTTCCTCGTGCCGACCGCGCTCGTGGCAGCGGAGCTGGCAACGGGGTGGAAAGGCGGCATCTTCACCTGGGTGCGTGAGGCCTTCGGCGAACGCGCAGGGTTCGCCGCGATCTGGCTCCAGTGGATTCAGAATGTCGTGTGGTATCCCGCGCAGATCGCCTTCATCGCGGCAAGCTTGTCGTTCGTCGTCGGAAAGCCCGATCTCGTACAGAGCGGGATCTACACCGCCATCGTCATCCTCGTCTCCTCTACTGGGGATCGACTCTCATCACTCTCGCCGGCGGCAACCTCTTCGCCAAAGTCGGCAGCTGGAGCGGGATCTTCGGCACGATCCTCCCCGCGGTTCTCCTGATCGCGCTCGGAGCGCTCTGGCTGGGCACGGGAGAACATTCCGAGACCTCACTACAGCCTTCAGCGGTCATACCGCCCTGGACCGGGATCGCCGCGATCGTCCTCGTGGTCTCGAACGTTCTCGCCTATGCAGGCATGGAAGTCAATGCGGTGCACGCGAACGATCTGAAGAACCCGGGACGCGGCTTTCCCCGATCGATAGCCGTCGCCACGATCCTCATCCTGGGTGTGTTCATCCTCCCCACAATCGCGATGGCCGTGGCCGTGCCGCAAACCGACCTCGGGGTGACCAACGGCATCTTCCTGGCCTTCCAGACCTTCTTCGACCACTGGGGCATCTCGTGGGGCACACCGGTGATCTCGCTGCTCGTCGCACTCGGTGCTTTCGCCTCGGTGGTGACGTGGATTGCCGGGCCCTCACGCGGCCTGCTCGCCGCCGCGCGGACGGGACTGCTTCCGCCGTTGCTCCAGCGCCGGAACAAGGCAGGGGTGCAGGTGGGCATCCTCGCGGTGCAAGGAGTGATCGTGACGTTGCTCGCACTGCTCTTCGTCCTCGTCCCCAATGGCAACACAGCATTCATCGCCCTGGTGGACATGGCAGCAGCGCTCTACCTCATCATGTACATGCTGATGTTCGCCGCCGCGATCCGGCTGCGCCGGACGCAACCAAGGGTTGTTCGTAGCTACCGGACGCCTGTGATGCCCCTGGTGGCAGGCTTGGGTTTCATCTCCTGCGCCGCAGCCTTCATTTTCGCCTTCATCCGCCCTACCGGGTTCTCTGGGCTCTCCGATGCCACCTACCCCCTGGTCGTCGCCGTCGTCGTGCTGCTACTGGGCGGCCCTCCGCTGGTCTTTTACGCCGTGCGGCGCCCAACCTGGGACCGACGGAGCACGGCGGAGAAATCGAGCTCCGACATCGTTCTGGTGAATCCGATAATGGGTGCTGAGGCGGACTCGGGCACGCCCGACAGCGGTAGCGAGCCCACTGGTAGGAAGCCGCAGGAACGTCACGAGGACTGAGCGCCTCCAGGCGCCGCATAATGACATAGCCCGTTGCGGACGACGGACTAGGTGTCGCGGGAGACTGGCTCGAGAGAGTCCACAACTTCGGGCGAGTCCTCCGTATCCCGGGACGCCGCATGGCGATGTCCATCCGCATACTCCCTGAGGAAAGGCGACGCGCGCGATCTCAGCATCTTCGATGTCGCGACGACACTCGCGATCGGACCGCTCATGGCTGCCATACTGATCAACCTGTCGCAATACGCGGCGAACCTGATCATCGCGCGACCGTGCGAAGGCGAGACCACATGCACCCCGAGCGCAGACGTCACCATGCCACTCTCCCTGCATTCGACTGCACGGCGTCCCTTGACAGCGACAGGCCCGCCGGATCGCAAGCATCTTCTGAGCCTGGCGGCTGCCTCCGGAGCGACTGCGCTGCCAGTCGCATCGGACGGCAATGCCCGGCGACGCGCTACGGAAGATGCCTGCGCCAGCTCAGAGCGACGATCCTGAAACTGATGAGCGCAAGAACCGCGCCGATGACGAACATGACCGTGCACGAGAGCCACGCACCCACCAGCGCAAGAACGGCGGGGATGAAGAACCCGATGTAAGTCAGCGAGTAGTACACCGACCGCGACGGCCGCCAGCACCATCCCCATGACGGTGACTGCGAGCGCCAAGCCGACATCGCGGGTCGAACCGGGGTCATCGAAGCGGCCCGCAATCCGCATACTATGCGGGTGCCTGGCAGAGAGTTAAGTGGCCACTTGCCGTCGACGATGTCAAGCAAGCTGTCGATGCGACAGCCGTCCCAGCCACGGCTTCGGCGAGAGAGCGCGTAGCGCTGATCGAGTGTTCTCCGGCTACACCCGCCCGATAGCCGAGAAGCCTACGTACCTTGAGTGGAGATAGACGATACTCGTGTGCTAGCATCAGCGCAGAGTTCAGGCTCTCTCACTTATTCGACGGAGAAGACACATGTACGGAGCGCACGGCGAGAACCGCCAGCGGCGCAATGGGCGCATCGGGGGATCATGCGCCTGCCGTACGACGGTGCTGTGGCAAACGGGCTCTTCCCGGTTCGTGGTGATGGGGAGCGTCGCGTCGCTCACGTAGAACGGCTCGTGGCCCTGCTGTGATGGGTGTTGTCAAGACATCCACATCCCAGAGGACCACGAGCCTGTGCACGAGAATACTGGTTCGCAGCGCGATGCTGCGAGCACGATCTTCAACCTGCCCAACTACCGCGTCATCGACGCCACCGACCTGCCCGACGGGGACCGGCGGGTGGTGATCACCTCGACCGTCACGCCGGGCTGTCCGGTCTGCGGGGTGCTCGCGACGAAGGTTCACTCGCGCCGGTCACAACGGGTCCGGGACGTTCCCGTCGCCGGCGCGACGGTCGTGATGTGGGCCAAGCGGCGCTGGTTCTGCCTCGAGCCGGGCTGTGACAGGGGCACGTTCTGGGAGGCCACCGTGCAGATCCCTCGATACGCCCGCTCGACGACCCGGCTACGGGACCAGGTCGTCTCCGCTGTGATCACCTCCGGCCGGGCAGCCTCGGAAGTCGCCCCGGCCCATGGCGTCTCGTGGTGGCTGGTCCAGGCCGCCCTGGCAGCTGCTGCTGTGGTCCTGACTGATGTCGAGGCGACGCGCGTGAGGCGGCTGGGCATCGATGAGCACCGCTACCGGTCGGTGCGCTGGTTCCGCACCGATCAGGGCTCCTGGAGGCGGTTCGAGCCGTGGATGACGACGCTGGTCGACCTGGACACCGGGCAGGTCCTCGGCATCGTCGACGGCCGCGACAGCGCCGCCGTCGGAGACTGGCTCAGCCAACGCTCTGAGCGGTGGCGGGAGCGGATCGAGATCGTCGCGATCGACCCCTCGGCCGCGTTCCGCAAGGCACTACGGACCTGGCTGCCGCGGGCTGCGGTCTCGGTCGACAAGTTCCACCTGGTCAAGCTCGGAAACGACATGGTCACCACCGTCCGTCAACGCCTGGCCCGCACCCATCGTGGTCGTCGGGGTCGCAAGGACGATCCGGCCTGGGCGTACCGGATGCTACTGCTGCGCGGCGGCGACACCCTCACCCCGCGAGCCTGGGAGCGACTGGAGACAGTCTTCCGCACCGATGACCCCACCGACGAGCTCTCCGCCGCCTGGGGCATCAAAGAGCAGCTCCGACGCCTCCTGGCCACCGACACCCTCGCTCAGGCCTGGCAGGAGCGAATGCGGATGGGCTACTTCGCCCAGATCGCGAACATGCCCGAGACGACGAAGCTCTACGACACCGTCGTGACCTGGTGGGACGCGATCGAGGTCCTCATCGTCACCGGCGCGACCACCGCGAAGGTCGAGGCCGCGAACACCGGCATCAAGAACATCAAACGCACCGGCCGCGGATTCCGCAACCCGGAGAACTACCGGATGCGTATCCTGCTGACCAGCGCCGCGAGAACCGTAGCGTGAACACCCGCCACAGCAGGGTCATTCACCACGAACCGCGACGAGCCTCTTTGCCCTCGCCGACGGCCTGGTCACCTATGCGGGGATGGTCGATGGGTATTCGGGGCAGATCACTATCGAGCACACCATCGGCGGCGAAAAGGTCGCGACGAAGTACATCCACATGTGGGCACACGGCATCCACGTCACCACTGGCGACAGGGTCACCGCCGGCCAACACATCGGCGACGTCGGCAGCAGCGGCCACTCGACCGGCTCGCACCTGCACTTCCAAGTCCACCCCGACGGCGCGAACGCCCCCGCCGTCGACGCAGACCCGTGGCTCGCAGAACGCGGTGTCGAGGGCATCGACGCCCCGGTCGGTGGAGGGCCAGGCTGCACCACCTGACCCGAGCTGAGGGAGGCCTGGCGGGGTGGGTGGCGCACCTGACCGGTGCCCACCCACCCCCGTTGTCGTGAGGAGAACCGTATGCCTGCCATCACCTTGGCCCTGCTACAAGCTGAGAACGTCTACCCCGATCTCTCCAGTGTCAGAGGCCGCTCCACCCTCATCGAGATCGTCAGCGCGCTGCTCACGATCGTGTTGATCGTCTCGGTGCTCATGCTCGTCGTCTCCGGGATCGTGTGGGCAGTGTCCTCCTCCGCCGGGAACCCGCAGACCGCCGCGAAAGGGAAAGTCGGCGTGTTCGTCGCCCTCGGAGCCGCCGCCCTCGCAGGTGCCGGAGTGGCATGGATGAACTTCCTCCTGAACCTCGGAGACACCCTCTGAGCCTGGTCGCACGTTCCGGCATCGCACCTGTCCCAGTGACCCCGCACGACCAAGTACGGGGCGATCGCTTGTGAAGGAGCCCATCCATGCTTGCCGTTCTCGACACTCTCACCACTCTCGCCGCGGTGTTGCCCGCGAATGTGGACATCACCCCGAACGACTCCGGGCTGCCCGGCATCGCCGCTCTGCGCACGGTCGTGGGCGCGGTGATGACGATCGGGCTGATCCTGTCCGTCCTCGCCCTCATCATCTCCGCCGTCATATGGGGATTCGGCTCCAACTCCTCTAACCCACATCTGGCGTCACGGGGGAAGGTCGGGGTGCTGATCTCCTGCGGGGCCGCGATCATCACCGGCGCATCGGTGACGCTGATCAACTTCTTCTGGAACGTCGGCCAGGCCGTCTCCTAACCACCACCATCTCGACCCGTAGAAGGGAGGGGTGTTGTGGCTGGTATCTGTGACGTCCCCATCATCAGCAACGTCTGCGACGCCGTCGGTGAAGGCGCAGCCACCCTCGTCGCTGCACCATTCGACTGGCTCGCCCAAGCGATCGGAGCGGCCGCGTCCTGGATCTTCCAAGGCGTCTGGGCACTGTTCGACTCCACCACCCTGGTCGACATCACCGGGGCCGGCTACATCGGCGTGTACAACGTGATCTTCGGGATTGCGATCTTCGTCATGCTGATCTTCTTCTGCCTGCAACTCATCACCGGCCTCATCAGACGCGACCCCACCGCCCTCTCCCGCGCCGCCCTCGGATTAGCGAAGTCGGTGCTCGGGTCGTTCCTGGTCATCACATTGACCGCGACACTGCTCGAGATCGTCGACCAACTCTCGATCGGGATCATCCAGGCGACCGGGACGACGTTGGAGGAGATGGGCGGGAAGATCGGGGTCCTCGTCGCAGGTCTCACCGCGATCAACCTCACCGCACCCGGAGCCGGCGCGATCATCACCATCTTCCTCAGCTTCCTCGCGATCTGCGCGGCAGCAATCGTCTGGTTCAGCCTCCTGATCCGGAAGGCGCTGATCCTGGTCGCCGTCGTGATGGCACCGATCGCGCTATCGGGAGCGTCGTGGGATGCGACGAAGGGGTGGTTCGGGAAGTGGGCGTCGTTTGTGCTTGCGCTGATCTTCTCCAAACTCGTGATCGTCGTGGTGTTCCTGGTGGCGATCAATCAGGTCAACGCGCCGATCGATATGGACCTCAGTTCGATTGCGGATCCGATCGCGGGGATTGTGCTGATGTTCATCGCCGCGTTCGCGCCCTACATGGTCTACAAGTTCATCTCCTTCGTCGGCTTCGACATGTACCACGTCATGAGTGCGGAGCAAGAGTCGAAGCAGGCCATGAACCGGCCCATGCCCCTCCCCGGCAAGCCCGACGGTGGCGGGCCACAGAAGATCCTCGACGGCGGGGGAGACAGCAAGAACGATGGTGGTGGAGGGAATCCGCCGCCCCCGCCAGGGGGTGGGCCCAAACCCTCGCCGGGCGGCGGAGGTGGTGCCGGAGCGGCGGGGAGCAGCGCAGGTGGTGGCGCTGCCGGAGGCGGTGCAGGAGCGGGAGCCGGGGCGGGTGCTGCAGCGGCAGGTCCGGTCGGGATCGCCGCAGTCGCCGGGGCGAAGATCGCCAAGGGCGCAGCGGAGGCCGGCCCGAAGCTCGGCGACGCGATCGGCCGCACCGCCGACAGCCACGCCGGAGCCGCCAGCGAGGGGCAGGCCACGCCACCACCTGACCGGTCAGTGCCGCCCGCGCACCCCACCACGCCGGCGCCGAGCGCGCCTGCATCGAAGCCGCAGACCCCGCCCGCGAACAACAGCGGTGGTGGGCAGGCTCCGCCGCCGCCGAAGCCCACACCAAAGACCTGACCGGAGAGATCCACCACCGTAAGGAGGCTACGTTCCGTCATCCGGGCGGTGGCCCGTGAACAGCACACCCTGGTGGTCAGCAACGTCTTCGTTTCGATGCCCACGATGAGGCGTGGCTGATCGCGACGATCAACGGCACCCGCATGCCTTGCGCCCCGATACACACCAGCGAGCTCGACGCGGCGATCGACGAGCTCGCAGGCCAGCTGGGCGGGCGCACGCACGTCGAGATCCACCACCTCGACGGCAGAGTCGAACGCCGTCTGACCGCGCCCCAAGCACAGCAGGGAAGTTCTAGTGTCAGCGGGCCTCCGGTGTTCGCCGCCACCGATGCGGACCCAGAGAGTGGCGGCGTGCGGCTCCTGCGCATCGGTGGCGGCATCTGCGCGATCATGGGCGTCCTCCTATTGGGTCTCGCGCTTGCTCGCCTGCTAAGTGCTGTGAACGCACCGTAGAAGCGGACTGGCCGGACAGGCGACATACCTGCCGGATGTGAGATCACGTCAGAAACGCTCCCGCCCTTCCAGCACGTCTACCGGCAGGCACACCGCGGCCCGGGCAGAGGCGATCCCTCCGGTACTGCCGCTGATCGTCGCCGAGGCCCACGAGGACACCCTCGTGGTGACTACCAACGGCGATAAGGCCACCGCGACCACGATCGCCCGCGCTGATTTCTGGACGCATATCGCCGAGCAGGTCAGCGCTCTCGGGGTCGCCACGCGCGTCGAAATGCACGAACCCGGCGGTCGCGTCCTGGCCGACATTCTCGACCCGCCACCACCCGAGCCAGACACCCCAGGCGATGACGACACCGACGGCACCGATGACGGTGCGGAGGAGTCGGGGCTGGTCGAGCTCACCGGTGAGGACTTCACCCCCGGGGAGGAGATCCTCGTCGCCCTCGTCATCCGGCACGCCTCCGCCGATGCCGGTGGCCGGACCCGCGTCCTCATCGACCGAGGCGAGCTCGACATCGACGAGCTGCCCGAGCCTGTCGAGGTGGTACTGGCCGGGCGCCTCTCGCGCACCGTGACGATCCGGCCACTCACCTGAGTGCTGCCCGGCCTCTTCTTCTGGCCGGCTGGCACGAAGGAGACCCGCTCGTGAACAACCGCCCACCCAATGACCAACTCGTTAGCCTCGCCCTCGGCGCTCTGGCCGGATTCGCCACTCTCGCCCTCCTCCTACGCGGTATCGGCTCCGCGACCGCGTTCGTCACCGGCCGGCCGCAACCGACCGGCGGGCCCGCGACCGGCATCGGCGTCTTCGCCTCCCCGTTAGACCCCGGGGCGGCGATGGGCGCAACAGGTCTGAACCCGTTCGTGTTCTGGGCGCTCGTGCTCCTCACCCTCGCCGGTCTCGCGCTGCTGGCCGGGCTGGTCTGGCGGATCGTGCGCCGGTCGAGGCAGAGCAATCAGATCCATCGCCTGGACGGGACGGCGACGGCAGAGGAAGTCGCGCGCGTGGCCTCCCGGAGAGCCCTCATCCAGAAGGCATCGACGCTGCGTCCGTCGTTGACGGGGCGGGTCGATCCCAGCGACGTCGGATATCTGCTGGGCACGACGCGCGGCGGGCAGGTGTGGGCCACGATCGAGGACTCCATGCTGCTGCTCGGCCCGCCGCGCAGCGGGAAGGGACTGAACATCGTGATCAACATGATCCTCGATGCCGCCGGCCCGGTGGTCACGACCTCGACCCGGCCGGACAACCTGACCGTGACGATGAAAGCACGGGAGCGTAAGGGGCCGGTGGCGATCTTCGACCCGCAGCAGCTGGCTCCCGGCCTGCCGGCGGGAATGCGGTGGAGCCCGGTCCGCGGCTGCGCAGACCCGCTGACGGCGATGATCCGGGCCAAGGGCCTGGCGACGGCAGCGAACTTCGGCGGCGTCTCCGATGGGGGCTTCTGGGAGGGCAAGACCACCGCAGCGATCCAGGCCATGCTCCATGCCGCAGCCCTCGACGGGCAAGGCGCACGCACCGTCTACCAGTGGGCGTTCAACCCCACCACTGCTGCCGACGCTGTCCGTATCCTCTCGACCCATCCGGATGCTGCCGATGGGTGGGCCGATTCCCTCGATGCGATGGTCCAGGCCGACCCCCGCACGAGGGACTCGATCTGGCAAGGCGTGTCCCTGGCCTTCGCCGCCTTGGCCGATCCGCGCGTGCTCGATGCCGTGTCACCGGGACCTGACGAAGAGTTCGACCCGGAGGAGTTCCTCACCGCCAACGGAACCCTGTATCTGCTGGCTACTGGCAGCGGATCGGGTGCGGCCGCAGCCCTCGTGGCCGCGTTTATCGAAGACCTCGTCGAGACCGCCCGTAAGCTCGCGGCCCGCTCCGCCGGGGCCCGGATGGACCCGGCCCTGCTGTTGGCATTGGACGAGATTGGGAACTTGGCGCCGCTTCCGGCGCTGCCGGTGCTCATGGCCGAAGGCGGGGGTACCGGGATCACGTGTTTGCCGGTGCTGCAGTCTCTGGCGCAGGCGCGGGAGAAGTGGGGCGAGAACAATGCGAACGCGCTCTGGGATGCCTCGATCGTGAAGATCCTCCTCGGCGGGGCGAGCAACTCCAAGGACCTCCAAGACGTCTCCACCCTCGTCGGAGAACGAGACGAGACCACCGACTCGGTGAGCACCGATGCCTACGGGTCGCATTCGAACCAGCGCTCCATCCGACGGGTACCGATCCTGCCCCCGGACACGCTACGGACGATGCCGTTTGGAACCGGGGTGGTCATGCTGCGCACCGCCCGGCCGATCATCACGAAACTGCGCGCTTGGCCCACCCGTGGTGACGCAGCCCAGCTGCGCACCGATCGCGCCCGGATCGAGGAGCTGTTGCGCGCGGGCACCCAGCCGGGCACCGAGAAGCCCTCGGCTGCATGACTGCCCTGTGACCTGATGGTCGCCGTCGCGGTGTGCCGGGAGAGGCCCATACCTGGTGGACAGCCCCGGTGAGACCGCTGGGGTTCGAAGCGAGAGGAAGCATCATGCCCGTTCCCACCGGCCCCGGCATCTCGGGGTTCATCAAGTCCCGGCCGCAGCTGTCGATGACCGTCAACAACGATGCGAGGTTCTCCGCGTGGGTCGGGATCCCGCAGACCCAGGTCGATGAGAACGGGGTCCTGCAGGAACTCGAGCCACTCGAGACCCGGATGGTCATGTTCGGTGCCTCCGCGCAGCGGGCGCACGAGAAGTTCCGCAGAGGGGATGACATCGTCGCCTTCGGCGCCAACAAGGAATACACCTCCACCCGAGATGGGCAGCAGGTCACGGAGGAGTATTTCCTCGCCTCGCACATCGGCCACGACAACAACGTCACAACCTACACCGTCCACCGCGGCCCCGAGCGGTACCCGGCCGAGCGCGACGGGATGCAGCGCGAGGCCGCCCGGCAGGACGCAGTCGCCCGCGAGAAAGCCCAGCAGCAGCCCGTTGGCCAGCAGGCACCGGCGCAGCAGCAGCCGACCCAGACGGCGCCTGCCCAGCCCGCGCAGCAGGCTCCCCAGCAGCCCGCACAGCAGCAGGCAGCACCGCAACAGGCGGCACCCCAGCAACCGGTCGCCGCGCAGCCGCCCGCTGCACCGCCACAGGCCGCTCCCGTGCAGCAGCAGGCGGCGCCCCCGACACCGAATGCGGGCCCGCCGGACGGGCAGCAGCCCCAGGCGGGGCAGGCCCCGGCGGGCGATCCGGTCGCCGAGGTGCTCGCGCAGCGACAGACCGAGGTCGCCGCTGAGCCCGCCCCGGCCAGGACGGAGCCGCCTGGGCACGAGGCGATGTCTCGGTAAGACCCCCTCAGACCGCGCGCCGGTCAGCACCCCACGCCGCCCTCACCGCTGACCGCCGCGCACCCCTTTCTTCTTCGTGACCCTGCAACCCGGGAGGCATCATGCCGACACCGACGAACCCCGACGAAACCGCTGACATCTCCGATCTGCCCCCGGAAGTGCTCAAGCAGGTCAAGCAGATGGTCTCGCGCGAGTACGCCAAAGACCTCCGCGCGCAGCTCGGCAGCGTCCCGCGGACCATCGACTGGACCCGCCTGAGTCCCGAGGACCTCGAGCACGAGCTCCTCGAGCTCAACCAGTTCGTAGACTGGTTGCGCCACACGTATGGGCTGCCGCCGCAGATCATTCCGCCGATGTGGCATCGACACTGGGAGATGATCTGGGAACTCTCCGCGCTCAGGCAGCAGTGGCTGACCTGCTACGACCAGCAGGCCAAGGGAAACATGGGTGTCGTCTTCCACGCCGAGTTCGCCGCCGCCCGCGAACGCCTCCGCGACTGGGTCACCATCCCCGGCAGCCGGCTCGACCGTGATCGGGCCACCCGCATCACTCCCTGGCCCGGCGGAGAGGCCGAGGGGTTCACCCCGACCGACAGCACCGAGTACCCGGTAGAGAACCGGAACGAGGACTTCGTCTCCTTCGTCGAAGAACAGGTCCTGGAACGCCAGCGTGCCCAGGACGCCGAGGTCCAGGAGATCCTGAACTCCGAGTGGAGCGAGCGGCCGTGACCGAGCCGAGCGGGCAGATCCTCGTCTCCCCGTTGATGGACAGCCGGGAGGTCGCCGCCTACCTGAAAGTCTCCGAGTCGACGCTGTCGCGCTGGCGCGTGGATGAGAAGGGGCCACCGTTCATGCAGATGGGCGGGATCGCCCGCTACCGGTACGAGGCCGTCGAGGCATGGCTGGCTTCCCTGGAACAGACGCATGAGCGCACCTGAGAGTCTGCCGACGTTCCCGCCGATCGGGGTGAAGGTCTCCACTGACGTCGAACAACGTGCCTCCGGGGTCCGTGCCAGGGCCAGGTGGACCGACCCGGCGACGAAGAAGCGCATCACCCGGGCCTTGGTCGTTCCCGACGAGGAAGCGGCCGATGCCTTCTTCGACCAGCTGCAACGCTCGGCGAAGGTCGGGGTGGAGCTGACGATCACGTTGAGCGATTACATCGAGCAGATCGGCGACAGCTGGAAGCGCGGCCTCGACCCGACCTCGACTGCCACCGGCTACTGGGCAGGACTCCGGCTGCGAGTGATTCCGGCGATGGGGCATGTGCCGGTGGCAGGGATCAGTACCGGCATGATCGACCGGACCATCGATGATTGGGAGCTGAAGCTCTCGCCCTCGCTGATCAAGTCCTCGGTCGCCGCACTCGTGCGCGTCCTCGACGAGGCGGTGAGGGATGAGCTAATCGAGAAGAACCCAGCACGCAACCGTTCCCGTCGCTCTTATGGGAAGAGCTCGGTCTTCGACTTCAGCAGCCCCGCCGATACCTCCCCGCGCGCGCACGCCATCAAGGACCTCGAGACGCTGACCAAACTCGCCGAGGCCTGCGGTGGGGCCGGCCAGCCCTACTCCGACTACGTCATGCTGTGTGCGCTCCTTTCGGCGCGCAGTTCCGAGGTCGCGGGTCTCTGGGTCGAGGATGTCAACTGGGACGCGAACATCGTCACCATCCGCAAACAGACATTCCCCTCCTCGAGCGGACTCGTGACAAAGCAGACCAAGGGCAGGGAGGAGCGGCCCGTGCCAATCCTGCGACCGCTCGTGCCCGTCCTCGAACGATTGACGGCCGGGAAGGAACCGACCGACCGGGTGCTCATCGGCGTGCGCGGCGGAGTGATCACGACCGAAAACGTCAGCCGCGCTACGAAGTGGGACGAGCTCGTCAACGAGATGGGGCTGCCGCAGCTGTCCCGGCATGGTCTGCGGCATACAGGAGCGACCTGGATGGCCGATGCCGGCATCCCGCTTCACGTGCTCCAGAAGATCCTCGGCCACAAATCGATCGACACGACCAAGGGCTACCTGCACCCTGATCTGGGGCATATCGCGAAGGCGGGGGAGCTGGCCAACCGGTTCCTCGACGCCCAGGCAGAGGCGCCCGAGCGGCCCTCGGGCAAGAGGCGCGGGAAGCCGAAGCCTGGTCCCGACGAGCGTGGCCTCTGAGGCCGAAAATGGGCTTCTGGTCCCGGTTTGGTCCCGGGTGATCAACTCAGGCTCATCCGGGCCTCGACCGGAGGCAACGCCCGCGGGAGGAGCGGGAGGCTCCAGCGGCGGTCTCAACCAACCCCGGACACGACGAAGCCCAGGCCAGAAACGTGTTCTGACCTGGGCTATTACGTCGGGCTAGCGGGATTCGAACCCACGACCTCCTGACCCCCAGTCAGGCGCGCTACCAAGCTGCGCCATAGCCCGTTACCGTACTCCCTCATGGGCAACGAGAACTAGCTTATACCGATCGGGGGTCAACTGCCAAAACCGCGTTCCGTGACCTTCGAAAAACAGGTATCATCCCAGGTGGATACCGAAGAAGCGGGACATGCAGTGGCCTGTCAGGGTGACTCGGTAACATTTCCGTTTCGTGATTGTTATGAACGTGGCTCAGGCGGCTATGCTTGGTACACCGACAAACTAGAGGAGTCGACATGGCAGATCTGGATTATCCAGTATCTTTGCGGTACTCGCGCGACCATGAGTGGGTCGCGACCACGGATGACAATGCAGTAGTCCGTGTGGGTATCACTGATTTCGCCCAGGAACAGCTGGGTGACGTCGTCTATGTCGACCTGCCTGAAGCCGGGGATTCGGTCACCGCAGGGGAGTCCTGTGGCGAAGTCGAGAGCACGAAGAGCGTCTCTGACCTGATCGCACCTGTGTCGGGGACCGTCACCGAGGTCAACGACTCACTCGACGACTCACCAGAGACCGTGAACTCGTCGCCTTTCGAAGACGGGTGGATGTATCTCGTCGAACTCAGTGACCCCGCACAGCTCGAATCGCTGATGGACAGCGAGGCGTACAAAGAGCTCATTCAGAGCGAGGAGGCGTAATGTCGCAGAATCACGATCAGAATCGTCCGACCCCCTCGCAGCCCTGGTATGACAACGGGCAGGCCCCGCAGTCGAAGAAGTTCCCCTTCGGAGCCGGCAACGGCGGTGACGAGTCGGCGACTCGGATGAACCCTCAGGTCGACCAGAACGGCCAGGGGAACACCCCGCCCGTCACGCAGCAGCTGGCTGACGGAGCCCCGCAGGCGCCGCAGTACGGCAACGGACAGCACTACGGGGGCACCCCGCAGGCCGTGCAGAACTATGGTGCGTCGCAGCCGGCCGACCAGCCCTACGCCGGAAACGGTCAGGGCGGCCAGAGCCAGCAGCAGTATCAGCCTCAGCAGAGTCAGTATCCACCGCAGAACTTCGGCCAGCCGCAATCCGGCCAGCCCCAGGGCAACCAAGGTCAGCAGCAGTACGGAAACCAGCCGCAGCAGGGTGGCCAGCCGCAGTACGGGTCGAACGGCGCCGGCCAGGACGATCAGTTCGATCCCAACCAGCAGCAGGGCAGCCAGCCCGGCCCCGGCCAGTACGGTCAGCCCCAGTCCGGTCAGCCACAGGGTGCGCCGGCGAGCGGCGGTCAGGATCCGATGAATGATTCGGGCAGCCAGCAGTTCCAGGGAATCCTGGACCCGCACACCGGTGAGATCCACCCGGTGCCCGACCTCGAAGGTCTGCAGGACGCCGATGCTCTGCTCGTCGTCGTCTCCGGGCCGGACTCCGGTTCGCAGATCCTGCTCGACACCGACGTGGTCACGGTGGGCCGCAGCCCGAACGCCGACATCTTCCTCGATGACGTCACCGTCTCGCGCAAGCATGCCGAGTTCATCCGTACGCCCAGCGGTTTCACGCTGCGCGACACGGGCTCGCTCAACGGCACCTATGTGGGGCGTCAGCTCATCGACTCCATCGACCTGCAGAACGGAGCCGATGTGCAGATCGGCAAGTTCCGAATGATCTTCCAGCAGCGTCCGCGCTCCTGACCGGGGGATGATGTCAAAAGTCGAAGCCGAGGTTGTCGGCGTCCGCATCGAAATGCCAGCCAACCAACCGATTCTGCTGCTCAAGGCCAGCGAACCTGCCTACTACCTGCCGATCTGGGTCGGTGCGATCGAGGCCAATGCGCTGTCGATCGCGCAGCGGGGGCTGACCCCGCCGCGCCCCATGTCGCATGCTCTGCTGCTCGACGTCCTCGAGAAGTACGACGCCGAGCTGCAGGATGTGAAGATCACCGGCAAGGACGGTCAGATCTTCCTGGCCGAGCTGCACACGAACGACGGGAAGTCGATCTCCGCGCGCCCCTCGGACGCGGTGACTCTGGCGCTGACAGCGCACTGCCCCGTCTTCGTCGAAACACAACTGCTTGAAGAGTCCGGAATCGAAGCCCCCGAGGCCGATGAAGAGGAAGTCGCACAGTTCAGAGACTTCCTCGACAACGTCTCGGCCGAGGATTTCGAGACCGGTACCGAAAACCCATGAAAGTGAAACAGTGAGTCTCCACACCGATCCGGTCCTGTCCAACAGAGAAATCGCCGCTGCCGGCCACGACAATCTCCGCGGTCTCGACGACTGGCGAGAGATGGATCCGAAGCAGCAGCCGACGTATCTCGACAGTGCCGCACTCGACGAGGTGCTCACCGACCTGCGCAGCTCTCCTCCGCTGGTCTTCGCCGGTGAGGCCGATGTGCTCAAGCAGCGTATCGCCGCCGCCTCACGCGGTGAGGCCTTCGTGCTGGCCGGAGGAGACTGCGCCGAATCCTTCGACGGCGCCCAGGCGGACAAGATCCGGGCCCGAGTCCAGACGGTTCTGCAGATGGCGGCCGTGCTCACCTACGGCGGTTCGATGCCCGTGGTGAAGATCGGCCGGATGGCCGGTCAGTTCGCGAAGCCGCGTTCGGCCGATACGGAGACCCGCGAGGGGGTCACCCTGCCGTCGTTCCGCGGCGATATCGTCAACGGCTACGAGTTCACCGAGGAATCCCGCCGTCACGATCCGGAGCGTCTGCTCAAGGCGTACCACATCTCCGCCTCCACGCTGAATCTCATCCGTGCGTTCACCCAGGGCGGCTTCGCCGATCTGCGGTTCGTCCACGATTGGAACCGCGGTTTCCTCGCCTCGAATCCCGGCTACCAGCGCTACGAGCAGACCGCTGCCGAGATCGATCGTGCCATCCGCTTCATGGATGCCTGCGGAGCCGACTTCGACGCGCTCAAGACCACCGAGTTCTACGCCGCCCACGAGGCGCTGCTGCTCGAATACGAACGGGCACTGACCCGCATCGACTCGCGCACCGGTGAAGCCTACGACGTCTCCGGCCACTTCCTGTGGATCGGTGAGCGCACCCGCGAGATCGACGGTGCCCACGTCGACTTCCTGTCGAAGGTGCGCAACCCCATCGGCGTCAAGCTCGGGCCGACGGCCACGGCAGACGACGCTCTGGCGCTGGCGGAGAAGCTCGATCCGGACGCCGAGCCGGGTCGCCTGACCTTCGTCACCCGCATGGGTGCCGGCCAGATCGGTGAGTCGCTTCCGGCTCTGCTGTCGGGAATCGGCGACCGCCTGCCGCACGTGACCTGGGTCTGCGACCCGATGCACGGCAATACGATCACTTCGAACACCGGGTACAAGACCCGTCGCTTCGAAGACGTCATGGCCGAGGTCGAGGGATTCTTCACCGCCCATGCCGATGCGGGCACGATCCCCGGTGGTCTGCACATCGAACTCACCGGTGATGACGTCACCGAGATCATGGGCGGAGCCACGGAGATCGACGACGAAGGTCTGCGTCGCCGCTATGAGACCCTCGTCGACCCGCGTCTCAACCACGATCAGTCGCTGGAGATGGCCTTCCAGGTCGCCGAATACCTGACTCGCCGGAAGTAACGGCCACAGCTGACACAATGCCGGGGGCTGCGCAGAGATTCTGCGCAGCCCCCGGCATCTCTGTGGCCACGCGTTCGGCCGACGGGAATCGTCGTCCGACTGATCGTCGTGCCTGACCGACGAGTCCGATGTGGCTCAGTCGTCCTTCTTCTCGTCCTCGGACTTCGTGTCCGCCGAATCGTCCTTCTTGTCATCCTTCGAATCGGAGTCGTCCGTCTTCTCCTTGCCCTTGGAAACGCGGACGATGATGAGCGAATTCGCCGGCTTCGCCTCGGTGCTCTTCGGGTACTGAGAGACGACCTTGCCCTTGGGCACGTCGTCGGAGAACACCTCGTCCTTGCCGACGCGGAATCCGCGCTTGGCCAAGGTCGCATAGGCGGCGTCGAAGGTCAGCCCCTCGACGTTGGGAACCGGGATCGGAGCGACGCCCTTGGACACGACCAGGTCGATCTTCTCGCCCTTCGACAGCTTCGTCCCGGCTTTCTGCGACGCCGAGATGACGGTGTCCTCGGCGACCGTGTCGCTGTACTCCTCCTCGACCTTGCCGACGGCGAGGTTGACCTTCTGCAGCGCGTCCTCCGCTTCGTCGCGGCTCATGCCTGGGAGCTTCGGCACAGCGAACTTCTCCTCACCTTTGGACACGACGACCGTGACGGATGAGTCGGGGGCGAGCTCTGCACCGCTGACGGGTTCGGTGCCGATGACCGTACCGGCGGGCACCTTGTCGTCGAAGACCTCCTTGGGCTCGGCCCTGAGGTCGTTGTCCTCCAACCGCGAGGTGACCTCGTCCACGGGTTTGCCGGCGAGTTCGCCGGGGACGATGGAGGTCGGTGCCGGCAGGTTCGCGATGACGAACCAGGCGACCAGAGCGAGAACCGCGACGACGGCGACGAGTCCCGTGAGCACGCGACGTCGGCGACGTCGGACAGGGGACTGACTCGCCGAGGCGGCCGCGGAGCCGGCGACGACCGCAGCCGGGCCACGCCGATCGGATTCCGAATCCTCCGATTCCTGCTCGGCCTCGGAGTCGTCTCGATCACCGGAATCGTCCGAGTCGGCAGGCTCGTCGGCAACGGCGGAGTCCGCAGCATCGGAGTCGGGGGAGTCGGCGGTGGCGCCGACTCCGGCTGCTGCCGCTGCGGCACCGCCACCGACGGCTCCGGCCGCAGTCGTGGCAGGCGCTGCGGCGGCATCGTCCGGGTCGTCGTCTCCTTCGTCGGGATCGGTGTCACCGGTGTCCGCCTCGGCGTCGTCCTCTTCTTCGCCTTCGAGATACGGGATCTCGTCGGTGCGGGAGCGCCTCTCCTTCGGCACTTCCTCGCCGAGATCGATGCTCGCGGTGAGCATGGGAGAATGCTCACCGGCCGAGACCTGCGGATCTCCGAGGTCGAGTTCGGCCTCGGTCATCTCCGCACGTGCTTCGGCCAACGCCAGTCGGAACTCGGCGGCATCGGCAGGGCGGTCCTCGGGATCTTTCGACGTCGCCCACAGCACGAGCGCGTCCAGGCGCGGGCTCAGGCGGGCAACGACCTCCGACGGCGGCGGAACCGTGTCGTGGACGTGCCGGTAGGCGACCTGGATCGGCACATCGTCGGTGTAGGGCTGAGCGCCGGTGAGCATCTCGTAGAACATGATGCCGACCGTGTACAGGTCGGTGCGGGCATCGGCTCCGGCCCGGGTGACGAGCTCAGGTGCAACATAGCCGACGGTGCCGATGAGGGTCTTCGTCGTCGTCGCCGTGGTCACGGCGCGCGCCAGACCGAAGTCGGCGAGCTTGACCTGTCCATCGGTGCCCAGCAGCACATTGTCGGGTTTGAGGTCACGGTGGATGATGCCCGTCGAGTGCACAGCCTCGAGTGCGGCGAGGATCGCGTCGAGAACGACGATCGCCTGTCTGGGGGTGAAGCTGCCGCGGTGCTTGAGCTCACGGCGCAGCGTCACCGACGGCAGGTACTCCATGACGAGGTAGACGATATCGCCGTCACGGGCCTGATCATGGATGGCCACGAGGTTCGGGTGGGTGAGACGACCGGCGTTGATGGCCTCCCGGCGGAAGCGTTCGACGAAGGTCTCATCGGAGATGAGGTGTTCGTGCATGACCTTGATCGCGATCTCACGGTCGAGACGCAGGTCGGTGCCGCGGTAGACCATGGCCATGCCGCCGCGGGCGATCTTGGCATCGATGCGGTATCGGTCGTTGAGCACCGTGCCGATGAGGGGATCTCGGCGGGCTGTCACAGGGCCTCCTGCAGACGTGCACGCTGCAGCTGGACACCGCGGACGAAGGCCTTCGTCTCCGGCAGCAGTCCGTCGGCGCGAACCGAGCGCAGGTCCTGGTAGTAGCCGGCGATGGCTTCGTTCTCCGACTCGGCGGTTTCCATCAGCCAGCCGAGGATGACGGTGCCGGCGACGATATTGTCTTCGATGTCGAGCAGATCGAGTCCGCGGCCGACGATATCGGATGCCCAGCGACCGGAACGGGGAGTGATCTGCATGATGCCGATCGCATTGCCGGCCGAGACGGTCGTGTGCTGGAACCCGGATTCGGCAGCGGCGACGGCCTGCATGAGGGCAGGATCGGCACCGAGCTCGGCGGCCAGGGAGGCGACGAGCAGCTTCGCCTGCGCCGGTGCCGGATGGCGACGGTGCAGCAGGGTGTATTTGTTCAGCCGTGCCGCGTGGAGCACCGCGGGGCGGATGCCCTCGACCTGCGCGCCGGCGGCGACGCGTGGGATGTCACGCGGGGCTTCGGGCGCGGTGCGACGCGGGCGGGCCGTCGACGGGCGCAGCAGGAGGAGTTCACCGACCGTGATGAGCGAGTCATCGCCCATGGCGTTTGCCCGCCGCAGGGTCGCCGGAGAGATTCCGTGGCGCGCGGCGATTCCCTGCAGGGTCTCACCGGGGGCGACGATGTGCGAGGGATCATCATCGGGCAGATCGTTCTTCTCCGGCAGAGACAGAACCTGCCCTTGGTGAAGGTTCTGACGCGGCGAGATGCGGTTGAGTTCGGCCAGTGCGGGTACGGAGACGCCGTGTTTGCTGGCCACCGCGTAGAGGGTGTCGCCCTGCTTGACCTTGTAGGTGCGGCCGCCGTGGGTGACGGGCACGGTCGCACTCGCGGTCCCCGAGATCCACTGTGGGCCGGTGCTCGCAGCGGCTGCGTCCTCGTCAGCGGAGTCGTGGTCGGATTCGGTGGTGGGGGCCACCTCGGTGGGGGATTCGTTTTCGGGGTCGACCCGTTCGGCTCCTGGGATCGGACCGGTCGAATTCACCTTCGATGCGGCGCGGATGTCAGGAGCGGCGGTGACGGGCCTGTGCCGTCGCGGTCGTGTCATCTGTCACCTGTTGACTTCATGTCGAATGGGGGAAGCTGCGATTCCCAGCCTAACGAGTGGGCGGGCTCGACCCGAGCATTCGGCACCGCATGGCGGGGTGTTTCTGCCGAATATTGCTACGCTTGGGGGCGTGAATACCGAAGAACTCGTTCAGGACTGGGCCCCGCTGCCCGACATCGCAGAACTCACCGGGCTCGGCATCTCCCAGGTACGGAGGCTGCTCGAAGACGGCGCCATCTGCGGAATCAAGATCGGCGATCCGAAGGTTCTGCGGGTCCCGTTGGCCTTCTTCGTCGACGGTGAGGTCGTCAAACCGCTCAAGGGCACTCTGCATACCCTCTACGACGCCGGATTCGACTACGAGGAAGCCATCGTGTGGCTCTTCACCCACGACGATTCCCTGCCGGGCCGGCCCATCGACCTGCTTCGCGCCGGCAACAAGAAGGAAGTCCGCCGCCGCGCTCAGGCGCTGGCGTTCTGATCTGCGCCGCCCGCTCGAGGTGAGCAGGCCCGTTCGTCGGGTTCAGCTGGAGCGGTAGCTCAGCGCCCTCGCGAATGCCTTGAGCCGCTCCTGTGCGGCCGGACCGATGCGCACTGGCGCCGAGGCGGCCGCCCCGGTCGCTGAATCGGTCGCCGCGCCGTCTCCTGCCCACGTATCGACGATCGTCGCCGCGTGGGCATGTTTGTCCGCGATGAAGGATTCGACGGCGGCGAGACCGCCCGAGTCCGTGATCATGCCGACGCATTCGGCCACCTCGGCGTCGGTGAGATCCGGATCGCCCAACCGTGCGGCGAGGACCTCGAGCCGGTCCGCTGGGATCCGAGAGGCCGTCTCGGCGATGAGCACGGTCCGCTTGCCCTCGCGGATGTCGTCGCCGGCGGGTTTGCCCGTGGCCTCGGGGTCACCGGCGATGCCGAGGACATCGTCGCGCAGCTGGAACGCCTGACCGAGGGGAAGACCGAAAGCGGAGATCTCCGCCAGCTGCCGATCGTCCGCTCCCGCCAGGGCCGCGCCGAGCAGGAGCGGCTGCTCGACCGAATACTTCGCGGACTTGAAGCTGAGCACCTCCCACGCGCGATCGGCGATCCGGGCGTCGCCGAGGGGGATGACCTCGGCGAGCACATCGAGGTACTGGCCGACCATGACGTCGCGGCGCACGATTCCGCGCAGTTCGCGTGCCGAGGCGCTGTCGCCCAGGCACTCCTGCGAGCGTTCGAAGAGCTCCTCGCTCAGGGCCAGGCAGATATCGCCGATGACGATGGAGGCGGAGACCCCGAAGGAGGCGCCGTCGCCGTGGAAGCCGGAGCGCTGATGGCGGGCTTCGAACTGACGGTGCAGGGCGGGCCGGCCGCGCCGGGTATCCGAATTGTCGATGACGTCATCATGGATGAGCGCGGCGGCATGGAGCAGCTCGAGCGACCCTGCCGCCTGGGCCAGGCCCGCGATGACGTCGGCGGAGGGGCCGGTGTCCGCGCCGGCGCGGACGTCTCCGCCGGCGAGCTGGAAGCCCCACCACAGCAGGACGGGACGGATCCTCTTGCCGCCGCGGGTGAACTCGATGAGAGCGTCGCCGATCGCAGCCGCATCGGGTGAGATCGCCTCGAACTCTGCGGCCTTCTCAGCGAGGAAGGCCTCGAGCTGGGCGGACACCTCGGCGGCGATGGATTCCGGAGAGTCGAGAGACTCGACGAGGGCGGGAGGGGCACCCGTCGCCGCGGACGACGAGGGCGCGGCCGTCGACGAGGGCGCAGCGGACGGAGCGGACTCGGGGGAGTCTCCGGGCGTCACAGAACGATGTGAGGTCATCAACCGATGTTTCCGCCGACGGTGACGATCGAATTCGCCTTGTCCTCGGAATCCTCGGCGACCGTGACGACGAGGACGCTGTCATTGTCCTTGTGTTTGAAGTTGACCACACGGGCGCTCTTCGTCTTCACCTCATCCCCGAGGCGTTCGAAGTCGGCCTTGCCGAGCTCCTTCTCGTAGAACGCGAAGACGTCCTTGGCATCGGCCTCGGCGCGGAGGGTGAGGCTGACCTGTTCGGGCAGCTTCTTGTCCTTGTCGTTGTGGGCCTTGACGATCGACGCGGAGAGCACCTCGGAATCCGGGTACGGCTTGATGTACTCGGGCAGATCCTTGACATCGTTCGATGTATCAGGATCCGAACCCGTGGCCTCGGTCGACGCTTCGGCCGAAGCGGTCTCGGACTCGGACTTTGCCGAGGCTGTGGTCTCGGCCGAGGCTGCGGAGGTCGAGGTCTCCGGGGAGGCCGAAGCGGTTGATTCGGCCGTGTCTCCATCGGTTCCCGAACAGCCCGCAAGAGCGAGAGCGGCGACGATGGGCAGTGTCATGACAGAGGTGCGCGATACCATGCTTCAAGAGTACCTGGACTGTTCGGCGGAGCCGAAAGGAACGAACGCGAGGGGCAGGCGATGAGTCGGAAGCAGCTGGCACGATCCGGAGGTGATCTGAGCCGATTGGGCACGGACGACGCCGGTGCCACCATGCTCCACCTCGACATGGACTCGTTCTTCGTCTCCGTCGAGCTGCTCAGCCGTCCGCACCTCGTCGGCCGTCCCGTCATCGTCGGCGGGCGCAGCGGCCGCGGAGTCGTCGTCTCGGCCAGCTATGAAGCGCGCGAGTTCGGGGTGCACGCGGCGATGCCGATGTCGCGGGCCATGAATCTGTGTCCCATCGCCGAGGTGATCCCACCCTCCCACGGCCTGTATTCCTCCTACTCCCGTCAGGTCTTCGATCTCGTCGCCGAGGTCACTCCCGATGTTCGTCAGGTCAGTGTCGACGAAGCCTATATCGACGTCTCCGGAGCTGTGCGACGACTCGGCTCTCCGGTCGAGATCACCACCCAGCTGCGTGCCCGGATCCGGGAGCGGACGGGGCTGAGCGCCTCGGTCGGCATCGCCGTCAGCCGGGTCGTGGCCAAGCTCGCCTCGACCAGGGCGAAGCCGAACGGTCAGCTGCTCGTGCCCGTGGCTGCGACCCGGGAATTCCTCGACCCGATGCCGATCGAAGCTCTGCCGGGAGTGGGGGAGAAGACCCAGGCAGGCTTCTCCCGCTACGGAATCCGTCTCATCGGCGACCTCGCCGCCGTGGACGAGGACTGGGCCGCACGCGTCTTCGGTGCCCACGGCCATCAGCTGTGGCGGGCCGCCCACGGACAGGACTCCTCCGGTTTCGACCAGCAGGCCAGAGAACACTCGATCAGTGCGGAGAACACCTTCGGCGAGGACATCTGGGACATCGCTGTGCTCGAACACGAACTGCTGCGTCTGGCCGACAAGGTCGCCTATCGGGTCCGTGCGGAGGGGAAGGTGGCCACGAGCCTCGGACTGAAGTACCGCCTCGGCGATTTCACCACCCTGTCGAGATCGGTGACCCTGACGGCTCCGACGGATCTGGCCAGGGAGATGTACGAGGCCCTTCGCCCCGCTCTGCGCACGCTGCGCGAGCAGCGCTCTCAGGGCGTCAGACTGCTCGGGGTCAGGGCTGCCGGACTCAGCGATTTCGCCGTCACGGGACGACAGGCCACCTTGGACGAACCAGTTCATTCCGGACGCGACGCCGAGGTCGCCCTCGACGAGGTGAGACGCCGGTTCGGCAGCGAAGCGATCTCCCAGGCTTCGCTTCTGCGCAAGCCTCCCGAGGCCTGAGAGCGGGTGAGCGGGAGCACAGTCTGAAGACCCCGTGGGAATCCGGCTCCTGACAGCCTGCGGAGATGTTTTTTCGGGCCTCAGAGACTATGATTGAGTGAAAGACTTGAGAAGCGAAACGGGGGTTCGAGATGCCACTCTCCGATCACGAACAGCAGCTGTTGGATCAACTGGAGAAGCAGCTGCGCAGTGAAGACCCTCGTTTTGCGCGGAATATCTCGGAAACCCAGGCCGCTGCCACGGGTCCCGGGTTCTCCGCCAAGCGCTTCGTCCTCGGCATCATCGTCGCGCTCGCCGGGCTGGCCGCGACGATCCTCGCGATCTCGCTCGTCTCCAGCTCCGTCTGGTGGATCGCCCTCGGCGTCGTCGGGTTCGGCCTCATGGTCGCCGGGATGTACTGGGCGTTCAGCCGTCCCGGTCATGTGCGCACGACTCAGACGGACTCTCGGAATTCCGGAGGCAAGAGCGGCGCCAAGGGCAACTCCGGGTTCATGAGCCGGATGGAAGACCGGTGGGAGAAGCGCCAGCGCGGCGAATGATCCCGGTCTCGGCGATCAAGGCACTCTCGATATGAGGGTGCCTTTTTCCATGCCGGTCCGCGTGCTCGTGAGTGCCGGTTCAGTCCTCGCCGTCTGTGCCGGTGTCTTCGTCTTCGCCGAGGCGGCCCACTGGCGATCGAGTCACCGCCGACTGGGAGACTGTGACGTCGCCGATCCCCGCAGGCGCCGCAGCAGTCGGTGCGCGAGTCGTCACACAGCGACCATGCGGACGGCGGGCAGCGACCAGATCATCGTGGTCCTCGGATATGCCAACCGCGGGCAGCGGCCGAACGGAATCAATCGATTCCGGGTCCGCGCGGGTCTGCGGTCGAACGGAATCAATCGATTCCGGGTCCGCGCGGGTCTGCGGTCGATCGATCCGAGGGCGCGGTCGAGCCTCCTCATCTTCTGCGGAGGAGTCGTCGCGGGCAGAACGTCGGAGGCGCTCATCGTGGAGAGCTTCGCCCGTGAGGAACTCGGCTTCACCGTTCGAACGGTGCGGGAGGGGCAGAGCACAACGACGTGGGAGAACATCGCCAACGCGATCCCCATCATCGATCGCGAACTCACCCCGGCCACGACGATCAGCATCGTCTCGAACTCCCATCATGCCGAGAAGGCGCGCGACCACCTGTGGCAGATGCGCCCGGACCTGGCACGACGACTGGTCCGCGGGGGAGACTACCGATTCGGAGAACATCCGCTGGTGAAGCCCATCGCCGCCGTGCGCGGACTGCTCGCGTTGCGTGCACTCGATCGAGAGGACGCGAAACACGCGGCAGGGCACTGAGGTGCCACGCTCACGCACTGAGCTCCCAGGCTCTTGGAGCCTGCGACGAGCCGCCTCGCGGGGCGAGCCTGTCGTGGAGGATGCGGAAGCGAAGAGGCGGCCCCGCAGGACCGCCTCTTCGTTCACCGGCCAGGATCGTCAGGTATCGGCCAGGATCGTCAGGTATCGGCCAGGATCGTCAGCTCATCGTCATTTGGGACGACTGAACAAGCTGGCCGGCCAGATCTTCGCGGAGATCCGACCGCCCGGCGTGGCTCGCTCCGACAGGTCCGTCTTCACCTCGTCGACGAGCGCGCGCACCTCGGAGTCGTCGAGAGACTCGGTCGCGGCACCGTAGCGCTGGGCTTCGAGAGCATCGACGAACGCTCCCAGGGCCGAATCATCACGGCCCGTCTCGGTCGGCGTCGACGGAGCCGGACTGCTCAAACGTCGCAGCCGTTCATCCGAACGATCAAACGTCGAGGAGCCGGCGCCTTCTGCGCTCTGGGCGGCGGCACCGGAACCGGCGGCCGCCTCGGCGGCGGACTTTCGCGTCGGTTCGCCGGTGTCCGGATCGACCTCCGGTGCCGTGGTGCCCGCGTCTGCCTCGGGCGAGCTCGTGGCGCCCGCAGTCCCGGAGCCACCGGCAGCACCGGTTGCAGGGACTGCACCGGAGAGCACGAGCTCGTTGAAGCGCAGCGTCCGACTCGAATCCAAACTCTGCCCGTAGTCGGTCGCCAGAGCGCGGACCTCGGTCCACACCGCTTCGAGGTCGTTCGGATCCTTCGTCCGGCGCGAACGCAGGATCGAACGCCAGATCGCCGGCAGTGCGGCGAGCAGCAGCAGGACGAGCACGATCGCTGCGATGCCGAAGACCGTGCCGAGATCCGAACCGGCCGGCTCTGCGGCCTCCGTGCTCGTCTCCTCCTCGGTGGGCCCTTCGGAGCCACCGGTCGGTGAGGCGGACTCGGTCGGCTCTTCGCTCGGGCTCGCTGATTCTGTCTCGTCGCTCTCCTCCTGCTGGTCGGCGCCATTGGCGAGAGTCCACTTCGGCGGATCGCCGGCCGGCCCGCCGGGGGTGGGTTCGAAGCGCACCCAACCGGCGCCTTCGAAGTACAGCTCCGGCCAGGCATGCGAATCCTGCATGCTCACGTCGTAGCCGTCCTCGCCCTCATCCGCCCCGGCGTAGCCGACGCCGATGCGCGCCGGGATGCCCATCGTGCGGGCCATGATCGTCATGGCCGAGGAGAACTGGACGCAGTAGCCCTGTTTATCGGCCAGGAAGTCCGAGATCGCATCGCCGCTGGCGCGTTCGGGAGCATCGAGCGAATACTCGAAATCGCCGCCGCGGAAATACGCCTGCAGCATGACTGCGGCCTCCCACTGATTCTCGGCATCGGCGGTGACTCGCTCCGCCGTCTCCTTCACGCTCGTGGGCAGAGAATCGGGGACTGCGAGTTCGGTCTCGAAATCGCTCTCGGACACCGGAGTCGCCGACTGCAGATCCGCGACATCGGGATTCGGGGACAGATAGTCCATCGAATACTGCAGTCCGCCGGTCTTCTCACCGTTGCCGACGATCGTCAGCGTCTTCTCGTCGAAGATCCACCGGCGACCCAGATCCTTCGGCTGCTGCGGAGCATACGGAGACGGCAGGTACTGCTGATCGTAGTTGTCGCCGACGGCGACGCTGATCGTCTCCTCGTTGAAGTTCTTGTCCCGCGGCATCCCCTCGGGCCACGGCATGCCATCGGTGGCGATCGCGAAGGGATCGAGGCTGAACGGGCTCGGCGCCCAGTTCTCCCCGTCGAAGTCATCGATCGAGGTCAACCGGATCGGATCCGATTCCTCGGCCGTCGTCTGGTAGCGGAACAGCGTCGTGTCATCGCGATCGCCGAGGTTCTGTCGCAGGTTGAGGAACGGGTTCGTCACGGTCAGGTCGCCCTGGCCCTTCGACCCCCGATCCGGCAGGGTCGGCACCGGCGGCAGCAGAAGGGGCAGGCCGATGCCGACCGCCAGAGCCAGAGCTCCGGCCAGGATCGCCGTCATTCCTCCGCGCCACCGGGTCGCGGGCAGATAGGGGCTGAGCATGAGCAGCAGGAATGCCGCGAGGATCGCGACCACATGCCACCACTTCACCTCCTGAGCGGCGAAGTAGACGGGGATCATCCACAGCACGAGCAGCAGCACACCGCCGACCTTCGGCGCCCGCAGATCCGAGACGAGACCGTCGATGAGGATCGTGATGAGGGTGAAGGCGATCGTGAGCATCGCGATGAAGCCCGGTGTGCTCGCCGCCGGGGGAGCGGTCGCATAGAGGTCGCTGACTCCCTCGGAGAGCAGATCGATCACCGCGCCGAAGGCCTCACCGGTCGGGATGAACCCGAGCAGCAGCGAATCCCCGGCACAGACGACGAACACGGTGATGAGACCGGCCACGCACTGGGCGATGACCGCGGTGCCGGTCGACCGCAGCGCCGGAACGGTGCGGAAGACGGCACCGACGATGACGACGACGGCCACGGAGACCAGCACGGGCGACAGCCAGGCGAAGTCCTTGAACACGGCCGACACGGCGACCGCCGTCAGCGCCATGGCCACGAAGACGACGATCGCTTCGAGCCAACCTGTGCTCGGACGCTCATCGTTCGTCGACACCGGTGCCGAATAGTCCTGTTCCGGAGGCCCGGAATCGGCTCCGCGCGGACGGGTGTCAGGGGTATAGAGACTCATCGGCGCACCCCCTGCGGAGTCGAGCTCGCGCTGCCCGGAGCCGCAGAGGCTCCGGCGCCGGCGGTGCCCGGCCCGGGTTCGGCCGAGCTCCGACCGGTGCCGCCGCGGGATCGCTTGGACTCGAAGGTCGTCCACGACTCCGGCAGGTCCTCGCTGAGACCGAACATCGTCAGATCGTCGATCTCGCTGAGGGTGCGCAGAGTCACCGGCACCCGACGGGAGAAGTGCGAGGCGAGTTCCTGTCCCCGCTGATCACCGACGGAGCAGATGACGATGTGGTTCGGGTTGTCGTGCGAGGGCAGTTCGACCCTGCCCGGACGCACAAGGGCGGTCAGCAGACGCAGCTTGTCGATCTCGCGGGCTCCTTTGAATCTGATCTGGTGTCCGGGAGCAACGACATTGACCTCGTAGTCGGACTTGAGGAACGCGGTTCCGGCCGCGGTCGCCGCGGCCAGCAGGAACTCGATCTCGAGATCGCTCGGCTCCTCAGCGCCTTCATCGGCGACGAGGTCGATGAGGATGAGCGCATAGAGCGTCTCCTCATCGGCTTCATGCCGGACCATGAGCTCGCCGGACTTCGCCGTCGAGGGCCAATGCACATGCCGCAGGTCATCGCCGGGCACGTACTCACGTGTGTGGAAGTCTCGGGTGGTGTGACCGGTGCGGACTTTGCCGTCGTCGAGGCGGGCGGGCCGGATCGACGAATCCTGCGGGATGCGGGCGGGCAGAATTGGCACGGACACGGCCACGGGGAAGGCCCCGTGGACCTTCTTCTTCATCTTCACCAGGCCGAAGGGCCCGAATACCGTGATGAGGACAGAGTCGATTCCGGAGACACCACGGCGGTTCGGGGTGAAGGACGTCAGCACCGTCTGCGACGCCCCATGAGCCAGCGCCGGAACATCGCCGGAGGTCGAATCGCCGAACCCCTCGGCCGGAACGAAGTCGATCGTCGCGCCGGGGATCGCGAGCTGGCCGACATTGGTCACGTTTGCCTGAACCTCGACCTCCTTGCCCTCGGCGGCCAGCGGGTAGCGGTCACCAGAGGGAGCCAGCGCCACCTCGTGGAGGTTCGTGCTCATCGCGATCGACACCCGACGGGTGCCCCACAGGATGAGCAGCGCCGAGAGCAGGACCAGGCCGAGCAGCAGCAGGCCGGCCGGCAGCAGGCCGGGCAGCGCGAAGCGGTAGGCCGTGATGATCAGGGCCGCCCCGGCAAGGACGAAGATGATGCCCGAAGTGCTCAGTCGCATGCGGTCACTGGTTCGTCGAGACGGGCACGCGGGAGAGCACCCGACCGATGAGGTCGGCTGCCAGCTCCGCGTCGTCGCCGTCGCGGGGGATGATGCGGTGGGCGAGGATGTACGGAGCCAAGGCCTGCACATCGTCGGGGGTGACGAAGGTGCGCCCGGACAGGGCCGCGCGGGCCTTCGCCGCACGCAGCAGGTGGACGCCGCCGCGCGGGGAGCTGCCGAGCAGGATCGCCTGATCGTTGCGGGTGGCGTGGAGGATCGCCACGATGTACTCGCGCAGCGCCCGGCTCGCGGAGACATGGCGGACGATCGTGCGCGCCTGAGTGATCTGCTCGAGGTTCGTCACCGCGGCGGCGGTCTCGAGGGGATCGTTCTGGATCTGGTTGTCCAGCAGATCGACCTCGTCCGACGTCGCCGGATACCCCAGGGAGATGCGCGTGAGGAAGCGGTCACGCTGCGCCTCGGGCAGAGCGTAGGTGCCCTCCATGTCGATCGGGTTCTGAGTGGCGACGACGATGAACGGCGTGGGCATCGGATAGGTCTGCCCGTCGATCGTCGCCTGTCCCTCGGCCATGCACTCGAGCATCGCCGACTGCGTCTTCGGGGACGCGCGGTTGATCTCGTCGGCGATGACGATGTTCGCGAACACCGGGCCCTGCCGGAACTCGAAGTGACGAGTCTCCTGGTTGAACAGGTTCACGCCCACGACGTCGGTGGGCAGCAGGTCCGGAGTGAACTGGATGCGGCGCACGGAGCCGTCGACGACCTTGCCCATGGCACGGGCCAACAGGGTCTTGCCGACGCCGGGGACGTCTTCTAAGAGGACGTGTCCGCCGGCGAGCAGCGCGATGAGCGAGAGCCCGACGGCCTCATCCTTGCCCTCGAGGACCGAGTTCATCGCTGTGCGTGCCCGCGAGGTCAGATTCTGCACCCACTCGATGTGTTCGGCGCCGATCACGGAATTGGTCTGTGTACCTTCTTGGCTGGTCGACATACCCTCCATTGTCCCTGAAAGCCGGCACCCCAGCCACACGAGTTTCTTTCAGCTTCGTCATTGCCCATCCCTCCGCGCCTCCATCCGCTCCCCGAGGCGACCCCCACTCCACTCCCCACCCTCCTCCCCACTTTCCTCCACGCGGACCCTCCACTTTCCTCCCCATTCGCCTCCACCTCGGTGCGGGGAAGCATCCGTGATCCGCGGATTCTCGCGGATCTCTGCCGCTTTCGCTGCTCTCGCCGAGGCGGACCACCCCTGTGCGTGAACGTACTGATTCCCGTCTGCCCGACACCCCCGCGACGCGCCTGAGGGAAATTTTCCCCACTTTCCTCCACTTATCTGACCTGGGAAAACGTTAGGTTCGACGTATCGCTGGGATCAAAAGCTGGAATCTGTGGAGGGAAGTGGAGTACTGTGGTTGCTATCGGAGCCGATGGGTTTCGAAAGGGGTGAGACGACATGTTCTTGGGCACTCATATGCAGAAGCTCGACGACAAAGGTCGCCTCATCCTGCCCGCAAAGTTCCGCGAGGAGCTGTCGCCCGGACTCGTTCTGACCCGTGGCCAGGAGAACTGCCTCACCCTGTTCCCCACCACGGAGTTCGAAGCCGAGCACGCGCGAATCCAGAACGCGCCGAAGACGAACAAGGAAGCCCGCGATTACCAGCGTGTGTTCCTGTCGGCGGCATTTGCGGACCAGCCGGACAAACAGGGGCGCATCACGGTCCCGAACATATTGCGGCAGTACGCATCACTGACCAGGGAAGTCGCAGTGATCGGCATGGGAAACCGAGTCGAGATCTGGGATGCACCGACCTGGGAGGACTACCTCGTCGGCGCTCAGCAGGCCTTCGCCGAACGCGAAGAGGAGGTGATCCCCGGAGTGATCTGATTCTGCTCGGGTTTGATCCTTGCCCGCCGTGCTCGAGTTTCGGGGAACTTCCCCGTTTCCGAAGCTCGGACGTCCTGACACACTTCCCCGGTGGCAGGGCCTCGGCGGTCAAGGTTCTGGCTCCAGCAGCGCACACGCCCCCGACACTCACACCCACACGAAGGACTCGCGCATGACATCTCAGCAGCACGTACCGGTGCTCCTGGAGCGCGTGGTCGAACTCATCGGCGTCGGCGTCGAAGCCGCTCGGACCGCCGGACTCACCCCGGTCGTCGTCGACGGCACCCTGGGGATGGGCGGGCACGCAGAAGCCGTGCTCACGGCCTTCGACGATGTCCACCTCGTCGGCATCGACCGTGACCTGCAGGCCATCGACATCGCCGGCGAACGTCTGGCCCCCTTCGCCGATCGCACCGATATCGTCCACGCCGTCGACGATGAGCTGCCCGACGTCCTCGCCGACCTCGGCATCGAAGCGATCAGCGCGATCCTGCTCGACCTGGGAGTCTCCTCCCTCCAGCTCGACGAAGACGAACGCGGCTTCTCCTATTCCCGACCGGCACCCCTGGACATGCGCATGGACCGCACTCAGGAACTCACCGCCGCGACGGTGCTGGCGACCTACTCCGAATCCGAGCTGCGCCGGATCCTGCGCGAATACGGCGAGGAGAAGCTGGCCGGCAGGATCGCGAAGATCATCGTCACCGACCGGGCCCACACCCCGTGGGAGACCTCGGACCAGCTCGCGGCCATGCTCTCGCGAGTGATTCCGCAGACGAAGAAGCGCTCCCACCCCGCCAAACGCACCTTCCAGGCCCTGCGCATCGAGGTCAACGACGAACTCGCAGTGCTGCGGACCGCGCTGCCTGCGGCCCTGGAGGCGCTGCACGTCGGGGGAGTGGCCGTCATCGAGTCCTACCAATCGCTGGAGGACACGATCGTGAAGAAGACCTTCCGGGCGGCCACGACCTCCTCGGCGCCGCCGGACCTGCCGGTCGTCCCCGAGGAGCACCAGCCCTGGCTGACAGAGATCATCAGGGGCGCCGAAATGGCCGATGAACACGAAGCAGAGACCAACCCGCGGGCGGCGAGCGTCCGCCTGCGGGCAGTGCAGAAGATCAGGGAGGCACGATCGTGAGGAATTCTCAGGCGACCGCGGGTCAGCCCCACTTCACCGAACGCTTCCGCCGGCTCGAAGAGGCCGGTGGCCAGCAGGGCGGAGCGAAGCTGCGGCTGCTCAAGTTCGAACTGCCGAAGTCCCGTCTGCCCTTCTCGATGCTGTGCGTGGGGATCCTCCTGGCCACCGTCGTGGCCGTGCTGCTGCTCAACATCTTCGTGGCCAACACCTCCTACAAGGTCGACCAGCTGACGAGTCAGAAGGAAGACCTGGCCGAACAGAAGGACCGCCTCGTCGAGGACAACTCGTACCGCGAGTCCCCGCAGAACATCGCCCTGGCCGCCGAGGAACTCGGCCTCGTCAGGGATTCCTCACCGAAATTCCTCGATGCGAAGACCGGAAAGCTCATCGACGCCCCCGGCATCGATGTCAGCGGTGAGAAAGAGCCCGCAGTCGTGCCCGGCCCGCGCGCCGATACACGTGATGACCTCCGACCCAATCTACGATCGGATGAGAAGCTCCCGGTCGTCGGGGGCAGCCCGAGCCAGGACGTGGCGGCTCCGAGCCAGGAGGCACCGAAGTAGTCCGAGCTCACCGGGACCGGGGAACGGCCTGACCGAAACCTTCGCCGACCACACCAAGGACCGAGGACTCAAGCAATGGGCTCAACCACAACCCGACTGAAGAGGAAGCGCAAGGGCGATGGCCCCAATCTGCGTCTGCGGATGGGCTTCATCGCCGCAGTCTCGGTCCTCGTCCTCCTCATCACCTCCGTCCGGCTGGTGTCGATCCAGGGCATGGACTCGATGAAGCTGGCGGAGAAGGCACTGTCGAACCGGCTGGTCACCCGGACGCTGCCGGCCGAACGCGGACAGATCCTGGCCGCCGACGGCACCGTGCTCGCCGACAGCGTCTCCCGCTACCAGCTCGTCGTCGACCAGCAGAACGTCGCCCAGTACGAAGTCGACGGCGAACTCGTCGGGGCGTGGGGAGCGGCCGAAGCCCTGTCGAAACCGCTGAAGACCGATCCCGGTGTGCTCTACCCCAAACTCGTCGGCGACAAACGCTGGAACCCTGTCGCAAAGGGTCTGACCGCAGAGACCTGGCGTGAGGTCAAGAAGCTCGGAGTCCTCGGCATCTCCGCCGAGGAATACGCGGTGCGGTCGTACCCCGCCGGCGGCGTCGCAGGCAACCTCGTCGGCTTCCTCAGCTCCGACGGCACGGCCCAGGCCGGGCTCGAGATGGCCTACGACGAAGAGCTGTCGGGCACGGACGGCCAGCAGCAGTACGAGCGCGGTGCACGGGGAGAGATCATCCCGCTCGGCGACAACAATATGAAGGACGCCGTCGACGGCCAGGGTCTGCAGACGACCATCGATCCGGACCTGCAGTATTACGCACAGCAGGCGATCGAGGAGCAGCGGAAGAAGCACAAGGCCGAATCGGCATCCATCGTGATCAAGGAGGTCAAGACCGGACGCATCATCACCGCCGCGGATGCTCCCACGGTCGACCCGAACTCACCGGGCAAGGTCGACGGCGACGACCGCGGCTCACGTATCTTCACCGACATCTTCGAACCGGGTTCGACCGCGAAGATGGTCACCGCCGCGGCACTGCTCGATCAGGGGCTCGTCACGCCCGAACAGGAATTCACCGTCCCGGACACGTGGGCGGCGCCGAACGACGAAGAGTTCCGCGACTCCCACGACCACCCCGATGAGAAGCTCACCTTCGCCGGGATCCTCGCCGAATCCTCGAACACCGGCACCATCCTCGCCGGAAAAGAGCTCCCCGAGGCCCAGCGCTACGCATACATGAAGAAGTTCGGCTTCGGCTCCAGCTCCGGCATCGGCTTCCCCGCCGAGACCGCAGGCATCCTCCACCCGTACGAGGAATGGGACGGACGCACGAAGTACACCGTGATGTTCGGTCAGGGTGTGGCCGCGAACGCACTGCAGACCACCGACGTCATCTCCACCATCGCCAACGGGGGAGTCCACGTGCCCTCCCGACTCGTCGACGGGATGATCACCCCGAACGGCCGGACCATCTCCACCCCGGCCGGTGAGAAGGAACGGGTCGTGAGCGAGAAGGCCGCCGACGAGACCCTGCGGATGCTCGAAGGCGTCGTCGCCGAAGGCACGGGCAAGTCCGCCCAGGTCTCGGGCTACCGGGTCGCCGGAAAGACCGGTACCGCGCAGGCGCCGGCGGCCGAGGGCGGAGGCTACGACGGGTACACCGCCTCCTTCGTCGGAGTGCTGCCGGCAGAAGACCCCCAGTTGGCGATCTCCGTGACTTTGCAGCGGCCCCGAAAGGGCTACTACGGTGGGCAGGCCGCAGCCCCCGTGTTCTCCGACGTCGCGGGCTTCGCGATGCGGCACCTGAAGATTCCCCCGTCGACCGAGAAACCCGAGCTGCCTGCACGAGAATGGAAATGATGCGTCTTTCACAGCTGCTGCCGATCGCCCCCGGCACCCTCCACGGCGACCCCGAGACAGAGGTCACCGGAGTCTCCCATGACTCGCGAGCGGTCTCACCCGGCCAGCTCTACGCGGCACTGCCGGGCGCGAACGTCCACGGTGCGAAATTCGCCCCCGAACTCATCCGCGGCGGGGTCGACGCCGTCCTCACCGACGACGCGGGGTGGCAGCTCATCACCGAGGCGCTGAGCGCGGACGAGGCCGGCAGGCAGCTGCTCGGAGGCGTCACCGCTCTCATCGTCGAAAACCCTCGCGCCGTGCTCGGGTTCGTCTCCGCCGCCGTCTACGGGACCACCTCGGCGCCCGAGCTCATCGGTGTCACCGGCACGAACGGAAAGACCACGACGACCTACCTCGCCGATGGGATGCTCGAGGCGCTGGGGCACCGCACCGCCGTCATCGGCACCGTCGCCATCCTCATCGCCGGTGACACCGTGCCCAGTGTGCGCACCACACCGGAAGCTCCCGAACTGCACGCCCTGTTTTCGAAGATGCGCGCGGCCGAGGTCGACACCTGTGCGATGGAGGTCTCGTCCCACGCGCTCAGTCAGCATCGCGTCGATGGGGCGCACTTCCGGGTCGCCGGGTTCACGAACCTCTCGCAGGACCACCTCGACTTCCACAACACGATGGAGGAGTACTTCGAGGCCAAAGCGCAGCTGTTCACCCGGACCTTCTCCGATCAGGCCGTGATCGTCGTCGAGGACGAATGGGGTGAGCGGATGGTCGAGGCTGCGCAGGTGCCGGTGCGCACCCTGGGGCGCGACAACCGCAGCCAGTGGCGCATCGAACACACCCCCGGCGTTTCCGACTTCGTGCTCCACCTCGACGACGGCCGGCGCGTCCGGCTGCGCTCACCGCTGCCCGGTGACTTCAACGTCACGAACACGGCCCTGGCCGCTTCGATGCTCATCGAAGCCGGCGTCAGCGCCGCGGACGTCGATGCGATCGGCCGCAGCTTCGCGGCCACGGTGCCGGGACGGATGGAGGTCATCGACGTCTCCGGACCGCGGGCCCAGCGCGAATCCCACCCGGAGCTCCTGCCGCGGGCCATCGTCGACTACTCCCACACCCCTGATGCGATCGCGAAGGCGCTTGCGACCCTGCACGCCGACTCCGACGAACTCATCATCGTCTTCGGCGCCGGAGGCGACCGTGACCGCGGAAAGCGCTTCGGCATGGGACAGGCGGCGGCACGCGAGGCCGATGTGATCGTTCTCACCGACGACAATCCCCGCACCGAGGATCCCGACACGATCCGCGCCGCCATCAGGCAGGGGATCGACGCCGAGGTGGATGCGGGCCGGGCCCGTGTGAAAAAGATCATCGAGGTCCCCGACCGCGGTGCCGCCATCGACGAGGCGATCGCAGGAGCAGACGCCCGCGCGACCGTGCTGATCGCGGGGAAGGGGCACGAGACAGGCCAGACCGTGGGCACCACGGTCACCGATTTCGACGACCGGGCCAGGACACGCTCAGCGCTGTCCATGCGACTGGGCGGCGCACAACCAGGTAAAGTTCACAGATGATATGAAGCGACTGACTGCAGCCGAAATCGCAACCGCCGTGAGCGGCGAGTTGTACGGCATCGACCCCGAGACCCCATTGACCGCCGGCGTGGTGACCGACTCGAGAGAAGTCGGACCCGGCGATATCTACGTCGCCCGCCGAGGCGAGAGCTTCGACGGCATCGAATTCGCCGCCGCCGCCGTCGAGGCGGGAGCGGCCCTGATCATCGGCGAATCCGTCCCCACCATCGATGATGAGCCGCTGCCCGTCGTCGTCGTCGCCGATGCCACCGAGGCGCTTGGCCAGCTGGCCAAGCACAGCATCGAGGGCCTGCGCGCAGACGGCGAGATCACCGTCATCGCGATCACCGGCTCCGTCGGCAAGACCACCGTGAAGGACCTCGCCGCCGATCTTCTCGCGGGCGCCGCCGAGACCGTCTGGCCGCCGAACTCCTACAACAACGAGGTCGGCGTTCCGCTGACAGCTCTGCGGGCAGTCGAATCAACCCGTTTCCTCGTCCTCGAGATGGGAGCCCGGTCGATCGGCAACCTCGCCTATCTGACCAGCCTCATCCGGCCCGATATCGCCGTCGAACTCGCTGTGGGCACTGCGCATTCCGGAGTCTTCGGGTCGATCGAGAACACCGCTCGGGCCAAGGCCGAACTCGTCGAGTCTCTGACGGCCGGATCCACCGCCGTGCTCAACGCCGATGACACCCGCGTGTCCGCGATGCGCGAGGTGCTTGCTCCCGACGTGTCCACCCTGTGGTTCTCACAGCGTGAGTCCCTGCCCGAATGGGTCGGAGCCGACGACCAGGTCGTGCGCGGCACCTCCGTGTCCCCGGATTCCTCCGGCCACCCGACGTTCACCCTCACCCTGCCCGGTGAAGAGCCGCGCGATGTGCGTCTGGCGCTGATCGGCGAACACCACGTCGGCAACGCTCTGGCGGCTGCCGCCATCGCCCACGCCTGCGCAGTGCCGACGAAGTCGATCGTCACGACCCTGGCGACCTCCTCGGCGGCCAGCCGCTGGCGGATGGAGCTCATCGATTCGCCGACGGGCGTGACCGTGCTCAACGACGCCTACAACGCGAACCCCGAATCCATGCGAGCCTCCCTGAAGACCCTGGCCTCGATGGGCCGCGGTGACGAGGAGACGAGTCCGCGTCGCACCTTCGCCGTCCTCGGCGAGATGCTCGAGCTCGGTGACGAATCGGTGTCGGCGCACTCGGACATCGGCGAACTCGTCGTGCGTCTCAACATCACTCGCACCATCGTCGTCGGCGACGGCGCCAAGCCGATCTTCAACGCCGCGAACCTCGAGGGTTCCTGGGGCAACGAGGCGGCCTGGGTCGCGACCGCGGCCGAGGCGAGGGATCTCCTGAACGCCGAACTCGCACCCGGCGACATCGTCCTGTTCAAATCCTCCCGTGACGCCGGTCTGCGCTATCTGGGAGACGAAATCGCCGGAGTATCGGGGACCTGATGATTGCCGTACTGCTCGCAGCCTGCTTGGCTCTCATCTTCGCCCTGGTCGGCACCCCGCTGTTCATCCGGGTGCTCGTGAGAAAGGGGTACGGCCAGTTCGTCCGCGATGACGGTCCGACCTCGCACGCGACGAAGCGCGGGACCCCGACCATGGGCGGCGTCGTCATCATCGGCGCCGCAGTGCTCGCCTACCTGCTCGGGCATCTGTTCACCGGTTCCGTGCCCACGGCGTCGGGTCTGCTCGTGCTGTGGCTGGCTGCGGGACTGGCGGTCGTCGGGTTCCTCGACGACTTCATCAAGATCAAGAGGCAGCGGTCGTTGGGCCTGCGCCCGATGCCGAAGCTCATCGGCCAGGCCTTCGTCGGAATCTCCTTCGCCGTCCTCGCCCTGCAGTTCCCGAACTCCTTCGGCGAGACCCCGGCGTCGACGAAGGTCTCGTTCATCCGCGACACGAACCTCGACCTCGCCTTCGGCTCCGCGATCCTCGGACTCATCCTGTTCGTCATCTGGGCGAACCTCATCGTCACCGCAGTCTCGAACGCGGTCAACCTCACCGACGGTCTCGACGGTCTGGCCGCCGGTGCCTCGGTGGTCGTCTTCGCCGCCTATGTCGTCATCGGCACCTGGCAGTCGACCCAGAACTGCAACCTTATGTCCGAGGCCACGAACGCCTGCTACTACATGCGCGACCCCCGGGACCTCGCGATGGTCGCCGGGGCCATGGCCGCGGCCTGTTTCGGCTTCCTGTGGTTCAACACCTCACCGGCGAAGATCTTCATGGGCGACACCGGTTCGCTGGCCATCGGCGGCGCCTTCGCCGGACTGGCGATCATGTCGCGCACCGAGCTGCTGCTCATCGTGCTCGGCGGACTCTTCGTCATCATCACGCTGTCGGTGATCATCCAGGTCGCTTCCTTCAAGACCACCGGCAAACGTGTGTTCCGCATGGCACCGCTCCAGCACCACTTCGAGCTCAAGGGGTGGGCGGAAGTGACGATCGTGGTGAGATTCTGGATCATCGCAGCCCTGTTCGTCATCGCCGGAATCTGCCTGTTCTACGCTGACTGGGTGGCCCGCATTGGCTGATGAACCCACCATGAAGGCGATCCCGGCCGCGCTGAGCGGTCCGAGCTCATCCCTGGCCGGACTGCGCATCCTCGTCACCGGTCTCGGCGTGACGGGATTCCCCGCCGCCGTCCACCTCGGCGAACGCGGCGCCGACGTCATCGTCATCGACGGCGATGACACGGCCGATGTCAGCGAGAAGGCGCAGATCCTCGAGGTCTTCGACGTCGACATCCGACGGGGACCCGACCATGTCGAGACTCTGCCCGAGGGTGATCTCGACCTCGTCGTCACCTCACCCGGGTGGCGTCCCGACCAGCCCGTGCTGGCAGCCGCAGCCGAGGCCGGCATCCCCGTCATCGGCGAGGTCGAACTCGCCTGGCGGATCCGCGGGACGAACGATGCCAAATGGCTGGCCATCACCGGCACCAACGGCAAGACGACGACCACGACGATGCTCGAATCGATGCTGCTGGCCGCCGGGCTCAAGGCCAAGGCCTGCGGCAACATCGGCACTCCGCTGCTCGAAGCCGTGCTCGAACCCGGACTCGAGGTCCTCGCGATCGAACTCTCGAGCTTCCAGCTGCACTGGCAGGAGTCGATGAGCGCCGACGCCGCGGCCGTGCTCAACATCGCCCCCGACCACCTCGACTGGCACGGCAGCGCCGACGCCTATGCCCGGGACAAAGCGAAGATCTTCCACAATGCGAAGCTCGCCTGCGTCTACAGCTGTGCCGACGAGGCGACCCTGCACATGGTCGAGGACGCCGACGTCATCGAAGGGGCCAAGGCCATCGGCTTCACCACCGGCGTGCCGCGCCCCGGCGAACTCGGGGTCGTCGACGATCTGCTGGTCGACCGGGCCTTCATCCCGCAGCGGTACTCCTCGGCCGCCGAACTCGCCTCCCTCGACGATGTGGCGGCCGCCACCGGAGTCGCGGGGTCGCAGCCTGCCCCGCACCAGATCGCCAACGCCCTGGCCGCCGCCTGCCTGGCCCGCGCCATCGACGTGCCCGGTCAGGCGATCGCCGCGGGACTGCAGAACCATTCGCTCGGAGCTCACCGCATGGTCACCGTCGCCGAAGCGGACGGCATCCGCTGGGTCGACGATTCGAAGGCGACGAACACTCACGCCGCGAATGCCTCACTGGCAGCCTTCGACTCGATCATCTGGATCGCCGGGGGACTGCCCAAAGGTGCGGACTTCACGTCTCTCTTCGCCGACCACCGCGAACGGCTCAAGGCACTCGTGCTCATCGGCTCAGATGATTCGGCCTATCGCGAGGCCATCGCCGCGACCATCCCCGACCTCGACGTCGTCCGGATCGAACCCGCCCTGGCAGTGGACTCGGGAGTCCCGAAGCGCCGCGGCGAGGCCGTCGCCGCTGCCGCCGTCGACGCCGCCGCACGCTTGGCCGAAGCCGGCGACACCGTTCTGTTGGCCCCGGCGGCCGCGAGCATGGACCAGTTCCTCAACTACAACACGCGCGGCGAACTGTTCACCGAGGCCGTCAACACGCACCTGGAGCGCTGAGATGGGACGGCAGGCCACCGCGAAGGCGGATGAACGTCGCCGCCGCAAGCTTGCGAAGACGACTGTTGCCGCCACGGCTCCGCCGACATCGAAGCGGTCCGCAGCGTCGACCGCGACGAAGTCCCCGGACGCGACGTCCGCTGCGAAAGCCCGCGCGGGGAAGTCCGCCGCCGCGAAACCTGCCTCGAAGACCGCTGCGAGGGAAGCCTCCGGTGTGAAGAAGACGGCGAAGGCCGGCACGAAGAAGCCGGCACAGGCCCCCGGCGGGAAGGGACCTGCGAAGGCCGGCGGGAAGAAGCCGGCGCAGGCTGTCGGCGGGAAGAGCTCCGCGAAGACCGCCTCGGCGATCCGGAACGCATGGGATCATGTGCGCGGTGACGTCTCCGGCCTCTCCGCCCATCCGCTGACGACCTACTTCCTCATTCTCGTCTCCGTCGTGCTGCTCACGGGACTGGGCCTGGTCATGGTGCTCTCCGCCTCATCGATCACCTCCTACGACGGGGGAGCAGGCTCATCGTTCGCCTATTTCAACAAGCAGGCGATATTCGCCGGAGTCGGCCTCGTCCTCATGGCCATCGCGAGCCGGATGTCGCTGCAGTTCTGGAAGCGGACGGCCTGGGCCGCGATCATCGGCGGCCTCGCCATGCAGGCAGCCGTCTTCGCCCCGGGCCTCGGCAAGGAGACGAAGGGCAATGCGAACTGGATCGGCTTCAGCGGATTCCAGATCCAGCCCTCGGAGTTCCTCAAGGTCGCCCTCGCCCTGTGGCTCGGCTTCATCCTGGCCCAGAAGACCGGGAAGATGACCACCTTCGGCCACGCCATGATCCCCGTCGTTCCCGGAGTCCTCGCCGCCGCCGGACTCGTCGTCGCCGGCAACGACCTCGGCACCGGGCTGGTCATCATGGCCATGGCGATCGTCTGCCTGTGGGTCGGCGGATTCCCGATGAAGTACTTCCTGCTCCTGGGCAGTGTGCTCGCCGCGGCCGTCACCTTCTTCGTCCTCAGCTCCCAGAACCGCCTCAACCGCATCGAGGCGCTGCTCACCGGACATGCCGATCAGTCCGCAGCGGACACCATGGGACAGGCGTGGCAGTCCAACCACGGACTGTTCTCCCTGGCCTCGGGCGGATGGCTGGGAGTCGGACTCGGCGCCAGCCGTGAGAAATGGTCCTGGCTGCCCGAAGCCCACAACGACTTCATCTTCGCCATCATCGGAGAGGAACTCGGCCTCGTCGGCACCCTCGTCGTCATCCTCATCTTCGCCGTCCTCGGATTCGGGATGGTCCGCGTGGTGATGCGCTCGAACAGCGTCATGGTCCAGGTCGCCACCGCCGGCTTCTTCGCCCTCATCATCGGACAGGCCGGAATCAATATCGGCGTCGTCACCGGAATGCTGCCGGTCATCGGTCTGCCGCTGCCGTTCGTGTCCTACGGCGGCTCCTCGATCATCGCCTCGCTGCTGGCCGTCGGTGTGGTGCTGTCGTTCGCTCGCACCGAGCCGGGCGCCGAGGCGGCCATCGCCGCCAACAGGGATCGCCTGCGATCCTCACTCGCCGTGCTCGTCCGCAAGAAAAGGAAATGAGATGACGAACATCCTCCTCGCCGGTGGAGGCACCACCGGCCATATCTCGCCGATGCTGGCGATCGGCCGTGAGCTGGCCCGGCAGCACCCCGATTGGGATGTCGTGGCGCTGGGCACCCCCGACGGGCTCGAAGCCGAGATCGTTCCCCGCGCCGGATTCGAGCTGCTCACGATCGACAAGGTGCCCATGCCTCGGTCGATCAGTCCCGCCCTGCTGAGATTCCCGTTTCGCTTCCGCGACAACATCTCCGCCGTCAAGCAGATCATCTCCACTCGCGGCATCGACGCCGTCGTCGGCGTCGGGGGCTACGTGTGCCCACCGGCGTTCCTCGCCGCCAAGCAGGCGAAGATCCCGCTGATCGTCCACGAAGCCAATGCGAAACCGGGAATGGCCAACCGCCTCGGCGCCCGACTGACGACCACCGGTCGCGTCGGCATCACGTTCCCCGACACGAAGCTGCCGGGTTCGACTCTCGTCGGCATGCCCATGCCCGCCGAGATCACCGATCTCGACCGCAGCGACGCAGGACAGCGGGCAGGATTCCGTGCCGAACTCGGGCTGCGCGATGACCGTCCTGTCCTCGTCGTGACCGGCGGCTCCTCCGGGGCCCAGAAGATCAACGAGGCCTTCCTCGCCACCGCGACCGCCTGCCAGGAGGCCGGCATCCAGGTCCTCCACATCACGGGAGCCGGAAAGGGCGAGGCTCTGCGCGAGGTCGCAGCCGAACTGAGCGACTACCACGCCGTCGACTATGTCGACGGAATGCATCGGGCCTATGCGGTGGCCGATCTGCTCGTCGCCCGCTCCGGCGCGGCCACGGTCTCCGAAGCCACGGTCGCCGGTGTCCCCGCTCTCTACGTGCCGCTGGCCATCGGCAACGGCGAACAGCGCCTCAACGCCTCCGGCAGCGTGAGCGCCGGTGCCTCCCTCATGGTCGACAATGCCGACTTCTCACCGTCGACGGTCGTCGAGACCATCCTGCCGCTGCTCGCAGACGAATCGCGACTCGCGCAGATGAGCCGAGCGGCGCTGAACCTCAACTACCCCACCGATGCCGCGGCCCGCATGGCCGCCATCGTCAACCGCGCGCTGGAAGGCTGACTATGACCTCTGCGAACACGAGTCCTGCGAACATCGTTCCCGTCGGCGAACTCGGAGCCGTCCACTTCATCGGCATCGGCGGTTCGGGAATGTCCGGAATCGCCCGGATCATGGTCATGAACGGAGTTGACGTCTCCGGCTCCGACGCGAAGGAATCCAACGTCGTCGATGTGCTCCGGACCCTGGGGGCCACGGTCACGATCGGGCACTCGGCCGACAACCTCGGTGAGGCCGACACCCTCGTCATCTCCTCGGCCATCCGCAAGGACAATCCCGAACTCGTCGAAGCACAGCGACGCGGGCTGCGGATCCTCCACCGCTCCGGGGCTCTCGCCTCGCTCATGGTCGACCGGCGAGCGGTGGCCGTGGCGGGCACCCATGGAAAGACCACAACCACCTCGATGACCACCGTGGCTCTGCAGGCGTGCGGAGTCGACCCGTCCTTCGTCATCGGGGGAGTGCTGTCGACGACGGGCACGAACGCCCACCTGGGCACCGGAGACGTCTTCGTGGCCGAGGCCGACGAATCCGACGGGTCGTTCCTCCTCTACGAACCGGCCATCGGCATCCTCACGAACGTCGAAGCCGACCACCTCGACCACTACGGGACTCCGGAGAAGGTGCGCGAAGCCTTCATCGAGTTCTGCGACGGCATCCAGACACGGGGCGGGACGATCATCGCCTGCGCCGACGACCCGGGTTCCCGGGATGTCGCCCTGCACTCCCGCAGCCAAGGCGCCGACGTCATCCTCTACGGCACCTCCGTCGATGCCGATCTCGTGCTGCGCGACCTCGACTCCGGGATCGCCTCGACCTTCGTCCTCGACCTGCCCGGCCGCGACGACGAGCTGCAGGTCGAACTGCGGCAGCCGGGGATGCACAACGCGCTCAACGCCACCGCAGCGATCGCCGTGGCCCTCAGCCTCGGCGCCGATGTCGAACGCGCGGCCGCCGGGCTCGCCGGCTACGGGGGAACCCGCCGGCGCTTCGAAGAACGCGGCATCGCGGCCGGAGTGCGCGTCATCGACGACTACGCCCACCACCCGACCGAGGTCCGCGCGGTGCTCAGCGCCGCCCGCGGAGTCGTCACCGACGGCGGACGGGTGTGGGCGATCTTCCAGCCGCACCTGTATTCGCGGACGATGGAATTCCGGGAGGAGTTCGGACAGGCCCTCGGACTGGCCGATGAGGTCGTCGTCCTCGACGTCTTCCCCGCCCGCGAAGATCCCGTGCCCGGAGTCACAGGCGCGCTCATCGCCGATCGGGTCCCGCACGGGAACGTGACCTTCTTGGAGTCCTTCGCCGAGGCGGTCCCGTTCGTGGCGGCACGTGTGCAGCCCGGTGATCTGGTGCTCACAGTCGGAGCCGGCGACGTGACGATCCTCGGGCCCGAGCTGCTGAGCGCGCTGGAGGGCTGAGGCCCATGGTGCCGCTTCCCCCGGCCCGGTCCGGTGACAACTCCACAGCCGACCTCACCGGAGTCATCCGGGCCCGCCGCCTCAAGACCTGGCGTCGACGCCTCATCGCCATCGGCATCGTGTCCGCGCTGATCGCCCTCGTCGCCGTCGCCTGGTTCTCACCCCTGCTGACACTTAAGAAGGTGCAGGTGAGCGGCAGCGAACTGATCGACACCGACACGGTGAGCGAGTTCGTGCTCGAGCGTCAGGGCGACAGGCCTCTGCCGCAGGTGCGCCCGGGTGCGGTCGAGGACTCGGTGCTGGGGGAGTTCCCGAAGGCCGAAGCGGCCTCCGTCCACTATGCCGGCCCACGCGCGCTGAAGATCGACATCACGGACCGCACCCCCGTCATCGCGATCGAAGACGATTCCGGCTTTCGTCTCTACGACTCCGAGGCCGTTGATCTCGGCACGGTCGACACAGCCCCCAAGAAGCTCACCGTGCTCAACGGAGGCGCACACCAGCCGGACAGAGAGACCGTCGCCGCGGTGATCCGCTTCATGGGCGATCTGCGACCGGAGCTGCGCCGTCAGCTGGTGACGATCGAGGCCGAGGATGCCATGAGCCTCAAGGGTCGACTCGACACCGGCAAGCAGACAGCCACGGTCGTCTTCGGCGATTCGTCCGACTCCAGCCTCAAGGTGCGCACCGCCGCCCAGCTCGCTGCCGAAGGCCGCACGGAGATCGACGTCTCAGTGCCCTCGGTGCCCGTGACCGACTGAGCCGCGGTGCGACCGAGTGCCGGCCCGCGGCGCCGTCGAGCCCCGCACGGGGCAGCCGCTGCGATTGCCTCCGTTTGGCCCCGACACACCGGGTGTGAAGTTTGGCCGAACCCCGACACTCCGGCGAGAATGGTTGCAGTGATATTGCCCCGCCCAATAGCCTCAGGGCAGAGAACACAGACCGAATGCGCACGCAGACCCTGCGGAGCGCAAGCGCTTGAGACGAGGAACCGACTTGGCTGAATTCCCACAATCCGGAGCGGACATCAAAGTTGCCGGAACCGGCGGCGGCGGTGTCAACGCTGTACAGAGGATGATCGACGTCGGCCTGCGCGGCGTGGAGTTCATCGCAATCAACACCGACGCCCAGGCTCTCGTCCTGTCCGACGCCGATGTCAAGCTCGAGATCGGCCGCGACCAGACCCGCGGACTCGGCGCCGGCGCGGATCCGGAGATCGGCAAGAAGGCAGCCGAATCCTCCGAGGACGCCATCCGCGATGCTCTCGAGGGTGCAGACATGGTCTTCGTCACCGCCGGCGAAGGCGGCGGCACGGGAACCGGTGCCGCCCCCGTCGTGGCCCGCGTGGCCCGCTCGCTCGGGGCACTGACGATCGGCGTCGTCACCCGACCGTTCACCTTCGAGGGACGCCGTCGTTCCGCGCAGGCAGAGGCCGGAATCGCGGCCCTGCGCGAAGAGGTCGACACCCTCATCGTCATCCCCAACGACCGACTGCTCTCGATCTCCGATCGCAGCGTCTCCGTCGTCGAAGCCTTCCGGTCGGCCGATGAGGTCCTGCGCTCCGGTGTGCAGGGCATCACCGACCTCATCTCGGTCCCGGGTCTGATCAACCTCGACTTCGCCGACGTCAAGTCGGTCATGCAGGACGCCGGAACCGCGCTCATGGGCATCGGTGCGGCAACCGGCGACGACCGCGCCGTGCAGGCGGCCGAATCAGCCATCGCCTCCCCGCTGCTGGAAGCCAGCATCGACGGAGCACACGGAGTGCTCTTCTGCATCACCGGCGGCGGCGACCTCGGTCTCTTCGAGGTCAACGAAGCCGCACGCCTGGTCCAGGAGGCCGCGCACCCCGAAGCGAATATCATCTTCGGCGCTGTCATCGACGACAACATCGGCGACGAATGCCGCGTGACCGTCATCGCCGCCGGGTTCGACAACACCTCGCCGAACGCGGAGACCGCCGGATCCGACCAGATTCCGACTCCGATCCCAGCGGCCGCACCAGCGGAGACCGAGACCGAGTCGCCCGTCGTCGCCGAACCCGAGACCGAGGCTCCGGAGGCCGATGAGCCGGCCGCCGCACCACGCCGCAGCGAGGAACACCAGATTCCTGCCTCCCTGCCGGGCGAACGGAGCAGCTCGAACGTCGACTCCGACCTCGATATCCCGGATTTCCTCAAGTAATATGCTGCGCTCGAGGTTCGTCATCCCGGGCGGACGCACCGCCCACGTCGCTTTCACCGATCGGCACGGCGGCTATTCGAGCGGGGACTTCTCCTCGTTCAACCTCGCCCGCCACGTCGGAGACGATGACGAACTCGTCGCAGCCAACAGGGCCGCTCTCGCTCAGGTCATCGGCCTGAGCGGAGAGCGGCTCTCGTTCGTCTCCCAAATGCACGGAACCGACGTGCACATCATCAGCGACGAGACGCAGCTGCGGCAGGAACCGGTCGTCGCCGATGCCCAGTTGACGACGGTGGCCGGGGTAGGGCTGGCGATCATGGTCGCCGACTGCACCCCGGTCATGCTCGCCGACGCCGAAGCGGGCGTCATCGCCGCCGTCCATGCGGGACGCCCGGGAATGGCCGCGGGAGTGATCGGCACGACGATCGCCGCAATGCGCGACGCGGGCGCTCGGGACATCCATGCAGTCATCGGACCATCCGTCTGCCCGCGCTGCTACGAGGTCCCACCGGAGCTGAGGAGCGAGGTCGCGGCGATCGAGCCGACCGCCGCCTCGGTGTCGGTGACCGGCACACCGGCCCTCGACGTCGCCGGAGCGGTGGCCGAACAGCTGCGCCGGGCGGACGTGGCCATCGATCATTTCTCACACACCTGCACGAAGGAATCCGAAGACCTCTTCTCCTATCGCCGGCAGAAGCGGACGGGGAGGTTCGCCGGGATCATCTGGCTGCAGCAAGAAAAGACCGCGACACACCCATAGGACTCACCGGCCCGGATGCTCGCGTGCGATAGTTTGGGCGACAGGTGAGCAAGTGCCGAAGTCCGAGGAGCTTTAGACATGTCTGCAATCAAGAAGACGCTGGAATACCTGGGTTTCGTCGAAGAAGAGGACGAGACGACCACCCAGCACACCGACCGCCGTGAACCCGCCCGCCGGGACCGCGAGGTCGTCGAGACCTTCGACGACGCCGACGAGGTCGACGATCGGGCGGCAGTCGAAGAGCGGACTCCGGCCCCGGTGACACCGATCCATCCGTCACCGATCCGTCCCGTAGACACCCCGGCGCCAGGAACTTCAATGAATCGCATCAGGACCATCCACCCCCGCAGCTACAATGACGCCATGGTCATCGGCGCTGCCTTCCGCGAGGGCACCCCTGTGATCATGAATCTCTCTGAGATGGACGAGAACAACTCCAAGCGTCTCGTCGACTTCTCCGCAGGCCTGATCTTCGGCCTGCACGGGTCGATCGAACGGGTCACGAACAAGGTGTTCCTGCTCACTCCCGAGAACATCGAAGTCGCCGGCGAGAACGAAGCCGACTCTGACACCCAGGCCAGCTTCTTCAACCAGAGCTGAACGTCGCAGCGGTTCTCTCAACTCGTCCTCAGCCGGAGCCGGTAGGCTGAAGCCTCAGAACTCTCAAGCAACAACGAAAGGCGCGGGGGACCCACGTGGCCATCATCTTCTACATCCTCGGTACAGCGCTGAGCCTCTATGTGTACGTGCTCCTGGCGCGCGTCGTGCTCGACCTGGTCCAGGTGTTCTCCCGCGACTGGAGGCCCACCGGATTCCTTCTCGTCCTCGCCGAGATCGTGTACACACTCACCGATCCGCCGCTGAAGCTGCTGCGCAGGATCATTCCGCCGCTGCGTCTGGGACAGGTGTCGCTTGACTTGGGGTTCATCGTCCTGCTCATCGGCATCCAGATCATCGCATCGGTGTTCTTCAACCTCTCGCACACCGCCGCCTGAAGCCCTCCGCTGCGGCGATCTCGACTGACGAATCACTGTGGATGGGCACCCGGATCCGCCTCCGGATCTGCTCGGCCGACGATCGTGAATTCCTTTCATGATCACCGAGGGAATGGTGAATGTGCTCACCATAATTGGCCGTTCGTGTGCCCGGCTTGTTAGCCTCTGATGCGGAAAACTTCGTCATTGAATGCGTGACACGCCATTACTGCGGGACAAAACTGCAGGTGTTACGCTAATGTGACGTTGAAGCCGTCCTTCGGGGCGGCAGCGTAATGAATGTAGATCGACTGAAGGTGACCTCATGGCGCTCACGCCTGAAGACGTAGTAAACAAGCGGTTCCAGCATGTGAAGTTCCGCGACGGGTACGACCAGGACGAAGTCGACGATTTCCTTGACGAGGTCGTCGTTGAGATTCGCCGTCTCTACCAGGAGAACGACGAACTGCGTCAGAAGCTCTCCACCGCCGAACAGCGTGTGAAGGAACTCGAAGCAGGCGGCGCCTCGGCAGCTCCTGCAGAGGACATCGACGCTACTCAGGCGATGCCCGCAACCGTTCCTGCAGTCGAAGAGAAGGAAGAGGCTCCGGCTCCGGCCGAAGAGCCTGCCGCTCCGGCACCGGTCGAAGAGGCCCCGGCCCCGGTCGTCAAGGATGCCGCTCCGGCCCCGGCCCCCAAGGACAGCTCTGCTGCACCTGCTGCGGCAGCCGGTGGAGCCGCGGGGGCCGGTCTCGGCGCTGCCGCAGCAGGCGACGGAGACGCTCATGGTCTCATCGCTCTGGCTCAGCGCGTCCACGACGAGCATGTTGCCGAAGGTGAGCGCAAGCGCGACGAGCTCATCAAGGGCGCCGAGAAGGAAGCCGCCGACATCGTCGGCAAAGCCGAGACCAAGCGCGACGAGACGCTCTCGGCCCTCGAATCGCAGAAGGCGGCCCTCGAGCGTTCGATCGACCAGCTCTCGAACTTCGAGCGCCAGTACCGCACTCGCCTCAAGAGCTACCTCAACGATCAGCTGCGTGAACTCGAGAACTCCACGAGCCTGGCTCCGGAGACTCTCGACGGAAACGGCCCGCTGGGCGGTTCCTCGAACCACAAGCTCTGATCTCACAGCTCGATCGACCGAGGTCCGGGAACTCTGCGGAGTGCCCGGGCCTTCGTCGTGTCCGGGCGCTTCATTGCCGGGCGCCTGGACCCTGCAGCGTCGGCAGTGGTCTAGAATGAACCAAATGAACGATCCAGCCTCACGGGTGAAACGACCTCGCGCCGCCATGATGGTCCTGCTGTTCGCAATCGCCGCATCAGTGCTCGTGATCGATCAGTTCACCAAGTTCCTCGCCGTCACCTTGCTCGAAGACCGGACTCCGGTTCCGGTGATCGGCTCCCTGGCCGGATTCACCTTCTACCGCAACCCCGGTGCCGCGCTCGGCCTCGGGTCGAACGTGACGTGGATCTTCCCGATCATCGCCGTCGGCGTCTTCATCGCCATCCTCGTGATCTCTCGCAAGCTCGGGTCGCGGGTCTGGGCGATCGGCCTCGGTCTGCTCTTGGGCGGACTCTTCGGCAACCTCGTCGACAGGCTCTTCCGTGAACCGTCGTTCCTGCACGGCGCGGTCGTCGACTTCATCGATCTGTCGCTGTTCATCTGCAATGTCGCGGACATCGCGATCTCCGCGGCCGCAGTGACCCTCGTCATCGTCAGCCTCCGGGGCATCGACATCGACGGATCGGACTCCACACGTGTGAAAGAAGACTCTCATGACTGAACGTTCCATCCTCGTCCCCGAGGGACTCGACGGCCAGCGCGTGGATGCTGCGATGTCGAAGCTGCTCGGCCTCTCCCGCACCGCGGCCGCCGATATCTGTGCCGACGGGGGAGTGGAGATGTCCGGGCGTCCGGTCATCAAATCCGATCGCGTCGTCGCCGGTGAGCGCCTCGACATCATGATGCCCGAACCGAAGAGGCCGCTCGAGGTCGTGCCCGACCCCGTGCCGGGAATGCGCATCGTCCACGACGAGGACGCGTTCGTCGTCGTCGACAAGCCCGTCGGTGTGGCAGCACACCCGGCTCTCGGCTGGACCGGACGCACCGTCGTCGGCGGTCTCGCCGCAGCGGGATTCCGCATCGCCACCTCCGGTGCACCCGAACGTCAGGGCATAGTCCAGCGCCTCGACGTCGGCACGTCGGGGCTCATGGTCGTGGCGAAGAGCGAATACGCCTACAGCGTGCTCAAACGTGCCTTCAAGGAGCGCACGGTGGCCAAGACCTACCACGCGGTCGTGCAGGGACTGCCCGATCCCGTGCTCGGCACCATCGATGCCCCGATCGCCCGGCATCCCAAGCACGACGGACTCTACGCCGTGCGCAGCGAAGGCAAGAACGCGATCACCCACTACGAGGTGATCGAAGCCCACCGTCGTGCCGCGCTCGTCGAAGTCCATCTGGAGACCGGACGCACCCATCAGATCCGCGTCCACTTCTCCGCCACCAAACATCCCTGCGTCGGCGACCTTCCCTACGGCGCCGATCCGGTGCTGGCGAAGGAACTCGGTCTGGAACGCCAATGGCTGCACGCGGTCAAACTCGGCTTCCACCACCCCGATACGCAGAAGTGGGTCGAATTCGAAAGCGGGTATCCCGAGGACCTGCAGACCGCGCTCGACCGCATCCGTCCGAACTGACGCCGGCGGTCGGCCCGGCCGTGCCCTGACTGGCCCGGAAACCGAGCGCTGAGCGACGCGCCGGCGGGACCTGCGCGAGCAGGAGCCCGGGTGCCGCGTGCCGGGGAACACCGTTCCCGGGAGCCCTCCTCGGAGAGTTCGATGGACTAAGCTGGAACGGCAACACCGGCAACTTCAGGAAGGCGGCGCCCAGTGCCGAACGAGGACTTCGTCCACCTCCACGTCCATACCGAATACTCCATGTTGGACGGTGCGGCGCGCCTCGCCGATCTGATGGCGGCGACGAAGGCATCGGGAATGTCCGCGATCGCCACGACCGACCACGGATACCTGTTCGGCGCCTTCGACTTCTGGTCTCAGGCGACCGCCGCCGGAATCAAACCCATCATCGGCGTCGAAGCCTATGTCACGCCCGGCACCGACCGCCGGGACAAGACGCGCGTGAAGTGGCGCACCGACGAATCGCAGAAGAGCGACGACCTCTCCGGTGGTGGTCTCTACACGCACATGACGCTGCTGTCTCGGAACAATACGGGCATGCGCAACCTGTTCAAGGCGTCGTCCTATGCCTCTCTGGACTCGGTGACCGCGAAATGGCCCCGACTGGACCAGGATCTGCTCGAGAGCTATTCCGACGGACTCATCGCCACCACCGGCTGCCCCTCGGGGGAGGTGCAGGTGCGGCTGCGGCTGGGACAGTACGAAGAGGCCAAAGCGGCTGCCGGGAAATACCGTGAAATCTTCGGCAAGGACAACTACTACGTCGAACTCATGGACCACGGCCTGTCCATCGAGAAAAGAGTGACGAAGGACCTCATCCGGCTGTCGAAGGAACTCGACATTCCGCTGGTCGCCACGAACGACCTCCACTACACGCACGAATCCGATGCGAAGGCGCACGAAGCGCTGCTGGCCATCCAATCCGGTTCCAAACTCATCGAACCGACCTACGATCAGGGCGGATCGCGCTTCGCCTTCTCCGGCTCCGGATACTATCTCAAGACCCCCGCAGAGATGCGGTCCCTGTTCCGGGAATTCCCCGAGGCCTGCGACAACACCCTCGAGATCGCCGAGAAGTGCGAAGTCTCCTTCGACACCTCGGCGAACTACATGCCGAAGTTCCCCTGCCCTCCCGGCGAGGACGAGACCTCGTGGCTGATCAAGGAAGTCGCGAAGGGACTCGACTACCGGTACCCCGACGGTGTTCCCGATGACGTCCGCAGGCAGGCCGACTACGAACTCGACATCATCATCTCGATGGGCTTCCCCGGCTACTTCCTCGTCGTCGCCGACTTCATCAACTGGTCGAAGGACAACGGCATCCGCGTCGGGCCCGGCCGTGGTTCGGGTGCCGGCTCCATGGTCGCCTACGCGATGCGCATCACCGATCTCGATCCGCTCCAGCACGGACTGTTCTTCGAGCGCTTCCTCAACCCGGACCGCGTGTCCATGCCCGACTTCGACGTCGACTTCGATGATCGTCGCCGCAGCGAGGTCATCGACTATGTGACCGAGAAGTACGGCGATGAGCGTGTGGCGATGATCGTCACCTACGGCACGATCAAGACGAAGATGGCGCTGAAGGACTCCGCTCGTGTGCTCGGCAAACCCTTCTCGATGGGTGAGCGGCTGACGAAGGCCCTGCCGCCTGCGGAGATGGCCAAGGACATTCCGCTCAAGGACATCGAGGACCCGGAGTCCAAGCGCTTCAAGGAAGCCGGGGAGTTCCGCGAACTCGTCGACACCGATCCGGAGGCCCGGGAGACCTTCGAGACCGCCAAGGGCCTGGAAGGGCTGAAGCGGCAGTGGGGCGTCCACGCCGCCGGTGTCATCATGTCCTCGGACCCGATCATCGACGTCATCCCGATCATGCGGCGGTTCCAGGACGGGCAGGTCATCACCCAGTTCGACTATCCGACCTCTGAGGGCCTCGGGCTCATCAAGATGGACTTCCTGGGGCTGCGGAATCTCACGATCATCTCCGACGCAGTGGAGAACATCAAAGCCAACCGGGACTACGAGCTCGACCTCGAGCACCTCGCCCTCGACGATCCTGCCGCGTATGAGCTGCTCACCAGGGGCGACACCCTCGGTGTGTTCCAGCTCGATGGCGGCGGCCTGCGTGCGCTGCTGCGGATGATGAAGCCGGACAACTTCGAGGATATCTCCGCGACCCTGGCGCTCTACCGACCCGGTCCGATGGGCGCCGATTCGCATACGAACTATGCCCTGCGCAAGAACGGTCTGCAGGAGGTCACTCCGATCCACCCAGAGCTCGCGGAGCCGCTCAAGGAGATCCTCGACACCACCTACGGTCTCATCATCTACCAGGAGCAGGTGATGGCGATCGCGCAGAAGGTCGCCGGCTACTCGCTGGGACAGGCAGACATCCTCCGCCGTGCGATGGGCAAGAAGAAGAAATCCGAGCTCGACAAGCAGCAGGTCGGATTCTTCGGGGGAATGAAGGAGCGCGGCTACTCCGAGGCCGCCGCTCAGGCGCTGTGGGACATCCTGCTGCCGTTCTCGGACTACGCGTTCAACAAGGCGCACTCGGCCGCCTACGGCGTCGTGTCGTACTGGACCGCCTATCTCAAGGCTCACTACACCGCCGAATACATGGCGGCCCTGCTGACCTCGGTCGGTGACAACAAGGACAAGCTCGCGATCTACCTCAACGAGTGCCGCCGGCTGGGCATCACCGTGCTGCCTCCGGACGTCAATGACTCCGCGCTCCACTTCACGCCGGTCGGCACCGATATCCGCTTCGGCATGGGGGCGGTCCGCAACGTCGGCGCACACGTCGTCGAGGGCATCGTCGAGGCCCGCGGTGAGAAGGGCGCCTACACCTCGTTCACGGACTTCCTCGACAAGGTGCCCAGCCACGTGTGCAACAAGCGCACGATCGAATCGCTCATCAAGGCCGGCGGCTTCGACTCGCTCGGCCACAGCCGTCGCTCACTCGTCGAAGTCCACGAGGAGGCCGTGGACTCGGTCATCGGCGTCAAGAGGCAGGAAGCCAACGGACAGTTCGATCTCTTCGCCGGGCTCGGCGGGGGAGACGACTCGCCGGGCTTCTCCGTGACCATCCCGGACCGTCCGGAGTGGGAGAAGAAGGAGAAGCTGTCCTTCGAGCGCGACATGATCGGCCTCTACGTCTCCGACCACCCGCTCAATGGGCTCGAAGGTGTGCTGGCCGCCGAGTCCGACGCCTCCATCGCCGAGGTGGTCGATCCGGAGTCGCACCGCCACGACGGATCCCAGATCAAGGTCTGCGGAATGATCACCCAGGTCACCCGCAAGGTGTCGAAGAACTCCGGGCGTCCCTATGCGATCGTGACCGTGGAGGATCTCGAAGCCGAGATCGAAGTGATGTTCTTCGGCGACACCTACGAGCCCGTGGCGAGCCTGTTGGCGACCGACCTCGTGATCTCCCTGACCGGTCGCATCCGCACCTCCGATGACCGCCCGACCTCGCTGATGGCGATGTCGATGACGATTCCCGATGTCACCGACCCCAACGATCGGCCGCTCAACCTCATCATGCCGATGGAGAAGGCAACCGAGGAGATGGCGTCGAAGCTCAAGCAGATCCTCGAATCGAACAAGGGGCAGACCGACGTGCACATCACCCTGTCTCAGCCGGGACGGCAGACGGTCATGCGTCTGGACAGGTCGATCCGAGTCGATCCGAATCCGAGCCTCTACGGAGACCTCAAGGCGCTGCTGGGCTCCCGCTGCTTCAGCGTCTGAGGCGCGAACGCGGAGCCTGCCCTCGTCCGCACTGCGGGCCGGGGGCCTGCGGTGCTGCCGTGGAGACTAGAATGGTGCGGGTGAACATTCTGGACTTCCGTGGTGAGACCCTCAACAAGCGATTCCTGGCACAGAAGCTGCCTCGGGCCGCCGAGACCCATGCCGACATCGAACGACGAGTCGCCGAACTGCTCGACACCGTCGCCGGCGGGGGAGCGGCCGTGGTGAAGGACTTCACCGAGCGCTTCGACGGGGTCCGTCCCGAGACGCTGCGCGTGCCGGCCTCGGCGCTGGCCGAAGCCGCAGCCGGCCTCGATCCCGCGGTCAGGGCCGCTCTCGTCGAATCCATCGCCCGAGCCCGGAAGGTCGCGGCCGATCAGCGTCCCGACGACGTCCGCACCGAACTGGCCTCCGGCGCCTACGTCACCACCCGCCACCTGCCGGTCGAACGCGTCGGACTCTACGTCCCCGGCGGACTGGCTGTGTACCCGTCGACGGTGATCATGAACGTCGTGCCCGCGCAGACAGCGGGTGCACACTCACTGGCGATCGCCAGTCCGCCGCAGAGCAATGGCCTGCCGCACCCGATCGTCCTCGCCACCGCACACATCCTCGGCGTCGACGAAGTCTGGGCGATGGGCGGAGCACAGGCGATCGGCGCCCTGGCGTACGGCTTCGACGACGGTGAGGAACTCGAGCCCGTCGATCTCATCACCGGTCCCGGAAACGCCTATGTGGCTGCGGCGAAGTCCCTGGTCCGTTCCCGCGTCGGCATCGACGCGGTCGCCGGCCCGACGGAGATCATCATCCTCGCCGACGACCAGGCCGATCCGCGCTTCGTCGCCGCCGACCTCATCAGCCAGGCCGAACACGACGAACTGGCCGCCTCGGTGCTGGTCACGGACTCCGTCGACCTCGCCGAGGCGGTGCAGAAGGAGCTGGACGTGCAGGTGCCCGACGCCTTGCACACCGAACGGATCGGGACGGCTCTGGCCGGTCGGCAGTCGGCGATCGTCCTCGTCGACGATCTCGACGCCGGGATCACCGTGGTCAACGGCTATGCCGGTGAGCACGTCGAGGTCCACACTGCCGAGGCGGCAGCGGTCGGGTCACGGATCACGAACGGGGGAGCGGTCTTCCTCGGCGATTGGGCACCGGTGTCACTCGGCGACTACTGCGCCGGATCGAACCACGTGCTGCCCACGATGGGCACCGCCGCCCACGGTTCGGGTCTGGGAGTCCATTCATTCATCAAGGTCAGCCAGGTCATCGACTATGATCGACAGGCCCTGTCCGAGGTCGCCGGACACATCGGTGTACTCGCCGACGGCGAACAGCTGCCGGCGCACGGCCGCGCTGTCGACATCAGGTTCGAGGAGTAGAGATGCGCTGTCCGTTCTGCCGCGAGTCCGATTCGCGGGTCGTCGACTCGAGGACCAGCGAAGACGGCGCCGCGATCCGCCGGCGCCGGCAGTGCCGTCACTGCGGTCGCCGCTTCACCACGATGGAGGCCACGAGCCTGTCGGTGATCAAACGCTCCGGAGTCACCGAGGAGTTCTCCCGTCAGAAGATCATGTCGGGTGTGCGCAAGGCCTGCCAGGGACGTCCGGTCAGCGACGATGATCTCGCGAAGCTCGCACAGCGGGTGGAGGAGAACATCCGGTCGCGCGGAATCGCGGAGATCGACGCCGATGAAGTGGGTCTGTCGATCCTCGAACCGCTGCGGGAGCTCGACCAGGTTGCGTACCTGCGCTTCGCCAGCGTCTACCAGGGATTCGACTCGCTCGAAGACTTCGAGGCCGCGATCGACTCGCTGCGTGCCGATGCGCTGCTGCAGTCCGGTCAGACCCGCGAACCCACCCCCGACGACTTCGCCGACTGAGCGACTGACGTCGGCGCGTGACCGGATCCTGAGACTGTTGAGATTTCTGTCGGAAATCTCCGTTTCGAGTACCGCGGTCCAGAAATAGTTGTGTAGTATTGAACGTGCGCGCTACGGCGCGCGGCCGCTTGCGGTTCGGAGGGGAAGCCGAACCCAAGCGGCCTTTCACATTCACCCCTATTGCTACCTGACGGCGGCCCAGCAACCTCGCGCGAGGTTGCTGGGCCGCCGTCAGGTAGCAATAGGGGTGGTCAGCCGGCTCGGCGGACCGCCTCGGCGGAGAGGAGCTCGGTCAGTTCCGTGGACACGGACGCCAGCACACGCAGACGTTCCGTCGTCCGAGTCAACGCCACATAGAGACCGCCGACGCCTTCCTCACCGCCGACCGGGGCGATGCGGCCGGGCTCGACGATGATCACCGCATCGAACTCGAGGCCCTTGGCCTGCCGCGGGGTGATGAGGGCGATCTGATGGTCCAAGCCCGTGACCGACCGTCCGAAATCGAAGTCCGCGAGCGCCTCGGCGATGGGATCGATGAGCGCCTCATCAGCGATGACCGCGATCTTCCCACCTTCGGCGGCGGACACTTCGGCCGCGACCGCGGAAGGGAGGGCGGCAAGCAGCTCGGATTCGTCGGCGAAGGAGTCCAGCTGCGGATCCGAACCTCCCTGCCGCACCGACTCGACGAGCTCGAGCTGCGGGAAGTGCCGATGCAGGTAGCGGTTGGCCAGATCCATCACCGACTGCGGGGTGCGGTAGGAGACCGTGAGCACCTGCAGGGCGAAACGGTCGCCGACGAACTCGGTGAGGATCGATGACCACGTGCGGGCGTTGTCGACCTGCGAAGACTGGGCGAGGTCGCCGACGACGGTGGCCGACTTCGACGGCACGCGGCGGAAGAGGACCCGCCACTGCATCGGGGACAGCTCCTGGGCTTCATCGACGACGAGGTGGCCGTACGTCCACTCCCGGTCCTCGAGGGCGCGTTCGGCCAGGGTCATCGCCGGGCCCTGCTCCTCCCAGCGGGACGCGAGTGTCTCGGCCGAGACCATTCCGCCGGTCTCGGTCATATCGACGACGGCCTCGGCGTATTCGCGAGCCGAGTCATCCCGTGCCTGAGTCTGCTGGGGCGCGGAACCGAGAAGCTCGGCCAGTTCGTCGAGCAGGGGCACATCGTCGACCGTGAACTCGTCCCGACGCTGCTCGAGCAGAATCGACTGTTCGGCGGGTGTGAGGAGCTTGCGAGCCGCGGCCTGGAGCTTGTGCGGTCTGCCCAGCAGTGAACGCAGAGCAGCGGCTGGGCCGATGGGGAACCACGCGAGGTTGAGGGCACGCCGGACGTCGACGGAGGACCGCAGATCCTCAAGCAGTTCGGGCAGCCGCTCGCCGGCCGCATCCATCCCCATCTCACGGGCGAGATCCTCGGCGAGGATCTTCAGCAGTCCGGTGACGAAACCGGTGCGGGCGGCATTGTGCGGATCTCCGCTGCGACGAGCCCGATCGCGCGCCGACTGCACATCCTTGCGACGCAGCACGATCGTATGCGAGCGCACCCGCATCTCGACGTCGTGGTCGGGGATGCGCTGATAGTTCGCAATATGGTTCTTCAGCACCCGAGCCATGACGGAGCGGCCCTTGATCTCGGCTGCTGCCGGTGCATCAGCGGCATCCGTGTCGAGACCCGGATACAGCTGACCCGGGGTGAGCAGGACGGCCCCTGTCTCGCCGAGGCTGGGCAGAACCTTCTCGATGTACTTGAGGAACACCGTCGACGGGCCGACGAGGAGGACACCGGACTTCGCGATGCGCTCCCGATGACGGTAGAGCAGGAACGCGGCACGGTGGAGGGCGACGGCGGTCTTGCCGGTGCCCGGCCCGCCCTGGACGACGAGGACGCCGGAGAGCGGACGGCGGATGATCGCGTCCTGTTCGGCCTGGATGGTCGCGACGATATCGCCCATCCGGCCGGTGCGGTGGGTGGTCAGTGCTGCGAGCAGAGCGCCTTCACCCTGGAGGTTCGACCGCTGAGTGTCATCGAGTGCGTCGATGTCGAGCACATCGTCTTCGATGCCGGTGACCAACCGGTTGGCGGTGACGAGGTGACGGCGGCGGGCGATGCCGTCGGGATTGGCGGCCGTCGACTGGTAGAAGCGTTCGGCGGCCGGAGCCCTCCAGTCGATGAGGATCTGCTGACGCTGATCGTCGGTGAGTCCGATGCGGCCGATATAGGTGGGGTCGTCCTCATCGACGATGTCGAGGCGACCGAAGCACAGTCCCTCCTCGGCGCCGTCGAGACGGATGAGCTGATCTTCGTACAGCGTCGCGAAGGCATCACGTTCGGTGCGGTGCTGGTGATTGCCTCCGACCTCGGAGATCCTCACCGTCCCCAGGCGGGCTGTCGTCTCCTCCCGGAGCGCATCGAGGCGGGCATAGAGCTCGTCGAGCTTGGTCTGCTCGACACGAATTTCTGAAGTTTCGGTCATCTCACCTTCTTGGGTCGGCATTCAATTATGCCGAACTTTGCCCGGTGTCTGTAGTCGCAGCGTCATTTCGGACCGGGGCGTACCTCACATTCGGACCGAGGACACGCGCGCGGCGTCACAGGCCCAGGCGGGAGCGCAGGTCGGTTCCGGCCAGGAAGGTCGCGGAGGAGGCGGCGGTGCGCAGACTCCGGTCTAGGCCGGCCGTGTCGAGTTTGGAGTGGGAGGCGAGGACGACGACGTTTCCGCGTCGACGTCCTTTGAGGATCGCCGGTTCCGTGGCGGCGGCAAGATGGGCGAAGTGCTCGCCGAGGCCGCGGAGTTCGGCCTTGAGAAGTCGGTGGTCGCCGGGGTCGGGCACATTGGCGAGGTAGATGCCGGAGTCCTTGACCGCCGCGGCGCAGGAGGCGAAGAACTTGGTCGTCTGCAGGGTTGTGGGAACCGAGTCGTGGTCGAAGGCATCCCGGACGAGAACGTCGAGGGTGTCGGCTCTGAACTTCCCGATCTCCACAGCTCCGTCGCCGGCGCGCAGGGCCAGGGCGGGGGAGCGGGGCAGATCGAACCAGTCACGGGCGAAGTCGAGCAGCTTGGCGTCGATGTCGATCGCCGTCTGCTTCGACCCCGGTCGTGCGGAGTCCAGCGCTCGGGCGAGAGCGCAGCCGGCGGCACCGATATGTGCGACCCGGAGAGTGCGGTGCGGGAGCTCGACGTCGATCATGCGTCGCATCCAGTCCAGGTACTCGAAGTCCAGACGCTGCGGATCGGACAGCGTGATCGACGACGACGGGACCCCATTGACATGGAGCACATAGGAATCGGCCTCGCCGTCGAGCTTCTCCAGCCGGGCCTGACCCGTCGAGATGTCGACCACTTGAGAACCAGGTGCTGTGTATATCCGTCGCTTCGCCACTCCTCACTTGTATGCCAGTGAGGCGATTGAGGCAATTCGGCGCAGATTCTCGTGGGGACAGCGGTCGTGACTCATCCATCTGCGGCCTGTGGACAGGATCGTCCCGTCCACAGGCGCAGGACGAGACCTGGAGGAACGGCCTCGGGATCGGGTGGAGTGGGGGTCGGACAGGAGGCCCTCTCACGGCATGGGCCTCACCGCAGCCACCGGAACCGCCGCAGCCGGCAGGTTCCGACCCCGTCAAGGAGGACGCAGTGAAGACACCGGCCCGCACGCCCGAGGACATCATCGGGATCATCCCTCACACTCTCGGCTACACCCCGCAACGCAGCCTCGTCGCCGTCATCGTCGGCACCGAGGGCAACGGGTCTCAGACCAGTTCGACGACGCTGCGCATCGACTTCGACCGGGAGAGCGCGGCACAGACGCTGTCCGAAGGCGGCGGCTGGTACGCCGACCTCATCATGCGCGCGGGTACGGTCAGCGGTGTCTTCCTCGTTCTCTACGATGACGACTACCAGCCGGTCAGCGCCTTCGGCCTCGGCGCCGACGCCGAATACGCCGAGGTCCACCGTGGTCTCATACGGGCGGCGATCGACGAGTTGGCCATGACCTTCGCCGCCAGAGGCGTCGACACTCTCAGCGCCTGGTGGGTCAACCAGGAACACTTCGGACGCATCGACGAGGACGGCTTTGACTGCACGCCGCTGATCGACGCAACCACCTCGGCGTGTGCCACGGAGCTCGTCGCCGGCGGATCCAATCCCGTCGCCGATCCGGTGGATCTCGTCATCTCACCCATGCCCGCCGAGGCCTTCGCCGACAGCCGCCGCGGACACGCCGAGGAGTGGATGGGCACGGACGAGGCCTTCGTGGTCCTTGCCGAGGTCTATCCGCGCTTGGACGTGATGCGGTGCGAGGAGGAGGCGATCGACGAGGCGCGCATCCACGAACTGATGGACCTGCCGACCGTGATGGCGCTCGACACTCTGCTCGTCGAGATCTGGTCACGCGACGCCCTGGAGATGATCCTGAGCTTCGACCACCCGGACTTCCCGCCGTCGGTGGTCAACGGTCTCGACGGGGAGGAGCTGTGCACGATGAGTCGCCGCGTCGTCACCCATGCGCAGGCCGCGCAGCAGCTCGTCGGACTCTCCTCGCGTGCGCCGCGGCCGCGAGACATCATGCTCACCATCGCTTTCCTCAAGGACTACCTGCAGGCCGGGCACCCGCAGGCGAGAGCCAACGCCTATGCCGTCATCGCCTGGTTCGAATGGGCGCTGGGCGGGTCGACGATGGCGCTGAACTATGCTCAAGCCGCGATCGAGCTCGAGCCCGAACACGGACTGGCCGAACTCATCCTCGGCGCGGTCGACATGGGGTGCCTGCCTCGTTGGTTGACGGAGACGCAGCGCACGACCACCTGAACGAAGCTGTTTGATCGCCGCGGTCACCGAGTGAACGGCCCGGACGGATCGCCGCGGAGCCTTCGAGGTCCGATTCGCAAAGCAGGGAATAACGTGAGAAAATTAAGCGTTGACCCAGTCATTGCATGATGGGCGAGCTATGCGTGCTCGCCCCGGACCGTACGCGGACCACTTGACTTGGGTCTTCGTACTGTCCGAATGCATGGGGAAGTTTCAACGCTCGCGAAAGGTGAACACGTGCCCAGAGTCGACAAGGAATCCACAACGGTGACGGAGAAGTCGGAGGGAGCGGCCGACACGACCTCGACCGGTGGATCCAAGACCACTGCGGCGTCGAAGTCCACTGCGAAGAAGACGACCGCTGCCGGAGCCAAGAAGTCCGCGACCGCGAAGTCGACGACCGCGAAGTCGGCTGCCGCAAAGACCGAGGCGGCTGCGTCGAAGAAGACGACTGCTGCGAAGAAGACGACTGCTGCGAAATCGACGGCCGCAGCGAAGAAGACGACCGCAGCGAAATCGACGGCCGCGGCGAAGACGACCACGACGGAGTCCACCGCCGCCAAGGAAGCCACGAAGGCGACCAAGGCGAAGAAAGCCGACGACGTCATCGACACCACCGAGGAAGTCGAACCGGCCGCGGACGCTCTGGCCACAGAGGAGAGCCCCGCCGAGGCGACCGAGACGAAGAACTCGGAAGAGAAGGAGAAGAACGCCGCCGTGGCCGAGGCCGGAGGCTTCATCGTCTCCGACGCCGACGAAGAGGATGCACCTGCCCAGCAGGTCGTCTCCGCCGGTGCGACCGCGGACCCGGTCAAGGACTACCTCAAGCAGATCGGCAAGGTGGCGCTGCTCAACGCCGCCGAGGAGGTCGACCTCGCCAAGCGCATCGAGGCCGGAATGTACGCCGAGCACCTGCTCGACGGCGGAGAGGTCACCGACCCGCGCGAGACGATGGACTACAAGTGGATCATCCATGACGGTCGCATCGCGAAGAACCACCTGCTGGAGGCCAACCTCCGCCTCGTCGTGTCCCTGGCCAAGCGCTACACCGGCCGCGGAATGCTCTTCCTCGACCTCATCCAGGAAGGCAACCTCGGCCTCATCCGCGCCGTCGAGAAGTTCGACTACACGAAGGGCTTCAAGTTCTCGACCTACGCCACGTGGTGGATTCGCCAGGCCATCACCCGCGCGATGGCCGACCAGGCTCGAACGATCCGCATCCCGGTGCACATGGTCGAGGTCATCAACAAGCTCGCCCGCGTGCAGCGCCAGATGCTGCAGGACCTCGGTCGCGAACCGGCCCCGGAGGAGCTTGCGAAGGAGCTCGACATGACACCCGAGCGTGTCGTCGAGGTCCAGAAGTACGGTCGCGAGCCCATCTCGCTGCACACCCCGCTGGGTGAAGACGGCGACTCGGAATTCGGCGACCTCATCGAGGACTCCGAGGCAGTTGTGCCCTCGGACTCGGTGAGCTTCACACTCCTCCAAGAGCAGCTGCACTCCGTGCTCGACACGCTCTCGGAGCGTGAGGCGGGAGTGGTGTCCATGCGCTTCGGACTCAATGACGGTCAGCCGAAGACCCTCGACGAGATCGGCAAGGTCTACGGCGTCACCCGTGAGCGCATCCGCCAGATCGAGTCGAAGACGATGGCCAAGCTGCGTCACCCGTCTCGTTCGCAGGTACTGCGCGATTACCTGGACTGAGGCCAGTCTCGAGGTCTGCTCGAGGTGAGAAGAGCGGAACGCCCCTGGGAATTTCCCAGGGGCGTATCCGAGTCAGAACCAGTCGACGACGCCGTCGAACAGGGCATCGGCGTACTTCTCCTGCCCGGATTTCGACTCCATGAGCTTCGCCTCAGACGGGTTGCGCATCTCTCCGCATTCGACGATGACGGCGGGCACCGAAGCATTGTTCAGACCGGCCAGGTCCGGCCTCCGGCTGATCGCGTCCTGTCCATAGGCCCTGTTCGGGGTGAACTCCTCACCCATCGACTTCCCCACCGATTTCGCCAGATCCACGGAAGCCCTCTCTGTCTTCTCGTTCTCACCGGGATCGGCGACGATGATGTGGAAGCCCTTCACCGCACTGGACTCGCTGCCGTTGGCGTGAATGCTCACGAGCAGATCCGCATCGTCGGCGAATGTCCCGCGCTCGTCCACACACGGTCCGACTCCTGTGTTGTCCTCGCGGCTGAGCACGACTTCGGCCCCGGCATCCGTCAGCGACTTCTCCAGCTTCCTCGCCACGGCCCACGTGAAATCGGCTTCCGGATAGTCGGAGCTCGTCGACGTGCCCGTGGTGTTGCACGCCTTCGTGCCTCCGCGACCGTCGGGCACCTGCCGATTGATCGTCTCCGGATGGTCCGCATTGCCGCCGTTGTGTCCCGGATCGATCGCAATGACCTTCCCTTTGAGATCCGCCTCTGCCTCCTTCGCCGAGGCGGTGCCCGACTTCGCGTCGTCGCCTCCGTCCGCACCGTTGCCGGCAGTCGGAGACTCGCCGGTCGTCTCGGCCGCCTGACTCGTTCGTCCGGGGGCACCTGCGCCCTGGGAACAGGCCGCCAGTCCGGGCAGGCTGACAGCGGCGGTGAGAAGGAGACTTGGGACGAGGAGGCAATGCGGCATGACTCCATTGTTTCAGCTCAGGAGTGCCCATGGTCGGGGTCGACCGGATGTATTCCCGACACGGGCCCGAGGGAATAGGGTCCTGCGCGCGCAGCGATTAGAATTTAATCGAACGAGAGGAATTGTGTGGAAGACGAAAGCTACGGCGCCAGGCACCTGTCCGTCCTGTCCGGTCTTGAAGCGGTACGCAAGCGACCCGGCATGTACATCGGCACGACCGACTCCCGCGGTCTCATGCACTGTCTGTGGGAGGTCATCGACAATTCCGTCGACGAGGCCCTCGGCGGATACGGTTCCGAGATCCTCATCGAGCTCGCTGCCGACGGCTCGGTGGCGGTCACCGACAAGGGCCGCGGGATCCCCGTCGACATCGAACCGAAGACCGGACTGACCGGCGTCGAGGTCGTCATGACCAAGCTCCACGCCGGCGGCAAGTTCGGCGGCACGTCCTACGCCGCTTCGGGCGGACTGCACGGAGTCGGCGCCTCGGTCGTCAACGCCCTGTCCGCTCGCCTCGACGTCGAGGTCACCCGCGGATCGAAGGTGCACAAGATGTCCTTCCGCCGAGGCGTGCCCGGACGCTTCGACGACTCCTCCGGCACCCCGAGTCCGGACAACCCCTTCGAAGCCTTCGAGGAACCGACCGGTCTCGACATCGTCGGCAAGGCCAAGCGCGGGGCCACCGGCACCCGTGTCCAGTACTGGGCGGATCCGCAGATCTTCCTGTCCAAGGCCCAGTTCGACTACCCGCACCTGGTCGAACGTGCCCGTCAGACCGCCTTCCTCGTGCCCGGCCTCGAACTGCGCATCGTCGACCGGCGCGGCGTCGTCCGTGACGAGACCGGCGCCGTCATCGCCGAACGCGAAGAGGTCTTCAAGTTCGACGGCGGAATCACCGAATTCGTCGACCATCTCTCCATCGATCCTCCGATCACCGACACCTGGCGTCTGCAGAACACGGGCACCTTCAAGGAGACCGTCCCGGTCCTCAACTCCTCGGGTCACCTCGAATCCAAGGAAGTCGAACGCGAGGTCGGCGTCGATATCGCTCTGCGCTGGGGGACCGGTTACGACACGAAGCTGAAGTCCTTCGTCAACGTGGTCGCCACCCCGCAGGGAGGCACCCACCTCGCCGGGTTCGAGCAGGCCTGCCTGAAGGCGATGCGCAAGGCCGTCGACGCCAACGCGCGCAAACTCAAGGTCGGCAAGGACAAACTCGAGAAGGACGATGTGCTCGCCGGCATCACCGCAGTCGTCACCGTCCAGCTGGCCGAACCCCAGTTCGAGGGGCAGACGAAGGAGGTCCTCGGCACCGCCGCAGTGCGCCAGATCGTGGCGAAGACCGTCGAGACTCAGCTCGGCGAGGTGCTCGCGTCGACCAAGCGCGCGCAGAAGCAGCAGGCAGCCGTGCTCATGGAGAAGGTCGTGGCCGAGATGAAATCGCGCATCTCTGCCCGCACCCACAAGGAGAACCAGCGACGCAAGACCGCGTTGGAAGCCTCCTCGCTGCCGGCGAAACTCTACGACTGCCGCGACAACGGAGTGGAGAACACGGAGCTGTTCATCGTCGAGGGTGACTCGGCGATGGGCACGGCGAAGGCCGCCCGCAACTCCGATCACCAGGCGCTGTTCCCCATCCGAGGGAAGATCCTCAACGTCCAGAAGGCGACCTTGGCCGACATGCTCGCCAACGTCGAATGTTCGGCGCTCATCCAGGTCATCGGCGCCGGTTCGGGTCGCAGCTTCGATATCGACGCCGCCCGCTACGGGCGCGTAGTCATCATGACCGACGCCGATGTCGACGGCGCGCATATCCGCACCCTGCTGCTGACTCTGTTCTTCCGGTATATGAAACCGCTGGTCGAGGCCGGTCGCGTGTTCGCCGCCGTGCCTCCGCTGCACCGGGTCGAGGTCGTGACGAAGCGCGGAACGCCCAACGACATCATCTACACCTACACAGAAGCCGAGCTCCATACTCTGCTGAAGAAGCTCGAGAAGCAGAAGAAGACCTACAAGGAACCGATCCAGCGGTACAAGGGCCTCGGCGAGATGGACGCCGACCAGCTGGCCGAGACGACCATGGATCCGAGCATGCGCACCCTGCGTCGGGTGACGATGGCCGATGCCGAGATGGCGGAGAACACCTTCGAGCTCCTCATGGGATCATCGGTCGGACCGCGCAAGGAGTTCATCGTCTCCGGCGCCGCCGTCCTCGATGCCGAACGCATCGACAGCTGAAAGCGACTGCTGAGTCAGCACCGACTCATCTGAGCCCGGGCCGAGATTCGCGCCCGGGCTCAGATGCCGAATGCCGAGGGTGTGACGATGAGCAGGGTCGGCAGGAGCAGAAGCAGAACGGCCAGGCCGATCGACATCAGGCGCACGGGGATCCGCGCCGGATCCAAGGGGCGTGACAGGCGCAGGATGCGCTGAGCGGACAAATCACTGCGATGCTCGGGGCTGATCGCTGCGGCTGATCCGACCGCCCGGGCCAGGATCTGCGGATCGACATGGTCACGCGCCTGATCATCGGCCATGAGCTCGATGAGTCGATTCACCGAGTTCAGCCCGATGGCCGTGGCCGAGAAGTAGGGCAGGGCCCGATGCCAGGCGGCAAACGGGATGACGAGCACATCGTGCCGGAAATCCAGATGGGCCCGCTCATGGGCGATGACGGCGGTGCGTTCGTCCTCGTCGAGGGCCTTGAGCAGACCGGTGGACAGGACCGCGGTGCCTTTCCGCGGTCCTTTGGGCAGACAGTAGGCGACGGCTTCATCGGTGGTGATGATGCGGGTGTCCGGGTAGGCGATCGACGGTTCGCTGAGCAGATGGAGGATCTCGTCGTGGCGCAGGCGGGTCTTCCGCGCCGAATAGAACGTGAGGACCAGGCAGCCGAGCAGCCGAGCGATGAGGACTACGGCGATGACGAGGAAGATCCACGCCAGGAGCGACAGCTGGGTGTGGTCCTTGCCCCGCATGAGATCGAAGAGTCCCTGGGGGAGGTTCGTCGTGCCCGGGGCGACGGCGAAAGCGAGAGCGGCGCCGATGAGCGACAGTCCTCCCGAGAGTCCGACGGCCTGCCACAGGACGACCTCGGAGATCGGGTCACCGCGGAATCGAGCGAGTGCCGCAGGTACAGGCCATGCCAGCAGAAAAGCCAGCACGGCCAGAATGATTCCCACGATGGTCATTGAGGTGACCGGCCTGGGTCAGGACTGCGTCGAGTGATTGCGCCCGAGCAGGTTGCGCAGCGCCTTGGTGTCGGCCTCCGAGACGGTGCCGAGGAAGCGAGCGAGCACAGCCTGACGGTCCGGTGCCTGAGACAGCATCTCGGTCATCAGCTCCGCCACGTGATCCTCACGGGTCGAGACCGCGATGTAGCGGTGCGGACGGATGCTGCGATCGCGAGTGACGAATCCCTTCTTATCGAGCCGAGAGAGAACCGTATGGACCGTCGTCAGCGCGAGCTCGCGGTCCGAGAGGACTTCGCGGAGTTCGGCGGCACTCAGCCCGTCATCGTGGACCCAGATGGCGTCCATGACGCTGCGTTCGAGTTCACCCAGTGTTCCCACAGTTCTTTCGCCCTCAATTTCTTTGTCGGTCTGATCGCCCCAGTATATCTCTACAGTCTGTCGAATTCCACACAGACACCTGACCTTCGGCCCAGTCGCGGCCCTGGCCAGGTGCGCTTGACCCAGCGCATAATTGGAAGCGGGAGTCTTGAATGATGAAACCGTGACGGCGGCGTTTCTACGACCTGTAGAATTCTACGTGACGTAGAAACACTGCTCGCGTGAAACCTGAATGGAGCACCCATGGAGCTGGACCCGGTCCTCATCGGACGGTGGCAATTCGGAATCACAACGGTCTACCACTTCTGGATGGTGCCGTTGACCCTGGGGCTGGGCATGCTCGTGGCGATCCTGCAGACGATCTACCACCGCACCGGCAACGAGGTGTATCTGCGCAGCACGAAATTCTTCGGCAAGCTCTTCCTCATCAACTTCATCATGGGAGTGGCCACCGGCCTGGTCCAGGAATTCCAGTTCGGCATGGCGTGGAGCGAATACTCCCGCTTCGTCGGCGACGTCTTCGGTGCGCCCCTGGCGTTGGAGGCCCTGCTGGCCTTCTTCCTCGAATCGACGTTCCTCGGCCTGTGGATCTTCGGTTGGGGCCGACTGCCTCGCGCCGTCCACCTCGGTTCACTGTGGTTGGCCGTCATCGGCACATGGATCTCGGCCTACTTCATCATCGTCGCGAACTCCTGGATGCAGCATCCCGTCGGCGTCGAGATGGTCGACGGCCGGCCCGTGATGACCGACGTCTGGGCGGTGCTCGGCAACAACACCGCCATCGCCGCCTTCACGCACACGATCTTCGGCGCCCTGGCCGTCGGCGGTTCCTTCCTCCTCGGCATCTCCTGGTACCACCTCTACCACCGGCGCAAGGACGGAATCGACACCGTCGGAGCCGACGGCAAGGTCATCGTCGGTTCCTCGATGAAGATTCCCGGACGGGACAAGACAGACCATGCGGTGTGGATCAAGTCCCTGCGCATCGGTGCGATCGTCGGCGTCCTCGCCTTCGCCGGCGTCTCGATCACCGGTGACGTCCAAGCCAAGCTGATGTTCGAACAGCAGCCCATGAAGATGGCCTCCGCCGAGGCGGCCTGCCACGACGGCACCCAATTCTCCGTTCTCACAGTCGCCGATCCCTCGTCGAATGACTGCGACGGCGTGGAGAACATCTTCGAGATCCCCGGTCTGCTGTCGTTCCTGGCCAACGGGGACTTCGACACCCCCGTCCACGGTGTGACGACGCTGCTGCCCGAATACCAGGAGCGCTACGGCACCCACATCCCCGACGACCCGCGCTACGGCGAGCACGCCGGTGAACCGATCGACTACCAGCCGATCATGATCGTCACCTACTGGGGCTTCCGGATGATGATCGGCTTCGGCGCCCTGGCCGCCGGGGTCTGCGTCATCGGACTGTGGCTGGCCCGCAAGGGCACGGTGCCCGAGTCGAAATGGCTCAGCCGCGGCTTCGTCCTGGCCATCACGGCACCGTTCCTCGCGAACTCGGCCGGATGGATCTTCACCGAGATGGGCCGTCAGCCCTTCGTCGTCGCCCCGAACCCGGCTCAGCTCGACGGGGTGTATATGTACACCCAAGCGGCGCTGTCACCCGAGGTGACACCGGCCATGCTGCTGTTCTCACTGATCAGCCTGGCTACCGTCTACGGAATCCTGATGGTCGTCGAACTGCGATTGATCACGAAGTACGTCAAGGGCGGAGTCGCCTCGGCGATGCCCGAACTCGACCAGACGAATACGAAACCCACGATCACCGACAACGGCGACGACGTCCTGTCGTTCGCGTACTGAGGGAAGGTCACGATGGAAATCCTCGCCACAATCTGGTTCGTCCTCATCGTCGTGCTCTGGATGGGATACCTCTTCCTCGACGGCTTCGATCTCGGTGTGGGCATGATGATGCCCTTCCTCAGTCGCAGCGAACGCAGCAAACGCGTTCTGCTCAACTCGATCGGCCCGGTCTGGGAGGGCAACGAAGTCTGGCTGATCACCGCGGCCGGAGCGATGTTCGCCGCGTTCCCGCACTGGTACGCCTCACTGTTCTCCGCGCTCTACATTCCCCTGACGATCTGCCTGCTCGCACTGATCTTGCGCGCCGTGGCCATCGAATACCGCGGCAAGGGGCACTCGCAGCGGTGGAAGTCCTTCTGGACCTGGGCCGTGGCCGTGGGCTCGGCCGGAACTGCCGTCTGCATCGGAGCGATGCTGGCGCTGACGACAATCGGGCTGCCGCTCAATGATCACGGCGATATGATCGGCGGACCCTTCGCCTGGATGTCGTGGCCGGCGCTCGTCGGCGGCCTCGGCGGGCTCGGCTTCTCCCTGGCCCACGGGCTCATCTTCCTCGGACTCAAGACCCAGGGCGAAGTCCGGGCGCGGTCGCGGCGCTGGGCCGGGAGGCTCATGCTGCCGGCGGCGGTCCCGTTCCTCATCTGGTTCGCCTCCTCGATCACTCAGCGGACCTGGCTCGTCGTTCCGGTGCTCATTGCGATTGCCGCGCTCATCGCCGCGTACTTCGCGGTGCGCGCCGGAGCCGAGAAGAGAGCGTTCATTCTGCACGGGATCTATCTCATCGCAGGACTGGCAGCGGTCTTCGCCGGTACCTTCCCGAACGTTCTGCCCTCGACGCTCGACCCGTCGAACTCGCTGACGATCGGTGCCGCCTCGTCGTCGGACTACACCCTGAACGTCATGCTCATCGTGACGATCGTGATCCTGCCGATCATCATCGCCTACCAGATCTTCAGCTACCGGATGTTTCTCGGCCGCATCGCCGAGACCCACATCCCCGAAGCGCACAAGCTGCCGGTGGCGATCCGATCGTGAACTCGCCCCTGTCGATCCTGCTCGAACTGCCGACCGGTCGGCGGGGGCTGGCACTCTCGGTGTTCTCCGCCCTGTGCCGGGCGGTGGGGATCGTCCTCATCGCCGAAGCGCTGGTGCGCGCCATCATCGGCCACAGTGCGCCCGGGGTATGGGTGGTCATCGGCGCCCTCGGCGCACTGCTGCGCGGCGGCGGTCTCTGGCTCGACCGCAGTCTGGGCACCTCCTTGGCCGCTGAATCGAAACAGGGGCTGCGTCGCTCGATCCTTTCGGGTCTGCTCCGCGGGCGGGGACGCCCGCGGACGAATGCGGCGGTCACGGTCACCCGCGGAATCGACGATCTCGATGACTACTTCACCACGGTGGTGCCGGCCCTGACTGCGGCCGCCGTGGTGCCCATCGTCCTGCTGGTGCGCATCGTCTTCAGCGACGTCCTCTCCGCGGTCATCATCACGGTATGTCTGCCGCTGGTTCCGGTGTTCATGGTGCTCATCGGCCGCTATACGGCGGAGTCGACCTCGGCGACGCTGGCGGCTCTGGAGCGGCTGTCGGATCATCTGGCCGAACTCGCCGAAGGGCTTCCCGTGCTCATCGGCCTCGGGCGTTCACGTGATCATGCGGCTCGGCTGCGGGAACTGGGGCAGCGCTACCATGCGGCGAACCTGTCGACGCTGCGCATCGCGTTCCTCTCGAGTCTGGCGCTCGAGCTCATCGCCACGATCTCGGTGGCACTCGTCGCCGTGGTCATCGGTCTGCGCCTGGTCAACGGGACGATGGACCTCGCCGACGGCCTGCTGGTCCTGCTCATCGCACCCGAATGCTTCATCCCCCTGCGGGAGCTCGGGGCCGGATACCACGCGAGTGAGAACGGTCGCGAAGCGCGGGGGAGAGCCCAGGCGCTGGTTTCACAGACTCAGCCGGCAGCCGCCGCGCCGACGGCTGCCACCGAGGCGACGGCTGCCACCGCGCCGACGGCTGCCACCGCGCCGACGGCTGCCGCCGGGGCGACGGCTGCCGCCGGGGCGACGGCTGCCGCCGGGGCGACGGCCGCCACCGAGGCGACGGCCGACCGGGGACATGCGCTCAATACTCCCGGTCGGCCGGGTGAGCAGCGCGTTCTCTATGCCGACGGCACGCTCATCACCTGGTCGGGCACCATCGACGCTCGGCCGGGCGTGACGACGATCAGCGGCCGGTCTGGGACAGGCAAGACGACTGTGCTCGGGGCGCTGGTCGGCAGCCTGCCGGCCCATGCGCACTCCACCGTCGCTCCCGTTGCCGCAGCCTATATGCCGCAGGCTCCGCGGATGTTCGCCGAGACCATCGGTGCCGAACTCGCCCTCTTCGGACTCGACGAGGACGGAGCGCGGTCGGCCCTGGCCGCCGCCGGCCTGCCCACCGATCTGCGTGTGCAGACCGCGGCACTGAGCCCCGGCCAGCAGCGCCGGCTGGCGCTGGCGCGTGTGCGGCATCGCCTCGGTGACGGGGGCGGGCTGCTCGTCCTCGACGAACCCACCGCCCACCTCGATGCCGACAATGCCGGCATCGTCATCGCCATGATCGCCGAGGCGGCCGCCACCAACCGTGTGTTCCTCGCCAGCCATGACGAACAGGTTCGTGCCCTGGCCGACACCGAGATCCGCCCGGAGAAGACGCGAATCGACGGGGCCGAGGCCGCGGACATTGCGGCTGCGGCGGAGACCGCAGCCGCGGGTCAGCACTGGAACGACGCGGCCGAGGCTCCCGCCACACGGACCAGGGACGACTCCGGTCCGAAGAGTCTGCTGGGTTCGGGCAGTGGGCAGCGGGATCGGATGCGTGCCGAGCCGCAGTCGCGAGACCGAACCGATGCCGAGTGGCAGTCGGGCACAGAAGCACGGACGGGAACCGCAGCCCGGACAGCCGCACTGCGCCGGCGTTGGTCTGTTCTCAACTCGAGTCTTCCGCTCTTCACTCCGACCATGCTGGTGGCAGCCCTGACCGCGTGCGCGTCCAGTCTCGCGGCCATCGCCTTGACCGCGGTGTCTGCATGGCTCATCGTCGAAGCCTCCTACCAGCCGCCCATCATGCTGCTCATGGTCGCCATCGTCGGCGTGCGCTTCTTCGGGCTCAGCCGGTCCGTGCTCCTCTACGCCAGCCGACTGAAGCTGCACTCGGCGATCTTCGCCGCCCTCACGCGACTGCGCACTCGACTGTGGGAGCACTTCGAGCGTGTGGGGATGAGTGATCGGCGGCTGCTCACCTCGGACTCGGCGCTGCGCGCCATTGTCGCCGACGCCGATGACGTCCGCGACCTGGTGCCCCGGACTCTGTTCCCGCCGCTCGTCTCCGTCCTGGTCGTCATGGGTGTGAGCATCACGGCGGCACTTCTCCATGTGGAGTCTCTGGTCTGGTTCGTCCTGCTGGGCGCTGTCAACCTCATCATCGTCCCGATCCTCGTGATCCGGGCAGAGAGCCGCCTGGCGCACGGAATCCGGGAGGGCCGCAGCCGGATTCTGTCCGTCCTCACCCGCGCTCTCAACGCGAAGGACGATTTGGCCACGAACCGTGTCGACACTGAGGTGATCGGCCTGTTGGCCGGTCTGGAGTCCGACCTCGAGAAGAAGCAGAAGGCGTCGGCCCGCAATTACGGCCTCGCCCAACTGTGGCTGCAACTGAGCACCTTCGCCACCGCAGTGATCCTGGCGGCAACCGCAGACGCTCCGACCGAGATCGTCGCCGTGCTTTCGCTCATGGCCCTGGGGCTGGGAGAGGTGTTCGCCTCGGCACTCGAGGCATTCCGCCAACTGCCGGGTTTGGCAGCGGCACTGGACTGCCTGCCCGATCCAGACAATGCGGAGGACCGCGAAGCCGAGGTGTCGGGACCCGACGCCGAGGAATCGGCTCCTGCCGCCGGAACGACGGTCGAAGAGAACGACGATTCGTCGCGCCATTCTGACCCCGCGGCCGAGCTCGTCGGCGTCGACGCCCTCGAATTCGATGAGATCACCGTCGGATGGGACGACCGGGCGGTCGTGACAGGGCTCGACCTGCGGGCCGAACGCGGACGCTGGACCGTGCTGTGCGGCGACAGCGGAACCGGAAAGACGACGAGCCTGAGCGTGCTCCTGCGGTTCCTCGATCCTTGGTCCGGAAGCTACCACGTCCGTGACCGGACCGGGGTCGGCCACGATATGCTCACGCGCTCACCGGCAGACCTGGTCGGCCGCATCGCCTGGTGCCCTCAGGAGGCACACGTCTTCCGGTCCACCGTGCGCGGCAATCTCGCCCTCGCGAGGCAGACGGTGCCCGGAGACGACGAGATGGTCAGCGCGCTGAGAGCGGCAGGGCTGGGCGACTGGGCCGACATCGCGGGTCTCGACCGGTGGGTCGGAGACCACGGTACGGAGATCTCCGGTGGTCAGCGCCAGCGATTGGCAGTGGCGAGAACTCTGCTGACCGGCGCCGATGTGATCGTCCTCGACGAGCCGACGGCACATTTGGACGATGAGACGGCACGGCTGCTCGTCGACGACCTGCGTGGGAACCTCCGCGATCGCACGGTCGTCATGGTCACTCACGACAGGCGCCTGATCGCGGATGGCGATGAGGTCGTCGACCTCGGCACAGTCCAACCGGGTGCGGCAGACCTCGGCACACAGGTTCCCGAGGGCGCACACTCGGCAGTCTGAGGTCAGTCCCGCTTCGACCCGAACATGATCTCGTCCCAGCTCGGGATCGAGGCTCGCGAATTCTTCTTCGACTTCGGCTTCGAGTCCTTCGCCGACGCGGAGTCCTTGAAATCATCGGAGTGATCGCTCACCCCGGGCTCATTGAGCAGCGAGAGCTGATTCTCATCGTCGAAGACACCGACCTTCTCGGTCGGCTCCTGCGGCTCCTCGGCAGGGGCAGCCGCATCCTCGAAGGCGAAGACCTCGTCATCGGCGGCGGCTTCGGGCCGACCGGGAGCAGTGTGCGCTCCCTGCGGGTGAGTCTCGGGATCCTCGGTGACCGCACGCAGACGGGTCCGCGGCTCCTCTTCGGTGTGGCGACGCTTGCGCAGGTTCTCCAGAATCCGGCCGGTCTCGGCCTGGTGATCGCGGGCCTGCTGCGACGGAGCCGAACCGGCGGTGGGGCGGACCGGTCCGTCCGCGGCGATCGACGCGGACGACCGATCGGTGCGCGGGAGGACATCGACCTCCTCGGTGTTCCTCTGTCGCTCGGCACCGCTGCCGTAGTTCGGGATCGGTCCGGTGTCGGTGGGGCCAGAATCGGCGAGCCACTTCGCCTCGTCATCGATCGGGGTCAGCGAACGGCGGTAGTAGTGCCAGCTGGCGGTGCGAACACGGTCGGCGGCAGTGAAGCTGAGCTGGATGTACCAGTTGCCGTCCTGCTGCTTCCAGGAATCCCATTCCATCGTCTCGATATCGACATCGCGCATCGCCAGACGTTCCTGGCACAGCTCGATGAGCGGAGTCGGCTCACCGTTGGGATCGTGGTCGGAATAGATGGGATGACGGCTGGCGAGGTAAGCGGTGCGTTCGCGTTCGGCCATCGCCGGACCTTCATAGGTGCGCACATATTCGAGATCGGCGCCGGTGGTGGCCACGACCTCCTCGGCGTCCATGCCGCCGCGGATCATGGCCTGGATCTCCTTCGGGCGCACGGGAGCCTCGGACTTGGACTGGGAGCGGTCCCTGCGGACCGCGGCGATGAGCGCCTCATCGAGGCCGACTCGGTACTGAAGCCCGTTCTCGTCGTTCAACAGCAGATGGGTCCCGTCTGCGTTGACTCCGTTCAAGATCAGTTCACGCATTGCCTTAAGCTCCTTTGTCGCGTCTCCTGAAGATCGTGTCACGTTCGGCGCGTCGTGCCGGGCAGATTTCCGCGCGAGTCGCGAAATCACGGGCCGAATCGACCGCCGGCAGAGAGCGACTGTGAGACCGGCCACGGATGCGGCCGGCGCAGCCCGGGCCGATCCGTCTGCACCATGAGTGAGTGCGGCTCACTCTGCGGACAGCGAGCCGAGTCGAGGCGCAGTCTGTAAGATCGAAACCGTGAATACGACTGCACCCATCGACGCCCTGGTCCTCATGTCATTCGGCGGACCGGAGGCTCCAGAAGAAGTGGTTCCATTCCTGCGCAACGTCACCGCCGGACGAGGGATTCCCGAGGAGCGGCTCGAGGAGGTGGGAGAGCACTATTTCGGTTTCGGAGGCAAATCTCCGATCAACGATCAGAACAAAGCGCTGCTGGCCGCGCTGCGCGACGAACTCGATCGTCGCGGGATCGAGACTCCGCTGATCTGGGGCAACCGCAACTGGGACCCCTATCTCACCGATGAGGTCCGCACCCTGGCGGAGGACGGTGCCACACGGTTCCTCTCGATCGACACCTCCGCCTACTCGTCCTACTCGTCGTGCCGCCAATACCGTGAGGACTTCGCGAAGACGATCGACACACTCAAGGACGAAGGCTTCACCGTCGCGATCGACAAGATCCGACAGTACTACAACCACCCCGGCTACGCCGACGCCTGTGCGGACTGTCTGAACGAAGGCCTCACCGACTTCCGGAGCAGGGTCGGACAGATGGACTCGGCCAAGCACCGGATCCTCTTCGTCACCCACTCGATCCCCAACGTCATGCAGGACGCCTCCGAGGCGACGACCAACGGCTACCGTGCCCAGCACGAGGAGCTCATCGACCATCTCATGGGGCGCATCGATGAGGCCGACCGCGTTCCGGCCGAACTCGTGTACTGCTCGCGTTCCGGCTCGCCCGAGGTGCCGTGGCTCGAACCCGATGTCAACGACCGGATGACCGAACTCGCCGAGGAGGGGGTGACCGGTGTCGTGCTCGTGCCCATCGGCTTCATCTCCGATCATATGGAGGTCGCCTTCGACCTCGACACCGAGGCGAAGGAGACCGCAGCAGAGCTCGGCCTCGACTTCACCCGGGTGGCGACTGTGGGCACCCACGACGCGTTCGTCAAGGGCCTCGTCGATCTCGTGGAGGAGCGGGTCGCTCAGCTGCGTGGAGACGACATCGACGCTCCTGCCCTGCCCGGGACGAAGGCCCTGGTGCCCGGCAGCGGAGCGTGCAGCATCGATTGTTGCCGGGGCCGCATCGAGCGGGCGACCCATCCGAACTGGGCCGTGGCGAACTGAGTCCGAGAAACGAAAGAACCCTCCCTCACCGCAGCGGTGAGGGAGGGTTCTTTCTCTCGGTGTTCTCTCAGTTGTCGTCGGGGGCCGGGATGACCGGCAAGGCACCTGTCTCGGCCTGGATCACCTCGGCGATAGGGCCGGTGTCGACATCGTTGCGACCGGCGAGTTCCATGAGGTTCTGCAGGTCGTCGATGAGATTTTCGACGAGGAAGTCGTCACCGGCAGACCGGGCCTCGTGAATGCGATGACGGACATCATCGATTCGGGTGTCGAGCTGATCAGCGAATTCACTCATTGTGGATCCGTCCTTCCTCGGGCCGCCTCCACAGGGGACGAGCCCGGTAATCTACCGACAGGCAGTGCTGTCGGTGCTGTCCATCACAAGCATTCTTGCAGAGCTCTTCGTGAACTCTATGTGTGCTCTGTCCATGCAGACAAGCTGGTGACGAGAATCACCGTATCGGGTCTTCATTCCATCTTGCCAACGGCAAGCATACAGTGCACAATGCTGGGGACACATCTCGGAAGAGGAGAAAAGTTCCTCTTCGGCACCCCCTTCGGACAGAGAGCGATGAGGCCATATGGCAACAGACTACGACGCACCTCGCAAGCAAGACGATGAGATCAAAAGCGATTCGATCGAGCAGCTCAAGGCCCAGCGTTCCCAGGATCAGGCGAGCAAGATCGACGAAGACGAGACTGCGGTAGCCGAAGGCTTCGAACTCCCGGGTGCGGACCTGTCGAACGAAGAGCTCTCCGTTCGGGTTCTGCCCAAGCAGAACGATGAGTTCACCTGCATGGAGTGCTTCTTGGTCCGCCATCGTTCGCAGCTTGCGACGGAAGAGGGCGGGATCCCCATCTGCACGGACTGTGCAGGCTGAATCGCTTCTCTTCGCGAAATCCCGAAAACGGACCGCACCCTCGAAAGGGCTGCGGTCCGCTTTTATCCTCCAATTGCTACCTGACGGCGGCGCAGCAACCTCGCGCGAGGTTGCTGCGCCGCCGTCAGGTAGCAATAAGGGGAGGGGTTAGGGGGTGAGGGCGGATGCGAGTTCGTGGGGGCGGCGTGATGAGACGAGCCAGTACGGGGTGGGGTCCGTATCATCGTCGAGATCGATGCGGACGACGGATTTCGCCCACGGGCGGATCTTGAGGAAAGCGCGCGCATCGAGATCGACACCGCGGGCCCGGCGGGCCTCCTCGCCGTCGAAGGCGACCGCGCCCGGAACGAACCTGCGGTCGATATGCGCTTCGCCCACGAACAGCTGACGTTCGGTGACGATGATCGAGACCGTCAGCGAGTTGAGCCACCAGGCGAAGAGGACGAAGCTGACGACGGGAAGGACGACGGTGCCGAGCTGCCAGACGGGCATGACCATGAGCGCCGTAGATAGAGCGGCCACCACGACGAGGATCCACATGCCGATCGAGGGACGGACCTTCTCCTGAAAGACCACATGGGTTCCGGATTGAGTTGCTGCCATGGGGCCATTGTCCCATAGCGAGAAGATTGGCCACGCTCAGGCTGGAGCGTTAGAGTGCTTCTTTGTGACGGAAACCGTGAAGATCAACCTCCAGCTCCTCGACGCGGGCATGAGCGCACCCACCTACGCGCATGCGGGCGATGCCGGGGCGGACCTGCGTTCGACGATCGACTTCGTCCTCGAACCCTTCGAGCGTCGTGTTGTGCCGACCGGAATCGCGATCGCCCTGCCGGAGGGCTATGCGGCCTTCGTCCACCCGCGTTCGGGGCTGTCGAGCAAGCACGGGGTCACCGTCGTCAACGCTCCTGGCACCATCGACGCCGGATATCGCGGCGAGATCAGGGTGCCGCTGATCAACCTCGATGCGAAGACCCCGCTGCGCGTCGTCCGCGGCGACCGCATCGCCCAACTCGTGATCCAATCGATCGCCCACGCCGACTTCGACATCGTCGAATCCCTTGATGACAGCGCCCGCGGCGCCGGGGGATTCGGATCCACCGGCGGAATCGACGCCGGCCTCAGCGAAAAGGAGAAGTGAGGACTCATGGGACTGTTCTCCCGGTTCAAGAAATCCACACCGACGACCGATGACGACGTCCGCACCGACGACGAACTCACCGACGACGATGAGCTCGACGCCCAGGATGCAGACACCGACACCGAGGCTGCCGAACGCGCAGACGATGACGTCGATATCGACGCGGCCGAGTCCGATGACGAGGCGACCGAGTCCGACGACATCGACGAGGAAGAGGCGCCGCTGGAGAAGTCAGCGCCCTTCGACCGGTCCGACAAGGGCCCGTTCGACATCTCCGAGGAGTATCCCGAACACGACCGCCTCGACCTCGGCGCACTCAAGGTGCCCGTCGTCGACGGAATGCAGGTGCGCCTGGACACGGACGACGATTCCCAGCGCGTGCTGGCAGTGACCCTCATCCACGACGGCGGAGGCATCCAGCTGCAGGCGTTCGCGACCCCACGGTCCGAAGGCCTGTGGAACACGGTGCGCAGCCAGCTCGCCGAATCCGTGACCAAACAGGGCGGGGAATCGACCGAGTTGCACACCTCCCTCGGCAAGGAACTGGCCATCGAAGTTCCGGCGAAGACGGAATCCGGCCGTCCCGGCAAACGCGCCATGCGCTTCGCCGGCATCGACGGACCACGCTGGTTCGTCCGCGCCGTGTTCTCCGGCAAGGCCGTGACCGATGACGAGGTGCGCGCCGAACTCTCCGCACTCTTCCGCGGAGTCGTTGTCGACCGCGGTCAGGAGGCCATGGCTCCGCGCGAACTCATCGCCCTGACCGCCCCGCAGGTCGACCAGAGCAAGACGGAGGAGAAGGACGAGGACGAGCTCAACCCCTTCGAACGCGGGCCCGAGATCACAGAGGTCCGCTGAGCGGCGATGCGGAACCTCATTCCCCGGCTCGTGCGTGAGTTCGGATCCCGTGAGGCCGAGGCACGGGCCGATCTGCGTCTGGTCAGTCAGATTCCCGGGGTCATCCCGGTCGAAGAGCTAGAGGCGCGAAAGACCTCACGCATCGCGGGAGTCGTCTCGGCGACGACCCAGTCGTGCAGCGCCGACAGCCCCAGGCTCGATGTCACCGTGGCCGACGGCACCGGCGAAGCCCGCGCCCAATTCCTCGGACGTCGGGAGATCAGCGGCATCCGTCCCGGATCCCTCATCGTCTTGGAAGGACGATTCTGCGGCAAGGACGGAGTGCTCACCGCACACAATCCCGTCTACGAACTCCTGCAGACGCGCGACGACTCCGAGGACTGACCGGTCCTCAGACACCGGTCAGTCTCCACCGCCGAGTTGCCGAGAGCTGCCGAGTCGTTCCGCACGCCCGCCGATGACTGAGCCGCCTCAGCCCTCGGCGTTTCCGTCGGCCGTCGCGGTCTCCTGCAGCAGTGCGAGCAGCGCCGGCTCCTGATCGGGGGAGGAGAGGAAGAACAGCTCGTCTCCGGCTTCGATGACGTCATCGGCGCTCGGGGCGAACGCCCGCGAATTGCGGATGATCGCCACCAGCACAGTATCGAGCGGGAAGGTGATCCCGCCGACGCGCTCGGCCACGAGCTCGGCATTCTCGTGCACGGTGAACTCGAGCAGCCCTGCCTGACCGCGTTCGAAGCTCATGAGGTGGACCAGACCGCCGACCTCCACGGCTTCCTCCACGAGCGCGGTCATCAGGCGCGGAGTCGACACCGCGACGTCGACGCCCCAGTTATCGTCGAAGAGCCATTCGTTCTTCGGGTTGTTCACGCGCGAGACGGTCCGCGGCACCCCGAATTCGGTCTTCGCCAGCAGCGAGAGCACGAGATTGGTCTTGTCGTCGCCCGTCGCGGCCACGACGACATCGGCCTCCTCCAGCCCAGCCTCGGCGAGACCGGCGAGCTCACACGCATCGGAGAGCAGCCATTCGGCGCCCGGAATGCGCTCATGACCCAGCGCCTCCTTGCTCTGATCGATGAGGAGGACCGTATGGTCCTTGTCCAGCAGCTCCCGGGCTACCGAGCGTCCGACGGAACCGGCACCGGCGATGATGACTCTCATTCTTCTTCCTCCACGGTTCGCACGGGCTGATCGAGGATCCGTTCGATCTCGCCGAGGCGGTCGACCGGAGCCATGAGATGAACGAGATCCCCGTCCTGGAGGAGCAGATCATCATGGGCGACGATGCCCTCTGACAGGCGGGTGACATAGGCGACCCGCGCCTTGGTCCGTGCTTCGATCTCCTTGATCGGCCGCGCCACCCACCCCGGATCCAGATGCACCTCCGCCAGGACGAGTCTGCCCGAGGGCTCACGGTATTTGGTGATCGAGCCCTGCGGGACGAGCTTGCGCATCACCTGCTCGGCCGTCCACCGCACGGTGGGCACGGTGGGGATGCCGAGCCGTTCGAAGACCTGCGCCCGGTTCGGATCGTAGATGCGCGCGGCGACATTGCTCACGCCGAAGGTTTCGCGAGCGACACGCGCGGCGAGGATATTCGAATTGTCACCGCTCGAGACGGCGGCGAAGGCGAAGGCCTCGGCGGTCTTCGCCTGGGACAGGGTCTCCCGGTCGAATCCGACCCCAGTGATCGTCGAGCCGCTGAAATCCCGACCGAGCTTGAGGAACGAGTCGGGATTCCGGTCGACGACTGCGACGGAGTGCCCATTCGCGTCAAGGGTCTTGGCCAGGGACGCCCCGACTCGGCCGCAGCCCATAATCACGAAGTGCATGGGTAATCCTTCCCGCAGTGATCTACCATTGGTTGCCGTGGCCAGCAGTTTTTCTGATGCCGTCAAAAGACTACTCGTTGGACGGCCCTTCCGCAGTGAGGACAGGCGTGCGCCTGCGCTGAAGAAGCGCATCGCGATGCCCGTCTTCGCCTCCGACATGCTCTCATCGGTGGCCTATGCGCCCGATGAGATCCTGCTGGCACTGTCACTGACCTCACTCGTGGCCCTGACCGTGGCCCCCTGGATCGGTGTGGCCGTCGGCATCGTCATCCTCGTGATCGTCGCCTGCTACCGCATCAACGTGCGTGCCTATCCCTCCGGCGGGGGCGACTACGAGGTGGCCTCGAAGAATCTCGGCTCCGGGGCCGGTCTCGTGGTGGCCGCGGCTCTCCTCGTCGACTACGTGCTCACCCTGGCTGTGTCGATGACGGTCTTCGCCGCCTATATCACCACTGCCTTCCCGATGCTCGCGCCCTACCGTGTGCCCGTGGCCATCGTCGGCATCCTGCTCATCTGCTTCGCCGGTCTGCGCGGCTCACGAGCCACTCCGATGCTGCTGGCCGTGCCGACCTACCTGTTCCTGGGCGCGGTGTTCCTGACGATGTCGGTCGGTCTCATCCGGGTCGGACTCGGCGACACCCCACACGCCGAGACCGCGGACTACACGGTCGTGCACAGCAATATCGGCGATCAGGCGACTCTCGGCCTGGCCACCGTCCTCATCGTCCTCCGCGCCTTCTCCTCCGGAGCAGTCGCCCTGGCCGGAGTGCAGACCGTGGCCACAGCGGTACCGGCATTCAAGAAGCCGCGCGGCAAGAATGCCGGCAACACCCTGCTGCTGTCGGGACTGCTCGCGGCTCTCATGCTCACTGGGCTGACCTATCTGGCATCGGTCACCGGCATCAAATACGTCGACGACCCGCATATCTACCTCGTCCGCGCAGACGGCAGCCCGGTCAGCGCCGAATACGAACAGGAACCCGTCCTCGCGCAGCTCGCACACGCGATCTTCGACAACGCGCCGGCGATGTTCTTCATCGTCGTGCTCATCACCGCGCTCGTGCTCATCGCTGCGGCGAACACCGCAGTCGAGGGCTTCCCCGGACTGGCCTCCCGACTGGCCCGCGACGAATTCCTGCCGCGGCAGCTGGCGACGAAGGGCGACCGCCTCACCTTCTCCAACGGCATCCTGCTGCTGGCCGCAGCCGCGATCGTCCTCGTCATCGCCACTTCCGCCTCGGCGACGGTGCTCATCCAGCTCTACCTCGTCGGAGTCTTCGTCAGCTTCGTCCTCGGCCAAGCGGGAATGGTCCTGCACTGGCGCAAACGCCTGCGCCTGGTCATCGACTCGAAGACCCGGATGCGGATGCATGTCAACCGGGTCGTCAACGCCGTCGGCTGTGTGCTCGCCGCCGGTGTCCTCATCGTCGTCATCGTCTCGAAGTTCCTCGCCGGAGCCTGGCTGGCCGTCGCCGCCATGGCCGGGCTCTACCTCGTCATGGGGGCCATCCACCGTCACTATTCGCGAGTGGCCCGCGAGCTCGCCCCCGATGCGGATGTGAACTCACGGACGATCCCGTCGAACACCCACGCCATCGTCGTCGTCAGCGAAATCGACAAACCGACGATGCGGGCCCTGTCCTACGCGCGAGTGACCCGGTCGAGCCAGCTCGAAGCCGTCACCGTGGCCGTGGACGAAGAGGCCGCGGCCGGTCTGCAGAAGAGGTGGAACGAGATGGAGCTGCCGGTGCCGCTGACCGTGCTCGGCTCGCCGTACCGCGAACTCGTCCGCCCGATGCTCGCCCATATCCTCGCCATCCGCCGCAGATCGCCCAGAGACCTCGTCATCGTCTACATCCCGCAGTTCGTCGTCGGCCGCTGGTGGGAGCACATCCTGCACAACCAGGTGGCTCTCAAACTGCGCACCCGACTGCTGCTGGTGCCCAACGTCGTCGTGGTCTCCGTGCCCTGGCGATTGAAATCCTTCTCCCGACAGTACGGCGGAGACGGCCCCGACGCCGACACCCAGCTGTACAGACAGGCATAGAACACGCATGAGCGACACCTCGGTTCCCGCCCGGGAACTCACCCTCGACATCGAGGCACCGGCGGCCGGCGGCGCCACCATCGCCCGACACGACGGCCAGGTCGTCTTCGTCACCGGAGCCCTGCCCGGTGAGAAGGTCCGAGTCCGCACCGAGGCGGGACCGCCCGCCCGATTCCTCCGCGCGACCGTCACCGAGGTGGTCGAGGCCTCTGCCCATCGCGTGCCCGACCGTCGCCTCGACTATGTCTCCACCGGACCGGCCGACGGCTCCGGTGCGGGATCCGCTGGCGGCAACGGTGGACGGCCCGTGCCGGGGCCGGCCGGATTCGGCGGCATGGAATTCGCCCATGTCGACCTCGCCCACTCCCGCACTCTCAAAGCCGAGGTGCTTCGTGACCAGCTCAAGCGCATCGGCCACATCGACGCCGACCCCGAGGTGCTGCCCGCGCCGGGCGAGACCGACGGCACCGACTGGCGCACACGTGTGCAGCTGGCCGTCGACGATGCCGGCCGGGCCGGAATGCTCGCCCCCAGATCCCACGAGGTCATCCCCGTGACCACGCCGCCCCTGGCCGCCGGGCCCCTGCACGAGCTCGACATCGCGGGGCTGCGTGCGCCGGGGGTGCGCCGGCTCGAATTCGCGTGGGCCGGTGACCGCGGTGCGCTCATCGTCCGCGGTCGGCCCACCGCGCAGGTCCTCGACGCAATCGAAGCCTGGTTGCCGACCTCCTTCTCACTCCTCGCCGAGGCACCCGAACCGGAGAACGGCCGTGGCCGTGGCCGCGGTGGCCGTCCCCGTGGGCGCAGGCGCGCCCACGCGTCTGCGCGTCCGCTGCGAGTCCTCCGCGGTGAGCCCACCCTGACCGAAACGGTCGACGGTCGTGACTTCGCCGTCGGCGCAGACGGCTTCTGGCAGGTCCACCGGAGCGCGGCCGCACTGCTCAGCTCGGAGGTCGTCACAGCACTGCCTGCCGATGTCGATGCGATCACCGACCTCTACTGCGGGGTCGGACTCCTCGGCATTGCTGCGGCCCGGGCCACCGGTGCACCCCTGTTCGGGGTCGAAGGGGTGGCCGCGGCCATCGCGCATGCGCGCGAGAACGCCGCCGATCTCGAGGCCCGCTTCCTCGCGCTCGGCGTCGACCGGGCCCGACTGCCCGATTCGGACGTGATCATCCTCGACCCGCCGCGGGCGGGCGCCGGGAGGAAGGTCGCCTCGGCGATCATCGAATCCTCCGCCCGCACCGTCGTCTACGTCTCCTGCGACCCGGCCACGCTGGCCAGGGATCTCGCGGCTCTCACGGATGGGGGATTCGCGATCGAGAGTCTCACCGGATTCGACCTCTTCCCGCTGACCGCGCACCTGGAGACCGTCACAGTCCTCAGGCGGTGACCGGGCGGCGATCTCAGGCGGTGACCGGGCGGCGGGGGAGGAGGACGAGCGCAATGAGGGCGATGAACGTCGTGAGGAAGCCCCACAGCCCCTACCAGCCGCCCGACCGGCCCTTCTCCTTCGCGAACGAGCTGCAGACGACGGCGAAGATGATGCCGACGAGCAGTGCGCCGAAACCGAATCCGGCGCCTAGGGTGAACGGGTCCATGAGAACTCCTCGGTGGTGACACGCTGGTGCGATGCGTTCGACTGTGCGTCTCACGCTAGGCCGTCAGGCCCGGCCGCGGCCCTGGTGATGCCCGCACGAGGACGTGCGGAAAACCCGATCGACGGGCGCCGTTCGTCCGTGTGCCATGGTGGTCAAAGCCCCTCAAATACGATAGAATTTATCTTGACGTCAAGATACTTTTGGAAACATATGTGTCGCGTAAATCGGTGCGCGATGCAAGGGTGCGACCGTCGAGTCGGACGGGCCCGGTTTCGTGGATGAGTATCGGATGAAACAGGAGAATCACGATGAGCAACGTCGATACGTTCAAATCGAAGAGCACCCTGACCGTCGGCGATAAGGATTATGAGATCTATCGCCTGGATCAGGTCAAAGGGTCGGAGAAGCTTCCCTTCAGCCTCAAGGTGCTGTTGGAGAACCTGCTGCGCACGGAAGACGGCGCCAACATCACTTCGGAACATATTGAAGCCCTCGGCAGCTGGGACCCCAATGCCGAACCGGATACGGAGATCCAGTTCACTCCGGCCCGCGTGGTGATGCAGGACTTCACCGGCGTGCCCTGCATCGTCGACCTCGCCACCATGCGTGAGAAGGTCGTCGAGCTCGGCGGCAGCCCGGACCAGGTCAACCCGCTGGCTCCGGCCGAGCTGGTCATCGACCACTCGGTGCAGATCGACCGCTTCGGCACCGCCGACGCCGTCGAACTCAACATGGACATCGAATACCAGCGCAACGGTGAGCGCTACCAGTTCCTGCGCTGGGGCCAGACCGCATTCGAAGACTTCAAGGTCGTGCCTCCGGGCATGGGCATCGTCCACCAGGTCAACATCGAGCACCTGGCTCGCGTGGTCATGCCGCGCGAGGTCGACGGAGTCCTCCGGGCCTACCCGGACACCCTTGTCGGCACCGACTCGCACACCACGATGGTCAACGGCCTCGGTGTGCTCGGTTGGGGCGTCGGCGGCATCGAGGCAGAGGCCGCCATGCTCGGCCAGCCCGTGTCGATGCTCATCCCGCGCGTCGTCGGCTTCAAGCTCACCGGTGAGATCCCCTCCGGTGTCACGGCCACGGATGTTGTGCTCACGATCACCGATATGCTCCGTCAGCACGGCGCCGTCGGCAAGTTCGTCGAGTTCTACGGCAAGGGCGTCGCCGAGGTGCCGCTGGCCAACCGTGCGACCATCGGCAACATGAGCCCCGAGTTCGGTTCGACCGCCGCGATCTTCCCGATCGACGAAGTCACCATCGACTACCTCAAGCTCACCGGCCGCTCGGACGAGCAGATCCAGCTCGTCGAGGACTACGCCAAGACGCAGGGACTCTGGCACGATCCGGACAACGAAGTCGAGTACTCCGAGTACCTCGAACTCGACCTGTCCACCGTGGTGCCCTCGATCTCCGGACCGAAGCGCCCGCAGGACCGCATCGAGCTCTCCGACGCCAAGAACCAGTTCGCCAAGGACATCCACAACTACGCCGCTCCCGGCGAGGAGTCGAAGTCCGTGGACGTCAGCACCGCCGACGGACGCAACTTCGAGCTGGCCAACGGTGCTGTGGCGATCGCCTCGATCACCTCCTGCACCAACACCTCGAACCCCTCGGTGATGATGGCCGCCGGCCTGCTGGCACGCAACGCCCGCAAGCGCGGACTCAACTCGAAGCCGTGGGTCAAGACATCGATCGCACCGGGCTCGAAGGTCGTCACCGAGTACTACAACAAGGCCGGCCTCATCGAGGACCTCGAAGCGCTGAACTTCTACATCGTCGGCTACGGCTGCACCACCTGCATCGGCAACTCCGGTCCGCTGGACGCGGAGATCTCCGACAGCATCCAGGACAACGACCTCTCGGTCACCGCAGTCCTGTCGGGCAACCGCAACTTCGAGGGCCGCATCAGCCCGGACGTGAAGATGAACTACCTCGCTTCGCCTCCGCTGGTCATCGCCTACGCCCTGGCCGGAACCATGGACTTCGACTTCGAGAACCAGCCGCTGGGCAAGGACGCGCAAGGCGTCGACGTCTACCTGGCCGACCTGTGGCCCACGCCCGACGAGGTCGAGTCCGTCATCGCCGATTCGATCTCGACGGACATGTTCGACAACGAATACGGTCGCATCTTCGACGGTGACGAGCGCTGGCAGCAGCTCGACACCCCCGAAGGCAAGGTCTTCGAGTGGGACGACGAGTCGACCTACGTGCGCAAGCCCACCTTCTTCGACGGCATGGGTCTCAAGCCCGAAGCCGTCAAGGACATCAAGGGCGCCCGCGTGCTCGCGAAGCTCGGCGACTCGGTGACCACCGACCACATCTCGCCCGCAGGTTCCTTCAAGGCCGACACCCCGGCCGGCAAGTACCTCGTCGAGCACGGCGTCGAGCGCAAGGACTTCAACTCCTACGGCTCGCGTCGCGGCAACCACGAAGTGATGATCCGCGGAACGTTCGCGAACATCCGTCTGCAGAACCAGCTCCTCGACGGAGTCCAGGGTGGTTTCACCCGCGACTTCTCCCAGGAGGGCGGACCGCAGACGACGATCTACGACGCCTCCGTGAACTACCAGGCCGCCGGCACCCCGCTGGTCGTCCTCGGTGGCAAGGAGTACGGCTCGGGATCCTCACGTGACTGGGCCGCCAAGGGCACGAAGCTGCTCGGCGTCGAGGCCGTCATCACCGAGAGCTTCGAGCGCATCCACCGCTCGAACCTCATCGGCATGGGTGTTCTGCCGCTGCAGTTCCCCGCCGGCGAATCCGCTGATTCGCTCGGACTCGACGGCACCGAGACCTTCTGCATCGAAGGCGTCACGGAGCTCAACGAGGGCACGACCCCGGCGACCGTCAAGGTCACCGCCGAGAAGGAAGACGGCACCAAGGTCGAATTCGACGCCGTCGTCCGCATCGACACCCCGGGCGAAGCCGACTACTACCGCAACGGCGGCATCCTGCAGTACGTTCTGCGTCAGCTCGCAGAAGCCTGATCACAGGAGACGCCGAGGCGCTGTGAGTCCCCGACTCGCGGCAGTCGGTCCGCGCTGAGGCGCTGAACCGGAACACTTCGAAGGCCGGTGGGATACGTCCCACCGGCCTTCGTCGTCCCCGGATGCATCGAGCCTGCCGTTCGCTCGACACCCGGCACCGTCCGCGGGAATCCGTGCGCTGGTGGTCGGTCGCCTCGGCGAGGGTCGGCACGCGCCCAATGGGGTGAGCGACGCGCCTGTGAGCGATAGGATGGGGCGAATGGAATCTGTCCGCCGACGATGACGTCAGAACTGAGGCCGCATGACCTTTCTCGAATCCCTCGGCTCGCCGGCCGATCTGCGTCGACTCGACGCGTCGGAATGCGACGTGCTGGCCAAAGAGATCCGCGACTACCTCATCACGACCGTGTCCGGCACGGGCGGGCATCTGGGCCCCAACCTCGGCGTCGTCGAACTGACCATGGGCATCCACCGCACCTTCGACTCGCCGCGCGACACCATCATCTTCGACGTCGGCCACCAGACATATGTGCACAAGCTGCTCACCGGCCGCCGGGAGGAATTCGCCACCCTGCGGCAGCGTGACGGACTCTCCGGCTATCCGAGCCGGTCCGAGAGCGATCATGACGTCGTCGAGAACTCCCACGCCTCGGCCTCGCTGTCCTGGGCCGACGGCATCGCCAAGGCCCGTCAGCTGAAGGGTGAGGACGACCGCCACGTCGTTGCCGTCATCGGCGACGGAGCCCTGACCGGGGGGATGGCTTGGGAAGCGCTCAACACCATCGCCGCCGACACCTCCACCCCGCCGAGGCGGCTGGTCATCATCGTCAACGACAACGGCCGCTCCTATGCCCCGACCGTCGGTGGATTCGCCGCCCACCTCGACGAACTGCGCACCACCTCGAGCTACGAGAGGCTCCTGACCTGGGGCAAGGAGACACTGCGCCAATCCGGTCGACCCGGCCGCGCCGCCTACAGTGCCATCCACGGCGTCAAACGTGGGCTCAAGGACATGGTCAGCCCACCCGAGACCGGCATGTTCGACGAACTCGGCATCAAATACCTGGGCCCCGTCGACGGACACGATCAGTCCTCGGTCGACAAGGCCCTCCAGCTGGCCAAGCAGTTCGACGGCGGTCCCATCATCGTCCACATGATCACGCAGAAGGGCCACGGATTCGACCCGGCCGTCAACGATGACGCCGACCAATTCCACTCCGTCGGCGTCATCGACCCCGTCACCGGGAGATCGACACCGTCGAAATCGACATCATGGACCTCCGTGTTCGGCACCGAGATCTGCGAACTCGCCGAAGAGCGCGAGGACATCGTCGCCATCACCGCGGCCATGCTCCTGCCCGTGGGACTGGCGAAATTCGCCGAAGAGTTTCCCGACCGCGTCTTCGACGTCGGCATCGCCGAACAGCATGCGGTCGCCTCCGCCGCAGGCCTGTCCCACGGCGGACTCCACCCCGTCGTGTGCATCTACTCCACGTTCCTCTCCCGCGCCTTCGACCAGGTGCTCATGGACGTCGCCCTCCACCGCCAGGGCGTGACCTTCGTCCTCGACCGCGCCGGAATCACCGGCCCCGACGGAGCCAGCCACCACGGAATCTGGGACATCGCGATGCTGCGCGTCGTCCCCGGACTGCGCCTGGCCGCACCCCGCGACGCCGCCCGGCTGACCGAAGAGCTGCGCGAAGCCGTCACCGTCTCGGATGCCCCGACCGTAGTGAGATTTCCCCGCGGCAGCGTCGGGGCCGACATCCCCGCGCTGAGGCGGCTCGACGACGGCGTCGACATCCTCCGTGAAGAGCCGGCCGGGTCGAGGCCCCATGTGCTCATCGTCTCCGTCGGACCCTTCGCCACGTTGGCCGGGGACGTCGCCGACCGTCTGGGCGAGCAGGGACTGAGCGCGACGATCATCGATCCCAGATGGGTGCTGCCCGTGCCCGGATCCGTCGTCGACCTCACCGCCGACCACAGCCTCGTGGCGGTCATCGAAGACGGGGTGAAGATCGGCGGTGTGGGTTCGCAGATCCGGCACGACCTGCGCGACGCCGATTCGCGGATCGGGGTGCTCGAGCTCGGCGTGCCCGATGAGTTCCTGCCGCAGGGAACACGCGACGAGATCCTCACCGAGGTGGGCCTCGACGTCGACACGATCGTGGCCGATATTCTCAGGGCCCTGCCCGCCGAGGTGGCCGATCGAGCCGACCAGAGTTCCCGCCGCGCGGTGTGAGTCCATGCCCTCAGGGGCGACGGAGGCCCGACGCTCGACCCGCGGAACTTGAGCGTGAGTTCAGGACTGGGGGAGTCCGGCCAAGGCCTTCTGCAGCACGGGAGCACTGAGCTCGACCTGCCAGGGCCGTGCCCCCGCCTCGGCGAGGTAATCCTCGACATCGACGTTCGACTCCGCAGCCAGCGATTTCACGATTGCCGGCTGGAGGAGAATATCGTGGGGGATGGTCAGCTCCTCGGAGAGCTGTGACATCTCGGACTTGAGAGCGGCCACCCGCTCCTTGAGTTCCGCCGGATTGAACTCGCTGCGCTTCGACCGTCCGCGCTCTGACCGTCCCGGCAGCTCGTCGGCGCCCAACCGGGATGCCTTGCGGTAGGCACGGAAGAGTCGGGCCGCCTCGGCGCGGGAGAGCCTGCGCCGCTGAGCCAGGATGTCATCGCTGGACTTCACCCCTGACTGAGCGAGGGCGACGAGCTCACGGTCGCGCAGGATCTTCGTGGGAGCCAGATCGGCCTCACGCGCCATGGAATCCCGGGCCTGCCAGAGCTCACGGACCCGGGCGATGTCGCGGCGTGACCTGATCTTCGACAGTCCGTGCGTGCGTCGCCACGGCTCATCGAAATGCTTCGGCGTGAAATCGAGCAGGTGGGTGAACTCCTGCTGCGCAAACTCCCACCGGTCGGAGTCGAGAAGCTGCTGGTGGAGGATATCGCGGATCGGCAGGAGCACTTCGACGTCGAGGGCGGCATAGTTCAGCCACTCCTTCGGCAGCGGACGTGTCGACCAATCGGCGGCCGAATGCTCCTTCGCCAGTCGCACACCCAGGGTGCGTTCGGCGACCGCGGCCAGACCGAACTTCTCCCACCCGAGCAGCCTCGCGGCCAGTTCGGTGTCGAACAGAGCGGCCGGGCGCATCCCGCGCTCCTGCAGGCACGGCAGGTCCTGCGTCACCGAATGGATGACCCACTCATCGGTTCCGAGGGCCGGGTTGAGGCCGCTGAGATCCCCGAGCGTCTCGGAATCGAGGAGGAAGGTGCCCGCACCCTCACGGCGCAGCTGAACGAGGAACGCGCGCTGACCGTATCTGATCCCGGACGCGCGTTCGGCATCGATGGCGACGGGACCCTGACCGGCGGCCAGACCGGCGATCGAGGAGGAGAGGTCCTCTGGGGTGTCGACGACGTCGGGAATGCCGTTCGCGGGTGTTTCCAAAAGCGGTAGTTCAGTTGTCATCGACGGCGCCCGGGCAGGGCTGTGACTCCTTCAGGAAGTGGTGGCAGTCCGGCGACTGTGCTGAGCAGATCGATCCAGGCCTCGAAGTGATTGCCGATCAGATCCGGCTCGTCAATCACGGGTGTCCATGAGGCGCGCAGCTCCAAGTCTATCGTGGCCGGGCGATCGGCCAAGGTGCCGAAGCTCTCGGACAGCACCCGAGTGGTCGTCCCACCGGCGGCGAGCACCTGGCAGTCGTTGGCGTCGAGGGCATCTTCGAGCCAGCTCCACGCGACGTGCCCGAGCATCGTCTCATTGCCGAGTTCGTGTTCGAGCTCGGCGCGGATATAGGAGACCACCCTGAACGACCCTTCCCATTCCTCCGGGGCGGCGGGATCGAAGAGGACGACGATGCGGCCGGTCGCGAGTTCGTCGATGGTCTCGCCGCTGGCCCGCAGGAACGTCTCATCGGCGCTGACCTCGGCCCCGAGAGCATAGGAGTAGGGGGCCAGTCTGGCCGGAGCGGGAATCTCGGAGATCGACACGTTGTTCGTGCTGCGCGCCTGACGCAGCACCGACGTCACGGCGGAGAACTCCGCCGGAATGCGATTGAGAGGTGAGGTATTGACCACAGTCGCCACGATAGATCAGCCATGCGGGCAGGGGAATCATCCACGCCGAGGCGGCCGGGGACAATCCGTCGGCCCGTGTCCTCGGCCGCATGCTGAGACGGCAAGACGAGCCGTCTTGAAACCGCAGCCGAGTGGGCATGAGCGATCGAAGAATGGGAAGATGACCCCATGACATCACCCCTGTTGGCCGCCCTGCGTTCGGAGCCGGTTTCACACACTCCCGTCTGGTTCATGCGGCAGGCCGGCCGCTCCCTGCCCGAGTACCGTAAGCTGCGCGAAGGCACACAGATGCTCGACGCCTGCCGCGACCCCGAGATGGTCTCCGAGATCACTCTCCAGCCGGTCCGCCGCCACGGCGTCGACGCGGCCATCTTCTTCTCCGATATCGTCGTCCCGCTCCAGGCCGCCGGTGTCGATGTGGAGATCGTTCCCGGCGTCGGGCCGGTCATCGCCTCCCCGGTGCGCTCCCGCGCCGATATCGACGCCCTGCCCGAACTCGACGCCGCCGATATCCCCGATATCGCCGAATCGGTCCAGCGGGTGACCGCCGAACTCGGCGAGGCCACCCCGCTCATCGGATTCGCCGGCGCTCCGTTCACGCTGGCCAGCTACCTCATCGAAGGCGGGCCGAGCAAGAACCACGAGAAGACGAAATCACTCATGGTCTCCGACCCCGAGGCGTTCTCGACGCTGCTGAACAAGCTTGCGCAGATGTCGGCGACCTTCATCGACGTGCAGCTGAACGCCGGTGCCAAGGCTTTCCAGCTCTTCGACTCCTGGGCCGGCTACCTCGCTCGGGAGGACTACGAGAACCAGGTCCTCGAACACTCGACCGAGGTCTTCGACGCACTGTCCGGACACGATGTGCCCAGCATCCATTTCGGCGTGCAGACCGGTGAGCTGCTCGGCTCCATGGCTCGTGCCGGGTCCACCGCCGTCGGCGTCGACTTCCGCGTCGACCTCGCCGATGCCGCGACGCGGGTCAACCCCGGTCAGGCGCTCCAGGGCAACCTCGACCCGGCCCTGCTCTTCGCCCCGTGGGAGGCGCTGGCCGCCCGCGTCGAGGCGATCGTGCGCACGGGACTCGAACTCGATCGCGGATTCGTCTTCAACCTCGGCCACGGGGTCCTGCCCGACACCGACCCCGAGGTGCCCGGTCGCGTCGTCGACCTCGTCCACCGCATCTCGGCAGAGATCCTCGGCGGCCGCGTCTGATCCGATGAGTGAGATCACCGTCGTCGGAGGAGGGATCTCCGGCCTCGTCGCCGCCTACCGGCTCTCCGGCGACCACCGAGTCACCGTGCTGGAAGCCGGCGACCGCCTCGGCGGCTGTCTGAAAGCAACCACGCTCGATGGTGCCGTGCCGGTGGGCATCGACACCGGAGCCGAAGCGAGTCTCAACCGTCGTCCGGAGACCAAGGGGCTGGCCGCCGAACTCGGCCTCCACTCCGTGTTCCCCTCGACTCAGCACAGTTCGCAGGTGCTCAGCAGGGGAGACCTGCACGCGATTCCCAAACGCACGATCATGGGAGTGCCCGCCGAGGCGTCCGAGGTCGAAGCCCTCATCGGCGCCGAGGCGGCCGCTCGCTTGGCGGCCGAACGGATCACCCCGCCGATCGAGGGTGATGACGTCTCACTCGGGGACTTCCTGTCCGCGCGCCTCGGCGGCGCCATCGTCGACGCACTCGTCGATCCTCTGCTCGGTGGGGTGTACGCAGGCCGCTGCCGGGACCTGTCCTTGGCCGAAACGGTGCCCGCACTGCTGCCCGCCGCGGTCGAGGGCACCTCGGTGCTCGATCTCGTCGCGCAGCTCCTGAACGCCCGCGGCGCCAAGACCGCGTCGGCCGGGAGCCCGGAACCGGTGTTCATGAGCTTCGAAGGCGGAATCAACAGCCTCATCCCGGCCCTGCATCAGGCGATCGTGCTGGGCGGCGGGACGGTCCGCCTCGGTGCCGGTGTCACCGGGATCGACCGCGACGGTGAGAAGTGGATCGTCCGCGGTGAGGGGGGCGACATCGAATCCGATGGGCTCGTCCTCGCCACGCCCGCGCATGTGACCGCCGGGCTGCTGAGGCCGGTGGCCCCGGAATCGGCGGGTCGCCTCGGCGAGATTCCCTCTGCCTCCACTGCGCTGGTTGCCGCTCTCGTCGACCTCGGGGGAATCGAGCTGGAGGGGTCGGGGTTCCTCGTGCCCGCGACCGAGGGCACATTCATCAAGGCTTCGACATTCGTGTCGAACAAGTGGCCGTGGACGGCTGACCACATCCCCGCGGGGACGGCCCTGGTGCGGATGAGCATCGGACGCTTCGGCGACGGGCCCGAGGTGTGGAGCAGTCTGTCCGATGAGGAGATCATCCAACGAGCCTTCGCCGACTGGCAGACGATCACCTCCCGCCCGGAGTCGCAGCTGCTCGGTTCGGAAGTTCAGCGCTGGGACTCCGCACTGCCGCAGTACCTGCCCGGCCATGCCGGACGCATCGCCGCCGTCGACGCGGAGATCGCGGGCCTGCCCGGCCTCGAACTCGCCGGATCCGCCTTCGGCGGAGTCGGCATTCCCGCCTGCACTGCCCGCGCGGACGCAGCTGCCCAGAGACTGAACCGACCCGCCGATGACGACCGTGACACTTCAGAATGAAGATAAGACAGAAGGAGCAGATATGAGCGAATACACTCAGCCCACCGACGGCCAGATCGACGAAGCGAACGAGCAGACACGGTATATCGCCTACTCCGTCTTCGCCTCAGCGGCAGAGCTCGGCGATGCCGATCGCAGGGAACTCGCCGATGAGCTGCATGCGGCTCTGGCGCCCCTGGCCGAACGCGGCCTCGTCGTGCGCGGAATCTACGACGTCTCGGCTCTGCGCGCCGATGCCGACGTCATGTTCTGGTACCACGCCCCCGAGATCGAGGTCGTCCAGGCCGCGTACTCGGCGATCCGTCGCAGCCTCATCGGCGGAGTGCTCGAACCCGTCTGGTCCGTCGTCGGAATCCACCGTCCTGCGGAGTTCAACAAGGCACACTTGCCGGCTCTGCTGACCGATCCGGAACCCGGCGACTACATCTGCGTGTACCCGTTCGTGCGGTCATACGACTGGTACCTCCTCGACCCCGCCGAACGGGCGACGATGCTGCGCGACCACGGTATGGCCGCCGCCGGCTACAAGGACATCAAGGCGAACACGATCGCGTCCTTCGCTCTCGGCGACTACGAATGGCTGCTGGCCTTCGAAGCCGCCGAGCTCCACCGCATCGTCGACCTCATGCGCGACCTGCGCAACACCGAGGCGCGTCTGCACGTGCGTGAAGAGGTTCCGTTCTACACCGGACCGCGTCGCGAACTCGTCGACATCATCTCCGACTGGCGCTGACCGACCGTCGTTCGCCCCGCCGGGTCCGAGAGCGGGCCTGAGGCCGGCAGAATCTGTGGCAGCGAGAGGGCCGCCGCACCGATCCGGTGCGGCGGCCCTTCGCGTGGTCGGGGAGTGACCGGCGGCTATCTGCTGCCCTTCGTCGGCTACTTGCTGCCCTTCTTGACCACATAGGAGTGACCGTTGGCGTCGGTGCGCATCTGAAGCCCCATGGCATCGAGCTGCTGATGCCGCAGAGTCTCGTCCTCGAAGTATCCGCCCGGACGCGTGTTGTCGACCTGGGCCGGGCCGACGATCTTGCGGAAGAAGTTGTTGAGCCAGCCCACCCCACGCTGAGACCCCGGATACTGACCGCCCTTCCGCGCCGAACGGTCCTGCCTGCGTTCGGAACCATCGGCGGAAGGCTGCGAGGAGGACGACATAGAGGGGATCCTATCGACGTGGTGCCGCATGGGCTCGGACGGTCATACTTCATCAACAGTGTACACTAATCATTAGTGCACTAAGTAATTCCTGAAGAGGGTGCACGCCCTGTTTGCCGAGGCGGAGGATCGACGACGCACGATGCTGGAATCTCAACGTTCGACAGAGCAGCTGGACAATCCGCTCGCGCTCGAGGCCCAGATCTGCTTCGCACTGGCGGTGGCCTCTCGCGGGGTGATCGGTGCCTATCGGTCCGTGCTCGAACCGCTGGGCCTGACCCATCCGCAGTATCTGGTCATGCTCGCGCTGTGGCAGCGCGAGAGGCTGCCGGTGCGTGAGATCGCCCGGCTGCTGCGCCTCGAACCTGCCACTGTGTCTCCGCTGGTCAAACGCCTCGAAGCGCTGGACTATGTGACGAAGACGCGCAGTGGCAGCGACGAGCGGATCGTCGAGGTCACGCTCACCGCCACCGGCCGTGAGCTGCGCAGGACCGCCGAGGCGATTCCCGGGACGATGATGGCCAAGCTCGGCATGGACGTCGACGGAGTGCGCGAACTGCACGCGGTGATGCAGAAGATCATCGCCTCCGTCGACGCTGCGGCCGAGGCCGACGACTGAACGATCAGCCCGCCGGGCGCTCCATCGGGGTGTGTTCGATCCCGTCCTCGTCGAAGCGGGAACCATTCGGGACGAAGCCGAAGGACGAGTACAGCCGGCCGAGGTGCGACTGCGCATTGAGCGTCAGCGGTGTGGCCGACCAGGCGTCGACGATGTCGCCGAGCAGTCGCCGGCCCCAGCCCTGACCGCGGGCGTCGGGGTGGGTGGCAACGCGACTGATGCTGCGCGCCCCGGGCCGGGCGGCCGGTCCGTCGGGAACGTCTGCCGGAAGCAGCCGGGCGTAGGCCCATGGCGAGAGATCGCGTCCGTGCTCGGCACCGTGAGTGTCCGACATCGCTGTGGCCGGTCGCGGGTAGAAGAAGTGCAGCGTCTCCGGCAGGGTGTCGACTCCATCGGCGTCGAGGAAGACGCATTCCTGTTCGACGACGAAGGCGAGGGAGCGCAGATGCAGGATTCCGTAGAGCTCTGCGGGCAGGAGCTGGTCGAAGGTCTTCACGACCGGTTCGGTCGCCTCGGTCGCCTCGGTGATGCGAGGAGCAGCTGTCACCTCAGCTGTCCGCAGCGTCGGTGTTGAGCTTGAGGGAGATCGAGTTGATGCAGTAGCGCTGGTCGGTGGGAGTGCCGTAGCCCTCGCCGGAGAAGACATGGCCCATGTGCGAATCGCAGTTCGCGCAGCGGACCTCGACGCGTTCCATACCCATTGAGGTGTCGCGGATGTAGCGGACCCGGTCTTCGGCCAGAGGCGCGTAGAACGACGGCCAGCCGCAGTGTGAGGCGAACTTCTTCTCCGACGGGAACAGGTCGGCTCCGCAGGCCCGACATTGGTACATCCCCGCTGCCGTCTCATCGTTGTACTCACCGGTGAAGGGGCGTTCGGTTCCGCCCTGGCGCAGCACTGCGAACTCCTCGGGCGTGAGCACGTCCTGCCAGCGGATCTCCTCGGCAGCGGCCTCCTCGTTCGTCGACGTTCCAGCGTTGATATCTGATGACTGAGTCATCGTGACCTCCGGTCTCTGTCAGTGACGGTGATTGCGGTGCGGGGGAGATGGTCTCCGCCCCTGGTGAGTGCAACCGCGAGCAGCACTCGCCCATTCCGCACAACAGCGTTTGGTGCCTGATCATTCCGTAGGCAACAATGAACACAGGAGGTTTTCATGGTCCGCGACACGAAGTTCCCCGCCCGCCTGCTTGCCGCCGGTATCGGCGTCGGCGCAGGACTCGGTGCCCTGATCTCTGTGGCGTCGTCGGGCTTGGCTGCCTACTTCGCCCGGAAGATCATCGTTCCGGAGAATGCGCCCGAAGAACTCGACATCCTGCACATCGACGGTTTCCCGCCGAATATGCGCATCCACCTGCCCGCCGATGAGGAGACCACGGTGCCCGGCACCTATGGGCTCTACTTCAATCAGGGCTCGGGACACGCGGTGATCGGCGACATCGTCGAATACGATCCGCGCTCGCGCACCGTCTCCCGGGAGATCCTGTCCGTCACCCGCGGTGATATCCGCCGGGCCTGGCGGGGACGCTGGACCGGCATCGTCTATCCCGATCCGATCGCGGCCGGCGTGAACTTCGAGGACATCGAGATCCGCTCCGATGCCGGGAGCCTGCCCGCATGGCTGCTGCCGACCGATCACCCGGAGCCGCAGGACACCTGGGCGATCCTCATCCACGGTCGTGGGAGCACCCGCGCCGAAGGCCTGCGTGCCGCCCCCGTGCTCAACACCCTCGGAGTGCCGGCGATCGCCATGTCCTACCGAAACGACGCCGAGGTGCGAGTGGAGACCACATCACGCTACGGACTCGGCGACACCGAATGGATCGACGTCGACGCGGCCATCGACTTCGCCGTCTCACACGGGGCGAAGAACATCGTGCTATTCGGCTGGTCGATGGGCGGTGCCATCGCCCTGCAGGCGGCCTCCCGCGGACGCAACCGCAGATTCGTGACCTCACTGGTCCTCGACGGGCCCGTCGTCGACTGGGTGAATGTGCTCGACGGGCAGGCGAAGAAGAACCTGCTGCCGACGCCGATCGCCAAACTCACACTCGAGATGATCACCCAGCCGTGGGCCCGTCCGATCACCGGGCTGGAGACCCCGCTCGACCTCGATCGCATGGACTGGGTGACCCGCGCCGCCGAACTCGATGTGCCCGTGCTGCTCATCCACTCCGATGACGACGAATTCGTCCCCTCCGGACCGTCTCACGCTCTGGCCGGGGTCAGGCGGGACCTGGTGACGATGCCCGCATACAGCAAGGCTCATCACACGAAGGAATGGAACATCGACCCGGTGCGCTGGGAAGACGATGTCGCGAACTTCCTCGAGGCGAAGATCCTGCCCAAGGACTGAGGCTCTGCCCTCACGGTGCCCTCACGGTGCCCTCACGGTTCGAGCGTGATCGTGTCCTCAGCCGCCGCGGCCACCGCCTGCTTCGAATACGGCCAAGGGCGATTGACATTGGCGGCCCAATCATTCGTCTGATCGTCGTAATGGCGGTGGAAGGCATGCCCGGATGCTCCCGTGAGGTTGATCCAGTTCGACGCGTCGAAGTTCGACAGATCGACCGTCTGACGCATCGACGGCACCCAGTTCGTCTCATAGCCGACCGAGGCGTCCCAGCCGGTGGCATGGACGACTCCCGAGCCGCCCGAGACCTCATAGGGGCCGCGGTTGAACAGCTTCTCCACCGGTGTGATCCCGGATTCGCCGAGGCTGGCGTTGCGGATCGTCAGCCGGTGCAGGATTCCCCACCGCCACGTCACGGGCTCCGGTCCCAGCAGGTCCTCCGTCTCCGCCCACGCCGTCTTCATGGCCTTGCGCAGAGCCTCGTCCCGACCTTCGACGCCCTTGCTCGTCCACCACGTCGAATCCGGATCTTCGAGCAGCTCCGCGAGCACGAGGTGCCACCGTGAACCGCCCGAGGGGGACACCCCGTCGGGCAGCTTCGAGCTGATCGTCTGCTCGAGCAGCGTCTTCGTGAGCACATTGAAGTAGGCGGCGCCCGCGCTGTTCGCGGAGTCGAAGCCGTTCCAGCTCTTCAGCAGCTTCTTCGCCTCGAGGATGTCCTCGTCACCATGGGAGTGGATCTTCACCGCTTCGGGGACGAGTTTCGCGGCGAACGGATTCTGGTCGTCGTCCTGGATCTCCGCCATGTCCATCGGCCGCAGCTTCCGGCCCTCGTCGACCGCGTCCTTGATGCGTTTTGTGATGCGTCGGGCACGATCTCCGTAGTCGAAGTCCCCGCCCAGCTGCACGGTCTCGCCGGGGGCGGCGACCGGGTTGTTCGCGGTGACGATCCATCCGCGATCGGGGTTGTACAGGTGTGGGAGGTCCTCGAAGTCGACCCAGCCCTGCCAATCCTCGTCGGATTTCCACCCGCGGCGGGGCACGGTGCCGTCGGCCTTGCCTCGGCGTGGGATCATCCCGGGGGCCTGATAGCCGATGTTCCCGGCGACATCGGCGTAGACGAGGTTCTGGGAGGGCACGTCGAACAGGGACGCCGCGTGCCGGAATTCCTGCCAGTTCGTGGCCTTGTTGATGGCGAACACCGCCGAGGCGGTCGTGCCCGGACGCAGAGCCGTCCAATCGAGGGCGAGACCATAGTGCTCCTCGGCCGGTCCCGACTTCGGGTCCTGCGAATCCACCCCGGTCGTCGCATCGAGTGCTTTGCGATACGTGCCGTCGAGCTTCGACACGAGTGGGCCGTTGCGGGTGGAGCGGATGGTGATCTCGCGCGGCTCCTCGCCCGCGACCTCGATCGTCTCCTTGCGCACCTGCAGCGGTTCGTCACCGTCGTCGTGGATGACCTTACCGTCGCGGATCTTCTCCACCACGAGGTCGGTGACATCTGCGCCGAGGTTCGTCAGTCCCCAGGCGATCGACTGGTTGTGGCCGATGACGACTCCCGGCAGTCCGGAGAAGGAGAAACCGGTGACGTCGAAGGGGCATTCGTCGGTGACCTTCTTGCATCGCAGTCCCACCTGGTACCACACCGAGGGCATCGCCGGGGCGAGGTGCGGGTCATTGGACAGCAGCGGTCGACCGGTGTTCGTGTGCTCCCCGGAGATCACCCACGAGTTCGACCCGATATCGTCGCTGTTCTGTCCCAGCATCGGCGGCAGCGATATGAGCGTATTCCGCAGTTCGAGGAGAGCAGCGGTCGGGACGGCCGCCTCGGTGGCGGTGTTCCCCGTTCGGGGTGCCTCGGTGACGGTGCCTCCGGCCCGTGTCTCATCGTCCCCCCGTGCACGGTCGCCGACTCGCGGCTTCTGTTCGACGTCGTCGCCGCTGCGGTCTTTCGGTGCCTTGTCGCCGGCTCTGCCGCCGAGGATCGTCGGACGCGTGGCATATGGGTAGTCCGGATAGAGGTCGCTCATCTGCTCGTCGGTGAGCTCCGAGATGAGGATCGACCGGTCGATCTCGTCTTCGAGGTTCGATCGCAGATCCCAGGCCATGGCCTTGAGCCAGGCGACGCTGTCGACCGGGGTCCACTTCTCGACCTCGGTGCTGCCGGTCTCGAGGCCGAGGACGGCGTATTCGAGGGACAGCTCGGTGGGGGATTTGTCCTTGAGGTAGGCGTTGACCCCGTCCGCGTAGGCCTCGTAGTAGCCCAGACTCGTCTTGTCGAGCTTCTTCACCTCCTGCTCGGCGACCTTCCGCCAGCCGAGTGTGCGGATGAAGGTGTCGGTGCCCAGCTGGGATTCGCCGAAGAGTTCGGAGAGTCGTCCCGAGGTGACGTGTCGGCGGAAGTCCATCTCCCAGAACCGGTCCTGAGCGTGGACGAACCCCTGAGCCAGGAACAGGTCATGGGCGGTTTCGGCCTCGATGGTCGGCACACCCGATTCGTCACGGTGGACGGTGACCGGCGCGTCGAGCCCAGGCAGCGAGATCTCGCCGTCGGTGGTCGGGAAGGAGCGGCGGACGAGGAACAGCCCGACGAGGGCGAGGATGACAGCGAGGATCAGGACTCCGGCGATGATGCGCAGCAGCACACGAGCGCTGACCGACAGGATGGATCCACTGGTTGGGCGGAGCACCTTGAGCAATGCGCTCGATTCCTTCTCATCCTGCGCATCGGGTGCCGCCATGAGTCTCCTTCGGCCGTCCTGGAAGTTTCGGTTCTCAGCAAGTATAGGTGTCAGGAGGCTCGGGGCTGTGGACCTCAGGCGGCCCGGGTCTGTGGACGAAGGTCACGAGAACGACGGAGATCATCATGAGCAGGAACCACGCCACCAGCTTCGTCAGCGGCACCAGATGCCAGCCGTCGTCCTGACTCGGGTACAGCCAGGCCCCGGCCGCGGTCCCGATGTTCTCAGCGACCCAGATGAAGAAGGCGACGAGGAGGAAGGCCAGCAGCACGGGCATCGTCAGTGTCCTGCGATGGATATGGAAGTACATGCGGCAGCGGAAGAAGACGATGACGGTGGCCAAGACGAGGAGCAGTCGGAGGTCGACGATGAAGTGGTGGGTGAAGAAGTTGACGTAGACGGCGGCGGCGATGATCACGGTCAGCCACCTCGGCGGGTAATGGCTGAACCGCAAGTCGAAGAGACGGTACACGCGGACGATATAGGAGCCGACGGCGGCGTACATGAACCCGGTGAACAGCGGTACTGCGCCGATGTGGAGGACCCCGCCGGGGGCGTAGTTCCATGAACCCACTGCGGTCTTGAAGATCTCCATGCCGGTGCCGACGATGTGGAAGACGATGATGACGATGAGCTCGCGACCGGTCTCGAGTCGAGCGACGAGCATGCCGATCTGGATGAGCACGGCGAGGACGACGAGGAAGTCGTTGCGGGCGATGGCCGCGTCATCGGGGTAGAGCCACGCGGTGAGGATGATCGCGGCCAGCATGAGAGCACCGAAGAGACACGCCCACGCCTGTTTGATTCCGAAGGCGAGGAACTCCCGTATTCCGGCGGGGACGCGGGGGAGAACGCGGTCGGCGAAGGCGTCGAGGACTGCCTCGAGTCGAGTGAGTTCGCGGCGATCAGTCATCTGCTGAAGTACCCACTTCCGAAAATCTGAGAATAACCTTAAGATAATCCTGCGGTCACACTGGGTGCCCGTAATTCGGCCCCATCCAGTGAGAAGAACGCTCACTTGGTCATGGACGACCTCAAGGACCATAACTGATGAAACCGTTGCCATTCCTCGCCTCGGCACTCACCGGAATTCTCCTCACTGCGACCCTATCGGGACCGGCGCTCGCCGCCACACCGGAAACACACACGAACACGCCCGGCGCTTCTGCCGCCGACGGCACTCCCTCCGAGAGGACCGTCGATGCCCAGACTGATGAGGTCACGACTCTGCCGGTCGATTCCTCCGACGTCACGATCATCGGTGCCACGTGGGAAGGGGAAGATCCCGAACTCGAAATCCGCACTCGTGACGGCAACAGCTGGTCGGCGTGGGAGAGCCTGCCGACCGATGACGAGGGAGGCCCCGACGCCGTTTCCGCAGAGGCCGCTCAGCTTCCCGCTGCCTCACACCAGTCGCAATCCGTTGCCCTTCCGGTGCTCGATTCGGACACTGTCGAGGTGCGCGCCGCAGACAAGCAGGCTGATACCGATGATCTGCAGATCACCCAGGTGTCCACTGCAGTCACCAAGGCTGACGCACAGGTCGCGAAGTCCGCTGGGGGAGTGAGCACGCATTCGGCCACCGGACCGGCAGTCGACGCGCAGATCTCGGCCAAGGATCTGCGGGCCAAGATCGTCACCCGCAAACAGTGGGGTGCCGATGAGAAGCTCGTCCGCTGCGCCACGGACAAGACGTCGTCGGCCAAAGGCGTGTTCATCCACCACACAGCGGGTTCGAACTCGTACTCGAAAGCACAGGCACCGGCGATCATCCGCGGTTACCTCGCCTTCCACACGCAGAACCGCGGGTGGTGCGACCTCGGGTACAACTTCCTCGTCGACAAATACGGCACCATGTACGAGGGCCGTGCCGGCAGCCTGGACAAGGCAGTGACCGGAGCACACGCCTCCGGGTTCAATTCATGGACCATCGGCATCAGCGTGCTCGGCACCTATTCGTCGGCGGCTCCGAGTTCGGCAGCACAGACCTCGGTCAAGCGCCTCGTCGCGTGGAAAGCAGGGCAGTACGGCTTCAACCCCACCGGGAAGATGACCTTGACCTCCGGTGGGGGCGGCACGAGCAAGTACGCCCTCGGCAAGAAGGTCAGCCTCAACGTCGTCGCCGGACACCGGGACACGAGCTACACCGAATGCCCGGGACTCGCGTTCTACAACAAGCTCGGCAGCATCCGCACGGGAGCCAAAGCACTGGTGCCTGAGCTGACCCCGCCACCGACGAAGGCGCCCACCAAGAGTCCGGCACCGAAGCCGAAGACGTACCCGACGAAGGGCGCAATCGGTTCGTACTATCAGAAGAACGCGGGAAAGACCGGCAAACCGGTCGGCTCGGAGAAGAAGCTGAAGAATCCGAACGGTGCCTACCAGTCGTTCGCCAAGGGCACCGTGTATTGGTCGAAATCGACCGGTGCGCACTTCCTCACCAAGGGCCAGATCCGTGTCGCCTACAAGCGAGTGAAGTATGAGAAAGGCGTCCTCGGGTTCCCCAGCAGCGATAAGCAGACCTTCAAATATCGGAAGAGCGCTCGATACCAGAGATTCCACTCCGGAATGATCACCTGGTCACCGCAGACAGGCAGCGATGTCATCTACGGAGGCTTCCTCACGAAGTGGAAGAAGCTGGGCTATGAACGAAGCAAGCTCGGTCTGCCCACCGCTGACCGGACCGTGAAGAACGGTGTCAAACGCCAGAACTTCGAACGCGGCTATATGACCTATACGAAGAAGACCGGCATCAAGGTCCATACCCGCAGATAGCGCTGTCCTCCGTGGAGGCGGCCGGGGGCCGAAGAGGGAGGAACCTGAAGAGCAAGGGACATAGACTCGCCTCATGCACATCCTCCTCTTCGGCGCCTCCGGCCACGTCGGAACCGGACTCGCCCAGCTGCTCGGTCCGCACCACACGGTCACCGGGATCGTCCGCCGCCCTCCGAATACGAAGACGGCCTACACTCCGGTGACCGTGCCGGACTGGGTGGACGAACCGGAGGCGGTCACCTCGGCGCTCGCCTCCGCCGGCCTGCCTCCGGTCGATGCCGTCATCGCCGCCATCGGCGGGTGGTACATCGACGAACCGGTGCTCGACCGAGGTCTGGCGAAATTCGATGCGGACTACGACTCCTATCTGCGCGGGCACTTCACCGCGTGTGCGCTCTCGCAGTCCCTGGCGTCGGCGCGGAGGAGCGGAGACCAGGGTTTCGTCCACCTGGCCCTCAACGGCGTCGCCAGCGTCGAGGCGCTCGCCGGGTCCGGGGCAATCAGCGTCTTCGGTGCCGCGCAGAAGATGCTCATCGAGGTCGCTGCGGCGGAATCGACGGGCGTGGCCTTCCGCGAACTGCGGATCATGGCCCCCATCGGCGGTGATGACCGCAATGACCTGTCCGGGGGAGTCGACACCGTCCCCCTCGCCGAGGTGGCCGAGGGGATCACCGCGATCCTCGACTCACCCGATCGCTTCGACGTGAGCACGGAGATCCGCGCGAACGAGGGAACCTCGGCCGGCTGAGCCTCCGGCTCAGCCGCGTTCGTAGCGGAGGAAGACCTGGTCGTCCTCCGTGCGGACATCGATGAGGTGCAGGTCGATCGCGGCCTCGAGCCCGGAGAAATGGCTGCCGGGAGTGCGCAGATAGCGCGGACTCACGCTCAGATGCAGTTCCGCGCCCGGATAGTGCTCGAGCAGCCGGAACGCGAGATTCGGGCCCGACTCGCACAGCAGCACCGCCTCGTCGGTCGGTGCCGATTCGGCCGACGGTGCCGTCGGCAGCGAGGCAGCCACCTCGGTGATGGTGTCCGGACTGAAATGCCGGGCACGATAGTCGAGACCGCGGGCATCGAGCTCGGCCTGCAGGGACATCGGATCGGACTCGGTGAGCACATGCACGGGCGTGTGCTCCAGGGTTTTGCCGGCGGCGTTGATGACAGGCAGCTGCGGATTGAGCGCAGTGCGCCGGTCGATGATGATCGCGTTCGCGCTGCGGCGCAGGGCGAGGAAACGTCGGAAGTCAGCGTCCGTGGACACCCCGGTCGACCAGCCGTCCTCGGCGAACGACCCGTTGATCGACTGGACGAGAGAGATGATGAGACGGCGCACGGGATCCTGCTCTCCTGCTTCTTCGGCTCTGCTAGTTCTTCAGTTCGGGTGCCGGCCCCATGGCGATGCGCGGATGGGCCTCGGGATCGAGGGTGCGCATGATCCACTTGAGGTCCGCCTCATCGAGGGTGACACAGCCGTTCGTGCCCGAATCGTGGTCGAGGTGCAGCCAGATTCCGCCGCCCTTGTCCCAGCCCATCGGTCGCGTCTTGTCCGTCGGCGGAGTGCCGGGCGTGCGGTTGTAGTCGATGGCGATGATGTAGTCGAAGACCGATGCGTAGTCGGCCCCATAGGCCACCGTCGCCGAGGAGGGCAGCCGATCGTCCTGGGTGTAGGGAAGGTCGGTGCCCGGGTCGGCCTTGAACCCGCCCGCGTCGCTGAGCGTGAACACACCGATCGGAGTGGTCTTATCGCCCTCATGGCGGTCCTTCAGCCACCCGTTCGAACCGTTGTGGGTGTCGAAGGTCTTGAGCTTCTTCCACGTCGTGTCAGTGAGCTCATAGAAGCTCAGGCTCGACGTCTCCGCATCGGCCGTCGGCGAGGTCGCGACGAGGACCTGCGAGGTCTCTGCCGGGATCTGGTCGGTGTACTCCTGCGCCAGACCCGGGACTGGAACGGGATTCACCGGGCCGGTCGCCTCGGCGTCCGACTTGTCGGATGCGGGCGATGTGGGCCCGGTCCCGCTGGGCGAATCCTGGGCCGGGGCTGCGAAATCACCGACGTTCGTCTGCTGCGCGGGAGCGGCGAATCCGGCGGATTCGGCAGCTGCGGAATCGTCCGTGCCGCCGTCGGCATCGGCGCCGCAGGCGGTCACGAGCAGAGCGCAGGCGACAAGCGCGGGAACCGCCGCGCGTCGTAAGGCTCCATCGGACATAAGGCCATCATCTCATGAGGGATGCGAACTCCCCGGCAGCGACTATGCGAAAATGACCTCATGAGCATTCCACCTGTGCCGAACCATCCTCCGCGCCCCGGGCGTCGGAAACCGGCCGAGGAGTCTCCCGAGTCGATCACAACCCAGTTGTTCATCGGCAAGGATGATTCCGCGGCCGATGGCTCCACCCAAGCGCTGACGCCCGCAGAACTTCAGAGGCTGCGGTCGATGGTCGAGTCCGATGGCACCGATGCCACCGAGGTTCTCAGCCTCGAAGAGCTGCGCGGACTCGCCGCCGCCGAAGGGTATGAGACCGGCGGACTGCCCGCCGCGCCGCGCAGAGTGAATTCCGATGACATCGCCGCGGCTGAGGCGCCCTCGGCTCCGAAGCAGTGGAACCCGCAGCCCGCACCCCATCCCCAGCAGGGACAGTGGGGCGGCGAATTCGGTGCCGCAGCGCAGGCCGCAGCGTCGCAGCCGCAGGCCGTCGGGCCGGTGCAGTCGCCGACGGGGTCCGACTCCGCCCGGTCCGGAAACAGCCACCCCGGTGGACCCGGTTACGGGCAGCCCGGCCGCGGTCCCGCGTACGCCGCCGCACCCGCCGGCTATGCCGCCGCACCCGCCGGCTATGCCGCCGGATATGGGCCGGGCGGACCTGCCGGTCCCGGAGGCACCGGGGGACCGGGTGGGCCCGGCGGTCCGAGTGGGCCGGGCGGCCCGGGGAATCCCGGCGGACCGCACGACCCCTATGGTCGGCGCAATGATACGAGGAAAGTTCCCGTATGGCTGTGGGTGCTCGCGGCCATCGCGCTCATCCTCGCCCTCGGCATCGTCGGCTATATCGTCCGGGACTCCACTCAGGGGGAGGACACCATCACGGTCGGGCCCACGGACGAACCCTCGATCGGTCAGACCGATGAGCCCGAGCCGTCCGATTCGGGCAGTTCGACTGCTCCCGTCGCCGAGGAGAGCTTCGTGTCTCCGTCGGGCAACATCGCCTGCACCATCGACTCCGCACGGGCGCGCTGCGTGATCAACAACTACGAGTACTCACCACCGGACAGGCCCGACGACTGCCGACTCGACAACTGGGGCTCCATCGTCGTGGCGAACAAGGACGGTGCGGGATTCTCCTGCGTCGACGCTCCCGAGAGCAACGGCCCGGCACGTGTCCTCGGCTACGGGGACTCGATCTCCGCTGAGGGCATGACCTGCACCTCCAGCAAGGAGGGCATGACCTGCAAGTCCGACGACACCGGAATCGGCTTCAACATCCGCCGCGCCTCGGCCGACTTCCTCAAATAGGGCGGCCTCCACGGTCCGGGCGACGGAGGACCGGGCGGTGCCGCCTCGGCGTTCTCAGGATGTGGACCGGATTCGGACGCAACGGGGGAGGGGGAATACGGTGGCCGTGTGGCTCACAGGATCCTCCTCCTTCCGTGCCGCGACGAGTCCTGAACGGACAGCACGCTCGTCGCGGAGTCTTCGTATGCTGGTCAAGCGCTGAGAAACTCAAGTTAGAGGAACAATGAAACTGCAGAAGCCCACTCCGATGCCGTTCGGCAAGTACAAGTCGTTCCAGGACCGCATCGCGCTGGATATGCGCGATCGCACCTGGCCGGATCAGATCATCAGCAGGGCGCCTCGCTGGCTGAGCACCGACCTGCGCGACGGCAACCAGGCGCTCATCGACCCGATGACCCCCGACCGCAAACGCAAGATGTTCGATCTGCTCGTGCGGCTCGGGTTCAAGGAGATCGAGGTCGGATTCCCGGCGGCCAGCCAGGTCGACTTCGACTTCGTCCGTGAGATCATCGAACAGGATGCGATCCCCGATGACGTCCGCATCTCCGTGCTCACGCAGGCCCGTGAGGATCTCATCGAACGCACCGTCGAATCCCTCGTCGGCGCGAAGATGCCCACCGTGCACCTCTACAACGCGACGGCGCCGGTCTTCCGCAAGGTCGTCTTCGGCTTCGACGGCGACGGCTTCGATCAGACCCGCGATATCGCACTGCAGGGCACTCAGGCCGTGATGAAGCACGCCGAGACGCTGCTGTCCGATGCGGACTTCGGCTACCAGTACTCGCCGGAGATCTTCGTCGACACCGAACCCGAGTTCGCCCTCGACATCGTCGGCAGCGTCCTCGACATGTGGCAGCCGGCCGACGGTCGCGAAACCGTCGTCAACCTGCCTGCCACCGTCGAACGCGGCACCCCGAACACGTATGCGGACCAGATCGAATGGTTCTGCCGCAATATGCCCTACCGCAACGAGGTGGCCGTGTCCCTGCACCCGCACAACGACCGGGGCACCGGCGTGGCCGCGGCGGAGATGGGGATGATGGCCGGCGCCGACCGGATCGAAGGCTGCCTGTTCGGCAACGGTGAGCGCACCGGAAACCTCGACCTCGTCACCGTCGCCCTCAACCTGTACACCCAGGGCATCGATCCGGAGCTCGACTTCTCCGACATCGACGAAGTCATCCACACCGTCACCGAATGCAACCAGATCGGCGTCCACGAACGCCACCCCTACGGCGGCGACCTCGTCTTCACCTCGTTCTCCGGTTCGCACCAGGACGCGATCAACAAGGCCTTCGCCGATCGTGAGAAGAAGGCGAACGCCCAGGGCACCCCGGTCGACCTCATGGAATGGGACATGCCCTACCTGCCCGTCGACCCGAAGGACCTGGGCCGGTCCTACGAGGCGATCATTCGAGTGAACTCGCAGTCCGGCAAGGGCGGGGTGACCTACCTGCTCAAGAGCGAACACGGACTCGACTTGCCGCGTCGCATGCAGGTCGAATTCTCGCGCGCCGTGCAGCAGCACACCGAGGCCGGCGGTGAGGTCACCGCCGAGGAGATCCGCCGCATCTTCAACTACGAATACCTGCCCGCCGACGACCCCGAGAAAGCCTGGGGTCGCTTCCAGATCGTCGGTCTGCGCACCGAGTCGGGCAACGTCGACGGCGCCGGTTCGTCGGCCGAGCGCATCGAGGTCGACCTCATCGTCGACGGTCAGGAACGCACCTACGAAGGACGCGGCAACGGACCGATCGACGCACTCGTGAAGATCCTCATCGACCAGTTCGACGTCGACGTCCGTCTCCAGGACTACTCCGAGCACGCCATCGGCTCCGGCGCCGACACCAACGCCGCCGCCTATGTCGAACTCGCCGTCGAAGATCGCGTCGTCTGGGGCGCCGGACTGCACCCGAACATCACGAAGGCCTCGCTCAAGGCCGTCGTCTCGGCCGTCAACCGCGCCGCCCGTGACCGGGACCGGGACCGCCAGGCCTGAGTTACTGCCGCCTCGGCGGCCGATCTCACAGCAGTCGCCCAAGCGCGGCGGGATGATTCCCCGCCGCGCTTGAGCGATAATGGGCGAGTGCACAACTATCGTGATGAAGGCATCGTGCTCGGCGGGCACAAGCTCGGCGAAGCCGACCGCATCGTCACCGTGCTCACTCGCAGCCACGGCCTCGTCCGTGCCGTTGCGAAGGGGGTGCGACGGACGAAATCACGGTTCGGCTCCCGCCTCGAACCCTTTATGCTCATCGATCTGCAATGCCATGTCGGGCGCAGCCTCGACATCGTCACCCAGGTCGAACTCATCGAACCCTTCGCCCGCGGAATCGCCACGGACTTCGATGTCTATTCGGCCGCCTCGGTGATGGCCGAGACGGCACGCAGCATCACCGAAGCCGAACCCCAGTCGCGCACGCATTTCCTCCTCCTCGTGTCCGCGATCCGCTCGCTGTGCAACCGTGAACACCCGCCGAGGCTGTCGCTGGATGCGTACCTGCTGCGCGCGATGTCCGTGGCCGGGTGGGCACCGAGCCTGCTCGACTGCGCCCAGTGCGGGAGCCCCGGACCCCACCGCGCGTTCTCCGCAGCACTGGGCGGGGCCGTGTGCACGAACTGCCGACCCTCGGGTGCGGCACTGCCCGACACCGATGCGCTCGAACATATGGCCGCGCTTCTGTCCGGAGACTGGGAGCGGGCCGAGGCCTCAGACTTACACGATCAGATCGACGGGTCGAAGCTGGTCTCGGACTGGGTGTCGTGGCACCTCGAACGCAATATCCGATCCTTAAGAGTTCTGGAGAGCACATGAGCTACCCTGCACCACCGGCCCACCCCAGCGGAGCGAGACCTCCGCACATCGACGCGAAGTTCGTGCCCAGGCACGTCGCGATCGTCATGGACGGCAACGGGCGGTGGGCGAACCAGCGGGGGTTGCCGCGCACGGACGGGCACAAGGCCGGTGAGGCGTCGCTGCTCGACGTCATCCACGGCGCGATCGAGATCGGCGTGGACTATCTGTCGGCGTATGCGTTCTCGACCGAGAACTGGAAGCGCTCACCCGAAGAGGTGCGCTTCCTCATGGGCTTCAATCGCGACGTCATCCGTCGCCGACGCGACGAGCTCAACGCACTCGGCGTGCGCATCGTGTGGTCCGGGCGGCGCGGTCGTCTGTGGCGCTCGGTCATCGACGAGCTCGAGACCGCCGCCGAGATGACGAAGCACAACACGGGCCTGGTGCTCCAGTTCTGCGTCAACTACGGCGGACGGTCCGAGATCGTCGATGCGATCAATGAGATCACCGCCGAGGTGGCCGCCGGGAAACTCAAGCCCGGCAAGGTCTCGGAGAAGACCGTCCGCTCCCGCCTCTACGCACCCCTCGTGCCCGACGTCGACCTGTTCATGCGGTCATCGGGGGAGCAGCGGACCTCGAACTTCCTGCTCTGGCAGTCCGCCTATGCCGAGATGGTCTTCCAGGACGTGCTGTGGCCCGATGTCGATCGCCGCACCCTGTGGGCCGCGATCGAGGAGTACGCGCGCCGCGACCGTCGCTTCGGCGGCGCAGTCGACACACCCTCGGCCTGACGCGAAGGCCCGGTCCGTCACGAGGGCCCCGGTCTGTGACGTGGGCCCCAGTCTGTGACGAGGGCCCGGGCCGCCGAAACGTCCGACGGGGACGACAACGGCCCCGCAGCGTCACCGCTGCGGGGCCGTTGTCATGATCTCACTGCTGCGCCGGCGCCTCGGTCGAGTGCGTCAGCGTGACGACCTCCGATCAGTAGCGGTCGCGGGGACGGTCGCCCCGCCCGCCGAACTTCTTGCCACCTCGGCGATCACCGCGGAAGTTGCGGCCGTCACCGGGCTGCTTGTCGAAGTTGCGCTTCTTGAACGGGCGTCCCGGGCGACCCGAATCCGGACGGATGTCGATGGGACGGCCCTGGATCTCGGTGTGGGAGAGCTTGCGCAGCACCGACGGATCGAGGTCCTTGGGCAGGTCGACGAGCGTATGGTTCGAACGGATGTCGATATGGCCGATCTGCTTCGAGGTGATTCCGCCTTCGTTCGCGATTGCTCCGACCACGGCTCCCGGCTGGAGACGCTCGTTGCGGCCCAGGGCCAGTCGGTAGGTCGTCATGTTCTCATCGCGGGCGCGTCCGCCGCGGCCCGGACGGCCGCCGTCCCGACCACCGTCGCGGTCACGGCCCTGACGGCGCGCCGGCTCGGGCATCGGCTCGGCCTTGAGCGTGTTCGACTCGAGGACGAGGGAGGCGAGAGCGGCCGCGATGTTCGAGGCCGGCACGTCGCGGGAGAGCGAGTACGCCTCGATGACCTCGGTGAGTTCGGACAGTTCGGTGGTCGCGAGCACATCGTCGATGCGCTTCGTGAACTTCTCGACGCGAGTGTTCGTCAGCTCCTCGACGCTGGGCAGGGTCAGCGGTTCGACCTTCTGCTTCGTGGCGCGCTCGATCGAGCCGAGCATGCGCTGCTCGCGCGGGGTGACGAAGAGGATCGCCTCACCGGAACGTCCGGCACGGCCGGTGCGGCCGATGCGGTGGACGTAGGACTCGGTGTCGTGCGGGATGTCGTAGTTGACGACCAACGTAATGCGTTCGACGTCGAGACCGCGGGCGGCCACGTCGGTGGCGACGAGGATGTCGATCTTGCCTTCACGCAGCATGTCGATCGTGCGCTCACGTGCCTGCTGGGGGATGTCGCCGTTGATCGCGGCGGTCTTGAAGCCGCGGGCGCGCAGCTTCTCGGCCAGCTCCTCGGTGGCCTGCTTCGTACGCACGAACATGATGATGCCCTCGTACTCCTCGACCTCGAGGATGCGGGTCAGAGCGTCGAGCTTGTGCGAATGCTGGACCATGAAGTAGCGCTGGCGGATATTCGCGCCGGTCTGCGACTTCGCGGCGACCCGAACTTCCTGCGGATCGTCCAGGTACTTGCCGGTGATCCGGTGGATCGAGGTCGGCATGGTGGCCGAGAACAGAGCGACCTGACGGTCCTCACCCACCTGGCTGAAGATCTCTTCGATGTCTTCGGCGAAGCCCATCTTGAGCATCTCGTCGGCCTCGTCGAGGATGAGGTGACGCAGGCTGCCGAGCTTGAGCGACCCCTTCTTCAGGTGGTCGATGACACGACCCGGGGTGCCCACGACGACCTGCGCACCACGGCGCAGACCCGCCAGCTGCGGGCCGTAGGCCTGTCCGCCGTAGATCGGGAGCACGGAGAAGTCGGGAAGTTCAGTGGCATAGGAGGTGAACGCCTCGGCGACCTGGATCGCGAGTTCGCGAGTGGGGGTGAGGACGAGAGCGAACGGGCCGTCGTCGGCGCGCCCTGCCTCGGCGAGGTCGGACAGAGCCGGCAGGGCGAAGGCCGCGGTCTTGCCGGTTCCGGTCTGGGCGAGACCGATGACGTCACGGCCCGACAGGAGGGTCGGGATGGTCTCGGCCTGGATGGGTGTGGGGATCTCGTAACCCTGTGCCTCTACGGCCTTGAGCACGAGCGGGTGGAGTCCCAGTTCGGAGAATCTCGGAGTGGTTTCGTCGTTTGCGGACACATCGGTCATGAGTGATCTCTCTCACGTCGGCACACACTTGATCGCAGATGACTGTAGTGGCGATCTACCCTGCGGCCGCTTGTGCAATCATCGTGAGCAATCCGGGCCGAAACCGTAGAGATCCAAGAACTCGCTTGGACAGACGTGAAGACGTCGGTACGGAGAAAGGTTTGGGTGTACCCCAAGTCTACATGCCGTGCCCTCGCCGAGGCGGCCCCGCAGTGGGAAACCGAGTGTGAGATCAGTCGCCTCCGGCGGTCTCCTTCCGTCGGTGCGGGCGGGTGTCAGGGTGGGGCAGGCCGATGTTGGGGACACGGCGACACGACCGGTTAGGCTGGTACCTGCGAGCCACGGCAGCCGGCCGTCGGCGAACTGAAACAAGGAGAGAACTAGTGGCACAGTCCAAGTTGGATGCCGTCATCGCCCTGGCCAAGCGCAGAGGATTCGTCTTCCAAGCAGGAGAGATCTACGGCGGTTCCCGCTCGGCATGGGACTACGGGCCGTTGGGCGTCGAGCTCAAGGACAACATCAAGGCCCAGTGGTGGCAGCAGTTCGTGCGCGGACGCGAAGACGTCGTCGGCCTCGACTCCTCCATCATCCTGCCCAAGCGGGTCTGGGAAGCCTCCGGCCACGTCGCCACCTTCGTCGATCCGCTCGTCGAATGCCTTAACTGCCACAAGCGCCACCGCGAGGACCACCTCGTCGAGGCGTATGAGGCGAAGAACAAGAAGGCCCCGGAGAACGGAATGGCCGATGTCGTCTGCCCCGACTGCGGCACCCGTGGTCAGTGGACCGAACCGCAGGAGTTCTCCGGTCTCGTCAAGACCTTCCTGGGCCCCGTCGACTCCGAAGCCGGACTCCACTACCTGCGTCCGGAGACCGCGCAGGGCATCTTCGTCAACTTCAACAATGTGCTCACCGCTGCCCGGAAGAAGCCGCCGTTCGGCATCGGCCAGATCGGCAAGGCCTTCCGCAACGAGATCACTCCCGGCAACTTCATCTTCCGCACGCGTGAGTTCGAGCAGATGGAGATCGAGTACTTCGTCCACCCGGACGAGGCCGACGACTACTACAAGCAGTGGGTCGAAGACTGCTGGTCCTGGTTCCTCGACCTCGGCATCTCTGCCGACAACGTCCGCCGCCTCGACGTTCCCGCCGAGGACCGTGCGCACTACTCGGCCGGCACCATCGACATCGAATACCGCTTCGGCTTCCAGGGTTCCGAATGGGGCGAGCTGATGGGTGTGGCCAACCGCACCGACTACGACCTCGGCACTCACACCGAGGTCTCGGGAGCGAAGCTGCAGTACTTCGATCAGGCCAGCGGCGACCGCTACACCCCGTATGTCATCGAACCCTCCTTCGGTCTGACCCGGTCGATGATGGCATTCCTCGTCGAGGCCTACAGCGAGGACGAGGCGCCGAACACGAAGGGCGGAGTCGACAAGCGCGTCGTCCTCAAGCTCGATCCGCGCCTGGCTCCGGTCAAGGCCGCGGTGCTGCCGCTGAGCCGCAACGGGAAGCTCACCCCGGCGGCCAAGGATCTGGCTGCCCGCCTGCGTCGACGCTGGAACATCGACTTCGACGATGCCGGCGCCATCGGACGCCGCTACCGTCGCCAGGACGAGATCGGCACCCCACTGTGCATCACCGTCGACTTCGACACTCTCGATGACCAGGCCGTGACGATCCGCAAGCGTGATGATATGAGCCAGGAACGCGTGAGCATCGACCAGGTGGAGAACTACCTGGCCGAAAACCTCGCCGGTGCCTGACCCCAATTACTACCTGACGGCGGCCCAGCAACCTGGCGCGAGGTTGCTGGGCCGCCGTCAGGTAGTCCTGAGAACGGCCAACCGCGCCTGAAGGACCGCCATGCATATGACGTCCCATCGCGAACCGAAGGCCTCGCCGAGGGTTCGTCTGATCATGCTCGCCTGCCTCATCCCGCTCATCGTGGCCACGATCGCCGGACTGTTCGTGCTGTGGCCATCAGGACCGGACAAGGAGCTGCCCGGAGGTGGGCCGACGACGAACACGGCCGAGGGCACCACCGATACGAAGGTCACCGTCACCGCCGTCGACGCCTCGGACTGCGACCCCGGGGAGACGGACCCGATGGTGCAGGCCGACTGCACGACCTACACCGTCGAAGCGAACGGGCGCCAAGGCAGCCTGTACGTCACCCCCGACGCGGTCGAAGCCGGCGTCGACGTCGGGGACACGATCAAGGTCCTCGACTTCACGCAGTCGCCGGACCGGGAGGAGATGGGCACCGACTACGTGTTCATCGATTTCGACCGCAACGTTCCGATGCTGGCCGTGGCGATCCTCTACGCCGTCGTCGTCCTCCTCGTCGCCGGTCTGCGGGGCCTGCGCGCACTGATCGGACTGGGGTTCGCCGGTGCTGTGCTGTTCGTCTTCATGCTCCCGGCCATGCTCGACGGCAAACCCCCGTTGCTGGTGGCGATGATCTCGGCGAGCCTGATCATGGTCATCGCCCTCTACCTTGCGCACGGAATCTCGACGCGGACATCGACGGCGCTGTTCGGAACGGTGCTCGGCATCGTCATCACGGGCATCCTCGGCGCGTGGATGACGTCGTGGGCGAATCTGGGCATCGCCTATTCGGAGGACGGGTACCTGCTGGTCGACACGACCGATCTGGGGATGACCGACATCATCGTGTGTGCGATCCTCATCACCGGACTCGGGGTGCTCAACGACGTCACGATCACACAGGCCTCGGCGGTGTGGGAGCTGGCAGCCGCCGCTCCTGAGATGAAGCCGGCGCAGCTGTTCGCTCGGGCGATGCGCATCGGCCGGGACCATATCGCCTCGACCGTCTATACGATCACGTTCGCGTATGTGGGTTCGGCGCTGATGACGCTCATCATCGTCTCCGCTCACGATCAGCCGCTGATCGACACGTTCACGCTCGGGGACATGTCGGTGGAGGTGGTGAGCATCCTCGTGTGTTCGATCGGGCTGGTCGTCGCGATTCCACTGACGACCGGTCTCGGCGTCCTCGTCGTGAAATCGGGAGTTCGCCCGCCGAGGCGGCCCACAGGATCCGCTGCCGCGTCCGGCGCGATCACGGCCGACGGCGTCGCGGGGGACCGGCCCCCGCTGACTCGTCGCGAGACCCGTGAGCGCGACCAGAACCGCTGAACTTCGCCCTAGAACTACCTGACGGCGGCTCAGCAACCTCGCGCGAGGTTGCTGAGCCGCCGTCAGGATCCTTCTATGTCTGTCAAGCGGCTTGACCGATCGGGTTCGTGGCCTCGAGAATCCGATACACCGAGCGGGCCAAGGCACGCTTCATACACCGGATCGTCTCCTTCTTCGTCTTCCCCTCACTCAGCCGTCTAGCCATGTACGCCTGGGACTTCTTATGGTGAGAAAGCCGCGTGACTGCCACCATGTACAACGCAGAATTCAACCGACGATCACCACTGCGATTCAGCCGGAACCTCACCACATTCCCCGACGACGCCGGGATCGGACAGACCCCCGCCAGCTTCGCGAACGCAGCCTCGGAACGCACCCGCCCATGATGCGACCACGCCAGGTAGAACACAGCCGCAGTGATCGGACCGATCCCCGGCTCAGCCAGCAACGCCGCCCCCGGACTGGCCTTGACCAAGGCCTCGATCCGGGTGGCGTAGTCCTTGATTTCGGCATCGAGCTCGACGACACGTTTGGCTAACCGGATGGCTTCCCGACGAGCCTCGGTCAGTGCCACAGACTCGTCCCTGATCCGCCACTTCGCCACCGTCTGGATCGTGACCATCGACAATTTCCGACGCGCATCGACACCGAGGTCCTGACCACGCAACAGCGCAGTGAGCGCATTGATCGTCCGGGTCTTCTCCCGAGTCATGGACTCCCGCGCCTTGACCAAGATCCGCAGTCCTTGACGCGGCCCATCAGCCTGCCGGGGAAACCGCAGCCGCGACTCATCCATCGACAGGACCGCGCCAGCGATCCGTCGGGCATCGATCCGGTCGTCCTTGCCCGTGGCATGCCGGTCGCGAGCATTCATGCTCGCGGCCTCGGCGACCGTATAGCCTGCCTCGGCGATATGATCGGCCAGGATCGCTCCGTACGTGCCGATACCCTCGATCACCCACAGGGTCTCAAGGTCCCCGCCGGTACGACGCCCGGCCCACGTCAGGGCTCGTTTGATGCCGGCTTTGGTCGTCGGGAACGTGGCAGTATCGACGTGCTCACCAGACTTGGTGAGCACACTGTAGACGTGGTTCTTCGCGTGGGTGTCGACGCCAACGACAAACGCGTATAAATGCGAGATGATAGTCATGACGGTTCGTGCTTCTCCTGTGTCGGAACGGATGAGGTCCGACCGTCGAACGGTCGGCTCCGGTCCGGGAGATAGTCACGTCGAAACACTACTGTGATGAGTCACGTTCGGTCAGGAACGGACAACCTTCTGATCAAGTTATCGATGTGGGCCGAGCCGGTGCCGACCGCCCACCAATCATCAGACAGATCCCGACGAGGACATCGTTGGAGTCAGTAGCAATTAGAGTCATGATGATCGATGAGACGGTCAGTTCCTACTCTGCCAGCCAGTCCCAGACCAGCCACTATCAATACTCACAGTAGCAATTGGGGTCAGAACATTGTCCAGGCTTCCTGGAGGACGCCGCGGATGATCTGCTCCATCTCGTCGAACTCGTTCTGACCGACGGTCAGCGGAGGCGAGAGCTGGATGACCGGGTCGCCGCGGTCGTCGGCGCGGCAGTACAGACCGCTGTCGTACATCTTCGCCGAGACGAAGTTCTTGAGAATCCGCTCGGACTCCTCCTCGGTGAACGACTCCTTCGTGTCCTTGTCCTTGACGAGTTCGATTCCGTAGAAGAATCCCTCACCGCGGACGTCACCGACGATCGGCAGGTCCTTGAGCTTCTCGAGCGTGAACTTGAACGCCGCAGCGTTCTCGTGCACGTGGTCGCCCAGCTTCTCCTCTTCGAAGACGTCGAAGTTCGCCATCGCGGCGGCACAGGCGACGGGATGACCGCCGAAGGTGTAGCCGTGGTAGAAGGTCTCATCGCCGCCGGGACCGAAGGGCTCGAAGAGACGATCGGAGGCGATCATCGCGCCCAGCGGTGCATAGCCGGAGGTGATGCCCTTGGCCGAGGTGATGATGTCGGGAACATAGCCGAAGTCGTTGCAGGCGAACATGTCGCCGATGCGACCATAGGCGCAGATCGTCTCGTCCGAGACCATCAGCACATCGTACTCGTCGCAGATCTCGCGGACCCGTTCGAAGTATCCGGGAGGCGGCGGGAAGCAGCCGCCGGAGTTCTGCACGGGCTCGAGGAAGACGGCGGCCACGGAGTCGGCACCTTCGAACTCGATGGCCTCACCGATGCGGTCGGCGGCCCAGCGGCCGAAGGCCTTCTCATCGTGGGCGAGGTGCTCCGGTGCCCGGTAGAAGTTCGTGTTCGGCACCTTGTGCGCCCCGGGGACCAGCGGAGCGAACTGCTCACGCAGACCCGGCAGCGAGGTCACCGACAGCGCGCCGTGCGGGGTGCCGTGGTAGGCGGTGGCCCGCGAGATGATCTTGTGCTTGCCGGGCTTGCCGACGAGCTTGAAGTAGTTCTTCGCCAGCTTCATCGCCGACTCGACCGAATCGCCGCCGCCGGAGGTGAGGAAGACCCGGTTGAGATCGCCCGGCGCATAGCTGGCCAAACGCTCCGAGACCTCGATCGCCTGCGGGTGGGCATACGACCACAGCGGCATGAACGGCAGCTTCAGTGTCTGGTCGTACATCGCCTTCGCGATCTGCTCACGACCGTGACCCACCTGGACGGTGAACAGGCCGGCGAGACCGTCGAGGTACTTCTTGCCCTTGTCGTCGAAGATGTGGTGGCCCTCACCGCGTACGATGACCGGCGCCTCACCACCGTTGAACAGTGCTTGGTGTGGTGACATGTGCATCCACACGTTGTTGCGGATGGCATCCTGATAAGGAGTGCCGGCCCTGGTGACATTCTCTGTCATCGCGTCCCCCAGTTGTATTTCTGCTTTTCGAGTGAGAGGTACATGAAGAGCTCCGTATCCACGACGGCATCGATCGAGCGGAGCTCCTCATTGACGAACTCGATCAGATGCCGATCCGATTCACACACGATCTCGACCAGCAGGTCGAACGAACCGGCGGTGACGACGAGGTAGTCGATCTCGTCGTAGTCGTGCAGCTGCTCGGCGACCGCGGAGATGTCCCCGCGGACCTTCAGCCCCACCATCGCCTGCCGGGCGAATCCCAGACTCAGCGGGTCGGTCACGGCGACGATCTCCATGACACCCGACTCGATGAGCCGTGACACCCGCTGGCGCACGGCGGCCTCGGACAGGCCGACGGACTTGCCGATGGCCGAATAGGACTTCCGTCCGTCGTGCTGCAGTTCGACGATGATCGCCTTGGACTTCTCGTCGAGGTTCCCCAGTCGGGAACCGCTGCCGTTCGGCAGGAGCGGGTCCATTCTTCACCTCCGTGATGTGCGTCTCAGGACAATCTATCACCGAATCTGCTGAAATGCGCTGTTTCGCTTGCGAATTCCGTCGAAACTGAAATTGTTTGGTTCTGGATTCGTCAGAGATCGCCGAGGTGGCCGACGGGTATCCGTGCCGAGTGCCGTTTCCGCGGCCGCCCGGATCCGCCGGTGGTGACCGTTCGAATCGGCTGTGCGCCGAGCGCCCGGGTCCGCCGTGCGCGGACCGACCGGGTCGGTCGTTCGGGGATCGCTGGGGCCCGCTGTCGGCGGCCATCCGAATCCCGGTTGAGGAGCACTGCGAATCGTCGTTGCGAGAGCGCGCGGATCCGCGCCGACGCGCGGATCGGCGGACCGTCGGCAACACGCGCGGCGGCAGTGATTGACAGTATGTGAGCGGGGTCACCACACTGGGATCATGAATGAGGGTGAGCTGTTCTACGGCGGCGAGGATAATCGCCCGGATGTGTACGGGATGCGTCCCGGAGCCGAGCAGGGGCAGGCCGGCAAAGAGGTCAAAGCCCGCCCGCAGCCCGTTCCCGGCGAGGTCGACACGATCGGCGCGAACGAACTGTCGTTCAGCGCCGAGGAATACCTCGGTCGGATCGCCTCGGTGCGCAATCGCATGCTCGACCAGGGCCTGGCCGCGCTCATCGTCACCGACCCGGCGAACATCTACTACCTCACCGGATACAACGCGTGGTCCTTCTACACCCCGCAGCTGCTCTTCGTGCCCTCCTCGGGGCCCATGACGCTGTTCATGCGCGATATGGACGCCCGCGGAGCCTCGCACACCTCATGGCTGCCGCCCGAAGACATCGTCGGCTACCCCGAACGCTATGTGCAGAGGCCCCATATCCACCCCTTCGACTGGGTCGCCTTCGCCCTGCGCCAGCGGTGGGAGGTCGCCCGTGCCTCGACCATGCCCGTCGGCGTCGAGATGGACTCGCACTTCTTCTCCCCGCGAGGCTTCCGAGCACTCGTCAACGGGGTGCCCGAATGGCGCCTCGTCGACTGCTTCGAACTCGTCAACTGGATCCGCGCGGTCAAATCCCCGGCCGAGATCGAGCTCATGCGCAAGGCCGCAAAAGTGACCACCGCGGCCATGGATGCGGCGCTGGGCACAATCGGCGTCGGTGTCGGCCAGAACGAGGTGGCCGCGGCGATCTCCGAGGCCCAGACCGGAGGCGGTGACGGAATCTGGGGTGACTATCCCTCGATCGTGCCGCTCATGCCCACCGGCGAAAGTGCGGACACACCGCACCTGAGTTGGACCGACCGGACGTTCGAGCGCGATGAATCGGTGAGCATCGAACTCGCCGGAGTCCACCGCCGCTACCATGTCCCCCTGGCCAGGACGGCTGTGACCGGTAAGCCGAAGCAGGAGCTCGTCCGCCTCGAGGGGGTCGTCGCCGAGGCGTTGTCGGCAGTCCTCGACGCTGCCGCTCCCGAGGTGCCCACCGCGGAACTCGCCCGCACCTGGAATCGGGTGCTGGCTCTGTCAGGGCTCGAAAAACCCAGCCGCCTGGGGTACTCGATCGGGATCGGCTACCCGCCCGACTGGGGCGAGCGGACGATCTCGATCCGCACCGAGGACGACCAGATCCTCGAAGCGGGAATGACCTTCCACCTCATCGGCGGAATGTGGATGAACGGCTACGGAATCGAACTGTCCGAACCGGTGCTCATCACCGACACCGGCTGCGAGCCGTTCACGAACTTCCCCCGTGAGATCATCCGCGTCTGAGACGCGCACCGAACGACCCTCAGGCGAAGAACTGGATCCACAGGCCGAGGGCCAGGGCGTTGATCCCGGCCACCGCGAGCGCCCGGCCCTGCACCCAGGAGATGTCCCGCGCCGAGGCGGCCGCCGACGAATCCGCGATCTGCACGGCCATGGCCACCCGGGGAGGAGCAGCGAGGGCCGCCAATGAACCGGCCGCGTTTCCGGCCGCGACCACCGGCAGTGCCGAGACGTGAGACGAAGCGGCGACGGCGGTCAGGGTGCCGGTGAACATCGAGTTCGCCCCCGTGTTCGACCCGGTGAGCACCGCGCCGATGGAGTTCAGCCACGGAGTGAGCAGAACGAGCCCTGCCGGCAGCAGTCCGCCGATCGCCTCGCTCATTCCCGTCGTCGTCATGATCCAGCCCATGAGCATGAACGCGGCCGTGCCCACCCCGATGGGAACCCAGGAGCGCACGGCCGCGATGGAGACGGTGCGCCTGCCCTCGACAGTGATCGCGACGATGAGGCAGGCGGCCGCCAGCCAGAACGGGGGAGAGGCGATGATCTGCGTGACAGCCGAGGGCAGTGCCGAATGCAGGGTGCGAGCCAACAGCAGTCCGATCGTGAGCACCCCGTAGGGCAGAACCGCCACGCCGAGGCTGCGCGTCAGCCCCGTGGTCCGTTTGCGGATCATGAACAGCGCACCGACGACGAGGATGACGATGAGTGATCCGATGATCCCCGAGGGGGCCATACCGATGACGTAGCTGGAGGCGAGGATCCCCGCCCACATGAGTGCGCCGGCACCGATGATCCCCAGCGCCGAGGCGGCGGACGGTCGCATGATCGCGACCACGGCGATCGCGACGATGATCACCGGAATCGCATTGATCCACGCCGTGGCCAGACCGAGTTCGTCGACGTCGAGTCCGGCCAGCGCCGCGGCGACCGTGGTGCCCGGGCCCAGGGCGCCCCACGGAACGGCGATGAGGCCGAGGAGGCCGAGGATCGCCGACTGCCGCAGAGTGCACCCGAGATGGGTGAGGATCGGCACCCCGACGGTGACGCCGATGCCGAAGCCGGTGACCGACTCCGCGAAGGGCACGATCCCGAACACGACGAGCGCGACCCCGAGCGGTCGCCCCGGCGACAGGGATTCAACCCAGGACGAGATCTGCGACATCGAGCCGGCGGACTCGAGCAGCCGGGCGAGCAGCATGCCGAAGAGCAGGATGAGCGCGACCTCGAAGATGAGCGGAAAGTAGCCGATCCCCGATTCCACCAGCACCGAGGCGGGGGTGGGGAAGACGAAGGCGACGAGAACGGCCGCGAGCACGGCTCCGGCCAGGGCCGCGACCCAGGAACTCTGTTTGAGCAGGAGCAGGACGATGGCAATGAGGATCGGCGTGAGAGCCAGCACTGCCGCCATGGAGATGTGTTTCCTTTGTGAGAGAGGATTCTATGATCCAAGAATAGTTTATGATGCTCCAATGGTGAAAGAAGAGGATCTCGGCGCACGTGTCTTCGGCGCCCGCATCAGAGCACGGCGCAAGTTCAACAACCTCACCCTCAATGAGCTCGCGGTGAGGGCGGGACTGTCCCGCGCCGCTCTGTCGAAGATCGAACGCGGTGAGCAGGACACATCGGTCTCGAATGCCATGGGACTCTCCCGTGCCCTGGGCGTCGACGTCGGCGAACTGCTGGCCGCGCCGGAAGTCACGATCACCCGCAGCGAGGCGATCCCCACGACGTCGACCTTCGGCAAGGGCGTCTGGCGTCGGGACCTGCCGTCGGCGATCGAGAACATGGACGTCGTCCACTACCGTCTCGACCCGCGCAGCGAGACCTCGGCTTTCGCCGCGCACCGCAGCGGATCGCGGGAGAGCTTCTTCGTCCTCAAGGGCAGCATCGAGATCGTCACCATCGACCGTCGTACGACCCTGCATGCCGGCGACTGCGCCCAAGCTCCCGGCGACGTGCCGCATCAATTGGCCAACCCCCACGACGAACCCGCCGAACTCATGCTCATCATCGTCTGACCCGCCCCCCTTCTTACTACCTGACGGCGGCCCAACAACCTCGCGCCAGGTTGCTGGGCCGCCGTCAGGTAGCAAGAAGGGGTGGGGTTGACCGGACGTATCGCCTCGGCGATCATTGTTATGTTCCGTTTCCGTTCAAGGACGTCTCTCAAGTGAAGTGAATCCTCATGCCGTGACTTGCGGGTGCCACGGGCCCGCAGCGCTTCTGCGTACACGAAATGAGGACCCTCATGCCCACAGCCATCACTGTCTCCGAACTGGACTACCGCCTCGGCGACGATACCGAGATCTTCTCCGGACTCACCGCCACCATCCCTGCTGACCTCGTCGGATTGGTCGGCGACAACGGAATCGGCAAATCCACCTTCGCCCGCATCCTCGCCGGTCGACTGCGAGCCTCGTCAGGAACCGTCACGGGTGCCGATGGCGCCGTCTACATCGACCAGCTGCTGCCGCATTCCACGCAGCGGGTCGATTCCGCATTGGACATCGCCTCCGTTCGACAAGCGCTGGGCCGCGCCCTGGCCGGAGAAGCGACTGGCGCCGACTTCGACCTCATCGGCGATGACTGGGACATCGAAGCGCGAGCCCTGGCGGCGCTGTCCGAACTCGGGCTGCAGCTGAATGTGAGCGATCTCGACCGGAGTCTGAGCAGCTTCTCCGGCGGACAGGCCACACGCATCGGACTGACCCGAGCGGCACTGGTCGGCGACGCCTGGCTGATCCTCGACGAACCGAGCAACAACCTCGACGAGGATGGGCGGGCGCTGCTGACGACGCTGCTCACGGAACGCCGCGGACCGACCCTCGTCATCTCCCACGACCGAACTCTGCTGACCCAGATGAACTCGATCATCGAGATGACCGACCGGCTGCGCGTCTACGGAGGGAACTTCGATGACTACGAAGCCATGGTCGCCGCTGAAGAGGAAGCCAAGCAGCAGAAGGTCACCGATGCGAAGAAGTCCCACGAGGTCGAAAAGCTACAGCGGATCGAACTGGAGACGAAGCTCGCACGAGCCGACCGGAAAGCCAAGAGGGATAAGGAGAGCAAACGTCGACCGAAGATCGTCATGAACGGGCTGACGAACTTCGCCGAGAAGTCAGCGGCCAAACGGCGTGGCGACAAAGCCGCCGACGAGGCGGCGGCCTGGGACGAACTCACCGCTGCCAAGGATGCCCTGCGTCGGACATCGAGCGTCCGCCTCGACCTGCCCGACACCCAGGTCCATTCGACCAAGCGGGTCCTCGAGATCTCCACAGCCGCCTCGGCGAAGTCCGAGCGACCACAGACGATCGTCGGGCCGGAACGGATCCGACTGACCGGACCGAACGGGGCCGGGAAATCGACCCTGCTGGCGGCGATCCTGGCGGCCGCGGACGGCCGTGCCTCAGACGGTGGCGCCGCGGATGACCGTGCTGCGGACAGCGGCGGCCCGCCGGTCGCCGAACTCTTCGGCGACCTCGACATCACCGTCGCCGCCCCGACAGCCCACCTCGACCAGCAGTACCGACTGCCGGGAGAGCTGACGGTGATGGAAGCGGTGCGATCGGGCAATCCGCAGCTCGACCCGCACCGCGTCCGCGAAGTGCTCGCGGCCATGGGACTGCGTGCCGGACGCACCGACCAGATCTGTTCGACCCTGTCGGGTGGGGAGCGCTTCCGCGTCGCCTTGGCTTCAGGACTCCTCCAGGATCCGGCGCCGCAGCTGCTCATCCTCGACGAACCGGGCAACAATCTCGACCTGTCATCGCTCGAAGCGCTGGTGACCGCTCTCGAAGGATTCGGCGGTGCGATGGTGATCGTCACCCACGACGACCGACTCGCCTCCGAACTCTCCGTCGACACCGAATGGGACGTGCGGGAATTTCTGCGCTCCGAATCAGTTGATGTGAACATATGAGTCGACGCTACGGGGGAGGAGCGCGTCCGCAGCGGCACGGATTCCGGGCGTGAACAGGTGAGGAGAAGCAGGCGAATGTGCGATTTTGACTTGACTGGGATAATGGTTGCGTGAGTGTCATCAGCCCTGCCCCAGAAACCGCATCCCCGACGCCCGAAACAGCCCTGCGCATCGGGCCGATCGAGCTGTCCTCGCCCGTCGTGCTCGCGCCCATGGCCGGAATCACGAACACCGCCTTCCGCCGCCTGTGCCGCGAATACGGAGCCGGCCTGTACGTGACCGAAATGGTCACCACCCGGGCGCTGGTCGAGCGCAATCCGAAGACGCTGCGCATCATCCACCACGAACCGTATGAGACCCCGCGCTCCGTCCAGCTCTACGGAGTCGACCCGGTGACCATGGGCCAGGCCGTGCGGATGCTCGTCGAGGAGGACCGGGCCGATCACATCGACCTCAACTTCGGCTGCCCCGTGCCCAAGGTCACCCGCAAGGGCGGCGGCTCCGCGCTGCCGTGGAAACAGGACCTATTCACCTCCATCGTCACCACGGCCGTCACCGAGGCGGCCCGCCGGGACGTGCCCGTGACCGTGAAGATGCGCAAGGGCATCGACGCCGACCACACGACCTTCCTCGACGCCGCCGAAACCGCTCGCAACGCCGGCGTCGCCGCCGTCGCCCTGCACGGCCGCACCGCCGCGGACCTCTACTCGGGGACCGCGGACTGGGACGCGATCGCCCGGCTCAAGGACCACCTCGGCGACACCGTACCGGTGCTCGGCAACGGGGATATCTTCGCCGCCGAGGATGCCCTGGACATGATGGCCAAGACCGGCTGCGACGGCGTCGTCATCGGGCGCGGCTGTCAGGGGCGGCCGTGGCTGTTCGGTGACCTCGCGAACGCGCTGAACGGCAGCGACGAACGCCACCGTCCCGGTCTCGCCGAGGTGGCGCGCGCGGTGTACAAACACGGCGAATACCTCGTCGATCACTTCGAGGACGAATTCCTCGGCGTCCGTGACCTGCGCAAACACATCGCCTGGTACTTCAAGGGCTACCCCGTCGGAGGAGAGCTGCGCAGTCAGCTGGCCATGGTCTCCTTCCTCGAGGAACTTGCCGGACTGCTCGACCAGCTCGACAAGGACGCCCCCTATCCGGGAGCAGCCGCCGAAGGGTCCCGCGGCCGCACCACCCGGCCGAAGAAGCCGCACCTGCCCGAAGGCTGGCTGGACTCCCGCATCTTCGATCCCAGCGGGAAGTCGCTGCTGTCGGAGGCCGAACTCGACATCTCAGGAGGATGAGAATGCCCTTCGACACTCACCCGCACACCTCGGTGCGGACGGGTACCGTGGCGGTCTACTCGCCCTGGGACGAGGAGCGGTGGGTGAGCGAACCGGCGAAGAATCCACGACGTTCGGCCTTCCAGCGCGACCGTGCCCGCGTCCTCCATTCCTCGGGCCTGCGCCGCCTCGGCGCGAAGACCCAGGTCGTGTCCCCGGGCACGGACGATTTCGTCCGCACCCGCCTCACCCACTCCCTCGAGGTGGCCCAGGTCGGACGCGAACTCGCCCGCTACCTCGGGTGCGATCCCGATATCGTCGACACCGCCTGCCTGTCCCACGACCTCGGACACCCGCCCTTCGGCCACCACGGAGAGACGATCCTCGATGCCCTGTGCGCCGACATCGGCGGCTTCGAAGGCAACGCCCAGACCCTGCGCCTGGTCACGCGCATCGAACCGAAGGTCATCGCCGACGACGGCCGACCGGCCGGTCTCAACCTGTCCCGCGCCAGCCTCGACGCACTGACGAAGTACCCGTGGCCGCGGGCCGAAGCCACGGCCGGTCGCCGTGACTCCGGAGTGCGCAAATTCGGTGTCTACGATGACGACCGTGCTGTCTTCGACTTCTACCGCGACGGCATCGACAACGGCCAGAGATGCATCGAAGCCCAGGTCATGGACTTGGCCGACGACATCTCGTACTCCGTCCACGACGTCGAGGATGCCATCGTCGCGGGCCACCTCGACCTCGCCTACTTCACCGCCGACGACCGTCGGACCGAACTCTTCGACATCACCCGTCAGTGGTATCTGCCGGAGACCACCGATGCGGAGATGGACAAGGCGCTCGGCCGCCTGCAGGCGGCCGCCTACTGGCCCAAGGAGGCCTTCGACGGATCCCGTCGGGCCCAGGCCGGTCTCAAGCACATGACCAGTCAGCTCATCGGGCGCTTCGTCGGGGCCGCGGAATCCGCGACCCGTGAGGAATTCGGGTGGGAACCCCTCGCCCGGTACTCCGCCTCACTCGTCGTGCCCGAGACGACCACCGTCGAGATCGCCGTGCTCAAGGGCATGGCGACGCTGACGGTGATGGTCGCCGAGGATCGACTGCGACTCCATGACATCCAGGCGGCAGTCATCAACGAACTCGCCGAATGGTACTCGCAGTCACCGGACAAACTCGATCCGATGTTCCGCGCCGACCACGCCGAGGCCGCCGACGACTCCGCACGGCGGCGCGTCATCGTCGACCAGATCGCCTCCCTGACCGACCATTCCGCCTGGGCCCTCTACCATCACCTCAACGCCGGAGCGGGGGATCGGCTCTAGACCATGGCCGGACTCATCAAGCGCGAGGACATCGACGAACTGCGCAGCCGCACCCGCATCGACGAGGTGATCGGGGAATTCGTCACCCTCAAGACCGCAGGCATCGGATCGCTCAAGGGCCTGTGCCCGTTCCACGACGAGAAGACTCCCTCGTTCACGGTGCGCCCCCAGGTCGGGATGTACCACTGCTTCGGCTGCGGTGAATCCGGCGACGTATTCACCTTCCTGCAGAAGGTCGAACAGCTCAGCTTCGTCGAAGCCGTCGAGACCCTGGCCGGCAAGGCCGGAATGCACCTGCGCTACGAGGACGGGAAGGGCCCCGACCGGGAACAGGCCAGCCGCAGGCAGCGACTGCTGGAGATGCACGAAGTCGCCGGGCGCTTCTTCGCCCAGGCGCTGGAATCCGAAGCCGGGCAGATCGGTCGCGAATTCCTCACTGGCCGCGGCTTCCCCGCGGAGTCGAGCCGAGTCTTCGGCATCGGCTTCGCCCCGAAATCCTGGGATGGACTGACGACACACCTGCGCAGGGCCGGATTCACCGATGAGGAGATCCTCGCCGGCGGCCTGGCCAGCGAGGGCGGACGCGGAATCTACGACCGGTTCCGCGGTCGGGTGATCTGGCCGATCAAGGACATGACCGCCCGGACCATCGGCTTCGGCGCCCGCCGACTCTATGACGATGACAAGGGGCCGAAGTACCTCAATACTCCGGAGACCGCGCTGTACCACAAGAACCAGGTCCTCTACGGCCTCGATCTGGCGAAGAAGTCGATCGCGAAGACCAAGCGCGTCGTCGTCGTCGAGGGCTACACCGATGTCATGGCCGCCCACCTCGCCGGAGTCGACCAGGCCGTGGCCACCTGCGGTACGGCCTTCGGCGCCGAACACGTGAAGATCATCCGCCGCCTCCTCGGCGACGACCCGACCGGGCAGGTGATCTTCACCTTCGACGGCGACGCCGCCGGTCAGAAGGCTGCGCTCAAGGCCTTCGAATTCGAGAGCCTGTTCAGCGCCCAGACCTTCGTCGCCGTCGAACCCGACGGCCTCGACCCCTGTGACCTGCGGATGAGGAAGGGCGACGCGGCCCTGCGCGAACTCATCGACGGGTGCAAGCCGCTCTTCGAATTCGTCATCACCACCGCGATCGCCCGCTTCGACCTCGACACCGTCGAAGGTCGGATCTCCGCGGTCCGCGCCGCCGCCGAGGTGCTCACCGACGTCCGCGACCGAAACAGTCTTTCGCATTACTACCGGTTCGTCGCCGGCCGCATCGGCGTCGACATCGATGAGGTGGAGGCGGCGGTCCGCACCGCCGCTCGCCAGCCGAAGCAGAACAGACGGCCCGCCGAGGCGCCCGCCCGTCAGTCGTCATATCGCGACGGTCCGCCGCCGACGCCGACCGCGCCCGCACCCTCGACGTCAGCCGTACCCGGTTCGGGGTCAGGGTCCGGTGCCGGAACCGGACCGGGGCACGCCCCGTCCGGGGGCGCACGCGAGCCCGGGCCCGCCTCGGCGGGCGAGGCCTCCGACGAACGCGGCCTGGAATACGTCTACGAGGAACGCCCCGACGTCTCGAACCTCTCGGCCCCGATCAGCCCTGCCCGGCTGAAGACGGAGAAGGGCGCCCTCATGGTCGCCCTTCAACATCCGGAGGTGGTGAATGCGAAGCTCTTCGACTCGCTGTCCGCGAAGGCCTTCGAACACCCCGGCTACCGGCGGATCCAGGACGCGATCGGACAAGCCGGGGGACTGGGTGCCGCCGGCCCCGCCCAGTCGAAATGGGCCGAGCGCGTCCTCGACGCCGCTGCCGAGGACCTCAGACCCTATGTGGCTCAGCTGCTCGTGACCCCGCTGCCGGTGATCGAAGGGGACGGGATCGACCGGTTCGCCCGCGGCATCGTCGCCCGCCTCTTCGACTACGACCTCGAACGCATCGCCAAGGAACTCCACTCTCGCCTGCAGCGCCAGGACACGGCCGACGGAGCAGGCCAGGCTGCACTGCTCGGCCAGCTGCAGACCCTCGAGCAGCACCGGGCGAGGCTGAGGACGCTGATGTAGAACACTGCACACAGTGAAATAGTGCACAATTGCAGATTTGCATTTGGTGAAAGTTTGCACCTGGTGCAAAATGGACGTATGCCCGTTGATGAATCCCTGCGCTCGAAAAAGGCGCGGCTGACCCGCAGCGCCCTCCACGAGGCGGCGATCACCCGCGTCCTCGAAGACGGCCTGGCCTGTGCCACCGTGGCGACGATCGCCGCCGACGCGGGGGTGTCCACACGCACCTTCTTCAACTACTTCGAGACGAAAGAGGACGCGATCGTCGGCCTCGGATCCGAGGTCAGCGTCGATGAGGGCCTCGCCTTCGACTACGTCCACAGCCCTGCCGGGCTCGACACGCTGGCCGAGGACACGGCGCGCTTCGTCCGCGAAGCGCTGCTCGTCGGCTCCGTCGATCCCAAACTTCCGGCTCGGCGCCGCCGCCTCTTCGCTCTCTACCCGGAACTCGTGAGCAAGAGCTTCGACCGGGCAGAAGAACTCGAAGAGATCGTCACCTCTCACGTGCTTGAGCGACTGCGCCACCTCGGCCAGGAGTTCTCCTCCGAGGAGTCCGCCTGGCGCAGCGCGCGGATGCTCACCCAGCTCTGCCGCGTCCCGCTCAACCATGCGGGACAGACGATCAAAGCCGATCCCGAAGCGGTCGAGGGCAAAGGCGGAACCCAAGCGATCTTCGAAGACTCCCTGAGCCTGTTCCGCAAGGTACTGGACCGACTGCAATGACGAAAGCTGTGATGAGAAGCAACCACGAAACCGATGAGAAGGCGATGACGGCAACCACCTCGAAGAACTCAGCACCCGCGGGACCCGACGCACAGACCGAGCCGATGGCCACCTCGGCGATCATTCTGCTCTTCGTGGGCCTGATGATCGCGATGTTCATGTTCTCCCTCAACCAGACGGTGCTGGCGACCGCGCTGCCGACCATCGTCGGCGAACTCGACGGCGTCGACCAGATGCTGTGGGTCTCCACCGCGTTCATGCTCGCCTCGACGATCATGATGCCCGTCTACGGCAAGGTCGGTGACCTGTTCGGACGCAAACCGCTGTTCATGTTCGCCATCTGCTGCTTCCTGCTGGGATCGGTCTTCGCCCTGATCGCGAACGAGATGTCGACGCTGATCCTCGGCCGCGTGCTCCAGGGCATCGGCGGCGGCGGAATGATGATCCTCTCACAGTCGATCATCGCCTCCGTCGTCCCCGCCCGCGAACGCGGCAAGTACATGGGCATCATGGGCTCGGCCTTCGCCGTGTCGTCCGTGGCCGGACCGCTCATCGGCGGCTGGCTGACCGAAGGACCCGGCTGGCGCTGGGCGTTTGCCATCAACTTCCCTCTGGGCATCATCGCCCTCATCGCCGCCGCCGTGTTCCTCAAGGTGCCCAAGCATGACAAGGGCGCAGGCAAGCGTCCGAAGATCGATGTCATCGGCATGGCGCTCGTGTCCATCGTGACTTCCTGCATCGTGCTCACCTCCGCTTGGGGCGGACACGACTACGAATGGGGATCATGGCAGATCAACGGGCTTATCGTCACCGGAATCATCGCCGCAGTCGCCTTCGTCTTCGTCGAACTCAAGGTCAGCGAGCCGGTCATTCCGATGCACCTGTTCGCCAATCGCGACTTCCTTTTGTGCACGATCGCCGGTCTCTTCGTCGGCATCGGCATGTTCGGTGTGCTCTCCTACATGCCCACCTACCTGCAGATGGTCCACGGCATCGATGCCACCGTCGCGGGACTGATGATGGTGCCGATGATGGGCACCATGCTCGTGTCGTCGACGCTCGTCGGATTCATCGTCTCCCGCACCGGCAAGTACAAGAAGTACCCGCTGACCGGCATCCTCATCATGGCCGCCGCACTCGTCCTGCTCTCCCAGCTCAAGGCCGAGAGCTCGGCCTGGGAGACCATCGGCTGCCTGGCGCTGCTCGGACTCGGACTGGGCTTGAGCATGCAGACTCTCGTCCTCGTCGTCCAGAACGCCTTCCCGGTGTCCATGGTCGGCACCGCGACCGCCTCGAACAACTACTTCCGACAGGTCGGCGCCACCTTGGGCATGGCCTTCATCGGTTCCGTGTTCACCCAGCGGCTGATGGACAACATCAAGTCCGGAATCACGGAGATCGCCAAGGCCTCCCCGCAGGGTCACATGCCCAAGGTCTCCTCGACCGGGCTGACCCCGGAGATCGTGTCGAAGCTGCCGGAGCCGATGCATTCGCTCATCATCACCTCCTACAACGATGCCCTCGTGCCCCTGTTCCTGTGGGTGGCTCCGCTGGCGGTCCTCGGTTTCGTCTTCCTCTGCTTCCTGCCCAACACTCCGCTGGCGCAGACGCTGAAGAACGAACCGGCGAAGCGGGAGAACCTCGACGTCGCAGCAGAGAACGCGGGGGCCGTGTCCGCGTCGGTTTCCACCCCGGTCGAGGCTTCATCGGTTAGTGTGGCAGAAAGCCCACTGTCCAAGGAGCCGAGGAATGACGGTACTGACCATACTCAACGCACCCGGGACCGAGATCCCCGAGCTGATCACTGATCTGGGGGAGCGGGACGGGATCGAACTGCGCATCGCCGAGGCGTCGACCCTGTCCCAGGCGCTGCCCGGCACCGATGTGCTGCTGATGTGGGATTTCTTCTCCACCGCACTCAAGGATGCCTATGCACATGCCGACCGGCTCGACTGGGTCCATGCCGCCGCGGCGGGCGTCGATTCGCTCCTCTTCGATGAGCTCGTCGACTCGCCGGTGACGGTGACGAACGCCCGGGGGATCTTCGACCGCCCGATCGCCGAGTTCGTCCTCAGCTACATCCTCATGCATGCGAAGAGCTCGATCGGCTCGCTGAACGACCAAGCGGAGGGGAAGTGGAACCGCCGGTCGACCCGCGATATCGCCGGCACCAAGGCGCTCATCGTCGGCACCGGTGCGATCGGCCGGGGCATCGCCCGCCTGCTGACGGCCGTCGACATCGAGGTCACCGGAGCCGGGTCGCGCGCCCGCAGCGGCGACCCCGACTTCGGTGAGGTCATCGACTCCGCCGCCCTGCCCCAGCATGTGGCCGGATTCGACTGGGTCATCGACATCGCACCGCTGACGGAGAAGACCGAGAGGCTCATCGGCGCCGAGGCATTCGCCGCCATGGATGACACCGCCGTGTTCATCAATGTCGGACGCGGAGACACCGTCGACACCGACGCGCTCGTCACTGCGTTGCGCGACGGGCAGATCGCCGGGGCCGGGCTCGACGTCTTCGACGAAGAGCCGCTGCCGGCCGACCATCCTCTGTGGGCGATGGACGATGTCATCATCACCCCGCATATGAGCGGAGACACGAACGGGTGGAGAATGCGGCTGGCCGAGCAGTTCCATCGCCTGTTCGAGGCGTATCTGGCCGGAGAGCGGTTCCCGCACACCGTGGACAAGAAGCTCGGGTACGTGCGGTGAGCCTGGCCGACGACCCTGCGGCGCAGCGGGCGTTCCTGGCCAGGGTGATCGCCGAACTCATCGCTGTGCGCCGTGCCCGTCTGCTGAGCATGCTGGTGCTCGCCCTGGCGATGCTCGTCGCCGGACTCGGTGCCGCCGTCCAGGCTCAAGGCGATCACATCGATGCGGTGCTGCTGTTCTCGGCATTCAGCCTCATCATGATCGGCATCGTCTGTGCGCTGGGCGCGATCATCGCCTGGACGCGGATCAACCGGGACGTGCTCGATTCGATCGCGGCCACCCGTCCGGCTCGAGCCAAGGCGCCGCGGACGCGGAACGCCGGACTCGCCGTGGCCCTCGGCTTCGCCATCATCGGGATCCTGTTCGGCATCCTGCTGTGGGCTCAGACGCCGGTCCTGGCCGGCGCCGTCGTCATCGCCTGCCTGCTGCTGTCCTGCCTGGGACCCATCTGGGCGAATGAGCTGGCCAACGCCGATGACCGACTCGCCGTCATCCTCGACAGCGACGACGAACTGGCTGACCGATTCGCCAGTTTCACGCCGATCTGGCTGCATGAAGCCATGGAGTCCGATGCCGCGGAGTGATTGACACTTCCCGCTGCTGACCAGACGTCCCGAAACCGGCAGAACCTCCCGTTCCTGCGGGAGGTTCTGCCGTTCCCACGGGGTTGCGGCACGAAGCGGAGGGCATGCGGCCCAGGGTGCGGGATGGCGCCGAGCATGTGCTGAACCACTGGCGCAAGGCCCGGCGGGGACGGCGACGGACGTGAATGACGAAGGTGCCCGGAGTCGTGAGACTCCGGGCACCTGTCTCAGCCAGTTATCGAACGCTCATCCGAGCGTTGCGGTGGGCCGCCTCGGCGATATCGATATCAGGGAAAAGCCGGGACGTCGACGTCGGCCATCTTGGCCACGCAGCGCACGACCTGGCAGGAGTAGCCGAATTCGTTGTCGTACCAGACGTAGACGACGACGCGGTCCTCGTCGACGATCGTGGCCAGACCGTCGACGACACCGGCTCGCTTGGACCCGACGAGGTCGGTGGACACGAGCTCGGGGGAGGTGACGTAGTCGACCTGGTTGCGCAGCGGCGAATGCATCGACACTTCGCGCAGGAACGTGTTGAGCTCGTCGACCGAGGTGGCCGTGTCCAGGTTGAGGTTGAGGATCGCCATCGACACATTCGGGGTGGGCACGCGGATCGCGTTGCCCGAGAGCTTCCCGGCCAGCTCCGGCAGAGCCTTGGCCACGGCCTTGGCGGCACCGGTCTCGGTCAGCACCATGTTGAGGCCGGCCGCGCGTCCCCGGCGGGAGCCCTTGTGGAAGTTGTCGATGAGGTTCTGATCGTTGGTGAACGAATGGACGGTCTCGACGTGGCCGTTGCGGACACCGAACTTGTCGTTGATGGCCTTGAGCACCGGGGTGATCGCGTTCGTCGTGCACGAGGCAGCCGAGACGATGGTGTCCGAATCGAGGATCGCATCGTCGTTGACTCCGAAGACGATGTTCTTCACATCGCCCTTGCCGGGAGCCGTGAGCAGGACCTTCGACGCACCGGGGCAGGCGAGGTGCTTGGACAGGCCCTCGTCGTCGCGCCACTTTCCGGTGTTGTCGACGATGATGGCATCGTTGATTCCGTAGGCGGTGTAGTCGACCTCGGAGGGGTCATCGGAGTAGATGACCTGGATGAGGGTGCCGTTGGCCTGGATGGTGCTGTTCTCTTCGTCGACGACGATGCTGCCGTCGAAGGCTCCGTGGACCGAGTCGCGGCGCAGCAGGGAGGCGCGCTTGACGATGTCGTTCTCTCCATTGCGGCGCACGACGATGGCACGCAGACGCATACCGGTGCCGCCGGCACGATCGATGAGAATACGGGCGAGGAGACGACCGATGCGACCGAAGCCGTAGAGGACGATATCGCGGACCTCGCCCTTGCCGGACTGAGATTCGACGACATCGGCGAGCTCGGAGGCGAGGAAGGCATCGACATCGGCGTTGGGATCATCGAGCTTCTCGATGAGGCGGCCCAGATCGATGCGGGCCGGTGCCAGGTTGAGCCCCGACAGCGCCTTGACGATGCGGTGGGTGATCTGGATGTCGAGCTCTTCGCCGAGGAAGTGGCGAGCATAGCGGTGCGCCTTGATCATGCCCGTCACCGACTTATTCAGCAGCGACCGCCCGAACAGGGTGAGCAGCACGTCGTTCTCACGGTACAGGCGTCCGACTAGCGGAATGAGTTCTTCGGCGGCGGTCTGCTTCTTCGCCCAATCGTTCAGGCGAGCAGTCGTAGCGTCAGTCAAAGGTCGTGTCCCCTCGGTCAGTTGAAACGGATGCGCCCACAGTCTACCGTCTCGCCTACTCGCGATCGGACCGGCGTTCCTCGAATCGTTTGAAGCCCAGCAGGGTCAGCGCCACGATTCCCGCACCGGTGATGAGCGCGCCGAGGCTCTGCGCCTGCACCTTCGGTTCGACGAACCGGTATTCCGGCTCCTCTTCGCGCGGCCGAGGCGGTTTCGCCGTGCCGATCCAGGCGGCGATGAACAGGATGATGCGGGCGAAGACGTTGAGCGTGAGCATGATCGCGATGATCGATCCGAACACGCCGGCGGCCTTGTTCCCGGAGAAGAGATTGACGAGCACGGTGGAGAAGTTGATGAGGATGAGGAACGCGGTCGCGCCGATGAGGGAGCCGCGGTTCTTCGCCTGCTTGTCGACCGGCTTCTCCGGCAGCATCGTGAACAGGAACCAGAAGATCAGCCAGGCGGCGCCGAAGGTGAGGATGACCGGAACGATGAACAGCAGACTGCCGGCGAATCCGCCGAGCCCGAGGAAGTCGGCGATCATCGAGCGCAGACCGGTGCCGACGACCGTGAGCGCCACGGCCAGGAGGAGGCCGATGATGAGGCCGATGAGGGTGACCACGTTGTTGATGACCTTGCTGACGAAGGACTTCTCCGGCACGGCATCGTCGAAGTCGTCGTGCAGCTGAGCTCTCACCGCGGCACCGAGGTTGCCGATGAATCCCTGACCTGTGTAGAGGCCGGTGAGAATACCGATGATTCCCACTCCCTGCCAGTCGAGGAGGAAGCTCTCGAGCTGCTCGGTCAGCGAGGAGTTGCCGGCGGTGAAGGTCTCGATCTGCTTCGTGACCTCGGGAAGGAGCTCGGGGCGTGCGACGTCGAGGACGAATCCGATGCTCGCGAGGCTGACCATGGCGATGGGCATGACCGCGAGAACGAGGAAGTAGGTGATCGCGGCACCGAACTGATTGCCCAGACGCTGTCCGAAACGCTGGACTGCGCGCACGAGGTGGGCGGGCCCGGGTCTGTTGACGGCATTGTGGCCGACCTCAGCGACGGTGTTGCGTGAGGCCAGTACTTTGGCAGGTGCCACGTGTGTGCTCCTTCGATGAGTATCCGCACGGTGCGTTCGTAATCCGGTCTGAGGTGTTCGTTTCCACACTAACCGCTGTGAGCGCACTGTGAGCGGCGGGCCGCGCCCTTATCCGGACTTTTGGCCATGCCGAACCCTGATCCGGACTCTCTCGCCGCTGCTGTCGCCGCTGCTGTCGCCGCTGTAGCCGCCGCTGTAGCCGCCGCTTTCGCGACCGCTGCCACAGGTGGGCTCACCGGCAGTCTGCCTTCCGGCTCAGCTGTGGCGGATGTCCTCTCGGCCGGGGTGGGCGCCGGGACCAGCAGTGCATCGGCTCCTCGAGGGAGCGGCTCGCCCGTGAGTCAGCTCACCCAAGCAGATGCCGTATAAGCGGGATCGACCTCTTCACCGGGCTTGACCGGTCCGGGAGCCGTCCCGTCGCCGAACGGCGATCCGCCGAACTTCCGGTCACGGCCGTGATCGCTGAGCCAACCCGAGAGATCGGGGCCCTTGGGCACGATCTGTGTCGGGTTCACATCCTGGTGGACGATGTAGTAGTGCTGTTTGATCTGCTCGAAGTCGACCGTGTCTCCGAAGCCCGGGGTCTGATAGAGGTCGCGGGCGTAACCCCACAGGTTCTCGAACGCCGTGAGCGGCTGCCGATTGCACTTGAAGTGACCGAAATAGACGGGATCGAAGCGCACGAGCGTGGTGAACAGTCGGACATCCGCCTCGGTGATGGTCTCACCCATGAGGAACCGTGACCGGCCGAGCCGATCCTCGACGATGTCGAGCGCGTTGAAGAGGCGATCGAAAGCGGCATCGTAGGCGTCCTGGGAACCGGCGAAGCCGCAGCGGTAGACCCCGTTGTTGATCTCCGTATAGATATGGCGCATCACCTTCCCCATCTCCTCCCGGGATTCTTCGGGCCAGAGATTCGGGGCGCCTGCGCGGTGGTAGTCGGTCCACTGAGTGGAGAAGTCCTCCGTGATCTGCGGGAAGTCGTTGGTCACGACGACGCCGGTGGGCACGTCGACGACGGCAGGCACGGTGATTCCGCGCGGATAGTCCGGAAAGCGCGCGAAGAACGCCTGCTGCAGCCGTTCGATGCCGAGCACCGGATCCACCCCGCCCGGATCGAGGTCGAACGTCCATGACCGCGCATCATGGGTGGGACCGGGCATCCCGAGGGAGATGACGTCCTCGAGCCCGAGGAGGCGACGGACGATGATCGTCCGGTTCGCCCAGGGGCAGGCGCGGGCGGCGATGAGGCGATACCGGCCCGGTTCGACGGGCCACTGAGCGTTCGGATCGTTGAGGATGCGATCGTCGATGTAGTTCGTATCGCGGTTGAATTCCGCACCTTCGGTCACGTAGCTGGGGGTGTGATCGGTGGACTCGGACATGACGCTGCCTCCCATGGGATCGACGAGTTCGACTTCTGTCCTCAGCTTACGACGTTGAGGCAAGCCCTCGCCGAGGCGGGACGACGTTCCCGCCCCGCCGTCCTCCCGGACGGCAGGCATTCATCCTCGCCGAGGTGGGACGACGACGGCCCGGGACGGACCGTTCGAGTCCGTGCCCGGGCCGTGCCCGCACGCTGTGCTCAGCGACTGTCCGTTGTCGGCGGCGATCGACCGTCGCCGGCGGCGTGTGTGCCTCAGCCGGCGTAGAGCGCGTCGATCTCGGCGGCGAAGTCTTTATTGATGAAGTGACGCTTGACCGACTGCTTGGCAGAGAGGTAGCCGTTCTCCTCGCTGAGCTCGATCGGCAGGATTGTGAATTTCTTGACTCCTTCGGCCCGCGAGACGGTCCTGTTCATCTGTTCGACGGCTTTGGCCACTTCGGCCTGGACCGCATCGTCCTCGGCGGCTTCGCGCAGATCCATCTGCGGCAGATCGTGGTTCTTCAGCCAGCCCGGCAGCATCTCCGAATCGAGGAAGATCAGCGCCGAGACGAACTTGCGGTTCTCGCCGACGAGCACCGGCTGGCCGATGATCGGGTGGCGACGCAGCACATCCTCGAGCGGAGCCGGGGCGACGTTCTTGCCGCTGGAAGTCACGATGATCTCCTTCTTGCGGCCGTTGATCGTGAGGTAGCCGTCGTCATCGAGTGAGCCGAGGTCACCGGTGCCGAACCAGCCGTCGTGGAACTCCTTGGCCGTGGCCTCGGGGTTGTTCCAGTACTCGCGGAAGACCGGCGCGCCCTTGGCCAGGATCTCACCGTCGGGAGCGATCGCCACAGAGGCGCCCGGCAGCGGAACGCCGACAGTTCCGATCTTCGACTTCTCCGGAATATTGACGGTGATCGGTGCCGTGGTCTCAGTGAGTCCGTAGCCTTCGAGAACGATGATGCCGAGTCCGCGGAAGAAGTGTCCGAGATGAGAGCCGAGTGCGCCACCGCCGGAGACCGCGTGAGTGACGTTGCCGCCCATAACTGCGCGCAGCTTCGAATAGACGAGCTTGTCGAACAAGGCATGCTGGAGCTTGAGGGCGGTCGGCACCTTGCCGGTGTCGAGTGCCTTCGAGTAGGCGACTGCGACCTGCTCGGCACGGCGGAAGATCTTCTCCTTGCCGCCTGTTTGAGCGGTCGCCAGCGCGGAATTGAACACCTTTTCGAAGACACGGGGCACACCGAGGATGAACGAGGGGCGGAAGCTGCCCATGGCGTCGGTGAGCTTCATCAGATCCGACTGATGGGCGAGCAGAGCACCGTTGCTGATGGCCAGGACCTCGATGAACCGGGCGAAGACGTGAGCCTGCGGCAGGAACAGCAGGCAGCGCATATTCGTGTCGAGAACGCTGGGGATCTGGTGGCGAGCGGCCTGGGCGGTCTGCACGAAGTTCGCGTGGGTGAGCACACAGCCCTTGGCCTTTCCGGTGGTGCCGGAAGTGTAGATGATCGTCGCCACGGAATCGGAGCCGACCTGCGAGCGAGCGGCTTCGAGCTCTTCATCGGTGACGGCCTTGCCGGCTTCGGCGAGATCGGCGAAAGCGCCGTCGTCCCAGACCCGCAGCGCTGGCTCGTCGCGTCCGGCGGCCTTGGCTGCAGCACGCACCCGATCGGCATGCTCGCGTGATGCGACGAGCCCACGAGTGACATCGACGTCGGTGAGCATCCAGCTGAGCTGACTCTCCGAAGAGGTGTCGTAGAACGGCACGGAGATTCCGCCGGCGTACCAGATGGCGTAGTCGCTGAGCGTCCACTCATAGGAGGTGGGGCCGAAGATCGCGATCCGGTCACCGACTTCCACGCCCAGAGCGATGAGCCCCTTAGCGACCGCCTTGACCTCTGCGAGGAATTCGGCCGCGGTCAGTTCGTTCCAACCGTCGCCGTCGGGCTTGGCTACCAGAGGACGGCCGGGGTTCTCAGCGACGGTGCTGAGGAAGATATCAATGGTCGACGAGGTGGTATCGACCTCGAAACCGACAACGGGTGTTGACGACTGCGGCATGGTCGTTGAGCTCATGAGTCTCCTTCGAGGACGTAAGTTACTGCTCGGTTATCTTACAGTTCGGCCGGGTCTCAGTGAAATCGATCACGTTTGCCGAGATAACCGGCGTCCGCTGACCTGTGAGCAGTCTAACCAAGTCGAATCAGGGGGCGTTCAGAGTACGATGGTCAGAACCCGCTCACGTCTGTTCTGCGAAGGAAGGTAATGACGACGAACCCTGAGGAGACCGGTTTCCGCTATGATGCGGCGCTGGCCGAAAAGATCGAGAAGTCTTGGCAGCGCACATGGGAGGAATCGGGCACGTTCCACACCCCGAACCCCACCGGAGACCTCGGCGAGCTCGACTCCCAGGATGCTTCGTCGCCCTACGGTCCGCCGGCCGACCTGAGTGAGCGCGAATCCCTGTACATCATGGACATGTTCCCGTACCCCTCCGGTGTGGGACTGCACGTCGGCCACCCGCTGGGCTACCTCGGCACCGACGTCTACGGCCGCTACCAGCGGATGCGCGGACACAACGTCATGCACGCCCTGTCCTACGACGCCTTCGGACTGCCCGCCGATCTCTACGCGGTGCAGACCGGGCAACACCCGCGCATCACCACCGATGCCAATATCGCGAACATGACCGAGCAGCTGCGCCGCCTGGGGCTGGCCCACGATGTGCGCCGTCGCTTCGCCACGACCGACGACAAATTCGTCAAATGGACGCAGTGGATCTTCCTGCAGATCTTCAACTCCTGGTACGACACCGCGGCGACCACCCCCGACGGTGAAGCCAAAGGCGCGGCTCGTCCGATCGACACGCTCATCGAGCAGTTCGCCTCCGGTGCCCGCCCCACACCCGACGGTCGCGCCTGGTCGGAGCTGAGCTCGACGGAGCGCGAGAACGTCCTGCAGGGCTACCGCCTCGCCTACGTCTCCGAATCCCCGGTCAACTGGTGCCCAGGGCTGGGCACCGTGCTGGCCAATGAAGAGGTCACCGCCGAGGGGCTGTCCGAGCGCGGAAACTACCCGGTCTTCACCCGCCGGCTGCGCCAGTGGAACATGCGCATCACGGCCTACGCCGACCGCCTCATCGACGACCTCGACGCACTCGACTGGCCGCATGCCATCCACGCGATGCAGGTCAATTGGATCGGCCGCTCGAAGGGCGCCCTGCTGCGCCTGCCCATCGCCGGTGACGATGCTTCCGACATCGAGGTCTACACCACACGCCCGGACACCCTGTTCGGCGCCACCTACCTCGTCCTCAGCCCCGAACACCCGCAGGTCGCCGACCTGACCGCTGAATCCTGGGATGAGACGACCCCCGAGTCCTGGCGCGGGGGAGAGGCCACCCCCGCCGAGGCGATCGCCGCCTACCAGCGCGCCGCTGCGGCCAAGACCGACGCCGACCGGCAGCAGAGCCGGGAGAAGACCGGCATCTTCACCGGCTCCTATGCGCTCAACCCGGCCACCGGGGCACAGGTTCCGATCTTCATCGCCGACTATGTGCTCATGGGATACGGCACCGGAGCGATCATGGCCGTGCCGGCCGAAGACGCCCGTGACTGGGACTTCGCAAAGGCGTTCGGACTGCCCTATATCCGCACCGTGCAGCCTCCGGCCGACCACGACGAGGACGCGCCGTTCACCGGCACCGGGGTGATGATCAACTCGGCCAATGCCGAGATCGACATCAACGGCCTCGAGATCGACGCGGCGAAGGCCCAGGTCACCGAATGGCTGGCGGGAAAGGGACTGGCCACCGAGTCCACCCAGTACCGCCTGCGCGACTGGCTGTTCTCTCGCCAGCGCTACTGGGGCGAACCGTTCCCGATCGTCTACGACGAGAACGGCACCCCGATCGCTCTGCCCGACGAGATGCTGCCCGTCCAGCTGCCCGAAGTCGACGACTTCGCCCCGCGGACCTACGCGCCCGACGATGCCGACAGCCGTCCCGAACCGGCGCTGAGCCGGAATCAGGAATGGACGAGCATCGAACTCGACCTCGGCGACGGTCCGAAGACCTACCAGCGTGAGACGAACACGATGCCCAACTGGGCCGGATCCTCGTGGTACCAGCTGCGCTACGCGGACCCGCACAACGACGAACGCCTCGTCGACCCCGCCAACGAGAAGTACTGGCTGGGACCGCGGGCCTCGAAACCGCGCGGTGGCGCCGACCTCTACGTCGGCGGACAGGAACACGCTGTGCTCCACCTGCTCTATGCCCGCTTCTGGCACAAGATCCTCTTCGACCTCGGGCACATCTCCTCGTCCGAGCCGTTCCACCGTCTGGTCAACCAGGGATACATCCAGGCCTATGCCTACACCGATTCCCGCGGCGTCTACGTCCCCGCCGCCGAGGTGGAGGAGAAGACCGAATCGAACGGTGAGCTGACGTTCTGGTACAACGGCGAACAGGTCAACCGGGAGTACGGAAAGATCGGCAAATCGCTGAAGAACTCCGTCATGCCCGACGAAATGTACGACGCCTTCGGCGCCGACACCTTCCGCGTCTACGAGATGTCGATGGGCCCGCTGGAACAGGACCGCCCCTGGGACACCCGCGCCGTCGTCGGTGCCCAGCGGTTCCTGCAGCGCGTGTGGCGACTCTTCGTCGACGAGGCCACCGGCGAGTCCGTGGTCGCAGACGGCGAGGCCGACGCCGAATCGCTCAAGGTCCTCCACCAGGTCATCGACGGTGTGCGCGAGGACATGGACCATCTGCGGTTCAACACCGCGATCTCCAAGCTCATCGTGCTCACCAACCACGCCACCAAACAGGGCGGCGCGACCCGGGATGTCCTCGAACCGCTGACGATCATGCTCGCGCCCTTCGCACCGCACCTGGCCGAAGAGCTGTGGTCACGTCTCGGTCACGAGTCGACTCTCACCTACGCGGCCTTCCCCGAGGCGGACCCGAACCACCTCGTCGCCGAGACCGTGACCTGCGTGGTCCAGGTCAAGGGCAAGGTGCGCGCACGGCTCGAAGTCGCCCCGGACATCTCCGCAGAGGAATTGGAGACGCTGGCGCTCGAATCTCCGAACGCCCTCAAGGCCCTCGGCGGTGCCGGAGTGCGCAAGGTGATCGTGCGTGCACCGAAGCTGGTCAACATCGTTCCCGACGCCTGAAGGCACGGCGATACTTTGCCGTAACACAGCATCTGGGAGACTGCATGGGTACGGGCGCCGGACGGCGGCACCCCTTCTTCGACTACGACTGGTGAGAGCATGACGAACGACAGAGTCCAAGACGAGATCCGACACGCCCTCGGCGTGCGACCGCAGATCGACCCGGCGACGGAGATCGCCCGCCGGGTCGAGTTCCTCGTCGACTATGTGCTCACCACCGGGGTCAGAGGACTCGTGCTCGGCATCAGCGGCGGACAGGACTCCACACTGGCCGGCAGGCTCTGCCAACTGGCGGTGGAGGACCTGCGCCGTCGCGGTGCCGAGGCCGAGTTCTGGGCCGTGCGTCTGCCTCATCATGTGCAGACCGATGAGTCTGACGCTCAGGATGCTCTGTCCTTCATTGCCGCCGACCATGAGCTGGCGATCAATATCGGCGCCGCCACGGATGCGGCCGCCGAGGAATACGAGAAGGCCACAGGAGAGCCGATCACCGACTTCGGCAAGGGCAACGTCAAGGCCCGGATGCGGATGATCGCCCAGTTCGAGCTGGCAGGGGAGAAGAAGGCGCTCGTCGTCGGCACCGATCACGCCGCCGAGGCGGTCACCGGGTTCTTCACGAAGTTCGGTGACGGTGCGGCCGACGTCATCCCTCTGGCGGGTCTGAACAAACGGCAGGGACGGGAACTGCTGCGCCACCTCGGTGCTCCCGACCATCTCATCGTCAAGGTTCCGACCGCGGATCTGCTCGATGACGAACCGGGGCAGACGGACGAATCCTCGCTGGGTCTGAGCTACGACCAGATCGATGACTTCCTCGAGGGGAAGGAGATCGAGCCCGCGGCCGCCTCGGCGCTCATCGAGAAGTACCGCCGTTCGGAGCACAAACGGCGGACCCCTGTGGCTCCGACGGATACCTGGTGGATCCGGCACTGAGCCCGACAGACGAAAACAGGTGAGGGCCCTCAATCTCTGAGGGCCCTCACCTGTTGATCGGTACTTCAGTCGTTCAACGGCGGGGTGCCCGAGACGAGTCCGAGTTCGAGAGCCGTCTGGTTGAACTCCCACCGGGAGGAGACGAAATCGTCGCTGAGGCGTTCGCCGCGGCTCTGGGCTTCGGTGTAGCCGCGCCAGCCGTCTTTCCGTGCGTCACCGGGGCGGATCTCACGGATCCCGGAATCATCGGGAGAGACCTGAGTCTCCTCCTTCACCCAGAGCGACAGCCCCTCGGCAGCCCGATAGAGGTTCATGAACGCGGTGTGCGAGCGCGGATTGTCGAAGCTGGCCTTCTTGAACTCGGCACAGAAGGTGGTGAGCGGTTCGAGCTCATCGACGGCGACGGTCGCGAAGGTCGCATCCAGTCGCAGGGACTGGACGAGACCCGACGAGTCCGGGATGAGTTCGAGGATGCGGCGGGCGCGACGCTCATCGGGAAGCAGTTCGACCGCGTCCTCCACCGGGGTCAGCCCGAGCGTGTCCATCCGCCCGCGCTCGACACTGAGCTGCTGCCGCAGCGCATCGATCTGCTGCTGGGCGCGGCGCCATTCGCCGTGGAACATCAGCAGTGCGGCGATCACGCCGAGGCACAGCACGAGTCCGATGATCCAGGCTGCGGAGTGCAGTCCGGGAATGGCGAAGGCGATGATGCCGAGCACGGTGAGCACAGCAAACGTCACGGCGGCCGGTGAGTTGGTGAGGAAATCAAGGAAACGCTTCACAATTCCAAGCCTACTGTTTCAACCTCCACATATCGTGGAACCGGGTGGCATATAGTGTGGTCGAAAACGCATGCCAACTGCCAGGAGAGCTCGGTTTGAAGATTTCAGTCATCGGTTGCGGATATCTGGGCGCGGTCCATGCGGCGGCCATGGCGTCCCTGGGTCATGAGGTCACGGGAGTCGACGTCGACACCGAGAAGGTCGAGGCGCTGATGTCGGGCCGTCCGCCGTTCTTCGAACCGGGGCTGAGTGAACTCCTCGTGAAGGCTCAGGAACGCGGAAAGCTCGAGTTCACCACCGACGTCTCCCGCGCCGCCGATGCGGTGGTGCACTTCGTGTGCGTGGGCACCCCGCAGAAGCCCGGCGAGTTCGCCGCCGATGTCACCTATGTCGATGCGGCCGTGGAATCGCTGCACCCGCACCTGACTGCCACGTCGGTGGTTGTGGGAAAGTCGACCGTTCCCGTGGGCACCGCCGAGCGTCTGGCCGGAATCATCGCCGACACCGGAGCCGCGATGATGTGGAACCCGGAGTTCCTCCGTGAAGGCCATGCCGTCGAAGACACTCTCCACCCGAACCGTCTGGTCTACGGAGTCGCCGACGGGGAGCCCGGGCAGGCTGCGGCCGCGACTCTCGACGAGGTGTACGCGTCGATCCTCGCCGACGACACCCCGCGGATGATCACGGACTTCGCGACCGCCGAGCTCGTCAAGACTGCGGCGAACTCGTTCCTGGCCACGAAGATCTCGTTCATCAATGCCATGGCCGAACTCTGCGAAGCCTCGGGCGCCGATGTCACTCAGCTCGCCGATGCGATCGGCATGGATGACCGGATCGGACGCAAGTTCCTCAACGCCGGACTCGGCTTCGGCGGCGGCTGCCTGCCCAAGGACATCCGCGCCTTCATGGCCCGGGCCGGCGAGCTCGGCGCCGATCAGGCGGTGGCCTTCCTCAAGGAGATCGACTCGATCAATATGCGCCGGCGTGTCCGGATGGTCGACATCGCCCGCGACGCCCTGGGCGGGTCGTTCATCGGCAAGAAGATCACCATCCTCGGTGCCGCTTTCAAGCCCGACAGCGACGATGTCCGTGACTCCCCGGCACTGGCCGTGGCCAGGCTCATCGCCACCCAGGGCGGGCTGGTCACGGTCACCGACCCGCAGGCGATCGGCAATGCGCAGAAGTCGTTCCCCGAACTCGACTACGTCGCTGACACCGCCGAGGCGATCACCGGGGCCGAAGCCGTGCTGCTGCTGACGGAATGGCGCGAATACCGCGACCTCGACCCAGCGGCGGCCGCTGAGCTCGCGACCGGGAAGGTGCTCGTCGACGGTCGCAATGTGCTCACTCCCGAACTGTGGCGTGCAGCGGGCTGGACCTACCGGGCCCTGGGCCGTCCATGAGAATCGGGCTGGTCACCGACTCCACGGCGCAGCTCTCAGCAAGCGAACGCGAAGAGCTGGGCGAGGCCACCGGCGGCCTCTTCGCCGTGGTGCCGCTGACCGTGCTCATCGGCGGAGTCGCTTTCGCCGACGGTGAGGTCGATGCCGGGCATCTGTGCGCGACGATGACCGAGGGTGTCGAGGTCACGACCTCCATGGCCACCCCGACCCAATTCTCCGAGGCCTACGGGCGGCTGCGGGAGGACGGGGCCGATGCCATCATCGTCGTGACGATGTCCGCGGAGCTTTCCGGCACCCGCGATTCCGCGGTCGCAGCCGCAGAGGCCGAGGACATCCTCGTTGATGTCGTCGACTCGAGGACCACCTCGGCGGGATTGGCCGGGGCGCTGTCCGTGGCCGTGGCCGGGATCCGGCAGGGGCACGACGCCGAATCGATCGCCGGAACCATCGCCGACTGGTGCGCGGCAGAGACCCGTACCGTGTTCGCCCCCGGCAACCTCGAATTCCTGCGCCGAGGCGGCCGGATCGGTGCCGCATCATCGCTGCTTGGCAGGGCCCTGCAGATCGTTCCCGTGCTCGGCCTCAACGCCGGAGTCGTCGTTCCGCTCGCTCGGGTGCGCACTCGCGCGAAAGCGCTGAAGAAGATCGTCACTCTCGCCGTTCAGGCCGCCGCCGAGGTGGCCGACCCGGAGGACACCGTGCACGTGGAGGTGCAGAACGCCGAAGGGGAGATGGACGCAGCCGACGCCGAGCTGCTGAGCTCACGGCTCCGCGAACTCGGATTCGAGCCCTCGTTCAGGACGCTGTCGACGATCATCACCGCGCATGTGGGGCCCGGCACGGTCGGAGTGACCGTGCAGACGAAACCCTGACTCACACACCCGGGCCTGCATCCGGGCCTGGGGACGATCGTGTGACTTGATCACCTCAGCCCTGTGGACGCCGAACCCGTGTCCACAGGCCGGGGCGCTGTCATGGCCGTCGTGTGCCAGCAGCGCCTATCGTCGGGTCATGGCTGTGTCTCCGGATGATCGTTTCGCGGGCCTCCTGGGTGCCAGTGCCGAGCGCGGTGGTTGGGTGCCGGGCGACATCTATACCGCCGACACCGCCGGTGACGAGGCACCCGTCGAGCCGCGACGGGTGCGGCTGCCCGTTGTGGTGGCCCTGGGCATCGCCACGGTCGGCATCCTCGTCCTCGCCTTCTTCCTCTTCCGGCCCGCGCCACAGCATTCGCCTGTGGGCAGCGGTGGCGACCCCGGCGACGGTGCAGAAGCCGGTCAGTCGCCTGCTGTGACCGAGGATGGAGCCGAAGCAGGCACAACCGCCTCGGCGACGTCCGGCGAGGCGAACGGGAAGGTGATCGTCCACATCACCGGGGCGGTGAACGATCCCTCCGTGGTCACCTTGAAAGCGGGAGCCCGAGTCCAAGACGCCGTCGAAGCTGCCGGAGGACTGAGCCCCGGCGCCGACGGCGAAGCGGTGAATCTGGCGCGCGTGCTCGCCGACGGTGAGCAGATCCATATCCCGACAGAAGGCGAAGCACCGGCAGCCGGCGTCGATGGTGCGGGGGCGGACGGCGTCGGCGCGGGAGGAGGCAGCGGTTCACCGGGAACCGCGGATTCTTCCGCAGCCGCGAACAGCGGAGCACCCGGGACCGGGAAAGTCGATCTCAACACCGCCGATGCCACGACTCTCGAGACGCTGCCCGGAGTCGGGCCGGTGACCGCACAGGCGATCATCAGCCACCGCAGCCAGCAGCCGTTCGCGAGCGTCGAGGATCTGCTGCTCGTCAAAGGCATCGGGCCGAAGACCTTCGAGAGCCTCAAAGATCTTGTCACCGTCGGCTGAATCGGACCGTCCCGGTTCGCGGTCTCGAGCGCGAGGGTCTGGGACGAGGGCGTGGGAGCGCAGGCGCGCCGGACTGGCACGGAGGTCCGGGGCAGTGGTCGCCTCGATGCGGGAGCACGCGGCGCTGTGGCCGGGCTCCATGCGTCTCCTCTGCTGTGCCGCGGGCCTGTGGGCCTGCGCACTCCTGGCACCGGGACCGTGGGCGCTGTTCGGCATTCCCGTGCTCGGGCTGGCCGGGATCGTGATCCTGCGACGGCACCACCACCTCGGTGTCGGGATCCTCGTCTTCACCTGTCTGCTGACCATCCAGATCACCGCCCTGGCCGCCGCACACGGCCCCGATGAAGAGGTCGAGACCACGGGGCTCGTCGTCGGCCACAGCGAACCCGGAGCGTCCGGATGGACGCGACTGACGCTGGTCACACCCATCGGGTTCACCCACGTGCTCAGCCCCGAAGCCGCCGCGGACGGAGCGAGAGTGCGGATGCGCACGACCCGCCTCGACGACATCCGCGCCACCGATGCAGACCCACACGTGCTGGCAGAACCGAACACACTGTGGCAGTGGCGAGAGACGCTTCGCACCGAACTGCGCGAGGATTCGGTGGCCGCCGGCAACGACGGCGGACGGCTGCTGCCCGGGCTCGTCGTCGGCGACACCTCACCGCAGGACGACCGGATGGTCGACGATATGCGAGTCGTCTCCCTCACCCACGTCTCGGCGGTATCCGGCAGCAACGTCGCGATCGTCAGCCTCGGTGCCGGACTGCTCGCCGGAGCCTGCCGAGCCGGACCGCGGCTGCGAGTGAGCATCGGGGTGCTCACCTGCCTCGGCTACGTCTTCATCGTCGGCTTCGAACCCAGCGCCATCCGCGCCGCCGGAATGGCGATCGCGGCGGCACTCGTGTTCCTGCGCGGCGGCGGGATCTCCCCGGTCGCGGTCATGTGCTCGACAGCGAGCCTGCTTCTGGCCTTCGTCCCCGTCCTGGCCACCTCGGTGGGGTTCGTCCTGTCCGTGGTCTCCACGGCCGCGATCATGTTCGTCGTCCCGGTCCTGCTGCGCCGCCTCGCCGTGCACCTGCCGCTGGCGCCCACGGTGCTCGTGACCGCACTCATCGTGCCCTTCGTCGCCCAACTCGCGTGCACCCCGGTTCTCGTGGCGATCGATCCGCGCATCGGACTCTGGTCGGTCGCCGCGAACGCACTGGCCGCACCCGCGGTCATGCCGGCGACGGTGGCAGGATTTTTCAGCCTCGTGGCCACCGGCATCGCGACGACGGGACTGCCCGGAGGCGACTTCGCCCCGGCCCTGTTGGCCTGGATCGGATCGTTTCCGGCCTGGTGGATCGTTCTCATCGCCCGAATCTGCGCCGCCCTGCCCGGTGCGGGCCTCGACTGGCCGGTGCCGCCGGTCGGAACGCTGTTGGCACTCGGGCTGCTCGGCCTGGCCGTGGTCGGAACCGGGATGCTCGTGCGTCGCAGGCTCTGGGGCCTGCCCGTGCTCGTTCTGTGCTGTGTGCTCACCGCCGCCGTCATCGTTTCGGTGAGGGCGAAGCCGCCGGCCGCGGACTGGCTGGTGCTCGTCTGCGATGTCGGTCAGGGGTCGGCCGCGGTGATCAACCTCGGTGGCGGTCGCGGTCTCGTCGTCGACACGGGGCGCGAGCCGAAACCCATCGACACCTGCCTCGACTCATCCGGGATCGAAGAGTTGGATCTGCTCATCTCCCACTTCGATGCCGACCACTTCGCCGGTTACGCGGGCACGACGTGGGGGCGCAGGGTCGTCCGTCTGTACGTCTCCGCGAATGTCGCTGCCTCGCCCGAATCAGAGCGGGTGAGCGCTGACACCGGCGCGGAGGTGGTCCCCACCCACCGTGGCCAGACGCTCGACTTCGACTCGGCCAGTCTTGAGGTGCTGTGGCCTCCGGTGCGGTCGGTGCCCGCGGCGGAGGATGAAGAGCTGCGCAACGACGACTCCCTGGTGGTGCGGGTCGAGCAGGAGGGGCTGAGCACCCTGCTGCCCGGCGACGTCGGAGCCGAGGAGCAGTACGTGCTGGCCCAGCAGGTCCAGCCGGTCGATGTGCTCGTCGCGCCGCACCACGGCTCCTCCGATCTGGCTCCCGAATTCTTCGCCGCCGCGGCACCCGGTCTCGGTGTCGTCTCTGTGGGGGAGAACAGCTATGGACATCCGAGCGAGAAGTCTCTGCGGGCCTTCGGCCCCATGCCCGTGCTGCGCACCGATCACTGCGGTTCGGTCGCTCTCTACGCGCAGAGTCGCTTCAGCACCGGACACGACTGTCCCGAGGACAAGGGGTGAGCCCGTGAGTGAGGGTCCGTCATGTCGGTCGTGTCGGACGGCCGCGATAGGCTGGGGTCCATGGCAGTGAAGAAGACCCTGATCCCGTGGAGCTCGGCGAAACCGGCCCCTGTCGTCATGATCTCCGGTGGCGAATCGGTGCTCGTGCGCATGGCTAAGGACCGCATCGTATCGGCTGCACGGAAGCAGGATCCCGAGGAGATCGAGTTCGATGCTGCCGGATACCAGGCCGGTGAGCTGGCGATGGCGGCGTCACCGTCCTTGTTCTCCTCCTCGAAGCTCATCGTCGTCGATGCCGTCGAGAAGTGCTCGGAAGATTTCCTCAACGACGCGCTGGCTTATCTCGATGCCCCGAACGATGACGCCGTCGTGGTGCTGCTGCACGCTGGCGGCAACCGGGGAGCGAAACTCGTCAAGAAGATCGACTCCGCAGGCTTCCCACGTATCGACGCGGCTGTGGTGAAGAACGAAAGCGATCGGGCGAAGTTCGCTCAGACCCGGTTCAAGACCGCGAAGCGACGCATCGACGAAGCGGGAATGGCCGCGCTCATGTCGGCGCTGGGCTCCGATCTGGCCGAACTCAATGCCGGGGTCGACCAGCTCATCGAAGACACCGAAGGCACGATCACCGCCGAGGTCGTCGATCAGTACTACGGTGGACGAGTCGAGGCCACCGGCTTCAAGGTCGCCGATGCGGCAGTGGCCGGGGACGCGAAGAACGCGCTGAGTCTGCTCAGGCATGCGCTGTCGACCGGGTCCGATCCGGTCCCGCTCGTGGCGGCAGTGGCGATGAAGCTGCGCGGCATGGCGAAGGTGCAGGGATTCGCCGGCACCAGCGGGGAGCTGGCCTCGGAGCTGAAGATGGCGCCATGGCAGGTCGACCGTGCCCGCCGGGAGGTGAGGCGGTGGAACGAGGTGGCGCTGGGCCAGTCGCTCATCGCCGCGGCCGAAGCCGATGCGGCCGTCAAGGGCGGCGGACGCGACCCCGTCTATGCGGTCGAGTGGTTCGTCTCCGAAGTAGCCCGCCTAGCCCGCCAACGCTAATTGCTACCTGACGGCGGCCCAGCAACCTCGCGCGAGGTTGCTGGGCCGCCGTCAGGTAGCAATAAGGGAAGAGAACGGGGTCCGAACCGTGTGGTTCGGACCCCGTGAAGCTATAGCCTCAGTCGTGCGCTCAGAGAGCGTTGATCTGCGTGGACAGGCGCGACTTGCGGTTCGCAGCGTTGTTCTTGTGCAGAACACCCTTCGAAACAGCTTTGTCGAGCTTGCGGGCAGCCACAGCATAAGCCTGCTGTGCCTCTTCCTTGTTGCCGGCAGCAATGTTCTCGCGAACGACGCGGACGTAGGACCGAACCTCGGACCGGACAGCCTTGTTGCGCTGACGAGCCTTCTCGTTGGTCTTGATCCGCTTGATCTGGGACTTGATATTAGCCAATTTCAACACTCTTTCGTGTTAGTGGTACATGGTCGTGAGGGCGCATCGAACCGACATGATCATCTCCGCGGGGAAACACATCGACGACTTCGAATCCGACGGCATCTTCACCCGACCTCGGCGAGACACACGCCTTGATGAAGACACAATCACCTATGATACAGCCTCGGGTCGCGGGCTGGAAATCCCGTGCAGCCTCGTCGCGCAGTGCACACAATGGTCCGTCCGGGCTGTCAGGCGGGTCTCAGCCGGAGATGTGCTCGGCGACGCGGTCGAAAACGTCGCGGGGGATGACCGCACCTTCCCGGCGGATCGAATCCGGGTCGAGGCGGATGATCCGATCAAGGCGGAGTTCAGAGGGCCTTCCCTGCGAATCCCAGTCCCCGGTGCCGATGTTCATCCACTTGGCGTGCCGGTCCTCGCGGACCTCGCCGACGCCGCCGGGGATGTGATCCTTGCTCGTGAGCATGAGCGCGAGCACCCACCTGCCGTCACGGCCGACGACCAGCGACGGGCGATCCTTTCCCTGTGAGTGATCCTCCTCGAAGGGGACCCACCCCCAGACGACCTCGCCCGGATCGGCATCGCCGTCGAGATCGGGGGAGTAGCTGACCTTGATCGACCCCGTGAAATCACCGGGGTACGAACCCGAACCGCCTGAGCCGGCACGGTCATCAGGCCTCGCCGAGGTGGCACCTCCACCGCCCGGCCGCGGAGGATCCTGCCGGCGGGCATCCGTGGGCTGCGAGGAGCCTCCGGAGTTCTTCTTCGACTGCGACTGTCGCAGGTAGCGCAGTCCCTCACGGACTCCGATTCTCGCGGCCCGATTGACCAGTGATTTCCAATTCATATGTCCAGCCTAAACGAGTCGACTGCCGCAGGTCGCGCAGAACAGCGAACCGACGCAGACATATGAAACCGACACGGTCATGTGAAATCGAGGACAGCCTCGACTGGGAAATGGTCGGAGGGGTACGTCCCGTCGATCTCGAACGTGTCGATGCGCGTGGACACCGTGCGCAGGCCCGGGGTCGTCAGGATCCAGTCGATGCGCGGCTCACCGGCTTTCGGGCCCGTGTAGCGATGGAAGGTGCCGATATCCTCCCCGGGGATCTCCGCGGCGGTGTCGGTGAGGCCGAGTTCGGTGCAGAAGAAGTCGTAGACCGGGGAGCCGGTGGCGACATTGAAGTCACCGGTGACCACGCAGGGATGGGCCGCCTCGGCGATGGACTCGGCCATGATCCGACCGGACTCGAGACGGGCGCGCTCGGACTTGTGGTCGAGGTGGGTGTTGAGCACACGCAGCCGTCGGTCGGAGTCGAGGTCGCGGACATCGACCGTCGTCAGGGTGCGTGCATGCGAGACTCCCCATGACTCCGATGCCACGGTGTCGGGCTGTTCGGACAGCCAGCTGATGTCGACGGCGTCGACGTCGAAGCGCTTCGAATCGAGGATCACGGCCGTGAACTCTCCGGAATTGCCGCCGGAGTGGCCCTCTCCGAGCCAGATGTACTCCTCGGGCAGCAGGCTGATGAGCGTCTCGAGCTGGTCGAATTCGCCCTCCTGGGTGCCGATGAGGTGCGGACGTGCGCGCCGGATGAGCTCGGCGGCGATCGGCAGCCGCTCGGCCACCGGATGTCCGTCCATGGCGGGATAGCGGAGGTTGAAGCTCATGACCCGGAATTCGCTCATGCCACCATCTTCCCCGATCGGCACGGTCCGGCACATGCATCGGCCCCGTTCGGCGCGGACGAATCGCATCCGACAGCTGACGAACCGCGAAAGTCCCCGACGATGACGACGTGCACGTCTGTGGATTCCAGGTCCGTGCACAAGTCATGAAACAATGGGAGATCGGGTCTGACCGGGGACCCGGTCTGTCAACGAAAGGGCGTTCATGTCACCTCAGGTGAATCAGGAAGCTGCACAGCGGATCTCACCGTCTGCCACCTCACCCGAGCTGATTCGCAATTTCTGCATCATCGCTCATATCGACCATGGCAAATCGACCCTGGCCGACCGCATGCTCCAGATGACCGGTGTCGTCGAGAACCGCGATATGCGCGCCCAGTACCTCGACCGGATGGACATCGAACGCGAACGCGGAATCACCATCAAGTCCCAGGCCGTGCGCATGCCGTGGGAACACGGGGACACTCCGTACGCGCTCAACATGATCGACACTCCCGGCCACGTCGACTTCAGCTACGAGGTCTCGCGGTCCCTGGCCGCCTGTGAAGGCGCGCTGCTGCTCGTCGACTCCGCTCAGGGCATCGAAGCCCAGACGCTGGCCAACCTGTACCTGGCCATGGAGAACGATCTGACGATCATCCCCGTGCTCAACAAGATCGACCTGCCGGCCGCACAGCCGGAGAAGTACGCGGACGAGCTCGCCAACCTCATCGGCTGCGAACCCGAGGACTGCCTGCTCGTGTCCGGCAAGACCGGTGAAGGCGTCGAAGAGGTCCTCGACCGCATCATCACCGATATCCCCGCTCCTGTCGGCGACGCCGACGCCCCGGCCCGCGCCATGATCTTCGACTCCGTCTACGACACCTACCGCGGTGTGGTCACCTATGTTCGGCTCGTCGACGGTTCCCTCAAGCCGCGTGAGAAGATCGAGATGATGTCGACCGGCAGCACTCACGAACTGCTCGAGATCGGTGCCTCCTCACCCGAGCCGAAGGCGACGAAGGGCCTCGGCGTCGGTGAGGTCGGCTATCTCATCACCGGGGTGAAAGATGTCCGGCTGTCGAAGGTCGGCGACACCGTCACGCTGGCCGCGTCTCCCGCATCGGAACCGCTCGAGGGGTACAAGGAGCCGCAGCCGATGGTGTATTCGGGCCTGTTCCCGATCGACGGCTCGGACTACCCGGTGCTGCGTGACGCGCTGGACAAGATCAAACTCAACGATGCCTCCCTGGCATACGAGCCCGAGACGTCCACGGCGCTGGGCTTCGGCTTCCGCTGCGGCTTCCTCGGCCTCCTGCACCTCGAGGTCCTCCGCGATCGGCTCGAGCGCGAATACGACCTCGACCTCATCTCGACGGCACCGAGCGTGATCTACGACGTGACCATGGAGGACGGGACCGAGACGACGGTGACGAACCCGAGCGAATTCCCCACGGGCAAGGTCAAGGAAGTCAGAGAACCCATGGTCCGGGCGACGATCCTCACTCCGAGCGACTACATCGGTGCGGTGATGGAGCTGTGCCAGACCCGTCGGGGCAACCTGCAGGGCATGGACTACCTGTCCTCGGACCGCGTGGAGATCCGCTACCGCCTGCCGCTGGCAGAGATCGTCTTCGACTTCTTCGACCAGCTCAAATCACGGACCAAGGGCTATGCGACGCTCGACTATTCCGATGACGGGGAGGATCCGTCGGATCTCGTCAAGGTCGATATCCTGCTGCACGGCGACCAGGTCGATGCGTTCTCGGCGATCGTCCACCGCGACAATGCCTACTCCTACGGTGTGGCGATGGCAGGCAAGCTGCGCAAGCTCATTCCGCGCCAGCAGTTCGAGGTGCCCATCCAGGCGGCCATCGGCTCTCGCATCATCGCCCGTGAGACCATCCGTGCCATCCGCAAGGACGTGCTGTCGAAGTGCTACGGCGGCGATATCAGCCGTAAGCGCAAGCTGCTCGAGAAGCAGAAGGAGGGCAAGAAGAGGATGAAGGTGGTCGGCACCGTCGAGGTCCCGCAGGAAGCCTTCATCGCGGCCCTGTCCTCCGACGAGCCGGAGACGAAGGACAGCAAGAAGTAAGTGCCCGCACAACCGACCGGTGAGGTCCCTCCGCGCGACGGTTCGCTGCCGACTTCGGCGGGGATCGGGGCCGCTGAGCGAGGGCTGAGCCTCTACATCCACGTCCCGTACTGCCGGGTCCGCTGCGGCTACTGCGACTTCAACACCTACACCGCCGACGACCTCGGCCCGGGCGCGTCCCGTGAGGACTACCGCGGAAACCTCGCCCGTGAGCTCGATCTGTCCGTGTCCACCCTCGCCGAGGCTGGGGCGGGCGACCGTGAGGTCTCGACGATCTTCTTCGGCGGGGGCACCCCGACGCTGCTCGCAGCCGACGTGCTCGCCGGGGTGATGGACGATGTCCGCGCCCGCTTCCGCCTGGCCGAGACCGTCGAAGTCACCACCGAAGCCAACCCCGACACCCTGGATCCTGCCTATATCGCGACTCTCGCCGGAGCCGGTGTCAACCGGATCTCCATGGGGATGCAGTCGGCCGTGCCGCATGTGCTCGCGACCTTGGACCGCACCCATGATCCGGAGAAGATCCCTGAGGTGGCTCGCTGGGTCAAGGACGCCGGACTCGAACTCAGCCTCGACCTCATCTACGGCACCCCGGGGGAGTCGATCGACGATTGGCGTCGCTCGCTGGAGGTTGCCCTGTCCAACGAGGTCGATCACATCTCGGCGTATTCCCTCATCGTCGAACCGGGAACGAAGATGGGCGCGATGGTGCGCCGCGGCGAACTGCCGATGCCCGATGAGGACGACTTGGCCGACAAATACGAGATCGCCGACGCCGCGATCTCCGCCGCCGGTCTGCATTGGTACGAGGTGAGCAATTGGTCGACCGGTCCCGATACGCGCTGTGAACACAATCTGGCCTATTGGCGCAATGCCGACTGGTGGGGCTTCGGGCCGGGCGCCCACTCCCATGTCGGGGGTGTGAGGTTCTGGAACGCCAAACATCCGCGTGCCTGGGCCGACCGGCTCGTGGCGGGGCAGTCCCCGTCGATCGGTCGGGAGGTCCTCGATGATCGGACCCGGGAGATCGAGCGGATCATGCTCGCCGCTCGGATCGACCGTGAGCTGCGCCTGGACTCTCTGGCTCCGGGCAGCCAGCAGGCGATCAGGACCTTCGTCGGACAGGGTCTGCTCGACGCGGATGGCGCCGCGGCCGGCTGGTTCCAGCCGACTCTGCAGGGACGTCTCATGGCCGACTATATGGTGCGTATCCTCACCGAATACGTGTGAATGAGTCTCGCCCCGCCATCCGGATCGGGCGGCGGGGCGAGCTGCTCAGCGAATCTGCGCCGGTGGGACTCTCGGGCTGCGTCAGCTCACTTGATCCAGTTCGGAGTCATCGGGATTCGGTAGCCCTCACCGCGGTTGGCTGCCATTCCGGCGATGATCTCGATGACGATCATGTAGATCGAGAGCACCGGCAGGAGCAGCAGGATGAGGAAGCCGATGCCGACGATCGTGAGGATTCCGCCGATCAGTCCGATGCCGAATCCGGCGATGACACCGATGATCAGCAGGTTGAGCGACTGTGCGCCATGATGACGCAGGAACGGCGACTTGTCCTTGTTGATGATGAAGAGGATGAGGGTGACGATCCAGCCGACGCCGACGACGTAGGTGGCGGCGTGTGCGAGGTGTGACCACAGTGCGGTGGTGCGTTCGCTCTGGTCGGAGTTCCAGAATCCGAGTGAGTTCGGACCGTAGGCGGCATCCGGAAGTTCTGCTCCCATGGGAACACCGGCGGCAGCCGACTGCGCCGAGGATGCTCCCTGGAATCCGTATCCCGCCTGCGGCTGTCCCTGGGGAGCGCCGAAAGGCTGCTGGGAGCCGTAGCCGGGCTGTGAGCCGTAGGCCGGATTCTGCTGCGGGGAGCCGTGCCCGGCGTGGGGCTGCTGAGAGCCGAAGCCGGGCTGAGATCCCTGCTGAGGGTTCTGCGGCTGCGAGCCGTACTGGGCCTGACCATTCTGCTGCGGCTGCGAACCCTGCTGCGGCTGCTGCGCTTGCGGCTGCTGCGCTTGCGGCTGCTGTGAGCCCGACTGCGGGGAATAGTTCGGGGGCATCGGCTGTGACTGTCCGTTGTTCGGCTGCTGCGGGTTGTCCGACATGAGAGTCCCTTCAGAGTGTGCGATCACTCCACATTAGCCCAGGGAGTGCGGGCTGTCCCAGAGTGCGCGGGGTGACGGGGGATGGTCACTTCACGAAGTTGATGGTGAGCGGAAACCTATACCCCTCGCCCCTGTTCGCTGCGACGGCGGCAATGATGTAGAGGACGCAGTAGACGAGTGGGACGATGACCGCGGCGTACATGATGATGATGCCGATCCCGAAGGTCACCAATGCGAGGATGAAACCGAGGATGCCGAAGACGAAGAGGGCTGCGAAGGTGACGATCGTGTTCGTGATCATCGCGTTGAGTCCCTGACGCGAATGCTCGCGGACGAACGGCGACTCGTCCTTCTTCACGAGGAACATGATGAGCGGCATGAACCCGAACAGAAGCGCGCCGAGGTGGGTCCACAGAGCCGTGGTCCGGTCGGGTTCGGGGGCCATCCAGAACTGTTCGGAGCCGGGTCCGTACGCCTGCTCGGGCAGGGAGCGGGAGTCGAACATCGCCGGGTTGTGCATCTGCGGCATGCCGTAACCCGGCTGCGCGCCAAATCCAGTCTGCCCACCGTACCCCGGCTGACCGCCGTAACCAGGCTGCGCGCCGTACCCCGGCTGACCGCCGTAACCAGGCTGCGCGCCGAACGACTGTTGTGAGCCGTAGCCCGTCTGACCACTGTGCGTCTGCGGCCGAGAATACTGCTGGCCCTGCGGCGCGTAGGGCTGCTGCGGGCCCGACGCCTGAGAGTAGTTCGGCGGCATCGGTCGGCTGCCCGGCTGCTCGGGGTGGTGCGACATGGGGATCCTTTCGAAGAACGCTTGCCCTCCAGACTAGCCGAGCCCCGTGTCCCGAGGATGTCGGGAAAGCCTCACTCCTGTGACAGTTTCGGCACACGCCGACAGCTCGCCGTGACCACCACGGGCCACCGCCGCACCACCGAAGTCACTCAGCCGACGGTGACGAAATCGATGAGTTCCTCGACCCGACCCGACAGCGTCGGTTCGACATCGGCGATGGTGCTCACCTTCCCGAGGATGCGCACCCACCCGCGAGCGACATCTCGATGGTCGGCGTGCGGCCATCCGATGCGCCGGAGGATTCCCGTCTTCCAGTCCTCACCGCGGGGGACGACCGGCCATTGCCGGATGCCGACGACATGGGGCTTCACCGCCTGCCAGATATCGACGTAGGGGTGGCCGATGATGTGGACGACGTCGCGGTAGCGCGGATCGGCACGGACCGCCTCGGCGATCTTCGATTCCTTCGTCCCACTCACCAGGTGATCGGCGAGGACACCGACCCGATGGTCCCGATCCGGACCGAAGGCTGCGAGCTTGTCGGCGACGTCGTCGAGACCGCCCAGGGGTTCGACGACGACGCCTTCGATGCGCAGATCATCGCCCCAGATCTTCTCGACGAGTTCGGCATCGTGCTTGCCCTCCACCCAGATCCGCGATCCACGAGCCACCCGAGCCTTCGCGCCGACCACGGCGCGAGACCCGGAAGCCGTCCGCCCGGGCTGCTGCGCCTTCTTCTTCGGCAGCTGCACATCGACGGGCTGTCCTTCGAGGAGGAAACCCGGTCCCAAGGGAAAGGCACGGACCTTGCCGACGCGGTCCTCGAGCTTGACGACGACACCGGCCGTGGTCTTCTCCGCGCCGACGACAGCACCGACATAGCCGCTCATCGCATCCTCGAGAACCATGCCCAGGCCGAGCTCGACCTGACGGGACTTCTGCGGACGGTGCGACGACGGCGAGGAACCGGAGAGCACATCGGGGCCATAGCGATCAAAAGCATTCACGGGCACCCACCATAATCAAGGACGGTCCCGCAGGCGCGCAGACCCGCAGGTCACCCCCAGAAATGAATTCCGGGGACGAGAAGCGTAGAATTGGCACTCAGGCTCAAGGAGTGCCAAGTATCGGCACGGGACCGTGATCGGCTGAAGAGACGGAGAGGAGAACCGCGATGAACGACAGCAGACGTGCACAGGTGCTGCGCGCCATCGTCGAGGACTTCGTCGCCACCAACGAACCCGTGGGATCGAAGGCGATCGTCCAGCGCCACACCCTCGGCGTCTCCCCGGCCACGATCCGCAACGATATGGCCCAGCTCGAGCACGAAGGCTATATCGCCCAACCCCACACCTCGGCCGGTCGGATCCCCACCGACCTCGGCTACCGGATGTTCGTCGACCGCATCGACGAGTTCAAACCGCTGACCACCGCCGAGCGCCGCGCGATCTTCCAGCTCATCGACGGCGATGTCGACCTCGACGAGATGCTCGACCGCACCGTCCGCGTGCTCTCCGGCCTCACCCGCCAGGTGGCGCTCATCCAATACCCGACGGTGTCGCGGGCGCGCATCAAACACGTCGAGATCGTCGGCCTCGGCCCCGGCCGGATCCTCGTCGTCCTCATCACCGACGCCGGTCAGGTCGAGCAGAAGTCCGTGATCACCCCGACCCCGCTCGACGAGGATGCCGTCCGCGGGCTGCGCGACCAGATCAATGCCGATTTCGCCGGACGCACGCTCGCGCAGGTCTTCGGTTCGTCCCCCACCGCCGAGGCGGTCGCCGCCGAATCGAGCGAGTCGGCGGGACGTGACGAGTCCGGACTCACACAGGTCAGGGCCGCCGTCGTCGACCTCGTCGCCGCGACCCGCGAAGAGCGCATCATCATGGCCGGGACTGCGAACCTCGCCCGTTCCGGCAGCGAATTCGGAGAGAAGATGGCCCCGATCCTCGAAGCCTTCGAGGAGCAGGTGGTCCTGCTCCGGCTGCCCACCTCGATGGCAGAGGACCATGGGGGGATCAGCGTGCGCATCGGGCGTGAGAATACTCACGAATCGTTCAGTTCGACTTCCGTCGTCGCCGCCGAATATGGTCATGACGCGGGTTCGTCGGCCAGACTGGCGGTGCTCGGCCCGACCCGGATGGACTATCCGACGACGATCTCGGCAGTCCGTGCCGTCGCGAAGTACGTGTCCTCGATCCTCGACCGAGGGTAGGGCCCGTGCAGTGACGACGACCAGGGGTGCCCGCAGTCGGGCAGCACGCAACCGGTGAGTACCGCGCAGGAGCGCAGCCACCACCACGAACAGAGAAGACCACTACGTCAGGGAGAGAGAAGTTTCTGTGGCCGATCACTATGAAACACTCGGAGTGTCCAAAGACGCTTCCGCGGCTGAGATCAAGTCGTCGTACCGGAAGCTGGCACGCAAGTACCACCCGGACGTCAATCCCGGTCACGAAGACGAATTCAAAGCCATCTCACTGGCCTACGACGTGCTCTCGGATCCGGAGAAGCGCCGCAACTACGATATGGGCGGCGGCGAGAACGGTCAGGGCTTCCCCGCCGGCGGCGGCTTCGGCGGATTCGGCGACATCTTCGAGACCTTCTTCGGCGGTGGCGGCGGACAGGCCGGAGGCCCCATCCCGCGCACACAGCGCGGCAAGGACGCCCTCGTCGGCGTCAACATCGACTTGAAGACCGCGGCCTTCGGCGGCACCGTCGATCTCGACGTGACCACTGCGGTCGTCTGCGACACCTGTTCGGGTGCCGGCACGCAGGAGGGCACGAAGATCGAGACCTGCTCGCTGTGCCACGGCGCCGGCAGCGTCCAGCGCATGACGCGGACCCTGCTGGGCCAGATGGTCACGAACCAGACCTGCAACTCCTGCCACGGCTTCGGCACCGTCATCCCCAACCCCTGCCTCAACTGCCAGGGCGACGGACGCGTGCGCAAGCAGCGGACCATGAAGATCCGCATCCCCGCCGGAGTCTCCGACGGCACCCGCATCCAGCTGTCCAGCCAGGGAGAGGTCGGTCCCGGCGGCGGACCCGCCGGTGATCTCTTCGTCGAGGTCATGGTCACCCGCCACGAGGTCTTCCAGCGCGACGGCGACAACCTCCGGGCCGCCGTCTCGGTGCCGATGACCGCAGCGACCCTGGGAGCGACCATCCCGTTCGAGACCTTCGACGGCACCCAGGACCTCACCATCGCCGCCGGCACCCAGTCCGGCACCGTCGTCAAACTCCCCGGACTCGGCGCCTCCCGCCTGCGCTCGGAGACTCGCGGCGACCTGCTCATCACCGTCGACGTCCTCACCCCGGACACCCTCGACGACGAACAGCGCGAACTGCTCGAGAAGCTCGCCGAACTGCGCGGAGAGGAAGCACCGCGGGCCCAGATCTCGACGGAGAACCGCGGAATGTTCTCCCGCATGCGTGAGAGGTTCGCCGGTCGGTGAGTCTTCCCGTCTTCCGCTCCGCCACCGCCGATGAGGCGGTCGTCGGGTCCGCTCTCACCCTCGGTGAGGACGTGGCCGGGCACGCGGTGCGGGTGCGTCGGATCGGTCCCGGCGAGGACATCGACATCGTCGACGGGGACGGCACACGGGTGCGCGGAACCGTCACGGCCGCCTCGACGAGCGAGCTGACGATCGACGTCACCGCGGTGACGCACGAGGACAGCACCGGCCCACGCCTCGTGCTCGTCCAGGCCCTGGCCAAGGGCGACCGAGACCTGCAGGCGATCGAAACGGCCACGGAGATCGGCGTCGACGACGTCATTCCCTGGGCCGCCGAACGTTCGATCGCCGACTGGCCGGCGAAGAAGCGGGAGAAGATGGCCGCGAAATGGGAGAACCTGCTGAATGCGGCCTCCCTGCAGGCCAGACGCTCCCGGTTTCCGGTGCTGCGCGAACTCGTCCGCGGGGCCTCCCTGGCCACAGCCTTCGACGAGTCCGATGCGGTCTTCGTCCTCCACGAGACCGCTCAGCGCAGACTCTCCGCAGCGCTGGCCGATCTGATCGCGGAGGGCAATTCGCCGCTGCCGGAGCGCATCGTCTTCGTCGTCGGGCCCGAAGGCGGCATCAGCGACGGCGAACTCGCAGCCTTGACCGGCCGTGGAGCGAGACCGGTGCTGCTGGGACCGACGATCCTGCGTTCGTCATCGGCAGGACCCGCCGGTCTCGTCCTGGCCCAGAATTCATTGGGCCGTTGGTGAGACACCGGACTAGGATGGAAGCACACTCTGGCGCCGCCGGTGACGGTGCGCCCACTTGCAAAGGAACATTCTGGACATCACTCCACCGAACCCGAACGCCATGAACCCCACCGACTCGGACGCCGCCGCACCCGGCGACGGTGCCGCGGGCAATGATGCCGTGACGGACGCACGCGACGCCGAACGTGACACCGTGCGGCTGGTCATCCCGGACTCCATCGACCTCGTCGCCTTCTTCGGCCCCGGAGAGTCGAATCTGCGCGCCCTGGAGAAGACCTTCGACGACCTCGACATCCACGTCCGGGCCAATCAGGTCCAGGTCACCGGTGACCCCCAGCGTGTCGAAGCCTTCGTCAGCGTCATCGGGGAACTCAAGAAGCTGCACACGGCCGGCCATCGCATCAACGAAGAGACGATCGAGAGGGTCACGACGTTCTCCTCCGAGGGAGCGGCCGCCTCGGCGGTGCTCGGCACGGACATCCTGTCCACCAGGGGAAAGTCGATCCGTCCGAAGACGATGGGCCAGCACGACTACGTCAGGGCCATCCGCAACCACACGATCACCTTCGGCATCGGTCCGTCCGGAACCGGCAAGACCTACCTGGCGATGGCGATGGCCGTCAACGCCCTCCAGCACAAAGAGGTCTCGCGGATCATCCTCACCCGGCCTGCCGTCGAAGCCGGCGAATCCCTGGGCTATCTGCCCGGCACGCTCAACGACAAGATCGACCCGTATGTGCGTCCGCTCTATGACGCCCTCCACGACATGGTCGATCCCGAATCGATCCCGCTGCTCATCGAGACCGGCACGATCGAGGTCGCTCCCTTGGCCTATATGCGCGGGCGCACCCTCAACGACGCGTTCATCATCCTCGACGAAGCCCAGAACACGACGGCCGAGCAGATGAAGATGTTCCTCACCCGCCTCGGCTTCGGATCGCGCATGGTCGTCACCGGTGACATCTCCCAGATCGACCTGCCGGGCAAGACCCGCAGCGGACTCAAGGTCGTCCGCGACATCCTCGACGGGATCGATGACCTGCAGTTCTGCGAACTGGGCAGCAAGGACGTCGTCCGGCATTCGCTGGTGACGAAGATCGTCGAAGCCTACGACCTGTGGGGGAGTGCCGAATGAACACCGAGATCCTCAATGAGACCGACGCCGAGGTGGACCTCGACGAAGTCGTGGCCCTGACCGAATACTTGGGCTCTGCCCTGCACATGCACCCGGGGGCGGAGCTGGCCGTGACGATGGTCGATTCGGCGGCGATGTCCGAACTCCACGTCACCTGGATGGATCTCGAGGGCCCGACCGACGTCATGTCCTTTCCCATGGATCAGCTCCACCGTGGTGAGCCGGGGACGCCGACCGAAGGTCAGATGGGCGATATCATCATCTGCCCCGAGGTCGCCGGGGCTCAGGCTCGGGCGGCCGGTCATTCGACGATGGACGAGATCCTGCTGCTGACCGTCCACGGTTTCCTCCACTTGCTCGGCTACGACCATGGTCAGCCCGAGGAGCGCGAGGAGATGTTCGCCCTCCAGCGGCATCTGCTGCTGACTTTCTTCGCAGCCCGCTACGACGGTCGCACCGACATCCCCACCCCCACCGAGGTCTGATCGTGTTCATGTTCTTCCTCGGTGCGGCGCTGTGCCTCATCATCGCGGCCACCCTGTCTGCCGTGGATGCCGCTCTGCTCAACGTCTCCCACCATGCGGTCGAGGAGGCGAAGGAGGACGGCAAACGCTCTGCTGTGCGGGTGGAGCGGATCCTCGCGGACCTGCCGACGAACATCAACGTCATCATCTTCGTCCGCAACTTCCTCGAAGCACTCGCCACGGTCTTCATCGCGCTGGCCTATGACTCCTACTACTCCGTGGGTCCGCTCATGGTCTTCCTCACGGTGATCACCGCCTCGGTGGCGGTCTTCATCATCGCCGGAGTCTCCCCGCGCACGATCGGCAAACGCCGGTCCCTGGCCGTGAGCCTCAACCTCAGCTGGGTCGTGCGCATCGTCCTCGTCGCGCTCAAACCGCTGGCCCGCATCCTCGTCGTGCTCGGCAATCTGCTCACTCCGGACAAGGTGTACAAGGACGGTCCGTTCGTGACCTCCGAACAGCTGCGCGACCTCGTCGAACGTGCCAGCGAATCCGACATCATCGAAGACGGCGAACGCGAGATGATCCAGTCCGTGTTCAACCTCTCGGACACCTCGGCGAACGAGGTCATGGTGCCGCGCACCGACCTCATCACCGTCGACGCCGACGTCAGCCTGCAGAAGACGATGAATCTGTTCTTCCGCTCCGGCTTCTCCCGGATCCCCGTCTGCGGGGAGGATCTCGACGACGTCCGCGGAGTCGCCTACCTCAAGGACGTCGCCCGGCGCCTCCACCTCCATCCCGAGGAGGCCGAACGGCCCGTGGGCAAGCTGGCCCGCACCGTCCTGTTCGTCCCGGAGACGAAGCCGGCCGATGACCTGCTGCGGCAGATGCAGCTGGACTCGACGCATCTGGCGATCCTCATCGACGAATACGGCGGCACCGCCGGGCTCGTGACCATCGAAGACATCGTCGAGGAGATCGTCGGCGAGATCGAAGACGAATACGACAACGGCGATGACGAACTCGTTGAAGGCGACGATGGATCATTCATCATCAGCACCCGCATGTCGATCTCCGACTTCGCCGACTATTTCGATGTGCGCATCGACGAGGATGACGTCAACAGCGTCGGCGGACTGCTCTCGAAGCTCATCGACCGGGTGCCCATCGACGGCTCGCACGCGTCGATCGAAGGCCTCGAGATCGAAGCCATGGAGGGTCAGGGCCGCCGCCACCGGATCACCCACGTGCGGGTCACCCGCACCCACGAGGACAGCAGAGACGACGCACAGACCGCCGCAGCCGGTGGTTCGGGGACGCAGGAAGAGGACTGAGATGGAATTTCGCACCGACTACCCCGAGGACTACCGGGCGGGCTTCGCCTGCTTCGTGGGACGGCCCAATACGGGCAAATCGACGCTGACGAACGCCCTGGTGGGCGAGAAGGTCGCGATCACCTCGGCCAAACCTCAGACGACCCGTCACACGATCCGCGGAGTCGTTCACAAGGACGATCACCAGCTCATCCTCATCGACACCCCCGGACTGCACAAACCGCGCACCCTCCTCGGGTCACGACTCAATGATCTTGTGGCGTCCACGCTGGGGGAGGTCGACGTCATCGGCTTCTGCCTGCCCGCCGATGAGCCGATCGGTCCCGGTGACCGCTATATCGCCTCCCAGCTGGCGCTGCTGGACGGGCGGACCCCGATCGTGGCGCTCGTGACGAAGGTCGACCGGGTGCCCAAGGACAAGATCGCCGAGGCGCTGCTGGCCGTCGGCGAGCTCGCCGACTTCGCCGATGTCGTGCCCGTCTCCGCCGTCGAGGACTTCCAGGTCGACACCGTCGATTCGGTGCTCGCGGCACACCTGCCGAAATCTCCTCCGCTCTATCCCGACGGTGACCTCACGGATGAGCCGGAGGAGAAGATGATCGCCGAGCTCGTCCGCGAGGCCGCCCTCGAAGGTGTGCGGGACGAACTGCCGCATTCCCTGGCTGTGCAGGTCGAGGAGATGTACCCGCGGGAAGGCCGCAGCGAGGACAATCCGCTGTGGAACGTCCACGTCAACCTCTATGTCGAACGCCCCAGCCAGAAGGCCATCATCATCGGCAAGGGCGGCAGCCGGCTCAAGGCGATCGGCTCGGAGTCCCGCCAGGGCATCGAACGGCTGCTCGGCACGAAGGTCTACCTCGACCTGCACGTCAAGGTGGCCAAGGACTGGCAGCGCGATCCGAAGCAGCTCGGCCGCCTGGGCTTCGACTTCAACAACTGAGCCTGTCAAGCCTGTCGCCGATGGCGGGGTGTACCGCGCGTTGTCCGTCAGTTGTCAGGTGGCGGAATCCGCGCCGATCCGCGCTCTGTGATGGACGCCACCTCGTGTCGGCCGAGTTGAACCGGGTGCTCGAGCCTGCCTTAGACTAGGCCGAGTGAATGCCGAGCAGACTCTGGTCGCACTGAGCGACCGATCCCCACAGGTTGCCCCCGAAGAGCTCATCGCAGGTCTCGTGCCGCCGCCGCAGTTCGAAGACGTGTCCTTCGACAGCTACCGCACCGACCCGGCCGAGCCGTCGCAGGAAGAGGCGAGGAACAAGCTGCGGGAATTCACCGAGCGCTCGACCGGCCAGGGATTCTTCGGCAAGCTGTTCTCGAAGGGCAAGTCCGGCGCCAAGGGCGTCTACCTCGACGGCGGCTACGGCGTCGGCAAGACTCATCTGCTGGCTTCTGCCTGGCACGCCAATGACAAGCCTGCAACCTTCGGCACCTTCGTCGAATACACGAATCTCGTCGGAGCCTTGGGCTTCGCTCGGGCCCGCGACGATCTGTCGACGATGAAGCTCGTCTGCGTCGACGAATTCGAACTCGACGACCCCGGCGACACCGTGCTCATGTCACGGCTGATGCGCGAGCTCACCGACGCCGGGGTGAAGATCATCGCGACGTCGAACACTCTGCCCGGATCTCTGGGGGAGGGGCGCTTCGCCGCTCAGGACTTCCTGCGCGAGATCCAGGCGCTGGCCGATCAGTTCGAGGTCTACCGCATCGACGGCAAGGACTACCGTGCCCGTGAGCTCACCGCTCCGGCCGATCCGCTGTCGGAGTCCGAACTCGACGCGGCTGCGAGCCGGCTCGACGGGGTCGTCGCCCGCGACGACTTCTCTCAGCTGCTCAGCCACCTGTCCACCGTCCATCCCTCGCGCTACGGGCGGATGGTCGACGGCGTCGACGCGGCTGTGTGGGAAAACGTTCGCACCATCGACAACGAGAGCGTGGCACTGCGATTCGTCGCGCTCGTCGACCGGCTCTACGATCGCAATGTGCCGATCCTCAACTCCGGTGCGGCCCTCGACAAGGTCTTCACCGACGAGTCGCTGGCCGGCGGGTACAAGAAGAAGTACATGCGCTGCCTCTCACGCCTGACCGCACTGTCGTCCTGAGCCCGTATCGGGGTCCTTCCCCGAACCGGACCGGGGTCCGGGCCGACGAGCCACGCCCGTGAGACCTCCGAACGAGGTCTCACGGGCGTCGTTGTCATCAGCTCAGGCCGATCACATCGAAGATGCGCAGGTCCGGGACCCAATCGGGCAGACCGGTGAGTCGGAGGGTCAACCACACGACGGCGGTCACGAACGCTGCCGTCACCGCGCCGACGGTCCAGCGCACCCACAGACTCTGCGCCATGATCCAGTGGGTCCACCGTTCGACGTTCACGCGCACGAAGTGCAGCAGCCGCCGAGCCCAGTGGAACTCGCTGGAGATGATGAACAGGCCGATGATGACGATGAGCCAGCCCGGCCCGGGCAGCGGAACGAGAACGAGTCCGATGAGCACGATGAGTGTGCCGAGGCCACCGACGATGCTGCGATACAGCCGTGCCGTGTGCGGATTGGCCAGCACTGTGCGGCGCCACCGGAGGAAGCCCAAACGCAGCTTGCGCCACGGTCGGGGACCTTGCCGGTGGTGGCGTGACAACCAGCCTTTGGGGCGGGTCTGCGGACTCTCTGCGTTCACCCCACCACTATAGGATGGCGACCCTGAAAGCTTGATCGACGGGTGTGACCACGATCACCCGATTCTGATTTTGCGTAAGCCGCCACCTGCGTATAGAGTTATATCTCGTTGCCGGGGAAACCGGGCAGCGAGAAATGCGGATGTGGCTCAGTTGGTAGAGCATCACCTTGCCAAGGTGAGGGTCGCGGGTTCGAGTCCCGTCATCCGCTCGGAGGCGTCATGGCACTGCCTTGGCGGTGGCGTGGCCGAGAGGCGAGGCAGCGGCCTGCAAAGCCGTATACACGGGTTCGAATCCCGTCGCCACCTCGGATGACCGGCAGAAATGTCGGTTGACCAGCGCGATTGGCGCAGCGGTAGCGCGCTTCCTTCACACGGAAGAGGTCACTGGTTCGATCCCAGTATCGCGCACAGGGACCCTCGGGTTCCGGTGCAACAAATGAATAGAGCGCGATTGGCGCAGCGGTAGCGCGCTTCCCTGACACGGAAGAGGTCACTGGTTCGATCCCAGTATCGCGCACAGAAGAAGCCCCGAGTGATCCACTCGGGGCTTCGTGCATTCACGCTCGGGCAGGTGTCTGTCTATGAGGCGCTTTTTCGCAATAGCTCACTTTTGGGTGAATAGCCCATGTTTGAAACAGGGCTGTTCACTCTAAAGTGGGCTGAACCCGCGAGGTATGGCTGCGGCCGCCAGCGGCGGGGAAGCGCGATGGTGGGCACGGCGAGGCAGTGGCTCCCGAGGTTCATGGTGCTGATGTGGATAGTGTGCGTTTCGTTCACCATGTTCCAGGACTGAAACGCGGTCAGCATGCGGTAACAAAGGGGTTTGCTAGTACGCTGGGTGTTGTATTGAACGACGATGACTTCGGAGCACCTATGTCTACTCCTCAGAACCCGTACGGTTCGGGTGACGGTTCGCCCAACGACCCCAACGGGCAGAACCCGAACACCCAGCCGCCGAATGCCCCCAACTACGGCAATGATCAGAATTCCGGCCAGCAGCCGGGCCAGTCGGGCTCGGGGCAGTCCGGGCAGCAGTACGGCTCGGCGGGCAGCCAGCCCTACGGTTCGCAGCCGAACTACGGCCAGGGCGGCAACGACGGCTCGCAGCAGTACGGGCAGCAGGCTCCCCAGTACGGTTCGCAGCCCAACTACGGTGCGTCGAACGACCAGAACCAGTACGACCAGAACCAGTACGACCAGAACCAGTACGGGCAGAACCAATACGGTCAGGACCCGAACAACCAGTACGGCCAGGGTCATGGCGACCAGAACCCGTATGGCGGCAATCAGTACGGGCAGAACCCCTATGACGCCAACGCGCAGTACGATGCCAACCAGTACGGTCAGCAGCCGGCCTACGCGGGTGCAGACGGATCTTCCGATCAGTTCATCCCGGCCAACCCGAACGCCTCCTACGGTCAGTACCCATCTGGCGGCGGCGGGAACACGTCGAAGAACATCTGGGGCATCCTCGCTCTCATCGGCGGCATCGTCGGCGTCCTCGGCGCCTTCGTGTTCGGCGGCGGCGCGCTCTTCGGCATCGCCGCGGTGATCTTCGGCTTCGTCGGACTCTCCGCTGTCAAGAAGGGCCTCGCCAGCAACAAGGGCCTCAACATCACCGGCATCATCCTCGGTGGGCTGTCGATTCTCATCTCCATCGTCGTGGTGATCTTCACCATTCTCGGACTCGGAATGCTCGGCAAAGCCATTGACGAGGCCGCCAGCTCGGCAGCACCCGCCGATCCCAGTCAGGGGGCCGGACAGGATCCCAGCCAGGGGGCCGGACAGGATCCCAGCCAGGGCTCCGATGGCTCGGATGGAGGCGACGCCGCACCCGCTCAGGCCGGAGAGGTCGAGATCGGCACCGACGTCACTGCACAGATCAACGTCCGAGAGGGCACCGCAGGCGAGTACGCTTCAGGCGCTGAATCGACCAATGGTGAGATCGCGATCGTGACGATGACCGTGAAGAACAACTCGAATTCCGACCTGGAAATGACTCTCACGAACCTGTCCGCCAACGACGGCGGCAGCACGGAATACGACGACGTCTTCGACGGCGGAAACTACAAGGGCTCCCTGGCCTTCACCGATCCGGTTCCCGCCGGCGGCGAAACGACCTATGAATTCGCCTTCGCTGTCCCCACGGCCGAAATCGATGGGATGCACCTCAAGCTCGAACTCGTCGACGACCTCGGCAAGGGCAAGGACTTCGAGTTCTACAAGCAGTGACACTCTGTTTCCCGAGGTGACAGGGCCCAGACGGTCCTGAACGCTCGGCTGCAGGGGTCGCCGGACTCAGTATGGGTGGCAGTCTTCGGACTGTCACCCAACTGATTTGTCGCAACCGAATTGGTACTAGAATCTGAGGGTGAGTCGCCCACCGAACGGGCTGCTCGAATGAACACGGAACGAACGGAGAAATCAGTGGCAGACAGCATTGACTGCGCGGGCGAAAGCATTCCTTTCACAGAGGGGCTGACCGGAACGGAGATCTTCTCCACCGACCGCACGGTCGTTGCCATGTGGCTGAACGGCGAACCCGCCGACCTCAGCCGCGAGCTGCAGGCAGGCGATCGGGTCGCCCCGATCACCATCGACTCCGATGCCGGACTCGATATCCTGCGCCACTCGACCGGTCACGTCACCGCTCAGGCCGTTCAGGAGCTCTTCCCGGGAACCAAACTCGGCATCGGTCCCTACATCACCGACGGCTACTACTTCGACTTCGACGTCGCCGAGCCCTTCACCCCTGAGGATCTCAAGGCGATCCAGAAGAAGGCCGCCCAGATCGTCAAGTCCGGCCAGACCTTCAACCGCGTCGTCGTCACCGAGGACGAGGCACGGGAGCGGATGGCGAACGAACCGTTCAAGCTCGAGCTCATCGACGACAAAGGCAAAGGCGGCGACGAAGAGACCTCCGTGGAGGTCGGCGGCGGTGAACTCACCGTCTACGAGAACGTCGACCGCAAGGGGGAAGTCGTGTGGCAGGACCTGTGCCGCGGTCCCCACCTGCCCAACACCAAGCTCATCGGCAACGGCTTCGCCATCACCCGATCCTCGGCCGCCTACTGGCGCGGCGACCAGGCGAATGCGAGCCTGCAGCGCGTCTACGGCACCGCCTGGGCTTCGAAGGACGACCTCAAGGCCTACCAGGACCGCATTGCCGAGGCCGAACGTCGCGACCATCGCAAACTCGGCGCCGAAATGGACCTGTTCTCCTTCCCCGAGGAGCTCGGCTCCGGTCTGCCCGTCTTCCACCCCAAGGGCGGCGTCATCAAACGGGAGATGGAGGACTACGTCCGCGCCCGTCACATCGCTGAGGGCTTCGAATACGTCGGCACCCCGCACATCTCGAAAGAGGCCCTCTACTACACGTCGGGCCACCTGCCTTACTACGGCGAGAACATGTTCCCGGCGATGTCGGTCGACGAGGTCCGCGACGAGTCCGACCAGGTCGTCAAGGAGGGCACACCGTACCGGCTCAAGGCCATGAACTGCCCGATGCACAACCTCATCTACCGGTCCCGCGGCCGGTCCTATCGAGACCTGCCCCTGCGCCTGTTCGAGTTCGGCACCGTCTACCGCGATGAGGCCTCCGGTGTCATCCACGGCCTCACTCGCGTCCGCGCCCTGACCCAGGACGATTCGCACTCCTACGTCGCCCAGGAAGACGCCGGGAAGGAGATCCGCCATCTGCTGGGCTTCGTGCTCAGCCTCCTGCGCGACTTCGGCCTCGACGACTTCTACCTCGAGCTCTCCACCCGCGATGAGGACGGGAAGAAGGCGGATAAGTTCATCGGCTCCGACGAACAGTGGGCCGAAGCCACCAGCGTGCTCGAGGAGGTCGCCCAGGAGACCGGACTCGAACTCGTCCCCGATCCGGGCGGCGCGGCCTTCTACGGCCCGAAGATCTCCGTCCAGGCCCGCGACGCCATCGGCCGCACCTGGCAGATGTCGACCGTCCAGCTCGACTTCAACCAGCCCGAGCGCTTCGGCCTCGAATACGTCGCCGCCGATGGCTCCCGCAAACAGCCGGTGATGATCCACTCCGCGAAGTTCGGGTCCATCGAACGCTTCCTCGGCGTGCTCACCGAACACTACGCCGGAGCCTTCCCCGTGTGGCTGGCGCCCGTGCAGGTGACCTGCATCCCCGTGGCCGATGAGTTCAACGACTACCTCGCCGAGGTGGCCGACCAGCTGCGTGCCGCCGGAGTCCGCGTCGAGATCGACGACAGCGACGACCGGTTCCCGAAGAAGATCCGCAACGCGTCGAAGTCGAAGGTGCCCTTCACTCTCATCGCCGGAGGAGAGGACCGCGACGCCGGTGCCGTGTCCTTCCGCTTCCGCAGCGGTGAACAGGAGAACGGCGTGCCCGTCGCCGAGGCGGTGCGACGGATCCTCGACACGATCGAGACCAAGGCCCAGGTATGAGCGGAGGCGACGAGGACCGAACCGCTCAGGATCACTCGGGCGGCCGCCTCGGTGAGGGAATTCCCTGCGCCGAGGCCGCCGCCGGGTTCCCCGGGGAACCCGACGGATTCCAACGCCTGTGGACCCCGCACCGGATGGTCTACATCGACGGTCAGGACAAACCCAAGAACGATCGAGCCGACGAATGTCCGTTCTGCACGGCACCGTCGAAGACCGACGCGGACGGACTCATCGTCGCCCGCGGTCAGCACGTGTACGCGGTGCTCAACCTCTACCCGTACAACCCGGGCCATCTGCTCATCTGCCCCTACCGTCACGTCGCCGACTACACGGACCTGAGCCAAGACGAGACCGTCGAACTCGCCGGTTTCACGCAGCAGGCGATGCGCGTGATCCGGGCCGTGTCCGGACCCCACGGTTTCAACCTGGGCATGAATCAGGGACCGGTGGCCGGCGCGGGAATCGCCGCCCACCTGCACCAGCACGTCGTCCCGCGCTGGGGCGGAGACGCGAACTTCCTGCCCGTGATCGCTCAGACCAAGGCCCTGCCGCAGGTGCACGCCGATGTGCAGGCACGGCTGCAAAAGGAATGGAACAGATGAATCCTGAAGACCTCGGCACCCTCGCCGAGTACTCCTCGCCCATGCTGCGCGGCAGCGACACCGTCATCACGATCCGGCGACCCGACCTCGAGACCAACAGCTACCTCGCCCAGCTGTTCGCCTTGAGTGGCGACCGCTCCAGACGGCTGACACACTCTTGGTCGGACTCGGACCCGCAGTGCGGCCCGAACTGGTCGGGATATCTGAGCGCGGAGAAGAAAGCCGCCCCGCAGCTCTACGTCGGCGACAGCCTGGAGACGGCACACCAGATCACGGACAACCACCTCGGGGTGTCCGAATTCGCTCTCGACGACTCCAGCGCCAGGGCGCTCTACGTCGCCCGTGTCGCCGAACCCGGCCGCTACGGCCTCGACGAGGCCGTTCCGGCGTCCGAAGAGGCCCCACGCCGGATCACCACGGCGTCCTACCTGGCCAACGGACTCGGCTATACGAACGACCGCCCGGCCCGTGCCTTCCTCGTCGACCTCGCCGAACCCGGACTCGGCACCGTCGGCCTGCGGGGGGCCTCCGAGGTCCCGCTGTCGACGCTGCTGACCACTCCGGACACCGACGTCCACGACCCCCAGTTCTCCCCGGGCGGTCACTGGGCGAGCGTGATCGCGGCAGCCGAACCCGATCGGGGCCGACCCGACCTGCGCAGCACCGTGTGGCTGCTCGGCCGCGAGGAGTCGCACCCGCTCGACCTGCCGCCGATGAGTCTGAGTCTGCACGTGTGGATCGACACCGAACGGGTGCTGCTGCTCGGCAACGCTCTGAGCCGGGACGAACTCGACTTCGTCGGGCAGATGCCCGGACTCTTCCTCCACGACATGACGACCGGCTCCACGAGGCGGCTGACCGACCCGGAGACCGTGGCCCTGGCACCGATCCGGCCGCAGATCCACGGGGGAGCGGTCGTCGCCGCCGTCGACACCGACGGAGCCACCCGGATCGTTCGCATCGGCCTCGACGCCGCACAGGTCGCCCTCGACGACCTCGACTTCCTCACCGACGACACCACCGTCGTCAACGGCTTCGACCTCGACGAGGAGACCCTCGTCTTCACCGGATCGACTCCACGCTCTCCGGCCGTCCTCGGCCGGATCGGTCTCGACGCCCGCGCGGACTCCGGGGCCGCCTCGGTGACGGGTGAGACGGTCATCGTCAAGGAGCATCCGGCACCGGCGAACTCCGTCGAACCCCAGGTGCTGCGGGTGCCAGGCGTTTCCGGGACGATCACCGGCTGGCTGGCCAAACCGCACGGGGAGGGACCCTTCCCCGTCATCCTCAACATCCACGGCGGGCCCTTCGCCCAGTACACGCATTCGTGGTTCGACGAGACCCAGGTGCTCACCTCCGCAGGATATGCCGTCGTGTATTCGAACCCGCGCGGATCCGGCGGCCGCACCCGCAGCTGGGGGACCGCCGTCCAAGGCGATATGGCGGCTCCGGCGATGGCCGATGTGCTCGCCGTCCTCGACCACGCCCTCGAATCCGATCCCACCCTCGACAGCAGCCGGCTGGGCATCCAGGGCGGATCGTATGGGGGATATCTCACAGCCATGACGATCGCCGCGGACCATCGCTTCGACGCAGCCATCGTCGAACGCGGCTACCTCGATCCCGACAGCTTCGTCGGGACCTCCGACATCGGGCGCTTCTTCACCGAGGAGTACACGAGCCGCAGCCGAGAGGCCATCGCGGCCCAATCGCCCCTGGCCCACGCCCCACAGGTCGGCACACCGACTCTGGTGATGCATTCGGAACTCGATCTGCGCTGCCCGCTGGAACAGGCACAGCAGTACTACGCGGCCCTGCAGCGAGCCGGAGTCGACACCGAGATGCTCATCTTCCCCGGCGAGAACCACGAGCTCTCCCGGGCCGGGCAGCCCCGCCACCGCAGGCAGCGTTTCGAAGCCATCCTCGACTGGTGGGACCGGTACCTCAGCGGCGGGGAGCGGACCCGGCCGGAGGGTGAGCGACATCGCTCGGGCGAGGCTGAACCTGGTGCCGTCTCCGCGGCCGACTCCGCCTCGTGAACGTCGAGTTGGTGGGGAACGCGCAGAGCCGATATCGTTCTCAGGGCCGCTGTCGTGCTCTTGCCGAAATCCCCCAGCGTCATTATTCTGCAAACACTTGCCTCCCTTCGCCGCCGACCACTGGAGAAACATGAAACCTCGTAAAGCCTCACGGGTCGTTTTACTCAATGAGCGCGACGAGGTCCTCCTGATCCGGGCCCAAGACCTGCTGACCCCCAGCCACCAGTGGTGGATGACCTGCGGCGGAGGTTCCGAACTCGGCGAATCGGCCGCGCAGACGGCGGCCCGGGAACTGGCCGAGGAGACCGGGATCGAATGCGAACCCCACGAACTCATCGGCCCCTTGGCCACTCGTGACGAGGTCTTCGAATTCACGGAGAAGTCACTGCGCCAGGTCGAAACCTATTTCGCCTTCCGCACCACCGAGGACATCGAACTCGAAGACGCGGTCTGGACGGACATCGAGAAACGCAGCCTGCTCGAATTCCGCTGGTGGACCCGGGAGGAGCTCCTGGCCACGACGGAGACGATCTATCCGAAGAATCTGCTCGGCCTCATCGACCTGTCCACCGCCGGGTCCATTCCCGACGTGCCGCTGGTCATCGACTGAACCCGCGACTGCGCACCGAGGCGAGTCCGCACGGAGTCGCCGACGTGAGGCCGCACGGAATCGCCCACAGCCGTCTGCATGGGTCCCGGCGATCAGCGTATAGACTTGAGAGGCTGTAACTACAGGAAGGAACACCAGTGTCAGGTCATTCCAAATGGGCAACGACTAAACACAAGAAGGCTGCCATCGATGCCAAGCGCGGCAAACTCTTCGCCAAGCTGATCAAGAACATCGAGGTTGCCGCTCGCAACGGTGGACCCGACCCCGACGGCAACCCGACGCTGTTCGACGCGATCCAGAAGGCGAAGAAGAACTCCGTTCCCGCCGACAACATCACCCGCGCGGTCAAGCGCGGCGGCGGCCTTGACGGCTCCGGAGTCAACTACGAGACGATCATGTACGAAGGCTACGCCGCCGGCGGTGTGGCTCTGCTCATCGAGTGTCTCACCGACAACCGCAACCGGGCCGCCTCCGAGGTGCGCGTGGCCGTGACCCGCAACGGCGGGTCGATGGCCGACCCCGGTTCGGTGACGTACAACTTCAACCGCAAGGGCGTCATCACCGTGGGCGCCGAGGAGACCGACGAAGAGGCCATCCTGCTGGCGACCATGGACGCCGGGGCCGAAGAGGTCAAGGAAGTCGGCGAGAAGTTCGAGATCATCTGCGAGGCCACCGACCTCGTGGCCGTGCGCACCGCTCTCGTCGACGCCGGGATCGACTACGATTCGGCCGAAGCCTCTTTCGTACCCGAACTCGAGGTCAGCCTCGACGCAGAGACCGCGCAGAAGGTCTTCACCCTCATCGACGCGCTCGAAGACAGCGACGAGGTCCAGAACGTCTACTCGAACGCCGATGTCAGCGATGAGGTCCTCGCCGAACTCGATGCCTGATGCGCATCCTCGGCGTTGATCCCGGACTGACCCGGTGCGGGCTCGGTGTCATCGACACCCTGCCCGCCCGGAAGGCGAAGATGGTCGCCGTCGACGTCCTGCGGACTCCCTCCGCCGACTCCGTCGACCTGCGCCTCGGTGCCATCGCCGAGGCGTTCGACACATGGTTGGACACGTACCGACCCGATGTCGTGGCCATCGAACGCGTCTTCGCCCGCAATGACGTGTCCACGATCATGGGCACCGCCCAGGCCTCGGGGCTGACCATGGGGCTGGCGGCCCGCCGCGGACTGCCCGTGGCCATGCACACCCCGTCCGAGGTCAAGGCCGCGATCACCGGTTCCGGACGTGCGGACAAGAAGCAGGTCACCTCGATGGTGACGCGGATTCTCGGGCTCGACGCCCCGCCGAAGCCCGCTGATGCCGCCGACGCCCTGGCGATCGCGATCTGCCATTCCTGGCGTGGGGCGCTGTCGGCCCAATCGACGCCGGGGAAGAACAAAGACCTCACCGAACGCAAGGCCGGCGGCCGGCAGGGCAGCGGACTGACGAAGGCCCAACAGCAGTGGGCCGAGGCCATGCGGCGCGCCAGATGAGCATGGGGGAGTGGGCACCTGCTAACCTGGATTCGTACACGTGTTCCCCTTAAGAAAGGCTGCTCGTGATCAGTTTCCTCAGCGGTACGGTGCATCGGATCGCAGCTGACCACCTCGTCGTCCTCACCTACGGTGTCGGCCGCAAGGTCCATGTCACCCCCGACACCCTGGCCGGAACTCGGCACGGAACCGAGATCGAACTGGTCACCAGCCTCGTGGTGCGCGAAGACTCGATGACTCTCTACGGCTTCGGCACCGAGGACGAGAACCACACCTTCGAGGTGCTGCTGTCGATCTCCGGGATCGGTCCGCGCCTGGCGATGGCGATCCTGTCGGTGATGGGACCCGACGAGCTCGCCGCAGCGATCACGAATCAGGACGCCAATGCGCTCACCCGGGTCCCCGGAATCGGGAAGAAGGGCGCCTCGCGCATCATCCTCGAACTCGAGAACAAGCTGCCGAAGCTCACCACTGCCGCTCCCGGACCGACCCTGTCCTTCGGCGGCGGCAACCAACAGGTCGTCGACGCACTCGTGGGACTCGGGTGGAAGGAAGCCCAGGCCGAGGACGTCGTCGCCGAGGTCGTCAAGGAGACCGGTGCTGATGCCGGCACCTCCGTGGTCCTCAAGGCCGCGCTGAAGGTCCTGGGTGCGAAGAGATGACCGAATCGTTCGAACCTGGAACGGGCAGAGACGGGGTCGACTCCTATGAGCTGGAGTTCGGCGATCAGACGATGACCGGTGCCGAACGCGAACGGCTCGTCTCCGGCCGGGCCGAAACGGCCGAACGCGACGACGAGGCGGCCCTGCGCCCGAAAGGGCTTGCCGACTTCATCGGTCAGCCGAAGGTGCGCGAACAGCTTTCGCTCGTGCTCGATGCCGCGAAGGCCAGACAGAAGGCTCCCGACCATGTGCTGCTCTCCGGCCCTCCCGGGCTCGGCAAGACAACTCTGGCGATGATCGTCGCCCATGAGATGAACTCGAGCCTGCGGGTGACCTCCGGCCCGGCGGTCCAGCACGCCGGTGACCTCGCCGCCATCCTGTCCTCCCTCGAGGAGGGCGAAGTCCTCTTCATCGACGAGATCCACCGGATGGCCCGGGCGGCGGAGGAGATGCTGTATGTGGCGATGGAGGACTTCCGGGTCGACGTCATCGTCGGCAAGGGGCCCGGCGCCACGGCCATTCCGCTCGATCTGCCGCAGTTCACCCTCGTCGGAGCGACCACCCGGTCCGGTCTGCTGCCGGCACCGCTGCGCGACCGCTTCGGCTTCACCGCGCTGCTTGACTTCTACTCGAGTGCCGACCTGCTCACGGTGCTGCAGCGCTCGGCCCGGATGCTCGGCATCGACTCCGAACTCGCCGGACTCGAAGAAATCTCCACGCGGTCCCGGGGGACCCCGCGAATCGCGAACCGCCTGCTGCGCCGCGTCCGCGACTGGGCACAGGTGCGGGGGAGCGGAATCATCGACGAGGAGGCCGCCACCAATGCCCTGCGCGTCTACGAAGTCGACGAACTCGGACTCGACCGTCTCGACAGGTCTGTTCTGCAGGTGCTGTGCAAGCGCTTCGGCGGGGGACCGGTCGGTCTGGGAACCCTCGCCGTCTCCGTCGGCGAAGAAGCCGATACGGTCGAAACCGTGTCCGAACCCTACCTCGTGCGAGAGGGACTGATCAGCCGCACCCCACGTGGACGTGTGGCCACGACGGCGGCCTGGAATCACCTGAAAATGCAGATCCCAGCAAATTATGAGTTCTGAACCCCGCATTTGAGTTCGCTATGGGAGGTGAGGACGAACTAAGCTGGTTCACTGATTCATTCATATGAAAGGCTGATATCTGTGGATTTGCTGATCCCTCTTGCGCTTGCCGCGCTGCTGATCTTTTTCCTGTTCAATTCTCGGCGTAAGCAGAAGGCGCGTGCGGAGGAGATCAAATCGGGTCTCGTGCCCGGTGCAAAGGTGATGACTACCTTCGGTGTCTTCGGAACCGTGCTCTCCATCGACGAAGAGAACAACCAGGTGACCATCGAGTCGGGCCCCGGAACGGTCCTGCGCGTCCACCGTCAGGCCATCGGCCAGATCGAGAACAACCAGGCCGCAGCGCCCGTCGACGCCCCCGGCGCCGCCGCTCCTGCCGCTGAGGCCGACGTCGATGCCGCCGCCGACGACGAGAAGCCGGCCATCACCGATGCCGAGCTTGACGCCATGAACGAGCGCAAGCGCGCCGAGAAGGACACCGCGGACGAGGACGCAGCCGAGGACGTCGTCGCTGACGAGTCGGCTGCGAAGGCCGAGGACGCCGACGCCGAGGATGCCGCTGAGACCGATGCCGACTCCGCTGTTGCGGACGACGATGTCACGGACTCCACGGACTCGGATACTGACAAGAAGAACTGATCCGTTCTCGCACTCTGCTCCCGACTGAAAGCTGAAACGTGTCCGATATCGAAGAAAAACCACGCCCTGGTTTGCGCTTCCTGTGGCTGACCATCATCACCGTGGTCCTCGCCGCAATCATCGCCGGAGGAGTCATCTGGTCCAACGCCACGACGACTCCGAAACTCGCGCTCGACCTCGAGGGCGGAACCTCGATCATTCTGGAACCCCAGGTGTCCGAGGGCACGGACATCAGCAAGGAGCAGCTCGATCAGGCCGTGGCGATCATCCGCCAGCGCGTCGACTCGACCGGTGTCTCCGAAGCCGAGATCACGACGCAGGGCGACCGCAACATCGTCGTGAACCTCCCAGGCAACCCCGACGAGGAGACTCGCAACCTCGTCCGCTCGTCCGCTCAGCTGGTCTTCCGTCGTGTGGCGCTGGTCGGTGACCCGCGTTCACAGGAGCAGATCCAGAAGGAGCAGGAGAAGAGCGGCGAGGAATCGGGTGGCGATGACGGGCTGAGTGACGAAGAGCGCAAACGCCTTGAGGACCTCACCGGCGCCGACTCGCAGGGCGACGGACAGAGCGAGGACCAGGCTCCGTCCGGCGGCGGCGATGTCGTCAATGCCGGCGGCGAGACGAAGAAGACGGACGAGTCCTCCGAGCAGTCGACGTCCTCGGAGTCGGAGAGCAAGGACGCGGAGAAGTCCGGAGAAGGCAGCGGATCGAGCGACAGCACGAAGGTCACCGACTCGACGCCGCGGCCCCTCTTCGATCCGGAGAAGGACGCCTCCGACTGGCAGTCCGACAAGATCATCAAGGAGTACACCGAGCTCGACTGCACGAACAAGAAGAACCGGACGGGCGGCCAACAGCAGCCCTCGGACGAACCGGTCGTCTCGTGCTCCGAGGACGGACAGGCGAAGTACATCCTCGGCCCCGTCGAACTCTCCGGCGATCACCTCGCCGATGCAAACGCAGGCTACAAGTCGGGTCCAAATGGGGTACAGACAAATGAACCGGCGGTGAATCTAAAATTTGACAACACCGGCCGTGAAATCTTCAAGCAGATTACCTCGGATATCACCGGCAAACAGCAGCCCTACAACCAGTTCGCGATCGAACTCGACGGTCTCGTGCTCTCGGCGCCGAGCTCTGATGTAGTGATCACCGACGGCAACGCCCAGATCACCGGAAACTTCACCCTCGACCAGGCGCAGACTCTGGCCGACCAGCTCAAGAACGGTTCGCTGCCGCTGAGTTTCCAGGTCCAGAGCGAGGACCAGATCTCGCCTACTCTGGGTTCGAACTACCTCAAGATCGGTCTGCTCACCGGCCTGGTCGGACTCCTCCTCGTCGTCGTCTACTCGCTGCTGCAGTACCGGGTGCTCGGCCTCGTCACCGTTTCGAGCCTCGTCGTCGCCGGTGTGCTCACCTACCTGCTGCTGCTGTTGGCATCGTGGAGATACGGTTACCGACTGTCTCTGGCCGGTGTCGCCGGTATCATCATCGGCATCGGAATGGCCGCGGACTCGTTCATCGTCTACTTCGAACGTGTCCGAGACGAACTGCGCAGCGGTCGCAATCTGCTCTCTGCGGTCGAGGTCGGCTGGGACCGTGCCAAGCGCACGATCTACGCCTCCAAGGCCGTGAACATGCTCGCCGCGGTCATCCTCTACATCCTGGCCGTCGGCTCGGTGCGAGGCTTCGCGTTCACCCTGGGCCTGACCGTGATCATCGACGTGCTCATCGTCTTCCTGTTCACCCACCCGATGCTGCAGTTCCTGGCACGCACGAAGTTCTTCGGCGAGGGGCACCCGATGTCGGGCATGGATCCGCGTCTGCTCGGGGTCAAACCCGCCGCATACCGCGGGGCGCTCAACCTGTCCATCGACGACGAGGACAAGTCGCCCGAAGCCAAACGGCGGGAGAAGGCGCGGCTGCGCAAGGCCGGGATGACGGCCGAAGACGGGTCCGACACAACCGCCGCGGCAGCAGCCGCGTCCGAATCGGAGGAGACCTCGTCCGACACGACGAAGGCCGCCAAGCCGAAGACGGCCAAACCGAAAGCGGCGAAGACCGCGGTGGGCGGGATGACCATCGCCGAGCGGAAGGCCGCGGCTCGACGTGCAGAGGAAGAAGCTGCTGCCGAGGACTCGGCAGCAGCCGACGGCAAGGAGGATGACAAGTGAAACGGTTCTTTGCCTGGGGCAACCGGCTGCACAGCGGCGAATCATCGATCCCCTTCGTCGGCAAGGCGAAGCTGTGGCTGAGCATCGCCGGTGTCCTCGTCCTCCTGTCTCTGCTCGTCCCGCTCATCTTCGGCTTCAACTTCGGAATCGCGTTCAAGGGCGGTTCGCAGTTCCAGGTCGACCACATCACCGACACGTCGGCGGCCAAGGGCGAAGGCATCATCAACGAGGTGGTCTCCGGTTCCGAGCCGCGTCTGACGCCGACCAGTGACACGGCCGTCCAGATCGAGACGAACCAGCTCACCGATCCGCAGATGCAGGACGTCCGCGACGCCCTCGTGTCTGGATACGACGTGAAGGTCGAAGACGTCACCTCGACGTTCGTCGGTCCCGAATGGGGACAGGACGTGACGTCGAAGATGATCCGTGCGCTCGTCATCTTCGTGGCGATCGCGCTGATCGTCATGGCGCTGTACTTTCGCACCTGGAAGATGTCGGTCGCGGCCATCGTCGGACTCTTCGCCGTGATGATCGTGACCATGGGCATCTACTCGGCCACCGGCTTCGAAGTCACTCCGGAAGCCGTCATCGGATTCCTCACCGTGCTCAGCTTCTCGCTCTACGACACGGTGGTCGTCTTCGACAAGATCCGAGAGAACACCACGAGGTTCGAAGAGAGGCGGAACCTCAAGTTCTCCGAACTCGTCAACCTCGGTGTGAATCAGACGACCGTGCGTTCGATCAACACATCGGTGGTGTCCGTGCTCCCAATCGCCTCGATCCTCTTCATCGGCGTGTTCCTGCTCGGTGCCGGAACGCTGGTCGATATCTCGCTGTCCCTGTTCATCGGTACTATAGTGGCAGCCGCTTCGACGCTGTTCGTCGCGAGCCCCCTCTACGCCGTCCTCCGGGCGAACGAACCGGCGGTCAAGGCACAGGAGGAGGCCGTGCGTGAACTACGCTTGAAGAACGGGGGCGCAGACGTCCCACCGGTGATTCACGCCGAAGTCTGATTCGGCGAGAGAGGAGATGGTGTGGCATCGTCGGCTGATTCGCGTCGTCCGCGAGGCATCTCCCGCTTAGCCTGGTGGGCGGCGAGGGCGCAGAACAACCCTGGCTACCCGCGAGTGCTCGGCCCGATGATCCGGGCCCTGCAGTCGAACCATCCGAAGGCGGACATCGACCTCGTCGTCCGGGCCTACAAGGTCGCCGAGGAGGCTCACCGCGGGCAGACCCGGAAGTCCGGTGACGCCTATATCACCCATCCCATCGCAGTCGCGACGATCCTCGCGGAGATCGGGATGCTGCCGGTCACGCTCGCCGCCGCACTGCTGCACGACACGGTCGAAGACACCTCGTATTCGCTCGACGAGCTCACCGCGGAATTCGGGTCCGAGGTCGCAGCCATGGTCGACGGTGTGACGAAGCTCGACAAACTCACCTACGGGCAGGCCGCGCAGTCCGAGACCGTGCGCAAGATGATCGTGGCGATGGCCAAGGACATCCGTGTCCTCGTCATCAAGCTCGCGGACCGCCTGCACAATGCACGCACCTGGCGATTCGTCCCGGCCTCGTCGAGCACGAAGAAGGCCCGCGAGACCCTCGACATCTTCGCCCCGCTGGCACATCGGCTGGGCATGAACACAATCAAATGGGAACTCGAAGACCTGTCCTTCCAGGTCCTCCATCCCAAGGTCTACGACGAAGTGGTCCGGCTCGTCGCCGACAGGGCTCCCGAGCGCGAGAAGTACCTGGCCACGGTCTCCGAGGAGCTCCAGGGCGAACTCAAGGAATCCGGGATCGACGCCTCCATCACGGGGCGGCCCAAGCACTACTACTCGATCTATCAGAAGATGGTCGTGCGCGGACACGAGTTCGCCGACATCTACGATCTCGTCGGCGTCCGCGTCCTCGTCGAATCCGTGCGCGAATGCTATGCCACCCTCGGCATCGTCCACGCCCGTTGGAACCCGGTTCCCGGACGGTTCAAGGACTATATCGCCATGCCGAAGTACAACATGTACCAGAGCCTGCACACCACGGTGATCGGTCCGGCCGGCAAACCCGTCGAGATCCAGATCCGGACCCACGAGATGGACCGGCGCGCGGAATTCGGCGTCGCCGCCCACTGGAAGTACAAGGACCTGAATAAGTCCTCGAAGGCCGTGACCTCGAACACCGCACGGTCGGTCAAGGTCTCCGACGCCGGAGAGGTCGACGACGCCGCCTGGCTGCGACAGCTGCTGGACTGGCAGCGCGAGGTCTCCGATCCCGACGAATTCCTCGACAGCCTCCGCTACGAGGTGAACTCGAAGGAGGTCTACGTCTTCACGCCCAAGGGCGAGGTGATGAGCCTGCCGTCGGGTGCCACCCCCATCGACTTCGCCTATGCCGTGCATACCGAGGTCGGACACAAGACCATGGGCGCCCGGGTCAACGGTCGCCTGGTCGCCTTGGACACGGAGCTGAAGAACGGGGACTCCGTCGAGGTATTCACCTCCAAGGACGAGAACGCCGGCCCCAGCCGTGACTGGCTCGGCTTCGTCAAGAGCCCGCGTGCCCGCAGCAAGATCCGGCAGTGGTTCTCGAAGGAGCGCCGCGAAGAGGCGATCGAGAACGGCCGCGAACAGCTTGCCCGAGCGATGCGACGCCATACGATCTCCGCGGCCTCGCTGATGAGTCAGGAATCCCTCCAGGTCGTCGCCACGGAGATGCGGCTGCCCGATGTCAGCGCCCTCTATGCCGCGATCGGCAACGGAGTGTCCTCGGCCCAGCACGTCGTGGATCTGCTTGCCAAGGAAGTCGGGGAGGACGACGACTCGGCGGTGCTGCCGCCGGAGCCGCGCAACCGGACCGGACAGTCCTCGGGGCATCATTCCTCGTCCGAAGGCGTCATCGTCAAAGGCGTCGACGATGTGCTCGTCAAGCTCGCCCGCTGCTGCACGCCGGTGCCGGGCGATGAGATCCTCGGTTTCGTCACCCGCGGCTCGGGAGTCTCCGTGCATCGAGTCGACTGCCCGAACGTGACCTCCCTCAAACGGGAACCCGAACGTATGGTCGAGGTGTCCTGGGGCGAGAAGACGAGCGGCATCTACCTCGTCCAGATCCAGGTCGAGGCTCTCGACCGGGCCGGTCTGCTCTCCGACATCACGAAGGTGCTCACCGAGACCCATGTGAACATCCTGTCGGCGTCGGTCGGCACCTCCCGGGCCCGGGTGGCCCAGTCGAAGTTCGTCTTCGAGATGAGCGACGCCAGTCATCTGGACACGGTGCTCTCCGCCGTGCGCAAGGTCGAAGGGGTCTTCGACGTCTATCGCATCTCCGGCGGCTGACCCTCCCGGTCCAGGGCCTCGCGCATCTGTGCGACGAACGGCCGTCGGGCCACCTCGGTGAGGTAGTCCCGGAGGCGATGGCGCAGACCGGTGGGGATCTCCGCGATGATTCCCCGCAGCGCGCGCGGCGACTCCGCGGTGCGGTACCGGAAGTGCGGGAAGAGCAGATCGTAGAGCGTGCGCTCCTCCGTGGTGATGGGCAGCCCGTCGATGAGGCACCAATCGTCGTCGGCCAGAGTCGTCTCATGGACGTCGAAACCGTCATCGGCGATCCATCGTCGTCGGGGCAGAGTGATGAAGTTCAGCGGAGCCGGAGCCCGGCCGAGACCGCGATGCACCCACCAGGCGCTGTCGTGCGAGAGTGCGAGGCCGGGCGGGATGAGCGAATGCAGGGCGGCCATGCGTTCCGCAGGGGAGAGGATCGCGCCTTTGCGCACCCAGGTCGATTCGGTCAGTCGGATGAGCAGGCCGTCGAGGGTGAGCTCGGTGAGCTGCTCGTACCCGAAGTCCCGCAGGTGAAACAACGCCTCCATACTCGAACTATCGTCGGGTACGGAGGCGTTGACAAGACTCCGGTGAGCGCCTGTGGACAGGCGCTGACTCGAACGTCAGAAGCTGTGGATGAGGACCGCGGCCTCAGTCGAGCTCTGCGGCGGTCTGTGCGAGCTGATCCCTCCAGGCGCGGCGGGCGTCAAGAGCCTCCTGCGCCTCGGCGACGGCTTTCTCATCGCCGCCGGACTTCGCGGTCTCGAGCTTCTTCTCGAGTTCGACGATCGACTCGTCGAGCTGACTCAGCGCACCCGAGGTGCGGGCCTTCGTCTCCGGGTTGCTGCGCTGCCACGCGGCTTCCTCGGCATCGGCGAGCGCGCGTTCGACATCGCGCAGACCGTTCTCCATCCGCGAGACATCGGCGCGAGGGACCTTGCCGGCTTCCTCCCACTGGTCCTGGATGGTGCGCAGCTCGCGCTTGGCCGCCACCGGGTCGGTGATCGGCAGAAGCGCCTGAGCCTTCTTCAGCAGCTCCTCCTTGACGACGAGGTTGCCCTTGAACTCCTCGTCCAGGGCAGCGTTCTCCGCATCGCGGGCGGAGAAGAACACGTCCTGTGCGGCGCGGAAGCGCGCCCACAGCGCGTCATCGTCCTTGCGGGACGCACGCGGCGCGCGCTTCCACTGGCTCATCAGGTCCTTGTACTTCTGGGACACGGTGCGGAAATCGGTCGAGGCCGACAGCGACTCCGCCTCGGCGACGATCTTCTCCTTGATCCGCTTGCCCTCGGCATTGACCTTGTCGAGCTCGGCGAAGAACTCCTTGCGCTTGTGCTCGAAGGTGTTGCGAGCCTGCGAGAACCGGCCCCACAGCTCCTGATCGACGGCACGCGGCAGACGCGGACCGCTGCGCTGCATGTCCTTCCACTGGGCGAAGAGCTCACGCAGGCGGGCACCCGACTGCTTCCACTGGATCTTCGACGGATCCTGTTTGGCCAGGGTCTCGGCCTCGACGACGAGTGCCTCACGGTCCTCGGCGGCGGCCAGCTTCGCTGCTTGGGCGCGAGCGGCCTGGCGGGACTCCGTGGCCTCGGCATCGGAGATGAGGGTGTCGAGCGTGGCGCTCAGTCCCTTGAGATCACCGACGACATTGGCCTCCGGCAGAGTCTCCTGCAGCGACTTCGCCGCAGAGACGACCTCTCGACCGGGCGCACCGGCGGAGAGGCGATTGCGCAGCAGCACCGCGTTTTCGGCGAGTTCGACGTACTTCTTCGCGAAGTACTCGAGCGCTTCGTCGGGGGTGGCGTCCGGGTACTGACCGACGGCCCGCTCGCCGTCGGGAGTGGTGACGAACACATTGCCGTCCGCATCGGCACGACCATGAGTCACCGCGCGAGCCACCTCGGCGTCGTGGTCGATATGGCTGGCATTGACCACCTGTGCGGCCTGCGGACGCGGCAGTGACGACGGACGGGGGGTCGGCTTCGGTGTCGGGGTCGACATGGTTCTCACCTTGTTTCCATCGGTCGAACCGGCGGGTCATTCCACCCGCCGATCACTCGATTGTGGGATAGACGTTATCCCAGCATAACCATCGGCGAGCGTGTAGATAGACTTTGCACATGGATGTGTTCTCGACCAACGCCGAATTCCTCGACGTCAACTGCTATGCCGTGCGTGCAGACGGACGCACCGACTGCATTCTCATCGACTCCGGATACGACTGTGCCCCCGGCCTCGAGAAGCTGCTGAGCGAGGAAGGATCGGAACCGCGGGCCATCTTCCTCACCCACGGCCACCCCGACCATATTCTGGGCCTGACCAATGTGCTCGCGCGCTGGGACGTGCCCGTCCACCTCGGCGCCGCCGACCGATACCGTCTGGACTCCCCGGCGACGACGCTCACCCCGCAGTTCGCGGCGATGCTGGCTCCGCTCGTTCAGGACTGGACCGCCCCGGTCGCGACCGACATCACCGACGGGCAGAGTGTCGAGATCGCGGGACTGACCATCACTGCGGTCGCCGCACCCGGGCATACGGAAGGGTCTATGCTGCTGCGCGTCGCCGACGGCGAAGACGAGGTCGTCTTCACCGGTGACGTCGTCTTCGCCGGGGCCATCGGCCGCGTCGACCTGCCCGGGGGAGACCCGCAGGCCATGCAGGAGTCGCTGCGGACATTCGCCGCACTCCCGGACGTGCCGATCTATCCTGGACACGGTCCGGCGTCCCGCGTGAGCACAGAACTCGCGACGAACCCGTTCTTCTGAACGCATCAACAACCACCACACCGAAAGCAAGGAGCACCATGGCGAAGTCAGCCCGTCTGTCCGGATTCCCGGAACGGCTTCCGGCCGAACGCGTGATCGAGAAGGCCATCATCGACACGCTGGAACACACCTTCGCCCTGCACGGGTTCTCCGCCCTCAACCACCGCGCCGTCGAACCGATCAGCCAGCTGGCCAAGGACGGAGAGATCGACAAGGAGATCTTCGCCGTCTCCCGCCTCCACTCCGAGGGTGCCGAACGCAACCCGCTCGGACTCCACTTCGACCTCACGGTGCCCCTGGCCCGCTATGTCGCCGACAATGCGAACGACCTGAGCTTCCCGTTCAAGGCCGCCCGCGTCCAGCCCGTCTGGCGCGGCGAACGCCCACAGGCGGGCCGCTACCGGGAGTTCATCCAGGCCGATATCGATGTCATCGCCGACGGTGAGCTGCCCGGACACTTCGAGGTCGAAATCCCCTTGGCCGTGGCCGATGCGTTCTCCCGGCTCGCCCCGCTCGGCGTGCCCGGAATCAGGATCGTCGTCAATGACCGCAGGCTGCTCGAAGGCTTCGCTCGCGGAATCGGACTGACGAACATCCAAGCCGTGCTGCGCTGCCTCGACAAATACGACAAGATCGGTCCCGACGAAGTGGCGAAGCTGCTGGCTGCCGAAGCGGGCGCCGATGAGGAGCAGCAGCGCCTGTGCTTGGAGCTGGCCGCCATCGAATCCGACTCCCCGGACTTCGCCGATGAGGTGCGCGCGCTCGGCGTCGACCACCCGCTGCTGGAGACCGGACTCGAATCGCTGACGACGCTGCTGGCAGCCGCCGCCGTTCGCGCACCCGGAGTCGTCGTCGCCCAGCTCAAGATCGCCCGTGGCCTCGACTACTACACGGGAGCGGTCTATGAGACCCAGCTGATCGGTCACGAAGAGCTCGGCTCCGTGTCCTCCGGTGGCCGCTACGATTCGCTCGTGACCGTGGGCAAGAAGAGCTATCCCGGGGTGGGCATGTCCATCGGCGTCTCCCGCCTCATGGCGTTCATCCTCGGCGAGGAATCCGCCGTCCGTGCCACCCGCGGCACCCCCTCGGCCGTCGTCATCGCCGTCACCGAGGAGGCCCGACGCGGCGAGGCCGACGTCGTGGCCGCGACGCTCCGGTCCAGGGATATTCCCTGCGAGGTGTCGCCGAACGCCGCGAAGTTCGGCAAGCAGATCCGCTATGCCGAGCGCCGCGATATTCCGTTCGTCTGGTTCACCGACGGTGAGTCCGGTCACGAGGTCAAGGACATCCGCTCGGGTGAGCAGACGACAGCGGACCCGGACACCTGGATTCCGGCAGACGAGGACCTCTGGCCCCGCGTGTACCGGAGCTGAGCGCAGGGCGACTATCATTGTTCACGCGCTAGACCACAACATCACAAAGGAGCCCTAGGTGCTGCGAAGCCACGAAGCCGGAAGCCTGCGAGCCGCGAACGCAGGAGAAACCGTCACCCTCACCGGGTGGGTCGATCGTCGTCGCGATCACGGAGGTGTCGCCTTCATCGATCTGCGTGACGCTTCGGGAATCGTGCAGGTCGTCGTCCGGGAGGACGATGCCCACCAGCTGCGCAACGAAACCGTCGTCAAGGCCACGGGCACCGTGTCGGTCCGCCCCGAGGGCAACACGAACCCGAACCTGCCCACCGGCGAGATCGAGGTCATCGACACCACCGTCGAGGTGCTCTCCGAAGCGGCGGCCCTGCCGTTCCAGGTCTCCGACCACGCCGAGGACTCCGGAGCCGTGGGCGAGGAGACCCGCCTGCGCTACCGGTACCTCGACCTGCGCCGTTCGGGCCCGGCCAAGACGATCCGCCTGCGCTCCGATGTCAACAAGGCCGCACGGTCCGTCCTCGACGCCCACAGTTTCGTCGAGGTCGAGACCCCGACCCTGACGAAGTCCACTCCGGAAGGTGCCCGTGACTTCCTCGTCCCAGCTCGGCTGAAGCCGGGCTCCTGGTACGCCCTGCCGCAGTCGCCGCAGCTGTTCAAGCAGCTGCTCCAGGTCGCCGGCATGGAACGCTACTACCAGATCGCGCGCTGCTACCGCGATGAGGACTTCCGCGCCGACCGCCAGCCCGAGTTCACTCAGCTCGACATCGAAGCCTCCTTCGTCGAGCAGGAGGACATCATCGCCCTGGCCGAAGAGATCCTCACCGCGCTGTGGAAGCTCATCGGATACGACATCACCACGCCGATCCCGCACATCACCTACCACGAGGCGATGGAGCGCTACGGTTCGGACAAGCCGGACCTGCGCTTCGGACTCGAACTGCACAACCTCACCGAGTTCTTCCAGGACACGCCGTTCCGCGTCTTCCAGTCGCCTTATGTCGGCTCCGTCGTCTATCCCGGCGGCGGATCGCTGCCGCGTCGTCAGCTCGACGGCTGGCAGGACTGGGCCAAGCAGCGCGGGGCGAAGGGTCTGGCCTACGTGCTCATCGGCGAAGACGGAACCCTGTCCGGTCCGGTGGCCAAGAACATCTCCGATGAGGAGAAGGCAGGACTCGCCGAGGCGGCCGGTGCACAGCCGGGCGACGCGATCTTCTTCGCCGCCGGTGAGGCGAACTCCTCCCGCGCCCTCCTCGGCGCCGCCCGCAACGAGATCGCGGCCCGCACCGGCCTGATCAAGGACGGCGACTGGGCCTTCGTGTGGGTCGTCGACGCGCCCCTGTTCGAGTCGGCCGCCGAGGCTCAGGCAGCCGGCGACGTCGCCGTCGGCGGCGGAGCGTGGACGGCCGTCCACCACGCCTTCACCGCACCGAAGCCCGAATTCCTCGACACCCTCGAAGAGGATCCGGGTGCCGCTCTGGCCTACGCCTACGACATCGTGTGCAACGGCAACGAGATCGGCGGAGGATCGATCCGCATCCACCGCAAGGATGTGCAGGAGCGCGTCTTTTCGATCATGGGCATCTCCGAAGAAGAAGCCGAGGAGAAGTTCGGCTTCCTCCTCGAAGCCTTCAAATTCGGTGCACCTCCGCACGGCGGCATCGCCTTCGGCTGGGACCGCATCGTGTCCCTGCTGGCCGGGGTCGACTCGATCCGTGAGGTCATCGCCTTCCCGAAGTCCGGCGGCGGATTCGATCCGCTGACGCAGGCACCGGCCCCGATCACCGACGCCCAGCGTGCCGAGGCCGGAGTCGACTTCGAACCGGAAGACGACGACGCCGAGGCCTGATGAGCCAAGAACCCAATCTGTTCTCCGACGGCCCGGACCAGGATTCGCCTGGTCCGGGCTTCGCCGGTTCCTCCGGGGCCTCCTCGGGGCGGGCCTTGGATCCGTTGGCCGTGCGGATGCGTCCGCGGACACTGGCCGAGGTCGTCGGCCAGGAGCATCTGACCTTCCCCGGTTCCCCGCTCAACCAGCTCGTCGAAGCCAGCGGGGGAGACCGGGCGGGAGCCTCCTCGGTGATCCTGTGGGGTCCGCCCGGAGTCGGGAAGACCACGCTGGCCCATGTCATCTCCCATGCCCCGGGCCGCACCTTCGTCGAACTCTCCGCGATCACCGCGGGCGTCAAGGACGTGCGCCAGGTGATCGAGAACGCCCGCCGCGAGCGGGAGATGTACTCACGCACGACAGTCCTGTTCCTCGACGAGATCCACCGCTTCTCCAAGGCTCAGCAGGATGCCCTGCTGCCGGCCGTGGAGAATCGGCTCGTCGTGCTCGTGGCCGCAACCACGGAGAACCCGTCGTTCTCCGTCATCTCGCCTCTGCTGTCGCGGTCGCTCATGCTCACCCTGCGTCCTCTCGACGACGAGGCGGTCGGCAATCTGCTCGATCGTGCCGTCGAATCCGATCGTGGGCTGGCCGGACAGTTCACCCTCACCGAGGAGGCCCGGAACTTCATCGTCCGCATCGCCGGAGCCGACGCCCGGCGGTCACTGACCGTCCTCGAAGCCGCCGCCGGAATCGCCGCCGCGCAGTCGGAGGAGTCGGGCGACGAACCGATCTCGATCACCGAATCCGCCTGCGCGGAGGCGAGCAGCGAAACCGTTCTGCGCTATGACAGGAACGGCGACCAGCACTACGACGTGGTCTCCGCGTTCATCAAATCCATCCGCGGCTCCGACGTCGACGCAGCCCTGCACTATCTCGCGCGGATGATCGTCGCCGGTGAGGACCCGCGCTTCATCGCCCGCCGAGTCGTCATCTCCGCGGCCGAAGACATCGGCATGGCCGACCCGCAGGCGCTGCCGATCGCCGTGGCCGCCTCGACCGCGGTTGCCAACATCGGCATGCCCGAAGGACGGATCCCCCTCGCCGAGGCGGTCACCTATTTGGCGCTGGCACCGAAATCGAATGCCAGCTACCGAGCCCTGGATGCTGCGATCGCCGATGTGAAGAACGGACTCGCCGGACAGGTGCCCATGCACCTGCGCGACGCCCACTACCCGGGGGCGAAGGAAATCGGTCACGGCGAAGGCTACAAATACTCGCACGACTATCCGCACGGGGTCGCCGATCAGGAGTATCTGCCGGAGACCCTGCGCGGGAAGCGCTACTACACTCCGACGGGCAACGGGATGGAACGGTCCATGACTGAGAGGCTCGAGAACCTCCGGCGACTCCTGCGGCCCTGATAACTTAGGTGACAGACGCGGTGACGGGCTGAATCATCGCGGGCGGCGCCGAGCGAGGAGGACGGCATGGCAGACATCGTCATCACCATCGCCGCCGCGCTGGCGCTGGGACTCATCGCCCATGAGCTGCGCATCCCGCCGTTGGTCGGATTCCTCGCGGCCGGATTCCTCCTGCACGTCTTCGGCTTCACCGCCTTCGCGGGACTGCAGCAGGTATCGGACATCGGAGTTGTCCTGCTGCTGTTCACGATCGGACTGAAATTCGATCTGCGCTCCCTTCTCCAGCCCGAAGCCCACGGCACTGCCGCGCTGCACATGGTCACGGTGGTCCTCCTCGGTGCCGGGACGATCGGAGCGGCCGCCGCCATCGGCATCGTCAGTGTCGGCGGGGGACTGGGCACCTTGGCTCTGCTCGGATTCGCCCTCTCGTTCTCCTCCACGGTGCTCGTGGTCAAGGTGCTCGAAGACCGCTCCGACGACGGGTCGTACTACGGTCAGATCGCCATCGCGATCCTCGTCCTCCAGGACCTCGCTGCGGTGGCCTTCATCTCGATCGCAGGCGAAGAGCCCCCGAGTCCATGGGCCTTCGCGCTCGTTCTGATCGTCCCGGCCGTCTGGGTGCTGCGACGGATCCTCGACCGCGTCGGACGCGGTGAGCTGCTCGTCCTCTTCGGCGTCGTCATGGCCTTGGGGCCCGGCTATGTCGCCTTCGAATCAGTCGGCATCCACGGCGACCTCGGAGCGCTGGTGCTCGGACTTCTCTTCTCCACCCACCCGCGGGCCGTGGAGTTGTCGAAGTCGCTGTTCAGCGTCAAGGAGCTCTTCCTCGTCGGATTCTTCGTCGTCATCGGGCTCCACGCGGTTCCCACCTGGTCGGATCTGCTCATGGCGCTGGCCCTGTGCGTCGTGCTGCTGCCGTTCAACTTCGTGAGCTTCTACCTCATGGGTCGGCTCTTCGGTCTGCGCAACCGCACCAGCGTGCGTACCAGCCTGGCTCTGAGCAACTTCTCCGAGTTCGCACTCATCGTCGTCGCCGTCGGCGTCGACAGCGGACTCTTCGAAGACAATTGGCTGACCACCATCGCCCTCGCCGTGGCCCTGGGTATGATCGGCTCCTCCCTGGCCAATGCCTACAGCCTTCCGATCGTGGCGAAGCTCGATGCGATTCTGCCGGATGAGAACGAGGCCCGGCTGCGGGCGAGTGACCGGCCGTTGGACACCGGGGACGCGGAAGTCGTCGTCCTCGGCATGGGCCGCATCGGCCGCGGGGCCTACGAGCGCTTCGTCGAACGCGGCGACCGCAGCGTCATCGGCATCGACAACGACCTCACCGTCGTCGAGGCTCTGCGCGCCGACGGGTTCACGGTGCTCGAAGGCGATGCCACCGACCACGAGTTCTGGCACCGCCTCGTCGTCGGCGGCAGCGCACACACCGTCGTTCTGGCCATGGCGCTGCACGATTCGAACACCTTCGCCCTCGAGCAGCTGCGCATCGCCGGGTTCCCCGGGACCATCGCCGCGGTTGTCCAACGCCCCGATCAGGCCGAACATTTCGTTCGTGCCGGGGTCCACGCGGTCATCAACATCTACGGCGGGTCCGGAGCCGCCGTGGCCGATGCCGCCATCGATAGTCACGAAGACGGCTGCCGGCAATGACCGACGGAGAAGGCTGCCGGCAGTGACCGAAGTGAGCGCGGACCGCTCGATCGCCCGGGGCGCGCCGTCCGAATGAAGTCGGGAAGATCACAGCCGGGGAGGCGCCGCTCCGCTTTGCGGCGGTCGACATGGACCCGGTAAGATAGACAGCTGTTGTGCCTGCACCCTAAAGGCGGTCGGTGCGAGCGGATCTCGACGCTCAATCCCTCTTTCCCATCCGGGGAAACAACAGTCGCGTTTCGGGGCGAGAACCCTGCCGGGCCCATCGTGACAGAACTCATTGATGAAAGGTAATACAGTGCCAGCACCAGCACGTAATCGCCGCATGACGCGCCTCTCGCGCGCCCTCGGCATTGCTCTGACACCCAAGGCCGAGAAGTACTTCGAGCGTCGCCCGTACCCTCCAGGTGAGCACGGTCGCGCCCGTCGTCGCAACGACAGCGACTACTCGGTCCGCCTCAAGGAGAAGCAGCGTCTGCGCGCGCAGTACGGCATCCGCGAGGCCCAGATGCTCAAGACCTACAAGGAAGCCAACCGTCTGCCCGGTCTGACCGGTGAGACGATGGTCGAGCTCCTCGAATCGCGCCTCGACGCCCTCGTCCTGCGTTCGGGCTTCGCCCGCACCATGGCCCAGGCCCGTCAGTTCGTCGTCCACCGTCACATCACTGTCGACGGACAGCGCGTGGACCGTCCCTCCTTCCGCGTGAAGGAAGGCCAGACCATCCAGGTGCACGAGCGTTCGGCTTCGATGGATCCGTTCCAGGTCGCCGCCGCCGGTGGTCACAAGGACGTCCTGCCCGCAACGCCGGGCTACCTCAACGTGAACCTCGAGGGCCTGCAGGCAACCTTGCTGCGCACCCCGAAGCGCGAAGAGGTGCCGATCACCTGTGACGTGCAGCTCGTCGTCGAGTTCTACTCGCGCTGATCTGCTGAACACAGCGCATCGCGCCGCCGCGACTGCCCGGGACCGCACGGTTCCGGGCAGTCGTGTATTCACGGCACGCCGCGCCCGCTGATTTGGCTGCGGCCCAGTTTGAGGTGAGCAGCCCAGTTTCAAACATGGGCTATTCATTCTCAAATGGGCTATTCAGCCGAAAGGCGCCGAAGCGGAATGAGGGCGGTGCAGTCCGGGACCGGATTTCACGGCACGCCGCGCCACATCGCATATTGCGATCGACCCATTAAACTAGTCCCTGTTAAGTGCGGGTACGCACGAGTAAGTGTCGCGTCGGGCTCATCCGCCCGGCGATGCACAGGCAATACGCGAAAGGCCTTGGATTGAAGACGGCAGAGATCAAACAACGCTGGTTGGACTACTTCGAAGCGAACGGGCACACCGTGGTCCCCTCGGCGTCGGTGATCAGCTCCGATCCGTCCATCCTGTTCAATATCGCGGGAATGGTCCAGTTCATCCCGTACCTCACCGGTCGTGAGCCTGCCCCGTTCGACCGGGCCACCAGCGTGCAGAAGTGTGTGCGCACCGGAGACATCGAAGAGGTCGGCAAGACGACCCGCCACGGCACCTTCTTCCAGATGAACGGCAACTTCTCCTTCGGCGACTACTTCAAGCGCGACGCCATCAAGTTCGCCTGGGGACTGCTGACGACCCCCGTCGCCGAGGGCGGGCTCGGCTTCGACCCGGAGCTGCTGTGGGCGACGGTGCACGAGGACGATGCAGAGACCATCGACATGTGGCTGGAGGAGACCTCCGTTCCCCGTGAGCGCATCCAGCTGCGCGACAACGAAGACAACTTCTGGCACACCGGCCAGCCCGGCCCCGGCGGCTACTGCTCCGAGATCTACTTCGACCGCGGCCCCGCCTACGGTGTCGACGGCGGACCCGTAGCCGACGAGGACCGCTACATCGAGATCTGGAACCTCGTGTTCATGGAGTTCGAACTCTCCGAGGTCCGTTCGAAGGTCGACTTCGACATCGCCGGCGACCTGCCTGCGAAGAACATCGACACCGGTATGGGACTCGAACGTGTCGCTTTCCTGCTCCAGGGCGTGGAGAACATGTACGAGATCGACGAGGTCTTCCCCGTCATCGAGGCCGCCAGCCGCCTGGCCGGGCGCAGCTATGGCGAGGACGAGCACGCCGATGTGCAGCTGCGCGTCGTCGCCGACCACGTCCGTTCGGCCCTGATCATCATCGGCGACGGAGTCCGTCCCGGCAATGAGGGCCGCGGCTACATCCTCCGCCGGCTGCTGCGCCGCGCCGTGCGCGCCATGCGTCTGCTCGGCGTCAAGGAAGAAGTCCTGCCCGAGCTGCTGCCCGTGTCCATGCAGGCCATGAAGCTGTCCTACCCGGAGCTCGAAACCGACTTCGACCGGATCTCCCGGGTCGCCTTCGCCGAGGAGAAGGCGTTCCTGCGGACCCTCGAATCCGGCACCCAGCTGTTCGCCAATGCCGCACAGTCCCTGGGCGGTGGAGACAAGACCATCAGCGGAGACATCGCCTTCGCCCTTCACGACACCCACGGGTTCCCCATCGACCTCACCCTCGAAATGGCGTCCGAAGCCGGACTCAACGTCGACGAAGCCGGGTTCCGCGAACTGATGAGTGAGCAGCGCACCCGCGCCAAGGCCGATGCCAAGGCGAAGAAGGGCGGCGGCCACACCGACCTGTCGGCCTATTCGGCACTGCTCGACGAAGGCGCCAGCGAATTCGTCGGCTACGACCGTCTCGAAGCCGACTCCCGTGTGCGCGGCATCGTTGTCGACGGAGTCGCCGCCGAGGTGCTCACCACAGGCCAGAGCGGTGACGTCGTTCTCGACCTGACGCCCTTCTACGCCGAGGCCGGCGGCCAGCGCGCCGACGTCGGACTCATCTCCGGCCACGGCTTCACCGCGCGGGTCAGCGATGTGCAGAACCCGGTCAAGGGACTGCCGGCTCACCGGGTCGAGGTCATCGACGGAGAACTGCGCGTCGGCGACGAGGTGCTCGCCGCCGTCGACCACGACCACCGCTTCCAAGGTGCCCAGGCCCACACCGCCACTCACCTCGTCCACGCCGCGCTGCGCGAGATCCTCGGCAGCCATGCCGTGCAGGCCGGTTCGCTCAACCAGCCCGGCTACATGCGCTTCGACTACTCGTTCCCCGAAGCCCCGAGCACGCAGATGCGGTCCGAGATCGAAGAGGTGGCGAACCTTGCGGTGCGCTCGAACTACGACGTCGGCACCGAATACATGTCCTTCGACGATGCGAAGAAGTCCGGTGCCATGGCGCTCTTCGGCGAGAAGTACCCGAACGTCGTGCGCGTCGTCGACATCGGCGGGCCGTTCTCGCGCGAACTCTGCGGCGGCACCCACGTCGGAGCCTCCGCCGAAGTCGGCCCGATCTCCGTGCTCTCCGAAGCCTCCGTCGGCTCCGGAGTCCGGCGCATCGAAGCCGCCGTCGGCATGGACGCCTTCCGGTCCCTGGCCGCCGAGAGGACCATCGTGTCCTCCCTGTCGGAGATGCTCAAGGTCCCCGGCACCGACGTCACCGCGCGCGTGTCCGACCTGATGAGCCGGCTCAAGGACGCAGAGAAGGAGATCGCCCGGCTCAACGCCCAACAGCTGCTCGCCTCTTCGGGCAAGTTCCTCGACGAGGCACAGACCGTGGGCCGGACGCTCTTCGTCCAGGCCGAACTCGGCGATATCGCCAATGCCGGAGACATCCGCACACTGGTCACCGACCTGCGCAACCGGGTCGCCGACCGTCAGGCCGTGATCGTCGGCATCGGCGTCAGCAGCGGCAAGCCCGTCGTCGTCATCGCCACCACCGAGGCGGCCCGCGCCGCCGGCCTGCAGGCCGGCAGACTCGTGTCTCTGGCCTGCGGTGAACTCGGCGGCGGAGGCGGCGGCAAGCCCGACCTCGCCCAGGGCGGCGGCAGCAACCCCGCGGCGATCCCGTCGGCCATCGCGGCGGTCAAGGCAGCCATCCAGTGAGTTTCCGACGAGGTCGCCGGCTGGGTCTCGACATCGGTTCCGTGCGGATCGGCGTCGCCTCCTGCGACCCTGACGGGATCCTGGCCACGCCGCTGACCGTCGTCCGACGCAGCGACGAACCGGCGGCGCTGGGTCAGCTGCGTGCCATCGTCGACGAATACGAACCCATCGAACTTCTGGTGGGGGACCCGAAATCCCTCGACGGCGCCGCCCGGGCCGCAGCCGCCTCGGCGTTGGAGTTCGCCCGTCGGGTCGCCGGGGCCACCGGCACTCCTGTCCGGCTCGTCGATGAGCGCTTCACCACGGTCGAAGCCCACCACGCCCTCGCCGCGGCCGGGAAGTCATCACGCCAGCGACGCGAGATCGTCGACGCCCAGGCCGCCGTGATCATCCTCCAGAACGCCCTCGAGTACGAACACAACACCGGTGTTCCCGCCGGCCGTGAGATGCCCGACGAGGAGTACGACGTATGAGCCCCATCACCGAAGAGTTCTCGTCCGACGAAGGACTGACCCGCGCGGAAGTCCGCGCGAAGAAGCGGCGCAGAATGCTGCGTCGGCGGCGGACGGCGACGATCGTGATCATCTGCATCCTCGTCTTCGGCATCGGAGGATTCTTCGGTGTGCGCGCGGCCGGGGGAGTCGTCGACGACCTGTTCGGCCCCAAGGGCGACTACGAGGGTCAGGGCACGAACGAGGTCTCGATCGAGATCGCTCCCGGCTCCTCCGCCCGCACCGTGGCCAACCAGCTCGTCGAAGCCGGGGTGATCATGAATTCCAAACCCTTCCTCGACGAGATCGAACGCCGTGAGGCGACCATCCAGGCAGGAACCTGGACGATGCGGGAGAAGATGAGTTCGGAGGCCGCGGTCGAAGCGCTCATCAACCCCATAGCCCCGCCGAAGATCACGGTCGCCGAAGGCAAACAGGTCGAAGAGATCAAGGCGATCATGATCGAGTCGGGGATGGACGCCGATGAGGTCGACAAAGCCGTCGACGACAAGACCCCGAAGGAATACGGACTCGATATCGAGGCCCCGAGCCTCGAAGGCTACCTGTACCCGGCGACGTACGACCTGAACAAGCAGAAGACCGCCGAGGACATCGTCCAGGAGATGGTCGACAAGACCGAGACCGAACTCGACGAACTGGGAATCGAGGGCAAGGACGCCAACCGCATCCTCACCCTGGCCAGCCTCGTGGAGAAGGAATCCCCGGGAGATCCCGAGGTGCGATCGAAGGTGGCCAGGACCTTCCTCAACCGCATCTCCGAGAAATCGAAGACCGGGGGGCTGCTCCAATCGGATGCGACCGTGGCCTATATCCACGGCGCCCGCTCCGACCTGACGACGACGGAGGAGGAACGCCAGTCGGACTCGCCGTACAACACGTACAAGAAGAAGGGCCTGCCTCCCGGGCCCATCAACTCGCCGAGCCAGGGAGCGGTCGAAGCTGCGCTCGAACCCGCCGACGGCGATTGGCAGTTCTTCGTCGCGACGAATCCGGACACGGGGGAGACGAAGTTCGCCGACAACTACGAGGATCACAAGAAGAACGTCGAGATCTACCGCAAATGGCTGCGCGAGCACAGGAAGGACAACGGATAGCCGGTGAGGATCCTCGCCGCAGTGCTCGGTTCGCCGATCGCCCATTCGAAGTCCCCGCTGCTCCACCGTGCCGCCTTCGCGGCGCTGAACATGGAGTCCAGCGAATACTCGCGATTCGAACTCGCAGCCGACGAGCTCGAAGGGTTCCTCGACTCCCATCCCGAGCACATCGGGTTCTCGCTGACGATGCCGTTGAAGGACCGTCTCGTCACACTCGCCGCCGTTCGCGGATGGGACATCGACGAAACGGCGGCACTGACAGCGGCCGGCAACACCCTCATCCGGCGCAGCAACCGGGTGCAGGTGGCGAACACCGACGTGCGCGGCATCGTGCGGGCGATCGCCCCACACAGAGAATCGGGACCGGCCGGGGCCGGTGGTGCGGGAGCCGGTCGGGCGACGATCCTCGGCGCCGGGGCCACGGCCGCCTCGGCGCTCGTGGCCTGCCGCGACCTCGGGATCGCACACGTGGACTTCCGCGTCCGCAACCCGGACCGTGCCCGGCGGGTCCTCGATCTGGCCGAACGGATCGGACTGACCGCCTCGGTGGGGGATCTGAGCCGGATCGGTCCCTCGGCGATCGTCATCTCCACCCTGCCCGCCGAGGCGGCTCCCGACCCGGTCTGGGATGATGCCTTCGCCCCCGGTGCCATCGCCCTCGACGTCGCCTACGCCGCCGATTCGACGTTCCTCGCCGCGGCCGCCGCGCACGGCCTGCGCCCCGTCGCCGGAACCGCCATGCTCGTCGAACAGGCGGTCGCCCAGTTCGAGATGTTCCTCGCAGCGGCCAGGGCCGATGACGCATCGACGTCGGACAACCTGCCGGCGGCAGACGACCTGACTGCGCGGGTCGCGTCGGCCATGTACGCAGCACTCGAGAGCCCACCCGCCCGGGTCCGGGACTGAACCGGGGATCGCGATGGACACCGGAGTGCTGCACGCGATGACTGTCGGGCTCACGGTGCTGACCGCTCTGGCCGGCGGGCTCATCCTCGCGGCAACTCCGCAGACCTGGCTCAACGACTCAGCACACCTGCACCGGTGGCACGCCTCCAGATGGGCTCGAGGGCCGGGACCGCTGGTGGTCGGACTCGTCATCGCCGCAGTCGCCGCCGTCGTCTTCACCCTCACGGTGCTCGCACCACCGGAGACGGGGTGGAGCGCATATGCGCCGCTGAGCGGGACGACGTTCACCCCGGCCGAGCCGAACTCGGCCGACCGCATCGTCTCCGCCCTGCTGCTGGGCCTCGTCTCCGGCGCCACACCGTTCCTCGCCACCGCGGATGTCAGCCTACGCAGACTGCCTGATCGGATCGTTATCCCGCTGTCGCTGCTGGCCCTGGGGCTCATCATCACAGGCTCCGTGCTCGGAGACCTGCCGATGTGGTTCTCAGCATTCTTCGCCGGACTCCTCGCCCTCGTCTTCTTCACGGCACTGCACCTGGTGGGGCGTGTGCTGCGGGTTCGGTCGATGGGGCTCGGGGACGTCAAGCTCGCGTTCATCGTCTTCGCCGTGCCCGGTCTCTTCGATCCGTGGGCGCCCGCGCTCGTGCTGGCCGCCATGATGCTCATCAGCGGGATCTGGGCGCTCATCGCTGCGGTCCGAGCCGGTCGGGTCCGCGGGGTGACCATCGCCTTCGGACCGGCGATGCTTTCCGGCATGTGGCTCGGGTGCCTGTTCGCCCCAATACTTTTGTAGAATCGGTGGAATGTTGAGATGGCTGACTGCAGGCGAATCCCACGGCGAAGCGCTGACCGGGATCATTGAAGGGCTTCCCGCCCATGTACCGATCACCAGGGACGATATTCGTGCGAGCTTGGCTCGGCGCCGACTCGGCTATGGCCGCGGTGCACGGATGAAGTTCGAAGCCGACGAGGTGCGTCTCCTCGGCGGTGTCCGACACGGGCAGACCTTGGGCTCGCCCGTGGCCATCGAGGTCGGCAACACCGAATGGCCGAAATGGGAGTCCGTGATGAGCCCGGACCCCGTCGACGCCTCCGAACTCGAAGGACTGGCCCGCAACGCCCCGCTGACCCGGCCGCGTCCGGGGCATGCCGATATCGTCGGGATGCAGAAGTACGGCTTCGATGAGGCCCGTCCCGTGTTGGAGCGCGCCTCGGCACGTGAGACCGCGATGCGTGTGGCGCTGGGCACCGTGGCGGCGAACTTCCTCGCCGAACTGGGCATCACCCTCGTCTCCCACACCGTGGCCATCGGCGGTGCCGAACACTCAGCCGATGCCCTGCCCGCACTGCCGACCGCAGCCGATGTCGACGCCCTGGACGCCGATCCGGTCCGCTGCTTCGACGCAGACCTCTCGGCCGCGATGGTCACCGAGATCGACGCGGCGAAGAAGGCCGGGGACACCCTCGGCGGAGTCGTCGAGGTCCTCGCCTACGACCTGCCTCCGGGGCTGGGCTCCCATGTGCATTGGGACCGTCGTCTCGACTCCCGCCTGGCCGGCGCCCTCATGGGCATCCAGGCGATCAAGGGAGTCGAGGTCGGAGACGGATTCCTCACCACGAAGCGTCCCGGCTCGCGAGCCCATGACGAACTGGACGTCGGACCCGACGGATTCCGCCGCACGAGCAATCGCGCCGGCGGCACCGAAGGCGGCATGTCCACGGGCGGACCGCTGCGCGTGCGGGCGGGAATGAAGCCGATCGCGACAGTTCCGCGCGCCCTGGCGACGGTCGACGTCGAGACCGGTGAAGCCGCGAAGGCGAATCATCAGCGCTCCGACGTCTGCGCGGTGCCCGCCTCCGGCGTCGTCGCCGAAGCCATGGTGGCCCTCGTGCTCGCCGAGGCGGTCGTCGAGAAGTTCGGCGGAGACTCCGTTGCCGAGACGAAGCGGAACCTGGACGCCTATGTCGCGGCCATTCCGGAGAACCTCCGCATCGGACGATGAACCACCCCCCGCTGCCCAAACCGGTCCCGCCCCTGGAACCGGTCCCCGCCGCGCTCTCGCGCATCGTGCTCTCCGGTCCGCCGGCGGCAGGGAAGTCGACGATCGGTCGGCTGCTCGCCGACCGGCTCGGCCTGCCGCTGACGGACACGGACGCGAACATCGTCGACAAGTACGGGGTCATCTCGGAGATCTTCGTCGAACGCGGCGAAGATCACTTCCGACGCATCGAACGCGAAGTCGTGCGCAGAGCACTGCGTCGTCTGCTCGATCGTCCGGGCATCGTCTCCCTGGGCGGAGGAGCGATCCTCAACCCCGGCACCCGTGCCCAGCTGCGACACCCGGCGATCAAAGTCGTGCACATCGATATCGATGTCGACACCGTGGCACAGCGACTGACCGCCCCGCACCGGCCCCTGCTGCGTGGCGCCGGAAGCCCGGTGGAGAACTGGCTGGCCCTGGTCAGCGAACGCGAACCGCTCTACGAACAGGTCGCGACCTTCCGGGTCCAAGCGTCGAACTCACCGCCGTCGACGGTGGTCAACCGAGTCGTCGACGTCCTCACCGGTCTGCAGCGAGCCGAAGAGTACGCGAAGTACGCCGATCCCGACGACGACGGCTCCGGTCAACAGCGCTGAGCACAGCCCCGGCGGTGAGACGTCTGCGACCACATCGGTCACCCGTTTCGCCGCCGGGCACCGGTGAGAGCTAGGCTGGATCCGGGCCACGGAAGCCGTGCCTCGACTCCGAGCACTCACCGGGCGGCCGAGCCTTGAGAGAAGACGATGAACGATCAGGAAGACGGACGAATGAGCCTCACACGCATCAATGTGGACGCCGGCGGGAACTACCCCGTCCTCGTCGGCCAGGGACTGCTCGGCGAACTGCCCGAGCTGCTCGGCAACCGCGTCGAGAAGGTCCTCGTCATCCACCCCCGCGCCCTGCGGACGACCGGTGAGACCGTCCGCGACGACCTCGCCGCCGCCGGCCTCGAAGCCGTGGCCGCGGAGATCCCCGACGCCGAAGAGGCCAAGCACGTCCAGGTCGCCGCATTCTGCTGGCAGGTCCTCGGCCAGTCCGACTTCACCCGCACCGACGCGATCGTCACCGTCGGCGGGGGAGCGGTGAGCGATCTCGGCGGATTCGTCGCCGCCACCTGGCTGCGCGGAATCACGGTCATCCACATCCCCACCACCGTCCTCGGAATGGTCGATGCCTCCGTCGGCGGCAAGACCGGAATCAACACCGCCGAAGGCAAGAACCTCGTCGGCTCCTTCCACGCACCCGCCGGGGTCCTCGTCGACCTCGACACGCTCGGGACCCTGCCGGAGAACGAACTGTTCACCGGACTCGCCGAGGTGGTCAAGACCGGATTCATCGCCGACCCCGCGATCCTCGACCTCTTGGCGAACCATTCCAAGGACGAGATCGCCGATGTGCACGGACCCGTGCTGCGCGAGCTCATCGAACGCTCCATCCGGGTCAAGGCCGAGGTCGTCTCCGGAGACTTCAAGGAATCCGGACGTCGGGAGATACTCAACTACGGTCACACCCTCGGCCATGCGATCGAACACAAGGAGCGCTACCAGTGGCGCCACGGTGCCGCCGTGTCGGTGGGCATGGTCTTCGCCGCCGAGGTGGCGTCGATGATCAAGAGCCTGCCCTACGAAGTCGTCGACCTCCACCGCGAACTGCTCGGCAAGCTCGGGCTGCCCGTGGGGTACCGCTCCGACGTCTGGCCGCAGCTGCTCGAGACGATGAAGAGAGACAAGAAGGCCCGCGGAGCGATGCTGCGGATGGTGCTGCTCAGCGACATCGGCGAACCGAGCACCGTCGAGATCCCCGATGCCTCCATCCTCTTCACCGCCTACCAGGAGATCGGTGAGGATTCGCCGACGGTTCCCCTCGGCATCGGACTCGGCCTCGACTGACCCCGCCCAAATGGAAGCGTCCCGCTGAAGCTTGCTAGACTTGCCCAGTGGCGCATTCGTCGACCCCGAACCGCGGGGCTGGGCGGCGCGCCGTGCCGACTGCGATCACCATTCGGTGATCAGGACTGAACCGAAGAAGGACGAATTAGTGGCGACAACGAACGACCTGAAGAACGGCCTTGTGCTCAACCTCGACAACCAGCTGTGGCAGGTGCTCGAATTCCAGCACGTCAAGCCCGGAAAAGGACCGGCCTTCGTCCGCACCAAGCTGAAGAACGTCATCTCCGGCAAGATCATCGACAAGACCTTCAACGCCGGAACCAAGGTCGAGACCGCGAATGTCGACCGTCGCGATATGCAGTACCTCTACCATGACGGCACCGACTACGTGTTCATGGACGCCAAGGACTACGACCAGGTCAACATCTCCGCAGAGCTCGTCGGCGATGCCGCGAACTACATGCTCGAGAACCAGGATCTGCAGATCTCCTTCCACGAAGGCACCCCGCTGTCGGTGGAGCTGCCGCCCTCGGTCGAGCTGACCATCACCCACACCGAACCCGGACTCCAGGGCGACCGTTCGACCGGCGGATCGAAGCCGGCGACTCTCGAGACCGGCTACGAGATCCAGGTGCCCCTGTTCCTCGAAGAGGGCGTGAAGGTCAAGGTCGACACCCGCAGCGGCGACTACCTCGGTCGCGTCAAGTAAGTGGCCTCCGCACGTACCCGAGCCCGTCGCCGGGCTCTCGAGCTGCTCTTCGAAGCCGGGCAGCGTCGACTGGCCATGGACGAACTCGTCACCCTGCGGTCGAACGATCCCGACTACCCGATGAAGGAATACGCGGTCGAGATCGTCACGGGCATCACCGAGAAGCACGCGGAGATCGATGAGATCATCTCCACCTACTCAGAAGGCTGGACCCTGGACCGGATGCCGGCCGTCGACCGGTCTCTGCTCGAGATCGGAACCTGGGAGATGCTGTTCAACGACGAGGTCCCCGACAAGGTGGCCATCGACGAAGCCGTGTCACTGGCCAGACAGTTCTCCACCGATGACTCTCCCGGTTTCGTCTCGGGGCTGCTCTCCCGCATCCTCGACGTCAAACCGACACTCATCTGACGGCGGGTCCGCACTTCGGACCCGCCCGCCGGTGGGCTTCCCACCGGGTCTACAATCGAATCGAAGCACTCCTTTAACCACCGTCCAGAGAGGCGGAGAAGGGGAAATATGACACAGCGAACAGTGCTGGACGCCCCCGATATCTCGCGGGCGATCACCCGGATCGCCCATGAGATCATCGAATCCAACAAGGGCAGCGACGACCTCGTGCTCCTCGGCATTCCGCGCCGCGGAGTCCCGCTCGCCCACCGACTCGCCGAGGCGATCGCCTCGATCTCCGGGAATCCCGAGGCCGCTGCCGAACTCTCCGGCAGCCTCGACATCACGATGTACCGCGACGATCTGCGAGGCGGCTCCTACCGGGCGCCCGAACCCACCACCATCCCGAGTGCGGGAATCGATGCGAAGACCGTCGTCCTCGTCGACGATGTGCTCTTCTCCGGACGCACCATCCGTGCCGCCCTCGATGCCCTCGCCGATGTCGGCCGGCCCGCCAAGGTCCGGCTCGCCGTCCTCGTCGACCGCGGCCACCGGGACCTGCCGATCCGTGCCGACCATGTCGGCAAGAACCTGCCGACCTCGAGCAGTGAACGCGTCAACGTCTGTCTGACCGAAATCGACGGAGACGACTCCGTGAGCATCTCGGGAGGCCGGGAATGAAGCATCTGCTCGACACCGCGACGCTCAGCCGAGACGACGCCATCGGCATCCTCGACATCGCCGAGGAGATGACGCTGGTCTCCGAACGCGAAGTCAAGAAGCTGCCCGTGCTGCGCGGACGCACGGTGGTCAACCTCTTCTTCGAGGACTCCACACGCACCCGCCTGTCCTTCGAAGCCGCGGCCAAACGGCTTTCGGCCGATGTGCTCAACTTCTCCGCCAAGGGCTCCTCCGTTTCGAAGGGCGAAAGCCTCCAGGACACGATCCAGACGATCTCGGCGATGGGCGCCGATGCCATCGTCGTCCGCCATCCCGGAGCCGGCACGGCCCATCGTCTCGCCCACACCGGGTGGATCGACGTCCCCGTCGTCAACGCCGGCGACGGCACCCACGAACATCCCACCCAGGCGCTGCTCGACGCGTTCACCCTGCGTCGGGCACTGGCCGGAGTCCCCGCCTCGGGGCCGGTGGCCGGGGGACCGCGCGGTCAGGGACTCGACGGAGCGAAGGTCGCCATCGTCGGGGATATCCTGCATTCCCGTGTGGCCCGGTCGAACGTGCACCTGCTCGCCCGCCTCGGCGCGGATGTCCACCTCATCGCCCCGCCCACCCTGCTGCCGTGGGGAGTCGACGACTGGCCGGTGACCGTCCACTTCGACTTCGATTCGGCCCTGAGCGCGGTGGACTTCGCCGCCGTGATGATGCTGCGGGTCCAGCACGAGCGGATGCACGAGTCCTTCTTCCCCAACGAACGCGAATACGCCCGCTTGTGGGGACTGAGCGCGGCCCGGCTGGCCACACTGCCGGCCTCGACCTTCATCATGCACCCGGGTCCCATGAACCGCGGTTTCGAGATCTCCGCTGCCGCAGCGGACTCACCCCGCGCCCTCGTTCTCGACCAGGTCGAGAACGGAGTGAGCGTGCGCATGGCGGTCCTCTACCGTCTGCTGACCGGTCAGGAGGAGACCAATGACTGATTACCTCATCCGCGGCGCCGACGTCCTCGGCCGCGGCGTCGCCGATATCGCGATCCGTCACGGACGCATCGTCGACCCCGAGCTTCTGGGCACAGGCGACCACGAGATCGTCGACGCTGCGGGCCTCGTGGCTCTGCCCGGCCTCGTCGACATGCACACCCACCTGCGCGAACCCGGCAAAGAGGACGCCGAGACCGTGCTCACAGGGTCCCGATCGGCGGCGTCGGGCGGCTACACCTGCGTCCACGCCATGGCCAACACCGCGCCCGTGGCCGACACGGCAGGAGTCGTCGAACAGGTCCACCGCCTCGGCCGCTCGTCCGGATTCACCGAAGTCGTGCCCGTCGGCGCCGTGACCACCGGCCTCGAGGGCCGTCAGCTCGCCGAATTGGGCGCCATGGCACGTTCGGGTGCCCGCGTGCGCATGTTCTCCGATGACGGCATCTGCGTCTCCGATCCGCTGCTCATGCGCCGCGCCCTCGAATACGTCAAGACCTTCGGCGGGATTATCGCCCAGCACGCACAGGAACCGCGCCTGACCGAGGGCGCACAGATGAACGAGGGAACGGTCTCGGCCGAACTCGGACTGCCCGGCTGGCCCGCCGTCGCCGAGGAATCGATCATCGCCCGTGATGTGCTCCTGGCCGAACACGTCGGATCCCGGCTGCACATCTGCCACGTCTCCACCGCCGGCAGCGTCGACCTCGTCCGCTGGGCCAAGGCCCGGGGGATCGCCGTGACCGCCGAGGTGACACCGCACCATCTCATGCTCACCGACGAACTCGTACGCACCTTCGACCCCGTGTACAAGGTCAACCCGCCGCTGCGCACCGACCGTGACGTCCAGGCGCTGCGGACTGCCCTGGCGGACGGCACGATCGACGTCGTCGGCACCGACCACGCCCCGCACACCGCCGAACACAAGTGCAGCGAATGGACCGCCGCGGCCATGGGCATGGTCGGCATGGAATCCGCGCTGTCCATCGTCGTCGCCGCCATGGCCGACCACGACTTCGACTTCGGCGATGTGGCCCGTGTGATGTCGTCGGCCCCGGCTCGGATCACCGGAGCCTCCGGGCACGGCAGCCTCGAAGTCGGGGCGAGCGCGAACATCGTCCTCGTCGACCCGGCCGCACCGCACCGCATCGAACCCGCCGACCACGCCACGAAGGGACGGAACAACCCCTTCGCCGGCGTCGAAGTGACCACGCAGGTCACCGACACCTTCTTCTACGGCCACCGGGTCTTGGCCGCAGGGGCACTGACCACACCCCACCCGGCAGGAGCAACATGGACACAACAGTAGGCACACTCATCGTCGCCGCAGTCATCGTCATCGTGATCGTCGCGATCGCCTGGGGATGGAGCCGACGCAAACAGGCCCAGGCGGAAGTCGTCATCCCGCCGAAGCCCCATATGGGCATCAAAGCCGTCGCCGAACCCGTCGAAGGCTCCTATGTGTCGACGACGAAAGCTGGCCATCCGCTCGAACGCGTCGCCGTCCACGGCCTGGGCATCCGCACCACCGGGGAACTCGTCGTCACCGACGGGGGAGTGATCATGGACCTGGCCGGACGCGAGGACTTCCTCATCCCGCGCCGCGACATCGTCTCCGTGGACACCACGAACGGGATGATCGGCAAATTCGTCGAACGCGGAGGCATCATCCGCATCACCTGGCATCTCGGCGACACCCTCGTCGATACGGGCTTCCGTGCCCGCTACGCCGCATCCACCACCCCCACCGTCGACCGCATCCGAGAAATGATCGAAGAGGCACAATGAGCTTTTCCACCACCCCCGCCGTCCTCGTCCTCGAAGACGGCCGGACCTTCCACGGATCCGCCTACGGACAACTTGGCGAGACCACCGGTGAGGCCGTGTTCGTCACCGCCATGTCCGGCTACCAGGAGACGCTGACCGACCCGTCCTACCACCGGCAGATCATCATCCAGGCCGCTCCGCACATCGGCAACACCGGCGTCAACCGCACCGATGACGAATCCGCCCGGATCTGGGCGGCCGGCTACGTCGTCCGCGACGCCTCCCGGATCTCGTCGAACTGGCGGTCCGAAGGCGACCTCGTCGACTGGCTGACCGAGTCCGGGATCGTCGGCATCTCCGACGTCGACACCCGCGCGCTGACCCGACATCTGCGCGACAAGGGAGCCATGCGCGTGGGCATCTTCTCCGGCCCCGCTGCCGAGGCGCCCGAGTCCGAACTCCTCGCCCGTGTCCAGGCCTCCCCGCAGATGGCCGGAGCCAATCTCGTCGACGAGGTCTCGGTCACCGAACCGACCCTCGTTCCCGCCCGCGGGGAGAAGAGGTTCAGCGTCGCCGCCGTCGACCTCGGCATCAAGTCGATGACCCCCGAGCGACTGTCGGAACGCGGAATCGACGTCCATGTGCTGCCGTCGACGACCAGCTTCGAGCAGATCCGAGCCCTCGGCGTCGACGGAGTCTTCTTCTCCAACGGCCCCGGCGACCCTGCCACCGCAGACGACCAGGTCGAACTGCTGCGCGCCGTGCTCGATGCGGGCATGCCGTTCTTCGGCATCTGCTTCGGCAACCAGCTGCTCGGTCGGGCCCTGGGCTTCGGCACCTATAAGCTGCCCTTCGGCCACCGCGGCATCAACGTGCCCGTGATGGATCGGACCACGGGCAAGGTCGAGATCACCTCGCAGAACCACGGCTTCGCCGTCGACGCTCCGCTGACGGGTGAGACCATCGCCCCGCACAAGGCCGACTACGGCCGGGTCACTGTGTCCCATGTGTGCCTCAACGACGATGTCGTCGAGGGACTCGCCTGCCTCGACATTCCCGCCTTCTCCGTCCAATTCCACCCCGAGGCCGCGGCCGGACCGCACGATTCGAGCTACCTGTTCGATCGCTTCGTCGACCTCATGTCCGCTTCCCAGGCCGATTCGGCTGCCCAGGCCTAAGGAGAACACCCAATGCCACTGAGACACGACCTCACCTCCGTCCTCGTCATCGGCTCCGGCCCCATCGTCATCGGCCAGGCCTGCGAATTCGACTATTCGGGCACCCAAGCCTGCCGCGTGCTGCGCTCCGAGGGGCTGCGCGTCATCCTCATCAACTCGAATCCGGCGACCATCATGACCGACCCGGACATCGCCGATGCCACGTATGTCGAACCGATCGATCCGGACGTCATCGAGACGATCATCGAGAAGGAGCGCCCCGACGCGCTTCTGCCCACCCTGGGCGGACAGACGGCACTCAACGCGGCCATCGCCCTCCACGACGCAGGAGTGCTCGAGAAGTACGGCGTCGAACTCATCGGTGCCGATGTCGATGCCATCCAGCGCGGTGAGGACCGCCAGAAGTTCAAGGACATCGCTGAGGCCTGCGGCGCCGAGGTGGCCCGGTCCGCCATCTGCCACACCCTCGACGAAGCCCTGGCAGCGGCCGAAGAGCTCAACTACCCGGTCGTCGTGCGCCCCTCGTTCACCATGGGCGGCCTCGGTTCGGGCATGGCCTACGACGAAGCCGATCTGCGCCGCATCGCCGGCGCCGGCCTGTCCGACTCCATCACCCACGAGGTGCTGCTCGAGGAATCGATCCTCGGGTGGAAGGAATACGAGCTCGAGCTCATGCGCGACAACAAGGACAACGTCGTCGTCGTGTGCTCGATCGAGAACGTCGACCCCGTCGGCGTGCACACCGGTGACTCGATCACCGTGGCCCCGGCGCTGACCCTGACGGACCGGGAATACCAGTCGATGCGCGATATCGGCATCGCCATCATCCGCGCCGTCGGCGTGGACACCGGCGGCTGCAACATCCAGTTCGCCGTCGACCCCAAGACCGGCCGCATCATCACCATCGAGATGAACCCGCGCGTGTCCCGGTCGTCTGCGCTGGCGTCGAAGGCCACGGGCTTCCCGATAGCGAAGATGGCCGCGAAGCTCGCCGTCGGCTACTCGCTCGACGAGATCCCCAACGACATCACGAAGGTCACCCCGGCCAGCTTCGAACCGACGCTGGATTATGTGGTCGTGAAGATCCCGCGCTTCACCTTCGAGAAGTTCCCGGCCGCGGATCCGACCCTGACGACGACGATGAAATCCGTCGGCGAAGTCATGGCCCTGGGGCGCAACTTCACCACCGCGTTGCAGAAGGCGATGCGCTCACTCGAGCAGAAGGGCTCCTCGTTCAGTTGGACCGACCTGCCCGACGTCTCCGACGACGACGTCCGCGAATCCGTCCTCGAAGCCATCTCGCACGCCACCGCCGACCGCATCCACTCGGTCCAGCGCGGACTCGCCGCCGGGCTGAGCGCGGCAGAGGTCTTCGACGCCTGCGAGATCGACCCCTGGTACCTCGATCAGATCCAGCTCATCAACGAGGTGGCCGCCCATATCCGCGACGCCGCCGAGCTCGACGAGCAGGTCCTGCGGGTCGCGAAGAACCACGGCTTCTCCGACGAGCAGATCGCGGGGCTGCGCAGCCTCGACACGAGTGTCGTCACCGGCATCCGCCACGCGCTGCGCGTGCGTCCGGTGTTCAAGACCGTCGACACCTGCGCCGGAGAATTCGAAGCGAAGACTCCCTACCACTACTCGAGCTACGACTCCGAGACCGAGGTCATGCCGCGCGACCGCCCGGCCGTGATCATCCTCGGCTCGGGACCGAACCGGATCGGCCAGGGCATCGAGTTCGACTACTCGTGCGTGCATGCCACCATGGCGATCGGCTCGGCCGGATACGAGACGATCATGGTCAACTGCAATCCGGAGACCGTGTCGACCGACTACGACACCGCTGATCGTCTGTACTTCGAGCCATTGACGTTCGAAGACGTCATGGAGGTCTACCACGCCGAACTCGCCGCCGGTGAGGTCCTCGGCGTCGTGTGCACCCTCGGCGGGCAGACCCCGTTGGGCCTGGCCGACAAGCTCAAGGCCGCAGGCGTGCCGGTGCTCGGCACGCAGCCCGAAGCCATCGACCTGGCCGAGGATCGCGGAGAGTTCGGAACCGTGCTGGAGAGGGCCGGACTCACCGCTCCCAAGCACGGCACCGCGGTGACCTCTGCGGAAGCGGCAGCGATCGCCGAGAACATCGGCTACCCGGTGCTCGTGCGGCCCTCCTACGTCCTCGGGGGACGCGGAATGCAGATCGTCTACGATCGCACTCAGCTGTTCGACTACATGGCCAGCGCCACGGAGATCTCCACCGATCGTCCGGTCCTGGTCGACCGGTTCCTCGAAGACGCCATCGAGATCGACGTCGATGCCCTCTACGACGGCAACGAGGTCTACATCGGCGGAATCATGGAGCACATCGAAGAAGCCGGAATCCACTCCGGCGACTCCGCCTGCGTACTGCCGTCGCTGACGCTGGGCGAGGACGTGCTCGAGCGCGTCCGCCAGGGGACGAAGGCCATCGCCGAAGGTGTGGGCGTGCGTGGACTACTCAACATCCAGTTCGCCATCGCCGCCGACGTCCTCCACGTCATCGAAGCCAACCCACGGGCCTCGCGCACCGTGCCGTTCGTCTCGAAGGCGACGTCGACCCAGCTTGCCAAGGCCGCGGCGCTCATCGCCGTGGGCCGCACCATCGAGGACCTCCGCGGTGACCTGCTGGCCGCAGAGGGCGATGGCTCGACCCTGCCGCTCGACCATCCGATCGCCGTCAAGGAGGCGGTCCTGCCGTTCCGTCGGTTCACCACCGTCGACGGTAAGATCGTCGACTCGATCCTCGGTCCCGAGATGCGCTCGACCGGTGAGGTCATGGGCATCGACCACAACTTCCCGACCGCGTTTGCGAAGGGACTGCTCGGGGCATCCGTGAAGCTGCCGACCTCGGGCACCGTGTTCGTGTCGGTGGCCGATCGGGACAAACGGGCCATGGTGCTGCCGGTCAAAGAACTCGTCGACATGGGCTTCGACGTCGTCGCGACCACCGGCACCGCGGCCGTGCTCTCCCGCTACGGGATCAAGACCACTCAGGTGCACAAGCACTTCGAGGCCGATGCCGAAGACCGCACAGTCATCGACTACCTCACCGCGGGCACCATCGACATGGTCATCAACGTGCCGTCGGGTCGGCAGGAACGCGCCGACGGCTATGAGATCCGAGCCGCGGCGACCGCGAACTCCGTGCCCCTGATCACCACGCTCGCCGAATTCGCCGCCGCAGTGACCTCCCTCGAAGTGATCCGCGACTCGAAGTTCGACGTGCGCAGTCTGCAGGACTGGAGCGCCTGATGTTCGGCACTCGGCTGGCAGCCGCCATGGAACAACACGGGCCGCTGTGCGTGGGCATCGACCCGCACGAGCATCTGCTGGCCTCCTGGGGGCTGCCGGCCAGTGCTGCAGGCGTCCGCGAGTTCGCCCTTCGTACGGTCGGGCAGCTCAAGGGATCGGTGGCAGCCGTGAAACCGCAGTCCGCGTTCTTCGAACGGTACGGCTCCGCCGGAGTCGCCGCTCTCGAAGAGACCCTGGCCGCGGCCAAGGACGCCGGACTGCTCACCGTCCTCGACATCAAACGCGGTGACATCGGCTCGACCATGGGCGCCTACGCGCAGGCCTACCTCGACCCCGCCTCCGCGCTGGCCGCGGACTCGATCACGGTCTCGCCCTACCTCGGGTTCGGAGCCCTGGAGCCGGCATTCGAGCTCGCGGCCGCTCACGGCAAGGGCATCTTCGTCCTTGCGCTGACCTCGAACCCGGAAGGGGCGGAGGTCCAGCACGCCGTGCGAGACGGCGAATCGGTGGCCGCAGCGATCGTGTCCCGAGTGCGGCAGCGCAATGCTCGGGCATTGGAGTCGGCCGACGAGCTCGGTTCGTTCGGGCTCGTCGTCGGAGCGACCATCGGCACCGCAGCAGCGGACCTGGGATTCGATCCCAGCGACTGCGGGGGACCGATCCTCGCCCCCGGCGTCGGCGCACAGGGCGCAGGTCTGGCCGAACTGCGCGCAGTCTTCGGAGACCGGGCCCTGTCGTCGGGTCAGGTGCTCGCCACCGCGTCCCGGGCAGTCCTCGGCGCCGGTCCCGACGGATTGGCCGACGCCGCAGCCGCACTCAACCGTGACCTGAGGGCAGCGGACTGAACACCGGTGCCCGGATCGCGGGGCGGTCCGGGCACCGGATTCGGCGTCCGGCGGAGGAGTGGATTCCGGCTCGCCGAGGCATAAATTTCGGCTCATATCGCCTCTCGGTAGGGAATGTGTCTTAGACTGAGACAACTTCCCTACCTGCCCGTTCATGGTGACAGAGGAGACAAAGTGGCACTCGAACCGTTGACCCCGCAACAGCGTTCCGCTGCGTTGGACAAAGCGTTCAAGGCACGTCAGGCACGAGCCGAAGTGAAGTCGGCGCTCAAGACCGGCGATACCGATCTCGCGGCCGTGCTCAAGAAGGCAGCAGACGACGAAGCACTGGCGAAGATGCGTGTGCTCGATCTGCTCAGGGCCCTGCCCGGGGTCGGCGATCGGCGAGCCGAAGCCGCCATGGAAGAGGTCGGCATCGCTACCTCCCGGCGGATCAAGGGGCTGGGCGTGCACCAGAAGTCCGCCCTGTTGGAGAAATATTCCTGAGTGTGACAACCTCAGACCTGTGAATAATCGACTCACCGTCCTCGCGGGTCCGACCGCCGTCGGAAAAGGCACCATCAGCACCTATATTCGGCAGAACCACCCCGAGGTCTGGTTCTCCGTATCGGCCACGACCCGGCCCCGGCGTCCCGGTGAGATCGATGGTGTCCATTATCACTTCCTCACCGACGATGCCTTCGACGCTCTCATCGCCGAAGGTCGGCTGCTCGAATATGCCGTCGTCCACGGGCGCCACCGCTACGGCACGCCCTCGGCTCCGGTGGAGGAGAAGCTCGAACAGGGGATTCCCGCACTGCTCGAGATCGACCTGCAGGGAGCCCGCCAGGTCAAAGAGAAGATGCCCGATGCCCGCTTCGTCTTCCTCGCCCCGCCCAGCTGGGAGGAACTCGTCTCCCGACTGACCGGCCGCGGCACCGAAACCGAGGAGGAGCAGGAGCGGCGACTGGCCACCGCGAAACGCGAATTGGCCGCCGAATCGGAGTTCGACGTGACCATTGTCAACGACCACGTTCGCACTGCGGCCGAAGAACTCCTATCATTGATGGGTATATCCACTTCCGATTAGATGGGAATCTCCTTGCCCGCACAGCCTGAAGGCATCACCAACCCTCCGATCGACGATCTGCTGAGCGTGACCGGTTCGAAGTACGAACTGGTCTCGATCGCGGCAAAGCGCGCCCGTCAGATCAACTCGTACTACGCCCAGCTGCAGGAGGGACTGCTCGAGAACGTCGGTCCGCTCGTCACGCCCGGCACCAACGAGAAGCCCCTGTCGATCGCTCTGCGTGAGGTCAACGAGTCGAAGATCGTCGCTCGCGAGGTCTCCGAAGCTGACTTCATCCAGGCCGCACCCGAGGCCGAAGCCACCGCTCCTGTGAGCAACGACGGCGCGATCGACTTCAGCGACCAGTGAGAATCGTACTCGGCGTCGCCGGTGGGATCGCCGCCTACAAGGCGGCACACATCATCCGGCGGCTCCGGGAGCTCGACCACAGCGTCAAGGTCGTTCCGACGGCCAACGCACTGAAATTCATCGGTGCCCCCACTCTTGAGGCCCTGTCCGGCCAGACCGTGACCACCGATGTCTTCGACGAGATCGACACCGTCAACCATGTCCGCATCGGACAGGAAGCCGAACTCGTCATCATCGCCCCGGCGACCGCCGACCTGATCGCGAAGATCGCCGCCGGGCGAGCCGATGATCTGCTCACCGCCTCCGTGCTCACGACGACCGCCGAGGTCGTGGTGGCTCCGGCCATGCACACGGAGATGTGGCTCAATCCCGCCACCGTCGCCAACATCGCGACCCTGCGCTCCCGCGGCGTCCACGTCCTCGATCCTGCAGTCGGGCGACTCACCGGACCCGATTCCGGTCCCGGACGCCTGCCCGAACCCGAAGAGATCGTCGACTTCGCGCTCTCGGTCACGGACGGCACCGCCGGCGACCCGACCGTCGCGCCCACCGACCCCAGCGGAGCTCTGTCCGGTCGCCGCATCGTCATCAGCGCCGGCGGCACGCGGGAAGCACTCGACCCCGTGCGCTTCCTCGGCAACCGCTCCTCGGGCAAACAGGGCGTCGCCCTGGCCAAGGCCGCTCATGCCGCGGGTGCATCAGTCGAACTCGTCGCCGCGAACATCGACACCGGGCTGCTGACGGGACTGCCTGCTGACATCACGGTCACTGCGGTCGAATCCACTCTGGAGCTGCAGAAGGCGATGCATGCCGCTCAGGCCCGCGCCGATGCCATCATCATGGCCGCCGCCGTCGCCGACTACCGACCCGCCGAGACCACGGACTCGAAGATGAAGAAGACCGGAGACGAGGGGCTGACCCTGCGTCTGACGCAGAACCCGGACATCCTGCGCGGACTCGTCGACGAGCGCCGGCGTCCGAGCAGCCTCGGCCGTCAGATCATCGTCGGGTTCGCCGCCGAGACCGGTGACGCCGGAACGACCGCGCTCGACTACGCGCGGGCCAAGTTCGAGCGCAAGGGCGTCGACCTGCTCGTGTTCAACGACGTCTCCGACGACCGTGCCTTCGGCCGCGATGACACCATGGTCCAGATCATCTCCTCCGACCACGGGACCATCGTCGTCGGTGAGGAATTCCACGGATCGAAGGACCATGTTTCACAAAAGGTCATTGCGGCCGTCTCCGACCAATTCACCCACGTAGAATCGACAACGTGACACACACAAACCTGCGCCTCTTCTCTTCCGAGTCCGTCACCGAGGGACATCCCGACAAGATCTGCGACCAGATCAGCGATGCGGTGCTCGACGACCTGCTCCGGCAGGATCCCAACGCCAAAGTGGCCGTGGAGACCATGGTCACCACCGGACTCGTCCACGTCGCCGGTGAGGTGAATACGGCCGCCTACGCCGATGTCGCCGGAATCGTGCGCAGCCTCATCACCGGAATCGGCTACGACTCCTCGGACACCGGCTTCGACGGACACTCCTGCGGAGTCTCCGTGTCGATCGGCAGCCAGTCCACGGACATCCACTCCGGTGTGACGAACCCGCTGGACTTCCGCGAGGCCGTCGAATCCTCCGACCACGGCACGAGCCTCGGTGCCGGAGACCAGGGGCTGATGTTCGGCTATGCCGACAACTCCACCGACGTGCTCATGCCGCTGCCCATCCACCTGGCCTCCCGCATGGCCGAGCAGCTCTCTGCAGTGCGCAAGTCCGGTCGACTCGACTATCTGCGTCCCGACGGGAAGACGCAGCTGACCCTGGGATACGACGGGGACGAAGCCGTGTCGATCGAGAACGTCGTCGTCTCCACCCAGCATTCGGCGCAGGCCAGCCAATCCCAGCTGCACACGGCGATCAGGGAATTCGTCATCGATCCGGTCATCGCCGACTCCGGTCTCGACGCTTCGGGTGCGAACATCCACATCAACCCGGCCGGTCCCTTCGTTACGGGCGGTCCGATGGGCGATGCCGGTCTGACCGGGCGGAAGATCATCGTCGACACGTACGGCGGGTTCTCCCGCCACGGAGGCGGCGCGTTCTCCGGCAAGGATCCTTCGAAGGTCGACCGTTCCGCGGCCTACGCGATGCGCTGGGTGGCGAAGAACGTCGTCGCCGCCGGTCTGGCCGACCGGGCCGAAGTGCAGGTGTCCTATGCGATCGGCCGAGTCGACCCGATGGGCCTGTACGTCGAGACATTCGGAACGGAGAAAGTCGATCCGAACGCGATTTCACGGGCCATCCGCGAGGTCTTCGACCTCCGCCCGGCGATGATCATCGCCGAACTCGATCTGCTGCGCCCGATCTACTCGCAGACCTCGACCTACGGCCACTTCGGACGCGAACTGCCCGACTTCACCTGGGAGGTCACGGACCGCGCCGAGGATCTGCTGCGCGCCGTGTCCTCCAACTAGTCTGCCGTCGGCGTGGACGAACCCCTCCCGATCGACACCGGCACCTCGGCCGAGGGCCAGGTGCCGCTGGCCCCGACCGATCCGGTCGCCCGCGTGCTCATCGACCATCCCGTCCCGCACCTGGCGCGTACCTTCGACTATGCGGTCCCGGACAAGCTCGCCGAGGCGGCCCTGCCCGGAGTGCGCGTGCGCGTGAAGTTCGCCGGGAAGCTGCGCGACGGCTATCTGCTCGAACGCGTCGAATCCTCGGACCACGTCGGGCCGTTGGCGACGATCCAACGCATCAGCGGACCCGTCCGAGTGCTCAGTGAGGATCTGCTCGCCTTGAGCGAAGCGGTCGCGCGTCGCTACGGCGGGACGCTCGCCGATGTGCTGCGTCTGGCCATCCCTCCGCGCCACGCTCGTGGTGAGAAGGCCGTGCTCAAGGCCGAGAAGACCGGGACGGCTGCGAACGAGTCCGATGCGGCGACCGACGATCCTGTACTGGGCCCGAACGAGGGTTCGGCGGATGATCCGCAGCTGCTCGGCCGCCTCGGCGAGTGGGTCCTTGCGGCGGGGGAGGAGCCGAGGGACGACGATGTCTCCGGGTCGCCTCGGCGCAGGGCCGTGGCATGCACACCCGGGTCGACTCCGGGACTCAGTTGGATCCGTGCCGGACTCGATGCTGCGCGGACGGTGCTCGAGGCGGGCAGGTCCGTGCTCTGGCTCGTGCCCGACCATCGTGAGCTCGCCGTGCTCCATTCGGCGCTCACTCACGCCGGGATCGCGGAGGTCTCGGTACTCAGCGCCGAGACGTCACCGGAGCTGCGATGGCAGGCCTGGCTGCGCGGACTGCTCGGACACACGCGGATCACGATCGGCACGCGTGCGGCGGCCTTCGCTCCCGTCGCGGACCTGGGGCTCATCATCTGCACCGACGACGCGAACCTCAACTATCTCGATCAGCACGCCCCGTATCCGCACGCCAGGGAAGTCTGCCTGCTGCGATCGACGATCGAGGACACCGAACTGCTCTTCGCCTCCACCGACCGCAGCGCCGAAGTCCAGCGCCTCGTCGAGATCGGCTGGCTGGCCGACGTCACTCCGGTCGGTCCGGCCAGACGCCATGCCGCCCCGGTCGTCTTCGTCCCCGACGAGGACCGGGACCCCTTCGCCTGGCAACGCATTCCCAGCCGCGCCTGGCAGATCATGCGCACGGCGCTGCGTCCGCGTCCCCGGGACGGGGGAGTGCCCGGTCCGGTGCTCGTACAGGTGCCGCGGTCCGGCTACTATCCGGTCTTCGCGTGTGCTCGCTGCCAGGAAGTCGCCCGCTGCCCGCAATGCCAGGCGACGCTGACCACACAGTCGGAGGTCGGTCCCTTCGCCTGCCGGACCTGCGGCTATCACTCGGAGACCTTCAGCTGCCTGCGCTGCCGCTCGCACCAGGTGCGGTCGATCGTGCGCGGCCGGGCCCGCACCGTCGAAGAGCTCGCCCGTGCACTGCCGGATGTCGAGATCGTCGAATCCGGAGGCGACCACATCTCCACTGTCCTCGACGAGACCCCGCGACTCGTGGTCGCCACGACGGGAGCCGAACCCTATGTGCTCGGCGGCTACGCCGCGGCGATCCTCCTGGACTCGCTGTGGCCGGGACCGTGGATGCGCTCGATCGACGAAAGCGTGGCCCGTCGACTGCGCGGCGCCTCCCTCGTGCGCTCGCGCGATGACGGCGGAGTCGTCTACCTCGGCGACGAAGACGAACTCATCCGGCAGACCCTGACCGCCTTCGACCCGACGACGTTCATGTCACGGCAGCTGAGCGACCGAAAGGTCCTCGGCTTCCCGCCCTACCGACGGATCATCGAACTCACGGGAGCCGGTGCGGACATCGACGAGGTGATCGGCGAGATCGGCGAAGTCGAGGAGCTCCTGCGCGAAGACGCCGAGGACGGGCAGCGCAGCGTCAGCGCCTACCCGTTCTCCGCCGGAGACCGGGTCGGAACGAGAGTGGCCGAGATCATCGCCTCCCGCTCGGCGAAGAAGCAGCCACAGGTGCGAGTGCGCATCGATGATCCCCGGTCGCTGTGACTGACGGTCGAACAAGTAGAATTCCCCGTGTGGATATCGTCTTCGCTGGCACCCCTGATGTCGCAGTTCCCGCCCTCGAGGCCTTAGCCGATTCGGACCATCGGATCCGTGCGGTGCTCACCCGACCCGATGCGCCCGTGGGGCGGAAAAGAGTCCTCACCCCGTCACCGGTGAAGACCCGCGCCCTCGAACTCGGACTGCCCGTCATCGAAGCCGGTCGTCTGCGCGGCGACGTCATCTCCCAGCTGCGGGAACTCGATGTCGACGCCGTCGCCGTCGTCGCCTTCGGCGCCATCGCCGGACCCGCCGCACTGGACACGGCCCGCCTCGGCTGGTTCAACCTCCACTTCTCCCTGCTGCCGGCCCACCGCGGAGCCGCCCCCGTCCAACGCGCGATGATAGGCGGCGAGACCACCAGCGGAATCAGCGTGTTCCGCATCGATACCGGCATGGACACCGGGCCGGTGCTGCGCCGGTTGGAACTGCCGCTCGACCACGCGGACGTCGCCGAGGCCCTCGACGACTATGCCCACTGCGGGGCCCCCGAACTCGTCGCCGCCTTCGACGATCTCGCCGCCGGCACCGCCGTGATGACCCCGCAGACCGGTGAGCCCAGCCATGCGGAGAAGATCACCGTCACCGACGCCCACCTCGACCTGTCCGCATCCACGGCTGAGGTCATCGACCGGGCCCGCGGAACCAGTCCCGCACCGGGGCCGTGGGTGGAACTCGACGGCAAGAGGACGAAGCTCTTCGGACTCACACCCGCACCCGAGGCGACGGCCTCCGGCCCCGTCGGCGAACTGACGACCTGGCAGCAGCGGCCGGTGCTGCGCTGCGGTGACGGCTGGGTCCGTGTCGAGGAGATCCAACCCTTCGGCAAGCCCCGGATGAATGCGGCCGACTTCCTGCGCGGCCGCGGTGACGTGACCTTCGACCCCTATACCGATGAGGAATCATAAGAGCCATGGCTGAGTCAGCAGACAGAGACCGCCGAGGCGGCAGCCGCGGCCGAGGCGGCCACCGAGGCACCGACCGACGCGGCGGCCACGGCCGCGGCAGAGGCGATCGGGACCGGACAGGTCAGGAACGCGGAACACCGCAGGGTGAACGAACGGGCAAGAACCTGCCGCGGCGCATCGCCTGGGAAGTCCTCCTCGATGTGGCGACGAAGGACGCCTATGCGAACCTGCTGCTGCCGGCCAAACTCTCCCGCACGCATATGGGTGCCCAGGATGCGGCCTTCACGACCGAACTCACTTACGGAGCCCTGCGTCGGCAGAAGTTCTACGATGCGGTCATCGAAATCGCCTCCTCCCGCGCCATCGACAAGATCGATCCCGAACCCCTGGCCGCGATGCGCCTCGGCGCCCACCAGCTGCTGTCGATGCGGGTGCCCAACCATGCGGCACTGTCCGAGACCGTGGCCGTGGTCAAACGCTCGGCTGCGAAGACCGCCGGGTTCGTCAACGCCGTTCTCCGCCGCATCTCCGAAGCCGAACCAGACGTGTGGCTCGACCGGGTGACCGCTGAGACCTCGGAGACGACTCGACTGGCGATCGAACATTCCCATCCCGAATGGGTCGTCCGTGCGCTCACCCAGGCGCTCAAGGGGCACGGCCGCGACGCCGCCGAACTCGAAGCGCTGCTGGCCGCCGACAATGCTCCGGCGAAGGTCGGTGTGACCGCCCTGCCCGGACTCATCGACCGCACCGAACTGCCTGGGGACCCGACTCCGCTGTCGCCGATCGGCGTCAGCTTGGACACCGCGGTGCCCCGGGACGTCGCGGCCGTGGCCGACGGACGCGCCCGCGTCCAGGACGAGGGGTCTGCTCTCGTCGCCCTCGCCCTGGCCGAGGTCGACGCACCCGCCGGCACCTGGGCCGACCTGTGCGCCGGCCCCGGAGGCAAGGCCGCCGTCCTCGGAGCCGCAGCCGCCGGCGAAGCGTTGACCCTCGAGGCCTTCGACTCCAGCGAGCACCGCGTCGACCTCGTCCGCGATTCGACGAAGGCACTGAGCAACGTCACCGCGGCCCTCCGCGACGGACGCGACGCCCGCGGCCCCTACTCGAAAATCCTCGTCGACGTGCCCTGCTCCGGACTCGGGGCCCTGCGCCGTCGTCCCGAAGCCCGCTACCGCCGACGGCCCGAGGACATCACGGCCCTGTCCGGACTCCAGCGCGAACTGCTGACCGCAGCCCTCGACGCCTGCGCGCCCGGGGAGTGGTCGCCTACTCGACGTGTTCGCCGCACTACGCGGAGACCGTACTCATCGTCGACGAAGTGCTGCGCCTGCGAGCCAAGTCGGGAAGCGCTGACGTGGAGATCCTCGACACCCCGGCCGTGCTGTCGGCGATCACCGGCACCGAGGCGGAGTCGTTCGCCTCGGTGAGCCGGGCCGGCGGGCGATACGCTCAGCTCTGGCCCCACGTCCACAACAGCGACGGAATGTTCCTGGCCCTCCTGCGAAAGGCGAAATGACCCATGCCCATCGACATCAACCCTTCCATCCTGTCCTCGGACTTCGCCGATCTGCGCGGTGAGCTCGACAAGATCAGCACCGCCGATATGGCCCATATCGACGTCATGGACAACCATTTCGTCCCGAACCTCACCTTCGGCCCGCCCGTCGTCGAACGCATCCAGGCGATCTCGCCGATCCCACTCGACGCCCACCTCATGATCGCCGACGCCGATCGCAACGCTCCCGTGTACGCGGAGATCGGCTGTGCCTCGGTGACCTTCCACGCCGAGGCGGCTGCCGCGCCCGTCCGTCTCGCCCGGGAACTGCGCCGCCTCGGAGCCAAGGCGAGCCTCGCTCTCAAACCGGCCACCCCGATCGAACCCTACATCGACCTCCTCGGCGAGTTCGATCAGGCCCTCATCATGACCGTCGAACCCGGATTCGGCGGGCAGAAGTTCCTCGATGTGTGCCTGCCGAAGATCACCCGGACTCGCGAAGCGATCTCGGCTGCCGGACTCGAGATCCGGCTGCAGGTCGACGGGGGAGTCTCCGCGGCGACGATCGACCGCGTCGTCGACGCCGGCGCCGACGTCCTCGTCGCCGGCTCCGCCGTCTACGGTGCCGACGATGCCGCAGCGGCCATCAGCGAGCTGCGCACTCTCGCCGCCGCACACACCCACTGACCGATCCGGGCCGGATGCTGCCTGCGGCCCACACCTGAAGAGAGCCTGCGATGGACCTGTTCGACTGGTTGAACACCCCGGCATTCGAACTGCTGGGCAAACCCGTGCCGTACTCCGACCTGTTCGGCAACATCTGCGCGCTGGCCACGGTCGTCCTGGCACTGCGGCGGAACATCCTGTCCTGGCCGGTGCAGATCCTCGGCTCCATCCTGCTCTTCTCCGCCAGCATCTCCGCCGGCCTCGGCGGCAACGCCTCCCGACAGGTCGTCATCATCGTCGCCGCGATCTGGGGGTGGACCCAGTGGAAGAAGTCCAAGGCCGCCTCCGGTGAAGTCCTCGTCCGCTGGGCCACCTGGAAAGAGCGGGCGATCCTCCTCGCGGCTCTCGTCATCGGCACCGGAATCTTCGGCTGGGTCCTCGCCCTGGGCGGATGGTCCTGGAACCCGTACCCCGACGCGTACATCTTCATCGGCTCGATCGTGGCCATGTACGCCCAGGGCCGGGCCATCGTTGAATTCTGGTTCGTCTGGCTCGCCGTCGACCTCGTCGGCATCCCGCTGGCGATCTCCGGGGGACTCGTCTTCTCCGGCGCCGTGTACCTGTTCTTCCTCGTCATGGTCATCCTCGGACTCATCGACTGGTCGAAGCGCTCCCGCCAGACGATCTCGGCACCCCACCGACCGGCCACCGACATCGGCCGCGATCCCGAGGACTGAGAGGCGGCGGCCGCAGTGCCGTCGGCTGACTGCCGCGTTTTGGAACATGAGACCCCGAACGCTGCGGTCGAGAGGCATGCATTAGGCTGGAGAGGTGAAGACCTTTGATTCTCTCTACGCCGAACTCCAGCAGAAATCCCTCGATCGACCGGCCGGTTCGAAGACCGTGGCCGAACTCGACGCCGGAGTCCATGCGATCGGCAAGAAGGTCGTGGAAGAGGCCGCCGAAGTGTGGATGGCCGCCGAATACGAAACCAACGACGAGCTCGCCGAGGAGATCTCGCAGCTGCTCTACCACGTGCAGGTGATGATGATCGCCAAGGGGCTCACCCTCGACGACGTCAACACCCACCTGTAAGTGCCTTTCACGAACCTGACCGACCCGCCGCCATCGAACTCCAAAGGGACCCCATGCTGCGTGTAGCCGTGCCCAACAAGGGCGCACTGTCCGAAGCCGCCTCTGACATGCTCAGCGAGGCCGGATACTCCACTCGACGCGGAACCAAGACACTCGTCCATCAGGACGAGGTCAACGGAGTCGAATTCTTCTACCTGCGCCCCCGCGACATCGCCATCTACGTCGGCTCCGGCATCCTCGACGCCGGAATCACCGGCCGTGACCTGCTGCTCGAGTCGCAGGCCGAAGCCGATGAGGTGCTCGGACTCGGATTCGGCGCGTCCCGCTTCTTCTACGCCGGCACCACCGGCTCCTTCACCTCGCCCGACCAGCTGGCCGGTGCCCGCATCGCCACGAGCTTCCCGAATCTCGTGGATGCCGACCTGCAGCGGCGCGGCATCGCCGCAACGACCGTGCAGCTCGACGGAGCGATCGAGGTCTCCATCCAGCTCGGAGTCGCCGACGCCATCGCCGATGTCGTCGAGACCGGTTCCACTCTGCGGGCCGCGGGACTCGAGACCTTCGGCGAGCCGCTGCTCGAATCCGAAGGCGTGCTCATCCAGCGCGCCGGCGCCGAATCCCGCATCGGCGTGCTCAAACGCCGCCTCGAATCGGTCATGGTCGCCCGCCAGTACGTGCTCGTCGACTACAACATCGAACAGCGCCTGGTTCCCGAGGCGATCTCGCTGACCCCGGGGCTCGAATCCCCGACCGTGTCACCGCTGCAGGAGACCGGGTGGGTCGCAGTGCGCGTCATGGTCGAAGCGAAGGAAGTCAACAACGTCATGGACCGTCTCTACGGAGTCGGGGCGCGTGCGATTCTGGTGACGAACATTGGCGCCTGCCGAATCTGATCTTGCCGTGTTCCGGCCTCGGCAGGTGCGCATCATCAGCATCGTCGGTGCCGTTGCCGTGACCGCAGGGTTCGCGGTCCTGTCCGTGGCGCTGTTCGTCGTGGACTGGGAACCGTGGACAGTGCTCGACATGGTATGGATGAACCTGCTGGGCATTCTCTTCGGAGCCGCCCTGCTGCGCATCTCGGACATCCAGGCTCGGCCCACCGAGGAGGGCCTGGTCGTCAAGAACATGGTGCGCACTCGGCGGCTCGACTGGGGGCAGATCCTCGGTGTGACGTTCTCACCCGAGGGCGATGACCCGTGGCCCCTGTTGGATCTCACCGACGGCACCACCTGTGCGGTGATGGCGATCCAGCATGCAGACGGTCGCCGCGCCCATGCGGAGGTCGCACGATTGCGTATGCTCATCAAGAGACGCACCCACTTCAAGGAGGACTAGGAATGGCGAACGAGACACCCGAGACCACGGCGGGACCCCTGACCGGATATACCGTCGTCGACCTTTCCCGAGCCCTCGCAGGCCCTCATGCGGGAATGATGTTCGGCGACCTCGGTGCGCGCGTGATCAAGGTCGAGAACCCCGGCAAGGGCGATGATTCGCGGTCCTGGGGACCTCCCTTCGTCGGGCCTGCGGACAACCCTCAGGCCACCTACTTCTTCTCGTGCAACCGCAACAAGGAATCCATCGCCCTCGACCTCAAATCCGACACGGGCAGAGACACCCTGACCGGACTCATCGCACGCGCCGATGTGCTCATCGAGAACTTCCGCTCCGGTGTCCTCGACCGCCTCGGCTTCTCCACCGCCCGCTGCATGGAGATCAACCCCCGCCTGGTCATCCTCTCCATCACCGGATTCGGCCATGACGGCCCCGAAGCCTCCCGGGCAGGCTACGACCAGATCGCCCAGGGCGAAGCCGGACTGATGTCGCTGACCGGCTCGGGGCCCGATGACATGCAGCGCGTGGGTGTGCCGATCGCCGACCTGCTCGCCGGAATCTACGGCTCGTACGGGGTGCTGGCGGCCCTGCTCGAACGCGAACGCACCGGCAAGGGCAAGGTCGTGCGCACCTCGCTCATCGCCGGAATGGTCGGCGTCCACGCCTTCCAGGGAACCCGTGCCACCGTGGCCGGTCAGGAACCGCAGCCGGGCGGCAACCACCACCCGTCGCTGTCTCCGTACGGACTCTTCACCTGCCGCGACGGCGCCGTGCAGATCTCCGTGGGCAACGAGAACCTGTGGCAGAAGTTCTGTGCGGCCTTCGACATCGATCCCGCCACCGAGGGCTTGGCCGACAACGCCTCACGCGTGGCCAACCGGCCCGCCCTCATCGAACTCATCGAGGACCGCTTCTCCGCCTACGACGCCGCCGATCTGCTGCACAGACTCACCGAGGCGGGAATCCCGTCCGGCACGGTGCGCACCCTGCCCGAGGTCTACCAGTGGGACCAGGCACTCAGCCAGGGACTCAAGGTCTCCGTCGACCACCCGGTGCTCGGCGACATCGACCTGCCCGGACCGCCGCTGCGCTTCTTCGACGCCGACGCCTCCGGTGAGGTCGAAACCACCCGCACCGCTCACGACGCCCCGCCGCTGCTCGACGAAGACGCGGAATCCATCGTGGCGTGGCTCGCCGACGGAAACTGAGGGGGAGACCTCATGCCGCGTCTCAACGCCTTCGAACTCGTCGACATCGTCCTCGACGAAGGCTCCTTCCTGTCCTGGGACTCCGCACCGATCCGACCCGCCGGCGGGATCTCGGCCGCCTACGCGGCTGCACTCGACGCCGCTGCGCAGAAGTCCGGCGTCGACGAATCCATCATCACCGGCGAAGGCACCATCGACGGCCGCCGAGTGGCCGTGATCGCCGGCGAATTCCGGTTCCTCGCCGGCTCGATCGGCGTGGCCGCGGCCGAGCGCCTCGTCGACGCGATCGAACGCGCGACCCTCGAAGGGCTGCCGCTGCTGGCCGGCCCCGCCTCGGGCGGCACCCGCATGCAGGAGGGCACGATCGCCTTCCTGTCGATGGTGAAGATCACCAACGCCGTCATCGCCCACCGCAAGGCCGGACTGCCCTACCTCGTCTACCTGCGCCATCCGACCACAGGCGGCGTCTTCGCCTCCTGGGGATCGCTGGGGCATGTCACCGTGGCTGAGCCCGGATCCCTCATCGGATTCCTCGGCCCCCGAGTGTATGAGGCAATCTACGGGGAGACGTTCCCTCAGAACGTGCAGACCGGGGAGAACCTGCACAAGATGGGCATCGTCGACGCCGTCATCGGTCCCGAACGCATCGCCGGCACCGTCTCCCGCGTCCTCGATGTGCTCATGGGCGCCCAGGAGGTTCCGAGCCAGGTGCCGAATCCGGACACAGCCCCGGCCACCGTCGACCCGAACTCCGATGCCTGGGCCGCGATCACCAGCTCGCGCCGGCCCGAGAGGCCCGGCGTCCGTGACCTGCTGCGGACCGCCGCGAACACCGTGCTGCCGCTCAACGGCACCGGCGAAGGCGAGAAGGATCCCGGACTGCTGCTGGCCCTGGCGAAGTTCGGTTCCGCACCGTGCATCGTCCTCGGCCAGGACCGGTTCCGGCAGGACTCCCGGGCCCCCATGGGACCGGCGGCCCTGCGTGAGGCCAGGCGCGGAATGCGTCTGGCAGCGGAACTGCGCCTGCCGCTCGTCACCGTCATCGACACCCCCGGTGCGGCCCTGTCGAAGGAAGCCGAAGAGGGCGGAATCGCCGGTGAGATCGCCCGCAGCCTCGCCGACCTCGCGAACCTCGACGCCCCCTCCGTCTCGCTCATCCTCGGCGAGGGCTCCGGAGGCGGCGCACTGGCACTCATCCCCACCGACCGGGTGCTCAGCGCCGAGAACGGCTGGCTCTCGCCGCTGCCGCCCGAAGGCGCCTCGGCGATCGTGCACCGCACCACCGAGAAAGCTGCCGAGATGGCTCAGAACCAAGGTGTGCACGCCCCCATGCTGCAGGCCAACGGAGTCGTCGACCGGATCATCGCCGAACACCCCGACGCCAGCGACGAGCCGTTGGACTTCGTCGCCCGGGTCGGTGAGACACTCGAATACGAACTCATCTCGCTCATGCGCGAACCATCGGCCAGACGCCTGGCCCGCCGGATGGATCGCTATCGGGGCCTGGGAATCTAGGAGGACTGCGTGGTAGCTGTCAGAGTCATCCCCTGTCTGGACGTCGACGGCGGACGCGTCGTCAAGGGAGTGAAGTTCGCCGACCTCAAGGATGCCGGCGACCCCGTCGAACTCGCCCGCCGCTACGGCGAGTCCGGAGCCGACGAACTCACCTTCCTCGACGTCACGGCCAGCAGCGGTGACCGGGAGACCGTCCACGACGTCGTCCGCGCCTGCGCCGAAGAGGTCTTCATCCCGCTCACCGTCGGCGGAGGCATCCGCAGCGTCGCCGACGTCGACCGTCTGCTGCGCGACGGGGCCGACAAGGTCTCGGTCAACACTTCGGCGGTGACGAACCCGGAGCTCATCAGTGAGATCTCCCGGCACTTCGGCAACCAAGTCCTCGTCCTCTCCCTCGACGCCCGCCGGACACAGGGGACGACCACGGCATCCGGATTCGAGGTCACCACCCGCGGCGGCCGCGAAGGCACGGGACGCTGCGCCATCGACTGGATCCGGGAAGCCGCCGACCGCGGGGTCGGCGAGATCCTGCTCAACTCCATCGACGCCGACGGCACCCGTGAGGGATTCGATCTCGAGCTCATCCGTGCCGCCCGCGCCGCCGTCGACGTGCCGCTCATCGCCTCGGGCGGAGCCGGCAAGGTCGAACACTTCGCCCCGGCGGTGGAAGCAGGAGCCGATGCTCTGCTGGCCGCCAGCGTCTTCCACTTCGGCACTCTGAGCATCGCCGAGGTCAAGGACGCACTGCGGAAGGAGGGAATCGAGGTCCGATGAGCAGCGATATCGATGCCACCCCGGAGAACTGGCGGGAGATCATCCGGCTGAACGACGACGGACTCGTCCCCGTCATCGTCCAAGAGGCCACGAGCCGCGACGTGCTCATGCTCGCCTGGATGGACGTTGAGGCCGTCTCCCGCACACTCGAGACGAAGCGGGCCACCTACTGGTCCAGGTCCCGGCAGGAATACTGGGTGAAGGGCGAGACCTCCGGCCATGTCCAACATGTCCGTTCACTTGCCCTCGACTGCGATGCCGACGCCCTGCTCATGCTCGTCGACCAGACCGGACCCGCCTGCCATACGAACACCCCGACCTGCTTCACCGGAAGGATCATCAGTGTCGACTGACCCAGCGGCGAACCCGACCGACCTGCCGATCCGACCCAGCCTCGACCAGTTCCGAGCCCTCGGCGCCGAACACCGGCTGGTACCGGTCCACACCCAGGTACTCGCGGACTCGGAGACCCCGCTGAGCCTCTACCGCAAACTCACCGACGGCGGACCGGGAAGCTTCCTCTTCGAATCCGCCGTCGCCGGTTCCTGGGCCCGGTACTCCTTCATCGGATCCGCACCGGTGGCCACCCTCATCTCGACCGATGACGGATTCCACTGGACCGGCACCCCGCCGGTGGGCATCCCCACCGACGGCGACGTCCTCGACGCGGTCACCGCGACTCTCGAGCTCCTCGCCGTGGCCGAGGCGGAATCGGAGCTGCCGCCCATGGTCTCGAGCTTCGTCGGCTATTTCGGGTGGGACATCGTCCGCCGCTTCGAGAAGCTCGGCCCGCCGCGGCCCAACGAACACCACCTGCCGACCGTGCAGCTGATGATCCCCGGCGATATCGCCGTCTTCGACCACTATTCGGGAATGGTCACCCTCGTGGCCAACGTGTTCAACGTCAACGGCGCCGATACCGGCATCGACGACGCCTACGCCTCCGGAGTCGAACGCATCGCCGCGATGTGTGAGCGCCTCCAGCAGCCCAGCCCAGCCGATATCCTGCGCCCCAGGAAGGCCGACCCCGAGGTGGCCACCCGTACCGAACCGCAGGTGTACCTCGACGGTGTGGAGACGGCGAAGCAGAAGATCGTCGACGGAGAGATCTTCCAGGTCGTCGTCGGCCAGCGCTTCGACACCCCCTGCGATGCCGATGCGCTGAGTGTGTACCGGATGCTGAGGCATGCGAACCCGAGCCCATTCATGTACCTGCTCAACCTCCACGACGACGGAGGGGAGCCGGTGAGCATCGTCGGCTCCTCACCGGAAGCGCTCGTCACCGTCCGGTCCGGAGAGGTGGTCACCCACCCGATCGCCGGTTCGCGCCCCCGCGGTGCCACACCGGAAGCTGATGACTCCCTGGCACGGGAGCTCCTGGCCGATGAGAAGGAACGAGCCGAGCACCTCATGCTCGTTGACCTCGCCCGCAATGATCTGGCGAAGGTCTGCGCGGCCGGAACCATAGACGTCAGCGAGTTCATGGACATCGTCCGCTACAGCCACATCATGCACATCAGCTCGACCGTGCGCGGTGAACTCGAGCCCGGAACCACCGCCATCGACGTGCTCCGGGCGACCTTCCCCGCCGGGACGCTCTCGGGTGCGCCCAAACCCCGGGCGCTGCAGATCATCGACGAGCTCGAACCCGTCGGACGCGGAATCTACGGGGGAGTGGTCGGCTACATGTCCTTCACCGGTGACCTCGATCTGGCCATCGCCATCCGCACCGGAGTGCTCCGGGACGGCACGATGAGCGTCTTTGCCGGAGGTGGGCTCGTCGCCGATTCCGTGCCGGAGACCGAATACCAGGAATCCGAGAACAAGGCCGCGGCCGTGCTGCGTGCGGCCGCCGCGGCCGACGCGCTGCGCACGGGCGAAGGAAGCCGGAGGTGAGGCCATGACGAAATCACGCGGAGTCCTCATCGTCCTCGTCATCGCCGCCGCACTGTGGGCGCTGACGATCTCCGCCTGGCAGGCCGGCGCCGGCGGCGACACACTCGGACCCACCGGTGTGGCGAAGGTCACCGAGGATGCGAGTTCGCAGGCCTCGCCCGTGGCCACCGCCTGTGTGGCGATCATCGCCGTCTCGGGTCTGCTCGCCGCAATGCTCGGTCGGATCGGACGCTTCGTCGTCCTCGGTCTGGCCGGGATCGCCGGCATCGGCTACGGGATCACGGCCCTGAGTGCCGCCTCGGCGCCGGGAGCGACTTCCTGGGCGATCATCGCGGCAGTGGCTGCGGGCATCGGCGTCATCGGCATCATCTGGGTCGCCGTCGCCTCGGACGGGTGGACGAACTCCAACCGCTACGCCCGCACCGCCGAATCCGCCGGCGGGGAATTCGACTCGGCCGCGACCTGGGACGCCCTGTCCCGCGGAGACGACGTCGAGGACGCCCCCGACGATGAAGAGCCGAACGGTCCTGATGCCGAGCGGGATTCGAAATGACCTTGTGACCGGGTCGGTGTCCGGTCAGCAGACGAAGCGTGACACAATGGAGGAAAGATTCCACACGCGTGTCACGCACTCACACTAAGGAGCGCCATGTCGCAGTCCATCGCCCGCAACGGGGCCGCAGATCTCGACAAATCCACGATCGACTACGCAGCGATCGCCGATCCCGGTCACGGCAACTCTGTGGCGGGATGGACCGGAGTCATCATCATGCTCATCGGCGTGAGCGTCGGCTGTGTGGGCTTCACGATCCATAACCCCACGATCACCTACATCGCCATCGGCATCGTCGCCCTCGGCGTCGTCGTCGGACTGATCCTGCGTGCCGTCGGGCTGGGCAACAAGCCGAAGAAGAAATGACGGTTCTGGGCGACATCATCTCCGGTGTGCGGGACGACCTGCAGTCACGCCGGAGAGAGGTTCCGTTGAGCGCGATCACGGCTCGGGCCGCAGCGGCCGAACCGGTCCGTCCCTTCGACCTGTCCGCCGACTTCGGCGTCATCGCCGAGGTCAAGCGGAAATCGCCCTCCCGTGGGGACCTCGCCCGGATTCCCGACCCGGGCACTCTCGCGGGCCTCTATGCCGCCGGCGGAGCCCGGGCCATCAGCGTGCTCACCGAGGCCCGCCGCTTCAACGGCAGCCTCGCCGACCTCGACTCCGTGCGGGCGTCCGTGGACATCCCGGTGCTGCGCAAGGACTTCATGGTCGACGAATACCAGTTCCATGAGGCCCGTGCCCACGGCGCCGATATCGTGCTGCTCATCGTCGCGGCCCTCGATCCCATCCAGCTGGGCGACTTCCATGCCCTGGCCACGGAGCTGGGGATGACCGCGCTCGTCGAGACCCACAACCGCGAAGAACTGGAGATCGCTGCCGCGCTCGGTGCCGAACTCATCGGCGTCAACACCCGCAACCTCAAGGATCTCAGCGTCGACACCGACCGGTTCGCACCTCTGGCCGATCTCGCCCCGGCCGGCTGCACCCTCGTCGCGGAGTCCGGCGTCGCCGGTGCCGCCGAGGTGACGAAGTACGCGGATGCCGGCGCCGACCTCGTGCTCGTGGGCGAAGCCCTCGTCACCGGCGGTCGTCCGCAGGCCGCGGTCGACGAGTACACCGCGCTCGGCCGGGAACAGCGCTCCCTGTCCGCATCCTGAACCCGCCCCCCGTCGGCTGCCTGAAGTGGCCGACGATGGGCCGATACCGTACCCATCCGGTCGTCGGGCGCAGCGGGGCCCTCCGCCCCGCTCGACGACACCACGAGGAGATCGAGAAGGATCGCAATGACCGATTTGAGCCAGGAGACAGGACCGTACTTCGGCGAGTTCGGAGGCAGGTTCATCGCCGAAGCGCTGATCCCGGCGCTCGACGAGATCGAAGAGACCTGGCGCAAGTCCCAGGTGGACCCGGCCTTCACCGACGAACTGCTCACCCTGCAGCGCAACTACATCGGCCGTCCCTCTCTGCTCACCGAGGCCACTCGCTTCGCCGAGCACTGCGGTGGGGCGCGCGTGTTCCTCAAACGCGAAGATCTCAACCACACGGGCAGCCACAAGATCAACAACGCACTGGCTCAGGCGCTGCTGGCGAAGCGGATGGGCAAGACCCGTCTCATCGCCGAGACCGGAGCCGGTCAGCACGGAGTCGCGACGGCGACAGCGGCGGCCCTGCTCGACATGTCCTGTGTGGTCTACATGGGTGAGGAGGACACCCAGCGTCAGGCTCTCAACGTCGCGCGCATGCGTCTGCTCGGCGCCACGGTCAACGCCGTGACCAACGGCACGCGCACGCTCAAGGACGCGATGAATGAAGCCCTGCGCGACTGGGTGGCCAACGTCGACGACACCCACTACGTCATCGGCACGGTCGCCGGCCCCCACCCGTTCCCGGCGATGGTCCGCTCGTTCCAGAAGGTCATCGGCATCGAAGCGCGCGAGCAGATCCAGGAGCTGGCCGGCCGTCTGCCCGATGCCGTCTGCGCCTGCGTGGGCGGCGGATCGAACGCGATGGGACTCTTCGCCGCATTCCTGTCCGATGCCGATGTGAAGATCTACGGCTTCGAAGCCGGCGGCGAAGGAGTCGACACCGGCCATCACGCCGCTCGGTTCTCCGGGGGGCGCCCGGGCGTCCTCCACGGCTCGGCCACCTACATCCTCCAGGACTCCGACGGACAGACCCTGGCCTCCCATTCGGTCTCCGCCGGCCTCGACTACCCGTCGGTCGGTCCCGAACACTCCCACCTCCACGACACCGGCCGGGTGACCTACCAACCTGTCGTCGACGACGAGGCGATGGAGGCCATGCGGCTTCTTTCCCGCACCGAAGGCATCATCCCCGCCATCGAATCCGCCCACGCTCTGGCCGGGGCCATGCGCATCGGCCGTGAGCTCGGACCCGATGCGGTCCTGCTGGTCAATCTCTCCGGCCGCGGCGACAAGGACATGACGACCGCCGCGAAATGGTTCGACTACATCGACGAAGGAGCGGTGCAGGTATGACGCACGCAGGCCCACGCACAGGAACCACCCTCGACGCCGTCGCCGAGGCGGGCCGCAAGGCCGCGCTCATCGCCTACCTGCCGGTCGGCTTCCCCACTGTGGCGGGATCGACCGAGGCCATGGTCGAACTCGTCCGCAGCGGCGTCGACATCATCGAGGTCGGCATGCCCTACTCCGATCCCGGAATGGACGGACCCGTCATCCAGCGTGCCGGTGAGACTGCCTTGGCCAACGGAGTGCGCACCGCGGACATCTTCACCGCAATCGAAGCCATTGCCGACGCCGGCGGCACCGCCGTCGTCATGAGCTACTGGAACCTCGTGCTCCAGTACGGCATCGACAGCTTCGCCCGCGATCTCGCCTCGGCCGGCGGCGGCGGCATCGTCACCCCCGACCTCATCCCCGATGAGGCCGGACCGTGGTTGACGGCGTCGGAGAAGCACGGCCTCGACCGCATCTTCCTCGCCGCACCCTCATCGACGCCCGAGCGGCTGGCCCGCATCGTCGAGAACAGCTCCGGTTTCGTCTACGCCGCCTCGACCATGGGTGTCACCGGCGTCCGCTCGGAAGTCGACAACCACGCCCGCGAACTCGTCGCCCGGCTGAAAGAAGCCGGTGCTGAACGCGCCTGCGTCGGCCTGGGCGTGTCGAACCGCGACCAAGCGGCCGAGGTCGCCGAATACGCCGACGGCGTCATCGTCGGTTCCGCCCTCGTCCGCGCACTGGGCTCCGAGGGAGCGGCCGGGGTCGGTCGACTCGCCGGCGAGCTCGCAGAAGGGTGTGCATGAGCTTCAGCCCGGCATGGGTCGTCTTCACCGTCCTCGGCATCGGACTCGCACTGTGGATGACAGGCATCCAATGGCGCTCCCGCGGCGGCCACAAGGGAGACCTGTGGGCCATCACGGTCGTCGGTCTTCCTGCCGCCGTCATCGGCGGGCGGCTCGGCCATCTGATCGCGGCGTCGGACACCTATTTCGGCCCCGCCGGCGATCCGTTGCGGGCGCTGGCCGTCTGGGACGGGGGCTTCAGCTTCTGGGGAGCGACCATCCTCGGCTTCGTCTCCGTGTGGGTGCTCACCCGCTTCCAGGGCATCAGGTTCCGACCGCTGCTCGACTCCGTCGCACCGGGACTCATCCTCGGCCACGTCGCCGGTGCCTTCAGCGACTGGTTCGACGGTCGCCTCGAACTGGTCACGGTCCTCACCGAATCGGTGTGGAACCTCATCGCCTGCATTGTGCTCATCATCGTCTCCAAGCGCCTCCGGCTCGGCTACGGCCAGGTCTTCGCCCTCTACCTGTGCCTGTTCGGCCTCGGCCGCATCCTGCTCGAAGCCCTGCGCGTCGGCAGCCCGGCCGCCGAGGATGCACGGCTCCTCCTGGGACTGCCGTTCAACGTGTGGACGGCCGTCCTCGCCCTGCTCATCGGTCTCTGCTGGCTCGTCGTCTCCCGTCTGCGCCACCGCACCCATGAGACCGGCGTCTACGCGCACGGATCTCGCACCCTGCTGCGTCGACACCGCCGTGGGAAGCACACCTTCGGGATCAATGCGCCCAATATCGCCGAGGCGGCCGAGACCTCCGGAGCTCCGCTGCCGTCCGTGGCGCGGGTGGCCGACCCCGATGACCGCGCGAGCGCGGACGCGCCCGTCGCCGCGACTGACACCGAGGCTGACGAGATGGAGATCGAGCGCGAATCAGACATCGATCTCAGCGGTCGCCACAGCTTCGGTTTCTTCGGAGCCGTGACCTCGGCGATCTCGATCGTGCCCGATGTGCGCGGAAATTCGGCGCCTGCCTCCCACGAAGAGAACCCGCGAAGGTCCAACAAATGAGACGAATTGGTTCGCTGTTCGTTCCTTTGTCTGCTTTTTCTGAAATTGCACATGGTGTAAGTTAGGACTCCGGCTGTGAGAGTGATCTCACAGCCGGGTTCGGAAACGCTGTTTTTCGGACTCGTCCACACCGCAAGGGACAGCGCCGTCTTTTCGGGAAGCACTCAACACCGAGAAGGCAGGATATGAACCACAGCGCTCAGTCGACCCCCAAGACCACGGCCCCACCTGGCCGCATCGGTCTCTACGATCCGGCGCTCGAACACGACAACTGCGGCCTCGCGCTCATCGTCCGCTATCGCGGATCTGCCGACCACGAGGTCGTCGAACAGGCCCTGACCGCTCTGCGCAAGCTCGAGCACCGAGGCGGCATCGGTTCGGACGAGGGCACCGGCGACGGTGCGGGCATCACTCTCCAGGTGCCCCATGACTACTTCGCCGAGGTGCTCGCCGCCGACGGCATCGACCTGCCCGAGCCCGGCGCGTACGCCGTGGGCATCGGATTCTTCGCCCAGGACTACGGCCGCGATCTCAAGGCCGCAACCCCGCCGCTGTCGGAGAACGTGTCCCCGGACTTAGGCGCCGGCTCCGCGGCCGGCGACGAAACCCAGGACGACCTCGTCGCCCGGATCGCCGCCGAGGAGGGCCTGCGCGTCCACGCGGTGCGGGATGTGCCCCACGATGACAGTGTGCTCGGCGACATCGCCCGGTCGACCATGCCGCGGATGCGCCAGGTCTTCCTCACTTGCGACGAGCGCTACCCGGCCCGTGACGACGCGGACCTCACCCGTCGCGCCTACATCGTGCGCAAGCGACTCGACCACGCGGGCATCTACTTTCCCTCGCTGTCCCCGGCGACCATCACCTATAAGGGGATGCTCTCGACCGGTCAGCTCTCTTCGTTCTACACAGAACTCCGCGACGAGCGGCTGACGTCGCGGATCGCACTGGTCCACTCGCGCTTCTCGACGAACACCTTCCCGTCGTGGCAGCTCGCCCAGCCATTCGGCACGATCGCTCACAACGGCGAGATCAACACCGTGCGCGGCAACCGCAACTGGATGCAGGCCAGGGAATCGAAGCTCGCCTCCGAACTCCTCGTCTCTCCCGTGCCCGAGACCGCGCGCAGCCTCGACCGGCTGTGCCCGATCGTGCCGCCCGGTGCCTCCGACTCGGCGTCGTTCAATGCCGTCGTCGAGCTCATGGTCGCCTCCGGACGATCGTTGCCGCAGACGATGCTGATGATGATCCCCGAGGCCTGGGAGAACAATCCGGGCATGGGCGAGGAGCGTCGGGCCTTCTACGAATATCATTCGCTGCTCATGGAGCCCTGGGACGGTCCCGCCTGTGTGGCCTTCACCGACGGCCGGCTCGCCGGCGCCGTCCTCGACCGCAACGGCCTGCGCCCGGCCCGGTACGTGATGACCGAGGACACGGTGGTGCTCGCCAGCGAGGTCGGAGTCGTCGATCTGCCCGAGTCCGAGGTCGTCGCCCGCGGCCGCCTCACCCCGGGCCGCATGTTCCTCGTCGACACCGAGTCCGAGCGCATCATCTCCGACACGGAGATCAAGAACCAGCTCGCCACCGACCACCCCTATTCCGACTGGGTGGACAGTTGCTCGAAGCGATTGAAGGATCTGCCCACCCGCGTCCACGTCACTCACCCGCAGTCCTCGGTCAGGCGCCGCCAGCGCACCTTCGGCTACACCGAGGAGGAGCTGCGAATCCTCATCTCGCCGATGGCCGAGACCGGGGCCGAACCGCTGGGTGCGATGGGCACGGACACCGCGATCGCAGCGCTCAGCCAGCGACCTCGCCTGCTCTTCGACTACTTCCACCAGAACTTCGCTCAGGTGACGAATCCGCCGCTCGACTCGATCCGCGAGGACATCGTGACGAGCATGGCTGCCGGGATCGGCCGAGAGGGCAATCTGCTCGAGTTCTCGAAGCCCGACTCCGCGCACATCCTGCTCGACCAGCCGGTCATCGACAACGACGAGCTCACGGCGATCGCGCACGTCAAGGGCAGCCACCTCGGCGTGGAGAACGCACACCCCTCCGTGATCCTCTCCGGCCTCTACTCGGTCAACGGGGGAGAGGACGCGATGGCCGAGCGTCTCGAGGCGCTGTGCGCCGAGGCGAGCGCGGCGATCGAGGCCGGCGCCGTGTTCATCATCCTCTCCGACCGGGACTCGACGGCCGATCTCGCTCCGATCCCGTCGCTGCTGCTCACCTCGGCGCTGCACCACCACCTCGTGCGCGAACGCTCGCGGACGCGGGCGAGCATCATCGTCGAGGCCGGTGACGTCCGCGAGGTCCACCACGTCGCGACCCTCGTGTCCTTCGGGGCGTCCGCGGTCAATCCGTACCTCGTCATGGAATCCGCCGAGGCGCTCGTCCGCTCGGACCGGATCCGGGGAATCAGCGAAGAGGCCGCAGTTGCCAACGTGCTCACCGCGCTCAACAAGGGACTGCTCAAGATCATGTCGAAGATGGGCATCTCGACTGTGCAGTCCTACCACGGGGCGCAGACCTTCGAGGCTCTGGGACTGTCCGAAGCATTCATCGACAAGTACTTCACCTCGACTCCGCACCAGCTCGGCGGCAGGGGCATCAGGGAGATCGCGGCGGAGACGAGTGCCCGCCACGGGGACTCCTACCGCGATGATCACCCCCGCCCCTCGCACCGGAACCTCAACGTCGGCGGGGAGTACCAGTGGCGTCGCGAAGGGCCGGAGCATCTGTTCAACCCGGAGACGATCTTCAAGCTCCAGCACTCCACCTCCACGGGACGCTTCGACATCTTCGGCCAGTACACGGCACAGATCAACGAACAGTCGCGCGAGCTCATGACGCTGCGCGGTCTCTTCGACCTCGTTCCACGCGAATCGGGCCCGATCGACATCTCCGAGGTCGAACCGGCCGAGGAGATCATGAAGCGGTTCTCGACCGGAGCGATGAGCTACGGTTCGCTGTCCCAGGAGGCCCACGAGACCCTGGCGATCGCGATGAACCGGATCGGCGGCAAGTCGAACACGGGCGAAGGCGGCGAGGACACCGAGCGGCTCATCGACCCCGAGCGCCGTTCGGCGATCAAGCAGATCGCCTCGGGGCGCTTCGGCGTCACGAGCCACTACCTCACCGAGGCCGACGACCTGCAGATCAAGATGGCGCAGGGAGCCAAGCCCGGCGAGGGCGGGCAGCTGCCCGGGACGAAGGTCTACCCGTGGATCGCGAAGACTCGTCACGCGACTCCGGGCGTCGGGCTGATCTCGCCTCCGCCGCACCATGACATCTACTCGATCGAGGACTTGGCCCAGCTCATCCACGACCTCGGCCGCGCCAACGCCAAGGCTCGGGTCCACGTCAAGCTCGTGTCCGCGATCGGCGTGGGCACGGTGGCTGCCGGAGTGGCGAAAGCCGGTGCCGACGTGGTCCTCATCTCCGGGCACGACGGCGGAACCGGAGCGAGTCCGCTCAATTCGCTCAAGCATGCGGGCACTCCCTGGGAGCTCGGCCTCGCCGAGGCTCAGCAGACCCTCGTGCTCAACGGTCTGCGCGAGAAGGTCAGCGTACAGGTCGACGGTCAGCTCAAGACCGGCCGGGATGTCATCATCGCAGCCCTGCTCGGCGCGGAGGAGTTCGGGTTCGCGACCACGGCCCTCGTCGTCTCCGGCTGCATCATGATGCGCGTGTGCCACAAGGACACGTGCCCGGTGGGTGTGGCGACCCAGAACCCGAAGCTGCGCGAGCGCTTCCACGGTCAGGCCGATCACGTCGTCAACTTCTTCACCTTCATCGCCGAGGAGGTCCGCGCCTACCTGGCGGCACTCGGCCTGCGCAGCCTCGATGAGGCCATAGGCGCGGTCGAGCGGCTGAGCATCGACGAGGAGCGGGCGGCCGCAACAGGTCTCGACCTCGATCTCGCCTCGATCCTCAAGGTCCCCGTCGACCTCCACGGCAGCTCCGACGTCGCACGCAAATGCGGCGAACCCGTCGACCGCGACTTCGCCGACGAGCTCGACCTCCGCCTGCTCGAGCAGGCCCGAGACGCCATCTCGGAGGGCACGGAGACGACGATCACCTCGGCGATCGAGAACACCGACCGCTCGGCGGGCACCCTGCTCGGCCATCACGTCACTCTCGCCCACGGGCAAGCGGGACTGCCGGACCACACGATCCGGCTCGAGCTGCGCGGAACTGCCGGACAGTCCCTCGGCGCCTACCTGCCGAAGGGGGTCAGCATCGAACTCCACGGTGATGCGAACGACTATGTCGGCAAGGGCCTGTCCGGAGGAATCGTCAGCGTTCGGCCGCATGCGGCGAACCCCACCCGACCCGAACACAACGTCATCGCCGGCAATGTGCTCGGCTACGGGGCGACGGCCGGCAAGCTGTTCTTCTCGGGACAGGTGGGGGAGCGGTTCCTCGTCCGCAATTCCGGCGCCGAGGCAGTCGTCGAGGGCATCGGCGACCACGGCCTCGAATACATGACTGGAGGTGTGGCAGTCATCCTCGGTGGCACCGGCCGGAACTTCGCCGCAGGCATGTCCGGCGGCACCGCCTATGTGCTCGACTTCAATCCGGCCCGACTCAATCCCAAGGAGCGGGCGGCCGGGGTCTTCCGCTTCACCGGCGTCGGTGTGGACGATATGGAGATCCTCGAGCGGCTGCTGCGTGAGCATGTCGAATGGACTGCCTCACCGCTGGCCGGCGAGCTCCTCGACGGACTGCGCCGAGGACAGGACGTCCTCTCCCGCTTCACGAAGATCATCCCCGTCGCCTACGCGACGGTCAAAGACATCCAGGACGAGTTCGTCGCGGCCGGCAAGGCCGTCGACTCGGACGAGGCCTGGCACACGATTCTGGAGGCGACCAATGGCTGATCCGCACGGATTCCTCACCGTCGAACACCGGGAGCTGCCGAAGCGGCGCCCCGTCCCGATCCGTCTCATGGACTTCAAGGAGGTCTACGAGGCGGGTGATCCCGAGCAGCTGCGACGGCAGGCGTCACGCTGCATGGACTGCGGCATCCCCTTCTGCCATCAGGGCTGCCCGCTGGGCAACCTCATCCCGGAGTTCAACGACGCGATGTACCGCGGCGAGCTCCCGCGCGCCGTCGAACTGCTCCACGCGACGAACAACTTCCCGGAGTTCACCGGGCGTGCCTGTCCGGCCCCGTGCGAGAACGCCTGCGTCCTCGGCATCAACCAGCCGGCAGTGACGATCAAACAGGTCGAGGTCACGATCGTCGATCAGGGCTTCGAGGCCGGTCTCATCCAGCCGATCATCCCCGAGCGGATCACGGGCCACACGGTCGCCGTGATCGGATCCGGTCCCACCGGGCTGGCCGCGGCCCAGCAGCTGACCCGAGCCGGGCATACGGTCGTCGTCTACGAACGCGCCGACCGCCTCGGCGGACTTCTGCGCTACGGCATCCCGGACTTCAAGCTGGAGAAGCACCACATCGATCGTCGACTCGATCAGATGCGTGCGGAGGGCACCCGCTTCAAGACCTCGGTCGAGGTCGGACGCGATGTCACGCTCGAATCCCTGCGTTCGAGCTTCGATGCCGTCATCGTGTGCACGGGTGCGACGGTTCCGCGCGACATGCCGATCCCCGGCCGCGATCTCGACGGGGTCGAATTCGCCATGGACTACCTCGTGCCCTCGAATCGGGATCAGGCGGGCGATCATCGCGGCCCCGAGGCCGACTCGTCGGCGTTCATCGATGCCGCGGGCAAACACGTCATCATCATCGGCGGCGGGGACACGGGCGCCGACTGCTTGGGCACTGCCCTGCGCCAGAAGGCCGCCTCGGTGACGACTCTGGCGATCGGCGCCCAGCCGCCTGCCGAACGCAGTGAGAGCGATCCGTGGCCGACCGTTCCTCGCGTCTTCGAAGTCCAGTCCTCGCACGAGGAGGGCGGAACGCGGAAGTACCTCGCCTCGACCACGCGCTTCGTCGGCGACGACACCGGCCGCGTGAGCGGGATCGAGGTCGCCGAGACCCAATTCGTCGACGGCCGCCGGATTCCGACACCGGGCACCGAACACGTCCTCGAGGCCGATCTCGTGCTGCTGGCACTGGGCTTCTCCGGACCGGAATCGGAATCGTTCGATCTCGACGTCGCGAAGACCGGAGCCTTCACCCGTGATGACTCCTACGCTTCGGAGACCCCCGGAGTCTTCGTCGCCGGCGATGCCGGACGCGGGCAGTCGCTCATCGTGTGGGGCATCGCCGAGGGGCGCGCCGCGGCCGCCGAAGTCGACCGGTTCCTCACCGGGTCGACGAGGTTGCCGGCACCCGTGCAGCCCACCGACGAAGGGTTCAAATGCTAAGATAGGTTATGTCAGAAATTGAGAAAAGGCGGTGGGGCGGCACAGCGCAGTGCCGTCCCACCGTCCGTGACCAGCGCCGATCGGTGAAAACCGTCAGCTGAGACTTTAGGTAGGGTGGAGCGTATGAGGCGTGCAAAGATAGTCGCAACTTTAGGTCCGAACCAGAACTCCTATGAAGAGATCCGCGAGCTCGTCGATGAAGGCGTCGATGTCGCCCGATTCAATCTGAGCCACGGAAAACGAGAAGAGCACGAAGAGAAGTTCGCCTGGGTCCGCCAGGCCGCCCTCGACACCGGACGCCCCGTCGCCGTCCTGCTGGACCTCCAGGGTCCGAAGATCCGCGTGGGCACCTTCGCCAACGGGAAGGAAGAGCTCGTCGAAGGGGCCACCTTCACCATCACCAGCCGTGATGTCCCCGGCACCGCAGAGCTCGTCTCCACGACACTGCCGACCCTGGCAGAAGACGTGTCCGTGGGAGATCCGCTGCTCATCGACGACGGACGCCTGCGCCTGCGCGCCACCGAGGTGACCGCCACCGATGTGGTCACCGAGGTCGAGATCGGCGGAACCATCTCCAACCACAAGGGCATCAACCTGCCCGGAGTCCCGGTCTCCGTTCCCGCTCTGTCGGAGAAGGACGTCGACGACCTCAAGTGGGGTCTGCAGCTCGGCTTCGACTGGGTCGCCCTGTCCTTTGTCCGCAGCCCCGAGGACATGAACGATGTGCGAGCGGTCATGGACGAGGTGGGAATCACCGCTCCGGTCATCGCCAAGCTCGAGAAGCCGCAGGCGGTCGACCAGCTCGATGAGATCATCGACGCCTTCGACGGCATCATGGTCGCCCGCGGCGACCTCGGCGTCGAACTGCCGCTCGAACAGGTCCCGATCGTGCAGAAGCGGGCCGTCGAAATCGCCCGTCAGCAGGCCAAGCCCGTCATCGTGGCCACTCAGATGCTCGAGACGATGATCGACGCACCGCGGCCCACCCGCGCCGAAGCCAGCGACTGCGCGAACGCCGTCCTCGACGGCGCCGATGCGCTCATGCTCTCCGGTGAGACCTCGGTGGGCAGTCACTGGGTCGAAGCGATCCGGACGATGAGCCGGATCATCGGCTCCACCGAAGAGCACGGTCTCGAACGGATTCCCGCGCTGGGCACCGTTCCCCATACGAAGGGCGGAGCCGTCACCGCGGCAGCCGTGCAGATTGCTCAGCAACTGGATATCGACCTTCTGTGCACCTTCTCGCAGACGGGCGATTCGGTGCGGCGCATGTCGCGTCTGCGCCCGGCCTGGCCGATCCTCGGCTTCACCCCCGACCCGCAGGTCCGTCACCAGCTGGCGCTGACCTGGGGAGTCCGGCCGTATCTCGTGAAGACCGTGCGTCACACCGACCAGATGGCACGCCAGGTCGACGCCGTTCTGCTCGCCGACGGCACGGCTCGCGAAGGCGATCAGAGCATCCTCGTGGCCGGTTCGCCTCCCGGGATCCCCGGCTCGACGAACGCCCTGCGCATCCACACCATCGGCGATGCCGCCAAGGGTGTGACGGCCGCCTACCAGGACGCCTCGGACTCGGAGGAGGATCCGCTGGCCGGGTACGGGGTCGTCGCCGAAGCGCCCATCACCCGCGAGGTGCCGATCGTGCGCGAGGGCCACTCGCCCCGCCACTGATCAACTGCGGTCCGACGCGCCGGCGGCGCCTGTCCTGTCATCACAGGGCAGGCGCCGCCGGCGTCTGCGTGCCCGCGGGCGCGTCGCGAGCCGATTCCAGGATGCGAGACAGATCACAGAAGATCGAGGAATTTCAGGGATTGCTCAACAGTTGTGCTCTCTGTTGCCCAATCCTCCCTGCGGATCACAGAGGGGAGGACCCGCTAGGAGAGGAATTCAATGAGACTGCCCGCGTGGAGCAAGTCCTTCGGAGTGCAGGTGACCATCGCACTCATCGCCGGTGTCATCCTCGGGCTCATCGCCCGCTCATGGGGACCGGTCAGCGACAGTGCTGACAACTGGCTCGGCCAGACCCTGGACACCATCGGCTCGTCGTATGTCACCCTGCTCAAGGCCGCCGTCGTACCGCTGGTGATCACTGCGATCATCGCGAGCATCGGCAACCTGCGCAAGGTCACCAATGCCGCCCGGCTTGCGGTGTCGACCCTGCTGTGGTTCGCCCTCACGGCGCTGATCGCCGTCATCCTCGGACTCATCATAGGCGTCGTCATGCAGCCCGGTGCCCATGCCGATGCTGCGTCGCTGAGCACCGGCGCTCCCGAATCCCAGGGCAGCTGGCTGGGCTTCCTGACCGGTCTGATCCCGGTGAACGTCCTCGGACTCGAGGTCGCCACGTCGGCGGATGAGGCCGGAGCGCTGACCTCCGATGTCAACTTCAACATCCTCCAGCTCATCATCGTCTCCGGCGCCATCGGCATCGCCGCGGTCAAGGTGGGCAAGGCCGCAGAGCCGTTCCTCCAGTTCACCGAGGCGGCTCTGGCCGTGGTTCAGAAGGTCGTCTGGTGGATCGTGCGGATCGCTCCGATCGGTACGCTCGGCCTCATCGGCAACGCCGTGAACTCCTACGGCTGGTCGACGATGGGATCGCTGCTGTGGTTCGTCGTCGCCGTCTATGTCGGTCTCGCGATCGTCTTCTTCGTCGTCTACCCGGCCCTGGCTCGTGCCAACGGTCTGTCCGTGCGCCAGTACTTCTCCGGAGTCTGGCCGGCCACGCAGATGGGCTTCGTCTCTCGGTCCTCGATCGGCACCATGCCCGTGACGCAGAAGGTCGCCACCGACAATTTCGGGGTGCCCCATTCCTACGCCGCCTTCGCCGTGCCCTTCGGCGCAACGACGAAGATGGACGGCTGCGCGGCGATCTACCCGGCGATCGCGGCGGTGTTCGTTGCTCAGTTCTTCGGCATCGATCTCTCCCTCATCCAGTATCTGCTCATCGTCTTCGTCGCCGTCATCGGTTCGGCCGCCACGGCCGGCACGACGGGTGCGACCGTGATGCTCACCCTGACGCTGTCGACGCTGGGGCTGCCCCTCGAGGGCGTGGGTCTGCTGCTGGCCATCGAGCCGATCGTCGACATGGGCCGCACCGCGCTCAATGTCTCCGGTCAGGCACTCGTTCCGGCCATCGTGGCCAAGCGGCATGAGATCCTGGATGTCGAACGCTTCGATGCCCCGCGCATCAACGGCTACGTTCTGACCGAGGAGGATGCCGATGTCGACGAGACCCGCACCGAGGAGGCCCACAGCCGGAGTTGATCTCCTCTCAGCCGAGGGACCGGCCGAGCCCGATGTCCTGCAGGTGACATCGTTGCTCGGCCGCCTCGTCGAGGGCCGACCTTCCGACCCCATGTCGACATCGAAGAGGTCGCAGTCGCCCCGCAGGCGCAGGGCAGAGGTGTGGGGAAGGGGCTGCTGGCCGCGCTCGTCCGGGCGGCGCGTGAGAGCGGGACGGAGATCCTCACCCTCGGCCTGCGGCGCTGAATCGGCCGAATGAGCCGAATGGTGTGCACGGGCGGCTTCGAAAATCATAGGTAGTGATCTTGATCAGTGCGTATGCACTTCGAGCCCGCGGGTGCTGACACCCCCGAGGGAATGCAAGAAGGCACTGTCGACAACATGGTCGACAGTGCCTTCGTCTGTACCGGATGCGGGACTCGAACCCGCACGTCTTTCGACAATGCATTTTGAGTGCACCGCGTCTACCGATTCCGCCAATCCGGCTCGTCACGAGCTGTCCTGTCAGGACCGCCTGTGCAACGGGGACGATTCTACTGCGCGCGCGGACCGATTGCACATTCGCCACCCGCCGAGGATGCCCGCCGGTGGCCACCGTCACCGGCCGTGGCCACCCTCACAGAAGAAACTTACCGGTCCGCTGGCCACGACGCTGAGCGCCTGGTCTAGACTGGTGACGTGCTTTCAAACAGCGAAGAATCAACTTCAGATGAGTCCGTGCCGGTCCGCCGCGTAGTCGTGGCCGAAGACGAGGCCGTGATTCGTCTCGATATCGTAGAAATGCTCCGCGAGGTCGGCTATGACGTCGTCGGTGAGGCTGCGGACGGCGAATCCGCCATCCGCCTGGCCGAGGAGCTGCGCCCCGACCTCGTGGTCATGGACATCAAGATGCCGATCCTCGACGGAATCTCCGCGGCTGAGCGCATCGCCCGCGCCCGCATCGCGCCCGTGGTGCTGCTCACCGCCTTCTCGCAGAAGGAGCTCGTCGAGCGTGCCCGCGATGCCGGCGCAATGGCCTATGTCGTCAAGCCGTTCACCTCGGCCGACCTCATCCCGGCATTGGAGATCGCGCTCTCGCGTCACGCCGAGATCAGCTCGCTCGAGTCCGAGATCTCCGATCTCACAGAACGTTTCGAGACCCGCAAGCTCGTCGAACGCGCCAAGAGCCTGCTGCAGACGTCCATGGGGCTGAGCGAACCCGAGGCCTTCCGCTGGATCCAGAAGACCTCGATGGACCGCCGACTGACGATGCGCGAGGTCGCCGAGACCGTGCTCAAGCAGATCGGCAGCAAGAAGTAACCACCTTCCGGACCAGGCAGGTCCGGACCCGGAACTCAAGAAGGCCGGCGGATCCCGAGATGGATTCGCCGGTCTTCTGCGTTCGCTGCGGAAGGTCCTGTCTCGGCCCTTCGCCTCGGCCCTTCGGTTCGGACCTCAGCCCTTCGGCTCGGTTTTCAGGATCATGTTCGTGATCCGCACGATCGAGAGCAGCCGCCCCGCCTCGTCGGTCATCTTCACTTCATGGGAGACGATCGTGCGTCCCTGGTGGAGCACCTCGGCGCGACCGGTGACCACGCCCTCACGTGCGGCACGCAGGTGAGTGGCATTGAGATCGACTCCGACGACGTTCCTACCCCCGGAGAGCAGGTACGAATGCATCGATGCCAGCGACTCGGCGAGGACGACGTGGCCGCCTCCGTGGAAGAGTCCCATCGGCTGCCGATTGCCGGCGACCGGGGCCGTGGCCACGACATGGTCATGGGCGAGCTCGACGAATTCGATTCCCATCCTCTCGGCCAGCTCACCACCGGAGCCCGGACCACGCAGCTGCTCGAGCAGCGTGTCGATCTCCTCAGATGTGGTGTGAGTAGTCAGGGACACGTCGGGATGCAGCATCGGTTCTCCTTCAAGTCAGCTTCGAACGCTAGGCTATGCCATGTGAGTCACTCAAACGAATCCCTCCTGCTCATCGACGGACACTCCCTGGCCTACCGGGCTTTCCATGCCCTGCCGGTCGAGAACTTCTCCACCAGCACCGGTCAGACGACGAACGCCATCTACGGCTTCATCTCGATGCTCATCAACGTCCTCCGCGACGAGGACCCCAGCCATGTGGCCGTGGCCTTCGACCTCGGACGCCAGACCTTCCGCCTCGAAGAGTACCCCGAGTACAAAGCCGGCCGGGCGAAGACTCCGCCCGAGTTCCATCCGCAGATCGACCTCATCAAGGACATCGTCACGGCGATGGGCATCCGGGTCGTGACGAAGGAGGGCTTCGAAGCCGACGACGCCCTGGCGACGATGGCGAAGATGGGCACCGAGGCCGGCTCGTTCGTCGAGGTGATGAGCGGAGACAAGGATTCGTTCCAGCTCGCCTCCGACCGGGTGACGGTCCTCTACCCGAAACGCGGAGTCAGTGATCTCAACCGGATGACTCCTGCCGCGGTCGAGGAGAAGTACGGGGTCAGCCCCGCGAACTATCGGGGGCTGGCCGCGCTCGTCGGTGAGAAGGCCGATAATCTGCCCGGCGTGCCCGGAGTCGGTGACAAGACCGCTGCCAAATGGCTCACCGCCCACGGCGACCTGCCCGGCGTGCTGGACAACGCCGACAAGATCGGCGGCAAGGTCGGCGAGAAGCTGCGCGACCATATCACCGAGGTGGAGCGGAACTACCGACTCAACCGCCTCCTCGACGACGTCGACCTGGGCCTGGAGTTCGACGACCTGGCCTGGGGCGAAGGCGACCCGGCCGAACTGTCGACCCTGTTCGATCAGCTCGAGTTCCAAGCCCTCGGCAAGCGTCTGGCCGCGATCTTCCCGGAGGCCGGAGACGATTCCGAGCCGGCCCCGGCCCGCGAGACCACCGTCGAGACCGTCGACATCGAAACGCTGCTGTCGAAGATCGCCGACCACGATGTGCTCGCGCTCGATTCGGATGCCTCCTTCGAGCTCGGTCACGGTCAGGCCCGGACCCTTGCGGTCTCCGCCGAACCCGGGCAGGCGTGGGTCGTCGACCTCGCCGAGGCGGGGCAGAAAGCCGTCGGCAAGCTCGGTTCCGCCCTGGGCGGGCATGCGCTCATCCTCCACAGCTCGAAGCTTCAGGTCAAGGCGTGGGAGTCGATGGGGCTGTCCGTGACCGATATCGCCGGGGACACGGCTCTGGCCGCCTACCTCCTCGTTCCCGATGCCCGTTCCTACGAGCTCGGGCAGATCGCCGCCGACCGCGCCGGCATCGACCTCAGCGAACCCGAAGCTGATTCAGGACAGCTCGCCCTCGACCTCGATTCGGATGCCGCGGTGACCACGCACGGTCAACGCGCCGCCGCTCTGCTCGAAGTCCACGAGGTGCTCGCCGCCGCCGTCGACGACGCGAACATGACGCAGGTGTACCGCGAGATCGAGCTGCCGCTCGTGCCCGTGCTCGCGCGGATGGAAGCGACCGGAATCGCCGTCGACGAGGATGGACTGTCGAATCTCATCGACGAATTCACGAAACAGGCCGAAGCCAGCGCGCAGGAAGCCTACGACGCGATCGGCCACGAGGTGAATCTCGGTTCTCCCAAGCAGCTGCAGACCGTGCTCTTCGACGAACTCGATATGCCCAAGACCAAGCGGACGAAGACCGGCTATACGACGGATGCCGAAGCCCTGGCCGAACTGTTCGTCAAGACCGAACATCCCTTCCTCCAGCATCTGCTGGCCTACCGGGATTCGACGAAGCTCAAGCAGACCGTGGTCGGACTGCTGAAGACCGTCGCCGACGACGGCCGCATCCACACCACGTACCAGCAGACCGTGGCTGCCACCGGACGGCTCTCCTCGCTGGATCCGAACCTGCAGAACATTCCGGTGCGAACCGAATCGGGCCGACGCATCCGGGAGATCTTCATCGCCGATCCCGAGGTGTCGGGTGGGACTCTGCTCACCGCCGACTACTCGCAGATCGAAATGCGGATCATGGCTCACCTGTCCGGCGACGACGCGCTCATCCAGGCGTTCAAGGACGGCGAGGACCTCCACTCCTATGTCGGCTCGAAGGTCTTCGGCGTCGGTATCGACGAAGTCGACTCCGAGATGCGTTCGAAGGTCAAGGCCATGTCCTACGGGCTGGTGTACGGACTCTCCGCCTACGGGCTCTCCCGGCAGCTGGCGATCGGGGTCGATGAAGCCAAGGGGCTGATGGACCAGTACTTCGAACGGTTCGGGGCCGTCAAGGACTACCTCGACGACATCGTCGAACAGGCCCGCGCCAAGGGGTTCACAGAGACCATCATGGGCCGCCGCCGCTATCTGCCGGCGCTGCACAGTGACCGCCGACAGCTGCGGGACATGGCCGAGCGCGCCGCACTCAACGCACCGATCCAGGGGTCGGCCGCCGACATCATGAAGATCGCCATGCTCAGGGTCGCCGCGCGGCTGCAGGACCTGCACTCGCCGATGCTGCTGCAGGTTCATGACGAGATCATCGTCGACGTCCGCCCTGATGAGATCGACGAGGTGACGACGATCGTCACGGAGGAGATGGGGTCGGCGTTCGAGCTCGATGTGCCCCTCGACGTCAACGTCGGCACCGGCCGCTCCTGGCATGCCGCCGCCCACTGACCACCCGTCGCTCGTTCAGGGCCCGACGCACTCTTCGCGGCGTGCACCTGCCGCGGAGCGTGCTCACACGTGTTCGAGGGCGCCGGGCGCGGGGGACCGGTCGGAGACGTCAGCGTGCTCGGCTGAGCGGCACCTCAGTCTGTGGTCAGTGTGGTGGAGAAGATCACGGTGCCGGGCATGAGCGCTCCGCGCAGCGGTGACCAACCGCCCCAGGCGGTCCGATTCTCTTCCGGCCATTCGGGTTCGGTCACCGAATCGATCGTGAAGCCGGCCTCGACGAGCAGACGGACCCAATCGCTCATCGTGCGATGGTGCTCGGCGTAGACGGGCTGACCGTCGGAGGACAGTTCGACGTACGGTGTGCGGTCGAAATACGAGTACTCGACGGTCAGACCGGCCTCACCCGGAACATCGGGGAACATCCACCGCATCGGGTGAGTTGTCGAGAAGACCCACTGTCCGCCGTTGCGCAGCACTCGGGCCACCTCGGCGAAGACGACCTCGGCGTCTTTGACGAAGGGCAGGGCACCGTAGGAGGAGAACGCGCGATCGAAGCTGTTCGATGCGAACGGCAGCTGTCGGGCATCGGCGAGGAGGAACGTCGGGGGAGTCGCCTCGGCGCTCAGGGGATGCTCGCGCTGCAGACGCGAGGCCTGCTCGAGCATTCCGGCGGAGACGTCGACACCTGTGGTGATCGCGCCCTGCTCGGCCAGCCACCGGGAGCACTGACCGGCACCGCAGCCGACCTCGAGAACCTGCTTCCGGGCGACATCGCCGAGGAGGCGCACATCGGATTCGTGAATTCCTTCCGGACACCAGATGAAATCCGAAGCCCCGAGGAACGTGCCGTGATCGGCGAGATACTCCTCGGCAGAGTTGTCCCAATAGCTGCGATTGGCCCGGACTGAAGCCTCTTCGTCGATCGGGAGATAGCCACCGCTGATGACCTCGGCTCCGTCAGTTCCTTCGCTCATGGTTCCTCCGTGGCCCCAGGTGGTGATGATTCGTCTCTTCGGCGTGCATTCACACCCGAAAAGGTGCTAGCATTGACAACCGTATGCGCCTGTGCATACAAGTCCAAATTCGCAATCGAGACCGGATTCGGTTCTTGCGGCAACTTACACGACCTGTCGCCAGGGTACCGGATCTGGACCAATATTCCATCGGAGTCCCTACCTATATGACCACCACCACGCCGGAATCGGTGCAGCCGAAGCAGGTCGCTGTCAACGACATCGGAACCGCTGAGGATTTCCTCGCCGCCGTCGATGAGACCATCAAGTACTTCAACGATGGCGACATCGTTGAGGGCGAAGTCGTCAAGGTCGACCGTGACGAAGTCCTCGTCGACATCGGATACAAGACGGAAGGCGTCATCCTCGCACGTGAGCTTTCCATCAAGCACGATGTCGATCCCGGCGAAGTCGTCGAGGTCGGGGACGAAATCGAAGCCCTCGTTCTTCAGAAGGAAGACAAAGAGGGTCGTCTCATGCTGTCGAAGAAGCGCGCTCAGTACGAGCGTGCCTGGGGCGACATCGAGAAGATCAAGGAAGACGACGGCGTTGTCACCGGCACCGTCATCGAGGTTGTCAAGGGCGGCCTGATCGTCGACATCGGACTGCGTGGCTTCCTGCCCGCGTCCCTCGTCGAGATGCGCCGCGTCCGCGACCTCGCCCCCTACATCGGCCAGCAGGTCGAAGCCAAGATCATCGAGCTCGACAAGAACCGCAACAACGTGGTCCTGTCGCGCCGTGCCTGGCTCGAGCAGACCCAGTCGGCCGTCCGTCACGACTTCCTGCAGACCCTGCAGAAGGGCCAGGTCCGTCCTGGTGTCGTGTCCTCCATCGTCAACTTCGGTGCGTTCGTCGACCTCGGTGGTGTCGACGGACTCGTCCACGTCTCCGAACTGTCCTGGAAGCACATCGATCACCCGGGTGAGGTCGTCACCGTGGGCGACGAGGTCACTGTCGAGGTTCTCGACGTCGACATGGACCGTGAGCGCGTTTCGCTGTCGCTCAAGGCCACCCAGGAAGATCCGTGGCAGCACTTCGCTCGCACGCACGTCATCGGACAGATCGTGCCGGGCAAGGTCACCAAGCTCGTTCCCTTCGGTGCGTTCGTGCGCGTCGAAGACGGCATCGAAGGCCTCGTCCACATCTCCGAGCTGGCCGTGCGCCACGTGGATCTGCCGGAGCAGGTCGTCTCGGTCGACGAGACCATCTACGTCAAGGTCATCGACATCGACCTCGAACGCCGCCGTATCTCGCTGTCGCTGAAGCAGGCGAACGAAGGCGTCGACCCCGAGGCCGAAGAGTTCCTCGACCCCGCTCTCTACGGCATGCCGCAGGAGTACGACGAGGACGGCAACTACAAGTACCCCGAGGGCTTCGACCCCGAGACCAACGAATGGGTCGAGGGCTACGAGGCTCAGCGCGAGACCTGGGAGCAGCAGTACGCCGCCGCTCAGGAACGCTGGGAAGAGCACAAGAAGCAGGTCGCCAAGGCCATCGCAGCGGACGCCGAGGCCTCCGCAGCCGATGCCGTCGGCTCTGCCGAAGCCGCTCCGGCCACCGGATCGTTCTCCTCCGAAGAGACGAACGACGAGGGCACCCTGGCCAGCGACGAAGCTCTCGCAGCTCTGCGTGAGAAGCTTGCAGGCAGCTGATAACAGCTCCCACAAGGGCTCCCGGTCGGAAGGCCGGGAGCCCTTTGTGTATGCCCCCACTGTCCGAGCGCGCCTGCGCCCCTGGCTGTGGTACAGCCTCATCCTCTGCGTCGGCAGCCTGACCGTCTTCGGCTCCGTCGCCGCCGATCCCGGCGGCAGCGTCGTCGCGTCCAACGACGACACCTCCCTGTTCATCTGGTGGCTCGGCCACGGCGCACACGTGCTCGCCGACGCCCTCGGATTCGGAACCGGTGAGACCGACGGCCTGCTGTACACGGAATCGATGAACGCCCTCGGTGGGGGAGTCAACGGTGCCTGGAACACCTCTTTGGCCGGCTTCGCGATCCTGCTCGCTCCCGTGACGTGGGTGGCCGGCCCCATCGTGAGCTACAACCTGCTCGTCCTCGCCTTCCCGGTGCTGGGCAGCCTGGCCACGGCGGTGCTCTTCCGCCGCTTCCTCGACCGTCTGCCCGCTTTCCTCGCCGCTGCCGGGGTCGGCTTCTCCAGCTATGTCATCGCCCAGCTCGGCGGCCACCCGAACCTCGCCTATATCGTCACCCCGCCCCTGACCGCGTGGGCGATCGTTGCCCTTCTCGACCTCGGGCGGACGACCGCCGCTCATGGCCGTTGCCTTCTCCGCGATCGCCGCCTCTGGGCGCTCGGCGGAGGTTTCGGGCTCCTCCTCGGCTTCCAGTTCTACGTCTCCACCGAAGTTCTGGCCGGAACCTTCCTCGCCGCACTCTGCTTCCTGGCCAGCCTCGTCGTCTTCGGACGCCGCCTCTACCGCGCCCGGTCATGGGGCGCCCTCGGTCTCGGTTCCGCAGTCGCCGGCTGCATCGCCATGCTGTGTGCGATCCCGCTGCTGGTGACCATGTCCGGGCCGAACGCCCCACAGGGCGCCATTCGCCCACACGGAGTATGGAACACCGACCTGCTCGACCCGATTCTGCCTGCGGCCCCGGCCTGGCTGAGCTCCGGGGTCTCCCCGCTGCCCCGGATCATGGAGATCGACCCGGCCGAACTCGGCGCCTACATCGGCGTACCGGCTCTGGTGGCCTCCGTGCTCATCGTCGCCGGCCTCGGCCGCCGCTCCGTGTCTGCGGTGCCGGTGCGCATCGCGGCCGCAACCGGATTCCTCGTCTTCCTGCTGGCGTTGGGTTCCCCGATCCTCCTGGGCGGCCGCGTGCTTGTCGAGACCGGTCCGTTCGCGCTCGTCGAGGCCGTCCCCGTACTCAACAACATCCTGCCCATGCGGCTCGTCTTCCACTCGACGATCGCGCTCTTCGCCGTGCTCGGAATCGGCCTCCAGTGGGCCCTGAGCCACCGGAAGCTGCGTCGCGCCCGCGCCCTCCTCATTCTGCTCGTCCTCGCCGCCGTTGCCATCCTCCCTGCTCCGCAGACCGCCCATGAGGTGACAGTTCCGGACTTCTACGAGCACTCCATCGCCGAGGTGATCCCCGCCGGATCCGTCGTCAAGACTTTCCCCCGCCCCCTCGCATGGGCCGAGCCCCACGCCGACGAGGCCATGGTGTGGCAGTCGGTGAGCGGATTCCGCTACCGCGAGACCGGCGGTTACTTCATCGGTTCGAGCCCGGAATCGCCGGTGACCTATTCCGCCCCCGAGGATGCCCTCGACGAACTCCTGCACGGCTCCGTCTTCGACGGTGAGCCCATGCCGGGCGCGGACAGTCCGGAAGTCGCCTCGGCGATCGCCGAACTGAGGGAGACCGGGGTCGACTTCATCGTCCTCGCGCCCGAAGCTCCGCTGCTGCCGGGAGGCGACGGAGACTATGCGGAATTCCTCGATGCCGCCGTCGGAGATCCGATCTTCGCCGAGGAGGGAGTGCGGGTGTACCGACTGGATCAGTAAGATGATCCCATGCTGAGAATCGGTCTCACCGGCGGAATCGGCGCCGGAAAGTCAACGGTGTCCGCAATGCTCGTCGAACACGGGGCAGTGCTCGTCGACTCCGACAGGATCGCCCGCGAAGTCGTCGAACCCGGACAGCCGTTGCTCGAGAAGCTGGCCGAGGCCTTCGGGCCGCAGGTGCTGCACTCCGACGGTTCGCTCGACCGGCAGGCACTGGCCGCGGAAGCCTTCGTCGACTCCGACCACACAGCACGGCTCAACGGCCTGATGCATCCGGCGATCCGCGACCGCACCGCCGAACACTTCGCCAGACACGCCGACGCCGAGATCGTCGTCCACGACGTTCCGCTGCTCGTCGAGAACGACATGACACCGGCCTACCACCTCAATCTCCTCGTCGACGTGCCCGCCGAGGTGCGCCTTCAGCGGCTCATGGACTCCCGCGGAATGGACCGCGACGACGCCGCCGCACGGATCTCCCGCCAAGCCGATGACGACACCCGCCGAGCAGCCTGCGATGTCACCATCGACAACTCCGGTCCCGTCGACGAGACGAAGGCCGCGGTCGCCCGGCTCATCGAATCCCGGATCCGCCCCTTCGCCGCCAATCTCGCGTCCGGGCAGCGGGCACCGAAGGCAGCCCTCGAACTCGTCGATCCCGCGGATGCCGACTGGATCGGTGACGCGCAGAGAGCGATCAGGAAGCTGCGACACGGCACGGGCGAGAAGTTTGCCATCGAACATATCGGCTCCACCTCTGTGCCGGGACTGCCAGCCAAGGACGTCATCGATCTGCAGCTCCTCGTCCCCGATCTCACCGCCGCCAGGGAGCTGGCACCCCGACTGGCCGAACTCGGTTATCCGGGAGCCGAGATGTGCGACCACCTCGGCGAAGAGTCGACCGAAGGGAAATGGTTCCACGCGAACACGGACCCCGGCCGCGCCGTCAATCTGCATGTGCGCACCGCGGACTCGGTCGGTGTGCGCTTCGCCCGCGCATTACGTGACCTGCTCATCGCGGACCCGGGGGAGCGGGACCGTTACCTCGAGTTGAAGAGAGACCGTGTGGCCGAAGCCAAGGCTGCGGGCGGGACGAACGGGCAGATGATACGAACATATGCGGAATCGAAGGAACCGTACTTCCTGCAGATGCGCCGCCGACTGGTGCCCGACAGCTTCGACTGACACGCTGACACATGTCGGCAGGCACTTCGCCGAGGCTGTCGTTCCGACTCCGATCTGCCCAATGTCAGGGGCGGGGGCTAGGGTTGGACTATGAGCTCAGAACGCCCCCTGCCAGCGATCGGCCACCGCCCCGACGTCACCCGCGAGGTGGCGCCCTTCGAGGTCGTCTCCGAGTACTCTCCCTCCGGTGACCAACCGACGGCGATCCGAGAGATCTCCGACCGGCTCGACGCAGGAGAGCGGGACATCGTCCTCCTCGGTGCCACCGGCACAGGCAAGTCGGCGACGACGGCATGGCTCATCGAGCAGGTGCAGAGACCTACCCTGATCATGGCGCCTAACAAAACTCTCGCCGCGCAGCTGGCGAACGAGTTCCGACAGCTGCTGCCCAACAACGCGGTCGAGTACTTCGTCTCCTACTACGACTACTACCAGCCGGAAGCCTATGTCCCGCAGACGGATACGTTCATCGAGAAGGACTCCTCGATCAACGACGAGGTCGAACGTCTCCGGCACTCGGCCACGAATTCGCTGCTGACCAGGCGTGATGTCGTCGTGGTCTCGACGGTGTCGTGCATCTACGGTCTCGGCACACCCGAGGAGTACGTCGACCGGATGGTCACCCTTCACAAGGGCGACGAATGCGATCGGGACGAACTGCTCAAACGCTTCGTGTCGATGCAGTACGCCCGCAATGATATGGCCTTCACCCGCGGCACTTTCCGTGTGCGCGGAGACACCGTGGAGATCATCCCGCAGTACGAGGAGCTTGCGCTGCGCATCGAGTTCTTCGGCGACGAGATCGAATCGCTGCAGACCCTCCACCCGCTGACGGGTGAGATCGTGCGCGACGAGGAGACCATCCACGTGTTCCCGGCCAGCCACTATGTCGCCGGTGAGAACCGGATGGCGAAGGCCATCAGCGGGATCGAGGACGAGCTGCAGAAGCAGCTGAGCGAATTCGAGTCTCAGAACAAGCTGCTCGAAGCGCAGCGGCTGAAGATGCGCACGACCTATGACCTCGAGATGATGGAATCGATGGGCTTCACCTCCGGCATCGAGAACTACTCCCGGCATATCGACGGTCGCGCACCCGGTTCGGCACCGAACTGCCTGCTCGACTACTTCCCCGAGGACTTCCTGCTCGTCATCGACGAATCGCATGTCACCGTCCCGCAGATCGGCGGCATGTACGAAGGTGATATGTCGCGCAAGCGCACCCTCGTCGAGCACGGTTTCCGTCTGCCCAGTGCCATGGACAACCGGCCGCTGAAGTTCGACGAGTTCCGGGAGCGCGTGGGACAGAGCGTGTACCTGTCGGCCACACCCGGCAACTTCGAACTCGGCAACGCCAACGGATACGTCCAGCAGATCATCCGCCCCACCGGACTCGTCGACCCGGAGATCAAGGTCAAGCCGACGAAGGGGCAGATCGACGACCTGCTCGATGAGATCAAGACACGCGTCGATGCGAATGAGCGTGTGCTCGTGACGACCCTGACGAAGAAGATGGCCGAAGATCTCACCGACTATCTGCTCGAACACGATATCCGCGTCCAGTACCTACACTCCGACGTCGACACCCTGCGACGTGTGGAGCTGCTCACAGAGTTGCGCGCGGGCGAATTCGATGTGCTGGTCGGCATCAACCTCCTGCGTGAGGGCCTCGACCTTCCCGAGGTCTCCCTCGTGGCGATCCTCGATGCCGATAAGGAAGGCTTCCTCCGGTCGTCGACATCGCTCATCCAGACGATCGGTCGTGCCGCACGCAACCTCAACGGCCAGGTGCACATGTACGCCGATACGATCACGGATTCGATGCGCACCGCCATCGACGAGACCGACCGCAGGCGCGCCATCCAGATCGCCTACAACGACGAGCACGGAATCGATCCGGCGCCGCTGGTCAAGCGGATCGCGGACATCACCGAACGACTGCAGCGTGAGGACGAGGACACGCGTGAGCTGCTCACGGAGTTCGACTACGGCAAGGGAAAACGCGGTTACAACTCGACCCTGACCGACGACCAGAGGGAAGCCGCGGGCCAAAGCGGTTCGCTGCGCCCGCCGGCCGCTGACCTCACCGAACTCATCGAATCGCTGACCTCGCAGATGCATTCGGCTGCCGCGGAACTGCAGTTCGAGCTCGCCGCACGTCTGCGCGATGAGCTCTCCGACCTCAAGCAGGAGCTGCGTCAGATGAAGGAGGCCGGGCACGCCTGAGCCGTGCCGGTGACGCGTGAGCGATGCTCGCGTGTTTATACTGGTGTGCTGGCGAAAGGGAGTATCCCGTCCATCCGCGGTCGTCACCACGACTCCACACCGGGGTCCGGACGCGGAGCGCACGCAGATTCACCGCGTGGGAGAGACTTTCGACCTGGATACATCCTATTCACCACGAAAGGCATCCATGGATATCCTGTCCTCCACGCTGGCCGCCGGCGGCAACGCCGCTGCAACGAGCGAATCTCCGATTCCCGTCTGGTTCATGATCACCTCGGGAATCATCGTCGTTGCGATCCTCGTCTTCGACCTCCTCCTCGTCGTCAAACGACCACACACCCCGTCGATGCGCGAAGCGAGCATCTGGGTCGCCTTCTACGTCGCCCTGGCGCTGGTCTTCGCCGGTGCGCTGTTCGCCATCGGCGATGCCCAGCACGGCAGCGAATTCCTCACCGGCTGGCTGCTCGAGTACTCGTTGAGCATCGACAACCTGTTCGTCTTCATCATCATCATGGGCAGCTTCTCGGTACCGCGGAAGTACCAGCAGGAAGTGCTCATGGTCGGCATCATCATCGCCATCGTCTTCCGCGGCATCTTCATTCTCGCGGGTGCGGCGATCATCAGCGCCTTCGTCGAGGTCTTCTTCATCTTCGGCATCTTCCTCCTCATCGTCGCCTACCGGCAGGCCTTCAGCTCCGAAGACGAGGGCGACGGCGAGAACGGCCTCATCCGGTTCCTGCGGAAGCGGATCAACGTCGTCGACGAATTTCACGGCAACAAGCTGCGGGTGACCCTCGACGACAACAAGAAGTACTGGACCCCGATGTTCATCGTGTTCATCGCCATCGGCTCGACCGATGTGATGTTCGCACTCGACTCGATCCCCGCGATCTTCGGCGTCACGCAGAATGCGTTCCTCGTGTTCACCGCGAACGTGTTCGCCCTGATGGGACTGCGTCAGCTGTACTTCCTGCTCGGAGGGCTCGTCGACAAGCTCGTGTACCTCCACTACGGAATCGCTGCGATCCTCGGGTTCATCGGCATCAAGCTCATCATCCACGCTCTGCATTCGAGCGATTGGGAGTTCCTGGCGTGGGGACATTCGATCCCCGAGGTGCCGACGTGGCTGTCCCTGACCGTCATCGTCCTCGCCATGGCGGTCGCCACGATCGCCTCGCTGATGAAGATGAAGAAGGACGGAATCTCCTTCAAGGACGTCAGCGCCGACCAGTCAGACGAGTCCGAAGAGGCCTGAGCCGATCGGATTCGGTCGTGCCGACACCGCCTCGGTGTCGGCACAGAACGAGCGGGGTCCGTCTCGATCTCTCGAGACGGACCCCGCTCGTGTCTGCTCCGTCCGGGCAGACCCGAACCGGAAGGAGGCCGCTCAGCCCAGGGCGAAGGGCCCGAACACGGGGGTCCACTCGCGGATGTCCGTCGACTCGATGACTCCGAGCGACGCATAGGGATCGGCCGCGAGGTGGCCCTCGACCTCTCCACGGTCGGCGGCGCTGAGGATCAGCAGTCCTCCCGGCTGGGGATCGTTGTCCAGGGGACCGGATGCCAGGATCGTCCCGGCCTCATTCATCTCCGCCTGCCAGCGTCGGTGCGCAGGGCGGTGCTCCATCCGCGTATCCGTATCGGGACCATAGTGATAGGTGACGGCGAAGACCGGCATGTGTGACTCCTCGGTGTCGAGCAATAGGATGGAACCAGTCTAATCGGAAAGGTCTGTGCATCAGCGTGGCCAGATTGCAGGAGATCCCAGCGGAATTCGCGGACGACGACACGATCTATGAGTCCTTCGGCGAATACTGCGCAGAGATCGGTGTCGAGCCGTACCCGGCTCAGGACGAGGCGTTCCTCACGATCCTCGCCGGCGACAATACGATCATGGCGACCCCGACCGGTTCGGGGAAGTCACTCGTCGCCCTCTTCGCCCTCTACCAGTCCTTCACCCGCGGGATCCGGTCGTACTACACGGCCCCGCTCAAGGCCCTGGTGAGCGAGAAGTTCTTCTCCCTCATCGACGCCTTCGGAGCCGAGAACGTCGGCATGATCACCGGTGACTCCACCGTCAACCCGGACGCTCCCGTCATCTGCGCCACGGCGGAGATCCTGGCCAATCAGGCGCTGCGCGAAGGCGGAATGCTCGACGCGGGAATGGTCGTCATGGACGAATTCCACTATGTCGCCGACCCCTCGCGCGGATGGGCCTGGCAGGTGCCCCTCCTCGAGATGCCGCAGACCCAGTTCGTCCTCATGTCCGCCACCCTGGGCGACACCGCCGATATCCGGCGAACCATGACGGAGACGACCGGACGGGACTCCTCCGTGGTCACCTCGGCGACCAGACCCGTCCCGCTCGAGTACGAATATTCGACAGAGACGCTCTCGGACACGCTGCGCGGGCTCGTCCGCAACGACAAGGCCCCGGTCTACGTCGTCTCATACTCCCAGAACGGCGCCATCGACCTCGCCACCAATCTGCTCTCGGTCGACCTCGCATCGAAGGAGCAGAAGGCGGCGATCGCCGCCGCCATCAAGGGCTTCACCTTCGGCAAGGGATTCGGGACCAGCCTGCGCAAACTGCTGCTGCACGGCGTCGGCGTCCACCACGCGGGGATGCTGCCGAAGTACCGCCGACTCATCGAACAGCTCGCGCTGAAGGGTCTGCTGCTCGTCATCTCCGGCACGGACACCCTCGGTGTGGGCATCAACGTGCCCATCCGCTCCGTGCTGCTGACCGGACTGACGAAGTTCGACGGGCGGAAGATGCGCAGGCTCAGCGTCCGCGAATTCCAACAGCTCGCCGGGCGTGCCGGTCGCGCCGGATTCGACACCCGCGGCTACGTCATCGCCCAAGCCCCCGAACACGTCATCGACAACCTCAAGGCCGAAGCGAAGGCCGCGAACGATGAGAAGAAGAAAAAGAAGAAGATCAAGAAGAAGTCCGCCCCCGTCGGCTTCGTCGGCTGGTCCGAAGAGACCTTCACGAAACTCATCGAGGGCGAATCCGAGACCCTGCGGCCGCGGATGAAGATCGACCATTCGACGATCCTCAACCTCGTCGCCCGCCCCGGCTCCGACGTCTCGACCATCAGCGACTTCATCGACAAGACGCATGAGAGCAGCGACCGCCGACTCGACCTCAAACTCACCGCGATCAGCATCGGACGCTCCCTCATCGACGCCGGTCTCATCGAGGTCCGCGGCAGCGAGCTCGTCGCCACCCAGGACCTCGGACCGCAGTTCGCGCTCAACCAGCCCCTGGCGCCCTTCGTTCTCGCCGCACTCGACCTTCTCGACGAGGACGACGACACCTACGCCCTCGACGTGGTATCCATCGTCGAGGCGACCACCTCGGTGCCGTTCCAGATACTGAAGGGCCAACTCGACCGGATCAAGGGAGAGACCCTGGCCGAGCTCAAGGCCGAAGGCGTCGAATACGCCGAACGCATGGCGATCCTCGACGAGATCGAAAGCCCCGCACCCCTGGCCGAGTTGCTCGACCCGGCCTTCGACCATTTCGTCGAGACTCATCCCTGGCTCCACCGGGGCGGCTTCGAACCCAAATCCGTCGTCCGCGACATGATCGAGCAGGCTATGGGCTTCACCCAGTTCGTCGGCTACTACAGTCTCGCCCGGGCCGAGGGCAGCCTGCTGCGCTACCTCACCGACGTCTACCGCGCACTGCTCCACAACGTTCCCGCGGAGAACCGGACCGAGGAACTCGAGACCATCATCGAATGGTGTGGTGAGACCATCGCGCGGACTGATTCGTCGCTGCTCGACGAATGGCGCACCCTGCAGGGTCTCGACCCCACTCAAGCTACCGACGATCTGCCGGCCCTCGACCGCCGCTTCTCCGAGAACACGAAGGTCTTCACCGCGGAGATCCGCAATGCTCTGTTCCACCGAGTCCTGCTGGCCGAACGTGCGAACTACACGGAGCTCGGCCGTCTCGACGCCGAATCCGGGTTCGACTCACGGGCCTGGGAGGACGCGATCGAGGACTTCTACGACGAATACGGGGAGCTCATCGTCGACCAGAAGGCCCGCGGACGGGAATATATCGACATCACACCCGGTTCAGACACATGGAGCGTCCGACAGATCCTCGCCGACCCCGACGACAACAGGGACTGGGCCATCGACGCCGAGGTGGACGTGGCCGCCAGCGACGAATCCGGAGACATCGTGCTCCGCATCCTCTCCGTCGGAGAGATCGGCGGATGAGTCTTCGAACCGTTGCGAATACAGCAATGTCAGTGCCGAGTAATACAGTGGTCAGGTGATGAAAACCAATAACGGTGAGCAAGTGACAGGCGTTTCCCATCTCGACACCCTGTGGGTCAAGGGAGCCCGAGCGCACAATCTCAAGAACGTCGAGATCGCGCTGCCGCGCGACTCGATGGTCGTGTTCACCGGCTTGTCCGGTTCCGGCAAATCGTCGCTCGCCTTCGACACGATCTTCGCCGAGGGGCAGCGACGCTACGTCGAATCCCTGTCCTCCTATGCCCGGATGTTCCTCGGACAGATGGACAAACCCGACGTCGACTTCATCGAAGGGCTGTCCCCGGCGGTGTCGATCGACCAGAAGTCGACGTCGCGCAATCCGCGTTCGACCGTCGGCACGATCACCGAGGTCTATGACTTCCTGCGCCTGCTGTGGGCACGGATCGGCACCCCGCACTGCCCCGTCTGCGGTGAGGTCATCACGAAGCAGACACCGCAGCAGATCGTCGACCAGCTGCTCGAACTCGAGGAACGCACGAAGTTCCTCGTCCTCGCTCCCGTCATCCGCTCCCGCAAGGGCGAATTCGTCGACCTCTTCACCGACCTGCAGTCCAAGGGCTTCTCCCGGGCCATCGTCGACGGTGAGCAGATCAGCCTGAGCGAACCGCCGACCCTGGAGAAACAGTACAAGCACACGATCTCCGTGGTCGTCGACCGCCTCGTCGCCAAATCGGGAATGCGCCCGCGCCTGACCGACTCCGTCGAAACCGCGCTGGGGTTGGCCGATGGACGCATCGACGTCGAACTCGTCGACGCAGGCACGACGCGCACATTCTCCGAGCATATGTCCTGCCCGAACGAGCACCCCCTGACGATCGACGAGATCGAACCCCGCTCGTTCTCCTTCAACTCGCCCTTCGGCGCCTGCCCCACCTGCGACGGCATCGGCACCCGCCTGCAGGTCGACGAAGCTCTCGTCGTCCCCGACGAGGACCTCAGCCTCGGCTCCGGGGCCATCGCCCCCTGGTCGGGCGGCAAACAGGTCGCGAAGTACTTCAACCGTCTGCTCAAGGGCCTCGGCGACGAACTCGGCTTCGATATGAAGACGCCGTGGAAGAAGCTGCCGAAGACTGCGAAGACTGCGATACTCACGGGCAAGGACTACAAGGTCCACGTGAAGTACAAGAACCGCTTCGGCCGCGAACGCACATACTCGACGGGCTTCGAGGGCGTCTACCAATACATTCAGCGCAAGCACGAGGAAACCGAATCCGAGTGGTCGCGGGAACGCTACGAGTCCTATATGCGGGAGATCCCGTGCGCCAGCTGCGACGGTACGCGCCTCAAACCGGAGATCCTCGCCGTCAGGGTCGGCGGCAGATCCATCGCCGAGGTCTCCGAACTCGCCCTCGACGAAGCGGCCTCCTTCCTCGGTTCCCTCGAACTGAGCTCCCGGGACGCCGCGGTGGCGGCGCAGGTGATGAAGGAGATCAACGCCCGCCTCGGCTTCCTCCTCGACGTCGGCCTCGACTACCTCAGCCTCAACCGGGCCGCCGGTACGCTCTCCGGCGGTGAGGCCCAGCGCATCCGCCTGGCCACACAGATCGGCTCCGGCCTCGTCGGCGTCCTCTACGTCCTCGACGAGCCCTCGATCGGTCTGCACCAGCGTGACAACCGCCGACTCATCGAAACGCTCAACAAGCTCAAGGATCTCGGCAACACCCTCATCGTCGTCGAACACGATGAGGACACCATCGAATCCGCCGACTGGATCGTCGACATCGGGCCCGGTGCCGGCGAGCACGGGGGAGAGGTCGTCTACTCCGGTCCTGTCACCGGCCTGAAGGATGCCGACGGATCGATCACCGGCGACTATCTCTCCGGTCGACGAGCGATCCAGATCCCGCCGACCCGCCGTCCCGTCGACAAGGACCGGATGGTCACCGTCGAGAAGGCCGTGGAGAACAACCTGCGCGACGTCACGGTGTCCTTCCCCCTCGGCGTACTCACCGCCGTCACCGGCGTCTCCGGGTCGGGCAAGTCGACCCTGGTCAACGAGATCCTCTACACGCAGATGGCGAATGTCCTCAACGGCGCCTCCCGGGTGCCGGGACGGCACAAGCGCGTGACCGGTTTGGACAACCTCGACAAGGTCGTCCACGTCGACCAGTCGCCGATCGGGCGGACCCCGCGGTCGAACCCCGCGACCTACACCGGCGTCTTCGACCATGTGCGCCGACTGTTCGCCGAAACCGAATCGGCGAAGGTCCGCGGCTATCTGCCCGGACGGTTCTCGTTCAACGTCAAGGGCGGACGCTGTGAGAACTGCAGCGGCGACGGCACGATCAAGATCGAGATGAACTTCCTGCCCGACGTCTACGTCCCCTGCGAGGTCTGCCAGGGCGCCCGGTACAACCGCGAGACGCTGGAAGTCACGTTCAAGGGCAAGAACATCGCCGAAGTCCTCGATATGCCCATCGAAGAGGCCAACGACTTCTTCGCCGCGATTCCGGCGATCTCGCGACACCTCAAGACGCTCGTCGAAGTGGGGCTCGGCTATGTCCGACTCGGGCAGCCGGCCACGACTCTCTCCGGCGGTGAGGCCCAGCGTGTCAAACTCGCCGCGGAACTGCAGAAGCGCTCCCGCGGCCGCACCGTCTACGTGCTCGACGAACCGACGACCGGACTGCACTTCGAGGACATCTCGAAGCTGCTCATGGTCCTCCAGGGACTCGTCGACAAGGGCAATACGGTCATCGTCATCGAACACAACCTCGACGTCATCGGCAACGCCGATCACATCATCGACCTCGGACCGGAGGGCGGTCGCGGTGGTGGGCAGATCATCGCCCAGGGCACCCCCGAAGAGGTCGCCGAGGTGGCCGAATCCCATACCGGACGGTTCCTCAAACCGATTCTCAAGTCCTGATCCGAATGCCTGAGCCATCCACCTACCGTCCGGCCACCGGGTCGATCCCCACCTCGGCCGGGGTCTACAAGTTCCGGGACCCCGATCGGCGGGTGATCTACGTCGGGAAGGCGAAGAACCTCCGCAACCGACTCAACTCGTACTTCGCCAATCCCGCCGCGCTGCATCCGCGCACCTCGACGATGGTTCACACCGCGAACTCGGTCGAATGGACCGTCGTCGACACCGAGGTCGAAGCGCTCCAGCTCGAATGGACGTGGATCAACGAGTTCAATCCGCGGTTCAACGTCATGTTCCGCGACGACAAGTCCTATCCGTATCTGGCGATCACGATGAACGACGAGGTGCCTCGTGCCTTCATCACTCGCGGAAAGCGACGCAAGGGCGTGAAGTACTTCGGTCCGTTCGCCCAGGTGTGGGCGATCAAGGACACGCTCGATCTGCTGCTCAGGGCCTTCCCCATGCGGACCTGCACAGCAGGCGTCTACCGCCGGGCCGAACGCAGCGGCAGACCCTGTCTGCTCGGATACATCGACAAATGCGCAGCCCCCTGCGTCGGCCAGATCAGCAAGGGCGATCACAAGGATCTCGCCCGCAGCATCTCAGATTTCATGTCCGGCAACACCGGCCGATTCATCAGCCACCGGCAGAAGGAGATGGCCAGCGCCGCGGCAGAACTCGACTATGAGCGCGCGGCCCGTCTGCGCGACGAGATCTCCGCGCTGCAGAAGGTCCTCGACAAATCGGCTGTGGTCCTGTCCGTGAGCGCCGACTGCGATATCTTCGCCCTCGTCACCGAGGAGCTCGAAGCCTCCGTCCAGGTCTTCCATGTGCGCCAGGGTCGCATCCGCGGTCAGCGCGGCTGGATCATCGAACGCTCCGATGACCACACTCCCGCCGAGCTGACCACCGACTACCTGCGTCAGGCCTACTCCGGCCTCGACGCCGATGCCATCCCGAAGGAGATCCTCGTCGACACTCTGCCGGCGGATCTCGATTCGCTGGAGGCGTGGCTGAGCCAGCAGCGTGGTTCCCGAGTGACCGTGCGGGTGCCCGAACGCGGTGAGAAGAAGGCGGCCTTGGAGACGGTGGGGAAGAACGCGAAGGAAGCGCTCGTCCAGCACAAGCTCAAGCGCTCCTCCGACCTGACGACACGCAGCCAGGCGCTCAAGGAGATCCAGGAGCACCTCGACCTGGCGGAAGCACCGCTGCGCATCGAATGCATCGACATCTCCCACACCCAGGGGTCGAACGTCGTCGCCTCCCTCGTCGTGTTCGAGGACGGCATGGCGAAGAAGCGTGACTACCGACACTTCGCCATCCACGGGGACGCGGCGGCCGACGATACGGCATCGATGTACGACGTCGTCTCACGTCGCTTCAGCCGCTACCTCGAGCAGATGACCTCCGAGGAACCCGACGAGCGCTTCGGCTACCGGCCCAGCCTCCTCGTCGTCGACGGTGCGGGCCCGCAGGTCGCTGCCGCCACGCGAGCACTGACCGATCTCGGCATCGTCGACATCTCGGTCGTCGGTCTGGCCAAACGACTCGAAGAGATCTGGGTTCCCGACGATCCGTTCCCCGTCATCCTCCCACGCAACTCCGAAGGTCTCTTCCTCATGCAGCGCCTGCGTGATGAGGCCCATCGCTTCGCCATCACCTATCACCGGTCCAAACGTGCAAAGGCGATGACGAGCTCGGTGCTCGACGAGATCCCGGGGCTCGGGGAATCGAAGCGCACCGCTCTGCTGCGTCATTTCGGATCCGTGAAGAAGGTCCGCGCCGCCACCGCCGAAGAGATCTGCGAGGTCAAGGGGATCGGTCCCGCTCTCGCCGCGAAGATCGTCGGGGCTCTGACCGACTGAGCTCTGCGATTCTGCCCTAGAGTAGTGCCGAGGGACACTGATCCCGCCGACCGAACGGGCATGAGCAGAGGAGGACGCGTGAGCGTGCAGGCCGAATCGAACGGATCCGACCACCCCATCGAGGTGGTGCTCGTCACCGGCATGTCCGGAGCCGGCCGCACGACCGTGGCCAATGTGCTCGAAGACATGGACTGGTACGTCGTCGACAACCTGCCCCCGCAGATGATGCGTCCGCTCGTCGAGCTCGTCGCTCGAGCCGATGGCGCCCTGCCGAAGATCGCGATCGTCATCGATGCCAAGGGCCGGACGAAGTACACCGAGCTGCAGGAGACGATCAGCGATTTCGTCGATCAGGGGCTGTCCCTGCGCATCGTCTTCCTCGACGCCTCCGACGAAGTCCTCGTCCGACGGTTCGAATCGACGAGGCGACCCCATCCTCTGCAGGGGGAGGGGACCCTGCTCGACGGCATCGAAGCCGAACGTGCCGAGCTCGAGTCCCTCAGACACCGCGCCGATATCATCGTCGACACCTCCGAGCTCAACGTGCACCAGCTGTCTGCCGAGGTGCGCAAGCGCTTCAGCGACGATGACACCCCACCGCTGCGCCTGACGGTGATGAGCTTCGGATTCAAATACGGACTGCCGAAGGACGCCGACCACGTCGCCGACGTCCGCTTCCTGCCCAACCCGTACTGGATTCCCCATCTGCGCGGACACAACGGGCTCGACTCCGATGTCGCCGACTACGTTCTCGAGCAGAACGGCGCCGAGGAATTCATCGAACGCTATGCCGCAACTCTGTCCACGGTCGCCGAAGGGTATCTGCACGAGGGACGCGGATACGCGATGATCGGGATCGGCTGCACCGGCGGCAAACACCGCTCCGTGGCGATCAGCGAACGCGTCGGACGACTGCTCTCGGCTCGGACCGGGATTCCGGTCACCGTACGTCACCGTGATCTGGGAAAAGAATGACATGGAGACCGAAGATCTGCCCGTCATCTCCACGGGCGCACAGAAGGACGGTCCCAATATCGTCTCCTTCGGCGGCGGCCACGGTCTCTATGCGGCGCTGAGGGCGTTCCGCCTGCTCACCGAAGACCTCACTGCGGTCGTCACCGTCGCCGACGACGGCGGCTCATCCGGACGTCTGCGCGACGAACTCGGCGGACTGCCTCCCGGTGATCTGCGGATGGCGCTGGCCGCACTCTGCGATGACGGAACCTGGGGTCAGACGTGGCGTGACGTCATCCAGCACCGCTTCGAATCGGCGGGGGAGCTGGACGGTCACGCAGTGGGCAATCTGCTCATCGCCGCCCTGTGGCAGATCCACGGCGACCATGTGGCCGGCCTGGATTGGATGGCCCGTCTGCTGCGCGCTCACGGCCGTGTGCTGCCGATGTCCTCGGTGCCGCTGACGATCGAAGCCGATGTGAAGTTCCCCGGCTCCTTCCAGGTCGTGCGCGGCCAATCCGTGCTCGCCTCCACAATCGGCCACGTCGAGACCGTACGCCTCGACCCGGCGGCCCCACCGGCCCGCTACGAGACAGTCGACGCGGTGGAGGAAGCCGATGTCCTCAACCTCGGCCCCGGCTCGTGGTACACCTCGGTGATGCCTCACCTGCTCGTGCCCTCCCTCGCGGAGGCGATCGTGGCCTCGAACGCGGTGAAATCCCTCACGCTCAACCTCAGCTCCACCGACGGTGAGACGAAGGATCTGAGCCTCGGCGAACACCTCGTCTCCCTCCACCGACATGCCCGCTCACTGACCTTGGACTATGTCCTCGTCGACGAGGCGGCCACCGAACTCGAACCCGATCTGCCGGACCGGGCCGAAGACATGTTCGGGGCGAAGCTCTGGGAACGTCCCTTGCGCTCACGGAGGCAGGGACAGCATGACAGCCTCAAACTCGCGGCATGCTACCGTGACATGTTGTTGGACGCCGGGATCGGCGTCGCCGAGCAGTGGTAGAACTTCAGGTGCAGGAGGACGAGCTATGGCACTGACCGCTCAGGTCAAGGACGAGTTGGCGCGTGTGACGATCACACGCACCTCCGCCCGCAAGGCCGAAGTGTCCTCGATCTTCCGCTTCTCGTCGGCTCTGCACCTCGTCAACGGCTCGATCGTCCTGGAGGCCGAACTCGACACCGCTCAGGCCGCCAAGCGACTGCGCGCGGAGATCAAGGACCTCTACGGTCAGCATGCCGACATCGTCGTCATCAATGCCGCCGGGATCCGCCGCTCCAACCGCTATCTGCTGCGTGTCACCCGTGACGGGGGAGCGCTGGCCCGCCAGACCGGACTCGTCGACAACCGCGGCAGGCCTGTGCGCGGACTGCCCTCGGCCATCGTCAACGGGTCCGTGGCCGATGCCGAGGCCGCCTGGCGCGGAGCCTTCCTCGCCCACGGCTCCCTGACCGAACCGGGGCGCTCCTCGGCACTCGAGGTCACGTGCCCGGGCCCCGAGGCGGCTCTTGCCCTCGTCGGTGCCGCTCGTCGCCTCGGCCTGAGTGCGAAGGCCCGTGAAGTCCGCGGAGTCGATCGCGTCGTCATCCGCGACGGCGACGATATCGCCGCACTGCTCACCCGCATGGGCTCCCACAGCGCCGTGCTGGTCTGGGAGGAAAGGCGGATGCGCCGGGAGGTCCGCGCGACCGCGAACCGTCTGGCGAACTTCGACGATGCGAACCTGCGCCGCTCCGCACGTGCCGCTGTGGCCGCCGGAGCTCGGGTCGAACGCGCACTGGAGATCCTCGGCGACGAGGTCCCCGAACACCTCCGCTATGCCGGTCAGCTGCGAGTGACTCACAAACAGGCGTCTCTCGAGGAGCTCGGCCAGCTCGCCGACCCGCCGATGACGAAGGACGCGGTCGCCGGCCGGATCCGCAGGCTGCTGTCGACTGCGGACAAGCATGCGGAAGAACTGGGAATTCCCGGTACCGAAGCCAGTCTGACCCCGGAAATGCTCGAGGATCGCTAAGATCGAGGCATGAGACGAATCGCCATCAACGGCTTCGGCCGCATCGGTCGTGCCCTGTTCCGTCTGTCCCTCGAACCCGATGCCGATTTCGAGGTCGTGGCCATCAACGATCTCACCGATACGACGACCCTGGCCCATCTGCTCTCCCACGATTCCGTCTGGCCGCGGTTCAACCATGACGTCGACGCCGCCGACGAGGCGATCATCGTCGACGGACGCGAGATCGCCGTGACCAGCCAAGCCGACCCGGCCGCCATCGACTGGAGCTCGCACAAGGTCGAACTCGTCGTCGAATCCACCGGACGCTTCACGCGTCAGGACCAGGCCGAGGCCCACCTCGGCGGCACCGTGCAGACGGTCGTGCTCTCCGCCCCCGGAAAGGATGTCGACGCCACCCTCGTCATGGGCGTGAACGAAGACGTCTTCGACCCGACCGCGCACTCCGTGGTCTCGAACGCCTCGTGCACGACGAACTGCATGGCCACCGTCGTCAAAGCACTCGACGACGCCCTCGGCGTCGAATCCGGTCTGCTCAACACCGTCCACGCCTACACCGGCGACCAGATGCTCGTCGACGGACCCCACCGGGATCTGCGTCGGGCGCGCGCCGCCGCCGTCAACATCGTGCCCACCACGACCGGCGCCGCTCGCACCGTCGGCCGCGTGATGCCCCACCTCGAGGGCAAGCTCGACGGACTGGCCGTGCGCGTGCCCGTGCCCGCCGGTTCGATCATCGATTTCACCTTCACCACGTCCACGGGCGCCGACCGGGACGAGGTCAACGCAATCCTCGCCTCCGCGGCGGACGGATCACCGTATCTCGACTTCTCCACCGACGAACTCGTCTCCACCGACATCGTCGGCACCACCGCCTCGGCGATCGTCGATTCCAAGCTCACGATAGTTCTGGGAGACCAGATCAAGGTCGTGGCCTGGTACGACAACGAGTGGGGCTACACGAACCGACTCAAAGACATGGTCAGCTACATTCTCAGCGAAAGGGACTCATGAGGACATTCGACGATGCGGGCATCTTCGCCGGCCACACGGTGCTCGTCCGCAGCGATCTCAATGTGCCGATGGACGACGGCACCATCACCGATCGGGGGCGCATCCTGGCTTCGGCCGGAACCATCAGGTCCCTCGCCGAGGCGGGAGCCAAGGTCATCGTGATGTCGCATCTGGGCCGGCCCAAGGGAGAACCGGATCCGCAGTTCTCCTTGGCCCCGATCGTCCCCGAGCTCGCCGACGCCATCGGCCGTCCGGTCGCCTTCGCCGCCGACACCGTCGGTGAGGATGCGCAGACGAAGGCCGCGGCCCTGTCCGACGGCGAGGTGCTGCTGTTGGAGAACCTCCGCTTCAACCCGGGCGAGACGGCGAAAGACGATGCGCAGCGCCAGGAGTTCGCGTCCCGCTTGGCCGGACTGGCCGACGACTTCGTCTCCGACGGTTTCGGCGTCGTCCATCGCAAGCAGGCCTCGGTCTACGACATCGCCGGCCTCCTCCCGCACTATGCCGGTTCGCTGGTGCGTGCGGAAGTCGAAGTCAGCGACCGGCTGCTCAATGATCCCGCCTCACCGTTCACCGTCGTCCTCGGCGGGTCGAAGGTCTCGGACAAACTCGGCGTCATCGACAACCTCATCGACCGTGCCGACAATCTGCTCATCGGCGGGGGAATGGTCTTCACCTTCCTCGCCGCGCTCGGCCACGACATCGGTTCGAGCCTGGTCGAGAAAGACCGCATCGACGACGTCGTGGGCTACCTCGAACGCTCCCGGTCCGGCGGGGCCCGCATCGTCCTGCCCACGGACATCGTCATGGCCGCCTCCTTCGCCGCCGATGCCGAACACTGGGTCCGGCCCGTCGCCGAACTCGAAGACACTCCTGCAGGAGGCGACGGCCTCGGCCTCGACATCGGCCCCGAATCGGCCCGCACCTACGCCGAGATCATTGCGGGCTCGACCACCGTGTTCTGGAACGGGCCGATGGGCGTCTTCGAATTCCCGGCCTTCGCTGCCGGCACCAAAGCCGTCGCCCAGGCACTGACCGATGACGGCAGCGGTCAGGGACAGCGGCTGACCGTGGTCGGCGGCGGTGACTCCGCGGCCGCCGTGCGCAGCCTCGGCTTCGCTGACGACGCTTTCGGCCATATCTCCACCGGCGGTGGTGCCAGCCTCGAATACCTCGAAGGCAAGACCCTGCCCGGACTCGACGCACTCGGATGAGGAAGACAGACACCATGAACGACCGCACCCTGCTGCTGGCAGGCAACTGGAAGATGAACCACGACCACTTGGAGGCGATCTCCGCTGTCCAGAAGCTTGCCTGGGCACTCGAGGACGCCAAACTCGACGACAGTCATTGTGAAGTCGTCGTCGTCCCGCCATTCACCGATATCCGTTCGGTGCAGACCCTCGTCCAAGGCGACAAACTGTGGCTGAAATACGGTGCCCAGGACGTCTCCCAGCACGCTCCCGGAGCGCATACGGGAGAGATCGCCGCTTCGTTCCTCTCCCGACTCGGCTGCAGCTACGTGGTCATCGGCCACAGCGAACGCCGCGCGGACAACCACGAGACCAATGAGGTCGTGGCCACGAAGATCAAGGCCGCACTCTCGGCCGAACTCACGCCGATCCTCTGCGTGGGGGAGTCCCTCGAACAGCGGCAGGAGAAGAGCCACGTCGAGTTCACGCTCGGGCAGATGGATGAATCCCTGGCCGGATTCGACGCCGCCGATCTCTCCGGCCTCGTCATCGCCTACGAGCCCGTGTGGGCGATCGGCACCGGAGAGACCGCCACGGCCGCCGATGCCGCCGAAATGGCGTCGGCCATCCGAGTGCGCCTCGGTGAGAAGTACGGCGACGCTCTGGCCCAGACCACCCGCATCCTCTACGGCGGATCCGTCAAGGCCGACAATGTGGCAGAGATCGTCGCGTCCGCAGACGTCGACGGCGCGTTGGTGGGCGGTGCGAGCCTGAGCGGCCCGGACTTCGCCGCTTTGTGCAAGGCCGCGGTCGCGAAGTAGACTGACAGACGCATCATTCGACGAAACACTCGACGAAACATAGGTTGAATCCGACGTGGAAATCCTCAACATCATTCTCATCGCGCTGCTTGTGCTCACGAGCGTCTTCCTCACCCTGCTGATCCTCATGCACAAGGGCAAGGGCGGTGGCATGTCCGACATGTTCGGCGGCGGAATGTCCTCGTCGCTGGGGTCCTCGGGTGTCGCCGAGCGCAACCTCAACCGGTTCACCACGCTCATGGCGATCATCTGGGCGGCCTGCATCATCCTGCTGGGAGTCCTCACCCGCTTCAACGCCTGAGCAGGCGAATGAGAAGGACCCCGACCATTCCGGTCGGGGTCCTTCTCATTCGTGGTCTGTCCGTCGTGCCGGCGGATCAGTGCCGCTTCGGGCCGATCAGTCGTGGCCGAAGTGGTGGCGGGGGCTGATCGATCCGATCGCCTCTCGCAGCTGCGAGAGGCCGCGAGCACGATCAAGCAGGTGCAGACGCAGCACGGGCCGACCCTTCTCGGTCAGCACTGCTGCATCTCCGGCGGCCTGGGCGCGCTGCAGCTGTGCGAAGCCGAAGTCGCGTCCCGGCACCAGCAGATCCGTGCGAGCCTCACCGGTGATCTGGAGGAACACGCCGTTGGGGTGACCGCCCTTGTGGTACTGACCGGTCGAATGCAGGTAGCGGGGTCCGAAGCCGAAGGTCGTCTGGACTCCGGCGTGTGTGGATACGAGCGGTCGCAGATCCTCGGCCTCGGCATCGGCGATCCGATCGAGGTACGCCTGGATGCCGACATACCCGTACTCGTCGACCCGGGAGAACAGCTCCTCCAGGGCTCCGACGAGATCGGTGGCCTCGTCGACGACCTCGAGGACGTCGATGTCTCCCTCACGGAACTGCGGCTGTCCTGTGGCTGCCGAGTCCGGTCCGTCGAGCAGATGCCTGGCCCGTGCCTTCGCCGCTTCCACATCGGGCTGGTCGAAGGGGTTGACCCCGATGCTGTATCCGGCGATGGCCGTGGCGTATTCCCAGAACAGGAACAGCTCGCCCAGCCCACCCGTGATGCTCGCTTCGAATCCGGACGGTGCACCCAGCTCTGAGCCTTCGGCTGCCGGCCCGAGCAGGCACAGGAGAGCGTCCGCGCGGGCGTCGGAGAACCCGATGTCGGCGGGGGAGTCGACGACGACGGGAAGGATGCCCTGACCGTCCTTGCCGAGGGATTCGGCGATGAGCTGCTCGACCCAGGCTCCGAGCCCGGCCAGCTGCCCGGATGTCTCGGCGAGGACGAGCTTCTCCGTCATCCTGGCGTGCGCGATGCTCAGCCAAGCGCCGAACCGCAGTGCCGGGTTGTCCAGGTTGTCCGCGGACAGTTCCGCGGTTGCCGCAGCGGCTTCTGCGACGATTTCGCGCACATCGGCACCGGCCAGACCTGCGGGAACGAGCCCGAAGGCCGAAAGCGCACTGAAACGTCCGCCGACAGTGGGGTCGGCGAGGAACGTCGCGAGGAAGCCCTGATCGGCGGCCAGAGCCTCGAGCTCCGTCCCCGGATCGGTGATCGCGATCATCCGGGATGCCGCATCGACGCCGATCGATTCGAAAGCCGCGGCGAAGCTGCGTCGGATCGAATCCGTCTCCACCGTGGTTCCGGACTTCGATGCGATGACGAGGACAGTGTGCTCGAGGTCGGTGCCGATCGCCTCGGCGACCTGATTCGGATCCGTCGAATCGACGATCTCGAGTCGGACACCGGCGGTCTGAGCCATCACCTCGGGAGCGAGCGAGGATCCGCCCATTCCGGCCAGGCTGATCGTGCGCAGACCCTGTTCCTGCAGTTCTGCCCGCAGGGACTCGATCTCATCGAGCAGCTCAGCAGCCTGCTGCGGAAGGTCCACCCAGCCCATCCGGTCCGCGGCATCGGCGGCTCCGTCGAACAGTTCGGCATCCTTGTCACTCAGACGGGAGGCCAGACCGGCGTCGATGAGTCGCGCGGCCTCGGCATCGAATTCCTCGCCGACGGGAGCAGAGAGTGAAAGCCTCATGAGCGCTCCAGAGCCGTCCGGATCGTGTCCTGGAGTTCGGTCCAGCTGACATCGAACTTCTCCAGGCCCTGCTCTTCGAGCACGGTCATGACCTCGGCGTAGTCGATGCCCAGTCGAGCCAGGGCGTCGAAGACCTCGTCGGCGGCACGGTAGTGCTCGGACGTGATCCGGCCGGTGACCTCACCGTGGTCGGCGAAGGCCTCCAGGGTGGGTTCGGGCATCGTGTTCACGGTGTTCGGCGCGACGAGCCCGGCCACGTACATCGTGTCGGCATAGTCGGGGTTCTTCACTCCGGTCGAGGCCCACAGCAGACGCTGCGGACGTGCACCGGCGAGTTCGAGGACCCGGAAGCGTTCGGAGGTGAACAGCTGCGAGTGGATCTCATGGGCGAGCACGCAGTTGGCGATGCCCGCCTTGCCCTTGAGCTCGACCGCCTTCGGGTCCTCGACGGAATCGAGACGGGAATCGATCTCCGAATCCACCCGGGAGACGAACACCGAGGCGACCGACCGGATCGTCGAGAGGTCGTGGCCGGCGGCGCGGGCCTTCTCCAGGCCCTGGAGGAAGGCTTCGACGACGTGGCGGTAGCGGGTCAGGGAGAACACGAGGGTGACGTTGACGCTGATCCCGGCGGCGATCGTCTCGGAGATCGCGGTCAGCCCTGCCTCGGTGGCGGGGATCTTGATCATCGCATTCGGTTCGCCGACGCGCTCCCACAGGGCCTTCGCCGAGGCGACGGTCCCTTGCGAATCGTGGGCCAGCGGGGGAGCGACCTCGATGGACACGCGACCGTCCTGACCATCCGTGGATTCGAAGACCGGACGGAACAGGCGCGCCGCCTCGGCGACATCCGCGGTGGTCAGTGCCTCGATGGCCTCATCCACATCGGCACCGGAGGCACCGAGCTCGGCGACCGCGGAATCGTAGTCGTCGGAACTGGCGATCGCGTTCGCGAAGATCGTCGGATTCGTCGTCACACCCGTGACGGAGGATTCCTCGATGAGCCGCGCGAGATCCCCGGATTCGAGTCGGGTGCGGGAGAGGTCGTCGAGCCAGATCGAGACTCCGGCCGCGCTGAGCTGCTGGAGACGTTCACTCATGCTTCCGCCTTTGCTGCGTTGATGGATTCCTTGGCTGCGTCGACGACGGCTGAGGCCGTGATGCCGAACTTCTCGTACAGGGTCTGGTAGTCCGCGGAGGCACCGAAGTGTTCGATGGACACGGCACGTCCGGCATCGCCGAGGTACTTGTGCCAGCTCATCGCCGAGGCGGCTTCGATGCTCACGCGTGCCCTCAGCGTACGCGGCAGCACCGTGGCCCGGTAGTCCTCCGGCTGTGCGTCGAACCATTCCTGGCACGGCATGGAGATCACGCGTGCGGCTGTGCCCGATGCCTGCAGAGACTCGGCGGCTTCGAGGGCGATGGCGACCTCGGAACCGCTGGCGATGATGGCTACCTCGGGCTGGTCGCCGGTATCGGTGAGCACATAGCCGCCGCGTGCGGTTTCGGAGGCGGGAGCATACTTCTCACGGTCGAGGACCGGCACGGCCTGGCGGGTGAGCACGAGTCCGCTGGGCCCGTCAGTGCGGTCGAGGATCGTCCGCCATGCGACCGCGGTTTCGTTCGCATCGGCCGGTCGGACGACGTCGAGGCCGGGGATGGCGCGCAGGGCGGAGAGGTGCTCGATCGGCTGATGGGTCGGTCCGTCCTCGCCGAGGCCGATCGAATCGTGGGTCCACACGAACAGATTCGGCAGCTGCTGGAGGGCGGCCAGACGAACGGCGGGACGCTGGTAGTCGCTGAAGACGAGGAACGTGCCGTTGTACGGGCGGGTTCCGCCGTGGAGGGCGATGCCGTTGCCGATGAGACCGGCGGAGAACTCACGGACGCCGAAGTGGATATTGCGTCCGTACTCATGTCCGGAGAAGGCGCCGGTGGATCGGTGCGCGGGCAGGAAGCTCGGCTCACCCTTGACCAGGGTGTTGTTCGAACCGGCGAGGTCGGCGGAGCCGCCCCAGAGTTCGGGCATGGTCTCGGCGATCGCGTTGAGCACCTGGCCGGAGGCCGCACGTGTGGCGATGCCCTTCTCGCTGGCCTCGAAGACCGGGAAGGCCGCATCGAGTCCGGCGGGCAGTTCGCGCTTGGACAGACGGTCGAAGAGTGCGGCGTTGTCCGGGTTGGCGCTGCGCCAATCGGCGAAGGACTTGTCCCATTCGAGGTGAGCGGCACGACCGCGGTCGAGTGCCTGACGGGTGTGGGCGAGGACCTCGTCGGCGACGGCGAAGGTCGATTCCGGGTCGAAGCCGAGGACCTCCTTGGTCGCCCGGATCTCGTCCTCGCCGAGGGCGGCACCGTGGGATCCGCCGGTGTTCTGGGCGTTGGGCGCCGGCCAGGCGATGATCGTCGACAGGCGGATGAACGACGGACGGGAATCCGCGCGAGCGGCCTCGACGGCGGCGTGGAAGGCTTCGATGTCCTCGTGGTAGTCATCACCGGCGGTGAAGTCGACGTGCTGGACGTGCCAGCCGTAGGCGGCGTAGCGGGCGGCGGTGTCCTCGCCGAAGGCGATCGCGGTGTCGTCTTCGATGGAGATCTTGTTGTCGTCCCAGATCACCAGCAGATTCGACAGCTCCTGTGTGCCGGCCAGCGAGGAGGCCTCACCGGACACGCCCTCTTCGAGGTCGCCGTCGGAGGCGAGCACGACGATGTTGTGGTCGAACGGTGAGGTGCCGGCAGCCGCCTCGGGGTCGAAGAGTCCGCGTTCGCGTCGAGCGGCCATGGCCATGCCCACGGCTGAGGCCAATCCTGAGCCGAGCGGGCCCGTGGTGATCTCGACGCCGGCGGTATGTCCGACCTCCGGATGGCCCGGTGTCAGCGAACCCCAGGTGCGCAGGGCCTTGAGGTCGTCGAGCTCGAGCCCGAATCCGGCGAGGTAGAGCTGGACGTACTGGGTGAGCGAACTGTGACCGCAGGAGAGGACGAAACGATCACGGCCGACCCAAGTCGGGTCGGCCGGGTCGTGAGTGAGTCCGTGCTGATACAGGTAGTGGGCGATGGGAGCCAGGCTCATGGCGGTGCCCGGGTGCCCGTTCCCTGTCTTCTGCACCGCATCCGCGGCGAGGAGGCGGGCAGTGTCGACTGCGCGATTGTCGAGTTCAGTCCAGGACAGAGTTGTCATGTCGTCGAGCGATCCTTCGTTCGTCTGAAGAGCGTGCATTCAAACTCTACCCGTCGGACGCTTGAAGCGCCGCCCCTGTTCACCTGCCGTGCCGACAGGGAGCGAGACATTTCGGCTACCGACGGGTAAAGTGTGGTCTCGCGCACAGCTGTGGTTCGACATTCAACAACTGCGGTGTGCCGAAGAGAGTGAGACCGGGCCGTGCCTGACTGGAGGGATGACAGGGTGAGCAAAGAGGCTGATCCCATGATCGATGCCGCCGTCGCAGACAGCGGAGACCGTCGACCCGGATGGCTGACGGGCAGGCGACCCGACCTCGCCGAGGTGGCCGAACAGACAAGAGGACTCCGTCGGCTGATTTCCCGGATCGGCACGGCGTGCCCGGTGTTCTTCGCCGTGGTGACCGTCGCCGTGTCGTCGGCGATCGCACAGCCGCTTCGTGGCGGCGTCGACATCGGACAGCTCGGGCTGTGGACGCTGGGCACTCTCGTTCTGCTCACACCCTTCGCAGCAGCGCTGGCCGTGATGCTCAATGCGCGGCGCGGCGGTCTGGTGTGGACGACCGCCCTCGTCTTTTCCGTCATCGCCGGAATCATCGGCCTGTGCGTCGATGTGAATCTCCTCCGTGCAGATCCGCAGTCGGCCTCGCTGAGCTTCGTCTCAGTGCTCGTCGTACAGGTCGTCGTGCTTGCTCCCGTGTGTGCCGCAGTGGCCTTCCTCATCCGCATCGTCAGTGACTCGACTCGCCTTCGCGCGACTGGCAAAAACTTCGACAACAGGTAGAATCTAGGGCGTGAGCAAACTTCGTCAGAACCGGGAAGAGCAGAGTGAACGACCTCTGCAGAGGGCCATCGACGAGCAGAACCTCTCCACCCGACCGCGTTCGATCATCAGCGCCTATATCGCGCTGACCAAACCGCGCGTCATCGAGCTGCTCCTCGTCACGACCGCGCCCGTGATGTTCCTGGCCGCTCAGGGAATGCCGAACATCTGGCTCGTCATCAACACGCTCATCGGCGGAGCCGCCGCTGCGGCCTCGGCCTCGGTCTTCAACTGCTACGTCGACCGCGACATCGACGCGAAGATGGAGCGGACGAAGGACCGACCCCTCGTCACCGGTGAGATCAGTCCCCGCTCTGCGCTGACCTTCGCCTTCGTGCTGGGCATCGGCTCGATCTTCTGGCTCGGCGGATTCACGAACTGGGTCACGGCGGGGCTGACCGCCTCGGCGATCCTGCTCTACGCCGTCTTCTACACCCTCGTGCTCAAGCGCCGCACCTCACAGAACATCGTCTGGGGCGGCGCCGCCGGCTGCATGCCCGTGCTCATCGGCTGGTCGGCCGTGACCGGGGGAGTCGCCTGGGAGCCCGTGCTGCTCTTCCTCGTCGTCTTCTTCTGGACCCCGCCGCACTACTGGCCGCTGGCGATCAAGTACAAGGCCGACTACGACGCCGCCGACGTGCCCATGCTGCCGTCGAAGGTTCCGCCGACGTCCGTCGGCCGGCAGATGATCCTCTACACGTGGGCGATGATCGCCTGCTCACTCGCACTCATTCCCATCGCTCCGATGGGTCCGGTCTACACGATCGTGGCCGTGGGCGCCGGAGCCTGGTTCCTGTGGTCGTGCTACTCGCTGGTCTCCCGGGCCAAGCAGGGCAAGGACGGCACGTCTCTCAAGGCGATGAAGGTCTTCCACGGGTCGATCACGTACCTGTCGCTGCTCTTCCTGGCAGTGGCCATCGACCCGTTCGTGCCCACCCTGATCCCCGGGACCTGGTGACTCGCCGAAGAACCCGCTGATCCAATCGGCCCAGTTTGAGCTGGATAGCACAGATTTGAAACAGTGCTATCCAGCTCAAGTTGGGCCGTTGTACGTCTGTGCCTTGCGCTTCGGGTCGGAACGCAAATTCTCAGCCGGCGTTCACGAGGTCGTCGATGACGATCTTCTTCATCTGCATGAGTGCCTGAGTCCGTGCCGGACCGGTCATCAGCTCGCCGAGGTTCGCGGGAATGATCTGCCAGCTGACTCCGTAGCGGTCCTTGAGCCAGCCGCACTGTTCGTGCTCGGGAGAGGCCGACAGATGTGACCAGTCGTGGTCGATCTCGGCCTGGTCGGCGCATTCGACGGTCAGTGAGATCGCTTCGTTGAACGTGAACACCAGTCCGCCGTCGAGGCAGATGAACTCTGTGCCGTCGAGGACGAACCGGCCGTTGATGACCTTCCCGCTCATCCCCGCGAAGTGGTCGTCGAGGGATTCGTCCCGATAGCGTTCGATGGAGAGGATGGAAGAGTCGGGGAAGACGGAGCAGTAGAACTCCATGGCCTCCTCGGCGCAGTCAGGAAACCACAGACACGGAACGATCGGGACTGACATCGGTGCTCCTCGGGTATGCGCTGTCGAGGACGGCAACGCTTGCCGCAATCGTAGCCGACAGGCCGACCATGTGTAGGGCCACGAGCAGCTCGGGAACACCGAGGAAGTACTGGACGTAGCCGATGACCCCCTGGGCGACCTCGACGATGAGGAGCACGGTCAGCGGAGCGACCATCGCCGTCTGCGCCTTCTTGCGCGCGACGACGAGCGCGGAGATCGTGGCGATGACGAGCAGCCATACCGGCGCGGCGTGCAGCCGGGTGACCCAGATGTTGTCGAGGTTGTTGCGGGTCGAGATCGTCGAACCCGAATGGGGCCCGGCCCCGGTGGTGAGCACGCCGAAGATCACGATGACCGCGGTGAGACCGAGGATGATCCAGCCCAAAGTCGGCAGCGGAGCCGGGGCCTTGGTGCCCAGGCGCACGCCGGTGTCGTAGGTGCGGCGGACGAAGTAGGCGGCGACGCCGACGGCGACGGCCGAGGGGACGAAGTGTCCGGCGACGACCCAGGGATTGAGCTTCGTCCATACGGTGATTCCGCCGACGACGGCCTGGACGGGAACGATGGCCAGCAGTCCGATATTGAGCCAGAACAGATCCGGGCGCTGCTTCCGACTCTTCCACAGCATGAGCGCAATGCACACGCCGAGGAGCGCCAACGCCACGGCCAGCAGGCGGTTGCCGAACTCGATGGCGCCGTGGATGCCCATCTCGCTGGTGGCCACGAGCGAATCTGGGGTGCACTTCGGCCAGTCAGAACAGCCGAGGCCCGAGCCGGTGAGCCGGACGATTCCGCCGGTCAGGATGATCCCTGCCTGGGCGATGAGCATGGCCCAAGCGGCGATGCGGATCTTCTTCGTGACCACTTCACTCCTCATTCGAAACGGAACCACCTGCGTGCCGCAAGCGTTCCCACAAGCCCCCATACCAGGAGCACGATGATTGCCTTGATGTCTGTGCCGCCGGCTCCGATGGCGGACCGCATGGCGTCGCCGAGCGCACCGGAGGGCAGGTAGCCCACAACTGTTCCCCATTCTCCCGGATGTGCGATGACGAGGCCACCGACACCAGCCATGAGCACCCAGATGAGGTTCGTGGCCGCCAGGGTCGCCTCGGCGCGGACGGTGCCTGCCATGAGCAGACCGAGCGAGAGCAGCGAGGCGGTGCCCAGCAGTGTGGCCAGGATGAGCCCGAGGACGTCGACGGGACCGCGGAAGCCGAGAACCGCCGCCGTGGCGAAGACGAGCGCGTACTGGATGAGGACGACGACGATGACGGCGCCGAGTTTGCCGAGGATGAGTCCGTTCGTGCCCAGCGGAGTCGTCGCCAGCTGCCGCAGCACTCCGTAACGGCGGTCGAAGGCGGTCGCGATCGCCTGACCGGTGAATGCGCTGGAGGCCAGGCTCAGGCTCAGCGCTCCGGGGACGGCGATCGACAGCGGGTCGGCCCCGGCGTCGATGACTCCGAGGCCGGTGAGCAGGGGAGTCTTCGCGAGGAAGACGAGCAGACCCAGAGGGAAGATGACCGAGAGCAGCAGCTGTTCGCCATTGCGCAGAACGGACAGGGTCTCGAACTTCGCCTGCGAGACGATGCGTGCGGCGGTCATCGCAGCGGCCTCCCGGTCAGCTCGAAGAACACATCGGACAGGGACTGTCTCTGCATGCCGATGTCCGTGATCTGGCCCCCCGCCTCGGCGATGGCTGTGCACGCGGCCGCGATCTGGCTCGCCGTCGGTGCTCCGTCGATGATGATCAGGGAGCCCTGCGCCGAGGCGGGACCGAGCCCGGTGAGTCGATCGACGAGATTCGCGGGGACGGGGGAGTCGAGCCGGATCGTCAGCGCCCGCGACCCGGCGGAGGCGCTGCGCAGCTCCTCGGGCGCTCCCTGGGCGATGATCCGTCCGCGATCGATGACGACGACCTCGTCGGAGAGCTCCTCGGCCTCGGTCAGGTCGTGGGTGGTGAGGACGACAGCGACCCCACTGTCGGCGAGATCTCGGATGAAGCTGTGGACGACCTCACGAGCCTGGGGGTCGAGGCCGGCGCAGGGTTCGTCGAGGAAGACCAGGCGGGGCCGACCGATGAGGGCTGCAGCCAGCGCCACCCGCTGCTTCTGTCCGCCCGAGAGTCGGCGCATCGTGCGACCCGCGAAGTCGTGGAGGCCCAGGGGTTCGGCGAGTTCGTCGACCGGCAGAGGGTTCTCATAGAGGGAGGAGAGATGGCGAAGCACCTGCAGCGGCTTCGAGCTCATCGGCAGTCCGCCGTCTTGGAGCATCACCCCGGCCAGCTGCGAGGTCGTGGCGTGGGCGGTGACGGGGTCGTGGCCGAAGATCTGCACCGTGCCCGCATCGGGACGGCGGGTGCCCACTGCCAGGGAGATGGTCGTGGATTTCCCCGCGCCATTGGGTCCGAGGACGCCGAGAACGGATCCGGACTCGGCCGTGAGGTCGATTCCGTCGACGACACGGTGGGAGCCGTAGGAGTATTGGAGACCGCGGATGGTCAGGGCCGGAGATGACACCAGGCTATTCTACGACGCGTCGAAACGGGTGTCGAAACCGCAGGCGTCCGCGCGCGACGCGAGCGGTGGTTAGGCTCACCTAGTTTTACGAAACAAATTACGCAACAATATTGTTGTGTTAGTCAAGGAGGTGGATTATGGCTGCAAACGACACGGAAGATCGCCGCACCCGGCAGAAGGTCTTCCAGTCGGTGCTCGACGAAGGGCCGATCACTGCTTCGTCTTTGGCCAAAGCCCTTGAGCTGACTCCCGCGGCGATCCGTCGTCACCTGGACGCACTGGAGAGCGAGGGCCTCATCGAGGTCCGTGAACTCGCCGGCAAACAGGCGGGCAGGGGCCGACCGGCCCGGCACTATGTGGTCACGACGGCCGGACACGATTCGGTCAGTCATTCCTACGACGAGTTGGCCGTGAACATCCTGCGCTTCATGGAGGACAAGCACGGCAAGTCGGCTGTGGAGGACTTCACCGAAGACCTCGTCGGCCGTCTGCGGGACCGCCTCGGACCGGAACTCGACAAGCGCGGCGGCACCACAGTGGCGTCACGCTCACGCGCTCTCGCCGCAGCGCTGACACGGGAAGGGTACGCCGCCTCGGCGACACCGGTTGCGGCCGGGACCCCGTTGGAGGCGATGCAGCTGTGCCAGGGGCACTGCCCGATCCAGGCCGTGGCGGCGGAGTACCCGGAGATCTGCGAAGCGGAACTCGCGATGTTCTCCGACTACCTCGGCGTCGACGTACGCCGGCTGTCCTCGTTGGCGCAGGGCGACCATGTGTGCACCACCCACATTCCGACTTCGGAACTGACCAGACCACTCATCCACAGCAATGATCGACCTCAAGGAGGTTCACGATGACTGACACAGGAAATCGGATCATCGATGCGAATCCCGAGCTCAAAGACCTCGGGCAGTACGCATACGGTTGGCACGACGAGAACGACGCCGGCGCGACCGCGACCCGCGGCCTGAGCGAGGAAGTCGTCCGCAACATCTCGAAGCTCAAGGACGAACCGGAGTGGATGCTCAAGCGTCGGCTCAAGGCTCTGCGTCTGTTCGACAAGAAGCCGATGCCGAACTGGGGTGCCGACCTCACCGGAATCGACTTCGCCGACATCAAGTACTTCGTCCGCTCCACCGAGGGCCAGGCGACGTCCTGGGAAGACCTGCCCGAGGACATCCGCAACACCTATGACAAGCTCGGCATCCCCGAGGCGGAGAAGCAGCGCCTCGTCGCCGGTGTCGCCGCACAGTACGAGTCCGAGGTCGTCTACCACCAGATCAACGAAGAGCTCGAGGCTCAGGGCGTCATCTTCATGGACACGGACACCGGCCTGCGCGAGCACCCGGAGATCTTCGAAGAGTACTTCGGGTCGATCATTCCCTCCGGCGACAACAAGTTCGCCGCACTCAACACCGCCGTCTGGTCCGGCGGCTCGTTCGTCTACGTCCCCAAGGGCGTCCACGTCGAGATCCCGCTGCAGGCCTACTTCCGCATCAACACGGAGAACATGGGCCAGTTCGAGCGCACGCTCATCATCGCCGACGAGGGTTCCTCGGTCCACTACGTCGAGGGCTGCACCGCTCCGATCTACAAGACCGACTCGCTGCACTCGGCCGTCGTCGAGATCATCGCGAAGAAGGATGCGAAGGTCCGCTACACGACGATCCAGAACTGGTCGAACAACGTGTACAACCTCGTCACCAAGCGCGCCATTGCCGAAGAGGGCGCCTCCATGGAATGGGTCGACGGCAACATCGGCTCGAAGGTGACCATGAAGTACCCGGCCATCTGGCTCACCGGTGAGCACGCCCGCGGTGAGACGCTGTCCGTGGCCTTCGCCGGCGAGGGACAGCACCAGGACACCGGCGCGAAGATGATCCACGCTGCTCCGCACACCCATTCGTCGATCGTGTCGAAGTCCGTGGCCCGCGGCGGCGGCCGTGCCGGCTACCGCGGACTCGTCCACGTGCACCCGGGCGCCGAAGGCTCGTCGAACAACGTCCTCTGCGACGCCCTGCTCGTCGACAACGTCTCCCGTTCGGACACGTACCCCTACATCGACATCCGCGAAGACGACGTCACACTCGGCCATGAGGCCACCGTGTCGAAGGTCAGTGAGGATCAGCTCTTCTATCTCATGTCCCGCGGAATGGAGGAGACCGAGGCGATGGCGATGATCGTGCGCGGCTTCGTCGAGCCCATCGCACGCGAGCTCCCGATGGAGTACGCCCTCGAACTCAACCGCCTCATCGAACTGCAGATGGAAGGCGCGGTCGGCTGAGACCCGACCCAGCGCCCACTGCACTCAAAGGAGTAAATCTGTGACTGATACCACCAATCCGCTTGGCCTTTCGGAGCACTCGCACGGTTCCGAGGTCCAGGTGCCCGATTCGAAGCGCGATGCGCGCACACGCAGCTTCGATGTCGCCGACTTCCCCGTGCCCACCGGCCGGGAGGAGGAATGGCGCTTCTCTCCCGTCCGCAAGTTCAGCGAGTTCTTCGAGGACACCGCCACCGAGGCGACGCTGAAGTTCGAGTCGGATCTGCCCGCGGGCCTGTCCGTCGAGGAGATCTCGCTCGAGTCGGCTCAGGAACTGGGCATCCTCGAACCCGAGGACCGCGCCGCGGCCGTCGCCGCCAACCGCGCTTCCGCGGTGACGCACTATTCGATCCCCGCGGACACCGAACTCGACCGGGCCGCGATCATCCACGCCGACGGCACCGGTGAGGCACTCGGCCACGGCCATGTCGTCATCACGGTCGGAGCGAACTCGAAGGCGACCATCGTCGTCGAACACGAGGGACTGGCCCGGTACTCCGAGCTCGTCTCCCTCGTCATCGGCGATGGTGCGGACGTGACCTTCGTATCGCTGCAGCTGTGGGACGACGGCTCTCAGCACCTCGGTCAGCACGATGCGATCGTGGGCAAGGACGCGAAGTTCAAGCACATCCACATCACCCTCGGCGGCGACGTGGTGCGCCTGAACACGAACGTGCGCTACTCGGCAGCCGGGGGAGAGGCCGAACTGCTCGGACTCTACTTCGCCGATGCCGGTCAGCACCTCGAGCACCGCACCTACATCGACCACAACACGCCGAAGGCCCAGTCGAACGTCCACTACAAGGGCGCTCTGCAGGGCAAGGACGCGCGCAGCGTGTGGATCGGCGATGTGCTCATCCGTCCCGAAGCTCTCGACATCGACACCTACGAGCTCAACCGGAACCTCATCCTCACCGATGGCGCCCGGGCCGACTCGGTGCCGAACCTCGAGATCGAGACCGGCGACATCGCCGGTGCCGGTCACGCCTCCTCGGTGGGACGCTTCGATGAGGAGCACCTGTTCTACCTGATGAGCCGCGGCATCCCCGAGGACGTCGCCCGTCAGCTCGTGGTCCGCGGATTCTTCAACGAAGTGATCCAGAAGATCCAGGTCCCCGAGATCGAGGACGTGCTCAACGAACGCATCGAAGACGAACTGTCCCGGAGCGTTCTGTGACCATGATCGACGTGGCGGCCACCGACGAGGTGGCTCCCGGCGGCACCATGCGCATCGAGGTCGGCGAGTACGAGATCTGCATCGCTCGCGACTCCGACGGCACGATCCACGCCATCGACGACCTGTGCACCCACGGTGAGGTGTCGTTGGCCGAAGGAGACGTCGAGGACTGCACCATCGAATGCTGGCTGCACGGCTCGCAGTTCGACCTGACGACCGGCAAGCCGGTGAATCCGCCGGCGTTCGAACCCGTCGCGGTCTATGACTGCAAAGAGATCGCCGGCCGCATCCTCGTCGACCCGAACACCACCCTGAACTGACCTCAAGACCGAAGAAGAAGGATCATTATGTCCACTCTCACAATCGAAGACCTGCACGTCGGTGTTAACACCGATACCGGTCTCAAGCCCATCCTCAACGGCATCAACCTCGTCATCAACACGAACGAGACCCACGCCATCATGGGCCCCAACGGCTCCGGCAAGTCGACCCTGGCCTACGCCCTGGCCGGCCACCCCAAGTACGAAGTGACCTCCGGTTCGGTCACCCTCGACGGTGAGGACGTCCTCGAGATGTCCGTCGACGAGCGTGCCAAGGCCGGACTGTTCCTGGCCATGCAGTATCCCGTCGAGGTTCCCGGCGTGACCGTGACGAACTTCCTCCGTTCGGCCAAGACCGCCATCGACGGTGAAGCTCCGAAGCTGCGCAACTGGACCAAGGACCTCAAGCAGGCCATGGAGAACCTCCGCGTCGATCCCGCCTTCGCTTCGCGCAACGTCAACGAAGGCTTCTCCGGCGGTGAGAAGAAGCGGCACGAGATCCTGCAGCTCGAGATGCTCAAGCCCAAGTTCGCCGTCCTCGACGAAACCGACTCCGGCCTCGACGTCGACGCCCTGCGCATCGTGTCCGAAGGCGTCAACCGCGTCAAGGACGTCACCGACGTCGGCATCATGCTCATCACCCACTACACGCGCATCCTCAACTACATCAAGCCCGATCACGTCCACGTGATCATCGAGGGCAAGGTGGCCGAGGAAGGCGGACCGGAACTGGCCGAACGCCTCGAGAACGAAGGCTACGACCGCTTCTTCCAGAAGGCCTGATGTTCTCACGTCTGAGGGGCGACTTCCCGATCCTCGATGTGAGGGTGGGGGAGTCGCCGCTGTCGTATCTCGACTCGGGCGCGACATCGCAGAAGCCGCAGTGCGTCATCGACACCTTCGTCGAGTACTTCGGCCAGCGCAACGCCGCCGTCCACCGGGGCGCACACTCCCTGGCCGTCGAGGCCACGGACGCCTTCGAGAACGGTCGGATCGCGGCTGCCGGACTCGTCGGCGGGACACCGGAGCAGGTGTGCTGGACGAAGAACGCCACCGAGGCGCTCAACATCGTGGCTCTGGGCATGGATCGGGCCAGCCACGGCTTCGGGGGAGACGACGCAGAGCGCTTCGCTCTCGTCCCCGGTGACTCGATCGTCGTCACCGAGATGGAACATCACGCGAATCTCGTGCCGTGGCAGCAGCTGGCCGCCTCCACGGGAGCACAGCTGCGCTGGCTGCCGGTCACCGATTCCGGTGAACTCGATCTGACCGACCTCGACGCGATCGTCGACGAATCGACGAAGGTGCTTGCGTTCACGCACGTCTCCAACGTCCTCGGCACGATCAACCCGGTCGACCGCCTCGTCGAACGGGCCCGCGCCGTCGGAGCCTACGTCGTGCTCGACGCCTGCCAGTCCGTACCGCATATGCCCGTGGACTTCGTCGACCTCGACGTCGATTTCGCCGCGTTCTCCGCGCACAAGGCGCTCGGACCCACTGGTCTGGGTGCGCTGTGGGGCAAGCCGGAGCTGATCGACGCTCTGCCGCCGGTGCTCACTGGCGGATCCATGATCACCACGGTGACTATGGAGGAGACCGAGTTCATGCCCGCTCCGCAGCGGTTCGAGGCCGGCACTCAGCCGGTCGCCGAGGTGGCGGCCTTCGCGACCGCGATCGGCTACCTCACCGAGGTGGGGCTGGACAATGTTCTCGAGCACGAGAAGGAGCTCGCCCGCGTCCTCCTCGACGGGATCGGCCAGATCCCCGGAATCCGCATCCTCGGCGAGGCCGAGGACCGGATCGGGACGGTGGCCTTCGACGTCGACGGCGTGCACGCCCACGATGTCGGACAGTATCTCGACTCGCAGGGCATCGCCGTGCGGGTGGGCCACCACTGCGCCCAGCCGCTGCACCGCCGCTTCGGGGTCACCGCCTCGACGCGGGCGAGCACGTATCTGTACAACAACGTCGAAGACTGCACCCGCTTCCTTTCTGCTCTGGCGGAAGTGCGGCCCTTCTTCGGAGTCGCCTGAGGAGGGGAGCGAACCGATGAGCACACAGATGCAGCAGCTCTACCAGCAGGTCATCCTCGACCAGTCGCGGGCACGCATCGGCAACACCGAACTGCTCCGTGACGCCGCAGCGTCACCGCACGGACATTCGCATCAGGTGAACCCGACGTGCGGCGATGAGATCGAACTCGAAACCGAACTCCTCGACGACGGCACGGTCGCGGTGCGTTGGACCGGCGACGGCTGTTCGATCTCGATGGCCTCGGCCTCGGTGCTGTCCGAACTGGCCGCGGATTCCTCCGTTTCGCAGATGCTCGAGATCGAAGGCGCGTTCCACGAACTCATGCATTCCCGTGGGACAATGGTCGCGGATGAGTCGATTCTCGGGGACGCCGCGGCGTTCACCGGAGTGTCGAAGTTCCCGGCCAGGATCAAATGCGCTCTCCTGGCATGGATGGCGTTCAAGGACGCACTCAACCAAGCACAAGCAGCTCGTGAGGAGAAACACAATGCCTGAAGTCATTGACGCACCGCAGAATGCGAGCGTCGACGAAGTGCGCGAGGCGATGATGGACGTCGTCGATCCCGAGCTCGGTGTCAACATCGTCGATCTCGGCCTCGTGTACGGACTCTCGGTCGAAGACGACGGCACCGCCGTGATCGAGATGACCCTGACCTCGGCGGCCTGCCCGCTGACCGACGTCATCGAGGACCAGACCGCACAGTCGCTCGAGGGAATCGTGCCGGCCTACCGGATCAACTGGGTCTGGATGCCGCCATGGGGTCCGGAGAAGATCACCGAGGACGGCCGCGAACAGATGCGCGCCCTCGGCTTCAACATCTGATCCAAGACTGCACACCATTGCCGAGGCGGGGCGACCTGAGAAGGTCAGCCCCGCCTCGGCGATTGTCGTCCGATCCGGCACTCGTCTCCGGTCAGGGTCGCGGAGATCACCGCCCCGCGGACCGTGAACCAGGCAGCGGCGTGAAAGAATGGAATCCGACTTTCCAAGGAGAACCATTGACGATCATCGCTGCCGCCGACGGATCCGCGCTCGGCAATCCCGGACCCGCCGGGTGGGCCTGGTACATCGACGACACCTCCTGGCACGCCGGCGGGTGGAAGAACGCGACGAACAACCGCGGTGAGCTCATGGCCGTCCTCGACCTGCTCCAGTCGACCGCGGACAGCGACGACGAGCTCAAGATATACTGTGATTCGCAGTACGTCATCAACGCCCTGACCAAATGGATGCCGGGGTGGAAACGCAAAGGGTGGAAGAAAGCCGATGGAAAAGAAGTCCTCAACAAGGACCTCTTAGCGTCTCTCGATGAGGAACTGAGCGGGCGGACGGTCGAGTTCGAGTGGGTCAAAGGACACAACCACCACGAACTCAACGAGGCTGCCGACGTTCGCGCCCGCGCGGCAGCCACCGCCTTCCAGAAGGGCACGCCCGTGCCGGAAGGCCCCGGATACGTCCCCGCGGGGACGTCGACCGCGACGGCGAGCGAACAGGCAGACAACCCGGCGGAACCTGTTGCTCAGGACGACGTTTCCGTCGCGCCCGTGGCCGCAGCAGCCGGGCCGGACACCACTGTCGTGTCCTGCCGTGTGCCGTCCTCAGTCGCAGATGAACTCGTCGCCCGGGCCCAGGCCCGCGGCATCCACCCCCAAGAATTTCTGGCCGAACTCATCGGCCGCAGTTTGGAGACAGAATGATTCAGGCCTCAGGCCTCGAAGTCGCCGTCGGCGCCCGCACCCTCATGTCCGAGGTGTCCTTCCGCGTCGACAAGGGCGACCGGGTCGGTCTCGTCGGCCGCAACGGCGCCGGCAAGACGACTCTGACCAAGGTGATCATGGGCGGACACCCGGCCCAATCCGGATCCGTGTCGATCTCCGGCACCGTCGGCTATCTGCCCCAGGATCCGCGCAGCGGTGACCTCACTGCCACCGGCATGGAACGCATCCTCTCGGTGCGTGACCTCGACGTCCTCGTCAAGCGTCTGCGCAAGGCCGAACGGCAGATGGCCTCACCGGACGAGAAGGTGGCGACGAAGGCCATCGACCGCTACCCGCGCATCGAAGCCGAATTCATCGCCGCCGGCGGGTACGCCGCAGAATCCGAGGCGTTCGCGATCGCTGCGAACCTCGGCCTCGACGAGGCGCTGATCAGCCAGGAGATCGGGACGCTCTCCGGCGGTCAGCGTCGCCGTGTGGAACTCGCCCGGATCCTGTTCTCGGCCCCGGATACGATGATCCTCGACGAGCCGACGAATCACCTCGATGCCGAATCCGTGCTGTGGCTGCGCGACCACCTCAAGGCCTACTCCGGTGGTCTGATCATCATCAGCCACGACCTCGATCTCATCGACGAAGTGGTCAACAAGGTCTTCTTCCTCGACGCCACCCGTCAGACCATCGACATCTATTCGATGGGCTACCGGCTCTACCTCAAACAGCGTGAGGACGATGAGCGGCGTCGCCGCCGCGAACGTGCCAATGCCGAGAAGAAGGCCGCGGCGCTCAACGCTCAGGCGAACAAGATGATGGCGAAGGCGACGAAGACCGTCGCCGCCCAGCAGATGGCCAAGCGCGCCGACCGTCTGCTCGCCGGTCTCGAGGACGAACGCGCCACCGAGAAGGTCGCGAATCTGCGCTTCCCGGCCCCGGCCGACTGCGGACGTGTGCCGCTGACGGCCGAGGGACTCTCTCGCAGCTTCGGTTCGACCGAGGTGTTCACCGGTGTCGATCTCGCCATCGACAAGGGCACACGAGTCGTCGTACTCGGCTACAACGGTGCCGGAAAGACGACGCTGCTGCGACTGCTGGCCGGACTCGACGACCCCGACTCCGGAGAAGTCGTGCCCGGACACGGTCTCAAGCTCGGCTACTACGCACAGGAACATGAGACCCTCGACCTCGAGCGCACAGTGCTGGAGAACATGTCGCGGAACTCCCCGCATCTCGATGACACCGCGGTGCGCAATGTGCTCGGATCGTTCCTGTTCAGCGGTGACGATGTGCACAAGCCTGCCGGAGTGCTCTCCGGCGGAGAGAAGACACGTCTGGCGCTGGCCACGCTCGTGGTCTCGAGTGCGAACGTGCTGCTGCTCGACGAACCGACGAACAACCTCGATCCCGCCTCCCGCGAGGAGATCCTCTCAGCGATCCGCCGCTACGAAGGTGCGATCGTGCTCGTCACCCACGATGAAGGTGCGGTGTCCGCGCTCGATCCCGACCGTGTGCTCCTGCTGCCCGACGGCGACGAGGATCTGTGGAACGACACGTACCTCGACCTCGTCACGCTCGCCTGAGCCGGCTCATCACGCTCGGCTGAGCCGGTCGGCCTCACTGTGAGCGGAAGCGCTCCTCGAACAGGGCATCCTCATCGGCTTCGGCCTGCCCGCGCACGGTGGGCGAGGCCCAGCGGTTGCGGCCATAGCGGCTGCCGGGCTGACTGATCTTCGCACCCGCGTCGAGCGCGGCCTTGTCGATGACGACCATGTCATTCTCGGCGGCAGTGCCGTGTTCGACCGCCTCGGCGGCGGCCTTGCGCTCACGACGGGCAGAGATGATTACGGCGATGATGATCATGATTCCGAAGGCGAACCACTGGAGCATATAGGACAGGTGGTTGCCGGGATCGAGCTCGGGCATCGGCAGCGGGGTCAGTCCCTCTTCCGGGGAGCCGCCGGTCTCGGCCGGTGAGGCCTCGACGTAGACGTGCGAATAGGCATCGTCCATTCCCGGAATGCGCGCGGGATCGATGGCACGGATGAGGCCCTTCGGGTTCTCATCTTCGGATCCGTCTTGAGCGGGACGCAGATGGGCGACCACGGTCTGCTCACCCTGCGGCGCCGGCGGCACGGAATCCTGTTCGGCGGTGAACCCGCGGACAACGGCGATCGTCGAACCGCCGCTGATCTCGAACGGGGTCACCACATAGAAGCCGGGTTCGTCTCCGACTGTGCGGTTGCGCGCGAGGACGGTGTCGGAGTCGGAGAACTCTCCGGTCAGTTCCACCTGAGTCCACTCATCGGTGGTGCCCAGCGTGGAATCCGGTGTCGAGAGCACCGAGGTGATGTCGACGGGGTCGGCGGAGTAGTTCGCGGTGATCGTCGCGATCTCCTGCTCGCGCTGATCGCGGCGGTCCTTCTGCCACAGGGCGAGGAACACGCAGGCGATGATGACGATGATCGCCATGGCGATGTATTTGAGCCAGCGTGCGGAGAAGAGGAAGGAATAGCGGCTCAACCTGCATCCTCTGGAATCTCGTCGACGGAGACGTCGGTGATGAAGAAGTCGCGCAGCGTCAGGAAGTCACGCAGATAGACGAGATGCTCATCACAGGCCAACCACGTCTTCTTCCTCTCCGGGGTGTGGACGCGGGGGTTGTTCCACAGCAGGGCCCGGGTCGCGAACGCCCGGCATTCCTTCGCCGAACACTGCAGCTGCTCGCTCAAACCTGGTCCCTCCTGTCCTCGTCGTTGTCGTCGACGGCCTCACCTCGGACGGTTTCGCCCGGGATGGTCTCGCCCCGGATCGTTTCGTGCTGGTGATCCGCGCCTGGATCGGTCTCGTCAGGGGAGCCGCCTCGGGGATCTGGGTCGTCGACCGTCTCGTCACCGACCTTCTCTCCGCCGAGGGTGTCGCCGGAGATCGTCTCACCGCGCGCCGGCGGCAGCTCCGCCAGCGGGGCCTGATCAAGCAATGCGGAGCGATCATCGCTGGTGCGTTCGCGGCCCGCATTGGCGAAGATCACCGCAGGGTAGGGGAGGACGACCGCACCTGCCACGCAGATCCACATGAGGATGTGCAGGTCGGCGACGAAAGCGAAATAGGCGGCCACGAAGCAGACCGTCCTGATGCCCATGGTGATCGAATACTTGATGATCCGGGACCGCATATCGTCATCAAGGGCGGTATCTGCCGTTGTGATCTGCTGAGCGTGTCTGACCATATCCTTCTTCGATCGATGACTGCCAAACATGATACTCGTCCTTTGTGAGAGTCGTATCCATCGGCCGAAGAACAGGATAGGTTTGTCCACGACAGATGTGAAGAACACAGTCGATCAACAGGAGACCAACGTGTCAGAACCACGCACAGTCCTCGTCACCGGCGGCAACCGCGGAATCGGCCGCACCATCGCCGAGGAATTCCTCGCCCAGGGGGACAAGGTGGCCGTCACCTCCCGCAACGGTCAGGCCCCCGAAGGTGCTCTCGCCGTGGCCGCCGATGTCACCGACAGCGAATCGATCGATCGGGCGTTCACCGAGATCGAGGACAAGCTCGGGCCTGTCGAGGTCGTCGTGGCCAATGCCGGAATCACCGCCGACAATCTGCTCATGCGGATGAACGATGACGAATTCGAATCCGTCATCGACACGAATCTCACCGGTGCCTTCCGCATCGTCAAGCGCGGAATCACCGGGATGATCCGAGCGAAGAAGGGCCGCATCGTCCTCATCTCGTCGGTGTCGGGACTCTACGGCGTCCCCGGCCAGGCGAACTACTCGGCGTCGAAAGCCGGACTCGTCGGCTTCGCCCGCTCCATCACCCGCGAGGTCGGCTCCCGCGGAATCACCGCCAATGTCGTCGCCCCGGGCTTCATCCGCACGGATATGACCGATGAGCTCAGCGAGAAGCAGCAGAAGGAATACCTCTCGACGATTCCGGCCAAGCGCTTCGCCGAGGCCGACGAGGTCGCCAAGGTCGTCCGCTGGGTGGCCTCCGACGAAGCCGCCTACATCTCCGGTGCCGTCATCCCTGTCGACGGCGGGCTGGGAATGGGCCACTGATCCAGACGGCGCCGGGCCGGCCACAACCGGATCCTGGGCCGCAGACGATGCGGCCTGGCCGGGCCACAACCCGTAGACTTCGATACAGAGACACCGCCCGAAGCGGCGTCATGCACACGCAACCACCTTCCTTTCGAAAGGACCACCATGGGAATTCTTGACGGAAAGCGCATTCTCGTCACCGGCGTGCTCACCGAGGCGTCGATCGCCTTCGCCGCTGCTCGCATCGCCCAGGAGCAGGGAGCCGAGGTCATCCTCTCGAGCTTCGGCCGCCAGATGAAGATCACTCAGGTGATCGCCGAACGTCTGCCGCAGACCCCGCAGGTCATCGAACTCGACGCCACGAACGAAGAGGATCTGAACGCCCTGCCCGAGCGCCTCGGCGGCAACATCGACGGAATCGTCCACGCCATCGCCTTCGCCCCGAAGGACGCCCTCGGCGGGGTCTTCCTCGACACCCCGTGGGACTCCGTGTCCGCGGCCATCCACGTCTCCGCGTATTCGCTCAAGGCCATCGCCGTGGCCGCGAAGCCCGTGCTCAACAAGGGCGCCGGAATCGTCGGGCTGACCTTCGATGCGACGATCTCATGGCCGGTCTACGACTGGATGGGTGTGGCCAAGGCCGCCTTCGAATCGACCGCCCGCTACCTCGCGAAGTACGTCGGCGAAGACGGTGTGCGCGTCAACCTCGTCTCGGCGGGACCGCTGAAGACCACCGCCGCCACCTCCATCCCCGGTTTCGGAACGCTCGAAGACATGTGGGGCGACCGCGCACCCCTGGGTTGGGACCAGAAGGACACCACCCCTGCCGGCAAGGCCATCGTCGCTCTGCTCTCCGACTGGTTCCCCGCCACCACCGGCGAGATGATCCACGTCGACGGCGGATTCCACTCCACCGGAGCCTGAGACAGCCCATGCCTGTGCTCATCCTCGCCCGCCACGCCAAGGCGGAAGCGCATGGTCCCACCGACTTCGAACGGTCCCTGGATGCGAAGGGCCTGGCTCAGGCCGTCGAAGCCGGAGCCGAGATCGCCGAGCGCTGGTCACCCGATGTGGCCATCGCCTCGGCAGCCCGGCGCACCGTGCAGACCGGTCAGGCCGTCGTCGAAGCGGTCAACCGCGCTTATGGCCGAAACCTTGACGAACCGGGTGAGCTGACCCTGCGTGAGGATCCCTCGCTCTACGCCGGGTCCGTCGACGACTGGCTGGATGCGATCAATTCGATTCCCGCGGATGCGCAGTGCGCGTATATCGTGGGCCACCAGCCGACCGTCGCCGAGGTGGTCGGTCACCTCAATCCGGTAGGCGGGGTTCCGGATGCGTTCCGTCCCTCCTCGATCGCGGTCTTCGACCTCGAGAGCTGGAACGTGGAGCCGGGACACTACCCTGCCCCGCAGATCCGAGTCTTCCACGGAGTCTGAACACTCCGACTGACCGACGCGATCCAAGACACCTGTGGCGCTGACGAAACATTCGTCAGCGCCACAGGCGTCTTCGGTCAGTCAGCGGTCTATGGCACCGGTGCCACGCCCTCGACGAGATCGCTCACCCGTCTGCACGGGCAGCCACAAGATCGATCACGGCTCGCAGGTCACGTGTCTCCACGGACGCGTCTGCTGCGGCGACGAGAGCCGGCTTCGCACAGAAGGCGACGCCGAGACCGGCGACCTCGATCATGCCGATGTCATTGGCGCCGTCCCCGACCGCCACCGAGGCGGCACGATCGTATCCGCCGGCAGCGAGCAGATCCTCGAAGATCTCGGCCTTGGCGCTCGGGTCGATGACACGGCCGTTCGTCCGCCCGGTCAGCTTCCCGTCATCGATGTCGAGTCCGTTGGCGAAGACGTCGGTGATGCCCAGCTGTGCGGCGACGGGAGCGATGATGGCGGTGAAGCCGCCGGAGACCAAGGCCACCTGACCACCTGAGGTGTGCACCGCCGAGGTCAGGTCGGCGGCCCCCTCGGTGAGGGTGATCTGCTCCCGCACCTCATCGAGCACGGTCTCCGGCAGCCCGGTCAGCAGGGCGACTCGTTCGGCCAGGGATTCGGCGAAGTCGAGCTCACCGGCCATGGCGCGTTCGGTGATGTCGGCGACCTGGTCCCCGACCCCGGCATGGGCGGCGATGAGGTCGATGACCTCTTCGTTGATGAACGTCGAGTCGACGTCCATGACGAGCAGCTGGACGGGAATCTGGGAGGCGGTGGCTTCAGGCGTCTCATTCACCCCTTCATCGTAGCCACAGCCATGATGTAGTCCGCGGCAGCGGGGTGCAGCTGAGACAGCAGCGCCCCGAACTCGGCCGGCGCGACCGTCGCAGGGGCGAGCACGCTGCGCATCCGGTGGTGGATGTCGAGGGCGGCGTAGATCGCTCGGGAATCCGCCTCGGTGGGGATGAGTCGGGAGATCGGATGCAGCGTCGACAGCTCCTCCTGCCAGTCGCGCCACGGTCCCTGCTGCCAGTCCTCGGGGACGTCGATGGTCTCGATGAGGCGCAGCCCTTCCACCACCAGCAGCCGCAGCCGCCGCAGCGCCTCCGGAGCGGTTCCGACCGTGACGGGGCGGAAGACGGTGGGCGCACACGCGAGTATCTCCACGTTCGCCTCGGCGCCGATGAGGGCGATCGCCGCCTGTTCGTCGCCGCGGTGGAGGACGACGGGGGCGGTGTGGCGTCCGACCTTCGTCCGGGCGGCGCGATCGACCGGGGGAGTCGTGTGCGACAGGGATGGGTGGTGGAGCGCCAAGCGCGCATGGGTGATTCCGGCGGCGGCCGCCTCGGCGATGAACAGGAGCAGGCCGGTGGGGACGGACGAGGCGAAGACCTCATCGGCGACGATGAGAGGAACATCACGGTCATCGTCGAGGAAGGCAGAGGTCACCTCGTCAGGGGGCAGGGTCGAGCGCAGTCGGTGGTTGAGTGCCAGGGTCAGCAGCAGTGAGTCGGTCGTCAGGTCCATGTCGAACCAGGATAGACGGCTCGACTGCGATAGAGTCTGAGGATATGAGTGAAGTCCTGAATCTGGATTCTGTGTCCGTGCGCCGGGGGACCAATTTCCTCCTCGATGATTTCTCGCTGACCGTCGCCGAAGGCGAGCACTGGGCGGTGCTCGGACCCAACGGTGCGGGCAAGACGACGCTGCTCGAACTCGCGGCCGGTCGTATGCATCCGACGAAGGGGACCGTCAGCATCCTCGAGGAGCAGCTCGGGCGCGTCGACGTGTTCGAACTGCGGCCGCGCATCGGCTATGCTTCGACGATTCTGGCCAACCGAATTCCCAGTTCAGAAGCGGTCCTCGACACCGTGCTCACCGCCGCGTACGGCGTCACCGGACGCTGGGTGGAGGAATACGAGCAGGACGACATCGACCGCGCCCGCGATCTGCTGGCCGCGTTCCACATCACACATCTAGCCGATCGCACCTTCGGCACACTGTCCGAGGGTGAACGCAAGCGAGTGCAGATCGCGCGTGCGCTCATGACCGACCCGGAGCTGCTGCTGCTCGACGAGCCGGCCTCCGGACTCGACTTCGGCGGGCGTGAGGAGCTGCTCGGTGCGCTCTCGGAGATCCTCTCGTCGAAATGGGCGCCCGCCACGATCATGGTCACCCATCATGTCGAGGAGATCCCGGAGGGCATCACGCATGTGCTCCTGCTGTCCGAGGGCACCGATCTGGCCGCTGGTCCGATCGAGGAGACCCTGACGGCGGAGAACCTTGCGGCGACCTTCGGCATCGACGTCAAGCTCACCCGGGACGGTCAGCGCTACCACGCACGTTCCGCCCTCTGAGCATGGAGTTCCTGGCGAATCTGAGCCTTGAGCCGTGGCAGATCCTCCTGGTCATCGTCGCCGGAATCGCTGCGGGAGGCATCAACGCCGTCGTCGGCTCCGGAACGCTCATCACCTTCCCGGCGCTCGTCGCCTTCGGAGTACCGCCGGTGGTGTCGACGATGAGCAACGCGGTGGGGCTCATCCCCGGCAACATCGCCTCCTCGTTCGGATACCGTGAAGAGCTGCGGGGGCAGTGGAAGCGGATCCTCGGATTCGTTCCCGCCTCTCTGCTCGGGTCTCTGACCGGGGCGTATCTGCTGCTGCACCTGCCCGAGGACGCGTTCGAGACGATCGTGCCGGTCCTCCTCGTCGTGGCTCTGATCATGGTCGTGGGGCAGCCGTATCTCTCCCGCTACCTGAAGAGCCGGTCCCTGCGCCGTGCCGAGGCCTCCGGGGTCGAACATCGGGCCGCCTCGGCGGGGGATCGCCTGTCCACCGGCCGGTACATCGCCGTGCTCACCGTCGTCTTCCTCACCGCAATCTACGGCGGCTACTTCGCGGCCGCCCAGGGCATCATCCTCATCGCCCTGCTCGGTCTGCTGCTGCCCGATGATCTGCAGCGACTCAATGGGCTGAAGAACGTCCTCGTCCTCGTCGTCAATACGGTTTCGGCGAGCACGTACATCATCGTCGGCCACGACCGGATCAACTGGATCGCCGTCGTCTGCATCGCCATCGGCTCCCTCATCGGCGGGTACTACGGCGCCCGTATCGGGCGGAAGTTCTCGCCGGTGCTGCTGCGCGCCGTGATCGTGGCCCTCGGCCTCGTGGCGATCTGGAGGATCCTCACACTGTGAACGGAAGTGCGCTGTGAATACTCCGGCCAAGGCTCCCATGACTCGGCAGCAGATCATCGACCGGTCCGCTGAACTCGGGATCGCCGTCGAACGTCTGCGCTTCTTCGACGAAGCAGATCTGGCCGTCGGCGGCTTGGATGAGATGCGCGACTATACGCAGCTGACCGATGTCGCCCTGCGCAGCGTGCGCGAACCGGCCGAGGGGCTGTTCATCGCCGAATCCTCGAAGATCATCCGCCGCGCTCATGCCGTCGGAATGCCGCCCCGGTCGTTCCTGACCAGCCCGAAATGGCTGTTCGACTTGGCCGACATCATCTCTGAAAGCGATGTGCCGATCTTCATCGGCACGGATTCCGCGGTCGAAACACTGACCGGATTCCACCTCCACCGAGGTGCGCTGGCCGCGATGGCCCGACCTGTCCTTGCCACGGTCGCCTCCCTGATCGCCGATGCCAGGCGCCTCGTCGTCATCGAGGACATCGTCGATCATACGAACGTCGGTGCCATCTTCCGCTCTGCGGCAGCATTCGGCGCCGATGCCGTGCTCGTGACCCCGCGCTGTGCCGATCCGCTCTACCGCCGGTCGATCCGCGTGTCGATGGGCACGGTCTTCCAAGTCCCATGGACCCGCGTCGAGTCCTGGCCCGCCGGGATCGCTGAGCTCCAGGACGCCGGATTCCATGTGGCGGCTCTGGCGCTCGATGATGATTCGGTGAGCCTGCGCGAGTTCGCCGCCACCGCACCCGAGCGCACCGCTGTCGTCTTCGGCACCGAAGGCGACGGACTGAAGAGATCGACGATCGCCGCCTGCGACTCGACCGTGATGATCCCCATGAGCGGGGGAGTGGACTCCCTCAACGTTGCGGCCGCCTCGGCGGTCACCTGCTTCGCCCTGCAGGACGAGCGAATTGTGTCATCAGCGCACTCTAACGTGTCCTTATAAGCAATTCGATTGAGCTGTATACGACCGCTGACGGTGACACCGCGCTCGAGGTGGGCACTGATTCCGATACCGTTTGGCTGACACGGCATCAGCTTTCGCATCTGTTCGGACGTGATGTGAAGACGATCGGCAAACATATCAACAACGCTCTGCGGGAGGAACTCGACGGTGAGCCAACTGTCGCAAAATTTGCGACAGTTCAAAAAGAAGGCGCCCGAACCGTCACACGTATGGTTGAACACTACAGTCTCGACATGGTCCTGTCGGTGGGATTTCGAGTGAAGTCGTCGGAAGGAGTGCGATTTCGCCGTTGGGCAAACGATGTCCTTCATCGCTATGCGATCGAAGGAGCCGCCGTCAACCAACGGCGGTTGTCAGAATTGGGAAAGATTGTCAGCGTGCTGACGAGGTCGCAGGACGAATCGGTTGCGGGGGGGGGTGCCGACGTACTGTCAACGTACCTGCCAAGTCTCACCATGCTCAGAGACTATGACGAAGGAAACTTGTCGTCGAAATCGAGTTCCGTGCCTGGATGGGAATTGACCCTGGAAGAAGCACGCAGAATCATCGGCGGACTGTCATTGGCATTTCCCGACGATAAATAGCTGGGGAGGGAACGAGGCGATGCTCTAGGGGCTGTCATCGGGGCGATCTATCAGGGGTTCGGAGACCACGAACTCTATCCGACCGTCGAAGAGAAGGCGGCCCACTTGCTCTACTTCGTCGTCAAAGACCACCCCCTCTCCGACGGCAACAAAAGCGCAGCGCCGCGGCGCTGTTCGTCACCTTCCTTGACCGCAACGGCGCGCTGATCGACCCCGATGGCAACAGGCGAGTCGACAACAATGCGCTGGCAGCGATGACGCTGCTGGTCGCGATGAGTGAACCTTCCGAGACGGAACTGATGATCGCGCTCATCATCCGTATGATCGTCTCGGAAAGACAGTGATCATTCCCGCAGTCATGACGGAGAGGACCCCAGTGGACCGCAGCACCCTAGCCCATGCTCTTGAAGCCGGACGGATCACCGGAGAGGTTGGCACCCCCAGGGAGAACAACCTCTCTCACATCCACCGGTTCCTCGACCAGGAGCGGCAGTTCGACTTCGGTGTCGAACTCACCCATGACTGGGACTATGACTCGGTGTTCGCGCTCATGGTTGAGCGCTGCGGCCTGCGGCCCGATCCCGAGTTCGTCGAGGGCGTGGACACGATCTCCACCGATGCCTGCATCGACGCGCTCGAGAAGCTCGCCGAGGCGGTCGGCGAGGTCGCGCACGCCCGAGGCCGGATCCTCTTCGCCACCGGCCACCCCGCAGGGCTTCTGCCCGTGCATATGGCAATTGCCGCCGCAGCAAAGGACGCCGGCGCCGTCATCGACACCCGTGATCACTTCATCCCGGTCCCGGAGATCGGCGGGGACGTCCGACAGATCAACAACGTGTGGACCTGGCACCTGCACGGCGGAAGTCCGCACACGCACCTGGCCGAACCGATGCATGCGCTGCTCGACGATTTCGCAGCCCGCGGCGGCAACGCCCCAGACCTCGTCGTTGCCGACCACGGGTGGGCCGGAGCCGCGTCGAGCAGGGGATTGCGGTCCATCGGCTACGCCGACTGCAACGATCCGGCGCTCTTCGTCGCAGAGGCGCAGGGTCAGATCGAAGCGACCATCCCGCTCGACGATGACGTCGTCCCGAACCTCTACGCCCCACTCATCGACTACGTCATCGAGCGTGCGGGACTGAACTGACCGACGGCGCTCGGCAGACGGGGAGCATCGGACCGACAGGCGGTGCTGGACCGACTGTCGATGCCGGACCGAGCGACTCGGTCAGCCGATCTCGGTGGCCAGGTCCTCGATCACCTCGGCGCCGGGCAGGGACGCGAGTGCGGAACCGGAGAGAATCAGCTTGGAACCGCGGATACCGGAACCGATGATGAGCTCCTCGGCCGCGGCGACGCGGGAATCGATGAGCACCCGGTAGTTCTCCGGCAAGCCGATCGGCCCGATGCCGCCGTACTCCATCCCGGATTCGTCTACGGCCCGCTCGAGCGGCAGGAACGAGGCCTTGCGGACATCGAGGAGTTTCTTGACCCGTTTGTTGACGTCGGCGCGGGTGTTCGCCAGCACCATGCATGCGGCGATGCGCTCCTCACCGCCGCGGGAACCGGCAACGAGGACGCAGTTCGCCGAGGTGGCCGGGGGCAGATCCGTGGCATCGAGGAGAGCCGCAGTGTCCGCGATCTGGGGATCGATGGCGAAGACGTCGACCTCGCCGGAGACCGTCGACAGGGCGGCGGCCGTCGATTCGGCCATGAGCTCCGGAGCGGTGGCGGCGGGCTGGAGAGTGAACTGAGCGGAGAGTCGTTGCTTCGTGGTCATGGCCACAGTTTAGGAGATCCGTGTCGAATCGCTTTGTCCGGGCTCATCAGTTAGAATCGAATGTCGCTCCGTGTCCGGTTCCTACGGTTCGGAGCGTGTCCAGCAGACGAATTCGGGCACTGGCAGATGAGTTCAACTCATATCAGGCGCCTGAAAGAATTCAGCAGAGGTAAGAAAATGAAGAAGGACATCCACCCGGAATACGCCCCGATCGTGTTCAACGATCTGGCTTCCGGCACCAAGTTCCTCACCCGCTCCACCGCTAAGAGCGACAAGACCATCGAGTGGGAAGACGGCAACACCTACCCCGTGATCGACGTCGAGATCTCGTCCGCTTCACACCCGTTCTACACGGGCAAGCAGCGCATCCTCGACTCCGCCGGCCGCGTGGAGAAGTTCAAGGACCGCTACAAGGGCTTCGGCAAGCGCTGATCTCGGGCGTTCTCCCAACAGCTTCATACAGATTGCCCCGCACACCGAATCGGTGTGCGGGGCAATCTGCTGTCTGCAGGTCGACTGGCTCTGATGCGACGTCCCGACTGTGACTGGTTGCGTCCCCGCGGGGACGCAACCAGTCACAGCACGGCCATGATCAGTCGACGGTGACTGAGACCTCGGAGGAGGGGCTCACCCGTGACGCCGGGTGGTAGAGCGAGGCGACTCCGGTGGCATTGTCGAGGCAGTTCGCGATTCCGTGTGCGACCTTCTCCTTTGCGGAGACGACGGCGTCCTTGATGTCCAGACCGGTGGCGATGCCCGCCGCGATCGAGGAGGCGAACGAGCAGCCTGCCCCGTTGACGAGCTTGTCATTGACCTTGCGCGAGCGCAGAGTCGTCACGGTCTCACCGTCGAAGAGGATGTCGATGGCATCGTCCCCGGCGAGGCGCGCCCCGCCCTTGACGACGACGTTCTTCGCGCCCTGCCCATGGATGATCTTCGCGGCCTCGGTCATGCCCTCGACGGAGTCGATGGGGTCGACCCCGGCCAGAGTGGCGGCCTCTTCGAGATTCGGGGTGACGACGGTGGCCAGGGGCACGAGGTTCTCGACGAAGAGATCCTTGAGATCGACCATGGTGCCTGCGCCCTTGCACACGAGCACAGGATCGAAGACGTACGGCAGATCATTGGTCTTCAGCTCTTCGGCGAGGACCAGTGCCGAGTCGACGGAGCCGAGCATTCCGGACTTGATGGCGGTGAATTCGTGCACGGCCAACGTCGACTCGAGCTGGCGGTTGACGACCTCGGGTTCGATGAATTCGAGGACGTGGGCGAATCCGTCATTGGGATCGAAAGTGACGATGCAGGTGACGACGGCAGTGCCGAAGGCACCGTATTCGTCGAACATCTTCAGATCGGCTTCGAGTCCGGCTCCTCCGGAGACATCGGATCCGGCGACGGTGAGCACCTTTGCGGTCATAGTGGTCCTTTCAGGTAAAGCGTTCGCGAAGAATTCTACGCGGGTTCAGGCGCCCGTGTAGCCGTGTTGGCGCCAGGCTTCGTAGATGGCGATGGATGCCGAATTCGCCAGGTTGAGCGAACGGCGTGCCGGCAGCATCGGGATCCGCACCGTCATATCCACATGGTCGTCGGTGACGACCTCATCGGGCAGTCCCGTCGACTCGCGTCCGAAGAGGAGGACGTCTCCGTCCTGGTACTCCACCTCGGCGAAGGAATTGTCCGTCTGCGTGCTGAACGCGATCACCCGACGCTCACCGAGGCGGCTCCACAACTCATCGATCGATGGATGGACGGTGACATGAGCGAGGTCGTGGTAGTCGAGACCGGCTCGGCGCAGCTTCGCGTCGGAGAGGTCGAAGCCGAGGGGCTCGACGAGATGGAGATGGGCTCCGGTGACCGCGGCGAGCCGGATGGCGTTTCCGGTGTTGCCGGGGATCTCGGGAGTGTGGAAGACGATGTCGATATTCATATCCCTCTCATCTTCTCACCTCCTTCCAGGGAAGGACCTCATCGGCCGTCCCGGCGAACGAGGACGTAGCCCTGCCTGGTCGCCTCCGGGAAGCGGCCGGCCCGGTCGGGTTCTCGTTCGAGACGGGCGGCAGGGGTGAAACCATGCGGTTCGAGGGCGGTGAGAACGTCATCGATCGAACGGCGGTGGAAGTCGAGGTCGACGTCGAAGCCGGCGAGATCGGAGAAGTGATCGACCCGGCCGCCGAGCTGAAACGCCAGCTGGAACCAGCCGCCCGGACGGAGGACACGGGCCGCCTCGGCGAAGGCGAGGGCAAGCGCGTCCCCGGGGACGTGGATGATCGAGTACCAGGCGACGAGACCGGAGAAGGACTCATCGGCATAGGGCAGAGCGGTCATCGACCCGACATCGAACTGATGCGTCGGATAGAGGCCCTTCGCGAGTTCGATCATGGCAGGGGAGAGGTCGAGTCCGCGCGGTTCCAGCCCGAGGGCGCCGAGGAACGTGGTGATGCGACCGGGCCCGCAGCCGATATCGAGGACCTCCGCCGAGCCGGTGCCGAGGACGAGCTCGGAGAACGCCCCGAGCACGGCTCGGTCATGAGGTTTCGCAGTGAGCTCATCGGCGACCCAGTCCGTGTAGGTCCGGGCGATCGCATCATAGGAATCACGCGTGGCCGCCTCGCGGGTGCGGGGTTCGTCAGTCATGACGTCACCCTACCCGTCGGCACTGACATGGCAGGCAAGAGCCAGTTCGGCAATCTTCGGGACACACGTGATCAGGCTCGGTCACCGCAGAAACGAAAATCAATCGAACCTCAGCGGTGATTCATTTCTGACGATTGCCTTCGCTCGAATTCTCGTGTCAGTGCCGAATCCTAGAGTGGAGGCACGGTTGGTGGTCATGGGGATCGCCGGATCGGAGGGCCGACGGGCCGCGGGAGGGGAGCACCATGAGAGACGATGAGCCGATTGCAGCGGAGGCGGCCGACCTCGCAGGGCTGAGTGTCGATCCGAAGGACTATGGAGGGGCTGACGCCGACGTGGACCCCAGCACCCTCACCTGTGAGCAGATCGTGACGGATATCCGGCGCAACATCTCATGCATCTCCTTCTGCCACGCTCGCGTGATCACCCTCATCGACGAGGTCGAGAGGCGGGGACTGTGGGCGGAGTGGGTCGGTGTGAAGACCCTGACCGAGTGGGTGATGCATGTGGCGTCGGTGAGCATGCACACGGCTCGCGAGTATGTGCGCGTGATGAGGGCGCTGCGGGAGATGCCGAAGGTGAAGAAGAGTCTGGCGGGCGGTGATGTCAGCTTCTCAAAGGTGAGGGAAGTGACCCGACTGGGGGAGCGGATCGGCGACGATGAGGCGCTGCGTCTGGCCACCCTTGCCACCGGCAGCCAGATCAGCCGGATCTCGCAGAACTACCAGCAGCTGGCCGACAAGATCGACAACGGCCCGTTCCCGCTGTACCTGGCTGAGGACAGTGTGAGCATGCGTCAGGTGGCACCCGGTCGGACCCGGATCACGATCGAACTCGAAGAAGACGATGCCGCAGAGGTCGCCGCGATGCTCGACGCCGCCCGCCAGGTTCTCGAACGTCCCGTCCATGACGGCAGTTCCGATGAGGAGGGGGCTGCGGGCGAAGGTGGTAAAGAGGACGAGCCTCCTTATGAGCCGGTCTCCCAGGTCATGTGCCTGATGGAGATCATCCACGCCTTCCCCCGTGCCGAACCCGCGGGTTCGATCGACGCCGATCGTGCCCGACTGCTCGTCCATGCCTCCGCCGAGGTGATCACTCGCAGCGGCGCCACGGTGGAAGCCGCGTCCGCGTTCAAGCCCCCTCTGCTCAGTATCCCCGCAAGGCCAGCAGCCGACACCGGCGTCCCCGCGGGGACGAAAGGCGAACCGGACGGTCCGGCGGAAGAGGGGATTGGGTCGGACCGTCCGGCAGGAGCCGAGGGAAACGTCCCCGCGGGGACGTCGGGCGGACGGGCGGAGGCGACCTGCCGGGCGGATACGACCTGTCGGATCGAAGGGTTCGGCGGCATCACCGCGGCGACGGCGGAGCGCCTGAGCTGTGAGGCGCTGATCAGCGGGGCGATCAAGGACGCCGGAGGCGACGTCCTCATGCTCGGGCGCTCGAAGCGTCTGGTGAGCAGGCGACAGCGAATGGCGCTGAGTGTGCGTGATGTCTGCTGCCAATTCCCCGGCTGCCGAGCCCGCAGGCGATGCGAGGCTCACCATATCCGCCCCTGGTCGCAGGGCGGGAGGACCGATATTGACAATCTCATCCTGCTCTGTCGCCGACATCACACCGTGGTGCACAAATATCAGCTGCGCATCGAACGCACCGGAGCGGACTTCGCCGGAGCGATGCGCGGTCCCGCTGCCTTTGCCTTCTCCCTGCCCGACGGTTCCCAGCTGCTTCCTCTGGAGAGTCGAGCGAGGGGGCGGATGATGTTCAATACAGCGGTTCGCGTCGCCCAGGTCAAGAAGATCACGGAAGCGGCCGATCCCGGCACCGTCGGCGGCGGTTACGGCTTTGACCTCGGCCTCTGTATCGCATGGATGTTCGAAGCCGAATGGCGACACGCCCGGGAGGGCAGAGCTGTTGTCTGAATCTTGCCAATTTAGAACACCAGTTCGATAATGGATGTCATGTCAGCAGCACCGGTCATCGAACAGCTCAGTCGGGAGACGGGGATCTCCACGGCTGCGGCGCTGTTCGATAAGATCCCACCCCATCCGGTGGATCCTGTGCTCTCTCCGCTGTTCCGGCGCGGCGGTCTGCCGCGCGGCGAACTCGTCACCGTCACCGGTGAGCTGTCGCTGAGCTGCGGTCTGGCGACGATCGCTGCGGCGACCCGGGAGCAGAAGTGGTGCGCCGGCATCGGGCTCGGCGAACCGGCCGTGTCCTCGATCGCCGACCTCGGCGTCGACCTCGACCATTTCGTCAACCTCGCGACCCCCGGCGAGGACTGGCTGCGGGTGGCTTCGATCCTCATCGAATCCTTCGACATCGTCCTCGTCGACCCCGGCTTCGCCCCGAGCGCTTCGGAACGGGCCCGACTCCTGGCGAAGATCCGCGAACGGCGGATGAGCCTCATCAGCCTCCGTCCCATGTCCGGCAGCACAGAGCAGATCGAGATCGCCGACACCCGCTGGTCGGGTGCCGAACACGGCCGCGGACGCCTGCAGTCCTGCCTCGTGCGTGCCCGGTCGCAGACGGGAAGCCACCGGTTCCTGCTGCCCGGACCGTCGGGAACTCCCGCCAGCGTCCCCGCAGGGACGCTGGAAGTCGTGACAGGCGGCGTCCCCGCGGGGACTGCGAACGCTGCAGCCGAAGCACACACTGCCCCGGCCACAAGCCCGGACACAGATCCGGACATGGACACGGATCCGGACATGGGGACAGACCCGGGAACGGATACAGCCGACGATCCTCGGTGGTCGACGATCACACAGCTGCGGCAGGTGATCAGCCATGTCGGATGAGTCCGGCCGCACCCTCGTGCTCACCGTGCCCGACTGGCCGGCGGTGGCCGCTGCGGTCGAACACGACATCGCACCGGGCCGCCCTGTCGCGGTCCTCCACGCCGGCAAGGTCATCGCAGCCAATGCTCCGGCCCGTTCCGCCGGCATCACCGCCGGGAACAACAAACGCGCCGTGGGATACCGCTGCCCGGAAGCCCGCGTCGCGGTCTGGGACGAAGAGGCGGACAACCGACATTTCAGTGCCGGGGTCGGTGCCCTCGACAACCTCGTCGCCCGGTTCACCCTGCTCAGCCCGGGAACATTGGCGATTCCTCTTGACTCGCTCAGGCACGGCTACACCGACGAAGCCGATGCCGTCGAGACACTGGTCTCGGCTCTCGTCGATGACACAGGGTGGGAGTTCTTCCCCGGAATCGCCGGCACCGTCTTCGCCGCGGTCCTCGCCGCCGGGCAGGCGCGCCGGGTCGAACCCGGGCAGACCGTGGACTTCCTCTCCGCCCAGCCGATCACCACCCTGGAATACGCCGGCGCCGAGGCGACCGCGCTGATCGAGGTCTTCTGGCAGCTGGGGCTGCGCACCCTCGGTGACCTCGCTCGCCTGCAGACCACAGACGTGAACGCACGCTTCGGTGCCTTCGGTCGACATCTGCACGAGCTGGCCTCCGGGCGGGCAGGAGCCCCGCTCGCCGATCATGTCCGCGGCGAACAGCTCGACGTCGAACTCGATCTCGATGCCCCGACGACCCGCAGCGACACCCTCGGCTTCCTCGCCCGCCAGCTCGGTGCCGATCTGCTGGCCAAGGTGCGCAGACAGGGGCTGGTCTGCACCCAGATCACGATCGAACTCGATGCCGCAGCCGGCCAGTCCTCGTCCCGGACCTGGCGGATCGAGGACATGCAGGAGAACGCGATCGCCGACCGTCTGCGGTGGCAGGCCGAAGGCTGGCTGGCAGGAGTGGGCCGGGGTTCTCGTCCGGGACAGGATCCCCGCACGGCACAGCCCGACCCGCAGGCACTCGACATCGTCGACGAGCCGGCTCCCGACGCCGAGGACTTCTCCGACGACGGCATCATCGCGCTGCGTCTCATCGCAGCCGAACTGACCACCCCGATCGGTGCCACGCGCAGTCTGTTCGACGAGAACACCGGGCAGATCACCCATACGCTCGAGCGTCTGCAGGGGCTGTTCGGTCCCGATGCCGTCCTGGTTCCGGGCCTCCAGGGCGGGTGGGACCCCGCCGAGACGAACCTGTGGACCCCGTGGCAGCAGGCGGCCGTCCCCGAACGCAGCCCTGCCGCACCCTGGCCCGGGGCCCTGCACGCACCCCGTCCGACGACCGTCGAGCACTCCGCCGTCGACGTGCTCGCCGCGGACGGCTCACCGGTGGAGGCTCGCCCCTCGGGGCTGGGGGCGGTGCCGGCGACGATCAGATTCCCCACCGGGCAGACCGAGGCCATCACCGACTACTCCGGTTCCTGGCCCATCGAATCCGGATGGTGGGATCCGAACCGAGCCGTCTACCGCACCCGGCTGCAGGTGGTCACCGATGCCGGCCGTGCCTTCCTGCTGAGCAAAGAGCACGGTCAGTGGTACCTCACCGGCCGTTACCGCTGACCGGCAACCTGCTGACCAACGACCCCACCTGAGAGGAGGAGACCCGATGGGATTCTCGAACCCGCGCACACCGTGGTCGAAGCTGGCGCGCCGCCTCGAAGGCAAGGACACCCCGTCCTCCCCGGCGGACAAACAGCCTGCTGGCGAGAACCCGGCAGGAAAACAGCCTGTCGACAAGCACGCCGACGGCTCCGATGCCCCGGCGTTCTCCCGTCCCGACCGCTACCAGGTCTCGGTCGGCCCCGGCGGTTCGGACGGACGCGGCCGCTATCAGGGCCCGACAGGCGCCGGCAGCGCTCAGGGACCGAACCTCGGACCGCTGCTGCGTCAGAGCAGCGTGGACTGGGCGGAGCTGCATGTGCATTCCCAGTTCAGCTTCCTCGACGGAGCCTCCGACCCCGAGGAGCTCGTCGCCGCCGGTGCCGCCGCCGGGCTGAGCTCCCTGGCGCTGACCGACCACAACGGGCTCTACGGTGCCGTCCGCTTCGCCCATGCCGCCGCCGAGGTGGGGCTGGACACCGTGTTCGGCTCCGAACTGTCCGTGGGGTTGACCGAGAAGATCCCCGGCCAGACCGACCCCGATGCCACCCACCTGCTCGTCCTCGCCCGCAGCGTCGAGGGCTACCACCAGCTCTCTCAGATCATCACCGAGGCGAACCTGCGCGGTGAGAAGAACCGTCCGCTCTTCGACCTCGCCGAACTCGCGGCCGAGGACGGAGACTGGATGATACTGACCGGCTGCCGCAAAGGACCGCTGCGACGAGCGTTGGGCGACGACGACGGCGGGCTCAGCGCTCTGCGCGAACTCACCGCACTCTTCGGACCCGACCGGGTCGCCGTCGAACTCAGCCGGGACGGAACCCCGGATGACGACGAGAGGCTGCGCCACCTCGGCGATCTGGCCCAGCGGACGGGACTGCCGATCGTGGCCAGCAACGCCGTCCACTTCGCCACTCGCGCCCAATGGAAGTCCGCGCAGGTGAGGGCCTCGGTGCGGTCGCGGCTCTCGCTCGATGAACTGGCCGGGTGGCTGCCGGCGACGGCGAGCGCACGCATCCACACCGGCGAGGAGATGCTCGCACGCTTCCCGCGGCAGGCTCTGGACAATGCGGCGCGGATCGGTCGGGACTGCTCCTTCGTCCTCTCCTCGGCCCGACCCGACCTGCCGAAGGCTCCGATGCCCGATGAGACCGAAGGGGAGACCTATCTGCGCGGCCTCATCGCCGAACGCGGCCGGCATCGCTACGGAACGAGAGCCGAGAACCCCCAAGCCTGGGAGCAGCTGGACCGGGAGATGGACATGATCGCGCAGCTGGGATTCTGCGGATACTTCCTCATCGTCTTCGACATCACCGAATTCTGCCGCCATATGGGCATCTTCTGCCAAGGGCGGGGATCGGCGGCGAACTCCGCGGTCTGCTACGTCCTGGGCATCACCGCCGTCGACGCCGTCAAACACGGACTGCTCTTCGACCGGTTCCTGTCCCCGGACCGCAAGGGGTACCCGGACATCGACATCGACATCGAATCCGGCCGCCGCGAAGAGGTCATCCAATACGTCTACGACCACTTCGGCCGCGACCGCGCCGCCCAGGTCGCCAATGTCATCACCTACCGGGCGAAATCGGCCATCCGGGACGCCGCTTTCAGCCTCGGCTACGCCCCCGGCCAGCAGGATGCGTTCTCGAAGTCGAGCAACCGGTGGTCGAGCCTGCCCGATGCCGAGGACTCCCCGGTGCCCGCCCCGGTGCTCAAGGTCGCCGAGGATCTGCTCGGCTCACCGCGCCATCTGGGCATCCACTCCGGTGGGATGATCCTGGCCGACCGTGCCATCGGCGAAGTCGTGCCGATCGAGAAGGCGACGATGGGCCACCGCACCGTCGTCCAATGGGACAAGGACGACTGCGCGGCCATGGACCTGGTCAAGTTCGATCTGCTCGGTCTGGGCATGCTCACCGCCCTGCACGAGATGGTCGGCCTCGTCCACCGCCACACCGGGGTCCTCATCGACCGAGCGGAGATCGATGACGACGACGCAGCCGTCTACGAGATGCTCTGCCGAGCCGATGCGATCGGGGTCTTCCAAGTCGAATCCCGTGCTCAGCTGGCCACTCTGCCCCGACTGCGACCGACGACGTTCTACGACCTGGCCGTTCAAGTCGCTCTCATCCGACCGGGACCGATCCAAGGCGGCTCCGTCCACCCTTATATCCGCAGACGGCAGGGCCTCGACGAGGTCGAATACCTCCACCCGCTGCTCGAGAAGTCCCTGGCCAAGACCTGCGGGGTTCCCCTGTTCCAAGAGCAGCTCATGCAGATGGCCATCGACGTCGGGGGGTTCACCGGGGCCGATGCCGACCGGCTGCGACAGGCCATGGGCTCACGTCGGTCGGAGAAGCGGATGGCCGAACTCGCCGAGAAGTTCCGCACCGGAGCCATGGGCCGTGGAGTGGACGAGGACACCGCCGAGACGATCTTCTCCACCATCGCCGCCTTCGCGAACTACGGATTCCCCGAATCGCATGCCATCAGCTTCGCGAACCTCGTCTATCAGTCCGCCTGGTTCAAATACCACCACCACGCGGCCTTCACCGCCGGACTGCTGCGCAGCCAGCCGATGGGCTTCTACTCCCCGCAGTCCCTCATCGCCGACGCCCGCCGGCACCAAGTGCCGATCCTGCCCGTCGACATCCACCGGTCCCAAGCGGCCACGGACCTCGAACGGGTCGAACCCGGAGAACCGGGGCACACCATCACCGAGGCGGGGGCCGGGGACGGGGGCACCGCCTCGGCGGAGGAGCTGGGGATCCGCTTGGGACTGGACACCGTCGCGCATGTCGGCTCCTTCGCCGAGGTGATCGAGACCGAACGCGACAACGCGCCGTTCACCTCGGTGGCGGACTTGGCCGAACGCACCGGAATCGGCAAACAGGCCCTGGAATCCCTCGCCACAGCCGGAGCCCTGTCCGGATTCGACCTCGACCGACGGCAGGCGCTGTGGCTGGCCGGGGGAGTCGCCGGTGCCCATCCGGGACTGCTGCCGGGAACGGCGAGCGTGGACTCGGCCCCGACCCTGCCGGCCATGGACGCCTTCGATACGACCCTGGCCGAACTCTTCTCCACCGGGATCACCGTCGACGGCTACCCCACGGAGGTCCTGCGCGAGTCGCTGATCGCCCGCGGATACTCATCGACCGCGGATGCGGCGGCGGCCGCGGACGGAACCCGGATGACGGTGGCCGCGATCGTCACCCACCGGCAGCGCCCGGCGACCGCCTCGGGGATCACCTTCATCAACCTCGAAGACGAATTCGGGATGCTCAATGTGGTGGCCACCGCCGGGCTGATGAAGCGCTTCCGCACGGTCGCGACCTCCCGCAACGCACTCGTCGTCACCGGGCTCATCCAACGCGGGGGAGACGTGGTGAGCCTCTACGCGCACAAACTCATCCCCCTCGAAGTGCAGCTGCCGACGAAGGCGCGGAACTTCCGGTGACCCCAGATTTCCGGTGTCCTCGGCATCGCCGGCATCGCCGGCAGCGGCAGACCGCGGCGGACAGCCGGCCAGGTGTGACACACGAGCCGCTGTGTGACACACGAACACGTCCGGGTGTGACGAAAGATGACACATGATGACGCCAACATGACAGACAGGCGGACGCAAGCCGGAGAAGTCGATGACAGTAGACACATCACATCGCCTCAACCAGCGACACCGCCACCGCACTCACAGAGGAGAGTCACCATGACCCAGGCATTCGAAACCCGTCAGATCCATGCCGGACAGGCACCCGACCCGGTCACCGGATCGCGCGCACTGCCCATCCACCAGACCACCTCGTTCGTGTTCAACGACGTCGACCACGCCGCGGCGCGCTTTGCGCTGACCGACGTCGGCCCCGTCTACAGCCGCCTGACGAACCCGACGAACGAAGTCGTCGAGAACCGCATCGCCGATCTCGAAGGCGGCGTCCACGCCGTCCTCACCGCCTCGGGCCAGTCCGCGGCATTCCTCGCGATCACGAACGTCGCCGGAGCCGGTGACCACATCGTGGCCAGCTCCAGCCTCTACGGCGGAACCGTCAACCTCTTCGATGTCACCCTGCGCAAGCTCGGCATCGAAACCACCTTCGTCGACGTCGACGACCACGCCGCCTGGAAGAGCGCGATCCAGGACAACACGAAGCTCCTCTTCGGCGAGGTCGTGTCGAACCCGCGCTCGGACATCCTCGACATCGAGGCGATCTCCGGAATCGCCCACAAAGCCGGTGTGCCGCTCTTCGTCGACAACACACTCGCCAGCCCCTACCTCGTGCGTCCGATCGAATTCGGTGCCGACGTCGTGCTCCACTCCGCTACGAAGTACCTCGGCGGCCACGGCAACTCCGTTGCCGGAGTCCTCGTCGACAGCGGCAACTTCGACTACGGCGCACAGCCGGAGAAGTTCCCCGGCTTCAACGAACCCGACGCTTCCTACAACGGACTCGTCTTCGCCCGTGACCTCGGCGCCGACGGACCCTTCGGAGCCAACGTGTCCTTCGGACTCAAGGCCCGCGTGCAGGGCCTGCGCGACCTCGGACCCTCGCTCAGCCCGACGAACGCGTTCCTGCTGGCCCAGGGCATCGAGACCCTGAGCCTGCGCATCGAACGCCACGTGGAGAATGCGAACAAGGTCGCTTCCTACCTTGAGGCACACAGCCAGGTCGACCGCGTCGCCTACGCCGGACTCGAGTCGAGCCCCTGGAACCATCTGGCCAAGAAGTACCTGCCCAACGGTGTCGGTTCGGTGCTCGCCTTCGACATCGCCGGCGGATACGACGCGGCTGTGGCCTTCGTCGACGCCCTCGAACTGCACTCCCTGGTGGCGAACATCGGTGACGTTCGTTCGCTCGTCATCCACCCGGCTTCGACCACGCACGCTCAGCTCGACGAGGAAGCTCAGAAGGCCGCCGGAGTCAACCCTGCCCTGGTGCGTCTGTCCGTGGGAATCGAAGGCATCGACGACATCATCGGCGACCTCGACAAGGGCTTCGCAGCGGCAGCGGCGAAGGCGTCGGCCGCGGCCTGAGATGACCACCCAGAGCACCTCCGTCGAAAGGATCCTGGGCTTCGGAACGGACTCGGGGCACACCTTCGGCACGGTCGAGATCGCCTATGAGACCTTCGGCACCCTCAACGCCGACCGGTCCAATGCGATCCTCATCGAACACGCTCTGACCGGCGACACCCGCGTCACCGAATGGTGGGCGGGTGTCGTCGGGCCCGGGGAGGCCGTGGACACCGACAAGTACTTCGTGGTGTGCGCGAACTCCCTCGGGGGCTGCTCGGGCACGACCGGGCCGCAGTCGACCTATGATGACGGCCTGGCCTACGGCTCCCGATTCCCTCGGGTCTCGATCCGCGATATGGCACGCCTGGAGCACAACCTCGCTCAGATCCTCGGCATCGACTCCTGGGTCGCCGTCATCGGCGGATCCATGGGAGGTGCCAGAGCGCTGGAGTTCGCTCTGCTGGACAAGCGGAAGGTCCGCAAATGTGCGGTCATCGCCGCACCGGCCTTCTGCGAAGCCGATCAGATCGCCTGGGCGATGATGCAGGAGCGTGCGATCGAACTTGACGCCGACTACTACTCCGGAGACTATTCGGCCGTCGGCAGCTTCCCTGGTCATGGTCTCGGACTGGCCCGGCAGATCGCGCACCTGACGTATCGCAACGATGCCGACCTCAATGAACGCTTCTCCCGTCGGCTGCGTTCGGAGGACTACTACGAGGTGACCTCGTACCTGGATCATCAGGCCAAGAAGCTCACCGCACGGTTCGATCCGCACAGCTATATCGTGCTCACACGTGCCCTGCGCGACCATGATGTGCGCCGAGGTCGCTCCTCCGACCTCACGGTCGCACTGGCCGACGCCTGCACCGACAACCTCGTGGTCTCCGTGTCCTCGGATCGGCTGTTCCCGCCGGAACAGGTGGGCATCCTCGCCGAGGCGCTGCCGGGGAGAGTGCGACACCACATCATCGACTCCCCGGTCGGCCACGACGGGTTCCTCACCGAGACAGAGAAGATCTCCGCGGTGCTCGCCGACTTCCTCGCCGACTGAGACCGTCGGGGCTGGCTGGCGGCGGGCACCGTCGCTGCCAGCCAGCGACCCGAATCTCCCCAAGCACCAGAAGACCCCCGCAGACCGTTCGCTGCGGGGGTCTTCTGGTGTGCCCGGATCACGGGCCTGCGGTCACCGTGCGGCGGCCTTCGCTTTCTTCTTCGCGGCCTTGCGCAGCTGCTTCTCGTCGATTGGGAAGTCCTGGCGAGCTCGCGCCCGGCGGTAGTAGTCGGCGGCCTCGGCCTGACGCTCGGCTTCGACACCGGAGGCGATGGTGGCCCGACGGTGGACATCCGAGTAGCCGAATGCCGAGACGAGGTCGAGGGCGTTGGCCGCGAGCTTCTGGCACAGACGGTTCAGCGTCTCGTTGATCTGGCGTGCACGCGACATCGGCAGGCGACCGTACATGAGGTGCCAGGCCATATGCTTCTCGATCAGTCCGAGACCGTAGGTGTCACGCAGACGACGGAAGGCCTTGGCCTGATCGGCGTCGGTCTGCTCCTTCATCTTCTCGTCCAGCGCCTTCCACTTCTCGAGCTCGACATAGGCGCGTGCCATCTCGATGAGCTCATGCTGGTGGACGTTGAACAGATCGGCCGCCTGCGCGGCCGGCATCTTCGTCGCAGGCCGCAGCGCCTGAGCGACTCCGGCGACCATGACCTCCAGACGCGTTTCGAGCAGGGTCCGCTGCAGGCGTCCCGACCTGATCCGCTTGTCGCCGAGGTTCGGGGTCAGCGCATCCGAGATCGCCCGTCCGGCATTGGCCAGACCGGTGCGGTAGAGCGTATGTTCGGCGGCCTGGGTGCCGATGAAGCGGGCGGCTCCGCCGACGTCGAGGTTCGCGAAGTCCTTGGCATAGTCGCCGAGGAGGCGCTTGGCCACGAGCTGCAGCAGCACCGTATTGTCGCCTTCGAAGGTGACGTAGACGTCGAGGTCGGCGCGCAGCCCCACGAGGCGGTTCTCCGCCATGAATCCGGCACCGCCGCAGGCCTCACGGCATTCCTGGATGACGTCGAGCGCCATCCAGGTCGAGTCGGCCTTGAACGCAGCCGCCCGGGTCTCGAGCAGAGCCCGGTTCTCGTCGGAGTCATCGGCTCCGGCGAAGACCTCTTCGAAGGAGGTCAGCAGCTTCTCGTGCGCGAACGCCGAGGCATAGACGGCGGCGAGGGCCGGCATGAGGCGACGCTGATGCTGGCCGTAGTCGAGCAGAGTCGTCTCGGCGAAGTCGTCGCCGGCCGTGAACTGCTTGCGTTCGAGACCGTAGCGCACGGCGATGTCGAGGGCGATCTTCGATGCGACCACGGAGGCGCCGTCGAGCGAGACCCGGCCCTGGACCAGGGTGCCGAGCATCGTGAAGAAGCGGCGTCCCGGCGATTCGATGGGGGAGGAGTACGTGCCGTCGGCGGTGACGTCTCCATAGCGATTGAGCAGGTTGGTGCGTGGGATCCGCACGGAGTCGAAGGCGAGGCGACCATTGTCGACTCCCTTGAGCCCGCCCTTGTAGCCGTCGTCTTCGATCGAGACTCCCGGCATCGGATCACCGGCCTCGTCGCGGACGGGCACGAAGAAGGCATGCACCCCGTGCTTGACACCCTGGGTGATCAGCTGCGCGAAGACGACGGCGGCCCTGGCATCGCGGGCGGCGTTGCCGATGTACTCCTTCGTTGCGGCCCGGAAGGGGGTCTCGATGACGAACTCTTCGGTTGCCTCATCGTAGGTGGCGGTGGTCGCCACGTTCGCCACATCGGAGCCGTGCCCGATCTCCGTCATCGCGAACGAACCCAGCAGCCGGCCGGACTGAGCGTCGAGCAGCCATTTCTGATGCTGCTCCTTATTCCCGAGGTGGAGGATCGCGCCGCCGAAGAGTCCGAACTGGACGCCGGCCTTGATCTGGAGGCTGGGGTTTGCGGTCACGGTCTCTTCGAACCCGGCGACGTTCGTGGCGTGTTCGTTCTTTCCGCCCATCTCCGGTGACAGCCCTGTCATCGGCAGTCCGGTCTCGGCCATCATCATGACCCCATCGAGGGTCTTCGCCCGTGCGGTGTCGAGATCATCGGCCGGATCGTCATGGGTCGACGACGCTTCGGCCAGGGTCCGCCCGAGTCGGCGAGCTTCTGCCCACTGTCCGTCGAGGACGTCGTTGATGGCTTTCGGGTCAAGAGACAGCTTCATTGTTCTACTCCTCGTTGTTCGGGCAGGGTTGCCCAGAGCCAATGGGTGATGGTGGTGGCGAATTCCTCGGGCCGGTCCGGTCGGGACAGCCACGTCTCAGTGGCGGCGCGCACGAAACCGATCGCTCCGGCCGACCACAGCCGAGCCTGCTCCCCGCTCAGGCCGAGGCGTTCGGCCAGCTGCCCGGCAACGGAATTGAAGAAACCACCGGTCTCCTCGGGCGCGAACCGGTTGACCGCGGTGTCGCAGAAGCGATACACGTTCGGAGAATTCGCGGCGAGCGTGACGAATGCGCGGATCATCGCGGCCAGGGACTCCTGCGCCGCGGCTGAGCCCTCGCCCTTCGCCGAGGAGGCCGCGGCCTCATCGAGAGACCGGACGATGACGCCCATCGCCCATTCGCCCATGGCCGCCTGCAGACCTGCCCGGTCGGTGAAGTATCGGGGCTCTTCGCAGTTGAGGGTGTAGAACCGGTGCGCGTCGCTACACAGAAATAGGTCGAGGCCTTTCGAAGATGGAATTTCCTAGACAAACCATCCGAAAGACCTCGACGTGCACCACCTTACGTTCTCCACCCCTGACCTCACCACGTTCTGCCACCTCGACACACTCGGCCTGCACTGCACGGGCCAACACGTCACCGATTCAGAAACAGTTCTCCTGTGCACCCCAACCACTGACGATGAGTGGTGCCACCGATGCGGCGGACATGGCCGGCCCCGCGATACTGTGACCCGGAAATTGGCTCACGAACCCTTCGGGCACCGTCCCACCACCCTGCTCATCCGACTCCGTCGCTACAAGTGCGAACTCTGTGGGCGCGTGTGGCGCCATGACACCGACCAAGCAGCCCCAGCCAGGGCCAAGATCTCGCGCACCGGACTCGCATGGGCTTTGAAAGCACTCGTTGTCGATCACGCCACGATCTCCGTCATCGCGGCCAAGCTCGCTGTATCCTGGCACACCGCTAATGACGCGATCCTGGCCGAAGGACATCGGGCTCTCATCGACGATCCTTCCCGGTTCGATAACGTGAGCGTCATCGGCGTCGACGAACATGTCTGGCGGCACACCAGACGGGGTGACAAGTACGTGACCGTGATCATCGATCTCACCCCGATCCGCGATCAGACAGGACCAGCGAGATTGCTGGACATGGTTGAGGGACGATCGAAGGCCGTGTTCAAATCGTGGCTGGCCCGGCAGTCGAAGGCCTTCCGCGATGGAATCGAGGTCGTGGCGATGGATGGGTTCACCGGGTTCAAGACCGCTGCTGTCGAAGAGCTGCCGGCCGCGGTGGAAGTGATGGATCCCTTCCATGTCGTCAAGCTCGCCGGGGACAGTCTGGACGAGGTCCGCAGGCGTGTTCAGCAGGAAACGACCGGGCACCGCGGGAAGAAGGGCGACCCGTTGTATCAGGCCCGGCGGACTCTGCACACCGGGTGTCAGTTACTCACCGAGCGGCAGCAGCAACGGATCGTCGCTCTCTTTGCTGATGAGAATCATGCTGATGTGGAGGTGACCTGGAGCGTGTTCCAAGACATCATCACCGCCTACCGCAACCCGGACCGAACCGCGGGGAAGAAGTCGCTGCAGTCGATCATCGACTCCATCTCGTCCGGGGTGCCTGCTGGTCTTGTTGAGCTGCGCCGGCTGGGGCGGACGTTGAAGAAGCGGGCTATGGATGTGTTGGCGTATTTCGATCGGCCGGGGACGTCGAACGGTCCGACGGAAGCATTGAACGGCAGGCTGGAACACCTACGTGGATCGGCGCTGGGGTTCCGGAACCTCACCCACTACATCGCCCGAAGCTTGCTCGAGACGGGAGGATTCAGACCCCGATTACACCCCTAACTGCGAAGAGCCAGTATCGGTAGAGCACCGACTTCGACGTCCCGGTCGCGTCCGAAATCTGCTCCATCGACATATCGTCGCCGTACTCCTCGACGACGAGCCGCACGGAACGCAGAAGTTCGCGACGACGCTCATTGCGATGCTTCTGCCATCTCGTCGAGCGACCGTCTGTGATCGATTTCATGTAACCGACAGTATCAGGTACTGTCGGTATCGGCTAAATCAACCACTCGGAGGTGCACATGTCCGCTCCCAACAACCGCGCCGTCATCCTCGGCGGCAATCGAATTCCCTTCGCCCGCTCGAACAAGCAGTACGCGAAGGCCACGAACCTCGATATGCTCACCTCGACCATCGACGGGCTCGTTGCCCGCTTCGGACTGGCCGGAGAGAACATCGGCGAGGTCGCCGGAGGTGCAGTCCTCAAGCATTCGAAGGACTTCAACCTCACCCGGGAAGCCGTGCTCGGCTCCGCCCTGGCGCCGACGACGCCCGCCTTCGATCTTGGTCAGGCCTGCGCCACCGGCCTCGAAGCCGTGGTCAGCCTCAACAACAAGATCAACGCCGGGCAGATCGAATCCGGAATCGCCTCGGGCGTGGATTCGACGTCCGACGCTCCGATCGTCATCAACGATTCAATGCGCGAGATCCTCCTCGAGCTCACCCGTGCGAAGACGATGGTGCAGAAGGCGAAGATCGCCTCCCAGATCCGCCCCGCCTACCTTGCACCGCAGGCTCCGAGCACGGGCGAACCGCGCACGGGCTTGAGCATGGGCGAGCACCAGGCGATCACCACCGCCGCCTGGGGCATCAGCCGGCAGGCTCAGGACGAACTCGCCGTGGCCTCCCACAAAAACCTCGCCGCGGCATGGGAATCCGGTTTCTTCGATGACCTCACCACCCCGTACCTCGGGGTCAGCCGCGATACGAACATGCGTGCCGACTCGACCGTGGAATCCCTGGCGAAGCTCAACCCCGTCTTCGGCAGGAAGCTCGCCGCCGAGGCGACCATGACCGCCGGCAACTCGACTCCGCTGACCGACGGCGCGTCCTCGGTGCTGCTGGGCAGTGAGGACTGGGCCGCCGAACACGGATTCACCCCGTTGGCGCGCCTTGTCGATGCCGAAGCAGCCGCCGTCGATTTCGTCGACGGCGACGAAGGTCTGCTCATGGCCCCCGCCTACGCAGTTCCGCGGCTGCTGGCCCGCAACGGGCTGACCTTCGACGACTTCGATGTCTTCGAGATCCACGAAGCATTCGCCTCCACTGTGCTCTCGCACCTGGCCGCCTGGGAATCCGAAGAGTTCTGCAAGGACAAGGCCGGACTCGATGCGGCACTGGGCACCATCGACCGCGACAAGCTCAACCCGCTGGGCTCGAGCCTGGCCGCAGGTCACCCCTTCGCCGCCACCGGCGGGCGGATCATCGCCAGCACCGCCAAGCACCTGAAGACCACCGGCAAGAAGCGCTCCCTGGTCTCGATCTGCGCCGCAGGCGGACAGGGACTCACTGCGATTGTGGAGGCAGCATGAAAGACACCTATCTCTCCCTCGTCAACGGACCGCTGAAGCAGGTGGCCAAAACCCTCGGCCTGCCGCAGCCGGTGGAACTCAACCGCTTCGGCTCCACCCCGGCGTCCTATGAGAACAAGCCGGTCCTCGTCCTCGGCACCGGTCCGGGAGCCCAGGGGCTGGCCGATCAGCTGCTGGAGAACGGACTCGAGGTCCGCCGCAACGCCCAGACCGGGGAGAAGCTGCGGGCCGTCATCGCCGTCCTCGACGACGCGCAGTCCCCAGCCGACCTGTCACCGGTCGTCCTCGAGATCGGCGCCGCCCTGCGTTCACTGGCCGCCTGTGGTCGAGTGATCACAATCTCGACGGCACCGGATGCGCAGAGCCAGACACCGGAGCAGGCCGCCACCGCCCAGGGCATCACCGGCTTCACCCGGTCGGTCGCCCATGAGATGCGCGCCGGCGCGACCGCCAACGGAATCCTCCTCGACGGCGTCGACCTCACCGCGCCCTCGGTGACAGCGGCGCTGTGGTTCCTGCTCTCCGGCAAATCCGCCTATGTCTCCGGTCAGTTCCTCACGGTGTCGTCGGACGCCGGGCAGCGGCTGAGCCTAGACGAATTCATGTCCACCGGTGACGCCGGCCCGCTGGCCGGACGCACCGCCGTGGTCACCGGTGCCGCACGCGGAATCGGAGCCGCGATCGCCGAGAACCTCGCCCGCGACGGCGCCTACGTCATCGGCGTGGACATGCCGCAGGCCGGGCAGGCGCTGGCGCAGGTGATGAACCGGATCGGCGGCAAGTCGCTGCAGCTCGACATCACCGCAGCCGATGCCCCGGACAAGATCACCGAGGCGCTCGGGGCACCCGTGGACATCCTCGTCCACAACGCCGGCATCACCCGCGACAAGATGCTGGCGAACATGGACGCGGCCAAATGGGATTCGGTCATCGCCGTCAACATCGCCGCGCAGACGATGATCAATGCGCGCCTCTCGGAGAAGGGACTCTTCGCCGACGGCGCCCAGGTCGTCTCCCTGGCCTCGACCTCGGGAATCGCGGGCAACCGCGGCCAGACGAACTACGCGACTTCGAAGGCCGGAGTCATCGGACTCACGGCCGCCTCGGCGGAGGACTTCGGCGCCCGCGGGGGAGCGATCAACGCGGTGGCGCCCGGGTTCATCGAAACGGATATGACCGCGAAGATGCCCACCCTCACACGCCAGGTCGCGCGCCGGCTCTCCAGCCTGCAGCAGGGCGGTCAGCCGGTCGACGTGGCCGAAGCCATCGGCTTCCTCGCCTCCAGCGGTGCCCGCGGCATCAACGGGCAGACCCTGCGCGTCTGCGGTCAGAACATGGTGGGTGCATGATGGCGGATTCGATGCTTCCCGTCTACGCCCGTGCCCTGCTCAAGACGCTGCCGGTGGGACCGCGCACCGGTCCGGAGCTGCCGGACCATGCGATCGATCGCAGCATTCCGCTCGAATCGGTCGCCTATGCGGGCTTCGCCCATGTCGTCGGTTACGGCTTGAGCGATATCGTCCACCCCGGCTATCTGCACATCCTCGGCTTCCCGCTGAGCATGCAGCTGCTGGCCGACCCCGAAGTGCCGCTGCCGATGATGGGGATGGTCCACATCCACAACCGCGTCGACATGCATTCGCAGGCCCGCCTCGGCGAGGTCGTGGATTTCCACCTCGAGCTGGCCGGTCCCTTCGAGCACACGAAGGGCACGACGATCGAGGTTCGGCTCGAGGCGGAGGTCGACGGTCGTCCCGTGATGGACGAGGTGTCCACGTACCTGGCCAAGGGGCGCAAGCTCTCCGGAGCCAAGCCGAAGGCACAGGTTCCGCACCTCGAGTTCACGGCGCCGCAGCCCAGTGCCCTGTGGCGTCTGGATCCGATCATCGGTCAGCGCTATGCGAAGGTCTCCGGTGACTACAACCCGATCCACCTCAACGGTCTGGCCGCGAAGGGATTCGGATTTCCGCGGCAGATCGCCCATGGGATGTACAGCGCCTCCCGGGCGTTCTCGGCGATGGATCCGCGGCTCGAGTCCTACCGCTGGGATGTGTCCTTTGCGAAGCCGATCCTGCTGCCCGGCACGGTCGGCTATGCGCTGACCGAAGGGCGTCGTCACGAGGCTGCGCAGTCGGCCGTCTTCGACCTGAAGAACGGCAAACCGCACGTCCTCTCGCGGGTGGCACACCTCGACTGATGGCGTGATAAGTGCAGTGCGTCACAAAAGCCGATTTCGATTTTGCGACACCGTTTCGCGCATGTAGAGTTATCTCTGTTGCCAGCGCGAGTGGCGGAATTGGTAGACGCGCTAGCTTGAGGTGCTAGTGCCCAACTTATCGGGCGTGGGGGTTCAAGTCCCCCTTCGCGCACAACGAGGAGACGGCCTCCGGATTTCGATCCGGAGGCCGTTTTCGCATCCAGGAGTCGGTGCCGTCCGCGGCACAGGGGCTTCCGGCTTCCACGGGTCGAAAGTTCATACGCCCTGATCGAGATCACCGCGTATGAATTTCGAACCCGCGGGTACGGGGCGCAGGCCGAAATGTGTGTGCTGGCTGATCCGCTGGTGCACACCGTGTGGTCGGTCAGCAACGCCCGCCGGTGGGATACGGTGGTGGTTGTCAGGCCGATCACAGCACCGCCGCGTGATCGAACCACCATCGAGGGGAGCCCCCGTGTTTGATTTCAGCGCCGCAGAGGACGAAGTCACCGAACTGTGCCGTCAGCTCATCCGCATCGATACCCAGAACTGGGGCGGAAACAAGGCGAACCCGGAGCTGCCGGCGGCCGAACTCATCGCGTCCTGGCTCGCCGAGGTGGACCTGAAGTCCGAAATCGTCGAATCGTCGCGGGGAAGGGCCAACCTCGTCGCCCGTGTGAAAGGCTCCGACCCGAATGCTCCGGCACTCGTCGTCCACGGTCACACGGACGTCGTTCCGGCCGCAGCCGAGGACTGGAGCGTCGACCCCTTCGAAGGTGTCATCAAGGACGGGCTTCTGTGGGGCCGCGGTGCGGTGGACATGAAGGACATGGACGCGATGATCGTCGCCTCCGTCCGTGCCATGCTGGCCCAAGGGCTCACCCCTCGTCGGGACCTCGTGATCGCCTTCTTCGCCGACGAGGAGGCCGGAGGCAATTACGGCGCCCGCCATATGGTGCGCAATCGTCCCGAGCTGTTCTCCGGAGCCACCGAGGCGATCTCGGAGGTCGGAGGCTACTCCGTGGATGTCCGTGGGCAGCGCGTCTACCTCATCCAGACCGCCGAGAAGGGCTTGGCCTGGCTCAACCTCGTCGCCCACGGCACAGCCGGACACGGATCCCAGCGCAATGACGACAACCCGGTCACGCGTCTTGCCGCAGCGATCACCCGGATCGGCAACCACCCGTGGCCCCAGGAGATCCCCCTGGCCACGCGGAAGCTGCTCGAGGGCGTCTCCGAGCTCACGGGAATCGAATTCACGGCAGAGACGATCCCGCAGCTGCTCGCCGAACTCGGTTCGGTCGAGAAGTTCGTGGCACCGACCCTGCAGAACACCTCCAACCCGTCGTTCCTCGACGCCGGTTACAAACACAACGTCATTCCCGGTACCGCGACCGCTTATGTCGACTGCCGCACTCTGCCGGGCCAGCACGAGGACGTCATGCTCACAATCAAGGAACTCGCGGGAGAGGGCATCGACATCTCCGCCGAGGATGAGGGCGAGGCCCTCGAATCGCCGTTCGACACCCCGCTGGTTGAGCAGATGCGCAAGAGCCTCCTCGCCGATGATCCGAGTGCGAACGTCCTGCCCTACACTCTCTCCGGTGGCACGGACAACAAGTCGATGGCCGAACTCGGCATCACCGGCTACGGTTTCGCCCCGCTCCAGCTCACCGGCGACCTCGACTTCCCGGCCATGTTCCACTGCGTCGACGAGAGGGTGCCGATCTCGGCGCTCAAGTTCGGGACGCGGGTCCTCGGCGATTTCCTGATGAAGGCCTGACCGCTGACGACGGCCTGACCGCTGACGACGGCCTGGCCCCTGATGAAGGCCTGACCGCTGACGACGGCCTGGCCCCTGATGAAGGCCTGACCGGCACCGGCAGAATCGTCACGACGATCCCGATGAGCACTCCGACGGCGCTGACCACCGTGATCAGTGTGACCTCGGAGCCGGGAATCGGCAGCAGCGCATCGAGTACCAGTGCCCCGACCAGGTTGCCGAAGAGCGCGAACAGGCTGAGCAGCAGCACGCCCAGCCTGGCCACGGTCACCGTGGTCAGAGCGATGAAGACCACGCCGAAGGCCCCGCCGAGGAGGATCCACCACTGATCCGGTGCGGTCGGGAATCCGCGCCAGGCAACGCCGGTCATGAGCAGGACGACCGTGCCGATGACGAGCGCTGCGAAGCCGACGGTGAAGTTCACCGTGGTCGCGACCACCGCCGATTCGGTGGCGGCGCGGATATGGCCGTTGAAGGCCTGCTGCACACTGGTCAGCGCACCGGAGACGAACGGAAGCAGGGGAGTCCACAGCGGTATGCCCGACTGCAGGCGGTCGCCGGCGGCGAAGGCCAGGGACGCGAGCACGATGAGCACGCCGAGGATGCGCAGCACATTCAGGCGCTGTCGCCCTCCCGGCGGCAGCTCGGTGGAATCGACGATGAGTCCGCCGGTGACCTGACCGGAGACGAAGGCCATCGTGAACATCGCCACTCCCATCAGGGGAATGGTCGTGGCCTGCGCGATGACGACGAGTCCGCCGCTCAGGCCCCCGAGGAGCATCCACCACGGAAGACTGCGGTCACGCAGCAGTCCGACGAGGCGGCGGGCGGAGGTTCGAGAGCGGGCCGAGACAGCCAAGGCGATGCCGACGCAGAGGAGTCCGACGAGGAACGAGATGAGTGCGGCGAAGACGGCGTGGCCGAGCACCAGACCGAGCAGCCCGTTCGCCCGACCCTGCAGGGACATCGCCGCACCCGCAGCGATCGTGACGAGGCCGGCGGTGAGGACGGGGACGAGGGACGGAGACCTCAACCGATCAGCTGCTGACCGCCAGCGGCATGATCTTGCGGCGCAGCCACACGGTGCGGACTCCGCCGACGGAGATGCGGGTGCGGGCGAGCTCCCACTGTCCGTATTCCGCCTGGTCGTTGAGTTCCTGCAGGCTGACCGACCGCGGCACATCCCTGGAGAACGAGACCTTCCGGAACTCGTAGGTCATACGTGGACGCTGACGTTTCATAGCCTCACCCTAGACGATCTGGGCTAATCTTGACGGTATGCCCGTCATCGTTCTGCTGCGGCACGGCCTCTCCAGCGCCAACGTCTCCGGAATCCTGGCCGGACGCGCGCCCGGCGTGTCCCTCACCGAGGAGGGAACCCGAGCGCTGCGGGCCAACCTCGAGCTGCTGCCGCACCGGCACTTCGCCCAGCTTCTGCATTCGCCCCTGCAGCGCTGCGAACAGACCGCGACCATCGCGGCGGAGGCAGCCCGGTTCGAGCGCATCGATGCCGACGATGCCGTCATCGAACTCGACTACGGCGAGTGGACGGGCCGATCGCTCACAGAGTTGGGGGAGGAGCCCCTGTGGGCGACCGTGGTGAAGACGGCCTCGCAGGCCAGGTTCCCCGGAGGGGAATCCATCACCGAGGCGGCCGAGCGTGCGACGGCCCGCGTCCGTGACCTCGTGGCTCAGCTGCGCGAAGAGGAGCGTGCCGATGCGGAACTCGAATCCGCCGCGGATTCCGGAACGGACGCGGGGAAGTCGGCGCCGCCTCGGTGGGCGATGATCGTCTCCCATGGAGACATCATCACGGCGATCATCGCCGACGCCCTGGGGATGCCGCTGGACGACTTCCAACGGCTGAGCGTGGCTCCCGGGTCGTTCACGGTCATCGACTTCTCCGGTGACAAGCCGGTGCTCGCCGCGATGTCGGTGACAGCCGCCGGACTCGCCCAGTCGGCCGCCGTCGGCGGCGGCGGAATGCGCTGATCCCGGCACTCGTGGGCGAATGCCGGGATCAGATGATGCTGGAGTGTCGGACCGTCAGCCCGAAATGAAATGCGCGGGCTCAGATCGCTGCGAGGACTCCCGTGCCGAGCAGGATGTAGAGGACGATGCCCAGGGCCACGCGGTACCAGACGAAGATGGCGAACGACTTCGTCTCCACATACTTGAGGAACCAGTGGATGACGACGAGGCCGAGAGCGAACGAAATCACTGTGGCCAGCATCGTCGGTCCCCAGCCGAGCACCATGGCCTCACTGCGACCAAGCGTCTGCGCCACGCCGTAGAGGCCTGAGCCGACGACGGCGGGAATGGCGAGCAGGAACGAATAACGCGCGGCGGAAGGACGATCGAAGCCCATGAAACGGCCGGCCATGATCGTCCCTCCCGAGCGTGACACGCCGGGAATGACGGCGAGCGCCTGGGCCAAGCCGAACAGGATGCCCTGACCCCAGTTCATATCCTCGAGGGTGCGTTCGCGTTTCCCCGCCCAGTCGGCGATGCCGATGATGAGGCCGAAGACGATGAGCATCGTGGCCGTGATCCACAGGCTGCGCAGAGCACCCTCGATGTAGTCCTGGAAGAGCAGACCGATGATGACGATGGGGATCGAACCGACGATGATGAGCCAACCCAGGCGCACCTCGGGGTCCTGGCGGTCATGCTTGCCGACGAGTGCCTTGCACCATTTCGAGATGATAGTGACGATATCGCGCCAGAAGTAGACGACGACGGCCGCCTCGGTGCCGATCTGGATGATGGCGGTGAAGAACGCGCCCGGATCGGACCCCGGGAGCATGAGCTCGCCGACGATGCGCACATGCGCCGACGACGAGATCGGGAGGAACTCCGTGAGTGCCTGAACGATTCCGAGCACGGCGGCGACCAGCCAGTCGTACATACGACTCCTTGAGATTATGAGGTGGGAACGAAACCACGGTAGTCGCAGCATCAGGTAACCTCAAGAAGCATGAAGCACCAACGCCTCGGCACCACCGGTCTGGAAATCAGCGATGTGGGTCTCGGGACCTTCGAGTGGGGGCACCGGGTCGATGACCAAGTCGCCCAGCTCCTCGTCGATAGCTACAACGACGCAGGTGGCAACCTCATCGAGCTGCCCAGCTCGGCCACAGCCTCCGCAGAGGTGCTCGGGCGGCTGAGACTTCCCGAAGAGATTCTGCTGCTGTCCCGCGTGGGCGTGTCCATGAGTGATCCCGACCACATCGAGGTCGGGCTCGGGCGCTCGAGAATCCTCAGCCAGGTCGACTCGCTCCTGAACACGGTGGGACGCGATCACCTCGACGTGCTCGTCCTCGACGTCTTCGATGCCGAAGTCGGCCGAGCCGAGACCGCCTCGGCCGTTGAGACGCTGCTCACGCTGGGGAAGATCCGTTACGTCGGGGTGTCCCACCACACCGGGTGGCAGCTGGCGGAGATGCGCGGAGCCGGGATTCCGATCGCCTGCGCCGTCGCCGAATACTCGCTGCTCAACCGCGAGGCCGAAGCGGAGCTCATGCCCGCCGCCGACTATGCGGGAGTCTCAGTCATCGCCGGAGCGGGACTGGGCCGCGGAGTGCTCACCGACAAATACCGGAACGCGACTCCGCAGGATTCGCGCCTGGCGGGGGAGCTGAGCGAATACGCCGGTGCCTACCTCGACGAACGCTCGAACCGTGTTCTGGCCGGCGTCCGTCGCGCCGCGACCGCGCTGGGCGTGTCGACAGTCGACATCGCGTTGGCCTTCAATCGCCAGCACGGAATCGCGAGCACCCTGGTCTCGCCCCGCACTCCGGCACAGCTGGCCGAGGTCACCGGCAGCGAGGTCGAACTGGCCGATGAGATCGCCGAGGTGCTCGACCAGATCTCATGGAGCCCGTCTGCCTAGAGCGAATTTCAGAGTGGGGGACAGGTTGCATGATGAGGCGGACGACAGAAGTGACTCCTCCCCGGGCGAATGATCGACCGTTGAACATCGCCGCGCTGCTTTTCGGAACTGCGGCAGTAGTGGCCTGGTTCGCAGGGGCCGTGTTCGAGGTTCTCAACGGACTGTCCGGTCTCGCGGCCACGTCGGAGAACGGACCTCCCTTTGATGACCGGTACTGGCTGCCAGGTCTCGTGCTCACGAGCGTCGTGCCATTCGCGATTGGCGGCCTTGCGTTCGTACTCGGCCTCATCGGCAGACGCCGCGCTCTGCAAGTTGCAGGTGCCTCGAGGATGGCCACGGCCGCGGTGGCGATGGGCGCGATCTCGTCAAGCCTCGGCCTGCTCGGGATTCTCATTGACGTCTATACGGGACAATTCGACAATGCGCTCTCGCTGCTCTGATCGCCTTCACGGGTGTCGCAGGCGGGGCATGTGCCGTCACGGCAACAAGGCGCACTCGTGCCACGCTTTTACGGAAACCTCCGCGAAGTGGTCAGCGCACGAAGCGCTCAGTCGTCCTCGTCGTCATCGTCGAGGAGGAACTCGTCATCGTCCTTGGCATCCTCGACGTCATCGAAGAGCTCGAACGGGGTGACTTCGTCGAACGCGGTGTAGATCGCGTCTTCGTAGATTTCGAAGGCATCGGCCAAAGCCATATAAGCGGCTTCGACTCGGGGGTCTTGGTCACCGTTGCGGTGTGCGGATGCAGCGTAGTGCTCTCTCACTGCTTCGAGGAATGCGTCCAGGGCCTCACGAGGATCAGTGCTCATGACTCAAATGTATCCCAGGCCGGACCGACATGTAAGTCTTTGAACTAGGCTGAAGACATGGCAGCTCTGTACGACCACCCCACACCCGATCGTTTCGTCGTCGGCACAATCGGACTTCCCGGCGAGAGGACGTTCCTCCTCCAAGCGAAGTCCGGCACCGCGCTCACGACGGTGGTCGTCGAGAAGGAACAGGTCGAGATCCTCTCCGACCGGATCACCGAACTGCTCGACATGGTGATGATCAAGGACCCGGCCGCTCGGGTGCCGCAGACGGCGCTCGACGATCTCATCGACAACGCGGGACTCAACGTTCCCATCGAACCGGAGTTCCGTGTCGGCACGATGAGCCTGGGCTGGGATACCGTCAAACACGAACTCGTCATCGAGTGCTTCGAACTCACCGAGGCGGACGCCCAGGCCGGAACCTCTGCCGACCCCGATGACGACGAGGTCGAACGAGAGGTCCTGCGCATCGTCCTCGACGCCGCCGCCGCCCGCGAGTTCGCCCGGCGCGGCGAACAGGTCATCAGTGCCGGACGCGGAGACTGCCCGTTCTGCTCCCTCCCGCTCGAACCCGACGGCCACCTGTGCCCCCGGGCCAACGGGATCCCGCGCGCCTGATCGGTGATGGACCACGGGTTTGTCCTCGACGCACTGGCTGCGGGGGAGTGGACGGAGATGGGCGCGATCCCACGCGCCAGCAATGACACCCGGCTGCTCGTGCTCGAACACGCGGGCCGGGCGATCAAGGCCGTCTACAAACCGATCTCCGGCGAACGGCCCCTGATCGACTTCCCGGAGCAGACCCTGGCTCTGCGCGAGGTCGCTGCCTACCGGCTGTCGTCCGCGCTCGATCTGGGAGTGGTCCCGCCGACGGTGCTGCGCGACGATCTGCCGGCCGGCCGCGGATCCCTGCAGGCCTACGTCGAAGCCTCTGACGATGACGAAGCGGTGACCCTGTCGACGGTCAGCGCGATCCCCGTCGACCACACCCCGATCTTCGCCCTGCGCACCGAAGACGGCCGCGACCTCGTGCTCTCCCACTCCGTCGACGGTGCCCTGCGCACCATCGCCTTCTTCGACCTGCTGGCCAACAACGCCGACCGCAAAGCCGGCCATGTCATCACCGGCAGCACGCTGCCGAGCACCGCCGCGTCCGACATCGGCGTCTTCGGCATCGACAACGGGCTGACCTTCCACCGGGAGGAGAAGCTGCGCACCGTGCTGTGGGGTTTCTCTCGCACCTCGTTCTGCGCCGAAGAGATCGATGCTCTGCAGGAAGTCGCCGCCATGGGCGAAACGCTGCGGACGCAGCTGAACGACTGCCTGTCGGCCGACGAGATCCAGGCCCTGGAAGACCGGGCGAACCGGCTTCTCGCCGCCGAGTTCTTCCCCGAAGCACCTGACGATCGCACCGTCATTCCCTGGCCGCCGATCTGAAAGCGGTATCACGTCAACCCGGAAGTGCCGAACGCCTGCCTCTCGGTTAGGCTGGGTGCCGTGAAGTCATGGCCCGAACCTCAACTGCCCCGTCTGACCAGCACCGGCAAGGTGCCCACGGTGTTCGATACGAGCACCCGCAGCCCGCGCCGACTGCGCGGATCCGAGCAGACCGCTCGACTCTACGTCTGCGGCATCACCCCCTACGATGCGACGCACCTCGGGCACGCCGCCACCTATGTGGCCTTCGATCTGCTCAACCGGATCTGGCGCGACGCGGGCCTCGAGGTCGACTACGCCCAGAACACCACTGATGTCGACGACCCTCTGCTGGAGCGCGCCGACGCCACGGGAGCCGACTGGCGCGAACTCGCTGCCTCCCAGATCCAGCTCTTCCGTGAAGACATGGAAGCCCTGCGGGTGATCCCGCCGGCCAGCTTCATCGGCGTCGTCGAATCCGTCGACGAGATCGCCGCCGGAGTCCGCGACCTCGTGGACAGGGGAGCCGCCTACACCCTCGACAACGGTGACGTCTACTATCGGGTGTCGACACAGATCACTCCGCCGTTCGGCACCGTCAGCCATGATGATGCCGAGACCATGGCCGCACTGTCGGCCGAACGCGGCGGAGACCCCGAGACCCCGGGCAAAGAGGATCCCATCGACCCGCTGCTGTGGAGGGCCGAACGCGAAGGCGAACCGTCCTGGGACGGCGGAGCACTGGGCCGGGGACGTCCGGGTTGGCATATCGAATGCACAGTCATCGCCGATCGGTACCTCGGCTTCCCCGTCGATGTGCAGGGAGGCGGCAGCGACCTCATCTTCCCGCACCACGAGATGAGCGCCGCCCACGCCTCGGCTTGGCGGGACACGCCGATGGCGAAGACCTATATGCACACCGGGATGGTCGGCCTCGACGGCGAGAAGATGAGCAAGTCCAAGGGCAACCTCGTCCTCGTCTCGAAGCTGCGTGAACGCGGAGTCGACCCCATGGCCATCCGCACCGTGATCCTGTCCAACCACTATCGCAGCGACTGGAGCTTCACCGACGAGCAGCTGTCCATCGCCGAGGCGCGCCTGCGATCATGGAGGCATGCGGCTAAATGCGAATCCGAATGTCGCCAGGGTCTGCGCGAGCACATCATCGGTCTGCTGCGGGAAGCACTCACCGATGACCTCGACAGCCCGCGGGCTCTGGGGATCCTCGACGAATGGGCCGAACACTATGCGGACTCCGAACCCTCGGAGACCGCGGCGCTCAGCGGAGACCGCGTCGCCGACGCCGTCGATGCCCTCCTGGGCATCCGCCTGCTGGACTGATATCACTCGACCGACATCGCTCGGCCCTCACCGCCTGACCGCCGAATGAGCGTGGTTCACTTATCGCGGCCGCGTTTGCGCAGATAGCGTTCGAACTCGGCCGCGATGGCGTCTCCGCTGGCCTCCGGCAGGTCCGCCGAATCGTTCTGCTTCTCCAACGCCTTGACGAGCTCTGCCAGCCGCGGGTTGAAGGAGACGAGTTCGTCGGCACCGAGTTCCCAGGCCCGGCTCTCCTCCTCGAGCACATGGATGTCGATCTCGATGCCGACATAGCGTTCGACCGCCTTCGCCAGGGCGAGCTCGGCCTTCGGCGACGGAGACTCTGCGAGATAGTCCGGCACGCCCACCCACAGGTTGATCGCCCTGATTCCGCGCCAGCGGCAGGCGACTGCGAGAAGTCCGAGAATGCCGATGGGCCCCTCATAGCCGTTGACGTCGATGCCGAGCCCGGACGCGAGCTCAGCGTCCTCCGTGTTGGCCACGACTGGCAGGGGCCGCGTATGCGGAACCTCGGCATGGAGCCCACCGAGGAGGACGACGGTATCGTCGTCACCGACGTGCGCGAGAATGAGGGTGAGGAACTCCCGCCATTTCAGCCCCGGTTCGTGCCCCTGGATGACCGTGATCGGCAACTCGCCGAGGCGGCCCCGATGCACCGCGACACCCGGCCAGGCGATCGACGCCGTTCCGGCCTCATCGCGGATGATCTCGGGTTCGGAGAAACGGAATTCGTAGAACCCATCGGTGTCGAGGATTTCGGAATCGTCCAGGTGCCAGACCTCGATGAGATCCTTGGCCAGCGAACTCGCCGCTTCGGAAGCATCGGCATCCTGACCTTCGAAGGCGATGAAGACGAGTGCCCCGGACCCGGATGGAAGAATACTCATGGTTCCAGACTACGCTGGGCCTATGACGAACCACGCATCAGCCGACCCTTTCGCCGTCCTGTGGGACATGGACGGAACCCTCGTCGACACCGAGCCGTACTGGATCCGCGCCGAGACCGAACTCATGAACGCCCACGGGCTGTCCTGGTCGGAGGAGCAGGGGCTCGAATTCGTCGGCAACGAGCTGATCGTCTCCGCCCGAATGATGCGCGAGGCCGGTCTCGACCTGCCCGCCGAGGAGATCGTCGAGACCCTGATGGGCAATGTCATCGGACAGATCCGAGCATCCGTGCCGTTCCGTCCCGGTGCGCTGGAGCTGCTGGCCGAACTCAAGGCCGAGGGCATCCCGAACGTCATGGTCACGATGTCCTACCGACCACTGGCCGAGGCGGTCATCTCCAGCTGTCCGCCGAACAGCTTCGCCGGTCTCGTCTCCGGCGATGAGGTCTCCGCCGGCAAACCGCACCCCGAGCCGTATCTGCGCGGAGCCGCCCTGCTCGGTCTCGACCCGGCCGACTGCGTGGCCCTGGAGGATTCGAAGCCGGGTCTGGCCAGTGCCGAGGCGGCGGGAACCATTGCCATCGGGATCCCGCATTTCGTCGACCTCGAGCCCCGTCCGGGCCGGATCCTGTGGGACAGCCTCGAAGGCCGCGGAGTCGCCGACCTGCGACGCCTGCGTGCTCAGCAGAGCGCCTGAACCCTAAGCCCCGACGATCTTCGTGATCTCCGGGGTCGGGGGAGCGGTATTGCCCCAGGCCGGGCACAGCGGCTTGAACGTGCACCAATTGCACAGCGGTGACTTCTTCGGCCGCCACCGATCCGACTCGGCCGAGGCGATGATGTCGTTCCAGATGGCATCGATCTCGAACTGCGTCTGTTCGACCTCGGCCATCGTCGGGTGGGATTTCAGCACACTGCGCGAACCCAGGTACATCAGCTGCAGAGTGTGGACGAGTTCGCCGGAGAGGCGGTAGACGACGAGAGCGTAGAAGCCCATCTGGAACTTCGCCTCCCGCCCGTACTGAGGCTTCGGCTGCTTGCCCGTCTTGTAGTCGACGAGCCGCCGCTGGCCACCCGGGGCGACGTCGACCCGGTCGATGAAGCCGCGCAGTTCGAGACCGTTGTCGAGTGTCGTCCGCACGAACTTCTCCGTCTCCTCCGGTTCGAGATGTTCCGGATACTCGAGCACGAAGTAGGAATCGATGAGCCGACGCGCCGATGTGAAGAACGTCTCCTTCTCGGCGTCGTCCCCGAAGATCTCGAGCACCTCCGGATCCTTCTCGACGAGTTCCTCCCACGCCGGCACGAGCATCGTCTGCGCGAGTTCGGCCGTGCGTTCGCCTGCCGGTGCGGTGAACAGCTTCTCGAGCACCGAATGGACCACCGTGCCGCGGAACGCGGCCTGAGAGGGCGGCTCCGGCAGCTTGTCGATGCTGCGGAAACGGAACTTCAGAGGGCATTGGATGAAGTCGTTGGCCCGCGAGGGCGAGAGACTGGTGAGCTCGGCCATAACTCCACTGTAACGACCTGCACGGACACGACGTGGCGACCAGCGGTCGGAGCGTCGTCGCTGTTAGGCTGAGTAACCGACCCTCAGTGGTCCGCTGACCACGACATCGACCGGAGGAACCCCTTCAATGGCCGCGAAAAACCACCACCCCGGTGCGTCATCGGGTCTGCGCTTGGGCACCGTCCTCGGCGCTCCGGTGATTCTGGCGTGGTCGTGGTTCCTCGCCGCCATCGTGATCACCATCCTCTTCACACCGTGGCTCAACCAGGTCCGACCGGATCTGGGCATCGGGGCCTGGTTCGTCGCCTTCGCCTATGCCGTGCTCCTCTTCGCCTCCGTCTTCCTCCACGAACTCGCTCACGGCGTCGCCGGCCAGTTCTACGGGCAGAAGGTCGCCGCGATCGAGCTGAACATCTGGGGCGGGTTCACCCGGTTCGAACCGCAGATGGACAACCCGCGTGACAAAGCGGCGATGACGAGCTTCGTCATCTCGATCGTGGGCCCCATCGTCAACATCGTTCTGGCCCTGCTGGGATGGTGGTGCCTCAGTGCCGCCAGCCCCACCTCGGTGCCGTGGCTGCTGCTCATCGCCGTCACCTTCGCCAACGTCGCCCTCGGCGCCATCAACCTGCTGCCGGGCATCCCGCTCGACGGCGGCTGGGCGCTGCAGGCGATCATGTGGCGCATCACCGGGTCACAGTTTCTGGGCACGATCGTGGCCAGCTGGGTCGGCCGCATCATCGCCGTCGGCTTCATCGGCTGGTCGGTCATCACCCCGCTGCTGGCCGGCGAACGACCCGACCCGCTGACCGTCGCCTGGATGTCACTCATCGCGATCATGCTGTGGTTCTCCGCCGGAGATGCCGCGACCCACGCCAAACGGGCCCGGAAGATGGAGACCTACGACCTCTCCCAGGTCATCCAACCGGCGATCGCGGCCACCTGGGACGCCGACCTGGCCGACACCCTCGACTATGCGAACACGCTCGGGAACGCGAAGGAGCGCACACTCATCGTCGTCCTCGACCAGAAGGGCCTGCCGTACGGTCTCGTCGACCGACACGCCGCAGCGGGCCGGCTCGCCGAGACCCTGGACGCCGTTCCCGCCGGTGAGGTCGCCCGGCCCCTGGCCGGATGGATCGGCGTGCCCAAGGACATCACCGCCCCGCACCTGCTCGAATCGCTCACACATCGACCCAAGGCGCAGTTCAGCCTGGTCATGGACGGCAACACCCTGATCGGAGTCATCGACCTGCAGGAGTTCTTCGACGAGCTGCTCGCAGCCTGAACCGGTTGTGTGAGGCAATCCTCACCAGCGTAGAGTGGACACATCATGACTCAGCCACTCCATTCCCGGCCCCCGCGCGTTCTGGACGCCGGAGAGAAGGTCCAACTCACCGACCCCAAGGGGCGGATGCACACCTTCGTGCTCGCCCCGGGTGAGCACTTCCACACGAACAAGGGCCTCATCAGCCACGATGACATCATCGGGCGCACTGAGGGAATCATCGTCGCGAACACCGGGGGAATCGACTTCCAGGTCTTCCGCCCACGCTACGAAGACTTCGTGCTCTCCATGCCCCGTGGCGCCGCAGTCGTCTACCCGAAGGATTCGGGACTCATCGTCACCCTCGGCGATATCTTTCCCGGGGCCACGGTCGTCGAAGCCGGCGTCGGATCCGGAGCCCTGTCGATGGCGCTGCTGCGAGCCGTGGGCCCGAACGGGTCCGTCCACTCGTTCGAACTGCGTGAGGAGTTCGCGACGATCGCGGCCGGCAACATCGCCGACTTCTTCGACGGCGAACCGGACAACTGGGCGGTCACCGTCGGCGATCTCGCGCAGACCCTGCCGCAGACGTTCGGCCCCGGCAGCGTCGACCGCGTCGTCCTCGACATGCTCACCCCCTGGAACACGCTCGAGGCGGTCAGCGAAGCCCTGACACCCGGGGGAATCGTCATCGCCTACGTCGCCACCGTCCCGCAGCTCTCCCGCTTCGTCGAAGCCCTGCGCGCCACCGGCAGGTTCGCCGAACCCGAGTCCATGGAGGCCATGGTCCGCGGTTGGCACGTCGACGGACTCGCCGTCCGCCCCGACCACCGGATGATCGCCCACACCGGGTTCCTCATCATGGCCCGCCGGATGGCCGACGGCATCAGCCCGCTGGAGAAGAAGAAACGTCCTCAGGGGGCCACCGCGGCCGCCGAGGATGTGGCGGCGTGGACGGAACCGGAAGTCACCGAGGCGGCCATCGGCACCCGCACCGCACACGGGAAGAAGCTGCGCCGGGTGATGCGCGAGGCCGGCAGACGCCTGCGCACCGAGCCCGAAGGCTCCGCAGATGCGCAGTCCACAGATGTCACAGACAGCCCGACCGGCACCAGCACAGGGCCGAAGGAGGATCGATGACAGAGACCACGACCGAAGTGAAGAAGCTGCGCGAGGACACCGCGTCCCTGCGTCAGCAGCTCTACACCGCGGGCAAACGCAACGAGGCACTGTCGAAGACTCTGCGCACGGCCCGTGATGAGCTCGGCAGGATCAAGGAGGAGGCCAGGCGCCTGACCGAGCCGCCGAACAACTGGGGCACACTCATCGCGCTCGGCGAGAACGCGGTGACTGCCGATGTCATCGTCGGCGGCCGCCGGATGCGTGTGGCCGTCGCCCCCGAGGTAGAGCCCGAGAGTCTGCGAGCCGGAGCCGACGTTCTGCTGTCCGAAGGTCTCGTCATCATCGGCACCGGCGACTTCCCACCCGTGGGATCGGTCGTCAACGTCCGCGAATTCGTCGATTCCCAGCGGATCCTCGTCGGAGCCCCCGGCGATGACGAACAGGTCTTCACCCTCGCCGCCGATCTCGTCGACGCAGGGCTGCGCGTCGGCGATGCCGTCGTCGTCGACACCCGCACCCATTACGCCCTGCAGGTCGTCGAGAAGCCCGAGGTGTCCTCGCTGCTGCTCGAAGAGGTCCCCGACATCACCTACTCGGACATCGGCGGACTGGCCGACCAGATCGAGCAGATCAAGGATGCCGTCGAACTGCCCTTCGAACATCCCGAGCTCTACACCGAGCACGGACTCAAACCGCCCAAGGGCATCCTGCTCTACGGGCCTCCCGGCTGCGGAAAGACGCTCATCGCGAAGGCAGTGGCGAATTCCCTGGCCGATCGCACGGGGACGGTCCGCACGAGCAAGACCTACTTCCTCAACATCAAAGGCCCGGAGCTGCTGGACAAGTACGTCGGCGAGACCGAACGCCAGCTGCGCCTGATCTTCGCTCGAGCGCGAGAGAAAGCCTCAGCCGGGTTCCCGGTCGTGGTGTTCTTCGATGAGATGGAATCACTGTTCCGCACCCGCGGCACCGGCAAGTCCTCGGACGTGGAGACGACGATCGTCCCGCAGCTGCTCACCGAGATCGACGGCGTCGAACAGCTCGACAACGTCATCGTCATCGGCGCTTCGAACCGTGAAGACCTCATCGACCCCGCGATCCTGCGCCCTGGCCGACTCGATGTGAAGATCCGCATCGAACGCCCCGACGCCGAGGCGGCCCGCGACATCTTCGAGAAGTATCTGACCGCCGAGCTGCCGCTGCACTCGAGCGTGCTCGCCGGCCACGACACCCCCGCCGAGGCAGTCTCGGCACTCATCGACAGCTGCGTCGAACGGATGTTCGCCGAGACCCCGGAGAACGAATTCGTGGAGGTCAGCTACGCCGACGGGGCGAAGGAAGTCCTTCACTTCTCTGCGTTCGCCTCCGGGGCGATGATCCACAACATCGTCGACCGGGCGAAGAAGGCGGCGATCAAGTCGCTGCTCGACACCGGCGAACGCGGTCTGCGCACCGGGCACTTCGAGGATGCGATCGCCGAAGAGTTCAGCGAACACGAAGACCTGCCGAACACGACGAACCCCGACGAATGGGCACGGATCTCCGGGCGAAAGGGAGAGCGCGTCACCCATCTGCGGATGATGCACCTCGACACGACGAGGGGAGCCCCGACCGTGCCGTACGAGACCGAGATCGCCGAGGTGCGGCCGAATTCCGATCTCGTCTGAATCGGGTAGAGCTGCGCTCAGCGGCCGCGTCTGCGGCGGCCGGAATCGCCGGAGACGGCCGTGGCGATGAGACGCCAGCCGACCAGGGTGATGAGATTGAGCGAGGTCGCGACGATCATGAAGCTCACCGGCACCGAACCCGGATCGCCGCCGGCACCGGTGATTCCGCGCAGAACGAGTCCGACGAGGACCGTGATCGCCCAGACGCCGGTGCCCGTGGCCAGCGGAGCGATCGGTCGATCCCAGACGGCCGTGAGCAGCCAGGCGATGACGAGGGCTGCCACGAACGGCCACGCTGTGGTCATCAGCCCCTGCGGATCGAAATTGTGAGAATGTGTGTAATGACCGACGATCGTGAACAGAACCACGAGAACGAGGTCGACGATCAGGGCGATGGGGAGATGAGATTTCTTCGTTGCCACGTCCCCGAGTCTAGACCGTGGAGGAGAAGCAGATGCTCAGAGTCGGACGCGTCATGGGAGCCGAGACGGAGTTCGGCCTCAGCCAGCCGGGCAACCCGCGGGCGAACCCGATGCGGGACTCGGCTCGTGTCGTCGACGCCTATGCCGGTCCGCGCGGACTGAAGTCGTCCCAGAACTTCTGGGACTTCGCCACCGAGTCTCCGCTGGCCGACGCTCGCGGCTTCTTCATGAACATCGCCGATGCGGACGTCTCGCAGCTGACCCATCTCCCGCAGGACGATGTCGAAGCCCAGTACCTGGCCAACGTCGTCACGGAGAACGGCGCCCGCTACTACGTCGACCACGCTCATCCCGAATACTCCTCCCCGGAAGTGCTCACCCCACGCGATATCGTCACCTTCGACCGGGCCGGCGACCTCGTCGCCCTCGAGTCGGTGCGGACCCTGGAGAAGAGCGCGGAACCGGTCAATCTGTACAAGAACAACACTGATTCCAAGGGAGCCTCCTACGGCACCCATGAGAACTACCTCGTCGACCGGTCCACCGACTTCGACGACCTCGTGGCCGGCCTCGTCCCCTTCTTCGTCACCCGGCAGATCCTGTGCGGATCGGGACGGGTCGGCATCGGCCGCGAGGGCGAGGGCAAGGGGTTTCAGATCTCATCCCGTGCGGACTTCTTCGAAGCCGAGGTGGGACTCGAGACGACCCTGCGGCGTCCGATCGTCAACACTCGTGACGAACCGCACGCCGATCCCGCGAAGTACCGTCGGCTGCACGTCATCATCGGCGACGCCACGTTGGCGGAGCCCGCCACGTTCGTCCGCTTCGGCTCGACCTCCCTCGTCCTCGGCCTCATCGAGGCGGGGCTGGCACCGCGGATCGAACTCGCCGATGCCCTGCAGTCGCTGTGGGACGTCAGCCACGACCTCAGCCTGACCACCCCGCTGCCGCTGACCGACGGGACGACGGCAACGGCGCTCGAGATCCAAGAGACCTTCTACTCAGCCTGCCTCGAACACGCAGACCCCGACGATGCCGAGACGAGTCAGGTGCTCGCCGAATGGCGCCGATTCCTCGACGGACTCTCGACCGACCCGAAGACTCTCGCCGACTCCATCGACTGGGTCGCCAAGTGGGTGCTGGTCGAGAGCTACCGAACACGGGAGGACATCGACTGGGACCACCCGAAGCTCGCCCTCATCGACGTCCAATACCACGATGTGCGCCCGGAGAAGGGGCTCTTCCACAAGCTCGAACGAGCCGGACGCATCCGCCGGATGACCACCGACGCCGAGGTCGAAGCCGCCGTGACCAACGCCCCCGACGGGACCCGGGCGTTCCTGCGCTCCGTGGCGGTCAGCCGCCTCGGCGAGGATCTGGTGGCCGCCAGCTGGGATTCCCTCGTACTCAATGCGGGAGCCTTCGGAGTGGTGCGCCTGCCCATGGACGAACCGCTCAAGGGCACTCGCGAACTGCTCGCCGAACGAGTCGAGAGAATCGAGACCGCCGAGGACCTGCTCAAGGCACTCGGAGTGGATAGACTGAGCGTGAAGAACGACTGAAGGAGTGTGAGATGAGCTCGCAGGAACAGGTCCAGAGAGACAAATCGTCCGGTGGGGGAGACGCCCCCGTCGATCCGCCGGAGGCCGTGCAGGGACAGATCAACACTCAGAACGTCGATTCCATCCTCGACGAGATCGACGGCGTGCTCGAATCGAACGCGGAGGAATTCGTCAAGAACTTCGTGCAGAAGGGCGGCCAATGAGATGGCAGGATTCCCTCCTGCATTCTTGAGTTCGACGAGCAACTCGTTCGTCGAACTCGCCCGTTCCCTCGCCCCCGAGGCGCTGCCGCACCCCGGTGCCCGGGATCTGGCCGAACAGTCCCCGGAGGGCACGACGATCATCTGCTTCCGCACCGCCGGCGGAATCCTCATGGCCGGTGACCGGAGGGCGACGATCGGCAACCTCATCGCCTCGCATTCGATGGAGAAGGTCAAAGCCGCCGATGACTACTCCGTCATCGGCATCGCCGGCACTGCCGGTGTCGCCCTCGACCTCATCCGGCTTTTCCAACTCGAACTCGAACACTACGAGAAGATCGAAGGCGCCCGCCTGTCGCTCAACGGCAAAGCCAACCGACTCGCGGCGATGCTGCGCGGAAACCTCGGCCTGGCGATGCGGGGACTGACCGTCGTCCCGCTGTTCGCCGGAGTCGACGAATCGCGACCCCAGGGCCAGATCTTCAGATTCGACGTCACCGGCGGAAAGTACGAAGAGCACCGGTTCCATTCCATCGGCTCCGGTTCCGGCTTCGCCCGCGGGGCACTGAAGAAGCTGTGGAGGGCCGACCTCGACACACCCTCGGCGATCTCCGTGGCCGTCGAAGCTCTCTTCGACGCCTCCGACGACGACTCGGCGACGGGCGGACCGGACTTCGTCCGCCAGATCGCCCCGACGATCGTCACCGTCGACCTCGACAACGGGGTCACCGAAGTCGATTCCGCCACCGTCTTGGACACCGCCACCGAGGTCGTCGCCCGCCGCACGGCCACCGCCCGGTGATGAGTGCGGCACAGCCACCGCGAAAGGATCGTCGATGAGTCAGGCACCGTTCTACGTCTCGCCCGAACAGCTGATGAAGGACCGGGCGGACTTCGCCCGCAAGGGCATCGCCCGCGGTCGGTCCGTCGTCGTCATGCGCTTCGACGCAGGCATCCTGCTGCTGGCGGAGAACCCGTCACCGACGCTGCACAAGATCGCTGAGATCTACGACCGGATCGGTTTCGCCGCCGTCGGCAAATACAACGAATTCGAGACCCTCCGTCAGGCCGGCGTCCGCTACGCCGACCTGCGGGGATACTCCTACGACCGCACCGACGTCACCGCTCGCGGGCTGACGAACGCGTACGCGCAGACCCTGGCAGGAGTCTTCACCACCGAGTCGAAGCCCTTCGAGGTCGAACTGGTCGTCGCCGAACTCGGACTCACCCCCGAGACCGACCAGCTCTACCGGCTCAGCTACGACGGTTCTGTCATCGACGAGACCGAACATGTGGCCATCGGCGGCCAGGCCGATGCGATCACGGCATCCCTGGCCGGGGTGCGCAGCTCGCAGATGGGACTGCGCGAGGTGTTCAACCACGGTGCCGCCGCTTTGGCCGCCGCAACCCAGGCGAGCCTGGCCACCGACGCACTCGAGGCCGCCGTCCTCGACCGCACGACGACGAAGCAGCGGACGTTCCGCCGCCTCGACGATGCGGCGATGAGCGAACTGCGGGAGGACTGAATGGCACGCATCTACGGGCTCGAAACCGAATACGGACTCGCCCACACCGCCGATCCCGAGGGGCGGCGCATCGGCCCCGAGGAGATCGCCCGCTACCTCTTCCGCCCCGTCGTCGAATGGGGTCGGTCGTCGAACGTGTTCCTGCCCAACGGGTCGCGCCTCTACCTCGACGTCGGCTCCCACCCGGAGTACGCGACGGCCGAGTGCGATGACTTGGGCGACCTGCTCGCCCAGGATCGGGCCGGCGAAGGTCTGATGATCGACCTGCTGGACAAGGCGCAGGCCGCACTCGACGCCGACGGCATCGGCGGACGTGTGCACATGGTCAAGAACAACACGGATGCGGCAGGGAACTCCTACGGCTCGCACGAGAACTTCCTCATCCGCCGCACCCTCGACTTCAACCGTCTGACCACGGTGCTGCTGCCCTTCCTCGTCACCCGGCAGCTGCTCGTCGGTGCCGGAGCCGTGATCCCGCGCCGTTCGGCCTTCACCCCCGATGAGGAAGCCGACCGGTCGGAGATGATGTTCGGTCTCTCCGCCCGATCCGATGTCATGTGGGAGGGACTGTCGTCGGCGACGACACGGTCGCGTCCGATCATCAACGCCCGCGACGAACCGCACGCCGATGCGGAGAAGTACCGGCGGCTGCACGTCATCGTCGGTGATTCCTCGATGTCGACAGCCACCTCGGCGCTCAAGATCGGATCCGCCGTTCTCATGCTCGACCTCATCGAACAGGGGGCGCGGATCCCGGAAAACGGGCTGCGCCACCCGGTGCGCGATATCCGCCTCGTCGCCCGCGATCTCACGGGACGGGTCGTGCTCGAACGCACCGACGGAACCACGACGACGCCGCTGGGACTGCTCGCCGACTACCGGGACCGGGCACAGCGGATCGTGGAATCCGGGGAGCACAGCCTCGGCGACGACGAACTCGCCCACTACATCATCGACCTGTGGACGCGGATGCTCACCGCCGTCGAATCGCAGGACTTCTCGACCGTGGACACGGAGATCGACTGGGTGATGAAACGCACCCTCATCGAACGGTCCATGCAGCGCGGAATCACCGATATCACCGATGCACGCATCCATCGCCTCGACATCGCCTTCCACGACATCACACCCGCAACGGGACTGTTTCCCAAGCTCGAAGCCGCCGGAATGGCGAAGATCCTCGTCCCCGCCGAGGCGGTCGAACGGGCGAAGGACACACCGCCTGCGAGCACACGGGCGGCGATCCGCGGCGAATTCGTCCGCGCGGCCCATGCCGCCCGACGCGACTACACCGTCGACTGGGTGCACCTGCGTCTCAACGACGAATCCGGTCGAGCAGTCGCACTCAAGGACCCGTTCGCCACGACGCACCCGCAGGCGGAAACACTCATCGCGGGCCTGTAAGATCGCCCTGTGATCCGGTCTGGCCCCTATCCGGGCACGGCCTCGGCGTGACGAAAGGAAACCAGTGCGCACCAAAGTGCTCAGCGCCATCGCGGCGGGCCTGTTGCTGCTCTCGGCCTGCGGGCAGGGTGATGAGTCCGAGGACTCGACCACACCTCCGCCGTCGGTGGCCGCTCAGGACGCGAAGTCGAGCAGCCTCGACGACATCACCGTCGACGGCAAGATCGGGAAGAAGCCCGAGGTCAGCTTCGAGGCACCGCTGGTCATGGACAAGACCGAGAAGAAGGTGCTCGAACAGGGCACCGGCGACAAGATCGCCGACGGCGAACAGGTCACGGCACAGATGACGCTGGTCTCCGGCACGACCGGCAAAACCGTCGAATCCAGCTACGACTCGGACGCCGCGGCCGGCTTCCCCATGGACAAGTCGCAGATCTCCGAAGACCTCTACAACGCACTCATCGACGTCAAGGTCGGATCACGCGTGATGATGTCGCTCAACGGCAGTGCCCAGCAGGGCGAAGCCTCTCAGACGCTCGTCTACGTCATCGACATCGAGGACGCGAAGAAGCCGTTGACCCGCGCCGAGGGTGAGAAGGCCGATCAGTCGGACAACCCCGTGACCGTGAAGTGGGGCGACGACGGTGCCCCGTCGATCTCGAAGCCGAAAGGCAAGAAACCGACCGAGCTTGAGACCTACACGACGATCGAAGGCAAAGGCGACGAGGTCAAGAAGGGTCAGAGCGTCGCCGTGAAGTACTCCGGCTGGCTCTGGGACGACACCTCGAAGACCTTCGACTCGAACTGGAAGAAGGACGGACAGCCCTTCGTCGTCGCCCCGGTCGGCGAGGCTCAGGTCATCGACGGCTGGAACGAGGGACTCGTCGGTCAGAAGGTCGGCGACCAGGTCGTCCTCGTCGTCCCGCCGGACAAGGGCTACGGCAAACAGGGCAGCGAACCGTCCATCCCGGGGGATGCGACCCTGATCTTCGTCGTCGACATCCTCTCGGCCCAGGGCTGAGACCCGATCCGATCACTCAACAGAACCGACACCAGGAGGAACACATGAGCAAGCAGAAGCCCGAAGTCGACTTCCCCGGCGGAGACGCCCCGACCGAGCTCATCATCACCGATGATGTCATCGGCACCGGCGCCGAGGCGGGGCCCGGCGACACCGTGAGCGTGCACTACGTCGGAGTCGCCCATTCCACGGGCGAGGAATTCGACGCCTCGTACAACCGCGGCACCCCGCTGGAATTCCGTCTCGGCTCCGGAATGGTCATCTCCGGCTGGGACCAGGGCATCCAGGGTATGAAGGTCGGTGGACGCCGCACCCTGCAGATCCCGCCGCACCTGGCGTACGGCGATCAGGGCGCCGGCGGAGTCATCCAGCCCGGAGAGTCGCTCATCTTCGTCTGCGACCTCGAGAACGTGCGCTGAGCATCAGCACGATGATCAGCACGCGCTGATCCTGCCAGACGACTGTGGCCGGGTTCTTCGGACCCCGGCCACATCTGTCTTCTCTGTCTTCGCCGACACGGAGGGGGATTCTGCGGAGATGAGGCGGTGACCTGTGTTCGACGCGGTCAGCGGCGGACGAGCCCGGCGGCGCAGCGTCCCGCGGCGGCCGCGGCGAGGAACGATGCCGCATCGGCCGGCAGCTTCCTGCCCATCGTCGACAGACGCACCGGTGAGGCACGCAGCGCATCCCACAGTCCCATCAGATCGACGTCGACGAGATCATGCATCTCAAGCCGGGACAGCTGCTCGGCCACCGTCGCGGTCACGACTTCGGGATCCGGGTCCATCTCGGTTCGCTCCGCCTCGGTGAGGGTGGAGAAGTCGGGCACCGGCACGGTCATCCCCGGTCGAGCGATCTCACTCAACGGCGTCAGCGAATGATGGGAGATGCCGAAATGACGGCCGCGGGCATCGGCATTCGACATCCGCAGCAGGCCGACAGGACGCCCGTCGAGCAGGGCTGCGGCGTTGAGGTGCTCTCCGGTGACCAGACCCGAATAGCCGTACTTCGTGCCGGTGCCGAGGTTCCCGGGTCCCTGCGCGACGATGGCGATGTCGGCGTCCATCACATGCTTGGCCGCGAGCAGTCCCGTATGGACCGTCACCGCTTCGAGGTCTCCGCCCCAGGCCTGCCCGGTGCTGATCACGCCCTTAAGCCAGCCGGCCTCCTTGAGCCCGGCGACGGCCTGAGAGAACGGGGCCGGCAGAGCCGCGCCGTCACTGAGCACATACGCCACCGACAGCGACGGGTCGACGGCGCGGATTCCGGCGATCGCCGCGGGCAGAGCCGAATGCAGATCGGCGACGATCACGGGCATGCCGTCGAGGTGCTCCGCCTCGGCGAGGGTGGAATGATGCTGCGACTCCTGATCGTCGACGCCGAGGACCATCGTCTGCAACGGGGAATAGCGGTCCTTGACGAGATGGCCGGGACCCTCCGGAGGATCGGTCGGCAGTGCATCGGGCAGGGCGACGATGAGACCGAAGCCGCCGGTGCCCAGCCTCTTCGCCAGAGCCGAGACATTGACGATGACGGTGTCCTGGCTCTGCGGTTGTCCTACGGCATCGGTGTAGGCGATCGCCCGGATGGATCTCACATCGGTTCCCGGCACAGTCTCGTCCAGGTCGACGTCGAGCTCTGTGTATCCTGGCCGGGTGGAGCGAATCGCTGCGACGATTCCTTTGCGCCAATGAATCATGGTCCCAAGACTATCGCCCGGCCTAGGTTACGGTGGAATCGTGAATACACCTCGCACCAGCAGACAGAGACAGCAGACCGAACGGCTGATGAATCTGCTGATCGCCCTGCGCGCTTCCCGCGGCTGGGTGTCGCGCAAGACGCTGATGAGCGCCATCGACGGCTATTCCGGGCTCGATGAGGTCGCCTTCGATCGCAAATTCTCCCGCGACAAGGAGCTGCTGCGACACATGGGCATCACCATCGCAACGCGAGCCGAACACGATGTCTACGGTGATGCGGGGGAGACGGGGTATCGGATCTCCACCGCCGACTATGCGATGGGCGACGTCGACCTCACTCCCGCAGAGGTGGCCGCTGTGACCGTGGCCGCCGCGTTCTGGTCCGAGACCGAGCTCGGGGAGTCCTCGTCTCAGGCGCTGACGAAGCTGCGCGCACTCGGCATCGACCTCGACCAGTCCGCCGACGGGCCGGGAAACGTCGATCCGGGTACCGCCGCACACCGGCTGGCCAGCGCGAACTTCGCCACCGCCCTCCACCACATCAACGCCCGCGAAGCCATCGGCTTCCGGTATCACAAGCCCGGTCAGAGCGTGCGGAAGGTGAAGCTGGAACCCTATGCGCTGCTCAGCCGCGGCGACCGTGTCTACCTCTTCGGCTTCGACCTCGACCGCGAGGCCCGACGCACCTTCCGGCTCTCCCGCGTCGAGGGTGGGATCGCGAAGCTCAGTGGCCGCGAACCCGGAGACTATGAGATCCCCGAGGACTTCTCCCCGCAGCTGGCGCTGCAGTCGAGTTCCGAGATGGCCGTCGTCGCCGAGGCGACGCTGCACATCCGCGCTCACCGGGCCGATCCGCTGCGCCGTCGACGGATCCGCAGCGACGGCGACGAGGTGGTCATCGGCTATTCCGATGTCGATGCCCTCGCCGCCGAGATCGTCGGCTTCGGGGACGCCGTGGACGTGGTCGATCCGCCCGAACTCGTGCGCGCCGTCGACCGCAGACGCGAAACGATTCGCCGATCGCTCAACCGTTTGGGAGGCACCAGTGTCCTCAGCGCGTGAACGCCTCACCCGATTGCTCAGCCTCGTCCCGTACCTCGATGCCCATCCGGGCGCGGATCTCGAAGAGACCGCTGCCTATTTCGGCATCGACTCCGCCACCCTCATCGACGATCTCCAGCTGCTCTTCGTCACCGGTCGACCCGGCCATATGCCCGATGACCTCATCGATGCGTCGTGGGAGGGCGGGCAGATCTTCATCTCCAACGCCGAAGAGGTCTCCATGCCCGTGCGGCTCAGCGCCGAGGAGGCCGGAATCCTCGTGCTCGCTCTCGACATGCTCTCGTCCCTGCCAGGGCTCGATTCCGCGGCGGTGGCCACCGCCGCGGCCAAATTGCGCGCAGCGGCAGGAGAGAACCTGCGCACGGCGGTCGACGTCAGCCCCATCGACGCCGACGAAGAGCTTCTGGCCGCTCTGCGAAAAGCGGTGGAAGACGGCACTGCGCTGCGGATCGACTACTATGTGGGCTCCCGTGACGAACTCACCACGCGGACCATCGCCCCGACCCGGCTGGTCCCCGGTGCTGACTGGTACGTCGATGCGTGGTGCTATTCGGCCGGAGCGCCTCGCCGTTTCGCGCTGGGTCGCATCCGGTCCTGGGAGTCGGCCGCGCATCCGCCGATGGCGGTCAGCGTTGCCACAACGAACTCCTATGAGGTCACCCTCGGCCTCGCAGCCGCGGGAGCATGGCTGGCAGATGAACTCGACGTGACGAATCGGGAGTACCTCGACGATGGAGACACGAGCGTGCGCATCCGCCTGCTCGTGCATTCTGTGGATTGGCTCAGCCGGTTCCTGCTCTGTCATGCCGATGTCATCACCGAGATCGACGACACCGAAGCCGTTGCGGGCGCCATGAACAGGCTCGGCTGAGACGAAGACGCCGTCCGGAAGTGGATGAAAGGCTCAGCCGCAGCGCGTAGACTCTTCCACAGCATCAACAATCCAAGGAGCTCCCCATGAGACCAAGTTTCGTGCAGATCGCGATCGTGATCCTCATCATCGTGATCATCTTCGGCGCACCCAAACTGCCGCAGCTGGCCCGAAGCCTGGGACAGTCGATGAAGATCTTCAAGTCCGAGGTCAAGGATCTGCGCGGCGACGAGGACGAATCCGGCAAGAGCACCGAGCCGGGAGCGCTCAACCAGAACTCCTCGACCGATTCCTCCACGTCCGCCGGTGAGACCACCGGCACCGAGGAGTCGCGGCGAGAGAAGCAGGACCCGCAGTCTCACGAGAAGTGAAAGAGAACAGTCAGCGGAAGCCCTCTCGATCACGGAAGAACAATCCTGAGAAGAAGATGCCCGTCGTCGGGCACCTCGTCGAGTTGCGCAACCGCGTCATCATCTCCGCCATCGCCATCGCTCTGGGTGCGGTGGCAGGCTGGTTCCTCTACGACCCCGTCCTCGACATCCTCCAAGAGCCGATCCGCACGATCCGCGACAACGGCGGACGGATGGCCGAGATCAACTTCGCCGGAGTCGCCTCACCCTTCGATCTGAAGATCAAACTCTCGTTCTTCATCGGGCTCTTCCTTTCCTGCCCGATCTGGCTCTACGAGGTCTGGGCCTTCATCGTCCCGGGGCTGAAGCGCAAGGAGAAGCTGTACTCCCTCGGTTTCCTCGGGGCAGCGATTCCGCTGTTCCTGGCGGGGTCGACGATGGCGTTCTTCGCATTGCCCAATGCCGTGAAGGCTCTGACCTCGTTCACTCCCGAGGGCGGCACGAACATCATCCCGGCGCAGGACTACCTGAGCTTCGTGATGATCATCATCGTGGTCTTCGGGCTCGCCTTCGTCCTGCCGGTGCTCATGGTGGGACTGAACATGCTCGGAATCCTGTCGGCGGAGAGGATCATGAAGTCATGGCGGGTCATCGTCTTGCTCGTGTTCCTGTTCGCCGCGATCGCCACCCCGACTCCGGACGCAATGTCCATGTTCTTCCTCGTCATCCCCATGATGACCCTGTTCTGCCTGGCCTGGGTGATCTGTGTGCTCAATGATCGCCGACGTAAGAAGCGCCTCATCGCGCAGGGTCTGTGGGTCGACGAGGACGAACTGACCGACGAAGAGAAGAATGACTGACCCCACACCGCTTTCGACCGAGACTCCTGCGGCGGAGTCACTGAGTCCCTCCGCCGCCTATGCCGACTTCAAGGCGCGTGCGGATTTCGCCCGCACCCCCTTGGGACAGTTCATGGAGCGCACCGAGTTCGCCCTCGACGACTTCCAGGTCGAAGCCTGCAGTCACCTGCAGGAAGGGGAGGACGTGCTGGTCACGGCGCCGACCGGCGCAGGCAAGACGCTCATCGCGGAGTTCGCCGTGGAACTGGCCCGGGGCGAGGGCAAACGGGTCTTCTACACCACGCCGATCAAGGCGCTGAGCAATCAGAAATTCAACGACCTCGCCGAGGTCCATGGGGCAGACAATGTCGGGCTGCTCACCGGTGACACGTCGATCCGCCGCGATGCGCCGATCATCGTCATGACCACCGAAGTGCTGCGCAATATGCTCTACAACGACGTGGCGGGTCTGTCGGATCTCGGCTTCGTCGTCCTCGACGAAGTTCACTACCTCGCCGACCGGTTCCGTGGGCCGGTGTGGGAGGAGGTCATCATCCATCTTCCCGACCGTGTGCAGATGGTGTCGCTGTCGGCGACGGTGTCCAATGTCGAAGAGTTCGGAGCCTGGCTGCGTGAGGTCAGAGGACCGACGACGATCGTCTCGACGAGTCACCGGCCGGTGCCGCTGGTCAACCATGTCCTGGTCGGCCACCGGATGTACGACCTATTCACGCACAGCGATTCCGACCGGATCGACCCGGCTCTCAACCACGCCACCCGCACGCACGGGGGCCCACGGTCGAAACGGGCACGTGCCACCCGGGCGCGTTTCCGCCGCCCCAGCCGCACCCAGGTGGTGGCATCACTCGCCGAGGCGGCGATGCTGCCGGCGATCATGTTCATCTTCTCCCGCAACGGCTGCGATGAAGCCGTCGAACAGTATCTGAGCACGGGCACCGACCTCAACTCCCGCGAAGAGAAGACGATCGTCAACGCCGCTCTCGAGTCGCTGCGCGATGATCTCGCCGACGAGGATCTCGGCATCCTCGGCTATCACACCTTCCGGGAAGGTCTGCTGCTCGGAGTGGCCGCGCACCATGCGGGGATGATCCCGCAGTTCAAACAACTCGTCGAAGAGCTGTTCTCGCAGGGAATCATCAAGGTCGTCTTCGCCACCGAGACCCTGGCGTTGGGCATCAACATGCCCGCTCGCACCGTCGTGCTCGAGAAGCTCGTGAAATTCAACGGCGAAGCGCATGTGATGATCACTCCGGGGGAGTACACCCAGCTGACCGGACGTGCCGGTCGCCGCGGAATCGACCGCATCGGCCATTCCGTCGTGGTGTGGCACCCGACCATCGAGGTCAGCGAGCTGGCGGCCCTGGCGTCGAACCGTTCCTACGCGCTGAACTCGGCGTTCGGACCGACGTACAACATGACGGCGAATCTGCTGTCGCGGATGAGCTCCGAGGAAGCGGCCAAGGTGCTCGAAACCTCGTTCGCCCAGTTCCAGGCCGATAAGGCCGTGGTCGGCCTGGCGCGAAAGGTGCGCAAGAACGAAGCCACGATCGAGGCGTATGAGAAGTCGATGCACTGCGACCTGGGTGACTTCTCGGAATACGCCGGGCTGCGTCGGGCGATCTCGGACACGCAGAAGCAGGAGACCAGGACGAAATCGCGGAACAGGCAGCGCGATATCGTCGAGTCCCTCACCGCGCTCAAGATCGGCGATGTGGTGACGATGCCGGCCAAGCGGGTCGGTGGTCGCGCGGTCATCATCGCTCCGATGAGCAACAAAGACGGTGTCTCCCGACTTCCCACCGTCCTCACCGAACAGGGCAAGGTGTGGCACCTGCGCCCGCACGAGGTGACCGAACCCGTCGCCTCGCAGGGGCGAGTCCGGGTGCCGAAGAAATTCAACCATCGGCAGGCAGGCGACCGCAGGCAGCTGCTGTCCATCCTCGAGGCCGCCATTCACGATGGCCGAGTGGATTCCGAAGCCCACTGGGAATCGAGCCGACAGCATCAGGGCGAGAGCACCACAGTGGCCGAGCTCCAGGCGCAGATGCGGGCACACCCGTGCCACGACTGCCCGGATCGGGAGCTCCACGCCCGTTGGGCCAACCGCGCGGACAAGCTCATCCGGGAGAACGAATCGCTCATCGCCCGCATCGAAGGACGCACCACCTCGATCGCTCTGGTCTTCGACCGGGTCCAGGACGTGCTGCGGGGACTCGGGTTCGACCCCGAGCATTCGACGATGCTGCGTCGGATCTACGGCGAACGGGATCTTCTGGTGGCGCTGACGATCCGGGCCGGGCTGTGGGACAGACTCAATGAGCCGGAGCTCGCAGCGTTCGCATCGATCTTCGTCTTCCAATCGCGCAGAGACACCCTGACCGCGCATCGGGCGCCGAGCGCCGATCTCAAGGCCGTCTGCGATGAGTCCGAGACGATCTGGCGTCGACTCTTCCACCTGGAAGAGCAGCACGCACTGAATACGACGGACGAACCGGATCGCGGGCTGATCAGACCGATGTACCGGTGGACCGAAGGCAAAACGCTGTCGGAGTCACTGCGGGGCAGCGATATCGCCGCCGGAGACTTCGTCAGATGGGCCAAGCAGAGTCTCGATCTCCTCGGTCAGGTCGCTGAGGTCATCGACCCGCAGACCGCGGTGCGCGTGCGTCGTACGGTCGAAGCGATCCGGCGCGGAGTCGTCGCCGACTCCTGAGCGTCATCGTCTCAGCGACGGACCTTCTTGACGATGTTCTCGATATCGGAGCCGAAGGCGTTCTCCGTCGTCAGGTAGGTCCACGTCGACGACGGACGCTTCAGCCCGTGCGATTCGAGGTCGATTCCCTCCTCGGTGATCGTCGCCTCCTTGATCGTCGCCGTCGAATCGTCGATGACATCGGACCAGAAGGATGAGAAGACGCGGATCGATTCGGTGTTGAACGCTTCGTGCGGCTTCTCTCTGGCGAAGGTGCGCAGGTGGATGCCCTCTCGCAGGTCGTTGAGGAAGGCGAGGTGATCGACCCAGCGTGCGTCGAGGTGGAAGAGCATGACCTCGCGGAGAACCGAGTCGAGCAGCTCCTCCGAGTGCTCCTGCGCGATCTCATCGGCACGGTCGCCGAGTTCCTTGCGCAGCTGTTCGACGGGTTCGTCGGCCTTGCGGATCTCGGCTCGGCGTTCGAGGACGAGCTCACGCTGTTTGGCCATGAGCTCATTGAAGCGCCAGGTGTCACGATGCAGAGCGGTGTTCTGGCCTTCGGCGATGCGCTGAGCGTGTTCGACGAGGCCGAGTGCGCGCTTGGATTCGATGAGCCCGGTCTCATCACCCTCGGAGACGAAGCGTTGGATCTCGGGAACCCTGGTGACCAGTTCGTCTTCGAGGCTGGTGAAGAACACAGACGTGCCGGGATCGCCCTGACGACCCGCGCGTCCGCGCAGCTGGTCATCGAGTCGGGATGACGGATAGCGACCGGCACCGATGACGAGGAGGCCCCCGGCCTCGGCGACGTCGTCATCGGCCAGTCGGATATCCGTGCCGCGACCGGCCATCTGCGTCGACACCGTCACGGCGCCCGGCGCGCCGGCCTTCGCGATGATCTCGGCTTCCCGGGAATCGTCCTTCGCATTGAGGACGGCGACGTCGATTCCGCGTTCGGTGAGCCGTTCGGCCAGGGACTCGCTCTCTGCCACCGATGAGGTGCCGATGAGTACGGGACGTCTGCGGGCGTGATTGTCGACGACTTCCTCGACGATCGCGCGTTCCTTCGACTCCTGATAAGTGAACAGGCGATCGGGTTCGTCGCTGCGGATCACTGGCAGATGTGTGTCGATGGGGACGATCTCCAGCCCATAGAATTCGCGCAGATCGTCACCGACGGCCAGCGCGGTGCCGGTCATACCGCACACGGTCTCATAGCCGTGGATGAGCTCTTCGACCGTCATCTGGTCGAGGATCTCCCCGCTGTCGGTGGCGTCGAGGCTCTCCTTGGCTTCGACTGCGGCCTGGAGCCCGTCGGGCCAGCGCTGGAGTTCGGCCACGCGGCCTCGGGAGGAGGAGATGAGTTTGACGCGTCCGTCGACGACGAGGTAATCGACATCGCGTTTGACCAGCGCCCGGGCGTGGAGAGCGAGATTGACGGCGGCGAGCGTCTCGGAATCCTCTTTGAAGAGTTCGACGTCGAGTTCGTCCTCGACCCTGTCGACTCCGGCATCGGTGAGTGAGACGGCATGTCGGTCGGCACTGACTTCGAAGTCGGTGTCCGGACTGAGTCGGGACACGAGCGCTGCGATCGCGGTATCGGTGTCCTGGACGCTGGCCGAACCGGCGAGGACCAGCGGCACACGTGCCTCATCGATGAGCACGGAATCGGCCTCGTCGACGATGACGACGTCGCGTTCGGGCACCCGCTGATCGGCATCCTCGGTGACGAACCGGTCGCGGAGGACATCGAAACCGACCTCGGTCACCGACGCATAGACGACTTCGGCACGGTAGGCCCCACGTCGTTCATCGTCGGCCTGTGCGCCCGAGATCGAAGCGGATTTCACACCGAGGAGGTCGAACAGCGGTTTCATCCAATTGCGGTCTCGAACGGCGAGGTAGTCGTTGACGCTGACGACGTGCACGCGTCGTCCCTGCAGTGCGTAGCCGGCTGCCGCCAGCGCGCCGACGAGGGTCTTGCCCTCACCGGTGGCCATCTGCACGATGCTGCCCTGCAGGAGTCCGACGAGCCCTCGCAGCTGAGTGTCGTAGGCTCGTTCGTCGAGGACCCGCTTACCGGCTTCGCGTGCCAGAGCACAGTAGCGGATGAGCGTCTGCTGCTGGCTGCCCGATGCGAAGACCTCACCGGCGGCCTCCGTGAGTTCGGAATCGCTGAGTTCGGAGAATTCGCGCCCGGCCGCGTCCAGATCGTCGGCGGCGCGCTCGAACCAACCTGTCGTCTTCTCCGCATGAGAGCCGGGTCGGTTGAGCAGGCGAGAAAAGAATCCCATTGTCGTCCTTCGTCGTTGGTGCGTCGGTGTCGAGTCTAGCGTTCAGGACATGGGCCACGAACCGTCGACGACGGCCTCGGCGTTGCCCTTCTTCCGCAGCCAGGCCTGCAGTCCTGCCGCCTGTGAGCGCTTCCAATCGGCCTGTGCGGCCATGATCTCATCGTTGCTCAGCGCGGAGATTTCCGTGGACTTTTCGGCCAATGCTCGGGAAATGTCCAGAGCGGCCAGGGCGTCGGCGGCGGCATCGTGGGCGTCGAGGAGTTCGATGCGGTAGGTCTTCGCCGTCTCGATGAGCGTTCGTTTTCCCCTGCGATAGGGGTCGATCTGTTTGTCGACGACGAATGTGTCGACGATCGTCGGGATGATCGAGGCGAAATCGATGTCCGGTCGATGGCGGGCGACTTCCGCTGCCATCACACTGAGGTCGTAGACGACGTTGTGCCCGACGACGACGGCGCCTTCTTCTCGGAGTGCGGCGAATTCTGCGCACAGTTCACTGACGACCTGGGCGGCGGCCGAACCGTTGGCGCGTGCGAATTCGGTGGTGATGCCGTGGACGGCACGCGCCGATTCCGGGATCTCGATGCCCGGATCCGCCAGCCATGTGCGCACCTGAGCAGGCGAGTCGACGAAGGCGGCGGTGACGATGCGGGCGGTGGCCGGTTCGACTCCGGTGGTCTCGAGGTCGAAGCCGACGAGCCGTGACTGCACCCATGAATCGGCCCCGGCCGACCGCGGCGCCGATTCGGCGGACTCGGTCGACTTGGGCTGCGCGACCGCGTCGGACTGTGCGGCCGCCTGGGAGGCGGCCACGTGCGAGGCTGCGGCAGCGTCGGCTCCCGACACGGATTCGAGCGCACTGGTGAGGTTGTCGACGGAACGGCGGATGTTCTGCCCGTCAGCGGCGTCCTCGACCGCGGCGCGGTCAAGGCCGTTCGGGACGCTGTCGAGGTCGATGCCGTGGTCGACGTCGGTCAGACAGCGCATCACCTCGAGCGTCTTGTGCAGGGTCTCTTCGACCTCAATGATCGTTGCGGCCCGCTTCGGGCTGAGGCCACCGGTCTTCACGCCGGCTTTGGCGGCCTTGATGATCGATTCGATGGAACCGAAGTTCTCCAGTAGGGTCGCCGCAGTCTTCTCCCCGATCCCGGGGGCTCCGGGCAGCCCGTCGGACGGGTCGCCGCGCAGAGCTGCCAGCTCACGGTAGCGGGTGCCGTCGGGCACTCCGTAGGCGTTCGGCAGATCCGCCTGGGTCAGGGCCTCCCACTCGCCGCCCTTGCGGGGGCGCAGAACACTGACATCGGCGGACGAGTCGAGCAGCGCCAGCAGGTCCCGATCGGGGGAGACGATGATCACGGGGGTCGTCGATTGTGCGGCCATCGTGGCGATGACGTCATCGGCTTCGGTTCCGGCCACCTCGGCGATGGGGATTCCGGCAGCGCTGAGGACGCGATTCATGATCGGCAGCTGCACTGCCAGCTCGGGAGGGATCTCCGTGCCGGCCTCCTCATCTTTGACGCGTGCGGCCTTGTATTCGGGCATGATCGCGGTACGGAAGGCCGGACGCCAATCGGCGTCCATCGTCGCAATGACACGATCGGTGTCGAAGCGGCGCACCATCTGGGCAACGGTGTCGAGCACCCCGCGCACGGCGTTGACCGGATGACCGTCGGCATTGACGATCGAATCCGGCACCGAATAGAAGGCGCGATAGTACAGAGCTGGCGTATCGAGCAGAACCAAGGGCTTCACATCAGGTGACGATACCCGACCCTCCTGACACAGGTGTAGCCGCCACGGCCGACGGTGTAGCCTGTCGGCTGTGACTATGTACTTTGGTGGAGATGTTTACAGCAGTGCCGACCCTTTCGCGACGGCACTGGGGCATGCGGACGGAAAGGTCTCGTTCATCGGTTCCGATGAAGCGGCCAAGGCCCTGGACCCGGAGGCGATCGACCTCGGTGAGGACTTCCTCACACCCGGATTCGTTCACGCCGGTCTGATCGTCGACGAATCAGTCCCGACGGCGGCCGATCTGTTCGCGCAGGGGTTCACGCATGTGCACGCGATCGGCAGCGCCGAGCAGATTGCGCAGTTCGCTGCCGACGCCCCGGACGGTCTGTCGATCGTCGACTACCCGCAGCTGGGCTCCGGTTCCGTCGAAGCCGGACGTGCTTCGATCTCCGCGGCCGATCTCCTCACGCTCGAGGATCTTCCGGCGCTGAGCCTGTTCATCCTCGTCGATTCGAACGACCAGCTCACCGCCGTGCTCGAGGTCCTGCGTGCCGATGCCGCTCATGCCCAGCGTCACGGTTACCGTCTGCGGTTGGATTTCGCCGTTTCGGACGAGCAGGTGCAGTCCCTCGGCCGCAGCGGAATCGCCATCACGCTCGACCCCGCGCAGCCGCAGCCCCTGGCTCAGCTGCTCTCGGCCGGGGCACAGGTGTCCTTCAGCCATTCCGAGACCTCACCCTGGGCAGGAGTGCGCAGCGCCGTCGTCGGCGACGGGGGCATCGGTGCCCGCGCTGCGTTCAACGCGGCGACCCGCTTCGCTCATCGCGCGGCCGGACACCCGGAAGGGGGAGTGCTCGCGCCCGGAGCCGATGCCGATATCGTGCGGTGGAAGGTCGACCGTCTCGTCGTCCAGGTCGCCGACCCGCGCGTCGCCGCCTGGAGCACCGATCCGCGGTCCGGGACTCCGGGACTGCCCGAGCTGTCTCCGGACGTGGCTCTGCCCACCCGGGTGGAACTCTGATCCGGACCTGCAGATGCGGGAGGGCCCGCTGACGCCTCAGCCGGGTCAGGCGTGTCCAGCCGACACGCCGATAACTCGAAATTTTCGTTCTTCCGGTTGGGCCTGTGACCTGCGGTTTCAGGTATCAGCCCAGGTCACGGCGATTTTGCGAAGTCTCGATGGGCCACTAGATTCGACGTGAGCATTCCGCTTGATGCGGGATGGAGTCGGCACTCCCGTCAATAGATAACTCGCTGCCACGGCAGCGTGGTCCGAAGGCGGGGGTGTCGACTCATTGTCTGAGGCGACGACCGCGTATCGTGGAGTGCGTGCTTTCCAAGATTCTTGTCGTCATCCCCACCTTCAACGAACGTCTCGCCCTCCCCGCGACTCTGGCCGGACTGTTCGATCAGCAGCCTGATATCGACGTTCTCATCGTCGATGACAGCTCCCCGGACGGAACGGGGGAGTGGGCCGATGAGCAGGCTGCGGCAGATCCCCGGATCAACGTCCTCCACCGCACCGAGAAGTCCGGACTCGGCATGGCCTATATCGCCGGATTCCAATGGGCGCTGGAACGCGACTACGAGATCATCTGCGAGTTCGACGCCGACGGCTCGCACCGTTCCCTCGACCTGGGGCAGCTGCTCGACGCTGCCGCGGAGGGGCGAGGAGACCTCATCATCGGATCCCGGTGGGTTCCGGGCGGAGAGATCGTCGACTGGCCCAGATCCCGGTTCTTCCTCTCCCGCGGGGCGAACGTCTATGTCAACGCGGTCATGGGATTGGGAGTCAAGGACGCAACGGCAGGATTCCGTGCCTACAGACGTCCCGTGCTCGAGGCGCTCGATCTCTCCGACGTCCAGTCGCAGGGATACTGCTTCCAGATCGACATGACCTACCGCACCGTCGAGGCCGGGTTCCGGGTCGCCGAGGTGCCCATCGTCTTCGTCGAACGCGAGCTCGGCGAATCGAAGATGAGCGGCTCGATCATCACCGAAGCGTTCACGAAGGTCGCCGGTTGGGGCCTGACTCGCCGTCGCAATCAGCTGCGTCGTCTCCTCACCCGCACCCCCTAACCCCCTCAATTACTACCTGACGGCGGCCTAGCAACCTCGCGCGAGGTTGCTAGGCCGCCGTCAGGTAGTAAGAAGGGGTGCAGGTCCGTTGACCTGCACCCCTTATGGCTCCCTGTTGCGGCTGGTTCAGCTTTGGGCCGGTACCTCACCGCGACGGATCGCGAGGCGTTCGTCGAGGAGCACCTGGAGTTCGTCGAAAGACCGGCGTTCCAGAAGCATGTCCCAGTGGGAACGCACATGCTTGACGGGATCGCCGTCGGGCTCGTTGACTCCGACGCGGACGCCGATGCCGTGCATTCCGGAATCCCAGGTCGAAGGGACTTCGGCTTCGATCGAGAACGGCACCTTGAAACGGGTCCCGTCTTCGCATTCGAATTCGACCATCTGGCGGGGTGCCGGCTCGACGCCCTCTTCGGTTTCGAGGCTGCGCGAGCCCAACTGTGTTCCGCGGAGACTGCGTTCGCTCATATCTAAGACCTTCCGACTCGACTGCACACCTTGGACGCAATGCAACAGTCTACCGTGCCCGGATATTCCTCGCCGACAGCCCCGGGGCGGCACGCGCGAATCGACGGGGAGGAAGGGGGCAGTCAACCCCGCCGATGCGCCAGAACCTCGAGGCCGAGTTCGACATCATCGGTGACGATTCCGTCGACTCCGAGGTCGAGCAGCGACTGCATCGTCGGCGCATCATTGATCGTCCAGACATGAACGAGCAGGCCCGTCCGGTGAGCTCGGGCGACGAAATCGGCAGTGACCACGGGAATCTTCTTGAACGACGCCGGCACTTGCAGCGCGTCGACTCCCGGAGGCAGGGCAGCGGCCCCGTGATCGGGGAGACCCGGCAGTCGACCGAGGGCGAACAACGCTGTCTCTGTCGTGCCTGTCGACGTGCGCACCCCAGGCAGGGCGGTGCGCAGCCGTCGCAGGGTTCCCGAGTCGAAGGACGCGAGGCGGATCCTGTCAGCGGCATGGAGATTATGCACCAACCGGATCATCGGACCGATGCTGTGAGCGGCCTTGACATCGATATTCCACTGCACCTCGGGCAGCGCGGCCAACAGAGCCTCGAGACGAGGGAGTCGGCCGCCTGCGAGTAGGTCGACCTCGTCGAGTTCGTCAGCAGGGAGTTCGCAGATGGAACTGGACATCCCGGCGATGCGGTTGAGGTCGGCGTCATGAGCGGCGAAGAGGATGCCGTCCGCGGAGGCGTGGACGTCGGTCTCCATCCACCGCACCCCGGCAGCGGCGGCCGCGGCGAATGCCTCGAGGGTGTTTTCGCTCATCCCGGGCCACAGTCCGCCTCGGTGCGCGATGATCTCTGGGTCTGCGATGACCTCCCGCTGGGAATTCATACTCCAATCTTAGTCAGGGTGTTGATTTCACCGAGGCGCTGTTCAAGGATGGAGTCATGAGCTCACACCGCGAACCCCTCGAACCCGACGATGTCATCGACGCAACCGCGAAGACTCCGACCGAACGCGCACGCCGGGTCGCCGGACGCGCGTACAGTGCAGCGAGCACCGGTGTGAGGAATGTGCGTGAAGCGACATCGACCTCTCGCCTCATCGAAGTCGGCGAGAACGGCGTCAACCGCGCATTGGGAAGTATTTCGCACGCCATCGATGACGCTGTGCGCAGCGGCAAGGTCGAACGGGCCTTCGACCGAGCACAGGAGACCGTGACGACCGGAGCCGACGGTGTCCGGAAACTGGTGACGCGCAAACCTCGTCGTCCCTGATCGGTTCCGTCCGCGAACCGGCTCGACGGATCAGCGAATCGGCAGTGGGCCGACGCTGCCCGTGAACAGAGTCTCAGCAATGTGGCACACCGAAACGGTGTGCCACATTGCTTTTGTAACAGTTCCTTAACTAGAATCTGTGGAGATAACGATCAGATAACTTGGAGCCAATCCTCAAGCGCACGGCTGCGAGAGGTCTTCCCCCTGCATCTCCGAGTTGCCGAGACACTCTGTGACGATGACGAGGAACACGACTGTGGGCAGACACTCAGCTCCGAACACCAAGAAGACCGGCTCGATCTTCTCCGCGCTGTCAGCGAAGAAGAAGACCGGACGCCACGCACCCGCCGACCGGCAGAACACCGCCGGGGGAGTGCTGGCAGCGGTCCGCACCCGCCCGGTGCTCTCCGCGTTCATCGTGCCGACCGCCGCAACGGCAGCCGTCGTCGCCTCGAGCCTCGCAATGGTTCCCAACGACTCTTCCACGAGCGGCCAGGTCGTGGCCGAAGCGCCGGCCGTCGCCGTCTCCGAGCCGACGCAGGCCACCGACGAATTCCTCGCCAAAGCGAAGAAACAGGCCAAGGAGAAGCCGGCAGAGGTCACGATCGACACTCATATCGAGACGCCGAGCCCCAAGCCGTCGAAGACTGCCGAGACGAAGGACGAAGGATCGCCCGGTGGCGGAGAGACGTCCGGCGGCGGAGAATCCTCTGGCGACTAGGGATCGTCCGGCGGAGCCGCGGACGAGAACGACGGACCGTCGAATTCCGGGAAGTCGACCGGCGTATCGGGCAGCTGCCCGATGTCCTACTACGGCGGCGGTGACGGATTCGACGGCAGGCAGACTGCCAACGGCGAGATCTTCGATGCCAATAAGCTCACCGCCGCCCACAAGACTCTGCCGTTCGGCTCCAAGGTGAAGATCACGAACGCCGCCAATGGCAAGTCCGTGACCGTGCGCGTCAATGATCGCGGTCCCTACCACGGCAGCCGCTGCTTCGACCTGTCGAAGGCCGCCATGGAGGCAGTCGGCGGCGTCGGCGCCGGACAGATCAACGGCAAGTACGAAGTGCAGTGACGCCGTCTGCGGCAGCCGCTGATTACGGAATCCGCAGGTTCAGCGACGCAAATGCGAGTTTCGAACTTTTCGACCCTATTGGCAAAGGTAATCAGTCGCTGATTCGAGCCTAGGGCTACGGATTGCTCTGTCGCTGCGAAATTCGTATTCGTCTCTTCGACCTTGGTTTTCGACTGTGGGGTAGCTAACCTGAAGCCACCATCACACAGTCTGTCGAGGAGTTCCACGTGTCCGAAGTAGCTCGTGTCGTCGTCATCATCGGAGCAGGTCCATCGGGCCTGAGCGCGGCCCGTCGGCTGCGGAAGTCCGGACGCAGCGTCATCGTCCTCGAAGCTCGTGATCGTGTGGGCGGACGTACCTGGACCGAACACATCGACGGGCAGATGTTCGAACTCGGCGGACAGTGGGTCTCTCCAGATCAGACCGCGCTGCTGGCTCTCCTCGACGAACTCGGCAAAGAGACCTACCCCCGCTACCGCGACGGCGACAGCGTCTACATCGCACCCGACGGAGCCCGCACCGTCTACTCGGGCGAGATGTTCCCCGTGGGGGAGTCGACCCAGGCCGAGATGGAACGTCTCATCGGCCTCCTCGACGAGCTCGCCGCCCGAATCGGACCGAAGACCCCCTGGGATGCCGAGGACGCTGCCGAACTCGACTCGATCTCCTTCCACCACTGGCTGCGAGAGCAGTCCGAGGACGAACTCGCCTGCGAGAACATCGGACTGTTCGTCGCCGGCGGCATGCTGACCAAGCCCGCCACCACCTTCTCAACGCTCCAGGCCATCCTCATGGCCGCCTCGGCGGGATCATTCTCGAACCTCGTCGACGATCATTTCATCCTCGATCGTCGCGTCGTCGGCGGAATGCAGTCGGTCTCCGTGCAGATGGCCGAGCAACTCGGCGGGGACATCGTGCGCTTGCAGCAGCCGGTCCGCCGGATCGAATGGTCGGAGACCGGAGTCCACGTCTCGACCGACGATCTGAGCGTCAGCGCAGACCAGGCGATCGTCGCCGTTCCGCCGAACCTCTACTCGCGGATCAGCTACGACCCACCTCTGCCGCGGCTCCAGCAGATCTTCCACCAACACCAGTCCATGGGGCTCGTCATCAAGGTCCATGCCACCTACGACACTCCGTTCTGGCGCGAGGACGGACTGTGCGGAACCGGGTTCGGTGCCTTCCGTCTCGTGCAGGAGGTCTACGACAACACGAACCACGGCGAAGAGCAGGGCACCCTCGTCGGGTTCATCTCCGATGTCAACGCCGACGCCATGTGGGCCCTGGACGAGGAGACCCGCCGGGCGACGATCCTCGAGGCGCTGGCCGAATTCCTCGGCCCGAAGGCTCTCGACCCGCGCGTGTTCTACCTCTCCGACTTCGGTGCGGAGGAATGGACCCGCGGTGCTTATGCGACCAGCTACGACCTCGGCGGTCTGCACCGGTGGGGGCCGTTCCAGAACGACCCGGTCGGACCGATCCACTTCGCCAGCTCCGATATCGCCGCCGAAGGCTACCAGCACGTCGACGGAGCCGTGCGCATCGGCACCGCCACCGCCGAGAGGATCCTCGGCGAGATCTCCTGACCATGAGCAGCACACAGCCGTCACCGTCGACGAACACGAGCGGACTGAGCGCCAAGGGACTCTCCGCCGGCAAGATCGGAGCCATCGGGGGAGCCGTCATCGGCATCTCCTGCATCGCCCCGGCCTATACGCTGACCTCCGGATTGGGCCCGACGATCTCCGAAGTCGGGGTGCACACCCCGGCCGTGCTGCTCATCGGCTTCGTGCCGATGCTCCTGGTCGTCTTCGGCTACCGGGAACTGAACACGGCGATGCCGGACTCGGGAACCACCTTCACCTGGGCGACCAGAGCATTCGGGCCCTGGCTCGGATGGATGGGCGGCTGGGGACTCGTCGCTGCCACCGTCCTCGTGCTGTCCAATCTCGCGGCCGTGGCCGTCGACTTCCTCTTCCTCCTCCTGTCGCAGGTGTTCTCCGATCCGTCCATCGCCGAACTCACACGGGTTCTGTGGATCAACATCCCCGTCACGATCATTCTCACCGCCGCCGCAGCCTGGGTGTCGTATCGGGGAGTCGAAGCCACGGAGAAGCTGCAGGTGTGGCTGGTCGCCTTCCAAGTCCTGGCGCTGGGATGGTTCGTCATCGCCGCGATTGTGCAGGTGGCGAACGGCACCGCCTTCGACCCGACCCCGGTCTCACTCGATTGGTTCAACCCGCTGTCGGCCGGCGACTTCTCCACCGTCGCGGCAGCGGTGTCACTGTCGATCTTCCTCTTCTGGGGCTGGGACACGGTGATCACGATGAACGAGGAGGCGAAGGATCCGGAGAAGACCCCGGGCCGGGCCGCCATGCTCACGATCATCGCGATCGTCATCATCTACATCGCCTGCACGATCGCGGTCATCTCGTTCGCCGGCATCGGCACCGAGGGGCTCGGGGCAGGCAATCCGGACAACCAGGAATCGATCTTCGCCTCACTCGCCGGCCCTGTCATGGGTCCCTTCGCGGTTCTCGTATCCATTGCGGTGCTCTCCTCGTCTCTGTCGTCGCTGCAGGCGACGATGGTCTCGCCCTCTCGGACGATCCTGGCGATGGGCCACTACGGAGCGCTGCCGGAGAAGTACGGCCGCGTCTCCCCGCGGTACAAATCGCCGTCCGTGGCCACCGTCACCTCGGCGGGAGCGGCGATCATCTTCTACGTCGTCATGCGTCTGCTGTCGGAGAACGCCCTGTGGGACACGATCACCGCTCTGGGACTCATGGTCTGCTTCTACTACGGCATCACGGGTCTGGCCTGCATCTGGTATTTCCGCCGCAGCCTGTTCGCCTCGACCCGCACGTTCTTCTTCCGGTTCCTGTTCCCGCTCATCGGCGGAGTGACCCTGCTGGTCATCTTCGTCACCACCGCGATCGACTCCCTCGATCCCGACTACGGATCGGGGTCGTCCGTCTTCGGCATCGGACTCGTCTTCGTCCTCGGCATCGGAGTGCTGGCCCTGGGCGTGGTCATCATGATCATCCAATCTCTCCGCCATCCCGACTTCTTCCGCGGACGCACCCTGAAACAGGGAGTCGACGAGGGGTGAATGAGCAACTGGTGGCTCTGCGCCGAGTCCGGGACCGCATCGACCGCGAGTTCGACCAGCCCTTGAGTGTGGAGGCCCTGGCCGCAGGCGTGCACATGTCCGCCGGGCACCTCAGCCGTCAGTTCAGAGCGGCCTTCGGCGAATCGCCGTATTCGTATCTCATGACGCGCAGGATCGAACGCGCCATGGCCCTCATCCGTCGCGGTGATCTCACGATCACCGAGATCTGCTTCACCGTCGGCTTCTCCTCCCTGGGCACCTTCAGCACCCGCTTCAGTGAACTCGTCGGACTCTCACCGACGCGCTACCGCGACGGTGTCGCCGCAGGCGAGCACCGGCTTCCGACGATCGTGGTGAAGAATGCCCTGCGACCGGTCAGGAATCGAGAAGTCCCACCTGACTGAGCAGTCTACGATTGCTGACATGGACATCTCGATCAACGCCAGCTTCCTGCCGCACATCGATGCGGACGAATCCCTGACCTTCTACCGTGACATCCTCGGCTTCGAGCTGCGCCTCGACGTCGGTGCCGGACGCATGCGCTGGCTGACGGTGGGACCGGTCGGCCAGCCCGACACATCGATCGTGCTCACCCCGCCCGTGACCGACCCGACGATCAGCGACACCGAACGGGAGAGCATCGAAGGTCTCATCGCCAAGGGCAGCTATGCCGCGATCGTGCTGGCGAGCCCGAACGTCGATGAGGCCTTCGCCGAGGTGGAGGCCAAGGGTGGCGATATCGTGCAGGAACCGATGGACCAGCCCTATGGTCTGCGCGACTGTGCCCTGCGGGATCCCGCCGGAAACATGATCCGCATCCAGCAGAGAGGCTGAGACCTGTGCACACCGCAGACAGCCATGACCTCATCCGCGTCAGCGGAGCCCGGGAGAACAATCTCAAGAACTTAAGCGTCGAGATCCCCAAACGTCGCCTGACGGTCTTCACCGGCGTTTCCGGTTCCGGCAAGAGTTCGCTGGTCTTCCACACCATCGCCGCCGAGTCCCAGCGGATGATCAATGAGACCTATTCCGCGTTCGTCCAAGGCTTCATGCCTGCGATGGCCCGACCCGAAGTCGATGTCCTCGAAGGACTGACGACGGCCATCCTCGTCGATCAGGAGCGGATCGGAGCGAACCCGCGATCCACCGTGGGTACGGTCTCGGACATCAATGCGAAGCTGCGCACCCTCTTCGCTCGTCTGGCAGAACCGAACCTCGGGTCGACCAACGCCTACTCCTTCAACGTGGCCACGCTGAGCGGGAAAGGCGCGGTGAGTATCGACAAGGGCGAGGGCGAGCAGGTCGAACGCAGGTCCTTCTCCGTCAACGGCGGAATGTGCCCGCAATGCGAGGGAATGGGCACCGCGACGGACATCTCCATCGCCGAGGTGGTCGATGAGTCGAAATCCTTGAACGACGGAGCCATCACGGTCCCCGGGTACAAACCCGGCGGTTGGTCCGTGCGCATGTTCTCCGAATCCGGCTACTTCGACCCGGACAAACCCATCGCCGACTTCGATGAGAAGGAGCGACACTACCTTCTCTACGCCGAAGGCGAGAAGGTCAGGATCAACGGCACGAACATCACCTTCGACGGGCTGATCCCGCGGATCCAACGGTCGTTCCTGTCCAAGGATCGTGACTCGATGCAGAAGCACATCCGGGAATTCGTGAACCGGGCCGTCGTCTTCACCACCTGTCCCGACTGCGAGGGCACTCGTCTCAATGCGGCCGCGCGGTCCTCCCTGATCGCCGGTCGGTCCATCGCCGATGTGTGTGCCCTGCAGATCTCGGACATCACGAAATGGCTCGATCAGATCACGCCGGGGGCCGCCTCGGCGCTGCTGAAGTCACTGCGTGCGGACGTGCGCGCCTTCAACGACATCGGCCTCGGATATCTGTCCCTGGACCGATCGGCGGGATCGCTGTCCGGGGGAGAGGCGCAGCGGATCAAACTGGTCCGCCACCTGGGCTCGTCGCTCACGGACGTCACCTATGTCTTCGACGAACCGACGATCGGCCTGCATCCGCACGACATCCGAGCGATGAACGACCTGCTGCTGGCGCTGCGGGACAAAGGCAACACGGTCCTCGTCGTCGAACACAAGCCCGAGACGATCCTCATCGCCGACCACATCGTCGACCTCGGTCCCGGCGCGGGCAGCACCGGGGGAGAGGTCACCTTCACCGGCACCGTCGACGGTCTCCGGGAATCGGATACTCTCACCGGTCGCCACCTCGGATACCGCACTCAAGGACACGGTGCGGGAGTCGGCGGGGGCACTGGAGATCCGGGGTGCCGGATCGCACAATCTGCGCGACGTCGATGTCGATGTGCCCCTCGGCGTGCTCACCGTCGTCACCGGAGTCGCCGGTTCGGGCAAGAGCAGCCTCATCGAAGGGTCCCTGCGGGGGCGCGATGGAGTCGTGATGATCGATCAGGCGCCGATCAAGGGATCCCGGCGCAGCAACCCGGCCACGTATACGGGGATGCTCGAGCCCATCCGGAAGGCGTTCGCGAAGGCCAATGGGGTCAGACCCGCCCTGTTCAGCGCGAATTCCGAAGGCGCGTGCCCGGTGTGCAACGGCGCCGGGATCATCTATTCGGATATGGCGCTCATGGGCGGTGTGTCGGCACCGTGCGACGAGTGTGAGGGCAAGGGGTTCCAAGCCGAGGTGCTCGAATTCACCTTGGGCGGACTGAATATCCGTGAGGTCCTCGACCTGCCGGTGGATTCGGCTATCGCGCATTTCGGTGCGGGGGAGTCGCGCATTCCGGCGGTCGTGAAGATTCTGAAGATCCTCGCCGAGGTGCGACTCGGCTATGTCAGTCTCGGCCAGCCGCTGACGACGCTGTCCGGGGGAGAGCGTCAGAGACTGAAACTGGCGGTGCACTTGTCGGCGAAGGTCGCCGAGGCGGCGCAGGTGATCATCCTCGATGAACCGACGACCGGACTGCACCTGGCAGATGTCGAGAACCTGCTGCGTCTGCTCGACGGACTTGTCGACTCAGGTCGGACCGTCATCGTCATCGAACACCACCAGGCCGTGATGGCTCATGCCGATCACATCATCGACCTCGGACCCGGTGCCGGACACGACGGAGGTTCCATCGTGTTCGAAGGCAGCCCAGCCGACCTGGTCGCAGGAGAGAAGACGAACGGTTCGCTGACCGCCGAACATCTGGCCGCATATGTGAATGCCTGACCGGCCTGACCGGGGGAGCCGCTGCTTTTCACACTTCGCTCAGAGAGCGCGGAGGCGATTCGGATGCTGATTTCACGGTCTCGGGTTCAAATGCGGCAGTTGATTCGTTACGGTGTATAACGGCTTGGTAACGACCGGGTTACAGAGCCGAAATGCAGTCGTACTTTGGAGAAGACACAGTGAACCTCTACAGCACAAGCCTCCGCAAGGCCGCCCTGCTCGTCGGCGCCGGCGCTGTCGCAGCCGCCGGGCTGACCGGAATGAGCGCAACGCAGCCGGCACAGGCATCTGAGAAGGGCGTCTGGGACAAGGTCGCCGAATGCGAATCCGGCGGTGACTGGCACATCAACACCGGAAACGGATACTACGGCGGACTGCAGTTCTCCAAGCAGACCTGGAATGCCTTCGGCGGTTCGGGCACTGCGGACGAGCACAGCAAGGAGTGGCAGATCCACATCGCTCAGAAGGTGCTCGAGGAACAGGGTCCGGGCGCATGGCCGGTCTGCGGCGAGAAGGCCGGACTGACGAAGTCCAACGGTGCCGCCGATGACGGCGACGGGTCCGGCGACGACGGCGGTTCGAGCGACAGCGGCAAGGTCGGACTCGGCGGAAATGTCATCGTCGGCAGCTGATCCCGCGCAATGATCTGACGATCAACGATCTGCAGGCGCGAACACGTGCGCTGTGATCGTGATCAGAAAATGCCCCTGAGTGACCCACGCGTCGCTCACGGGCATTTTCTGTCGGTGATCCGGCTCTGGATATAACGCCGATAATATACATTATGTTAAGTACAGACATGGAGCCGCTCCCCGGGGTGCCCGGATACAGTTGAATTCGACGGTTCGCGTTGGGATCCGTCAGTCCGACACGAGGAGGCGGAATGGCGACGAGGCAGCCGGCGATGTGACCGACCGGTGAAGGCGTTGGCGAGGTTCTCGACCGTGCCCGCGGTCCCAGGCGCGCCGAGGCCGATCGCCTGTGCGAGATCTTCGCAGGGATCTCCGGCGAAGTGCCTGTGGTGTGGGCTTCGCGCATCATCGGGTTCGGTGAGGTCGAGCATCGCTATGAGTCTGGACATGGCGGCACAGTGCCGGTGCTCGCCTACTCCCCTGTTGCGCGCCAACACGATCTATCTCACCGCGACTATGAAGAGCGCGGGCCGAATGGGGCGAATGCTAGTCTGTACTGAACAGTAACTCAGCTCACAGCAGAGGTGCACCCATGAACGCAGACACTACAGCCGCGCAGATCGCCGACTCGGCACCCACCTTCAAGCTCTGGAAGAAGATGCAGGAGATGCCGCTGGGCGGTCGCGTGGGCTCCTGGCTGTTCTCTCAGGCCATCTCCTTCAAGGCACCCTATTTCCGCACCGTGCGACCGCAGATCAGAGAGCTGCGCCCGGGGCTGTGCCGCGTCACTGCACCGAATCGTCGCGGAATGCACAACCACATCGGCACCTATCATGCGATCGCATCGTGCAATATGGCCGAGGTCGCCGCCGGTGTCATGACCGAAGCGACCGTGCCGCCCACACACCGCTGGATCCCTGCGGGAATGACCGTGGAGTACAACGCCAAGGCCAGCAAGGGAGAGATCACGGCCGTCACCCGCCTTGAGGCGATCCCTGAATTCGGCGACGAGAAGTTCGACATGGTCGTCCCCGTCGACGTCATCGACGCTGAGGGCACCGCATTCGTCACGGCACGCATCACCATGTACATCTCACCGAAGAAGCGCTGAGCCATCCCGTCTCCATCCGGTGACGGGTTTGAACCGGTCACCAACCCGACAGCAGCAGCACCCGCTGAGCGGCCGAGGCGCCCTTGTCGAGCGGGCGCGGCGGCCTGTATCCGCCCTCGGCACCGAGGGCGATGATGAGATCGCCGAGTTCCTCCGCGATGAACGCGGCCAGGCTCTCGTCGACCGGCCAATCGTGACCGGTGCCGCGTGAGAGATCCGCGGCATGGAGGGCTAGCTCGAGGATGCGCATCTGCACCAGCTGCGCGCCGGGAATGCTCCCGATCCGATGTGCGACCGGCACCTGCAGAACGCACTCCTCAGCGAGCGTTCTGAATGCTGTCTCGTGAGCCCAGAATGATTCGAGCCTGTCATTGCCGAGGTGATCGACTCCCCTGGTGGCTTCGACCTTCGCAGTGCTCGCCTGCCCCAGCAGCAGCGTGTAGCGGACTCCCCCGCCGATCAGGTGATTGATGAGCTCGGCATTCGTCCACTCTCCGGCACCGCTCGTTCGATTCAGATCGGAAGCACGGACTCGCCGCAGCGTCTCGGACAACGAGATCTTCCGGCCAAACGGTGGCCCTGACCGTTCGGTCAGTATATGTTGTCCCTGCGTCCCGCGTGATGGTATACCAATGTGACCTGCCATTCGGGCCCCTGCTGCTCGACAATGAAGTGAGGAGCTGACCATGACAGTGGCCAGCGGTTCGGCCGACTACATCGGCCTCGCAAATGCACCGATTCTCTGGATACTCGCGTTGGCGGTGATGGCTGTCGTCGTCGTCCAATCGCTCATCTACATGACCGCCGTGAAGAAGAACGCCGAGTCGGCGGGAATGAGCCAACAGGAGGTCAGGTCGGCCTTCCGCGCCGGTGGTGTCGCCGCAATCGGACCGTCACTGTCGGTGGTCCTCGTCGCCATCGCCCTGCTGCCGCTCTTCGGCACTCCCCCGGTCATCGTCAGGGTCGGGCTCATCGGCTCCGCCGCCACCGAGGTGGCCTCTGCGTCGCTGGCTGCAGGCACCATGGGCGCCAACCTCGGTGATGAGACCTTCACCCGCGGGGTCTTCATCGTGGCTCTCATGGCGATGAGCCTCTCGGGAGCCGGCTGGATGATCTCCACTCTCATCCTCACCCCGATCTTCAAGCGCAGCTCCCACAAACTCGAGAAGGTCAATCCGGCGCTCATGTCGATCATCCCGGGCGCGGCACTGCTCGCGGCCTTCGCGGCCCTGACCTTCCGTGAGCTGCCGAAATCGCCGGCGCACGTCATCGCCGTCATCGTCTCGGCAGTCGTGATGAGCATCTGCCTGCTGCTGGCCAAGACACTCAAACAGAACTGGCTGAAGGAATGGGGACTGGGATTCTCCCTGCTCATCGGCCTCGTCGCCGCGTATTTCGCCCACTATGCCGGTCTCGGACTGCCCGAAGCCTGAGGAGAGAACATGTCATCGATCATCACATCACCCTCGCACGCGGCGTTCGAGCGCACCACCAGCCGGTGGGGCTCGATCACGCTGTTCATCGGATTCCTCATCGCCACCTCGGTGCCGTTCTATCTGATCTTCGTCGCAGACGCGAACATCGACTTCGGTGAGATCCTCACGGGGTTCCTCGCCGTGTTCGCCGTCTACGGCGTCTTCTACATCGTCGAACCTCTCACCTACTTCCCGATCCTCGGACCCGCCGGAATGTACCAGGCCTTCATGATCGGCAACGTCTCGAACAAGCTGCTGCCCTCGGCCATCGTCGCTCAGGACGCGATCGGGGCGAAGCCCGGCACCCGCAAGGGCGAATATGCGGCGACGATGGCCATCTGCGGGGCGGCGATCATCCACGTCACCTCGATGGTCATCTTCGTCGGCATCCTCGGCACGTGGCTCGTCACCCTCATCCCCGAGTCGGCCACCCTCGTCGCGAAGCTCTACATCCTCCCGGCCATCCTCGGCGGTGTCACCGTCCAGCTCATCGCGTCCCTCAAGCAGCTCAAGTCGACGCTCATCGCCCTCGGTATGGCGGCTCTGGTCATCCTCGTCCTCGTCCGACTGGTTCCCGTGCTCGCGCCCGGCGACGTCGCGATCGTCGTGTTCCTGACCATCCTCATCACCTGGTTCACCCGCAACAAATCGGTCACGGACAAGAGGTCGGGCGGCGACGGCACCGATACCGTCGGCATCAACTGACGACACCATGCCCCTGTCGCTCAGTCTCCGAGACTGACCCCCGCATTCGAGAATTCCTGCCAAGATGGCACCACACCACTGCCGAAAGGACATCATGTCGCTCAAGCCCGCTCTCCGCGCGTCGATCAGCGCCGATCTCGACCAGACGATTGCCGACTACAAACACTTCCACCGCACTCCCGAGCTGTCGATGCAGGAGACGAACACCGCCGCCGAGATCGCCTCCCGCCTCCACGCCCTCGGACTGACCACCCGCACCTTCGGCGGAACCGGCGTCGTCGCCGTGATCGACAACGGCGACGGGCCCGTCATCGGCTACCGCGCCGACATCGACGGCCTGCCGATCAGCGAGGACACCGGACTCGACTACGCCTCCGCCGCAGAGGGCACTCTGCCCGACGGGGAGACCACGAAGGTCATGCACGGCTGCGGCCACGACACGCACATCACCGTCGGGCTCTACCTCGCCAAGCACCTCGTCACGCACAGGGATCTGTGGTCGGGGACCGTCGTCATGATCTTCCAACCCGGTGAGGAGACCGGCCAAGGTGCGCGCGCAATGCTCGACGACGGACTGTGGGATCACATCGTGCGTCCCGAGGTCATCTTCGGCCAGCACGTGTGGCCCGGAGCAGCGGGGCACCTCTACGTCAGCAGCGGCACCGCCATGGCGATGTCCGACTGCCTGCGTGTGACCGTCAAGGGCAAACAGGCGCACGGATCCCAACCGGAGAATGCGATCGACCCGATCGTCCTCGGCGCCTATATGATCACCCGGCTCCAGTCGGTCGTGTCCCGTGAGATCTCCGGCCGCGACATGTCCGTCGTCACCGTCGGCACCTTCCACGGCGGGCTCAAGGAGAACATCATCCCGGACTCCGCCGAGTTCAAACTCAATATCCGCACCTTCACCGAGGAGGTCCGCGCAGTCGTCCTCGACCGGGTCCGCCGCATCATTCTCGCCGAGGCGCAGGCTTCCGGCGCCCCGGAACCGGAGATCGAGGAGATGTATCGGTTCCCGCGCTGCTTCAACGACCCCGACGAAACCGAGTCGTTCCTCACTCACGTCGGAGCCGAGCTCGGTGCCGAGCAGGTCCACCTGACCGAGCCTGCCACCGGCAGCGAGGATGTCGGAGCGTTCGGAGATGACATCGGTGTGCCGTACGTCTACTGGTTCTTCGGCGGCTACTCCCCCGCGAAGTTCGCCGACGGGCAGACTCCGCCCGGGAACCACTCCCCGTATTTCGCCCCCGACGATGTTGAGACCACGCTCGAGACCGGCATCAGAGCCGCCCTTTCTGCAGTGCTGAGCAAGGTCGGAAAGGACCGCGCATGAGTGAGGAGATGCTGTGGTGGTCGACCCGTGAACTGGCCGCCCGGATCGCCGCCAAAGAGGTCTCCGCCCGTGAAGCACTGCAGGTCCACCTCGACCGCATCGACGCAGTCAACCCCGTCCTCAATGCCGTCGTCACCCGTGACGACGAGGCCGCGTTCGCCCAGGCCGAGGCGGCGGACTCAGCGACCGCTCGCGGTGAGAGCTTCGGGCCCCTGCACGGGGTGCCGATGACGCACAAGGACACTCACGACACTGCGGGAATGCGCACGACTTGGGGATCGCCGCTCATGGCCGATCGGGTTCCCGAATCGGATGCGCTCATCATCGCCCGACTCAAAGCCGCCGGGATCACGACGACGGGCAAGACGAATGTCCCCGAGTTCGCCGCCGGTTCGCACACCTTCAACGAGGTGTTCGGCACGACGGTGAACCCCTACGACCGAACGAAATCGGCATCGGGGTCCTCCGGCGGAGTGGGGGCGGTGCTCGCGGCCGGGATCCAAGCCTCCGGGGACGGATCGGACATGGGCGGATCACTGCGTTCGCCCGCATCGTTCAACAACGTCGTCGGGCTGCGACCGAGCAACGGCCGCATCCCGCACACTGCCCCGGGCAACCCCTATGCGTGGCTTGGGCAGAGCGGGTTCATGGCACGCACGGTCTCGGATGTCGCACTGCTGATGTCGGTGGCCTCAGGGCCGCACCCCTCGGCGCCGGCATCGATCCTGGAATCGGGCAGAGTCTTCGACCTCCCGGAATTCGCTCGTGCCGCCGACCACTCCCCCGACCTCACCGGTCTTCGGGTCGGATTCAGCCCCGACCTGGACGGACTGCTGCCTGTCGAGGCCGAGGTGAAGGACATCGTCGCCTCCACGGCTCAGGTGTTCAGCGGTCTCGGCGCGCAGGTGGACGCGGAGATTCCGAATCTCACGGACGCCGATGAGGTATTCAATGTGCGCCGTGCCCTCGACTTCGTCGGGTCCTGGGGCGGGCTGTATGAAGCGCACCCGGAGCACATCAAGGAATCGGTCAGGTGGAATATCCGCATGGGCCTCGATCTCACCGGCGCCGAGGTGGTTGCGGCCGAATCCGCACGCACCCGCCTCCACGGTGAGATCGACCGATACTTCGCCGGACACGATGTCCTCGTGCTCACTACCTGCCAGGTCCTGCCGTTCGATGCCGACATCGAATATCCGACGCAGATCAACGGTGTGCAGTTGGAGAACTACCTCGATTGGATGCGGGCCCTGTGCCTGATCTCGGCGACCGGGTGCCCCGCGATCTCGGTGCCGGCAGGATTCTCGGCCTCCGGCCTGCCGGTGGGTGTGCAGATCGTGGCGAAACCGGGCGCTGACGTCGAACTGCTCCGAGTCGCTCATGCCTTCGAATCGGCGACCGGTCACCACCGTCGGCGGCCGGAGCTCTGAGCGGAACGTCGCGCCGGAGTCGGCGCAGCGCGGGACGGACGGGGACAGGTATGGCAAACCTGGGCAGAGTTTGCCGAGCCTTTCCACACTGGAACGGTTCTAGAAAAGGTGTCAGGATATTCTCTAAGCAGGCGGAATGGATCCGCCTCGAACAGCAAAGGAGTAACAGATGCACCTGAGCCCCGCTATGCAGAAGGTCCTCAACGAGCAGGTCACCCTCGAACTCGAAGCCTCGTTGGTCTACCTCCAGCTCTCCATCCAGCTCGACGATCAGGATCTGCCCGGAATGACGCGCTGGATGCGCGCCCAGTCCGAAGAAGAGCAGGTGCACGCCGCGAAGTTCACCCAGCACTGCCTCGACCGCGGATTCGCCCCTCAGATCGGTGATATCGCCGCTCCGAAGGTCTCCGGCTCGCAGCCGATCGACTTCTTCAAGGCCGCTCTGGCGCACGAGGAGAAGGTCTCGGAATCCATCCGCAATCTCTACCGCACCGCCCAGGACGAAGCCGACCTCGACGTGCTGCCGCTGCTCCACTGGTTCATCGACGAGCAGGTCGAGGAGGAGTCGAGCATCTCGGAGATCATCGGTCGCCTCGAGCGTGTCGGCACCGACGGTGCCGGTGTCCTGCGCATCGATTCCGAACTCGGCTCACGCCACCCCGATATCACCGCCGACGGCGAGTGATATCTGCAGACCGACCACTTGAGGCTCAGCGCTCATCTCGAGTCGCGTGAGTCGAGGGTGGACTCGAATCGAGTACTCAGCGGCCGATCCCAGTGCGGGGTCGGCCGCTGTGCTGTCGGCCCCTGTGACGTCGGCACCGGACTCCGTACTCAGCCGAGCACCGACTGGCCGATGAGGAGTACGACCGGCAGAGTGACGAGCATGATGACGGTCTGTCCGGCGATGAGTGCGGCCATGAGCTTCGCGTCTCCCCCGAGCTGCCTCGCCATGACGTAGCCCGAGCTCGCCGTCGCAATCGACTGGAAGACCAATCCGACCAGTGCAGGCACCGTCGGGACGCCGAAGAGGGCCAGGGCTGCCAGCGACAGGCCCGGCAGCAGAAGCAGCTTGATCGCCGTGGAGGCGATGATGGCCCGGGTATGGGAGCGCAGCGAGAATGTCTGCAAGCCGGCACCGACGCACAGCAGACCGATGGGCAGCGAGGCCGACGCCAGGGGATCGAGAACCGTGGACGCCACGTCGGGCAGGCCCAGCCCGCTGACGTTGGCAGCTGCTCCGGCGACGCAGCCGAGCACGAGAGGATTCGTCACGATCGCCCTCAGCAGCGCGAACAGCGAGCTCGGCCCGGTGCGGAGGAACTCGAAACCGAGACTCGAGACGACGTTGACCGTGGGGACGAGGATCGCTGCGACGATCGCGGCAACGGCGCTGCCCTCGGAGCCGAACAGGCTGCCCGCCAAGGACAGCCCGATATAGGTGTTGAAGCGGATGCCTCCCTGCAGAACAGAGGTGAAGGCGGGAAGATCACGAGCGATGACCCGACGGGTCACAATGATGCCCACGGAGACGACCGCGGTGGGAACGACGAGCGCCGCCGCCAACCGCACGAGCGGGACATGGGCCACATCCACCTCGGCGACGGAGGTGAAGAGCAGCACCGGAAGCAGACAGTAGTACGCGAGCTTCTCCGCGCCCGACCAGAACTCGGGACTCCGAAAACCCGGCAGTCTCTTCAGCACCAGGCCGAAGGCGATGAGCACCGTGACGGGAAGGAGGGCGAGGAGTATGGGAACCAGGCTCACAGACTGAGAATTTCATGAGTTCGGAATCAATTCAAAGTTGAGTGTGTTTGACTCAATGTAGGACCCGAACGAAAGGAAGCACATGGCTACACGTTTCGACCCCATCCGCGACCTCGACCGATTCTTCTCCGAGGTCACCCGCACCCCGAATGCCACCACTCTGCCGATGGACCTCTACCGTGACGGCGAAGTCTTCATCGCCCGCATCGACATGCCCGGAGTCGATCCGAGCAGCATCGACGTCGACGTCGAAGACCGCACGCTCACGGTCCGCGCCCGCCGCGAATCCGAGGTCGCCGACAAGGACGTGAAGTGGCTGACCAGGGAACGCACCAACGGCACCTACGCCCGCCAGCTCACGCTCGGCAACCGGGTGGCCCTGGATCGCATCCGCGCCGACTACAGCGACGGCGTCCTCACACTGACGATCCCCGTCGCCGAGGAGGCCCGTCCGCGGAAGATCTCCGTTTCGCACGCTTCCGGACAGACCGCCCCCGAAGTGGTCGAATCGTCCTCGGCGGACGAACCCCGCTCCCCCGGCGCCGGCAGCTGACTCCGTGAGCGCGGGCCCCACCCGAACGCGGGTGGGGCCCGCTTCGTGCATTCAGCGGCGCTGAAGGAGGTAGGCCAGACACATGTACGGCAGCTCCGCCCTGTCCGGGATCGGATGTTCGACACGGAGATATTCGCGCAGATTCGATTCGACTCTGTTCCGGGTCTTCTCGTCCGAGCGCAGCCAATAGGAGCGTGTGCGAGCGAGGTCGACGATTCCATCGACGGAGACCTCCGTTGCGAATTCGACGAGTCTGTTCTCGTTGAGAGTCAGACCGCTGCCGGGCTGAGGCCGGTACTGGGGCCGGTACACGTCTCCTGCGTGCATGATCCGGCTCAGGCGCAGCACCCAGTCGACACGGACATCGAGCTGGTTGATGAGGATGAGCAGTCGGCCTCCCGGACGGAGGATGCGGGCCACCTCGGCGGCGGCTCTCGACTCGTCGAACCAATGCCAGGCCTGTGCGACCGTGACGAGGTCGAAGCTCTCGGCTTCCAGGCCCGTGGCCTCGGCCGTGCCGACCATGGTGGGCGCAGGATTGCGCTCGAGCGCGGCCGTGTCGGGATCGACGGCGATGAGATCGGTGCCGAGGGCAAGCAGCCGACGGCTGAGGATCCCGGTGCCCGCACCGAGGTCGCAGACCTGCAGATCGGACCAACTCCGGTCCCAGCCGGTCAGCGCCAGATCCAGAGCCGTCTGCGGATAGCCGGGGCGCACCTCGTCATAGACTCCGGCCTGAGCACCGAAACGGCGCCCGTGTGCGGCCTGCGCGCGTGGTCGCACCATCTGCCCCTGCCTTTCACCGAACTTATGTCGGTCGTCCTGGCGACCGCTGCAGACCACTCTAGCGTCGTTGTCAGCCAGCGAGTCGATAGGATGGAGTCAACGGCCCGTTCCCAGCCCTGAGGAGTCAGCATGTCCGCACCGTCCGATCTCCAGTCCCGACTGGATGAGGCCTCCGCTGCCTATGAGGAATTCGCCTCACGCGGCCTCGACCTCGACATCACCCGCGGCAAGCCCGCACCCGAGCAGCTCGACCTCGCCGCCGATCTGCTCACCGCGGTCAGCGGTGACGACGTGTTCACCCCAGGTGGTGTCGACGCTCGCAACTACGGTGGGCTCGACGGGCTCATCGAACTGCGTGAGATCTTCGCCCCGCTGCTCAAGGTGCCGGCGAATCAGCTGCTGGCCGGAGGCAATGCGTCGCTGACCTTCATGGCCCAGGCCCTGACCTTCGCGCTCATGCACGGCACAGCAGTCGACGACCGCCCGTGGGGTCGGGGACCGCACAAACTGCTGTGCCCCGTGCCCGGCTACGACCGTCATTTCACCCTGGCCGAATCCCTCGGATTCGAGCTTCTGACCATCCCGATGGACAACGAGGGACCGGTCATCTCCGAGGCGCAGCGTCTGGCCGAGGACCCGGCGGTCAAAGGCATGTGGTTGGTGCCGATGTATTCCAATCCGACCGGAATCACCATTACCGAGGCGCGGGCACGGGAGCTCGCGGCCATGCCGACCGCGGCGGACGATTTCGCTCTGCTGTGGGACAACGCCTATGGGGTGCACCATCTGCGTGAGGACCATCCGGACAATCTCGACATCCTCTCTCTGTGCGCCGAGGCAGGCAATCCCGAACGAGCATGGATCTTCGCTTCGACATCGAAGATCACGCATGCCGGTGCCGGTGTGTCGTTCTTCGCAGGCGGCCCGGCCACGGTCGACTGGATGCGAGCGAACCTCGGGAAGGTCGCGATCGGCCCCGACAAGATCAACCAGCTGCGCCATGTCCGGTTCTTCTCCGAACCCGCCGGGGTCGAAGAGCATATGCGCAGGCATGCCGAAATCGTCGCCCCGAAGTTCGACGCCGTACTTGCGGCGCTGGAAGACGGCCTCGGATCAGATGAACTGGCACAGTGGACCTCACCGGACGGGGGCTACTTCATCACTCTGACGACGATGGAGGGCATCGCGGATCGAGTGGTCAAACTCGCCGGGGAGGCGGGTGTGAAACTGACGCCGGCCGGAGCCACTCACCCGTACGGACTCGACCCGCACAACAACACCATCCGCATCGCCCCGACGATGCCGACACTCGATGAGGTCGAACTCGCGGCCCAGGGTCTCGTAGCATGCGTGCGACTGGCCAGCTATGAGAAGCTGCTGGCCGGCTGAAAGACCTACGCTGCCTGCAGACTTAAAACAGGTCCGCCCCGAACCGAATGGTTCGGGGCGGACCTGTCTGGTCCATGGTCGCCGGCTCAGTAGTCGTAGAAGCCGCGTCCGGACTTCACACCGAGCAGACCGGCATCGACCATACGCGACAGCAGGATCGGCGGTTTCGCGGCCGGATCACCGGTCTCCTCATACATGCTCTGGGCAGCGTAGAGGCAGGTGTCGAGACCGACGAGGTCGGCGAGCTTGATCGGGCCCATCGGGTGGGCACAGCCGCCGACCATGCCTGCGTCGATGTCCTCCTTCGTCGCGAACCCGGATTCGAGCATCCTCACCGCGCTGAGCAGGTATGGGATGAGCAGGGCATTGACGATGAACCCGGGGCGGTCATCAGCCTGGATCGGGTTCTTCCCGAGCACCTCGGCGACGAACGAGGTCACGGTGTCACGGACGTCGTCGGCGGTGAGGACCGAGGAGACGATCTCCACCAGCGGCTGCACGGGTGCCGGGTTGAAGAAGTGGACGCCGAGTACGCGTTCGGGACGCGAGGTCGACTGCGCGAAGCGGATGATCGGCATCGACGAGGTGTTCGACGCGAGAATGGCCTCCGGGTCGGTGACGACCTGGTCGAGTTCGGCGAAGATCGACTTCTTGATGTCTTCGTTCTCGCTGGCTGCTTCGATGACAAGCTGACGGTCGGCGAGATCGCCGATGTCGGTGGTGAACCGCAGGCGGCCGAGGGTCTCGTCGCGGGCAGCGGCATCGAGCTTTCCCTTGTCCACGGCGCGGGCCAGGGACTTCTCGATGCGGGCCCGACCGGCGGCCGATGCCTCCTCGTTGATCTCACGGACGATGACGTCGAGACCGGACTTCGCCAGCACCTCGGCGATTCCGGCTCCCATGAGTCCGCTGCCGATGACGGCTGTGCGCTGAATGCTCAAGAACTTCTCCTTCTCAGGTCATTGTGGTCGATGGTGTGCGTATCGATGTGCTCAGGACATCCGCGCGAGGAACCAGTCGGCCGAGCGGATGGCCTTCATAGCTTCCCGCCGGCGCTCTCCGGGCAGAGTCTGGATGTAGACCTGCCCGTCGAGGTGACCCACCTCGTGCTGGAGCATCTGGGCGAAGACCTCCGTGCCCTCGATCTCGATCGGCTGATTCTGCGCATCCACCCCGCGCACCCGAGCGAACTCGTAGCGCGGGGTGGGGAAGAACAGTCCGGGCACGGACAGGCAGCCTTCTTCGATGTCACGCAGCTGCCCGCCGAGCTCGACGATCTCCGGGTTGATGACATAGCCGGTGCGACCGTCGAGGTCGTAGCCGAAAGCCCGCAGGCCGACCCCGATCTGCGGGGCGGCCACGGCCGCACGGCCCTCGGGCCGTGCGGTGTCGACGAGGTCGGCGGCCAGGGCTTCGACGTGATCGTCGAAGACGGTCACCGTCTCACACCTGCTGCGCAGCACGGGGTCGCCCCATAGCCGGATCTCGCGTTCAGGCATCGATTACCACGACGAGGTCTCCGCCTTCGAGCTGCTGGACATCAGCGATGGCCACGCGGGAGACGGTTCCGGCCGTCTGCGTGGTGATCGTCGCTTCCATCTTCATGGCTTCGATCGTGGCAATGGTGTCTCCGACAGCGACCGTGTCACCCTCGTGGACCTGCATGGTCACGACGCCGGCGAACGGGCTGCCGACATGACCGCGGTTGTTCGGGTCGGCCTTCTCCGCCGTCTTGACTTCGCTTTCGACGGACCGGTCGCGCACCTGCAGCGGACGCAGCTGTCCGTTGAGGGTGAACATGACCGAACGCATTCCGCGTTCGTCGGTTCCGCCGATGGCCTGGACGCCGATGAGCAGGTTCTTGCCCTTCGCCAGTTCGACGGCGTGTTCTTCGCCGCCGGTGAGGCCGTAGAGGTATTCGGAGGTCTCGACGACGGACAGGTCCCCGTAGTTCGAGCGCATCGTCCGGAATTCCTTCGTCGGTCCGGGGAACAGCAGCTCGTTGAGCTTGTCCTTCCGCTCCCGGCCCGGTGACTGCAGGGCTTGGGCATCCGCGGGTTCGAGGTGTTCGACGAGCGGCTTGGCGGAGCGGCCGGCGAGAGCCTTCGTGCGGAACGGCTCGGGCCATCCGCCCGGAGGGTCACCGAGGTCGCCGCTGAGGAAGCCGATCACCGAATCCGGGATATCGAACTTGTCCGGGTTCTCAGCGAATTCCTCCGGTGAGACGCCGGCACCGACGAGATGGAGCGCCAGATCGCCGACGACCTTCGACGACGGGGTGACCTTGACGAGGTGGCCGAGGATAGAATCGGCGGCCGCGTACATGTGTTCGATGTCTTCGAACCGCTCCCCCAGCCCGAGGGCCACGGCCTGCTGCCGCAGGTTCGACAGCTGACCGCCGGGGATCTCGTGGCGGTAGACGCGACCGGTCGGTCCGGCGAGACCGGATTCGAAGGGTGCGTAGAGTTTGCGCACCGACTCCCAGTAGGGCTCGAGATCGCTGACGGCGTCGAGACTGATGCCTGTGTCGCGGTCGGTGTTCTCGAACGCGGCGACGAGGGCGGAGAGACTCGGCTGGCTGGTCGTTCCGGCCATGGCCGCCGAAGCGGCATCGACGGCATCGGCCCCGGCAGCGGCCGCAGCATAGAGGGTGGCCAGCTGGCCACCGGCGGTGTCGTGGGTGTGGACGTGGACGGGCAGATCGAAGTTCTCCCGCAGAGCCGTCACCAGCTTGGCCGTGGCAGCAGGGCGCAGCAGACCGGCCATGTCCTTGATGGCGAGAACATGGGCTCCGGCCTCGACGATCTGCTCGGCGAGGCGCAGGTAGTAGTCGAGCGTGTAGAGCTCTTCGGTCGGGTCGAGGATGTCCGAGGTGTAGCACAGAGCCACCTCGGCCAGCGCCGAGTTCGTTCCGCGCACGGCTTCGATCGCCGGGCGCATCTGCTCGACGTCGTTGAGCGCATCGAAGATGCGGAAGATGTCGATGCCCGTGCGAGCGGCCTCGTCGACGAAGGCGTCGGTGACCTCGGTCGGGTACGGGGTGTAGCCGACGGTGTTGCGGCCGCGCAGCAGCATCTGCAGATTGATGTTGGGCACCGCGGCGCGCAGAGCCTCGAGGCGTTCCCAGGGATCCTCACCGAGGAAGCGCAGAGCCACATCATAGGTGGCACCGCCCCAGGCCTCGATGCTCAGCAGCTCGGGCGTCATCCGGGACACGTGTGAGGCCACGGCCAGCAGATCGCGGGTGCGCACGCGGGTGGCGAGCAGTGACTGGTGAGCGTCACGGAACGTCGTATCGGTGACGCCCAGCGCGGTCTGCTCGCGCAGGGCACGCGCGAAGCCCTCCGGACCGAGCTCGGCGAGGCGGTCGCGGCTGCCGGGGGCGGGAGCCTGCGAGAGGTCGATGTTCGGGAGCTTGTCGCCCGGGCGGATGCGCAGCCCCGGTTCGCCATGGGGCCGATTGACGGTGACGTCGGCGAGGTAGTCGAGCAGCTTCGACCCGCGGTCGGCGCTCACGCGTGCGTCGAAGAGCTGCGGGCGCTCTTCGATGAAGGACGTGGAGAGGTCGCCGGCGACGAATGCGGGATCGTCGAGAACGGCCTGCAGGAAGCCGATGTTCGACGACACCCCGCGGATGCGGAACTCCGCCAGCGCCCGCTTGGCCCGGCCGACGGCCTGAGCGAAGTCCCGGCCGCGGCAGGAGAGCTTCACGAGCATCGAGTCGAAATGGGGGCTGACGGCGGCACCGGCGTGGACGGTTCCACCGTCGAGGCGCACGCCGGCACCGCCGGCCGAGCGGTAGGCAGTGATCGTTCCGGTGTCGGGACGGAACGAGTTGGCAGGATCCTCGGTGGTGATGCGGCACTGGAGGGCGGCACCCTTGATGCGCATCTCGTCCTGTCGCAGGCCGATCTCTTCGAGGCCGGCTCCGGCGGCGATGCGAATCTGAGATGCGACGATGTCGACATCGGTGATCTCTTCGGTCACGGTGTGTTCGACCTGAACGCGCGGGTTCATCTCGATGAACACATGCTTGCCTGCGCGCGGTCCGTCGGTCTCGAGGAGGAACTCCACGGTGCCGGCGTTCTGATAGCCCAGCGCCTTTGCGAACTTCAGGGCATCGGCGTGCAGGGCGGCCGCGATCTCGGGGTCGAGGTTCGGCGCCGGAGCGATCTCGACGACCTTCTGGTGGCGGCGCTGCACGGAGCAGTCGCGTTCGAAGAGGTGGATGGCGTTCGAATCGTTGTCGGCCAGCACCTGGACCTCGATGTGTCGGGGGCGCTGCACGGCCTGCTCGATGAAGACCGTGGGGTCGCCGAAGGCGCCTTCGGCCTCGCGCATGGCGGCCTTCAACGCATCCTCGAGCTCGGTCGCCTGAGCCACGCGACGCATTCCGCGGCCGCCGCCGCCTGCGACGGCCTTGACGAAGAGCGGGTATTCCATCGATTCGGCATCGGCCAGCAGCTGCGCGATATCGGCCGAGGGTCGTGTCGAGTCGAGCACCGGAATGCCCGCATTGCGTGCGGCCGCCAGCGCCTGGACCTTGTTTCCCGCCAGTTCGAGCACATCGGCCTTGGGCCCGATGAAGGTGATGCCCGCGTCAGCGCAGGCACGTGCCAGATCGGGGTTCTCGGAGAGGAATCCGTACCCGGGGTAGATGGCGTCGGCGCCGCTCTCCTTCGCCACCCTCAGCATCTCTTCGACACTGAGGTACGCGCGGACGGGGTGGCCCTCCTCGCCGATCATGTAGGCTTCGTCGGCCTTCATCCGGTGTTCGGAGTTGCGATCCTCATACGGGAAGACTGCGACGGTGGAGGCTCCGAGCTCATAGGCGGCACGGAAAGCGCGGACGGCGATCTCTCCGCGGTTGGCCACGAGGACTTTGGAGAACATAGGTGTCTCTCACTTCTGTATCGGCCGCACTGGGCGACTGGTCGACAAGCTGTCGGAAACACACTCTACAAGTGACCTGGAACACCCCTGCGCCCGGGGGTCGACTTTGGACTGAGACGTGAGTCTCGGCGTGGTCGGCACGGCTCGGCAGCCGCCGATACGTTAACGTAGGAGCGTGCTTGTCCTCAGTATCAGCAGCCTCAAAGGCGGAGTCGGTAAGACATCCGTGACGCTCGGTCTGGCCTCGGCGGCCTACAACAGAGGAATTCCCACTCTGGTCGTCGACATGGACCCGCAGGCGGACTCGTCGACCGGCCTCGATGTGCCGACCTCGACGCGTGTCGACATCGCCGATGTGCTCGCTGCTCCGAAGTCCCAGAAGATCCTGTCCGAGGCGATCATCCCCTCCGGGTGGGTCGGAGACCGGCTCGGCCACCTCGACGTGATCTCCGGTTCTCCGCGCGCTGCGGAATTCGATCGGCCTTCACTGTCCGAGCGCTATCTGCGCCGACTCGAAGACGCCCTGACGCGGATCGCCAAAGGCTACCGGCTCGTCCTCATCGACTGTCCGCCCAGCCTCAACGGCCTGACCCGCACGGCGTGGACGGCGAGCAATCGCGTCGCGGTCGTGACCGAGCCCAGTCTGTTCTCCGTCGCGGCCGCCGATCGGGCCCTGCGCGCGACCGATGAGCTGCGGCAGCGCGGTGCCTCCGACCTGCAGCCTCTCGGACTCGTCGTCAACCGGGTGCGGGCCGGTTCGACCGAACACGACTATCGCATCCAGGAGATGCGTGAGATGTTCGGTCCGCTCGTGCTCAATCCCCCTCTGGCCGAGCGCGCGGTCATGCAGCAGGCTCAGGGTTCGGCGCGACCGATCCACTCCTGGCCCGGCAAACCGGCTGAAGAGGTCGCCGGCTCGTTCGACGCTCTTTTGGAGCGTGCGCTGCGCTCGGAGAACATCCGGGGCCGACGCGGTGCGGCCCCGGCCAAGAACGGCGCTCAGCAGACCGAGAAGAAGTGAACGCTTGAGCCGCTGCTCCCCCAGCAGATCGTCGACTGCCGCCCCGAACCCAGGTTCGCGGCGGCAGTTCTGCAGTTGATGAGAACTCTCAGGTCGCGATCGGAGCGACCGCGTTCGGAACGACCCAGCCAAGAACCGAGACGGCCCGCTCGATCTGAGCGGGCCGCCTCGGTGATGGTGCAGAAACTCTGTCGGCTGTCAGCCGGACTTGCGTGCGCGTCGTGCTGCGAGTTCGTCCATGGCTTCGAGCGCCGCCTCGTCTTCGGGAATGCGTTCGCTCGGGAATTCGGAGAGCGTTCCCTCGACTTCGTTCCAGACGCGCCCCACGGCGATCCCGAAGACACCCTGACCACCCTGGAGGAGGTCGACGACCTCATCGGGTGACGTGCATTCGAAGACGCTCGCGCCGTCGGACATGAGAGTGATCTGGGAAAGATCCTCGACGCCGCGAGAGCGCAGGTGCTCAACCGCCGTGCGGATCGACTGCAGCCCGACGCCGGTGTCGAGGAGTCGCTTGACGATCTTGAGGACGAGGATGTCACGGAAGCTGTAGAGCCGCTGGCTGCCGGATCCGGTCGCATTGCGGATCGACGGGGTCACCAGATCGGTGCGCGCCCAGTAATCGAGACGACGATAGCTGATGCCGACGACCTTGCAGACGGTGGGACCACGGTAGCCGGCCTCTTCATCGAGCACGGGCAGATCATCATCGAACAGCAGGCCCTGGGCCGCTGACGGCATCGGCGTCATGTCGACGCTTTCATGACTTGAGCGGTTCACACCGACTCCTCCTTTAAGTCCCTGGGGGAAGCGAAGGTCGCTTGGAAGGACCGAGAACATAGTCATTCTAGCCCTCTTCCCAGCGAACCTACAGTGGGATTCAACAACTCCAAGTTATTCTGCCGTCCCGGCCAGGACAAACACCCCGAGGTAACAATTTCCGCGTGTCGCTGTTACCGCAGTATTCGAACATGTCACATGGATGTCATTCAGGCGGCTGAGGGTGGGCCGAGGCGAGGAATCAGGGAATCAGGCCGACGGCGACGGCTCGTCGCTGTCGGATTCGGGCGCGCCCCGGCCGGAGGATCCCTGCGTCTTCGCCTCTCCATTGCCTGTCGCGGCATCGCCGTCCTTGGACGCGCCCGTGGCCGCGTCCTTATCGGATTCCGACTTCTTCGGCTTCGCGCTCGTCAGCAGCTTGGTCTTGACCGTCGACGCATAGGTGTCGACGTATTCCTGACCCGACAGGCGCATGATCTCGTACATGATCTCATCGGTGACCGACCGCAGCATGAAACGGTCGACCGGCAGTCCCGCATACTTCGAGAAGTCCATCGGTGTGCCGAAGACGACGCCGACACGCCCGAGCTTGGGGACGAGGCGACCGGCCGGCTGCAGCTTGTCCGTGCCGATGATCGCCACCGGAACCACGGGAGCCCCCGACTCGAGGACGAGGCGTGCGATGCCGGTGCGTCCGCGGTAGAGCTTGCCGTCGGGCGAGCGGGTGCCTTCGGGGTAGATGCCCAGGGAATTGCCTTCGCGGAGGACCTTCAGCCCGGATTCGAGAGAGGCCTGCGATCCCGATCCGCCGCCGCGGTCCATGGGCAGCTGGTTGTTGAGCTTGAAGAACCAGCGCGTCACCGCGCCCTTGATTCCGCGACCGGTGAAGTAGTCCTTCTTCGCCAGGTAGACGACGGGGCGCGGAGCGAGCAGAGGAACGAAGATCGAGTCCATGAAGTGGTTGTGGTTTCCCGCGATGATCGCCGGACCCTCGGCAGGAAGATTGTCCAGGCCGCGCACCCACGGACGGAAGAGAATACGCAGGATGGGTCCGGCGAGAATTCGCTTGAGAAACCAGTAGAACACGCGCACCCTTCCGACTACGACTCTTTGTCGTCCTCGGCAATCATATATCGACACGAACGGTGAACAGCGAAGTCCGCTGCGACACATCCGTGCCATGCTGGGACCATGGAGATCGATTTCACACTCAGAGCGGATCCGACGGCCGCCTACCGCAGCCGCGGCAACGGCTCGTCCACCGCGGTCCTGTTCCTGCACGGACTCACCGGCTCGCCGGTCTCCTGGGTGCCCATCGCCCGTGCGGTCGAGGGTCGGGGCATCGACGTCAGCGTTCCCCTGCTGCCCGGTCACGGCACCTCATGGCAGGACATGGACGCCACCGGGTGGTCCGGCTGGTTCGGCGCGGCGCGCACCGAGCTGGGTCGTCTGCAGGCCGACCATGACAGGGTCATCGTCGCCGGGCTGTCGATGGGCGGGTCCCTGGCATTGGCGCTCGGCGCCGCGGAGGGGCGCCCCGATGAGATCATCGTCGTCAATCCGGCCCTCTTCGTCGACTCCCCCTTCGCTCCCCTGCTGCCGGTCCTCCGGCATGTCGTGCGGACGATTCCGTCGATCGGCGGCGATATCGCCCACCCGGACCGCGACGAGTGCGCTTACGAGCGGACCCCTGTCGCTCCCCTGGCGACGTTCCATCGTGCGCTGAAGACGCTGCGCGACGATCTGTGGAAGGTCGACCGCCCCGTGACCGCAATGATCTCCGGTGAGGACAATGTCGTCGGCCCGCGGACGCTGCGTGTGCTGCGTTCGGACCTTCCGCAGCCGCCGAGGATCGTCGCCCTGCGGCGGTCCCGGCATGTCGCCACCCTCGACTTCGATGCGCACACCATCGCCGAGACGGTCCTGGAGTCAGCTCGCACCGGAGCGGCCGTGCCGTTCCCGTCGGAGACCGGGGAATAGCCGAGCTCACGGAATTGCTGATGCAGATATGAACGACGACGGCAGCGCTTCGACTCCCGACGACGAAGGTCGGGAGGATTGGCGAGGAGACGTTCCCGACCCGGAGAAGATCGGGCACGACCGATCGCGCATCAGCGACGAGGAGTGGGACGACCTCGTCCGGCAGATCGCCGAACCCTCCGCCGCCATGGGCGATATGCCCGCCGAGGATGTTCGCGACGCGCTCGAGGACACCGAGCACTGGGAACCCGAACCGGCGGAGCCCATCGGGTGGCGCACCGCGTCGCCCACTCTCGTGCTGTCCTGGGCCGCCGCCCTCGGAGCAGTCGTGCTCCTGCTCATCGGCGTCATCTTCTTCCGACCGTTGCCGGAATGGTACCTGCTCATCGGACTGGCCGTCGGCATCGGCGGAGCGGTCGGGCTGTTCTTCCACCTGCCGAGCCACCGGTCCGCCGACGACGGCGACGGATCCTCGGTGTGAATGGTGCTGATCGCTTCGCGTCAGCCGCACCTGAGAGACTGAGCGTCATGACCGTCCCCTTCGACCGCGCCCCCGGCGCATTGCACAACTCCCAGCTGTCGTTCGACAGCCTCGGCACTCCTCTGTCCGAGGTCACCTTCGTCATCGTCGACCTCGAGACGACCGGCACCCGGGCGGGGCAGTCGGAGATCACCGAGATCGGTGCGGTCAAGACCCGCGGCGGTGAGGTCATCGGCGAGTTCCAGACGCTGGTCAAGCCGGAACACTCCGTGATCAGCCCCTTCGTCGCCCGGCTCACCGGCATCACCCATGCGATGGTCGATGACGCCCCGCCGATCAGCTCGGTGCTGCCGAGCTTCCTCGAATTCTCCATCGGTGCGGTGCTGGTGGCCCACAACGCTCCCTTCGACATCGGCTTCCTCCGCTCGGCCTGTGAACGTCTCGACTATCACTGGCCGGCTCCGACGGTCCTCGACTCCGTTACGCTGGCCCGCCGCGTCGTCGGTCGTGACGAAGTGCGCAATCACAAGCTCTCGACCCTGGCCGCTCATTTCGGCACCCAGGTCGAACCCGACCACCGTGCGCTCTCCGATGCTCGCGCGACCGGTGAGCTCCTCCACCATCTGTTCGAACGCTTCGGCGGCTACGGTGTGACGACTCTCGAGGAGCTGTCCACCGTCAGGCAGTCGGGGTGGGCGAAGCGTCAGGCCAAATCCCATCTGGCCAAGGGCGTTCCCGCCGAACCCGGCGTGTATATGTTCCTCGACGGCACTCGCCGTGTGCTCTACATCGGCAAGTCCGGGAATATGGCCCGACGGGTCCGCGGGTATTTCAACGCCTCGGAGAACCGCGGACGCATGGCCGAGATGATCACCGCGGCACAGGAGGTCAGCTGCCTGGCCTGCGCGCACGCGCTGGAAGCCGAGGTCCGCGAGATCCGCCTCATCGGCGAGCTGGCGCCTCCGTACAACCGACGATCGAAGAATCCGGACCGCAATTCCTGGATCGTGCTCAGCGATGAGCCCTTCCCGCGATTGTCGGTGGTCCGGGCGAATTCGGCCCTGGAACGCTCCCCCGCGCCGCCGCTGGGACCATTCCGATCGCGGAAGTCCGCACAAGCCGTCAAGGAGCTCCTCGACACCCTCTACCCGGTCAAGAGGTGCACGACGACGATCAGGAAGCGCAGCCTCGGCGAGCATCGTCCGTGCGTGAGCGCCCAGGTCGGTCAGTGCGGCGGCCCATGTGCGGGGATCACGGACGTCGATGACTACCTGAGCTCCATCAGGGAGCTGTTCGAGCTCGTCGCCGGGGATCTGTCGTCTCTGCAGCGATTGGCCGCCGAACGGATGCGGCGACTGGCCGGTGAGGCTCGTTACGAAACGGCGGCCGAGGTCCGTGACGCGCTGCGCACGGCGGTGTCGATCGCTGCTCGGGCCGAGCAGGTGTCGGCTCTGCGCAGGATTCCCGAACTGGTTGCGGCGGCGCCCGGATCCGAGGCCGGCTGGGATCTGGCGATCATCCGGCACGGCAAACTCGCCGGTGCCGGCCATGTGTCGGCCAGACCGGCCATGGCAGATTCGCTGGCGGTGCTGGCCGCGACCGCGGAATGGGTGCCTGCTCCGGGCGCGCTGCCGCAGGAGACGGACTCTCTGCCGGAGGAGACGCGACTGCTGGCCGGCTGGTTGGAGACTGCCGAACTCATCTCCGTGACCCCCACAGACGACCGTGGCTGGTCGCTGCCTCGACAGGGAGCGACCAGCCACGCTCAGTCATCAGGAGCGGTTCGTCTCGGCAACCCGATGTGAGACGTCGATGAGCTGTTGGAGTTTGTCCGCACCGCCGCCGTTGTCGATCGTCTCCACCGCAGTCTCGAGCTTGAGCGCCAGGCGCTCGGTGAACGTGCCCACAGCCGATTCGTCGGCGGCCACGAGAGCCGCCGCGGCATTGATGGCCACGATGTCGCGCACGGCTGATCGCTCACCGTCGAGGACAGCCCGGGTGATGGCGGCATTCTCGTCCGGACCGCCTCCGCGCAGATCGTCCTTCGTCGCCCGCTCGATGCCGAGGTCGAGTGCGTCGAAGGTGGTGTGCTCTATCTCGCCGTGACGGACCTCCCACACATCGTTGACGGCAGTGTTGCTCAGCTCGTCGAGTCCGTCTTGAGACCGGAACACCACGGCCTGGTGACCGCGCTTGGCCAAGGTTCCGACGACGAGCGGGGCCATCTGGGCGTCGGCGACTCCGATGGCCGTATGCCGCGCCCGGGCGGGGTTCGTCAGGGGTCCGAGGATGTTGAACGCTGTGGGAACGTTGATCTGTCGCCGGACTGCCGCGACGAACTGCATCGAGGGATGGAAGACGTTGGCGAAGCAGAAGGCCAGCCCGACCTCTTGGGCGATCTGACCGGTCTGTTCGGGTGTGATGTCGAACCGCACCCCGAGTGCTTCGAGCACATCGGCGGAGCCGGACGCCGAGGACGTCGCACGGTTGCCGTGTTTGACGACGCGCTGCCCGGTCGCGGAGATGATCATGGCCGCGGTCGAGGAGATGTTCGCCGTCTTCGCACGGTCCCCGCCGGTGCCGACGATGTCGACGGAGTCTTCGAGCCCGGGAAGGGGCACAGCGTGGTCCATCATCGCCGCCACCAGCCCGGCGATCTCTTCGACCGTCTCGCCCTTTGTGTGGTGGGCGGCCAAGAATGCGGCCATTGTCACATCGGGGGTCTTGCCCGACATGATCTGGTCCATCGCCCACGCTGCCTGAACTCCGTCGAGGTCCTGCTGATGCATGAGTGCCATCAGCAGGTCGGGCCAGTTCTGAGTGGCTGCCGCGACCTCGCTGCGGGACTCCGACACGTGCGGCGCCGGGGTGGTCAGGGGCGTGGAATCAGTCATCCGTATGAACTCTCACTAGGCGTTCTCACCGTCCCGCAGGAGGGGACGTTCCTTACCTGCGGAATACTATCGCGACTTCGACACGCGGGCAGAAGCTGCCCCCGGAACGAGATTTCGGCACCAGATCGCGGTTTTTGCTACGTCGTGTAGAAATTTCTTTCCCGAAACCTGGGTAAAAGATGAAAACTCACCCCGAGACGGGTAATAATGGGGTTGTGTCAACTGCCACTGCATCTCAAACAGCGCCAGCACATCCGGTTGTCAATCGTCCGAATGTGACCACGGTGGGCTTCATCGTGTTCCTCGCGAGCGACCTGATGTTCTTTGCCGCGCTCTTCGCCATGTACTTCACCATCCGGTCCGTCGTTCCGGAGCTGTGGGAGACGAGGACCGAGATCCTCGACATCCCCTACGCTCTCGGCAACACGTTGATCCTGGTGTCGTCTTCGTTCACCTGCCAGCTCGGTGTGTTCGCAGCCGAGAGGTTCCGCCCCCGGCGGACCGGCTCGTTGTTCAACATCGCCAAATGGGGAATGGTCGAGTGGTTCTACCTCACCTTCGCCCTGGGCGCGATCTTCGTCTCCGGCCAGGTCATGGAGTACGCGACCCTCGTCAGCGAGGGCATCTCGATCAACACCGATGGCTACGGTTCCGTCTTCTACCTGACCACTGGTTTCCACGGCATCCATGTGACCATCGGTCTCATCTGCTTCCTGCTCGTCATCGGACGTGCCTACGGGGCGAAGAAGTTCGGTCACCACGAAGCCACATTCGCAATCTGCGTGTCCTACTACTGGCACTTCGTCGATGTCGTCTGGATCGGTCTGTTCGGCGTCATCTACCTCCTCCAATAGGCGGACTGAGATGCTCGGCCCCCAGGACTCACAACACTTCAAGCAAAGGACGATCAAGTGAAGCTTCTAGCAGATCGCCGCAGACATCCCATGGCGCTGGTCGCGCTGCTTCTGGTGGGACTGCTGCTGACCGGCGGAGCCTATGCACTCTTCACGCAGACTTCGAGCGCCAAGGCGGACACAGCCAGCGCCTCTGACATCGAAGAAGGAAAGAAACTCTTCGCAGCCAACTGCGCCACCTGTCACGGCATGAACGCCGAAGGCTCGAAGGCCGGCCCCGGGCTCATCGGAGTCGGCGCCGCTGCTGTTGACTTCCAGGTCGGCACCGGTCGCATGCCGCTACAGGCCAACGGCCCGCAGGCTCGTGTCAAGGAACCTCAGTTCGATGATGAGCAGACTGCTCAGCTCGCTGCCTATGTTGCTTCGCTCGGCCCAGGACCGGCAATCCCCGAGGACGAGTACCTCGATGCTTCGAAGGGCGACCCCGCTGCCGGCGGCGGTCTGTTCCGCACCAACTGCGCCATGTGCCACAACGTGGTCGGCTCCGGTGGTGCTCTGACCCGCGGCAAGTACGCACCGAACCTGTCCGAGGTCTCCGAGAAGCACCTCTACGAAGCGATGCAGACCGGCCCGCAGAACATGCCGATCTTCAACGACGCGAACCTGACTCCCGACGACAAGCGCGATGTCATCGCCTACGTCAAGGAAGTCTCGGACAATCCCTCCCCCGGCGGATTCAAGCTCGGATCCCTGGGACCAGTGGCTGAGGGTCTGTTCATCTGGTTCTTCGGTCTTGCTGCCGTCATCGGTCTGACAGTGTGGCTGTCTTCGAGGGCCAAGTGAGTCCGACTGTGTCGTTCACCATCAATTACGAGAAAAGACGGGGAATTCAATGACCTCGAAAGAGCACTCCGGCGGCGGCAGCCAGCTCGAGGAGTTGAACGGGTTCACGAACCCAGGTCTGCCCGAGCACAAACCGCGCCTGTCCGACACGGACCCACGCGCCGAGAAAGTCGCCGAACGACAGGTAGCCGCCTGGTTCATCCTCTCGATGATCGGAACCATCTGGTTCATCGTGGCGTACTTCCTGTTCACTCCGGGCGAATCGATGCAGAGCATCCGCCTCCACAACATGTTCGTCGGCCTCGGTGCCGCTGTCGCGATGTTCTCCATCGGCTTCGGCGCTGTGCTCTGGGCCAAGAACCTCATGAGCGACCATGAGGGCATCGACGAACGTCATGACATCGGCGGCAGCGAAGAGGATCAGGCGATCGCGCTCGAGATCCTCCACCAGGCCAAGGAAGAGTCGGGCATCGCCCGTCGTCCCCTGCTTCGCAACACTCTCATCGCCGCACTGGCGATCGCACCGCTGCCTGCAGTCCTCGTCTTCCGCGACCTCGGACCGCTGCCGGGCGACAAGCTGTTCCACACGCTGTGGGAGAAGGGCACTCGCCTCATCCGCGATCCGGGCGGAATCCCCTCGGTGGATTCCGAGCGTCCGATCAAGGCCGACGAGGTCACGATCGGCTCGGCTTACCACGTCCTGCCTTCGGGCATCGGCGATCACGAGGCCAGCGACCACCCGATCAACGAGAAGGCCAAAGCGGCCGTGCTCCTCATGCGCATCGATCCCAAGGAACTCAAAGAGGATCCGGACCGCAAGGACTGGTCACACGACGGAATCGTCGCCTACTCCAAGATCTGCACGCACGTCGGCTGCCCCGTGGCGCTGTACGAGCACCAGACGCATCACCTGCTGTGCCCCTGCCACCAGTCGACCTTCGACGTGACGGAACACTGCAAGGTCATCTTCGGCCCGGCCAAACGACCGCTTCCTCAGCTGCCCATCACCGTGGACAGCGAAGGCTACCTGGTTGCCCAGTCGGACTTCCCTGAGCCTGTCGGACCTACGTTCTGGGAGATCAACCACCCATGAGTACTACACAGCCAACCACCACCATCGGGAAGGCGGCGAACTTCGCCGAAACCCGCGCGGGGGCGTCCGTCCTCGTCCGCGAGTTCGGTCGCAAGATCTTCCCTTCGCACTGGTCGTTCATGCTCGGCGAGGTTGCTCTCTACAGCTTCATCATCGTCGTCCTGTCCGGAACATTCCTCACGTTCTTCTTCCAGCCCGCCATGGGCGAACTGCACTACGACGGACCGTGGCTGCCCCTGCGCGGCGTCGAGATCTCCGAGGCGTACGACTCCACCCTGGCGATCTCGCTGGAGATCCGCGGCGGACTGTTCATCCGACAGATGCACCACTGGGGCGCCCTGCTCTTCGTCGCCGCACTGAGCGTTCACATGCTGCGCGTGTTCTTCACCGGAGCATTCCGCCGCCCTCGTGAACTCAACTGGATCGTCGGCGTTCTGCTCGTCATCATGGGCATGGCCGCCGGCTTCACCGGCTACTCCCTGCCTGACGATCTGCTCTCCGGCAACGGACTGCGAATCATCGACGGCATCCTGAAGTCGCTGCCGCTCGTCGGAACCTACATCTCGTTCTTCCTCTTCGGAGGCGAGTTCCCGGGCATCGACATCGTCGCCCGCCTGTACACACTGCACATCATGATCGTGCCTGCACTGCTCATCGCGCTCATCGGCATCCACCTGATGTTCGTCGTCGTGCACAAGCACACCCAGTACCCGGGTGCCGGCAACACCGAGAAGAACGTCGTCGGAGAACCCGTTCTCCCGACCTTCGCGGCCAAGGGCGGAGGCTTCTTCTTCCTCATCTTCGGACTGCTCTCGCTCATCTCGGCGCTGTTCACGATCAACCCGATCTGGAACTACGGTCCGTACGACCCGTCACCCGTCTCGGCTGGTACACAGCCTGACTGGTACATCGGCTGGGCCGACGGATTCCTCCGCATCGTTCCGGGATGGTTCGAGTTCTACATCTTCGGATGGCCGATCTCGTTCAACATCAACAGTGCCGTGCTCGTCATGGGCGGCGTGTTCGCTGTCATGTTCATCTACCCCTTCTTCGAGGCGTGGCTGCAGAAGGACCATCGGGAACACCACATTCTCGACCGCCCCCGCAACAACCCGACTCGGACGGCCATCGGCGTTGCAGGAGTCATCTTCTACTGCAATATGTGGGCGGCTGCATCGGGTGACATCATCGCCGTGTTCTTCCAGATGTCGCTCAACGACATGATCTACATCTTCCGGTTCCTGTTCTTCTTCGGACCGATCATCGGCTACGTCATCACCAAACGCATGTGCCTGGCACTCCAGCGCAAGGACCGCGAGATCGCTCTGCACGGACGGGAGACGGCTCACATCATCCGTCTGCCCCACGGTGAGTTTCTCGAACGCCACGAGGCTCTTCCCCCGCACAAGCTGTGGAAGATCACCGCGTTCGAATCGCCTGCCTACGTGCCGGCTCAGCCGAATGCCGAGGGCAAGATCACGGGCATGGAGAAGCTGCGTGCGCGACTCTCACGCTTCTTCTTCGAAGATCGTGTGGCTCCGGTGTCGAAGCAGGAACTCGAAGCTTCGCACCACGAGCACGACGCGGTCGAGGGCTCGATCAGCAACCAGCTCGGTCACTGATCGATTCGACCGGCCACAGCCGAGGGGCTCAGCAGTTCAACTGCTGGGCCCCTCGGTCTATTCAACCGAGGTGCTCATCGCCTTAGCATCGACTCAGCGCCACTCCCCCTCGCTGTGCTGCTCGGCCGGCAGCAGTCGACTCTCCCTCAACAGTCAGCATCGGCAAGAGGCGTGCCTCACAGCGTCACCAGAGACATGCTGGCTGAACCCCAGCGGACGACCACTGTTGCAGAGAGTCTCGGCAAGCACCTGCAGTCGTCTCCCGGCGCGAGCGTCGGGCGTACGCTGAAGCAGTCCCCTGGCCGGGGCACCTGTCTGAAGGACGAGTCACCGACTCAGCTCTGGTGGACCAGTCACCGACCCAGCGTTCCTGCACGCACATCCGCAGCGTTCGGAGATCCCGGTTCTGCGACTGCGAAATGACACAGATGACCCAATTGCGGTCGCCCCATCTCCTCGCAGGGTCGCAGCGGCACGCAAAAGCTGCCGGCCGCCGCCATGTCAGGCAAGGCAAAAGGACCCACTTGAACCCGTTCACGGCCGTGTGGAGCCCCCGGTTCGGCCTGTGTTGGGCCCCCCGGGCCCGGCCTGTGTGGAGCCCTGGTCTACGGCCTGTGTGGAGCCCGACAAAAACGCCCGAGGCCAAACCAAGGGGCTCAGACGCTGCCGAGTCGAACCGTGGTGGGCCAACGCGGCGCTTCGATAGCCGTCGATCAACACCGGTATCTGCGCCGTCGATCATCGCTTTTGGTACAAAGCATCGACTTTGAACCCGATGATCCGTCCAAAATGCGATCACTCTGCGTCAGCGATGCTCCCACCGACGAATTCCTGCGCCTGCACCAGTGCAACTACACGCCCCTGAAGTCCCGCACGGCCCAGACCCCGGCCCGGAGCTCCGGGGAAGACAGCGCCTATTCGAAAGTGTGGCGTCTGGTGTCTTCACGGATCTCTGGGAACGGGAACCAGGGCGCCAAAAGCAGCGACCGGGCCGGTATGCAGCGTCCAGGCCGGTAAACAGCGACCGGGGCGCCAAGCAGCGACCAGCTCGCTAAGCAGCGACTGATCGCCAAGCAGCGACCGCGTCGGTGCATCGCAACCGGTCCGGTGAATAGCCCTGTGGCCCGGACTCGAAATGAGTCCGGGCCACAGTGGTGGGCGATCAGATCACCGCATCAGTGGGCGAAGTCGCCGCGATCATGTTCGTAGGTGAGACCGACGAGCGCGACGATGCCGAGCACGACACCGAACGGGACGATCCACCAACCCATGGCGATGCCGTAGAACGCGACGGCAGCTGCAGCAGCAGAGGTGATCGGCCACCAGCTCCACGGGCTGAAGAACCCGTAGTCGGCGTCGGCCTCGGAGATCTCGGCGTCGTCGTTGTCCTGAGGCTGGCGCCCGACGCGACGGTCCGTCAACCAGAGGTAGACACCGATCATCAGGGCCATCAGACCGACGAGGAGCAGCGCCGGGAATCCGACGAGCTCGGTGAAGTCGGTGAAGACGCCGTAGAAGATCCCGACCGCGATGAAGAACAGACCGCAGATGTTGAAGACGTAGATCGATGACTTCATTTGGCGTTGTCTCCTGTGAGCTGGGGTTCTGCATGACCGTGCCCGCTGTACTCAAGCAGCTCGGGGTGGTTGAGGTCGAACGCAGGACGTTCGGAACGGATCCGCGGCAGCGACGTGAAGTTGTGACGCGGGGGCGGACAGGAGGTGGCCCATTCGAGCGATCCTCCGTAGCCCCACGGGTCGTCGACCGTGACCTTCGGTGCGGTGCGGTGGGTGATCCACACGTTCCAGAAGAACGGAACCATGGACAGACCCAGCAGCAGCGAACCGACCGTCGACACCTGGTTCATCCAGGTGAAGCCGTCCTGGGGCAGGTAGTCGGCGTAACGACGCGGCATTCCGTCGACACCCAGCCAGTGCTGAACGAGGAAAGTTCCGTGGAAACCGATGAACAGTATCCAGAAGTGGATGTGTCCGAGCTTCTCGTTGAGCATCTTGCCCGTCCATTTCGGCCACCAGAAGTAGAATCCGGCGAACATCGCGAACACGACTGTACCGAAGATGACGTAGTGGAAGTGAGCGACGACGAAGTAGGTGTCGGAAACGTGCTGGTCGAGTGCGGGGCTGGCCAGGATGACTCCGGTCAGACCACCGAAGAGGAACGTGGCGAGGAAGCCGATCGACCACACGATGGGTGTCTCGAACGTGATCGAGCCTCTCCACATCGTGCCGATCCAGTTGAAGAATTTCACACCTGTCGGAATCGCGATGAGCATCGTCATGAAAGCGAAGAACGGCAGTGCGACGACGCCCGTGACGTACATATGGTGGGCCCACACGGTCACCGACAGAGCAGCGATGGCGACCGTCGCGAAGACGAGCTCCTTGTAGCCGAAGACCGGCTTGCGGCTGAACACCGGGAAGATCTCGGTGACGATTCCGAAGAACGGCAACGCAATGACGTAGACCTCCGGGTGACCGAAGAACCAGAACAGGTGCTGCCAGAGTATGGGTCCGCCGTTGCCCGGACTGAACACATGCGAACCGAGGACACGGTCGGAACCGAGGACCAGCAGCGCAGCAGCCAGCGGCTGGAAGGCCATGAGCACGAGGATGCCGGTGACCAGAACGTTCCAGGTGAAGATCGGCATCCGGAACATGGTCATGCCCGGCGCACGCATGGTGATCACAGTGGTGATGAAGTTGACGGAGCCGAGGATGGTTCCGAAGCCCTGCAGAGCGAGTCCGAGGACCCAGAGGTTTCCACCGGCGCCAGGAGTGAACGTCGTATTGCTCAATGGCGCGTAGGCCGTCCAACCGAAGGATGCCGCACCCTGCGGGGTGAGGAATCCGGAGATGGCCACGAGGCTGCCGAAGAGGTACATCCAGAACGCGAAGGCATTGAGGCGCGGGAACGCCACGTCCGGAGCACCGATCTGCAGCGGCATGATGACGTTGGCGAAGCCGGCGAACAGCGGGGTGGCGAACATCAGCAGCATCAAAGTGCCGTGCATGGTGAACAGCTGGTTGTACTGTTCCTTCGTCTCGATGATCTGCATGCCGGGCTCGAAGAGCTCGAGGCGGATGATGAGCGCCATCACGCCGCCGACGCAGAAGAAGAAGAACGAGCCGATGAGGTACATGTACCCGATCGTCTTGTGGTCCGTCGACGTGATCCAGTCGACGATGATCTTGCCCTTGCTCCGTGGAACTACTGGAGCGTCAAGAGCCGCCTGATCCATCGTGGCGGTCATTTCTCAGCACCTTCTTTCGGGTACCAGTTGCGATCGTACTCCGGTCCCAGCTGGCCTGTGTTGCCCTGATCGGCAAGCGACTGCGTGTAATCCTGGAATTCTTCCTTGGACACGACCTTGACGTTGAACAGCATCTCCGAGTGGTATTCGCCGCACAGCTCGGCACACTTGCCCACGTACTCGCCTTCCTTCTCGGCACGCAGATGCAGGCTCTGGTCATGCCCGGGGATCATGTCGCGCTTCTCGAGGAAGGCGGGGACCCAGAAGGAGTGGATGACGTCACGGGCGTGCAACCGGATCTCCAGGTCGGTGTCGACGGGGAGGTAGAGGACGGGAGCGGTCTTCTCGGGCTCCGGGGTGCCGTCGAGCGCGACCTGAGTCCCGGAGTAGTAGACGTCTTCGGTCTCGTAGTTGAAGTCCCAGGCCCACTGCTTGGCAGCGACCTCGATGACCTGCTCACCGGGGGTCGTGTCGTCAATCGTCTTCTCCATGACCTGGACGTTCTGGAAGAAGAACCCGAGGACGAGGACGACCGGAGTCACGGTGAAGAGGATTTCGATCGGCATGCTGTAGCGCATCTGCACCGGCAGTCCGCGATCGTTCTTGCGGCGGCGGTAGGCGACCATGGCCCACAGGATGAGGCCCCACACGATGAGGCCGACAATGAGAAGGGCGATCCAGCCGCCGTTCCACAGCGCTGTATAGGCATCCGTGTGGTTCGTCGCGCCCTGCGATTCGACGGGAAAAAATCCTGTGGCGATCTGCTCTTTCGTGCAACCCGTTAGCAACGCCGGTATCAACACGGCGCTCAGAATGCCGAGCCGCTTCGCCCAGGACCGCTGCGGTCCTGACTGATTCGGAGAATCCACGTGCAGCCTTTCACAACGTTCTGCGTCTCCAGGTCAGGCCGAGAGACGTGTACTTACTCTGTCAGTCATAAGACTACCGCTACAAGCGGTAGAAATTCACCTGCAGATGTTCATTTGTTGAGAATATCCTGACAGAGACTGCCCGTGAGCGCGGAATCTAGGTGCGCGGAGTACTCGAGGCCGCTGACCTCCGACACGCCGAGGCTCGCGAGATGTGATGTCTGCCACTGGGTGTCGATGAGCCAGTCCCCCTGTCCCGCTTCCTCATCCGCCGAGGTGACCGGACCTGTCCCGGTGACGTCGGCGACGCCGTCGAAAAGCCCGACGAGGTGGGCCAACGCCGCCTTCGATGCATCCCGCTGAGTGTGGAACATCGATTCGCCGGCGAAGAATGAGCCGATGGCGACTCCGTAGAGCCCGCCCACGAGCTCATCGTCCTTCCAGACCTCGACGGAATGGGCCCAGCCGTCCTCGTGGAGACCCGTGTAGAGCTCGATCATCTCCTCGGTGATCCAGCTTCCCGTCCGTCGCGGGTCGGCACAGGAGCGCATGACGTGGATGAATGCGCGGTCGGTGGTGAAGGTGAAGTGCTTCATCGACTTGCGCAGGCTCTTCGTCACGCGCAGGTCACCGGGAAACAGGACACCGCGGCGTCGCGGCGCCCACCATCCCATCCGACCGGCACCGCCGTGGCCGACTCCCATCGGGAAGAGTCCGGCCCGATACGACAAAAGGACCTGGGACTGCGTGGCCGTGAACGACACGGCACGCAGATCTTCCAGGTCCATGAGAAGCGGTCCTCCTCAGCCGAGGCTGATCAGTGGAACGAGTCTCCGCAGGCGCAGGATCCGCCGGCGTTGGGATTGTCGATGGTGAAGCCCTGCTTCTCGATGGTGTCGGAGAAGCCGATGGTCGACCCGCTCAGGTAGGGAACACTCATCCGGTCGACGATGACCTCGACGCCGTCGAAGTCGCGGACGGCGTCCCCGTCGAGGAAGCGCTCATCGAAGTAGAGCTGGTAGATCAGTCCGGAGCATCCGCCGGGCTGGACAGCCACGCGCAGGCGCAGGTCGTCCCGACCTTCCTGCTCCAGCAGGCTGCGGACCTTGTCGGCAGCGGTCGACGACAGCTCCACCTCGTGGGTGGCTTCGGCTTTTTCGGTCACAGTCATGGTTTCTCCTTCTCGCGTTCCTGACCCCAGGCTACACTGCTCACAACATCGGTGCCCGGCAAGCTATTCCCCGTTCGTGTCATCGAATGTCGCCGAGGCGCTGCAGCAGCAGGGCTTCGGCGACGATCGCGGCCTTGAAATCGGGCAGGTAGAGCGATTCGTTGGCGCTGTGTGCCCGGGCGTCGGGGTCCTCGACACCCGTGACGAGGATCGACGCATTGGGGAAGACGTCGAGCAGATCGGCGATGAAGGGGATTGATCCGCCGATGCCCATCGTCACCGACTCGGTTCCCCAAGCATCGGTGAGTGCCTGCCGAGCGGTCTGGACCACAGGATCGCTCTCATCGGCCTGCCAGGGGCTGCCGCCCTCGGTCTCCCCGATGCTCAGCTGCGCGCCGAAAGGCAGATTCACCCGCAGATGCTCTTCGACGGCCCTGACCGCAGAGGCGGGGGTGTCCCCGGGCGCGAGTCGGATCGAGAGCTTGGCCTTGAGCGAGGACTGCAGGGTGTTCGACGAGACCGCCACATCCGGGATGTCGAGGCCGATGACGGTGATCGACGGCTGGGTCCACAGCCGGGAGGCCAGGGTGCCCGTGCCGATGAGATCGGTGTCCGGGAGCACTCCGGAGTCGGTGCGCAGGGTCGCCTCGTCGTAGTCGATGTCGGTCTCCGCGCTCGAATGCAGGCCGGGGACCGCAACGGAGCCGTTGGCATCGTGGAGAGTGGCCAGCAACTTCGTCATCGCGAGCATCGCATCCGGTGCCACTCCCCCGTACATTCCCGAGTGCACGGCGTGGTCGAGAGTGGAGACTTCGAATTCGACGGCGCACATTCCGCGCAGGCTCGTCGTCAGGGCCGGGGTGCCCGCAGCCCAGTTGCCGGAGTCCGCGACGACGATGACATCGGCGCGCAGACGATCCCGGTAGGTCTCGAGGAAGTTGCGGAAGCTCGGGCTGCCGGCCTCTTCCTCGCCTTCGAAGAACAGTGTCACACCCACACCGAGGCGGTCGGCCAACAGCCGCAGAGCCGTGAGATGGACCATGATCCCGGCTTTGTCGTCGGCGGCTCCGCGTCCGAAGAGACGATCGCCCCGGCGAGTGGCGACGAACGGTTCGGTGTCCCAATCGTCGGCGCGTCCGGGCGGCTGCACGTCGTGATGGGCATACAGAAGAACCGTCGGGGCACCCGCGGGGGCCGGCACCGAGGCGACGACTGCCGGGTAGCCCGGCGTTCCGTCGGGCTGATCGGCGCTGAGGATGTCCACGTCGAGGCCGAGCTCGCGCGCCAAGTTCGCGACCGCCTCGGCGCTCGCGGTGACATTCGCGGCGTCGAAGCTCGGCCAGGCGACCGAGGGAATGGCGACGAGATCCGTGAGATTGCCGAGGACCTCCTCGAAAATGGTGTCCAGTTCGGCATGCAATTGTGCACTGTCAAGTGCTGAAGTCGATTCGCTCATTCTCCAAAGGTAGTATTCATCTCGTGTTCGGAAGCAAAAAATCTCGCGCGGAGGACGAAACCTCCGCCTCTCAGCCAGTCCATGACGACCTCTCCGCAGAAGCCGACGCCCGTCGCGAAGCGGAAGCGAAGAAGGGACGGCCCACGCCCAAACGCAGCCAACAGGAGTCTGCACGCCGCCAGCCATTGGTGAACAAGGATCGCAAGGTTGCGAACCGACGAGCCAAGGAGCAGCAGAGGCAGGAGCGTGATCGCGCGCGCATCGGAATGATGAACGGTGAGGAGAAGTATCTCACCCGCCGCGACAAGGGACCTCAGCGCCGGTACATCCGTGACTACATCGATGCCCGCTTCTCGGTCGGGGAGATCTTCATCCCCGCCGCGATCCTCATCCTCGTCATCGCGTTCACGCTGCCGGTGCAGATTCAGCAGTACTTCGCGTATGCCGTCTGGGGCCTCATCGCACTGATCATCCTCGACGGGTTCGTGCTCAACTACATCCTCAAGAACCGACTGCGCAACAAGTTCGGAGAAGTCGAACGGGGAATCACCTTCTATGCGGTCATGCGCAGCATCCAGCTGCGTCCGCTGCGCATGCCCAAACCGCAGGTCAAGCGCCGTCAGTACCCCGAGTGAGCAGTCTGCTCGGCTCGAGGCCGCGGACGATGCGGCCGGGGAAGAACGGACCGGAGTAGATCATCTCCGAATAGACCTGAACCAGATCGGCGCCCGCGGCCAGTCGTGCCCGGGCGTCTTTCGCATCCGCGACTCCCCCGACGGAGATGACGGTGAGCTCATCGCCCACATGCCTCTTCACCAGACGCAGCACCTCGAGTGAGCGTGCGGCCACCGGACGTCCGGAGATGCCGCCGGCCTGACCTTCGGCGAATTCCGCCTCGGCACCGGTCAGCACGGACCGGTCGATCGTCGTATTCGTCGTGATGAGCCCGTCGACGCCGGTGCGCAGGGCGAGGTCGCAGATCTCAGCGACATCCTCATCGGCGAGATCCGGGGCGATCTTGACCAGCAGCGGCACATGACCCAGCGATGAGCGCGGACTGCCCACCACCTCGGCGGCGGTGTCTCGGACGGCGGTGATGATCGGCTCCAGGCTGCCCACGGACTGCAGGTCGCGCAGACCTGGGGTGTTCGGCGAACTGACATTGATCACGAGGTAGTCGGCCAATGGAGCCAGCGCCCGGGTCGAAGCGGCGTAGTCGGACACCGCGTCGGCCGCCTCGACGACCTTCGTCTTGCCGATGTTGATGCCCACGATGGGACGCAGGCGCTGCGGGAGGGATTCGATCTTCGCCCGTTCGGCGGCGATGTTGAACGATGCCTGACGGGCTCCGTCGTTGTTGAACCCCATCCGATTGAGCAGGGCGAGGTTCTGCCGCAGACGGAACAGCCGCGGACGATCATTGCCCGGCTGAGCATGTGCGGTGATCGTTCCCACCTCGATATGGCCGAAGCCCAACGCCGACAGCGCGCGGACTCCCACACCGTTCTTGTCGAAACCGGCGGCCAGGCCGACGCGGTTGGCGAAGGGCAGTCCCATCACCTCGATGGGCCGGACGGTGCCGCGGGCGCAGACGAACCGGAGCAGACGCCCGAGCAGAGGAACGGAGTCCAGGAGCCGCAGAGCGGAGAACGAGAGGTGATGGGCCCGTTCGGCATCCATCGGGACGAAGAGGAGTCTGAAGATCAATGAGTACACGCACTCCAGAATATGTCAGAGTCCCTCACGGCATCAGCAGGCGCGTGCCGCACCGCTTCAGCAAGTCGGCGTGTTAGGCATTAGGATCGAACCAACGTTCGACGACGACTGAAAGGGAACTCATGGCTGGTGCATCCACCCTCAGCAGCTACTCCACGACCTCACCGGCGAAGGCCACCGCCTCCGTACTGGTGCTGGCGGCAGCAGATTCGACGGTCCTCGGGCTCGCAGGCGCGAAGGCGGCAAAGACCGCTCTCGACGACGCCGCGCGGGCCATCGGGTTCAGCGGAAAGGCCGGATCCACCGCTCGGGTTCCCGCTCCGAAGGGTATCGCCGCGGACTCCGTGCTGCTCGTGGGACTCGGCGATTACGATGCCGACGACTCCGATGTCGCCGCCACGGCCGAATCGCTGCGCCGAGGCGCGGGTGCCGCACTGCGCGCGCTGGATGGAGCCGAGTCGATCGCGCTGGCCCTGCCCGCCGCCACTCCGGCCGAAGTCGAAGCGGTCACAGTCGGCGCCGGACTCGGCGCCTACCGCTTCCTCGACTACCGCAGCGAAGACAGGACGCCGGGAGTCATCACCGTCATCGGCCCGAAGGGCAAGACCTTCGCGGCGGCCCATGGCGCCGGCGAAGTCATCGCCGCAGCGACGAACAGGGCACGCGACCTCGTCAACACTCCCCCGCTGGATCTCTACCCCGAGTCCTACGCAGAGATCGTCAAGGACCAGGCCAAGGACCGCAAGCTCAAGGTCACCGTCCTCGGTGAGAAGGAACTCAGGGCCGGAGGCTACGGCGGAATCATCGGCGTCGGCCAGGGTTCGACCCGCGGGCCTCGACTCGTCAAGGTCGAATACGCCCCGCGTGGGGCGAAGCGCCATCTCAGCTTCGTCGGCAAGGGCATCACCTTCGACTCCGGTGGAATCTCGCTCAAGCCCGCGAAGAGCATGGAGGACATGAAGTCCGATATGGCCGGTTCCGCGGCCGTCGTGCAGGCGCTCTTCGGCATCGCCGACCTCAAACTGCCCGTGCGGGTCACCGCGTGGCTGCCGCTGGCCGAGAACATGCCCGGATCCTCGGCGCAGCGTCCCAGCGATGTGCTGAAGATGCGCAGCGGCAAGACCGTCGAGGTCACGAACACCGATGCCGAGGGCCGACTCGTCCTCGCCGATGCACTCACCGACGCCGGGGAGGAGAACCCGGACCTGCTCATCGACGTGGCCACCCTCACCGGTGCGCAGATCGTCGCACTCGGCGAACGCACCTCCGGCGTCATGGGCTCCGAAACCGCACGGGCGGAGGTCATCGCCTCGGCGTCCGTGGCCGGTGAGCAGATGTGGGCGATGCCGATCCCCGAGGAGATGCTCTCCGGGTTCGACTCCACCGCCGCCGATCTCACGAACTCCGGACCGCGCCCCGGCGGCATGCTCGCCGCAGCCGCGTTCCTGCGGGAGTTCGTCGGTGAGGATGCGAACTGGGCGCATATCGATATCGCCGGACCGAGCTTCAACGGGTCCGCACCCTTCGGCTACACGCCGAAGGCCGCAACCGGAGCCGCGGTGCGCACCCTCATCGAAATCGCGAAGGCACAGGCCTGAGCACAATGGTTCTACACGCTGTCGAGGGCAACGTGATGATGCCCACCTGTGTCCAATCAGACAGCGTTTTTCTTCGCCCCGGCAAAGAAAAGTGGAAAGATATGACTGAAAGCTGCGTACTGCAGGCTTATTCACAGCTACGAGGAGAAATCCGTGAGTGACGAATTGACCTACGACCTTGTCGTTCTGGGCGGCGGAACCGGTGGCTATGCCGCTGCTCTGCGAGCCGCGGAGCTCGACATGAAGGTCGCTTTGATCGAACGCGACAAGGTGGGAGGCACCTGCCTGCACCGCGGCTGCGTGCCGACGAAGGCTCTTCTGCACGCCGCAGAAGTCGCCGACTCCGCCAAGCACTCCGAGACCTTCGGCATCGAAGCCGAGTTCAAGGGGATCGACATCGCCAAGGTGCTCGAGTACAAAGACGGCGTCATCACCCGCAACTACAAGGGTCTGCAGGGTCTGGTCAAGGCTCGCGGAATCGACACGTACTTCGGCACCGGCAAGCTCGTCGGCAAGGACACCGTCGAGGTTACCGGCGAAGACGGCAGCCACACCGTCAAGGGAACGAATGTTCTGCTCTCGACCGGTTCGACGTCGAAGACCATCGGACTCGAGATCACCGACCGCGTGATCACGAGCACCGAGGCGCTCGAACTCGACAAGGTCCCGAACTCCGCCATCGTGCTCGGCGGCGGCGTCATCGGCGTCGAGTTCGCCAGCGTCTGGAACTCCTTCGGAGCCGACGTCACAATCGTCGAAGGACTCAAGCACCTCGTCGCCAACGAGGACGAGACCATCTCGAAGAACCTCGAGCGCGCCTTCAAGAAGCGCAAGATCAAGTTCAAGCTCGGAGTCATGTTCAAGGGCGTCGAAGAGACCGCTGACGGTGTCAAGGTCACCCTCGAAGACGGTTCGACGCTCGAAGCCGAGTACCTCCTCGTGGCCGTCGGCCGCGGTCCGGTCACCGAGGGCTTCGGCTTCGAAGAGCAGGGCATCCCGATGGATCGCGGATTCGTCCTGGCCAACGAACGTCTCCACACCGGCGTCGGGAACATCTACGCCTGCGGCGATATCGTCCCCGGACTCCAACTGGCCCACCGTGCCTTCGGCCAGGGCATCTTCATCGCCGAGGAGATCGCCGGACTCAACCCGGCACCGGTCGTCGAATCCGGCATCCCCCGCGTGACCTACTGCGAACCCGAGATCTTCTCCGTCGGGCTCTCGTCGGCTCAGGCCGAAGAGAAGTACGGCAAGGATCAGGTCGAAGCCCTCGAGTACAACCTCGGCGGCAACGGCAAGTCCGTGATCCTGAATACGACAGGTCTGATCAAGGTCATCCGGGAAAAGGACGGTCCGGTCGTGGGCGTGCACGGCATCGGCGCGCGCCTGTCCGAGCAGGCCGGTGAAGCTCAGCTCATCGTCAATTGGGAAGCATTCCCCGAGGAAGTCGCGCAGCTCATCCACGCGCACCCCACGCAGAACGAAGCACTCGGCGAGGCCCACCTGGCTCTGGCCGGCAAACCCCTGCACTTCCACTCATAAGATCCGAGGAGACGAATACTCATGTCGAATTCCGTTCAGATGCCGGCTCTCGGAGAGTCGGTCACCGAGGGCACTGTCACTCGCTGGCTCAAGGAAGTGGGCGAAGAGGTCGAGGTAGACGAGCCGTTGCTCGAGGTGTCGACCGACAAGGTCGACACGGAGATCCCCAGCCCGTATGCCGGCACCCTCGAGAAGATCCTCGCCGAAGAAGATGACGTGGTCGAGGTCGGCGGCGACCTCGCCTATATCGGCGACGGCGGCGGCGCGTCCTCCGACGAGGAAGCACCGGCCGAGGAACCCGCCGAGGAGCCTGCTGAGGCACCTGCCGAAGAAGCCCCTGCTGAAGAGGCTCCCGCTGACGAAGCACCGGCAGCCGATGAGGCACCGGCGGCGGAATCCGCTCCTGCCGCTTCTGATTCCGGTTCCTCCGAAGGCACCGAGATCACGATGCCCGCGCTCGGCGAGTCCGTCACCGAAGGCACTGTGACCCGTTGGCTCAAGGAAGTCGGCGAAGAGGTCGAGGTCGACGAACCTCTGCTCGAGGTCTCCACCGACAAGGTCGACACCGAGGTCCCCTCCCCCGTCGCCGGAGTCGTCCAGGCTCACCTCGCGGACGAGGACGACACCGTCGAGGTCGGCGCGCCTCTGGCTCGCATCGGTTCCGGTGCCCCGTCCGAATCCGCGCCGGCCGAGGAAGCCCCCAAGGACGAAGCTCCCGCCGAGGCTGCCCCGAAGCAGGAAGCCCCCAAGGAGGAGGCCCCGAAGCAGGAGTCGGCTCCCAAGCCGGCCGCAGCCGCATCGGCGCAGTCGGCTTCCGCCGCTCAGGCCGAAGAGCCTGTCGACGCCGCGGCTCAGGCCCCTGCCGCCGCCGACACCGTGGGCGAGAACGCCGCCTACGTCACACCGCTCGTGCGCCGCCTGGCCCGCGAGAAGGGTGTCGACCTCTCGCAGGTCACCGGCACCGGAGTGGGCGGACGCATCCGCAAGCAGGATGTCGAGGCGGCCGCGAAGAGCGCTCCCGCCGCGGCCCCCGCTGCACAGTCCGGCGCACCGGCCGCCGCGTCCAAGGCTCCGTTCAAGGTCGAGATCCCCGAGGAGGTCGCGAAGCTGCGCGGCACCACGGAGAAGGCTTCGCGCATCCGCCAGACCATCGCCAAGCGCATGAGCGAGTCCCTCGATGTCTCTGCTCAGCTCACGCAGGTCATCGAAGTGGATATGTCTCGCGTCGTGAAGCTGCGCAAGGCCAACAAGGAGGCATTCCAGGCCAAGCACGGTTCGAAGCTGACCTATCTGCCGTTCTTCGCGAAGGCCATCGTCGAGGCGCTTCAGGTGCACCCGAAGGTCAACGCGCAGTACGATCTCGAGTCGCAGCAGATCACCTACTTCGATCACGAGCACCTGGCCGTCGCGGTCGACACTCCGCGCGGACTGCTCGTTCCCGTGATCAAGGATGCCGGTGACCTCAGCGTGGCGGGCCTGTCCAAGGCCATCGACGATGTCGCTGACCGGACCCGCAACAACAAGATCATGCCGGATGAGCTCTCGGGCGGAACGTTCACGGTGACCAACATCGGTTCCGTCGGCGCGCTGTTCGACACGCCGATCATCAACCAGCCGCAGATGGGCATCATCGGCACGGGTGCGATCGTGCGTCGCCCCATCGCCGTGAAGACGGCCGACGGCGACGAGGCAATCGCCATCCGTGACATGGTGTACCTGCCGTTGACCTACAACCACCAGCTGGTCGACGGTGCGGATGCGGGACGTTTCCTGCAGACGATCAAGGCACGTCTGGAAGAAGGCAATTTCGAGGCCGATCTCGACCTCTGAACCTGACTCTTCCACACACCTTTCGAGGGGCCGACCACGCATGGTCGGCCCCTCGGGGCATTCACGGCTCGGCGATCTCGCGGACCTCTGCAACGAGCCATCTTCCCTCGACCTTCGCCAGCTCGAATTCGACCGACTGGGCGGCGAACTCCTGCAGAGCGTCACCGCTGCCCGCGCTCGAACGCATGAGCGCCGAGGCGACCACCCGGTCATCGTCGGCGGCAACGATCGTCACGTCCTCGATATCGATCGAATAGTCCGAGTCGGCATATGCCGATGGATCGATGAGCTCATCTGCCGCCGCGGCAGCGGACTCGGGGACCGTCAGCGCCTGCAGAGCCTCGCTATCGCCGTCGCTGAGCGCCGTTGCTCGAGACTCACACAGATCCGTGAGAACACCGGTGACCTCGTCGACGCCGAGAGACGACGCCTGCTCGGGTGACGGGCCGGACCCCTGGCCGGACGACGTTTCCTCCCGGATCGAGGACGCGCTGGACGACCATGATGACCAGACGACGATTCCGCCGAGCAGCGTCAGAGACACGGCGAGGCCGATGAACAGCGTGCTGCGTCCCAGCACTCGCGACAGGGCCATGGCCCTCAGCCGTGACCGCAGTGAATCCAGAGCACCCAGGATCTGAGTCAGCAGTCTTCTTCGTGCCTCCGCTCGCTTCCGCCTCGAACGCCGCGAGCTCTTCGCCCCAGCACGCAGCGGTGAGACTCCTCCGCCGCGCAGAGGCGGAGCCGGAGACCCGAGGTTCGACTCGATATCCCCCGTCGAACCCCGACTCGGCCTGAGTCCAGAGGCCACACGCAGACGCGCCGTGAGCGCCGATTCGGGTGCCGTTGCACTCTCGGCGGGAACCAGCGGCAGCGCAGCGGGTCGGTCGAGGCTCCGCAGCGACTCGGCCGCCTCGGCGAGGGCGGTTTCCAACCCGACATCGGACGCCGCGTCGTCGAGGAGACCGGCGACGAGCGAACGCAGGGCCGACGATGATTCGGCCAGTGCCAGGTCCACCGGCAGCAGAGCCTCGGCCCATGGCCTCCCGAAGACGGCATGGTAGATCATCTCCCCCACGGCCCGCCGCGGCGTCGTCGTTCTCGGCGCGCAGACGCCGGGAATGATCACCGGCCGGCCTTCGGCATCGAGGGCGAAGGACGACAGAGCCAGACGCTCCTCCGGGCGCGTGCAGACCCGCAGTTGTTCGACTATGCCGAGGAACAGCGTGCACAGCTCGGGCTCGGTCAGACCCTGATAGGCGCGGACGACGTCGAGGACGAGCCCACCGGGTGAAGCGGGGACGATGAGAAGGGAACGGGGGCCGTTCGGAAGTGCCACCTCGGCGAGGGCGAGAACACGGGGATGATCGGCATCGAATTCTCTGTGCACGACGCCCCACGCACTGCGACCGTCGGAATCGCGGACACGATGGATATCGTCCGCGATCGTTGCTTGGAACTCCCATGTCATCGTTCGTCATCTCCGTTGATTAAGCTGGATGCCGTTTATTGTCGTTTAATGATGCTCGGTGCAGTCGTCCTGTGTCAAGAGCCACAGCCTCGGTGACGGCCTGCAGATGCGAGTGGGAACAAATTGAACACCGACGGCAAGAGTCATAGTGTGGAGCCATGCCCCTGGCCACAGAAACGCTCGGGTTCGCCCCAGTCCTCTCGGACTATCGGCAGACTTGGGAATTGCAGAAGAAGTACCACGACGACGTGCTCGCAGGTGACCGTCCTTCGACGATCCTGCTCCTCGAGCATTCACCGGTCTACACGGCCGGCAAGCGCACCGACGACTTCGAACGGCCCACCGACGGCACCGATGTCATCGACGTCGACCGCGGCGGGAAGATCACCTGGCACGGACCCGGACAGCTGGTCGCCTACTGCATCTACAAGCTCAACGATCCCAAAGAAGTCCGACTCTTCGTGTCCCAGCTCGAGGACGCGATGATCCGACTGCTCTGCGAGTACGGGATCGAAGCGACCACGATCGAGGGACGTGCCGGCGTCTGGCTGCCGGCCGACGGTCTCCGGCGCGACCGCAAGATCGGCGCCATCGGCATCCGCATCCACGAAGGCGTGACGATGCACGGTCTGGCGCTCAACTGCAGCAACGACCTCGGCGCCTACGAATCCATCATCCCCTGCGGGATCACCGACGCAGACACCACGACCATCAGTGCCGAGCTCGGCCGCACCGTCACTCCCGAGGACGTGGCATCGCGACTCGACGAGATCCTGCACGAGACCATCACCGCATAGGAGAACTCAGATGACGATCGCACCAGAGGGCCGCCGCATGCTCCGCGTCGAGGCCCGCAACTCCGAGACTCCCATCGAGGACAAGCCGGCCTGGATCAAGGCGAAGGCCCATATCGGCCCCGAATACACCGCGCTGAAATCGCTCGTGCGCAAGCAGGAGCTGCACACGGTCTGTGAAGAGGCCGGCTGCCCGAACATCTTCGAATGCTGGGAAGATCGCGAAGCGACCTTCCTCATCGGCGGCGAACAGTGCACCCGACGCTGTGACTTCTGCCAGATCGACACCGGCCGACCGGCCGAATTCGACGCCGACGAGCCGCGCCGTGTGGCCGCCTCGGTGGCGGAGATGGGCCTGCGCTACTCGACGATCACCGGTGTGGCCCGTGACGACCTCGACGACGGCGGTGCCTGGCTCTACGCGGAGACCGTGCGCCAGATCCACGACCTGTCCTACGTCGACGGTCGCGGCACCGGCGTCGAACTGCTCATCCCCGATTTCAATGCCAAACCGGATCAGCTCGCCGAGGTGTTCTCCTCGCGTCCCGAGGTGCTCGCGCACAATGTCGAAACGGTGCCGCGCATCTTCAAGCGGATCCGCCCCGCGTTCCGCTACGAGCGTTCCCTGTCGGTGATCACGCAAGCCCGCGAAGCCGGTCTGGTGACGAAGTCGAACCTCATCCTCGGGATGGGTGAGACGAACGACGAGATCATCTCCGCGCTTAAGGACCTGCACGATGCCGGATGCGACCTCATCACGATCACGCAGTACCTGCGTCCCTCCCCGCGCCACCACCCCGTCACCCGGTGGGTCAAGCCTGCCGACTTCGTGATGCTGCGCGACGCGGCCGAGGAGATCGGCTTCCTCGGTGTCATGTCGGGTCCGCTCGTGCGTTCGTCCTACCGTGCCGGTCGCCTGTGGGCCACCGCCATGCGTCGCCGCGGCGAGGAGATCCCGTCGCATCTGGCGCACCTGGACAAGCACACGCCTGCCAAACAGGAGGCGCAGGCGGTTGTGGATACCTTCGGCCCCGGCGAAGAGGTAGACTTGACTGCTGAGCAATGAGCGTCAGCCTCCCCCTGATTTCGGGAGGCGACGCCGCAACGCCCCTCAAGAGCAAGTGAGAGAATGAGCGAAGAACCGCGTAAGGGACTCTTCCGGCGCAAGCCCAAAGATCCGAACAAGAAGCCCGGCCGTCTGGCGCAGATGCGTCAGGTCTATGAGCTGTCCGCCAAACACAACAAAGCGACTCCGTGGCTGTTGGCTGCGGCGATCCTCGGGTGCACGCTCATCGGTCTCATGATCGGTCTGCTCATCGGCGGCACCACCGCGATCTTCACGACGATCCTCGGCTTCATGATCGGTCTGCTGTTGGGCATGTTCATGCTCGGGCGCTTCGCCGAGACCGCCGCATTCGCTCAGATGGACGGACAGCCGGGAGCCTTCGGGGCCGTCCTCAACACCGCTCGTCGCGGCTACCTCATGGACGAGAAGCCCATCGCTGTCGACCCGAAGAGCCGCGATCTCGTGTTCCGCTCGACCGGCCGTGCCGGCGTCGTGCTGCTGAGCGAAGGGCCGAAGGGTCGCAGTGCGAAGCTGCTGGCCAAGGAGAAGAAGCGTCACGAGCGCATCCTCCCCAACGTCCCGGTCCACACCTTCCAGGGTGGCAAGGAAGACGGCCAGCTGACGATGAAGCAGGTCGTTCCGGCCGTGCAGAAGCTGCCGCGCAAACTCAACCGCGCCGAGGTGCTGGCCGTGCGCAACCGTCTTGCCGCACTCGGCACTCAGGGTTCGCGCCCGCCGATCCCGAAGGGAATCGACCCGAACAAGGCCCGCCCGAACCACAAGGCCATGCGCGGACGCTGATCCGCAGACACCCAGCAAAGACGAAGCAGCGGCGCCGACTCGATCCGAGTCGGCGCCGCTCTCATCCCACCACCCCTTGTTGCTACCTGACGGCGGCCCAGCAACCTCGCGCGAGGTTGCTGGGCCGCCGTCAGGTAGCAACAAGGAGGTCAGCGGCGGAGGATGACGGTTCCGGCAGCGAGGTCGTGGACTCCGCGGTTGTCCCGGTTGAAGATGAGGGCGGGGATGACGAGCACAACGAGGAGCGCGCGGATGAGCGACTTGAGCAATCCCGGCACATGGCCGTCGAGACGGCGGACCTCGATGCCGAAGAGGCGATGCCCCACCGAGTAGCCGAGAGTTCCCACGAGCACAAAATTCTCGAGTGCGAAGATGGCTGGAGCCAGGACCGGATTCGCCGGATCGATGAGATTGGCGATCGCCAGACACATCAGCCAGTCGACGAGCAGGGCGAAGATGCGCTTCCACGCCGGGGCCAGAGAATGCGAGCCGCTGACAGGCAGACCGAGCCGCTTCCCGGGCCAGTCGTCGTCATCCCTGTCGAACCGGGGTCCTTCGAGCCAGGAACCAAGGTCGTCACGATTGATCACTCCCCCAGCCTACGGAATCCGAGCTGAATGGATCCTCAGGAAACATGCCCGAAACATGACTGACATCACCACTTCACTCTTCTGCGACTAGAATCGACTGCGGTCAGGACAAACGGCCACCGTACACGAACTAGGAGACCTAAGTGTTCTCGTCTGCTGAAGAACTCGTCAATTTCATTTCGGACAACGACGTCAAATTCGTCGATGTCCGGTTCTGCGACCTGCCCGGTGTGGTCCAGCACTTCAACCTCCCCGCCGCCTCATACGGCACGGAGGAGATCACCGAAGGTCTGCTCTTCGACGGGTCCTCCATCACAGGCTTCCAGGGCATCCACGAGTCCGACATGAAACTGCTCGCCGATGTCACCTCCGCCTACATCGATCCATTCCGTGAGGCGAAGACTCTGGTCGTCACGCATTCGATCGTCGACCCCTTCACCGACGAGCCGTACTCCCGCGATCCCCGCCAGGTCGCGGCCAAAGCCGAGGCTTACCTGCAGAGCACCGGCATCGCCGACACGGCTTTCTACGGCGCCGAGGCGGAGTTCTACCTCTTCGACTCCATCCAGTACGAGAACACTCCCGGCAACAGCTTCTACCGCATCGACTCCGAGGAAGCAGTGTGGAACACCGGCGCCGATGAGGCCGGCGGCAATCTCGGCTACAAGACCCCGCACAAGAGCGGGTACTTCCCCGTCTCTCCACAGGACCACTTCGCTGATATTCGTGACGAGATGTCGCTGACGCTCGAGCAGATCGGGTTCGAGATGGAACGGGCCCACCACGAGGTCGGCACCGCGGGTCAGCAGGAGATCAACTACAAGTTCAACACCCTCCAGCACGCCGCCGACCAGCTGCTCGACTTCAAGTACGTCATCAAGAACACTGCGTTCGCCAACGGCAAGTCTGCGACGTTCATGCCCAAGCCGATGTTCGACGACAACGGTTCGGGAATGCACTGCCACCAGTCGCTGTGGAAGAACGGCGAGCCCCTGTTCTATGACGAGAACGGCTACGGCGGGCTCTCCGACCTCGCCCGCTGGTACATCGGCGGCCTCATCGAGCACGCCGGCGCCGTGCTCGCCTTCACGAACCCGACTATCAACTCCTACCGTCGACTCGTGCCCGGCTATGAGGCTCCGGTCAACCTCGTCTACTCGGCACGTAACCGTTCGGCCGCTATCCGCATTCCTGTGACCGGTTCCTCGCCGAAGGCCAAGCGCCTCGAGTTCCGCGTACCCGACCCCTCGTCGAACCCCTACCTCGCGTTCTCGGCGCAGCTCATGGCCGGACTCGACGGCATCCGCAACCGCATCGAGCCCCCGGAGCCCATCGACAAGGACCTCTACGAGCTCCCGCCGGAGGAGGCCAAGGACATCAAGCTCGTCCCCGGCACCCTCGACGAGGCTCTCATCGAGCTCGAGAAGGACCACGACTTCCTCACCGCCGGGGACGTATTCACCCCCGACCTCATCGAGACATGGATCCGCATCAAGCGTGAGAACGAACTCGATGTCGCTCGCCTGCGTCCGACACCGACGGAGTTCGAGCTCTACTACGCACTCTGATCTCGGCCGGCGGCCGACCTCAGCCGAGCTGAGACCCCGCAGCCGAGTGGAATAGAGTGAGGGCGTCACGGGTTTTCACCCGTGGCGCCCTTTCGGCTCTGCGGCCGCCCACGCGGCCGGTCGGATCACGCACCATCGGAGGGATGGACTTTGACGCATTATGACCTGCTGCTCATCGGCACCGGTTCGGGAAATATGTTCCTCGACAAGCGATTCGCGGGTCTGAAGACCGCCATCGCCGAGGAATGGCACTTTGGCGGCACCTGCCTCAACGTCGGGTGCATCCCGACGAAGATGTTCGTCTACCCCGCCACTCTGGCCGAGCAGGCCGCCCACGCCGATCGCTACAATCTGACCTCCACCCACCCCGAAGTCGATTGGGCAGGCCTCCAGGAACGCATCTTCTCCCGCATCGACGCCATCGAGTCCGGAGGACGCGAATACCGCAGCAGCGACCGCCAACCCAACGTCACAGTCGTGCCCGAACACGTTCATTTCACCGGGGCGAAGACCGTGCGCACTGCTTCCGGCGAGGAGATCACCGCCGATCGCATCGTCATCGCCGCCGGCGCCCACCCGTTCATCCCCGACATCGCCGGGATCGACATCGCCCGCATCGACACCGACGACTACCCGGTGTTCACCTCGAACACGGTGATGCGCCGCGCCGAACAGCCGCGTCGCCTGGTCATCATCGGCTCCGGGATCGTGGCCATGGAGTTCGCCCACGTCTTCGCCGCTCTCGGCACCGAGGTGACCGTCCTGGCCCGCGGCCCCCGCCTCCTGAGCAATATCGACGAGGAGGCCGCCGACGAGTTCACCCGGATCTTCGACTCCTCCCACACCGTCCTCCACGGGGCCCAGGCGAAGCAGATCGACGTCGCCGACGGCGAGGTCACGCTGACCCTCGAACCCAGCGGGCGCCTCGCCGAGGTGGACCTGTCCGAGACGATCACCGCCGACGGCGTGCTCGTGGCCACGGGACGGGTCCCCAACACCGCCGAGCTCGACGTCGAGACCGCCGGTTTCGACGTCACCGATGGGAAGCGCCTGTCCGTGGACGAATACCAACGAGTCCTCTCCGCCGGACAGCCGGTGCCGGGAATGTTCGCTCTCGGGGACATCTCCTCACCGCACCAGCTCAAGCACGTCGCCAACCACGAGGCGAAGGTCGTCGGCCGCAACCTGGATGCAGATGTCGCGGCAGGAGCGCCGGGCAGTGCACGGACCGCTGACCTCACTGCCGTCAACCATCATGCCGTGCCCGGCGCCGTCTTCTCCTCCCCTCAGGTCGCCTTTGTGGGCATGACCGAGGACCAGGCGACGGAGGCCGGGCACGAGGTCACGATCAAGGTTCAGAAGTTCTCCGACGTCGCCTACGGCTGGGCGATGGCCGATGATCCGGGAATCGTGAAGATCATCGCCGATCGCCACACCCGGCACATCCTCGGCGCGCATATCGTCGGGCATGAAGCCTCGATTCTCATCCAACCGCTCATCCAGGCGATGGCCTTCGGTCAGAAGGCCGACGAGGTGGCCACCGGGCAGTACTGGATCCACCCGGCCCTGCCCGAGGTGGTCGAGAACGCTCTGCTCGGGCTCGAATTCGCCGACTGACTCGTCGACCGTCCTCTGACCCGTCGACCCGAAGTCTGATTCGGCGGTCTCATGCGGGGAACCCGATGACGGCAGCCTGCCGCAGCCAGTGCCTCAGAATTCGTAGAAGCGGTGCTCCATCACGGACCGAGCGTGCCGGGTCGTACGCAGATAGTCGTCTTCGAGATCATGGCCCGCCCCTGCCGGATAGCCGAGCAGGCGGGCCGTGGCCTCGAGCTCGGTGTGATCGGCAGGCAGCGATTCCGCCGTGCGACCGCGGAAGAGCATGACCGCGGAACGCACATCGGTGGCCAGCTGCCAGGCCGCGGCCAGCTGTTCGGCATCGTCGGCCGGAAGCAGACCTTCCTCAGTGGCCACGTCGAGAGCCGACAGAGTAGAGGTCGTACGCAGCCCGTCCACCCGATGCCCATGCCGAAGCTGCAGGAGCTGGACGGTCCATTCGACATCGGAGAGGCTACCTCGACCGAGTTTGAGATGTCGACGCTTATCGGCACTGCGCGGCAGACGTTCATCTTCCATCCGGGCCTTGAGCGTGCGCACCTGCGTCAGCGCCTTCTGCGGCATCTCCACGGGATAGCGCAGCGGATCGATGAGTGCCCGAAAATCGGCGATGAGACCGTCGTCGCCGGCGACCGGACGTGCCCGGAGCAGCGCCTGCGCCTCCCACGGCTGAGACCACTTCGCGTAGTAAGCCTGGTAGGACGCGAAGCTGCGTACCAACGGCCCGTTCTTGCCTTCCGGTCGCAGATCCGCATCGAGGTCGACCCCCTGGGCGCCTTCGCTGGCCTTGAGCCGGGAGGTGAGCTGGAGGGCCACTTTCGTCACATGCTTGCTCAGCTTTCCCCGAGCCTCGGCGTCGAGATCGTCGCTCAAGGGCCGGTAGACGAACATCGCATCGGCGTCGGAGAAGTAGCCGATCTCCCGTCCGCCCCAGCGGCCCATCGAGATGATCCCGAATTCGTAGTCCGGAGTCTCTGGCCCGTCCAAGTCGGTTCGGACCGCCTCCAGGGCACCGCGGACCGCCAGGTCCATGAGATCGGAGAGATCGCCGGGTATCTCGGCCCGATCTCCGACATCGAGGACGTCGCGCAGAGCGATGCGCAGCAGCTCACGGCTGTAGGTCTCACGAATCGGAGTGACCGCGTCGGCCCCGTGGCGTTTGAGCAGTCCGTCGACTTCGGCGTTGAGGATCGCAAGGTCACGGGCGTCGAGGTTCTCGTAGCGATCCAGCCAGGCGACAGCAGCAGGCTGGCGCTGCAGAAGTTCCGTCGCATACCCGGACAGGGAAAGCACCTCGGCCACCGATTTGGCGGCGAGACCGGAGTCACGAAGCATCTTGAGGAACCACCCCGACGATGCCAGCGACTCGCTCAGCCGTCGGAAGGCCAGCAGAGCTCGGTCGGGTTCGACCCCATCGGAGAACCAGTCGAGCAGGGCCGGAAGCACCTGTTTGATGACCAATGCCGTACGCGACATGCCTGTGGTCAGGGCCTTGATGTGGCCCAATGCTCCCTGCGGGTCAACATAGCCGAAAGCCTGGAGGCGATCGGCGGCCGCCTGCAGACTCGTTCCTCGCTTCTGCGCGTCCACGACGGCACCGTGGACTCCCACGGCCGCCTCGAGGATGGGCCGATAGAAGATCTGCTCGTGGAGCCGGGTGACCTGTTTCGCATAGTCGCGGCGGACCTCTTCGAGGCGGTCCCCGGTCCGTGACCCGGAGCGGAAGACGGAGCGGGCCAGCATCCGCAGCTTGGTCTCGTCGTCGGGGATGAGTGCGTTGCGCATCATCCTCGGGATCTGGACTCGGTGTTCGACGACCCGCATGAACCGGTACGCGGTCGAGAAGACCGATGCGTCCTGTTGACCGATGTATCCGTGCTCTCCGAGCTCTTCGAGGGCGACGAGGGTGTTCGGGGTGCGGATGTCCTCATCATTGCGTCCGTGGACGAGCTGGAGCATCTGGGCGGAGAATTCGACGTCTCGCAGACCCCCGCGTCCCAGTTTGATCTGGCGTGGGGCTTCGACTGCCGGGATGAGGTCGACGACGCGCCGACGCATCGCGCGGATCCCATCGATGAAGTCTGGACGGCTGGCCGCCTGCCACACCAGGGGCAGAAGCGTTGCGGAGAACGCCTCCCCCACCTCCACGTCGCCGGCCACGGGTCGGGCCTTGAGCAGGGCCTGGAATTCCCAGTTCTCGGCGATCTCGGCGTAATAGTGTTCGAACTCCGACAGCGTCCGCACGAGTGCTCCGGCTTTGCCTTCGGGGCGCAGCGCCGTGTCGACCTCCCACAGGGCGGGCTCTCCTCCGGCGTCCGAGAGGATGCTGCGCATGCGTTGGGCGAGATCGGTGGCCAGGTTCCTGGCCCCCTCGGTCTCAGCGGAGTCGAGGACGAAGACGACGTCGACATCGGAGACGTAGTTGAGTTCTCGGGCCCCGGTCTTGCCCAGGGCGATGACGGCAAGACGGATGTGGGCCGCCTCATCGAGCTCGGCACGCGCGATGGCCAGGGCCGCGTCGAGTGCGGCCGCCGCCAGATCCGACAGGACGGCCATGACCTGGTCGACGATCTCGCCCGGGGACTCCGCCGACAGGTCGTCGGCGACGAGGCGAAGCACAGCATCACGGTAGTTTCGTCGCAGTGCCTTGATTCCTTCGTCTCCGGTCACCTTCGCACGCGGAGCCGGATCGTCGGGGTCAGCGCCGAGGGCCGAGAGCATCTCGGCGCGCAGGGACACCGCCGAGGCGGCAGGCGTGGAGATCAGCAGGAACGGGTCCGGGACGAGCAGCAACGGCAGGGAGTCGGGATGTCGGACGAGGTGATCGACCATCGCCTCCGACGTGCCGACGACCGCGAGCAGTCGAGCCAGGAGCGGACGATTGAGTTCATCCTCGGCCAGGTCGCTCTTCGTCCCCGACCTCACCGCGTCCAGCAGCGCCCCGGAATCCTCTCCTGCGGCCTCGACCACGCGGAGCAGACCGAGCGCCGCCCCGTGCGGATCCGGTGCGGCCATGAGCAGATCGACGAACCTCGAGTCAGTGCCCAGGGCCTCACCGAGCAGCTCATCGAGCTCGCGGAGGAAGCGGGCAGTGGCATCCGGGATGCTGGTGGTGCGAGATGTGACTGCGGCCATCACATCGAGGTGAAGTGCTTGGCGATTTCGTACGGAGTCACCTGTGCACGGTAGTCGGTCCATTCCTGCCGTTTGTTGCGCAGGAAGAAGTCGAACACTTCCTCGCCCAGCGTCTCTGCGACGAGGTCCGAGCCTTCCATCAGCTCCAGGGCGTGGGAGAGGCTGCGCGGCAGCGCTTCGATGCCCATCGCTCGACGTTCAGTGGATGAGAGCAGCCAGACGTTGTCCTCGGCCTCGTCAGGCAGTTCGTACCCTTCCTCGATTCCCTTGAGGCCCGCTGCGAGCATAAGCGCATAGGACAGGTATGGGTTGGCCGAGGAGTCGAGAGCACGGTATTCGACCCGTGCGGATGAGGACTTCCCTGAGTTGTACTGCGGGACTCGCACGAGCGCCGAACGGTTGCGATGGCCCCACGAGATGTACGACGGGGCTTCGTGCCCGGTCCACAGGCGTTTGTACGAGTTCACGTGCTGGTTGGTCACCGCGGAGATCTCAGCGGCGTGGGTGAGCAGTCCGGCGATGAACTGGCGACCGGTCTTCGACAGCTGGTACTCAGCACCCGGTTCGAAGAAGGCATTGTTCTCGCCCTCGAACAGGGAGACATGCGTGTGCATCCCATTGCCCGGGTGCTCGGCCATCGGCTTGGGCATGAATGAGGCGTAGACACCCTGAGAGATCGCGACCTCTTTGATCACAGACCGGAACGTCATGACGTTGTCGGCCATCGTCAGCGCGTCGGCATAGCGCAGATCGATCTCGTTCTGACCGGGTCCGGCCTCATGGTGGGAGAATTCCACCGACAGGCCCATGGCTTCGAGCATGGTGACGGCTTCCCGCCGGAAGTCGTTGGCCGTTCCGCCGTTGACATGGTCGAAGTAGCCTGCCGTGTCGACGGGCTTCGGCGCGGTGCCATCGCTGATCCCGGAGACGGGATCGAGGTTGTCGGTCTTGAACAGATAGAACTCGATCTCCGGATGCACGTAGAAGGTGAAGCCGCGTTCGGCGGCTTTGGCCAAGGTGCGCTTGAGGACGTTGCGCGGGTCAGCCGGCGCCGGTTCTCCCCCGGGGACGTGGACGTCGCAGAACATTCTCCCGGTCGGCTCGATCTCCCCGCGCCAGGGCAGCAGAGAGAACGTCGAAGGATCGGGCTTGAGGACCATATCGGCCTCGAATACCCGTGACAGTCCCTCGACTGCCGAACCGTCGAACCCGATGCCTTCGGAGAAGGCGCCTTCGAGTTCGGCGGGAACGATGGCCACGGACTTCAGCTGTCCGAGGACATCGGTGAACCAGAGTCGGATGAATCGCACTTCACGATCCTCGACTGTCCTGAGAACGAATTCCTCCTGACGCGACATCGGTTCAGCCGTTCCACTTCTCGTCGTCTTCGTCCCACTTCTGATTGCGCTCACGTGCCTTCTCCAGCGCGGCGCGGGCGACTTCCTCGGTCTCGTATGGCCCCATGCGGTGGGTCCAATCGCTGACCAGGCCCTTTTCGACGGTGTTCGTCTCGAGGTTGAAGTAGTACTTCGAGTTCGGGTCGTCGATATCTTCGTAGAGTCCCATGGCGAGCCCTCTCTCCTCGGCGGGGTTCTGTATTGACACTTTCAGCTTACCGGTTCACGAGGAGAACTGGCGGCACCTGCCGCTCAATGCCAGGAACTGCGGCTCCTGATACCTCCGGTGCACTCCTGCACCGTCTGGAACCATGGTTTCCGCGGCATCTGGCACTCACACACACTGATTTCGCAATTGGGAAGACGGAAACAGACTTAAAGGTTTGCTCTCCAAACCTTCAAAGGAATAGAGTTGGCACCATCGACGGTCGACGGAGTGGTCGGCCGCCTCCGCCGTTGCGGCTCATCACCAGGAGAGAAGGACACACAATGCGCATTTCAGTGCCCACCGAGGTCAAGAACAACGAATTCCGAGTCGCCATCACCGCTGCCGGTGTCAACGAGCTCGTCGCCCACGGCCATGAGGTCACCGTCCAGGCGGGAGCCGGCGAAGGCTCCTTCATCATCGACGCCGAATACGAGGCAGCCGGAGCGACGATCGCCCCCGACGCGGCCTCCACCTGGGCCGCCGGCGATCTCGTGCTCAAGGTCAAGGAGCCGATCGCCCAGGAATACGGGTTCCTGCGCAAGGATCTCATCCTCTTCACCTACCTCCACCTCGCTGCCGATGAGGCACTCACGAAGGCTCTGATGGAGGCCGGGACCACGGCCATCGCCTACGAGACCGTCCAGCCCGACGGCGGCGGTCTTCCGCTGCTGGCTCCGATGAGTGAGATCGCCGGACGCCTGTCGACTCAGGTCGGCGCGCACAGCCTGCTCAAAGCCAATGGTGGTCGCGGCATCCTGCTCTCCGGGGTCCCCGGCGTCGAGCGGGCGAATGTCGTCGTCATCGGTGCCGGTGTGGCCGGGACGAACGCCGCCCGCATGGCCCTCGGTCTCGGAGCGACCGTTGAAGTCATCGACATCAACATTCCGCGTCTGCGGCAGATCGATGAGACCTTCGCCGGTGCCATCGGCACGAAGGTGTCGAACAAGTACGAGATCACGAAGTCTCTGGCCTCGGCTGATCTCGTGATCGGTTCGGTGCTCATCCCGGGCAAGAAGGCGCCCAAGCTCGTCACCGATGACATGGTCTCCGGGATGAAGCCGGGCTCGGTGCTCGTCGACATCGCCATCGATCAGGGCGGCTGCTTCGAGAACTCACGACCGACGACGCACGATGATCCGACGTTCACCGTGCACAACTCGGTCTACTACTGCGTGGCGAACATGCCCGGTGCCGTGCCGAACACGGCCACGGCGGCACTGACGAATGCGACTCTGCCGTTTGCCGTGAAGATCGCCGATCAGGGGTGGCATAAGGCGCTGTCGAACGATGCGGCCCTGGCTCGCGGCCTCAACATCCACAATGGGCATGTCACGAACGGCTTCGTCGCCGAGGCGTTCGGCTACGAAGCCGTGTCCGTGGCCCACGCCCTGGCCAACTGACCCCTCCCCTTTTATTACTACCTGACGGCGGCTCAGCAACCTCGCGCGAGGTTGCTGAGCCGCCGTCAGGTAGTAAGTGGGTCAGGGGCGGGGGACGATGGTCGTGTATCTGAAGTGCTCCTCGCACAGTCGTCCGGCCTCTGCTGCGTCTCCCGCGGCGATCGCCTCGACGATTGCGCCGTGATCGTCCACGGCGTGGTCGAAGAGCTCGGCAGAGAACGGGTCGTGACGGAAACCGGCGTTGATCTTCGTATCGAGGTCGATGGCCATGCGCACGAGTTCCGGGTTGTGCCCGGCCCGGGCGATGGCGAAGTGGAACTGCGCGTCCGCCGTGCGGGCGGCGGCCGCCTCGGCGCGTCGGGAATAGACTTCGGCCAACTCTCGGAGCTCGCTCAGCTCATCCTCGGTGCGTCTGCGCGCAGCGGTCGCGGCCAGGGAATTCTGGAAGACGGCGCGGGCATCGAGGAGGTTGCGACGTTCGGCGTGGAATTCGTCGATCCTGCCGGCCATGGGGGCCAGCGCCTCGGGGCGCGCGGTCTTGACGAACGTCCCTCCCCCGCGGCCGCGGCGGCGTTCGACGACACCGAGACGCTCCAACCGCAGCAGGGCAGCGCGCACGCTCGAGCGGGAGACCTGCAGATCCGCGGCCAGGGCCCGCTCTCCCGGCAGCAGTGTGCCTTCCGGCAGCGCTCCCACGGCGATGCCGGAGAGGATGTGGTCGGCGATCTGCTGCGGTGCGCTCGTCAGGCTCACCACTTCGCCCAGGCCTGCGAACTCGTGGCCCGCCGATGTCGTGTCGTCGCTCAATCTGCCTCCCGTCTCCTTGGCACGGCTGCTTCCGATTCTAGACTCCACGCGCCCTTCGCACCCTCATCGACAGGCGGGCGGCCGGCGGGACAAAGCCGCGTTTCCAGCATAGGATCGACACCATCATGACTGTTCACACTCGCCTGCTCACGCCCGGCACCGTCTCGCCCGAACGCGGTGTGCCGAAGAACATCCCCCGCCCGGAGTACGTCGGTCGCGCCGACGCCGACGAAGGCCGGGGAAACAATTTCTACAGCCCCGAGGAGGTCGAGGCGGTGCGGGAGGCCGGTCGGATCGCGGCCAACGCCCTGGCCGCCGTCGGCGAAATGATCGTCCCCGGCATCACCACCGATGACATCGACCGGGTCGCGCACGAGTTCATGTGCGATCACGGAGCGTACCCGTCAACTCTGGGCTATCGCGGTTTCCCGAAATCCGTATGCACCTCCGTCAACGAGGTGATCTGCCACGGCATCCCCGATTCGACCGTCATCGCAGACGGCGACATCGTCAACGTCGACATCACGGCCTACTACCAGGGCATGCACGGGGATACGAACTACACATTCACCGCCGGAGACGTCGACGAGGAGTCTCGCCTGCTCATCGAACGCACCTACGAGTCGATGATGCGCGGAATCAAAGCGGTCCGACCGGGGCGGCAGATCAACGTCATCGGACGGGTGATCGAGAAATATGCGAAGCGCTTCGACTACGGCGTCGTGCGCGACTACAGCGGCCACGGGGTCGGACGCGAATTCCATTCGGGGCTCATCATCCCGCACTATGATGCCGCTCCCGCCCACGCCGAGACGATGGAGCCGGGAATGATCTTCACGATCGAGCCGATGCTCAACCTCGGCACCATCGACTGGGACGTCTGGGACGATTCCTGGACCGTGGTGACGAAGGATCGCAGGCGTTCCGCCCAGTTCGAGCACACGCTGGCGGTGACCGAGTCCGGCGCCGAGATCCTGACCCTGCCCGACGCCGACACCGCGATCGCCGCGGGACCCGCACACGAGGAGAGATGAGATGAGCACAGAGGCCTCCCCCCGCTTTGCGATCGGCATCGACATCGGCGGGACCGGGATTAAGGCGGCCCTCGTCGACACAGTGACCGGCAAGCTGCCGTTCAAGCGGCTGCGCGAGCTCACCCCGAAGCCGAGCACCCCGGATGCCGTGGCTGCGACGATCACCACGCTGCTCCATGCGCTCAGTGAGCGTGCCGTGGAGCTCGAACTCGTCGCCGACCGTGCCGCTCTCGATTCCCTGCCGGTCGGCTGCGGATTCCCCGGCGTCATCCGCGAAGGACGCGTCGAATACACGGCGAACCTCGACCAGAGTTGGATCGGTTCGCCCATCGCCGAGATCATCGCGGAGAGCACGGGCCGTACCGTGTACTTCCTCAACGACGCCGATGCCGCGGGCCTGGCCGAGATGATCTTCGGCGCCGGACGCAAGCATCGGAAGAAGACGGTGCTGCTGACGACTCTGGGCACGGGGATCGGAACTGCGCTGTTCACTCAGGGCCGGATGGTGCCCTACACCGAACTCGGTCATATCGAGATGAACGGGGCCGACGCCGAAACGCAGGCCGCGGAATCGGTCCGGACCCGGCTGGGACTTTCCTATCCGGAATGGGCGGCCCGGCTGCAGCAGTACTATTCGCAGATCGAACTGCTGGTTGCCCCGGACGTCATCATCGTCGGCGGCGGAGTCTCGAAGTCCCATGACCAGTATCTGCCGCTCATCAAGACGCAAGCGAAGCTCAAGCCGGCGAAGCTGTACAACAACGCCGGAATCGTCGGGGCTGCGATGGTCGCGGTCCAAGACGGGAAGGCGAAGATCCGTCGCAGCACGTCGTGATTGGGGCGCCGCAGCTGACCATGAGGGCGAGGACAGGCCACCGATAAGCCGGGTTCTGTCGACGAGTCGGTCGCCCTTCTCGCCTGACGGTCATCTATCTGGGACCGATGTTGCCACCGGCCTCAAGCAATCCACCCGACGACTCGGCGAGCAGCCTCGAACGTCGTCTGTCTGATCTTGCTCCGGATGGGGTTTACCCAGCGGCGACGGTCACCCGCCGCCCTGGTGGTCTCTTACACCACCGTTTCACCCTTACCCAGTCGGAACTGGGCGGTCTGCTTTCTGTTGCACTGGCCCGCGGGTCGCCCCGGGTGGGTGTTACCCACCATCCCTGCTCTGTGGAGCCCGGACGTTCCTCAGCCCTCGTGAAGAGAGCCGCGACCGTCTGGTGACCTGTCCTCAAGCATCCCAGTGTAGTCGCTCGGCAAGGCCCCCACGCACACGGCACCCACATGCAGCGGATGCCGGACATCGAACGTGATCAACCTCATCCGCACCCGGCCTCAGCCGCGACAGTGCGTGATCATACGATGGGGTGGTGAAGATCCTGCTGCCGCCCTCCGAGGGCAAGACCCCGTCGTCATCCGGCCCCACGCTCGACCTCGACAGTCTCTCGGCTCCGGAGCTCACCACGAAGCGCAAACGCGTGCTCGCTGCGCTGAAGAAGGTGTCGAAGCGTCGAGATGCCCTCGAGAAACTCGGCGTCGGCGCGTCGCTGACCGCGGACGTCGAACGCAACACGATTCTCGACGAGATCCCCTGTGCTCCCGCACTGCTCACCTATTCCGGAGTGCTCTACGAGGCGATGGGCGCGAGAGAACTGGTGGCGCGGTCGGATGATGACGAGACGCTGCGGCACCGCCTCCACGACGTCCACGTCTTCTCTGCCCTGTTCGGCCGAGTGCACGGACTCGACGCGATCCCCGCTTACCGACTGGCGATGAAGACCGATCTGGGAACCCTGGGAAAGCTGACATCCTATTGGAAGCCGATTCTGGCGAAGTCCTGTTCCCTCGATCCCGCCGAGGTGGCCCTCGACTGCCGTTCGAGCGATTACCGTACCGTGTGGCCGGGTCCCGCTGATCAGGTCGTCACCATGGGCGCTGTGTCCGTCAGTGGTGGGAAGCGTCGCGTCGTCTCCCACTGGGCGAAGTTCTACCGAGGCGAGTTCGCCGGTCGACTGCTCTCCGACGATCGAGCCCTGCCGGAGACCATTGATGACCTTGTGTCTCGGGCTGAGGAACTCTATGAGGTCGAATTCACCGCATCGACGAAATCAAAGCCGGCGAATCTCATGATCGCCCTCCGCGACTGAGACGCGTGGCAAAGACGATCCCGTCCTTCAGGGGTGACGAGATCGGTCGAGACAGGATCAGCTGCGACGCAGCAGCACCGCTTCGCACTCTTCGCATTCATAGGTTTCGTTGACGTCGGCGCCGAGCATCTCATGCCAGACAGCTCCGCCGATCTCCTGACCGCACGCCTGACAGTTGGGTCCATTCAGCAGTGCGGCTCCGGGACCGCCTTGCCGGACATTGTCATCGAACGCCGACAGCAGCTGCTGCGGCATTTCGCTCCTCGCGCCCGACGCTGCGGATTCGTTCTCGGCGATGAGTTCCCGCAGTTCGGCTTTCCTGTCCTTCACCGCGGTCTGCACCTCTTTGCCGGAGGCCGTGACCTCGGCGATCCGGTCATCGACTGCCGCGAGTTCGTCTTCAGCGGCTTCGAGCTTCTCCATCTCCTCCAGCTGCGATTCTTCGAGCTCGGCGACCCGAGCTTCGTGACCAGCGATCTCCTCTTGCAGATTCACCATGTCTCTGCTGGTCAGACCGGTGCCGTCGTTGAGCTCGGCGGTCTTCTTCTCGACCTTCGATCGTTGTGCCTCGATGAGACGGGTGGCTTCGGCGATGGCCTCCTGGTGGCCGTCGACGACCGCAGCGGCCTCGGTCCGCTTCTCGCCGAGCTCCTTGTGACGGGAGATGAGCTCCTGGAGTTCCTCAGCCCGTCTCGGATTGTCGTGTTCGAACTGCAGGGCGCGCCCGTGGGCGGTGAGCTCGATGAGGGTCTGCAGCGCAGTTCTCTGGCTGTCGGTGATGAGCATCGTCGGTCTCCTTGTCAGTACCGTTCGACCCAGGGGTCGGTGTTGACCGCCGAGTGCTGCAGCGAGACAGCGAAGCCCCGCCGGGCGAATTCGGTCTCGAGCGCCTCGGCCGCCGCATTCAGCCAGACTGTCTCAGACGCCCAGTGGGAGACGTCGATGAGCGAGAGTCCACGCGCGCGACGATTCGCCGTGTCAAGAGCCTCGGTGGCCGGATGATGGCGGAGGTCTGCGGTCACGTAGACGTCGGCGCCGCTGGCTCGGACCTCGGCGAACAGCGAGTCGCCGGCGCCGCCGCAGACCGCGACACGGGTCGCTGTCGCAGCCGGGTCGCCGGCGATGCGCACACCTGTCGTGGTGCGCGGCAGCTGCGTCGCCAGTCGCCTGGCGAGGTCGCGAACCGGTGTGGGCCGGTCGAGATCGCCGACGCGTCCGATTCCTGTCGCCGGCGAGCCGCGTTCCGAATCGTCAGCGCCGGAGTGTGCGGCCAAGGGCCGCGCATCCTCGATGCCCAGAAGCGAGATGAGCACATCTGAGACTCCGCCACGAGCCGAATCGGCGTTCGTGTGCGCATTGAACAGAGCAATGTCGTTGCTGATGAGAGTGTGGACGGCTCCGCCCTTGAGCGTTGCGGCGTTGACCGACTTCACGGGTTTGAGCATGAGCGGGTGATGGTTGAACACGAGGTCCGCACCGAGGACGACAGCCTCGGCGATCACGGCGTCCATCGGATCAAGAGCCAGCAGGATCGACCGGACCTCGGAATCCGGGTCGCCGACAGCCAGTCCTACGGAGTCCCAGGGCTCGGCCAGAGCCGGCGGCCACAGCGAGTCGAAGACCTCAACGCAGTCACTCACCTTCGGATGTCTCATGCCCCCACACTATTACATCGGGGTCGGTGATCATGGCCCGGAATCCGGCAATTGGGAACACCCCGAGGATGACGAAGAGATCGGCGGACGATTTTCCGGGAACGTGATTCAGATCATATATTGGGGCCATGACAACTACAGGCACCTCCTCCGAATCACCCGTCATCAGAAACTCGTCCACGGTCTCGGACCTCATCCGACGCAGCGCTGGTCGTGTCCCCACCGACACCGCCATCGAGTTCGGCGACCGGACCTGGACCTATGCTGAGCTCGACGCCGCCGTGACCGCGGTGGCCCGCGAACTCGTCCGTCACGGCGTGACGAAGGGCGACCGGGTCGCCGCCTATGGGAAGAACTCCGATCTCTTCGTCCTCCTCTATCTCGGCTGCGCCCGTGCCGGGTTCATCCATGTGCCGGTCAACTATCAGCTGAAGAACGACGAACTCGACTACATCCTCAGCAATTCCGGTGCCGAGATCGTCTTCGCCGACGCCGATCTCATGTCCGCTGTCACCGCAACACCGACCGGGGCCGAGGCGCAGGTGATCGACTTCGCCGATCTCGTTCCGGTCGCCACCGCGGAGGAGATCGCTCCTGCCGACAGTGCCGAGTTCACCGTCGATGACGCGGACGTGGCTCAGCTGCTCTACACCTCCGGTACCACCTCGGCGCCGAAAGGGGCGGTGATGACCCATCGTGCCCTTCTGCACGAGTACCTGTCGTCCCTCATGTCCCTTGACTTCGCAGCGAAGGATCGTGCCGTCCATGCCCTGCCGCTCTATCACTCTGCGCAGATGCACGTCTTCCTGCTGCCGCTGCTGTCGATCGGCGCGCACAACATCATCGTCCCTGCACCCGTGCCCGAGCAGCTGCTCGCCATCTTCGAGGAACGCCAGATCAATTCGTTCTTCGCCGCTCCCACCGTCTGGGTAGCGCTGGCCAACAGCCCCGACCTCGAAACCCGCAACCTCGACAGCCTCCACAAGGCCTACTACGGTGCGTCGATCATGCCCGGGCCGATCCTTCAGCGCCTGCGCCGGCGGCTTCCGCAGCTGGGCTTCTACAACTGCTTCGGCCAGTCCGAGCTCGGGCCCCTGTGCACTGTGCTGCGACCCGAAGAGCACGACGATCATCCGGGTTCGGCCGGTCGCCCGGTCATGTTCATCGAGACCCGTGTCGTCGACGCCGGCGGTCACGACGTCGGCCCCGGCGAGGAGGGCGAGATCCTCTACCGGTCGCCGCAGCTGTGCGAAGGCTATTGGAACCGCCCGGAAGCCACCGCCGAGGCGTTCGACAACGGCTGGTTCCATTCCGGGGACCTCGTCAAGGTCGACGAGGAGGGTTTCGTCGAGGTCGTCGACCGGGTCAAGGACGTGATCAACACGGGCGGCGTGCTGGTCGCCAGCCGCCAGGTCGAGGACGCGATCTTCGAACTGCCCCAGGTCGCCGAGGTGGCTGTGGTCGGGATCGCCGATGAGAAGTGGATCGAGGCGGTCGCCGCCTTCGTCGTCCTCAAGGACGGCCAGCCGTCACTGTCGGCCGAGGAAGTCACCGGCCACGTCAAGTCGCGTTTGGCCGGATTCAAGGTGCCCAAGCGGGTGGAGTTCGTCGCCGAACTGCCGAAGAACTCGGCGGGGAAGATCCTCAAGCGCAGCCTGCGCCAAGCCTGAGGGCATGCGGCCCCTCAGGCGTTGGCGACTTCAGCGGTGCCTGCACCGCGCCTGCGGATGACGGGATCGGTGTGGGTGGCCGCCTCGGCGGTGGTCTGCGAATAGGAACAGCAGCCGGCTGCCCCACCGCATCCTCCAGCGGATTCGTCCGTTCGGGCATCCCCTCCTTCCCCGGTCTCCTGTCCGAGGATGGTGAAACCGTTGTCGCGGATCATCGCGAGGTCGTCGGCGGCGGCTTGGCCCTCGGCGGTGAGGTAGTCGCCGAGGAAGATCGAATTGGCCAGCTGCAGTGCCATCGGCTGCAGCGACCTGAGGTGGATCTCGCGGCCGCCGGCCAGACGGATCTCTCGGTCGGGGCAGACGAATCGTGCCGTCGCGACGATCTTCATGCACTGCATCGGGGTGAGGTTCCACTGCCCCTCGAGCGGGGTGCCGTCGAAGGGGACGAGGAAGTTGATCGGGATCGAGTCGGAGCCGAGGGCCTTGGGCGCGAAGAGCGCTTCGATGATCTGCTCGTCGCTTTCGCCGAGTCCGACGATGAGGCCGCTGCAGGGTGAGAGTCCGGCGGTCTTGGCCAGCTCGACGGTGTTCGCCGGGTCCTCATAGGTGTGGGTCTTGACGATGGTGTCGTGGAAGGACTCGGCGGTGTTGATGTTGTGGTTGTAGGCGTCGGCTCCGGCTTCCTTGAGCGATTCGGCCTGCCCTTCTCTGAGGATGCCCAGGCAGGCGCAGACTTCGACGTCCGGATTCTCGTCCTTGAGCCGTTCGACGATCTCTCCGACTCGGTTGACGTCGCGACGGCTGGGGCCACGACCGCTGGCGACGAGGCAGACTCGGGAGGCTCCCCCGCCGATGCCCGGGCTCGCCTGATCCATGGCCTCGTCGGTGCTCAGCCTCGAGTACTTGAGGATCTCCGCCGTCGAGCCCAGCGACTGAGAGCAGTAGGTGCGGCTTTCCGGGCACATTCCCGATCTGAGGTTGACGAGGTAGTTGAGTTTGATCGTCATCCCGAAGTGCTCCCGGCGCAGTCGTGACCCCGCGTGGACGAGGCCGAAGACGTCCTCATCCGGCGTCGACAGAAGCGCAAGTGCCTCGGCTTCGGTGATCTCTCCCCGTTGAGGATGGACTCGGCGAGCTGGTCTGGGTTCACAAGCTGGTCGGTGCTCACAGGCGTCATCGTTTGGTCCTTCGCCTCCGTGCGATTGAAGTGGTTCCCCGTCAGTCCAGGTCACGCCCCCTGAGCACCCCTCAATGCGTTATCAGAACCGTGATCGCTGTCTCTGCAACAGGTTCCGGCGGCACCGTCCTGAAGTGCGTTCAGCGGCCGTCGACTCGGCGAGACAGTGACCGGGCGCATAGACTTCTCTCGCCGGCACGGACCGCTGTCCGCCGGCCGGCCCACGGCCCAGAAGCAGCACGATCGGAACGAGGAGCACAATGGCGGATACGGCACAGACGGACACTCGCAACGGGACAGGCAGTCGCCGCGGCTGGCGTCTGCACGGTGATGGGCGGACGATCGCTCCCGGTGAGAGGGTTCTGCCCGAGGAGCGTCTGAGCTGGCCGCGGACCATCGGCATCGGGGCCCAGCACGTCGTGGCGATGTTCGGTGCGACATTCCTCGTTCCGCTGCTCACTGGCTTCCCGCCGTCGACGACGCTGTTCTTCACCGCCATCGGCACTCTGCTCTTCCTGCTCATCACGAAGGGCATGATGCCCTCCTACCTCGGGTCGTCGTTCGGACTGCTCGCCCCGATCGGTGCGGTCACGGGGTTCTCGGCGACGTCGGGAGACGACCTCGAGCCTCATGCCATGGCCCTGGCTCAGGGTGGAATCATCTCCGTCGGAGTGACTCTGGCGTTGGTCGGACTCGTCGTCCATGTCGTCGGCGTCCGGTGGATCGAGGTGACGATGCCTCCCGTGGTCACCGGCGCCATCGTCGCGCTCATCGGCCTCAACCTGGCACCGGCCGCCTGGGACTGGGTCAAGGCCGCTCCCCTGACGGCTGTGATCACGATCATCGCAATTCTGCTGACCACGGTGGCATTCCGCGGCATGCTCGGACGGCTGTCCATCCTCATCGGCGTGCTCGTCGGCTACGGCGCGGCATGGCTGCAGGGCGAGCTCGACTTCTCCACCGTCACGAAAGCCGACTGGGTGGGACTGCCCGCATTCCATGCCCCTGCCTTCGACCTGGGCTACCTGGGTCTCTTCCTGCCCGTCGTCCTCGTCCTCATCGCAGAGAACATCGGTCATGTGAAGTCGGTCGCCGCAATGACCGGCCGCGACCTCGACCGACTGACCGGTCGCACGCTCTTCGCCGATGGGTTCTCGACCATCCTCGCCGGATCCGGCGGCGGTTCGGGAACGACGACCTATGCCGAGAACATCGGAGTCATGGCCGCCACGCGCATCTACTCCACCGCCGCCTACCTGTGCGCAGCGATCATCGCCCTCGTCCTCAGCATGCTGCCGAAGTTCGGCGAGATCATCGCCACCATCCCACCCGGCGTCCTCGGCGGAGCGGCGACGGTCCTCTACGGAATGATCGGCATGCTGGGAGTGCGCATCTGGGTGGAGAACAAGGTCGATTTCTCCAATCCGATCAACCTCAACACCGCCGCGGTCTCACTCATCGTCGCCATCGCGAACTTCACCTGGACCCCGGGCGGACTCCAGTTCGAAGGCATAGCCTTGGGCACCGCCTCGGCGATCATCGTCTATCAGGTGATGAAGGCCATCGCCCGGTGGCGGGGCACGGATCTCGACCGCGTCGCGGAGAATTTCGCCGAGGCGGCCGACCGCTCGAACTCACCCCGCCGCACGAAGCCGGTCGACTCAATCGATGCGGATGCGGGCACCGAGGACCCGCAGACTCCGCGGGAATCGGACTGAACATCGAGTTCTGGACCAGTCATCGGGTTCAAACTCGAGTACCTGTTCAGAACCCGGCTGAACCGGCCCCACGTCAACGCTCGGGCCGACCGGGGTCAGGCACTCAACGGGCCGGGAATGCAGAAGTGCCGCAACCTCGCCTGAGCGATGCTGCGGCACTTTCCCATGGTCGGGATAGCGGGATTCGAACCCACGACCTCCTCGTCCCGAACGAGGCGCGCTACCAAGCTGCGCTATATCCCGTGACCAGGAACTACTATAGCGATGGGAACGCGATCTGAAAAATCGGGACGGTCCACTTCGGAAGAATGAAAGGTATGTCTCATTGGCACTGACAGCCGAAAGCATCACCACCACTGCTCTGACCATCCTGTCGCACTACGGTCTCGGCGACCTGTCCATGCGCCGACTCGCCCGTGAACTCGAGGTTCAGCCCTCGGCGCTGTACTGGCACGTCAAGGACAAACAGTCCCTTCTCATCCTCATCTCCCGCCGCCTCAAGGCCGAAGTCGATGCCCTCAGTCCCGCCGTCACGGATCCACTCGCCGCGGCCATGTCGCTGCGCGAGGTGCTGCTGAAATACCGCGACGGAGCCGAGATCGTGCTGCTCGGCTATTCCATCGCACCGGCAGACGTCACGCCTGAAGCTTTGGCAGCCGATCGGCTGGGTGCCGAACTCTCTCACGGAATCCTCACGCTCACGCTCGGCGCCGTGGCCGTCGAACAGAACCGCAGGCTCTTCGCGATCGACCCCGCCGCTGCGGCAGAGAATTTCGCCGCCAATGCCTCACTCCTGCTGCGATCTTCCCGGTGACCGCCTTGACCGGCACACTCATCGCCGTCGATCCCGTTTCGCCGCTCACCTCCGGATGTGGCATACTGATCAAGCGCTGTCGCAGTCGACGACGACGCAGGTGGGGCCTATAGCTCAGTTGGCTAGAGCATCTCGTTTACACCGAGAGGGTCGGGGGTTCGAGTCCCTCTGGGCCCACCGTCAAGGCATCCCGTGTTCACGGGGTGCCTTTTCCATATTCCGACCCAACTCACCAGCCCAGATCGGCACGTCCGATCCACGCAGGTCCGACCCCGCCGCCCGAACCTCGCCGAGGCGACCACGGGGTCGATCACCCCCTGTCGATCTCCGTGCGGATCGTGAGCAGGAACGCCGCATCGGTCAACGCCTCCACCGAGTGCTTCTGCGCGGGAACGGCGATGAGTTCTCCCGCACCCAGTTCCCATGATTCGTCGGCAGTCACCACCCGCACCCGGCCCGTGACGACGTGCAACGTCGCTTCCGGTGGAGAATCATGTTCTGCGAGTTCTGCACCCGCTCGCAGAGTGAGCAGGGCCTGCCGAAGATAGGTTCCGACGAAGACACCCTTGGCGGCCCTTCCGCTGCGTGCCCCTCGCGCCTTCTCCAACAGCTCTGCGCTGAGGGTCTCCAGGTTCTGTGCGGACGCTTGTTCGGTCATCGTGAATTCCTTCCTCAGTGGTGTACAGCTCGGAGGCTTGCTTCCTTCCTCAGCGTAATCTCGATTTCCTACTGTGGTGATAGTTTCGATGCGGAATCATCGAAGCGACTGAGAGGTATTGCTGTGGCAGACGAACCCGTCATCGACGTCCGGAACATACCGAAGCCGGAGCGGCATCCGCTCATCATCAAGGCGTATGAGGAACTCGAGATCGGCACCGGCCTGATCCTCATCAATGATCACCCACCCGAGGGTCTGCGTGCGGAGTTGGTCCGCGAGTTCGCCGGTGCGGTCGGTTGGGAGCCGTTGGAGAGCACAGAGGGTGAAGCTCGGGTGCGCATCGTCCGTCGCGCCGGCACACCGGCCCCTCGCGTCGTCCTCGACGTCACCGAACTCAGCGATACCGCCGAGGACTCCGGATCCGTCTGGCAGCTGCCGGCACAGCGCCGTGACCTCGACGCGAATGTCATCGTGCTGGCCCCGGGTGGTGAGATCCGCGAACATACCGGTCCGTCTCTCGACGTCCTCATCCACATCCTCGCCGGTGCGGGCACTCTTGAGACCGAAACGGGAACGATCGACCTGTCCCCCGGTCAGATCGTATGGCTGCCCCGTAAGTCCCGCCGTCGATTCCTGGCCGACGCCGAGGCGGGACTGCAGTACTTCTCGGTCCATCAGCGCAAACCGGGGCTGAGCATCACCTCCCGCCGCTGATCACGGGCCCGTGATCAGCGATTCGGAGACTCTGAACGACTTCGAACGGGTGCCTGTGATCAGCTGCCCGGTGCGGGGTCGTCGGGACGGGCAGCGGCGATCGCGATGAGTCTGCGCAGCACCGCCTCGTCGATGTTCTCCAAACGGCGCACGTAGACGCACCCGGCCCCCTCGGTGTATTTTCCGAGCTGCGGGAGCAGCTTCGCCCCTTCGGGAAGGTCCTTGAGCCCGTACAGCGAGAGCTGGCTCTTGCGCGGGGAGAAACCCGTCGCCGGCCACTCACCGTGACTGCGCGGGTTCACGGGCGACCGATAGCGGTATCGCCCGTAGCCGACGATCGAGGGTCCGCACATGACGGGTTCCTCGCCGGTGACATCACGGAAGATCGCGTCGAGGGCGATTCCGTCCTCCCTGCGCTTCCCCGGAGTCACGGCATCGAGGTACGCGGCGACATCGGCATCGGTCGGCTGGGTCTTGTTCTCTGCCATGGGGACAGTATGGGAGTTCAGGGCTCCTCGGGGATCCATGCCGAGCCGTCCTCGACCCGATAGATGAGGTTCGTGCGCGTATGCGCGACAGCGGGATACCGGGTGAGATAGTCGAGCACGAAGGACTGCACAGCGGCAGCATCGGTGGCGACGATATGCAGCAGATAGTCGTCAGCTCCGGCCATATGGTACATCCGCACCAGTCCCGGAAACTTCGGGGCGGCCGCAGTGAACGCATCGATCTCGGCGCGATCATGCTTGGCCAGCCGAATCGACACGAGCGCCTGCAGGCCCATGCCCAGTGCTGTCGGATCGACATCGATATGGAATCCACGGATGACACCGAGAGATCTCAGTCGTTTGAGGCGCAGGGAGACCGTCGATTCGGAGATCCCGACGGCCGCGGCCAGGACTGCGCCCGAGGCCCGCGCATCGGCGTTGAGCTCCTGCAGGAGGCGACGATCGGTGACATCGAGTGAGACATTCTGCGACATGAGTCACAGTCTTCCACATCTCGTCGCAGAATCTCCCGCCAGAACCAAGGATCCTCACAGGAGATTGCAGGATCATTGCGTCTGACGGGAGAAGTGTATTGAATGCGGTTATGACATCGATGCACCCCGAGACCCGCATGGTCCACGGCGGAATGGACGGCCTCGCGGCCGCAGGCGTCCACGTCCCCGCGATCGACCTCTCCACCACCAATCCGGTCAATGACGTCCGCACGGGCGGAGATTCCTACGAAAGCCTTGCCGGCGGAAACTCCTTGAAAGAGGGCGATTCCCCTGTCTACCAACGGCTGTGGCAGCCCGGTGTGGCACGGTTCGAATCCGCGCTCGCCGAATTGGAGAACGCCGAATCGGCCGTGGCCTTCGCCACGGGAATGGCTGCCATGACTGCCGCACTCCTCGCCGCGGTCGAGGCCGGAACGCCCCACATCGTCGCCGTCCGTCCCCTCTATGGGGGCAGCGACCACCTGCTCGAGTCCGGCCTGCTCGGCACCTCGGTGACCTGGGCGGAAGAAGACCGGATCGCCGAGTCGATTCGTGAGGACACCGGGCTCGTCATCGTCGAGACGCCGGCGAACCCCAGCCTCGACCTCGTCGACATCGACGCCGTCGTCGCGGCGGCAGGAGACGTGCCGGTACTGGTCGACAACACGTTCTGCACCCCGGTGCTCCAACGCCCGATCGATCACGGGGCCGCTCTCGTCCTCCACAGCGCCACGAAATACCTCGGCGGTCACGGAGACGCGATGGGCGGGATCATCGCGACGAACACCGCCTGGGCCATACGACTGCGTCAGGTGCGCGCCATCACCGGGGCCCTCCTGCACCCGATGGGCGCCTATCTCCTCCACCGCGGACTGCGGACTCTGGCCGTGCGGATGCGCGCGGCCCAGGACACCGCAGGCGAACTCGCGCGCCGACTCCAGACGCGCCCGGAGGTCGCCCGCGTCCACTACCCCGGCCTCGCCGACTCAGATCCGCGTGGGCTCGTCGGTTCGCAGATGCGCGGCGGCGGGGCGATGATCGCCATCGAACTCGCCGGAGGATTCGACGCGGCCCGGACCTTCGTCGAACACTGCGACCTCATCGTCCACGCGGTCTCCCTCGGCGGTGCCGATACGCTCATCCAGCACCCGGCCTCACTCACCCACCGGCCCGTGGCGGCCACCGCAAAGCCCGGTGACGGCCTCGTCCGCCTGTCGGTCGGGCTCGAATACGTCGACGACCTCGCACGAGACCTCTTCACGGCCCTCGACGCCATTCGCGAAGCGGCCTGACAGAGCTCACTGCGCGACCGCCTCAATCGGCTCTTGACCTTGACGCTGCGTCAACTTCTAGGCTGTCAGACATGGACTGGTCCATTCAGGAAATCGCACGGCTGACGGGCACGACGAGCCGAACACTGCGTCACTATGACGCCATCGGTCTGCTGCCGCCGACCTCCATCGCCGCCAATGGATATCGCTGCTACGACGAAGCGGCTCTGGTGCGCCTCCAGCGCATCCTGCTGCTCAAGGAGCTGGGTCTGCCGTTGACGACGATCGCCGAGGTCCTCGACCGGAAAGATGATCCGGTCGAGGCGCTGTCGCAGCATCTGGTCTCCCTCGGACGCGAGAGAGACCGACTCGACCGACAGCTCGCCGCCGTCGCCGTCACCATCACTCGACTGAAAGCAGGTGAGCCGCTCATGGCTGACGAGATGTTCGATGGCTTCGACCATCGCGAATACGAAGAGGAAGTGACGAGGCGCTGGGGTACCGATGCCTACCGGCGATCAGACGAATGGTGGTCCCGCAGATCCCCGGAGGAGCAGCGGGAGTGGAAGGCCCGCGTCTCGGCTCTGTCCGAGGATTGGATCGCCGCCGCCGAGGCGGGGGCCGGGCCCGAATCGGATCGCTGCCAGGACCTCGCTCGACGTCATGTCGAATGGCTGCGAGCAGTTCCGGGCACACCCGCGAACGATCCCGACGGAGACCTCGCAGGCTACGTGCGCGGCCTCGGACAGATGTACGTCGACGACCCCCGGTTCGGTGCCAACTACGGCGGAGCCGTCGGCGCCGAGCTCGTGAGAGACTCGCTCGACCGCTGGCTCGAGGCCCACGGTCTCTGACCCGGCCGAATCCGGCGCCGACTGGCTCAGGGCAGTTCGGACAGTGCCTGCCGGATCTTCTCGGCGGGCACCTCCAGCTGCTCCGGAGTCTGCATCGGGGCGCGCTCGGAGATGTCGAAGTCATCCATCGAATTCGTCGGCAGGACGTGGATGTGCAGGTGGGGCACTTCGTAGCCGACGATGAGGAGACCGATGCGCTCGCAGTCGAAGGCCCGCTTCTGGGCTTCGCCGATCCTCTTCGCCACCGCGGTGAGGTGAGAGAGAAGTTCTCCATCGGCGTCGATCCAGTGGGAGATCTCCTCCCGCGGAACGACCATGACGTGACCTTCCGTCATCGGAGCGACGTCGAGGAATGCGACGCACGTGTCATCCTGATGGACGAACGTGCCGGGGATCTCTCCGTTGATGATCTTCGTGAACAGCGTGGCCATAAGGTGTCCTTTTCAACAGTCGCCGAAGGTGCCGGAGATCGGCGCTTCGGTGGTGGCTCGTTTCTCAGAGGCTGGAAAGCGCCGCGGCGAAGTCCTCGGAGAAGTCCCGAGTCTCGGTGCGGGCAACCTGCCTGCCACTGACGATCGTACCCGCAGGTGAGATGACGAAGACGCCTCGTTCGGCGACTCCGTGGAACTCATCGAAGACGCCGAACGCCCGCGCCGCATCACCATGAGGCCAGAAATCCGAGGCCAAGGTGACGTCGGCTGCAGTCTGACGGGCCCATGCCGCCAAAGTGTATTTGGAGTCCGCGGACACGACGACCACGTCAACGGCATGGGAGTCCTGCCGCATCCTCTTCTGCCACCGGTCGAGGGCGGCGAGTTCGTCTCCGCAGATCGGAGAGAAGGCGAACGGGACGAATGCGAGCACGACCGCGGAACGCGGGGCCGCCTCGGCGAGGGAGATGACCGATCCGAGGTGATCGGGGAGGGTGAGATCCGGGGCCCGGTCACCGGGCCGCAGGATCATGAATAGTTCTTCTTGCCCACGAGCCGGAATCCGGCCCAGTCATCGGCGGCACTGACCGTGGAGGTCACGTGCATTCCGGCGGTGGGCGCCGCTTCGGAGATGTCTGCGGGGCTGATGTGTCCCGGACGGTTCGCCTTCGGGCTGAGCAGCCACACGACTCCGCCCTCCTTCAATGTGGTCTGGGCGTCGACGAGGCCGTCGATGAGATCATCGTCGTCCGACCGCCACCACATGAGGATCACGTCGTAGACGTCATCCTCTTCACCATCGGCGATCTTGTCTCCGATGATGTTCTCGATCGCCTCGCAGAGCGCCTGATCGACGTCGTCGTCATAGCCGACCTCTTGCACGTAGTCGCCCTTGTTCAAACCGAGGTTGTGGCCCAGCTCGTTTACGAGGGTCGAAGTGGAGGATGTCCTTTCAGAAGCGGAGTTGCTCATGCCTGTATTCTTCCGCCAACAGTGGTCAAGGTGCAAATATCGGCGCGCCCGCGCGCGGCAAGCGCACCCAAACAGCACTCAACCAGCACACCGGACGGTGACCATGTCTGCCGGGCGGGCAGATGCGTCAGAGAGATCACAACATCGCGGGAGCGCGAAGTTCAGCTCGGAGTACTAGGCTGACAGATGTATTGGGTGGCCCCTGGGCTCGGACAACCTGCGGAGCACACACCATCCGATGGACATGATCTCTACACCAAAGAAGATCGTGGAGCTGAAGAGAGGACCACATCGTGGACAATCGGAATCAGGGCGGACCCATCCTCAACGGGCTGCCCAGCCAGGTGCCCGACATCGACCCGGAGGAGACCGCCGAATGGCTGGCCTCCCTCGACGGCCTCATCGACGAGGGCGGTCGGACGCGAGCTCGCTATGTCATGCTGCGCATGCTCGAGCGCTCGCGCCAGAAGCAGATCGGCGTGCCCAGCCTCACCGCCACCGACTACGTCAACACCATCGGCCCGGAGAACGAACCCTGGTTCCCCGGTGATGAAGAGGTCGAGCGCCGCTACCGTCGCTGGAACCGCTGGAATGCCGCCATGCTCGTCCACCGCGCCCAGCGCCCCGGCGTCGAGGTCGGCGGACACATCTCCACCTACGCCTCGTCGGCGACCCTCTACGAGGTCGGCCTCAACCACTTCTTCCGGGGCAAGGACCATCCCGGCGGCGGCGACCACATCTTCTACCAGGGACACGCCTCCCCCGGCATGTACGCCCGCGCCTACCTCGAAGGCCGGATGAGTGCCGAGCAGCTCGACGGGTTCCGTCAGCAGCAGTCGCACTTCATCGACGGCAAGCCGCAGGGGCTGCCGTCCTACCCGCACCCGCACCAGCTGCCGGACTTCTGGGAGCACCCGACGGTGTCGATGGGGTTGGGACCGATGAACGCGATCGCGCAGGCACAGTTCGACAAGTACCTGCACAACCGCGGGATCAAGGACACGTCGCAGCAGCAGACCTGGGCCTTCCTCGGCGACGGCGAGCTCGACGAGCCCGAGAGCCGCGGCATGTTGCACGTCGCCGCCTTCGAAGAGCTCGACAACCTCAACTTCGTCATCAACTGCAACCTGCAGCGCCTCGACGGACCCGTCCGCGGCAACGGCAAGATCATGCAGGAGCTCGAGTCGTACTTCCGCGGTGCCGGCTGGCACGTCATCAAGGTCGTCTGGGGACGCGAATGGGACGCACTGCTGGCCAAGGACCGCGACGGTGCCCTCGTCAACCTGATGAACGCCACCCCCGACGGCGACTACCAGACTTACAAGGGTGAGTCCGGCGGGTTCGTGCGCGACAACTTCTTCGGCCGGGACCCGCGGACGAAGGCGATGGTCGAGGACTACAGCGATGAGCAGATCTGGAACCTCAAGCGCGGCGGCCACGACTACCGCAAGGTCTTCGCCGCCTACAAGGCCGCGATAGAGCACACCGGTCAGCCCACCGTCATTCTCGTCAAGACGGTCAAGGGCTACTCGCTCGGACCGCACTTCGAGGCCCGCAACGCCACACACCAGATGAAGAAGCTCACGGTCGACGACCTCAAGCTCGCCCGTGACCACTTCCAGATCCCGATCTCGGACAAAGAGCTCGAGGACAACCCGAAGCTGCCCCCGTACTATCACCCGGGAGCCGACGCTCCCGAGATCAAGTACATGCAGGAGCGTCGTGCGGAGCTCGGCGGCTACTCGCCCGAGCGACGCTCGACCCATATCGATCTCAAGCTGCCCTCCGACAAGGCCTACCAGGCCGGTCGCCGCGGTTCCGGCAAGCAGGAGATCGCCACCACGATGGGCTTCGTGCGTGTGCTCAAGGATCTCATGCGGGAGAAGGAATTCGGTCACCGCATCGTCCCGATCATCCCCGATGAGGCTCGCACCTTCGGCATGGACTCGTTCTTCCCGACGGCCAAGATCTACAACCCGCACGGGCAGAACTACATCTCCGTCGACCGCGACCTGTTCCTCGCCTACAAGGAGGCCACGGACGGTCAGCTGCTCCACGTCGGCATCAACGAAGCAGGAGCGACCGCGGCGCTGACCGCCGTCGGCACCTCGTACGCCACGCACGGCGAGCCGATGATCCCGTTCTACATCTTCTACTCGATGTTCGGCTTCCAGCGCACCGGTGACTTCTTCTGGGCCGCCGGTGATCAGATGGCCCGCGGCTTCGTTCTCGGCGCCACCGCGGGACGCACCACCCTCGTGGCAGAAGGTCTGCAGCACGGCGACGGGCACTCCCATGTGCTCGCCTCGACGTACCCGTCCGTGGTCTCGTACGACCCGGCCTACAGCTACGAGATCGCCCATATCGTCAAGGACGGCATCCACCGGATGTACGATCCCGCCGACGAGCGCGACCCCGACGTGCTCTACTACATCACGATGTACAACGAGCCGATGGTCCAGCCCGCCGAACCGGAGGACCTCGACGTCGACGGCGTGCTCAAGGGCCTCTACCTGCTGAAGAAGGGACCCGACAACGGCGGCCCGAAGGTTCAGCTCATGGCCTCCGGCGTCGGTGTGCCGTGGGTGCTCGAAGCGCAGGAGCTGCTCGATCGGGACTGGGGCGTCTCGGCCGATGTGTGGTCGGTCACCTCGTGGACGGAGCTGCGCCGCGACGGACTCGACGCCGAGAACGAGCGGCTGAAGAACCCGCAGTCCGAACCACGCATCCCGTACGTGACTGAGAAGATGGCTGAGACCGAAGGCCCGGTCATCGCGACCTCGGACTATATGCGCGCGGTTCCCGACCAGATCCGTCAGTACGTGCCCAGCCACTTCACCTCGCTCGGCACCGACGGATACGGAATCTCGGACACCCGTCCCGCGGCACGTCGCTACTACCTCGTCGACGGTCCGTCCGTGGTCACGCAGGCGCTCATCTCGCTGGCCGACACCGGAAAGATCTCGATCGACAAGGCCGCCGAGGCGGCTGAGAAGTACCAGCTCCACGATGTCCGTGCCGGCAGCTCGGGTTCGACCGAGGGGGCTGGCGCCTGATCTCGTCGGTCGCCTGAGCGCTGATATGGCCGGAGTCTCCAAGACTCCGGCCATATTTGTCGCCTTTTCCGAATGTTTGTATGTCGCTGACAACCCGATTGTTCTCTTTCGTCTAAACTCGTGCCCATGATGTCTGATGCCGAGACCCTGCGACGCCGCGCCGAAACCGCTCGCAGGCTGCGTGCCGGAGTGGGTGTCCTGTCGTCGGTGACTCTGCAGCGACTGGAGGCGCAGCTGCCCTGGTACCGCTCGATGTCGTCGTCCGACCGTTCCTGGGTCGGCCTGCTGGCCCAGTCCGGCATCTCATCGTTCGTCGACTGGTACCGCAAACCCGATACGAACCTGCGCGTGGTCTCCGACATCTTCAAGACAGCACCACGCGATCTCATCCGCGCCATCAGCCTGCAGCAGACCCTGCAGCTGCTCAAGATCGTCGTCGAGGTCGTCGAGGAGCGCGTCCCGGACATCGCTCGCCCGGTCGAACAGCCGGCCCTGCGCGAGGCCGTGCTCGTCTATTCCCGTGAGATCGCGTTCGCCGCCGCCGACGTCTATGCCCGTGCCGCCGAGGCTCGCGGCAGCTGGGATGCCCGCCTCGAAGCGATGGTCGTCGACGCCCTCGTCCGCGGAGACTCCGTCGATGAGCTCGCCAGCCGCACGGCGGCCTTCGGCTGGCAGTCCGAAGGCCCCGTCTGCGTCATCGTCGGCCGCGCCCCGCAGCGCTCGGCGAAGAAGGGATTGGACGGGATCCGCCGCAAGGCCAGTCGGTGGGCCGATGATGCCCTCGTCGGCATCCATGACAATCGACTGCTCATCGTCTTGGGCGGAGTCACGGAACTCGACGATGCCGTCGAGGACCTCTCCGACTGCTTCGGGCCCTCCGAGGTCATCGTGGGGCCAGCAGTGCCGGGCCTCGCCGAGGCTGCCACCTCGGCGAAGGCAGCGATCCGGGCACTCAAGGCCGCGACCGCCCGCCCGGATTCCCCTCGCCCCGTCAAAGCCGATGACCTCCTGCCCGAACGCGCCCTGTCCGGAGACCGGATCGCCCTGAGCGAACTCATCGAGCGCTATTACGAACCACTGACCTCGGGCACCGGACAGCTGCTGAAGACCGTGAGCGCCTATGTCGAATTCGGGTCGTCGCTCGAGGCCACGGCCAAGGCACTGTCAGTGCACCCGAACACCGTGCGCTACCGGCTGCGCAAGATCACCGACGCGATCGGACTCGACCCGACATCGTCACGTGACGCCTTCGTCATCCACATCGCCTTGGTGTATGGGCGACTGTCCGAGGACGGCGTATTGTCGACCAGCGACAAATCGCAGTGATTTCGGCTCCGAGTCCATTAGATTGATCAACGGAACCCAACGAAAAGAGAACTGAGTGCTTGCAATCACCTGTCCGGGCCAGGGAGCCCAGAAGACCGGTTTCCTGAGTTCATTCCTCGAACTCGACGCTTTCTCGGCACAGATCGACGAACTCTCGACCGCCTCGGGGATCGACCTGCGTCTGCACGGAACCGAATCCGACGACGAGACGATCAAGGACACCGCGGTGGCACAGCCTCTGCTCGTCGCTTCCGCCATCGCCTGCGCTGCCGAGCTCGGTGTCAGTCCTGCCGTCGTCGCCGGACACTCCGTGGGAGAGATCGCCGCCGCGCAGATCGCCGGCATCTTCTCCCCCGCCGACGCCATGCGCTTCGTCAAGGTCCGTGCCGATGGAATGGCCGCCGCTGCCGCCGCCACTCCGACCGGGATGTCCGCGGTGGTCGGCGGCCAACCCGACGACGTTCTCACCGCGATCGAGGCCGCCGGGGCGAGCCCTGCCAATGTCAACGGCGGGGGCCAGACCGTGGCCGCCGGATCTCTCGACGCGCTCGAGGCACTGGCAGAGAATCCGCCCGAGCGCGCTCGAGTCATTCCGCTGGCCGTGGCCGGTGCCTTCCATACCGAGTTCATGGCTGCGGCCACCGCAGAACTCGCTGCCGCCGCCTCGGCGATGGAGGTCTCCGATCCCGCTGCATCGATCCTCAGCAACTCCGACGGAACTGCCGTCGAAACCGGGCGCGAGTACGTCGACCGCCTGGTCAGACAGGTCACGAACCCGGTTCGCTGGGACCTGTGCCAGGAGACGCTGCTGGGTGCCGGGGTCACCGGAATGATCGAACTCGTCCCCGGTGGCACCCTGACCGGAATCGCTCGACGCGCCATGAAGGGCGTCGAGACCTTCGCAATCAAATCGGCCGCCGACCTCGACGGCGCGCGTGAGTTCGCGGCAGCCCACGCCTGAGAATCGAAAGAAGACGTCATGCCAACACTCAAGACTGCCGAGCTCGGCACCTTCTCCCGCATTTCCGGAATCGGTGCCTACCGCGCGGAGAACCTCGTCAGCAATGACGATATCGCCGGCCCCATCAATTCGTCCGACGAATGGATCCGTCAGCGCACCGGCATCGTCACCCGCCGTCGCGCCAGCAAAGATGTCGGCGTCCTCGACATGTCCGAGGAGGCCGCGCTCGAGGCCATCGCCTCCGCCGGGCTCAAGCCCGAGGAGATCGGGGCGATCATCATCTCCACGGTCACCTTCGAGTACTTCACGCCCTCAGCCGCCGCGGCACTGACCGCGCGCTTGGGCACCGGGCCGATCCCGGCGTGGGACATCAGTGCGGCCTGCGCCGGCTACTGCTACGGCATCTCACAGGCCGACGCCCTGGTGCGGGCAGGCACGCTCGACAATGTCCTCGTCATCGGTGCGGAGAAGCTCTCCGAGGTCATCGATCCCGAGGACCGCTCGATTTCGTTCATCCTCGGCGATGGAGCCGGTGCAGTCGTCGTGTCCTCCTCCGACGAACCCGGCATCTCGAAGACGGTGTGGGGTTCGAAGGGCGAGAACTGGTCGACCATCCGGATGACGGATTCGCTCTACGACATCCGCGACGACCGTGAACTGCCCTTCCCGACCCTGCGCCAGGACGGGCCGACCGTCTTCCGCTGGGCCGTGTGGGACGGCGCCGAGGTGGCCAAGGAGGCTCTCGCCGCTTCCGGGATCGAAGCCGAGGATCTCGCTGCCTTCATCCCGCACCAGGCGAATATGCGCATCATCGATGAACTCGCCAAGCAGCTGAAGCTTCCCGAGTCCGTCGTGATCGCACGTGATATCGCCGACAACGGGAACACCTCAGCGGCGTCGATCCCGCTGGCCACCGAGCGGCTCCTGCGCGAACAGCCCGAGCTCAGCGGCGGTCTCGCCCTGCAGATGGGCTTCGGCGCCGGACTCGTCTACGGTGCTCAGGTCGTGCGCCTGCCCTGAGACACACCCATTCACGGAAAACTCTCCGTGAATGTCCTAAGATATTCGGCGGGACACTCGTCGAAAAGTTCCTCACACGGTCGACAAACCCTCGACCGAAATCAGAAAGTAGGAAAGAAATGGCATTCACCGAAGCTGAAGTCCTCGCTGGGCTGGCAGAGATCGTCAACGAAGAGACCGGCCTGGCTGTCGAAGCAGTCGAAGCCGACAAGTCGTTCACCGATGACCTCGACATCGACTCCATCTCGATGATGACCATCGTCGTCAACGCTGAGAAGAAGTTCGGCGTGAAGATCCCGGATGACGACGTCAAGGATCTCGTCACCGTTCAGGACGCTGTCGACTACATCAACAAGGCTCAGGAAGCCTGAGACACAGCAGCCGAACACGGCCCGTCCACAGACGGGCCGTGTCCACACTATCGACGAGGTTTGTACCATGACATCTAAAGTTGTCGTCACCGGAATCGGTGCGGTAACCCCCTTGGGCGCGACTGTCGATGCCACTTGGGAAGCCATTCTGGCCGGTCAGTCCGGCGTCCACACAATGGACAACGATTGGTCGGAGAAGTACGGCCTCGCCGTGGACTTCGCCGCGCAGGTCGACCCACAGGTCGTGCCGGACAATCTCAAAAGGGTCCAGGCCAAACGCCTCGATCCGTCGAGCCAGTTCGCCCTCATCTCTGCTCGTGAAGCCATGGCCGACGCCGGCCTCGAGGAGACCGACCCGGAACGCACCGCCGTCTCCTGGGCCACTGGGATCGGCGGAGTGTGGACTCTGCTCGACGCCTGGGACACGCTTCAGGAGGAGGGCCCGCGTCGGGTCATGCCCCTGACCGTGCCCATGCTCATGCCCAACGGCCCCGCGGCCGCCATCGGGATGGAATTCAAGGCTCGCGCCGGAGTGCAGACCTTGGTCTCCGCCTGCGCCTCATCGACCGAGAGCCTCGGTCACGCCTATGACGTCCTCGCTTCGGGCAAGGCCGACATCATCATCGCCGGTGGTTCCGAAGCCGCAATCCATCCGATCACGCTCGCCTCCTTCAATTCGATGCAGGCGCTGTCACGTCGCACCGATTCTCCCGAGACCGCTTCGCGTCCCTACGACGTCGACCGTGACGGATTCGTCATGGGCGAAGGTGCGGGCACGCTCATCCTCGAGACCGAGGAGCATGCGAAGGCTCGTGGTGCGAAGATCTACGCCGAGGTGGCCAGCTGGGGAATCTCGAACGATGCCTATCACATCACCGGCGGAGAGCCCGAGGGCAAGCACGCCCTGGCCGCCATGCAGCAGGCGCTTGATGCCGGTGGGCTGACCGCTTCCGAGATCAAGCATGTCAACGCACACGCCACGTCGACTCCGGTCGGAGACATCCCCGAATCGCTGGCCATCAGCGAACTCCTCGGCGACAACGTCTCCGACGCCCTCGTCTCGGCCACGAAGTCGATGACCGGCCACCTGCTCGGCGGTACCGGTGCCGTCGAGGCGATCCTCACTGTCAAGGCACTGCAGACTCGCACCGCTCCCCCGACCATCAACATCGATGAGGTCGACCCGAAGGTCAAGGGGATCAACATCGTCCGTGACACTCCTGCGGATCTGCCTTCCGGCGATATCGCGGCGATCACGAACTCGTTCGGCTTCGGCGGTCACAACGCCGTCGTCGCATTCCGCTCCGTCTGAGGTTCTGCGCGAACTCAGACAGCGCTACGGCCCACTCTGAGTCGGAGAGCACGGTTTTGAAACTGTGCTTTCCGACTCAGAGTGGGCCGTTTCCATTAGGGCGCAGATCGCGGTCTGTACTTGGGAAGGTGGTTTGTGCGGAGCAATCTCCTTAAGGCAACCAGGAAGGTGGTCTGTGCAGAGCCTCCTGCATAAGGCGCGCAGGCACGAGGGCTTGCGAAATGGGCACACCCGAGGTAGGAGGGTGTGCCCATTGAGCAGAATCGAGCGACAGAATCAGGCGAACGGAATCAGCGCGTGTGCCGGCAGTCCCGGCGCGGTGAAGAGAGGCTCAGCCGACCTTGGTCAGCCAGCGCACCGGTGCGCCCTCTCCTGCGTGGCGGAATGCGTCGAGTTCTTCGTCCCACGCTTCGCCGAGGGCGATCGCCATCTCCGAGGAAAACTTCGCGGGATCGCCTGCCGCGCGTTCCATCACGGAGCGGATGCGGTCTTCAGGGACGAGGATGTTTCCGGCCGTGTCGGTGACAGCGTGGTAGATTCCCAGATCGGGTGTGTGGCTCCACCGACCGCCGTCGACTCCGGCCGAGGGCTCCTCGGTGACTTCGTACCGGAGCGAGTCCCAGCCGCGCAGTGCGGATGCGATACGGGCTCCCGAGCCTGCCGGCGCGCGCCAGCAGACTTCTGCGCGCACGAGACCGGGCGCTGCCGGCTGGGGAGTCCAGTCGAAGCGTGCCTGTGCGCCGATTGCCCCGCCCGCTGCCCATTCGATGTGAGGGCACAGCGCACGAGGTGCTGAGTGGACGAAGAGTACGCCCTGTGTCATATCCATTTCTGCCTCCTACCTCGGATACGTCTTCCCCTACGATCCGAAAGGAGGTGCTGACCACATGATAGTCGATGTCCGACCCATAGCCAAGCATCAAATGTGCTGGTGGCGTCGGGTGTCTGCAGGTGGCCGACAATCGGCGTTACGGTGGGAACATGACCGACGTTCACAGTGCCGACGATGCATCGCTCCGGACCATCCGCATGTTCCCCGACTATGCAGATACGGTGCTGTGGATCAGTATGCCGATCGACTACGAGGACACGGGACTGTCCGAGTGGCTGGTCGCGGAGCTGGAGGCATGGGAACAGTCCTACTATGACTCGCTCGATTCCGATTTCGAATGGGTGACGGCGACAGCTGAACGCACGTACACCGAGGAAGGCGTCCGGCTCGCCCGATTTGTCGCTGCCGAAGTCGGCCCGCAGTTCGTCGTGGAGTTCTCTTCACATGAGGTCAGCGCGGAGACTGTGCATATGCGGTCGGAGCATTCCGCCGAGAACCCGAAGGCGGAAGCAGCCTTCACACGGCTGTTCGACGAGGCAGAGGCCGAAACGCGCGAGGCCGAAGAGCGCAGGAGGAACAATCCCGGCGGAAGTTGGATCGCCTACGCTCCCCTGTCCGGGACAGTCTTCGACCCGAATCAAGGCCTGGGGGCCCAGCAAGAGCACGAAGAGGATAGGTCCTGAGTGCGATGACAACTGAGGGTTCGACCCCAGTGCTTAGACGACTGTCGAGTCCTGCATGGTGCCCCCGGTCGGACTTGAACCGACGGCCAAGGAATTATGAGTTCCCTGCTCTAACCAGCTGAGCTACGGGGGCCAGCCGAGACAACATTAGCACCATCGGAGTCCGCTCCCCCATTCGGATCACACGTGCGTTCTGCAAAGCCGGGACACCCGGACTCGCGCTGCTCAGGCCCGCAGCCTCGCTGTTGCGGTGAGAGGTGCGACGCGAGTGAGAACGCTGCGTGCGGCGTCGACGCATGTGTACCGGTCGGTCGTGATGTAGACATCGAAGACGGTCTGCCCGTCGCTGCCCGGATCACTGCGTTTCGACGCCGCAACCATGCCCGACCAGTCCGGTCCGACGACCACGACACCGTGTTCGTTGCGAATGGGATCGGACGCATCGACGAGCCCGGTGCGCACTCCGGGAATCGGTGGACCGTCGAACCCGCCGGAAAACATCGCGGTCAGCCCCACGGTGTCACGGATCTTCTCGTACCGCAGCCGTGTCGCCTCGGAGAACTCGGCGTCCTCCCCGAACACGCCGAGAGTGATGGTCGCAGTTCCCGACGCCAGAGCGCGCTCTTCCAGGGCGGCGATCTGGGCGACGAGGAGCTCGCGGTTCATCACCAGCGGCTCACGCCGGAGCCCCTGAGAGATCGAATACGGTGTGCCCAATGCCGGAAGGTTGCGCGAGTAGTGGGAGACGAGAGCGTCCTCGTTCGGTTCGGAGAACGGCTGCGGCTGTTTCGTGGCCTCACCGAAATAGCTCCCCGACATGAATCGTGCCCCCAGGGCACGCACCCGGTCGAGATCGTCTTCGGTCTCGACGCCGTCGGCGAGGATGACCGCGCCGGTGCGTTCGAGATGGGCGTGGAGGAGGCGGTTGAGTTCAGCCAGATGGGAGTCGCAGGCGATGCGCAGGACGTCCGGGTGGAGTCCGACAACGGAGGGATTGACCAGCGGGACGAAGGAGGTGCTGCGCAGGTCGGCACCGACCGATGACATGCCCACGCCCCATCCCATGGCGCGTGCCGAGCGCACCGAACGCAGCACCGAGGCCGGGGACGAGGCAACGCGGTTGGCGTCGAGCTGGAGGATCACCGACCGGTCGGGTTCCCCGGCACGGTCCTCGAGGGTGGCGAAGGATTCGGCTTCGGCGTGGAGGAACAGGCGGTTGGACTTCGGCAGTCCTGCGCCTTCGGCCGTGCGCAGCGCCGAATCCCGCAGGGAGGCGTCGATATCACCGGTGATCGTCGAGGCGCGCATGGCGTGGCGCAGGTTCTCCGATTCGGCACGTCCCAGTTCAGGATCACCCGTGGGGGCCTGCAGAATCTGATGGCCGACCCGTTGGAAAGTCAATACATCGACGACGGGGGCGAAATAGGTTTCGATCCCGCCCGAGCGCACGAGCTCTTCGAGCGCTAGCTCGTCTTCGGGTACGGCCTCGACCACTGTGTTTCCTTCCATGGGCTGATGTGCGTTCACAGTCTTCCACATTCGGACACAGCGGATTGTCTAAAATCCGTAACATTATTGCGCTGACAGCTGATGCTGGCCGTACCGACCGGGTGTGCCGCGAACGGTTCCTCACGCTCGGCGGGGGCCGCCCCGGCGAACTTCGATGAGACCGACGACTCCGGCGAGGATGACGATGACGGCGATCGCGACGAACGCTCCCATCATTGCCCAATGCCAATTGCTCACCGCAGTGATCGAGAAGGCCAGAGCGGTCATGATCGCCAGCCCCATCGAGGTGCCGATGCGCTGCCCTGTCTGCAGCACGCCCCCGGAGGATCCGGCGTATCGCAGGGGAACCTCCTGCAGAGTCAGAGTCTGATTGGGGCTGATGACCATGCCCTGAGCGGTGCCGATGAAAGTTAGGGTGAGCAGCATCCACCATTCGCTGCCGATGCCACGGGACAGCAGTGCGACGACCCCGATGGTGGCCAGGAGACCGAGGAGGCACAGCGCGATCCCCCAGACGACGAGGCGGCGCCCGATCTGGAAGACGTACCGTCCGGACACATCCGCCGAGACCGCCGAACACAGCGCGGCCGGCAGACCGATCATTCCCGCAGCCAGGGCCGTATGCCCCAGACCCTGCTGCATGTAGATGGCGACGAGGACCCAGACGCTGGTCACGCCGAGGAAGTAGAGGGCGATGATGATCGCCCCGTTGCTGAAGCTGCGGATGCGGAAGAGATCGAGGTCGACCATCGGAGGGCGACCCTGACGCGCATAGCGACGTTCCCACCATGCCCACAGCCAGATCACGCCGATTCCTGCCGGCAGGGACAGCCAGATGAACCAGCCCAGCGATGATTCGACGAAGGGCAGGAGGATGAGCAGGACGCCGACACCGAGGAGGATGACTCCCACGGGGTCGAGATCCCTGCCGCCTTCGACGCTCTTCGCGTCCTCATCGACGGCAGGTCGCCATGCTCCGGCAGGCAGCCAGACCCGGGCGAGGACGAGAGAGGCGATCGCGAAGGGCACATTGACCAGGAAGGTCGCCCTCCACCCGAGTTCGCTGCCGAACAGTGCGATGAGGGCGCCGCCGAGCACCGGGCCGATGGCCACCGACAGGCCCACGGTGGTGCCCATCAGCCCGAAGGCACGACCGCGCGGCGGACCCTGGAAATACTGCTGCAGCAGGCCCACGACCTGCGGGTTGAGGAACCCCGAGCCCAGCCCCATGGACACGCGGGAGATATTGAGCGTCAGCGGATCCGGGGCGCTTCCTGCGACCAGCGAGGAGAGCCCGAAGAGACCGACGCCGATGACGAACAGCTGGCCGCGCCCGAAGACATCGCCGGCCCGTCCGGCAGCGACGAGGACGACGCCGAAGGACAGCGCATACCCGGTGAGCACCCATTGCAGGGCCGAGGTGGAGGCATCGATGCCGGCGGCGATGGAGGGCAGGACGACATTGATGCTCGAGACCGACAGCAGGGACATGAAGAGGGGGACGAGGCCGATGATGAGGATGCGCTTCTGCGTCTGCGTCATCGTCGTGCGCTCGCTCACTCAGTCTCCCCTGATGGTGAAATGTCCCTTATGGTGATTCATCTCCGATTGGTCTCATCATACGTTCGGAGATGGTCCTACGACGGTACCCTTCAGTGCGCACCGGCAGGCACCCATCCGAGAGCCGGTGCGACATTCTCTGCGAAGGACTCGAGGAGGTGCAGGTTGTAGTCGACGCCGAGCTGGCTGGGGATCGTGAGCATGAGGGTGTCGGCAGCTTGGATGGCCGCATCGGACTGGAGCTCCTCGATCAGCTTGTCCGGTTCGCCCGCGTAGGTACGGCCGAACGTCGAGCGTGTGTCGTCGATGATGCCGATCTGATCACCCTGGCCGGTCCCACGCCGACCGAAATAGAGGTCGTCGAGATCGGTGGTGATCGGGAAGATGCTGCGACTGACGGACACTCTCGGAGTCCATTCGTGCCCCGCGGCGCTCCATGCCTGACGGTACCTGGCGATCTGCTCGGCCTGCAGGTCCCCGAATGCGGCACCGGTCGCCTCGGTGAGCAGAGTCGAACTCATCAGGTTCACACCCTGCTGTGCCGCCCATTCGGCGGTGGAAGCAGATCCAGCACCCCACCAGATGCGGCGTTCAAGGCCAGGGGAATGCGGTTCGATGCGCAGAGGCTTCCCCGGACCGAACTGCTGCGGATCGGCCGGGGCAAGTTCCTCGCCGCGGATGGCGCGGAGGAACCGATCGAACTTCTCCCTGGCCATGTTCGCGGCTTTGGGTTCGGTGTGATCCTCGTAGCCGAAGGCCTCCCATCCGCGCAGGGCCGGCTCCGGGGAGCCGCGGCTGATGCCCAGCGCCACCCGCTGGTCGGAGAGCAGATCGAGGGCGGCGGCCTCCTCGGCGAGGTGAAGCGGGTTCTCATAGCGCATATCGGGGTTGTAGCGTTGGAGTCATTGGCTACCGTCGTCTACAAGTACCTACACACTTGATCGGTGCTGCACGTTTCAGGGTCCGGGTGCGCGGCGTCCTGTCTGAGGTCCGCGATAGTGTCGCGCAGCACGGAGAGCTGCGCGATCTGCTGCTCGATCTCAGCGAGGCGCACGTCAAGCAGGTCGCGCACGTGCTCGCAGGGCGCATGGCCGCCGTCGCGGATGTCGAGGATCTGGCGGATCTGGGCGAGGGTGAGGCCCGCGGCCTGGCCGCGGTGGACGAAGTCGATCCGGGCGACCGTCTCGGGTGCGTAGTCGCGATAGCCGGACTGCGTGCGCTCGGCCGGCGGAAGCAGCCCCTGCCCCTCGTAGAAGCGGAGCGTCTTCGCCGTGGTGCCCGCGCGTTCGGCGAGTTCTCCGATGCGCATCGCGGCCTCCGATCGTTCGGCAGGAGCCGGCTTGACCTTCCCCTGCACTGGAAGGTCCAGTATGGCTGAGACAGAGCAGAAAGCCAAGGACTGACAGGAGCAGCGATGCCTACCAAGTACGACCTCGCCATCATCGGATCCGGAGGCGGAGCATTCGCCGCCGCCATCCGTGCGACCACGCTCGGCAAGTCGGTGGTGATGATCGAGCGCGGGACGCTCGGCGGCACCTGCGTGAACACCGGCTGCGTGCCGTCGAAGGCCCTCATCGCCGCTGCCGACGCCCGTCACGTCGCCGCCGACGCTTCAGGCCGGTTCCCGGGGATCGCGGCGACGGCTGAGACAGTGGACATGCCTGCGCTGATCGCCGGGAAGCAGGCGCTGGTCGAGTCGCTGCGCGGCGAGAAGTACGCCGACGTCGCCGACTCCTACGGCTGGCAGGTCCGCCGCGGCGATGCATCGTTCGCCGGCGGCCCAGACGCCCCGGTACTGGAGATCATCGCCGGCGACGGGACGGTCGAGACCATCGAGGCCGACCACTTCCTGGTCGCGACTGGTTCTCGCCCGTGGGCTCCGCCGATCGACGGCCTGGAGGAGACCGGGTACCTGACCTCGACCACGGCAATGGAACTCGCTGAGGTTCCTGAGTCGTTGCTGGTGCTCGGCGGCGGCTACGTCGCCCTGGAGCAGGCGCAGCTGTTCGCTCGCCTCGGCTCGCAGGTCACGCTGCTGGTGCGGTCCCGGCTCGCCTCGAAGGAGGAGCCGGATGTGTCCAAGGCGCTTCAGGAGGCGTTCGCCGACGAAGGCATCCGCGTCGTCCGCCGCGTGGTGCCCACCCGGGTCTCCCGCGGCACGGGAGGCGAGGCCGTCGTGACCGCCGACGTGTCCGGCGACTCGCAGGAGTTCCGCGCCGAGCAGGTGCTCGTCGCCCTCGGACGCCGTCCCGTCACCGATGGCCTGAACCTCGATGCGGTCGGGGTGAAGACCGGGGACTCCGGCGAGGTGGTCGTCTCCGACCGGCTGCGGTCCTCGAACCCGCGGATCTGGGCCGCGGGCGACGTGACCGGGCACCCCGAGTTCGTCTACGTCGCCGCCCACCACGGCACCCTCGTCGCCGAGAACGCGTTCGCCGACGCCGATCGTGCCGTCGACTATTCCCGCCTGCCGCGGGTGACGTTCACCGGGCCCGCGATCGGAGCGGTCGGGATGACCGAGAAGGAAGTGCTTGCTGCGGGGATCCGCTGCGATTGCCGCGTCCTGCCGCTGCACCACGTGCCCCGCGCGCTGGTCAACCGCGACACCCGCGGGTTCATCAAGATCGTCGTGAACGCCGACACGAACGAGATCCTCGGCCTGACCGCCGTCGCCAAGGACGCCGGAGAGCTCGCCGCCGCCGGTGTCCACGTGCTCGGCAAGACCGTCGCCGAGATCGCCGACGCCTGGGCTCCCTACCTGACAATGGCCGAGGGCATCCGGATCGCCGCGAAGGCCTTCACCACCGACCCGTCGCTGCTGTCGTGCTGCGCATGACCGGCAACGCAGGCAATCGGGGAGATCTCATCCTGAAGAGGTGCAGACGATGGGCGCCGATCAGGACCGCGACGAACGGCGCGCCGGTCCCGTCGTCGCTGCTGGGACCGGACTGCTCTTGCTGGCATGCTGCGCGCTTCCGTTGCTGCTCTGTTGCGGCCTGCCGCTCATCGCGGCGGGCGGAGCACTCGCGGGCGTCGGTGGGCTCCTCGGTAACCCCTGGATCATCGGTGCCGGGATCGCCGTCGTGATGGCCGTCACGGCGGGGATGCTCGTCAGGTTAGGGCGGCGGCACCGAGGCCGCAGGACCGGCTGCTGCGAAAATCCTTCGACCGCTGATCGGAACCGGTAGCTCGAGCGGATCCAGCCATCATCGCCACCTCGGCCACTTCGGCACCCCGCGACCCTTCCACGTCTCCGCGAGACCGGCGGCCGAGCGGACGGACGCGAAGAGCCCGTAGCCGGCCCCGGCGAGACCCACGGAGACCACGAGCCAGCGCCCGATGCCGAGCCAGATGCGCCCGTCCACGTCGAGCGCCCACTGAGCGCCCGTGATGAGACCGGCGATGCCCATCCAGAGCCCGGCGACGACCACGACCACCGGCAGCAGGGCGAGGCACATCGCAGCGGCGGCCGACCAGAGCTGACGCGCTTCGAGCTTCGCCGTCGCCGCCATGATCCGCTCGGCGCGCTCGTTCGAGGCGTCGAGGTTCGCGGTCATCGTGGCCGAGGCCTCCCCGGCGACCTGCTCGACGGCCTTCTCGACCCGCTCCTCAGTACGCTTCTCGATCCGCTGCACCACGCCGCCGACCTGGCTCACAAGCTTCTGGTTCGTTGTGGCCTGCACCTTCAGACCCTCAATCGCCGAGGCCGTAGCCGCGCGATTCTTCTGCGCCTCCGCGACCAAGGTTCGCGACGCGGCGTTCAAGCTCTCGCCGTTGAGACTCTGCGCGAACTTGCCGAGCGTGCTCGCGATCTCGTTCTGCCTGCTCTCGATACTCGCGATCCTCGCGGACACGTCGCTGGAGGGCGAGGAGGTCGACGCCGGGGTCGTGATCCGCTCCAGCCGCCTCGTCGTCTCCTCGTCCATGACCTTCACGAACCCCGCGAGCTTCTTCTGCTGCTCGGTCAGCGTGGCAATCCTCGTATTCTGCGCCTCGACGGCGGCGAGGATCGAGGTCAACAGCTCCATCGTCTCCGGACTGCCGAGCGGCTGCGGCGACTGCACGGGCCCGTTCTGCTGCTTCAGCCTGTCGAGCGCTGCGCTCATGTTCCTGCTCCTTCTGCTGCTGGTGGTAGTCGAAGAACGCCTGCGCGCCCTCCGGGGTGAAGTCCGCCGAGAGCGCGCTCGCGCGTTTGCGGCGATCGGCGCGGCCGGACTCGCCGCGGCGGTCCTCGATGTAGAGCGTCCAGGTCTCCTGCCCGGCGCGCTTGCCCTTCTTGCTGACGGGGCTGTGCAGCCGCATCCTCGGCACACGTTCCCCGGCGTCGTCGAGCTGCTGGTTCTGCTCCTCGATCACCGCTTCGAGACCGGCCTTGTCCACCACGCGGGGGTCGGCCAGTGCGGCGCTCATCCGGTCACCCATCTCGCGGTCGAGCCCGCCCTCCGCGAAGTCCTCGCGGCGCAGCTCCCAGTCCTTCGGCGCGTGCTCCAGCCGCTTCACGACCGAGAGCCCGTGCTCTCGCATCAGCTCGTCGTTCGCCGACTGCACGCCCCGCTGGTTCCCGGCCTTGCGATCGTGGAACGTCCGGTAGTCCGAGAGCGCCTTTCCGGTCCGGTTGCTGTGATTGATGACCAAGATGTGGTTATGCGGCTTTCTGCCCCGGCCATCCACGTGACTGACCACGAGGCAGTCCGAGTCGGGGTGCATCCTCTTCGCGAGCTGATAGCCGAGATCGTTCACCCGCTGCACGTGCTCCGGGTTCTTCGGGTCGAACTCCTCGTCGCTGAAAGACTGCCGGTAATGCAGCGCCTCGACCTCGCGCGTGGTGTTCTGCGTGAGCGCCCGTGCGCGCGCCGAGAATGCGCCAGGGCCTCCCGGCACTTCGCACGTGATCGCGACGCCCCGCTCGTCCTCCTTCCCGCGGATATAGCGCTCGGTGTCGGCGGCGCTGGTGCTCGGGCTGTAGTGGGTGGTGCTCATGCGGCCGTCCGATCCCCGAGCAAGGCGCGGACCTCGCGCAGCAGCTCGATCAGCTCGGGCACCTCCGACGACAGCGCCACCGCCTCACCGGCGCGCGCGCGGTGATCCAAGTCGTTGACGTTGATCGCCAGCGGGCGCACCTGGGCAGCCAGCTCACGAGCGTCCGCCGACGCCTGCACACGCGCCTCGACCCCGAGCAGGTGCGCCGCCACGGCGGCGTCCAACTCCTCCGAGCGGGAGGCGTGGAGGGCATCGCGTACAAGTACCCTGCTGGCCCTGACCGTACGGCTCCCAACACCAATGATGGTCATGGAGTCGATGAGCCCCAGGCGAATCGCGACGTGAGCATCGACGTGCGGGTCACGAATGCGGAGGGCGAAGCGGTTCGGCGACGTGCTCGCAGGCTCGGCGTGAAGCCGAGCAAATGGGTACGCACGGTCATTCTCGACGCCCTGGACTCCCGCCGGGACGGTCTCGGGCATCTAGAGGTCGCGGCGGCCTCCACGCCGTCGCCGGAGCTGGGTCAGGCGGTCGAGCAGGTGCGCCGAATCGGGATCAACCTGAACCAGGCGGTGCGTCGCGGTGGTGCCCTCGACGACGATCTGCTGCGCGAGGTCATGGAATCGATGGATGCCGTGCGGGCACAGCTCGGGGATCGGACGGCGCTATGAGTACGGTCAACGTGAAGCCGTCGCGGTCCGCCAGCGACTCGGTCGGGTACGCGCTGTACGGCAACGACAAGGACAAGCGCACAGGCCACGTCCAGACCGGCACCGATCGTGCCGCAGCGATGTCGTGCTCGGTGGAGTCGCCGTGGGCCTTCGTCGCCCGCGCAGAGGCTCTGGCGAGGGCCCACGGGCGGAAGAACGAGCTGTACTCGTACACGCAGAATTTCTCGCCGGACGAGTTCGGCAAGAACGACCGGGGGCACGTGCAGCGGGTCAATGAGCTGGGCGTGAAGCTCGCGGAGCGGATGCACTCGGCCGATCACCTCGTGGTCACCCACGCCGACTCGGCCGGCGGGCACCTGCACAACCACATCTACGTCATCAACCACGACAACCTCACCGGGAAGTCGCTGCAGCGGAACACGTCGTGGAAGAACGGCCTGCGCCAGGCCAACGACGAACTGATGCAAGACGAGGGGTGCCAGGTCCTCCCGTCGCCGGAGCAAGCAAAGCCGGACTGGTCGCAGCGCCGGGAGGACTTCGCGTCAGGCGGATTCGAGCGCATCCTCGGGGACAAGGTCGCCGCCTCGCTGCGGGACAAGCGGTCAGTGGACCGGGCGGGATTCACCGAGGTACTCGACGAGCATGGCGTCGCCCTCGCAGAGACCCAGCGTGACGGCTGGACGTACAAGATGCGCCGGGCCGACAACGGCAAGCTCGGCCGGAAGAAAGCATCCGGGCTGACGCCCGAGTTCACCGCCGAGGGCGCACAGCAAATCTTCGAGTTCCACGAGAACAACCGACCGAAGGAGCAGAGCAATGAGCATTCTCGACGAGATGAGGAACGAGCAGCAGGAGACCGAGCCGAGCTCGACGGCGTCGAATCTGTCGGAGCCTACGAACGCCGACGTCATCGCAGCGGTCAACAGGCAGACGAAGGCCGTGAACGGACTGAAGTCGTATCTGCGGATCGCGATCGAGGAAACCGTCAAGGAGGAGCTGAAGGGCCTGCCGTCGACCTTGCAGCCGTCCGTCAACAAGTCGCCGCAGATCGAGAGCGTCGAGAGCAGACTGAGCGAGATCGAGAGCACGCTCAGAGAGTTCGCGCAGAGTCTCGACGGGAAGCAGCTGCAGAGCGCCTCGCAGAGCTTGATCGCCGAAGCGCAAATGAATCGAGCAGCTACGGCCTCGGCGGCTGAGAAGCTCCAGTCCCTGGCCGAGGACAACCAGAAGCTCGTGAGCCAGGTCGGCGGTGCCGTGCAGCGGATCGAGAAGCGCACCGAGGAGCGGGTCGAGAAGGCGGTCGAGCAGGTCGCCGGGGAGGCCTCGGCCACGATGACGGCGAACATCGACGCGTCGAACGAGCGCGCCGAGCGGATCATCGCCGCCACGGCGACGCTGGGGGCCCGTCAGCTCTGGTCGGTCGCCGCGGCGATGTGCCTCGCCCTCCTGCCGGTGGTCGTGGTCGTCGCCGGGCTCTGGATGGGCATCGCCGGGCTCATCACGGGCGCTCAGTGGGCGGTGGACGTGGACGGGAGCGTGTGGCTCGGGATCGGGCGCTGGCTCGCGGTCGGCGCTGGCCTCGCCGGGGCCGGTTACGCCCTCTTCGCGTCCGTGCGTTGGGTCGCCGGCTTGGTGGAGACGTGGAAGGGCCGCGGGATGCCGACGTGGCCGAGCTGGCGCAAGAGGTGACCGCGATTCCCGAGGGCAAGCGCGCGGAGCGCGTGCGGCAGCCCCTGCATCTGGACGATTGGTCAGCGTGCACTGTATAGTTCAGTGCATGCTGACTATTGCTTCGCGCCTCGACGTCATGAACCGGCTTGGCCGGGCCATGGCCGACCCGACGCGCTCCAAGATCCTGATGTCCCTGCTCGACGGCCCGAGCCACCCTGCCGTGCTGTCGCGCGAGCTGGGGCTGACGCGCTCGAACGTGTCCAACCACCTGACGTGCCTGCGCGACTGCGGGATCGTGGTCGCCGAGCCCGAGGGCCGCCAGACCCGCTACGAGATCGCCGACCCGCACCTGGCCGGGGCGCTGACGGCGCTGGTGGACGTCACGCTCGCGGTGGACGAGAGCGCGCCGTGCATCGACCCGCACTGTTCGGTGCCCGGCTGCTGCGCCGCGACCGGTTCAGGGGACGCCTCGTGAGCGCCGCCTGCGGCTGCGACGAGCCGACCACCAGTGCCGCCGAAGAGGCCGAGGAGGCCGAGCGCCCGTGGTGGCGCGATCCGGGTCTGGTGGTGCCGATCCTCTCCGGCGTCGCGTTCGGCACCGGCCTGGTGCTGGAGTGGTCGGGACTGCACGTCGCGGCGCTGGTCGCGTTCTGGGCGGGCCTGCTGCTGGGCGCGTACACGTTCGTGCCCGGCGCTCTGCGGAACCTGTTCGTCAAGCGGAAGCTGGGGATCGCGCTGCTGATGACGATCAGCGCCGTCGGCGCAGTGATCCTCGGCTACGCCGAGGAGGCCGCCGCACTGGCGTTCCTCTACTCGATCGCCGAGGCCCTGGAGGACAAGGCGATGGACCGCGCCCGCGGGGGCCTGCGCGCGCTGCTGAAGCTTGTGCCGGAGACCGCGACCGTGCTGCGCGACGATGCCTCGGTCGAAGTCCCGGCCAAGGAGATCGCCGTCGGCGACGTGCTGCTGGTCCGCCCCGGCGAGCGGGTCGCGACCGACGGGACTGTCCGGTCCGGTCGCTCCAGCTTGGACACCTCGGCGATCACCGGCGAGTCGATCCCGGTCGAGGTCGCCCCCGATGACGCAGTGTCGGCGGGCGCGATCAACACCGCCGGGGTCCTGGAGGTCGAGGCGACCGCGGCGGGCACCGACAACTCGCTGACCACCATCGTGGAGCTGGTCGAGCAGGCCCAGACCGAGAAGGGCGAACGCGCGCGCATCGCCGACCGGATCGCCCGTCCGCTGGTGCCCGGCGTGATGGTCCTCGCCGTCCTGGTCGGCGTGCTCGGCTCGCTGCTCGGCGACCCGGAGACCTGGATCACCCGCGCCCTGGTCGTGCTCGTCGCGGCCAGCCCGTGCGCGCTGGCGATCGCGGTGCCCGTCACGGTGGTGTCCGCGATCGGGGCTGCGACGAAGTTCGGCGTCGTCATCAAGAGCGGTGCCGCCTTCGAGCGCCTCGGCGGCATCCGCCACCTCGCCGTGGACAAGACCGGCACCCTGACCCGCAACCGGCCCGAGGTCACCGCCGTCGTCGCCGCCGACTGCTTCGACGACGCGCAGGTGCTCGCCTGGGCCGCGGCGGTGGAGCAGCACTCGACGCACCCTCTCGCCGCCGCCATCGCCGCCGCGGGCCAGGGAGCCCCCGCCGCGCAAGAGGTGACGGAGGAGGCCGGCCACGGCATCGGCGGCACCGTCGACGGCCTCCGGGTGAGCGTGGGCAGCCCCCGCTGGATCGACGCCGGACCGCTCAAGGCCCGGGTCGAGGACCTGGAGGCCGAGGGCCAGACCTGCGTGCTCGTCACCGTCGACGGCCGCCTGGCCGGGGCGATCGGGGTCCGCGACGAGCTGCGCCCCGAGGTCCCCGACGTCGTGCGCACGCTGAAGAGCCAGGGCGTCGAGGTGAGCATGCTCACCGGAGACAACGCCCGCACCGCCCACGCCCTGGCGCAGATCGCCGGGATCGGCGACGTGCACGCCGAGCTGCGGCCGGAGGGCAAGGCCCGCATCGTGGCCCAGCTCTCCGAGCAGTCACCCACCGCGATGATCGGCGACGGCATCAACGACGCCCCCGCCCTGGCCGGTGCGACCGTGGGCATCGCGATGGGCGCGACCGGCTCCGACGCCGCGATAGAGTCCGCCGACGTCGCCTTCACCGGACACGACCTCGGCCTGATCCCGCAGGCGCTGCGGCACGCCCGCCGCGGCCGGGCGATCATGAACCAGAACATCGTGTTGTCCCTGGCGATCATCACCGTGCTGCTGCCGCTGGCCATCACCGGCGTGCTCGGCCTGGCCGCAGTCGTGCTCGTCCACGAGGTCGCCGAGGTCGTCGTCATCGCCAACGGGCTGCGCGCCGCGCGTGCCCGCAAGAGCCAAGCGGCGGCCGCGTCGCCTGAGACGGCGTCACCGGCCGCGGTCCGCGCGGACAGAGCCTGAGAGGAGTGGATCATGGAGATCACGTTGCAGTACTTCGACGGGTGCCCGAACTGGGAGGTGCTCGACCGGCGGCTCACCGAGGCCCTCGACGGCCGATCGGCCGTCCGCGTCGTGCATCAACGAGTCGAGACTGCCGAGGACGCCGCCCGCCTCGGGTTCCACGGGTCCCCGACCGTCCTCATTGACGGTTCCGACCCCTTCGCCGACGAGCACACGCCGGTGGAGCTCGCCTGTCGAGTGTTCCGCACTCCTGCCGGGCTGGCTGGTTCGCCCACCGTCGATCAGCTGCGCGAAGTACTTGATGCGCCTCTATGAGGGTGGAGCACCGCCGGGTTGCGCGATCATCGCACCGACGCTCAGCGCAGGAAGAGCCGCCTTCATCGAAAACCAGCCAGGATTGCCGTCAGCGTTGTGCTGTAAAGCGCGCCGACGCTGACAACGGGTGCTACAACCCGGGCATGCGCTACCTCATATCGATGACTCCGGTACCGACCTCGATCCTGCTGGTCTTCCCTGCAATCGTCGACAGCAGCGGAATGGGCGAGGCTGCCTGGGTCGCGAAATGATGGACCCGGAAGTAGGCGCCGTTGACGCCGAGCTCGTCGGCGCCCTCTGAGATCTCAACCGCATCGCGCAGCATCTGCCCGGCGTCGAGGTCGCCGCCGTTGTCATAGTGACCGAAACTGAGGAATCCGAAAAACTTCATGCCAGATGAACCCCCTTCAAGAGGCACATATTCCTCTTCGTCTCGACGCGTGCCGAGGTCCGCTGCTTCCGTATGGTTCACACTCAAATTGTCGGCATCAGCGACCTCAAAATGCCTACGTGGTGTTCTTGAACAGTGCGCCCTCTCTGTCAGGCTGGTTGTGAGTCACTCAGTCTGACACTGAGAGGAACACTATCCATGACCATCACTACTGGATACAGCGTGGCAGAGATCCGGTCTTTCCTGGTTCAGTACGACCAGATCCCCTTCGGACAGAAGGGCAAATGGGTCGATGCTCAACCGTTCACGCGAAAGCAGCTGTACACGTGGATACGAGCTCTCGTTACCGGCGACCTCGACCGCGGACTCGTCCCGCGGAACAATGACCCTATGACCTATGCGGCACGGCGGAAGAAGATGACCGAGGAATTGACCTCGGACCGTGAGAAAGCCCTGATGAAGGAACTCGCGGCCAAGGAGGCGGCTCTGGCCGCGAAGGAGAAGGAACTGGCGTCCCAAGGTGAGGAGATCCGCAGGCTGGAAGAGACGGCGAACAGCTTGGGAAAAGCTATCGGGCTCTTGCACAGCAGGAACGTGTCAGAGCCCGACGCGGACGAGGAACATTCGAGTCCGAAGAATTCCTGACCATGGAGAACACCCTCGTGTTCGACCTCGTCGAGTCTGGCCTGTCACAGCGCCGAGTTCTTGACGTCGTGGGCCTGTCACGGTCTACGTGGCATTACCGGCTCAACCCGCGCCAGACTACGGCTGAGCCGGTGGCGCATCGGGACCGGGCCTATCCGAACCGCATCGATGCTGAAGCGAAACAGCAGATTAAGACACTCATCGAAGCAGGGTGGGCCGATGATCACTCGGTTGATCATGCATTCGCGCGGGCCTGGGACGACGGGATCATGGTCGCGTCCCAACGCACATGGTGGCGCATCGCTGCCGATCTGGAGGATCAGACCAAACGGCCGCAGGTCGCCACGCGCAAGGGCACAAGGCAGCCCCGTGAGATACCGGTGCTGGTGGCGACCAAGCCGGGGCAAGTGTGGTCATGGGACATCACTGATGTGAAGTCGGTCTGGGCACACGTCGTGTTCAAGGTGTACTCGATCATTGATATCTTCTCCCGCAAGATCGTGGGATATCGGGTCGAGCACCGCGAGTCCGATGACCTTGCAGTGGAGATGTTCGAAGACGCTATCACGAGATATGGTGCCCCGGAGTTCGTGCATGCCGATTCTGGAGCGGCGATGAAGTCCGCGGTGTTGAAAGAAGTCATGGCCGTTCATGGCACTGAGACAACGCATAACCGACCGTATGTGTCTAATGACAACCCGTATTCGGAGTCAGCGTTTCGCACGATGAAGTATCGGCCGGCGTATCCCGTCGTGTTTGATGACCTTGATGATGCTCGAGACTATGTCGGTGCGCATGTGCAGTGGTACAACACTGAGCATCGTCACTCCGGGATCGCTCACTTCACCCCGGACCAGGTCCAAGACGGGTCCTGGAACACAGTATGGGAGAAACGACAGGACACTCTGGCCAAGTATTACGCGCAGCATCCGGAACGGTTCGCGAAACCACCGACGACCCCGGCACCAGCCGAGGTCGTCGGGATCAACCATCGAGAGATAGACACGCTAGCAGCGTGAGTGACTCCAAACAGCTTGACAGGGCGCGGCGTATGAATTTTGAACCCGCGGGGGCTGGCGCACCGGAGTCGGCTCCGGGGACCCTCCGGCAACGACGAAGGCCCCGTCCATGATGGACGGGGCCTTTGCTGCTCCCCCGGCTGGGCTCGAACCAGCGACCCTTCGATTAACAGTCGAATGCTCTGCCAACTGAGCTACGGAGGAATACCGCAGTTTCCTGCGGACGTGTGTTCCAGCTTAGCAAACCTCCCGGCCGACGAACAAAACCAAGACAAGTGCTTTAGCTCACAGCGTTGAGGGTGCTTCGGCCACAGCATTGAGGGTTTCCCCACCCGTTGCCGCAGGGTTGCCTTACAGTCAGGACAAACACAGTCCGCGGCCATCTTCACCGCCGTCCTGCGCGATAGACTCAAAGCGATCCCCACCCCAGAACTGCACCGTCGAAACCGGAAGACTCATCGTGACCATAGCGGCAATCGCCCTCGCCGTCCTCGCGGCCGTGGCACTGGCCTATGGCGCCTTGTATCAGCACGAAGCCGTTGCCGGGCAGGATGACTCCCACAACGGACTGAGCTGGGCACATTTCACCGACCTGCTCCGCAACCGCCGTTGGCTGCTCGGGCTGACCATCCTCGGCGTGGGAACGGCGGGCAATTTCGTCGCCCTGGCCCTGGCCCCGGTGATGGTCGTCCAGCCGATCGGGGCATTCTCACTCATCGTCTCCGTGCTGCTCGGCGTCCGTCACCGCGGCCTCAAGGTCAACAGACGACTCGTCCAGTCCGTCGTCTGGTGCACCGCCGGGGTGACGGCCTTCGTCGCGCTCTCGGCCACGACCGCACAGTCGGAGGTCCACCTCGGCGCCGATGCCATGCCCCTGTTCTGGATCACCGCCATCGCCGTCGCGATCGGCCTGGTGATCGTCCTCGTCTTCCGTCATGCCCCGCAGCTGGTTCTCATCATCGCGGCCGGACTGCTCTTCGCCTGTGTGGCGACGAACGCCCACCTGGTCAGCGTCCAGTTCCTCCGGGCCGGCATCGACCAGGTCACCTGGATCAACGTCGCAGCACTGGTGGCGGCGGTTGCCCTCGGTTCCCTGTTCGTCCAGAACTCCTATGCGGCGGGCCCTCCGGAGATGGTCATCGCCGGGCTGACAGTCATCGACCCGATCGGTGCCGTCATCCTGGGCACCATCGTCCTCGGCGAGGCGGCCCACTCCCCCATCTGGCTGATCCTGACCATCACGCTCACCGGATTGGTCGCCTGCGCAGCCGTCGTTGTATTGTCGCGGTATCATCCCGATGTCAGAGATCGAGAAGCTCAGCGCAGGAACGCCCGCCGTTCCGACACCATGACCGACACCGAGGAGAGCTGAATCCTGTCTGCGCACCGTCCCACTCCGAAACGCCGAATCCTCATTCCGGCAGAGACGTACGCCCCCGAAGTCAACGGTGCCGCGAAGTTCGCCGAACGGCTCGCCGCAGGCCTCGCCGCCCGCGGCAACGATGTCCATGTCGCCTGCCCTTCGGCGACAGGCAAACCCTCGGTCAGCGTCGAGAACGGGGTCACCGTTCACCGACTCACCGCTCACCGCTGGCCGTTGCACCCGACGTGGATGATCTGCATGCCGTGGGAGACGAAGCCCGAACTCTCCCGACTCCTCGACAGCATCCGTCCCGATGTCGTGCATACACAGGCTCACTTCGTCATCGGCCGCTTTGCCTTCTCCGAATCGATCAGGCGGGCTATCCCCGTCGTGGCCACGAACCATTTCATGCCCGACAACGTCCGTCCCTACCTCAGAGCTCCGAAGCCCGTTCTCGACGGCGGCACCGCCATCGCCTGGTGGGATCTGCGCCGGAAGTTCCAGTCCGCTGACTTCATCACGGTGCCCACACAGTTGGCGGCCGATCTGCTCACCGAGAACGGCTTCTCCTCTCCCATCCGAGCGGTCTCGTGCGGGATCGATCTGGAACGCTTCGCTCATCTGCGCGAACTCGACTGCGCCCAGTCACGGGCCGTTCCCCCGCGCGTCCTCTTCGTCGGTCGCCTCTCCTCGGAGAAGCATGCCGCAGACATCGTCGAGGCAGTGGCGAAGACCGATCCGGAGTTGGGGCTCGAAGCCGATATCGTCGGCGGCGGTGACCAGGAGGAACCGCTGAAGCACCTGGCGGAGGAACTCGGCATCGCCGACCGAGTGCATGTGCTCGGAAAGATCAGCGACAAGGCGCTCATGGACGCCTACCAGCGCTGCACCTTCTTCTGTATGCCCTCGACCGCTGAGCTGCAGTCCATCGCCACGCTGGAGGCGCTGGCCTCGCGCAAACCCGTGGTCGTTGCCGATGCGGTGGCCCTGCCGCACCTCGTCCGCGACGGAGTCAACGGGTATCTGTTCCCGCCGCGCGACACCGACGCCCTGGCCGATCGCTTCACCCGCATCTGCCGGATGCCCGAAGCCGATCTCGATGACATGTCGAAAGCGTCGCTCGACGTCGTGGCCAAACACGATATCGAATACACGCTCGACACCTTCGAATCCATCTACGACGGAGTCATCCGAGACGCCGCCGACTCGTCCGCGGCCTGACGGCCACGCGAGCTGACGAACAGGCGGCCTGACGAACGCGGGCCTAACCACCCACAGGTGGGACGAAGACCGTCGGGGCGGTCGGCATCCCGGTGAAGTCGACACTCCTGATCATGTCATCGACGGACCTCCACCGGGAGCCGGTACCGTCGAACCCGAGTGACTGCTGCATCCAGGCGAAGACGTCCTCGACGCTCCACCCGAGGCTGCGCAGCTGCTGATAGGTCACCGCGCCGTCGCGTTTGGCCAGCCGCTGGCCGCTGTCGTTGAGCACCAGGGGCACATGGACCCAGCCCGGTGCGGGCAGACCCAACAGCTGTGCCAGATATGCCTGCCGCGGTGCAGAAGAGGCCAGATCGTCCCCGCGCAGGATCTCGTCGATTCCGCTCGCTGCATCATCGACGACAACGGTGAGGTTGTAGGCGTAGACGCCGTCGCCTCGCCGCAGCACGAGATCGTCGACAAGGGCCTCCACTCGGCCCAGCAGCACATCGGTGATGCTGTGCTCTCGGTTGTCCGTGCGCAGACGCAGCGCCGGCTGCCGGTTGTTCGCCTCGAGTCTCCGTCGGGCCGATTCCCGCTCTCCCTCGCCGAGACTGCGACAGGTCCCGGGATACGCCCCGGGTGGTGCATGGGGCGCGCTCGGGGCCTGGGCGATGTCCTTGCGTGAGCAATAGCATTCGTAGACGAGACCGTCGGCTGCCAGCCTCGCAATCGCGTCCGAGTATTCCGCGGTGCGTGCGGACTGGACAAGGGGACGCTCGTCGGGAACGACTCCGAGGTCGGCGAAGACCTCGAGCTGCGAGTCGGCCGCGCCGGTCTTCACCCGATCGAGGTCTTCGACCCGCCACAGGAACCGGCGGCCCGTCTGCCGGGCACGCACATAGCTGAGCAGTCCGGTGCGGATATTGCCGATGTGGAGGTCACCGCTCGGGCTCGGAGCGAAACGCCCGGCTCCGCCGACTGAGTGTGTGCCGGTCACTGATCGGCTGCGAGGTCGCCGTACTGCGGGAACCGTTCGAGGTAGTCCTGCACATAGGAACAGGTGGGCACAATGGACGTCCCATCCGCACGGAGGAGGTCGAGCACCCGGGTGACGAGAGTGCGGGCGAAACCGCGGCGGGAGTAGCCTTCGGAGATGATCGTGTGCTGCAGCTCCAGGGTGTGCTCATCGATGACCTGGTAGGCGAGGAACCCGATGAACTCCCCCGGGGTCTCTTCGGAGAAGAGTTCGAACCGTTCGCGATCGACGTTCTTCACGACTCGGACCGGTGTGGGGCTGAGTTGAGGCTGTGGCATTGGTGCGCTCCTTCATGGCCGTCTCCTCTGTGAACGATACATGGTCGCGGCAGGGTCTGTTCGCGACCCCAGCCCCTGCCGGGACCGCGCCCGTTGCCCTCAGGCTCCGGCCGAGTGAGTGAGCTCTTCGCCTTCTCGGCGCAGCTCGACTTTGCGGATCTTGCCCGACACCGTCATCGGGAACGATTCGCGAACCTCGACATAGCGTGGGATCTTGAAGTGGGCGAGCTTGCCGGAGCAGAACTCACGGACCTCGTCGGCGGTGAGCGAGTCGAAGCCGTCCTTCAGGATCACCCACGCCATGAGTTCTTCGCCGTACTTCTCGTCGGAGATGCCGACGACCTGGACGTCGCGGATCGCTGGATGGTGGTAGAGGAACTCCTCGACCTCGCGCGGATAGATGTTCTCGCCTCCGCGGATGACCATGTCCTTGATCCGTCCGGAGATGTCGACGTAGCCGTCATCGTCCATGATGGCCAGGTCGCCGGTGTGGATCCACCGGGCAGCGTCGATCGTCTCGGCCGTCTTGTCCGGCTGATTCCAGTAGCCGAGCATCACCGCGTAGCCGCGAGTGCAGAATTCGCCTTTCTGGCCGCGCGGAACGGTCTGCCCGGTGACGGGGTCGGCGATCTTGATCTCCAGGTGCGGCATGACCCGGCCGACGGTCTCGGTGCGCTTCTGCAGGGAGTCGTCGACACGCGTCATCATCGACACCGGCGAGGTCTCGGTCATGCCGTAGCAGATAGCGACCTCGGACATGTTCATATCGTCGATGACTCGGCGCATCGTGTTCACCGGGCACGGCGATCCTGCCATCACGCCGGTGCGCAGAGTCGAGAAGTCGAATTCTGCGAACTGCGGGTGCTCGAGTTCGGCGATGAACATCGTCGGCACACCATAGAGCGATGTGGCTTTCTCCTCGGTGACCGCCGACATCGTCGCCACCGGGTCGAAGGCCGGTGACGGCAGCACGACCGCCGAGCCGTGGCTCAGCGCGGCGAGGTTGCCGATGACCATACCGAAGCAGTGGTAGTACGGCACGGGAACGACCACGGTGTCGGCGGGGGTGTACGAGAGCATCTCGCCGATGAAGAAGCCGTTGTTGAGGATGTTGTGGTGACTGAGGGTCACACCCTTGGGGAACCCGGTCGTGCCGGAGGTGTACTGGATGTTGATCGGATCATCGGCCGAGAGGTCGTCGATGACCTGCTGCAGCCGCACCGCGTACTTCGCCCGTTCGTCGTCGAGCATCTCGCGGCCCTGCCCGATGAGGTGAGCGAAGGATTCGCGCTCGCCGACCGTGACACCGCCGACGAGGTCTGCGGAGACCGTGTCGAGGAAGACGAGATCGAGGCTGGGGACCTTGGCGGCCACCTCGGTGGCGATGGCGTGGAAGTCCGAGTGCGGGGGTGCGACGATCTGCGAGATCATCAGGCTCATTCCGGACTGTTCGACGACGAACTCGAGTTCGTGGCTGCGGTAGGCGGGATTGACGTTGACCAGGATCGCTCCGATCTTCGCCGTGGCATACTGCACGAGCGCCCATTCGCCGACGTTCTGCGCCCAGATGCCGACCCTGTCGCCCTTCTTCACTCCACGTTCGAGAAGGCCGATGGCCAGTGCGTCGGTGTCACGATCGAAGTCGGAGTACGTCCACCTCCGATTCGAATGCCGGTCGACCAATGCCAGCGCTTCAGGATTCCTCGCGGCGGTGCGTTTGATGTGCTCGGCGATGGTGATCCCGAGCAGCGGTTCCGTCGATGTTCCCGACGAGTAGGACAATTCGGACACTGCGGTGTGCTCCCTTGCATGCCAATTTTCACTGTGACTGATTGCACACTATTCCGTCACGGTCCCGCATGCAAAAGCTGGCGAGGAATTCGGCGCCCTCACCTGCGGCTCCGGGGTCGACCTGTCCGACGGGAGCCGAGTGGACGACGATGCCGCTCTCCACCAGGACCAGCGACTCGGCCAGAGCGGTGACGTCATCGACGTCGTGGGTGACCAGCAGTGCGCTGCGCCTGCTCAGCAGCCGGGACAGCACCCGACGGGTCTCGACAGCGACATCCACGTCGAGTGCGGCCAGCGGTTCGTCGAGCAGCAGCAGCTTCGGTTCGACGACGAGCGCACGGGCAAGCGCGATGCGGGCGGCCTGTCCCCCGGAGACGGCGTCGGGTCTGCGGTGCGCGCACTGTCCCACGCCGAGGCGGTCGAGCATCGCCTGCGCCTGTTCACGTGCGACGCGGCGAGTCGCACCGTGAGCCCGCAGACCGAATCCGACGTTGTCGATGACGCTCAGGTGGGGGAACAGGAGGGGGCTCTGTGCGAGATGGACGATTCCGCGGTCGTGGACCGGCGGCCACAGTCCGGCAGCGATGTCGAAGACCGTGTCGTCCCCGAGACGCAGCCGTCCCGAATCAGGCACCAGGGCGCCGGTGAGCACCTGGAACAGGGTGGATTTTCCGGCCCCGTTGCGGCCGATGATCGCAGTGGTCCCCGGCAGCGCGGAAGTCAGATCCAGATCGATTCCGCGGGCAGTCAGCTGGACTTCGGCCCTGATGCTCTGTGCAGGTCTCGCAGGTCCCACGGACCGCGGCTTCGGTTCGGTCGCTCCCCCGCGTTTCGGGGCGTCGTCGAGGGCGGATGGGACCGCCTCGGCGGGGTTGGGGGTCGGGGCGGTGTTAAGGGATCTCAGCCGGGGAGCGTGCGGGGACCGGTAGGCGACGATGATGATGAGCACGGCGATGACGATGAGCAGGAGCGAGAGGCCGATGGCCGCCTGCGGGTCGGATTCGCGGACGAGGTAGATCTGCAGGGGCATCGTCCGGGTGACGCCGGACAGCGATCCGGCGAAGGTCAGTGTGGCCCCGAACTCGCCGAGTGAGCGGGCGAAGCACAGCACGGCGCCCGTGACGATTCCGTGTCGGAGCAGCGGCAGAGTGACCGTGAAGAACACACGATTGGGTTTCGCACCGAGCTCGGCCGCGGTGAGTTCATAGCGGCGTCCGAGGCCCGCGGTGGCGGTCTCGACGGACATGACCATGAACGGCAGGGACACGAAGACCTGCGCCATGATCACCGCCGAGGTGGTGTAGGCGAGACTGAGGCCCGCCGCTTCGAGCCCTCCGCCGAGGATGGCCGACCGACCCCAGGTGTAGAGCAGCGCGAGACCGCTGACCACCGGCGGCAGCACGAGAGGCAGCAGGATGAGGGTGCGCACGATGCGCTGGCCGGGGAACCGCCGAGTGGCGAGCAGGTACCCGAGGGGGAAGCCGATGAGGACGCTGATGAGTGCCGAGGTCACCGAGGTCAGCAGGGACAGCCTCATCGCCAGGCGGGATTCCTCGGCCGTGATCACGGCGAGCAGACTCTGGGCATCGACCCGAGTGAGCATGCCGATGATCGGCAGGAGCAGGAAGACGATGCCGATGACGGCGGGCAGCCACAGCCAGCCGGGGACGAGCGATTCCGATCTGGGTCGCCGCGGGGGGCGGACCGGGGACGTCTCGCGACGCATCGGAGCAGGCGCAGGCATGGTCAGCCCGCAGCGAATCCGGCGTCGCGCAGCAGCTTCTGGGCCGTGTCGGAACCGAGGAACTTCACGAAGTCGTCGGCTTGGTCCTGGTTCTCGCTGGCCCTGACAGCGGCGGCCGGGTACTTGTTGATGACCTGGTCGGCGCCGTCGAGCTCGACCTGTTCGACCTTGCCGCCTCCACGGGCGATATCAGTGACGTAGACGATTCCGGCGTCGGCCTGGCCGGCGCTGACCTTGCCGAGCACATCGGTGACCGAGTTCTCTTCGCTGACCGGATCGAGTGCGACGTCGTTGAGGTCGGCCCACTTCTGAGTTGCGGCCCCGCAGGGCACCTGAGGTGCGCAGACGACGAGGTCGGTCCCGGAAAAGTCCTTGGAGCTCGTGATCGCCTGCGGATTTCCCTCGGCCACGGCCAGGGTGAGCGTGTTCGAAGCGAACATCTCAGGCTCGCCGGCAAGCAGATCGTCGGAGGCGAGTGTGTCCATCGTCTTCTCATCGGCGGTGGCGATGACGTCGGCGGGGGCGCCTTCGGAGATCTGCGAGACGAGGTCGGAGGAACCGGCGAAAGAGAACTTCACGTCTGGTGCGTTCGGATCGGCGGCGGTGTACTCATCGGCGATGTCGTCGAAGACTTCGGTGAGCGAAGCGGCGGCGAAGACGGTGATCTCCTCCGGTTCGTCCGCCTCGGCGTGCGGATCCGATCCCGATGAACAGGCGGTCAGGGTCAGGGCTGCGACGGTGCAGAGCCCCAGCAAGGTTTTCTTCATACTCCTATTGAACCCGCAAATGCGACTCCGTGTCGACTTCAGCTCCGATTATGAGACTCTACGCTCGCGTGCTGCCAGGCACGGCCGGTCCTCATGAACTCGGAACGGTGTCGATCGACACCATCGTCGCCTTCACCGAGGCGGTCGCAAGTCTGCCCGGCTCGAGCCCGAGTTCGCGGCAGGCTTCGGCCGACATCAGCGACACCACGCGGAAGGGACCGCACTGCATGCTGACCTGGGCCATCACTCCGTCGATGCTGACGTCCGTGACGAGACCGGCGAAGCGGTTGCGTGAGGAGCTGACGACTCCGCTGGGGTCCGGCAGAGCCTCGGAGGACGATTGAGCGAGAGCGGCGAGCTCACTGCCGTCGACGACCGCCCGATTCGAGGCGTCCTTGTGCTGGGACAGTCGACCGTCGGCGACCCACCGGCGCACGGTGTCATCGCTGACGCCGAGGAACCGTGCCGCTTCGCTGATCCGCAGTCGGGTCATTCGAGGGCTCCTACCCATTCGTCACTGCCATCGCTGAAGTGCTGATGCTTCCAGATCGCCACCCGAGCCTTGACCTCGTCGATGAGTTCGCAGCAGGCGAGGAAGGAGTCCTTCCGATGGGCTGAGGCGACGACTGCGGCCAGTGCCACATCGCCGATCTCGAGGTCGCCGACGCGGTGGACGACGGAGAGCCTGACCGCAGGGTGCCGGGCGGCGATGTCCGCAGCCACCTCGGCGATCTGGGTGGAGGCCAGGGGGTGGGATTCGTAGTGCAGACGAGCGACTCCCCGACCCTCGTCGTGGTCGCGGATGACTCCGGAGAAGCTGACGACGGCACCGCAGGTCTCCGTGAGGACCTGGGGTTCGAGTTCCTGGGTCGAAATCGGGGACTCGATGACTCCCGTGGTCACGACTGTGCCGGTGCTCATGACTCTCGCGTCCAATCTCCGCTCTTTCCGCCGGTCTTCTCGACGACCTTGATGTCGCTGATGACGGCCTGGTTGTCGACGGCCTTGATCATGTCGAAGATCGCCAGCGCGGCCGTGGTCACAGCCGTCAGGGCTTCCATTTCGACGCCTGTCTTCGACACGGTCTTCACCGCGGCGGTGATGGCCACCGCGTCCTCGCGGAGTTCGAACTCCACGTCGATTCCCGTCAGGGGCAGCGGATGGCACAGCGGGATGAGGTCGCTGGTGCGCTTGGCGCCCATGACGGCGGCGATGCGGGCCACGGGCAGAGCATCGCCCTTGGGAAGCCCCGCCTCGGCGATGAGGTCGATGACCTCGGCACGAGTGGTGATGAGGCCGGAGGCAACGGCTCGGCGCTTCGTGACGTCCTTGTCGCCGACATCGACCATCTGGGCGGTTCCGGATGCGTCGACGTGGCTGAGTTTCATGCGATCTTCCACGTCAACAGCCTATCTCCCACAGCTGAGAACGGATCGTCTGCTCCCGCGTCCTCGGGTGAGACGAAGACGAGGTGCGTGGCTTCGGCATAGCTGTGGAGCAGGTGGGACCGGGAGTCGCCGACGAATTCGAGACCGGCGTCGGTGAGTCTGGCGCGGCGCACCTGCAGCTTTCCGGCCGGAGGGGCTTCGTCGAATCCGTGTGCCAGTCGGTGGAGGCCGGCCTCGCGGGGCGGTTCGTGGTCGGCCAGTCCGAGCAGGGCGGGCCGGATGAAGAGTTCGAAGCTGATGAGTGTGCTCACCGGGTTGCCCGGCAGCGCGACCCACGCATGATCGGCCAGGCGTCCGCAGCCCTGCGGTCCCCCGGGCTGCATGGCGATCGGTTCGAAGGTCATCGAAGAATCCGCATCGAGGTCGGCCGCGAGCTTGACGACTTCGTGCGCTCCCTTCGAGATGCCCCCGGTGGAGATGACGAGCTCCGCATCGCTGTCGCGGACTCGGTCGAGCAGCTGCTGTGGGTCGTCGGGGACGAACGCCGCCTCGGTATCGACGCCGAGGCGACGCAGCCCGGCGTTCAGCGTCACGGAGTTCGCGTCGTTGATCCCGGCGGCCGCGTCAGCGGCGATCTCATCACCCGTGCTCACGACGAGCACGCGCGGGAGACCGAGCACCGGAAGTTGGTTCACCCCACACGCGGCGGCCACGCCGAGGTGGGCCGGTGTCAGCAAGGTGCCCGCACTCAGCACGGTCTGACCGGTGCGGACGTCGGATCCGCGGCGTCGGACGAAGGTTCCCGGGCGTGGTTCTGCACGAGCGTCGAGGGTGATGGCATCGGCTCCGAAGCGTCCCGGGGAGGTGTCCTCGATCTTGACGACCATATCGGTGCCCGCAGGCAGCGGCGCCCCGGTCATGATCTCCACTGCAGTGCCCGGCAGCACCGGCTGACCGTGTGCACCGGCAGCGACACGCCCGTGCACGGGAATCGGGCGGTCGCGCATCTCGTCGACGGTGGCGGCGGCCAGGGCGTAGCCGTCCATGCTCGAGTTGTCGAAGCCGGGGACATCGATCGGCGATTCCACATCGGCGGTCAGCCGCCTCGGCGTCTCCAGCAGAGAACTCAGCGGCAGGCTCACCGGACCGGTCAGGGGCGCGATCATCTCGGATATCCGCTCACGGTGCATCTTCGCAGTAGTCATGGGACGATGATATCGACACGCTTTTCAAGGAGGATGACGCAATGGAGAAGATCGGCCTGCCCATGCCGGTGCTCAGAACTCCGACGGTCGACCCGGGCGAGGAGTTCACCGGCCACACCGAGGACGCACTGCTCGACACCTTCGATCGCCGCGCTCGCGACCTCCGCATCTCCCTCACGGACTTCTGCAACCTGCGCTGCACCTACTGCATGCCGGAGGAAGGCGTCGAGTTCATGTCCCGCGATTCCGCGATGACCGGCGACGAGATCGTCCGCTTCGTCCGCATCGCGGTAGAGAAGTTCGGCGTCGACCAGGTCCGGTTCACCGGCGGCGAACCCCTGACACGCAAGGACATCAACGAGATCATCGCCGGCGTTGCGGCACTGGAGCCGCGACCGAACATCGCACTGACGACGAACGCGATCGGGCTCGACAAACGCGCCGCACGGCTGAAGGACGCGGGACTCGATCGCATCAACGTCTCTCTCGACACGATCGATCCGGAAACCTTCGAGTCCATGACCCGACGTCCGTTCCTCAAACGGGTGCTCGAGGGCATCGACGGGGCGAAGGCCGCCGGCCTCGAGCCCGTGAAGATCAATGCCGTGCTGCTGCCCGGCGTCAACGATGCACAGGCTCCGGATCTGCTGCAGTGGTGCCTCGAGCAGGATCTGAGTCTGCGGTTCATCGAGCAGATGCCCCTGGATGCCGGACATTCCTGGGATCGAACGTCGATGATCACCGCCGCGGACATCTTCGCCCTCCTCGAGCCCCGCTTCGTACTCACCCCGGATTCGGCTCCGCGCAACGGCGCCCCGGCGGAGAAGTTCCTCGTCGCCGATCGACGCCGTCCCGATACGATCCTCGGCACCGTCGGAATCATCGCTTCTGTCACGCGTCCGTTCTGTGCGGACTGCACCCGCACGCGGCTGACCGCAGAGGGTCGTGTGCGCACCTGCCTGTTCTCCCACACCGAGGTCGATCTGCTCACCGCGATGCGCGAGGGGGCCTCGGACGATTCGATTGCGAACCTGTGGAAGGGTGCGCATTGGAAGAAGCTCGCCGGTCACGGGATGGACACGGATTCGTTCGAGCAGCCACAGCGTCCCATGAGCGCCATCGGAGGATAAGTGCCCACCATCACCGTTCGGTTCTTCGCCGCAGCCCGCGAGGCCTTCGGCGCCCGCGAATCACAGATGAATGCCGAGACCGTCGATGAGCTCGTCACGACCCTCGCCGAGGCGGCCGCCCCCCAAGCCGCGACCGTGCTGTCGCGCTCGAGCTTCCTCGTCAATTCCGTGGCCGCGACCGATAAGTCGGTGCACTTGGCCGATGGTGACACCGTCGATGTCCTCCCGCCGTTCGCCGGCGGGTGAGGTTCTGAGCAGACCGGCCGGTGGTCGCCTCGTCAGCGCTGCTGCGGGGTCGGCTGTGACAGAAAGGCGAGGTATCCGCCGTTGACCGAGGTCACCGCGGTGCCCTGTGAGCGCAGCTGTGCTGCGGTCTTCGCCGAGCGCACCCCCGACCGGCAGTACAGTGCGATCCCTGACTGCTGCATGGGATCCGACCCGACGGGCAGCCTGCCGGGGTCGGCGAGGAGCTCGTCCATCGGAATGTGAATGGCGCCGGGGACCATCCCCGAGGCGACCTCGTCGTCCTCGCGGATGTCGACGAGGACGGAGGTCTCGTCGAGCTCCGACCAGGTGACGGCGGCCGGCCCCAGAGGACTCTCTCCGGTGTTCGTGCCGGCTGCGCCCTCGGTGCCGTCGTCGGTGCCGAGCAAGTCGAACGTGTGCTGGGTGTAATCGCTGCGATGCATCTCGAGGTCGGTGACCGGAGTTCGACCGGGGATCGGCTGCACCGGGACGGTCTCCCAGCCGGCATCGAGACTGCTGTGGATCGCCACGCTGTTGTACAGCGGTGTGCCGATTCCGGTGAGCACCTTGATGGCTTCCATCGCCATGGCGGATCCGATGCTTCCGCACAGGGGGCCGAGGACTCCGGCGACCGAGCAGTCGGGCACGCTGCCGGGGGCGGGGACCTCGGGATAGAGGTCGCGCAGGGTAGCGCCGTGTTCGACGTCGAAGACGGCGACCTGTCCGTCGAAGCCGAGGATCGTCCCCCACACGAGTGGGACCCTGCGAATCTCACAGGCATCGTTGGCAAGGTAGCGGGTGGCGAAGTTGTCGCTGCCGTCGACGACGATGTCGACGCCGTCGAAGAGGTCGAGAGCGTTGTCCACAGTGAGCAGCTGGGCAATCGTTCGGACCTCGATCGACGAGTTGATCCCGTTCATCCGCTGCCGGGCGGAATCGATCTTACGAGAGCCGACGGCCGCCTCGGTGTGGATGACCTGTCGGTGCAGATTGCTCAGCTCGACGATATCGGGATCGACCACGGTGATCGTGCCGATGCCGACGGCCGCGAGGTAGCTGAGGATCGGAGCGCCGAGCCCCCCGGCGCCGATGACGAGGACATGCGAGTCGAGCAGCGCCGCCTGCGCGCTCTCACCGAACCCGGACAGTCGAAGCTGCCGAGCATACCGGGCCCGGTCGGCGGGTGCGAGGCGTGACGTGGACATGCTTCCATCCTAATCGGCTGTGCTGTTCGCGGACTGTCTGCACCGGTGTCGGGCATCAGCACTCGAGGTAGTCGATGACCGTACCCGCGATCAGCTCCTCAGGGCTGTGCGGGGAATCGGTGCGGCGCGGGATTCTGATGATCACATCGGCGGCGGCGAAATTCGGGAGTCTCGCCCGTTCGGCGGCACGGATCTCCCCCGATTCCGTGAAACTGCCGGGGCGGACGGTGACGGCGTTTGCGTGTGGCCTCAGGCCGGGTCCGGCGAGAATGCCCTTCCGCCATCTCTGCCGCAGGCTCTTCCTTGTCAGCACCGAGCCGACGAAGAGGTGGAACGCGACGAAGGCGCCCTGAGGTGTGCCGGGCAGATGGATGAGCGGCAGTGTGCCGAATCGCCCGCAGCCCTGCGGGGATCCGGGTCGCATGTCCAAGCGGCGGAAGGTCGAGTGGTCGGGTTCCAGAGTCTGGCGAACGACTTCGAAGGCACCTGCGCTGATCCCGCCGGTCGTCACGACGAGGTCGGCCTCAGTCCGCATCGACATAAGTCTGTGGCGCAGCTCGTCGACATCATCGCTGCTCGTGGCTTCGATGGGTTCGGCGCCGAAGCCGCGGACGGCAGAGGCGAGCATCGGCAGGTTCGAGTTGAACACCGAGGCGGCGGCCGCCTCGGTGAGGGTCCCATCCGACCGATCAGCACCCTGGATTTCGTCACCAGTGACGATCAGGCCGATGCGGGGCCTGCGGACGACGCCGATCTCGGTGATGCCGAGCATCGCGAGCGTGCCGACCCCGGCCGAGGTGATCCGCTCCCCCGCGGTCAGGACGATGTCCCCCCGGCTCATGTCCTCGCCGATTGCACGGATGTTCCAGCCAGGAGGCACTGACTCGGGAAGAGAATCGATCCGGATGGCCTCGGGGGCCGGACCGGCCTGCTGAGCGTCGGTGAGCTCGACGGGAACGACCGCCTCGGTGTCGGTGGGCACGGGAGCTCCCGTCATCACCCGCACCGCGCATCCCGGTTGCAAGGCGACGGGGCCGTGACCGGCGGGAATGTCGCCGACGACTCGAATGGACGTGCCGTCGCGGGCGGCGTTCAGGGCAGCGCCGTCGAGGGCGAACCCATCCATTGCCGAGGCGGCGAAGCCGGGCACCGATCGCGGGGCTGTGATGTCCGTCACCGTGGTGCGTCCGGCGGCGGTGCGCAGCGGCGTCGTTTCGGTGTGCAGACTCGGCGCCAGATCGGCGATGAGCTCGGAGTAGTCCTCTGGGTCCAATGATGTCCTTCCTTCGGTTCGATCCTACTTGCGATTCGATACGGCCGGGCCCGATGGTCCGGTGCGGCCGGGACCGGACCATACGGCGCGAGTCGCGTCGGGTCATCCAGTGCGGGGCGGGCCGGGTTCGTCTACAGTGTGGAGCGTGGACACTGACCGAGCAGTAACCGTCGAGTCCTCACAGCTGAAATTGGTCAGCTGGGAGGCTGCCGCGGCTGCCCTGTTGGCAGTCTCGGCAGTTGTGCTCTTCGGTGTGGGAACGACGTTTCCGCAGGTCCGCGCCTTCGGGTACGTTCCGATGCTCGCTGCTCTGGTCACCGCGTGGAGTGTCAATCGGCGCTTCGCCAGAGACCTCAGCATCATCGCCGCCTGTCTCGCACTCATCTCGGCGATTTCGGTCGAGGCCGATATCTCCTGGACGAACATCGCCCGCATGGGTGTGGTGCTCTCCGCCGTCGTCATCGGCCCGTGGCTGGTGACCCGGTACGTCTTCCAGGACCGGACGATCCAATTCCCGCTGCGGCGCGGCCAACCCTGGTCGCGGCTGGAGTGGGCATGGCTGGTCTTCGTCGTCGTGGTCGCGTGGGCGGTGCTGCCGCAGTACTTCATGCGCACCGGGGTCTACCTCAACTGGCCGCCGCTGACGAACTGGTCGGAGATCGTCCGACTGTTCTTCGGGGTCAATGCCGTGGGCATCTGGGATGAGCTGTTCTTCATCTGCACGGTCTTCGCCCTGCTGCGCACACACTTCTCGTTCTGGACGGCGAACGTCTTCACCACGATCATCTTCGTCTCGTTCCTCTGGGAGCTCGGCTACCGGTCGATCGGGCCGCTGCTGACGATCCCCTTCGCACTCGTGCAGGCCTTCATCTTCACTCGCACGAAGTCACTGCCCTATACGGTCACGGTGCATCTGCTCTTCGACGCGCTCGTGTTCCTCACGATCGTCCACGCCCACCACCCTGACGCGCTGCCCATCTTCATCGGCGTCTGACACCGTCATCAGAGTCCGAGTCGCGGCGGGCAGCCTCTCGACGCCCGGCGGCAACGCGCTGAAGAGACACTTTCGGTCAGCGATGGTCGCCCGGGATGACGCAGGTCCCTCCGAGTCGGTGACTCGGAGGGACCTGCGTACGGTGGTGACTGTTCGCGCGGCAGCGGACTCAGCGGATTCCGCGCAGCAGCTTCAGCATCGGCTTCGTCAGGGTGAGCGCGAGCAGGCCGAGCACGACCGTCGAACCGCCGACAGAGAGCCAGTACGGTGTCTGATTGGAAGTGTCGAAATACCCGCCGAGCACACCGGACAGTGCCGTTCCCACACCCGAGGCGAGGAAGAACACGGCGATCATCTGCGACTGGAAGACCTTCGGTGCGACCTTCGTCGAGAACGACAGTCCCACCGGCGAGATGAGCAGCTCACCGAAGACGAACACGGCCAGGGTCAGAGCAACCCACAGCAGCGGCGTCTCATTGGGACCGGCCTCAGCGAAAGGCAGGAACATGAGGAAGCCGATGCCGATGAGCACGAGAGACAGTCCGGCCTTGACCGGTGTCGAGATCTGCTTGGGTCCGAGCTTCATCCACACCGTGGCGAACAGCGGGGCGAAGACGATGACGAAGAACGCAGGGATCAGCTGGATCCAGTTGATCGGCATCTCCCACCCGAAGATCGAGCGGTTGAGCTGCGTATCCGAGTAAACGGTCAGAACACCGAAGATCTGCTGGTACATCGACCAGAAGATGACGACGGTGATGAAGAACGGGATATAGGCAAGGACGCGGGAGCGCTCGTCGCCATTCGTCTGCGGCGAGGTGTACATGACGATGAAGTAGCAGGCGGCCGCACCGGCAGAGACTCCGGCGATCCACCAATCGAGATTTTCAGGGTTGACGATCGTCGTCATCCACAGAATGACGGAGAGGAGAACGACGACCACGACGGCCACGAAGAAGAGGTAGAGCTTGTTCTTCGGCAGCGGATTGACCGCGACACGGGACTCCGGCGGCAGGCTGCTGCGACCGGTGAGGTAGATGATGAGGCCCAGGGCCATGCCGATTGCGGCGGCCCCGAACCCGTAGTGGAAGCCGATGTTCTTCTGCAGCAGGCCGGTGAGCAGCGGGCCGAGGAGGGCGCCGATGTTCACGCCCATATAGAAGATGGTGAAGCCGGCGTCACGGCGCGGGTCCTTCTCTTCGTAGAGTTCACCGACCAGTGCCGAGGCGTTCGCCTTAAGACCGCCGGAGCCGAGTGCGACGAGGATGAGGCCGATCGCCACTCCCCCGTAGCCGGGGATGAATGCCAAGCAGATGTGGCCGATCATGATGATGATGGCCGAGTAGAAGAGGACCTTCTCCGCTCCGGCCAGCCGGTCGGCGAGCCAGGCGCCGAGGATGGTGGCGAGGAAGACGGCACCGCCGTAGGCACCGACGATCCCCACGGCCGTGCCCTGCTCCATCCCCATGCCGCCGTCGGTGACGCTGAAGTAGAGGTAGATGGCGAGGATGCCGTTCATCCCGTAGTAGGAGAATCGCTCCCACAGTTCCAGGCTGAACAGCTGCATGAGCGGCAGAGGGTGTCCGAAGAAGCGGGTATCGCTGCGGACGGCCTCGGTCGTCGAGGTGCTTGAAGACATTCCGTAGTGGTGTGAGAGGCCACGATCCGTGGCGCACTTCACGATGGACCAGCGGACATCCTACTCCTCGGTTTTGCCGTGGTCACACCTGGCAATGCCCGGGACACGCCGTCCCAAAAAGCGGAAAATCAGAGTGATTCAGATCTCTTCATCGGCCTCTGTTACGCGCCTGCGTGACGGCTTGTCGCCTCGTCGATCGCCGCGTCTGTCGACGAACAGATTGAGCACACCGGCACACAGGACGATCGCCGAGGCGGCCACCGGAACAGCCATCGCCACGGCCGTTCCCAGATCCTCGGCGAGGATGCCGTTGACCGCTGAGGACACCGATTGGCCGACGATGATCGCCGACCCCGCCATCGACATCACGGTCGCCGACCGCCCGAGCGGGGCGCGTTCGGCAGCGAGGCTGAACAGGGTCACCAGGCTCGGCCCGATTCCCATGCCCATGAGCAGCAGTGCCACGACGATGACCGGCATCGACTCCGTCGACGCGAGGATGATCGACCCGGTGACCATTATCGGCGCGAAGCACAGCAGCCGGGCCCACAGCGCGAACGATGCGGGGAAGAGCGCCACAGAGATCGCCAGCACCGCCGAGCCGATGCCCATGACCCCGTAGATGAGACCGGCCTCCTCCGGTCGTCCGATGTCGTTGGTCAGCGCGGTCAGGGCGGTCAGCGTCGAGCCGAACACCATTCCGACGCCGAAGACGCCGAGGATGATGACGAAGACACCTGGGGTGAACATGTCCTTGGCCGGGGCACGCTCGCCGAGGCTGCTCGACCTCCCGGTCGGCCGCGCCCTCCCCGTCGGGTGCAGTGCGAAGGCGGAGACGAAGATCAGCGTCATCACGATCGCGCCGATGATGGGGGCAACCGGGGTGAAGAAGGTCGCCAAGAGTCCGACGAGGAAGGGCCCGAAGACGAAGATGACCTCATCGGCGGCGGATTCGTAGGCCATCGTGGCATTGAGCACTTTCGGCCGCCTCGGCGACGGCAGCACCGACATGACGATGTCGACGATGCGTGACCGCGACATCGGGGCGACCTGGGGCGAGGTGGCGCCGATCGCGAAGGCGGCGATGAAGACGACGACATCCGGCAGCGGGCTGAAGACGACCCACGCCATGAAGGTCAGTGCCGCACAGTTGAGGATGCCGGCGATGAGCAGCACGTAGCGCTGCCCCCAACGATCGGCGGCCGCCCCGATGAAGGAACCGAACAGGGCCGTGCCGAGTCCGACCATGGCGGAGTTGATTCCGCCCAGGCTCAGGGATCCGCGGCCGGCCACAACGAGGGTGAGGACACCGACGACGATCATGGCGAACGGCATGCGGGCGACGAAGGCGATCGGGAAATAGCTGCGTCCGACGGCCGAGAACAGAGTCGGAGAGGACTGCTGCGCGGTCGTGTCCCGAGTCGAGGCGGGTATGTCGCTGTCTGTCATATCAATCCAGTTTCTGCTCCCGCTCGTCCGGGAGATCGTGCCGCCGTGGTGACCTGGATCAAATCACTCGGTAGATGCACGCAGTTGGTCTGATGGTCTGAGAAAGTCGAACCGGAAGGTTCGTCTTCAGGCTACTGCGTTTGTCCGCGCGATTCGAGCGGCAGCGGACCCGGCGGCGTTGAGTTTCATCACCATGGCACAGACCCCGTTCCCATCGGCGACTCAGAAAGAACGCAGATCGGTCTGCGAGGATGACGACTATGAACTTCTTGTCTCGCGTCATCGTCAACGCATGTGCGATCTGGGTGGCCGCCTGGATTCTGCCGGGTGTGACGATCACAGGGAACCGGGTCGTCGAGGAGCAGGCCGGGGCCATTCCGGCGATGATCATCTCCTACCTTGTCATCGGCCTCATCTTCGGGTTGGCGAACGCCTTCATCAAACCGATCCTCAGCTTCGTCTCCGCCCCCATCACCTGTCTGACGCTGGGGCTGTTCTCCATCGTCATCAACGCGATCATGTTGGCGCTGACGAGTTGGCTCAGCGGGTTCACTCCTTTCGTCTTCACCATCGATTCGTTCTTCTTCTCCGCCATCCTCGCCGCGATCATCGTCTCGATCGTCTCCGCGCTGCTCGGATGGCTGGTCCCGGAGCGAAGCGCCGACCACGACCGGAGATGAGCAAAGTCCTCTACGCGATGTAGACTGTTGCTGAGAGTCAGCTGACCACCAGAAACTGTGCCGGAGGAGACCATGTCCGATATCGCCGCCCCGAAGAGAACCCGCAATTCCGCATCGTTTGCCGATGTCGTCGTCTTCATCGTCGCCTTCGTGCTCTTCCTGTTCGGGCTCTACCTCTTCGGAGCCGCGTTCTCCTCACCCGAGGGAACCGAGTTCTGGGTGTTCTGGGGCGGTCTGCTCGCATCGAGCTTCGCGTTCCTCGTCCCGATCGTCTACCGCTGGGCTCGCGACTCCCGACGCTGATCTCAGAATCGACGAGAAGGGCCGCTGCGCTGATGCGCAGCGGCCCTTCTCGTCGAATCACCGGCTGTCTCGTCGCCCTGTCACATGCCGAATCACCCGACGATTCGCCGGTGACAGAAATCCATGATCGCCGAGGCGGCTTCGACCGAGCGCTCATAGTGCACCAGATGGCCTACCCCGCCCAATTCCACGAAATCGACATCGGAGAGTTCGGCGACGAATGCGCGGGTAGGCTCGATCGGTGCGATCGCATCCCTGTCGCCGGCGATGACGAGCGTGGGCATGAACAGGTGGTCGGCCACCTCGGTGACGGTATGTGCGACGGATGTCGCGAACGCCTCCGACAGGGACCGCCGGTCGGCGAACGACGAGAAGTGCCGCGCGTGCTGATCGTGGATGTAGCGACGCAGCCCGGGATCGCGGGTCGTGGCCATGGCCACGCTCATGGCCCGGACGATCGCGGGGCTGCTCAGCAGGGACCGGCCGGCCTGCTCGGGCAGCCGCGCACCGAGGGCGTAGTAGGCGCGGGTGACCGCGGTGAGGAACCGCGCGGAGCCTTCCAGTGCGGGGCTGGTGATCGGGTTGATGAGCACGAGCTCGTCGACGTCGTCCTTGTACGATGCCGCGAGATGGCTGACCAGGATCGACCCGAAGGAGTGCCCCACGAGGATCGGCTTCACGCCCCGCTGTCTGCCGACCTCGGTGCGCAGTGCTGTGAGGTAGTCGACGAAGGCCGACAGCGACGAGCCTGAGTTCAGCGGACCAGTGAGCCCGAATCCGGGCAGATCGGGCACGATCACCTCACGGTCGGTGATGCTGCCGGCGATCAGCTCCATTCCATGATGGTCGCCGCGGAATCCATGCACCATCAGCAGAGGACGCCGACGCCGGTCACCCGGGTAGAGCCACGCGGCCGTGCTGTGCGAGCCCAGCCGGATGTCCGTCCGCTGTGATTGTCGTGTCCGCACCTCAGTCGGTTTCAGCGGTTCGCGGGCGACTCACTGCCCGGCGAGGGACGACCACGACGGGGACGGGAAGCACACGCAGCAGACGGCGGGCTCGCGCACCGACCGCGACCTTTCCGCCGCGGCCCAGGCGACTCGAGCCGATGAACGCGAGGTCTCCGGGCTGCCAGTCGATGGTCTCGGCCGCCTCTTCGATGTCGGCACCGGCCTTGGTTCTCACCGTGGCTCGGCCCGAGGTCAGCATCTCTGATGCTCGATCTGCCAGCACCGCTCCCCCGTACTGTTCGGCGAATTCGGTGATCTCGGCGACCTCGTCGTCATAGAGTCCGTCGTTCTCGACCAGGGACAGCAGTCTGAGGTCGACGCCGAGGCCGACAGCCGATTCGATGGCGGCACCGATGAGTGCCGAGGCCCCGGGGCGAGCACCGTAGAGTGCGGTCACTCGCGAGATCGGTCCGATATCCGACCGCCCCGACGGGGCGAGCACGACGGGCACCGGTGACGAGTGCAGAAGAGACGAGGCGACCGTGCCGATGCGCAGCTGTCGCATCAAGGTGGTGGCACGCGCACCGATGACGATGCCCACTGCGCCTTCCTTCTCTGCGACCTCTATGAGGCCCTTGGCCTCGTTCGAGGCGATGTGGATCGACCCTCTGGCGTGGATGTCATCGGGGATGAGGGCCAGGGCTTCGTCAAGCCAGTCGTCGATCTGCTGAGCCACGATCCCGGCACCGTCCTTCGGCACTGCGCTGCCGGCGAGAATCGTCGATGATTCCGGTCGGACGATGGTGACCACGAGTTCGACATCGATGGACCGCGCGATCGAAATGGCCAGTGAGATCGCGTCCCGGCCCCTATCCGTGGCGATGTATCCGACGACCAGACGTCTGGTGGTGGCGGTCTCTGACATTCTCAACTCCTGTAGCTGCGCGTCCGACTGATGCTCGTCTCTCCCGATTCTACGTCGGCGCAAACAGAGCATCGACCTGACGATTTCGAGAGTCCCTTTTCAAGCACGTACAGACGAAGTGAAATTGTTTGGGAAAATAATGAACAAAACTCCCACGGCCTTGAAAGCTGTGCTAAATTCGACAGTGCAATTACGGATTCGCAGACATCAACCTGATTGCAACCTGACAATAGCGGACGTTGACGCCGTCCCCACGAGATCCACGACCATGAAAGGAGAGCAGTGACGATGATGAACTTTCTTGCAGGCCCCGACCTTCGACCGGCTTGGCATGAAAATGCTGCCTGCCCGATTGGCGGACAAGGACTCGTCGGCTGACACAGCCGTCTCTCACGTCTTTTCCACCGGTTGGCTTCCGGCCACCGTTGTCCTCTGAGCCACCGGTTGCCTGATACCCGGCATTCTTCACGTCTGGCACGTGTCCAGATCATTCCAGCATGCTCTTCGGCGCTGTAGCGCCGCCAGCAGCCAGTCCTGATCCGGTCACATCACGCCGACATCTTTGAGCTCGGTCGCTGACCGGCGGTCATCGCGTCCGCGCACGGTTCGATCGTGTGCCTTCTGCCTGACCTCCGGCCATACCGGCTTCAAAGCTCTTCCGGATTCCGTTGCCGTTTCAATGAGTCAGTCATCTCATTGGCCCATTGCGACAATGGCAATTATCCGCCTTTGCTAATTGCACCCTTTTTCGGCTCTTCGCAGTTGAGGGTGTAGAACCGGTGCGCGTCGCTACACAGAAATAGGTCGAGGCCTTTCGAAGATGGAATTTCCTAGACAAACCATCCGAAAGACCTCGACGTGCACCACCTTACGTTCTCCACCCCTGACCTCACCACGTTCTGCCACCTCGACACACTCGGCCTGCACTGCACGGGCCAACACGTCACCGATTCAGAAACAGTTCTCCTGTGCACCCCAACCACTGACGATGAGTGGTGCCACCGATGCGGCGGACATGGCCGGCCCCGCGATACTGTGACCCGGAAATTGGCTCACGAACCCTTCGGGCACCGTCCCACCACCCTGCTCATCCGACTCCGTCGCTACAAGTGCGAACTCTGTGGGCGCGTGTGGCGCCATGACACCGACCAAGCAGCCCCAGCCAGGGCCAAGATCTCGCGCACCGGACTCGCATGGGCTTTGAAAGCACTCGTTGTCGATCACGCCACGATCTCCGTCATCGCGGCCAAGCTCGCTGTATCCTGGCACACCGCTAATGACGCGATCCTGGCCGAAGGACATCGGGCTCTCATCGACGATCCTTCCCGGTTCGATAACGTGAGCGTCATCGGCGTCGACGAACATGTCTGGCGGCACACCAGACGGGGTGACAAGTACGTGACCGTGATCATCGATCTCACCCCGATCCGCGATCAGACAGGACCAGCGAGATTGCTGGACATGGTTGAGGGACGATCGAAGGCCGTGTTCAAATCGTGGCTGGCCCGGCAGTCGAAGGCCTTCCGCGATGGAATCGAGGTCGTGGCGATGGATGGGTTCACCGGGTTCAAGACCGCTGCTGTCGAAGAGCTGCCGGCCGCGGTGGAAGTGATGGATCCCTTCCATGTCGTCAAGCTCGCCGGGGACAGTCTGGACGAGGTCCGCAGGCGTGTTCAGCAGGAAACGACCGGGCACCGCGGGAAGAAGGGCGACCCGTTGTATCAGGCCCGGCGGACTCTGCACACCGGGTGTCAGTTACTCACCGAGCGGCAGCAGCAACGGATCGTCGCTCTCTTTGCTGATGAGAATCATGCTGATGTGGAGGTGACCTGGAGCGTGTTCCAAGACATCATCACCGCCTACCGCAACCCGGACCGAACCGCGGGGAAGAAGTCGCTGCAGTCGATCATCGACTCCATCTCGTCCGGGGTGCCTGCTGGTCTTGTTGAGCTGCGCCGGCTGGGGCGGACGTTGAAGAAGCGGGCTATGGATGTGTTGGCGTATTTCGATCGGCCGGGGACGTCGAACGGTCCGACGGAAGCATTGAACGGCAGGCTGGAACACCTACGTGGATCGGCGCTGGGGTTCCGGAACCTCACCCACTACATCGCCCGAAGCTTGCTCGAGACGGGAGGATTCAGACCCCGATTACACCCCTAACTGCGAAGAGCCCCTTTTTCGGGTGATTCATTGCCATTAGACGGCATTTTCGGAATCTGTTTATCTCACCATCATTCCGGGATACCTCCTGCCCTTTTGCGGATATCCCCTGCCCGAAAACCACGAGGAAGAATTGTGTCGACCACGTTCCCATTCACCTATCCACGCCGCTGGGCCCTGACCACCGGGATGAAGCTCATCCGGTGGGCTCGCCGCCCGGCCCCGACCGCGGAAACCCGTCGCCTCAAGGCAGCCCGTCGCCAACAGGCTCGCCTGCGCGAACACGCTCGCGAACAGCGTGTGCGCGAACTGCGCGAACGGGACATCGTGCGCTACCTCAGCCAGGTCCGGCCGTTCATCTGAGCCGCCGTGGAGAATCCTCCTCGAGCAGTCGACTCGTCACGGCCCGGGTTCACGGGACTCGGGTCGTGGAGCGACCATTGGCGGGGGTGTAGCGACCCTAGATGAGCACTTCACCAACAGATTTTCAGCAGCGTCATGCCATGTGGCGAGCGTCACTCTCCGCCGATTTGGTCTCCCACCCGCACCTGGGTAGTATTGTTCAGGCAAGCGGGGGTATGGCGCAGTTGGTAGCGCGTCTCCATGGCATGGAGAAGGTCAGGGGTTCGAATCCCCTTACCTCCACCGCAGAAGGGCCGGGAATCCGAAAAGGTTCCCGGCCCTTCCTCTTCCCCAATTGCTACCTGACGGCGGCCCAGCAACCTCGCGCGAGGTTGCTGGGCCGCCGTCAGGTAGTAATTAGAGGGAGTTTTCTAGGGTGAGCAGGTGTCGCTTGTTGGCCTCGCCCCAGGCGTAGCCGGTCATGGAGCCGTCCGCGCCGATGACACGGTGACAGGGGACGATGATGCTGATCGGATTCTTGCCGTTCGCCGCGCCCACTGCTCGCGCAGCGCCGGGTCGGCCCAGCATTTCGGCGAGTTCTCCGTAGCCGGCGGTGCTGCCATAGGGGATCTGAGTCAGTGCCTGCCACACCTGCCGCTGGAATTCGGTGCCCTTTGCCGCCAACGGCAGATCGAACCGGGTGCGCTCACCGGCGAAGTACTCCCCCAGCTGGGCCTTCGTGCGCTCGAAGATTTCGAGGTCGTCGGCCGGTGTCGGATCGACGCCGAACGTCTTGTGCAGGCGCGCATCGATCGCCTCGGAGACGTCGAGGTAGAGACCGGTAAGGTGGGTTCCGTCCGAGTTGAGGAGGACCGGTCCGATCTCCGTGTCGATGATGGTCGAATACACCGGCGCCGAGGCGACCGGCAGTCCGATGGTTCCGCTCGGTTCCGTTGTCGGATCAGTGTGAGACGAGGTGTTCGTCGAGGTGGTCATATCAGGGTGTCCTTTCGACACGGCGGGCGTGATGGGCCCACAGCAGATGGGTGAGGTACGAACGCCACGGGCTGGAGTTCTTCGAGAGCTCTTTCCAGTCCCCGATGAAAGCTGAGGTCTCATTGAGTTCGGCGATCGCCTTCTTGACGCCGAGGTCGGAGTCCACGAAGACATCGGGGTCGCCAAGTGCGCGCATCCGGATATAGCCGTTGCTCCAGGGGCCGATCCCCGGCAGTGCCAACAGATTCCGGCTTGCTTCATCCCGGTCGGCCCCAGCCCCCAAGTCCACGCTTCCATCTGCCAAAGCCGACGACAGAGCTGCAATTGTGCGGATCCTGCTCTCTGGCAGAGCCCAGTCCGATGCGGGGACAGCAGCGATCGCCTCGGCGGTGGGGAACAGTCTGTCCACGCCGTTGACTACAAGTTCCGGCGGCAGCGGTTCTCTGGCTCCTGCTACGAGTCGCCCCAAGTGAGTACTCGCCGCGGCCAACGAAATCTGCTGCCCGAGTACGGTGCGCAGGGCCAGTTCGACAGGGTCGCTGTGCCCTGGCGAACGGATTCCGGGCCAGTCGTCGACGAGGCGGGCCAAGCCTGCGGATCGCAGAGTCTCTGCCACCGCCGCGGGTCGGCATCGAGGTCGAAGGTTCGGCGAGTCCGGGCTACGGCGCTACCGAGGTCTCTGGTATCGGCCAGGCGGAGGCGACAATCGACGAAATCTCCGGCTCCTTGTCGCACGGTGATCACTGCCGGGCCATGGGGCAGTCGCAGCGAACGGGTGTACGCCCCGTCCGCGACCGTTTCGATCCCGGGCACGGCTCGGACAGCGAAGTACTCGAGCAGATGTGAGAAGTCGGACGGCGGACGATAGGCCAGTCTCAGGTTGAGCTCATCGGCCACGGGTTGGTCGGTTCCGGGGCTGCGCAGCTGACGGGGACTGATCGAGTACATTTCGCGGAAAGTGTCGTTGAACTGTCGGATGCTGGAGAATCCGGCGGCGAAGGCGATGTCGCTCATCGGCATCGATGTGACTTCGATAAGTGTTCGGGCAGTCCGAACGCGTTCAGTGCGGGCCAAAGCCAAAGGCCCTGCGCCGAGTTCGGCATGGATGAGGCGTCCGAGCTGACGTGTGCTGTATCCGAGTTCGGCGGCCAGTGTTTCGACTCCCCCTCGGTCGACGGCACCGTCACGGATGAGCCTTACGGCCCGAGCCACAATGTCACCTCGAGTGTCCCACTGTGGAGAATTCGGGCTGGCGTCCGGGCGGCACCGCCGGCAGGCTCGGAATCCGGCATCGGCGGCCGCAGCTGCTGTGACGAAGAAGTCGACGTTCTCCCGCTTCGGTGTCTTCGCCGGGCACGAGGGACGGCAGAAGATCCGGTGGTGCGCACCGCGGTGAAGAACATGCCATCGAACCGGCGGTCACGCGAGGTGACTGCCTGATAGCACTGGTCGGACGTGAACATAGTCCCATTCTCCGCCGTGAAGCGCAGGAATACTAGCGGTTTTCGGACACGGCAGTCGCGGGAACCAGCCGAGGCAGAATGCGGACAAGGATGAGCAGAACGATCAGTTCCGTGAGGGTCTGGGTCACGACTGCGGCGGGGCCGCTCCTCTCTCCGGTGATCGCCCGAACGAGGGGAAGCATGACGAGTGAATTGCGAGTCACCCCGGACAGGATCACGGCTCGGGATTGGTCTGCAGCCATCTGCGTCGCGCGTGTGAGGATCCACCCGGCGACCGCCATCACGACCGCGAAGACTGCGAAGACCAACGCCGCAGTGCCCAAATGCCCAGCAGAACCAGCGATCACCGGAATGACCGAGGCAGTGATGACTAGCAGAGTCAGGGCCATCACCGGGTCCATCAGCTTTGCGGCCGATTCGACGACGCGATCCACCCGGGGCTGTCTGCGGGCTAGGGTGCGAACCAGGACGGCGGCGATGAGCGGAATGACGATGAACAGCAGCAGCGCTTCGCCAGGGGCCGAATCGGCAGATCGATGCTCGTTCGCCCGCCGGTGATCGCCCACAGCAGGACCGGCAGCAACAGCAGCTGAGCGATCATCAGCATCGGGGTGAGCATCAGCAGCTGGTCGGCGCACCTCCGGCAGCTCGCGTGAACGCAATGACGTAGTCGATGCACGGGCACAGCAGAACGATGAGCACTGCGGGCACGATCGGATCAGCAATGTCGAAGACCGCGATGAGACCAGCGACGACCGCGGGAACGACGACGAAGTTCATCCCGGCCACAAGTGCGAGGAAACGACGATCACGAAGAGCACGCAGACCCGAGTCGAACGGAAGCTCCAAGAACGTGAGGAAGAGCAGTGCGATGAGGCACGGGGTCAGTGCCGCTTCGGCGAGGCCGGCGAAGCCAGCGATCCCAACACCGAGGATGCCTCCGAGCACCGCTCCGCCGAACCACACCAGCACCTGCAGGGTCGAACTGTGCACCTATCGGCCCCTGAGAGTCAGTGTGTGTCGGGCCAGTAGTAGGAATCCGGCAGGGAGCGCTTGCCGAAGATCGCTTGGCCGACGCGCACACAGTCGCGCCCTCTTCGATGGCGACTTCGAAGTCACCGGACATGCCCATCGACAGACGCCCGGGGCCCAGCAGCTCAGCATCGGTGTCGCGGACCTGGTCACGCAGTGTGCGCAGCGTCTGAAAACAGGGCCGGACGCGGTCGATGTCGGCTGAGAGATCGCCAGGGTCATCAGACCCTGCACCTTGAGCGTCTCGAAGGCCTGGACCTCTTGAGGAATGCGGGCAGCTCTTCCGGCGGCATTCCGAATTTCGAGTCCTCCGTAGAGGTGTTGACCTGCACGTACACGTCGAGGCTGCGTCCCTTCGGCTTCGAGTCTGCGGTCGAGTGCTTGGCGACCTTGAGCCGGTCGAGGGCTTGGAATTCGCTGGCGAACTGCGCCACGAACTTGCTTGTTCGACTGCAGGTGGCCGATCACTGCCCAGTCGATGTCGAGATCGGCCATCTCCTCGGATTTCCGGTGAGCCTCTTGGACCTTGTTCTCTCCCAATCTCGCACACCCAGCGGCGACGGCGAGTCGGATGCGCTCTTCGGGCACGGTCGGCCCGCCGCTTCGAGCCCTCCGCCGAGGATGGCCGACCGACCCCAGGTGTAGAGCAGCGCGAGACCGCTGACCACCGGCGGCAGCACGAGAGGCAGCAGGATGAGGGTGCGCACGATGCGCTGGCCGGGAACCGCCGAGTGGCGAGCAGGTACCGAGGGGGAAGCCGATGAGGACGCTGATGAGTGCCGAGGTCACCGAGGTCAGCAGGGACAGCCTCATCGCCAGGCGGGATTCCTCGGCCGTGATCACGGCGAGCAGACTCTGGGCATCGACCCGAGTGAGCATGCCGATGATCGGCAGGAGCAGGAAGACGATGCCGATGACGGCGGGCAGCCACAGCCAGCCGGGGACGAGCGATTCCGATCTGGTCGCCGCGGGGGCGGACCGGGACGTCTCGCGACGCATCGGAGCAGGCGCAGGCATGGTCAGCCCGCAGCGAATCCGGCGTCGCGCAGCAGCTTCTGGGCCGTGTCGGAACCGAGGAACTTCACGAAGTCGTCGGCTTGGTCCTGGTTCTCGCTGGCCCTGACAGCGGCGGCCGGGTACTTGTTGATGACCTGGTCGGCGCCGTCGAGCTCGACCTGTTCGACCTTGCCGCCTCCACGGGCGATATCAGTGACGTAGACGATTCCGGCGTCGGCCTGGCCGGCGCTGACCTTGCCGAGCACATCGGTGACCGAGTTCTCTTCGCTGACCGGATCGAGTGCGACGTCGTTGAGGTCGCCCACTTCTGAGTGCGGCCCGCAGGGCACCTGAGTGCGCAGACGACGAGGTCGGTCCCGGAAAAGTCCTTGGAGCTCGTGATCGCCTGCGGATTTCCTCGGCCACGGCCAGGGTGAGCGTGTTCGAAGCGAACATCTCAGGCTCGCCGGCAAGCAGATCGTCGGAGGCGAGTGTGTCCATCGTCTTCTCATCGGGCGGTGGCGATGACGTCGGCGGGGGCGCCTTCGGAGATCTGCGAGACGAGGTCGGAGGAACCGGCGAAAGAGAACTTCACGTCTGGTGCGTTCGGATCGGCGGCGGTGTACTCATCGGCGATGTCGTCGAAGACTTCGGTGAGCGAAGCGGCGGCGAAGACGGTGATCTCCTCCGGTTCGTCCGCCTCGGCGTGCGGATCCGATCCCGATGAACAGGCGGTCAGGGTCAGGGCTGCGACGGTGCAGAGCCCCAGCAAGGTTTCTTCATACTCCTATTGAACCCGCAAATGCGACTCCGTGTCGACTTCAGCTCCGATTATGAGACTCTACGCTCGCGTGCTGCCAGGCACGGCCGGTCCTCATGAACTCGGAACGGTGTCGATCGACACCATCGTCGCCTTCACCGAGGCGGTCGCAAGTCTGCCGCTCGAGCCCGAGTCGCGGCAGGCTTCGGCCGACATCAGCGACACCACCGGAAGGACCGCACTGCATGCTGACCTGGGCCATCACTCCGTCGATGCTGACGTCCGTGACGAGACCGGCGAAGCGTTGCGTGAGGACTGACGACTCCGCGGGGTCCGGCAGAGCCTCGAGCGATTGAGCGAGAGCGGCGAGCTCACTGCCGTCGACACCGCCCGATTCGAGCGTCCTTTGCTGGACAGTCGACCGTCGGCGACCCACCGGCGCACGGTGTCATCGCTGACGCCGAGAACCGTGCCGCTCGCTGATCCGCAGTCGGTCATTCGAGGGCTCCTACCCATTCGTCACTGCCATCGCTGAAGTGCTGATGCTTCCAGATCGCCACCCGAGCCTTGACCTCGTCGATGAGTTCGCAGCAGCGAGGAAGGAGTCCTTCCGATGGGCTGAGGCGACGACTGCGGCCAGTGCCACATCGCCGATCTCGAGGTCGCCGACGCGGTGGACGACGGAGAGCCTGACCGCAGGGTGCCGGCGCATGTCCGCAGCCACCTCGGCGATCTGGTGGAGCCAGGGGGTGGGATTCGTAGTGCAGACGAGCGACTCCCCGACCCTCGTCGTGGTCGCGGATGACTCCGGAGAAGCTGACGACGGCACCGCAGTCTCCGTGAGACCTGGGGTTCGAGTTCCTGGGTCGAAATCGGGACTCGATGACTCCCGTGGTCACGACTGTGCCGGTGCTCATGACTCCGCGTCCAATCTCCGCTCTTCCGCCGGTCTTCTCGACGACCTTGATGTCGCTGATGACGCCTGGTTGTCGACGGCCTTGATCATGTCAAGATCGCCAGCGCGGCCGTGGTCACAGCCGTCAGGGCTTCCATTTCGACGCCTGTCTTCGACACGGTCTTCACCGCGGCGGTGATGGCCACCGCGTCCTCGCGGAGTTCGAACTCCACGTCGATTCCCGTCAGGGCAGCGGATGGCACAGCGGGATGAGGTCGCTGGTGCGCTTGGCGCCCATGACGGCGGCGATGCGGGCCACGGCAGAGCATCGCCCTTGGGAAGCCCCGCCTCGGCGATGAGTCGATGACCTCGGCACGATGGTGATGAGCCGGAGGCAACGGCTCGGCGCTTCGTGACGTCCTTGTCGCCACATCGACCATCTGGCGGTTCCGGATGCTCGACGTGGCTGAGTTTCATGCGATCTTCCACGTCAACAGCCTATCTCCCACAGCTGAGAACGGATCGTCTGCTCCCGCGTCCTCGGGTGAGACGAAGACGAGGTGCGTGGCTTCGGCATAGCTGTGGAGCAGGTGGGACCGGGAGTCGCCGACGAATTCGAGACCGGCGTCGGTGAGTCTGGCGCGGCGCACCTGCAGCTTTCCGGCCGGAGGGGCTTCGTCGAATCCGTGTGCCAGTCGGTGGAGGCCGGCCTCGCGGGGCGGTCGTGGTCGGCCAGTCCGAGCAGGGCGGGCCGGATGAAGAGTTCGAAGCTGATGAGTGTGCTCACCGGGTTGCCCGGCAGCGCGACCCACGCATGATCGGCCAGGCGTCCGCAGCCCTGCGGTCCCCCGGCTGCATGGCGATCGGTTCGAAGGTCATCGAAGAATCCGCATCGAGGTCGGCCGCGAGCTTGACGACTTCGTGCGCTCCCTTCGAGATGCCCCCGGTGGAGATGACGAGCTCCGCATCGCTGTCGCGGACTCGGTCGAGCAGCTGCTGTGGTCGTCGGGACGAACGCCGCCTCGGTATCGACGCCGAGGCGACGCAGCCCGGCGTTCAGCGTCACGGAGTTCGCGTCGTTGATCCCGGCGGCCGCGTCAGCGGCGATCTCATCACCCGTGCTCACGACGAGCACGCGCGGGAGACCGAGCACCGGAAGTTGGTTCACCCCACACGCGGCGGCCACGCCGAGTGGGCCGGTGTCAGCAAGGTGCCCGCACTCAGCACGGTCTGACCGGTGCGGACGTCGGATCCGCGGCGTCGGACGAAGGTTCCGGGCGTGGTTCTGCACGAGCGTCGAGGGTGATGGCATCGGCTCCGAAGCGTCCCGGGGAGGTGTCCTCGATCTTGACGACCATATCGGTGCCCGCAGGCAGCGGCGCCCCGGTCATGATCTCCACTGCAGTGCCCGGCAGCACCGGCTGACCGTGTGCACCGGCAGCGACACGCCCGTGCACGGGAATCGGGCGGTCGCGCATCTCGTCGACGGTGGCGGCGGCCAGGGCGTAGCCGTCCATGCTCGAGTTGTCGAAGCCGGGGACATCGATCGGCGATTCCACATCGGCGGTCAGCCGCCTCGGCGTCTCCAGCAGAGAACTCAGCGGCAGGCTCACCGACCGGTCAGGGGCGCGATCATCTCGGATATCCGCTCACGGTGCATCTTCGCAGTAGTCATGGGACGATGATATCGACACGCTTTTCAAGGAGGATGACGCAATGGAGAAGATCGGCCTGCCCATGCCGGTGCTCAGAACTCCGACGGTCGACCCGGCGAGGAGTTCACCGGCCACACCGAGGACGCACTGCTCGACACCTTCGATCGCCGCGCTCGCGACCTCCGCATCTCCCTCACGGACTTCTGCAACCTGCGCTGCACCTACTGCATGCCGGAGGAAGGCGTCGAGTTCATGTCCCGCGATTCCGCGATGACCGGCGACGAGATCGTCCGCTTCGTCCGCATCGCGGTAGAGAAGTTCGGCGTCGACCAGGTCCGGTTCACCGGCGGCGAACCCCTGACACGCAAGGACATCAACGAGATCATCGCCGGCGTTGCGGCACTGGAGCCGCGACCGAACATCGCACTGACGACGAACGCGATCGGGCTCGACAAACGCGCCGCACGGCTGAAGGACGCGGGACTCGATCGCATCAACGTCTCTCTCGACACGATCGATCCGGAAACCTTCGAGTCCATGACCCGACGTCCGTTCCTCAAACGGGTGCTCGAGGGCATCGACGGGCGAAGGCCGCCGGCCTCGAGCCCGTGAAGATCAATGCCGTGCTGCTGCCCGGCGTCAACGATGCACAGGCTCCGGATCTGCTGCAGTGGTGCCTCGAGCAGGATCTGAGTCTGCGGTTCATCGAGCAGATGCCCCTGGATGCCGGACATTCCTGGGATCGAACGTCGATGATCACCGCCGCGGACATCTTCGCCCTCCTCGAGCCCCGCTTCGTACTCACCCCGGATTCGGCTCCGCGCAACGGCGCCCCGGCGGAGAAGTTCCTCGTCGCCGATCGACGCCGTCCCGATACGATCCTCGCACCGTCGGAATCATCGCTTCTGTCACGCGTCCGTTCTGTGCGGACTGCACCCGCACGCGGCTGACCGCAGAGGGTCGTGTGCGCACCTGCCTGTTCTCCACACCGAGGTCGATCTGCTCACCGCGATGCGCGAGGGGGCCTCGGACGATTCGATTGCGAACCTGTGGAAGGGTGCGCATTGGAAGAAGCTCGCCGGTCACGGGATGGACACGGATTCGTTCGAGCAGCCACAGCGTCCCATGAGCGCCATCGGAGGATAAGTGCCCACCATCACCGTTCGGTTCTTCGCCGCAGCCCGCGAGGCCTTCGGCGCCCGCGAATCACAGATGAATGCCGAGACCGTCGATGAGCTCGTCACGACCCTCGCCGAGGCGGCCGCCCCCCAAGCCGCGACCGTGCTGTCGCGCTCGAGCTTCCTCGTCAATTCCGTGGCCGCGACCGATAAGTCGGTGCACTTGGCCGATGGTGACACCGTCGATGTCCTCCCGCCGTTCGCCGGCGGGTGAGGTTCTGAGCAGACCGGCCGGTGGTCGCCTCGTCAGCGCTGCTGCGGGGTCGGCTGTGACAGAAAGGCGAGGTATCCGCCGTTGACCGAGGTCACCGCGGTGCCCTGTGAGCGCAGCTGTGCTGCGGTCTTCGCCGAGCGCACCCCCGACCGGCAGTACAGTGCGATCCCTGACTGCTGCATGGGATCCGACCCGACGGGCAGCCTGCCGGGGTCGGCGAGGAGCTCGTCCATCGGAATGTGAATGGCGCCGGGGACCATCCCCGAGGCGACCTCGTCGTCCTCGCGGATGTCGACGAGGACGGAGGTCTCGTCGAGCTCCGACCAGGTGACGGCGGCCGGCCCCAGAGGACTCTCTCCGGTGTTCGTGCCGGCTGCGCCCTCGGTGCCGTCGTCGGTGCCGAGCAAGTCGAACGTGTGCTGGGTGTAATCGCTGCGATGCATCTCGAGGTCGGTGACCGGAGTTCGACCGGGGATCGGCTGCACCGGGACGGTCTCCCAGCCGGCATCGAGACTGCTGTGGATCGCCACGCTGTTGTACAGCGGTGTGCCGATTCCGGTGAGCACCTTGATGGCTTCCATCGCCATGGCGGATCCGATGCTTCCGCACAGGGGGCCGAGGACTCCGGCGACCGAGCAGTCGGGCACGCTGCCGGGGGCGGGGACCTCGGGATAGAGGTCGCGCAGGGTAGCGCCGTGTTCGACGTCGAAGACGGCGACCTGTCCGTCGAAGCCGAGGATCGTCCCCCACACGAGTGGGACCCTGCGAATCTCACAGGCATCGTTGGCAAGGTAGCGGGTGGCGAAGTTGTCGCTGCCGTCGACGACGATGTCGACGCCGTCGAAGAGGTCGAGAGCGTTGTCCACAGTGAGCAGCTGGGCAATCGTTCGGACCTCGATCGACGAGTTGATCCCGTTCATCCGCTGCCGGGCGGAATCGATCTTACGAGAGCCGACGGCCGCCTCGGTGTGGATGACCTGTCGGTGCAGATTGCTCAGCTCGACGATATCGGGATCGACCACGGTGATCGTGCCGATGCCGACGGCCGCGAGGTAGCTGAGGATCGGAGCGCCGAGCCCCCCGGCGCCGATGACGAGGACATGCGAGTCGAGCAGCGCCGCCTGCGCGCTCTCACCGAACCCGGACAGTCGAAGCTGCCGAGCATACCGGGCCCGGTCGGCGGGTGCGAGGCGTGACGTGGACATGCTTCCATCCTAATCGGCTGTGCTGTTCGCGGACTGTCTGCACCGGTGTCGGGCATCAGCACTCGAGGTAGTCGATGACCGTACCCGCGATCAGCTCCTCAGGGCTGTGCGGGGAATCGGTGCGGCGCGGGATTCTGATGATCACATCGGCGGCGGCGAAATTCGGGAGTCTCGCCCGTTCGGCGGCACGGATCTCCCCCGATTCCGTGAAACTGCCGGGGCGGACGGTGACGGCGTTTGCGTGTGGCCTCAGGCCGGGTCCGGCGAGAATGCCCTTCCGCCATCTCTGCCGCAGGCTCTTCCTTGTCAGCACCGAGCCGACGAAGAGGTGGAACGCGACGAAGGCGCCCTGAGGTGTGCCGGGCAGATGGATGAGCGGCAGTGTGCCGAATCGCCCGCAGCCCTGCGGGGATCCGGGTCGCATGTCCAAGCGGCGGAAGGTCGAGTGGTCGGGTTCCAGAGTCTGGCGAACGACTTCGAAGGCACCTGCGCTGATCCCGCCGGTCGTCACGACGAGGTCGGCCTCAGTCCGCATCGACATAAGTCTGTGGCGCAGCTCGTCGACATCATCGCTGCTCGTGGCTTCGATGGGTTCGGCGCCGAAGCCGCGGACGGCAGAGGCGAGCATCGGCAGGTTCGAGTTGAACACCGAGGCGGCGGCCGCCTCGGTGAGGGTCCCATCCGACCGATCAGCACCCTGGATTTCGTCACCAGTGACGATCAGGCCGATGCGGGGCCTGCGGACGACGCCGATCTCGGTGATGCCGAGCATCGCGAGCGTGCCGACCCCGGCCGAGGTGATCCGCTCCCCCGCGGTCAGGACGATGTCCCCCGGCTCATGTCCTCGCCGATTGCACGGATGTTCCAGCCAGGAGGCACTGACTCGGGAAGAGAATCGATCCGGATGGCCTCGGGGGCCGGACCGGCCTGCTGAGCGTCGGTGAGCTCGACGGGAACGACCGCCTCGGTGTCGGTGGGCACGGGAGCTCCCGTCATCACCCGCACCGCGCATCCCGGTTGCAAGGCGACGGGGCCGTGACCGGCGGGAATGTCGCCGACGACTCGAATGGACGTGCCGTCGCGGGCGGCGTTCAGGGCAGCGCCGTCGAGGGCGAACCCATCCATTGCCGAGGCGGCGAAGCCGGGCACCGATCGCGGGGCTGTGATGTCCGTCACCGTGGTGCGTCCGGCGGCGGTGCGCAGCGGCGTCGTTTCGGTGTGCAGACTCGGCGCCAGATCGGCGATGAGCTCGGAGTAGTCCTCTGGGTCCAATGATGTCCTTCCTTCGGTTCGATCCTACTTGCGATTCGATACGGCCGGGCCCGATGGTCCGGTGCGGCCGGGACCGGACCATACGGCGCGAGTCGCGTCGGGTCATCCAGTGCGGGGCGGGCCGGGTTCGTCTACAGTGTGGAGCGTGGACACTGACCGAGCAGTAACCGTCGAGTCCTCACAGCTGAAATTGGTCAGCTGGGAGGCTGCCGCGGCTGCCCTGTTGGCAGTCTCGGCAGTTGTGCTCTTCGGTGTGGGAACGACGTTTCCGCAGGTCCGCGCCTTCGGGTACGTTCCGATGCTCGCTGCTCTGGTCACCGCGTGGAGTGTCAATCGGCGCTTCGCCAGAGACCTCAGCATCATCGCCGCCTGTCTCGCACTCATCTCGGCGATTTCGGTCGAGGCCGATATCTCCTGGACGAACATCGCCCGCATGGGTGTGGTGCTCTCCGCCGTCGTCATCGGCCCGTGGCTGGTGACCCGGTACGTCTTCCAGGACCGGACGATCCAATTCCCGCTGCGGCGCGGCCAACCCTGGTCGCGGCTGGAGTGGGCATGGCTGGTCTTCGTCGTCGTGGTCGCGTGGGCGGTGCTGCCGCAGTACTTCATGCGCACCGGGGTCTACCTCAACTGGCCGCCGCTGACGAACTGGTCGGAGATCGTCCGACTGTTCTTCGGGGTCAATGCCGTGGGCATCTGGGATGAGCTGTTCTTCATCTGCACGGTCTTCGCCCTGCTGCGCACACACTTCTCGTTCTGGACGGCGAACGTCTTCACCACGATCATCTTCGTCTCGTTCCTCTGGGAGCTCGGCTACCGGTCGATCGGGCCGCTGCTGACGATCCCCTTCGCACTCGTGCAGGCCTTCATCTTCACTCGCACGAAGTCACTGCCCTATACGGTCACGGTGCATCTGCTCTTCGACGCGCTCGTGTTCCTCACGATCGTCCACGCCCACCACCCTGACGCGCTGCCCATCTTCATCGGCGTCTGACACCGTCATCAGAGTCCGAGTCGCGGCGGGCAGCCTCTCGACGCCCGGCGGCAACGCGCTGAAGAGACACTTTCGGTCAGCGATGGTCGCCCGGGATGACGCAGGTCCCTCCGAGTCGGTGACTCGGAGGGACCTGCGTACGGTGGTGACTGTTCGCGCGGCAGCGGACTCAGCGGATTCCGCGCAGCAGCTTCAGCATCGGCTTCGTCAGGGTGAGCGCGAGCAGGCCGAGCACGACCGTCGAACCGCCGACAGAGAGCCAGTACGGTGTCTGATTGGAAGTGTCGAAATACCCGCCGAGCACACCGGACAGTGCCGTTCCCACACCCGAGGCGAGGAAGAACACGGCGATCATCTGCGACTGGAAGACCTTCGGTGCGACCTTCGTCGAGAACGACAGTCCCACCGGCGAGATGAGCAGCTCACCGAAGACGAACACGGCCAGGGTCAGAGCAACCCACAGCAGCGGCGTCTCATTGGGACCGGCCTCAGCGAAAGGCAGGAACATGAGGAAGCCGATGCCGATGAGCACGAGAGACAGTCCGGCCTTGACCGGTGTCGAGATCTGCTTGGGTCCGAGCTTCATCCACACCGTGGCGAACAGCGGGGCGAAGACGATGACGAAGAACGCAGGGATCAGCTGGATCCAGTTGATCGGCATCTCCCACCCGAAGATCGAGCGGTTGAGCTGCGTATCCGAGTAAACGGTCAGAACACCGAAGATCTGCTGGTACATCGACCAGAAGATGACGACGGTGATGAAGAACGGGATATAGGCAAGGACGCGGGAGCGCTCGTCGCCATTCGTCTGCGGCGAGGTGTACATGACGATGAAGTAGCAGGCGGCCGCACCGGCAGAGACTCCGGCGATCCACCAATCGAGATTTTCAGGGTTGACGATCGTCGTCATCCACAGAATGACGGAGAGGAGAACGACGACCACGACGGCCACGAAGAAGAGGTAGAGCTTGTTCTTCGGCAGCGGATTGACCGCGACACGGGACTCCGGCGGCAGGCTGCTGCGACCGGTGAGGTAGATGATGAGGCCCAGGGCCATGCCGATTGCGGCGGCCCCGAACCCGTAGTGGAAGCCGATGTTCTTCTGCAGCAGGCCGGTGAGCAGCGGGCCGAGGAGGGCGCCGATGTTCACGCCCATATAGAAGATGGTGAAGCCGGCGTCACGGCGCGGGTCCTTCTCTTCGTAGAGTTCACCGACCAGTGCCGAGGCGTTCGCCTTAAGACCGCCGGAGCCGAGTGCGACGAGGATGAGGCCGATCGCCACTCCCCCGTAGCCGGGGATGAATGCCAAGCAGATGTGGCCGATCATGATGATGATGGCCGAGTAGAAGAGGACCTTCTCCGCTCCGGCCAGCCGGTCGGCGAGCCAGGCGCCGAGGATGGTGGCGAGGAAGACGGCACCGCCGTAGGCACCGACGATCCCCACGGCCGTGCCCTGCTCCATCCCCATGCCGCCGTCGGTGACGCTGAAGTAGAGGTAGATGGCGAGGATGCCGTTCATCCCGTAGTAGGAGAATCGCTCCCACAGTTCCAGGCTGAACAGCTGCATGAGCGGCAGAGGGTGTCCGAAGAAGCGGGTATCGCTGCGGACGGCCTCGGTCGTCGAGGTGCTTGAAGACATTCCGTAGTGGTGTGAGAGGCCACGATCCGTGGCGCACTTCACGATGGACCAGCGGACATCCTACTCCTCGGTTTTGCCGTGGTCACACCTGGCAATGCCCGGGACACGCCGTCCCAAAAAGCGGAAAATCAGAGTGATTCAGATCTCTTCATCGGCCTCTGTTACGCGCCTGCGTGACGGCTTGTCGCCTCGTCGATCGCCGCGTCTGTCGACGAACAGATTGAGCACACCGGCACACAGGACGATCGCCGAGGCGGCCACCGGAACAGCCATCGCCACGGCCGTTCCCAGATCCTCGGCGAGGATGCCGTTGACCGCTGAGGACACCGATTGGCCGACGATGATCGCCGACCCCGCCATCGACATCACGGTCGCCGACCGCCCGAGCGGGGCGCGTTCGGCAGCGAGGCTGAACAGGGTCACCAGGCTCGGCCCGATTCCCATGCCCATGAGCAGCAGTGCCACGACGATGACCGGCATCGACTCCGTCGACGCGAGGATGATCGACCCGGTGACCATTATCGGCGCGAAGCACAGCAGCCGGGCCCACAGCGCGAACGATGCGGGGAAGAGCGCCACAGAGATCGCCAGCACCGCCGAGCCGATGCCCATGACCCCGTAGATGAGACCGGCCTCCTCCGGTCGTCCGATGTCGTTGGTCAGCGCGGTCAGGGCGGTCAGCGTCGAGCCGAACACCATTCCGACGCCGAAGACGCCGAGGATGATGACGAAGACACCTGGGGTGAACATGTCCTTGGCCGGGGCACGCTCGCCGAGGCTGCTCGACCTCCCGGTCGGCCGCGCCCTCCCCGTCGGGTGCAGTGCGAAGGCGGAGACGAAGATCAGCGTCATCACGATCGCGCCGATGATGGGGGCAACCGGGGTGAAGAAGGTCGCCAAGAGTCCGACGAGGAAGGGCCCGAAGACGAAGATGACCTCATCGGCGGCGGATTCGTAGGCCATCGTGGCATTGAGCACTTTCGGCCGCCTCGGCGACGGCAGCACCGACATGACGATGTCGACGATGCGTGACCGCGACATCGGGGCGACCTGGGGCGAGGTGGCGCCGATCGCGAAGGCGGCGATGAAGACGACGACATCCGGCAGCGGGCTGAAGACGACCCACGCCATGAAGGTCAGTGCCGCACAGTTGAGGATGCCGGCGATGAGCAGCACGTAGCGCTGCCCCCAACGATCGGCGGCCGCCCCGATGAAGGAACCGAACAGGGCCGTGCCGAGTCCGACCATGGCGGAGTTGATTCCGCCCAGGCTCAGGGATCCGCGGCCGGCCACAACGAGGGTGAGGACACCGACGACGATCATGGCGAACGGCATGCGGGCGACGAAGGCGATCGGGAAATAGCTGCGTCCGACGGCCGAGAACAGAGTCGGAGAGGACTGCTGCGCGGTCGTGTCCCGAGTCGAGGCGGGTATGTCGCTGTCTGTCATATCAATCCAGTTTCTGCTCCCGCTCGTCCGGGAGATCGTGCCGCCGTGGTGACCTGGATCAAATCACTCGGTAGATGCACGCAGTTGGTCTGATGGTCTGAGAAAGTCGAACCGGAAGGTTCGTCTTCAGGCTACTGCGTTTGTCCGCGCGATTCGAGCGGCAGCGGACCCGGCGGCGTTGAGTTTCATCACCATGGCACAGACCCCGTTCCCATCGGCGACTCAGAAAGAACGCAGATCGGTCTGCGAGGATGACGACTATGAACTTCTTGTCTCGCGTCATCGTCAACGCATGTGCGATCTGGGTGGCCGCCTGGATTCTGCCGGGTGTGACGATCACAGGGAACCGGGTCGTCGAGGAGCAGGCCGGGGCCATTCCGGCGATGATCATCTCCTACCTTGTCATCGGCCTCATCTTCGGGTTGGCGAACGCCTTCATCAAACCGATCCTCAGCTTCGTCTCCGCCCCCATCACCTGTCTGACGCTGGGGCTGTTCTCCATCGTCATCAACGCGATCATGTTGGCGCTGACGAGTTGGCTCAGCGGGTTCACTCCTTTCGTCTTCACCATCGATTCGTTCTTCTTCTCCGCCATCCTCGCCGCGATCATCGTCTCGATCGTCTCCGCGCTGCTCGGATGGCTGGTCCCGGAGCGAAGCGCCGACCACGACCGGAGATGAGCAAAGTCCTCTACGCGATGTAGACTGTTGCTGAGAGTCAGCTGACCACCAGAAACTGTGCCGGAGGAGACCATGTCCGATATCGCCGCCCCGAAGAGAACCCGCAATTCCGCATCGTTTGCCGATGTCGTCGTCTTCATCGTCGCCTTCGTGCTCTTCCTGTTCGGGCTCTACCTCTTCGGAGCCGCGTTCTCCTCACCCGAGGGAACCGAGTTCTGGGTGTTCTGGGGCGGTCTGCTCGCATCGAGCTTCGCGTTCCTCGTCCCGATCGTCTACCGCTGGGCTCGCGACTCCCGACGCTGATCTCAGAATCGACGAGAAGGGCCGCTGCGCTGATGCGCAGCGGCCCTTCTCGTCGAATCACCGGCTGTCTCGTCGCCCTGTCACATGCCGAATCACCCGACGATTCGCCGGTGACAGAAATCCATGATCGCCGAGGCGGCTTCGACCGAGCGCTCATAGTGCACCAGATGGCCTACCCCGCCCAATTCCACGAAATCGACATCGGAGAGTTCGGCGACGAATGCGCGGGTAGGCTCGATCGGTGCGATCGCATCCCTGTCGCCGGCGATGACGAGCGTGGGCATGAACAGGTGGTCGGCCACCTCGGTGACGGTATGTGCGACGGATGTCGCGAACGCCTCCGACAGGGACCGCCGGTCGGCGAACGACGAGAAGTGCCGCGCGTGCTGATCGTGGATGTAGCGACGCAGCCCGGGATCGCGGGTCGTGGCCATGGCCACGCTCATGGCCCGGACGATCGCGGGGCTGCTCAGCAGGGACCGGCCGGCCTGCTCGGGCAGCCGCGCACCGAGGGCGTAGTAGGCGCGGGTGACCGCGGTGAGGAACCGCGCGGAGCCTTCCAGTGCGGGGCTGGTGATCGGGTTGATGAGCACGAGCTCGTCGACGTCGTCCTTGTACGATGCCGCGAGATGGCTGACCAGGATCGACCCGAAGGAGTGCCCCACGAGGATCGGCTTCACGCCCCGCTGTCTGCCGACCTCGGTGCGCAGTGCTGTGAGGTAGTCGACGAAGGCCGACAGCGACGAGCCTGAGTTCAGCGGACCAGTGAGCCCGAATCCGGGCAGATCGGGCACGATCACCTCACGGTCGGTGATGCTGCCGGCGATCAGCTCCATTCCATGATGGTCGCCGCGGAATCCATGCACCATCAGCAGAGGACGCCGACGCCGGTCACCCGGGTAGAGCCACGCGGCCGTGCTGTGCGAGCCCAGCCGGATGTCCGTCCGCTGTGATTGTCGTGTCCGCACCTCAGTCGGTTTCAGCGGTTCGCGGGCGACTCACTGCCCGGCGAGGGACGACCACGACGGGGACGGGAAGCACACGCAGCAGACGGCGGGCTCGCGCACCGACCGCGACCTTTCCGCCGCGGCCCAGGCGACTCGAGCCGATGAACGCGAGGTCTCCGGGCTGCCAGTCGATGGTCTCGGCCGCCTCTTCGATGTCGGCACCGGCCTTGGTTCTCACCGTGGCTCGGCCCGAGGTCAGCATCTCTGATGCTCGATCTGCCAGCACCGCTCCCCCGTACTGTTCGGCGAATTCGGTGATCTCGGCGACCTCGTCGTCATAGAGTCCGTCGTTCTCGACCAGGGACAGCAGTCTGAGGTCGACGCCGAGGCCGACAGCCGATTCGATGGCGGCACCGATGAGTGCCGAGGCCCCGGGGCGAGCACCGTAGAGTGCGGTCACTCGCGAGATCGGTCCGATATCCGACCGCCCCGACGGGGCGAGCACGACGGGCACCGGTGACGAGTGCAGAAGAGACGAGGCGACCGTGCCGATGCGCAGCTGTCGCATCAAGGTGGTGGCACGCGCACCGATGACGATGCCCACTGCGCCTTCCTTCTCTGCGACCTCTATGAGGCCCTTGGCCTCGTTCGAGGCGATGTGGATCGACCCTCTGGCGTGGATGTCATCGGGGATGAGGGCCAGGGCTTCGTCAAGCCAGTCGTCGATCTGCTGAGCCACGATCCCGGCACCGTCCTTCGGCACTGCGCTGCCGGCGAGAATCGTCGATGATTCCGGTCGGACGATGGTGACCACGAGTTCGACATCGATGGACCGCGCGATCGAAATGGCCAGTGAGATCGCGTCCCGGCCCCTATCCGTGGCGATGTATCCGACGACCAGACGTCTGGTGGTGGCGGTCTCTGACATTCTCAACTCCTGTAGCTGCGCGTCCGACTGATGCTCGTCTCTCCCGATTCTACGTCGGCGCAAACAGAGCATCGACCTGACGATTTCGAGAGTCCCTTTTCAAGCACGTACAGACGAAGTGAAATTGTTTGGGAAAATAATGAACAAAACTCCCACGGCCTTGAAAGCTGTGCTAAATTCGACAGTGCAATTACGGATTCGCAGACATCAACCTGATTGCAACCTGACAATAGCGGACGTTGACGCCGTCCCCACGAGATCCACGACCATGAAAGGAGAGCAGTGACGATGATGAACTTTCTTGCAGGCCCCGACCTTCGACCGGCTTGGCATGAAAATGCTGCCTGCCCGATTGGCGGACAAGGACTCGTCGGCTGACACAGCCGTCTCTCACGTCTTTTCCACCGGTTGGCTTCCGGCCACCGTTGTCCTCTGAGCCACCGGTTGCCTGATACCCGGCATTCTTCACGTCTGGCACGTGTCCAGATCATTCCAGCATGCTCTTCGGCGCTGTAGCGCCGCCAGCAGCCAGTCCTGATCCGGTCACATCACGCCGACATCTTTGAGCTCGGTCGCTGACCGGCGGTCATCGCGTCCGCGCACGGTTCGATCGTGTGCCTTCTGCCTGACCTCCGGCCATACCGGCTTCAAAGCTCTTCCGGATTCCGTTGCCGTTTCAATGAGTCAGTCATCTCATTGGCCCATTGCGACAATGGCAATTATCCGCCTTTGCTAATTGCACCCTTTTTCGGGTGATTCATTGCCATTAGACGGCATTTTCGGAATCTGTTTATCTCACCATCATTCCGGGATACCTCCTGCCCTTTTGCGGATATCCCCTGCCCGAAAACCACGAGGAAGAATTGTGTCGACCACGTTCCCATTCACCTATCCACGCCGCTGGGCCCTGACCACCGGGATGAAGCTCATCCGGTGGGCTCGCCGCCCGGCCCCGACCGCGGAAACCCGTCGCCTCAAGGCAGCCCGTCGCCAACAGGCTCGCCTGCGCGAACACGCTCGCGAACAGCGTGTGCGCGAACTGCGCGAACGGGACATCGTGCGCTACCTCAGCCAGGTCCGGCCGTTCATCTGAGCCGCCGTGGAGAATCCTCCTCGAGCAGTCGACTCGTCACGGCCCGGGTTCACGGGACTCGGGTCGTGGAGCGACCATTGGCGGGGGTGTAGCGACCCTAGATGAGCACTTCACCAACAGATTTTCAGCAGCGTCATGCCATGTGGCGAGCGTCACTCTCCGCCGATTTGGTCTCCCACCCGCACCTGGGTAGTATTGTTCAGGCAAGCGGGGGTATGGCGCAGTTGGTAGCGCGTCTCCATGGCATGGAGAAGGTCAGGGGTTCGAATCCCCTTACCTCCACCGCAGAAGGGCCGGGAATCCGAAAAGGTTCCCGGCCCTTCCTCTTCCCCAATTGCTACCTGACGGCGGCCCAGCAACCTCGCGCGAGGTTGCTGGGCCGCCGTCAGGTAGTAATTAGAGGGAGTTTTCTAGGGTGAGCAGGTGTCGCTTGTTGGCCTCGCCCCAGGCGTAGCCGGTCATGGAGCCGTCCGCGCCGATGACACGGTGACAGGGGACGATGATGCTGATCGGATTCTTGCCGTTCGCCGCGCCCACTGCTCGCGCAGCGCCGGGTCGGCCCAGCATTTCGGCGAGTTCTCCGTAGCCGGCGGTGCTGCCATAGGGGATCTGAGTCAGTGCCTGCCACACCTGCCGCTGGAATTCGGTGCCCTTTGCCGCCAACGGCAGATCGAACCGGGTGCGCTCACCGGCGAAGTACTCCCCCAGCTGGGCCTTCGTGCGCTCGAAGATTTCGAGGTCGTCGGCCGGTGTCGGATCGACGCCGAACGTCTTGTGCAGGCGCGCATCGATCGCCTCGGAGACGTCGAGGTAGAGACCGGTAAGGTGGGTTCCGTCCGAGTTGAGGAGGACCGGTCCGATCTCCGTGTCGATGATGGTCGAATACACCGGCGCCGAGGCGACCGGCAGTCCGATGGTTCCGCTCGGTTCCGTTGTCGGATCAGTGTGAGACGAGGTGTTCGTCGAGGTGGTCATATCAGGGTGTCCTTTCGACACGGCGGGCGTGATGGGCCCACAGCAGATGGGTGAGGTACGAACGCCACGGGCTGGAGTTCTTCGAGAGCTCTTTCCAGTCCCCGATGAAAGCTGAGGTCTCATTGAGTTCGGCGATCGCCTTCTTGACGCCGAGGTCGGAGTCCACGAAGACATCGGGGTCGCCAAGTGCGCGCATCCGGATATAGCCGTTGCTCCAGGGGCCGATCCCCGGCAGTGCCAACAGATTCCGGCTTGCTTCATCCCGGTCGGCCCCAGCCCCCAAGTCCACGCTTCCATCTGCCAAAGCCGACGACAGAGCTGCAATTGTGCGGATCCTGCTCTCTGGCAGAGCCCAGTCCGATGCGGGGACAGCAGCGATCGCCTCGGCGGTGGGGAACAGTCTGTCCACGCCGTTGACTACAAGTTCCGGCGGCAGCGGTTCTCTGGCTCCTGCTACGAGTCGCCCCAAGTGAGTACTCGCCGCGGCCAACGAAATCTGCTGCCCGAGTACGGTGCGCAGGGCCAGTTCGACAGGGTCGCTGTGCCCTGGCGAACGGATTCCGGGCCAGTCGTCGACGAGGCGGGCCAAGCCTGCGGATCGCAGAGTCTCTGCCACCGCCGCGGGGTCGGCATCGAGGTCGAAGGTTCGGCGAGTCCGGGCTACGGCGCTACCGAGGTCTCTGGTATCGGCCAGGCGGAGGCGACAATCGACGAAATCTCCGGCTCCTTGTCGCACGGTGATCACTGCCGGGCCATGGGGCAGTCGCAGCGAACGGGTGTACGCCCCGTCCGCGACCGTTTCGATCCCGGGCACGGCTCGGACAGCGAAGTACTCGAGCAGATGTGAGAAGTCGGACGGCGGACGATAGGCCAGTCTCAGGTTGAGCTCATCGGCCACGGGTTGGTCGGTTCCGGGGCTGCGCAGCTGACGGGGACTGATCGAGTACATTTCGCGGAAAGTGTCGTTGAACTGTCGGATGCTGGAGAATCCGGCGGCGAAGGCGATGTCGCTCATCGGCATCGATGTGACTTCGATAAGTGTTCGGGCAGTCCGAACGCGTTCAGTGCGGGCCAAAGCCAAAGGCCCTGCGCCGAGTTCGGCATGGATGAGGCGTCCGAGCTGACGTGTGCTGTATCCGAGTTCGGCGGCCAGTGTTTCGACTCCCCCTCGGTCGACGGCACCGTCACGGATGAGCCTTACGGCCCGAGCCACAATGTCACCTCGAGTGTCCCACTGTGGAGAATTCGGGCTGGCGTCCGGGCGGCACCGCCGGCAGGCTCGGAATCCGGCATCGGCGGCCGCAGCTGCTGTGACGAAGAAGTCGACGTTCTCCCGCTTCGGTGTCTTCGCCGGGCACGAGGGACGGCAGAAGATCCCGGTGGTGCGCACCGCGGTGAAGAACATGCCATCGAACCGGCGGTCACGCGAGGTGACTGCCTGATAGCACTGGTCGGACGTGAACATAGTCCCATTCTCCGCCGTGAAGCGCAGGAATACTAGCGGTTTTCGGACACGGCAGTCGCGGGAACCAGCCGAGGCAGAATGCGGACAAGGATGAGCAGAACGATCAGTTCCGTGAGGGTCTGGGTCACGACTGCGGCGGGGCCGCTCCTCTCTCCGGTGATCGCCCGAACGAGGGGAAGCATGACGAGTGAATTGCGAGTCACCCCGGACAGGATCACGGCTCGGGATTGGTCTGCAGCCATCTGCGTCGCGCGTGTGAGGATCCACCCGGCGACCGCCATCACGACCGCGAAGACTGCGAAGACCAACGCCGCAGTGCCCAAATGCCCAGCAGAACCAGCGATCACCGGAATGACCGAGGCAGTGATGACTAGCAGAGTCAGGGCCATCACCGGGTCCATCAGCTTTGCGGCCGATTCGACGACGCGATCCACCCGGGGCTGTCTGCGGGCTAGGGTGCGAACCAGGACGGCGGCGATGAGCGGAATGACGATGAACAGCAGCAGCGCTTCGCCCAGGGGCCGAATCGGCAGATCGATGCTCGTTCGCCCGCCGGTGATCGCCCACAGCAGGACCGGCAGCAACAGCAGCTGAGCGATCATCAGCATCGGGGTGAGCATCAGCAGCTGGTCGGCGGCACCTCCGGCAGCTCGCGTGAACGCAATGACGTAGTCGATGCACGGGCACAGCAGAACGATGAGCACTGCGGGCACGATCGGATCAGCAATGTCGAAGACCGCGATGAGACCAGCGACGACCGCGGGAACGACGACGAAGTTCATCCCGGCCACAAGTGCGAGGAAACGACGATCACGAAGAGCACGCAGACCCGAGTCGAACGGAAGCTCCAAGAACGTGAGGAAGAGCAGTGCGATGAGGCACGGGGTCAGTGCCGCTTCGGCGAGGCCGGCGAAGCCAGCGATCCCAACACCGAGGATGCCTCCGAGCACCGCTCCGCCGAACCACACCAGCACCTGCAGGGTCGAACTGTGCACCTATCGGCCCCTGAGAGTCAGTGTGTGTCGGGCCAGTAGTAGGAATCCGGCAGGGAGCGCTTGCCGAAGATCGCTTGGCCGACGCGCACACAGTTCGCGCCCTCTTCGATGGCGACTTCGAAGTCACCGGACATGCCCATCGACAGACGCCCGGGGCCCAGCAGCTCAGCATCGGTGTCGCGGACCTGGTCACGCAGTGTGCGCAGCGTCTGAAAACAGGGCCGGACGCGGTCGATGTCGGCTGAGAAGATCGCCAGGGTCATCAGACCCTGCACCTTGAGCGTCTCGAAGGCCTGGACCTCTTTGAGGAATGCGGGCAGCTCTTCCGGCGGCATTCCGAATTTCGAGTCCTCGGTAGAGGTGTTGACCTGCACGTACACGTCGAGGCTGCGTCCTTCGGCTTCGAGTCTGCGGTCGAGTGCTCTGGCGACCTTGAGCCGGTCGAGGGCTTGGAATTCGCTGGCGAACTGCGCCACGAACTTGGCTTTGTTCGACTGCAGGTGGCCGATCACTGCCCAGTCGATGTCGAGATCGGCCATCTCCTCGGATTTCCGGTGAGCCTCTTGGACCTTGTTCTCTCCCAATCTCGCACACCCAGCGGCGACGGCGAGTCGGATGCGCTCTTCGGGCACGGTCTTGCTCACGGGCAGCAGTTCGATCTCGGCGCGGTCCCGACCGGAGCGTTCCGCCGCGGCAGCGATACGGCGCTCCACCTCGGCGATATTGGTCCGGAAGTCCTCGACGGTCATCGCCGTCGCATACTGTTCATCGTGATTGAGTCCGCTGTTGTCTGCCATAGTGCCATCTCAGCAGCAGATTTCCTGCAGGACATGCTCACGCGACGATGCGAGCCCGCCCCAACGGTCCCCGTCCGGCCATCGACTTCGCATCGTTCCACGCAGCAGCCAGCCGCGGACCGACCTGGTCGAGTTCAGCATCCGGAACCGTATACGGCAGGCGGATCCACCGATCGAGTCCGCCCGCCGGGGCGAAGTTCGGCCCCGCGACCAGACCGAGTCCGTGGTTCCTCGCAGCGATCGAGAGCACCCCGGACCGTGCCTCGGGAAGTTCGGCCCACAACGCCATACCGCCTGGTGGGATCACGAGCTTCCAGTCCGGCAGCCACTCTCTGACCTGCGCGGCCAGACTGTCCCGCGCAGCCCGCAGGCGGGACCGCGCCTCTGCGACGATGGCCTCGTGGCTGCCCATGAGTTCGACAGTCACCAGCTGTTCGAGGACCGGGGCGCCGAGGTCGAGTCCGAGGCGGGAAGAGGCGAAGTGATCGACGCGGTGCCGGGGAATGCGCATCCAGCCGATGCGCAGTCCGCCCCAGCAGATCTTGCTCACGCTGCCCACCGTCACCGAATCGGGAACGAGCGACGCCATCGGCGTCGGAGGCGAATCCTCCTCCAGCCCGAGGTCGATGAGCGATTCGTCGAAGACAGGGACCACGCGGTGCCGACTGAGCGCATCGGCCAGCTGCGGGCGCTGGTCCTCAGGCAGCAGTGAGCCTGTCGGATTGTGGAAGTCGGGGATGAGGTAGGCGCTGCGCGGCCGGGTCTGGCGGATCAGCTGCTCCAATGCGTCGACATCCCAATGATGGCCGTTGGCACCGAATTCGAGTGGGTACGTCACCAGAGAGGCCCCGGCGCCTTCCAAGGTGGCGATCGCATTCGGGTAGGTCGGGCTTTCGATGAGCACCCGCGATGTCGACCGCGCCGCACCGCGATTCCTGACCTCATGCGGTTCGACGTCGAGGAGCGCGCGCACAGCGATGGCGGCCGCCCCGAAGGCACCGGAGGTGATGAGGATCTGGTCGGGATCCGTCGGTGCACCGCGACTGGTGTAGCGCTCGGCGATGAGTTCACGCAGCACCGGCAGTCCGGACGGATAGTAGCCGGTCCCGGGCAGGTAGGCGCCCAGACGCGAGAGTGCGCGTTCATAGGCGTCGAGGATCTCAGGGGCTGCGACGGGCGCTGTGCAGGTGAGGTCGATCTCGGTCTCATCGGCACCGGATGGTGAGAGCAGGTGGTCGATGCGGCCGCCGGGGACACTGGGCAGCTGGACGATGCTGCCGGAACCGCGTCGGGTGACGATGAATTCCTGTTCTCGCAGGTGGGCATAGGCCCGGCCCGTCGTCGTCCGGGACACGCCCACGGCCACGGCAAGCTCCCGTTCGCTCGGCAGTCTGGCACCGACCGGCAGACGTCCGTCCGTGATCGCTGCGGCCACGGCCGCCGCCAGGGATTCGAAGGCCGGTGTCTTCCACGGGCCGTCCCCGATGACACTGGCCAGACGTTTCGCTCCGAGGGCCACTGTGCTCATGATCCGACCTCCATAGGACCACTTTCCTGCAAGTGGCTATTTCACGCAAGACCAATTTCGGTCAGAATGAGAGGATCACTACCTCAGAGCACAGAAAGCCACCGGATGACCACGATGAGAGCACCGAAACGTCAGCTGGCCAATGTCGGCCCCATCGCGCAGCTGCGCGGCGGACGACTCTGGATACGCCTCCCCCAGCTGCTCCTCGGCCTCTACCTCTTCGGTGCCTCGATGGCGATGATGGTCAATGCCGGTTTGGGCATGATGCCGTGGGACGTCCTCCACTCCGGCATCCAGAATCATGTGCCGCTGACCTTCGGGACCATCGTCACCATTCTGGCGTTCCTCGTGCTGCTCATCTGGATCCCCCTGCGCCAGCAGCCGGGTATCGGCACGATCCTCAACGCGCTCCTCGTCGGCCCCGCGCTCGACCTCACCCGCCTGTTCCTGCCCCGACCGGAGGAACTCGGATGGAACGTCGCGCTCATGGTCACAGGCGTCGTCCTCAATGGGGCCGCCTCGGCGATGTACATCGGAACCCAATTCGGGCCGGGCCCGCGCGATGGACTGATGACAGGCCTCTCCCGCGTGACCGGTCGGTCGATCCGGCTGGTGCGCACCCTCATCGAAGTCAGCGTCGTCGCCATCGGCTGGCTGCTCGGCGGAGTCGTCGGCGTCGGCACGGTCCTCTATGCGCTGGGGATCGGTCCGATCACCCAAGCGCTCCTTCCGGCCTTCATCGTCGAACTCCGCCCCCGATCGAAGCCGACGACCACCACCGAGGATGCCCCCGAAGACTGAGCGACCGTCACCCCTGCGCGGCCGTCAGGTCAGAGAAACCCAACGTCGACCGCGACACTCACTCCATCGAATCGAGGATGTCGGTGAGATCGTCGAACGTCGTCAGCGGATTGACGATGGCGAACCTGGCATTCGGTCGCCCCTGGTGCGAGCTCGGCACCACGAAGGCCCGCTGATCCTCGAGCAGGCGATCCGACCACGCGTCATAGTCCGACCTCTGCCACCCGTCACGTTCGAACACGACGACAGAGAGTTCGGGTTCGCGCACGAGTCGCAGATGCTCACGGTGCTTGATCTCCGTGGCGATCTCACGGGCCAGATCGATCGAATGGCCGATCGCCTCCCGGTAGGTTTCGGCACCATAGCTGGCCAGCGAATACCACAGCGGCAGACCGCGCGGCCGACGCGTCAGCTGGATGGCGAAGTCCGACGGACTCCAGTCCTGAGCATCGGTGAGCGTGTCGAGGTACTCGGCCTTCTGCGTGTGCGCTCGCCGTCCCGAATTCGGGTCGCGATAGATGAGCGCACAGGCGTCGAAGGGGGCGAAGAGCCATTTGTGGGGGTCGACGATGAGCGAATCGGCCATCTCCACTCCGGCGAACTTGTGACGTGCCTGAGGTGAGAGCATCGCGGCCAGACCGTAGGCGCCGTCGATGTGGAGCCAGAAGTCGAACTCGTGCTTGAGTGCGGCGATGCCGGCGATGTCGTCGATGGTGCCGAAGTTCGTCGTCCCCGAGGTGGCCACCACCGCAATCACGGCATCCCCGTGTTCGACCAGAGCCTCACGCACCCCCTCCGGGCGCAGGATCCCGTGGTCGCCCGTGGCCACGGGTGCGATATCGACATCCATGACCTCGGCCGCAGAGGCGACTGAGGAGTGCGCCTCGGCGCTGCACACAATCACCCAACGTCCCGGCCGAGTCTCACCGAGCTTCTCCTTCTGTGCGTTGCGGGCGGCGACGAGGGCAGACAGGTTGCCGATCGTCCCGCCCTGGACGAACACCCCTCCGGCGCCTGCAGGCAGCCCGAACTCTCCGGCCAGCCAGCGCAGGACCTCGTTCTCGGCGTGAACGACTCCGGCACCTTCGAGCCACGAACCACCGTAGAGGGCACTGGCGGACACGACGAGGTCGAAGGCCACCGCCGCCTTCGTCGGGGCGCTGGGGATGAACGACAGATACTTCGGATGGTCGGTGGAGATGCAGGCGGGGGCGAAGATGTGCTCGAAGATCGCCAGCGCTCGAGCCGACCCCAGCCCCTCCTCGGTGACGGTGGGCCCGGCCAGTCGACGCAGCTCGGTCTCTGAAGTCGGATGGTCGAGCGGGGTGTCCTCGGCCAGAGTCCGACGGCGCGAGTACTCGAGCACGAGATTCACGAGGTTTCGGGTCTCATCGGAGACGACGTGCATGCGGGAATGAAGACTGTCGGTCATGGGTGCTCCTCGGGGCGGTCGATGGGGGTGGGGATCGCCCACCGATAACGAGACTATCCGCAGAGAACCGGTTTGTGATGGGTCGGACGGTGCGGATCAACACGAATTCCTCGCCCGGACCGCAAATCGCAAGTTCTGACTATTATTCATATTTCCTTGCGACAGGTCTCGATGCTGAGGTAGGTTCGACCTCATGAATGGTGCGCAGACGTCCGACACCGAGGATAATCCCCATCGCGAGGACGACCAGAGCTCCGAGCACAGCCGGAGCTCCGAGGCCACCGGACTCCGTGTCCGGGAGGCCATCCGGCGATCGGGGCTCAAACAGCGCAAGATCGCCGCGGCCATCGGCATCGATGAGACGAAACTGTCCAAGGCCTTGTCCGGTCGCCGCCGATTCACCGCCGATGAGCTCCTCGGCGTCGCCACCGCCACCGGCGTGACCGTCCGGTGGCTGCTCGGCGACGAGTCACAGGTCTCCGCTCCTCCCCCGAACACGGCGACCGTTCCAGACAGCGACGAGGATGCGAATCCTAAACGCAGCATCGCCGAAGCGGCATGGACGCTGTTCGGCCGGCACGGCTTCGACGCCGTGCGCATCGCCGATATCGCGGCCGCCTCCGGAGTCTCAGCCCCGAGCATCCACTACTACTTCGCGAACAAATCCGACCTCTTCGACGCCGCTCTCGACTATTCGGTCAAACTCGCATTCGACCGCCAGATCGCGTGGCTCGATGAAATTGCGGACCCGGCACAGAGGCTCGAACGCCTGCTGAAGCTGCAGTCCCCGCTGGGGCGAACGGAACGCGGCGAATGGTCGATCTGGCTGCAGACCTGGGCTCGGCTGTCGCTCGAGGATTCGACGTTGTCGAACTATCCGCTCAGCTATGAACGCTGGTCGAAGACCGTGCAGACGACGATCGAGGAGGGGCAGCGCACCGGCCGCTTCCGCTCCGGCGACCCGCGGGCCATGGCCGATGAACTCACCTCTCTGCTCGACGGCCTCGGCATCAAGGTGCTCACCGGAGTGATGGACACGGACACCTTCGCACAGCGACTGCGCACGTACCTCGACCGCTCGATCAGGCATCCGTCGCCCGCACCGGCCACACCGACCACAACAGCCTCGTCGACCACCCCAGAACGACCGACCGAGACCACCTCGATGCCAGCCACCAACACCGATCAATCCAAGGAGTCATCATGAACCGCAAGGTCATCCTCACCTGTGCCGTCACCGGTGCCGGAGACACCACCGGCAAGAGCGAGCACGTTCCCGTCACACCCGAAGAGATCGCCGACGACGCGATCGCAGCAGCCCGCGCCGGCGCCTCGGTCGTCCACATCCATGTCCGCGATCTCGAGACCAGACAGGGCTCACGCGAGGTCGCCTACTACCGCGAGGTCGTCCGCCGCATCCGCGCCTCCGACGTCGACCCCGTCATCAACCTCACCGCCGGAATGGGCGGCGACCTCGTCATCGACCCCCAGGACCCCCTGACCACGATGCCGGGCACCGACCTCATCAACGCCCTCGACCGACTCCCCCATGTCGAGGAGCTGCTGCCCGAGATCTGCACGATCGACTGCGGCAGCCTCAACTTCGGCGAAGGGTCGAACCTCTACGTCTCGACCCCTGACATGCTGCGCGAAGGGTCGAAGCGGATCCAGACGTTGGGCGTGCGTCCGGAGATGGAGATCTTCGACACCGGCAATCTGTGGTTCGCCAACGTCCTCGTCGAGGAGGGTCTCATCGATGCCCCGCCGCTGTACCAGCTGTGCATGGGCATCCCCTACGGCGCTCCCGCCGATCCGGGCCTGCTGGGGGCAATGGTGAATATGCTGCCCAAGGGCGCCCAATTCACGTCGTTCGCCATCGGCGCCAATCAGCTGCCGTGGGTCGCCCACTCCGTGCTCGCCGGCGGGCACGCTCGCGTCGGACTCGAGGACAACCTCTACATGTCCAAGGGCGTCAAGGCCACGAACGCCGACCTCACCGCGCGCGCCGTCGAGATCATCGAAAGCCTCGGGGCGGCCGTGGCCACCCCGGACGAGGCCCGCGAGATCCTCGACCTGCGCGTGCAGACCCCGACTATCACCGGAGGTGACCTGTGACCGATTCCACCCCCGCAGACCCCGGTCCCGACTCGCCTGCCTTCCCCGACTTCGCCGCGATCGACACCGTCACCTGCGTCGGCGCGGGAACCATCGGCGGCGGTTGGGCCGCGTACTTCCTCGCTCAGGGCTTCCGGGTGAAGATCTGGGACCCGGCCCCGGACGCCGGCGACAAGTTCACACGACTTCTCGACGCGGCATGGCCGGCCCTGGCCGAGCTCGACATGCTCGAGGGAGCCGACCGGACCGCGTGGTCGATCCACACCGACCTCGCCGAAGCGGTCGCGGGCACCGGTTTCGTCCAGGAGTCCGCTCCCGAAGATCTCGCGCTCAAGCGCGGACTGCTGGCCCAGATCGATGGGCTCTGCCCGCCGAATATCGTCATCAGCTCGTCGACCTCGGGATATTCCATGACCGAGATGGCCACCGAGGCGGCCCACCCCGAACGGCTCGTCGTCGGCCATCCGTTCAATCCGCCCTACCTCCTCCCTTTGGTCGAGGTCGTCGGCGGACAGTCCACGTCGGCCGCCGCTGTCGACTGGGCCGCAGACTTCTTCACCCACATCGGCAAGTCCGTCATCCGCATGGACCGCGAAGTCCCCGGCTTCATCGCCAACCGACTGCAGGAGGCACAGTGGCGGGAGGCCCTGTACATGGTCGAGCAGGGCGAGGCCACGGTCGAGCAGATCGACCGCTCGATCACCGATGGTCCGGGTCTCCGTTGGCCGTTCCAGGGGCCGATGCTCACGTTCCACCTCGCCGGCGGTGAGGGCGGTATGGCGCATATGCTCGACCATTTCGGTCCGTCGCTGAAGTCCCCGTGGACGCGCCTGACCGCTCCCGAGCTCAGCCAGCAGCTGCGAGATGATGTCGTGGCCGGCTGCGATATCGAAGCCGGTGAACGCTCCATTGCCGACCTCGTGGCTCATCGTGATGCCGGAATCATCGCCCTGCGTCGACTCACGGCGCAGTTGGACGCCACGCCGGACTCCAGCAAAGCCCAGTCGGCGGACGGCACTTCGGGGCACCCGGCATCCCCCGCCGCGGTTTCTGCTCCCCCGTCCTCCGCACCGACGGCGGCGACCGCCTCGGCGTCGAAGCTGAGCACGTACAGCACTGAGGTCGTGCCCAAGTGGATCGATTACAACGGTCACATGTCAGAGGCCTTCTACGTCCTCGTCTTCGGATTCGCGACCGACCAGGTGATGGATCAGCTCGGCCTCGATGCCGCCTACCGAGAATCCCAGAAGGCGTCCCTATATACGGTCGAATCCCATATCCGCTACCTCGACGAGGCGGCTCTCGGCGACCGACTCACCGTCGTCCCGCGCCTCGTCAGTGCCGCAGAGAAGAAGCTGCACCTGGCCTATGAGATGTATGTCGGGGACCGGCTCGTGTCCACCGAGGAGATCATGGCCCTCCACGTCGATCAGACCACGGATCGCGTCGTGCCCTTCCCGGACACCGTGGCCGAGCGGATCTCTCAGGTCGTCGAGGAGCGTCCGGAGTGGGTAGGTCGCTCGATCGACTGACTCGTCAGGAATCGAGCAGTCAGCCCGGACTCGGGCCGCTATTCTTAAAGTCATCGCTTCAGTCGAAGCCGACTATCCGGACCCGAATCCGTTCCATGAGGAGTCATCATGACCACCACGACTGCCGACGTCACGTTCACTGCGACCGCCGAGCTGCTGGCCGACCGTCCGATTCTGCGCCTGCCCCAGGACGCCAGCGATCAGCTGCCCTCCCGCGGGCAGGTGGCCGTCACCGGCACCCTCGACGGCACGGAATTCAGCACTGTCGTCGAACCCGATGGCCTTCGCGGCCATTGGATCAGTCTTGATGAGGACCAATGGAAGAAGCTCGGTGCGAAAGAGGGAACGGCGGTCGAGGTCGGCCTGACGCCGACGAAGGACTGGCCGGAGGTGACGGTGCCCGCGGACCTCCGCACCGCGCTCGATTCTGCCGGCGGTCTCGACGATGTGTGGTCCGGCCTGACTCCGATGGCACGGTGGGAATGGGTGCGCTGGATCAAGGCGACGAAGAACGCGGATACGCGTGCTCGTCGTGTCGACGTCGCGATCTCGAAGCTCGAGTCGGGCAAACGCCGTCCCTGCTGCTTCGACCTGTCATCGTGCACGGATCCGGAGCTGTCGAAGAGCGGAAAGCTTCTCGGTCTGTCCTGACCCGGCACGCGCCTCATCGGCATGCGTAGCAGGCATCTGATCGCGGTGCAGGATTCAGTCGGTGTCTGCGGCAATCGCGGCCGAAGCCCAGATGAGCGGGATCTGCAGCGGCAGTCTCGCCAAAGCAATGGCCCGGCCCCTGGGATCGTCCCAGTGTTTGACCGCAGTGTAGATGTTGGCAGGGAAGACGCCGACCATGAGCGCCGCGGATGCCGCGCCGCCGAGGCGACGTGTCCCCGCGTTCGCCATCAGTCCCGCGCAGCCGAGTTCAGCGATGCCGCTGGCATAGGTCCAGAAGCGCGGGTTGCCCAACTGAGGCGGCACGATGGAGTCGAAAAGGGCGGGCCGGGAGAAGTGGGCAACGCCGGCCAGGCCGAGGATGCCGGTCATGATCGTCGTCTTCATCGTCATTCCGAATCCGTTTTTGTGGAGCTTAGGGGAATCGAACCCCTGACCTTTTCATTGCGAACGAAACGCTCTACCAACTGAGCTAAAGCCCCTCTTCCGGTTTCAGTTTACGCCTGCTCCCGGCGTTCGACCAAAATCGCGCGGCCCCAAACGGGGATCGACCGGCACGGCCTGTCACCTGGGGCGGATCCGGTGGAGCCCCTTGATCCCGGCGAGTAGAGTCGAAAGAGAGTCCCCTCTACGAAAGGACCGACAATGGCAGAAGAATTCGGAACAGTCGTCATCGGCGCAGGCCTAGCAGGAGGCACCGTGGTCGAATCACTGCGCGACGCCGGCTACACGGCGCAGATCGCTCTCGTCGGCGCCGATCCTGCGGCTCCGTACTACCGGCCGGACCTGTCGAAGAAGGTGATGATCGAAGGGTCGGATCCTGCCGATTCGGCGCTCCGAGGCGAAGACTGGTATCCCGCTCACAACGTGTCGACGTTCTTCGGCACCTCGGCGACCTCCATCGACACGGATGCCCAGACGGTCGACCTCGAGGACGGACGAGAACTGTCCTATGGTCAGGTGATCCTCGCGACCGGAGCGGTGCCCCGCACACTCGACGTCCCGGGCGTCCAGCTGGGCAATATCCACACTCTCCGCGATGCCGGGGATGCAGTGGCCATCCGCTCGCAGTTCGGCGACGGCAAGAAGGTCGCGGTCATCGGCGGCGGCTGGATCGGCCTGGAAGTCGCGGCAGCGGCGAAGTCCCACGGCAGCGATGTCACGGTCGTCCTCCGTACCGACGCTCCCCCGCTCTCCTCCGTCCTCGGACAGGAGCTTGGAGAATACTTCGAGGACCTGCACCGGAAGAACGGAGTCAACTTCCTCAAGAACGCGGATACGACCGCGTTCACCGGTGACTCCGCGGTCGAGGCCGTCGAAACGTCCGCCGGAAGCGTCCCGGCCGATCTCGTGGTGGTCGGAATCGGCGCCGATCCCGCCATCGACCTGGCATCCTCGGCAGGGTTGTCGACCGAGAACGGAGTGATCGTCGACGAACAGATGCGCACGTCGGACGGCAACGTGCTGGCGATCGGCGATATTGCGAATGCGCAGAACACTCTGCGCGGTGAACGTCTGCGCGTCGAGCACTGGGACAACGCGGTGCGCCAGGCCGAGGTCGCAGCCTCGACGATCAGCGGAGGGACCAAGTCCTACGACTGGCAGCCGTACTTCTACACCGACCAGTTCGACCTCGGTATGGAATACGTCGGCCGCGGCGCCACCGAGGACGACGTCGTCATCCGCGGCGACAAGTCCAGCGGCGAGTTCATCGTCTTCTGGCACCGTGACGGAACGGTCACCGCAGCCATGAACGTCAATGTCTGGGACTATGGCGACGAACTCCGCGCACTCATCGGCAACAACGTCACCGCCGATCGACTCGCCGACGAACAGGTGCCCGTCGGCGAACTCTGAATCGGTCTGCCTCTGAGTCCGACCGCCACTGAGTCGGACCGCTCAGCTCTCGCTTGATGACTCCGCGGGGTCGGTGACAGACAGTCCCCGACCCCGCGGTTTCCTTGCCGTCTCTGGCATCCTGGTAGACATGGATTCCCTCTTCGCCGATGAGGCTTTCGACCGCCGACCGGCAGTCGTCGCACCCGGTGCGGTCTGGGTGCCGGGCTTCCTCACCGCCGAGGCACAGCAGTGGATCATCGCCCGCTATGCCGAATGGCAATCCGGTCCGGTTCCCCCTCATGCCGCAACGATCGCGGGCTATCCGATGAGCGTGACGACGATCGGTCTGGGCTGGCATTGGCAACCCGGGCGGTACGACCGCCGTGCCGTCGACGTCAACGACAAACTCGTGCTGCCCTTCCCCGATTGGATGACCCGCCTGGGCCGTCAGGTTCTGCAGACGGCGGTCACGGTCGTCGAGGACTCCTGGGAATTCGCTGCAGGAACGGCCGCCGCATGGGGTTTCGACCCTGCCGGCTACCATCCGGATGTAGCGCTCGTGAACTACTACGACGAACACGCGAAGATGGGTATGCACCAGGACAAGGACGAATTCGACCCCGCTCCTGTCGTCTCACTGTCACTGGGCGATACATGCCTCTTCCGATTCGGCAATACCGACAATCGCAACCGTCCCTTCGAGGACCTGCGGTTGGCCTCGGGTGACGCCTTCGTCTTCGGCGGCCCTGCCCGCTTCGCCTACCACGGGGTCAGATCGATCCAACCGGGTACTGCACCGGATGCGGGACGGCTGGACCACCTCGGCGGGGGCAGGATCAACATCACGATACGCACGACCGGACGGAACTGAGTTCGAGTCACCGGCGGTCCCGGTGCGGGGCGGCGGCTCAGGAGTCCTTGACGTCGGGGTCGACGTCGACGACGCCCTCCGGCGGCGCTGCCAGCCGATTGGGTGAGGTCTTGCGGAACACCGGCTGTCCTGACAGCACCGTCGACCTGGCCAGGGTATTGCTCGCGACCGAGGACACGATGATCAGGCACAACACTGCGATGACGGCCATGATCAGCGAGAACCAGGAGAACCCGGACGAATAGAGGTCGAAGATGAAGGCCGCAATGACGATGAAGGGCATGCCCAGGCCCGTAGCCGGCGAGAACACGTTGATCCGCGACAGGGCGTCGCGAACACGGAACATCGCCAGCGCGGAGCTGAGCAGCAGCAGGGATCCGGTGATGCCGAAGATCCCGACGAGGGTCGTGGCCAGTGTTTCATTCATCAGCGGTGCCCCCTCGTGAGGATGCGCGACAGAGCGATCGTGGCGAGGATCCCCACCATGGAGGACAGGAAGACCACGTCGAGGACGATCGACGAGGCCACCATGATGCCGAGCATCGTGACGATCGCGATGGCCGAGAAGTAGATGAGGTCCGAAACCACTGCACGTGAACCCTGATCCCGGGCCGTGAGCACGCGGATGAGGCCGATGATGATAGCGGCGGCGAGGATGACCGAGCAGATGCCGGCGATGACGATCATGGATGCCCTCCCTGCAGATCGGTGTGTGGACCCGGCGCACGTCCACGGGTCATCGACAGCAGCCGCGACTCCATGTCGATGAGCCCGTCGAGGGCGGATTCCTCCGACTCCTCGAATAGGGCGTGGACGAAGATCACCGGCGGGGTCGTCGCCGTGCCGGCCGCGATCGCTGTGACCAGCGTGCCGGGCGTGATGGTGATCGACGACGCGAACAGCGTGACTTCGAGGTCGGTGGCGCAGCGCATCGGCAGCTCGACGATCATCGGCTGGGCATAGTCGCTGCAAAAGAGTCGGGCGACGACGGTCGCCGACCCCGTGATGATCGCCCGGACGATGAAGCCGACGTAGGAGATGCCGTGGATAAGACGCATCACGGTGCCATCACCGCCTCAATATAGTCGCTATGGTCGAGCAGACCCTCGGCTCCCCGGAGTGTGAGGTCGAGCAGAGGCTCCGGGAAGCAGAAGAGCGCAACGGAGAGACCGATCATGATCGTCGCCGGCACCAGCAGACGGGCGGGGATGCGCACGCTGCGCATGATCGGTTCGGCCGGGGCACGTCCGGTCTCTGCCGAGTCCGGACGGTACGTCTGCATCGGCGGTCCCCAGAAGGTGTTGCGCCAGGTGCGCTGAAGCGCCAACAGGCTGATCGCTGCGCCCGCGACGATGGCTGAGACAAGGACCCATCCGAAGCCGCCGCCGGTGTCCGTGGAGGCCCGGATGAGTCCGACCTTGCCCCACAGCCCCGAGGTCGGCGGAAGACCGACCAAGGAGAAGACCCCGAGGATCATGAGGATGGTCGCCCATCGCTCGCGGGAGGCGAGCCCGGACAGCTTGCGGAAGGATCCGGTGCCGTAGGTCTGTTCGACCGCGCCCATGATGAGCAGCAGGCCGGCCATCGTGATCATATGGTGCATCATGTAGAACGCACCGGCGCCGAGGGCTGCCGAGGTCAGCAGGGTGACGCCGACGAGGATGTGGCCGACGCCGGCAGTCATCTCGAATCCGAGCACATTGCGCACCCGCACCTGTCCGAAGCCGGACACCGCACCGATGAGGATGCTCGCCACCGCGACGATGACCAGGACCGTCGCCCACGGGGCGGGTTCACCGTAGACAGTGGTGTAGATGCGGTAGATCGCGTAGAGCCCGACCTTAGAATGCAGCCCGGAGAACAGCGACATCATGCCCGCCGAGGTGTTCGGATAGCTGCGGACGAGCCAGCCGTGGAAGGGCGCGCCGCCGGCCTTGATGAACAGCGACAGCAGCACCACGCCCAGCGCGATCCCTGCCTGGCCGGTCGGCTGTCCCTGACCTGCCAGAACCGCGAGGTTGACCGTGCCGGTGGCACCATAGACGAATCCGACGCCGATGAGCAGCATCGTCGAGGTCAGCAGGTTGACCATCACATAGAGTCGTCCGATCCCGAGCCTGCGCCAGGTGCCGGTGACGGCGATGAGCGCGTAGGCGGGCAGCATCATCACTTCGACGAAGACGAAGAGGTTGAACAGATCACCGGTCAGCAGCGCACCATAGACTCCGGTGAGCATCATCATGATGAGCGCCGGAACGAACCGGTACTGATCCTCTCCGGTGGAGATGAGGAACAGGCTGCTGACGAACGCGACGAGTGAGGTGAGCACGAGCATGAGCGCAGTGAACGTGTCCGAGACGAACACGATCGCCAGACCGGGCACATAGTCGCCGACAGAATGGGCGATCACCGGGGTCGAACCGTGCAGCCCGAGGAGCCCGATCCCGCTGCCGCCGACGAACACGGGAACAGCGAGCAGGAGCAGTCGGTCGAAGGTGCGTGAGGTGATGAGCACGCTCAGGGCGGAGGCCAGGAGCGGGAGGCCGATGAGCAGTAGGAGCAGGGCTGAGTTCATGAGTCGCGCTCCTCCCCCGTCTCGGGGCTGCGTTTCTGGTCGTCGTCATGGCCGAGCACGGCCAGAGCGAGCATGAAGATCGTCACCGCCAAAGTGATGACGATGGCGGTGAGGACGAATGCCTGAGGCAGCGGGTCGGCCGCGTCGGCAAGGGAACCGCGCCCGGCCAGCGGTTCGCCTCTCCAGGCGCCGACCCCGGCCGAGAGCAGGATGAAGTTCGCGGCGTGGGAGATGAGGGTGAGTCCGAAGACTCCCCGAACCATGGAGCGCTGCATCATGAGGTAGACGCCTCCGGCGGTGAGGACGCCGATCGTCAGTGCCAGGATCATGCTTCCTCCCCATCTCCGCCGGCCGGTGAGTCCCCGCGGAGGATATGCGTCGAGTTCGCCCGCACCTTCGCTTCCTCGGAATCCTCAGCGCCGCGGCGGCGGCTGCGTTCGGGGCGTTCCCCGCGGATCGCCTCCATCGGACCGCTCAACTCCCCGTAGAGCAGCTCATCGGCACGTTCGCGGGTGCGTTCGACGTCGCGTCGGATGATGCCGTTGGTGAGCACATCGTCACCGGCCGGAGTCGCCGCGGAGTCCGAGACGCCGAGGAGGTTGAACGAGAGCAGCATGAGTCCGAGCACCGCCAGGTAGACGCCGACATCGAAGAGCATCGACGTCGTCCAATGCTGACCGGCGAACTCGGCGTGCATCGGGTGGAGGAACGAACCGGCGAACAGGAGACCGATGATGCCGGTGACCACTGCCGTGGCCACGCCGGAGCCGATGAGGTACAGGGGTGCCCGCGGCGGACCGATCGCACGATCCTTCGGCGTCGACAGGTAGGCCAAGCCGATGACGGCTGAACCGACGAGCGCGGCGATGAATCCGCCGCCCGGGGAATTGTGACCACGCCAGAAGATCAGCAGTGAGCTCACCGCCAGCAGCGGACCGAGGACCTTCAGCGTCAGCTGCAGCGGGATGACGTTCGGCCACGCCTCGTGGACGCCGCGGTACGCAGTGGTGCCCTTGGGGCGGATGGACACCCACGGAGGCCGCGGCGGTTCCGGGATGTTCTCGGCCGGCGGGTCGATGAACTTGTCCTTGACCGTCGACATCACAGCGACGATCGCGATTCCGGCCATGCCGAGGACGGTCAGCTCACCAAGGGTATCGAGGGCACGGAATTCGACGAGGATCGTGTTGACGATGTTGTCTCCGCCGCTGATCTCCGGAGCCTTGTCGAGATAGTACAGACCGAGGTCGGAACGTTCCCGCCGGCCGTTGAGCACCAGGGTGAGTCCGGCCGCGCTGGCACCGACGATGACCGCAAAGAGAAGGCGCGGAGTCTGTTTGCGCTTCGGGTACTTCCAGAACGAACGGGGAAGTTTCTGGAGCACGAGCATGATGACGATGATCGTCATCGCTTCGACGAGCAGCTGCGTCAGGGTGACGTCGGGGGCGCCGAGAGCCAGGATCTGCACGGTGGCGAGGATGCCGATGGCAGACAGCGCCACAACGGTCGTCAGACGCGAATGCGAGGTGCACAGGACGAGGACTGCCACGGTGATGAGGACGAGCAGGATGACGTCCACCGGACGGCTGAGATTCTGCTGCAGCGGCGGCAAGTCGGCGAAGACGACGGGAATCGAGCCGATGGCGAGCACGCTCAGCCCGCCCAACGACATCGCCAGATAGGGTCCGGAGTTCATCGGGCGGACGAAGGCGGCAAGACCGTGTCCCAGACGTTCGAGGCCCGTCGTCAGCGAGTCGATGACATCGGATCCGTCGAACGGCAGCGTGGCCTTGTGGAAGAAGACGAAGACGCGTGAGCGACGCAGGATGAGGACGACGCCGATGGCGATGATGAGTCCAGAGGCGAGCAGTTCGATGTTGAATCCGTGCCACAGCGCCAGATGGACGTGTTCGGTGGCGTTCGGCACCGCCGCGCGCACCACGTGGTCGAGCGGAGTGTCGAGGAGGAAGAGGACGAAGCTCAGCGGAAACGAGGCCAGGATCGGCAGGGCCGCCGCGATGAGCATGACGGGAGAACCGCGGTGGATGTCACCCGTCTCGGGTTCGCGCCCGTCGATGAAGCTGCCCCAGACGGTCTTCGCACAATAGGCGAAGGTGAGCACGGAGGCACCGACCGCGACGAGCAGAGCCACCCACCCGGCCCAGGGACCGCCCGGCGTCTCTCCCAGGGCCGTGAACAGGGCTTCCTTCGACACGAAGCCCAACAGCGGCGGAATCCCAGCCATGGATGCACAGCCGATGATCATCACCGTGAACGCCGCCGGAGCGGACCGCATGAGTTTCGGGATCCGTGCGAGGTCGCGGGTGCCGGCGAGGTGGTCGACGACTCCGACCATCATGAACAGGCCGGACTTGAACAGAGCGTGAGCGATGACGTGGAGAGTGGCGGCAGCGATGGCCGCCTCGGTGCCGACGCCGATGACGGCGGTGATGAGGCCCAGCTGGGACACCGTCGAATAGGCCATGAGCTTCTTCACGTCATGTTGGTTGAGTGCGAACCAGCCGCCCAGACACGCAGTGAGAAGTCCCGCCGTCACGAGCAGAACGTTCCAGGCCGGCGTGGCGTGGAAGGTCGGTGAGAACCGCAGCATGAGGAAGATGCCGGCTTTGACGACGGCAGCGGCATGCAGATAGGCCGAGACCGGGGTGGCAGCGGCCATCGCATCGGGCAGCCACGGGTGGAAGGGGAACTGCGCGGACTTCGTCATGGCGGCGACGCCGACGAGCAGAGCCACCAGCGTCGTGACCTCGGGCTGGCCCGTCCACACCGGGGAGCTGATCGCCTCGGCGAGGTTCGTCGTCCCGGTCACCGCGATGATCACACCGGTGGCCACCAGCAGGCTGAGGCCTCCGATGAAGGTGAAGAACATCGTCCGCAGGGCCGGTGCCTGTCCGGGTGATCCGGACCGGGCGATGAGGAAGAAGGACGCCAGCGACGTCAGCTCCCAGCACACGAACAGCACGAGCACATCGTTGGTGAGCACGAGCGCGACCATGGAGAACGTGAAGATCACCATCAGCCAGTAGAAGCTCGTGTTCCGGCCCGGGCTGAGGTAGCGGGTCGAATAGATGAACACGACTGCCCCGATGATCAGGGCGATATAGGTGAAGACGACGCCGATGCCGTCGGCTCGCAGAGCCAGGTCGACGCCGAGACTGGGAATCCACGGATAGGACGTCTCGGGATTGTTCCCGGCCATCACCTCGGCGGCAGTGGGGGTGAACAGCGCAGCCACGCCCAGGTAGGCGGCGGCGAGCGGCCAGCCGCTCTCCCGGCCGGCGAAACGAGTGAGGACCGGGGTGAGCACGACCAGTCCCGCCAGAGCGATCAGCGTTAGGATCATGAACGGGCCTCAACGGCCGCGGGCACAGGTGATGATTCCTTCACTCACTGATCCTTCGTCGCAGAATACGCATTCGGACAGACACAGACTTTCGAAGAATCAGACTATCGACTCGGAGTTCCATGAGCAAAAGCACACAGAGCCGTCAACCCTCTTCGAGGCTGTCGGTCTTCTTCGACGCGCGCTTCACCCGCACCGATCACCACGACGGGATCTCCCGGTACGGTTCGTGTCTGCTCTCGGCCCTGCTCAGGGCCGTCGAGGGCACGGAGATCGACGTCACCGTCATCATCAGCGACCGGGCCCAGCTGGCGCTGCTGCCCGATTGCGCATGGGTCGAGTTGTCAGACCCCACCTCCCCCGCTGAGGTGGCCATCGCCGGGAAGCTCAATGCCCTGGGAGCCGATGTCGTGTTCTCCACGATGCAGACGATGGGCTCCTTCGGTCGCCGGTACGGGCTCATTCTGACCATCCACGACCTCATCTACTACTCCCACCCCAAGCCGCCCGGCGATCTGCCGTTGCCGGTCCGGCTGCTGTGGCGGGCGTACCATCTGAGTTTCTTCCCGCAACGGCTGCTCCTCAATCGGGCCGACGCGGTGGCGGCAGTGTCCGAGACGACGAAGGATCTCATCGCCGCTCATCACCTGACTCGCAGGCCGGTGCAGGTGGTGTCCAATGCCGCCGAGGTGGCCGCCACCTCCACGCGGACGGTGAACCGACACGATGCGAAGACACTCCTGTACATGGGCGCGTTCCTGCCGTACAAGAACGTCGAGGCCCTCATCCGCGCCCTCGAGTACCTGCCCGGGTGGACCTTGCACATCGCCAGCCGCATCGACGGACGTCGGGAAGCTCAGCTGCGTGCCTTCATCCCCGACCGCGCGAAGGTCGTCTTCCACCGAGGAGTCAGCGAAGAGGAGTACGCGCGCCTGCTCGACGAGTCGACAGCTCTGGTCACGGCCTCGCGCGAAGAGGGATTCGGGCTGCCAGTGATCGAGGCGATGGCTCAGGGCGTGCCCGTGGCCGTCTCGGACATTCCGATCTTTCGGGAGATCGCCGCCGAGGCGGCCGAATACTTCGACCCCGAGGACCCGCAGTCGATCGCCGAGGCGATCACCCGGCTCACGGACGCCGAAAGATGGGCGGGGAAGTCCGCGGCCGGACAGGTGCAGGCACTGGCCTTCGATTGGGCGAGGTCGGCGGACTCGCTGGTCGAGCTCATCAGATCCGTCGCACCGGCCCGGACGGCCGACAGCTGAGTCCGGCGCGGCCCGGACGGCCCGGACGGCGGAGAACCGAACCGGCAGTGCCGCTGACCCTCGCCTCAGCGGGAGAACGCGCCCCAGCTGCGCAGCACCCAGCTGTCGCCGGTGAATCCGAACTCTCCGTGACCGCAGTTGCCGAGGACGCCGAGCCGACCGGTCCCGTTCATCTCCAACAGGATTTCGGCGGCTGCCCGCAGGACCGCACCGTGAGCGACGATGGCGATCGGCTCGGCGTCGGTCGACCGTACGATCTCGGAGATGGCAGCTGCGACGCGGTGACCGGACTGGGAACGGGACTCGCCCCCGGGCGGATTGACATCGGCACCGGAGGCCCATTCGGCGAGTTCGTTCGGCCAGATCTCGGCCACCTCGGCGCGCGTGCGCCCTTCCCACTCACCGAATGCGGTCTCGCGCAGACGCTCGTCGCGCAGGGGTTCGCGACCGACGAGCGTCGCCAGGCTGTCGGAGGTCGCCGCTGCACGGGAGAGGTCGGAGGAGACGATGAGTTCCGGATCGAACTCGGCGAGGAGTCGAGCGGTTTCTTCGGCCTGAGCTCGGCCCGTGTCGTTGAGGGGGACGTCGGACTGTCCCTGGAAGCGACCGGCGACGTTGAAGTCCGTCTGTCCGTGACGCCAGAACAGCACCGTCTTCGTCATTCGTCCGAGCCGGGTTCGGGCAGCTGCAGGTCGATAGCCGGTACGTCTTTCCACAGCCGTTCGAGCGCATAGTACTCGCGCTGCTCGGCAGAGAAGACATGGACGACGATCTCTCCGAAGTCGAGCAGCACCCAGTCCCCTCCCCGACCCTCGCGGCGCAGCGGGGTGAGGTCGTGCACGAGCTGCAGCTCTTGTTCGATCGCGTCGATGATCGCACCGATCTGGCGTTCGTTGTCGGCCGAGACGATGAGGAACGCGTCGGTGATGTAGAGCGTGGAGCTCACATCGAGGCCGATGATGTCGGTTCCGAGCTTCTCGTCCGCCGCTTTGGCGGCGGTTCGAAGCAGCTGGGTGGATTCGGCGATCTCGCTCACAAGATCCTTTCGCATGGATGCGGTGGTGGAGGTGGTGTGTCCCCGTGTGATGTTCAGAGGAACATGACGAGGGCGATGACGATGAGGGCCAAGGCGAAGAACGCGGCGACGCCGAGGACGATATAGGGCATCTTCGAGGGCTCTTCGCCCATGAGGATCTGACCGTCCTGCCCGGTGACCGAGCTGGCTCGGATGCGTGAGCCGGGAGGGTTCTCGGTCTCTTCGTCTTCGTAGTCGGCATTCGGCAGCGACCAGGCTTCGGGCACTGCGTCCATCGGGCGGGTCTCCGGGTTGGCGGCCAATGCGCGCGCCGCGTCATCGGAGCCGGCGTCACCCGGCGACTGATCTGCACCGTCGGACGCCGTGCCGGTCTGCGACTCTTCGCCGCGGACAGAGTCCGGGGTCTGCTGTCGCTGAGTTTCGCTCCCGCGCGCATCATCGACTTCGGGGATCTGAGCCGACGCGGCGGTGACGACGCGCACTCCGGACGTCGAGGGAGGCTGCACGATCGGCATCCGCCGCGAACGGGACGCGGGCTCGGGCTCGCTTGCGGCATCTGCCTCGGGCGTCGCAGCCGGCTCGTCCGCGGAAGCAGGTTCGTCCGCGGGAGCAGGTTCGCCTGCGGGAACGGCACCAGCGGCAGCTTCCGAGTCTGCTTTGTCGGCCGAGCCGCTCTGATCCGCCGATTCGGTCTGGTCCGCGGCATCGGCCGGCTTCTCGTTCTCGGACTCGTCTCCGAGCGCCGGAGCATCTGCGTCGAGGGCCGAGTACGGCATCGACAGCGCGTCGTAGGGCTCGCTGTCCACGGTCGTCGGCCGCGGTGCCGAGTCAGCAGTGACGGGGGCCTCGAAATCACGGGCGGCGACCTCTTCGGTATCTCCCCCGAAACCGGCGGTGTCATAGGATTCGTGCTCGGTGCCCGCGGCATTCGCATCCGGGCTCGACACGGACGAGGCATCTGCAGGGTCGGCTGCGGCGTCCGTGTCGGATGCGTCTGACTCGACGGCATCCGAGCCGGTGGCTTCCGACTGTGTGGCCTCCGATTCCGGGACCTCCGGGATCGGACCGGTCAAGCGACCCTCGGCAGCGGCCTGGCGTTCGGCCAGTTCCTGCTCGTCGGCCACAACCGGCATCGCGCCGGTGGACAGATCGCCGTTCAGCGAGAGTCCGTGTTCGCGCAGGTACCGCTTCTTCTCTGCTCGGGTCTGGAAGTGCGGCAGCGGAGTCCGAGTCGGGTCGAGACGGTCCTCGGCATGGACCGGGGGCCGCGACTCCTGCGGGTGGTCAGATGCCAGGGCACCGCGTTCGTGGCTGGTCCGTGGCGAAGGATCGGGGTCGATACGTGAGGCGGTGTCATCGCTGGTCTCGGCAGCGGGTTTCGCATCGGGCTTCTTCGGCGGCAGCGGATTGAGGAGCCCCGCGCGAGAGTTCGGAGCCTCCTTCGGCTGCTCAGGAACCTCTCGTGCTTCGAACGCCTGTTCCGCCGCCAGCCTCTCGGCTTCCCGCCGTGCTCGACGTGACGTGAACTGCTCCTCAGCCATTCTCACTCCTGTACAACTCGTACTTCGCGATGTACTGCACTACGCCGTCCGGCACGAGGTACCAGACAGGTGCACCATCCATCACCCGTTGTCTGCAATCCGTGGACGATATCGCCAGTGCAGGGATCTGCACGAGACTCAGCCGATCGACCGGCAGTCCTTCACCATGGAGTTCGTGCCCGGGCCGACTGACGCCGACGAAGTGAGCCAGGGAAAACAGCTCATCCACATTCTTCCACGTCAGGATCTGAGCCAAAGCGTCCGCGCCGGTGATGAAGAACAACTCGGTATCGGGACCATAGCTGCGGGCGAGGTCCCGCAGCGTATCGATCGTATACGTCGGGCCCGGTCGGTCGACATCGGCTCGAGAGACGGTGAACCGGGGATTCGATGCCGTCGCGATGACCGTCATCAGATACCGGTGCTCGGCGCTGCTGACCTCTTCGACGTCCTTCTGATACGGCCGTCCTGTGGGGACGAAGACCACCTCGTCGAGGTCGAAGGTCGCCTGAACCTCACTGGCCGCGACGAGGTGGCCGTTGTGGACGGGGTCGAAGGTGCCGCCCATGACACCGACTCTGCGTCTGTGCTCTGCCATATCAGTGGCGGTGCGAGATGCCCTTCCACGACCGAGACACCAGGCCCATCGTGATGAAGATCGCCAGGGTGATGAGTCCGTACCAGATCGGATCCATCGGCAGCTCGACGTGGGCGGCGTGCTCCCCACCTTCGGCTGCGGCGGCCATAATGGCTGCGTTCACGTCTTTTCTCCTTACTCAGTGTCCGACGCGCACAAGCGCGTCGGCGTCATTACCTTCTCAGTTTCTCATGAACGACCCAGGAATCCGGCATCGACATGACATCTTCCTCTTCCGACGGCTCCCCCGATCGGGGGTCCCCAACCGATCGGGCGGGTGTCGGAATCGCCGGCGGCTCAGGAACGGACCTGTCCGTTGCCCATCATCACCCACTTCGTCGTCGTCAGCTGCTCGAGTCCCATGGGACCGCGTGCATGCAGCTTCTGCGTGGAAATTCCCACTTCTGCGCCGAAGCCCAGCTCTCCCCCGTCGGTGAATCGGGTGGAGACGTTGACCCCCACCGCTGCGGCATCGATGGCTGTGACGAAGGTGTCGGCGTTGTCGAGGTCCTTCGTCACGATCACTTCGGTGTGGCCGGAGCTGTAGGCGCGGATGTGGTCGATGGCCTCTTCGATTCCGGAGACGAGTTTGATGGCGATCTCCAGCCCCAGATACTCCTTGGCCCAGTCACGTCGTGACACCCGGCGAATCTTCATCCCCGCAGGTGCCAGTGCTGAGACGTCCGAGTCGGCGTGGACGATGACTCCAGCGCCGTCGAGCCGTTCGAGGATCTTCGGCAGCACACGCTTCGCGGCTTTCTCGTGGACGAGGAGGGTCTCCAACGAGTTGCACACGCTGGGACGATGCGTCTTCGAATTCAGCACGAGATCGACGGAGGTCTTCACGGTGGCGGTGGAGTCGATGAACATGTGCACATTGCCCACCCCGGTTTCGATGACGGGCACGATCGATTCCTGCACGACCATGTTGATCAGATCGGCGCCGCCTCGGGGAATGAGCAGATCGACGTAGTCGCGGGCGTTCATGAGCACGTGCGCACCCTCGCGTCCGTACTGGTCGATGCCGCTGATCGAGTCGGCCGGAAGTCCCGCCGATTCGACTGCGCGGCGGAGGATGGAGATGATCTCCGTGTTCGAGTTCTGGGCCGCCGACCCGCCGCGCAGGACCGAGGCGTTGCCGGACTTCAGGGCGAGGACGGCGATGTCGACGGTGACGTTCGGACGGGCTTCGTAGATCGCGCCGATGACACCCATGGGCACGCGATTCTGGGTCAGCCGGATGCCGTTGGGCAGAGTCCGGCCGACGACGACATCGCCGACGGGATCGGCCAGGTCGATGACGTCCTCGACGGAATCGGCGATCGCGGCGATGCGATCGGCGTCGAGGCGCAGACGATCGAGCAGAGCGTCGCTCATCCCGTTCTCGGTGCCGGCTGCGATATCGGCATCGTTGGCTTTGACGATGCGGTCGGTGCTGCTGCGCAGAGCGTCGGCGATGGCGCCGAGCGCTGCATTCTTCTCCGCGGTCGAGGTCGTCGCCAACAGACTCGACGCGGCCTTGGCATTGCGGACGATGCGGGTGACTCCGCGCGCGGTCTTCGGGTGGATCTCGGCTGCTGCTGTCATGGGCTATCTCCCCCCGCTCACGTGTGTGAGAACGAGATCGTTTCGATGGATGACCTCTTTACGGTAATCATTTCCCAGACGGGTGCCAAGTTCCTCGGTCGTGGACCGGAACATCAGCGGCAGCTCCGCCGAGGAGAAGTTCGACATACCGCGAGCGATGACATCACCGGCGGGGTTGCGGATCTCGACAGGATCACCGGCCTCGAACTCTCCGCTGCAGGCGGTGACACCGGCCGCGAGCAGGGAGGTTCCACGGGAGAGCACAGCGGCCTCGGCTCCGTGGTCGATCGTGATCGAGCCGAAGGTGCGAGCGAGATGGCGCAGCCACAGCAGACGGGTGCCCCGCCGTTTGTGTGTGACCGCGAAATAGGTGCCCACATTCTCGCCGGTCAGCGCCCAGGCCGCCTGCGGTGCCGAGGTCAGCACGGCCGGAATGCCGGAATCGGCGACCATGATCGCGGCATCGACCTTCGTGGCCATTCCGCCGGTGCCCGTGCCTGCGGTCCCGACGCCGCCGATGGTGAGTTCGTCGAGGTCGCGTGGACCGTGGACGCGGTCGATCAGCCGAGAGTCGGGCTGATCCGGAGGACCCGAGTAGAGCGCGTCGACATCGGACAGCAGCACCAGCGCATCGGCGTGGGAGAGGTGGGCGACCAGCGCGGCCAGGCGGTCGTTGTCGCCGAAGCGGATCTCTTCGGTCGCCACAGCGTCGTTCTCATTGACGATGGGCAGCGTGCCCAGGGCCAGGAGTTTGTCGATGGCACGTTGGGCGTTCTTGTACTGGGTGCGGCGGATGAGGTCGTCGGCGCTCAGCAGCACCTGGCCGGGAACGAGGTCGTAGCGCCCCAGAGCCCGCGTATAGGCGGCCATGAGCAGTCCCTGGCCGACCCCGGCGGCCGCCTGTTGGCTGGCCAGATCCCTCGGACGCTTCTTCAGTCCCATCGGTTCCAGCCCCGCCGCGATCGCACCTGAGGAGACGAGGATGACTTCGTGACCGGCCGACCGGTGGGCACCGATGACATCGGTCAAGGCGATGAGTTTGGCTTCGTCGAGTCCGCCGTCGATCGTCGTCAGCGAGGAGGAGCCGACCTTGACGACGACACGACGGGCGCGGGCGATGTCATCACGGACGGACGCTGCGGAGGAGTCCGCCTGCACTGCGCTCACTCTTCGCCGGCTCCCTCGGCAGACTCCGTCGCAGGTGCACCGTCAGCGCTGTCACGGTGTGTACGTTCGGCCAGGCGCTCCTGTTCGAACTCCGCCCGAGTCGCGGCCTTCGCGTCCATCTTCTCGTGATAGGCGGCTTTGCGCTCCTTGCGAGTGGCTCGCGATTCCTCGTCGAGCCGGGCATCCGATCCGCGGGAGCCCAGCAGCTCGGCACCGCCGACGGTCGTGGGATCCCAGTCGAAGACGACTCCATCGTCTCCGCCCACGACGATCGTGTCACCAGGTTTGGCACCGGCCTTGAACAGGGCCTCCTCGACTCCGAGGTGGTCGAGCCGGTCGGCGAGGTAGCCGACGGCCTCGTCGTTGCCGAAATCCGTCTGCTGCACCCATCGCCGAGGCTTGTCGCCGAGGACACGGAACAGCGGACCGTCGGCGCTGCGTTCAGAACGGACTTCGAATCCGCGATCGTCGACGGCCTTCGGACGGATGACCACGCGCTGCGGAGTCGCCTCCAGCTCGGCGCGGCGCTCCCGCTCGGCGAGCACGAGTTCGGCCATGGCGAACGAGAGTTCCCGCAGACCCGCATGGCTGACAGCGGAGATCTCGAAGACACGGTAGCCGGCGGCCTCGAGGTCGGGTCGGACGATATCGGCGAGGTCACGTCCGTCGGGGATGTCGACTTTGTTCAGCGCCACGAGTTTCGGCCGTTCGGACAGCGGGAGGAGTCCGCTGCCATCGTCGAGGTCGACGGCATAGGCGGCGAGTTCGGATTCGATGATCGTGAGGTCGGAGACGGGATCGCGTCCGGGCTCCCACGTGGCCATGTCGATGACGTGAACGAGTCCCGCGCAGCGTTCGACGTGGCGGAGGAACTCGAGACCGAGTCCCTTGCCCTCCGATGCTCCGGGGATGAGCCCCGGAACGTCGGCGACCGTGTAACGCGTGTCGCCGGCCTGAACGACGCCGAGGTTGGGCACGAGCGTGGTGAACGGGTAGTCGGCGATCTTCGGCTTCGCGGCCGAGAGAGCCGCGATGAGACTCGACTTGCCCGCCGATGGGTAGCCCACCAGTGCGATATCGGCGATCGTCTTCAGTTCGAGCACCAGGCTCAGCGTCTGTCCGGGCTCGCCGAGGAGCGCGAAGCCGGGGGCCTTGCGCTTCGCCGATGCCAGCGCAGCATTGCCGAGACCGCCGCGACCTCCGGCGGCAGCGGTGAATTCGGTTCCGTCATCGACGAGGTCGGCGATGACATCGCCGTTGGTGTTCTTCACGACCGTGCCTTCGGGAACGTCGACGATGAGGTCTCTTCCGTCGGCGCCGTGCTTCAGGTCGCCCTTGCCGATCCCGCCGTCATCGGCACGGACGTGCGGACGGTGGTGGAGGGGAAGCAGGGTCGTGGTCTGGCGGTCGACGCGGAAGATGATGTTCCCGCCGTTGCCGCCGTCGGCGCCGTCGGGTCCGCCGAGCGGTTTGAACTTCTCACGCCTGATCGAGGCACACCCGTTCCCACCTGCGCCTGCGGCGAGATGAACGGTGACACGGTCTACGAACTCGGTGGCCATAATGTCCTTATATCAGATGAAGGGTGAGTCGTTCGACTCACCCTTCATGCTCCCTTGACTCAGGGAGAGATCATATTGACGACGGAACGGATCCGGGGAGGATCAGGCTCCGACGATGTTGACGATCTTGCGACCGTTGCGGGTGCCGAATTCCACGGCTCCGGCAGTCAGAGCGAAGAGGGTATCGTCTCCTCCACGGCCGACATTGGCTCCGGGGTGGAACTTGGTTCCGCGCTGGCGGACAATGATCTCGCCGGCCTTGACGGCCTGGCCGCCGAAGCGCTTCACGCCGAGGTACTGTGGGTTCGAGTCGCGACCGTTGCGGGTCGAGCTGACTCCCTTTTTGCTTGCCATGTGAGAAGTCTCCTCTTACTTGATGTTCGTGATCTTCAGGCGGGTGAGGTCCTGGCGGTGGCCCTGACGCTTCTTGTACCCGGTCTTGTTCTTGTACTTCTGGATCACAATCTTGGGACCGCGGAGTTCACCGGCGACCTCAGCGCTGACCGAGACCTTCGCCAGAGCGTCGGGATCGGTCGTGACCGTCTCACCGTCGACAAGAAGTACGGCATCGAGTTCGACGCTGTCTCCAGCCTTCGCCTTCATACGGTTGACTGTGATGATATCGCCGACGCTCACCTTTTCCTGGTGGCCCCCGGCACGGACGATGGCATAGACCATGCTCGAACCCTCTTTCTGCTAAAACACAAACGAACGGCGGTTGTCCCTTGGCTGCCGCGGGACGAACCCGCAGACATCCCATTGAGAGGAATCACCAGCCGTGGCGCGTCACGCGCACCGACGGTCAAGTCTAATCGAGAGCACACAGCATCGGCAAACCCACGCCCCATCGGCATGCGGACGATCTGCGTATTGTGAGCCATCTCTCGTTCGTCCGCAGAAAGGGCGCGATCCTCGCTTCTGCGACTCAGCTCTCGCGTGCCTCTGCGATGCGTTCGTGCCGGCGGATGACCTCGGCGACGATGAACGCCAGGAACTTCTCCGCGAACTCTGGATCCAGGTGGGACTCCTCGGCGAGCTCCCGCAGCCGGGCGACCTGCCTGGCCTCCCGGGACTCGTCGGCCGGAGGCAGACCGTGGTCGGCTTTGAGTTCGCCGACGCGCTCGGTGAGTTTGAAGCGCTCGGCGAGGAGATGAACGAGGGAGGCATCGATATTGTCGATGCTGCCCCGCAGCTCCTGCAGCCGTTCGACCGCGCGTGTTCTGTCGTCTCTGTTCTCATCCACGCGCCCAGTCTATCGATGGCCGGACATGCCTGTGCGCCGCGTCCGAATGGGCGCGGCGCACAGGCATCCTTGATCGAGGAGGTCCCCTCCGGTTGAGTTGCCTTTCCGGTCGAGGAGGCTCGGATTCAGGCGGGCTGGTCGACCGGGACCGCGTCGGTCGTGTCCGGGTCGTTCAATGTTCCGGCCTTGCGGTCGGCGAGGTACTTCTTCATCTCCTTCTTGACCACCGGCATGAGCATGTAGAGGCCGAGGATGTTGATGAAGGCACACATGAAGAGTGCGGCGTCCGCGAACTCGACGACCTTCGAGAAGGTCGCCACACAGCCGACGACGACGAAGAGGCAGACCAGTGTGCGGAAGACGGTGACGCTGGCCTTCGCATTGCCGAACAGGTAGCTCCATGCCCGCTCTCCGTAGTACGCCCAGGTGATGAGGGTCGAGAAGGCGAACAGCGCGACAGCGATGGCCAGCAGGACCGGGTACCACGAGGCGACGGTCGAGAAGGCGTCCGAAGTCAGGGCCACGCCCCCGATCTCACCGGCGCCGAGGTCCTCTCGGTAGGAGGCCTGATTGGCGACGATGATCGTCAGCGCCGTCATGGTGCAGACGACGACCGTATCGATGAAGGGCTCGAGGAGTCCTACGAATCCCTCGGAGATCGGACGGCGGGTCTTGACCGCCGAGTGGGCGATCGGTGCCGATCCGATGCCGGCCTCGTTGGAGAACGCCGAACGCTGGAAGCCGATGATCATGACTCCGACAATGCCGCCGGCCACACCCTGCGGGTTGAACGCCCCGGCGAAGATCTCACCGATAGCGGCCGGGATGTTCGAGAAGTTGAGCCCGAGCACGAGGAGACATGAGATGACGTAGAAGATGGCCATACCGGGAACGAGCTTGTCGGTGACCTTCGCGATCGAACGGATCCCGCCGAGGATGACCAGGGCGACGAGCGCTGCGAAGATGATTCCGAAGATGAGCGAGGCGAAGGGCCCGGCGAGGATCCCGTCGTCGCCGCCCGTGGCCGTGCGGACCTGGGCAAAGGTCTGATTGGCCTGGAACATGCCGCCGCCGACGATGCCGAAGATGAGGATGGCGATGGCGAACAGTCCGGTGAGCACCGTGGCCACCGGCTTGGAGAAGCGGCGGAAGGCCACAGGGAGATACTTGAATGGTCCGCCGTGGACCACCCCGTTCTCGTCGATCTCACGGTATTTCACTCCGAGGGTGCATTCGACGAACTTCGTGCACATGCCCAAGAGACCGGCGATGATCATCCAGAAGGTCGCACCTGGACCGCCGAGGGCGATAGCCACACCGACACCGGCGATATTGCCGAGACCGACGGTACCCGACAGCGCGGAGGCGAGAGCCTGGAAGTGAGTGACCTCACCGGGGTCGGACTTCGACGAGTATTTGCCACGGATGATCTCGAGCGACAGTTTCGCCCCTCGAGCTTGGATGAAGCCGAAGTAGACGGTGAAGACCCCGGCCGCGAAGATCAGCCACAGGACGACGAAGGGAAACGAGATCGATCCGATGGTGATCGGAAAGAAGATGACGCTGCCGAACCACGTCGCGATCGGATCGAACCATGAGTTGATGGCATCGTCGACCGGAGAGGCCGTCGCTGCTGAAATGAAGAAATTGTTCATAGTGTGACAATCTACTGAGACCTGCGTCACATTCAAGCGTTCCACCTAATGGGACGCGTTCAGTTATCGAACTGTTACGAAACAGGCGGCTCTGCGGCCATTTGAGATTCGTGTCTCATCAGCTGGCTAGACTGGGACCATGACTCAGAACCCTCAGCAACCAGGCCAGCGGCCGCCGCGGTCTCCCAACTCATCCGCCGATCGCGGGCCGATTCCCAGCGGAGATCCGAGCACGCACATCCAAGCCGGGCACAGTCAGCCTGCGGCATACCCCGGTGCGGAGGCAGTGACGAATCCCAACGGGCACTATGGATCCCAGGGAGCACAATCCGCGTCGATCGGTGGTTCGGAGGCGACGGCACAGTATGGTCCGCCCGCCGGAGCTCAGGCGAACACCGGTGCCCCGCCGCACCACGGTGAAGGCTCACCCCTGCCGCCGACACGGCGGAGTCGTCGTCACCTCGAACAGGGTCCCGGTTCAGGCCCGGGGTCCGGTTCCGGCGCTGGACCCACCGCACCGCAGACACCGGACCGCGGACCCCGACGCTCATCTGTGCAGGCGCCGAACGCCGGCCGGCCTCCCGCGGGGCCGGGGCAGCCCGACTCGGCCCCCACGCGCATCGTCTCCCCCGACGGTGAACGCGTGCGCGAGAAGCCGGCCGGCGGGGTCTCGGGCTATTTCGCTATCGTCGGTGCCATCGCCCTGCTCCTCGCCGCTGTGCTCATGGGCATCATCGGCTTCGTCATGAGCTTCGCCCAGGTCGCCGTCGGCGTCGTCCTCTTCGTCATCGCCGTGCTGTGCTTCATCGCCTCGATGTTCCTGTTCAGGGGATGCACCTCGGTCGCGCCCGGACATGCCGTCGTCCTCCAGCTCTACGGCAAGTACGTCGGCACGGTCAGACGTTCGGGACTGCGATTCGTCAATCCCTTCTACACGAAGGACCAGATCTCGACGCGCATCCGCAATCATGAGACCTCGACCCTGAAAGTCAACGATCTCGACGGCAATCCCATCGAGATCGGCGCCGTCGTCGTCTGGCAGGTCAGGGACACCGCGCAGGCGATGTTCGAGGTCGATGACTTCGAGGAGTTCGTCGCCATCCAGGCGGAGACCGCCGTTCGGCACATCGCAAACTCCTATGCCTACGATTCCTCGGATCCTCGCCGTATGTCTCTGCGCGACAACGCCGACGAGATCACCTCGCGACTCTCCGATGAGGTCGCCGCCAGAGTGATGGCCGCGGGCGTGACCGTCATCGAATCGCGCATCACCCAATTGGCCTATGCTCCGGAGATCGCCCGTGCCATGCTCCAGCGCCAACAGGCCACAGCCGTCGTTGCGGCTCGTCAGCTCATCGTCGAAGGCGCCGTCGGCATGGTGGAGACGGCGATCGAAGAGATCGAAGGACGTCAGATCGTCAGACTCGGGCAGTCCGAACGCAGCGATCTCGTGTCGAACCTGATGATCGTTCTCTGCGGTGATCAGGCGGCGCAGCCGACGATCAGCACCACCCGCAATCAGCAGTCGGCAGACTGACCGGCCCGAGCCGCGCCTGCCGAAGACGACAGCGCCCCGTCGACGGATGACGTCGACGGGGCGTCTGCTGTCTCAACGACGCAGTGGTGTCAGTCCTGACCGATGATGACGAACGAACTCGGCAGCTGTTCCTGCTTGGGGGCAGGAGACTTCTTCACCGGTTCGCTCTTCTTCGCCGGAGCGCTCTTGACCGGTGCGGCGGCAGCGACCTTCGTCTCGCTGTCCGCGCCGATCATCAACGGCAGGTCCTTCGGCTCTTCGGAGGCCGGTTCGGATTCGGCTGCAGGCTTCCGTTCGGCAGCCGGCGTCGGTTCGCCGGTGCTCTGTTCCCCGCTGCTCGACTTCTCTGCGCTCGACTTCTCGTCGGTCGCCGTCTCCTGTGCTTCGTCGCTGCGGTTCGAGCGGGAACGGCGGCGACCGCTGCGTGAACGCGAGCGGGACTTGCCGGTCTCGTCGCCGTTCGTCGAGTCAGCAGTCTGAGCGTTCGACGTCGACTCGGTCGCTTCGGTGTCGTCCTTCTTCAGGGTGGCCTTCGCGATCGCGGCGACGGCCGACCGGGACGCATCCGATGACACGGTCTCCTCGGTCGACTCGGACTCGCCGTGTTTGGTCTTCGAACCCGAGTCGCTCCGACGCTTCCGATCACGACGGTTGTCGTGGTTGGACCGGTTGCCGCGATGAGCCTTCGAGCCGTCTTCTTCCGATCCGGGCAGCAGCAGTCCCCGACCGGTGAGGTCCTCACCGGCGCTGACCAGGGATTCGGCGAGTCCGGTGCCGATGCGCTTGCGCGTCATCTGCACGAGACCCAGCGATGTCACCTCGGCGACCTGATGCTTCGTCCGGTCGCGACCGAGACACTCGACGAGCCGGCGGACCACGAGATCCCGGTTGGATTCGAGCACCATGTCGATGAAGTCGACGACGATGATGCCGCCGATGTCACGCAGACGGACCTGTCGAATGACCTCCTCGGCGGCTTCGAGGTTGTTGCGGGTCACCGTCTCCTCGAGGTTGCCTCCGGATCCGGTGAACTTGCCGGTGTTGACGTCGACGACCGTCATCGCTTCTGTGCGGTCGATGACGAGCGACCCTCCCGAGGGCAGATTCACCGTCCGCTGGAGAGCCTTCTGGATCTGCTCTTCGATCCGGTAGTGGTCGAAGATGTCCTTGTCCTCGTTGTAGCTGTGGACGCGTTCGAGCAGGTCCGGGGCCACCGATTCGACGTATTCGTGGATCGTGTTCCATGCACTGTCGCCGTCGATGACGAGCGAGCTGAAGTCCTCGTTGAAGACATCACGGATGATGCGCACGATCATGTCGGGCTCACTGTAGAGCAGCTGCGGCGCCAGCACCTTCGTCGACTTCGACTTCTTCTCGATCGTCTCCCATCGCTTGGCGAGACGATCGACGTCACGTGAGAGATCGGTGTCCGTGGCGCCTTCGGCGGCGGTGCGCACGATGACGCCGTTCGCATCGCCGACGAGCTGTTTGAGCAGCTTCTTCAGGCGTGCCCGCTCATTGTCGGGCAGCTTCCGTGAGATTCCCGTCATCGAGTTGCCGGGCACGTAGACGAGGAAACGCCCGGGCAGTGAGATCTGACCGGTCAGTCGGGCGCCCTTGTGCCCGACCGGATCCTTCGTCACCTGCACGAGCACGGCATCACCGGGACTCAGCGCGGTTTCGATGCGGCGGGCCTTGCCGTCCATGCCGAGTGCGTCCCAGTTGACTTCGCCGGCATAGAGCACGGCGTTGCGGCCCTTGCCGATGTCGATGAAAGCCGCTTCCATGCTCGGCAGCACGTTCTGCACCTTGCCCAGGTAGACGTTGCCGATCAGCGATGACTGTTGCCGGTTCTCCTTGAGGTAGTGCTCGACCGCGATCCCGTCTTCGACGACGACGAGCTGTGTCTGGTCGCCGTTCTCCCGCACCAGCATGGTGCGGTCGACGGACTCACGCCGGGCGAGGAACTCGGCCTCGGTGATGATGGGACGACGACGTCCGGCTTCGCGTCCTTCCTTGCGCCGCTGGCGCTTGGCCTCGAGCCGGGTCGATCCCTTGAGCGAGGTGACCTCGTCGCGGTCGGTGCTGCGTGTGCGGGAGCGACGACGGCGGCGCCGGCGTGAACCGGAGTCGGAGTCATCGTCGTCGTCGTCCGAATGGGAATCGTCGGAGGCTTTGTGGTCGGAGTCCTTGTGATCCGACTTCGACGGCGAGTCATCGCCGTCCGCATCGGAGCTCTGCTTCGAACCGCGTCTGTTCGACCGTGCTCCTCGCTTCGACGACTTCGAACTCTGCCCGTCGGCGGCATCCGAGGTCTCGTCCGCGGAGTCCTTCGCGTCGTCGGCGGAGTCCGCGGAATCGTCGTGTGAGTCATCGCGATTGCGCGAGCGACGTCCGCGCCCGCCTCGGCGCCTGCGCGGTCCGGCTGCGGACTCGTCCTCGTCGTTGTCGTTCTGCCTGTTCTCCTGCGAGGACGACGCGTCGTCATCGGAGTCGCGGGAATCGTCCCAGTCGTCGGAGTCGTCCTCGATCGTGACGACCTCAGCGTGTTCGGCCTTCGGCACCTGAAAGATCAGACCGCCGTCGTAGGGTGCCGCAGGGGGGGTGCGGGGTTCGGGTGCGGCAGCCGGCGGCGCAGGTGCCGCGAAGGGATTGCGCGGGTCGAAGCTCGGCGCCGCCTGAGCAGTCTCCGGTGCGCGGTCGGAGTTCCCGTTGTCAAAGCCTGCGCTGTCATCGGAATCGTGATCGGAATCGTCGTCGCTGTCGTCGTCCGAGTCACCTCGGACGAATTCCTCGAAGACGAGCCCCCGATTGGCCACCGCGTCACGTGCTGACTTCGGGCTGCCTCGGCGGGGGGCGGGCTCGTCCTCATCGGCGTCGTCGGCATCGCCGATGCGTAGCGATTCGGCCGCCTCGGCGATGTCATCGAGGCGTGCGCGCACGGTGTCGTCGACATCCTCGTGCTCGGCGTTCTTGGCACTGACCGTCTGCTGCAGATTCGCGAGGTCCGCGAGAATGCTTTCGGTCGGATCTGTCGACTCTGTACCGTCGGTATCGTTCATCGTATCTCCCAGTCCGAAGACGCCGTCCACACCGTACGGATCTTCGGATCCTTGCATGGTCCGCAATGGACCGAAACCTGTGGATGGCACATCAGGCTCGCGCTCAGCGCGTAGGCCTTCCGTGCTGCCTCATCTTGTTGTCGACCTGCGAGGTCGTACCCTCGACTCGGTGGAGGCACTTCTCCTGTTCGGTGTGAGAACAGGTATCCGTCTCCCCATTATGTCACAGAAGTGCCTTGTCTCTGGGGTTTCATGTGGTGCGGGGTTTGCCGCGCGGGACGCGGCCAGGCATTCTTGAGGAGTGAACACCGCACTGACTCGCTCCGATGACCTCGAAACCGCCGATACCGCCTCGTCGTGGGTGCTCAGATCCGCTCCGTTCGGGATCTTCCTCATCATCGCCTCCGTCATCGGCTTCCTCGCCTCGTTCTCTCTGTCGGCGGAGAAGTACGAGAAGCTGGCGAATCCGAACGTCGTGCTCTCCTGCGATCTCAACCCGTTCTTCTCCTGCGGTTCGGTCATGGAGCACGCCGAAGCAGAGCTCCTGGGCTTTCCCAATCAGCTCATGGGCATCGCGGCCTTCGTCTTCCCGTTGCTGCTCGGTGTGCTCATCCTGTCCGGAACCCGCCTGCCCCGTTGGGTGATGGTCGGCCTGAACATCGGTTTGGCCTGCGGCGTCGCGTTGGTGATGTTCCTGTTCTACATCTCGATCTACAAGATCGGCGTCGGCTGCCCGTGGTGCATCATCGTGTGGACCGTGACGATTCCGATGTTCATGGCCGTCACCGCCCGCAATCTGCTCACCGGAGCCTTCGGCCGTCGAGCCGCCGACAATGCCGTGCTGAGAGTTCTGGCCAAGGAGAACATCGCCCTGTCCGTGCTGTGGATGCTCATCATCTTCGCGTGCATCGTCGTGCAGTTCTGGGCGTTCTTCTCCAATCTGCTCTGATACCGCGAACGTGATCGTGATCCGAGCCGGCAGTCGCCGTCCTGTTCTCGAGCTGCGGAATCAGCGAAGGCGCCCCACCAAGTGGTGGGGCGCCCTCACCGCATCCGACCGGTGCGGGCCGGACTGCGGCCGTGTGCGATGTGCTGCGAACCGTCAGACTTCGGCCGGGTACCAGATCCCGATCTCGCGTTCGGCCGATTCGGTGGAATCTGATCCATGGACGAGATTCTTCTGCACCTTCTCACCCCAGTCGCGGCCGAGGTCGCCGCGGATCGTGCCGGGAGCCGCAGCCGTCGGGTCGGTGGCGCCCGCCAGCGACCGGAAGCCGGGGATGACGCCCTGTCCGGAGGCGATGATCGAGACGATCGGGCCCTCGGACATGAAGTCGACGAGCGGCTGGTAGAAGGGCTTGCCTTCGTGCTCGGCATAGTGTGCTGCCAGTTCGGCGGCAGTGGCCGAACGGAGATCCAAGGCGTCGATCGCATAGCCCTTGGCTTCGATTCGGGTCACGATCTGTCCGACGAGACCGCGAGCGACTCCGTCGGGCTTGATGAGGATGAGCGTACGTTCCATTCCGGTCCTTCCGATTGCGTGTGGACGTCGGTGCACAGTCTACCCGGGCGCCCCGGCGGTGCTCGCCTCGGCGCCCTGACAGGTCAGCCCCGCGCTGCGACCTCACGATCGATGCGCGCCGACCAGTAGACGGCCACCGCCCACAGTGCGATGAACAGCGCTGCGACGAAGAACATCGAGGTGAGCACGAAGCCGGAGGCCAACAGCAGTCCCTGGACGACCCAGCCGATGATCACGCCGGGGCGTCTCTCACCGATCCGCCGGGGGAGCAGGATGACGGCGATGATCGCCAGCACGGCGACGATCGAGGCTCCGATGAGCAGCTGAGCCAGGGTCAGGGTCTGCGCAGACTTCACCGACAGGCCGAATGTCGTGAGCACGGCGAAGTAGACGACGACGAGTTCGCAGATGAGGATCGATCCGCACAGGACGGGGTACTTCGATTTCACTGCTCCTCCCCTCGTCCGAGGAGCACACGAGCCTCGGCCACGGTGTAGATGGAACCGGTGACGACGATCCCCGGGCTCTTCGCATCGACGCTGTTGGCCAGGTCGATGGCCTTCATCAGGGCGGCATTGAGATCGGCGGCGACGATGACGGAATCCTCGTCGACCCATTCCCTGACCGCCTCGGCGAGGTCGCCTGCCGGCAGCGAACGGGAGTTGAGATTCTCACTGACGACGAACACATCGGCGCTGCGGTGAAGCTCTTCGATGACACCGTCGCTGTCCTTGTCGGCCAGCATCGCCAGCACCATGACGACGTAGTCGAAGTCGAACGCCTCGGTGAGGGTCTCGGCGAGCACATGCGCGGCATCCGGGTTGTGGGCGCCGTCGACGACGACGCTGGGCCCGGTGCGCACGAGTTCGGCACGGCCCGGTGAGGTCACCCGGGCCAGCCCCTCGGCCACGGTGACCGGGTCGAGCGGCTTGTCTTCGGCGCCGAGGAAGGCTTCGGCCGCGACGATCGCGACCGCGGCATTGTGAGCTTGATGGATGCCGTGCAGGGGCAGGAACAGGTCGGAGTAGACGTCCCTGCGGCCCTGCACGGTGATGAGCTGACCGTCGACGGCTCGCTGCCGCTCGAGGAGGCGGAAGTCCCGGTCCTCGGTGACCAACGGAACCCCGCGACGGGCGGCCTCCTCATCGAGGACGGCCTGGGCGGATTCGTCCTGGTCGGCAGACACGGCGATGGGGTCCGGGGCCGGGCCGTCTGCGACGCTGCGATCGAGGATGCCGGCCTTGGTTGCGGCGATCTCCTCGATGGTGTCGCCGAGGAACGCCTGATGATCGAGTCCGATCTTCGTGAAGACGCATACCTGAGCATCGGCGACGTTCGTCGAATCCCAGGCTCCGCCCATGCCGACCTCGGTGACGACGACATCCACGGGGGCATCGGCGAAGACGGCGAAGGCCAGCACGGTCAGTGCCTCGAAGTAGGTCAGCCTCGCACGGCCTTCGGCCTCGAGCTGAGCATCGACGATCTCGAGATACGGGGCGATCTCGTCGTAGATGCGCACGAAGGTGTGAACGGACACGGGGGCACCGTCCACGGAGATCCGTTCCGTCACCGAATGCAGGTGAGGGCTGGTGAACCGGCCGACGCGGAGCTCGTGTGCGGTGACCAGCGAATCGATCATCCGCGCCGTCGAGGTCTTCCCGTTGGTTCCCGTGATCGTGATCGTCGGGGCCGCGGTGTGGATATCGCCGAGGATCTCACACGCCCGCCGGGTCGCGTCGAGGCGAAGTTCGACCTGGGTCTCCCCCGCCCGGGCCAACAGCAGAGCGTAGACCCGGGCGAGTTCCGCGCGAGTGGCCTCATCGACGACCGGTTCGGGCAGAGGTTCCGGATCCGTTTCGTCCCCGTACTGCGGACCTTCGACAGCGGCCAGCAGCTCCTCGGCTGCAGCCAGCGGATCCTCGGCTGAGGTGTCGTCGTCGCTCATGCGCGCTTCACCGCCAGACGGGTGCCGCCGGGAAGCTCTTCGGGACTGAATACCTCGGCGTCGGACTCGACCGGACCGAAGGTCAGCGAAGTCGTCAGTGTCTCACCGGCGATGAGGTCCGCGTGGGGTTCGAGGGCGGCGACCGCCTCGGAGCCCGCTTCGACGGTGACGGCGATCCGGTCGGAGATGTCGAGGTCGAGCTGCTTGCGGATGCCCTGGATGGCACGCACGGCGTCCCGGGCCATGCCTTCGGCCTCGAGCTCCGGGGTGACCCGGGTGTCGAGGGCGAGGAAGCCGGAGTCGAGAGCTGCGAGTTCCATGCCTTCGGTGCCGGATTCGGCGACGGATTCGAGGGTGTACTCGCCGTCGACGAGTTCGATTCCGCCGCTGACCACGGTGCCGTCGGCAACGGACCAATCGCCGGTCTTCGAGGCCCTGATGACCTGCTGGACCTGCTTGCCCAGACGGGGTCCCGCGGCACGGGCGTTGACGACGAGATTCTGCGACAGGGAGAATCCGGCGGCTTCCGCCTCGGCGACGTCGAGGACCTCGACGGTGCGCACATTGAGCTCATCGGCGATGATCTCGGTGAAGTCGGAGTTCAGGTCCGAGTCGGTGGCGACGGTCAGCTGCGACAGCGGCAGGCGCACGCGCAGCTGATTGGCCTTGCGCACCGAGGAAGCCGTTGAGCAGATATCGCGGGTGAGATCCATGGCCGCGACGAGGTCGGCGTCGGCGGGGAAGACATCGGCGTCGGGATAGTCGGCCAAGTGCACCGACCGCTGACCGGTCAGTCCGCGGTAGATCTCTTCGACCGTGAACGGCAGCAGGGGTGCAGCGACCCGGCAGAATGCCTCCAGGCAGGTGTAGAACACGTCGAAGGACTCATGCGTGTCGGCACCGCCGTCCCAGAACCGGCGGCGCGAACGGCGCACATACCAGTTCGTGAGCATGTCGAGGTAGCTGCGGACGAGTTCGCATGCCGCCCAGATGTCCAGGCCGTCCATCGCCTCGGCGAATTCGGTGATGAGGTCGTGCGTCTTGGCCAGCAGATACCGGTCGAGGACCTGGCTGGAGTCATAGCGCGTCTGTGCCTGGTAGCCGGTCTTCTCCCCCGCCGGGCCGTCGGCGGCGTTGGAGTAGGTGGCGAAGAACTGCCACGTGTTCCACAGCGGCAGCACGACCTGGCGGACACCGTCGCGGATGCCCTGCTCGGTGACGACGAGATTGCCGCCGCGCAGGATCGACGAGGCCATGAGGAACCAGCGCATGGCATCCGAGCCGTCGCGATTGAAGACTTCGTTGACATCGGGGTAGTTGCGCAGAGACTTCGACATCTTCTGCCCGTCGGAGCCCAAGACGATGCCGTGGGAGATGCAGTTCGTGAAGGCGGGACGGTCGAAGATCGCTGTGGCCAGCACGTGCAGCAGGTAGAACCAGCCGCGCGTCTGCCCCACGTATTCGACGATGAAGTCGGCCGGGAAATGGTTGTCGAACCATTCGGAGTTCTCGAACGGGTAGTGCACCTGGGCGTAGCTCATCGATCCGGAGTCGAACCACACGTCGAAGATCTCCGGGATGCGCTGCATCACAGACTTGCCCGTGGGGTCGTCCGGGTTCGGGCGGGTGAGGTCGTCGACCCACGGGCGGTGAAGGTCGACCTCGCCGGAATCGTTGCGCGGCAGTCGGCCGAAGTCCGCTTCGATCTCGGCCAGAGATCCGTAGACGTCGGTGCGTGGGTAGGCCGGGTCGGAGGAGATCCACACGGGGATCGGCGAACCCCAGAAGCGGTTGCGCGAGATCGACCAGTCGCGGGCGTTTTCGAGCCATTTGCCGAACTGTCCGTGCTTGACGTTGTCGGGCACCCAGTTGATCTGTTCGTTGAGTTCGACCATGCGGTCCTTGAACTCGGTGACGCGGACGAACCAGGACGACACGGCACGGTAGATCAGCGGGTTCCGGCAGCGCCAGCAGTGCGGGTAGGAGTGCTCATAGGACTCGTGGCGGACCAACAGCGCATTCCGCGATTCCATCGGCCCGGTGTGGTTGCGCAGGTCCTTGATGATCGCCTTGTTCGCGTCGAAGACCTGCTGCCCGGCGTAGTCAGCGACGGTCGTGTCGAAGCGACCGGCGTCGTCGACGGGGCGGGCGGCGGTGATTCCGTAGGAGTCGGTGAGCTCTTTGTCCTCTTCACCGAAGGCCGGCGACTGGTGGACGATTCCGGTGCCGTCGTCGACGGTGACGAAGTCCGCAGCAAGGATCGTATGCATCTTCTCGCCGAATTCGTCCTGTCGGCCCTCGAAGTAGGGGAAGGCAGGTTCATAGGCGGCGCCGACGAGTTCGCTGCCGGGGAAGGTGCGCAGGACCTGCGGTTCGGCACCGAGCTCACGGGCATAGGCGCCGAGCCGCGCCTCGGCGAGGATGAGCGTCTTGCCCTGGAGCTCTTCTGCTCCGTCTTCTCCGGGCACGACCGCGACGAGCGGGATCTCCGGGTTGACGGCCACTGCCTGGTTCGACGGAACGGTCCATGGCGTCGTGGTCCAGATGAGGACCCATTCGTCGGAGTCCTTGAGCTTGTAGCCGATGGTCACGGCCGGATCCTGACGCATCTTGTACACGTCATCGTCCATGCGCAGCTCATGGTTCGACAGCGGCGTCTCGTCCTTCCAGCAGTAGGGAAGCACGCGATAGCCCTCGTAGACGAGGCCCTTGTCCCACAGCTGCTTGAACGCCCAGATGACGCTTTCCATGTATTCGACATTGAGCGTCTTGTAGTCGTTGTCGAAGTCGACCCACCGACCTTGCCGGGTCACGTACTCTTCCCATTCCTGGGTGTAGCGCAGCACTGAGGACCGGCAGGCGTCATTGAAGGCGGCCAGACCCATGCGGCCGATCTCGGACTTATCGGTGATGCCCAGCTGACGTTCGGCTTCGAGCTCGGCAGGCAGGCCGTGAGTGTCCCAGCCGAACCGACGGTCGACTTTCTTGCCCCGCATCGTCTGGAAGCGCGGGACGACGTCTTTGACGTATCCGGTGAGCAGGTGACCGTAGTGCGGCAGACCGTTGGCGAAGGGAGGTCCGTCGTAGAAGACGAATTCGTTCTCGCCGTTGACACCGGCGTCGCGCTGGGCGATCGATGCCTTGAAGGTGTCGTCCTCCTGCCAATAGCGCAGCACGGCGTCTTCGATGGCAGGGAAGTTCGGGGAGCTGGAGAGTCCGAACGTCGAGGTCGAAACCTTGGGATAGAGAGGCTGGGTCATGAGCGTCCTTCGGGGTCACTGCGGTCACTGTCACGAGGACGACAGTCTGCCGCGGTACCACCTCGCTTATCCGCGCTCCGACCGGTTCGGGTCGATCCGCGGATCGCTCATTGACTCAGACGATGACGGGTCCACCCGTCCGGTTCTACTGAGAACGCAGCGATCAGGACGCTCGTTCCGTTCTTCCGGATGCTCCCCGGTGATGGCCGGATCGACACAAGACAATCGTATACCGTCGACTCCGCCCGAGACCACCCGGCGGGTTCAGCCGAAACCCATCCCCGAGGCGGCCGCGGGCAGCAGCCGTGAGCACTCACAGTCCGCGGTTGCGGGCGACCTTGTGCTGAGCGGCTTGTGCGATGGGCCGGATGACCATGAGATCGACGTTGAAGTGGTGAGGCCGGGTGAGCGTGTACACGATGGCATCGGCGACGTCGTCCGCGGTGAGCGGATTCTCGACTCCTTCATAGACCTTCGCGGCTTTCGCTTCGTCACCGCCGACCCGTTTGTAGGTGAACTCATCGGTGGCGACCATTCCCGGGGCGATCTCGATGACGCGCACGGGTTCGCCGGCGAGTTCGAGGCGCAGGGTCGCCGCAACGGAGTGGGTGCCGTGCTTCGCAGCGACATAGCCTCCACCGCCTTCATAGGCCTGATGACCTGCGGTCGAGGACATGACCACGATGTCTCCGCGGCCGGAGTCGATGAGAGCCGGAAGCAGAGCCTTGACGACGCGCAGGACACCGAGGACGTTGATATCGAACATGTCCCGCCACCCGTCGACCGACGCCTCGGCGACGGTGTCCGTTCCGAAGGCGGCCCCGGCATTGGCGACGAGGGAATGGACGACTCCCCCGGCGAGCACCTGCTCGGCCATGGACGCCACGGCGGCGTCATCGGTGAGGTCGGCGACGATGTAGTCGGCTCCGGTCTCCTCGGCGAGGGCCTTGAGCTTGTCCTCACGGCGGGCTACCGCCACGACGTCCCAGCCCTGGTCTCGCAGCTGTCTGACCGCGGCGGCACCGATTCCGGAACTGGCTCCTGTGACGACTGCTCTGAGAGTTTCCATCTGAGTTCTCCTCTGTCAGGTCTGTCGGTGGGTCATGAGTCGGGATTCCGGTCGCGGGATCTCCTGTCCGCTTCTCAGTCTACGGAGTCGGCTCTCGGCCGGCAGCGGTGTCTTCTGAGTCGGGATCGCTGTCATTCGGTCGGCTCCGGGCAGGATAGGGTGAGTCGGGTGGGACAGGGTTCGTCGGCGTGCTCGATCGGGAGTGCGGATTGCGCGGGCCGCCCTCGCCGAAGACGGCGCGGACACCCGGGATCTTCACGGCCAGCCAGGTGATCGCGGCGCAGACGAGCGCGTAGGCGATCGGCATGATCACGGCGTGGAGGAGGACTCCCGGCACGGTGTTCGGCAGGCCCATGGCGTTGCGCACCGGGTAGAGCAGGAGCGGATGGAGGAGGAACACTCCGAAGGAATACGGGTAGAACCGGTGCAGCAGTCCGAATCCTTCGCGCATATGGAAATGCAGAAGGAGGTACGCAGCGATGGAGGCGACGACGACTCCGGGGGCGAGATATTCGTAGGGGAACATCCACGGCTTCTCCCCCGGCCCCAGGCCGGCCCAGACTGCGGTTGCGGCGGACGCGATGATGAAGCTCGCCCAGGCCACGACGGCGCCCCTGGCGGAGAGGACGATATCGCGCAGCACCCACCCGAGGATGTAGAAACCGGCCATCGGCAGGAACCGAGTGGCGATATTGGCTTCGCCGACGTCGAAGATCATCGACACCCACTGGTCGGTCATGCCGATGCCGAGGAAGATCAGCCCGGTCCCCCACTGCAGACGGCGGGAGCCGTGGACGCTCAGCAGTCGGAAGAACGGGGTGAGCAGGGCCAATCCGGCGAGGACGTAGAGGAAATAGAGCTGGACGAAGGGTGAACCGGTGAGGATCGCGATGCCCGGGTTCCACGCCTGGTCATCAGGTTGGAGGTAGAAGCGGCGGAACAGAACATAGACGATCGTCCAGAACACGAGGGGGATGCCGATCCGCCGGACCCGCTTGGACAGGAAGGTGCGCGGCTTGCCGCCCCGGTCGGGGTCGAGGGCCAACGCGCCGGAGATCATGATGAACACCGGCACCGACCACCGGCAGGCGGAGTCGACGGCGTTGGCCAGCCACCAATCGGGACCCATTCCAGCGAAGTTCTCTTCGACGACGGTTCCCAGGGAATGGATGGCCACGACGGCGATGATCGCGATCGCACGTGCCGGATTCATCCACGCGGTCGACGTGGGCGGCGGATTCTCTGTCGGAATTCGGTCCAGGGGCGCCATGCATCCATGATGTCATTGCCCGCGGCGCAGCCGACTCACTGCGCTTTCAGGGTGTGAGCTCTCCCATGCCGTCGACCGAGCCCCTGGGGAGGCGCGAGTGCCGCGCATGTGTTCCGGTGAGGCTTCGCCCGGCTGCAGGCGCGAACCGGTTTGGCCGATCGCGAACCGGGTGAGAAAATCAGCAATTATGAACACACCTGCCTTTTCGGACTCGACGCACGAGTCAGTGAACCTGCCTGACAAGCAGGCCCTCGAGGGCCTGCGGGACAAATGGGACGCCGCGTGGAGCGAGCAGAACGTCTACGCCTTCGACGTCGACACCGATCGCGAGCAGGTCTACTCGATCGACACTCCCCCGCCGACCGCCTCGGGGTCGCTGCACGTCGGTCACGTGTTCTCATACACGCAGACCGACATCATCGCCCGCTATCAGCGGATGACCGGCAAGAACGTGTTCTATCCGCTGGGATGGGATGACAATGGCCTGCCGACCGAACGGCGGGTGCAGAACTACTACGGAGTCACCTGCGACCCCAGTCGGCATTACGACCCGGACTTCCAGCCGCCGGAGAAGGCACCGAAGAATTCGCGCGACTTCGTCAAGGTCTCGCGCCAGAACTTCATCGAGCTGTGCGAGCAGCTCTCGGCCGAGGACGAGAAGGTGTTCGAGGACCTCTTCCGCTCCACCGGTCTGTCGGTGGATTGGAAGTTCACGTACCGCACGATCGACGACGATTCGCGTGCGGTGAGCCAGCGGGCCTTCCTCACCGACCTGCAGAACGGCCATGCCTATTCGCAGGATGCCCCGACGATGTGGGACGTGACCTTCGGCACCGCTGTCGCTCAGGCCGAACTCGAAGATCGAGAACGCGAGGGCGCCTATCACAAGGTGAAGTTCTTCCCCGAAGGCGCCGACGGCCTGGCCGACACCACGGCGGAGCCGATCATCATCCTCACCTCCCGCCCGGAGCTGATTCCCGCTGTCGTGGCGCTCGTCGCCCACCCCGACGACGAACGCTATGCCTCGCTGTTCGGCACCAATGTCGTCTCACCGCTCTTCGGCGTCAGCGTCGAGATCCGTGCCCATGAACTCGCGAAGTCCGATAAGGGCACGGGCATCGCCATGGTCTGCACCTTCGGCGATCTCACCGACGTGACCTGGTGGCGAGAGCTGGATCTGCCGACCCGCGCGGTCATCAACCGCGGCGGCCGCCTCAACCTCGAGGTGCCCGAGTGGATCGCGAGCTCGCCGAAGTCCGATGCTGTGGCCAACTATGAGGCTCTGGCCGGAAAGACCACCTTCTCCGCCCGCAAGGACATTGCGCAGATGCTCATCGACTCCGGTGACCTCATCGGTGAGATCGAGCCGATCACGCATCCGGTCCCGTTCTACGAGAAGGGCGATAAGCCGCTCGAGGTCGTCACCAGTCGTCAGTGGTACATCCGCAACGGCGGTCGTTCGGCCGAACTGCGGGGTGCGCTCATTGCTCGTGGGCGCGAGATCGAATGGCACCCGGCGTACATGCGCTCCCGCTACGAGAACTGGGTGGAGAATCTCAACGGTGACTGGCTGGTCTCCCGGCAGCGATTCTTCGGTGTCCCGATCCCGCTGTGGTATCGCCTCGATGCCGAAGGACAGCCCGATTACGAGAATCCGATCGTTCCTCAATCGCTGCCCTGTGACCCCATCGCCGAGGCTCCTGCCGGCTTCACGGAAGACCAGCGCGATGTGCCCGGCGGGTTCACCGCCGATCCGGACGTGCTCGACACCTGGGCGACGTCGTCGCTGACCCCGCAGCTGCTCGGCGGCTGGTCGCGGGACGAGGAGTTCTTCGACAAGGTCTTCCCGTTCGACCTGCGCCCGCAGGGCCACGACATCATCCGCACCTGGCTGTTCTCGACCGTCGTCCGGGCGAACTCGCTCAACGATTCGGCGCCGTGGAGACACGCCGGACTCTCGGGCTGGATCCTCGACCCGGATCGGAAGAAGATGTCGAAGTCGAAGGGCAATGTGGTCGTGCCCTCGGACATCCTCGGCGAGGCGAAGCCCGGATTCGGTCCGGATGCCGTGCGCTACTGGGCCGCCAGTGCGAAGCTCGGTGCCGATACCGCCTATGACGTCACACAGATGCAGATCGGACGCCGTCTGGCCATGAAGCTGCTCAATGCGTCGAAGTTCGCTCTCGCGCAGGGCGTGCACGCCGGTCTCATCGGTCAGCTCGGGGCCGTCACCCACGACCTCGATCGGGCCCTGCTGGCGAAGCTGGCCGACGTCGTCGCACAGGCGGGAACGCATATGGCCGCCTACGACTACTCTCACGCTCTGCGGGTGACCGAGAGCTTCTTCTGGGAGTTCACCGACGACTATGTCGAGCTCGTCAAGGATCGCTCCTACGGTTCTGTCGGGTCCGACGATCAGCTGTCGGCCCACGTCACCCTGGCTACGGCCCTGGACGTGCTGCTGCGTCTCTTCGCACCGTTCACACCGTTCGTCACCGAAGAGGTCTGGTCCTGGTGGCGCACCGGTTCGGTCCACCGTGCACAGTGGCCTGCCGATGAGGCACTGAGCCACCCGGGTTCGACCGTCGATCCCGAGCTTCTGGCTGCGGTGGCTGCGGCACTGACCGAGATCCGCCGCACGAAGACCGAGGCCAAGGTCTCGCAGAAGACCGAGGTCGCCTCGGTGACCATCCAGGCACCGGCCTCCGTCATCTCCGCGATCACGGCGGCAGCAGGTGACCTCAGAGCAGCGGGCCGCATCAGGTCGCTGACGACCGAGGAAGCCGGTGAGGACATCACCATCGCCGCGATCGAGTTCGTCGAACAGAGCTGAGCCGAGGACGCGCCGGACCTCCGATTCGGCCCGCGTCCCGATCAGCTCCACCGGAGCCCCACGGCACCCGTTCCTCCGCAGAGACGGAGCAGCGAGTGCCGTGGGGCTCGTCGCATGTTCCGGAACGGATACACGAGCGGAAGGGGTTCTGCGGCCTCTGCCCCGTAATATGGTTCTCGACCACCGAAGCACCACGAAGTCCTCGTTGAACGAAAGGCTCCCAGAACCGTGAGAAGCGAACTGTTTTCCCAGCGCAACGCCGAGATCCAGAACCAGGAGCGATGGACGCTCCAGTCGAACAAGATGCTGCGTTCGGTGGTCACGCCGAACGCTCCGATGATCGCCACCAAGGGCGCCATGGTCGCCTACCAGGGAGATGTCCACTTCACCCACCAGGGATCGAAGTCGGTCGGCCAGTTCATGAAGAAGGCGGCCACCGGCGAAGGCGGCAATGTCATGCGCGTCGAGGGACACGGTGAAGTGTTCTTCGCGCGGGAAGCGTCGAACATCTTCATGATGGCACTCGAAGGTCCACAGGACGCGCTGACCGTCAACACCGCGAATCTGCTCGCCTTCGATGACGCTCTCAACTGGGAGATCAAGCGCATCAAGGGCGGAGTCGGTGCCATGGTCAGCGGGTCGGGACTGTTCAACCTCGAACTTGCCGGACAGGGCACCGCCGCCATCTGCTGCAAGGGTGAGCCCATGGTCCTCGACTGCTCGCAGCAGCCGACATTCGTCGACCCGCAGGCCGCCGTGTGCTGGTCCTCGGCCCTGGCTCCGCAGATCAAGACCGACGTCAGCGTCGGCACCTTCTTCGGTCGCGGTTCCGGTGAGTCCGTGCAGCTGGCCTTCCACGGCCCCGGCTTCGTCGTCGTCCAGCCTGCGGAGAACGCCGTCTACTCGGCCACGACCAGCTGACACGCCGGCGGCCGTCCACTGCCTCACCACGCACCCCCGACCTGCTGCTTCGGCAGCGAGTCGGGGGTGTCGTCATCTGCACTCACGCTTCCTCATCGCGCATCCCTCCCCCGAGTTCGCGAAGTCGTCTGCTGCATCCCTCGTCCGTAGTGCCATGCCGCCACGCTGCATCGATGTGCTTTGCGGAGAACGCTGAGGGATACGACGGTACCGGGAGGTTCTGCCGCTGGCAGGGTGGGTGACGCTGTGGGTGATGCTGTGGCAGATGTGTTCCCGCCCGGACATCACGACAGAAGATCAGGCGGTGGGGACCGTGTGTTCGCGGCCGCCGCGTTCGACCCGGTATTTCCGGAAGGTCGGGAAGATCGCCGCACAGACCAGCACAAGGACGATGACGGCAATGCCGCCGCCCGCCGAGGCGACCGTGGTGTCGGTGACGGCTGCGACGGAGCCGTGGAGGACGTCCGCGATCCGCGGTCCGCCGGCCACCACGACGATGAACACGCCCTGCATCCGACCGCGCATCGCATCGGTGGCACCCTCCTGGAGCATCGTCTGCCGAAAAGCACCGGACACGACATCGGCTCCTCCGCCGACCGCCATCGCAGCCAATGCGACGACGAGCGCGGTCAGCCAGAACCCTGCCGCCAGCTCAAGCGACAGCCCGAACACTGTCATGGCCGCACCCCAGACGACGATGGCGACGATGACGGCGAGCCCCTGACGCTGCACGCGTGAGACCCATCCGGAGAAGATCCCGGCCAAGGCGCTGCCGCCGGCCAGGGCGGCGAAGAGCAGCGAGAATACGATGCCGCCTTCGGGTGGGCCGTCGAAGGTCTCGACGGCGATTTGCGGGAACAGTGCCCGCGGCATTCCGAAGACCATCGCAATGATGTCGACCAGCAGAGAGACCATGACGACGGTGTTCGTCCGCAGATACCGGAACCCATCGACGATCCCTTTGAATCCCGACCGGGTATCGGGCTGTTTCTGCGGCAGCAGCGACGGCAGTCGGACCACTGCATAGAGCGTGGCGAAGAGGAACACGGCATCGATGACGTAGAGCAGCTGGTACCCGAACAGCGGAATCAGCGCTCCGCCGACGACAGGGCCGACGACGGCGCCCACCGTCATCACGGTCATATTCAGAGAATTCGCCGCAGGCAGCAGATCGAGCGGGATGATCGAGGGCAGCAGGGCGCCCCTCGCCGGCTGGTTGAGTGCGAAGAATGCCTGCTGCATGGAGAACACCGACAGCAGCAGCCAGACATTGTCGACGCTGAGCACTGCGATGAGTGCGAGTATCGCGGACGTGACGATCAGCCCGACGGTCGAGATGACGAGCAGCCTGCGACGATCGATGACATCGGCCAAGGATCCGCCCCACAGCCCGAAGACGATGAGCGGAACCAGACCGAACGCACCGGCGAGACCGACGTAGCCGGACGACCCTGTGAGGTGGAAGATCTGTGCGGGAATCGCCACGACGGTCATCTGCGCACCGATGACGGTGACGATGTTGGCCGTCCACGGCCGCCGGAAGGAGGCGTACCGCAGCGGACGTGTGTCAGCCAGGAGTCTCATGCGTGAGAGACTCAGGCAGATTTCTTATTCGTCCTGTTCCGTGACTTCGGCACAAGGGTCGGGGCGACGTTCGATTCGACGACCTCCTTGGTCACGACCACCTCGGCGATGTCCTCGCGTGAGGGCACGTCGAACATGACCGGCTGCAGGACCTCTTCCATGATGGACCGCAGTCCGCGCGCACCGGTACCACGCAGAAGAGCGAGGTCGGCGATGGCCTCGAGCGCCTCGGTCTCGAAGGTCAGGGAGACACTGTCGAACTCGAACATCCGCTGATACTGCTTGACCAGTGCGTTCTTCGGCTCAGTGAGGATCGACATCAGCGCGGCACGGTCGAGATTCGACACGGTGGCCAGCACCGGGAGGCGACCGATGAATTCGGGGATGAGTCCGAACTTGAGCAGATCTTCCGGGAGGATGTCCGCGTAGAGGTCCTCTTCGTCGTTCTTCGACTGCAGAAGGGCGCCGAAGCCGATTCCGTGCTTGCCCTTGCGGCCAGCCACGATCTCTTCCATTCCGGCGAACGCGCCCGCAACGATGAAGAGCACGTTCGTCGTGTCGATCTGCAGGAAGTCCTGGTGCGGGTGTTTGCGTCCGCCCTGCGGCGGAACCGAGGCCTGTGTGCCTTCGAGGATCTTCAGCAGTGCCTGCTGCACGCCCTCACCGGATACGTCACGGGTGATCGACGGGTTCTCCGACTTGCGGGCGATCTTATCGATCTCGTCGATGTAGATGATGCCGTGCTCGGCACGCTGGATGTCGAAGTCCGCGGCCTGGATGAGCTTGAGCAGGATGTTCTCGACGTCCTCACCCACATAGCCGGCTTCGGTCAGCGCGGTGGCATCGGCGACCGCGAAGGGGACGTTGAGACGTTTGGCCAGCGACTGTGCGAGGTAGGTCTTTCCCGAACCGGTGGGTCCGACGAGCAGAATGTTCGACTTCGCGATCTCGACGTCGGAATCGCTGGTGCCCAAGGTCTTCTCGTCGCCCGACTGCAAGGACCGGATGCGCTTGTAGTGATTGTAGACGGCTACGGACAGCGCCTTCTTCGCCGGTTCCTGACCGACGACGTATTCTTGGAGGAAGTCGAAGATTTCGCGGGGTTTGGGCAGTTCGAGCTCGGCCTGCTCCGGACTGGATTCGCTGAGTTCCTCTTCGATGATCTCATTGCACAATCCGATGCATTCATCGCAGATGTAAACACCCGGTCCGGCGATGAGTTTCCGAACCTGCTTCTGAGACTTCCCACAGAAGTTGCATTTGAGCAGGTCTGCTCCGTCCGCACTGCGAGCCACTGTCACAACCTTTCGCCGGGACGCTTGGTCCCAACTCTACCGCTCGTGTTTCCTGTACCTCAATAGCTTCCCATACGCGGCGGACACGAGCCCCCAGCCACGTCTCGGTGTGTCGGCGGGCAGAACCGAGAACAGGTTCGTACGATCGCAATCGTACGAACCCGTTCTCAGCGCTTGCCAGTGCTCAGCACGATGATCAGTTCGCGTCCTTGCGCGACGAGAGCACCTGATCGACGAGACCGTAGTCCTTGGCCTGAGCGGCCGTGAGGAAGAGATCGCGTTCGATGTCGTTCGAGATCTGCGAGGCTTCCTTGTTCGAGTGCTTGGCCAGAGTTGCCTCGAGCCATTCGCGCATCCGCAGCACCTCAGCGGCCTGGATCTCGAGGTCGGAGGCCTGGCCCTGCCCCTGGCCCTGCATCGCGGGCTGGTGGATGAGCACACGTGCATTCGGCAGAGCGAGACGCTTGCCGGGTGTGCCCGCGGCCAGCAGAACGGCGGCAGCGGAGGCGGCCTGACCGAGGCAGACAGTCTGGATCTCCGGCTTGACGTACTGCATGGTGTCGTAGATGGCCGTCATCGCGGTGAACGAACCACCGGGCGAGTTGATGTAGAGAGTGATGTCACGGTCAGGATCCTGCGATTCGAGAACCAGCAGCTGAGCCATGACATCGTCGGCTGACGTGTCGTCGACCTGGGCACCCAAGAACACCACACGATCGTCGAAGAGCTTGGTGTAGGGATCCTGGCGTTTGAAGCCATAGGGTGTGCGCTCTTCGAACTGCGGCATGACGTAGCGCGACTGCGGCATATTCGACGCCGTCGACCCCGGCATAAAGTTCATTGCATTCATACTTCCCTCACTCCTGCTCAGTTGTTCTCGACGTCGGACGCGCTGGTGACCATCTTGTCGATGAATCCGTATTCGAGCGCTTCCTCAGCGGTGAACCAGTGGTCGCGGTCGTTGTCCTTGAGGATCTGCTCGAGCGACTTGCCGGTCTGCTGAGCGGTCAGTTCCGCCATCTGCTTCTTCATGTGCAGGATCAGTTCGGCCTGGATCTTGATGTCAGTGGCCGTTCCGCCGATGCCGCCCAGCGGCTGGTGCATGAGGATTCGGGCGTGCGGGGTGGCATAGCGCTTTCCCGGCGCACCCGAGGACAGCAGGAACTGTCCCATCGAGGCGGCCATGCCCATGGCCACGGTGGAGACATCGGGCTTGATGTACTGCATCGTGTCGTAGATGGCCATACCGGCGGTGACGGATCCGCCGGGCGAGTTGATGTAGAGCGAGATGTCCGCGTCAGGATCTTCGGCTGCGAGCAGCATCATCTGCGCACAGATGGCGTTGGCGTTGTCGTCACGCACCTCCGAACCGAGCCAGATGATGCGCTCCTTGAGAAGACGATTGAAGATGTGGTCGTCCAGACCCATTCCCCCACCGGCGTCGAGGCCGACGGGAGCTGTCGTGTCGTATGCGCTCACGTTTCACTCCTGTGTTCTGTGGATGGCTTGATATGGACTCTAACCGCTCTCCCCCGGGTTTTAGTCCGCGGCGAGGCCTGTGTTCGCCCTCAGCGTGATCGGGACCTGAAGATGCAGAGACGGTGGGCACGGATCGCAATCCGCACCCACCGTCTCATCAGGATTCCACCGCCGAGGCGGCTGACCCTCAGTTCTCTTCGGCGGCCTCTGCAGGGGCTTCGGCGTCAGCGTCCGCGCTCTGCGCGTCAGCGCTGGCGGCCTCGGCGTCTGCATCCTCGGCGTCGTCGCCGGCGGAGGTGAAGGCCTCCATGTCGACGACGTTTCCGGCCGTGTCCTTGACCGTGGCACCGGCGAGGACGGCGGCCAGAGCCTTACGGCGCGAGACCTCGCCGACGAGGGCGTTGACCTGGCCGGAGCTGTCGAGCATCTGGGCGAACTCGTTCGGGTTCATTCCGTACTGCTGCGACGCGGAGATCAGGTACTCGATGAGTTCGGGCTGGCTGACCTCGACGTTCTCGGCTTCGGAGACGGCGTCGAGGATGAACTGGGTGCGCAGGTTGCGCTCGGTCTCCTCGGTGACCTCCTTGCGGTGCTCGTCATCGTCCGAACGGTTCTCGGATTCGAGGTGACGCTCGACCTCGTCGGTGACGATCTTGGCCGGGACCGGGACCTCGAGGGTCTCGATGAGGTGTTCGAGGACCCTGTCGCGTGCCTGCACGCCCTGCTCGGTCTCCTTGGACTTGCCGGCCTGGACGCGCAGATCCTCACGCAGTTCGGCGATCGTGTCGAACTCGCTGGCCAGCTGAGCGAAGTCGTCGTCGGCCTCGGGCAGTTCCCGTTCCTTCACGGCACCCAGGGTGATCTTCACGGTGCCCTGTTCGCCGGCGTGCTCGCCGCCGGCGAAGGTGGTCTCGAAGGTCGTGGTCTCTCCGGCGGAGAGGCCGTCGAGAGCCTCGTCCATGCCTTCGAGCATCGTTCCGGCGCCGACCTGGTAGGAGATGTCGGAGGCGGTGTCGATCTCTTCGTCGCCGATGGTGGCGACGAGGTCGAGGGTGACGAAGTCGTCCTTGGCCGCGGGGCGATCCACGGCGACGAGGGTGCCGAAGCGGGTGCGCAGCTGCTCGAGCTCGGCATCGACATCGGCGTCGGTGACGTCGATCGGGTCGACCTCGATGGTGATCGAGTCGTAGGCAGGCAGTTCGACCTCGGGACGCACGTCGACCTCGACCGTGAAGCCGAGCTCGCCGTCTTCGGTTCCGTCGAGGCCGGGAACCTCGGAGATCTCGACCTCGGGCTGGCCCATCGGCTTGAGGTCATGCTCGTCGACCGCGTTGCGGTAGAACTCGTCCAGACCGTTGTTGATCGCTTCCTGGATCACAGCAGGACGACCGATGCGCTGATCGATGATGCGCGCGGGGACCTTGCCCTTGCGGAAGCCCGGGACGGTGACCTGAGCACCGATGGTCTTGTATGCCTCGTCGACGCTCGGTTTGAGTTCGGCGTATGGGACTTCCACGCTGATCTTGACCCGGGTGGGGTCGAGTTGCTCGACGGAGCTCTTCACAGTGTGACCTTTCAGATTCGACAGTCATGCATTTTCGGTCATCTCCGACCTGATCATCCGGGTTCGTGACCGCAAACGGCCATCTCACAGCCTGATCGGTCATCTCGTGACCTTGGAGGGAGCGAAAGTCCACGAATAGTTCGCGCACGTCCGCAAGACGCAATCACCTATGTTACGCGAAACACCCGCCGTTACGCGAAACCGGGGTGTTGTCACGAGGCCGCTCCGCCTCGGTGCCCGTAGAGCTCGTCGAGGGTGATGATGACGTTGGCCGCCGTCCATGACAGCGGGGCTGCAGAGACCGGATCGCCGTCCGCGCTGATCTTCTCCGGAAGAGACCCGGCACTCGTGCGGTGTTCCGTCAGCCAGTCGAGGACCGATTCGGCCCTGGCGCTGAGTCCGAGGCGTGCGAAGCCGAGCCCCATGAGCGCCGTCGACGGCGTCCAACTTGAGCGGTCGAGGATCCACCCATGCCCGGGCTTGATCCCGCCGGCCGGCTGTTCGAGACGGTCCCAGACTCCGGCGAGGAGCTCGGGGTCGAGCGCGTAGATTCCGTCCTCCGCGTTCGGCACGAGTCCGGCGGCGGGCAGGTAGGCGATGGCCGAATCGGATCCGCCCGAGGTGGGATACCGCTGCATCCCATTGGCCCCGAAGGTCCGGCTGAAGGTCTGACGATAGTCATCGGCTCCCCGCAGAACCTCATCGGCTTCCTCGCCGAGGCGGCTCCACAGCCCCGGATCCGCTTTCGTCAGCGCGGTGAGCGAGTTCATCCCGACCAGAGTCGGTCCGGCCAAGCCGAGCGTGACCTGTGATTCTCCGACCTCCCAATAGTCCGGTCCGACCGGAGGCAGACGGCGGCCGCGGGACGTGAGATCGAACAGCCGCGAACTGGTCCGTCGCAGCAGATCGTCGAGTCCCCCGAGATCGGAGCCTCCGGTTGTCGCCGTGGAGACGGCGTGCACTTCGGCAACCGCCCAGAGGACGAGGCCGAGTGAGTCGAACTGCGACGCACGATCGTCCGGCGCCAGACCGGTTTCGGGGTCGACGCGGGCGGCGAACGCCCCGTCGGGCGCCTGTACGGACTGCAGATAGCGCAGATGACCCCAGGCCAGGCCCGAGAGCCCGACCCGCGCCAGAGCCACCGCGCAGAAGGCGGTATCCCGCGGCCAGACATAGCGCCACGCACCCGCCCGTCCGGCGACCGGAGCGGGCAGCCCGTCGCTGAGCACCCACAGGTCGAGCAGAGCTGCGACCGCGAGCTCTCGACGGTGGGCGGGCAGCGTTGTCAGCCATGACTCGCAGCCGTCGAGGAACTCCTGCTGCCCGAGCGCCGGACCCGGATCGGCAAGGTCCGGCATGACTCTCGACTGTGCGGGCAGGATCTGCACGGATTCGGCATCCACAACCTCGCGCAGGCCCGAACGAGTGTAGGCGGCGGTGACCGAACGGACCGGGTCCGGTCGGGCTGCCTCGGCGAGGGCCGTCGTGATCGCTGAACCGAGACCGATCGCGCCGATTCCGATAGCGGCACCGGTGAGAACCGCCCGCCGACTGGGCCGGGCGGTGTCACGCTCATCGCGCGGGAGCGTGCCGCGTGGCGGCCGAACGGCAGTGGTCATGAGAAGGATCCTACCCGTCCGGGCATAAGAAAACCGGCCTGACCATCTGGTCAGACCGGCTTGTGGAGGGGATGACGGGAATCGAACCCGCACCATCAGTTTGGAAGATTCCTGTTGCCCTCTGTGTCGCCCCAGGTCAGGCCGGGTCCTGTGTTTGTATTCGGACCAAACGTGACCTTATATGACCTAACTATACACACTGAGTTCTAGAGGGTTCGGTCATGTTAGGTCACGCCGTGTCGGCTGCGGTCACGAATCGGGGTCCGGCAACGATGACGAGTCCGCTGGGCGCGGTGGTTCGGTGTCGAGGGCAGCAGCCAAGCGGATGGATTCGGGATCGAGTGGCGAGGAACCGGGCACGCTGTGGCGGGGGCGAGCGTCGAGGTCGGCCCGGTGGCGGCGGGCGAGTTCGTCAGCGACGATGCGGGTCTCTCTGGCGCGGCGGTGGTATCCGGCGGGGAAGTCGGCGGCGGTGAGTCGTTGCAGGTGCGCGAGCAGTGCGGTGGTCGTGGCGGTGCGCAGCACCTGTGCGGACAGTCCTCGGGGGTGGGGTCTGCGGTGTGTCATGGGTTGTGTTCTTTTCGGTGGTTGTGGTCAGTGCGGCAGGTTGCGATTGAACCGGCGACGGAGTTTGCGTCCGCGCCGGGGGCGATGTTCAGACGGTTGGTAGTCGTCGGGGTGGAAGCATTCGGCCCTTTGGGCGCGTTCGATCTCGGTGGTGCGGTAGCGGCGGCGGATTTCTGCGGCGGTGGCGCGGTACTCGGCGGCCAGTGCGGTGTAATCGTCGCCGGTGATGTAGTCGAGTCGGTGGGCGAGATAGTCCCTGTGGGATTCGAGCCGGTCGAGCGGGACTCGACGCAGCTCAAGTCTCCAGGGATAGCGGTTGTTCGGCATGGTTGGTTTCCGTTCGTTCGGTCGGTTGGTGGTGGGGTTAGCTGATTGCGGCGAGGTGGCCGCGTCGGGTGCCGAATGCCAGCGGAGCCGATGCCCGGCGATGATGAGCACGAGCGGTGTCCGTGTCGGCTCGGTCATTCGGCAGCGGCTTGGCAGCGGCCGCCGGGGTGCTCGGCCCGGTCGGGGTCGGGTCCGTCGGACTCGGATTCGGGGTCCTGGTCGTGTTCGTGAGTTGGTCGAGTCGGTCGGCTAATGCACGGTCGCGGTCGTTTCCGGCGTGTTGATAGATCGCAGCCGCCCGGGCCGTGGAGTGACCAATCCGGGCTTGCAGCTCAGCCTGAGTCGCCCCGGCTTGCGCAGCCAGCGTCGCCCCGGTGTGGCGCAGGTGATGCCAGGCGATATCGGGCCGGTCAATGGCCAGTCGTGCCCGACGCATCACCCCGGACCGGGTGGACGCGGTGACGGGGTTGCCGTGGCCGGTGGTGAACATCAGCGCATCGGGGTCGGTGCCGGTGTGCTGGTCGAGGTGGTCGGCCAGGACCGGCAGGATTGAACGCGGCAGGTTCACGGTGCGTCGGCCAGCGGCGGACTTCGGCGGACCATAGGCGACGGGTTCGCCCGGGACTTCGACCAGGGTGCGGGCCACGGTGACGGTCGCGGCGTGCAGGTCGAGGTCGCCCCGGCGCAGGGCGAATGCTTCGCCGGGGCGCAGTCCCGACCAGGCGGCGATGAGCACGGCGGCACGGTAGCGGTCGGGCATCGCATCGGCCAGGGCCACCACTTCGGTCGCGGTCAGGGGTCGGCGTTCGGGGTGCGGTGCCGTGCCCGCCCCTTTGACGTGGACCGGGTTCGCGGTGATCAGACCATCGCGCACGGCTTGCATGAGCACGGTCCGCAGGAGTCGGTAGGCACCGGCAGCAGCGGTCCGGCCCGGGTACTCCCCCGCCGTGGTCGGCACCGTCGGGGCCGGTGAACCGGCGGCAGTCCATGCGTCGAGCACATCGGTCGGCAGCTTGCCGGTCGGGGCCACGTCGAATCCGTGGCTCATCGCCCAGGCCCGGGCCGGATGCGGGCCGCGTCGGGATGTAGCCGACTGTTCGAGGGCAGCAGCGCGGGTGCCGTCGAGCAGCGCGACATACCACGTGCGGACGAATCCCGGGGTCAGGGCTTGGACGGTCACCGTCGAGATATCGACCGGGGTCGTCGTCCCGACCGGGCACAGAATCCATGACTGAGCGGTACGCCGGTACAGATCGAGGGTGCGGGGACGCAGCGTCGCCTGAGCGTGGTCGAGGTAGTCGGCCAAGTACTGACCGACGGTGATTGCCGACGGCTTCGCGATGACGGGGTTGTTGCCCAGCACTTCGGCGTGGACCCGCACGCGCACGGCTTCGGCCTCGGCCCGGGTGCCGAACGTGCCCGGCACTTTATGGCGGGTGCCGTCGGGAGCGGTGTAGCGGACCCGGAACCGCCCCGACGGCAACCGATCAATCGCCCCGAACACCGCCCGCGCCGTCACAACACACCCCCACAAACGCGGCGCACCCCGAATCCGGTCGAAGCGACGCAGCGGGACGACGTTCGGACACGCTCAGATTTAGCCCAGCACGGACTCAGCGGACCCCGTTCGATGGTCTCGGGCATATTGGACTGTCTTGGCCGCACATCGGGAGTTTCGGCGCAGTTCGGGTCCGTTACGAATTCTTCGGGCGAATATTGACCAAATCTGAAGATGCCGTGGGGCATCGGGAGTGACCGCAATTCTGACGTGACCTGAGAGATTGAGGTTGCAGATTTTTTGTTTGGCGAGTTGGGAGAAAAAGAAAGTGGGGAGCGGGGCTTCAGGGCGCATCCGAGTTTAAAAAAACGGGCCGCGCAATCGGTGAGGCTGTCATGTTGTCCGCTCCGCTGGCGTTGGAATATTCTTTCCGGCCTCGGCGATAGTCCGGCTGTCAGACTTCGCGGGCGCGTACTGTTCTCTCTACTGTTCATTACTGTTCTACTCCTGTTCTTTATAGGTCCAATAGGAGTTGGACCTGAGTCCAGTCAGCGTTGGACCTCAGGTCCAATGGACGTTGGACCTGAGAATGATTGGGTTAAGAGTTATCCCCAGCTTTGTCCACAGTCTCTTGCGCTCCGTCTATGGATGCCGTGGACAGTCCGTCGAGAGTGAGAGTGGCGGCATCAGCGAGGGTGGGGGTGGGTGTGAATCGCCCCGGGGATAATAGAGGCAGGGAGATTGGAAGAAGGAGATTCTCTCTTGCCAGTGAAATACACCGACGAACTCAAGGCTCGTGCCGTCGAGCTCGTCATCCATGCCCAGGCCGACCCCGACACCGCGAACGGAGCGATCACCCGTGTTGCGAACGAACTCGGTCTGAGTAAAGAAACCCTGCGAGTCTGGGTGCGAAAGCACAAGGACTCCGGCAAAGCCACACCGGCCGAGTCGGTCGACCTGGAAGCGGAGAACCGTCGGCTCCGGGCTGAGCTGGCCGAAGCGAAGCGGGCCAACGAGATTTTGAAGAGAGCGTCGGCTTTCTTCGCGGCGGAGCTCGACCGCCCATCGAAGTGATCGTCGCTTTCATCGACGATCATCGTCACGAGTTCGGAGTCGAGCCAATCGTGCGCGCCCTGTCCGGGACTGCTGCACGGATTGCTGTGAGCTCGTATTACGCCTACAAGAAGCGTCAACCATCAGCCAGGGCCCGTCGGGACCAAGCACTGATGGTGGTCATCCAGGATGTCTATGAGGCGAACTATTCCTGCTATGGAGTGCGGAAGATGTGGAAGGCGATCAACCGCGACTACGCCGACCAGTTCGGTCCGGTGGCCCGCTGCACAGTGGAGCGGTTGATGCGCCAGTTGGGCATTGACGGGATCCGGCGGAAGCGGAAGCGGCCGAAGACGGCCTCAGCACGTGCTGAGGAGTGTCCGGATGATCTCGTCGAACGTGAGTTCGCAGCACCGGCACCCAACTGTTTGTGGGTTGCGGACATCACGTATGTTCCGACGTCTGCTGGGTGGGTGTACACGACGTTCATCCTTGATGTCTTCCACCGGGAGATCGTCGGCTGGCAGGTGACGAACCATATGCGGGAGTCGCTGGCCAGGGACGCACTCACGATGGCTCTCGCTGCGAAGTATCGGGCCGGCGAAGACGTCTCCGGGCTGGTGCATCACTCGGATCGCGGGGTGCAATTCCGGTCGATTCGCTATGGCGAGACCCTGGCGGAGTCCGAAATTGTGGCATCTGTGGGGTCGCGTGGGGACTCGTATGACAACGCGATGGCGGAGGCGCTGAACTCGGTATACAAGGCCGAGCTTATCGACCGGAAAGTGTGGTCGGGGTTGATTGAGGTGATGGCGGAGACGTCGAAGTGGGTGGCTTGGTACAACCAGGAACGGCTGCATTCAGCGACCGGGTACCGACCACCGTTCGAGGTCCATTCCGAATGGATCAACCAGTCTGCGACAGAGTCCGCGGCTGCTTAGGAAACCAAGAAAAGGAGCCTCTACGAAACCCGGGGCTTGACACTCTCTCCCCCGCGTGCTCGGCGATGCAATTGAATACGCACGTGCGGACAGTGCCGGGGTTGAGGTCGAGATAGGCGTTGGTCGAGGTGTTGAGCTGCGGTATGTGCTTGGTCATGGCTGAGTCCTTTGCTCGGTATCGAGGGTGAAGTCAGTAGCTTCAATCTCGGCTTGCAGGTCGGTGATGTGGGGCAGTACCTCGAATGCGGCGGTACTGCCGTTGACGGCCTTACTGATCTGACGGATAATTCCTGCGTCTTTGAGCACGCGGATGCCCTCATTGACCAACTTTGTGATCTTGCGATTGTGATGCAGTTGGTCTGGGGTGGTCGGCTCGGGAATCCACTCTTTGCCGATTGCGTCGGCAAGCTTGCGCGAACTACCGAAATAGGTGCGCGGCGGTATTCCCTCGGGTCGGTTTCGCGCATCGTCGTCAAACGTGCGCGCGGCCAGGGCGAATCCGATCTTTGCCGCGTTGCCGGGCAGGTGGGAGACCGCCGGAATCATCAGCTGTACATTCTTGAGTCCCACGGTGTCTGTTGGGTTCGTCGCGGGCGGACGATCACACCGGCAGACCGGCAAGGGGGCCGGTCGTCGCGGGTGTGGTGCAGCTGTCGATGAGGTCGGTCAGTGCTCGGACTGGCACGTATCGGTTTCTGCCGAACGGCACGCTGGCGAGACCGCCGTCACGGATGAGCAGCGAGACTGTGTTGCGGTGGATGCCCAGCAGCTCGGCGGTGCCGTTGATCGTCAGGTATCTGTCGATGACGGTGGCGAGGTTGTCTGGCTCGGGCTGGGCAGTGTGTGGGTTGAGCGCGTCGAGATAGTCCCGGAATGTCGACAGGCGTATCTGGACACGACGACCGATGCGCACGACAGGCAGTCGCCCGTCTCCAATCCATGCTGACAGGGTGCTTTGTGAGCGTTGGAAAAGCTGTGCGGCTTCGGCTCGGGTGAGCAGTCGGTACTGGTCGGGCAGGTCGGCTGCGGTGATGATGTGTGAGGTTGTGAACCGGCGGTTCATGGTGAGTTCTCCAATGATCCGCTGACTTGAGCGTGTTGGAGTCGTCTACCTGTGCGGGTTCGGGTGTCGCTGGTCTGGCAGTCAGCGGGTCATGGGCAGCGCAGCAGAGCACTCGGCACAGGTGGTGTCGAGTGCGGGCGGTGCCGATGTGAGCACGCAGGTGGTGAGGATGTGGAGTATCGGCGGCGGAGGTTGCCGGTCGATTCGCTCGGTGGGGTGCTCAGTGGCTGTCGCGGTCGTCTCGGCGATGAGTTCGACGGCGGTGGCGAGCATGACAATGATGATGAGAGTCAGATAGTCGTTGTGTTCGGCGGCGGTGCCGGTAGCGCGGTCGGTGAGCAGTGAGCAGATGAGCGCGGCAAGATACTCGACCGAATCCGATGCCAGCGAGGTTGCGTCAACATTGAGCGTGTCGAGGGCTTCGGCAAGGGTGCGGTCGAGTTGCGGACCGCTGAGAGCATCCGCCGGTAGGGCTGCGGTAATTTGTTCGACCAGCTGGGCGGGGTCGTTAGTGGCCCGGGCGAGTACGGCGGCGCGGGCAGCGCGGAATATGACCGATTCGGCCCCGGTGCGTGAGAGCAGTCGAGCAGGGTGGTCCGGCGGTAGGTCGTCTCGACTGTTATCGGCTGCGTCGGCGCGGCGTTGGGCACGGTTCTTGCGGGCTTCGATCCCGTCGAGTTCGGTCAAGCAGTCGAGCACAGTGTTCGCGGCTGCGAGTTCTTCGGCAGTTGCGTCGGGGTCGAGCAGATCATCTCTCAGATCGGCCAGGACCGGCGGCAGCACATGATCTCTGGGCGCATCGAGCACAATTGTCGCCGGGTTCGGCGGTGTGTGCGTCGAGAGTGCGGCCATGCACACAGTTATATCAGACAAACGACACCGATGTAGTTAACGAGCGACCTCTATCGGTTTGGTCATGAATATGCAGCATCCCGGAGCACCGGTCCAGTGTGCCGGACCGCCCCTCCGGAATGCTGGGGGGTGTGGGTAGTTCGCAGTGCGCTTGCGTGTCATGCGCCCCACAGCCGTTGGCTCAGTGGTCAGCGGTTGTCGTAATAGAACTCAAGGTCGTCGAATGCAGGAATTCTTCGCGGCCCCCTGGGGCCATCGTTTTCCACGCGCTCTTGACGCTTGACAAACCTGTCCGGCCACGATTCGATGTGGGCCTGGCGAACGTCGAGGGTGACTTTCGCGAGATCGGAATTGTCATAGAACGGCTCGTCGGACGAGATTTCCCATATCGCTGCCGATTCGTCATCACCTGCGTCGCGGGTGCCGATGTAACGGACATCAGTCTCAAGTGGATCGTCGCAGGTTTTGTAAGTTGACTCTACGTCGGCTCGCTGAAATTCGAAATCGGTGAGGTCGTCGGCCTTGAGGGGAAGATTGGATTGTTTGAGAACGACAACGATCAAACGTTTGGGGTCAAATTCTTCTGAGTAGTTGTCGTAACTGTCTGCGCGGGTGTCGTCATAGGACACGTCGTCCATGTTCGGGTCGCCCGCGAATACGGGTGAGAGGTTGACGTTCACGTCGCCGCTGTCCGTCCAGACTGGCTGGCGCAGACCGTCGCCTGAAACAGAGCAAGCATTGGCTGGTGTGGCTGGTAGTGCCGGTGGCTCTGGGGTGGGTTTGGAGTATGTCCGCTTCTCTGTGGACTCTGAACCCTCGATTGGCGGACCGTTCGATTCCGGTGTGCAGCCCGCCAGGAGCACTGTCACACATGCGAGTGTGGTGAAGCCAAGTGTAGTTTTTTTGTGCAGCATATGAACCTATTCTAGTTTGTTCGTCGGCATGGAGGTTTCTGCCTGGTGATAAGGCTAGTTAGTAGCGGCCAGTCGGCGGGCGGTGAAGATGGATACGACTTCGGCTCCAGTCGTGGCCGATGTGCTCGGTTCGGGACCAGCCGCCGGGGTGCTCGGCCCGGTCGGGGTCGGGTCCGTCGGACTCGGATTCGGGGTCCTGGTCGTGTTCGTGAGTTGGTCGAGTCGGTCGGCTAATGCACGGTCGCGGTCGTTTCCGGCGTGTTGATAGATCGCAGCCGCCCGGGCCGTGGAGTGACCAATCCGGGCTTGCAGCTCAGCCTGAGTCGCCCCGGCTTGCGCAGCCAGCGTCGCCCCGGTGTGGCGCAGGTGATGCCAGGCGATATCGGGCCGGTCAATGGCCAGTCGTGCCCGACGCATCACCCCGGACCGGGTGGACGCGGTGACGGGGTTGCCGTGGCCGGTGGTGAACATCAGCGCATCGGGGTCGGTGCCGGTGTGCTGGTCGAGGTGGTCGGCCAGGACCGGCAGGATTGAACGCGGCAGGTTCACGGTGCGTCGGCCAGCGGCGGACTTCGGCGGACCATAGGCGACGGGTTCGCCCGGGACTTCGACCAGGGTGCGGGCCACGGTGACGGTCGCGGCGTGCAGGTCGAGGTCGCCCCGGCGCAGGGCGAATGCTTCGCCGGGGCGCAGTCCCGACCAGGCGGCGATGAGCACGGCGGCACGGTAGCGGTCGGGCATCGCATCGGCCAGGGCCACCACTTCGGTCGCGGTCAGGGGTCGGCGTTCGGGGTGCGGTGCCGTGCCCGCCCCTTTGACGTGGACCGGGTTCGCGGTGATCAGACCATCGCGCACGGCTTGCATGAGCACGGTCCGCAGGAGTCGGTAGGCACCGGCAGCAGCGGTCCGGCCCGGGTACTCCCCCGCCGTGGTCGGCACCGTCGGGGCCGGTGAACCGGCGGCAGTCCATGCGTCGAGCACATCGGTCGGCAGCTTGCCGGTCGGGGCCACGTCGAATCCGTGGCTCATCGCCCAGGCCCGGGCCGGATGCGGGCCGCGTCGGGATGTAGCCGACTGTTCGAGGGCAGCAGCGCGGGTGCCGTCGAGCAGCGCGACATACCACGTGCGGACGAATCCCGGGGTCAGGGCTTGGACGGTCACCGTCGAGATATCGACCGGGGTCGTCGTCCCGACCGGGCACAGAATCCATGACTGAGCGGTACGCCGGTACAGATCGAGGGTGCGGGGACGCAGCGTCGCCTGAGCGTGGTCGAGGTAGTCGGCCAAGTACTGACCGACGGTGATTGCCGACGGCTTCGCGATGACGGGGTTGTTGCCCAGCACTTCGGCGTGGACCCGCACGCGCACGGCTTCGGCCTCGGCCCGGGTGCCGAACGTGCCCGGCACTTTATGGCGGGTGCCGTCGGGAGCGGTGTAGCGGACCCGGAACCGCCCCGACGGCAACCGATCAATCGCCCCGAACACCGCCCGCGCCGTCACAACACACCCCCACAAACGTCGGTGTCATCTTCGGGGGTGATGACCAGTGTGAGGAATGCCAGTGTGTCGGTGTCGGGCAGGTATCCGGCATCGAGTGCGTCGGTGACGGTTTCGAGCGCGTAGAGGGTGTTGTCGGTGGCTTCGGGATACTGAGCGGTCAGACAGGGGCCGTCGCCGGGGACGTAGGTGAATGACCGTCCGGTGTAGAGGTTGGTGACGTTGAACGCTGTGTGCGCGGTGGACATGGCGTGTTCTTTCCGAACCCGGCCAGTCGAGTTAGGTCATTTTAGGTCACGCTGGGGTGATTGAGGGTGCTGGTTTCTTCCCCCGAAATGACAATGTCGCCGCTGTGACCAGCGGCGACACGTTGGAGGGGATGACGGGAATCGAACCCGCACCATCAGTTTGGAAGACTGAGGCTCTACCATTGAGCTACATCCCCGTGTTGCGAGTTCGACTATAGTCGAGAACTTCCTCGACCGCCAAATCGACATTCGGTGACCTGCGTCACTTGCTCGCTGGAACTGTGAGGTGTGTCGCATTGGCGGGTTTGCCTGATTCGCAAGGTGCGAGTCGCGACCCGCCTGTGGTTAGATAGGAGCCGTCGCGGGATGTGGCGCAGCTTGGTAGCGCATCTGTTTTGGGAACAGAGGGTCGCAGGTTCAAATCCTGTCATCCCGACAGACTCCAGCCGCCCGGACCAATCGATCCGGGCGGCTTCTCTCTATGTGCGTCCGATCTGCTCAGCCACCTTTCGGCTCGACCGCCACTCGCGGCTCCCTCTTATGCCCGCTCATCTGCGAGCATGACTCGATCCCCCGATTGTGAACAGTCATCAGATGTGCCGTATGGTGGCTCCGTTTGTCGCAACGGCTTCAGAAAGGGTCAGAAATGGCGATGACGATGGGGGCCCGCTGCGCGGCAGTGTTCGCTGCGGTCGGACTGGTGGTCACCGGATGTTCAGAAGGCGCCGACCGCAAAGCGAATTCCGCTCCGCCGACGGAAGGATCCGACGAGGTCGACGTGCTGTATCCCTCCACGGCATTCGGCGAGCCCGAGTGGCAGGAAGGTCCATTGACGAATGACTTCGAAGATCAGGTGCAGGTCTTCGACGACCGTGTCGTCCGGTGGGGCGGATCGAAGCTCGAATCCCGCAATCCAGACGGCACGATCGCGTGGCAGCTGGATCTGGCGGAGCACTTCTCCGACGACGATGAAGAGATTTCAGACGTACGCCGGATGGCCGGCGGCAAGCTGGGACTGAACACCGAGATCTTGGCCAGCCATTCTCAGACCTTCCTCCTTGATGCCGAGTCCGGGGACAACCTCGAGAAGGTCGAAATCCCCGACGGATGGAGGTTTCACTTCATGCCGACGAGGGAAAGCACGTGGGGGCTGAGTTTCCAGTACAAAGACGACGACCAGAAGAATCTTGTGGTGAATTCCGATGGTTCGACAGACACGTTCGAACACCTCCAGTACGCGACCGGAAAGTCCGCAGTGACGCTGGAGGAGGAATTCGGAAATGAGCTCATCTGGCATCCGACCGGTGGCCGATCCGGCACGACCACGACGTACCGGGACTTCGCCGGCAGCACCGAACGAGCGGGCAGCATCAAGCCACGTGTCGTCGTCGACGAAGACATCGCCATCATCCGTTCCGGAGAAGTGGGAGAGAGCGCGACGGAGATGATCGACCTCAGCAAGGGTGAGCGCCTCGCGGTCATCAAGGACTGCTACCCCGATGAGATTCTCCGGCTCGACCACAGCTTCTCCAGCCCCAACGGAGAGTTCGTCGCTGCAGGCAACGCTGTGTGGAAGGGATCAGACCCCACCTGTCTCAGCGACGACGGCGGGACCACTGCCATGGCTCAGGCTGTATACGACGACGGCACCGTGATCGCCATTGATTACTCAGGGCACGAGGACACGGCGACTTTCAACCCGGCGAAGCAGCCGGGGATGCTGATCAGGGATGGTCAGAGAATCTCCGAGTTCGAGATCCCCGAAGGGGAGAAGAAGGAGGTCGCCCCGACGGGCACGTTGTCCAATGGGCTCGCCGTCTACGCAGGCCCCGGCGGATCGGTTGTGGCCGTGCCCCGGAAGTAGACGCGGTCGGCCGTGAGCAGATGCCCGTGCCGCAGGTGGTGTGGAGAGATTCGGATCTCCTGCGACCGCGGGCGTCGCGCGGCTCAGGCCCCGAAGTCGATGATCTGTCGCACGACGGATCCGGCGGCCAACGCGTCGAATGCGGAGTTGAGATCGTCGAGACCGATGGTGTCGGAGATGAGCTCCTCGACCGGCAGCTTGCCCTCTCTCCACAGCTGGGCGTAGACGGGGATATCGCGGCTCGGCACCGCCGACCCCAGATAGGAGCCGATCACGGTCCGGGCCTCCGCCGTCAGGGTCACCGGGGTGATGTGTGCCTGCGCATCCGGGGCAGGCAGACCCACTGTCACGGTCGTCCCGCCGACTGCAGTGGCGGAGAGCGCGGTCTCGAAGGCCCGAGCATGCCCGACGCATTCGATGACGATCGGAGCCTTCCTCTCCCCGAGCTGTTCGGGGGTGAAGACCTCGATCGCTCCGAGTTCCTTCGCCCGCACAAGCTTGTCCGGATTCGCGTCGACGCCGATGACTCCAGCGGTCTCGATGGACAGCGCCGTGATGAGCGCGGCCATCCCGACGCCGCCGAGACCGACGATCATCACTTCATCGTCCGGCCCCGGCTTGCCGGCATTGAGGACCGCTCCCCCGCCGGTGAGCACCGCGCAGCCGAGCACAGCGGCGATGGACGCGGGAACATCATCGCCGACGGGAACGACGGAAGCGCGGTTGACCACCGCGTGGGTGGCGAACACGGACGCGCCGAGGTGGTGGAGCACCTCGGCGCCGGTGTCATCGTGGAGACGCACCTTGTGTCCGTCGAACGGCAGGGTCCCCGCACCGTTCGTCGCACTGCCGGGGGTGCAGGGAAGTTTGCCGTCGGTGCGGCAGTTCGCGCATTCCCCGCAGCGCGGCAGGAACACTGTGACGACCTGTTGGCCGACCTCGAGATCATCGACGCCGTCGCCGAGTTTCTCGACGATTCCCGCGCCTTCGTGACCGAGCAGCATCGGCAGCGGGCGGGGACGGTTGCCGTCGACGACGGACAGATCCGAGTGGCAGACCCCGGCGGCCGTCATCCGGATGCGAATCTCCCCGGGACCCGGCTCATCGAGTTCGAGCGTCTCAATCGTCATCGGCTGCGACTGGGTGAATGGTCGAGGTCGCTTCATCTCGCGCAGCACGGCGCCGTGGATCTTCACAGTGTTCTCCCTCTCACAGAGCCTGCGGGCCCTGCTCCTCATACTTCGCCATGATGTCGATGCGACGTTCGTGACGCTCATCGCCGGAGAACGGCTCGGCCAGGAACGCGTCGACGATCGCAATGGCTTCGTCTTCGGGGTGCTGGCGGGCACCGACGGCGACGATCTGAGCATTGTTGTGCTGCCGGGCCAGCTTCGAGATCTCCGGGTTCCACGCCAGAGCGGTGCGTGCACCCTTGACGAGGTTCGCGGCCATCTGTTCGCCGTTGCCCGATCCGCCGATCACGACTCCGAGAGCGTCGACGCCGGCTGCCTGGTCATCGACGACGCCCTGTGCCGCGGCGATGCAGAACGCCGGGTAGTCATCGAGAGCGTCATATTCGTGGGCGCCGTGGTCGACGACGTCGCGCCCGGCTGACTCGAGGTGCGCCTTGAGCACCTCCTTGAATTCGAATCCGGCGTGGTCGGTGCCGAGGTGAACCTTCATATAACTGCCTTTCGGTGGGATCTCTTGATCGATCGAGTCCGCTGAGTGAACGGGCTGTCGAGTCGCGGCCGCTGGTTCGGCCCAAATGACTCAGTCGAAGTTCGGGCCCTGGTCACGTGTGCGCTTGAGTTCGAAGAATCCCGGCGTCGAGGCGACCGCGAGGACTCCGTCGAAGAGCCGGCCGGCGTCTTCTCCCTTCGGAGCGGGGGTGACGACAGGGCCGAAGAACGCGGTTCCGGCGACACGGCAGATCGGTGTGCCGACATCGTCTCCGACCAAGCTCAGCGCCTCATCGTGGGAAGCCTGGAGCCGAGCATCATAGTCCTCGGTCTCGCCGTACTTCATGAGATCGGCCGGCAGCTCGAGCTCGGCCAGCGCCTCGGACACGGCCTTGTCGAAGTCCTTCTCCCCACCCGGGTGGATACGATTGCCGATCGCGGTGTAGAGCGGTTCGGCGATCTCGTCTCCGTGTTCGGCGATCGCGGCGGTGACGATGCGCATCGGGGCCAGGGCCCGGTTCATCAGTGCCCGGTAGTCGTCCGGAATGTCCTTGTCACGATTGAGGAAGTTCAGGCTCATCGGGTGGAACTTCACGTCCACGTCGCGGACCTTCGCCACTTCGAGCCCCCACCGTGAGGTCATCCATGCCCACGGGCAGGCCGTGTCGAACCACAGATCGAGTGTTTCTCTGCTCACTGTCTCTCCTCTGTCATACGTGTGCGGGCCCCATGCCGGGTACCCATCGTGTCGGTGCTCAATCTATCAAGGCCGACCGAATGCGGGGACAGCGGTCGAATCATGATCAGTGCCGCCGAGATCGCACGAGGAGTGAATGTCCATGAAAGAATGTCCGAGTACACCCGGTTCCCGAAGCAAAGGTCACCTCACAGTGCCGCAACACAACCTCACCCGCGACGAGGCACGCGAACGCTCCGCCATCGTGGACGTCTCGAGCTACGAGCACACCCTGATCCTCACAGGAGTTGGTGAGAGCTTCCGCGTCCGCTCACGTATCCGCTTCACTGCAGCACCGGATTCGACGACGTTCATCGATGCGATCACCGCCAGTGTCGAGCGCGTCCGCCTCAACGGCACCGACCTCGACCTCGCCGAGGTGGTCGCGCCGGCCCGCATCACCCTTCCCGGCCTCGCCGCTGAGAACGAACTCATCGTCGACGCCCACTTCACCTATATGAACACCGGAGAGGGCCTGCACCGATTCGTCGACCCGATCGATGACGAGGTCTACCTCTACTCCCAGTTCGAGGTCCCCGACGCCCGTCGTGTCTTCCCGGTCTTCGAACAGCCCGATATCAAGTCTCCGTTCTCCTTCACCGTCGTCGCACCGGAGAAGTGGACCGTCGTCTCGAACTCGCCCACCCCGACACCCGGCGACCCGAAGGAGACCTTCGCCGAGCTCGGAGCTGCTCCGCAGGACGGCATGGCGGTGTGGCAGTTCGCCCCCACCACACCGATCTCGTCGTACATCACCGCGATCATCGCCGGCCCGTATGAGTCCGTGCATTCGCAGCTGACATCCTCCGACGGCTCGATTGTGCCCCTGGGCCTGTACTGCCGTGCATCCCTGCTCGAACACCTCGATGCGACGAAGCTGTTCCGGATCACGAAGGCCGGCTTCGAGTTCTTCGAACGAGAATTCGGTGTGTCCTACCCGTTCGAGAAGTACGATCAGCTCTTCGTTCCCGAGTTCAATGCCGGAGCCATGGAGAACGCCGGTGCCGTGACGATCCTCGAGAACTATGTGTTCCGCTCCCGCCCTACCGAGGCGCTGGTCGAACGCCGCACGGTCACGATCCTCCACGAACTCGCGCACATGTGGTTCGGCGACCTGGTGACCATGCGCTGGTGGAACGATCTGTGGCTGAACGAATCCTTCGCCGAGTTCATGTCGACCCTGGCCACGGCCGAGGCCACCGAGTTCGCCGATGCGTGGACGACCTTCGCCACGATCGAGAAGTCCTGGGCGTACCGACAGGATCAGCTGCCGAGCACGCATCCCATCGTCGCCCCGATCGAGGACCTCGCCGACGTCGAGGTCAACTTCGACGGGATCACCTATGCCAAGGGAGCATCGGTGCTCAAGCAGCTCGTGGCCTGGGTCGGTCGGGACGAATTCTTCGCCGGGCTGAGGAGCTACTTCGACAAGCATGCGTGGTCGAACACCGAGCTCTCCGATCTCCTCACCGAGCTCGAGGCCACCTCTGGTCGGGATCTGGAGAGCTGGTCGAAGCTGTGGCTCGAAGAGTCCGGGGTCAACCTCCTCGAGGCCGTGATCACCACCGAGGACGGTCAGCCGGCAGCAGAGGAATCGGGGGCGGACGAACAGACGATCGCGACCCTGCAGGTGACCCAGCGCCCCTGGTCGATTCCGGGGCAGCCCACCCCGTCCCTGCGACCTCACCGGCTGGCCGTCGGCTTCTATTCGGACAACGGGCAGGGACGTCTCGAGCGCACCCATTCGTTCCCCCTCGACATCGACGGGGAATCCGCCGAGGTGGACGAGGCCCGAGGCCTGCCCCGGCCGGATGTCATCGTCGTCAACGACGCCGACCTCAGCTATGCGAAGGTCCGCTTCGACTCCCGCAGCATGGAGACGGCGGCGCGCCGGCTGGGTGACTTCGACGATTCGCTCACCCAGCTGCTCGTTCTGGCCACCCTGTGGGATGAGGTCCGTGACGGTGAACGTCCTGTTCACGATTACATCGACACGGTGCTCACCCACCTGCAAGCCATCACCCATTCGTCCGGACTGCTCACGCAGATGCGACAGCTCGACACCGCGGTCGCCTCCTATCTTCCGCCGCAGGAGCGGGAGACGATGCACGCCGAGGTGGCCGACCGTTTCATCGAGCTGCTCGAAACGGGCGAGGAGGGAACCGATCAGGCCTTCCAGTTCGTGCGCGGGTTCATCCGCCATGCAACCACGCCCGGTCAATTGGACCGGCTGAAGTCCTGGCTGCGGCCGGAGATGGAAAGCGTCTGTGGGATCACTCTGGACACCGACCTGACGTGGGAGATCATCATCGGGCTGTGCTCGAACGACGCAGTCGAGGATTCCGCAGTCGAAGAGATGAGCCGGAAGGACCCCAGCGCCACCGGTGTTCGCCACGCCGCGACCGCACGGTCCAGTCGCCCCACCTCGGCGTCGAAATCGCGGACCTTCACCCGCATCGTCGACGATGCCGACCTGCCGAACTCCGAACTCGGGGCACTCGCACTCGGCTTCGGAACCGGCCTGCAGACGGCCTCCGGCGAGCTCATCGCCGCCGAGGCACCGCTGAGGACCTTCACCGAGGAGTACTTCGCCCGGGTGGCCGGCTGGTGGGAGACGCGCACGCTGGAGATGGCGCAGACGATGACTCTGCGGCTGTACCCGCCGGTGAGTTCAGCCACAGTCGACGCCACTTCCCGGTGGCTCGACGATCATCCTTCCGCGCCGAAAGGCCTGGTGCGGCTGATGCGGGAGAACCTCGCCGACGCGCAGCGCGCACTGGAAGTTCAGCGTGTGTCCAGCACTTCCAAGCGATCATTGAACCTTCACAGCTAGTCTCGAAAGATCATGACAACCGATGCAATAGATTCCACTGTTCAGAAAGCAAGTGACTTCGACTGGGGAACCTTCCTCCTCGGCGCGCCGCTGAAGATCACCGTCATCATCATCGGCGCCATCGTCGTCAACCTCATCATCCGACTCTTCATCCGCCGGTTCACCACCGCGGTGGCCAAGGGCACCGTCGGCAGCGAGAAGGCCGAAAGCGCCGGCCGGATGAAATTCTCGGCCACAGCGCTCGAGGCGCAACGGACCGGGATCGACGAGCAGACGATCAAGCAGCGCCGAGCTCAGCGGGCGAAGACCGTGGGTCGGATGCTCTCATCGGTGACGACGATCCTCGTCAGTGTCATCGCGATCCTCATGATCCTCGATGCGCTGAGCTTCAACATCGCCCCGATCCTCGCATCCGCCGGCATCGGCGGTGTGGCCATCGCCTTCGGTGCTCGGGAGCTCGTCCGCGACTACCTGTCCGGATTCTTCATCGTCATCGAAGACCAGTACGGAATCGGTGACACCGTGGACCTCGGCGAAGCCGTCGGCGAAGTCGAGGACGTCGGCCTGCGTGGCACTCAGATCCGTGACCTCACCGGCACCCTGTGGCACGTGCGCAACGGTGAGATCCTGCGTGTGGGCAATCTGTCCCAGGGTTGGGCTCGCGCCGTCCTCGACATCCCCATCGACTACCGGACCTCGATGGATGAGTACCGTACGATGACCGATGAGGTCACACGCTCGCTGCGGAAGGATCCCGAGCTGTCCAATGCAATGCTCGAGGATCCGGAGATCGCCGGAGTCCAGTCGCTGTCGGGCTCCCACCGAGTCATCCGCACCATGATCAGGACCAAACCGAACCTGCAGTGGATGGTCGAGCGTGCCTTCCGCGCCGAACTGATGACCCAGCTGGCCAAGCACGGCGGGCAGATCGGTATGGCGCAGGAGACGGTTCTGCGCACCCTGCCCTCTGAGGAGAGGGCGATGGCTCCCGCGGTCGCCACCGACACCGACAATCCCTCGCCGCTGCCGGGTGACCAGGAGATCCGCAGCACCGTCCAGGAAGACTCCCCCAGTGAAGGATCGAGTGATGGCGCAGACAGCTGACGGCTCGATCTTCGCCGCAGTCGGCGGGCATGACACGTTCACCCGCCTCGTCGACGTGTTCTACCAGCACGTCGACGCGGATGCCGAGCTCATCGCGATGTATCCGGACGGCCATGAGCTGGAGGGGGCCAAGCATCGTCTGCAGATGTTCCTCGAACAGTATTTCGGCGGTCCGTCGACCTATCAGGAGCAACGAGGTCACCCGCGACTGCGGATGCGGCACTTCGACTATCCGATCGATTTCGACGCCCGGGATCGCTGGCTGCGCTGCATGCGTGCAGCCCTCGACGATGTGAGCCTGCCGCCGCTGTACGACGAGATGTTCTGGGACTACTTCCAGCGGGCGGCGACCGCGATGGTCAACACGAATCCGCACATCCGCTGATCACCGGCTCCGAGCGCGTGTGAGCAGATGACCGCCCGGGGCGACGAGGCGCAGCCAACCCCCGGATTCCATGATGTGCAGCTGCCGATCGTCATCGCGACCAGCGGGCGGGATGAAACGCAGCGCAGCGGCGGCGAAGGCCAGTCCACCGGGCATCGCGGTGGACTGCTCACCGGTCATCTCACGTGACCACACACGGGAGCGCAGGGCCTTGACCGCGTGCCCTCCGGATCCTTCGGGCGCACCGGTGCTGATCTCTGCGATCCCTGTCTCCGCTGTCTCGTGGAGCCGTCCGACCGTGATCGTGTCGTATGCGGCCCAGCCTCCGCGCGGAGGCGCGATCCCCGTCCACGACACGAGCACGGAGTTCGGCGGCACCGGCAGAGTGGTTCCGTTCTCGTCGTGTGCAAAGCGGTCGAGGAGATTCGACAGCGGCACCGCCTCGTCGAAGCCGTCCTGTTCGTGGTCGTCCAGGCGCAGCATCCGCATGGCCAGCACCAGCGGCGTCGAGTCGCCGAGTCCGTGTGGGTAGAGCGGGGCCACTGTGGCGGCAAGGACGTCGGAGACGACCTGCAGCCGCATCGCTCCGTCGGCATCCGCCCGGTGGGCCAGCGACGCGAATGCGGAGAGATCTCGCATCGCCAGCGGGTCGGTGATGTGCAGTTCGGTCATCGGCCGGCCCTCCGCAGCGGCACGGGCGTGCCGAGCACCGAGTCCATGGCCGCGGTCTCGTCTTCGCTGAGTCGTCGGGGCCGACCGCTGCTGATATCGATGAAGACGATGACGGTTTCGGCGACCGTGTGGGTGCGCGAACCGTCCGGTTCGCAGATGACATAACCCACCGTCACCGACGCGGGTCGCACATCGCTGATGACGAGATCGACGGCGATGGGTCCGGTGCGATACGGGATCGGGGAGCGGTATTCGATCGCGTGGGAGGCGACGAGCAGTTCGGTCGTGGCCGAGGCGTCGGCGAAGATCGTCGGCATCTCGACCCCGCTGACCGTCGCGGACACCCCGTGCTGTCCCGGCGTGGTCGGCGCATCAGAGCTGTGGGTGGGAGAGCCGAGGGCCCGGACACGCGCCTCTTCCAACAGTTTGAGCTGAGTGACGTTGTTCACGTGGCCGTAGGCGTCCATGTCACCCCATCTCAGTTCCAACAGTACGCGGGTGAATTCGTCGAGAAGGGGGTTGGTGGAGCCTGAATGCATGCACCCCATCATGCCACCTTCATCACGGTGATGCCGCACGCGATAGGATCGTGGTTCGTACGCTTGATTGGTCCAGTCATCCGAGGGAGAAGCCCATGACCGACGAAGCATCCACCGAAGCGGAGGCGAACGTAGCGACCTTGCACGAGATCCTCGCTCTGCGCCGACTCGAGTTCACCGCGGCTTCCAGCGAGACGGATTTCTTCATCGGGCACAGCCAGTACAAACCAGACGGTCGGGTCTTCGGCGGGCAGGTCCTCGCACAGTGTGTCGTGGCAGCCGCGGCCACGCTTCCCAGCGACCGTCTGATCCATTCGCTCCACGGGTATTTCCTGCGCGCCGGCGATGTCAGCGAACCCATCGAGTTCGGAGTCGAGCGGCTGCGTGACGGCCGTTCGTTCTCTGCCCGCCGAGTCCACGCCTACCAGAAGGGTGCGCCGATCCTGTCGCTGAGCGCGTCGTTCCAGGACGATCAGCCCGGCCTCAGCCATGCCGAGCAGATGCCGACCGATCTGCCGGCTCCCGAGGACTGCCCGGAACTCCTCGACTACCTCGGCGACGAGGATTCTCCGCTCGTCAGCGATTGGCTGAAGAAGCGTCCTTTCGAAGTCCGTCCGGTCGAGCCGTCCCTGCACACGTCGGGCGTGTCCGATCCCTCCATCACCGAACAGCATTCCTGGTTCCGGGCCGGCGCGACGTTCGGAGACGACCCTGTGCTCAATGCCGCCGCTCTCGCCTATGCCAGTGACTTCAATCTGCTCGAGCCGGTCCTGCGCCACCACGAACTGACCTGGCGGACCCCGGGTCTGCGCGTGGCCAGCCTCGACCATGCCATGTGGTGGCACCACCGAGTCCGCGTCGACGAATGGATGCTCTATGTGCAGGAGTCCCCTGCCGCGCAGGGCGGACGCGGGCTCGGCTACGGGCGCATCTTCGCTCAGGACGGAACCCTGCTCGCCACCGTGGCCCAGGAAGGCATGGTCCGGGTCAAGGACGTTCGATGACGCATCAGGACCCGACAATGATGGATATCATCGGCACCATCCTCAGCCGGTTGGTCAACGTGGCGCTGTTCCTCGTCATCGGGCTGCTCAGCCTCGTGGCGTTCATGGGACGCACGGATCTGCACGTGGCGGTGTGCGGCCTGCTCGCCGTGCTGTGCGGAGTCATCGGCACGATCCTCCTGCGTCTCCTGTTCAGAGGTATCGCGCGCCTCGGCGGACTCACCAGCCGCTCGCAGGACTGACTCACAGTCCGGCCCGCCCGCACGGCCTCATCGAACCCGGGCGCACAGACGGGTCGGCCTGGTTCGGGACTCATCTTCCGCGGACAGCCCCAGAGTTTGTGGACGGCCTCGGCTTCGCAGACTAGCGAATCAGCACAGGCACAGGGATGCCCCGGTCGATTCGACCGGGGCATCCCTGTGCCTGCGAAGGAAGAGTCGGACCCGAGGCAGCTCAGACCGGACTGAGATCAGTCTCGGGTGAGACGGCGGTGGGTGACTCGGTGCGGACGGGCCGCGTCTTCGCCGAGTCGTTCGACCTTGTTCTTCTCGTAGGCTTCGAAGTTGCCTTCGAACCAGTACCAGTTCGCCGGGCTCTCCTCAGTGCCTTCCCAGGCGAGGATGTGTGTGGCGACGCGGTCGAGGAACCAGCGATCGTGCGAGACGACCACGGCACAGCCGGGGAAGTCGAGGAGAGCGTTCTCCAGCGAGCCGAGGGTTTCGACGTCGAGATCGTTCGTCGGCTCATCGAGCAGGAGCAGGTTTCCGCCCTGTTTGAGGGTGAGCGCGAGGTTGAGGCGGTTGCGCTCACCGCCGGAGAGGACTCCTGCCTTCTTCTGCTGGTCCGGGCCTTTGAATCCGAACGCGGAGACATAGGCTCGAGAGGGCATCTCCACCTTGCCGACCTGGATGAAGTCGAGTCCGTCGGAGACGACTTCCCACAGGTTCTTGTCCGGGTCGATTCCGCCGCGGGACTGATCGACGTAGGAGATCTTCACGGTCTCTCCGACCTTGAGGTCTCCTCCGTCGAGCTCTTCCATACCGACGATCGTCTTGAACAGCGTCGACTTGCCGACGCCGTTGGGTCCGATGACGCCGACGATGCCATTGCGCGGCAGCGAGAAGCTCAGCCCGTCGATGAGTGTGCGCCCGTCGAAGCCCTTTTCGATCTTGTCCGCTTCGATGACGACATCACCGAGGCGGGGGCCGGCCGGAATCTGGATCTCTTCGAAGTCGAGCTTCTGCGTCTTCTCCGCTTCGGCTGCCATCTCTTCGTAGCGTGCCAGACGGGCCTTCGACTTCGTCTGCTTCGCCTTCGGGTTCGAACGGACCCATTCGAGTTCGTCCTTGAGTCGCTTGGCGAGTTTCGCGTCCTTCTTGCCCTGGACCTGGAGGCGCTCCTGCTTCTTCTCGAGGTAGGTCGAGTAGTTGCCCTCATAGGGGTAGAGATGTCCGCGGTCGACTTCGGCGATCCATTCGGCCACGTGGTCGAGGAAGTACCTATCGTGCGTGATCGCGATGACTGCGCCCGGGTAGGTCTTCAGGTGCTGCTCGAGCCAGAGCACCGATTCCGCATCGAGGTGGTTGGTCGGCTCGTCGAGGAGCAGCAGATCGGGCTTTTCGAGCAGCAGCTTGCACAGCGCCACCCGGCGGCGTTCACCACCGGAGAGAACAGCGACGTCAGCGTCCGGCGGCGGGCACCGCAGAGCGTCCATCGCCTGTTCGAGTTGGGAGTCGAGATCCCAAGCATCTGCGGCATCGATGGCCTCCTGCAGCTTGCCCATCTCTTCCATGAGGGCGTCGAAGTCCGCATCGGGGTTGGACATCTCTTCGGAGATCGCGTTGAAGCGGTCGACTTTCGCCTTGATCTCGCCGACGCCTTCTTCGACGTTGCCGAGGACGGTCTTCTCCTCGTTCAGCGGCGGTTCCTGCATGAGGATGCCCACCGAGTATCCGGGGCTGAGTCGAGCTTCACCGTTGGACGGCTGCTCGATTCCCGCCATGATCTTGAGAATCGTTGATTTGCCGGCGCCGTTGGGGCCGACCATACCGATCTTCGCTCCGGGATAGAACGACATCGATACATCGTCGAGGATGACTTTGTCACCGTGCGCTTTGCGCGCCTTGTGCATGGTGTAGATGAATTCAGCCATAGTGCACTCAGGCTATCGGTTCGGCACACCCCGGCGCTACTTGACGCCCGGCAGACACCGGGGTTGTTCAGCAGCCGCCGAAGCGGTGCATCGACCGTCTGCGACTGCTCAGCCGCCGCCGAGTGATGGGGCTTCGCCGGATGAGTCGCCCTCGTTCGAGGTCTCCCCGGAACCGCCTTCCCCGGATGTCCCGCCGGTGCCCTGTGAGCTGTCCGACCCCTCGGAGCCTGCGGTCCCTTCCGCTCCCCCGGTGCTCGCCGACTCAGAGTCGTCCCCGCTCGGCGGGGGGCTCTCGGTCTCACCGTCTTCGCCGTTGATATCCTCGCCGGGCAGGTGGCCGGCGCCGTTGGAGTCACCGTCTTCGTCGCGCTTCTCGCCCTTCGGCGCTGTGACGCCCTCCGGCCGTTCGACCTCGCCGAACAGACAGGAGCCCGTCGATTCGGTCGGCTGGACGAGGTCGGCGGTGGCTTTGCCCTTCCGAATCTCTCCGACGACGCAGCCTTTGTCGGTCTTGACGCCGAACATCTTCGACGGCACCTCATTGCCCAGTGGAGACTCGTCGATCGTCGCCTCGAGCTGCTCGGGTTCATATCCGGCGTCCAGCATCGTGGTGAAGAACTTCTTCGTCGACGGCACCGATTCCTTGTCGCCCGTCAGCGGCTTGAGTGCCGTGAGCACCTTGTCGACTTCGGCAACGGGCTTCGCCTGGGTCTGTTTCGGCTGCGGCTGCGAGTCATCGGCACCGAAGCCGAGAAGTGAGCAGCCTGACAATGCCAGAGTCAGTGCTGCGGCACCCAGCACAGGAACGAGACGCATCTGAATCCTCGGCGAGAGGGGACGATTGACTATCTCACTGTAGCCGATCCCCCGTACCGAGGGCGGAAGCAGATCGACCTCGAACCGTCGTATCCACGTGATCAGAACGGTGCTGCGGCTTTCGCAGTCTCACGTGCGATCGCATCGTCTGCGTCGCCCGGCTTGCTGTCTGCCCCCGCAGTTCCCGGGGCATCGGTGGCGACGTCGCGTTCGGTCCCACCCTCGGCTTCGGTCGTGTGATCGTCCTCACCGTTCGTCCCCGTCGCTCCGTCCGGCCCCCGCGAGGCGAGGCTCTCGCTGTCTCCGGTGCCGGTGTCCGGCGGGGTGGGGGCCAAGGCATCCCAGGCTGCACCGTGCGAGCCGGTCGGCACGGTGTTCGCCTGTGTGGCAGGCGGCTGTGACCGATCGGATGCCTTCGCCCGCTGGTAGTGAGCAGTTCCGTATCTGAGATCGGGACCGATGTGCTCGGCGACCACCGTCGGCGAGATTCCGCTGCGCTCCTCGGTGGCCCATTCCCGGTTCCTCAGGCTGCCCGACACGATCACCGCAGCCCCGGTGGTCAGCGACGTCGCGGAATTGCTGGCCAGCTCGCCGTAGCAGTCGACGCCGAACCACGAGGTTCCGTCGTCGATGAACTCACCTGTGCTCTTATCGACTCTCCAATGATTGACGGCCAGCCTGAAGGAGGCACAGGCACGTCCGGAGGGAAGTGTGCGTGCGGTCGGCTCTGTGGCGATGGTGCCGGTGACGGTGATCGGGATTGCGGACATCGGTGACTCCAAATCGGTGTGCTGGGACCATGCGGTCTTCGGTGTCCGCATGGACCTCCAGTCAGCCCGATCCTCCGGTCCGGTGTCCAGGGTCAGAAAATGCCCTGTGGACAGTGGTTCTGCGTCCACAGGGCATCACGGTCGGAGTCGTACGCGTTGTGTGTTCGAGTCCGAGGTGCGTGTCTGCGACTCAGCCGAGCATCTCGTAGGCCCGTCGGTGCTCTCCGATGACGGTCTTCACCGGGTTGAGATACGAACTCTGGGCGACGCGACCGACCGCGTCTCGCAGCCAGCGTTCGACTTCGGCGGCCGCTTCTTCAGCACCTCTGGCCCGCGCGGACTTCGCCATCAGCGAGGTCACGACGGAGCCGATGCAGCCGATCACGAACAGACCGACGCTGACGATCCAGCACCATGCCGGCAGCGCACCCGAGCCGATCGCGGCGACGAGCGCGGAGACGATGATGCCGAGCAGACCGATGATCGAGGCGACGAAGAAGATGATCTGCAGGGTATGTGCCAGCGACCACCAACCGGGACTCTGCCGGGCGATCTCCACAGCTGTCACGGCCGAGTCGAGGTTCTGAGACAGTTCGTCCGTGCTCTTCTTCTCTGCCGCCGCGGCCTCGTTCTGCCATGCCTGCGGCATGGTCGACACGGATCCTGCGATGAGTTCGTGAGCCATGAGACGGACATGGGAGCTCTGGGCCCGCGTCGTCGCCGGCACCGAGGCGCGGACGAGCTCGTCCCGATCCTGACCGTGCTTGGCGCCCAAGGGGTCGGGCGCGTTGCGCTGTGCCCATGCGAGGACAGGGTAGCCGGTCTGCCGATAGGCACGGCGGATGTAATCGTCGTGCACCGTCTGTGCCACAGCTTCGACACCTGCGGCTTCCGACATCGTCTCGACCAGTCGGGATGCGCCTGGCAGTTCGTCCGGGGATGAGACCGGTTCTCCGAGATCCTTCCGGATCCGTTTGGCCATCGCCTGCATATCGGCCAACAGCCTCTCGGCAGCGGCATCGTTGGAGTCGACGGTATCGGCGAGGATGCTGCGGATCTCCGGGATGCCTTCTCGGGTCGTAGCCGAGGAGATGCGCACGTTCGTCTCGCTCAGCCCATCTTCGTTGAGCAGCTGGCGCAGATGATCGGTTGCGGCCTTCTGCTCCTCCGGACTGAGTTTGTCGATCTGATTGAGCACGACGACCATGTTCGCACTGTTTTCGGCGAGCTTGGTCAGGTACTCCGAATGCAGTGAGAAGTCGGCGTATTTCTGCGGGTCGACGACCCAGAACACGACGTCGACGAGTCCCACCAGCCGATCCGACTCGACACGGTGTTCGACAGCCGTGGAGTCGTGGTCCGGCAGGTCGAGCAGGATCAGTCCGTGCAAGCGTCGCTGATCGTCGCCGTCGAGGGCCGATTCGCGCCAGGTGCGGCTGCGTTCGGGCACGTGCAGCCAGTCGAGGACATCGTTGCCGCCTTCGCCCCAGACGCATGCGGTCGGGCGTGAGGTCGTGGGTCGACGCACGCCGACGCGGGCGATCTCGAGACCGGCAACCGCGTTGAACAGCGAGGACTTGCCGGACCCGGTGGAGCCGGCGAACGCCACGACCGTGAAGTCCTCCCCCAGGCCCAGCCGGTCGTCGGCCCGGTCGAGCAGATTCTGGGCATCGGCGCGAACGTCTCCGGCCAGCTTGTCCTCACTCAGTGACAGCGCATGTCGGATTCCTTCGGCGAGGCGCCGGATCTCGGTCTGTGCAGAACTGTTCACAATGCCACCTCAAGTCGTTCACCGGAGGCGCGCAGGGCGCCCGCTTGCCGCGCCGGTACCGCGGATAGGCTCAGTGCGTTGTCGAAGGGAGTCCGACAGCCCGCGACGATCCCGCCAGCGGCATCGAGGAAGCGCTGACGGATCGACGCGATGAGTCCGGCAGCCTCGTCCGCTCCGAAGATCGTCTCTGCGAGATTGAGTGCGACTCCGGCTCCCTGCGAAGTGGTCTGCCCGGCGTCGTGGGTGCGCTGCGGATCCCAGAAGGCCGCGTATTCGACGACGGCGCACACGCCTGCAACGCCGAAGGAGAGGATTCGGGACTTGGACTTCTTACCCTGACCGATATCGCGGACCAGCGCATTGACCTCGTCGGACCACTGGCTCACCGCCGACTTCACCGCATCCTCGAGCCCGACACCGACCGTGCGCAGTTCAGGCTGGTCTTCGATGAGTGCCGCGCCTGCAGCTGTATTGCGCCACTCGGCATTGACCTCATCGACCGCGTCGATGGCCTGTTCCCGCAGCGAGACCGCCGCACTGCGCAGAATGGCCACGTGCAGAGGTGTGGCAGCGTCATGTTTGCCGGTCACCGCCGCGGAGATGCGATCGCGCATCCGAGCCATCGTCGGCTCCAGGCCGCGGAACAGCTGCCCGGTGCCCACGAAGTCCTGCCAGCGGGCATTGACCTCACCGTGCAGGACCCGTCCGTCGGAGAAGACGTCGACGAGTCCCGATTGGGCAGTTCGGAAACTCGCCTCCAACGAACCGGCCAGAGTGCTGTGGGCCGCTTCCTGATTCTCAGCGAAATCGGCGAGTTCGCGAACTCGTGCGGGCAGGGCGGCGATGGCACCTGCGAGCGTGCGATTGCGGATGCGTTCGAGGGAGCTGCCCTCCGTGCCGACCTGTGAGATCCACGACCGAATCGGATAGATCGCCGCATGAGGCAGCAGCCCCTCTTCGAGTTCGAGCTCGGCGACGGAGAAGATCGGTGAGTTCGCCAGTCCCGCATCAGCGAGCAGGCTGGACAGATGATGCCTGACTTCGCGGTTGGCTTCGGGCGGAACCCGGTCGAGCACGATGGCGACCGAGGTGCTTCGCACAGCCGCAGTCTTCAGCAGGGTCCACGGGGCGGCATCGGCGTACCGGTTCGCCGTCGTCACGAACAGCCACAGGTCTGCACTGAGCAGCACCCTGCGCGCGAGTGCACGATTCGTCTCCGAGATGGAGTCGATATCGGGGCAGTCGAGGATGGCTGTGCCTGCTTCGATGTTCTCATCGGCGATGAGGACGACTCCGGGCACGCTCGACTGCGAGTCGGAGCTGCGCGGCAGTTCAGGCAGATAGTGTTCGGGCTCGAAGGACTTGGCATCGGCGGGATTGAAGATGACGACCGGGTTGCCCGTCGTCGGTCGACGCACTCCGGCGGGGCTGACTCTGCGGCCCACGAGGGAATTGACCAAGGTCGATTTGCCTGCACCGGTCGAACCGCCCACTGCGATGAGGAACGGAGTCCGTGATCGATTGATCCGCGGCAGCACGTAGTCGTTGAGTTCGGAGCTCAGTGTCGAGTGTGCTGCGCGAGCGTCGGCGAAGTCGTCGCTGCGCAGGGTGAAGCGCGTCTCCGACACTCGCTTGACGATATCGTTCAACGCTTGGCCGACCGGCGGCGTCACGGCACTCTTACTCTCAGTCATCACGCCTCCACTCTCTATGTTTTCCCAGCTCCGCACCAACTGCCACGCCGTATCGGCGCGGAATTGCTCAGCGGCTGAGCTGACCGCCCGATTCCGCCCGATAGGCGGATGCGGGCATAGGAAGCGCCCCCGGCGGGGCTCGAACCCGCGACCTACCGCTTAGAAGGCGGTTGCTCTATCCGACTGAGCTACGGAGGCTCAAACATCGTAACCGATGCCCGGAGGAGAACAGAAAGCGGCCCCGATTCGACGCGGACTGTCTCAGTCGCCGCCGCGAATCAGGGCCGGATCGCTGCCGTGGCAGCTCGGCAGGAGAATCTCAGTAATGACGGGCCGCGTTCTCCATCGACTTGCGCACTGTCACAAAGGACACGGCAATCACTCCTGTCATCGCAAGGATGACTGCTGCGGCTTCGATGCCGAACGCGAAGTCGACGATGATCGGAAAGAATCCCGCGAGCATAAAGCCCACCAACGCGACGAGCGTGAGTGCCGTGGCAACAGAGAAGAGCTTTGCACCATTCATTGTCCATCTCCTTCGTTCGATGCATCCGATGGAGATGGACTAACGCCAGATGAGACTCACGTCACTGAGAATTTCGGAAGAATCGGACTCAGGACTCTTCGCGGGCGCCGATCGCCTTCTCCAGACGCTCGAGTTTGCCGTCGATCTCTCCGGTGTAGCCGGGCCTGATATCGGCCTTGACCACCAGCGACACCCGAGTGCCGAACTCGCCGACCGCCTCGGTGGCGTCTTTGATGACCGCGAAGACGTCGTCCCATTCGCCTTCGATGGTCGTGAACATCGAGTCCGTGCGGTGCGGCAGGCCGGACCTGCGGACGATCTCGACGGCCGCGGCCACGGCGTCATGGACCGAAGCATCGGCCCCTTCTCCCCCGCTGGGCGCGACTGAGAATGCTGCGAGCATGATGGTCCTTCCTTTCGAGCGCGGTGGGGAGCAGATCGACTCCCCACCGTCTCATCTCTCTGGCTTCGAGTGAACGATTCTGCTCAGGACCGAGCAGGAACTGTCACGATGAGCGAATCGCCTTGCCCACCGCCGCCGCAGAGCGCTGCGATGCCTGTGCCGCCGCCTCGGCGCTGGAGCTCGAGGGCAAGTGTGAGGACGACTCGGGCACCCGAGGCACCGATCGGGTGGCCCAGCGCAACGGCGCCTCCGTTGACATTGACCTTGTCCTCGTCGATGCCGAGGTCCTTCGCGCTGGCCAGACCGACAGCGGCGAAGGCTTCGTTGATCTCGTAGAGATCGAAGGAGTCGGCCGCAACGCCCTCGCGTTCGGCGGCGGCCTTGATGGCCTGGGAGGGCTGATGCTGGAGAGTCGAGTCCGGTCCGGCGGTCCAGGCATGCGACCGGATCTCCGCAAGGATCGGAGCGCCGAGCTCCTCGGCCTTCTCACGCGACATCACCACGACGGCGCAGGCTCCGTCGGAGATCTGCGAGGCGTTGCCGGCGGTGATCGTTCCATCCTTGCGGAAGGACGGACGCAGCGTGGACAGGGAGTCGACAGTCGTGTCCGGGCGCACCCCCTCATCGGCGGAGACGGTGACATCGCCCTTGCGCGAGCTGATGGTCACGGGAACGATCTCATCAGCGAAGGCACCGGTCTCCTGTGCCGCCGCAGCGCGCTGGTGCGAACGAGCGGAGAAGGCGTCCTGCTCGGCGCGGGAGAACTCCCGGTCACCGGCGTTGGCCTCCTCGGTCAAACCGCCCATGGCCTGATCGGTGAAGGCGTCCCAGAGACCGTCGTAGTCCATGTGGTCTTTGACGACGACATCGCCGTACTTATAACCCGAACGCGATTTCATGAGCATGTGCGGCGCCTGGCTCATCGACTCCTGACCGCCTGCCACGACGACGTCGTACTCGCCGGCGCGGATCAGCTGAGCGGCCTGAGTGATCGTATTGATCCCCGACAGGCACAGCTTGTTCACCGACACGGCCGGAACAGACATGGGGATGCCGGCCTTGACTGCAGCCTGTCGACCGGGACCCTGACTGTCCCCGGCCTGGAGAACCTGACCCATGATCACGTAGCCGACGTCGGAGCCCTGGATGCCGGCGCGATCGAGAGCACCGGCGATGGCTTCGGCGCCGAGCTCGACGGCGCTGAGTTTCGACAGCTCGCCCTGCAGCCGCCCGAACGGTGTCCGTGCTCCGGCCACGATTACTGCATCAGCCATATTTCCTCCTCGGATTTCCGCGCTGCGGACTCGTGTCCGCAGCACGTATGCGTTTCGACGCCCTCCAGCCTAGTCGAGGCACATGTGGCCTGCATCACTGGGTCTCCACAGCCCTGGCTGCGGCCCTGTCCACACTCGCGCATTCGCACCCAACACTCATGGAGTCTCCGTTAGAGTAGGACGAGGACAGCCCAAGTACACCCCCTTTCCACGATGACAGGAGTTCGCTTCAGTGACGCCCACCGAAGAATTCCGCACAGCGATGCGCGGCTACGAGAAGAGTGAAGTCGATTCGCGTCTGCAGCAGCTGCGCACCGAGGTCGAATCGGTCCGCAAGGCTCTGGCCGATGCGCGCAGTCAGGTCATCAATGCAGATCGGGCGAAGCTGCAGATCGCCGGAGAGCTGTCCGAAGCCAAGGCACAGCTGAAGAAGGCTGCCAACGACAACGCGGAGGCCGCCGGCCCTCCCGGAAGCCGCATCGATCATCTGCTCAAGATCGCCGAATCGCAGGCCCGTGAGACCCTCGCCCAGGCCAATTCCGACGCCGAGACGATCCGGAACAAGGCTCGCGCCGAGGCCGCCTCCGCACGTGCGCGCATGCACACCGAGAGCAACGACACCTTGTCCAATGCCCGCTCGGAAGCCGATGCGATCACGTCCTCGGCCGAGCTGCGCGCCGAAGAGACGATCAAGGCCGCGGAGAAGCGCGCTGCCGAGCTCAGCGCGACCACCGAACGCGAGACCAACCAGGCCAAGGAAGCGAATGCCGCTTCTGCGAAGGAAGCTCGCGAGAGTCTGGATCTCGAGCTCTCCGAGCTGCGAGCGACCGCCGAGAAGGAAGCTGCCGACCTGCGTGCCGAGGCCAAGACCGAGGCAGAAGAGACAGTTGCCGCTGCACAGGCACAGGCCGATGAGCTGCTCAAGGCCGCAAAGGCCCATGACGAGGCGTCGAAGAAGGCCGGAAACGACTTCGACGTCGAACTCGCGAACAAGCGCAAAGAAGCCGAGTCCGAACGAAAGAAACGCTACGAAGAGGCACAGGCCGAGAACAAGAAGCTCGTCGAAGAGGCTCAGGCCCGTGCGGCGAAGGCCGACACCGAGGCGAAGGAAGCTGCCGAGCGTGCCGAGCAGACGCGCACCGACGCAGTGAAGAAGGCCGATGAGATCATCGCCGACGGCAAGTCCCGTGCGCAGACTCTCATCGCCGAAGCGCGGGCCACTGCCGAGGCGACCATCGAGGAGTCCGCGGCCGAGGCCAAGCGCAATGTCGCCTCCGCCCAGTCGCAGGTCGATCTGCTCACGAAGCAGCGCAAGACGATCACTGCTCAGCTCGATCAGCTCCGTTCGCTGTTCGCAATGCCCGGGATCATGGGCGGCGACTCAGTGGATCCGGCGAAGGCCGAATCGGCGTCTCAGGCCACCGAGCAGATCGCCGACGGACCGGAGCTCGAAGACCTGCTGGCCGACGATGACTCTTCGGATGCGGCGAAGTCCGAGGAGTCGGCAACGTCGACCGATGATGCGAAGTCCGACGATTCCGCGAAGCCCGACGATTCCGCGAAATCGACCGACGACGCGTCGTCGACCGACACCACTGCCGAGTCTTCGAAGACCGAATCCACGAGCTCGAAGTCGTCCGGATCCACGAACTCGAAGTCGACCGGATCTGCGAAGAACGATGGGCCCACAACCAAGGGCAGCAGCTCCGCGAAGACTTCCCGCCCGTCGGCCGACGGGGCGAAGTCGACACCTGATGCGAAGAACGCTTCGGGGGCGAACGCCGACTCTGCCGTTGAAGACAAGGACACCGCGGGCACGGATCTGCCCAACGGTGCCACCGACGAGGACACCATCTCGATCGATGCGCAGGTCTCCGGATCGAAGGACAACAACTCGAAGACCTCACGCTCGCGCAACTCGCTGCGCTGAGGCCGCCTGAGACGTTCATGACGAAGGGACCCGCTGATGCGGGTCCCTTCGACGTTTCCGGCTACGGGCGTCGTTCGCAGACGACCGTTCATCCGACCGACTGCAGGCGGCCTGAGATCACCGGAAGCGATCGAAGCAGCGCCGATGCCAGTGGCGTCTGCTCTCGACCCCGATCTCGATTCCGTGCGGGGCATCCTGCCGCCAGGCAACGATATGGGTCGAGGCGGCACTGACGTCGCGGCCGCAGCCCGGGCAGACGTAGACCTTGCCGGATTCGTTTCCCTTCACAGTCTGCACGGACCAGGTTCCATCCGGCAGTGAACGGCTCGTCCTCACACCTGCCGTGGACTCGGACAGATCGCGGGGAGCCTGCTGCCATTTGTTCTTGCGACGCGAGGATGAAGATCGTGGCATTGAGTCATTGTCTCACGTAGGCTGAAGCGCGTGCGTCTAGTCATAGCCCAGTGTTCCGTTGATTATGCCGGTCGTCTGACCGCCCACCTTCCGATGGCGACTCGCCTCATCATGCTCAAGTCCGACGGCTCGGTGCTCATCCATTCCGACGGCGGGTCCTACAAGCCGCTGAACTGGATGACTCCCCCGTGCACGGTTCGGCACATCGAACCCGATGACGAGCAGGCAGAGGCCGGCCTGACTGAGTTGTGGGAGGTTTCGCAGTCGAAGACGGGAGACCGCCTTGTCATCTCCATCGCCGAAGTCCTCGCTGACGACACCTATGAGTTCGGCGTCGATCCGGGGTTGGTCAAGGACGGTGTCGAAGCGCATCTGCAGGAGCTGCTCGCCGAGCACATCGAGACCCTCGGCGATGGCTACAGTCTGGTTCGCCGCGAATACATGACGGCGATCGGTCCGGTGGACATCTTGGCTCGCGACGACGGACAGAAGTCAGTGGCAGTGGAGATCAAGCGCCGCGGCGATATCGACGGTGTCGAGCAGCTCACTCGCTATCTCGAGCTGATGAATCGCGATCCTCTCCTCAGCCCGGTCCACGGTATCTTCGCAGCGCAGGAGATCAAACCGCAGGCACGTACGCTCGCTGAAGATCGGGGCATCCGCTGCGTCGTTCTCGACTATGACGCACTGCGCGGAATGGACGACCCCGAGACACGGCTGTTCTGACCCTGGCCCTCCCGATGCGCGGGAAGAGGTCGACGAGAACAGATCGCTCACCGGACACGGAAAAGCTCTGCCGGACTCGGAAGCCGGTGATCCCTCGACGGGCAGCGATGTGTGGGAGGTTCAGCCGAAACTGAGGACGTCGCGCTTTACGACCCGTTGAACGTCGACGCCGAGGCTGCGCAGGTTATCGACGAAGTTCTCGTAACCGCGTTCGATGTGGTCGATTCCGGACACTTCGGTCACTCCCCCGGCGCGCAGTGCGGCCATGACCAAGCCCGCTCCCGCTCGAATGTCAGAGGCCTCGACTTCGGCGCCGGAGAGGCTTTCGCTGCCGGTGACCAACGCGTGGTTGCCGTCGATGCGCACCTTCGCACCGAGACGTGCGATCTCCTGAACGAAGCGCCAGCGTGCTTCGAACAGGTTCTCCGAGAGCAGACCGATTCCGTCGGAGACCGAGTTCAGTGCGATGACGAACGGCTGCAGGTCGGTCGGGAATCCGGGAAACGGCATGGTGGCAACCCGGATGGCGTGAGGGCGCTCGGCGCCGATGACACGGAATCCCTTGCCTTCCGTCCCATCACCGAGGATGATATCGCCGAGGTCGTCGACCGTCGCGCCCGAATCACGCAGCTTCATTCCGATGTTCGGCATGATGTCGAGCCCGACTCCGCGCACGGTCACGTCGCCTGCGCTCAAGGCGGCGCCGAAGGCGAAGGTACCGGCGACGATGCGGTCGCCGACGGTGCGATGGGTGACCGGCTGCAGCGATTCGACACCGGTGATGGTGAGGTCGGACGTGCCGATTCCCTCGATCTGCGCGCCCATCTCGACGAGCATCGTGCAGATGTCGACGATCTCGGGTTCGCGGGCCGCGTTGGCGATGGTGGTGGCGCCATGGGCGAGGGTTGCCGCCATGACGAGATTCTCGGTGGCACCGACGGAGGGGAATTCGAGGACGATCTCGGTGCCGCGCAGACCGTTCGGAGCCTCGGCGACGAAATAGCCGTGGTCAAGATGGACGACTGCTCCCAGTGCCTCGAGCCCGGCCTGGTGCATGTCGAGTCCGCGGGAGCCGATGGCATCTCCGCCGGGAAGTGCCACATGCGCGGCGCGCATCCGTGCGGTCAGCGGACCGAGGACGGAGATCGACGCCCGCATCGCACGGACGAGTTCGTAGTCGGCCTGGATGCCGACTTCGGCGGGGACGTCGATGACGACGACACCGCCGTCGGCGTCATAGTCGACCGTGCAGCCGAGGCGGACGAGCAGTTCGACCATGATTCGCACGTCGCGGATGGCCGGGACGTTCGTGATGGTGGTGCGTCCCACCGCGAGGAGACTCGCAGCCATGAGCTTGAGGACGCTGTTCTTGGCGCCTCTGACATCGATGGTTCCCGTCAGCTGTGCGGGCCCGGTCAGGCGGAAGACATCCATTAGGTGAACCGTCCCATCGTCGGATTGAAGCCAGGGGGTGATGATTCGAGCCACGAAGCCATCGTGGACAGGGATTCGGTGTCCATCGCCAGCGACACCGAGCGCGGACGACCGTCCGCCTTGCCGTACGAGCAGTCGACGACGACCGCTTCGGGCAGAACCGAGTACTGCTCACCGGAGGTCGGCTTGCGCCGGACGAGGATGTCCAGATCCGCGCGCGGCAAACGGAATGCGGCACGGCGCGTGAGCGCGAAGACCGGATACCAGTCCAGGGATGTGACGGAGAACACCGCCACGCCCAAACGCCAACGTGGGCGAGAAGAATACTCCTCGCCCACGTTGATGGAACAGTCGAAGGCACCCGAGAGCTTCGAGATCGACCTGCGTCGGATCGTGACGACCACGATCAGCGCAAGCGCGAGTCCTACCAACGAGAGCAGAACGATCAGCAGGACAGAAGGGTTCACGGTTGCCAGTGTAACGCGCAGATCAGAGAAGTTCGGCCTGATCAGCGGCAATGATCACACGGTTGTTCTCCACCGAGAGGAATCCACCATCGGCTTTGACCCTGATGGTGTCCTCTCCCGGGGTGAGAATCCGTGCCTCGCCGTCGGCGACGACACCAAGCACGGGCTCGTGGCCCGGCAGGATGCCGATCTCGCCGTCGAGGGTACGGGCGATGACGCGCTTGGCCTCACCGGTCCATACCTCGCGATCAGCAGCCACGACATTCACTTCGAGTGTCGCCATGGCTTACTTCTGCATCTCTTCGTAGTTGCGCATGACATCGTCAAGGCCGCCGACGTTGAAGAATGCCTGCTCAGGGATGTGGTCGACTTCGCCGGAGCAGATCTTCGAGAAGCCTTCGATCGTGTCGGCCAGCGGCACGGTCGAACCGGGAACCTGAGTGAACTTCTCAGCGGTGTAGGTGTTCTGCGACAGGAACTGCTCGATGCGACGTGCACGGTGGACGACGAGCTTGTCCTCTTCACCGAGTTCATCGACACCGAGGATGGCGATGATGTCCTGCAGCTCCTTGTTCTTCTGCAGAATCGCCTTGACCTCATTGGCCACGCGGTAGTGCTCGTCACCGACGATCAGCGGATCGAGGATGCGCGAGGACGATGCGAGCGGGTCGATCGCCGGGTACAGACCGCGCGAGGCGATGTCACGGCTGAGTTCCGTGGTCGCGTCGAGGTGGGCGAATGTCGTCGCCGGAGCCGGGTCGGTGTAGTCATCGGCGGGAACGTAGATCGCCTGCATCGACGTGATCGAGTGACCACGCGTCGAGGTGATGCGCTCCTGCAGCAGACCCATCTCGTCAGCCAGGTTGGGCTGGTAGCCCACGGCAGAGGGCATGCGACCCAGCAGGGTCGAGACCTCGGAGCCGGCCTGGGTGAAGCGGAAGATGTTGTCGATGAACAGCAGCACGTCCTGGTTCTGCACATCGCGGAAGTACTCCGCCATGGTCAGCGCCGACAGCGCCACGCGCAGACGGGTGCCTGGAGGCTCATCCATCTGGCCGAACACCAGCGCGGTGTCCTTGAAGACTCCTGCCTCATCCATTTCCATGATGAGGTCGTTGCCCTCACGGGTACGCTCGCCCACACCGGCGAACACCGAGGTGCCCGAGTGGTTGTGCGCGATGCGGAAGATCATCTCCTGGATGAGCACGGTCTTGCCGACGCCGGCGCCGCCGAACAGACCGATCTTTCCACCCTGGACATAGGGGGTCAGGAGGTCGATGCTCTTGATGCCGACTTCGAGCATCTCGGTCTTCGACTCGAGTTCGTCGAAGGACGGTGCCGGACGGTGGATGGGCCACCGTTCGGAGATCTCCAGCTCCTCGCCGTCGGCGAGGTTGAGGCAGTCACCGGTCGTGTTCCACACGTGGTGCTTGGTCACGTCTCCGACGGGAACGGAGATCGGTGCGCCGGTGTCGACGACTTCCTGTCCGCGGACGAGGCCGTCGGTCGGCTGCAGCGACACGGCTCGGACGAGTCCGTTGCCCAGGTGAAGCGCGACCTCGAAAGTCAGCTTCCGGGTGCCTTCGGACAGTTCCACCGACGCGGTCAGTGCATTGTAGATCTCGGGCACGGAGTCGAGCGGGAACTCGATGTCGACAACCGGGCCGATGACTCGGGAAATCCGGCCGAGGGCAGTGCCCTGTGCCGGAGAGGTTTCCGTTGCTGTGGCAGTCATGGTCTCTTTCTCTCTGCTCTCGCCGGTCAGTCGCCGGCTGCCGATGCCGCGAGGGCATCCGCCCCACCGACGATCTCGGTGAGTTCCTGGGTGATTTCCGCCTGGCGAGCCGTATTGGCCAACCGGGTGTAGGTCTTGATGAGATCATCCGCGTTGTCCGTGGCTGTCTTCATCGCCGCCTGTCGCGATGCCTGCTCGGATGCAGCTGCACTGAGCAGCGCCGACAGAATGCGCGAATCGATGTATCGCGGCAACAGAGCGTCGAGCACAGCCTCCGCACTCGGTTCGAACTCGTAGAGTGGGAACGCGGGGGCGTCGGACGATCCGCCGGCCTGTCCGCCGGCCGATGCCTCTTCGGCGTCGACGACCTCCAGCGGAAGCAGACGCCGGTATTCCGGGTCGTGCGTGACGCTGGAGACGAAACGGGTGAAGACGATGTAGATCTCGTCGATCCCGGAGTCGTCCGACTCCGGATCGAAGTTCTCCAACAGTGCCTCACCGATCTCGCGGGCGTGCTCGGCCAACGGGTTCTCGGAGATGCCTGTCCAGGACTTCTCGATCTTGCGATCGCGGAAGGTGTAGTAGTTCTTGGCCTTGCTGCCGACCGTGAACAGATCCACACTCTTGCCCTCGTTGCGCAGCAGCCGAATGAGTTCCTCGGCCTCGCGCAGCAGGTTCGCCGAATAGGCCCCGGCGAATCCGCGGTCGGGACCGATCACCAGGACGGCAGCACGCTTGACGTCGTCCGATTCCGTGGTGAGAACGTGGTCGACGTTCGACTCGCTGGCCACTGCCGACACGGCCCGGGTCAGGGCGTTCGCGTAGGGGCTTGCCGCCTGCGAGCGGGCAATGGCCTTCTGGATCCGCGAAGCAGCGATGAGCTCCATCGCCTTGAAGATCTTCCTCAAGGACTGAGTCGAGCGGATCTTCTGTTTGAAGACCCTCTGCTGGGCTCCCATCAGTTCTTCCTTTCGCCGTTACGGAACAGGTTCAACGCTTCTGCCGAACGATCTGCTCCTGCTCGACCTCGTCAGAGGAAGCGGCTGCGGTGTCTTCGCTTCCGGCCTTCGATCCGCTCTGGTCAGAGCTGGCGAAGTTCCGGGTGAAATCGGCCAGGACGTTCTTCAGCTCTTCGGTCGTGTCGTCGTCGAGCTTCAGCGTCTCACGGATGGTCGTGAAGATGCCGGTCTTGCGCTCGATGTGATCGTGCAGTTCGGTCTCGAACCGGAGCACGTCGCCGACCGGGATCTCGTCGAGGTAGCCATTGGTTCCGGCGAAGATCGACACGGTCTGCTTCTCGAACGGCATCGGAGCGTACTGACCCTGCTTGAGCAGTTCGGTCAGTCGCGCACCGCGAGCCAGGTCACGCTTGGTCGCATCGTCGAGGTCGGATGCGAACATCGCGAACGCCTCGAGCGAACGGTACTGGGCCAGCGAGATCTTCAGTGTGCCCGAGACGCCCTTGAGGGCCTTCGTCTGAGCGGCACCACCGACTCGAGACACGGACACACCGACGTCGACAGCGGGACGCTGACCGGCGTTGAACAGATCGGACTGCAGGAAGATCTGTCCGTCGGTGATCGAGATGACGTTGGTCGGAATGAACGCACCGACGTCGTTGGCCTTCGTCTCGATGATCGGCAGACCGGTCATCGAACCGCCGCCGAGCTCATCGGAGAGCTTCGCGCAGCGTTCCAGCAGACGCGAGTGCAGGTAGAAGACGTCACCGGGGTAGGCTTCACGGCCCGGCGGACGACGCAGCAGCAGGGACACGGCGCGGTAGGCCTCGGCCTGCTTCGACAGGTCGTCGAACACGATGAGGACGTGCTTGCCGTCGTACATCCAGTGCTGACCGATTGCCGAGCCGGAGTAGGGAGCCAGGTACTTGAAGCCGGCAGGGTCCGAGGCGGGCGAGGACACGATGGTCGTGTACTCGAGCGCTCCGGCTTCTTCCAGCGAACGGCGGACGCCGGCGATGGTCGAGCCCTTCTGGCCGACGGCCACGTAGATGCAGCGGACCTGCTTCTTGGGGTCTCCGGTCTCCCAGTTGGCCTTCTGGTTGATGATCGTGTCGATCGCCAGAGCGGTCTTGCCGGTCTTGCGGTCGCCGATGACCAGCTGACGCTGGCCACGGCCGACGGGGATCATCGCGTCGATGCTCTTGTAGCCGGTCTGGAGAGGCTCACGCACTTCCTGGCGGTCCATGACGCCGGCGGCCTGGAGCTCGAGCTCGCGGCGGCCGACGGTCTCGATATCGCCGAGTCCGTCGACGGGACGACCCAGCGGATCGACCACACGGCCGAGGTAGCCGTCGCCGACCGGGATCGAGAGGACCTCGCCGGTGCGGTAGACGTTCTGCTCTTCGGCGATGCCGGAGAACTCGCCGAGGATGACGACGCCGATCTCGCGTTCGTCGAGGTTCTGTGCCAGGCCCAGGGTGCCGTCTTCGAACCGCAGGAGTTCGTTGGCCATGGTGCCGGGCAGGCCCGAGACGTGGGCGATACCGTCACCAGCGGTGACGACCTTGCCGACCTCGGTCTTTTCCGAGCTCTCCGGGTTGTACGAGTCAACGAACTTCCCGAGAGCGTCCCGGATCTCTTCCGGGCGAATTGTCAGTTCCGCCATCTGGTTTCCCTGCTTCCTTTACTCAAATCTTGCGTCCGGCGACCGGTGGGCCGCCGATGCCGGAGAAGCCGGCCACTAGTGTCAACCTGCGAGCTTGCGCTGCACATCGGCCAGTCGATCGGCCACGGTCGAGTTCATCATCTCGTCGCCGACCTGCACCCGGACTCCCCCGAGCACGTCGGGATCGACCTGGACATTGAGGACGAGTTCGCGACCATAGCTGGCCGACAAAGCCGCCTGCAGCCGTTCGGTCTGCGCCTCGCTCAGAGGCTTGGCGACGGTGACGTCCGCAACCGACCGCTGCTGCCGGGCGGCGAGGATATCGCTGTACTGGTCGAGCGCCTTCGCCACACGGAGACCGCGCGGGTGCAGAGCAGCCTGTTCGACCAGCTTGATGGTGTCGGGCTGTGCCTTGCCGGCGAGCAGGTCCGTCACGAGAGCGCGCTTGCTCTCGTCGGTGGCCTGCGAATCGAGCGCGCGGGACAGCTCGTGGTTGGATTCCAGCAGACGCGCGAAGCGGAAGATCTCCTCTTCGACCGCTCCCAGCTTCGCGTCGGCCTGTGCGGCAGCGGCGATCGCTGTCACACCGGCGACTTCGAGGCTGGTGACGAGGTCCTGGGTCCGCGCCCAACGGCGGCCGACTGCCTGATCGCTGATGCGCAGAACCGCATCCGTGATCCGAGTCGAGAACAGAGTCCGCAGCAGCTGCTGCTTCCTCTCGGCCGACTCGGAGGAGTCTGCCAGAGCCTTGCGCAGTCCGACATTCTCGGCGAGGAAGCCGACGACTGCCAGAGTCTCCTCACCGATCTGTCGGGGGTCTCCCCCGGAGATCTCGGAGTTCGCGGTCTCGAGGACGGCCTGCAGGGACAATCTGCTCGACTGGAGCATCACGCCCCCTTGACCGGCTGCGCGGACGAATCGGACTCGAGATCGGAGATGAAGCGATCGACCACATTGGCCGAACGCTGGTCATCGGTGAGGGACTCACCGACGATGCGCGAAGCCAGGTCTGTGGCGAGAGTGCCGACCTCGGAACGCAGCTGCACCATGGCGGACTGACGTTCGGCGTCGATCTGAGTCTGTGCCTGAGCGATGATGCGATCAGCCTCGGTGTGAGCCTGGGCTTTCATCTCGGCGATGATCTGGGCGCCCTCTTCCTGAGCCTCGGCGCGCAGTCGTGCAGCTTCGGCACGACCGTCGGCGAGCTGCTTCTGATACTCGGCCAGAGCCTGATCGGCTTCGGCCTGCACCTTCTCGGCCTTCTCAATTCCACCCTGGATGCGCTCAGCACGCTCGTCGAGGGTCTTGTTGAAGGCGGGAAGGACGTACTTCCAGACAACCAGGAAGACGATCAGCAGACAGACGGCACTCCAGAGGATGTCGTAGGCCGGCGGGAGAAGCGGGTTCTCCGCGGAGGCGACGATGTTTACCGGAGTCATCTTTCAGTCCTCTTCGAGATCAGGGCAGGAAGAACGGGGTGGCGATACCGATGAGGGCCAGGGCCTCGATCAGAGCGATACCGAGGAACATGTTTCCGCGCAGGGCGCCGGCCATTTCGGGCTGACGAGCGGTACCTTCGATGGTCTTGCCGATGACGATTCCGACACCGACACCGGGGCCGATTGCGGCGAGGCCGTAACCGATCGTCGAAACGCTACCTGACACTTCGGCGAGCATATCCATAGGATGCTTTTCCTTTCATAATGTAGCCGGGTGGTTGGCCCGACCGTGCAACTCGTGAGTTACGGATCTGGGGGTGCGAACTCAGTGGTCGTCCGAGATCGCGGCATTGATGTACACACAGGACAGAAGAGCGAAGATGTAGGCCTGCAGCACGACGATGAGCATCTCCAGGACGAAGACGAACATGCCGCCGGCGAAGGTGACGATGCCGAAGAACTGGAATCCGTTCGCAGCGTCGAAGAGGAAGAAGCTCGTGGCTGAGAAGCAGAGGACGAGCAGGAGATGGCCGACCATCATGTTCGCGAAGAGTCGGATCGCCAGAGTGAACGGCTGAGTCACGAACTTCGTGATGAACTCGATCGGGATGAGCAGGATGTGCATCGCCGGCGGAACGCCGGGCAGGATGAGCGAATCCTTGAGGTAGCGGCCGAGGCCCTTCTCTGCGATGCCGGCCCAGTGGTAGGTCACGTAGACCACGAGGGTCAGCACGATCGGCATGCCGATGACGCCGGTGCCCGGCATGTTGAGGAACGGAATGAGCTTCGTGACGTTCCAGAAGAGGATGCCGAAGAAGATCGCCACGATGAGCGGCATGAATTTCTTGGCCTTCTCCTTGCCCATCGTGTCCTCGGCGATGCCGACCGTGACGAATTCCATGGCGAGTTCCATGCTCGACTGGAAGCGGGAAGGAATGAGCTTCATGCGCTTGGCCCAGACGGCCAGCAGCACAACGACAGCGACGGTGGCGATGATGCGGATGAGCATCACGCGGTTCATTTCGAACGGTGTGCCCTCAAAGAGGAATGAGGCTGGAAAGAACTCAGCCATCGACGGTGCGTGGAAGCCGCCTTCTCCAGCACTGACTGTTGTGTTCGCGGCGTTGAGTGTTCCCACGTTTTTACTACTCTCCCATGGTCAAGGGCCCTGATGGCCTGGCCTTGGCCCCGCACTGAAGGCGAGGCTTGAGGTTCAGGAGCGACAAAGGGCGAAGATCCGCCCAAGCACCGGGTCTACTCTACCAACTGTAGAGAGTGACCGACAAATTCATCAGGCTTCTCTGTGCAATTTCTGTCAACGATTTTATACGACACGTCATTCGTCTCTGGCCCCACCTCTCGACGTGTCTCCGAACTGCGCGGCGACGAGGCTTCCAGCGCCTATTTCGCCTCCGGATCGACATAGGGCACGCGTCCTCTGACCACGGTGATCGCTTCGACGAGCGAGGAGCCGATCACCGCGACGACGATCGTGAAGAAGGCGACCGTGCCGTCGAGCCAGGTCGCATCCTTGATGCGCCAGATGACGATCATGAAGATGAAGGCCTTGAACAGGAAACCGATGCCGAGGAACCCGGCGATCGCGGTCAGTCCCATATTCCGTCCCACGTACATGACGACGAGGGTGATGATGATGAAGACCGCGGCCAGTCCCCCGCCGACGGCTCCGCCGACGAGTCCCGTCATCCCCGAGACCAGCCAGCCGATGCCCATTCCGAGGGCCGCGACGACGAGGACGAGGATGATGCCGCGGATGAGCAGCGTCCTCCACACGCGGGTCCAGGCTGCTTCGACTTCGGTCTCTCGGCGGGGTGTCGGGTCGGTCACGAGATTTCCTCTCTGGCTTTCTGACGCATGCGAAGGGGATAGAAGGTGACGATGAGGGTGACAGCCACCAGTGCGCCGATGACACAGGCGGAGAACAGCCAGCCCTTGAAGAGGAGCAGCACCGATCCGAAGGCGATGAGCGCCGTCCAGGTGTAGAGGATGAGCACCGCACGCGCATGGGAATGTCCCAGACGCAGCATCCGGTGGTGGAGGTGTTTGGCATCGGCGGAGAACGGAGACTGTCCGGCTCGCAGTCGACGCACCACAGCGAGTCCGAGGTCGAGCAGCGGCAGGAACATCACCGCGACCGGCAGGATGATCGGCATGAAGGTGGCGAATGCTCGCTCCTGCCCGATCAGTGCCGGGTCGACCTGACCGGTGACTCGGATCGTCGAAGCGGCCAGCAGCAGGCCGATGAGCATCGACCCGGAGTCGCCCATGAAGATCCGGGCCGGATTGAAGTTGTGCGGCAGGAAGCCGAGACAGGCGCCGACGAGGATCGCGATGATGAGCGAGGCGAGGTTCGCATACGACTCCGGTGAGGCGTCACGCGCCAACCAGTAGGAGTAGATGAAGAAGGCGCTGCCGCCGATGGCGACGACTCCTGCGGCGAGGCCGTCGAGACCATCGACGAAGTTCACCGCGTTGATGGTCACGAGGACGACGAGGACCGTGACGATGATCGACATCCGCGGCGAGCCGATGATGACTCCGCCGAAGGGAATGGACAGCAGCGCCACGCCTTTGATCGCCATGAAGCCTGCGGCGAGTGCCTGGCCGGCGAGCTTCGCCATCCAATGCAGGTCCCAGATGTCGTCGATGACTCCGAGCAGACACAGCAGTCCGGCGGCTCCGGCGATGCCGACGATCGGTTCCAGTTCGACGAAGATCCGATTGAGGAAGGGCATCTGGGAGGCGAAGATGAGACCGACCAGCAGCCCGCCGAACATCGCCACTCCGCCCAGTCTCGGCGTCGGAACGGAATGCACGTCGCGCGCACGCAGCGGTGAGAAGATCTTGCCTCGTTCGGCCACCCGCTTGACCATGGGAGTCAGCAGGTACGCCACGAGGGCGGAGACGATGAGGATGAAGAGGTAGGCGCGCACTCAGCCGTCCAGGTCGATGAGCTCGGGGACGATCTCGCGCAGCTCCTCGGCGGTGATCGGCCCGCGACGCAGGATGCGGGGCACGTCTCCGCTGAGGTCGATGATGGTCGAGGACATCCCCGATTCCCGCACTCCCCCGTCGACATAGATGTCGACGTCGTCGCCGAGCATCTCCTGCGCTTCATCGGCGGTCCGAGCTGCGGGCTGTCCGGAGATATTCGCGCTCGACACGGCCAGCGGTCCGGTGCGGGCGAGGAGAGCCAGGGCCGATTCGTCGTCGGGCATGCGCACGGCCACGGTTCCGTGGGTGTCGCCGAGGTCCCAATCGAGGGAGGGCTGGGCATCGGCGATGATCGTCAGCGGTCCGGGCCAGAACTTCGCCGTCAGCGCCAGCACGATCTCATCGACCCCATCGACGAGACCGAAGATGGTCTCCGCGCGTGGGACGAGAACCGGAGGCGGCATGTCCCGGCCGCGGCCCTTGGCAGAGAGCAGTGCCGCGACCGCCGAAGCACTGAAGGCATCGGCGGCGATCCCGTAGACGGTATCGGTGGGAATGACGAGCAGGTTGCCCGTGTCGACGACTCGCGCGCACTCGTCGAAGACGAGCTCACGGATTTCGGCTTGGCTGACGTCGAATCGTCTCGACACGAGTTCTCCGTTTCGAATGTTCGGTGTGGTCGCGGTGCAGGGCCGTGCATGACACGGATTCGTCCCCGCGCCTCCTACGCCTGGCGGCGTGCCACGGTATAGCGGTCGCGTCCAGTGTAGTCCTGGAAGGTGGCGGCGTGTCTCAGACTGGCCGTGGCCTCCAGCAGTTCCCGTGCCCCGGCGCCCTGCTCCTCGCTGTGTTCCATGAGGAAGAGCCCACCGGGTCGCAGCAGCTGCTCGGCCTCGCTGATGATGAGCCCCGGTATCTCCAAACCTGTGTCTCCGCCGAAGAGCGCGGCCGCCGGGTCATGGTCGGCCACCTCCGGGGCCCGCGGCACAGCGGAATCGGGAACATAGGGTGGGTTCGTCACCACGATGTCAGCACGCCCGCGCAGATCGGGTCGCACATCGGTGATCGTCGTCGCATCTGCGCCGATGAACTCGACGCTCGAATCGCCGAGGCGGCTGTGCGCGAGGTTCTTAAGTGACCACTTGAGCGCGGCGGGTTCGCGTTCGACGCCGAGGACGTCGACACCATCGAATTCGGTGGCCACGGACAGTGAGATCGCACCCGACCCGGAGCAGAGGTCGATGACGATTGGGCGTCGAACCTCGCTGGTCCCCGTCGGCGAGTCAGTGGTGGAGAGTTCGGCCAGTTCGGCGAGGACACCGCCGACGAGGAGTTCGGTCTCCGGACGGGGGACGAAGACTCCGGGACCCACCTGCAGCTGCAGGTGACGGAAGTAGGCGATGCCGGTGAGGTGTTGCAGCGGTGTCCGCTGCCGGCGCCGGTCACAGAGTTCGGCGAATCGTGCACTCACGGATTCCGGCACCGGGTCGTCGAAGAGGCGATGGCGGTTCAGCGCTGCCCGGTCGATCTCCCAGGCGTGGGCGAGCAGCTCGAGCGCATCGGCTTCGGGACTCGCGATTCCCGCCTCCGTGAAGAGTGTGGCGGCCCCCCGCAGGAGAGCGGAGACGAGCCTCGGGCTGTCGGTGTCCAGGTCAGTCCCCCAGCGCGTCGAGGCGAGCGGCCTTGTCGGCGTCGCGGCAGGACCCGATGACGGGATCGAGGTCGCCTGCCAGCACCTGATCGAGGTTGTAGGCCTTGTATCCGGTGCGGTGATCGGTGATCCGGTTCTCCGGGAAGTTATAGGTGCGGATGCGTTCGGAGCGATCGACGGTGCGCACCTGAGACCGACGGATGTCCGCGGCCTCCGCCGCGGCCTCTTCGGCCTGCTTGGCCAGGATCCGGGCGCGAAGCATGCGCATCGCTGCCTCCTTGTTCTGCAGCTGCGACTTCTCGTTCTGGCAGCTTGCGGTGATTCCGGTCGGCAGGTGTGTGATGCGCACAGCGGAATCGGTGGTGTTCACGGACTGGCCGCCGGGGCCGGACGACCGGTAGACGTCGATGCGCAGATCGTGTTCGTCCAGCTGCACCTCTTCGGGCTCGTCGACTTCGGGGAAGACGAGCACGCCGGCGGCTGAGGTGTGGATGCGCCCCTGCGACTCTGTGACCGGGACCCGTTGGACCCGGTGCACTCCGCCTTCGAACTTCACCCAGCCGTAGGCACCGTCATTCTTCGCCTTGACGGCCATGCTGACGTCTTTGTATCCGCCCAGATCCGAGTGCGTGGCGTCGAGAATCTGGCTCGACCAGCCCCGCGAGTCGATCCACCGCTGATACATCCGCAGCAGATCGCCGGCGAACAGTGCGGATTCGTCCCCGCCTTCGCCGGCTTTGATCTCGATGATCGCGTCCCGGGAGTCGTCCGGGTCGCTGGGAACCAGGAGATCCTTGAGCTCACCCTCGGCCGTGTCCATCTCTGCCGACAGCCGCTGCGCCTCGGAGGCGAAGTCGGCGTCGTCCGCAGCCAGTTCCACCGCGGCGGCGTGATCGGCTTCGAGTTGGGCGAAGTGCCGGGCGGCCGCGGCGACCTTGTCGAGTTCCGCGTACCGCCGGGTCAGCTTCTTGGCCCGGCCGGCGTCAGCGTGGACCGCGGGGTCGGAGAGTTCCTCCTGCACCCGCGCATGCTCATCGAGCAGTGCACTGACGCTGGCCGTGAGAGTGTCGTCGACCATCTCAGCTGTTGTCGGTCGACGACTTCGGCAGCGGGGTCGTCTTCTGCACCTGCATGAGGAACTCGACGTTCGAGCCGGTCTCCTTGAGCTTCGACATGAGCAGCTCGACCGCCTGCTGCTGCTCGAGTCCCGAGAGCAGTCGGCGCAGCTGCCACATGACCTTCGTCTCCTCCGTGGTCATGAGCATCTCTTCGCGACGCGTGCTCGAGGAGTTGACGTCGATGGCCGGGAAGATGCGCTTGTCGGCGAGCTGTCGGCTCAGACGCAGCTCCATATTGCCGGTGCCCTTGAACTCCTCGAAGATGACTTCGTCCATCTTCGAACCGGTCTCGACGAGGGCCGTGGCCAGGATGGTCAGCGAGCCGCCGCCTTCGATGTTGCGTGCGGCACCGAAGAACTTCTTCGGCGGGTAGAGCGCATTGGCGTCGACACCGCCGGAGAGGATCCGGCCGGATGCCGGCTGCGCGATGTTGTAGGCACGACCGAGGCGAGTGATGTTGTCGAGCAGCACGACTACGTCGGAGCCCATCTCGACGAGACGCTTGGCGCGTTCGATGGCGAGCTCGGCGATCGTGGTGTGGTCGTCGGCCGGACGATCGAAGGTCGAGGCGATGACTTCGCCCTTGACCGCGCGCTGCATGTCCGTGACTTCCTCGGGACGTTCGTCGACGAGGACGACCATGAGATGCGCTTCGGGATTGTTCTCGGTGATCGCATTCGCGATCTGCTGCATGATCGTCGTCTTGCCCGCCTTCGGGGGCGCGACGATGAGTCCGCGCTGTCCCTTGCCGATGGGGGTGATGAGATCGATGAGGCGGGTCGAGTGCAGCTTCGAGGTGGTCTCGAGACGCAGTCGTTCCTGCGGGTAGAGCGGAGTCAGCTTCGAGAACTCGACACGGCTGCGCGCATCGTCAACGGTGAGTCCGTTGACGGAGTCGAGGCGGACAAGGGCGTCGAACTTCTCACGCTTGTTGCCCCGCTGTTCGTTCTCACGCGGCTGACGGATCGCGCCGGCGACGGCGTCGCCCTTGCGCAGGCCGTTCTTGCGCACCATGGATGCCGAGAGATAGACGTCGTTCGGCCCCGGCAGGTAGCCGGAGGTGCGGAGGAAGGCGTAGTTGTCGTGGACGTCGAGGATGCCGCCGACGGGAATGAGCACATCGTCGCTGCGGATCTCCGGCTCGTCGTTGCCGCGGCCGCGACGCTTCCGGTCCCGACCCCGTCCGCGACGGTTGCCGCCGCGGTCGTCATCGTCGTTGCTGCGGTTGCGACGATCGTTGCGGTCGTTGTTTCCGCCGCGGTCGTTGCGGTTCCCGCGATCGTTTCCGCCGTTCCGGTCGTTGTTGCCCCGGCCGTTGCGGTCGTTGCCGCCTCGGTTGTCGTCGGAACGGTCGTTGTTCTTGCTGCGACGGTCGTTGTCGCGTCCTCCGCGTTGGTCACGGTCGGAACGATCCTGGCCGCCGTTGCGGTCGTGGTTCCCGGAACGCTCCTGGTTCCCGGAGCGGTCCTGGCCGCCGTTGCGGTCGGAGGATTCTTCGCCGCTGCCATCACGGTCCTCGTTCCGGGACTCCGCGGTCTGGGACTCCGAGCCCCGAGAACGCGAGCGGCTGCGGCGGGAGCGCTGGCCATCCTGGTCGCCGTTCGACTCATCGGCGGATGCTTCCCCGGACTGCTGTGCGCCGGACTCATTCGCCGAGGAATCGTCGGTGTGCGGTTCGACGATGAGCGCCGGAGCATCCTCGGAGGCGGCAGCGGCGGAACGACGCGAGGAACGGCGGTTCGTCGAGTCCTGCTTCTTCTCGTCCCGCTTCTCCGCCGGCTTCTCGGCCTTCGCAGCGGGCTCGGCGGAGGACTTCTTCTCGGCGGGGGCGGACTTCGTCTCAGCGGATCCGCCCGAGTGGCTGTTGATGGCGTCGATCAGTTCGCTCTTGCGAAGGCGACGGTAACCCTTGATTCCCAGCCCGGCAGCCATTTCCTGGAGCTGAGGCAGCCGCAGCGCTGTGAGGCTGCCTGTGCGCGGGGTGGAATCCTGAGTGGTGGTTTCAGACACGAAGGTCCTTCTCCCTCTTTCGGCCGTGCGGCATGTGCCGTTTGCTCACGGCGACGGAAACACCATTGACGGTGCGATGTGAAAGAAAACCTGCTAAAGAATGAGCAGGAGATGTTCCAGAATGTATGACATCGGCGACGGATCTGTGTAGAACAGCGGGAAGCCGTGCCCTGTCGGAACACCCACAGTCTACTTGTTCGGCGACGATCTGGCGAATCGTTTCCTCAATTTTCTCGGCTCACCCGATAACCGCCGAGGTCAATCGCAGTGCGATGAGCGACGATGCCGGCCGGCACGAGGGTGTCGGGCACCGCTTCGGCGAGGACGAGCACCGTCGGTCCGGCTCCGGAGATGACAGCAGGGAACCCCTCGGCGCGCAGCGCGTCGACGAGTTCCATCGACTCCGGATAGGCGCTGCGGCGGAACTCCTGATGGAGCCGATCACGAGTGGCTTCGAAGAGCACCCGCGCGTCGTTGCTCAGTCCGTGCACGAGCAGGCCCGCCCGAGCCGAGTTGTCCGCCGCGATCGCATGGTCGATGCCTGCGGGAATGAGGCCGCGGGCGACCTCGGTGTCGAGGCGGACGGAGGGAACGAGCACGGTGACGTGCTCGAGCGTGCGCACGGGCACCTGCCATGACTGGACCGGCGCAGACAGGGAGACGGTGAGACCGCCGTAGATCGCGGGCGCGGCATTGTCCGGATGGCCCTCGATCGCGGTGGCGATCTCGAGGATCCGATCTCGACTCATCTCCTCTCCGGTCGACCAGGCTCCGAGCTCCGCGGCGAGGCCGATCCCCGCCACGACCGCGGCCGCCGAAGAGCCCATCCCGCGCGAATGCGGGATCCGGTTGACGCACTCGAGCGACAGCCGCGGACTCAGATCGGCCGCGACGTCGGGGAACTCCGCCTCGAGCACCTCCCCGATGATCTGCATGATCAGGTGCGAACGGTCGCGTGGCAGCACCTCGGCGCCCTCCCCCGTCACCTCGACGCAGCGGTCAGCGTCGACCGCTGCGTCTGCGACGGTGACAGTGAGAGTGTCGACGATGTCGAGCGCCAGCCCGTACGAGTCGTAGCCGGGTCCCAGATTCGCCGAGGTGGCCGGGACCTCGAGTCTCACGCGCACGCTCAGCTGTCCTCGAGTCCCAGCGCGCGAGCGGCGCTGACGGCGTCGACGGAGACCCGCTGGGTCTCGATATCGGATCCGTCTGCGGTGTGCAGGGCCCAGCTGGGATCCTTGAGACCGTGACCGGTCACGGTCACCGCGATCGTCGCACCGGCAGGGACATCGCCCGCGTCGGCCATCTTCAGCAGACCCGCCACCGAGGCGGCCGAACCGGGTTCGACGAAGATGCCCTCTTCACGCGAGAGGAACTTGTGGGCGGCGAGGATCTGGTCATCGGTGACCGAATCGATGCGACCGCCCGAGTCGTCACGCGCCGTTTCGGCTTGCGTCCAACTCGCGGGGTTCCCGATCCGGATGGCGGTCGCCACCGTGTCGGGTTCGTCGACCGGATGCCCGAGGACCAGCGGTGCGGCGCCGGCGGCCTGGAAGCCCCACATCTGCGGCAGCTGCGTGGAGACCCCCTGTTCGCGGTATTCGTTGTAGCCCTTCCAGTACGCCGTGATGTTGCCGGCGTTGCCGACGGGCAGAACATGGATGTCGGGGGCGTCGCCGAGGACATCGACGACTTCGAAGGCCGCGGTCTTCTGACCTTCGATGCGATCCGGGTTGACCGAGTTGACGAGGTGGACAGGATAGGACTCGGAGAGCTTGCGGCACAGCGTCAGACAGTCGTCGAAGTTTCCGTCGACTTCGAGCAGAGTCGCCCCGTGCGCGATGGCCTGGCTCATCTTCCCCGGCGCGATCTTGCCGGTTGGCACGAGCACAGCGCAGGTCAGTCCGGCCTTCGTGGCATAGGCGGCGGCAGAGGCCGAGGTATTGCCCGTCGAGGCGCAGATGACGGCTTTGGCACCATGGGCCACAGCCTTGGTGATCGCCATCGTCATACCGCGGTCTTTGAACGACGCAGTCGGATTGAGGCCCTCGTACTTCACCCACACCTGGGCACCGGTGCGTGCGCTGAGCTTCTCCGCCCTGATCAGCGGGGTCCCGCCCTCACCGAGTGTGACGGCAGGAGTGTCAGCGGAGATGTCGAGCAGGCTGCGGTATTCCTCGACGACGCCCTGCCACTGGTGTCTGGGGTAGTTCATAGTCACTGTCCTTCTACGCGGATCACGGATTTGACGGTGTGGACGACAGGCAGATCGACGAGTCGATCGACCGTCTTCTGCAGAGTCGAGTCGGTGTTCGAGTGGGTGGCCAGCACGAGCTTCGCGTGCTGGACGCCGTTGTCGTCGATGTCCCCGATCGTCTGTCGCATCAGTTCGATGGATGCCCCTTCATCGGCGAAGACCTCGGAGACCGCGGCGAGCACACCGAGACGGTCGACCACGTCGAGGGTGATGTGGTACCTGGTCGTGATCGCCGAGATCGGCAGGATCGGGTAGTCCTCGTGGAAGGGGCGTTCGTACTGTCCGCGTCCGCCGAGCACCTTGCGCCTGGCCACGGACACGAGGTCGCCGAGCACGGCGGATGCGGTCGGTGCTCCCCCGGCGCCCTGTCCGTAGAACATCAGCTCGCCGGCGGCTTCGGCCTCGATGAACACGGCGTTGAAGGCACCGCGGACGGCTGCCAGTGCGTGTGCTCGGTCGAGAAGCGCCGGATAGACGCGCGCCGAGAGTCCGGCGCCCGCCGGTGATGAGGCCACACGTTCGCACACGGCGAGGAGTTTGATGACGAAGCCCTGGTCCCGGGCGGTCTCGACCATCTCGGCGGTGACGCCTTCGATGCCTTCGACGTGGACGTCATCGATCGACACGGGGGCGTGGAATGCCAGAGAGGACAGGATCGCAGCCTTCGCCGCCGCATCGTGTCCGCCGATGTCAGCGGTCGGATCGGCCTCTGCGTATCCGAGCCCTTGGGCGGCGGTGAGCGCCTGGTCGAAATCCCAGCCCTCGGAGTCCATCTGATCGAGGATGTAGTTCGTCGTGCCGTTGACGATGCCCATGATGCGTTCGATCCGGTCGCCGGCCAGCGAATCGCCGACGGGGCGGATGATCGGGATGGCCCCTGCCACCGCCGCTTCGTGTTCGAGACGCACACCAGCGGCGTCGGCAGCGGACATGAGCTCGCCGTAGCCGGCGGCCAGCAGAGCCTTGTTCGCGGTCACGACCGATGAACCATGGCGCAGCGCTGCGGTGATGAGCGAGCGGGCTGGTTCGATCCCGCCCATCAGCTCAACGACGATATCGGCTCCGGTGATGGCCGCCTCGGCGTCGGCCGTCAGCAGCTTCTCGTCGATTCCCGGACGGGCCTTCGAGGCATCGCGGACGACGATGGCGCTCAGCTCCAGCGGAGCGCCGATGCGCTCGGCCAGGCCCTCCGCGCGATCCTGGATTCGGGCGGCGACCTCCGTGCCGACGACTCCGCATCCGAGCATGGCAACCTTCAGTGCCTGCATTTCCTCACCTTTTCCACTCTTGTCTCTCACGCTCATCAGGCCGACGTCTCTCCCCCGGCCATTCCCGGGTCCGTGGCGAACATCTGCGTGTGGTCTTCGGGGGTCACGATCCACTCAACTCTATCGGCCTCGACGGCCAGCACGCCCGGCCGGGGCAGATGGTTGTAGTTGTTGGCCAGCGAGCGGCAGTACGCCCCGGTGGTGGGGACCGCGACGAGATCGCCTGCGGTGACGTCTGCCCCCATGTATTCGTCGCGGACGATGATGTCACCGGATTCGCAGTGCTTGCCGACGACCCGCACGATCGCAGGCTCGGCGTTCGAGTTCCGGTTGGCCAGGGTGCACGAATAGTCCGCATCGTAGAGTGCCGTGCGGATGTTGTCGCTCATTCCCCCGTTGACAGCGACATATGTGCGAGTTCCGCTGTCCGTGCTCACCTGTTTGACGGTGCCGACCTCGTAGAGAGTGAACACCGCCGGGGAGACGATGGCGCGACCGGGTTCGATGGAGATCCTGGGGACGCTCGTGCCCAGGCCCCGGCATTCCTTGGCCACGACGGCAGCGAGCTCTGCAGCCATCTCCGCGACCGGGATCGGGGTGTCCTGGGAGGTGTAGCGGATGCCGAAGCCGCCGCCGAGGTCGACATCGGGCAGGTCGATGCCGTGTTCGCCCATGACCTCGGCTCGGAAGGCGAGTACGCGGGCGGCGGCGACCTGGAATCCGGAGATGTCGAAGATCTGCGAACCGATGTGGGAGTGGAGACCGTCGAGACGCAGATGGTCGGATTCGGCGACCAGACGAGCGGCCCGGGCGGCGGTGCCGTCGGCGAGAGAGAGCCCGAACTTCTGGTCTTCGTGAGCCGTGGCGATGAAGTCGTGGGTGTGCGCTTCGACGCCGACCGTGACTCGCAGCATGACAGGGGCGACCGTTCCCCTGGCCACAGCGATGGATTCCAGACGTGCGACCTCATCGAGGCTGTCGACGAAGATCCTGGCCACGCCGTAGTCGAGGGCGTATTCGAGCTCCGCCGCCGATTTGCTGTTTCCGTGCAGGCCGACGCGGTCGCCGGGGACACCGGCGGCGCGGGCAATCATCATCTCGCCCAGGGAGCAGGTGTCGAGGCCGAGCCCGGCCTCATGCACCCAGCGGGCCACAGCTGTGCACAGGAATGCCTTCCCGGCGTAGAACACATCGGCGCCGGCCAGTCCCTTCTCCACGGAGAAGGCGTTGGAGAACGTGCTCAGGTAGGCCTCGGCACGGCTGCGGAAGTCAGCGACGTCCATGACGAGGGTGGGGGTTCCGTAGCGTTCGGCCAGGTCCGTCACGGAATGACCGGCGATCGTGAGCACACCGTCGTCGGTCTTCGCGACGTTGTCCGACCACAGACTCGGCAGCAGCGCATTGACGTCGTCGGGATAGGGCAGCCACACCGGGGCCGGGGTCGCGTGCAGTGTCCCTGCGATATGTGCGGGCATCAGATCCTCTCCGGGGCCGAAGCACCCAATTGTCGTAGTCCTGCGGCGAGGACGATGATCACGGCTCTCAGAGCGAGAAGCCTCGAGGTATGGGTGACGGTGATGTCCTCATCGACCGTCGGCGTGACCGGGCAGCGACGCAGCCAGGTCTCGACAACTGCGCCGAGCTCGAGCAGCGCTGTGAGCAGAGGTTCGGACTCGCCGAGGCGGCGCGAGCGTTCCAGCGCGGACGGCAGCCCCGCCACGATGGTGAGCATCCGGGTCTCACTCGGCTGCGCGAGCGTCGCCAGGTCGCTGGCCGTGGTCGGGATTCCCGCTCGGTGTGCCCGCCGCAGTTCGCGGCAGGCCGCGGCGTGGCCGCGCTGGAGGGCGTTCACAGCGCCCGAATCGACATCGTTGCCGCGGCCGTCGGCGCGCAGACCCGGTGCCGGCTCCCGGGCGGATGCGGAGACCAGCGCGCGGAACGTCGTTCCATCCTGTTCCGCTCCGCTGTGGGTGTCGGCTCGTGCTCCCGCGCTGATGATGTCGCAGATCACCCGCGCACGCGCGGCCGGGGTGGGCGTCACGTTGACGAATCCGGGCCCGGACACGACTGCGTCCGCCACTTCGGGCAGGGCGCGCAGTTCGGTGCACAGATGTGCGGCGAGTCGGGTTCGCAGCTCGGCTGAAGCGGCGGCGCGCAGCGCCACGGGTGTCGTCCAGTCACCGAGGTCGGGACGGGCCGAGGCCCGAACGTCGATGACCGCGGCGGATCCCGGCGCCACAAGACCTGCGTCGGCCGTCGCCAAGGCGCGCGCGAGTGCAGTCTGCAGGTCTTCCGGGATCACTCGAACAGAGTACTCGGGGCCGGACTGCGAGGACGAATCCGGCGTCATCTTCGCTCTCATGACGAGACGGATGCCCGGACGGCTTCAGATGGCGCCGGGGCGGCAGGCGGTGTGGCTGACGAAGAACTTGACCGCCACTGAGGCGAGCACCACAGCGAATGCCGGCCACATGCTGTCGAAGCTCTGGATGAGGAACGCGAAGATCAGTGGGCCGGTGGCCGCCAGGAGGTAACCGCCGCCCTGGACGAAACCGGACAGGGAGGCCGCCGCTTCGGCGTCGCGTGCACGCAGGGTGATCAGTGTCAGCGCGAGCGGGAACGTGGAGATGCCGATGCCCAGCAGTACGGTCCACAGAACGGGGGCCGACGTGGGCAGCAGCCACAGCCCCAGGTAGCCCACGGCCAGGCTGAGGCAGAAGCCGACGACGATGAGATGGGCCGATCTCATCTTCTGCGCGATGGTCGGCAGGACGAAGCCGAGGACGAGCGGGATGGCGGTGACCAGCGCCAGCATCGCTCCGCCGAATGCCGCATCGAATCCGGAGCGGGTGAGCAGGCTCGGCAGCCAGGTGAAGAGGATGAAGTTGTTGAACGATGTCAGTCCCGTCATCGTCATCAGCGCCCAGGCCCGAGGGCTGCGCAGAAGGCGGGAGAGCTCACTGCCGCCGACGACGGCGACGGCCACCTCGGTGGCGGGTGCGGGCCTGACGATGCGGATGACGATCCACACGACCGCCCCCAGAGCCGCGAAAGCGGCCCAGACGAGCAGTGAGCCTCTCCAACCGACACCGGAGGCGAGGGGAACCGCCACGAGCGGCGGAATGAATGTCCCGAACTGGAGGAGCCCGACGTGCACGGTCGACATGAGGGCCACTCTGTCGGGGAAATACGATTTCACCAGGGGCGGGAGGATGACGTTGCCGATGCCCATTCCCAGCAGGGCCAACACGCTCAGCGCCAGGAACAGCGACTGCGAATCGATGACCGCGCGGACACCCAGTCCGATCATGACCATCACCATGGCGGCCAAGGTCAGGCCGAGTCCGGAGAAGCGGGCATAGAGCCGCGGGGTGATGAAGCCGCTGATGCCGTAGAGCAGCGGCGGCAGCATGCCGATGACGGCCAGGAACACCGCGCTCAGGTCGATCTCTTCGCCCATCGTGTCGAGCAGAGGCGAGAGCCCGGTGACTCCCGGGCGCAGATTGAAGGCAGCGAAGACGATTCCGAGGACGATCAGAAAGCGGATGCGCGCGGAGTTCATGAGCTCTTTCCTATCAGACACCGACGTCCGGTTCGGTGGCCGGGGCCCATCAGAAGTCGAGTTTGAGTCCCTCGACGGGTGAGAGCCGAGACGCCCGCCTGGCCGGTGCCAGAGCAGAGAGGATCCCGGCGATGACCGCCACCCCGAGGATGCCGAGGAAGGACACGACGGAGACGTCGACGATGAGGTCGGTGGAGTAGCCATGAGTGACCAACCGTGTGCCGACGATGCCCAGGGCACCGCCGAGCACGAGTCCCAGCAGTGCAGCCACCGATGAGATGAGCACCGCCTCGAGCGCCAGAAGAGTCCGCAGCTGCGCGATGCTCAGCCCCAGCGCCCGCATCAGCGCGTTCTCCCGGCGGCGCTCGATGACGGAGAGGCTGACCGTGTTCGAGACGCCGATGAGCGCGATGACCACAGAGACGAAGAGGAGGGCCACGGCACCGGCGAGCATGACGTCGATGAGTTCGGAATAGGTGCCCCGAGCGACGGCGGAGCCGCCGACCTCCTCGCTGGAGACGTCGAGTGCCTCGGCCACGGACTGGCGGATGCGCGTGATCTCGTCGACGTCGACGTCCTCGTCGAGGCGGACGAGCACAGCCGTCGTCGTCGCCGAGATCCCGAGGTCGTTGCCGACATCGGGAGTGGTGAAGAAGGCGAGGCTGGAGAGACCGTCCCTGTGCACAGGCACGCTCATCTCGGTGAGTCCTCTCACCCGCACGGTCGCTGAGCTGTAGTCCTCGGGAACGGTGACCCGTCCGGACACGATGTCGGCCGCCGCGTCGCCGAGCACGGTGTCGGCGCTGTCCGGGTCGAGGACGAAGATCTCCGGACGGGAGCCCTCGAAATCCTCGACCGCCTCGGCGCGGTGGGCGATGACCGCGGTGGACACGCCCGGGATCTCGCGCACCTCGTCGAGCTCATCATCGTCGACGAGGCCCGACAGCGGCACGGAGACGTCGACAGGATAGCGCTGGTCGAGTCCGTGGCTGAGCGTCGCCTTCGTCGACATGCCGCCGACGAGGATCGTCGCCACCAGGGTCACACCGATGATCAGCGCCGTGGCCGTGGCCGCGGTGCGGCGCGGATTGCGCAGCGTGTTCAAGGTCGCCAGCTGCCCGGGCACGCCCCACGGGCTGAACAGCACCTCCCCCGCCCACGCGACGACCGGCGGGATGATCTTCGCGGAGCTGACGACCAGTCCGGTGACCACGAGGCCCCCGCCCAGCGCACCTCCGAGGATCCAGCGCTCGGAGGTCGACACGGCGTAGACGGAGACGATGACGAGAAGTGTGCCCAGGCCGATGAGGCCGAAGCCGACGAGGTGGCGGGGTCGGGCGCGAGTTCTCGGCGAGATGGAGACATCGAAGGGCTGGAGTGCTTCGAGCGGTGTCACTGCGATGGCGCTGCGAGCCGGGCGGATGGTGGCCACGATCGTCAGCAGGGCACCCACGACTATGCCGCTGATCAGAGCGGAGACGGGGATCGTGAGCGTGTCGTAGGGGAATTCCGCCGGCCAGTACCGCACCGCGGCGGCCATGAGGCCGCGACTGACGAGGATCCCCGCGAGTACACCGAAGATCGATCCGAGCACACCGACGAAGAGCCCTTCGGCCACGACGGAGGCGTACATCTGCACGCGGGTGGCGCCGAGGCAGCGCAGCAGTGCGAATTCGCGACGACGCCCGGCGACGATGACCGAGAAGGTGTTGGAGACGACGAGGATGGCGACGATGACGGAGATTCCGGCGAATACGAGCAGGAAACCGGTCACAACGACATTGCCGCCGGAGAGCCGATCCGTCTTCGCGCTCACGGCATCGTCCACGGTGAGCGCCTCGAGACTGCCGTCCAGCTCCGATTCGTCGATGGCCCTCTGCAGCTGTGATCGCACCGTCTCCGGGTCCGCACCGTCTTCAAGGGCGATCTGAATGGCGATGACATCACCCTGCTGGGCGAAGTACTCCTGGTAGCCCGCGGCGGTCGTCAGTGCCCGAGAGGCTCCGGGCCGCGCCGGATCCTGCCTCAGCTCGGCGATGCCGACGACGGAGAAGGTGACACTGCTCTGGCTCGGTCCCCGATAGACGGGCATGTCATCGTCTCCGCTGCCCACCGGAACGGCATCGACGGTGAAGCGGATCTCATCACCGATGCCGATGGCGAGGTCGGCTGCCGTGCGGGTATCGAGCACGAGGTCCGTTCTGGCATCCGGTCGCTGGCCCGAGACCATGTCGAACGTGTCGTGACGTTCATCGGCAGGCACCGGGGACAGGGCAAAGGAGCTCTCGGAGAATGAGGCGCCTCTGCCGGTGGTCACGGTGCGGGCCGACAGAGACGCAGTGCTGACCCCGTCGACATCGGCCAGGGGTCCCAGCAGCGGAGACGCCTCGTCTCCCCCGACGAAGACGTCTCTGTGCGGAATGACGGCGAGGTCGGCTTTCTCGAACGAACGGCCGACGGCGTGTTCGAGGCTGTCCTGCAGCGAGGAGTTGATGATCAGGGTCGTCGCCACGAAACCTGCGGCCAGGGCGATGCCGAGGCCGATGGCGAGGAACCGGGCCCAGTGGATCCGGATCTGCGCGAGAGCGACTGCGATCACAGAGAGCTCAGTTCGCTCAGCGCCGTGACCACGCTCTCCCGCGTCGGCTGTCGGACTTCACCCGCGGCCCGGCCGTCCTTGATGAGGACGACCCGACCGGCATGGGATGCCGCCACGGGATCGTGGGTGACCATGATGATCGTCTGCCCGTACAGGGTCGTGGCCCGGCCGAGCAGGGACAGGACCTCCGCTCCCGCGTGGGAGTCGAGATTTCCCGTGGGCTCATCGGCGAAGATGACGTCCGGCCGGGTCAGCAGGGCCCGGGCCACGGCGACTCGCTGCTGCTGACCGCCGGAGAGCTCGTGCGGACGATGCTGGAGGCGATCGCCGAGTTCGAGTCGTTCGACGACTTCGGCCTTCCACTCGCGATCGATCTTCTTCCTGGCCAGCGACACCGGCAGTTCGATGTTCTGCTCTGCGCTCAGGGTCGGGACGAGGTTGAATGCTTGGAAGATGAAGCCGACGCGGTCACGGCGCAGCTGGGTCAGCTGCCGATCGTTGAGACGAGTGATGTCGTGGCCGCGCATGATGATCGAGCCCGAATCGACGCGATCGAGACCGGCGAGGACATGCATGAATGTCGACTTGCCCGACCCGGAGGGTCCCATGATGGCGGTGAAGCGACCGGATTCGAAGTCGACGCTGATGTCGTCGAGAGCATCGACTGCCGTGTCGCCGCGGCCGAAGCTTTTGCGCAGGCCCTGCGCGCGGAGGACGATGCCATCATCCCCCGCGCCGGTCTGGACGGCCTCATCAGCAGGTTCCGACATCGCATGCCTCACATCACGGTCCGGGTCTCGTCTCCGACTGCATTGGATCCTGTCTGCACCGCCGACCGTTCGGACCGCGTATGCGCACACCGCCCACCTCAGCGGTTGAGATGGGCGGTGTCGTGGTGCCCGCGACAGGATTCGAACCTACGACCTTCTGCTCCGGAGGCAGACGCTCTATCCACTGAGCTACGCGGGCAACGGAAGCCACTCTATCACCGTTTGGCACCACCCCCCAAAACGACACCGCGTGCAGTCCTGGCAGGACTGCACGCGGTGTCGCGGGGCTGTGATCAGCGGTATCAGTGCAGACCAGGCACCCTTCATGGCCTTGCGGCCGGGAACGTACTCCCAGTGCCAGAGTTCATAGGAATTGCGCTTGGCCCAGTCAGGATTCTCCCACCCGAACTTCTCGGCGTTCGCGACGAGCCACTCGTACTGCTGACCGGTGCCGTTCTGCGTTCCCCCACCGAAGTCGAGCGCCAGCCCCCATCCGTGGTTGGACGTTCCGGGACGGGCTGCGAAGCCGGGCTTGCGTGCGGCGACGGAGACCTGGGCCGACAGCGACCGGTAGGAATCGGTGACCGCGAGGTCTTTGCCGGTGTCCTTCTTGAAGGCAGCGTTCATCTTCGCAAACGATACGGCGGCATCGGAGCGCAGCTTGTGGCTGCCCACACCGATCTCGCACAGCCATTCGTCGGGCAGTTCGCCGTTGCTCGCGTCGCCCTTCGGCGCGGCTTCGTCACAGCCGGGCAGAACGGTCTTCGTGATCGCTCGGGACGCCGCTTCCACCTTCGTCTGCTTGGCGCTCGGGGCGCCGATGGTCATCGCAGTCTTGTCGTCCTCGTCGACCTTGATGTCGGCGGAGACCGATTCGGCGTTGATCGCACGCGGCTGTGATTGCGCGGCAGTGTCATCGACCTTGACTTCCTGGCTGCCGCTCATGTTCCCGGCGACCATCACAGCGGCGATGGCGGTGCCGGTCACCGAGACCGTGGCCAGAGCCGAGAAGGTCGTGACCTGGCGACGGCGGACCGAGCGCAGCAGCGAACCGTCTGAACCGCGCCTGCCGAGCTCAGCTGCGGCCAACGACGACGTATGGCCTGCCGGGGTCAGCGGCAGTGAAGCCTCCTTGGCCATCGCGGCACGGCGCGGAGAACCCGCTGCGGCGCGGGCCTCGGCGGCCATAGCCGCACGACGGGGCGAGAGGGCTGCGGATGCGCTGCTCCGCGCCTGCGATGTCACGGAATACGAAGAGTTGATCGGCGAAACCTGCGAGGAGGCGTTCTGCTTGCGCAGATCACGTCGGCGGACCGGCGGCGCCTCGACGGTCGAGAGCTCACTCGACATAGTGCTCCATACTGTTGGTGAAGATTGTGCGCTGGAGGCCCTCTGCCGGGCACCCGAAAGCTTATGTCACAACACTATAACGACATCGTTACAGAATGTCACCTTCAGTTCATACACAGCGTGTGACCAGGTCATTCGCCGACGATGAGTCATCACGAACGACTACAGGCGGTCTACTCCAGGTGTCCTGAATCACTGTTTCGTCACGAACCGTTACACAGTCGGTCACGAATGGGACTCCGCGCCGACAGAAACGTTCCCGCGAGCACAGACCCTTCGCCACTGCCCGCACGCGCAGCCCCGCGCACCGGCACAGCGCCCGCAGCGGACGCAACGCCGCGACGGCGGCCTCCCCGCAATCAGGAGACCGCCGTCGCGGCGAATGGCTGAGCCCGACTGATCGGCCGATCGGACATGCTCAGCTGCGGAAGTCGAATCGTCCCCGCTGCATCGCATCCTGGACCTCGCCGACGAGCTCTTCGAGCACGTCCTCGAGGAACAGCAGACCGAGCACCTGCGCCTGCGAGTCGATGACGCGGGCGACGTGGATTCCCGCCTTCTGCATCTGTGCCAGAGCCTCCTCGACCTCGTCATCGGCCGTGACCGTGAACAGAGGGCGGAAGCGCTTGCTCTGCACGGGAGAGTCGAAGGCCTCTTCGGTGTCCGCGTAGAGGACGTCCTTGATGTGGAGGTAGTCCTGCGGATATCCGTCGTCACCGACGACGAAGTACCGCGAGTAGCCGGTCTTTCCGACCAGGGTCACGAGCTCGTTCGGGGTCACCTTGTCCGAGATCGTGATGAGCTCGGACATCGGGACCATGATGTCCGAGGCGGTCTTGTCGCTGAATTCGATGGCGCCCTTGAGCAGCCCGGTGTCATCGCTGAGCAGTCCTTCGCGCTTCGACTCGGCCACGATCGATTCGACCTGTTCGATCGTATAGGCCTCGTTGACCTCGTCGCGGGCCTCGATCCTGAACAGGTGCAGGATCCCGTTGGCCAGGCCGTTGAGGGGACGGATGACGAACCCGAAGACCCGCGCCAGGAACACCAGGGGGGTCGCCAGCAGAATCACCGCCTGGCCGGATGCGGCCAGAGCCAGGTTCTTCGGCACCATCTCGCCGATGACCACGTGCAGGTAGGTCACGACTCCCAGTGCCAGGACGAAGGAGATCGTCGATGACAGCCCCGCGGGAATGCCCAGGCCCTCGAGCGGACCGGCGAGCAGATGGTGGATGGCCGGTTCGGCCACGTTGCCCAGAAGCAGGGAGCACACGGTGATTCCGAGCTGGCAGATCGCCAGCATCAGTGACACGTGCTCCATCGCGTAGAGCGCTGTCTTCGCCGCTGCAGAGCCTTCGGCCGCTCGCGGTTCGATCTGTGAGCGTTTGGCCGCGACCACAGCGAATTCGGCGGCCACGAAGAATGAGTTGCCCAGCAGCAGAACGACCAGCCAGACCAGTCCGAACCAATCGGCGCTCATCGGGTCTCACCTCCGGTTTCGAACGCTCCCGTGTCGGCGGCGCGCAGCACCACCCGGAGGCGTTCGATGCGTCGCCCGTGCATCCTTTCGACCACGATTCGCGCATCCTCGGTGCGGACCTCGTCACCCGGTTCGGGAATCCGTCCGAGCTCCTTGAGGACGAACCCGGCCAGAGTCTCGTAGTCCGAGTCCTCCGGGATGGTCACACCGATCGTCGACGAGATCTCATCGGGTCGCAGCTGACCGGGCACGATCCAGGAGCCGTCGCGAGCCGGTCGGGCCGCGACGCGCATCCGATCATGCTCGTCGGCGACCTCGCCCACGAGTTCTTCGACGACGTCTTCGAGGGTGACGACTCCGGCAGTGCCGCCGAACTCATCGACGACCACGGCCATCTGCAGGCCCGTCGCCCGCAGCTCCAGGAGCAGCGGATCGAGGCGCTGGGTCTCCGGAATCTCCCGGACTTCGGTCATCAGCCCTCCTGCATAGGCGTCGTCACGGTTGCCCGGGGGCACGGCGAAGGCCTGTTTGACGTGGACGACGCCGACGATGTGGTCTTTGTCCTCGTCGGCCACGGGGAAGCGGGAGAATCCGGTGTCCCGGGCCTGTTCGATGATCTGTCTGGCCGTGGTGTCCTTGTCCACCGTGGACATGCGTGTGCGCGGGGTCATCACGTCTTCGGCGGTCCGCTCGGAGAAGCTCAGCGTCCTCTCCAGCAGGCCCGCCGTCTGCTCGTCGAGCACGCCTTCTTCAGCGGAGTGACGCACGAGGGAGGTCAGCTCCTCCGGAGAACGGCCCACCGATCCCTCTTCCTGCGGCTCGATGCCCATCGACATGAGGATCTTGTTCGCCGTGCAGTTGAGGACCGCGATGACCGGTTTGAACACGATCGAGAACACGTACTGCATCGGCGCGGCGATGCGGCCGGTCGCCAGAGGCACAGCGATGGCGAGGTTCTTCGGGACGAGCTCTCCGAAGATCATCGATCCCACGGTGGAGACGATGAGGGCGATGGTCAGCGCCAGCGGTGCCGCGAATCCGGGGCCGACGCCCCAGGCTTCGAACAGCGGAGCCAGCAGCCTGCCCAGGGACGGTTCCATCAGGTAACCGGTCAACAGGGTGGTGATCGTGATGCCCACCTGCGCTGCCGAGAGCTGCGTGGACAGGTGGGTCATCGACCGCCGCAGCGTCTTCGCACCGACGACGCCGTCCTCGACCGCCTGATCGGCCGTATGGCGGTCGAGGGTCAGCAGTGAGAACTCGGCTGCGACGAAGACGCCGGTGCCGAGGATGAGCAGCAGTGCGAGGGCGAGGAGTATCCATTCCATCAGTGACTGTCCCCGCCGTTGACGATCTGCTGAGCAGAGTGGGTGAAGTGAGAGACCCTCGCGGGGTGAGGATCGTCATCTGGGGCGCCGGCTTCCCGCCGGCCGGGACTGTCACTGTGCATGAGGCGATCTTACCAACTTCCCGACACAGGTCGGCCCTCTTCGTATCCGGCGGCACTCTGGACTCCGACCGCGGCCAGACGTGCGAATTCCCGGAGGTCACCGGCTCCGGCGTAGGTGCAGGAGCTGCGCACGCCCGACGTGATCGCGTCGAGCAGGTCCTCGACTCCCGGAGATTCCGGGTCGATGTACATCGTCGACGAAGAGATGCCCTCTTCGAACAGTCCCTTCCGCGCCCTGGCGAAGGCCGACTCCGTGCGGGTGCGGTTGGCCACGGCGCGTGCCGACGCCATTCCGAAGCTCTCCTTGTACTTCCGACCGTCGCCGTCGACGAGCAGGTCGCCAGGGGATTCGTGGGTGCCGGCGAACCAGGATCCGACCATCACCTGCGAAGCTCCGGCCGCCAGGGCCAGGGCGACGTCTCGGGGGTAGCGGACTCCGCCGTCGGCCCACACATGTGCACCGAGCTCACGAGCCGCCTCGGCGCATTCGAGCACTGCGCTGAACTGCGGACGACCGACGGCGGTCATCATCCGGGTCGTGCACATGGCTCCCGGGCCGACTCCGACCTTGACGATGTCGGCGCCGGCCGCGACGAGGTCACGGACCCCTTCGGCGGTGACGACGTTGCCGGCCACGATCGGCACCCCGAGCTCGGCATCGGCGATCGCCGACAGCGTGTCGAGCATCTTGACCTGATGGCCGTGTGCGGTGTCGACGACGAGGACATCGGCACCGGCTTCGACGAGGGCCGCGGCACGTTCGACCGCAGCGCCGTTGACGCCGATGGCCACGGCGATCTTCAGTCGGCCCTGGTCATCGACGTTGGGCGTATAGATCGACGAGCGCAGCAGCGACTTCGGAGTGAGGCTGCCGAGCACGGTGTTCTCGTCGTCGACGACAGCGGCGAACTCCGACCGGGACTCAGCCATCGACTCGAAGAGGTTCTCCAGCTGCCCGGAGTCCTCCCAGTCGACTTCGGAGGCGCGGATGACATGGGGTGAGGAGTCCAGCAGATCCGCCACCGAGGTGAAACGGTCGACTCCGCGCAGATCCGCGGCATTGATGATGCCTTCGAGCCTGCCTGCGGAATCGGCGACGACGCCGAAGCCGTGCGGACGCTTGGCCAGCACGTGCAGGGCATTGAGGACTGTGTCCTCGGGGGCGAAGCGCAATGCGGATTCGAATATCCGGTCACGGCTCTTCACCCAGGCGATGGTCTCCTGCGCAGCGGTCAGCGGGATGTCCTGCGGCAGCACCGCCAGTCCCCCGCGCCGGGCCATCGTCTCCGCCATCCGTCGACCGGATACAGCGGTCATATTCGCCGCGACGAGCGGTGTGGTCGACCCGGTCGGATCGGTTGTGGTGAGGTCGACTGCGAAGCGCGAAGTCAGGGTCGAGGAATTCGGGACGAGGAACACATCGGAGTAGGTGAGATCGGTGTTCGGGTCATTTGAGATGAAACGCATAACACTATTGTCCCTTAACTGCACATTCGATGGCACATCACGTTAGGCTTGGAGATGTCGTTAAGCAGCAAGTCTTGAATCAGGAAGTAGGCGATCAACGCCGTGTCCGTCAATACTCCTAACCGCACCGTCGAAGACTTCGGGTCGAACGAGTGGCTGGTCGAGGAATTGTATGAGCAGTACAAGTCAGACAAGAATTCGGTCGACCAGTCCTGGTGGCCCTTCTTCGACAAGTACGAGAAGAACGGCGGAGGCGCTCAGTCCGCTGCCGAGCCCGCCGCCAAGCAGGAGGCGAAGCCGGCTGAGAAGAAGACAGAGGCCAAGTCCCCGGCTTCCACCGCAGCGCCGGCGACATCCCGCGGAGTCACCCCGTCCTCGGCCGAGTCCGAGACGCTGAAGGCCGAGACCAAGTCCGTGCCGCAGGTCACTCCGAAGGAGACTGCACCGAAGCCCGCACCCGAAGAGACGATCACTCCCCTGCGCGGCCCAGCGAAGCTCATCGCGAAGAACATGGATGAGTCGCTCGAAGTCCCGACCGCCACGTCGGTCCGGGCACTGCCTGCCAAGGCGCTCATCGACAACCGGATCGTCATCAATTCGCACCTCAAGCGGACCCGCGGCGGAAAGGTCTCGTTCACCCACCTCATCGGCTTCGCCGTGATCCGCGCGCTGCAGAACTTCCCCTCGCAGAACGTCTCCTACGATGTCCGCGACGGCAAGCCCGTGATGATCTCCCCTGCTCACATCAACTTCGGCCTCGCCATCGACGTTCCGAAGAAGGACGGGTCTCGCACCCTGCTCGTGCCCAACGTCAAGAAGGCCGAGACGCTGACCTTCCGTCAGTTCGTCGACGCCTACGACGGCCTCGTCGACAAGGCACGCCAGGGCAAGCTCACCGCCGACGACTTCGCCGGCACCACGGTCTCGCTGACCAACCCCGGCGGAATCGGCACCGTCCACTCCGTGCCGCGCCTGACGAAGGGCCAGGGCTGCATCATCGGCGTCGGCGCGCTCGACTATCCCGCCGAATTCCAGGGTGCCAGCCAGCAGACCATCAACTCCCTGGCCGTGTCCAAGGTGCTGACCATGACCTCGACCTACGATCACCGTGTGATCCAGGGCGCCGGATCGGGCGAGTTCCTCAAGCTCGTCCACAGCTACCTGCTGGGCGAAGACGGCTTCTACGACGATGTCTTCGAATCCCTGCGCCTGCCCTACGAGCCGGTCCGCTGGGTTCCCGACGTCTCGGCCGAGGACCAGGACGACGTCAACAAGACCGCACGAGTCATCGAACTCATCGATGCCTACCGCACTCGCGGCCACCTCATGGCCAACATCGATCCCCTGGTCTACCGGCAGCGGTCCCACCCCGACCTCGACATCAATCAGCACGGCCTGACCCTGTGGGATCTCGAACGCGAGTTCCCCACCGGCGGATTCGGCGCGAAGCCGATGATGCCCTTCCGCAGCATCCTCGGACTGCTGCGCGAGAGCTACTGCCGAACCACGGGCTTCGAGTACATGCACATCGCCGACCCGGTCCAGCGTCGCTGGTTCCAGTCGAAGATCGAGGTCCCGCATCAGGAGCTCACCCGGTCGGAGCAGGGCCACATCCTCGGTCGCCTCAATGCCGCTGAGGCCTTCGAGACCTTCCTGCAGACGAAGTACATCGGACAGAAGCGCTTCAGCCTCGAAGGCGGAGAGTCCGCGATCGTCCTGCTCGACGAGATCCTCAACCAGTCCGCCGACACCGGTCTCGACGAGGTCGCCATCGGCATGGCCCACCGCGGTCGCCTCAATGTCCTTACGAACATCGCCGGCAAATCCTATGCGCAGATCTTCCGCGAGTTCGACGGAACCATGTCCCCGGACAGCGTCCAGGGCTCGGGCGATGTGAAGTACCACCTGGGCACCCAGGGTTCGTTCACCTCACCGGCAGGCAACACCACCGGTGTCTACGTCGCGGCCAACCCCAGCCACCTGGAGACCGTCGATCCGGTCCTCGAAGGAATCGTCCGCGCCAAGCAGGACCTCGTCGACCAGGGCGAGGCGGGCTTCACCGTCCTGCCGGTCCTCGTCCACGGCGATGCCGCATTCGCCGGCCAGGGCGTGGTCACCGAAACGCTCAACCTCTCCGAGCTGCGCGGCTACCGCACAGGCGGAACGGTCCACGTCATCATCAACAATCAGGTCGGGTTCACCACTCCCCCCGCCTCGGCGCGTTCCTCCTTCTACTGCACGGACGTGGCCAAGTCGATCAACGCCCCGATCTTCCACGTCAACGGCGATGATCCCGAGGCCGTCGTGCGCGCAGCTCGCCTGGCCTTCGAATACCGCCAGGAATTCAACCGCGACGTCGTCATCGACCTCGTGTGCTACCGCCGTCGCGGCCACAACGAGGGCGACGACCCGTCGATGACCCAGCCGACGATGTACTCGCTCATCGAGAAGAAGGGGTCGGTGCGCAAACTCTACACCGAATCGCTCGTGGGCAGGAAGTGCATCACCGACGAAGAAGCCGCCGAGGCGCTCAAGGACTACCAGTCGAAGCTGGAATCGGCCTTCGCCGAGACCAAGGAAGCCGAGACCGGATCCTACGACGGAGAAGCGTTCAACGCTCCCTACGAGCCGAGCGATATCGAGACCTTCAACGACTCCGAAACAGCCATCAGCCCCGAGATGCTCCAGCGCATCGGTGAGGCCTTCACCGAGATCCCCGAGGGCTTCACGGTCCACAAGAAGCTGCGCGCTCTGCTCGAGAAGCGCAAGGAGATGTCGCTCTCGGGCGGGATCGACTGGGGCTTCGCCGAGCTGCTGGCCTTCGGCTCGCTGCTCATGGACGGCGTCCCGGTGCGCCTGGCCGGCCAGGACTCCCGTCGCGGCACGTTCGTCCAGCGTCACTCCGTGCTCATCGACTCGGTCAACGGAAATGAGTGGACGCCGCTGCAGAACCTCACCGAGGATCAGGCTCGCTTCTGGGTCTACGACTCCCTGCTGAGCGAATATGCGGCCGTCGGCTTCGAATACGGCTACTCCGTCGAACGCAAGGACGCTCTCGTGGCGTGGGAGGCGCAGTTCGGTGACTTCGCACAGGGTGCACAGACCGTCATCGACGAGTTCATCTCCTCCTCCGAGCAGAAGTGGCAGCAGAACTCCGGTGTCGTCATGCTCCTGCCCCACGGCTATGAGGGACAGGGACCTGACCACTCCTCGGGCCGCATCGAGCGTTACCTCCAGCTGTGCGCCGAGAACAATATGACGGTGGCCTGCCCGTCCTCAGGGGCCTCGTACTTCCACCTGCTGCGTCGCCACGCCTCGACGACGAACAAGCGTCCGCTCATCGTCTTCACCCCGAAGTCGATGCTCCGCCTCAAGGCCGCTGCGAACTCGCCGGAGGAATTCACCTCGGGCAGGTTCCAGGCCGTCATCGACGATACGGACGTCGACGCCTCGCAGGTCGAACGCGTCGTCCTCGTCTCCGGCAAGCTCTACTGGGAGCTCAAGGCCAAGCGCGAGAAGGACAACGACCAGAAGATGGCTCTCGTCCGCCTTGAGCAGCTCTACCCGCTCGACGAGGCGGCCATCACCGCTGTGCTCGACCGCTTCCCGGCCGATGCCGAGATCGTCTGGGCCCAGGAGGAGCCGGAGAACCAGGGGGCCTGGCCGTTCATGGCACTGCACCTGCCCGAGCTCCTCGGCGGCCGTGAGGTCAAGGTCATCTCCCGTGCCGCTTCTGCAGCCACCTCGACCGGGCTCAAGCACTTCCACGAGGCTCAGCAGAAGGATCTCGTCGAGCGGATCTTCAGCCGGTGAGCAGCGACATCACCACAACCATCGCCGTGGTCGGAGGCCCGTTGGTCGCCGGCCACGGCGATGGCCGTGGCCTCGGGTGGGTCGGACGAGTGACGGCGAGAACTCTGCCGAGCGTGCCAGAGCTCAAGGTGTATCCGTTGGCGGTGCCGACCGAGGACTCCGCCGGACTCCATGCGCGCACGATCGCCGAGGCGTCTCTGCGATTCACACCCGACGGGGACAACCGTCTGGTATTGGCTCTGAGCTCCGGCGACCTCGACTCGGGTCGATCGGTGGCCAGGGCACGGCTCGACGTGGCCAATATCCTCGACGAGGCCCTGGCCCGGAAGGTCTCGACCTTCGTGCTCGGCCCACCGCCGGAGCACGATGGGGATCGCAATCGACGCATCGCCGAGCTCAACACCAGCTTCTCGGACGTGGCCAAGAGGCGCGGCATCACCTATGTCGACACCTTCACTCCCCTCCTCGGCCATCCCGTATGGCAGCGCGAGGTCGCATCGTCACGGGACCATCTGCCGGCACAGGAAGGCTATGGGCTCCTGGCGTGGCTGGTTCTGCACCGCGGCTGGTTCAACTGGCTGGGGGTCCAGGACGTCCTCGGCGACAGCTGAGCCGGCGCACTGTGTGACCTGGTCCGACTTTGCTCTGCTCGGACGATCATGAGACAATTGAGCGTCTATCAAAGGAGGGCACAATGAGCAAGCGTGGCCGTAAGCGTCGCGATCGCCGCCGTAAGAAAGCCAACCACGGCAAGCGTCCAAACGCATGATTCGCTGATTCGTTCGGTGAATGACGAAGGCGGGAAGAGAATCGAATCTCTTCCCGCCTTCGCTGTTCCCGGAACGCTCCGGCTCTGCTCGAGCCTCGAGTCAGGAGTTCTGCTCCAGTGCGATCCGCTGGCGGATCTTCTCACGCAGTCCCATCGGGGCACGGTCGTGGCTGCATGAACGACGCACAAGCTCCTTCAGCAGCGCTTCGATCTCGTACTCGTCATGACACGACGGGCACTGTTCGAGGTGGATCGAGATCTCACGGATCTCCGTCGTCGTCAGCTCTCCGTCGAGATAGTGGTAGATGCGCATCAGAGACTCGGCCCTGACGCTTTCGCAGCATCCCTCGTTGCTCAATTCGCACCTCCCTCGGGACTCACGAAACCGCGTTCGGCGGCGTAGTCGGCCAGCATCTCCCGCAGCTGTCGGCGCCCGCGGTGGAGTCGCGACATCACTGTGCCGATCGGCGTCTCCATGATCTCGGCGATCTCCTTGTACGGCAGGCCTTCGACATCGGCGTAGTACACGACCATGCGGAAGTCCTCGGGCAGAGCCGAGAGCGCTTCCTTGACATCGGAGTCGGGAAGGTGGTCGAGGGCTTCGAGTTCGGCCGAACGCCCTCCGGACGACGAGTGACTGTTCGCCTGCGCGATCTGCCAGTCCTCGATGTCCTCGCTGCCGTGCTCCTGGGGCTGACGCTGCTTCTTTCGGTAGTTGTTGATGAAGGTGTTCGTCAGGATCCGGTACAGCCACGCCTTGAGATTGGTTCCGGGCTTGTATTGGTGGAAGGCCGCGTACGCCTTCGCATAGGCTTCCTGAACGAGGTCCTCGGCATCTGCCGGGTTGCGGGTCATACGCAGAGCAGCTGCGTAGAGCTGGTTGACATATTCCAGAGCATCCCGCTCGAAACGCTCCGACCTCTCGGCGGCGGTTTCGGGGGCTTCTTTGACTGATTCGGTCATCGCAGTCAATGGTACGCCCGTTCTCTCCAGGACGGCAGTGGCGCTCATAGACTTCTCCTTCTGCCTGTCGACTTCGCGACGGGTCCGCCCGTCGAATGGCTTCACCCCTACAACATCGGGTCGGCGTCCCACTATTCCCACCTCAGCAGTTATGCTTGCCAGTGAGATGACCGCCACGTAGGAAGGACCACTGTGTCTCCCATTCGTCTGATCGCACGGCCCATGCTGGCCGCCGGCTATATCCTCAACGGCGTCGACCGGCTGCGCAAACCGGAAGCGGCTGCCGCATCGGTCGGCCCGCTGCTCAACCAGGCCCGTAAGCGGGCCGATGTCCCGGTCGACGCAGTGACTCTCGCCCGCGCCACCGGTGTTGCTCAGGTCGCAGCCGGTTCGCTGCTGGCCATCGGTCGCTTCCCCCGCCTCAGCGCTTCGATCCTCGTCGGCACCTATCTGCTCGACACCGTCGGCGAGCGTCTGTCTGCCGACAAGACGGCGTCGAAGGAGGAGAAGAAGGCCCGCAACGAACGCACCCTGCTGCGCACCTCGATGCTCGGCGGCGCGCTGCTCGCCGCTGTCGACACCGCCGGTCGCCCCGGCCTGTGGTGGCGCACCCAGCACGCGGCCGAAGACCTGTGGTCGAGCGTCGAAGACACCTCGAAACAGGCCCTGAACGCGCTCGGAGTTGACTGACATCTCCACACACACTCCCCCGGTGACCGGCGATTGGCAGCCGCCGGTCGCCGGTTCCGCCGTCTCCGCCGCTGTCGCCGTTCCCGGTTCCAAGTCCCTGACCAACCGCTATCTCATCCTCGCGGCCCTGGCCCGTTCGAGCTCCGACCTGACAGGATGGCTGCGCAGCCGGGACACTCTGCTCATGATCGAGGCTCTGCGCCGCCTCGGTGCCGTGATCGACGACAACGGTGATGAGCTCCACGTCGAGCCGCTCCCCTTCGCCGGTTCGGATGCGCCCGCGCACGATGCCGGGCCGGATTCTCCGATCACCATCGACTGCGGTCTCGCCGGAACCGTCATGCGCTTCATCCCGCCGCTCGCGGCGCTGACCGGACGTGACATCGTCCTCGACGGTGACGAACAGGCCCGGGCGCGGCCGATGTCAGTGACGATCGACTCGCTGCGGGAACTCGGCGCTTCGATCACCTCGGCGAACGGCACCCTGCCGATGACGATCGATGCCGATTCGCAGCTGCGCGGCGGCCACATCGGCATCGATGCCAGCGCTTCGAGCCAATTCGTCTCCGGCCTGCTGCTCGCCGCTCCAGTCATGCCCCTGGGCCTCGAACTGACCAACACTGCTGACTCAGTGCCCAGTCGCACGCATGTGGACATGACGATCGAAGTCCTCCGCGATGCCGGCGTCGACATCAGCGAACCCGAGCCCGAACGCTGGATCGTCGAACCCGGATTGCCGCGCGGGCTCGACGTCCAGGTCGAGCCCGACCTCTCCAACGCCGCCGCCTTCGCCGCCGCAGCCGTCGCCACCGGCGGTTCCGTGACCATCGCGAAATGGCCCGCACATACGACGCAGGCCGGAGACGGCTTCCGCGAGATCGCCGAGGCCTTCGGTGCGACGGTCCGTCTCGACCGAGACGGACTGCATGTGCAGGGTCCGGAGACTCTCACCGCCGTCGATCTCGACCTGTCCGCGGTCGGCGAGCTCACCCCGGTGGTCTCGGCCCTCGCGGCGCTGGCGGAAGGCACTTCGCGGCTGCGCGGGATCGGACACCTGCGCGGGCACGAGACCGATCGCCTGGCCGCGCTGACTCGGGAGTACGGTGCCATCGGCGTCGACGTCGTCGAGCATGCCGATTCGCTGACGATCACCGGCGCCAGACAGCTGCGCCCAGCACTGTGGCACACCTACCACGACCACCGCATGGTCATGGCCGGCGCCGTCCTCGCCCTGCGCAACGACGGGATGGTCATCGAGAACGCCGGCACCGTGGCAAAGACCCTGCCGGCCTTCACCCAGCTGTGGGAAGCCATGCTCACACCCGGAGCCTGAGATGGCGAAGATCTTCCGCGACGAGGACTATCGTCCCCGACCGAACCGACGTGGCTCACGCCCCCGGACGAAGAACCGTCCTGATCACAAGGATGCAGTCTCCGGTCTGGTCACTGGCGTCGATCGGGGCAGGTACCGCGTCATCCTCGCCGACGACGATGGGAACTTCCCTTCGGCTTCCCCGTCCCGGAAGAAGGGGAAGCGGTCTCGGCGGGCCGCCTCGGTGACGGCAGTGCGAGCCTCTCACCTGCGCAAGCACGCGATCGTTCCCGGCGACATCGTCCGCCTCGTCGGTGACACGTCGGGAACCGAGGGGACTCTGGCCAGGCTGGTGGAGGTCACCGAGCGGCAGACCCTGCTGCGCCGCAGCGCCGATGACACCGACCCGACCGAGCGCGTCCTCGTGGCCAACGTCGATGTCATGGGCATCGTCACGGCCACGGTGGATCCCGAACCTTCGTTCGGTCTCATCGACCGGGCCCTTGTCGCGGCCTTCGACGCGGGCATCACTCCCCTGCTCATCGTCACGAAGACCGACCTGCACCCGGCCACGGAACTGAGGCAGCGATTCTCCGCCGCTGGGGTCGACATCGTCGAATCCTCCATCGACCCCGATGCCGATGCGGCCGTGGCTCGGTCGACCGAGGACGATTCGGCTCTCGACGAAGCCGATCCCCACGCCGAGGTAGCCGAACACCTCCGCGGACGCATCAGCGTCCTCGTCGGCCATTCCGGGGTGGGCAAGTCCACCCTGACCAACATCCTCGTGCCCGCCGCCGACCGGGCGACGGGACATGTCAATGACGTCACCGGACGCGGACGTCACACCTCGTCGTCGGCCGTGTGCCTGCCGTTGGAACGCGGCGGATGGCTCATCGACACCCCCGGAGTGCGCAGCTTCGGACTGGCCCATGTCGACCGGGAAACACTGCTCTCCGCGTTCCCGGAACTCGTCGACGCCACCGCCGAATGCCCCCGTGGCTGCACTCACCTCGCCGATTCACCCGGTTGTCGCCTCGATGACTGGGTGGCCGACGGCAAGGCCGGTCCTGGAGGAGTCTCACGACTGGAGTCCCTGCGCCGGCTGCTGCCTTCGACTGGATAGGCTGGAGGCATGAACGACCTCGACCTGGCGATCGAACTCGCCGATCTCGCCGATGCCATCAGCCACCCGCACTTCCGGGCACAGGACTTCGCCGTCGAAACCAAACCCGACCTGACTCCGGTCACAGAGTGCGACCGTGCGGTGGAGAAGGCGATCATGGATCGCCTCGCCGAAGTTCGACCCGATGACAGTGTGCTCGGTGAGGAATTCGGGGCCCACGGGAGCTCTTCACGACGGTGGATCATCGATCCCATCGACGGAACGAAGAACTTCGTGCGCGGAGTGCCCGTGTGGGCCACGCTCATCTCGCTCTACGACGACCGTCCGCTGCTGGGAGTGGTCTCGGCTCCCGCACTCGGACGCCGGTGGTGGGCGGAGTCGGGTCTGGGCGCCTATGCGACCGAGCTCGGGTCCGCGGCCGAACGCATCAGCGTGTCATCGGTCGACGCACTCGACGATGCATCCCTGTCGTATTCGTCGCTGTCGGGGTGGAAAGAGCTGGGAATCCTCGATGAGTTCCTCGGCCTCTGCGATTCGCTGTGGCGCACTCGCGGATACGGCGACTTCTACTCCTATATGCTGCTGGCCGAGGGCGCGGTCGACCTCGCCTGCGAGCCGGAACTCGCGCTCTACGATATGGGCGCGCTCGTTCCAATCGTGCTCGAGGCCGGAGGCACCTTCACGAACACGGCCGGCGTGCCAGGTCCTTTCGGAGGCAATGCCGTGGCGAGCAATTCGCGTCTCCACGAAGCGACCCTCGACCGGCTCGGGCGTGTCGCCCCGGCTCAGGTGTCGTGATGCCGGACATCATGAGGGCCCCGCTGTGGCATTCGATGGCCGAATCCGCGGGTCTGACGAATCCTGACGGGTCGATCGGTGAGACCATCTACGGCCAGATGACGAAGTTCGCCGCCGAGGTCGGAGCCGTCAACCTCGGCCAGGGCGCTCCGGGCACGGGACCTCCGGAGGCGCTCATCGCCGCCACCGCCGAGGCGATGCGCGCAGGATTCAATCAGTACGCCCCTGGTCAGGGCTTCCCGCAGCTGCTCGAGGCGGTGGCCGCTCAGCGCGGTCGTGATTTCGGTCAGCGGGTCGATCCTGACGAGGTGCTCTACACGGCGGGTGCCACGGAGGGCCTGACAGCTGCGATCCTCGCGTTGCTGCCGCGGGGCGGCTCCCTCGTCGCCTTCGAGCCGTTCTACGATTCCTATCCGGCGGCGATCGCCGCTGCCGGCGGAACGCTGCACACGGTGCCGATCCTGCCCGATGGCCATGGCGGATTCGCCCCGGATTGGGATGTCTTCGATTCCGTCATCGCTGAGGTCGCCCCTGAGATCATCCTCGTCAACACTCCGCACAATCCCACGGGGTTCATCTTCTCTGCCGCAGATCTCGTCCGGATCGGTCGAGCAGCCGAGGCGGTCGATGCCTGGGTGGTCTCCGATGAGGTCTACGAGCAGCTCGTGCTCACCGATCAGGGGCATGTTCCCCCGGCCGTGGCGATCGAGGATTCTGCACGGGTCGTCACGGTCTCCTCGGCGGGCAAATCCTGGAACACCACGGGGTGGAAGATCGGTTGGGTCATCGCCTCGCCCGAGGTGCGTCAGGCCATACAGACGGTCAAGCAGTTCCTGTCGTTCACGGCCGGCGGCCCGATGCAGATCGGAATGGCCGATATGCTGGCCGACGATTCGCCGTTGGTCGCCGAGAACCGAGCTTCGCTGCGGGCACGCGCCGAGGTTCTGGTCCCCGCCTGTCGCACGGTGCCGGGCGCTGAAGTGTCCACTCCGCGCGCCGGCTATTTCACAGTGGTGGACTTCGCTGCGCTGACCGACCTCGATGCGTTCGAGCTCAACGATCTGCTGGCCAGGGAATTCTCCTTGGTCGGGATTCCCGTACCGGCTCTGTGCAGGCCGGGGAGCCCGGCCTATGAGGCCTATCGATCATCGATCCGGTATTCCTTCTGCAAGTCCGTCGCAGACGTCGACAAGGGCGCACAGCTGTTCATCGCCCTCGGCGGGCATCTGCGGGAGCACCCGGAGGCTCTGCGGCCAAGGCGATGAGCAGTCTTCGACTCGAAAACAGGCAGAATGAGAACTCGACGAACCAGAATGCGCTGAATGCGCTGAGCCGTGATCGGTGAGGTCTGAAACGGAAGAAGGGGCGAACCGCTGATGCGGTTCGCCCCTTCTGTGTCGGGCAGTGAAGCTGTCTGCTGGGGTCAGATCGGCTGACGGCGCACTCGCGCCTCAGACAGGATCCTGTTGACGATGGATCAGGCCTTGACGAGCTCGAGCTCGAGTTCGATCTTGATCTTGTCGGAGACGAGGAGCTCGCCGCCGCCGAGGACAGCCTCGAAGGACATGCCGAAGTCCTTGCGGTTGACGGTGGCGGTGGCCGAGAGACCGGCGACCTGGTTGCCGTTCGGGTCGGTCGCGACGCCGGCGAACTCGGTGGCGAAGGCGACTTCCTTGGTCACGCCGCGCATCGTCAGCTCACCGACGGTCTCGAACTCATCAGCGGCGTCGGCCTTGATGGCGGTCGACGTGAAGCTCAGCTTCGGGTGTTCTTCGGCCAGGAAGAAGTCGCCGCTCTTGAGGTGACCGTCGCGCTGTTCGTTGCGGGTGTTGATCGAGTCCGCGGAGGCTTCGGCGGAGACGATGCTGTCTTCGAGGGTCTCCCCGACGTTCACGCTGCCGGCGATCTCTTCGAAGTGGCCGCGCACCTTCGACACGCCTGCGTGGCGAGCCGTGAAGGTGAACTCCGAGTGGATGGGGTCGATGTTCCAGGTTCCGGCAGTGAGTCCCTGAGGCAGAGCAGTCATGATTTCTCCTTTTGGTTGAAATTTGAAGTACAAGAATGACTATAGTTCACATTTCAATCACCTGCAAGACCCGCGCGCTTCCCGTCGGGAAGTACTGCCATACTGCCCCAGGCCCCGCAGATGAAGCGCCGGCATGCAGCCTGAGACCCTGCAGGTGAACGGCAAGTGACCATGTGGCGGAGGTCACCTGTATTCGGTTTGGCCGCCAGGTGACCCCTCGTGTAGAGTTAAGAACACGCCGCGGGGTGGAGCAGTTCGGTAGCTCGCCGGGCTCATAACCCGGAGGTCGGGGGTTCAAATCCCTCCCCCGCCACGACAGCGGCAGAACCCCCAGTGAGTTTTCTTGCTGGGGGTTCTTCTCATTCACCGCATGCATGCCCCGACTCCTCGCCGACCGCTCGCCCCAGCGTCGACCGCGCGCCGCATAACTCGGCACAGCGACGGCAGCTCGAGCGCTCGGCGATTCGGCAGTCGGCCCCAGCCAATTCTGCTTATGTGAGAACGACGAATGCCCTTGGGAGTTCCCAAGGGCATTCGTCGCGGGCGGCTCGAACCGGTTCAGCGTCAGGAAGCCGAACCGGTTCTGCTCAGGGTCAGTTGCCCGAGTCACCGCCTTCGTCAGCCGGCTCCGAGGCGGGAGCGGAGGATTCCCCGTCCGCTGCGTCCTCGGCCAGCGAGGGATCAGCGGCCACAGCGTCCTCGATCGCGTTCTTCAGACGCTCCTGGGCCTTTCCGTACTCCTCGAAGTCACCGTCCTTCAGAGCGGCATCGGAGTCTTCCATGGCCTGCTTCGCCTCCTGCAGTGCATCGTTGAGTGCCTTGTCCGGAGAACCGGAGCTCGAATCCGCACCCTCGCCGCCGGAGGTGGATCCGGATTCGCCGTCTCCGCTGTCCTCGGTGCCGGCATCGCCTGCCGTGGCACCGGAGTCTCCCCCGAACACCTGGTCGAGCGCTTCGTCGAGAGTCGGAGCGAATCCGATGTCCTCGCCGAAGGCCACGAGCACGTGCTGCAGCAGCGGATACGAGGTCTCGCCGGCAGACCGGACGTAGACCGGCTGGACATAGAGCAGACCGCCGCCGATCGGCAGAGTCAGCAGGTTGCCGTTCTCGACTTCGGACTCACCCTGACGCAGCAGGTTGAGACTGCGCTGCACATCCGGCGCGGTGTTGAAGTTGTTCTGCGCCTGGCCCGGTCCGGGCACTGTCGTGTTGCGCGGCAGCTGCAGCAGTCGCAGCTTGCCATAGCCTTCGGCAGTCTCACCCTTCTTGTTTCCGGCATCGGCATCGGCCGAGAGGAAGCCGGTGAGGTTGTTCCGCGACTGCCCCTCGGACGACCGAGCGGGAATGTACGAGCTCGTCAGCGAGAACGATGGCGACTCCTGGCCCGGCATCTGCAGGGTCATGTAGAACGGCGGCTGGGTGAGTCCGCTGCTCGCCTTCGTCGTCGGATCCGTCGGCAGCGTCCAGAAGTCCTGACCGGAGTAGAACTCACTGGCGGAAGTGACGTGGTACTTCGCGAGCAGATCGCGCTGGACCTTGAACATGTCCTCCGGATAGCGGACGTGGCTCATCAGATCACCGGACATCTCCGAGGAGGACTTGATGAGTCCGGGGAACACCTTCATCCAGGTCTTGAGAACCGGATCGTCCTTGTCCCACTGGTACATGTCGACGGAACCGTCGTAGGCATCGACGGTGATCTTCACCGAGTTCCTGATGTAGTTGACCTCGTCATCCGGCAGAGTCGCCACCGAATTCGGGGCCGAGGCCGTGGTCGAATCCTCGGTGGCCTGCTGGAGCGGCTGCGGTGTCGAATAGGGGTAGTCCTCGGCAGTGGTGTAGCCATCGAGGATCCACTTGATCTTCCCGTCCACGACGGCCGGGTACGGATCGCCGTCGACCTTGAGGAAGGGAGCGAGCTTCTCCACGCGCTCACGCGGGTGACGATCGTAGAGGATCTGAGAGTCCTCGTTGAGAGCGTCCGAGAGAAGGATCTGCTCGTCCTGGAACTTCAGAGCGTAGGCGAGACGGTTGAACACATTGCCCACCGACGGTCCGCCGTCTCCGGCGAACGTGTTGTTCACCTGGCCGGAGCCGCTCTTCTCATCGGAGGGATAGTCGAGCTCACGTGGGGTCGCTCCCTCCGGCGCACCGACGATCGAGTAGTCCGGCGATGACTCGCCGAAGTACACACGCGGCTCGTATTCGGGGAAGTCGCCCTTCGGCGGGATGTCCGATTCCATGAACAGCGGTTCGCCGTCCGGGTTGCGCTGGTTGCCGTTGGCCGCGACCACTCCGAAACCGTGGGTGTAGACGATGGCCCGGTTGAACCAGCTCTGGTTGTTCACCGAGCTCGGAGCCAGCTCACGCACGGAGATGACGGTATCTCGCATCTCTCCGTCGATGTCGTAGCGGTCGACATCGAGCTTCTGCGGGAACGAATAGTACGGGCGCACCTGCTGCAGCTGGCGGAAGGTGTCGGAGACGAGATTCGGGTCCAGCAGACGGATCGAAGCCGCGGTCTCGGCGTCCTTGCGCAGGTCCCCCTTCTTGCCGCTGGTGCTCGGCGAGTACGGTGTCACATCGATGTCATCGAAGTCGAACGCTTCACGAGTGGCATCGATGTTGTGCTGGATGTACTCCGACTCTTTGCTCTGCTGTGAGGGGTTGACCTGGAACTGCTGGAGCAGCGCCGGGTAGGCGATGATCGAGACGCCGCCGAGCACGATGAGAGTGAGCGTGGCGATGATCGAGATCCGCCAGTTTCCCTTCCACGCGGTGTAGACGAACAGCAGTGCCACCAGGACGGCCGCGATGGCGACGATCGCCATCGCCGGCAGGGCGGCATGGTCGTCGACGTAGGTGACGCCGGGGACGATTCCGCCGGCAGCGGTCATCCTGTCGTAGCGGGACAGCCACAGCCGACCGGCCTGAACGATGATGAGGACGGCCACGGTGATGCCCAGCTGCCACTGAGCAGCCTTCGTCAGGATGACGCCCTTCTGCTCCCCGGGACGGATTCCGCCGAAGAGGTAGTGGGCGACGAGTGCCGCGATGAGGGCCATGAGCAGAGCCATGTCCAGCTGATTGCCGATGAGTCGCAGCCCGGGCAGGACGAAGACGAAGAACGACTTGTCGAGGCCGAACTGAGCATCCTTCGAACCGAATGACGTCGAGTTGATCCATTCGAGGACCGTGTTCCAGTTCGCCGAGGCGGTGATGCCAGCGAGGACGCCGATGACCGCGGGAATCGCGAGCGTCGCAACCCGACGCAGCGGTTCGATGGCCTCGCGATAACGGTCGAGGTTCTCCTGTCGCGGAGTCGTCGGCGCATAGACGGGACGATGCCGGTAGGCCAAGTGCAGGCTGAGCCAGACCGGAACTGCCATGAGGATGAAACCGCCGAGGAACGTCAGCCCGCGGGTGAGCCACATGGTGCGGAAGACCTCCGCAGCGTCGATCTGGCGGAACCACAGCACCTCGGTGTAGACCTGGGTGAAGGCGATGAAGGCGATCAGCAGGATCGCCACAGACACGAGGGTGAGCAGCAGCGGCGAACGTCTTGGCCGATTCGCCGGCATGCGTGCGGAGGTGGGTGAGGACGAGGTGCTCACTACTGCCCTTTCTCATTGTTGTCGGCACCGTCGGCGGGACACTTCGGCAGATCCGAAGTGTTGCCGGCGGCGTACTGCTCCACGGTGGTCTGCGCGTCATCGAGCGTGTCGATGCGCGCCACCGTGATCTTGGATTGGTCTGCGGCGGCCATGACCTCCGCACAGTTGTCGGCCGGTGAGAGGAACAGCGTCGCCCCCTTCGCGGTGGCCGCGGACACCTTCTGCCGAGCACCGCCGATCGGCCCGACCGCGCCGTCGGGGGTGATCTCCCCGGTGCCGGCCACATGCTTGCCGCCGGTCATCGCACCGGGGGTGAGCTCATCGATGATGGCCAGAGCGAACATCGTTCCGGCGGAGGGCCCTCCGACTCCGTCGACATTGAATTCCACGTCGACGGGGAACTCGAAGTCCTGCTTCATCGTGATGCCGATCGCCTTGCGGTCGTCGACCGTTCCGGGAGTCAGACTGATCGTCTTCGTCTTCCCGTCGCGTTCGATGCCGAGCTCGACGGAATCAGACTCCTGCACGGTCCTGCTCATGATCTGCGCAGCTTCGGGGTCGGAGTCCAGCTTCTTTCCGTTGACCGATATGAGTCGGTCTCCCTTGCGCAGCTTGCCCTGCGCCGGAGCATCGGCGACGACCTCATCGACCGACAGATGCACGGTATACGCCTTGCCCATCTGCTCCATAGCGGCTGCGACAGCGACGTCTTGGCTCGAGGACATCTCGACCGCATTCGATTCGGTCACGTCCTCACGCGTGGTGTCCAGCGGGTAATACGCCTCCGTGGGCACCACGGTCTGGTCGCCGCTGATGAGTGCGCCGAGCGCCTGAGAGGCAAAGACGTCACGACCGGGACCGCCGCTGACGGCGACCGTGAGCATGTCGATGCGACCTGCCGTCGGATAGGTCTCGGCTCCCGAGACGCTGATCATCGGATCGCCCTGGTAGTCGCCGAGGGTGTTGAAAACCGGCCCCGGCAGCTGAAGCATATACGGAACCGGAAGGAGCACGGCCAGCGCGATGAAGACGTAGGTCAGGACGCCCGAAGTCGTGGCCAGACGTGGAGTCCGTCGTCGTCTGGTGCCGCGTGTCGGTTCCGGTGACGCCGGCACGGCCCGAGGGGCGTTCTCTGTCATGTAGTCCTTTCGCTGCACCGCCCCACCAGTCTAGTTGAAACCTCAGCATGAGTTTCACAGACTCCTTTCGCCCGGTGCGAACATCCTGCGAAACCTCCCGGAATTGGGAAGCTTCGCACATTCGGAACCGTTAACGTTGATGTCAAACCGATTCTTGGGGGCTGTAGAACAATGACCGATGACAACAACAACGAGCAGAATCCGTTCGAGCAGATCTTCGGAATGCTCTTCGGCGCCAATGGTCCCGGATCCGGTCAGGGAGACGACAAGAACAGCTCGGGCATGCCGCAGGGCTTCTCGATCGATCCGGCGATGATGTCCACGATCATGAGTCAGATGCAGGGACTCTTCGGGCAGGGTGCCGATCCGCAGGCCCAGGCTGTCTCGATCGCCGAGAAGGCCGTGCCGACCCCCGATCCCTCGATATCCGAAGAAGCCGAGCGGGCGACGACCGATGCGTTCCGTCTGGCTGAACTCTGGCTCGCCGAGGCGACCGACTTCTCCGTCGCCAATCGCTCGGCCCGTCCCCTGCGCCGGGCCGATTGGGTCAAGGAGACGATGCCCGGCTGGCAGAAGTTCGTGCTGCCCATCAAGGAGAACATGTCCTCGGCCCTGACCGATACGCTCGAGTCCCAGGTTCCGGCCGAGATGAAGGGCATCCTTGCGGGTGCTTCGTCGATGTTCGGGTCGATGAGCGATTCGATGTTCGCCATGCAGATCGGTCAGGCCGTCGGAGCGCTGTCCGAAAGCGTGCTGACCGGCACCGAGGTGGGACTGCCGCTGCTCCCTCACGACACCGCTGTGGTCATCGAGAAGAACGTCGAGACGTTCGCTTCCGAGATCGACGTCGATGCCTCCGAGGTCCGCATCTACCTTGCGGCTCAGGAGCTCGCCCACCTCGCGCTGTTCGAGCGTGCCCCGTGGCTGAGCGCCCAGGTAGAGACTGCCCTGACCCGCTATGCCCAGGGTCTGAAGGTCGACACATCGCAGATCGAAGACATGGCGTCGAACATCGACCCGTCGAACATCTCCGATCTCAGCGACAATATCCGTCAGGGACTGTTCAACCCGCCGACGACCGATGACCAGAAGAAGGCGCTGACGTCATTGGAGAATCTCCTCGCCGTCATCGCCGGCTGGGTCGACGTCGTCGTCTATGAGGCCTGCAGGCATCTGCCCGGTCGCGATCAGATCCGCGAGGCTCTGCGCCGTCGCCGGGCGACCGCGGGGCCGGCGGAGAAGACGTTCTCAACCCTTGTGGGTCTCGAGTTCAACCCCCGTCGCCTCCGCGATGCTGCCGCGCTCTTCGCGTACCTCGAAACGCAGGGCGGCGCCGAGGCCCGCGACCGCGTGTTCTCCCATCCGGACCTGCTGCCGACCACACAGGATCTCGATGACCCCCTCGGATACTCCGAGCGTCGGCATGCCGAATGGACCAACGAGTCGAGCATCGATGAGGCCCTGTCCCGGATCCTCGCCGAAGGTCTCGACGGAGCCGGCGGCAGCGACGCCCAGGCGGCCGAGGGGTCCGAGGACTCGGATTCCGATGGTTCCGAGTCGCCCGACGATGATGATCCCGACGGCCGCTGAATGATCGACCTCGGCACCGCCCGGCAGGAGGTCGAGAGCGGACCTCGGAATTCGTTCTCCGCGGCCTTCGCAGAGCTCTTCGACCGGCAGGGCTCCGCGTCCCTGCACCGTTCCGGCGGTGAGCACCACGTCACCGCCAGCTGTCTCGTGATCGATCCGGCCGCCGAAGCGGTCCTGCTCAACCACCACCGGAAGACCGGGTTGTGGGGGCAGTTCGGCGGCCATCTCGAGTCCGACGATGTCTCACTCCGTGGCGCCGCGCGCCGAGAGGCTGAAGAGGAAAGCGGTCTGCGGCCGCTTGCCCGCATCACAGCGGCCCCGATCGATCTGCATATGCACGACCTGTCGGCCGCGTTCGGGACCTGCACCCGTCATTTCGACGTCGTCTTCGCCGCGCAGGCATCGACTGATGATTCGCCACATGTGTCGGATGAGTCCTTCGACGTCGCGTGGTTCCGGCTCGACCGGCTGCCCGAGAACCTCATGCCCGATCTGCCGAACCGGCTGCCCGGCCTCTTCCGCTCCGCCGCGACGGCGCTCATCTCTCGCGGCTGAATCGCTCCCCGTCGCTGAAGCCCTCGAGGTAGAGTCTCGCATCCGACTGTCTGGGATGACGATCTGCCAGCTCATGGAATTCCTTCGAATGCGGGCCGATCTGCAGGTGGACGAGCTCATGGACCACCACGGTCTCCAATACCCAGCGGGGCACGGCCTGCAGTCGATGCGAAACGCGGATGTCCCCCGTCGAAGTCGTCGTGGACGCCCATCGGCTCACATTCTGATTTCTCACCCAGCGGATCGACGCCGGCCTCAACCGGCCGCCGAAATAGCGTCGACTCATCTCATCAGCCAGGTCGACGAGGTCGGCATCCGACGAATGGTCCCGAGCGGAGAGCCGATTGAACAGGTCCGTCAGCGACCGGATGTTGTGCTCGACGCTGTAGCGCACGGGAGTGCGCAGCACGTAGGTCTCGATCTCCTTCGAGACGGCAACGGTCTTCTTCCGCCGCGCCGACCGGCGCACTTCGATCTCGCCTCGGGCGATCGCCCGCAGCACCTCTTCTTCGGTCCACCGCTGTGCTCTGCTCACCGGACCATCATAGGAAACGGCGCTGACACGGTGACACCGCCATTGGAATGGCTCTCAACACGGACGGGCTTCCGGGCCTCTAGTTTGTGAGTTTCCTGAGTCTGTCGGAACTTTGCGGTCGAATCCCCCGTCCACAGCCGCCTCGGCGATCACCGTCCCCGCAGGGCGGGACCTGATCAGATCCGGAAGCACGGTTTTCAACAGCCCATCGACATTCAAGGCGCCTTTCCTCCACAGACCGCGCGGCGATTCCCACAGGTTATCCACAAGCTGTTGACGTGTCTGTGCATGACGATGCATTGACGCGGCGGCGTTTGCGGAATAAGTTCTATGCTTGACCCCGGAAAACCCGAGGATGCGTGCGGAAGGGGAAGCCGCACGAGTCCTCGCGAGCGCCTGGGGCACTATGCGGCTGAGGGCATGCCGGGACACATTTCCCGGCCTGTCCTCAGCCGTTTTTCCACACGGTTATCCACAGCTCGTGACCTGCCATGGCTATTCTGTCCCCCGTTCACTACCGTGGAAGTCTCCACGATGCCGAAGCGAAGGGGCCGAGATGTTCAGGATCTTTCCGAGTGTTCCCATCACCTGGCGGTCGTCCTCATGCATCCAGTTCGGTGCCGAGGATCCAGTGCTCGTCGATGGCCTGCTGCCCGGCGACGCCAGCCTCATCGAAGATCTCCGCCTCGGCATCGGCTCGGCTCAGTTCTATGCGCGCGCTCAAGAGCTCGGGGTCGACCTCAGCCGGGCAAGCTCTCTCATCACCCTCCTCGGCGAGGCCAAGGTGCTCGTCCCCGACGACGCGGACGCCGGTTCGGTTCCGAAGGGATCACCGGTCTTCGCCGCGGCCCGCACCTTCGATCTGTCGCCGGATCGCGTGTCACAGATCCTCGGATCCCGGCCGGTTCTGGTCACCGGACCACTGCGTTCCCATGTCGAAGGCCAGCTGGCCGCCCTCGGCTTCGCCGTCGCCACTGCCCACCGTGTCGAGGAGCTCGACCTCATGACGGCCCCGCTGGTGGTCACGAGTTCCCATCTGGTTCCCGATCTGCATTCCGCTATGTGGCTCAGTGATCGGGAAGTCGATCACTGCCAAGTCGTCCTCGGAGAGCAGACTGTGGAGATCACGGGTCTCATCCGTCCCGGGTCGACGCCGTGTTCCGTCTGCTCCTGCCTGCACAGGAAGGACAGAGACGCCGGTTGGCTCGCTCAGCATCCGCGCCTGCGAGCCCTGCCGGAACGGGAGAGCCTGAGCGATCCCGCGGCCCGAATCCTCGGCTCGGCGCATGTCGTCCAGATGCTTCGTCATGCTCTGCTGCGGCCCGAATCGGCACCGATCCGTCGCGTGGTCGCCTTGGGTCCGGGAGAGGTCACCGACACCGGACTGCTCTTCCATGACCGCTGCCAGTGCCGCACACCGGTCCCCGATTTCGGGTCAGTCGCCGATCAGGCCCAGTAGCTGGGCACCATAGAGTTCGAGTTTCGTCGCCCCGATCCCGGGAACCCGAGCGAGTTCGTCGAGGCTGGACGGACGGACCTCTGCGATGACGGACAGTGAGGTGTCCGTGAGCACGAGGTACGGCGGCAGTCCCTGCTCCAAACCGATTCGCACCCTCCACCGGCGCAGACGGTCCAACAGCTCGAGGTCGATGTCAGCAGGACAGTCGGAGCATCGCCCGACAGCGCGATCGATCTGCGAGACCAACGCCCTGTTGCATCCGCGACAGCGGTTGAGAGCCGCCGAATTCGACGCCGCACGACCGTCTCCCATCGTCGGTCCGGCCTGACCGAGTTCGGCGAGGAAGCGGGAGGACCTCCGCGGTTTCTGTGTGGAATCGAATCTGGCCAGTGACCAACTCATCCGCAGGTCTGTGCCGGCGCGAGTCAGTGCCACATAGAACAGGCGGCGTTCCTCGGCGATGGCTCTGGGTGTCTGAGCGTAGCTGATCGGCAGCAGGCCTTCGCTGAGGCCGACCAGGTGCACGCTGTCCCACTCGAGGCCCTTCGCCGCGTGGAAGGACGCCAGAGTGACTCCTTCGATGTCCGGGGCGAACTGGTGCTCGGCGCGGTCCGACAGATCGTTGAGGAAGACCTCCATCGGCACGGGGAGCTCCTGCCCGTGTTGGTGTTCCTCGGCGAGGTCGACGAGGGCTTTGAGCGACTCCCATCGCTGTCTGCCGGCTCCGGCCGCAGGCGGCTCCCGAGTGAAGCCGAGCGAACCGAGGACCTCCATCACGGCTTCGGGCAGGCGCTGCCCACTCGAGGTCACGCGAGCGGCTTTGAGCATGAGTACGGCCTCTTTGACCTCCTTGCGCGCGAAGAAGCGTTCTCCACCGCGCAGCACATAGGGGATTCCGGCTGCGGCCAGTGCCTGCTCATAGGCGGGGCTCTGCCCGTTCGTACGGAAGAGGACGGCGATGTTGCGAGGGCGACGTCCGGCCTCGATCTCGGCGGAGATGGCTTGGACGACGCCGGTCGCCTCGGCTTCGTCGGTGGGATACTCCACCATGCGCGGCTGCCGCCCCATGGGGTTGTCGGTCCGCAGAGTCAGCGCGGTCCGGGAGGTGTGCCGCAGCAGATTGTTCGCCGTGGACACGATGGCTTGGGATGACCGGTAGTTGCGCACCAGTCGGATCGTTCTGGCGTCGGGCATCGACGTGCTCAGCGTTCCGAGCAGGCTCGCGTCGGCTCCCGCGAACGTATAGATGGTCTGGGCGGGATCACCGACCACACAGAGATTGTCGCGGGGCCCGAGCCATCGGGAGAGCACGTCGAATTGGAGCGGCGAGACGTCCTGGAACTCGTCGACGACGAAGTGTCTGTACTGGTCACGGATCTCGGCTGCGATCGCCGGGTACTCGGCCAGGACACCCGAGAGCACGAGGAGCACATCGTCGAAGTCGAGCAGCCGTCCTCGGGTCTTCGCCTCCCCGTAGGCCTCGAATATCCGCACCATGTCCTCGACGCTCAGCCGACCGGGCAGTTCGCGAGCCGCCGCCTTCGTCGCATAGTCGTCGACGCCCAAGAGGGTCGACGCCGCGAACTCGATCTCCGAGGCGACGTCTCTGGTCAGTTCCCGACTGGTCTCCATGCCGAGGCTCTGCATGACCGAGCCGATGATGCCTGCCTTGTTCTCGATGATCCGCGGAAAGTCTCCTTCGGCGAACCGGTCCCAGAAGAAGCGCAGCTGACGCAGCGCCGCGGAGTGGAAGGTGCGGGCCTGAACCGCGGGGACGCCGAGTCCGCGCAGTCGTGAGCGCATCTCCCCCGCCGCCTTCGCGGTGAAGGTCAGAGCCAGAACGTGGTTGGCCGGAAACACCTCGGACGCGATTCCATAGGCGATCCGGTGCGTCATGGCGCGGGTCTTGCCCGTTCCGGCGCCGGCGAGGACGACCACCGGTGAGTCGAAGTGGGTGGCGACGGCGCGCTGTTCGGAGTCCAGGGCCTCGAGCAGGGCCGTGGCCGAAGCGTTCATTCGTTGTCCAACCAGCTGTACAGGAGCTGCCCGGCGATGGAGATCGTCGACGGGGCACGCACCTGACCGTTCGCAATGGCATTCTGCAGCTCCGCTCGAGTGAACCAGCGCAGAGAGGCGATCTCCGCCTCGTCGGCGGCGAAGTCCCGGCGGGGAGCCGCTGCCGAGAAGCCGAGCATCAGTGAGCACGGAAAGGGCCACGGCTGGGAACCCAGATATCGGGGGTCGGTGACTTCGAGGTGGGCTTCTTCCCAGATCTCCCGGATCACGGCGTGTTCGAGGGTCTCACCCGGTTCGACGAATCCGGCCAGGAGCGAATACCGGTCGGATTCCCAGGCGGCGTTGTTGCCCAACAGAACACGTTCGACACCGTCTTCATCGGTGTTGACGATGACGACGATGACAGCAGGATCGGTGCGGGGAAAGTGTTCGCTTCCGGTCTCCGGGTCGCGGCGGACCCATCCGCCCATGACTGGGCTGGTCGGAGTACCGGTGCGTGGGGAGAACCGGTGCGCGCGATGCCAGTTTCCCAAACCGACGATCTCGCAGGCCAGAGAGACCTGGACATCGTCGAGGGTTTCGGCCAGGTGACGCAGCGGCAGCCAGATGGGTTCGGAGCTGTCGAGGCCCTCCCCCGGTGCCGTCAGCAGGTCGGTGGCGTCCCGGGCGCGCGAGGCGTCCAGTCGGGCGTCGATATGGCTGCGACCGTCATCGTCCAAGGACACTCCGATATACCGAGTGCCGCGTGGATCACGGCCGAGGTAGACCTCCGTCTGTCCTTCCGGCACCAGTTCCCGATCCGTCAGGAAGAGTCCCCCGCCGGCGACGAGCAGGGTCCCGCGGTGTTCGAAGACGGCCTGAGCTCCCGAGGCCCAGACCTCGCTGAGATCGCCGTCTTGGCCCCGAGTCAGATGGTCGCGATCGATTCCGTGACGGGCGAGGCTGATCGGCTGCACCGGAGGCAATGGTTTCATGCCCTCCACGATATCCCAGCGTCCTGACTCAGCGTCCGCGAGCGTGGGTGCCCGACAGGTCGACGAAAGTCGCCTCGACAGACACGCTCGACGGCGAGTCCCGTGTCTCAGCCGAACCCAGGCGGTAGATTGGGGAAGGTGGATACCAAGGCGCTCAAGTTGACTGCGATCGCGGCGACGATGCTCGACGGCTTCGTCCCGACGACATGGACTCCCCTGCCGCCGCTCGACGCCGGAGTCAGAGTCCTCCTCGGCGATGACGATCAGCAGCTGGTCGCATCGGCCCAGACCCGGCTCGATCGCTCCGCGGACATCGGTTCGGCCGCAGAGGCCGGACGCATCTATGAGACCTTGTATCCGCATGCAGACTTCACCTGGCCGCGCCTGCGGGCCATCACCGAGGTGGACTCCGATTACTTCGACACCGCAACGCCGACGACGGTGACACTGGCCGATCCGCTCCCGGGCGCACCTCTCGGAGATGTTCCCATCGCCGATACGGCACGGGCCAGTTCGTTCGCGCAGGCTCTGGCGACTCTGCATTCGGCCGCGCCCGAGCCCGTCTCCGATGCGGGATTCCCTGTGGAGGATCCCTCTCGGTCGCAGTTCCTCATCCTCGAACGACTCGATCAGGCGGCGAGCACCGGTCGTGTGCCGTCGTCTCTGCTCCAGCATTGGGAGGAGGAGTTCGAAAAGGTCGCACTGTGGCATTTCCTCGCCACCCCCATCCATGGCTCTCTCGATGAGACAAGTGTCTACACCGATCAGGAACGGGTGCTCGCTCTTGCCGAGATCGGCCGTCTGCGCGTCGCCGACCCGGCCATCGATCTGGCCGCGGCATCGGCATTGATCGATCCTGCCGCCCTGCCGACCTTCTACGAGGAATACCGCAATTCCCGGCCCCGCGCCGACGAGCACGTCATCTCCCGTGCCGAGCTGTTGGCCGAATTCGCGGTGCTCGACTGGCTGCTCGAAGCAGTCGACTCCGGGGATGAGACGGCCGTCGACGACGCCGCAGCGCTCCTCACGTCGTTCGATGAAGTCCTGTTCGGCAGCGCATCCGATGGCCCCGCCCCTGCTCACGGACCTGCCACGGACTCCGCTTCCGGGCCCGTCGACGAAGCAGACGACGCAGCAACTCGGGGGTCGGCATCAGCGACTGCTGCAGCGGGCGCCGATGCCCCTGACGTCGAAGCCGCGATCACGGAGACCGAGACCTCCGATGTGTTCATTCCACGAGCTCAACCGACGGTGACATCGTCCGAAGACGATTCGGAGTTCGATTCCGAACCGGGCTCGCAGGTGAGGACCGAACCGACCCGGGACTCCGATGACCCGGATGTCGGCGACGACACCGGCAGCAGCCGCTGAGCTCAGTCGACGTCGTTGGCTTCGAGCCATTCGACGACGTCGTCCTCATCAGGCAGATCGGTGAACCGCACGACCTCATCACTGCCGACGAAGTAGAAGGTTCCCGTCACCTCGGTGATCTCCGGATGGACGCGCAGAATCGCGAACCGGTAGAGCGCGAGCTGCCATTTCATCACCTCGAGCACCGCGGCATCGGGTTTCTTCGAGGTCTTCCAGTCCACGACTTCGGCGTGGTCTCCGGTGATGAAGACAGCATCGATCTTCCCCGGCACCCGGAATCTGCCGAGGACGAGTTCGAAGGACATCTCCACATGATCGGGTCGACGAGTCGCGAACTCGGAGGCTGAGAACGTCGCTTGCAGCCGTTCGATCGTCGCGGCGTCGATCGGTCGCACCGCTTCGTCCTCGCCGATGTCGATACTCGACTGCCCGAAGTGCTGTTCCACCCAGGAGTGGAAGGTCGTCCCGATCTCGGCCGCCCGGCTCGGCGGTGCCGGGATCGGGCGCAGGGTCTGCGTACGGAAGCCCTGCGGGTCCCGTCGCCATGCGACCAGAGCCGTGGCCGACAGGCGGTCGGGCATCGCCGCCGCGGATACGGCTTCGGGGCGGTCACCGATGCGCAGGGCCTGAGCCGCGTAGCGTCCGATCATTCCTGGCGCCTCGGCCAAGGACTCCAAGCTGACTTCGGTGCTTGCTTCCACCCAGTCTGCGGCTCGCTGTGCGGCGGCGACCTGCCTCGTGCGCGGTACCGGCCAGGGAGTGGTCTCGATGCGGTCCTCTGCCGATTCGTCGGCAGGTTCCGGAATCTCCACCTCCAGCCCCGAGGCTTCGATCGCTTCGGTGAGGAAGGGCGACGGGTCATCGGGCACGGCGCGCGAACCCATCAGCTCCGCCCCGAGCCACAGATGCCTCTTCGCGCGCGTGAACGCCACATAGGCCAGTCGCCGCTCCTCCCCCACATGCGCGTCGGCGATCCGCGGGCGGATGAAGTCTCCGATCCACTCGTCCAACGCCTTCTTCGTCTCGAATTCGGCTTCCCGAAGATCGAAATCGACGAGGTGGGTGCGATCGCCGCGCAGCGGGTACGGCAGCGCCGTGCGGTCCATCCACCCCTCTTTGTCCCGCGGTTCGGTCGGAAAATCCTTGACCACCAGGGAGGGAACGGCGACGGCATCGAACTCCAGCCCCTTCGAGGCGTGGACGGTCATGATGTTGATCGCGTCGGCAGCCGTAGTCGGTTCGGCCACGCTCAGCGCATCATGGGCTTCCATGAGGCTGAGCCAGGACAGGAAGCCTGTGATCGAGGGTTTGTCATCGGTGGCCGAGTACTGGCTGGCAGCGGACAGGAACGCGTCGACGGAGGCTCGGTGCAGATTGCGCAGCGAGTCGCTGAGTCCCCAGATGTCGGAGTCGATTCCGGTTTCGGACATCGCAGTGCGGATGATCGAGCTGACCGTGCCCGTTCCGGACCGGGTGGCGCGCAGCGCGCGAGCCAACCGGACCAGACGATGCAGCCCCTCCGAGCTCAGGCCGGACCGCTGATAGTCGGCGACGAGTCCCTGGTCCGCACCCGCCCGGGCCCCCTGATCGAGGACTCGCTGCACGTCGATGAGTTCATCGACGCCCTCGACGATGGTCGCCTGGTCGATGGCTTCGGCGATGACCTCCTCGGTGTCCGGCTCGGCTCGCTCCGACGCTCGTCTCTCGGTCTGGCGACGAGTGAAGGTCTGCAGCCCCGCAATGTCGCCTGCACCGAGGCCGAGCATCCGGCCGCTGATGAGCCTCATGATCTCGTCTCCGGCCATCGGATCGACTGCGGCCGTGAGCACCGCGCGCAGATCGGCGACGAAGGGGTCGGAGAGCAGCCCGGAGGATCCGTGGACATGAACGGCGAATCCGGCGGCTTCCAGCGCCGCCGCCACCGGTGCGAAATGGGCGCGTTTGCGACACAGCACGGCTTTCGACGAACCGGCGGGGACGGTGCGGAACCATTCCGTCAGGGAGCGCAGCCCGGTGGTGAGGAAGTCGGGATCGTGGGCGCCCGAGCTGATCTCGACGCTGACTTCGCCCTCGCCGGCACCATCGCGGGCCGACAGCGGGGCCTCGTCGCTGTCGGCGAGTCCGGCGGCGATGCGGTTGGCCACCTGCAGGATCGACCGGTCGTTGCGCCAACTTGTGCTCAGGGACAGGGACTCGACATCGCGGAAGTCCGAGGAGAAACGGACCATGTTGTCGGCGCTGGCGCCGCGCCAACCGTAGATGGCTTGGCGGGGATCGCCGACTGCGGTGACGGCGCTGGAGGCGAAGAGGTCGCGCAAGAGAGTCAGCTGGGCCACCGACGTGTCTTGGAATTCGTCGAGGAGGACGATCTTCCACCGGGCTCTCTCCGCCTCCGCTGCCGCCGGCACCTCGTCGATGATGCGCTGAGCGAAACGCACCTGGTCCGAGAAGTCCATGGCCAGGTTGCGTCGCTTCGCACGCATATACGCGTCGGCCAGTCGAGCCGTTCGGATCTTCGCTTCGAGTTTCGCCCGTCGTCCGTTGGGGTCGACGGGCTTGCCTTTGCTCGACACCAGAGCGTCCAGGCACTGCTCGAGATAGTCGGTGACCTCATCGACGTCTCGCCCATGATCATTCATCTGTCCGGCCAACGCGATGACGTCGGCGATCATCGTCTCGCGGGAGAAGTTCCCGGGGATCTCCTCCGGTGGAGTCGCATCGATGAGGTTCCCGGCGATGGTGTGTGCCGCGGCGTCATCGAGGAGGACAGTCTCGGGTTCGATGCCGATGCTCACTCCGTGTTCGCTGACGATCGCTGCGGCATAGGAGTTGTACGTCGACACGGTGGGGTTGTCGAGGCCGGGCAGGGACAGGTCCTGTCCGTGCCCGAGATTGTGCCGCAGACGGGAGAGGAGCACGCGAATGCGCCCGCCGAGTTCTCCGACGGCTTTGCGGGTGAAGGTCAGGCCGAGGATCTGTTCGGCAGAGACGAACTCGTTGGCGACCAGCCACACCACGCGCTGCGAGATGACCGTGGTCTTTCCCGAGCCCGCCCCGGCGGTGACCTTCATCGACTGTGCGGGGTCGGCTTCGATGATCACCTTCTGCTCCGGACTGGGAGGGAAGGCCTGGGCAGGATCGGCTGCGGTGAGTTCGGCAAGCTCCTCGGCAGTGAAGCGCATCAGTTCTCCTCCAACATCTTCGGACCGATCGCAGGACACGACGAGCGGACGGGACAGGACTGGCATTTCTGCGGCTCCACCCGGGCGGGGAAGCTCGCGGCACGCATCCTGCCCGACACGTCGGCGATGAGGTCACGTGCCCATTCAGGATTCTCATCGACGGCCAGTGCAGGCTGCTCCCGAACGGTGCGGGCAGACTTGCGCAGGAACACGAGTTCGGCGCCGAAGGCGTGTGCATCGATTTCCCGATCCTCGCCGATGCGGATGGTGCCGGAGTTGATCGCTTCCTGATACACACCCAGCTGAGCGTGCCGGTCCATCTCCTTGCCCGGGACGACGTTCCGTCCGGTCTTGAAGTCGACGATGCGCAGTCCGCCCTCGACTTCCTCGACCCGGTCGAGTCGACCGGTGACCTTCCATTCGCGACCGTCTGCGTCGACGCCTGCTGCATAGACCTGTGCTTCGACGCCGACCAGGCGACCCGGGGTCGTCTTGATGTACTCGCCGAGGCGGTCGGCCATGCTCATCGCCACATCGAATTCCCGTTCGCGTTCCCATTCCGCGTCGAATTCCAGAGACGAGAACTCCTCTTCGACGAAGCTTCGGATCGCGGAGGTCGGTCCTTCCGGATAGTTCTCGGCTGCGGCGTGGATGATGGTTCCCAGGCTCTGCGCTGTCGACATCGGGCGGTCTCCGCCGTTGCGAGTGAGGAACCACCGCAGCGAGCAGTCGGTGAATGCTTCGACCTGGGACGGTGAGACGCGGACCGTATCGGAGTCGGTGAACAGCGGCTCGATCGTCGTGATGTCCTCTGCTTCGCGCCACTGCGTCGGCGGCTCGACCGACTGCCCGGCATTCGACAGTGCCCGCATCAGGGCGGCCCAAGACTGTGTCTCGGAGTCCGGGGCCACAGAGCCTTTCCGGTCTTCACCTGCTCCGAGGAGCGAATCCGCCGACGCCGGACCCGAGGCCTCGCCGGCGGCTGCTGCGGCCGCCTGCAGCAGCTGGGCGCGGGCATGGGCGGCCATCTCCGGCAGCGTCAGCGGAGGAAGCTCATCCTCGTGGGTGATCGCATAGCCGTCACCCGCTTCGGTGCCCTCGGCCGAGCCGGCGGCGAGCACGTCGAAGAACGGGGACGGTTCGGTCTCAGCATCGGTGACTGCGGTCACGATCGCTCGTTCCTGCGCCCGGCTGAGCGCGGTGAAGAAGAGCTCACCCTCTTCGCGCAGGTTCGTCCGTTTCGCATGCGCGTGATAGCCGGGATCGCCGGTGACCGTCTCACCCGAGTCGAGCACCGCCATGAGATCGGTGAGACCGAGGATTCCACCGCGCAGCTTCGGATTCGGCCAGACGCCTTCATTGACTTCGGCGATGATCACCAGAGGCACACGCACATGGGCCAGCGACGACGGGGTTCCCACCAGGACGTGATCGGCGAACCCGGCGGTATCGGCCAGGGAGTCCTGGGCGATGTCCTGTTCGGCGACGATGCCGGCGAAGGAGCGCGCAGTGAATCCACCGCGGTCGGCGATCTTCTCGGCCAAGGCGAACAGTCGCAGCACCGAGTCGAGATAGCCGTCGGCCGCCGACTCCGGGTCGCGCAGCGCTTCGGCCTGCCATCTGTCCGCGACCCCGGCCGCATCCCAGATGCTCCACAGCGCCTGGTGGGGGTCGCTTGTGCCGACCTCCGCCGCGGCGTGGAGCATGCGTGAGATCGTGGCGAGTCCCTGGGGGGACGATTCATCGATGGGGCTGCGCAGTGCCTGCGCCAGCGATGCCGTGCTGCTGGGAGCGGGGAAGCGCCTGCGGACGGCTCGACGGAAGCGGCGGATCTGCACGGGATCGAGGCGGACGTAGATGCTGCCGGCCAGTGTCAGCGCGAGTTCGGCGATCGACTCGTCGTCGTCGAAATCCGGAGTCGACGACAGCAGGTCCAGCAGCGGTGCGGTCGCCGGGTCGACGTTGAGCGGTTGCATCAGGGTCGCGATCGAGACGCCTGCGGCTCGCAGCTCGTTGGCGATCACGCGGGCGCTCGAGGAGTTGCGGCAGATGAGGGCGACATCAGACCACGAGTGGCCCTGTTCGACGAAGTTCGTGATCCGCCGGGCCAGATACCGATGTCCGGAGGCGCTGCCTTCGAACACGTGCGTCTCCACGGGTGCCTCGGCCGCAGCCGCGGTTGAAGCCTCGTCCGTCTCCGGACGCGGGCGGGGCATGTGACCGGCCGACCAGCGAGTGGTGATCCTGGCCCCGAAGCCGTCGATGACCTTCGCCAACGCAGGATCGACATCCCACTGGCGGTCGAGCACGACCGTCTCGAAAGCCGCGTCGGCCGAGGCCCGATCGATGATCGACGCGTCGGCGCCGTGGAATCGCCCGGTCACCGTCTCGGGAGAACCGAACAGGGCGATCGCACTCCCCCGCGCCCGCAGCTGCTCGAGGATCCCCCAACTGGCGGCGGGAAAGTCCTGAACACCGTCGGCCAGGACGACCGTGGGCACCCGATCGGGAGCAAAGGTCCACGATCGGCCCGCGGTTACCTCGGCGGGTTCACGGAAGATCTCGAAGGCGGCCAGCGCCAGCACGGTCGCGGAGTCGATGCCCCCGTAGCCCGGCATCGACATGATGCCCAGGTATTCGTCGAGGATCTCGGCCACCGCCTGCCACCGCGGATCGGGATTGTCTGCCAGGACACGGTCGAGGGCACCGCGACCGAAGTCGAAGACGTGCTCGGAGGACTCGGGCGACGCCTCCGGCATGCGCATTCCGAAGTCGAATTCCATCACTCGGTTGAGCGCGTCGCGGACCTCGGTGCGAAAAGCGGAGGTCGACCGCACCTCGGCCGTGATCTCCGACGGCCACGCCGGACCGCGGGCACGACCGATTTCGTGGCCGGCGAGGAGGTCGGCGAGGAACACGTCCTGATCGGCTCCGGAGATGAACTCGAGATCCTCGCCGGTCCGCGTCGTGTGTGCGGCACGGGCGATTCCATAAGCGAATGAGGCCAGACTGCGGGCCGGAGCCGAGGACAGCACCGCATCAGCCGGCAGCTGGAGACGATTGCGCAGCACATCGGCGTGGTCACGATCGGGAGTGAGCACGAGGACGGACGCCGGATCGATCGTCGACACCAGCTGTGCGTAGACCGACTCCAGCAGAGCCGTCTTCCCGGTTCCCGGTCGCCCGATGATCGTCAGGCAGTCGCCGGAGAGCAGAGTGCTGCCCAATCGCTGCGTCATCTCATCCATACTCGTATTCCATCACGGCACGCTGACATGAGACTTCCGAATCCGCAGCCGGCGCGTCGTCGAAGCCAGCGCGGATGCCCGGAGCACGGCCGGACTTCGCGTAGCATTGAAGAATGTCGAGTCCACAACAGAGATTGCCCCGTGACCAGCGCCGCGACCAATTGGTGGGTGTCGCGCGCTCCGTTTTCGCCACCCGTGGATATCGGACGACCTCGATGGACATGATCGCCGAGGCTGCCGGTGTGTCCAAGCCCGTGCTCTATCAGCACTTCGATTCCAAGCAGGACCTCTATCTGGCCCTCATCGATTCCTCGGCGGCGCACCTCGACTCCCGCCTGGCCGAGGCTCTGGGGTCGACGACCGATCCGCATGAGCAGATCCACGCGACGTACCGTGCCTATTTCGACTTCGTGGTCTCACATCGCGAGGAGTTCGTCATCATCTTCAATTCGGATGTCTACGAGCCGAAGGCCGAGCAGAAGCTGCGCGCACTGCGCGAGAGTTCGGCGACACGCGTCGTCTCCGCACTGAAGAACTTCGCTCGCGTCAGCGACGATGAGGCGCAGCTTCTGTGTCGGGCTCTCATCGGCACCGCTGAGGTCGTCGTCAAACAGATCGACTCCCAGCGCGGCATCGACGTCGACACGGCCGTCGAACTGCTCACCCAGATGAGCTGGGGCGGCCTGCGCTCGTTCGCCGAACGCTGAGCTCGCACCCGTCCCTCAGCCCTCAGCGGAATCCGCGGGGAAGAAACCCCTGCCTGCGGACGTTAAGCTGAACACAGTCCCATCCGTCATCGGTCACCGAGCATCGGCACAAGGAGCACCATGGAAATCAAGATCGGCGTCAAGCAGACCCAGCGTGAGATCATCGTCGAAACGGACGAGGATGCGAAGGCTCTCGCCGCCCGCATCGAAGAGAAGATCCAGTCCGAGGGGCTGTTGACCTTCACCGACACGAAGGGCCGTCAGGTCTTCGTTCCCTCCGCTTCGCTCGGCTACCTCGAAATCGGTGCCGAGACCTCGCGTCGTGTGGGCTTCAGCGCCTGAGCTGCATCTCAACAGCGGCACAGCCCCGGTCATCGTGACCGGGGCTGTGCTGCGTCCGCCGCGATTCGCAGGTCCCTCGCTGAGTCGTCCGCGAGCCGAATGATCGCGGGCCCGCCGTGGAATCCGGCGTCGGAATGCGGAGTCAGGCGACGAGGCCGAGTGCCGACATCCGCTTCGAATGGTTCGATGTCACCGCCGGGATCAGTTCGACGACGAGATCTTCGTCGAGGCCGAGGAACGGGTCGGTGAGCAGACTGCGGGCCCGCCCCAGTGTCTCAGCGACGAGCTTGCGACCCCACAGGGCCAGCCGTGAGGCCAACTGTGTGTCGACGGCCACTTCGGAGGTCAGACGATTGCGCGCATATTCGCTGGCACGTGTATCATCGAGAATTGCAATAGCCAGGCTGTATCCGGGCTCCGCGAGTTCGTTCACCGCCGTGCGGTAGAAATCATTCATGATTCCGTCGAAGACGAATCCCTTCATGAGGCTTTCGTACCAGTCGCGAGGACGAGTCCTTTCAGCCAGAGTGCTGAAGGTCGGTTCGAAATGCTGACAGAGCTCGATCACATCCTGGCCCATCTGATCGATGTGCTGTGAGAGCTGTTCGAAGTTCGCGAATGACTGAGAGGCCAGCCGCGCCAGGATGACCTTGTCGTCCAGATCCGCTGCGGTCGTCGCGTTTGTGGCCATACGTTCGAAACCGGTCAGCTCGCCGAACGCGACAAGTGCGAGCGTTGCAGCATCATTACCGGCCAATGGGACAGAATCGGGCATAGTGCAAGACTACCGGTTCGCACCATGACAAGCGCAGACGCGCTAAAAGGAGTTTGGAATATGGCGGAGACAGAAGCGGATTTCGCGGAGCTGGGAGTCGCCGGACCGATCGTGGCCTCGCTGGCCTCGGCAGGAATCACCCACCCCTTCCCCATTCAGGCGCTGACTCTGCCCGTGGCGCTGTCGGGAGCCGACATCATCGGGCAGGCGAAGACAGGCACCGGAAAGACCTTGGGATTCGGAATCCCCCTGCTCCAGCGCGTCGTCGGCAAGACCGAAGACGCCTCGGTGACCACCGACCCCGAATCGACTCCGGACAGCCTGAACGATGCCAAGGGCACTCGGCTGCCGCAGGCTCTCGTCGTCGTCCCCACCCGTGAGCTGGCCAAGCAGGTCGCGGCCGATCTCGTCACCGCTTCGGTGCAGCGCGACATCGATATCATGACCATCTACGGCGGCATGGACTTCGACCCGCAGATCAACCGTCTCAAGTCCGGCGTCGACGTCGTCGTCGGCACCCCCGGTCGCCTCCTGGACCTCTACGGTCGCAAGATCCTCAAACTCCACCGCGTCCGCACCGTCGTCCTCGATGAGGCCGACGAGATGCTCGACCTCGGCTTCCTGCCCGATGTCGAGAAGATCATCAACGCGGTGCCCGCGCACCGTCAGACGATGCTGTTCTCCGCCACCATGCCTGGCGCGGTCATCACCCTGGCCCGCCGCTATATGAATCAGCCCACCCATATCCGCGCTCAGGATCATGAGGATCTGTCGTTGACGGGCAAGAACACGACTCAGTTCGTCTATCGTGCCCATTCGATGGACAAGTCCGAGCTCGTCGCCCGCATGCTCCAGGCCGAGGGCCGCGGTCGCACGATCATCTTCACCCGCACCAAACGCACCGCCGACAAGCTCGCCGCCGAGCTCGAGGATCGCGGCTTCGCGGTCAAGGCCCTCCATGGGGACCTCGGCCAGTCACAGCGTGAGAAGGCCCTGAAGTCCTTCCGCGAAGGAAAGGTCGACGTGCTCGTGGCCACGGATGTCGCCGCCCGCGGTATCGACATCGACGATGTCACCCATGTCGTGAACTACCAGTGCCCTGAGGATGAGAAGACCTACGTCCATCGCATCGGACGTACCGGTCGAGCCGGCAACTCCGGTGTCGCCATGACCCTGGTCGACTGGGATGACATGCCCCGCTGGCGACTGATCAACAAGGCCCTCGGACTCGATTTCGACGAACCAGTCGAAACCTACTCGACGTCCCCGCACTTCTTCTCCGACCTCGGCATCCCGAAGGGCACCAAGGGCCGCCTGCCGCGCCAGCACTCCGATGCAGAGGACGAGAAGTCCACCGGAGAACGAAAGGGCCGTGGATCCGAACGTCGCGGATCCGGCCGCAGCCGTTCCGGCTCTCGCCGAGGCGGCTCATCCGAACGTCGTGACGCCTCGTCGGCAGCCGGTGAGGACGGCCGCAAACCGCGTCGCCAGCGCAATCGTCGCCGCACCCGCGGCGGCAAGCCGGTCAACCGTGCGCAGGGCGGACAGTCGGGTCAGGGCGGCCCGGCGTCCGCCGACTCCAACGAGGACTGATCCGTCCGCGGGCGAGACCGAGTCCCCGCACAACCCCGACGAGGGGCCCGACCGAGTGGTCGGGCCCCTCGTCGATGTCGATGCGGCGCCGGTCCTGCTCGTCTTCCAGTCTGTCGGACTTCTCGCGCCCGTGGCCGGTCTGTCGTATGGGCTCAGCCCTGGATGAAGTCGACCCCACCAGGCCGTGACGCGGCGCGTTCGAGCAGCTTTGCGAGCATATGGTCGGAGGTGACGTGCTCGCCGAGACGATTGGGTTTGCCCGTGCCGTGGTAGTCGCTCGAGCCGGTGATGATGAGGTCATGCTCGTGCGCCAGCCGCCGCATCGCTTCGCGCTCCTGCGGAGGATTGTCCCGGTGGTCGACCTCGAGTCCGTCGAGGCCTGCGGCGATGAAATCGGTGATCGCCGAATCAGGGACCACCCGGCCGCGCATGGCCGCGCGCGGGTGAGCGAAGACCGAGACTCCCCCGGCTTCGCGAATGAGTCCGATCGCAGTGATCGGGTCGATCGTCGGCAGAGACACATGGTACTTTCCGTGGCTCGACAGAATCGACGTGAACGCTTCGGTGCGGGACTCGACGACACCGGCTGCCACCAGCGCATCGGCGATATGCGGACGTCCGATCGTGGCGTCTTCGCCGGAGACCGAGAGCACCGCATCCATATCAATCGGATAGTCTTCGGCCAATCTTTCGATGATGAGGTGTGTGCGGTCGAGGCGGGCCCGCCTCGTCTCCTGCACGACTTCGGCCAGACCCGTATTGTACGGGTCGTGCAGGTACGACAGAAGGTGCACGCTGATGCCCTCGTAGCGGCAGGAGATCTCCATTCCCCGCACCAGTCCGAGCCCGTAGACGCGGGCAGCATCTTCGGCAAGGGTCCAACCGGCGGTGGTGTCGTGGTCGGTGAGTCCGACGACGTCGATGCCCTCCATCGAGGCTTCTGAGATGAGTTCGGAAGGAGTCTGGGTCCCGTCCGAGAATGCGGTGTGCACATGGAGATCGATGACCATGGTCACAGTGTATCTGCATCTGTCGTTCCGACTTCCACATGTGCACTCCATGTCACTCCACCCGTCTAGACTGGCGGTATGACAGAGCACAATTCAGAACTCCCAGACTCGACACAGGACCTCGCAGACCGCGTGAACAATCGCTCGCATCGACCGAATTCCACCGCCTTCCGCGACTTCGTCGCCTCCGGTTGGCATCGCACACCTCTCGATGCCGAGGCTCTCGCCGCCGCCGGTTTCACCCCGGCACGCCGCGACGCCGTCTCGGCAGCCTTCCCCGGTGAGCGGCTCGTCGTTCCCGCCGGCGGACTCAAGGTCCGCTCGAACGACACCGACTACCGTTTCCGTGCCCATTCCGCGTTCATCCATCTCACCGGCCTGGAGGCCGATTCCGAGCCCGACGCCGTTCTCGTCTTCGAACCCGAGGGCGACGGCCACGACGTGACATTGTACTTCCGTCCTCGAGCCGGCGCCGACACCGAAGAGTTCTTCTCCGATTCCCGCTACGGCGAATATTGGGTCGGACCCCGCGCCGACCTCGAGGCCATGTCCCTCATGACCGGCATCGCCACGGCGAACTCCGCCACCGTCGATGACGCCATCACGAAAGACCTCGGTGCCATCTCCGTCCGCCTCGTCCGTCAGGCCGACACTCGCATCGACGGAGTCATCGACCTCGCTCGCACCCAGGTCCAGGCCGATCTCGAGACGTCCGAGGCCGGAGATGCGGAACTGGCCCAGATGCTCTCCGAGCTGCGCCTGATCAAGGACGACCACGAGATCGCCCAGCTGCGCGAAGCCGTCGCCATCACCCGAGCCGGATTCGACAATGTGGTGGCATCGCTGCCGACCGCACTCGGACACCGCCGGGGAGAACGAATCGTCGAAACCGCGTTCGAAACCGCTGCCCGCTCCGACGGCAATGGGGTCGGCTATGACACGATCGCCGCCTCGGGCAACAATGCCTGCACACTGCACTGGATCCGCAACAACGGCCAGGTCCGGGACGGTGACCTCATCCTCGTCGACGCCGGAGCCGAAGCGGATTCGCTCTACACAGCGGACATCACGCGCACCCTGCCCGTCTCAGGGACATTCAGTCAGGTGCAGGCGAAGATCTACGATGCCGTACTCGAAGCCTCCGACGCCGCTTTCGCCGTGGCCGCCGAACACACCGACCGTCCCGTGAAGTTCCGAGAGGTCCACGAGGCGGCCATGGAGGTCATCGCGACGCGTCTCGAAGAGTTCGGCGTGCTGCCGGTCTCCGCCGCCGTTTCGCTGTCGCCGGAAGGACAGCAGCACCGCCGGTGGATGGTCCACGGCACCAGCCACCACCTCGGCCTCGACGTCCATGACTGCGCGCAGGCGAGAGCGGAGATGTACCTGGACGCCACCATCGAGCCGGGAATGATCTTCACCATCGAACCCGGACTGTACTTCAAGTCCGATGACCTGCTGCTGCCCGAGGAGTTCCGCGGCAATGGTGTCCGCATCGAGGACGACGTGCTCGTCACCGCCGACGGAGTGGAGAATCTCTCCGCCGACTTCCCCCGCACCCGAACCGAGGTCGAAGCCTGGGTGCAGGGACGGCACCAGGACCGCTGATGACCCCGGGTGCCGCTCGCAGGCCGGGTTGGGACGCATGCTCCGGCCCGGTCCGCGGGCGCGGAATCCTCGAGATCCCCGGCATGCGCCTCGGTCATGCCGGTGAGCTCACCGACGCCCGCCTGACCGGGATCACCACTGTGCTGCCCCCACCCGGGTCGACCATCGGCGTCGATGTCCGCGGCGGCGGTCCCGCCACCCGTGAGACCGATGTCATCGCGCCGGGAACACACTCCTACGGTGCCGATGCCATCGTCCTCACCGGCGGCTCCGCGTTCGGCTTGGGCGCCGTATCCGGTGTCGTCGACACCCTCGCCGAGGCGGGACTCGGGTTCCCCGCTCCCGGACTGGCCGATACGGTCATTCCGCTCGTTCCCGCGGCCGCGATCTACGATCTCGGCCGCGGGGACGGTTCCCTCGCCCCGCCGCAGCCGGACGAGGGCACACAGGCGACACGCGCGGCGCTCTCCGGCCGAACGGGCGAAGTCCGAGGCAGCATCGGAGCAGGTACAGGAGCTCGGTCCGGGTTTCAGACCCTGCGGGGAGGACTCGGTTCCTTCGCCGTCCGTCTGCCCAGCGGGACCACTGTCGCGGCTCTTGTGGCAGCGAATTCGCTGGGGACGATCGGCACACCGTCGGGCGGTCTGTGGTTGGACCCGCTGCTGCGCTCAGTCGGTCTCGATCTGCCCACGGTCCACGGACTTCCCGCCGCACCGTCACCGGGTTCGGGATCCTCGGCGAAGAACACGACGATCGCGATCATCGCCACCGACGCGCGACTCGATCCGGCCCAGACCACACGGATGGCCTCGGGAGCACATGCCGGCATCTCGCGAGCCGTGCAGCCTTCGCACACTCTCTTCGACGGCGATACGGTCTTCGGCATCGCCACCGGAGCCCAGGATCTGCCCACCAACCGTGACGCCGCTACCCGAGAGCTCGTGATGATCTCCGCTGCGGCGGCCGATGCGCTGAGCTTGGCGATCCTCGACGCCCATGCTTCGGCGACCCCCGTCGACGGCGCTTGGGGACAGCCGCCGACGCTGAGCGAGATCGCACCGGATTTCAGCTCGGAGTTCACCGCACTCTGATCACGGAGACGGGGCCCGCCGTTCGGCGGGCCCCGCTCCTCTCAGTTCTCCGCAGCTCGCAGACATCGTCATCCGTCTGCCGCGCTGAGCTTCAGCTCCTTCTTCAGCGCTCAGTCGTTGCGAGCCGACTGAGCCTCGTCGGAGTCGAGACCCGACGGGTCCCGGACTTCCTTCTTCTGCTGGGCGTCGAAGCCGTCCTGAGGCAGCAGCTTCTGCGATTCGGCCTTCGCCGCAGCCTCGTCCTCGACCACGGTGAACCGGACCGTCTGCGTGAAGTCACGACCGTAGCGATCGGTTCCGGTCACCTCGGCGGTGTGCGTGCCCAGATCGAGATCCGACGGGATCGCGGTCCGCCACAGATGCGAGCTCGACCGGCCCACATTGCCCGACGTCCGCAGGTTCTGCGAGGCCGTGTACGGATCGGTGTATTCCCAGCCCTTGGCCAAGGCTTCGCCCTTGCCCGGCTGAGTGTGCTCGGACCGCTTCGGCGCCTTGCCGTCGAAGCTGACCTCCACGCGGGCGTCTGCGGTGCCGGCGAGGAAGCTCGAGGTCAGCCAGGTCTCGCCCTGCCTGAGGTCATCGCGGGTGACGACGCGTTCGGACACCGCCTCCGGGGCATCGCCTTCCCTGTCCGCGTCCTGCCACTCCTGCGCCTTCTGCGCCCAATCGCGCCACTCGGGCGAATTCACTCCGAGCAGCAGCTGGTGATCTTCGGACTCGCCTCGCACGGTGTAGCGTTCGCTGCGCGAGCTACCGTCGTATTCGAGGGTGAGCACGCCCGGCTCCGACGCGTCCTGGGTGAATGCGTACGGCAGTCCGTCGGCATTGAGCCCGCCGGAGTACCAGTCTCCGGAGACGGCGCCGGCCACGATCTGTGTATTCGGCAGCTTCTCGATCCCGGCCGCGGCCCATTCCTTCCGCGTCTGACCTGCCACGAGGTTCTCCTGAGTGTGCGTGTGTCCGCCCACGGTCACGGCGTTCGGGTAGTCGGCGATGACGTCGTAGAAGTCCTTCGCATTGTCGACGACGACGTCTTTGTGCGTGAGGATGGGCGCATGGGTGGCGATGACGACCTGAGCGTTCCGCGGAACGTTCTGCAGATCGTTCTCCAGCCAGGTCAGCTGCTCCTGACTGATCTTCTCCTTGTACTTCTTCCGGTTCGCCTTGCCCTCGTACTCGATGCTGTCGAGGACGACGAAGTGGGTCTTGCCGACCTCGTAGGAGAAGTACGAGGGCCCGAACTGGTCGCGGAAGGTGTCGAGGGCGTGCGAGTCATCGACCGCGTCGTAGTCCTGATCGTGGTTGCCCGGTGCCACTCGCACGGGGCCATTCATCTGCGAGTAGATGTCTCGCAGTTCGTCATTGAGGCTGAGGTCGTCACCGACGTTGTCGCCGAGCAGAAGCACGCCACACGCCCCGTAGTCGCTGCGATCGGCGAGGTCGCCGACGGCACCGTCGCGGGCATAGCCCATCTCGGTCGTGTCATACGCCTGGGTATCGGCGGCGATCGGGCAGTTCTGGTCGTCCTGCGCCGAAGCCTGCGACTCGATCATCGGGAAGTTCACGGCCTTCGGTGTCTCACCGGTCGGTTCGATGCCTCCGAACTCGAGGTCTCCGGAGCCTTCCGGCAGATGGTTGTAGCTGAACTGTGCGATCATGTCCTCATCGACGGGCACCTGCCATCCGGCGGGCTGAGTGATCGAGACGGTCATGTTCTCTCGCACGGGCAGCGCGTAGCGTCCGTCTCCGTCCGTGAGGACGACGTCGACTCCGTTGCTCACCGCGACGCCGGAGACGCCCTCCTCATCACCGTCGAGCTTCGAGTTCTCATTGACGTCGTCGAAGACCTGACCGGTGAACTTCTGCGGGTCGGCGGCCTTGCCGCGGTCGACCTGGACGTGGCCCTCGTAGAGTTCGGCCGGAGCGTCCGCTGCCACCGCCTCCGTCGGTGAGAGAAGCGGGGCGAAGAGCGAGAGCGCGGCGCAGGCCCCCAAACCTGCGGCGGCGGTGCGCGGGCGGATTCGTCGTGTCTGCATGGATTTCTCCTGTATTCGACTGTGGCGGGTTCTGCCGAGAGATGACCCTAGGGAGATGGGGCGACAACGAGATGAAGCAGTTAGGACGGCTTGATGAATAGGAGAAGAGTCCGGATGGAACCCGACGCCCGCTGCGTCCACCTGCAGCGGATGTGATCTGGATTCAATTCCTGGAAGCGACCACTGAAATCTCCACGCACCACGTAGTCTGAGACCATGAGTGGTCCACCGAAAAGAGTCTTCGTCGCTCGACTCGTCTCCGCCCCCGTGTTCGACCCTCTCGGAGATCAGGTCGGCCGTGTCCGCGACGCCGTTCTCGTCTACCGTGCGACGATGCGGCAGTCCCCTCGAGTCATCGGCCTCGTCGTCGAGGTGCCGGGACGGCGCCGTGTCTTCGTGCCGATGGGCCGGGTCACCGCAATCGACTCCGGGCAGGTCATCACCACCGGTCTGGTGAATATGCGGCGCTTCGAGCAGCGCGAGTCCGAGACCTTGGTGATGAACGATCTGCTCGACCGGCGTCTGCGCCTGCGGGAGGACAACTCACCAGTGCTCATCGAAGATGTCGGTATCGAACAGCAGGTGAACAAGGACTGGGAGGTCACCCGACTGTTCGTGCGGCGCGTGCCCGAACGCAGCGCCTTCGCCGCGTTCCGCCGCCGTGGTGAGACCAAGCAGATCGACTGGACGGACGCCGACCATCCGGTGGATTCCGAGGTCGACCAGGAAGCCACCCAGCTCATCGCCGCCTATCAGGACACGAAGCCTGCCGACCTCGCCGATGTGCTCTTCGAGATGAACTCGTCCCGCCGCCTGCAGGTCGCCCGTGCCCTCGATGACGAACGCCTCGCCGATGTCGTCGAGGAGCTGCCGGCCGAGACCCAGATCGAGATCCTCGCGGGACTCGAGACCGAACGAGCCGTGACCGTGCTCGAGGAGATGGCGCCCGATGACGCGGCTGACCTCCTCGGCGAGCTCAGTGATGATCAGGCCGAACGGTTCCTGACGCTGATGGAGCCCGATGAGGCCGAAGATGTGCGGACGCTTCTGGCCTACGATGACGACACTGCGGGCGGTCTGATGACGACCGAACCGGTGATCCTGACCCCGGAGGCCACGGTCGCCGAGGCGCTGGCCCATGTGCGTCGGGAAGACCTGCCGGCGGCCCTGGCCGCAGCGGTCTTCGTCTGCCGTCAGCCCGTGGAGACTCCGACGGGCAAGTATCTGGGTCTCGTCCACATCCAGGAGATGCTGCGCCATCCGCCGCACGAGGCGGTCGGCATCATGCTCGACACCGAGGTCGAACCTCTGTCGCCGGAGACTCCCCTCGGTGAGGTGGCGAAGCTGTTGGCCGCGTACAATCTGGTGTCGGTGCCGATCACCGATGACAATGATCGCCTCGTCGGTGTGGTCACCGTCGATGACGTCCTCGACGAGCTTCTGCCCGAGGACTGGCGAACCACCGGTCGTGACGATCGCAGCAGGGGGTAGAGATGGCCGTCGATGATTTCGAGATCCCGAGGTCGAGCAAACGCCGACTGCCGAGCTTCACCGTCTCCCCCGAGACCTTCGGCCGCGGGGCCGAAGCCTTTGCCCGGTTCATGGGCACTCCGGCGTTCCTCGTCGGGATGACGGTCTTCTGTGCCGTGTGGCTGCTGTGGAACACCCTGCTGCCCGAGTCGTGGCAGTTCGACCCGAGGTCGCTGAACTTCACTCTGCTGACCCTCATCCTCTCCCTGCAGGCTTCCTACGCAGCCCCGCTGATCCTGCTCGCGGAGAACCGCAGCACCGACCGGGACCGCGTCGAGTTCGAACACGATCGGCAGCGTGCCGAACGCAACCTCGCCGACACCGAGTACCTGGCACGGGAGGTCGCGGCGCTGCGCATCGCCATGCGTGAGGTCGCCACCCGCGACTTCATCCGCTCGGAGCTCAAAGATCTGCTCAAGGAGCTGGAAGAGGAGAAGCAGGACGGCGACGTCGATTCCCGACCCTCCGAACAGCGGCGAGGCGGCCCTCGCGGCGGATGACGAGACGACCGCCGATAGGTAGTGTTGAAGGCCCGGGAGCACGGACCCGGGAACGAAAGGACGTGGGTATGACTGGTCCCTCTGTGGACGCTGTGAGACAGGCGCTGACCGGGGTCATCGACCCGGAGATCCGCCGCAGCATCGTCGAACTCGACATGGTCGAATCGATCGGCATCGACGGCGGCAAGGTCACCGTCACGGTTCTCCTCACGATCGCCGGGTGCCCGCTGAAGGACACGATCACCAAGGACACGGAGGCCGCGGTGGCCCGGGTCGACGGAGTCACCGAGGTGGCTGTCGTGCTGGGGACGATGAGCCCCGAACAGCGCAAGGCGATGAAGGAGAAGCTGCAGGGCTCCGGCACCCGCGATATTCCGTTCAACCGTCCTGAGTCTCTGACCAAGGTCTATGCCGTTGCGTCCGGAAAGGGCGGAGTCGGCAAATCCTCGGTGACGGCGAACCTCGCCGTGTCCCTGGCGGAGAAGGGTCTGCGCGTCGGCGTCGTCGATGCCGACATCTACGGCTTCTCCATCCCCGGCATGCTCGGTCTCTCCGGTAAGCCGACCCGAGTCGATGAGATGATCCTGCCGCAGGTCGCCCATGACGTGAAGGTGATGAGCATCGGCATGTTCGTCCCTGCGAGCCAGGCTGTCGTCTGGCGCGGTCCGATGCTCCATCGCGCCCTGCAGCAGTTCCTCACGGATGTGTTCTGGGGCGACCTCGACGTGCTGCTGCTCGATCTGCCTCCCGGCACAGGTGACATTGCCATCTCCGTGGCACAGCTGCTGCCCGCATCCGAACTCCTCGTCGTCACCACACCGCAGTCAGCGGCCGCACAGGTCGCCGAACGCGCCGGATCCATCGCCACGCAGACGAAGCAGACGCTGGCGGGAGTCATCGAGAACATGTCGTGGATGGAGATGCCCGACGGCACTCGAATGGAGGTGTTCGGCTCCGGCGGAGGTGCCAGCGTGGCCGAGAACCTCACCGCCACCCTCGAACACGAGGTTCCGCTGCTCGCTCAGATTCCCTTGGACACTCGTCTGCGGGAAGGATCGGACGCGGGCACCCCGGTCGTGCTCGGCAGCCCCGATTCGCCTGCGGCGCAGGCTTTCGACTCTCTCGCTGAGTCGCTCAAGCGACGCACTCGGGGCCTGTCCGGCAGATCTCTGGGCCTGAGCCCGGTGTGAGTCGGTGTCGCTGCGGTGCTGTTCGATGGCCCCGGGTTCAGGTGGCTTCGGGGTCGAACGGCGCCGCGTCGGCACGGTCGCGCAGGGTGACCTGGGCCTGGAACCGTTCGATGGGTGACTTCTCCCGGGCAGGGGTCGCCTCGGTGTCGGTCTGAGTCGACGTCACAGCGCCTGCGGACTCAGCGGGCGACGTTTCCTGAGTGGAACGTTCCTGACGCTTGGACTCGCGGATGGCCGCGTCCTCTTCGACGAGGGCCTCACGCACGATCCGGCGCGGATCGTACTGACGCGGGTCGAGCTTCTGCCAGTCCACGTCCTTGAAGTCGTCGCCGAAATCGCGTCGGACGCTGTCCTTCGCGCCTTCGGCCATGCGACGCATCTGTCGCACGAGGTCCCGCAGCTTCTGAGCGTATTCGGGCAGGCGTTTGGGTCCGATGACGACCAAGGCCACAACGACCAGAATCACCATTTCGGTGCCGTTGATACCGAACATGGTCTCAAGTCTACCGTGGACGGCGGTAGCATCGACTCATGGTCAGCACAGGTTCGACAATCCGATCCCGCCGGGAGGTGCAGTGGACGAGATAGCCGTCGAACGGGTGCTGCGCATCGTCGAGCTCGTTCCCGCCGCTCGTGTCGTCGCCTACGGCACGGTCGGCGCAGTCGCCGACTGCTCACCCCGCTACGTCGGTCGGGTGATGCGGGAATTCGGGTCGAACGTCACGTGGTGGCGAGTCGTCGATGCGACCGGTCTCCTGCCGCCCGAGATCTTCGCTCGAGCCCGCACCCACTGGGACGACGAAGGCACCGCCCATACGCATGAGCGCGTCGAACGCTCGGCGTTCCTCGACGTCGACGAACTCGATCAGCTGTGGCGCACCCACGGAATCGAACCCGGATGCGGTTAGACTTGGGAAGACTCAGCACCAGAAGGGAGGGGCCGGTTGGCACGCGAAAATGCAGGTGATCTCACCTTCTCGGAACAGTTCAACGGTCCCGATCCGCTGCTCGACGCCGCTCGCACCCATTCACATGAGTTCGGGATCGGCCCGGTCTCCCAGACCACGGCGAAGACCCTGACTCTCCTGGCCCGCCTCCTCACGCCGGTCGCGGCTGTCGAAGTCGGCACCGGCGTCGGAACCTCGACCCTGTCGCTGCTGCGCGGCATGCCCAACGCCGGGATACTGACGTCGATCGACACGAATTCCACGACCCAGAGCGCCGCACGGGATCTCGTCGACATGGCCGGGATCAGACCTGGTCGGCTGCGTCTGATGAGCGGCCGTGCCGAAGAGGTGCTCAAACGACTCGCCCCGTCGGCCTATGACATGGTCTTCATCGACGTGGAGCCGGGCAGTTTGGAGAGGATGATCGAGCCCTCCCTGCGTCTGCTCGACGCTCAGGGCCTGTTGGTCATCCACAAGACCCTCCTCAAAGGCGCTGTCGCAGATCCCGTCGATCGCAGTCCTCGCACCCAGGCTGCGCGCAGCATGCTCAACCGCATCGCAGAACAGGAGAACCTCGAACGGGTGCTGCTGCCCATCGGCGAAGGGCTGCTGCTTCTGCAGAAGGCCCGGTGAAACGAGCACAGCAGAGACTTACAGGTAAGTCTCTGCTGTTCGTGAGTGTCCGCTCGGCCGTGTGCTGCGGCCGTCGGCTCAGAGCCCCAGTGTCTGGGCGAGAGTGTCGTGGAGTCCGGTGGCTTCGTCTCTGCTGAGTTCGATCACCAGGCGACCGCCGCCTTCGACTGGAAGCCGCATCACCATGCTTCGGCCTTCTTCGGTCACTTCCAGAGGTCCGTCGCCGGTGCGGGGTTTCTGGGCTGCCATATGGGCTCTTCCTTCCGTTGTCATGCAAAGACGGTTCACACCAGGTGGACCGAATGATGTACGTACGATTATTCCATGATCCGCGCGTTCCCGGTAACTCTTCGCAACTCTTCGACCCTGTGGGCAGTCGCGGCGCGGATCGGCTGACGGTCACGGAGGCAGGTCAGCTGGAGATCACGGAGGCAGGTCGGCGGGCGGAGTGAAGTGCCACAGATAAGCGACCCACACGATCTGAAGCAGGATATAGGCCACCAGCATCGCGGCCCGATACCCTCGTGAGCGCACCAGCGCCAGCGTCAGCGCCATCGGAAACAGCGGCAGCAGCAGACGCAGGGTGGAGGTCTGGGGATTGAAGAAGATGAGCAGATACAGCCCGTAGCCGAGGCAGAACAGCTGCAGCGTCCGCCCCATATGCGCTCCCGCCGGTGAGAAGATCAGGGCGAGCATTCCGGCGATGACGATGACGAGCAGCACCGGCCCGAGCGGACCGATGAGGCTGATCGACCTTGCCACCCACTGGACGACGAACGTGGTCTCGCCGGTGTGCCAGGCCGCCTCGGTGTCGGTATAGGCCGTCAGCGATCCGGTCGCCCACCACGCGTGGATCGGGTGGATGAGTGCCGCCGCGCACGAGGCCACGCCCAGCGTCCAGGACCGGACCACCTCGCCGGTCGGATACGGATCGCTGCGGCGGCGAAGGAAGCGGTCGATGAGGTGGAAGAGCATGAAGAACGAGAACGCGACGCCGATCGGCCGCGACAGATCCATGAAGGTCACGACCGGGATCGCGGTGAGATAGCGTCGCTCGACGACGAGGAAGAGCGCCATCACCTGCAGCAGAAGAGTCAGAGATTCGGCATATCCGGTGGAGAAGATCGCGGCCGGCGGGAAGAACATGACAAGAGCCAGTCCCATCAGCGCCTGACCGGCATCGACGTATTTGCGGAAGAGGTGGAGAATGACGATCGAGGCCAGACCCGCGGCGATCGTGGACACGATCGGCGAGATGACCTCGTAGCTCAGCCCGGTGAGGTCGGAGACAGTGGCCACGATCGAGGGATGCAGCGGATAGAACGCCCATTGGTTCTCCGCGACAGCTCCGGACTCGTCGAGCGGCAGCACGCGAGGATACCCTTCGTCGGCGACGCGACCGTACCAGCCGCCGTCCCAGAAGTTGAGGAAGTCATTGAGCGTCGTCGTCACCGGCGACGATGACCAGTTCGCCGGGTCCTGACGTTTGAGGACCGCGGCGAAGATCGACATGCTCACGACGCGGGAGACGAAGTACACGGATACCGCCTGCAGCCACACGGGCAGGCTCATGAACAGAGCGCTGAAGCGGCTGAAGCGGGAGGAGTCGAAGACTTCGGGGGCGAGGGTGATTCCGGGCAGGTCTGCAGGGCGACTCATCGTGGTCCGGCAGCCGTTTCCGGTCCGTCAGAAGCAGCTGCGGATTCGAGTTCGCTCAGGCGTGCGCGTAGCATCGCCATGGCCTCGTCGACGTCTTCCATGCGGTAGCCGCGCAGTGCGGGCCGAAATCGCACCGACTCCAGGTCCTCGACGGTGAACTCCGCAGGCAGTCCGGTCCAGCGCTCTTCGGCCTCGTCGACGGTTTCGGAAGAGAAAGCGTTGAAGGTCGCCGCGACGACGAAAACGAGGACGAAGACCGCGGCCGCGACACCGATGACAATCCACAGAGGCATACCCTCATTTTCGCATAGGCGCCTGCGCGGAATGTTCAGCGCAGGCCGCGCACGGTGTGTTTCGGTGCGCCTTGACCGGTGATCGCCGCGGTCACCTCGATCGCGTCGGCAGTGGCTCTCACGTCGTGGGTGCGGATCAGTGCCGCTCCCTTCTCGATGGCCAGCGCGGTGGCGGCGATCGTCCCGTACAGTCGATCCTGTGGACCGACCTCGCCGATGGCCTCTCCCACGAAATCCTTCCGTGAGATCGCCAGCAGAACCGGGTAGCCGGTGGCGGTGAACCGTTCGAGTTCGCGCAGCAGCCGCAGCGAATGGTAGGTGTTCTTCCCGAAGTCCGGGGTGGGGTCGATGATGATCCTGTCCTCGCGGACCCCTGCTGCCAGGGCCGCCTCGGCGAGCTCGATAACGCCGGAGACGGTGGAGTCGACGACGTCACCTGCCTGCAGACCATAGCGGTTGCGGTGGGCGTCGGTGCGCGGATCCAATCCGCCTGTGTGGGAGCAGACGATGCCGACATCATTCCGGGCGGCCACCTCGGCGAGCTTCGGGTCGACCCCTGCCCAGGTGTCATTGAGCAGTCCCGCGCCGGCCCTGCAGGCGGCCTCGGCCACCTCATGGCGCCAGGTGTCGACACTGATGAGCACGTGCGGATGGGACCGTGCCACGGCGTCGATGGTCGGGCACACGCGGTCGATCTCCTCGGCCGCGGAGATCCCCCGACCGCGGCCGGCACGCACCCCTCCGATATCGACGATCTGAGCACCGGCGGAGGTGGCGGACTCCACTGCGGCGATCGCCGCATCGAGGGTGGCGGCAGATTCGTAGAAGGAATCGGTGGTGCGGTTGATCACGGCCATGATCGCCGGGGTGCCGGGCCGGGCGCGGGCCAGTTCGAACCGTTCGGCCTCCGGCTGGCCGGTGGCGTCGCCCCTCACGGTCGGCCGTTCGCAGGTGAGAACACCGCGGAGGTCGTGCCGTGTCCCGGTCCGATCGCGGCAACGACTTCGTCGATGTCGTCGGTGAGCGTGAACATGTTCAGGTCCGCTTCGCTGATCGTCCCCGCGGCCAGAAGGGTGTTCTGCATCCAATCGACGAGCCCGCTCCAGTAGTCAGTGCCGACGAGCACGATGGGGAATGACGTGATCTTGCCGGTCTGGACCATGGTGAAGGCCTCGAACAGCTCGTCGAGTGTGCCCAGGCCGCCGGGCATGAGGACGAATCCGCGCGAGTATTTGAGGAACATGGTCTTGCGGACGAAGAAGTAGCGGAAGTTCACGCCGAGTTCGACGTGCTCGTTGAGTCCGGTCTCGAAGGGCAGCTCGATGCCCAGCCCGATGGACACTCCCCCGCCCTCGCAGGCTCCGCGGTTGCCGGCCTCCATGATTCCGGGTCCCCCGCCGGTGATGATCGCGTTGCCGTTCTCCGCGAGGCGGCGGGCGATCTCTCGGGTGTCCGCATACGCCCGGGTGCCGGCTTTCAGACGGGCGGATCCGAAGATCGACACGGCCGGTCCGATCTCGGCCAGCGAGCCGAATCCTTCGACGAACTCGGCTTGGATGCGCATGACGCGCCACGGGTCCTCATGCACCCAGTCGGTGCCGGACTTCGATTCGAGGAGACGCTGGTCCGTCGTCGTCTCCGGCACCTGGTCACCGCTGAGACGCAGCGGGCCCTTGCTGTAGTAGCCCGGCTCGCCGGTGGGGGCATCTGCCGAATCACCTGCGGAGTCACCGGTCGGATCGCCTGCCGGGTCTCCGGTCGAATCGTCTGTCGATCTGGTCATCTCATTCACCGGCCCTGAAGGTAGCGGCGCAGAGTTGCGGTGGCCTGTTCCACCTCGGCGACTCTCACATGCTCATCCGACTTGTGAGCATACAGCGGGTTGCCGGGACCGAAATTCACCGCCGGAACTCCGAGTGCGCTGAATCGGGACACATCGGTCCAGCCCAGTTTCGGGGCCGGGGACAGTCCGAGCGTGTCGATGAAGTCCTGGGCGATGTCCCTGTCGAGTCCGGGGCGCGCACCTTCTGCGGCATCGGTGACGACGACGTCGAATCCGGTGAAGAACTCGCGCAGGAAGGACTCCGCCTCGGCGGCGGACTTGCTCGGAGCGAAGCGGTAGTTCACGGAGACGACGCATTCGTCGGGCACGACGTTGCCGGCGACTCCCCCGCGGATGTTCACTGCGGACAGGGATTCGCGGTAGTCGAGGCCGTCGACCGTGACGGTGTCGGTCTCGAATTCGGCGAGCCTGGTGAGCACCTCGGCGGCGGAGTGGATGGCGTTGACGCCCATGAATGCCCGTGCCGAGTGGGCGCGGACTCCGGTGGTGGTGACGTCGACGCGGATGGTTCCGTTGCAGCCGCCTTCGACGGAGGCGTTCGAGGGTTCGCCGAGGATCGCGAAGTCTCCGGTGAGCCAATCGGGATGATTGCGGGAGACGCGGCCGAGCCCGTTGAGTGAGGCATCGACCTCTTCGTGGTCGTAGAAGACCCAGCTGACGTCCCGATTCGGTGCGGTCAGTGCGGCTGCCGTGGCCAGCTGCATCGCCACTCCGGCCTTCATGTCGCAGGCGCCCCGACCCCAGACGACCTCATCAGCGGGGTAGTTCTCTCCGGTCATATGGGTGCGCACAGGTGGAAGATTGTCTTCGACGGGAACAGTGTCGAGGTGACCGGCGACGACGATGCGTTCGGCCAGGCCGAGGTTCGTGCGCGCGACGATGGTGTCTCCGTCGCGGAGGATCTCCAGATCCGGCCCCGGCCCTGCGCTGATCCTCTCCAGCACGTCGACGACGGCATCGGCGAGGACGGTTTCGTTCCCGGACACGGATTCGACGGCGCACAGACGACCGGTGAGTTCGGCCGGGTCGCCCAGTGCGACGAACAGATATTCACCGAGGTCTCCGGCGGGCGCGAATATGGCATCAGTCTCAGCAGATGGATCGACAGTCATGTCTCTTAGCCTAGTACGGCGCCACCGTCTAGGCTTGAGGCATGACAGAACGCATTGTTTCCGCACGTGGACTCGCCACGATCCATTCCGATACCGTCCTCTCCGTCTGGTACCCCGCCTTGAGCAGCGGTGATACCCATGACACGGCCGAGGCGGCCGCCACCGCCCGCGCCGCCGATGACGGACTCGACGCGCTGGTGGGCACTGATGAGGCCCGCGGCACCCGTTCCGAGGTCGTCACGACCACGATCGATCTCGACGCCGGTCCCGCCTCGGCGGCCGATGCCTACCTGCGTCTGCACGCACTGTCCCACCGCGTCGTGACACCCAACGACGTCAACCTCGACGGCATCTTCGGTCATATCGCCAATGTCGTGTGGACCTCCTTCGGCGCCTGCTCGCCCGAGGACTTCGAGGCCACTCGCGCCAAACTGCTCGCCCGCGGTCCCGTCGCCGTCTACGGGCTCGACAAGTTCCCGCGGATGACGGACTTCGTCATCCCCTCCGGTGTGCGCATCGCCGATGCCGACCGTGTCCGTCTCGGCGCTCACCTGGCTCCCGGCACCACTGTCATGCACGAAGGCTTCGTGAACTTCAACGCCGGCACCCTCGGTTCTGCCATGGTCGAGGGCCGCATCTCGCAGGGCGTCGTCGTCGGCGACGGATCGGACATCGGCGGCGGAGCCTCGATCATGGGCACGCTCTCCGGCGGCGGCACTCACCGCATCTCCATCGGCTCGGGCAGCCTGCTGGGTGCGAATGCCGGAGTCGGCATCTCCATCGGCGACGACTGCATCGTCGAAGCGGGCCTCTACATCACCGCAGGCACCCGCGTGACGGTCCCCGGCGAAGGCGATGCCGTGGTCAAGGCCGCCGAGCTCAGCGGGAAGAACAACATCCTCTTCCGCCGCAACTCCGTCACCGGCACCGTCGAGGCGATCGCCCGCGACTCCAAGGGCATCGAGCTCAACCCCGACCTGCACTGATCGGCAGGCTGGCCGTTCGCAGCGACACCGCGCCGCGGCACTGCGGCTGAGGGCGCGTTCACATCATGTGGACGCGCCCTCAGCGCATTCACTCCTCGCCGACGCCAGGCATCCCACGTCGTCGGTTCTTCGCCGGGAAGCCCCGCATCACCCACCCGTACTTGCATACCACCGTGTTCCTGCAGGTGGATGTGACACGAAGGATGATGGATGCGTCAGTATCTGTAGGACAAGCCTCCTGCGACGCGAAGTGGCACTACCGGTGGGGGATGGAGAAAGAGCGGCTGCACGAGCCCGAGCAAAGAGCGCCTGCACGAGACCGAGCCGAGAATGCGCAACGGCGTCGGACAGAAGATTCTGCTCCGACGCCGTTGCGTGGGCTCGACGACACATGCGCCGAGGTGGGGCTCGACCGTCCGTTGTCACGTCGCTGACGTGTGGCCGGCTGAGCTGAAGGACTCAGCGTTCGCTGATGTCCGTGTAGTTCCGGTTGTATTCGCCTGTGTAGATCTGGCGAGGACGGCCGATCTTCGTCTCGGGGTCCTTGATCATCTCGCGCCACTGAGCGATCCAGCCGGGCAGACGACCGACCGAGAACAGCACGGTGAACATATTCGTCGGGAAGCCGAGGGCCTTGTAGATGAGACCCGTGTAGAAGTCGACGTTCGGGTAGAGCTTGCGCTCGACGAAGTAGTCGTCGGCCAGCGCGATCTCCTCGAGCTGCTGAGCAAGCTCGAGCAGCGGGTCGCCGCCGGAGCGGGCGAGAACCTCGTCGGCCGTCTTCTTGATGATCTTCGCGCGCGGATCGTAGTTCTTGTACACGCGGTGACCGAAGCCCATGAGACGAACGCCGTCTTCCTTGTTCTTCACGCGCTCCATGAACTTCTTCGGTCCGTCATCGGAGGCCGCGATCTGCTCGAGCATCTCGAGCACGGCGGAGTTCGCGCCGCCGTGCAGCGGTCCGGCCAAGGCGTTGACTCCGGCCGAGATCGACTGGAACACGTTGGCCTGCGAGGAGCCGACGAGACGAACCGTCGAGGTCGAGCAGTTCTGCTCGTGATCGGCGTGGAGGATGAACAGCTGATCCATGGCCTTGACAGCCAGCGGATCCGGTTCGTATTCCTCAGCGGGAACGCCGAAGTTCACGCGCAGGAAGTTCTCCACCAGGCTCAGCGAGTTGTCCGGGTGGATGACCGGCAGCCCCATGTTCTTCCGATGCGCGAGAGCTGCGATGGTCGGCATCTTCGCGAGCAGACGGAATGACGACGTGTCGATCTGATCTTCGTCAAAGACATCGAGGTCATCTTGGTAGAACGTCGACAAAGCCGCGACGGCGGCTGCAACCATAGGCATCGGATGAGCGTCGTACGGGAACGCACGGAAGAAGCGTCGCAGGTCCTCGTGGACGATGGTGTGTCCGCGCAGGCGAGCGTCGAAGGCGTCGTACTGTTCCTGCGTCGGCAGCTCACCATAGATGAGGAGGTAGCAGACTTCGACGAAGTTCGACTGTTCCGCGAGCTGTTCGATCGGGTACCCGCGGTACTGCAGCTCACCGTTGTCACCATCGATGTAGGTGATGGACGACGAGGTGGCTGCGGTGTTGGCAAACCCTGGATCGTATGTGACCGCGCCGGTCTCTTTCAGCAGAGAGCCGATACGGTATCCGTTGTTGCCCGCCGTTGCTGACACCTCGGGCAGTGTCAGCTCCGTATCAGCGATCCTGAGGTTCGCCTCCGAAGTCATTCGATCTCCTCACCGTTGACCGACCCCAAGAACTTCCTGAGGTGTTTTGCACAGTTCTTTCAAAGACTACCGACAACTGCGGGAATCAGAAAATCACTGCACGCTTCTTATACTGGTCGGTAATATTTCTGACCAGGTAAAATAACAGTTTTTTGGCCTGCACGAAGTCTTAGCGGTGCCTTAGCGGACGCTCGGAAACCGGTGGTTCACAAGCGCCGTACCCCACCCCCGCAATCATTGTACGGCGGCCCGAAGACGCTCGGCCGCGGACCGGATACGTTCGTCGGTGGCGGTCAGCGCAATTCGCACATGGTCGGCAGCCGCCGATCCGTAGAACTCACCGGGACCTGCGACGATGCCGAGTTCGGCGAGGTCAGCCAGGGACTGCCAGCAGTTCTTGTCTGCTGTCGACCACAGGTAGAGACCCGCGGTCGAATGATCGATGCGGAATCCGAACTCCTCGAGCCCAGTTCGCAGCTGCTCGCGCCGCGCCCGGTAGGTCTCCTTCTGCGCCAGCACGTGTTCCGTGTCGCGCAGTCCGGCGACCATGGCCTCCTGGATCGGGAAGGGCACGATCATGCCTGCGTGTTTGCGCGAGCGGGTGAGATCCGAGATGAGCTCGGCATCGCCGGCGACGAACGCCGCTCGATAGCCGGCGAGATTCGACTGCTTCGACATCGAGTACACGCTCAGCACGCCGGCGTTCGACTCCCCCGCGGCTGCAAGCACACTCGGTGCCGGCTCATCGGATTCCCAGTTGAGCAGTCCGTAGCATTCGTCCGACGCCACGACGACTCCGGCGGCGCGAGCACGGCGAACCACCTCGGCGAGGGTGCCGACGTCGAGGACCTCACCCGTCGGATTGCTCGGGGTGTTGATCCACAGCAGACCGATGCCGTCCAACGAGACTCCGTCGACGACCTGAGCGGCATCGATGCGGCGGCATTCGACACCCGCGATGGTCGCCCCCATCTCATAGGTCGGGTACGCGGCGGAGGGACAGGCGACGGCGAGCCCGCGTTCGCGCAGCCCCAACAGAGTGGGCAGCCAGGCGACGAGCTCCTTCGAGCCGACGGTCGGCAGGATTTCGGCAGCGGGGTCGAGGTCCACCGAATGCCAGTTCTCATACCACCAGGCGATGGCTTCACGCAGCTGCGCCGTTCCGGCGGTCGTCGGGTAGCCGTGCGCATCTCCGGCCTCCGACAGGGCACGACGGATCACTTCGGGGGTGGGGTCGACGGGCGTGCCGATGGACAGGTCGCACACTCCGTCGGGATGCTCGGCGGCCCGGTTGCGGTATTTCGTGAGTCGGTCCCAGGGGTAGTCCGGGAGGTTGAGTCCGAAGGTGTTCGTCATCGGTCAGTCGTCGTGGTTCTGCGGCGGCAGGGCGGAGATGATCGGGTGGTCCTTGCCGGTGTTGCCGAGCTTCGCGGCGCCGCCGGGCGAACCGAGGTCGTCGAAGAATTCGACATTGGCCTTGTAGTACTCTTCCCATTCATCGGGCACATCGTCTTCGTAGAAGATGGCTTCGACGGGGCACACGGGTTCGCACGCGCCGCAGTCGACGCATTCGTCGGGGTGGATGTACAGGCTGCGTTCGCCCTCGTAGATGCAGTCGACGGGACATTCGTCGATGCAGGCCTTGTCCTTGAGGTCGACACAGGGCTGGGCAATGATGTACGTCACTGGGCTGACTCCTCGAAAGACTCACAGATGGTGCGCATATGCCTCCCACAATACGCCTCCGGGGGATTCCTGTGCTCACCGGTCTCAGGTGATTCGCATTGCATCTGACATCGCCGCTGCTGACTGCGCCCGACCGGGGCGAGCGTGTCATAGGGTGGGAGGGCATCAATTTCGCGGAGGAAGGCCAGACGTGGACGATCTGCAGCCCGGCAGACGAGTGGTCGTGCGGTATTCGCTCGACCCCGGTGACACCCATTCGACGTCCGATGCCCTCGGCGTCGTCACAGCCGTCGACGAGGCGGGACTCGAGATCGATACCAAGCGCGGCCCCCTGCGCATCGCCCGTGCCCAGATCCTCCTCGTCCACGAGGTGCCCCCGGCTCCCACCAAAGCCGGACGCACCCACGAGATCGTCTCCGCCGTTGATCTGCGGCGCATCTCCGCGGCCGCCTGGCTGCCCCGCGATGTGTCCTGGCTGCATGTGGAGAACCTGCGCAACGAAGGCACCGAGGCGGCCGCCGAGGTCAGCCTGCTGCAGAAGGGCTGGCTGCTGCGCCATTCGGAGTCCGCGACCCGCCGAGCCAATTCGTGCCTGCCCATCTCCGACACCGGTCTCGGGTGGGAACAGGGGCTCGACGCCGTCGAGGAGTGGTATCGGACCCGAGGCGAGCCCAGTCGCATTCAGATCTATTCGGCCGACGATTCCGCCGCGCTGGCTCCCGAGTGCGAAGGGCTCGCTCCCCTGCTCTCGGCCCGCGGCTACACCCCTTCAGAGGCGACCCTGCTGCTCACCGGCGCCACGAGCGAGGCCGCCGGTGGTGTGTCTTCCCCCGCCGAGGCAGCCGCTGCCGGTCTGCTCATCGACGTGAACGATGCGCCGACCTCCGAACACTTCGCCGCGTGGACGTCGCAGCGCAGCCCCGGTGAAGCACCGGGTTCGGCTGAGGCGTTCACGACACTCATCGAAGCCGATCAGCCGTGTGAGTTCGTCACCGCCTATGCCGAGCATCCCGATGGCTCCCGGACCATGGTTGCGGCCTGCAGAGTGGTCGAGCGCAGCAAATGGGGAGTCATCACCAACCTCATCACCCGTCCCGATCTGCGACGACGCGGTGCCGGGCGTTCAGTTGCCGCAGCTGCGGCGGCGCTGCTGTCTCAGCGCGGGGTTCGGTCCTACCTCGTCGACATCGAGTCGAGCAATGAGGCGTCGTTGAACCTCTTCGCCTCTCTCGGCGCGACTGTCCGACATCGGTCCTGGTACGCCGCAGCCCGCTGACCGGTCAGCCGGCCGGAATTCTGAAGCGAGGGCTCACCCCTTGCATTCGACCTTCTTCACCGGCCGGTAGACCGTGGTGAATCCGTCCTGTGTGGTCTGCCCCGAACTGATGTCCTTCATGGTCCGGGTGATCCGGATCGACCAGCCGCCCTTGGGCGACTGCGGAGTGCACGACGGTCCGCTTTCGGTGATCGACCCCGGTGAGGTGTGGTTGAACCGGTCCGAGGCGTCGGCCGACACATCGTACTTCTTGACGCCGAAGACCTTCGCATGCACCTCTCCGTCCTTGAGATACATGTCGAGAACGACCGGAGTCTTCGAGTTGTTCGTGAACTTCATATCGATCGAGGACCAGTCGAGGGTCGACTCCCGGCCTTCCGGGTATCGGGAGATATAGCGCGAATGCGCCTGATGCTCGTCGAGGTCGAATCCGGCGAAGAACGCGGCGTTGAACAGTGTCGTCGACACCTGTGAGACGCCGCCGCCGTAGTCCTCCTTCATCTGCCCATTCGAGATCACGCCGGCAGGTTTGTAGCCGTTGGCCGCTGTGCGCTGGCCCAGTGCTTCGTTGAGGGAGAACTGCTCGCCGGGTTGGAGCACGGTGCCGGAGACCTTCTTCGAGGCTACCCGCAGGTTGGTATCGCGGTTGGGCTCGGAACTGTACCCGGTGGAGAAGTGAGACACGGTGTCGGAGACATCTGCCTTCTTCGCATCTTTCGTCGTGAACTCGGGTTCGACGGAGGCCAGGGTGACGCTCGGCTTGTCCTCTTCGCCGTTGATGGCGTCGGTGACTGCGCCGGTGAGCTCCTTGGCCTTGATGCCGATTCCGTCACGAGAGGGCACGACCTCGGGTCTGCCGTCCTTGATCTCGAAACTCGCATCTTCGGCCGGTCGCCCGATGTCCTTGTTCGCGGCCAGCACGGACTTCTGCAGAGCCTCCTGATCGAAGACGGGTTTGAGCTTCGAGTCCGCGGCTTCGAATGTCAGAGTCTTCGCAATGGTCTTCGGGGATACTGTGAGGTCACCCCCCTTGACTTCGGAGTCCGCATCCTTCCCAGGCTTCGCCGTGATCGTGAGGTCCTTGCTCACGGCGTCTTTCGCGAATCCGTCGGCCATGTCTTCGGCTTCGGCCGTGGTGATCTCGGGATCGACGCGCGTCGGGCTGACCGGCAGAGCATCCTCGGTGCGCAGCCAGTGTTCGTCGACGGCGGTGCGCACGGCGGCGGAGTCGACGGTCTGGCCCTTCGTGCCGTCCGTGACCTTCGGTGTGGTCTTGTCGAACTCGAGTTCGGCGTCTGTCGGTTCGACGGCCAGTGATTCGGCGACCTTCGCCGCTGCCTTGTCGAACTTCTCCTCATCGACCTTGATGTCGGGGTCGACGTCGTCATCACCGAAGAGCCGGTGCCAGATGACGGTGGGATCGAGGCTGAAGCCGGTGACGCGATCGACGGTGGCTTCTGCGTCGACGGTGATTCCGGCCTCCTCCGGGTCGAGCTCCGCGGTCGGCTCGCCCGCCTTGAAGACGATGCTTTTCTCTGCGTCATCGCGCAGATCATTGCGCAGGGTGTTCTCGGCTTCCGTCGCGGACTTCCCGCCGATGTCGACTCCGGCCACGGTCGTGCCCGGTGCCAGCACACGTCCGCTGAAGAAGCCGATCACCACATAGATGGCGGCAAGCACGAGAACGGCCAGGAGAATGAAGGGCCAGATCTTCTTCGTCCGGGCATCCCTGCGGGACGGGTCGGGCCCGCCGGGGTTCGAAGGTCCATCGGACAAGGTGTTGGTCGGCATCATTCTCCCGAGGGTGTCGATATCGACTGATTCGCTGCGGTTCGGACGAGTCTAGCGAGTGCGATCGCGCCGGCGCACGTTGATGAAGGAGAAGACAGCGGCCAGGACCATCGGTCCGAGCAGCCACACAACGGAACGCAGCAGACCGGTGACGATCATATCGGCGCCGGGCAGCCATTTCGGCTGGCCGAAGACGAAGGACAGCACGGCGATGATGACGGCAGCCAGAAGCATCGGGGCGCTGCTGCGGTACATCGTCTTCAGGTGCCACAGGCCCGCCGCGGCCAGGGCCAGCGCCAGCGCGAGTCCCCACGGCACGATGATCGGGGTCGCACCGACATCGACGACAGTGACGTTGAGGTGCTGCATGGTGCCGAGGAAGGCGATGAGCAGTCCGAGGACGGCAGCGTGGAAGTAGGCGACGATTCCGGGCTTCCGCGGCTCGCGACGACGTCGGGCAGGCGCGGCCGCTGCCGCGCTCTCCTGGGCGTCGACCGCGGCGATGTCGAGTCCGGTGAGCACGTGCGGGGCCGGTCCGGCGGTCAGCATCTCGGACGGGATCGGAGTCCCTGCACCGATCGAGTAGTATTCGCGATCGCCGATCTTCTGGCCGACACCGTTCGACAGGGCGAAGAAGTCGCCGGACACGCTCACCTGGGTGCGATGGGCCGCGAGTGCCGCCCGTTTGGACGGCAACGCCGAGGCGACGTCCTGGTCGACGACGATCTGGCCGACCGGAGGTTTGGCGGGGATCGTCTCGGCGGCGACGAAACCTGTGGCGGCGAACCCGTCCTGGTCGGGGTCGAACGAACGGCGGGCCACCTCGGTGGGGGTATCGACGCACAAGAGCCGACCGGCCCGCCACTCGGCGAGGTCGACGGCCAGACTCGTGGCCTCGTGCACGCGCACATGATCGGGGTGGCCGTAGCCCCCGTTGGCGGCGTAGGTGATGACCGCATGCGGTTCGAAGGCATCGATGACGGCGGCGATGTGTCGGGCTACGGTCGTGATATCAGCTGCGCACAGTGCGTTGTCGGTCATCGATGCCGCTGGTCGGGCGTGCCCGTCCGATCCCCATTCCATGCCCGAATCCTCGAAGGTGCGCGTGGTCCCGCCGAGGAAGGTGTGCATGCGCACCCCGAGGGCGCGCATCGCCTCGGCGATCTCCTGCTCGCGGACCCGGGCGAGACCGGCACGGTCACCCTCGAGCTGCTTCAGCTCTGCCGGGATGACCTCGCCGCCCTCGCCGCGGGTGGCGGTGAGCACCATGACCTCGGCACCTTCGGAGACCAACGCGGCGATCGTGCCGCCCGTCGTGATCGTCTCATCGTCGGGATGAGCGTGCACGAGGAGGACGCGTGGCGTAACAGTCATTGGTTCCTGGGTGCTCGAGGTCATTCGGTGCTGCCGGATCAAGGAGTCCGGTTCAGGCGTTCTGGCGACGCAGCTTCGCGTAGAGCTTGGCGCGTTCCTTCTGATCGAGTTCGACCTTGCGGATGCGGATGGCACCCGGGGTGACCTCGACGCATTCGTCCTCACGGGCGAATTCGAGGCTCTCCTCGAGGGTCAGCTTGCGCGGCGGGGTGAGGTTCTCGAAGCTGTCCGCCGATGCCGAACGCATGTTCGTCAGCTTCTTCTCCTTCGTGATGTTGACGTCCATGTCGTCGGCGCGGGAGTTCTCGCCCACGATCTGGCCCTCATAGACCTCGGAGGTCGGTTCGACGAAGAAGGTACCGCGGTCCTGCAGGTTGATCATCGCATACGGGGTCACGGATCCGGCGCGGTCGGCCACGAGAGAGCCGTTGATCCGGAACTCGATGTTGCCGGCCCACGGTCCGTAACCGGCCGAGATCGTGTTCGCGATTCCGGTGCCGCGGGTCTCGGTGAGGAACCGAGTGCGGAAGCCGATGAGGCCGCGGGCGGGAACCTTGAACTCCATCCGCACCCAGCCGGTGCCGTGGTTCGTCATCGTCGACATGACGCCCTTGCGGGCAGCCAGCAGCTGGGTCACGGCGCCGAGGTAGTCCTCCGGCACGTCGACCGTGAGCTCTTCGAAGGGTTCGTGGACCTTGCCGTCGACCTGCTTGGTCACGACCTGAGGTTTGCCGACCGTGAGCTCGAATCCTTCACGGCGCATCTGCTCGACGAGGATGGCCAGAGCCAGCTCACCGCGCCCCTGGACCTCCCAGGCGTCAGGGCGTTCGGTCGGAACCACCTTGAGCGAGACGTTGCCGACGAGCTCCTGGTCGAGGCGGTCCTTGACCATGCGGGCGGTGACCTTCGTGTTCTTCTCACGGCCGGCCAGCGGGGAGGTGTTGATGCCCACGGTCATCGAGATCGCCGGATCGTCGATGACGATCGCCGGCATCGGCTTCGGGTTGTCGATGTCGGTGAGCGTGTCACCGATCATGATGTCGGGAATGCCGGCGACGGCGACGATGTCACCGGCCGAAGCCTCGGTGGCGGGCACGCGGTCGAGGCCCTGAGTTTCGAGCAGTTCGGTGATCTTCACCGAGCTGATCTCGTCACCGCGGGCCCAGGCGACCTGCTGCCCCTTCTTCAGGGTGCCGCCGAAGATGCGCAGCAGCGCCAGACGGCCGAGGAACGGTGAGGCGTCGAGGTTCGTGACATGCGCCTGGAGGATGCCGTCCGAGTTGATCTCCGGTGCCGGGATCGTCTCGAGGATCGTCTTGAACAGCGGCTCGAGGTCGGGGTTGTCCGGGACCGCTCCATCGGCGGGCTGTTCGAGGGAGGCGGCACCTGCCTTCGCGGCGGCGAAGACGACGGGCACGTCGAGAACGGAGTCGACATCGAGGTCGGGCACTTCGTCGGCGAGGTCGGAGGCCAGTCCCAGGAGCAGGTCCTGGGCTTCCTCGACGACTCCGTCGATGCGGGCGTCGGCCCGGTCGGTTTTGTTGATCACGAGGATGACGGGCAGCTTCGCGGCCAGCGTCTTGCGCAGGACGAAGCGGGTCTGCGGCAGCGGACCTTCCGATGCGTCGACGAGGAGGACGACGCCGTCGACCATGGACAGTCCGCGTTCGACCTCTCCGCCGAAGTCGGCGTGGCCCGGAGTGTCGATGACGTTGATGACGATGGGGTCATCGCCGGCCGAGGGGCCGTTGTAGAGGACGGAGGTGTTCTTCGCGAGAATGGTGATGCCCTTCTCGCGTTCGAGGTCGCCTGAATCCATGACGCGTTCGGCGAAGTCGCCGTGTTCGCTGAACACACCGGTCTGCCGGAGCATGGCATCGACCAGCGTGGTCTTGCCGTGGTCGACGTGTGCGACGATTGCTACGTTTCGGCGGTTGTCCCGTCGTGTGATGGCTTCAGTCATCAAGAACCTTTTTGAGATAGAGAGATCGGTCCAGCCCGGACCCAACAGACAATTATACGGCCACCTGCACGCTCTCGCGTGCAGGTGGCCGTCAGTTCGGTCGGACTCAGGCGTTCATCGTGGCCGCCAGGACCGCATCGCGGGCCTCGCGGCGCTTGCGCTGCTCCTTCGGGTCCGGCACCGGGACCGCAGACAGCAGACGCTGTGTATACGGGTGGACCGGATTGGACACGACCTGTGAGGACTTGCCGATCTCGACGAGGTAGCCGTGGCGCATCACCGCAATACGTTCGGCGATGCGTTCGACCACGGCCAGGTCGTGGCTGATGAACAGACACGCGAAGCCGTACTCCTGCTGCAGACCTTCGAAGAGGTCGAGGACCTTCGCCTGCACGGACACGTCGAGCGCCGAGGTGGGCTCATCGGCGATGAGCAGCTTCGGACGCAGGGTCAGGGCGCGGGCAATGCCGATGCGCTGACGCTGACCGCCGGAGAGCTCATGCGGATAGCGGTTGCGCATCGAGGTCGGCAGTTCGACTGCGGTCAGCAGCCCCTCGACCCGGTTGCTCAGCTCCGGACCTTTCATCCCCTCGTGGAGATACAGAGGTTCGCCGATCGACTCGCCGACGGGCAGACGCGGGTTGAGCGAGGAGCCGGGATCCTGGAAGACGATCCCGACCTCTTTGCGCAGGGGACGCATCTGCCTGTTGCTCAGCCCCTTGATGCTCGTGCCGTTGACGACCAAGTCGCCTTCGACCGTGGGCAGCAGCCCGAGAGCAGCGCGCCCGATCGTGGTCTTGCCCGACCCCGACTCCCCCACCAGTCCCACGACCTCTCCCGGGGCGATCATGAGATTGATGTGGTGCGCGGCGCGGAAGGCCTTCTTCCGCCCCGATGCCGGATACTCGATCGCGGCGTCGCGCAGCTGCAGCGCCGACGGCTTCGAGAAGTCCGCCTGCGAACCGGGATGGTAGTAGGTCTCTGTCGAGTCCATTTCGATGCGGTGATCGTCCCGACCCGCCTCGGCGAGCTCCCGGGATTCGGAGTCCAGATCGTTCGTGCGGTTCGCACCCCCTTCTGCCACGGTCGCCGAACCCGCATGCGTGGCATTCAGCGAATCGCGGGAACCGTCGTGGTGGGGATCGGTCTCGTCAGCTCCGCGGCGTCCGAAGGCGGTGGCCCCGACATCGTCGAGACTCGAGCCGAACACCGCACCGTCTTCTCCGGCACCGAGGTGCGGCACCGCGTCGAGGAGCTGCTTGGTGTAAGCGTGCTGCGGGTCGTAGAAGATCTCCTCCGCCGTCCCGGTTTCGACGACCTTTCCCGCTCGCATGACGATGATCCGGTCGGCCATATCGGCCACCACTCCCATGTCATGCGTGATCAGGATGATTCCGGCGTCGAGCTTCGACTTCAGGTCCCGCATGAGCTTGAGGATCTCGGCCTGCACCGTCACGTCGAGCGCGGTGGTCGGCTCGTCGGCGATGAGCAGCTTGGGCTGACAGGCCAGAGCCTGCGCGATCATGATGCGCTGGCGCTGACCTCCTGAGAGCTGGTGTGGGAACGAGTGGAACCGGTCCTCGGGGTCCGGAATCTCGACGAGGCGCATGAGCTCGAGTGCCCGTTCCTTCGCCTCGTTGGGCCCGATCTCGAGGTGGACGCGCAGCGTCTCCATGATCTGGAAGCCAGCGGTGTAGACCGGGTTGAGCGCGGTCATCGGCTCCTGGAAGATCACGGAGATCTCGTTGCCCCTGACCTTCTGCATGTGCTCCGGTGGCATACCGATGAGCTGGGTGCCGCCCAACTTGGCCGAACCGGTGGCGCGGCCGTTGCTCGGCAGCAGACCGAGCAGCGACATGCTCGACTGCGACTTGCCCGATCCGGATTCCCCGACGATCGCAAGGACCTCGCCCGCATTCACGGTATAGGTGAGGTGCTCGGCGGCCATCCACCATTCGTCGCCGACCCAGAAATTCACTCCGAGGTCGTCGACCTCGAGGATCGGGGACCCGTTCTCCGACTGCGATCGGGCATCTGCTGTCTTCTCAGCCATCACTTCGCCCCTTTCTGCGCCATGCGCTCGGCCTTCTTCATCTTCCTCCAGCTCGGGATGGTCTTCATCCGCGGGTCGAACGCATCGCGCAGACCGTCACCGATGAAGTTCACACACAGAGCGATGACGATGATGAACAGGCCCGGCCACCAGAACAGCCACGGACGAGTGGCGAAGGCGGTCTGGTAATCGCTGATGAGTCGGCCCAGCGAGATGTCCGGCGGCTGAATTCCGAAGCCGAGGAAGCTCAGCGCCGCTTCGAGGACGATGGCCTGGCTCATCAGCAGGGTCGTATTGACGATGATGACACCCATCGCGTTCGGCAGCATGTGCTTGAACATGATCCGGAAGTCGCTTGCTCCGGCCACACGTGCCGAATCGACGAACTCGCGTTCGCGCAGCGACATGAAGTCACCGCGGACGAGACGTGCCAGCCCGGTCCACAGCACACCGCCGAGGACGACACCGAGCATCGCACCGCCGGTGCCCGAGACGAGCTTGCCGAGGATGGCGCCGACGACGATCGTCGGCAGAATGATCACACCGTCGGTGACGCGCATGAGGATGGAGTCGACCCATCCGCGGTAGTAGCCGGCCAGCGCGCCGACGAGCGTCCCGATCACCAGTGAGACGGCTCCGATGATGAGCATCACCATGATGGAGATCTGCGTGCCCTTCATCACCCGCGCGAAGTTGTCGCGGCCGATCTCGTCCTGTCCGAACGGATGCGATCCGGGGCTGAAGATGTTCGACGTCGTCCAGGTCGGTGCGCCCCCGGGGTTGACGACGGTCCCCGATGCGGTGTGGCTGTGGATCCACCATCCGGGGATGGGGCCGACGCCGAGGGCGCTGTAGGAGAAGACTGCGACCGCGGCGAAGACCACGAGCCCGATGATGGCGCCCTTGTGCCGGAAGAACTTGCGCAGAACTATCCGCCCCTGGGACAGACCTTCGGTCTCCTTGGCTTCGATGGCGTTGTCGCCGACCTCATCGAGGACGTCTGCCTGTTGCTTGTCGTTGTTGGTACTCATGCGTTCACTCGGATTCTCGGGTCGAGGACGGCATAGAGGAAGTCCGCGACCAGGTTGGCGATGATGGCGAGCAGACCCGTGATGACGATGTACGCCATGATCGGATCGAGTTCGGACTGCCGCATCGAATCGATGAAGAGCTTGCCCATACCGTTCCAGCCGAAGATCGTCTCCGTGATGACGGCGCCGCCGATCATCGTGATGATGTCGACGGGAACGATGGACGCCAGCGGCAGCAGCGCATTGCGCAGGGCATGTCGCATGATCACCGTGCGCTCGTTGAGACCCTTTGCGCGCGCCGTGCGGATGTAGTCCTGACCCATCACTTCGAGCATGGATCCGCGGGTGTAGCGGGTGTAGGAGGCGAACGAGATGAGGATCAGCGCGATCGACGGCAGCAGCAAGTGGGTGAAGTTGTCGAGGTTGCTGATCCAGAAGTCGCCGTCGACATTGGGTGTGGCCGCGCCGATCGTCGCGATCGGTCGATTGTTGATAGCGGGATGATCGGAGTACTCCCGCCATCCTTGCAGCACCCTGTCGGCGAAGATGAGGACAGCGATGATGGCGGCGGTGAAACTGGTCGTGCGCACGGTGTCCCAGGGATCTGGTCCGCGGAACGCGAGTCCGACTGCGAGGGCGACGCCGATCGCGACGACGAACAGGCCGAACATCCACAGCCAGTTCATCTCCACGTAGTAGAAGAGGTACTGCAGCGGCATGTAGAGCAGTGCGCCGATGGCCGCGGTGGTCAGGGTCGCATAGAGGACCCGCCGATTGCGCAGACCGGTCGACAGGAAGGTCATGACCACGGCCGCACCGAAGCCGATGACGATGATGCCGACGATGCCGATGCTCGGCTCCTGCAGCCATCCGCTGGCGAGGATGTAGTAGACCGTGGCGAAGGTGACGACGGCGGCGGTGGCGAAGGTGATGACGCGACGTCTCCCGCTGCCGCCGAATGCCCCCATCCAGAACAGCCCCATGCCCAGACAGGCGATGATGATCGGCCACCACGAGCTCAGCGTCGGATCGTTGATGAAGTTGTTGATGTCGATCGCTCCGTACTGCTTGAGCAGAACCGCGACCCAGAACACGGGCAGCGAGTAGAGGAGGAACGAGACGAAGGTGATGAAGTAGTCGAAACCCGAATACTGACGGATCGCCGAGATCATGCCGACGGCGACGCCGAGGATGATGGCGACCAGGGTCGCAGCGGTGATGAGCTTGACCGTGTTGACGATCGCGCCCTGCAGCTGATCGGTGACTTCCTGACCGGACTTCCACGCGATGCCGAGATCGCATTGCCCGACGAGGCAGCCACCCGCACCCGCGAGCCATTTGAAGTACCGCACGACCGCAGGGGTGTCGAGGTCGAGGAGCCGACGACGGGACTCATAGAGCGCTTCGATGTTCGGTGAGGTGCTCGACCGCAGATCCCAGAAGAAGTCCAGGGCGACGTTGAGGAGGAGGTAGAGGACGAAGGTGACAACGAGCAGCACGAGTGCGGTCGACAGGAGTCGTCTGAGGATGAATCTGATCATAGTGGGGGTTTCCGTTTCAATCTTCCGAAAACGCTGCTGTGGGGATCACACAGTGATCCCCACAGCAGCTGGGGTGGAGAAGAACCGACCGCAACGAGGTGCGGATCAGTTGACTTCCCACTCCCAGTAGTTCCAGAACATCGTCGGCGACACCGAGGTCGACTTCACATTGCTGATGCTGTCGCGGTAGATCGTCAGTTCGGGGAACTGGAAGATCGGCGCACCGAAGGCATCCTCGGTCAGCTGCTTCTCGAGCTGGGTCGACAGATCCTCCTGCTCGTCCTCAGACGACACCAGCAGCTTGTCGAGGATCTTGTCGGTCTTCTCGTTCGAGTAGCCACCGTAGTTGTTCTGAGCACCGGTGCGGTAGTTCGCATCGGTGTCCGTGACTCCGGTGCCCTCCGACTGCCACCCGAACAGCGAGACGTCGTAGGTGCCGTCGCCGAGGCGCGTGCCCCAGTTGACGTCTCCGACGTCCTCCATCTTGAAGCCGGCCTTCTCGGCCGATTCCTTGATCAGCTGGAACTCCTGCTGACGACGGGAGTTCGTGTTGTCGTACATCACGCGGACGCTCGGGCTGTCGACTCCGGCGTCTTCGAGCAGCTTCTTCGCCCCGTCGATGTCGACGCTCTCGAGATCCTTCATACCGTTGCCTTCGACGATCCCGTCGTACATCGGCGAGCCCGGCGCCTGGGTGAAGGAATCGCGGACCTGAGCGTTCTCATTGAGCGGCTTGATGATCTTGTCGACGATGTCCTGACGAGGCACCGTCTTGAGGAAGGCCTGACGGACCTTCTTCGCCGTGTCCTCATCGCCCCCGTAGGAGGCCGGGTCGAAGGATCCTTTGTTGTCGAAGGTGAAGTCGACGTGTTCGTAGGTCGCACCGTCAGCGGCGTCGACGGTCACCCCGTCAAGGCCTTCGGCAGCCGAGAGCACGTCCGCTGTGGCCTGCGGCTGCGTGACGTCGACCTCGCCGTTCTCGATCGCCTGGACCATGGCCATCGGGTCGCCGTTGTAACGGACGGTCACCGTGTTCACCTTCGGCTTGAGCGGGCCGGAGTAGTTGTCGTCGAGTTCGAGGGTGACGTACTGGCCTTCGACGAAGTCCGTCATCTTGTACGGGCCCGAGTGGACGAGGAGGTCCTCGTCATCGGGCATCGAGGTGAAGTCGAATCCGGTGTTCCAGGTGTTCGAGATCTTCGACAGCGCCTCGGTGTCCTTGTCCTTGATCGCGTCGAGGATGGCCTGCTTGCCTTCAGCTGCATCGTCGACGCCCAGCGCCTTCTTCGCGACGATGTGGGCGGGCACACCGACGCCGTCGGCGCCGACGCCGAACTCGGTCTGCCAGTCGGCGTAGGGCTTCGAGTATTCGAAGGTGATCTCCTTGCCGTCGTCGGAAACCTCGGGGAAGTCTTTGATCAGTGCCGAACCGGCGGTCGACGAGTCGAAGTAGACGGTCTTGGCGTCGTTCTCCTTGACGCTGCCGTCATCGGCGTTGTTCGACTCCACGGTGTTGAAGTTCGCCGAGGTGCCGGCCCACGTCAAGGCGAGGTCAGCAGCGTCGACAGGGGTGCCGTCCGACCATTTGGCATCGTCGCTGAAGGTGTACTTGACCTTGAGCGGGTCTTCGGACACCTGCTCAACCGATCCGAGTGCGCCGTCCTGGACTTCGAGGTCTCCGTCGTAGTACCCGAAGTTGTCGTTCATCATGTAGGTCAGGATGGCGTTGGACACCGCATTGCCGTTCGCGGTCATGGTGTTCATCGAGCGGAAGGACTCGTTCCATCCGACGTTGACGATCGAGTCGTCCGAGCCGCCCTCTTCGTCGTTGCCGCCGGGGGGCGTGCAGGCAGTGAGCACCATTGCTGCTGCGGCGACGGATGCTCCGGCCGCGAGGAAGCGCTTGTTCACGTTCTCTCCTTGTTGTCATAGGGCGAGTAACCCTCTTGCCTGCGCCCCAAGTCCGGGGCGCACTCCGGTCATTCCACTTCCAGGCCGGAAGTGTGACCGCTTTCATGTTTCTCACATGGAATGCATCAAAGCTAATCTAATCAGCACTGTGACCGAGTCCACATACTGAGCATATTCGACAATTGTTACCGTTTCGAGACCACGGAAATATGCACGAAACTTCGAGTCTCAATGGATAGGATGTACAGGTGGCCAACAGTGAGATCGACCCCCATTCAGGGAACATTCAGCCGACGATCGTGCGGACGACGAGTTCGACCGTCCTGTTCGTCGTCGTCGCCGGCCTCTGCGCCCTCGGCGTGGCGTCGATCGTCCTCGGCGACTTCACTCTGCGCGGCCTCGCCGCTGCGGGCATCCCGCTGGCCGTCGGCACTATGGTCTGCGTCTTCTACCGGTATCCCCGTGTCGAGCTGCACCGACAGCAGCTCGTGCTCGTGAATCCGCTGCAGACCGTGACGATCCCGTGGAACCTCGTCGACGGCTTCGAAACCCATTTCGGGCTGAGCGTGCGCACCCACGAGAAGACGTACGCCTCATGGTCGCTGTCCGGCAAGGGCAAGAAGTGGGAGAAGGATGAGCACGGTATGCGCAGGCTCGTCGAGAACCCGAGCCCGGCCGTCGATTCCGTATTCGAACGCTATTCGTCGCTCAGCGACGCAGAACTGGCCAACCCCGGCGGGCGGCGTGTCATCGAGACGCGCTGGAACATCGGCATCATCGCCGTCGGTCTGTCAGCCATCGCCTGGGCGCTCATCGGCTTCGCGGCGCTGCCGAGCTGAGGACCGAGCTGGGGTCACCAGCCGCGTTCGCGCCACTCCCCCAGTTTCGGACGCTCGTCGCCCAAGGTCGTCGAGTCCCCATGCCCGGGCAGCACAAGAGTCTCGTCCGGAAGCTCATCGAAGACCCGGGCCTCGAGGTCGTCCATGAGAGAGGTGAAGTCCTCGGCCGACCAGGTCTTGCCCGGCCCGCCGGGGAACAGCGAGTCGCCGGAGAACAGGATCGTCTGGCCCCCGTCGCGCAGAAGCAGTGCGATCGAACCGGGAGTGTGCCCGCGCAGTGCGATCGCCTGGAGGACGAAGCCGCCGAAGTCCCCGACGTCGAGGTGGTCGACGGAATGCGCGATCTCCACTCCTTCCGCCTCGGTGATGGCGGCCGCATCCGCGGCTCCGGCGATGGTCATCGCTTCCGGATGATTCGCCGAGGTGGCCCGCAGTGCCCGAATATGATCCCAATGCCGATGGGTGGTGATGATCGCCCGCAGCGTGGGTTCGGCTTCCGTGTCCTGTGCGCTCGAGCCGATGAGCTCGGTGATCGCCTCGGCGTCGTCGGCGGCGTCGATGAGCACCTGGGAGCCGGTCTCCTTGGCGGTGAGCAGGTAGACGTTGTTGGCCATGTCGGAGACCGCGATAGAGCGGATGACGACGTGTTCGGTGTCGATCGTATTCATTTCCACACTCCTCATTCTGTGCTGATGCTGTGAACTGTTCAGGAACTGGTCACCAGACTCCGCGGGTGTACTGCGGAGGGTAGGGTCCGGGTTCGACTCCGAGGACGTGGGCGGCACGCTGCGGCCACGAGGGTTCGCGCAGAGCGGCTCGGGCCATGAAGATCGCATCGGCCTGTCCCGTGCTGAGGATGGTCTCGGCCTGCTTCGGATCGGTGATGAGTCCGACGGCGCCGGTCGGCACACCTTCGGCGCGGATCGCCGCGGCCAGGGACACCTGGTAGCCGGGGCCGATGGGGATCCTCACCGGATAGTTCCCGCCCGAGGAGACGTCGATGAGGTCGACCCCGGCGACCGACAGGGCACGACTGACCTCGGCGGCTTCGGCGACGTCGAAACCGCCCTCGGTCCATTCGCTGGCCGAGATGCGCACGAACACCGGCACGTTTTCGCCGACCTCGGAGCGCACGGCCGCATAGATCTCGTGGAGCAGACGGGACCGGCCGGCAAGGTCGCCGCCGTATTCGTCGCCGCGCTGGTTCGACAGCGGCGACAGGAAGGAATGGAGCAGGTAGCCGTGGGCCGCGTGGAGTTCGACGAGGTCGAATCCGGCGTCGATCGAACGGCGGGCGGCAGCTGCGAAGGCGGCGACCACCTCGGCGATGTCGTCCTTCGTCATCTCCGCGGGCTCGGCCAGCTGCGGATAGGCGATGGGACTGGCACCGAGGGTGGGCCATCCGCCCGCGGATTCGGGGACGCTGCCTTTCGGCTCTCCCGAGAAGGGTCGATAGGTGCTGGCTTTGCGGCCCGCGTGGGCGAGCTGGATGCCGATGACAGAACCCTGCGAATGGACGAAATCGACGACGGCCGACCATGATTCGGCTTGGTCGTCGTTCCAGATCCCGGCATCCTGCGGGGAGATGCGGCCTTCGGGGACGACGGCGGAGGCTTCGGTGAGGATGAGCCCGAATCCGCCTTGCGCCCGGGCGCCGAGGTGGACGAGATGCCAGGGGCCGGGCATTCCGTCTTCGGCTTCGCAGGAGTACTGGCACATCGGGGCCAACCAGATGCGATTGGGAATCTCTGTGCCGCGCAGCGTCAGCGGTTCGAACAGCTCAGTCATGCCATCAGTCTGCCAGTTCCGTGCGAGCTCAGACAGCGATCCCGAATACCGGACCAGCGAGGACGGTCCCCCAGGTGATGCGTTCGAGGCTCAGTCGAGTCCGGTGTCCTCGCCCAGTCCGCCGCAGAATTCCTGGATGTGATCGACAACGATGTCGGGGTGTTCGACCATCGGCAGGTGTGCGGCGTCCGGGATCGTGACGAAGTGCGCACCCTCGATCTGCTCGGCCATCGCCGACATCGCCTCCGGGGTGCAGCCGGGATCCTGGGCGCCGGCCATGACCAGTGTCGGGGTGGTGATCGAGCCGAGCTTCCCGCTCAGGTCATAGGTCTTCAGCGCCGAGGCGGCAGCGATATAAGCCCCGTCATCGACCAGGGCGAGGTCGGACAGGATGAGGTGCCCGGTGGCGATGTCCTCGCCGAGGAATCCGGCGGCGAACCACCGATCGGCGGTGTCATCGACAAGTCCGCGTGTGCCGTCGGAGCGAACCTCCGCGATGCGTTCGTCCCAGGATTCCGGGGTACCGAACTTCTCGGCCGTCGCACAGGCGACGAGACCGGTGAGTGAATCGGGATGGTTGAGCGCCAGGGTCAGTCCGACGCCGCCGGAGATCGAGACCCCGCAGTAGGCGAAGGACTCCACCCCGAGTTCGGCGAGGGACTCGACGACACCGGAGGCCAGCGCTTCGACCGTCAGCGGGGCGGCCGCCTCGGCGAGGGAATCACCGGCGGTCACGGTGTGTCCGGGCAGGTCGGTGAGGTAGATCTGGAAATCGTCGGCCAGACGTGCGGCCACGGGCGTCCACAAGGGCATCCTGGTGCCCAGAGCGTTGCCGAAGACGATGACGGGAGAACCGGGATTGTCGTTGAAGGCACGGACGGCGATGCGCATGGAGTCTCCTTGAGAACTTCAGGTGCGAGAGGATTTCGACTGGTGACGACGGGGTCGACGCGCTGGATTCGACGGGAAAGCTGAGTCGGGATCGGTCAGGAGTCTGTCGTTGACAGCCTACCGCCGGAGTACTCGAGATAACAGCTCGGGCACAGCGACTCATAGGTCACGGAATTGCCGTCGATGGCGACCTGATCGCCGTCGAAGATGAACGCTCCGTCGACGAGGCGGCCGTTGAACATCGCCTTGCGACCGCAGCGGCAGATCGTCTTGAGTTCTTCGAGGGTGTGCGCGATCTCGAGCAGTCGGGCCGAACCGGGGAACGCCTTCGTCTGGAAGTCCGTGCGGATTCCGTAGCACATCACCGGCACCGAGGAGGCGGTCGCGATGCGCATGAGCGAATCCACTTGGACGGGGCTGAGGAACTGCGCTTCGTCGATGAGCAGACACGCGACCGGGATCTTCGGGGCATCGATGGACTCGATGAGGGCATCGTGGTCGACATAGTCGGCATGTTCGGCGTAGATCCGCTCGACGTCGCCGTCGGCGGGGATGACGAAGTCGACCTCACGGGTCACGCCCAATCGGGACACGATCTGCGATGCGCCCTTGGTGTCGATCAGGGGCTTGGCCAGCAGCACGCGCTGGCCGCGTTCCTCGTAGTTGAAGGCCGCCTGCAGAAGAGCGGTCGACTTGCCGGAATTCATCGCCCCGTACCGGAAGTAGAGTTTGGCCACTGTCGTCCTCTTTCTGTTGTCCGTGCCGACACAGAAGACTACCGGGTGCCACTCATCGATGTGAGCACCCTCATCGGACTGGCCCGCCTACCGAAATGGCCCAGAAGGTAGGATGGAGGGCGATAAACCCCAAGAAGATGCGGAGTGGTCCTTAACTATGGCTAAAATCATTTACACGCGCACGGATGAAGCGCCGCTTCTGGCGACGTATTCGCTCAAACCGATCATCGAAGCCTTCGCCACGTCGGCCGGTGTCGAGGTTGAGACCAGAGACATCTCTCTCGCCGCACGCGTGCTGGCCCAGTTCAGCGACCGTCTGCCCGAAGACCAGCAGGTCGGCGACGCCCTGGCCGAGCTGGGCGCACTTGCCAAGACCCCTGATGCCAACATCATCAAACTGCCCAACATCTCCGCTTCCGTCCCGCAGCTGAAGGCGACGATCGCCGAACTGCAGTCGCAGGGCTACGACTTGCCTGCCTACCCGGAAGAGCCTTCGACCGATGAGGAGAAGGACGTTCGGGCACGCTACGACAAGGTCAAGGGCTCGGCCGTCAACCCGGTGCTGCGTGAGGGCAACTCCGACCGTCGCGCTCCGCAGGCCGTGAAGAACTTCGCCAAGGCTCACCCGCATTCGATGGGCGAATGGTCGGCCGACTCGAAGACCCGCGTCGCCACCATGGGATCGGGAGACTTCCGCGACAACGAGAAGTCCGTGATCATCGAGGCCGATGACACCCTGTCGATCCGCCTGCGCACCGCCGCCGGAGAGACGACGGTCCTCAAGGAGTCCCTGCCCGTCCTGGCCGGCGAGATCGTCGACTCGACGAAGATGAACGCCGCAGCCCTCGACGAATTCGTCAAGGACCAGATCGCCGCGGCCAAGGCCGACGGCGTCCTCTTCTCCGTCCACCTCAAGGCCACGATGATGAAGGTCTCCGACCCCATCCTCTTCGGCAAGGTCATCGAAGCCTTCTTCCCCGACGTCTTCGCCGAATACGGTGACGCCCTCGCCGAGGCGGGGCTGACCTCCGACAACGGACTGGCCGCCATCCTCGCCGGACTCGACACCCTGCCCGCCGATGCGGCTGCCGGGATCAAGGCCGGTATCGAGAAGGGGCTGGCCGACGGACCGGACCTGGCCATGGTCAACTCGCACAAGGGCATCACGAACCTCCACGTGCCCTCCGACGTCATCGTCGATGCCTCGATGCCCGCAATGATCCGCGTCGGCGGCAAGATGTGGAACAAGGATGACCAGACCCAGGACACTCTGGCCGTCATCCCCGACTCCTCTTACGCCGGCGTCTACCAGACCGTCATCGAGGACTGCCAGGCCAAGGGTGCCTTCGACCCGCGGACCATGGGCACCGTGCCCAATGTCGGTCTCATGGCGCAGAAGGCCGAAGAGTACGGCAGCCATGACAAGACCTTCGAGATCCCGGAGGCCGGAACCGTCGAGGTCGTCAACTCCGCCGGCGAGGTGCTCATGAGCCACGAGGTCGCCGCCGGTGACATCTGGCGCGCCTGCCAGACGAAGGACATCCCCGTCCGCGACTGGGTCAAGCTCGCCGTCACCCGTGCCCGCCTGTCCGAGACCCCGGCCGTGTTCTGGCTCGATGAGACCCGCGCCCACGACCGCAACATCAAGGCGAAGGTCGAGGAGTACCTGCGTGACCACGACACCGAGGGCCTGGACATCCGCATCATGAACCCGGTGGAGGCCACTCAGTTCTCCATCGACCGCATCCGTGAGGGCAAGGACACCATCTCGGTGACCGGCAACGTGCTGCGCGACTACAACACTGACCTGTTCCCGATCCTCGAACTCGGTACCTCGGCGAAGATGCTCTCCGTGGTTCCGCTCATCGCAGGCGGCGGACTGTTCGAGACCGGCGCCGGCGGCTCCGCTCCGAAGCACGTGCAGCAGCTCGTCGAAGAGAACCACCTGCGTTGGGACTCTCTCGGTGAGTTCCTCGCCTTGGCCGAATCCTTCCGCCACGAGTTCAACGTCCATGGAAACGAGCGGGCCGGTGTGCTGGCCGACACCCTCGACGCCGCGACCGGCAAGTTCCTCGAGGAGAACAAGTCGCCGTCGCGCAAGGTCGGCGAGATCGACAACCGCGGCAGCCACTTCTACCTCACCCTCTACTGGGCCCAGCAGCTGGCCGAGCAGACCTCGGACGAAGCTCTGGCCGAGGCCATCGCTCCCGTGGCGAAGGCACTGACCGAGAAGGAGGACGCCATCGTGGCCGAGCTCCTCGAGGTGCAGGGCAGCCCCGTCGATCTGGGAGGCTACTACTACCCGAACGACGTGAAGACCGAAGCCGCCATGCGGCCTTCGGCCACGCTCAACGAGATCATCTCGTCGCTGAGCAAGACCGTCTGATCGACTGGACGAGTCATCGGGTGATCATCTGATCGTCCGATAGGAACACAGAACGAGTCCCGGCAGTCATCTGCCGGGACTCGTTCTGTGTTCCTGAACTCTCCTTCTGGGTTCCTGACCTCACCGCCCTATCAGCAGTTATGATGGGGCGCATGAGCACTCAAGACCCGCGTGGCGATTCGCAGACGCCCGAAGAGCTCCTGGCCGAAACCGATTCAGTCCTCGGCAGCGATACTCCCGCGACGGGCGAGACCGCTGCGGTGGACAAGACTCGGGAGATGCCCCCGCACGAGCAGCATGAACAGACGCAGCCTCCGGCGGGACACACCGGCGAGCTGCCATCGGCGAAGGCCGGTTCGGGAATGTCGGCGGGCATGTGGGTCTCCCTCATCCTCGGCGCCGTCATCGTCGTCCTGCTGCTCATCTTCATTCTGCAGAACAACGTCCCGGCCGAGTTCCAGTACTTCGGCTGGCAGTTCGAACTCCCCCTGGGCGTGGCGATGCTCTTCGCTGCGATCGGGGGCATCCTCATCGCCGGGATCATCGGTTCGGTGCGGATCTTCGTCCTGGGCCGCAAATTGAAGAAGATCAACAAGGCCCTGGGCCGCTGATCGATGGCGCACCACCCCAGTTTCACCGAACTGCGCACAGACCTCCCCGTCACCCTCGTCCTCGCCGATACCTCGGCGGAGGCGGCGTGGGCACGCGATGACGATTCCGTGCTCACCGAGCAGGAACGCAACTATGCACAGGAATTCGACGCCGAGGCGGCCGCCACCTGGTCTGCCGGTCGTGTCGTCCTCCGCCACGTGCTCGGAGCGCATCTGGATCAGGATCCCGCCGCGATCGAGATCCGCCTCGATTCAGCGGGCAAACCGCGCCACGACGAGTGCGAGTTCTCGGTCTCGAGGTCTCGTCGCCTCGTCCTCGTCGCCGTCTCCGACGACCCGGTCGGACTCGACATCGAAGCGATCCCCGAACGTGAGGTCGCTCTCGAGGCGATGCAGCTGCTTCACGAAAGAGAACGTGCTGAGCTCGACGAGCTTCCCGACGACGACTTCGCCGCCGGCTTCGTCCGCGTGTGGGCGCGCACCGAAGCGTTCCTCAAAGCACTGAGCACCGGCCTGGCTCGCGACCCCGGTCTCGACTACATCGGCGCCGGGCCGCACCCGAACTCACCGCATCCCGATGTCGACATCCACGATCTCGCCGACGGCATTCCGGACGGTCATATCGCGGCCATCGCGTTCAACCGCTGACCGCCCCGCCGCACGCTTCGCCCCGCGCCGCACGCTTCGCCCCGCTCAGGAGGTCTGCGCCTCGTCGTCGCTGAACGACGGGCCGTTCTCGCCGGTCGTGAAGACCACGGCGATGCCCAATGAGCCCACACCGACAAGTCCGAAGAGTATCCAGGCACCGGTCGGATTGCTCGCCGCCGCGAGGATGAGGCCGACGACGACAGCGACGATGACAAGGGCGTCGAAGACCATCGGGAACCTCAGATAGCGCTTCTCTCCCTTGGTCACGGCATAGGAGATCTGGGGGGCGGCGCTCAGGAACAGCAGCACCAGAGCGGTGATGACCAGCCAGCGTGGGGCGAGGAAGAAGTCCTCGAGCCCACCGAGGAAGATGAAGCCGGCCACGGCCAGCAGCAGCTTGATGATGCCGTCGACAGCAAACCCGGAATTCCTCATGACTGAATCCTACTCAACTGGGTCTTCACCTCTCCCAAGGCCTCCCGCAGCACAGACGCCTCGACATTCGAATGTGCGATGACCAGGCCGTGCCTGACTTCATCGCCGCCGGTCCAGCCGCGGGCCAGAGAGGCGACAAGGATGCCGCGCTCGGCCAGCCCGCGCAGCAGTGTCGCGGCCTGTTCCTGAGACGTTTCGATGACGAGCGTGCGACCGTCGTGGACCAGACCGGGAATCGGACCGATCTCGGACACGACCTCCTCGGCGGACCGGAGTCGTCGCCGACCACGGGAGATGCGACGGCGCAGCCCACCGGAGCCGAGGTAGGAGGCGATGGCCATCTGCAGAATCGGTGAGAACGCCGGTCCGAGGGCCGCGCGCATGCTCATGAGCCGCTCCGCGATCGGTCCGCGAGCGATCACGTACCCGGTCGATACGGCCGAGGTCAGCAGAGCGGAGAAGGTGCCGATGTGGACGACCTGTGCGCTGCTGCCGGTCGATGAGGCGAGATCGAAGAGGGTCGGCAGCACGGTGCGGGTGAACCGTGCCTCACTGTCGTAGTCGTCCTCGATGAGCAGCGCATCACCCCGCACCGCCCAATCGAGCAGACGCGCACGCTGGTCGACCGGCATCGGCGTTCCGTGCGGGAACTGGTGATTCGGCGTCACGACGGCCGCACCCACATCGGCCGGTGCCGGCGAGGAACCGACCATGTCCAGGGGCACGAGATGCTGGTCGGTCATCGCCTGACGCAGACCGGGGAATCCGGGGTTCTCCACGGCGATGGACCCGGAGACGCCGACGCTCAGCAGCAGACGCAGACCGTCACGAGACCCGCTGGTGAGGATGATCTCGTCCGGATCGACGGCCATCCCACGCGTCAGCCGCAGGTGGTCAGCGATCGCCCACCGGGCCCGGGGCTGGCCCAAGGGATCGATCGGCCCCGGATCGACGTCGAGCGACTCCCTCCACGCCCGGCGAAATGCCGGCTCACGCAGAGGATCGTCACCGCCGAATCCCGGACGCAGGTCGACATAGTTGCGCAGCCGCCGCCTCGGCGAGTCCGGGATGCTTCTGCGCTGAGGCACAGGTGTCGAAGCGGCCGGCAGCTCGGGATTGATCCGCGTCGCCGAACGCTCGGCGGCGATGAGGAAACCCTCCACGGCGAGCTGCGCATACGCTGTCTCCACACTGCCGCGGGAGATCCCCAAGTGTGTGGCCAGACGACGGCTCGAGGGCACCGCGTCCCCCGGGTGCAGAGTCCCGTCCGAGATGAGACGACGCAGCTCCTGAGTGAGCTGATCCGGCAGCGGAGTCGGCAGTCGCCTGTCGACGTTCACCGGCAGGGCGATGCCCTCGGCCCGGGTGCCGTGCCGCGATTTCGTGACCATCGGTCGATCATAGAACGGCCATGACCGTCTGGCCTAAAATACTGGCATGTTTCTGGCTCTCTGATTGAGCCACTCATCGGTTTAGGCTGGTCTGGAACGGCCGTTCACTCCGAAGAAACACGATCCCTCCGACGCTGGGCAGCAGACCGAGATCGCTCGGTTCTGTTCGCCCTCGTCGACCCGGATCGACTCCGCGACAGTGAATGGACTTGCACCACAATGACCGAAACACAGACCCTGCTCAACACCGGACTGGCTCAGATGCTCAAGGGCGGCGTCATCATGGATGTCGTCAACGCAGAGCAGGCACGCATCGCCGAGGCCGCGGGTGCCTCCGCCGTGATGGCCCTCGAACGCGTCCCCGCCGACATCCGCGCACAGGGCGGCGTTGCGCGGATGAGCGACCCCGACCTCATCGACTCGATCATCGGTGCCGTATCCATCCCGGTGATGGCCAAGGCCCGCATCGGACACTTCGTCGAGGCCCAGATTCTCGAGACCCTCGGTGTCGACTACATCGACGAATCCGAGGTCCTCTCCCCTGCCGACTATGTCAACCACATCGACAAGTCCGTCTTCACAGTGTCGTTCGTCTGTGGTGCGACCAACCTCGGTGAGGCGCTGCGCCGCATCCAGGAGGGCGCCTCGATGATCCGCTCGAAGGGCGAAGCGGGCACCGGTGACGTCTCGGAAGCGATGCGCCACCTGCGCACCATCAACTCCGAGATCCGTGCACTGGGGGCGAAGAGCGACGACGAGCTCTACGTCGCGGCCAAGGAGATCGCCGCCCCGTACCATCTGGTCAAGCAGGTCGCCGGCCTCGGCCGTCTGCCCGTCGTGACCTTCGTCGCCGGCGGCATCGCCACCCCGGCAGATGCTGCGATGATGATGCAGCTCGGTGCCGACGGCGTCTTCGTCGGCTCCGGCATCTTCAAGTCCGGCAACCCGGAGGCTCGTGCGAAGGCCATCGTCGAGGCGACCACGCACTTCGACGACTCTGACGCAGTGGCCAGGGCCTCGCGCGGGCTCGGCGATGCGATGGTCGGCATCAACGTCGCCGATGTCCCCTCACCGCACCGCCTGGCCGAGCGCGGCTGGTGAGAGTCGGCGTCCTCGCCCTCCAGGGAGCCTTCCGTGAGCATCTGCTCATGCTCGGCTCCCTGGGGGTCGACACCCTCAGGGTCACCAAGTCCGACCACCTCGCCGACCTCGATGCACTCATCCTGCCCGGCGGAGAGTCCACAGCCATGGTGCGCATCGCCGCCGGCACGGATCTCTTCGCGAGACTGCGCGAACGCATGTCAGGCGGTCTGCCGGTCTTCGGCACGTGCGCTGGGCTCATTCTCCTGGCCGACCGGCTCAGCGACGATTCGCTGGGCGGGTACGACCGCCTCGGCGGCCTGGACGTCACCGTGGCCCGCAACGCCTACGGTCGACAACGCGAGTCCTTCACCGCTCCGCTGACTGTCCATGGCCTGGACGAACCGGTCGAGGGCACATTCATCCGGGCTCCGCAGATCCTCGAACTCGGGCCCGACACCGAGGTGCTCGCCCGTCATGACGATGTGCCCGTCCTCGTTCGGCAGGGTTCGGTGTGGGGTGCCAGCTTCCATCCTGAGCTGGGCACGGACCTGCGGATCCATGCAGAATTCCTCCATCACCTCGGTGCTGCTGTGTAAATTCCTCAACTCCGACGAGGGAAAAGCCGATCTCGAAGGCTTCGGCGGGGCGTCGAAGGCCACCGTCGGCGTCATCCTGCGCAAGATCTCCGAACTCGCGGCCCAGGGCGGCGACGTGTTTTTCGGCGAACCGGAATTCGACACCGCTGATCTGCTGCGCACCGACGACAACGGTGCCGGAATCGTCTCTGTGCTCGAACTGCAGAAACTCAGTCAGTCGCCGGCCCTGTTCTCCACGTTCATCATGTGGCTGCTGGCCGACCTGTTCCAGGACCTGCCGGAGGTCGGCGACCCGGACAAGCCCTCGCTTGTGTTCTTCTTCGACGAAGCCCACCTGCTCTTCGCCGGCCCGTCGAAGGCCTTCCTCCAGCCGGTGACGCAGACCGTGCGGCTCATCCGCTCGAAGGGCGTCGGCGTCCGGGAAGAAGTCGGCGAAGAAGGACGACGAGAACCTGTTTTCCCAGGTGGTGAAGTCCTCGGCGTTCAAACAGTTCGCAAGGACCGCGGCACGAGAGATCGCACGTGGAATCTTCGGCACCTCACGCCGTCGGCGCTGAGACCAGCAGTGTCTTCTCGCCGGTGCTCACCCGCAGTTCCAGGCAGTCGCCGATGAAGTCTCCGTCGAGTTGAGCCGGGACCGGTGATTCGACCGCGACTGTCGTCACGGTCGTACTGCGATAGTCCATGAGCCGGTGAGCGTCCGGTCTGCCCCGCAGGCATGCTGCGGCGATTTCTGCCCAGGCTCGACATCGCTCGATGGGTGAGCGCGGGAACGGGCCGACGGTGAGCATGGAGAAGGTCTGAGCACCGATCCGCGCCTCGGGGAACACGGCGATGGGTCCTGCGGGCCGGGCCACTTTCGAGACCATCACCGACCACACCGGCCCCGAGGCGGTTGCCTCCCCTGCGCGGGCGGTGTCCCTCATACCGGCGGCGTCCCTCATGCTTGCGGCGTCCCTGATGCTTGCGGTGTCCCTCATGCTTGCGCTGTCTGCCGTGCTCGCGGTGAAGTCCGCGGCGAAGAGGGCTCGCGCGGCTCCCCAGGCGTAGCCGAGCAGTCCGGGAGCGGACCGGTGGTGGGCCACGGCCCGGGCATCTCCCCCGATTCCGGCGAGGCTGATGAAGTCGGTGCGATGCCGTCTGCCATCGGCCGTCTGGAATTCGGCAATATTGATCGGGATGCCACACAGGTTCATCTGACCGTCGCGGGAGATCGATAGCAGCGTGCGCACGCACAGATCGATTGCATGTCTGGAGGATCGGAGGCCGATATGGCGGCTGAGCACGTTCGCGGTCCCGGTCGGGATGAGGAATGTGGGAGTCCCTGCCTCGGCGAGGACGGGGGCTGTCGCACGGATGGTGCCGTCACCACCGAGGATGATGACGGTGTCGGCTCCCCACGAGATGAGCTGTTCGGCCTGCCACCGACCGGAGCGTTCGACAGTGGTCGTCATGCTTCGGTAGTGCGCGCCGGCGTTGCGCAGTTCCGGCACCAGTTCGGCATACGCCCGCAGGGTCGCCGGGTGTTTGGGGTTGAGGATGATTCCGACGGCGATGTTCTGCGGCGTCGATCCCGGCCTGTCAGTCTCGGCCACCCGGCCGGCCAACGGTGTGCGTGTCGTGTTGAGTTCGTCCATCGTCGGTCGTGATTGCGTTCTCAGACGAAGGCCGAGTGGGTTGCGCTCACCGATTCGACGGCCTCCAGGTCGACTCTCTCCCCTGGGAATGTGTCGACAAGGACTCGCGGACCGGTCTTGCGAGGTGATCGCTTCCACGTGGCGCGCGCACGCGTGCCGGTCAGAACTGTGTTCTTGAACATTCCGTTGCCGCCGGGCACAACGAGTTTTTCGTGGACCGGGTCGAGCGTGGCGCTGCGATCCTTGTAGCCGAGGATGATCTCGTCGAATCCCGGCAGCAACATGGTCTCCTGCGCCGCAGCCTCCCATTCGGCCAGCCGGCCCTCCAGATCCGGTGCGTGCACGTAGTCGGTGCCGTCGATATCGGAGCTCACAATCTCGCCGGCATCGACTCCGGCCTGAATGGCCTTTCTCATCCTCGTCTTCGGCAGTCCCGTCCAGCGTGCCGCGTCGTCGACCGTGACCGGTCCGTGGCTGGTCACGAAGCGTCTCATCCATTCGTGGTCGGCCGCGTCGGCGTCCAACTTCGCAGGTGTGGGCACCCAATCGGCTGTGAGCACGTATTTCATGTCGTCCTTGCCCTCGATCATGGGGGCTTGGACGATGATGTTCTGCAGCGCCAGGGAGGTGATGAGGTACCGGGCGTGGCCGTATTCGTCTCCGGCGCCGATGGGAGCGAATGCGTCGAGCAGCTCGTCGCGCGTCAGCGGCCCCCGTTCCCGGATGGCTGCTGTGGCGAGTTCGGCTGCAGTGTCGAGCATGGCGTCGGTGATGCCGAAGTGCTCACGCCGCTTGGCCGTGGATTTCATGGTCCGCGCCCCGGTGAGGCCGAGGATCCAGCCGATGTCCTTGGCCGTGGTCAGGTGGATGGTGCCGCGTTGAGTCCACGAACGCACGATCTCTCCGGAATCGATGGCGGTTCGGACGGCGGCCACGCCCGCGGTGAGGTCGGGCCCCAGCCGTAGTGCGACGGAGACCAGCGCTCCGCCGAGGGCTTGCGCTTGGACGCAGCCGAGATGTTCCACGACGGCTCCGGCAGGTGAGAGGCCGGTTCCTGGGGATGAGGGCGGAGGACCGACGAGTCCCTGTGAGATCAGACGGGCTGCCGAGATCTGATGTGCGTCCATGATCCAACGGTAGTGCACGCCGGTGACACGACAGTTGTGAAAAGACGACAGACCGGGGACGCAGGACGGTGATCGTGCAGTTGAATCGTTCAGCCCATGATGTCGATGAGGCCGGGCACCCGCACGCGCGGCAGGCTGCCCGAGGTGGCGAACTCTCCCCAGATCCGGCGCAGCTCGGGACCGGCGACATCGGTGGTCTTTCCGTAGTCGAGGAAGGAGTCGTGCCAGATCTCGCCGGGGAAGATCAGCGGGAGGTCTCCGGAGTGGGCGGCGTCGAAGAAGCTGCCGTCTCCGCGGGAGACGATGAGCAGGCGGGCGCCCTGACCGCCGGACATCCGGTGACGGTCGTAGAATTCGCGTCCGGCCCGGGTGTAGACCGCCGAGGTGATGCCGGAGATGAGGGATTCGAGCATCGGGGAGGTCAGTGTGCGGTCGTGGAGGCGACGCAGAGCGGGAACGAAGCCGGCGAAGAAGGCCATCTCGCGTTCCGTGCGGGTCATGAGGACGTCGAATTTCGGGGCGACTGCAGCCCAGGCTTCGGCTGCGTTCGAGCGTGATGGCAAAGGGTACTGACCGTAGCGGACGCCGAAGCACATTCCGGCGTGCAGGCCTCCGACGAGGGCGGCTTTGTGCACTTCCTCCTGCGCTTGGAGAATGTCATCGATGCCGGCTGCCGGGTCGATCTTCTGGGCGACTTTCCCCATCGCCCAGTTCATTGCGTCCGTGCCGCCGGCCAGTCCCAAGGGGGCTGAGGCCATGAGCACCCGTTGGAAGAGTCCTGCGGTCCCGTCGGCGATCATGAGGTGCGCGCAGGCGTCTGCTCCGGCGCTCTGTCCGGCGACCGTGACATTGTCCGGGTTGCCTCCGAAGGCGGAGATGTTCCTCTGCACCCAGCGCAGTGCGGAGATCTGATCGAGCACTCCGAGGTTGAGGTGTTCGTCTCGCCCGGTTCCGAGGTATCCGAGGACCCCGAGGCGGTAGGTCACGGAGACGACGATGATGTTCTGCTCGGCGGCCAGGGCGTGCGGATTGTAGATCTCCGCGTCTCCGGCACCGGCGACGTAGGCTCCGCCGTGGATCCAGACGAGGACGGGCAGCCCCGCCTCGGTGGTGGTGCCCTTCGGCATGGTCACGCTCACGCGCAGACAGTCTTCGCTGATGGGAAGCCCACCGAGCTGGTCGAAGGTCATTCCGGCATTCGGGTCGCGGCGCAGCTGCGGGCTCGCCGGGCCGGGCTGACCGCCGTCGATGACGTCCACCGGAGGTTCATCGACGGGAGGGAGGAAACGGCCTGCCCGGGCATAGCGGATGCCCCGTGCGCGGATCACATCGTCGAAGACGTGGGCACGCACACGTCCGCACGGGGCGGCGATGTCCCGTGTCTCCTCCATTCGGTCGGCTTACTTGCTGGGCTCGACCGGCGGCTCGGCCGACCAGGGGAAGACGATCCACTGATCGGTGCGCTTCCACACGAAGTCCGGGTCGATGATCGACGCGGACTTCGCGTAGATGACGGCCGACTGGGCTTCCGCGCCGTGTTTGCGCAGCAGCTCGAGGACGAGGGCCAGGGTGCGTCCGGAGTCGGCGACGTCGTCGACGACGAGCAGCTTCTTGCCCTTGATCGCTTCGATGTCGAGCATCGGGGCGAGCAGGATCGGATCCGGCAGGGTCTCGTGGACGTCGGTGTAGAACTCGACGTTGATGGCGTCGGAGAGCTTGAGCCCGAGGGCGTAGGCCAGTGCTCCGGCAGGCAGCAGTCCACCGCGGGCCACGGCGATGACGATCTCGGGATCGTAGTCGGAATCCGCGATGGTCTGTGCCATTTCCCGCGCCGACCGGCCGAACATGTCCCAGCTGAGAATCTCTTTTTCGTCGAGATCGGTCGAATCGGCGTGGTAGGCCATGGATGCTCCTCGTGTCTGCCCGTGTGTGTTTCGAACTTCAAGGATACGCCGTCGCCGGTTCAGCGCAGAAATACCTCGAGTCCGGCCATCTCCTGCGCCTGCGATCCGGTATGGGTCGGCGGGTTCGGGTTGACCCAGTATTCGCCGGTGTGGGCATTGCGTTCGAGCAGGCGGTAGTCGATGAGTTCACGCCGCAGCAGGGCGAAGTCCGGGTGGAAATCACTGAGGATGGCGCCCAGCTGTTTCTCGCTGTAGACCCGATCCGGTTCAAGGGCGGCGAGCACCTCGATGAGGACGAGCACGAGGGCGCGGCGTTTCGTCGGAATGGCGACGAGGCGCCCGTCGGGCATGAATGTTCTCAGTGTCTTCGCCCGAAACCGTGCGATCTCCGGGTCGATGGTGGCTCCGCGACCGGTAGTGGACCCGGGCACTGCACTGCGGTTGGCGGTCTGTTTCGCGGCGATCAGCGCGGTGCGGGCCGTGGTGAAGTTCTCACCGGTTTCGGTCATCCGGGTGCGAACGAGATTCTTGAAATCCTTGTCCTTGGTCATGGTGTCGCTTCCTTTGGCGACCAAGTCTCCCCCAGCACGAAACCTGGTCAGGAAATCACCGTGCCGGTTTCGTCCGAGGATTCTCTCCCCTTCGCCATGCGGTCGGTGTGCTGGGAACACGACCTCGGCTGGGCGTTGGATGCGCCGGATACCAGTATAGGCACAGCCATCGTCGATTCTCGAAGTAGTCGGGTCAGGTCTCGAGGGCTTCGAGGTACATCCACCGGCCGGCTCTGCGGACGAAGGAGGAGTTCTCTTCGAGGACATGATCGCCGAGGTGGTCCCGGAATCGCGCGCGGAAGTGCACAGTGCCGGTGGCATCGTCGACTCCCCCGCCCGCGGTGGACACGATTTCGAGGCCGAGCCATGTGGTGGCGTCATCGACGCCGACATCGCCGGGTCGGGTCTTGGCGTGCCAGGTGCGGAAGAGGTGGTCTTCGTTGCCGCGGACGAACGCAGTGTAGCGGGAGCGCATGAGCGCTTCAGCGGTGGTGGGCCAGGTTTCACCGTCGAGGGCCGGGCGGCAGCAATCGTCGTAGTCGGTACCCGGAGGCATTCCGGAGCAGGGGCAGATCATCTGTCGATGATATCGGGCGTGGACAGCGGGGGCAGGCGTGCGAAGATGGGGACATGACTTCACTGTTCCTGTCCGGAGACCCGAAGGCCGATGCGCTGTTGGCCGAAGACCGCTTCGCCCTGCTCGTCGGAATGCTGCTTGATCAGCAGGTGACCATGGAGAGTGCCTTCGCGGGTCCGGCCAAGCTCGCTGACCGACTGGGCAAGCTCGACATCGACGAGATCGCAGCGATGAATCCGGATGATTTCCTCGACATCTTCGCGCGGACTCCCGCGGTGCACCGATTCCCGAAGTCGATGGCCGGACGCGTGCAGAAGCTCGCGGCAGCCATCATCGACGACTACGACGGGAATCCCGAGGCGATCTGGACTGAGGGTGACCCCAGCGGTGCTGAGGTCCTCAAACGTCTGAAGAAGCTTCCCGGCTACGGTGAACAGAAGGCCAAGATCTTCCTGGCCCTGCTCGGCAAGCAGTTCGAACTTCAGGCGGAGGGCTGGCAGGAGGCCGCAGGTGACTACGGAGACGCAGACGCCCGCCGTTCGATCGCCGATGTCGTCGACGAGGTCACTCTGCAAGAGGTGCGTGCCTTCAAGAAGCAGCAGAAGGCTGCGGCCAAGGCGGCAAAAGCTGCGAAGAAGTAGGGATCGTCGCAGACAGATCGGTGCATCCACGCACTCGGACGTGAGTTATCCACAGATTCGACTTCGCCTGTTCTAAAAAGCGCTCCTGTCGAATAATGTAGGGAATCCGGGTGTCGGCCGCCGTGGTCGCGCCGCAGTTGCAGACCACAGAGGTGTGGAATGAGAACTGGATCGTCCCGACCGTACCGTCGACCCGCCCAAGTATTCGTTGCCGTATTCTGCGCGCTGAGTTTGGTCTCGGTCGTCGGCTGCGCCGATAATTCCCCGGTAGCCGCACCGACGTCGACTCTGCCCGCTCAGCATCCGGACGCATCGTCGACTGATGACCCCGCCGAGGTGGCCATCCCCGATTACGAAACCGACCTTGACCTCGACCAAGAGGAGAAGAAGGCCGTAGAGGGTGCGTTGGTGGCGTTGGACAAATATGTGGCGACTTTGAACGAAGCATTTTCAAGCGGTGGCCAAAATACTCAGAATATTGATGCTTCCGCAAAAGGCGAAGCGCTCGAGACCCTCAAACAGGACTCGAAAGAACTCAAGAAGAGCCGAAAGTACATGGCTGGCGAGTTCCGCATTGAAGATCGAGTAATACAAGACATAGGTTCAGAAACAGACGAAGTAACTGTTCTCACCTGTGTTGACAATTCCACGTTTGCCGAGGTTAGCCTTGGCGAACCGCTACCAGAACGCGACCCCGAACCGCTCCGTGTTAGGTTTCTTGCTCAACTTGATAGCAGCGATTGGAAAATAGAGTCTCAAAGTTTGTGGAGTACGCCTTGCGGCAAATAGGCTTCATCACTTCGCTTCTCTGTTTGGCCCTAATTGGCGGTTTTGGGCCACCAGCCAACGTCCAGTCAGGACCAGGGTGCAGTGCGCTGAGCCTAAAGAAATGCACAGTAGTAGAGCCCCCTCCACCCCAACCGCCTCCGGGCGGAGGTGGCTCTGGGGGTGGCCGAGGCTCCGGAGGTGGCGGCTCTGGTGGAGGCTCCGGCGGTGGTGGTTCCGGAGGCGGCGGTGGTGGACTGCCTGACTGTCCGACGGAAGAAGTCGGTTATCTGTGTGTGAGTGAGCCCGGCCCCGGTGGTGGAGGCGGTGGCGGAGGTACTCCGGCTCGGCCCGATCCCCCGACTCACATCCCGGAATCGCAGTTTCAGAACTTCGACATTCCGGCGCCTACAATCTACGCCTGGCCCAAGGATTGGGCTGTCGTCGGCAAACCGGCTGCCTTCTGGACGGACACCGATGTCAGCTATATCGACATGACCCTGCTGACCTATGCCGTCAAAGTCAAAGTCACCCCAGAGCGCTTCAACTGGGACTTCGGAGACGGATCGGGCACGACAACCACCTCGAAGGGTGCGAAGCCGCTGCCTGGCGGCGCCCCACAGATCGGACACGAATATCAAGAGTCGGGCACAGTGTCGGCGTCGATGACTGCAACATTCAGCGGAGAATTCTCCGTCGACGGTGGCCCTTGGCTTCCAATCGACGGATTCGCTCACGTCGCCAGCAACGACCTCGGCATCGAGGTCTACCGCTATCACCGCTACCTCGTCGACGAAGACTGCTATTCCAATCCCCGCGGGCCAGACTGCGCCCGATCTGTTCGATGATGCGGTAGTCATCGGCCGGAATTGATCAGAACATCGCATTCGTGAGGACAGTAGGACCTTGACGACAGCAACCTGAAACAATGGCCTCATGGTGTGCCGAATCAACGAGCTCCTGATCGATTCTCATTGGCCGATCGTCATCATCGGTGCGGGCCAAGCCGGACTGTCCGCAGCACATTACCTCTGGCGCGACGGCCTCGCACCGGGCAAGGATTTCATCATCCTCGATGCCGGAGACGGCCCTGGTGGTGCCTGGCGCGAACGGTGGGACTCCCTGACCTTGGGCACCACCAACCACATCTCCGACCTTCCCGGATTCCCGCTCGGCTGTCCTGATCCGAACGTACCCGCCTCGAAGATCGTCTCCGACTACTATTCCCGGTTCGAACGCGAGCTCGAGCTCTGCGTCATCCGCCCAGCTGAAGTGGAAACAGTTCGATCCGAAGCGCCAGGTCATGGACGGTTCATGATCACCGCCACCGTCGACGGCGGACAGGTGACGCTCTCCGCCGACTTTCTCATCAACGCGACCGGCACCTGGACCCACCCCTATGTCCCCTTCGTCCCCGGCATCGCCGAGTTCGAGGGCCACCAGCTGCATACCGTGAACTTCCGTAACGTCGAAGACTTCCGGGGACTGCGCACACTCGTCGTCGGCGGCGGAATCTCCGCCACCCAGTTTCTCCTCGAACTCGCCGAGGTGACCGACACTCTCTGGGCCACGCGACGTCCCCCGAACTTCACATCCAGAGAATTCGACGGCCAGTGGGGCCTCGAAGTCGAACGAGCCGTCCGGGAACGAACACTGTCCGGTATGGCCCCTGCCAGCGTCGTCCGAACCACCGGGCTGCCGATCCGCAGCGAATTCCGAGACGGAATCGACACGGGAATTCTGGTCTCTCGCGGCATGTTCGACCGCATCCTTCCGCACGGTGTCCACTTCCCCGGAATCGGCGGCTCCGAGCTGCCGACCTCGGCGGAGGGTCTCGGCCCTTCAGCCAGCGACCATCTGGCAATTCCCGAGTCATGGGCTCCCTTCGACGAACCACGAGACGAAGAGGTCGACGTGATCTTCTGGAATACAGGGTTCCGGGCGGCGCTCAAACACCTTGCGCCGCTGCGCCTTCGCACACCGGATGGCGGGATCTCCATGGACACCGAGGTCGCGGTGAAAGACGATCCACGGCTGTTCCTCGTCGGCTACGGATCTGCCAGTTCTACGGTCGGAGCCACCCGAGCGGGAAGGATTGCGGCCCGGGAACTGCTCAAACGCATGTCGGTCGGTCGGCAGCCTCAGCGCAGGTCTGGAGCGTTGAGCACCTGATCGTCGAGGCGAACCGTCGGCAGCATCTGTCGGAACTGGTCCTGCGCCTCGGTGTCATCGGCTTGCGCGAGCATGTCGACGCTGACTTTGAATAGTCGGCCGTCAACGGACACTCCGGCAACGGCACCGAAGATCACGGAATCCTCTTTGTCGACTGCTCGCATATCGTCGGGAGCCAGCGTGCCGTGGAAGACCCAGTACTCTCCCCCGCTGAGTGAACCGGTGGACTCGCTGCCCATGGACGACCCCGATGTGCTGAACATCCGTTCTCGTGCCTTGTCCACCAATGCTTGTGGTGTCGACTCGTCATCGTCGAGACAGTTGACCGTGATGATCGCTCCGGATTCGGTTTCATAGAGTCGATATCCGTCGTACCCATACCCGTCGGCCCAGTCAGCGCTCAAGGCCAAGCTGACTTCGACGGGACACTGTCCACCCAGTTCGACAGTGGTCTCACTCATGCCATCGGGAATCGTCGGACCGGTTGCTGTCGGCGAAGGTGACTGCCCGTCGCCGATCCCCACGTTCGCCGGCTTGGATCCCGCATCGTCCGAGCTGCTGACCCGGAACGCCGAACATCCGCTGAGAACCAGCCCCAGGGCCAGCGTCACCGCTACGAGTGGTCTGTTGATCATCGTCTGCCTTCACTCGATCCATGGGTCATCCATATCGTACCCAATCGCGTGCTCGTCCCCGCTCTCTAGCGCAACTGCGAGCTGCCGCCTAGCCTGGAATCATGACTGAGATCCCGCTTTTCGATGACTCTGATATCAACCGCGTGCTCTGCGTGGTCGCGCACCCCGACGATATGGAATACGGCGGTTCGGCGGCAGTGACAAAATGGACCGATGAAGGCAAGGAGGTCTCCTATCTCCTGCTCACACGCGGGGAGGCGGGGATCCGGAACATGCCCCCTGAGGAGGTGTCACCGCTACGCGCGGATGAGCAGCGTCGGGCGTGCAATATCGTCGGCGTCGACGATCTGGAGATCCTCGACTTCCCGGATGGTCTGCTGGAACCCACGCACGAGTTGCGAAAGGCGATAGCGCGGAAGATCCGTGAATTCCGACCGAATGCGGTCGTCGTGACAACCTTCGACCTCAAGGTCCAGTGGGGACTCAATCACGTCGACCATCGCCATGCCGGCGTCGCCGCCGTCGATGCGATCCGTGATGCCGACAATCCCTGGGTCTTCACCGACCTCAAGGACGGGGGACTCGAAGCGTGGAAGGCGGATCGACTGCTCATCAACGGAGCACAGCCCACACACGCCGTGGCGCTCACGGCTGAGCACGTCAATCGTGGTGTGCGGTCCCTCGAGGCGCACAAGGTGTATTTGAACGCGCTCAGCGACCATCCGGCTCCGAAGGACATGATTCCCGGAATCACCACGAGCGGTGGAGAACTCGCCGGTGTCGACTATGCCCTGCCGATCACCGTCGTCGACATGTGAGCGCGTCTGCATGTGCCGACTATCGGCATGTGCTGCCTGTAGGCAAACAAGACAACGACTCGTATCGGCACACGTTGCTGACAGAAGGCGAACCGGGCGGGACTCGTGTGAGTCCCGCCCGGTTCACTCTGAGCAGGTCGTTGCTCCGACCTGCGAAGAGGAGATCAGGCTCCCAGAGCCGCGATTGCCGAATCGTAGTCGGGTTCGGTCGTGATCTCGTCGACGAGCTGCGTGTACGTGACGGTGCCCTTCTCATCGAGGACGACGACGGACCGTGCGAGCAGACCGGCGAGCGGGCCATCGACCATGGTCACGCCGAAGTCCTTGCCGAACGAGCTGCGGAATCCCGATGCCGTGACCACGTTCTCGATGCCCTCGGCACCGCAGAAGCGAGCCTGGGCGAATGGAAGGTCGTTGGACACGCAGAGAACGGTGGTGTTCTCCAGGCCCGCGGCGAGTTCGTTGAATTTGCGCACCGAGGCGGCGCACACCCCAGTATCGAGGCTGGGGAAGATGTTGAGCACGACGCGCTTGCCCGAGTGATCCTGGGAGTTCACATCGCCGAGGTCGCTGCCGACGAGGCTGAAGGCCGGGGACTGCTCGCCCTTGGCGGGCAGGTCGCCGACGGTCTTGACCGGAGATCCCTGAAATGCTGTGTTGGCCATGCTTGACTCTCTCCTTCTTCGAAGCTGACTGCTGTCACTCTCACTCTACGTGAGTTGCCGCCGAGGCGAACCCGATCAACATGGACCGGACGCTCGACCGACTTTCTGATCGTTGAGTCCCACCCGCTGCAGCCGGTCGCTCAACGGCGACGGCGGCGTGAGAAGTACACGAGAGCCGTACCGAGTGCGATGATCGCGGCGGCGATGCCGATGCTTGCGGCAAGCTCGATACCGGTCCGTGGCAGGTCAGCGCCACCGCCTGCGCCAACTGCCGAGTCGTCAGCTTCGCCGTCTCCAGGATTGCTGCCCGAAGCACCACCGTCGGAGGCTCCGTTCGCCGCGTCGGAGGTCCCACCTGCATCGGACTCATCACCATCGGATCCATTCGAATCTGCCTCGGCTGATGCTTCGCCGGAGCTGTCGGAATCCTCGCTGTCAGTGGAATCGTCATCGTCTCCGCCAGGTGAACGACTGCTGGTGACGACCTGCCAGTTCTCGACGAAGAAGTCGGCGGGGTCGACGATCTGCTTCTCCCCGACCCAGTCGATGAGGGCTTGACGAACCTCGACCTGTTCGTTGTAGACCTCCTTGAGTCCATCGACCGGATAGCCGCCTCCCCCGGACTGACGGTAGTTGTTGATGGCGAGAATGAACCGGTCATCGTCTCCGATTTCGCTGCCGTCGGCCTGCGTGAGGTTCTCGATCCTCTCCCCGGTCGGTTTGGAGACATTGATGTCGTAGTCGATTCCGGCCAGAGCATCGTAGTTGTAGTCCGGGATCGGAGATTCCGAGACTTCGTCGATCGCGTTCGTACCGTCGATCGGGTCGAATTCGGCGCCCTCCTCGGTCTGTTTGAAATAGCGTGCCGAGTATTCGAGGTAATCGCGCAGTTGGGCACCGTTGATCTCGACTCCGGCAAGAGTGTTGTCGTAGACGTAGAGTCCCGCCACGTCTCGGATTGTGATGTCGCCGGCCGGGAACTCTGCGGTGCGGCTGAAGGGAGATGCCTGTGAGATCACGGGAAGATCGTCATAGTCCGTTCCTTTCAGTCCTTCTTCCACCGTCTCAGTCTGGACGTGAGAGATGAAGTCGAGGATCGCCGTGTCCTCATAGTATGAGGTCTTCGCCGACAGTGTTTCGGTCACCGACCCGATCTTCGTGTTCACGTAATCGATCGTGGTCCGGTGCTGCTCTTCGACGAGGTCTTTGATCTCCTGATCCTCAGCGACTTCGCCTTGGGTGGCGAGAGCGTCTGCGTGCGGCTCGGTCTCGCCCCAGTCGACGTGGTGGGTGTCGAGGTTGATCGGCAGCCCCACCTCTGAGACCGAACGGGCCCAGTAGTTCGGTTGGGTGATGAGCACCTGGCTGCCGTCATCGCGGATCACGACTTGGCTGGGTTCGTTCTGGTGGGTATGGCCGGCGACGAGGACATCGATTCCGGGAACTTTCGCCACCGAAGTGCTGACGTTCTCCTGCAGTTGGTCCGGATCCCAGTTCTGTCCGTTCGGATCTTTGCCGGAGTGGGAGAGCACGACGACGACGTCGGCGCCCTTCTGTTTCATCTCGGGGACATACTTCTGGGCTGTCTCGACGGGATCGTCGAAGTGCACTTTTCCGGACAAGTTGTTCTTGTCCCAGATTCGGCTGCCGGGAGTGGTCACGCCGAGGACGCCGACGGTGATCGTCTCACCATCGACCTGTTTGTCGACCAGCGCGTACGGGTCCAGATGGGTTTGGCCGTCTGCGTCGTCGATGACATTGGCGCCGAGAAGCGGAAAGTCGACTTGGTCGCTGTAGGTAGACAGCAGGTCGAGGCCGTAGTTGAATTCGTGATTGCCGACGACCTGTGCGTCGTATCCCAGATGGTTGTAGGTCTTGGCCAGCGGGTGTGTTTGGCCGCTGGTCGTGATCGGCTCCTGTTTGGCGTAGTAGTAGGCCAACGGACTGCCTTGGATGGTGTCGCCGTTGTCGAGGAGGAGCACGGAGTCGGCACCTTTGTCCTCGCGTACTCCCTTGATCAGCGTTGAGGCTCGGGACATGCCCAGCTCCTCCCCTGCCGGGTAGGGCTTGTTCGCGAAATAGTCCCAATTGAGGACGTGGCCGTGAACATCGGTCGTGGCCAACAGAGTCAGCTCCCCGGTCTCCGCCACCTGCGAGTCGGTGGGGGCATCGGCACTGCCGAGGCCGGTCGCGGAGGCGGCCGCGGGACCGGTGACGATGAGAGCGAGGGCGAGCGAGGACGAGGTCAGGGTGCGCAGGCGCATATGTCTCCAGAGAACTGGTCAACGAGGATGACAGTGATTCAACTCTCTTACCCTAGTGGGCGCTGACCGTTTTCTGAATGGATCGTGAGAAAAATTTGAACAAACTCTATTGCTCTCACGCCACGGAAGAATCGGTGCCGTCGGCCTGATCCTTCGCAGACGCAGATTTCGCCTCGACGACGATGAGGATGACGACAACGGCCGCGCCGAGAACGGCGAGCAGAATCGGGCCGAGCACCGGGTCGACTGGAGCCAGCAGACCGCCTGCCCCGTGTTCTTTGCCGTCGGCGCCCACCTCGGCAGATGACTGCCAGGGCCAGAGTGCGCGCAGGGACCCGAACATCAGTCCTGCCATGACGATGAGTGTCCACCACCGGTGATTGCGCAGGAAGTACTTGAGGAGATTGACGAAGACCGCTAGGCCGACGACTGCGCCGAGCAGGAAGATTCCGAGGTACCCGAAATCGCGTGTGTCCACGGCGCGCAGTGTGGTCGAGTACATGCCGACTGCCAGCAGGAAGAATGATCCGGACACTCCTGGAACCACGAGTGCGCAGATGGCAATCGAGGCGACGAAGAAGACGGCGATGAGCGGTGGGTTCTGCACATCGGCCCCGCCGGCCAGACTCGTCATCAAGAACGCGAGAGCGGCAGCGACGATGAAGGCCAGAACGCCGAGGAGCACTGGTTGCCGCGAAGAGCGTGCCGGCAACATGCGCAGCGGCACCGCAATGCTGGCGGCGACGAGACCGAAGAACAGTCCTCGGGAGAGTTTGGGATTGCCGGTGACGAAGGATTCCAGGACACCGGCGATGGTGAATACGGCCACTGCCATCCCCACCAGAACCGGGATGACGAGGAACCAGTCGGTGCGCCGCAGCTCCGCCAGTGCTCCCGCGACACGGTTCGGTCCTGTCACCAAGATCTTCGCCGCCGAAACGACGTGCGCTGCGGAGTCGATCAGCTGGTCGTAGACTCCGGTGACCAAGGCGATAGTTCCGCCGGAGACCCCGGGGACGAGTTCGGCACTGCCGATGAGGAATCCGCGGATCAGGTCGAGCGGCAGGAGTGCTTTGGATCGTTTCGGCGCAGTGTCGGTTCCAGTCACTGGGGTGTTCGTCATACCTCCCAGCTTATTTGATCAACCTGTGGCTGGGAGCCTGCGGCTCAGTCGCCGATCTCACCGTCGATGTCCTCGCGCAAGATGTCCGCATGCACGGCGTGCCGCGCGTACTCTTCGAGCCCTCGTCGTTCGTTCGGGGAATTGCTCGGATCGGTCAACGGCAGGGTCATGCTGAGCCTCTCTGATCATGCAGACGGCCTGATGTTCGAACCAGGCGCATCAGGCTCAGTCCAGTTTTCGTCGGCCGATGTCGAAGAGGTTTCCTTCGGGATCTTTCAAGGTCGTCCATTCGATCCCGTATTCGTCGAAGGACGCGAGCTTGTGCGCGCCCAAGGCGACCGCGCGGTCGACGTCTGCCGGATAGTGCGGATCGTCGAGGTCGATGTGCAGAGGGTTCTTCCCCTCCGCGCGTTCGTCGACTTTGAGGAAGAGCATTCCCGGGGTCGGTGACTCGCTGTTGTGGACTCCCCCGATGCTCGCAACGAACTCGTTGGCGCCGGGGTCGATGTCGGCGCCGAGGAGGTCCGCCCAGAAGATCGATTGAGCTTCCACATCGAGGCAGTCGAAGGTGATGCTCAAAGATGCCAGCGATGCCATGAGCGCTGTCCTTTCACAGTCGGATCGGTGTTGACCCGACTCTAGAGCACCGCACCGACACGGCACCTCGACGGCGTCATCGACGGTTATCCGCCGTCATCGTCACGTCAACCGCGGGGCTGGCGCGCCAACTGCCGCGACTGAGCGACGAGGCGGCCGGCCGAGTCCCACAGTTCGCAGTCCTCTTCGAACATGCCGCCGGCAATGTTCCGAGTGGACAGTCGTGCGCTGATCCAGCCGGGAGCGGGCAGAGCGCGGACGTGCGCGGTCAGTTCCATCGTCGGTGCCCAGTTGAAGCGACCGAGGTCGAACATCACCGGTGGGAACGAGTCGAGGAAGGTCAGCAGGGACAGAGGGTCCGGGTCAGTCCCGTCGATGAACCGAATCCAGCCTTGGAGCACTCCGCGACCGCTGGGTTTGCCGACCGCGAATCCGGCGGTGGCCGGGTCGAGTCGCATATCGAACCGTTCGATCAGCGGTGCCGCTTTCTTGAACTCCTCGCTGGCTTCGGCAACACCGACGCATTCTTCCGGTGGTGGCAGGTGGGGCGGGGTGGCTGTCGTGCCGACATCGTCTGGAAGCTCGCCGAGGTTGCCCATCGTGGCCATCGCAGAGATCGTCGGTGCCCCGTTCTGGACGAGTTCGATTCCGTAGCTCGCCGTCGATCGGCCTTCGCGCAGAGTGCGCGTGGTGATGTCGACTGACCCCTCGCTGCTGGGCCCGAGATAGAAGCTCGAGATGACGAGAGGGTCCGGAGTGCTCGGGTTGACGGCACGCAGGGCTTGTCCGGCGACTCCGAGGAGGTAGCCTCCGTTGACGGCGCCGGCGACTTTCCAGCCGGCATCGAGCTCGGCGGTGAAGCTGTGGTCACCGTGACGAGTGACTGCGGTGGCTCGGGAGAATTCGCTGGCGGTCGTTCGACTCATATCACATACAGTACCAAGAGCTGAACGAACGTCCAGCCAGATTCAATGCCGTCCGAGCTGCCGTTCGTTGCCGTGCCGGTAGTTTCCCGTCGCCCGTGCCAATAGTTGCTGATCGCTCTCGTCATCTCTGCCGAGCTTGGGGATGAGTGCGGCAGCCTTCTTCCCGCCGAGTTCCATGACGGTTCGGCCGCCTCGGCGAATGAGCAGGCCCCCGGACTTGGTGACGTGGTAATCGAATGGATCACCTTCGAGGCTCATGACTGGACTCCTTGAACGCGCACTCAAGCTCTCGCACCTCTTCATTGAACCGCGGCGAGAGCCCACCGACTAGTCTATGCGCATGAGTGTGAAGCTGACCCGGGTCGATCCACATGGCCGCGACGATGATCATCTTATTGATTTCTACACCACGGAAGAGTTCCCCTTCCACGCCAAGTTGTCCGTCTGGTCGACCGAAGAAGTGCGCGAACGGATCGCGGACGGCTACTTCATCAGTGAGGAGACCGAAACGTTCTGGCTCGTCCACAGCGAGCTGGGTCGGATCGGCATCGTCCGCCTCGAGGATCTTCGTGACGAGACTCCGCTGTTCGACCTCCGATTGGCTTCGCGATAAGCTCACTACCGCCGCTCGTGGCCAGTCATTGATAGCGATCCTCTGGATTCGGTCGGCTATGCGATCCTGCGCGAGGAATGGGAGACAGGCGTCAGGGATGCGCTGGCATGATCGGCGTCATTTCCGTGATCAGACTCGATCTGGGATCACGTATTCGTCGAATACTCTGCCTTCGCGCAGTGAGCTGCTCAAGCTCTATGACTCGGTCGGATGGTCTGCCTATACAAGCGATCCGGAACGGCTGCTCCGCAGTGTGCTCAACTCTGCGCACGTCGTCTGTGCTCGCCGGGCAGGGATGCTCGTGGGAATGGCGCGCGTGGTCAGTGACTTCGGAACGATTGTCCACCTCCAAGACGTCCTCGTCGATCCAGGAATGCAGCGGCGCGGTATCGGGGCTGAACTCGTCGTTCGCGTCCTCGAGCCGTTCGCCGATGTCCGACAGACCGTTCTGCTCACCGATGCCGGTCCCGGACTGACTGCGTTCTACATGTCGCTCGGCTTCAGCGAGGCCGCCCCGTCGGCAGGGGCGACGGTTCGTGCTTTTGTTCGAGGACGTGAAAGTGCCCCTGACCTTCCGGCCAGGGGCACCTTCTCTCAGTCAGTCAGCGAGTGACTGTCAGAGTGTGTTTCAGTTGTTCTTCTTGCGACGCATGGTCAGAACAACAGCGGCTCCACCGACGAGGAGCAGTCCGGCTCCGGCAGCAAGGCCGGTCAGCTCGGCACCGGTGCGAGGCAGATCAGAACCGCCGTCACCGTTTCCATCATCGTTGCCGTTGTCGTCACCATCGTCGCCGCCGCCGTTGCCGTCTTCGTCGGCAACGACCTGGAAGGAACCGGTGAGGGCTTCTTCGTCTTCAGTGTCGTTGGCGCCGGTGACCTGGACGTCGTACTTACCGAGGTAGGCCTCGGGGTTCGAGGCGCTGGTGCCGTAGATCGAGAATCCGACGACTCCGTCAGCGTTGGCGGTCTCTTCGAGGGTGATGCCCTCGACGTTTTCGGGACCGGCAACAACCTCGAGGGAGACCTTCTCGCCCTCGTCGAAGCCTTCAGCCGTGATCTCCACGCCCTTGTCTTCCTTCACGAAGTCCGAAGCAGCGATTTCCTTCGGCTCGACGGTCAGCGTGCGCTCGGCCGGGGCTTCTTCAGCCTCGACGGTCACGACAAACTGAGCCGCTTCGGAGTTCTGACCATTGACGCTGACAACTGCGGTGTAGTTGTAGTCGCCAGCCTCAGCAGGGGCCTCGGTGGAGAAGTTTCCGTCAGCATCGGTCTTGACCGTGACACTGCCCTCAGCCGGTGCGGCCTGAGCCTGAGCGGAACCGGCATTGGCGCCGGCAGGCTTCCAGGTCAGCGTCACTTCGGCGTTCGGAGCGGCCTTGCCGGTGATCTTTCCGCCTTCGACGACCGTCTGGTCTCCGACCTTGGGAGCTTCGGGCTTCTCGTCACCGTCAGCGTCGGAATCGGCTTCGTCATCCTTGCCGTCTGCTGCAGCCGAAGCGTCGGCGTCGTCACCGTCGGCAGCGGTCGAAGCATCTGCATCCTTACCGTCGGCATCGGCGTCAGCGTCCTTACCGTCGGCACCTGCGGAAGCGTCTGCATCCGTGCTGTCAGCGTCAGCTTCGGCGTTCGAATCGTCACCGTCAGCGGCTGCACCGGCGTCGGAGTCATCCGATGCCTTGACCGTCACGGTGAAGGAAGCGGCCTCCGAGGAGTGACCGTCAACGGTCGCCACGGCCTTCGCTTCGTAGTCGCCTTCTGCTTCGGGACCCTCGAGCGTGAAGTTTCCGCTGTCATCGGCCTTCGCGGTGGCTTCGCCTTCCGCAGCGCCGGTCCAGGTGACCTTCACGTCAGCACCGGCCGCAGCCTTGCCAGTGATCGCGCCCTTGGGCTCGATGGTCTGGTCCTCGACCGTCGGGGCTGCAGGAGCCTCCGGCTCCTCGTTAGGGTCGTCGAGCGTGAACGACTCATCGGATTTGGTGAGTGAGTTTTCAAGGTCGGCGACCCAGGTCCACGCGCCAGTCTCGGGTCCACCCGAGATGACACCGACAGCGGTATCGCCCTGGTAGACGGCACCGCCGGAGTCACCGTGGTCCGAGAAGCGCTTCCCGCCGGAGGTGACCTCGAAGCCGTGAACGGCACGCCCGCCGATGTTGGCGTACTCAAATGCTTCCGGGTCGTCGAGAACGGTACCGGTAGTTACACCTGTGGTCCGCCCGGACTTCTGGATGGACTGTCCGGGTACGGCCGCACCAACCTTCGTGACCTTAGTAGTGCTGGCCGAAAGGTCATTTTCTGCTTTCGCCGTAGTCCAATCGGTCACTTCAGCTTTGGTCGTGAACTTGTCATCGACCTTGATGACAGCGAAGTCGATCGCCTTGTCTTCGTCAGCCACAGTGCCGGTGCCGTCACCGTTGTCGATAATCTCCGACCCGTACTGGTTGAATCCCCAAGCACCGATCGATCCTACACCGGCCTTCACAAAGCCTTCGCCGCCTACAGCTTCTGCCGAAGAGGGAAGTTCCATGTCCAAAATCTCATTCTGAACACCGCCTGCGGTGTCGACTGCACAGTGCCCAGCAGTGAGAACTACCTGATTACCCTGATCGTCCCAGCCAGCGAACCCGGTGGAGCAAGCAGCGGTACCCTGCGGATGCGACACCAGGTATCCTGCACCACCGACCAGGTCGGTCTTGGCCTGAGGCTCGCCCGCAACGTATTTGGGATCGACGACAATCTCGACATTGTCGTACTTGGAAGCAAAGGACTTGACCTTGTCCGTCTTCTTCGCCACTCCGACCACGAGGTCGTCGCCGTCCACGCCGAATCGTCCGACTTCCGAGACCAGCTTTCCGCTGCTGTCGGAGAGGTTCTTGTAGACGGCCGTCTGGACAGCATTCTCGCTGGAGACTTTCACCTCTGGCTGATCAGCCGCAGCGGGCCCTGCGACGAATGCGCCGCCGAGCCCCAATGCCGCAGCCGCCGCCATGGCCAGCGAACTCTGCACGAGTTTCTTCTGCATAAGTTGTTGTCTCTCTGTTCTGAGGGATCAATGTCACAAGTTGTTGACCTAAGTCACGATAAGGTTACGGGCCACACTCAGGTACTACCAAAAAAGTACGTTCAAGACTGTGAACTTAATGTACGAAACTTCAGGAGCTGTACACGGCCCCTGGCTGTTACCTCCACTGAAACTCCCCCATGAATCGACGATGCCCCCGGTCAGAAGACCGGGGGCATCGTCAGTGAGTGTTCAGCAGACCGTCAGACGATCAGCATCACTGTACTCAGTTGTTGCTCTTGCGACGCATCGTCAGAACGACTGCGGTTCCGCCTACGAGGAGCAGTCCGGCTCCGGCAGCCAGGCCGGTCAGCTCGGCACCGGTGCGAGGCAGATCAGAACCGCCGTCACCGTTTCCATCATCGTCGTTTCCGTCGCCGGCATCGCCGTCGTCGTTGTTGCCGTCATCGTCGCCGCCGGATCCGCCACCGGATCCGTCTTCGTCAGCGACAACCTCGAACGAACCGGTCAGTGCCGACTCATCCTCGGTGTCATTGGCGCCGGTGACCTCGACGTCGTACTTGCCGAGGTAGGCCTCGGGGTTCGACGCGCTGGTGCCGTAGATGGAGAATGCGGCAGCACCGTTTTCATTGGCGGTCTCATCGAGGGTGATGCCTTCGACGCCTTCGGGTCCGTTGGCAACCTCAAGGGTCACCTTCTCGCCCTCGTCGAAGCCCTGGACCGTGATCGTCACGCCCTTATCTTCCTTCACGAAGTCGGAAGCGGCGATCTGCTTGGGATCGATGCTGATCTCACGCCCGACAGGAGCGGGAGTCTCGGACTCGTCCTTCTCAACCGTCACATCGAATTCGGTCGTCTTGGATTCCTGTCCATCGACGATCGCGGTTGCGGTGAAGGCGTAATCGCCTTCTGCCTTGGGGCCTTCGACGGAGAAGTTTCCGTCCTTGTCGGCCGTGACAGTCTCGGATCCGTCTTCAGCTGCCTGAGCTTCGGTCTTCTGACCGTCGGTCGTGGATTTGGCTTCCCACGTCACCTCAACCTTCGCACCGGCCTCGGCCTTGCCCTTGACCTCGCCATTGGGCTCGATGGTCTGGTCCTCGGACTTCGGGGCGGCAGGAGCCTCAGGGGTCTCCTCGCCCGGCTTCTCGAGGTGGAAATCGGTACCGGACTGCTCCAGTGAGTGATCGAGGTCGGCCACCCAGCTGAACGAAGTATTGTCATCGTAATCGCCGCCACCGGAGATGACACCGACTGCAGTGTTGCCCTGGTAGACACCGCCGCCGGAGTCGCCCGGCTGCGAGAAGGGCTTGTCGATCGGAGCGGTGACACCGAAACCGTGGACCCAGCGGCCGCCGACGTTCGCGTACTGGAACTGGTCGTTGTACTCATCGAAAGTCGTGCCAGTAGTCACTCCGGTGGTGCGCCCCGACTTGCTGATGGCACCTTCCTTGTGTGCGCCCACCTCGGTGATCTCGGTGGTCGACTTAGCAAGGTCGTCCGAATCGGCGGTCGTCCAGTCGGTGATGCCGTTCTTGACGTTGTAGTTCGACTCGTCGACATTGATCACGGCGAAGTCGATGTCGGACTCGCTGGGGTCGGGCCACTGGTTCTCATCGGCGCCTTCGAGCAGGTCGCCGCCGAAGTTGTGGAAGCCCCACTTGCCGATGACGCCGTCGCCGGAGGCCTGGAAGCCTTCTCCGCCGTTGGCCTGAGCGATCGAGGGCTTCTCGGTCTGGTCAACCGTCGTATCGCCATCGAACTCGTTGGTCTGCTTGTTGATGATCTTCGAGCAGTGTCCGGCGGTGAGGACGACGGGCTTGCCGTCTCCGTCCCAGCCGGAGAAGCCGGTCGAGCAGACTCCGCCGCCGTCGCCGGCCTTGACGAGGTAACCGGCTCCGCCAACGAGATCGTTGCTCGCATAGGGCTTCAGTTCCTTGATGCCCTCGGTGACCTTGATGTTCTTGTACTTCTTTTCGAGCTTCTTGATCTCGTCGGTCTTCTCGGCAACGCCGATGCTGAGCTCGCCGCCGTCGGTGCCGTAGGCGTTGACACCTTCGATGCCGGACAGTGCCTTCTGGACGTGAGCTTCATTCTGAAGGTCCAGCTTCTGCGGCGCGTTGTCGGCCATTGCCGGCGAGGCGACGAGCGCGCCGCTCAGGCCCAGCGCAGCGGCGGCGCTGATGGCCAGCGAACTCTGCACGAGTTTCTTCTGCATAAGGTTGATTCCCTTGATCGTTGTCGATGCTTCGATTGCCCGACCCCGTCAACAGGCTTCGCCGCAGCCCGGCGGCTCGTGTTTTCGGTGTCAGCTTTCCAACCGTGTGAAAGGTTACGGTTTGATCACGACGCAGTGCAAGAACCGTCAGAGTCGCAGGTGAACACAACTTACAGAAGTCGGACTACACAAGCTGTCCTGTCTTCTTCCAGGGGCCTCAAAACCGGTGCCGTTATGATCAGGGACATGCCGAACCATACAACCCTTCGCACTCCGGCCCCTGCACGACCTGCGTCGAGGCTCGCGCTCGGGCTTGCCGCACTTGCTCTCACTTTGCCCCTGGCAGCGTGCGACACCGGCGTCGACCCACGAAACCCCGATTCCTCCCCCACTGAATCCAGCGAAACTGCGTCGCCCGGCGAAGAGGCCTCTGACCTCGATCCGGTAGGCAAGTGGACCTCCCCCGAGGCTGGCGATCCGTTCCTCGAATTCGCCGAAGACGGCTCGCTCGAAGGCTCGGACGGATGCAATGCGATCGTCACCAGTTGGAAGGTCGAAGGCGACGAGATCGCCATCGATTCCTTCATGACCACTCAGAAGGCCTGCGCCGGTGTCGACACCTGGCTGAGTAAGGCCTCAACTGCGACCATCGAAGGCGACGTCATGAAGATCATGGACAGCAACGGCAAAGTCATCGGCGGACTGGAGAAAGAAGACAAATGACACAGGAACTCATCGGCCGTTGGGTGGCCGAGACGAACGACCGGGCCTTCCTCGAATTCTCCGAAGATGGCTCACTGCGCGGCAGCGACGGCGCCAACAACCTCGTGACCTCATGGTCGGCCGAGCCGGAGGGCTTGATGATCAAATCCTCGCTGATGACGCTCAAGGCCGCTCCCGGAATGCTCACCTGGGTGCCCAAAGCCAAGCGAGTCGAACCCGACGGCGACCGTCTGCGGCTCTTCGATGCAGCGGACAACCACCTCGGCGACCTTCATCGTCAGCCGCCGGGACCCACGCATCAGCTCGGCGGTCGTTAGATGGCCGGGGGTCTGATCGCACTTCTCGACGACGTCGCCGCGCTCGTCAAACTCTCGGCCGCCAGCCTCGACGATGTCGCCGCGGGGGCATCACGCGCCGGTGCAAAGGCCGCGGGCGTCGTCGTCGATGATGCGGCGGTGACGCCGAAGTTCGTCGAAGGGGTGGACCCGAAGCGCGAGCTTCCGATCATCAAACGCATCGCCTTCGGATCGCTGTTCAACAAGCTCGTCATCATCCTCCCGATCATTCTGCTGCTCAGCCAGTTCCTGCCCGGGCTCCTCACCCCGCTGCTCATGGTCGGCGGCACCTACCTCTGTTATGAGGGTGCAGAGAAGATCTTCGAGAAACTCGGCTGGATCGCCCACCATGAGAAGGAGACCCCGGCCGCCGAACAGTCGACCGATGGTGCGGCAGCAGAGAAGAAGGTCGTGCGATCGGCCATCACCACCGACTTCGTCCTCAGCTGCGAGATCATGGTCATCGCCCTCAACGAGGTGGCCGGTGAGTCCCTGACGAGCCGTGCAGTCATTCTCGCCGTCGTCGGCCTTGCGATCACCGTCGGTGTCTACGGTGTCGTCGCGCTCATCGTGAAGATGGATGACATCGGTCTGCATATGGCGAGGAAGGACTCCCCCGGACAGCAGAAGTTCGGACGATTCCTCGTCGAGGCCATGCCGAAGCTGCTCGCGCTCCTCTCCGTCGTCGGCACCTTCGCCATGCTGTGGGTCGGAGGCCATATCATCCTCGTCGGCACCGATGAACTCGGCTTCCACGCCCTCTACGGCGTCGTTCACCACCTCGAAGAGCCTGTCGCCGCGATCGCGGCCGTCGGCGGTTTCCTGGGGTGGCTGGTCAACACGTTCTTCTCCCTCATCCTCGGCGCGATCTGGGGAGGCATCGTCGTCGGCGTGATCTTCGGAGTCAAGGCACTCTTCAAAGGCAAGAGCACTTCCGATAGGACGCACACGCCCGCCGAGGCGGGGCCGCATTCGGATCAGACCCGAACATAGTCGTCCGGTCGACCCCGATCAGCGCTGAGCGAAGGTCTTCTTCGGTGCTCCCGCCACGATCATCGGAGCACCCGTGACCGGATCGTCGATGACCGTGCAGTCGATGCCGAAGACCTCATGGACGAGCTCCGAGGTGATGATCGTCTCCGGAGGTCCCTGAGCGACGATGGAACCGTCCTTCATCGCAATGATCTCGTCGGCATACCGGCAGGCCTGGTTGAGGTCGTGAAGGACGGCGACCAGCGTATGCCCGTATTCGTGGTTGAGCTGCGAGAACAGGTCGAGCAGCTCGATCTGGTAGGCGACGTCGAGGAAGGTCGTCGGTTCGTCGAGAAGGAGGAGCGATGTCTCCTGGGCGAGCACCATGGCCACCCAGACGCGTTGGCGCTGACCACCGGAGAGTTCGTCGACGAGCCGTGAGGACAGCTCTTCGGTGTTCGTCGCCCGCAGCGCCGACAGCACAGCGGCTTCATCGGCGTCGGTCCACTGGCGCAGGAACGACTGATGCGGGTGCCGCCCACGGGAGACGAGCTCGGCGACCGTGATCCCGTCCGGGGCGATGGATGACTGCGGGAGAAGACCGAGCCGTTGGGCGATCTTCTTCGTCTTCATCTTCTCGATATTGTTCCCGTCGAGCAGCACCGAGCCCTTCGCCGGCGGCAGCAGCCGTGCCAGAGCGCGCAGCAGTGTCGACTTGCCGCAGGCATTGGGGCCGACGATGATCGAGAACTTTCCATCGGGAATGCTCACATCGAGATCGCTGACGATCTGGCGCTGGTCATAGGCCAGGTCGAGGTTCTCGGCGATCAGCGGGGAGACTGTGCTCCCAGCGTTGGGATTGCTCATGATGCCTTCCGAGCTTCTTGGATGAGGAGCCAGATGAGGTAGATGCCGCCGATGCTCACGGTGATCACGCCGACGGGCAGCTGGATGTCGCCGAACGCATGCTGGGCAACGAGATCGGCGGCGACGAGGAGCAGCGCTCCGACAGCCGCCGACGTCAGCAGGCTGGTGCCTTGTGCCCGCGCGATCCTGCGTCCGATCTGCGGGGCGGCCAGGGCCACGAAGGCGATCGGGCCGGCGGCGGCCGTGACAACTGCGACGAGGGCGACGGCGATGACGATGAGCACGGCACGGATGGGCTCATTGCGCACACCCAGTGCCTTCGCCGTGTCATCGCCGAGTTCCAAGGTTCCGAGATCTCTGGAGAAGAGTCCGCAGGCCAGTCCGAGGACGATCACGGCCACAGCCGCAGGGGCGATCGTCGACCAGCTCATTCCGTTGAGGGTGCCGGCACCCCAGGTGGCCGCGGCCATCGCGAGCTCGAGATCGGCACGCATGATCAGCCAGGTGTTGAAGGCGTTGAGCATCGCTGTCAGAGCGATTCCGACGATGATGAGCCGGAACCCCTGCACTCCGCCTTTCCAGGTGAGCAGGTAGACGACCAGTGCGGTGAGCAGCCCGCCGATGATCGCTCCTGCCGCGGTGGAGACGAAGCTCGTGCCGAAGACGATGATCGTGACGATGCCTCCGGTGTAGGCACCGGTGGAGAAGCCGATGATGTCCGGAGAGCCGAGAGGGTTGCGCGTCAGCGATTGGAACACTGCCCCGGAGACTCCGAGTCCGGCGCCCAGGACGATTCCGGCGATGATGCGCGGCGCCCGCCATTCTCCGACGACGGTGTTGACGATGCGCTTGTCTGCTGCCCCGAACAGCCCTTGGAAGACTTCGGTCGGAGTCACCGAGAACTTGCCGAGCATGAGACCGGCGAAACCGCAGGCCAGAGCGAGAAGCGTGATGATGCCGGCAGTGATGATGACCCTCATGTCGATGCGGAATCCGAAGACGCGCAGCATGGGCCGACCGAAGTCGACCCTCTCCCCCGGCAGTGCGTTCGGATGCGCGGTGAGGGTGCGATCGGCAACCGCGAGGTTGGTGGTCTTCACAGGCCGCTCGCCTTCTTTCGACGGACAAGGGCGATGAGCACCGGAGCACCGACGAACGCGGTGACGACTCCGACTTGGAGTTCGCCGGGCTTCATCACGACTCTGCCGATGACGTCCGAGGCCAGGAGCAGAATGGGTGCCAGGACGAGTGAGTAGCCGAGGATCCAGCGCTGGTCGGGACCGACGATCCACCGCGCGATGTGCGGAATCATCAGACCGATGAATCCGATCGGCCCGGCCGCGGCCGTGGCCGCTCCGGACAGGAGGGTCACGGCGATGATGGAGAGCACTCGGGTGCGGTTGACCGAGGTGCCGAGGCTGGCGGCCAGATCATCGCCGAGGGCCACGGCGTTGAGTGAGTGGGACAGCGCCAGAGCGAGCACGGTGCCGATGCCGATGAACGGCAGAATGGCGGTGATCGTATCGAAATCACGGCCGGCGATCGCACCGACATCCCAGGATCGGAATGCGTCGAAGGCGCGTTCGTTGGTCAGCAGGATCGCTTTGGTCAGTCCGGTGAGGACCGCGGCGACGGCGACTCCGGCCAGAGTCAGGCGGATCGGATCGACCGTGCGGCTGCGGCCCGCGGACCCGATGACATAGACCCCGACGGTGGCGACGAGGGCACCGGCGAAGGCGAACCAGATGTATCCGGTGATCGAGGAGATCCCGAAGAACGCGACCCCGATCGTGATCGCCAGGGACGCTCCGGCATTGACGCCGAGGATGCCAGGATCGGCCAGCGGGTTGCGCGTGAGAGCTTGGATGAGTCCACCGGCCAGACCCAGCCCCATGCCGACGAGGATGCCGAGCACTGTGCGCGGCAGGCGCAGTTCGAGGACGACGAGCTGATCGTCGCTGCCGGTGGGGGCGAAGAAGGCTCCGAGGACCTCCGAGATCGGCATGTCCCTGGCGCCGATGGCCAGAGACGCTGCGATCACGAGAATCAGTGCGATGATCGCCGCGACCAGGCCCAGCACTCGCCTGATCCGCAGGCTGCCACCGGCCGGATGACTGGTGTCGGTATGCGGTTTCGCCTCGGCAGAGGTGGCGGAACCGGTCATCCAGGTGGTCCTTTGAGTGAAATGGCGGTCAGGTGACTAAGGGCAGGCTAACCACACTGTAACTCACCGGACCACCTCAGCCAAGCGAGAGAGGTCTCACTCGGCTGTGACCTTGCCGATCCTCTCGGACACCTGTCGCTGGATCCGGGAGAGCATTCCACTCATTCCGCGCAGCCTCAGCGGGCTGACGACCTCCGACATCGACAGCCGCAGGGGCAGGTCGGCGGGAACCGACAGGATCGCCTCGGCGCTGGCACCGTCGAGCCCTTCGTGCAGGATCCCGGCGAAGCCTCGTGTCGTCGGCGCTTCCGGAGGAGCGGAGAAGTGCAGGCGCACTTCCGCCTGCTCCCCCGCCTCGGGGTCGGCCACCTCGGTGACGAGGAAGATCGGAGACTGGCACTCGGGCACGGGCTCGAGCAGCTCCGGGTGGTCGGTGTACTTCTCCGGCAGGTCGGGCAGGTCCGTGGCGAACTCCAACAGCACCTGCAGCCGGTCGTCGGCCGGAGTGTCGGCGAAGTCCGTGACGATCTCTGCCAGCGCCTCCGGCAGGTCGTCGGTCTTGGGTGTCGTCGTCTCGGTCATCAGCGTCCGGGCACCTCTCCGGGTTCGGCTCCGGTGACGATCGGCACGCCGACGACATTGCCCCATTCGGTCCAGGAGCCGTCATAGTTGCGCACGTTGCTGTACCCGAGGAGGTGCTTGAGGACGAACCAGGTGTGGCTGGAGCGTTCGCCGATCCGGCAGTAGGCGATGACCTCATCGCTGGTGCCCAGTCCCGCTTCTTCGGTGTAGAGCGCCTTGAGTTCGGCTGCGGACTTGAAGGTGCCGTCTTCGTTGGCTGCCTTGCCCCACGGCATCGACTTCGCGCCGGGGATATGGCCGCCGCGCAGTGCGCCTTCCTCCGGGTAGGCGGGCATATGGGTGCGTTCGCCGGTGTATTCCTCCGGGCTGCGCACATCGATGAGCGGGACATCGCCGAGGCTGCTGCGAACCTCGGGCAGGAAGGCGCGGATGACGGAATCGTCGCGGTCGACGACAGGGTATTCGGTGGGTGCGGGCTGCGGCTTCTCCGTGGTCATCTCACGGCCTTCGGCCTGCCATTTCGCTCGACCGCCGTCCATGAGCCGGACGTCTTCGTGGCCGAAGAGAGTGAAGACCCACAGCGCGTAGGCCGCCCACCAGTTGGACTTGTCGCCGTAGACGACGATGGTGTCATCGCGGGAGATGCCCTTGGCGGACATGAGCGCGGCGAATCCCTCACCGTCGACGTAGTCACGGGTGACGGGATCGTTGAGTTCCGTGTGCCAATCGACCTTGACCGCTCCCGGAATGTGTCCGGTTTCGTAGAGCAGCACGTCTTCATCGCTTTCGACGATGACGAGTCCGGGAGCGCCTGCATGCTGGGCCACCCAGTCGGTGCTGACCAGTCGGGTTCCGTCCGCGTATTCGGCGAACTTCTGTGCGGGATCGGCCGGGATCGCAGTGCTCACGCATTCCTCCTGAGAGTTTGAGTCCAATTGTGCTCGATGTGGCAACGTCGAGCGCGTTCAGCATATTCCTTTTCAGGGGCGGCTGAGGAATGCCGTCAGCGCTGAGACGAACTCCCGCGGTTTCTCAGAATGCACCCAGTGTCCCGAGCCTTTGACCGTGAGGAGTGTGGTGCGTGGGAACAGACGGCGCATCTGCGGCAGGTCGTCACGGTCGACGTAGTCCGATCTCTCACCGGCGACCCAGAGGACGCGATGGTCGAACACGGCATCGCCCATGTCCGGGAAGTCCCCGATGACATCGAGGCTCGAGTGCAGCAGCGCCAGGTTGGGCTGCCAGGAATACCCCGCCGAGGTGGGGCGCAGGTTCTGCAGCAGGAATCCCCTGATCGCGGCCTCGGGGATCGGGTCCCGAAGTGCCTCATCAGCCTCGGTGCGCGATTCGATCCGATCGAGATCGAGGGCGGCGAGGCTGGAGAGCAGATGGTCGAACACTCCGGTGGACCCGCCGGCGTTGGGGCCGATGTCGACGACGACGAGGCGGTCGATGAGTTCCGGGTGACGCAGGGCGAGCACCATGGCGACCTTTCCACCCAGGGAATGTCCGACCAGGTGCACGGGCTGATCATCGGGGGCGACCGCCTCGGCGATATGGGCCGCCACGGCATCGGCGAGCTCGACGTAGTCGAAGGTCTCGGTCCATTCGGACTCGCCGTGGTTGGGCAGGTCGACCAGCAGGCTGGAGAATTCTGGCTCGATGTCCTTGGCGATGCGGGTGAAGTTCTTGCCTCGGCCGAACAGACCGTGGAGGAAGACGACCAGGCGCCCGGATTCGCCGATTCGAGTGCTGTTAATGGTGGTCACGATCCCAGCCTATCGGTCGGGTGAGTTTCTGCCAGTGCGACCCAACGCCTCCGGTCCCGTCGGCATCGGGTGACAGCGCGGGTAGGGTGAGGTCATGCACTTCTCCGAATATGACACTCGACTTGCCGGTTACGCGGTCATCGTCAATGACGACGACGAAATCCTCCTCAGCTGGTTCAACGGCGGCAAGGACCGCCTGCACGCGATCTGGACGCTGCCCGGAGGCGGAATCGAGTTCGACGAAAGCATCGAAGCGGGCACACTCCGGGAGATCAAAGAGGAGACCGGGTTCGACGCCGAACTGGTCCGCCCCTTGGCCACTCATTCCTTCACAGAGCCTCGCCGCAATCCGGCCTTCAGCGATTCGACGGATCGTCCCTTCAAAGGCGTACGGGTCGTCTACGAGGCGCGGATCATCGGCGGCACCTTGGGCACCCTCGAAGTCGATGGGACGACGGATCGGGCGGAATGGCTGCCGATCACTTCGCTGCCGAACGTCCGGCACGCCCGCATCATCGACATCGGCCTCGATGCGTGGCGTGCCGCCGTGTGAGTTCTGCTTAAGTTCTGCGCAGGGGCGCGCAGCAGCGCTCGTCAGTCGGTTACTTCACCTTGTCGGCGATGAGATCCGGGAGCTTCTCCGCCGTGTACTGTGCCGAGAGGATCGAGTTGAGCGAGAATGCCTTGCGGATGTCGTCGTTCTCGTTGGTCAGAACGAGGTCGTGCCCGTCCTTGACGGCCGGGATCCGCTTGTAGGCGGCATCGCCGGTGACATCGGCGTCCTCGATGTAGATCGGGAACGTCAGAAGCAGGTCCGCGTCGAGCTGATCGAGGTTCTCCTCGGAGATCGGCACGGAGAAGCCCTCGGGTTTCATTCCGGCTATCGTCTCGGACTGCTTGAAGCCGAGCTGCTTCATGACCTGCACGCGACCTGATTCCTCGACGTAGGCGGCCCATCCGTCGGCGGTCTTCGCCGCCACGGTCACGGACTTGTCCTGGAACTCGGGATGAGCTTCGCGCGCATCCGCGTAGAACTTGTCGAGGTCGTCGAGCAGCTTCTTCCCGTCGTCGTCCTTGCCCAGTGCCTGAGAGACGAGGTCGACCTGCTGGTCCATGGTCGTCAGGTAGTTGTCGCCGCCTTCGGGAACTCCGACCGTCGGGGCGATCTCGGAGAGACGGTCGTAGCGCTCTTTCTCACCCGAACTGTTCGTATCGAGGATGACGTCGGGCTCGAGTGCGGCAATGGCCTCGTAGTCGGGTTCCATCGTCGCGATGATCTCCGGTGCTTCGTCGTAGAGATCTTCGGCCCACGGGCCGACTCCCTTGCCGCCGAATTCGACCCAGTCGGAGGCGCCGACGGGCTGGACTCCGAGCGCCAGCGCGGTCTCGGCATCGCCCCATCCCAGCGCCACGACCTTCTGCGGGTCGGCGGGCAACTCGACGGCACCGAACTTCGTGTCAACGGTGGGCCCGGATGCCTCCTCGGCGGCACCTCCTCCGCCGCAGCCGGCGAGGACGAGGACGGAGGCGATCACTGGGGCGAGAATACGGCGCATGAAATCCTTCTTGAGTAGTTAGGCGAGCCTAGCTTAACTCATTTTCCGGATGTCGTGATCGTCCCCGCGCGGCCGCCTCGGCGAGGGACCGACCATCGAATCAGGAAGCCTTGATCTCGAGCCCCTCGACATCCATCTCATCGAGGGCGACCATGCGTGAGCGGCGACCGGTGACGATGCGGTGGATGAGCCACAGAAGCAGGAACGCCGGAAGCCCGGCATAGGCGCTGGCGACCTGGAGCAGCTGCCCGGCCACGACAGCCTGCACATTCTGGCCGATGATGACGACGATGAGCATGATGAGCGCGATGATCGGGCCGATCGGGAACAGCGGAGCCCGGTAGGGCAGGTCCGCAACGGCATGGCCCTGACGCACATAGGCCCTGCGGAACCGGAAGTGGCACCAGGCGATGCCGACCCAGACGATGAAGCCGGAGAGCCCGGAGACGTTGATCAGCCAGGTGTAGGCCCCACCGTCGCCCATGATCTCGGTGAGGAATCCGAACAGTCCGATCATGGCGGTGGCCAGCAGGGCCATGACGGGGACTCCGCGTTCGTTGAGGCGGGCGAACAGCCTCGGCGCGGTCCCCTCTTTCGCCATGGCGTAGAGCATGCGGGTGGAGGCGTAGAGGCCGGAGTTGCCGGCGGAGAGGATGGCGGTGAGGATGACGGCGTTCATCATTCCGGCGGCCACGGCGATGCCGGCGCGTTCGAAGACGAGGGTGAACGGTGAGGCCGTGATGTCCTCATTGTTCGCCGAGGCCAGCAGGGAGGGGTCGGTATAGGGCAGGAGGAAGCCGATGACGGCGATGGCGCCGATGTAGAAGAGCATGATGCGCCAGAATACGGTGCGGATGGCGCGCGGCATGTCCTTGCGCGGGTTCTCCGACTCCCCCGCGGTGACGCCGACGAGTTCGGTGCCCTGGAAGGAGAATCCGGCGATCATGAAGACGCTGATGACCGACACCCATCCGCCGACGAACGGAGCCTCTCCCGTCGTCCAGTTGTTCATCCCGGGTGCGGTTCCGCCGAGGATGCCGGCGATCATGAGCACTCCGAGGACGAGGAATGCGAGCACGGCGGTGACCTTGATGGCCGCGAACCAGAATTCGCCTTCGCCGAAGGCCTTCGCGGACAGGAAGTTCAGCCCGGCCAGCAGGATGAGGAAGACCGCCGCCCAGATCCACGACGGCACGTCGGGGAACCAGAAGGACATGATGACGCCGGCGGCGACGAGTTCGGCGGCCAGGGTGATCGCCCAGTTGAACCAGTAGTTCCAGCCCATGGCGAAGCCGAATGAGGGACTGACGTATTTGGTGCCGTAGGTGTGGAACGATCCGGCCACGGGCAGGTGGGCCGACATCTCACCGAGGGACTGCATGACGAAGAGGACCATGATCCCGATCGCGGCGTAGGCCACCAGGGCACCGCCGGGGCCGGCCTGTGAGATCGTGCCGCCGGAGCCGAGGAAGAGTCCGGTGCCGATTGCGCCGCCGATGGCGATCATCTGCAGGTGGCGAGACTTCAGTCCCCGCCGGAGTCGGCGTTCGTCGTTCGCCGAGGCGGCTGGCATTCCCATGGTCATCCTCGTTCGTGGTTCGGCAGGTCCGCGCACGAGGGGCCTGGCCATTCCTACCACAATCGGGGTCGGCCCCGGCCGCTGCAGGCGCCGGGTGGGAGGAGGGTCACATCCGCCGAGGCGGGGATTCGAGCAGCTGCAGTATCGGCTTGAGCGCCGACCGGATGCTGATGACGCGAAACGCCTGGTCGCGGACGAACGCGAAGAGCCGGGACCGGCCGAACATCAGCCGCGCCAGGGACCGCGAGTTGTCGTGAGCAGCCTCGACACGTGGCCGCTGGCGGGCTTCGAAGCGTTCGAGTGCGGCGGCTGCGCTCGTCCCAACCGCTGAGGCGGAGAGTTCGTCGGCGAGCACCCCGGCCGATTCCATCGCCATACCGGCGCCGATTCCGGCAGTCGGAAGGAACCCTGCGGCCGCATCGCCGAGCAGAACGGTGCGACCATGGCTCCACTTCAATGCCCGGGAATCCCGCAGCGGCCAGAAGAACGGCGCTTCGGCCTCCTCGACCGCGGTGAGGCAGGCGTCGATCCGCGGAGTCAGCACCGACAGCCGCCTGCGAACCTCGGCTGCGAGTCGCCGGGGGCCGAGCGGCTGCCGGGTGTCGGGACAACCGAGGAAGACTCCGACGGCTCCCTTGACCGGGTACATGCCGAGGAAGAATCCATCGCCCCAGATCTCATCGACGGCGCTCTGATCACCATCGGCCTCGGCCCAGCAGACCCATCCGCCCCAGGTCGTGTCCACTGACGACTCCGGGGAGGTCTCGCCGGAGACGGCAGCGGCAGTGCTGCCTGATTCGCTCGTGGCGGTTGCGGCAGGCCCACCGGTCACGAGTCTGCGGGTGCGGGAGTTCATGCCGTCGGCGATGACGACGGCATCGAATGCGAGTGCTGCCTCCTGACCCAGGTTCCGCTGCCGTCGCCCACGGTGCTGTTCGGATCGGCTGTCCTGGACCAGATTCACAGTGGCACCGTCGTCGGACAGTCCGGTCACTGTGGTGCCGAAGGCGATCGGGCAGTCGTCGTCGGTGAGCACGTCGAGCAATGCGGAGCGGGAGATTCCGCGATAGTCGCCGAAGTCGGCCAGCAGATCACCGAGGTGGTCCTGTCGGAGGACTTTTCCGTTGTGCGCATGGGCGATATAGCGATCGATGCCGACGCTGGCCTCGAGGTAAGCCTCCCGGCACTCGAGTTCGTCGATGATGGGATCGACCATGGGCATGAGTGCGAGCATGTATCCGGCCCGGTTGTCACCGATCATCCGACGGGAATCCGGCGACCGGTCGATGAGGACCGGGTGCATCCCGCGGGCCCGCAGGAGCTGAGCCAGGGTGATGCCGGCGATTCCGGCTCCGACGATGAGAATACGCGGCTCTTCCGGGCTCACGTGCTTCAGCTGGTCGTCGACCATTGCCGCGATAATCATGCGTGGTCTCCTTCGTCGGGCCGTTCCAGTGTGCCGACCCAAGTGGACCGGCTGGTCCACACACGGTATCACCGAGTGGACCGCATGGTCCACAATCGTGTCGAGCATTGCTACACTGACGGCGTGTCCGAGACTGCGTTGGCGCGTATGCGCCCCGAGAAGCGCGCCGCGCTCATCGATGCCGCCGCGCGAGAATTCGCTTCGCGGACGTTCGAGGAGGCGTCGCTCAATCGCATCATCTCCACCTGCGGGATGAGCAAGAGCTCCTTCTACCATGTCGTCGACTCGAAGGACGACCTCTTCGCCCTCGTCGTCACCGATCTCGCTGCGGCTGCCCGCGGGTTCTGGACTCCGCCTGCTCCGGACAGCTTTTCGGACGGGTTCTGGGACCGTGCGCGCTCGGTCTGGGACGACATTGCGCGAACATGGCCCGGCAGCCCTGAGCTCACGCTCCTGTGGCACATCGTCTATGCGAATACGGACAGTCCGGCTGTGCGACGCCTTGCCGACCGCGTCGAAGAATGGGTGCGCGCCGTGCTCATCGCCGGACGTGAAGCCGCAGCGATCGATGTCGAGTGTCCGCTCGAGCTCCAGACTCTGGCGGTGTTCTCACTGCTGCGGACGTTCGACGAATGGGCTCTGCACCTGACGGAAAGCGATAGCCCAACCGTCGGCCCTGAGGAGATCTCAGTCCATCAGTTCAGGCTGCTCACGCGTCTGCTGAGTGCCTGAGACGGGCTCACACAGAGTCGACGACCGGCAGCTCCCGGTCCGAGACCGGTGACTGAGGCAGGCCGCGGACGAGGTCGGGGCCCAGATCGGAGATGCTCCGGGCGCCCATGAGCCCCATGGCGGTGAGGATCTCCTGCTGGATGAGGGCGATCGCCCTCTCGACGCCTCGTTGGCCGCCGGCCATGAGCCCGTACAGGTACGCCCGGCCGATGAGTACGAAGTCGGCTCCGGCGCACAGCGCGGCGACGACATCGGTGCCGGACATGATGCCGGAGTCGAAGATGAGCTCCATCTCCGGTCCGACCTCCGCACGGACTTCGGCCAGGGAGGTCAGCGAATCGGGGGCCCGATCGAGCTGGCGGCCGCCGTGGTTGGAGACGACGAGTCCATCGGCTCCGACGGATCGGGCGCGCCGGGCATCCTCGGCGGTGAGGATCCCCTTGACGAACAGGCGTCCGTTCCATTGGTCGCGGATCCACCGCAGGTCATCGAGGTCGAGGGTCGGGTCGAACATCGTCTTCGTCATCTCCGCCAGGGACTGGGAGGTGTTCGACAGCGACGCGTATTTCGGCGGTTCGGTGGTGAGGAAGTTGAACCACCAACCCGGACGATAGGAGGCGTCGAGGATCGTTCCCAGTGTCAGACGGGGCGGGATCGTCAGCCCGTTGCGGTGATCGCGCAGACGCTGACCGGTGATCGGGGTGTCGACGGTGACCAGCAGGGTCTCGTATCCGCTGGCGGCGGCCCGCTGGATCAGGTCGAGGCTGCGCTGCCGGTCCTTCCACAGGTAGAGCTGGAACCACCGGGTGGAATCCGGTGCCGCCTGCGCGACGTCTTCGACCGAGGTCGTGCCCATCGTCGACAGCGAGAACGGAATTCCGGCCTTCGCCGCCGCGCGGACTCCGGCGACCTCGCCGGCGGAGTGCATCATGCGCGTGTAGCCGGTCGGGGCGATGCCGAAGGGCAGCCGGGCTCGGGCGCCGGCGATCGTCGTCGACGTATCCGGCGCATCGACGCCGTGGAGGATGCGGGGAAGGAGCTCGACGGTGCCGAGCGCCTCACGGTTCTTCGCCAGGGTCCGCTCATCCAGAGCGGCACCGTCGACATAGTCGAACGGTGCGGTCGGTGTCACGCGCTTGGCGATGCGGCGAAGGTCCCAGATGTCCGCGGCCGACTCCAATCTGGCTGCAACCCGGTCGAGTCGGGGCAGGTCGAACTGCAGCAAGGGGGCGAGTTCTCTCAGATCGGGCAGTCGGCGCTTCATTTCTCTCCTCGTTCTCGGTTGAGGTAGGCGAGCACTGCCGCGACACGTCGGCTCATGGTCTCCCCTGCCTGGAGGCCGAGTTTATCGAAGATGGAGCTGATCGCCTTTTCGACGGAGCTGACCGAGACGAAGAGCCGTTCGCCGCCTCAGTCGCAGCGGAGGCGAACGCAGCCGACGCGCCGGACGCGGCGGATGCCGATCCGACGAACTCCGAGCCCGAGATGTCATGATGGAGGGGATGTCTCAAACACATGTGTGGTACGTCAGCTACGGATCGAACATGGCTCGCGATCGGCTCGCCTGCTATCTGCAGGGCGGGCGACCGCCCGGCGCTAAGGTGACCTACCCGGGCGCCAGAGACGGCACAGTTCCCCGCGCCGAAGCCGGGATCGAACTGCCCGGAACGATCTACTTCGCCGGCGAATCGACGGTGTGGGGCGGCGGCATGGCCTTCTATGATCATTCCGCCCCCGGACCGACCCCGGCCAAGGCCTACCTCATCACGGCCGAACAGTTCGCCGATGTGGCCGCCCAGGAGATGAACCGTCCGCCCGAGCCCGACAGTCCGCTCGAACGCCTCGTCTTCGACCTGCCGGCAGGCAGCTCCCATTCTCTGGGTCCGGGCGGCTACGAAACGCTGCTCGCCCTCGATGATGCCGACGACGTCCCCATGGTCACATTCACCGCTGCCCACAGTTCGACCGACATCGAACACACTCAGCCGCAGGAGCCGTATCTGGCGATGCTGCGCACGGGCACGGCCGAGGTCAGAGCCGCTTCTGGGCTTCCCCGGCCCGCAGCTGCACAAGCGTGAGGTCGAGCAGCGGAGTCGCGACTCCTAACTCCTCTGCCTTGGCCGACAGATCGCCGAGGATGTGCTCCGTTTCGCTCGGCAGCCCTGCCGTCACATCCCGGTAGAGGGATGAGGTGAAGGCCGAACCGTCCGCGGTGAGCATCTGCAGCGTCATGTCGTGGGAGGCCTCCGACACCGGGTGTCCGGCCGCGGTCGCCACGGCTTCGAGTTCGTCGATGATGGCATGCACGTGCGATCTGCCGCCGGCCGCCATGATCGCCCCGACGGGAGCGCGGAACAGGCATGTGACGACTCCCGCCGCGGCGATGAAGGTCCACTTCTCCCACAGCCCGTCGATGATTCCGTCGACGATCTGGAGCTTGAATCCGGGGACGTCGAGAGCCGCGGAGATTCGCGTGGGTACGGCCGCGGCGTGAAGGTCGCCGATGGTCATCACCGCAAGGTCGGTGAGCTGGACGACGGCTCCGTCTCTGATCGTGCCGACGATCTTGACGAACCCACCGAGCACCTGACCGGGGTACCTGTGCTGCAGCTTCTCGATCTGAGCCATGCCGTTGAGGAACGGGATGATCGTCGTCTGCTCCCCCACAGCCGGTCCGATATCGTCGATGACCGAGTCGAGTCCACCCGCTTTGATCGCGACGATGACGATGTCGAAGATCCTCGGTGAGGCGCTGAGCTCCTCGGCGGTGATGACATCGACCTGGTTCGTCCGATCGGCACCGGGAGCGGTGAAGCGCAGTCCGTTCGCGCGGACCGTCGCCGCCCGAGCCTGCCGGAGCAGGAACGTGACATCGCGTCCGGCCTCCTGCAGATAGGTGCCGAACGCTCCGCCGGTGGCGCCTGCCCGGCGATGAGAATCGACAGGCCGGCACCTGCATCGATTCCGTCGGATGCGCTGTCAGCTGCTGGGGTCATTCCAACTCCTCCTTGAGCACCCGTGCGGCCGCAGCGGGGTCGTCTGCCGAGGTTATCGCACGGACGACGACGGCACGGTTCGCGCCCGCCTGCCGGATCGCGTCCAGTCTCTCCCCTGCCGCGATGCCGCCGATCGCGAACCACGGTTTGCTCGCCTCGGCGGCGGCAGCGGTCAGCAGTGCCGTCCCCACAGCGGCACGGCCGGGTTTCGTCGGGGTCTCCCAGACCGGCCCGACACAGAAATAGTCGGTCTCCGGGTCCGCCTCGGCGGCGAGCGCCTGCTCGAGGGAATGGGTGGAGCGGCCGAGGATGACGTCGGGGCCGAGCACGGCTCTGGCCTGAGCACTGGTGAGATCTCCCTGACCGACGTGGAAGACGTCGGCGTCGGTCAGCAGCGCGACATCGGCGCGGTCGTTGACGGAGAAGAGCTTGCCGTGGCGTGCGGCGGCATCCCTGAGGACTTCCAATGCGGCGATCTCGGCGCGGGCCTCGAGGCTCTTGTCCCTCAGCTGGATGATGTCGACTCCCCCACGGTAGGCGGCGTCGAGGAACTCGGCGAGGTCGCCTTGAGCGGTTCGGGCATCGGTGCACAGGTAGAGCGACGCTTCGGCCAATCGGGCCTGCCTCCAGGTCCTCTTTTTCTGCCGCGCTGCGGTGCGCGGTGGCATCTGTGTGGTCATGGTCATAGAGTAGAGAAGTTCGCGGGAGCCTCCCAACGAGGCTGAGAGGGCGTAGGAGCCGACCGTCAGACCTGATGCGGATCATGCCGCCGGAGGGAGAAGCTGTGAGAGTCATCGTCGTCGGCGCCGGGATCATCGGCCTGTCCACGGCCTGGTATCTGCGCCGTTTCGGTGCCGAAGTCACCATCGTCGATCCTGCCCCCGCCCAGGGTGCGAGCCATGCCGCCGCGGGGATGATCGCTCCCGCCGCCGAGGTGGTCTGGGGGCAGACTCCCCTGTATCCGCTGATGCGGACCTCGGCTCAGATGTACCCGGAATTCGCCGCAGAGGTGGCGAGCGCCACCGGCACCGATCTCGGTTTCACAGATGCCGGGACCGTGGTGTGTGCGGGTGACCGGGCTGATCTGCAGGCTCTGCGGGAGCTGCGCGAAGCACAATCGCGATCGGGTTTCGCCACCGAGCTCATCACCGGCAGTGCCGCCCGCCGTATCGAACCGTCGCTGTCGCCTGCCGTGGCCGGGGCCGTGCACATTCCCGGTGATCACTCGATCGACCCCCGTCGTGTATCGGCGGGACTGTTGTCTGCTCTTACGGCCGGCTCAGAGTCGCTTCTTATTCGGCAGCGGGTGGCCGAGCTGCTGGGCGATGGTGCGGCGACGACCGGCGTCACGCTGGGAGACGGCCGCCTGTTGGAAGCCGATCAGGTGGTCGTCTGCGCCGGCAGCGCCATCACCGAGATCGCCGGTGTCCCGCCGCTGCCGATCCGGGAAGTCTGGGGTGATGTGCTGCGCCTGCGTGCCCCCGCCGAGGCGACTCCCCTGCTGACTCGGACCATCCGCGGGCTGGTCAACGGTCGCCCCGTCTACCTGGTCCCCCGCCCCGACGGTGAGATCGTGCTCGGTGCCAGTTCCCGCGAGGACGGACTCTCCGGCACCCCTGCCGGGGCGATCCACCGGCTGCTCTCTGACGGGCAGCGATTGGTCCCGGGCATCGTCGACGCGGAGATCACCGACATCACCACCCGCGCTCGCCCCGGTTCTCCCGACGACCTGCCGATGATCGGGCGCATCGATCCCGGCTGCGTTGTGAGCACGGGGTACTTCCGCCATGGCATCCTCTTGGCCCCGTTCGGCGGCCGCCTCGGCGCCGAGCTCGCCCTGGGTGTCGCCTCCGACTGGCCTCCTGACGGAGCGCTCGAGTCCGTGTCCCCGCACCGCTTCGCCACAGACCACACCACTGCCCACCTGATGAGGAGCAACTCATGACCGATCGCGAACACTCACCGACCATCGTCCTCAACGGCGACCATCATGAGCTGCCGGGTGCCACCTCGGCGCTCGACCTCATCGCCGAGGTCACCGGACGGGAGCTGAACCCCGATGGGACACCGGCCGACGGCGGACGCTTAGGGCTGGCCCTGGCCGTCGACGGCGAGGTCATCCGTCGCGGTGCCTGGTCCGGGTTCGCCCTGGCCGACGGGCATACCGTCGACATCGTCACCGCAGTGCAGGGAGGCTGAGATGAGCTGGATGGTCGATGACGTGGAGATGTCGTCTCGCCTCGTGATGGGCACGGGCGGGGCAAGTTCCCTGAGCATCCTCGAAGACGCCCTCGTGGCCTCGGGAACCGAGCTGACCACGGTGGCGATGCGCCGCTTCGACGCCGAGTCCCGGGATTCGGTGTTCACCATGCTGCAGCGTCTGGGAATCCGGGTGCTGCCGAACACGGCCGGCTGCTATACGGCCCGGGATGCCGTGCTCACCGCCCGACTGGCCAGGGAGGCCCTGGAGACGAACTGGGTGAAGCTCGAGGTCATCGCCGATGAGGACACCCTGCTCCCGGACCCCGTCGAGCTCTTCACCGCCGCCGAGGAACTCGTCCTCGACGGGTTCACGGTCTTCGCCTATACGAACGACGATCCGGCCCTGGCGAAACGTCTGGAGGATGCCGGGGTGGCCGTGGTGATGCCGGCAGGTGCTCCGATCGGCAGCGGGCTGGGCATCCTCAACCCTCACAACATCGAGACCATCGTCTCCCGGACGCAGGTGCCCGTCATCCTCGACGCCGGTGTCGGCACCGCTTCGGACGCGGCTCTGGCGATGGAGCTCGGGTGCACTGCGGTTCTCCTGGCCTCAGCGGTCACTCGCGCTCACGACGCACACGCCATGGCTCGGGCGATGGCTCTGGCCGTCGAGGCCGGGCGTCTGGCGGCCGGAGCCGGGAGGATCCCCAAGCGGTCGTTGGCATTGGCATCATCGCCGTTCGACGGAATGGTCGCAGCACAATGACCGCCGCTGCACCTCCGCCGTCGCTGCCTCCGCTCGTCGACCCCGTGGACTCCCTGTCCCGGGCGGAGCTCGACCGCTACTCCCGACACCTCAGCCTGCCGGGATTCGGACTCGAGGGACAACGGCGTCTGCGGGCCGCCTCGGTGCTGGTCATCGGGGCCGGAGGACTCGGTTCACCGGTGCTCAGCTATCTCGCCGCTGCCGGGGTCGGACAGCTGACCATCATCGATGACGATGTGGTCGAGTCGTCGAACCTGCAGCGCCAGATCATCCATCGCGACGAAGACGTGGGCCGACCGAAGGTCACCTCTGCCGCCGATGCCGTGCACCGGCTCGATCCGAACCTCGAGGTGCGCGCGGTCGAGGAACGGCTGAGCCCGGAGAATGCGCTCGACCTCTTCGCTGAACACGATGTCGTCATCGACGGAGCGGACAACTTCGCCACCCGATACCTGTCCAATGATGCCGCCGAACTCACCGGCACCCCGCTGGTGTGGGGCACGATCTTCCGCTTCGCCGGTCAGGTGAGCACGTTCGTTCCCGGTCACGGGCCGATGCTGCGCGACCTGTTCCCGGATATCCCGGAACCCGATTCGGTGCCCAACTGCGCCGAGGGCGGGGTCCTCGGAGTCCTGTGCGGAACCGTGGGCTCGGCGATGGCGACCGAGGCGATCAAACTCATCTGCGGCATCGGTGACCCTTTCATCGGTCGGCTGCTGCGCTATGAGGCGTTGACCGGGGAGTACTCGACCCTGCGGTTCTCCCCCGATCCCGACCGTCCCCCGGTCACCGATCTCACCGAGGTGGCTGCCGCCTGTGCTGTGGACCTTGACGGCGGCGGCGTGGCAGAGCCTGCGGCGGACGAGATCGACGTTGCCGAATTCCTGTCCATCGAAGACGATGTGTTGGTCGTCGATGTGCGGGAGGACTGGGAACGTGAACTGGCGGTCATCCCCGGCTCGGTGCACCTGCCTCTCGGCGGCCTCCGAGACGGCGGGTGGAAGGCTCTGGAGTCGGCGTTCGGTGACTCCGGTCGAGCGGGGTCACCGGTCGATATCGTCATCCACTGCAAGTCCGGGGCCCGGTCGGCCGAAGCCGCCCAGATTCTGTCCGGTTCGGTGCCGGCCGGAGTCCGTCTGCGCTCCCTTGCCGGCGGCATCGATGCGTGGGAGGACGTCACTCGGGTCTCAGCAGAACAGAGGGACCAGCAACCGGCAGCTTCGAACGCCCAGCGAGGGCTTCGCTCAGGGGCCGGATCGGTCGGCCAGTCGTGACCGCAGTCCCCGTTCACCGGCTCTCATCACTGCTCCGTGCATGAGTCCGGACAGCGGTCGCATCGCTCTGATGATCGTTCTGCTCGTCGTCACACACCACAGAGAATCGATGGTCGTCACCCCGTCGAAGGCGGTCAGGGCCCATCGGCCTTCGCCGCGCAGATCACCATTCGCCCGGAAGCGGATGAGATGGGGCGCATCGACCTCGTCGACTTCGATGGAGAAGCGCAGGGACCACCCGATCGGGGCGTGGACCAGAAGGCGGGCTCGGCTGCCTGGGATCACCGGCAGATCGGCTGCATCAACGTCCGCCTGCGCGGCCCCGACCTTCTCGGCAGCTGTCAGTCCCGGCCACCACCCCGGCCACTCGTCGACCCGTTCCAGAACCGCCCATACCGACTCGATTCCGGCGTCGACGATCCACCGTTCATCGAAATGGAAGGCGGCAGATTCTCCAGCCAGTGGGGTGACATGATCGTGGCTCATGGTACGACGGTAGTGTGCAAGGTGTGAGTGAGGACAAATTCGTCAGTAATCGTCGGCCATCGCCTCTGGGCGGCCGCAAACCGACCAAGGACGACCTGGCGGCGTTCGCGACGGACGATCCGAATGCAATCGACGATATCCTTCCGGCCGATTCCTCCGGACTGAAGCTGCTCATCGTCGGCATCAATCCCGGCCTGTGGACGGCGGCGGTGAATGCGCCGTTCGCACGTCCCGGCAATCGGTTCTGGCCGTCTCTGCATCAGGCGGGCCTGACCGATCACCAGGTCGATGCCTCTCGTGGGCTCGCACCTGGCGATGAACAGCAGCTGCTGCGTCGCGGCATCGGCCTGACCAACCTCATCGGGCGAGCCACCGTCCGGGCCGACGAACTCTCCCGGCAGGAGCTGCGTGAGGGAGCGGCCCACCTCATCGGGCGTCTTGCCGGTCTCCGCCCCCGTGCCGTGGCGATCGCCGGGATCACCGCGTTCAGGACTGGTTTCGCACAGCCGAAGGCTCAGCTCGGTCAGCAGGATACGACGCTGATCGAAGAGTGGCCCGATGAGGTGGCCCTGCATGTGGTGCCGCAGCCCAGCGGGCTCAACGCCCACTACCAGGTCGCCGACCTCGCCCGGATCTGGCGCGAGGTGTGGGAGAGCATCGACGATGAGGTCGTGGAGACCTGATTTCGGGGATGGCGGGCACGTTCATTCGCCTTTGGACTTCCGCCCAGCAGAATTGTGGAACGAGTAGCTGAATGCAGGTTGGCTGCCTCCATGGCCTTCCGCCGCTGCCTCGGCTCGCCGGGTTCCGACATGCTCCCGGATGCCGGTGAGCAGCAGCTCCTCGACCGTGCTCAACGGCTCGAAGTCCGCGTCGTAGACATCAACGCTGACGGTGGTGCTCCCGATTCTCAGCGGTGGCGGCTGCTCGGCCCGGCGAATGTACCGCCATGGTAGGAAGATCTGCCGCTGCTGGTCGTCTGGCCCCGTGTCAGCACCCTCGACCTCGCCTGATGCAGGCGACGCGCCCGATGCAGGCACACCAGCCCCAGGTGCGGTGTCTGCAGCTACAGGGCCTGCAGCTGTGCTGTCTTCGGCCGTGGCGGCCGGTGGTGTTGGTCCACCCTCAACAGTTGGTGGGTCGGAACCGACTGCCGGGTTCGACGGACCGGTTCCCGCGAGAATACCCGGCGGCGCAGTCGTCTCGGCGACGCTTTCGCCGCGAACCAGACCCGGGTCGGGCTCGCTGATCGGTTTGGTGCGCGAGCGGTAGCGGTGGCCCGTGGGCGTGACCACTTCGAGCGCATCCGGCGTTGCCCTATGCCGCCACCCCGCGAGTTCCTTCGCATAATTGCAGGCCGCGCACAGGCCGGAGGAGTTCTCCCATTCGGTGTCTCCGCCGGCGGCGAAGGAGACCGCGTGATCGGCCTGCTTGATCGGCGCGTCGCACCAAGGTGAGCGGCACACATCATCACGCATAACAATCATGCGCCGGAGCAGTCCGGCAAACTCCCTACGGCGAGAATCCATCCGCACAAGCTGTCCGTCCTCCGGCCGCGTGTACAGGCGACGCAGGAACACCGCAGCATCACTCTCGGCCACGAAATCCCTGGCTGCCTTGGCCGGGATCGGTCCGACTCCGGGGAACCATGCCGGATCCTCCCCCGGTGCGAACAGACTGCTCGCCTGCATGATCAGGTGCACCTCCGTCGGCACGGCCTTGGCCGATTCCTGCCCGGTCAGGCGTTCGACAAGGAGGTCCGCCGCGATCTGACTCTGCGAGCGACCGTCGGCTTCGCCCGTGGCGATGACAGACTGTGCCGATTTCGTCAGGTTCGCACAGGCGGCAACCGCCTGCGGCATCGGCAGCAGTGCGGTCAGGTAGGCCATGTTCCCCGGAGCCGGACGCACGCTCACCGAACGCTCTTCGACGCAACGCTCCAGGTGGTCGACCGCGGCCTGCTGGTCGAGCTTCTGCGCAAGCGCTCGCACCTCGTTGCCGAGTCGCCTGACACCCACCTCGGAAAGGCGTTCGGCCATGTTCTCATCGAGCTCATGCTTCTTCTCCCGCGGCAGCCAGTCGGACTCCTTGGCGACAACCCGCGCCTTCTCTTCCGAGATGTCACCGCCCTTCATCGCCGCAAACGTCCTCGGCAGGTCCATGAGCAGAGTCCGGGAGAACTTCACCAGTGTGTCTCCGCGGGAGCGCGAGACCTTCCTCGCCAGGGCCACCTCGGCTCCGATGCCACGTCCCTGCTTCTTGCTGGCGACACCGTCTTCGGCTTCGCGGTTGCGGCGGAGCATGTCGAACGTCAGGGTCTCACGGGCCTGCGCCGCCGCACTCGCCGACGTGAGTTCCTCGAGTGCAGTGATGCGATCGATGGTTTCTTCCTCGGTCTTCGCCGGGGGCAGTTCGGACAGGCTGACACGCCACCGACGGATCTCGGTGAGAACGTCTGGAACCTGCTCTGCTTCCATACCCAAAACATTATCGGTCGCCACTGACACAAGAATCCAGATCGACGTTGTCGCTGGTCAGAGCCGATTGTGCAGGTTCAAGAGCGCTAGCGCGGCGAAGGCGAGAGTCCTGTCACCGGCTATGTCGGAGAACTGCTGACAGATGACATTGTGGCACCATCCCGTTTGAAGTGTTCGCGGCAGCGGGCGACATAGGCGTCGAGGCCCCCGACGTGGCTGGCATCGATGGCGGTGGCGACAGGACTCGGCGAGTCCTCATCCGAGGCCGCCTCCGATACCTCTGCCGCACCCGATCCGCGCTGCGAGTCCTTGAGCCGTTGGTGGAAGACGGCGTCGCGACCGCAGATCGTGCAGACCGCGGTGAGCCTGAGCACTTCTTCGGCCACGGCCATGAGACTCGGCAGCGGCTCGAAGGGCTCTCCGTCGAAGGTCACGCACAGTCCCTCGACGATGACGTCGACTCCGTCGCGGAGGAGTCCATCGACAACGGGGACGAGATCGGGTCCGAAGAACTGAGCCTCATCGATGGCGACGAGATCATAGTCGGCAGAGCGGGCCGCCTCGGCGAGGGAGTCCACGTCCGACAGCGGCACCGCGGGGATATGAGCTCCGATATGTGAGGTGATCGTCGAGATCGGCGAGCGGGTGTCGAGCGAATGGGACACCACGAGGACGCCCACGCCGGCGATGGTCGCCCTCCTCACCCGGCGCATGAGCTCCTCGGACTTGCCGGAGAACATGGGCCCGGCGATGACGGTGAGGCGACCGGTGTCAGTCATCGTCGACGGTGACGCGTTTGGTGTCGGTGTCGACGGTGATTTCCGTCTCCTCCCCGCCGTCGGAGAATTCGAATTGGTATTCCTGCATGGTGTCATCGTATTCGAGCGTCCAGCCGACGAGCTTGCCGGAAGCCTTCTCCTGCGCGAGTTCGAGTGCGTCGTCGACGGTCATCGGGTCGTTGAGGTCGATGGGCTCTTCTTTGTCGTCGGTCGAATCCTGCTCGTGTTCGACGATCTCCCCGGAGTCGGCGTCGATTTCGACGTCGTGGTCGGTGGTGCCGTCGAGGATCGAGACGTCGTACTGCCAGGCCCCGTCCTTCTCGTCCCAGTCGAGTTCGATGCCGTAGACGATTCCGTCTCCGACTTCCTTCTTCGCCGTCTCGATCGCGTCGTCGGCACTGACCGCCGGCGCATCCTTGCTCAGATCGGCATCGGCGGGGAGCCCTTGTCCGGACGCGTCCTGCGTCGAATCCTGCTCGGAGTCCTGCGCGCTGTCGTCGCCGGCATTCTGATCCTTGTCGTCCGTGGCCTCAGCGGCGTTGCCCGACGACGAGTCGGCGGCGGGAGTGTCTTGAGTGCCGTCACTGCCGTTCTCGGAGCCGCTTCCGGTACACCCGGCCAAGCCGAGAGAAAGAGCCGCGAGTCCTGCCACTGCGCTCAATGCCATACGGTTCGTCTTCATGGGGCTCACGCTAGCAGCGAACGCGTCAGGCCCCTGAGTTTCTGAGAAAGTTCTCATCTGGGCGAACGCCGATTCTCGGGCGAGCTCGGAGCATGCCTCATCCTCGAGGCCCGGTGCCGATCGGACGTCCGGATGGATGCGGTTCTTCACCGCTTTGTCTTCGGGGACGATCTGGAAGAACAGGCGGGGTCCGATGCCCAGAGCCGCACCGTCTTCACCGGGTCATGGCAGTCGAAAGTGACTTGGACTCTTCTGCTCATCTCAGTCTCTCCTCTCTGAATACGGGTCGCGCGCCGACCAGCGGTGTCATCACCGACCAGTCACCGGTTTCCGGACCGCACAGGTCCCATCATCCTCCCTGTTCGTCAGAACGACCAGCACCGGATCAGACAGCCAACTGCTCGTCGAGGGAGAACAGACTCGGGATCTCGTGCCTGATCGTCTCCCCGAAGGTGAGCGCCCCGCCGAAGAGTCCTTCGACCGCATCGACGGTGTACAGCACTCGATCGCGTGAGATCGGGGGCATGAGGTCGCCGTCCTTGAGGTAGCGCTTGAGTGAGCCGGTCGCCGCTGCCCTCAACCCGAGGCGACCGGCGATGGACCATGTGATGCATTCGGTTTCGAAACGCACCTGGGCCCTGTCGATCCCGGGCTCACTGCCGATGACGCCGAGCTTCGGCCGGTCGCCACGGTGACCTGCGAAGACGAGGGCCAACTCCTCGATCAGGTGCACGAGCATAACTGTGGGGCTGCGGGTCGTCGGCAGCGTCTCGGGCAGCAGATCCTTTCCGCGCAGGGCGGCGATGACCGTGTTGAGGCCGTCCCAGGTCGGGGCACGGTTCGCGGTGTCGGGGCCGGCCGCCTCGGTGGAGGCCGTCGATCCCGCAGCGGGAGGGACTGACGGTTCCGCAGCGGAAGGGACTGACGCTTCCGGGCAGGATCGGGAGACTACCGCCGCATCGAGTGCTGTGAGCTGGGGAGACCGGCGGACAGCACAGAGCAGCTCGTCCCACGACAGGAGTGAGCTGCGCTCGCGTGGCTCGCTGTAGAGGGCGTCGAATGAGTGCGGGTTTACGTCCATACGCTCAATCTAGGACTCGACACTGACGTGAGATTAGGCGAACCTCGGACCTGCACGACATGCCGGTCGGGCAGTAGGCTCGCACTGCATGGACAGTGGCAGAGCTCCGCCGAGATCCCAGGAATAAGGGACTGAGGAACTGAGCAGGGCGAAGTCCCGGCGACGGAAGAGGAGAGTCACATGGCTGAGAACAACGGCGACATTCACCTGCATATCGGGCCCGAAGAGCTTGTCATCCGCCAGCGCTACCAGGTCATCAGCATCGCCAATGATGTGCTCATCGGCGTGTGGTTCCTCATCGGCAGCTTCATGTTCTTCTCCGACGCTCTGATGACCACCGGCACCTGGCTGTTCGTCATCGGCAGCATCGAGATGCTCATCCGCCCGGTCATCCGACTCATCCGGCACCTGCATCTGCAGAGGTTCCGCGGATCCAGTGGCGTCACCGCCGACTCGGGATACGACTTCTGAGCAGGGACGACCAGTCGATCCTGACGAGGACGTGGGCGGCCACCGCCACCGCGCCCATCGTCGGTGCACCGCGGGCCCAGTCGCCGGCGGTCAGCGGTCTGCCGAGTGCGGCGAGCCCGGCCCCGACCACTCCGATCGCGGCCACGCTCTGCTTCGTCGACATCCGCACAGCGTCGATTCCAGTGAGATCGGCGATGTAGTCGGTCGTCGCGAGGAAGGTCAGTGCCTCCTCCGCGTCGTGGAGAGCCCAAGCGGCGAACAGCATGATTGGTCCGCGCATTGCGTTCCCTTCAGACGACACAACTCACAGACTCATTGCACCACACAATCGCTTCGGAGGTCCGTTGTCGCGGGGGCCGTGCCGCTTCAGCACAGATTCACTCGTCCATCAGCAAGGCGAAATCGACGATGAGAGGATTCCTGGGCCCACCGGTGGTCGTGGGTTGTCGCGAGGACGGCGCCGCCTCGAGCCAGGAAGCCATCGATGATCGCGCTCAGTCGGTCCATTCCTGTCCGGTCGCGACCGATCGTGGGTTCGTCGAGAAGCAGGACTTCTGCGCCTGTGACAAGGGCCGAGGCGATGACGAGGTCTTTGCGCCGGGGCGTGTCGAGGTCGAATGGATGCTCCTCACACACGGCAGCCAGATCGGCCTCGTCCAACGCCGTGTCGACGATGCGGCGACGCTGTTCGATCATCTCCGGCCGGTCGCGCCGCCGGTGGCGCGGCAGCGGAGCCGCACGCATGAGTTCGGATCGCACGGTCGCCGCCGAGAGCTGGACACCGGGGTCCTGTCCGACCCATCCCAGATGAGCGCTGCGCACGTGGGCGGGCAGGTCCAGCAGATTCGTCCCTTCGCCGAGGCGGCTCGCCGTGACCGTGCCCGCGCAGTCAGCCGACCGGTCGAGGAGTCCGATGAGCCCGCGCAGCAGAGTCGACTTCCCCGCTCCGTTGGCGCCGGTGAGGGTGGTCAGCTCACCGGGGTGAAGGTCGAAGTCGACGCCTTTGAGCACAGTTGTGCCTGCGCGGTCCACGCCGAAGTCCCTCACCTTAAGCACGGTTTCGGTACTCACGGGTGCGGTCGGAATGACCGGATTGGGCGGGTCAACGGGACGGGTGTCCCAGACTCCCTGCAGCTGTGCGAAACGGCCCAGTTCGTCACGTGTACCTGCGAAAGCGTCGGCGTCGGCGTCGGATTCGGTGTCGACCCCGGAATCCCCGGGCGCGACGTGAGCCGGCCTCAGCCTACCCGCGTCGAGGAAGCGCACCTTGTGGCAGCAGAGAGCAAGCTCGTCGATCTGGTGTCCGGTGATGAGCACCGAACGCCCACGATCACAGGTTTCCCGCAGGGCCGACGCCAGACATCGACGCATATCGGGATCGAGTGACTGCGAGGGCTGGTCCAGAATGAGCAGATCGGGGTCGAGTGCGGTGATCCTCGACAACGCCACCAATTGGCGCTGACCGCCGGAGAGCGTATCGAGACGGCGGGCCCACAGGCCATCGATCCCCAACCGTGCCAGTGCAGTCCGCGCCCGCTCCTCTGACTCGACCCCAGCAATGCCGCGCAATCTGCACGCCAACTGGACCTCATCCTCGACGTGGCTGGTCATTCCGCTCAGCTGGGCTTCCGGATCATCGCCGAGGAGCCCGGCCGTCCCAGCGGCATCGACGTGCCCGGTCGAAGTTCCTCTGGTCCCGAGCAGACCGGCCAACGCCCGAGCCAGGGTCGATGTGCCCGATCCGACGGGACCGACAACGGCGGTCATCGATCCTGCCGGCAGCGACAGGACGACATCGGTCAGTGCCTGAGTCTCTTCACCGGCGTAGGTGAATCCGAAACCTGTCATCGCCCTCACCTCAGCGGACACCGATCAGTTGAGAGGAGTTCGGCAGCGGCAGCACACCGGCCACCGAGGCGGCGACGAGACCGACCGCGACGACAGCGATGGTGATACGGAGCAGTCCCTGTCCGCGACCGTTGCGGTAGTCGTGCAGTTCGACACGGCGGCTGTTCGCTCCGAGGCCGCTCTGCTCGAGCACCTCGTGGCGCTGTTCAACCTCGATGAGCACCGAGGTGAACAAGCCCGTGACGATGCCCGGCAGCAGCCGCATCCGCACGCGCCAGCGCTGCGTCGCCCAGCCTCGGGCCTTGCGGGCTTCGGTGACGTGGCGGGTTCGGGCGCCGATGAGAGGGATGAGTCCGATTGCGGAGGCACACACATAGGCGATGCTGTCGGGCAGTCGGAGCATGCGCAGACCATCGAAGAGTCGAGCCGAATCGGCGCCGAGGCCGAAGAGGGCACACAGGCCGATGAGTGCGGTCACGCGCAGCCAGATCTGGATTGCAATGCTCAGTCCTTCGACGCTGAGATGCGCCGGTGCTGCCTCCCAGAGGACATGCACCTCGGCGCCCGGGTAGAAGAATCCCTGCACGATGACGAGCACGAGCAGCGTCGGCAGGCACAGCACGGCGACACCGAGAGCCCACGACCGCAGACGCAGCGCCGGTGAGACGACGACTGTGAGCACGGTGGCGACGATGACGGCCATGGGCACCACGGGTGAAGGCACCCCGAAGACGAGCAGGAGGCTGCTGAAGAGGATGACGATCTCGGTCGCCGGATGCAGCCGGCGACCGAGATCAGTGCGACCGTCGTCTGGAGATACGGCGGCGCCTCCTGCGCCGGGGGTCTTGGGACCGGAGGCGATCATTCCGCCGCGGGCGCCGACTCGGCCGTCGCTTCGGCTGGCGTTGTGCTCTCAGTCGACGCTGTCTTCGGGCGGCTGTGCAGGGCGAAGGGGTAGCGACCGATGATGCGTTTGGGCAGCGACCGGATGACGACATAGGCGAGGGTGAAGATGAGCGCCTTATCGACGATGTCGGAGACCATGCTCTGAGCGAAGGTGGCGTTGAACATCTCGAGGCCCGCGGCTTGGAGGATGGCCACCACTCCCCCGGTTCCGGCTCCGAGTCCGCCGCCGAAGACGTAGGCGGCTACGGGTGCTCCGATGGCACCGGCGGGAACCCCGGCGACGGCGCCGACGATGACCGCCGTCCAGGGTGTGCGGAAGACCCCGAGTCGTGCTGCCCAGCCGGCGGCAGCTCCGATGAAGGCGGCCCCGGAGCTGAAGGCGATGACGCTGGGGCTCAGGGTCACGCCCCAGATAAGGTTCGAGATGATTCCCGTGAAGGCGCCTGCGGCGGGCCCTGCCAGGACGCCGATGAGCACCGTTCCGATGGAGTCGAGGTAGAGGGGTACGGGGGTGTAGTTGCCGATGATCTGCCCGATGACGATGTTGAGGGCAATGGCGACCGGAATGAGGGCGAGAACGCTGCGGGGAATCAGCGGGAGGGTACCGGCGGCGAGCAGAATGCCTCCGACCAGATAGCCGAGCATGACCCACAGAGTGGTATGGCCGAGGTCGACACCGAGGTTGGCCGGTTGGGTCAGCAGCACGGCGACGTAGGTGCCGATGACGATGAGGGTGCCGAGCAGAGTGAGGGCGAGAGCTAGGGTGCGGTTGCGTTTTTGTCCGGGACCGACCGTGGTGGTCGGCCCCTGCCCAGACTGTCTGGAGTGTGCGGTCATGCTGGTGGTCCTTTCATCAGGGTGGAACTGAGGTGGTCGAGGAAGGCAGGAGCGTCGATGGTGCGGATGATCTCTGCATTCACGGGGCGGCTCCACCGTCCCAGCCAATCGGCGACGGTTTCGCCTCGTGTGAGTGTACCCGTGAGTTCGACATCGACTGGTGCCCACAGCGTCGACGCCCACGGCAGCTCCCCCGCAGATCCTCGTTCGGGCACCGAGGCGGCCGCCTCCGAGACGTTGGTGTTCGGATCTTTGGGCGCTGTCCCGAGCGACTCAGCGGTGTTCTGTCGTGCCCAGGACAGGGCGCAGGCGAGGACGAAAGGGTCGTGGATGTGGGCGAGATAACCGAGTCCGTCGGATTCGTGGAACTCGAAGTAGAAGCGCAGAGCTTCGGAAAGCTGTTCGAGGACCGACTGCCAGTGGTCGTCGGCACCGTCGGCAGGGGCTCCGTCGAGGATCGCGGTGAGGCGCTCAGGTGTCATCTCAACGGCTTCGGTCGCTTCGATGGGGGCGATGACCGGCAGGTGTCCGAGGTGACCGCTCGCATGCGCTGTGCCGAATGCCTCGAGCACTCGGGCCGCGGACTCGGGGTCGAAGGTGACGTTCCATTCCGTCGTCGGGTGGGTGTTGCCGCGGTAGTTGAATGCTCCGCCCATGATGAAGAGGCGCTTGAACAGACTCGGCAGATCCGGGTCGATCTCGAGGGCCGAGGCGAGATTCGTGGCCGGACCGATGACGACCCCGAGGAGCTGTCCGGGATGGGCGTGGGCAGCATCGACCCACGCTTGAGCAGCCGATACCGAACTCGCCGGGGCGCTCGGGTCCGGCAGCCGCGCATATCCGCGTCCGGTCTCGCCATGAGTGAGGTCGGCGTATTCCAGGACTTCGCCCGTTGCCGTCTCCGATGCCTGCGATTCCGCCTGCAGGGCCTGCCGTGCCACTGGAAGACTGTGGCCGGCGTGGACGGGAACGTCGCTGCGCCCGGCCAGCGTCAGCCAACCGCGGGTGTTCTCGACGACCTGGGCGGTGGCCACGTTGCCTCCGGATGCGGCAATGCCGACGACGTCGACGTCGTCTTGGCAGCACAGGTAGGCCAGTGCAATGGCATCGTCGATTCCGGGGTCGCAGTCGAGGAAGAGCGGCAGAGTGGCAGGCATGGTTCTATTCTGCCGGACGCGTGCACTCACCATCGTCGGATGCGGGCCCAGTTTCCGCAGGCTTGCGTGGATCCCCTCCTCACCAGTCGACAGCAGAGGTAGAGCTTCGTCGAAGGAGGTTCGTCGATTCCGAATCTCTCTCTCATGTCGATGGCTTCCTCATTCCCGAAGGGAGTGCCGATAAGCTCGCCGAACGGCATGCTGGTGATCCACGGTTTGGCGGCGAAGGTGAAGGCATTGAGGAACATCTCACAGTCACAGCAGCAGGCACCCATACTGCTCAGCCGCGCGATCAGCGCCGTGGCACGTGGAGCCGTACGGTCGCGGAAGCCCTCTGCGAACCGGTGTGTGCCGTTGCAGCCGAATTCCCCGAGCTGGCGGAACACATAGCAGGCCAGGCATTCCCCCGGCCGCGGGGCGAAGACGCGGGCGGTTTCCTCATCGATGATCGTTCTGACGTCGTTGTCAATGGTGTTCTTGTCCATGACCACACAGTTGCAGACGGCACTGACATGAAATGAGATCGATTCCTAGCATTCACCGATTTTTGTCCTATTTCTGCAGGTCAGCACCCTGAAAAGATTTTCAGCCTAGAATCGTGTCCATGAGCATTCTCGTCATCGGTGAAGCCCTCATCGACATCGTCAGTTCGCCCGGGGTTCCCGACCGCTATGCACCGGGTGGAGCGCCGGCCAATGTCGCTCTCGGCTTGGGCCGCCTCGGCGACGATGTCGAGTTCCTCACCGATGTCGGGGATGACTTCCACGGCGGATTCCTTCTCGCTCACCTGCGGGAGGCCCAGGTTGACGTGCTCGCCACCCCTCGAGGCGGCACCTCCACAGCGCTGGCCCGCCTGGCCGATGACGGTTCGGCCGAGTACGAGTTCCAGCTGCGGTGGGATCCCGATTCGTCGCTGCTCGGAAGCAGCGGCCGTTCGGCCCTGCATTTCGCGTCGATCGCAGCTTTCCTCGAGCCGGGCTCCGCCGTGATCGACCGACTCCTCGACGCTGTCCCGGAACAGTCAGATCCGCAGACGGCAGGCCTGCAGAGAGCAGGGACGCTCATCTCCTTCGACCCGAACATCCGGCCGTCGATCGTCGGTTCCCACGAGGATGTGCTGCCACGATTCGAGGAGTTGGCGAGTCGGGTCGACGTCCTCAAACTCAGCAATGTCGATGCCGATTGGCTCTATCCCGATCTTACTGAGGAAGCACAGGTCGATCGTCTGCTCGATCTTGGTCCGGGTCTGGTGGCGATGACTCGCGGCGGTGACGGAGCGATCTTGGCGACCGCCTCGGCGCGGGTGACGGTGGATTCGGCTCGGGTCGACGTGACGGATACGATCGGAGCCGGGGACACGTTCATGGTCTCCCTCATCCACGATCTGCACGCCTCGACATCACCGATGGCCTCCCTCGGTGCGGCAGAGCTCATGGCCCTGGGAGATCGTGCATCTGCGCTGGCCGGGATCACCGTCGGCCGCAGCGGCGCAGATCTTCCGTGGGCCGCGGATCTCACGAACTGAGGAACTCGCCGAGCTGTCGCAAGCAGATGTCGTGGCCGTTGCGGTGCCCGTCGACCATTCCCTCACCGACGAAGGACACGACTTGGTCGACGAGCTCGACCCGGGTGCCTGTCGGGATGGCGGTCAGGGTCCAGGTGATGATGGCCGTCGACAGGATCTCATCGTCTTTGGTGAGAGTCTCGGTGGTCACGATATGACGCTCCGGTTCCAATGAACAGTACTGACCGGTGGAAACGAATTCCAGCACTCCTCGTGATCCACAGCGGGCGCGGATCGCTCCGCCTGGACGGAATTCGTCGATGTCACAGACCATGTCCTCACCTTCGGGGACTCCCCACTGCACGCGCTGCCCGGTATCGGCGAAAGCGCTCCACACCACCGAGATCGGGTGCTCGAAATCAGCGCCGAGGCGGATCGTCGCGGTCACCGGCGCGCGCTGATCGGATGCTGTTTCACTCACCGAAGAACACCTCCTCGTGTCCGCTTGGGGCCGAGATCTCCGCCTCGTAGGCGGCCTGCAGTCGCTCCGAGGAACGCGGTTCGTCAGGATTCGGGCGCGGCACCCCGAGGTGGGTCTCTCGAAGCTCATCCATGAGACCGCCGACGAGTTGGGGGTCATCGGCCATGATTCTGGATCGGATCGTCAGCTCCGGTGAGGTCTCCCGGTGGGTCATCCCCCACGTTCCGAGGGCGACCATGACCGGCAGAGTCTGGATTCCAGCCTCGGTGAGGGTGTACTGGGCTCGCTGCCCGCGTGCGGCTTCCGCCTTTGTCAACAGCCCTTCGTCGATGAGCTTCCTCAGACGACTGGAGAGCATGTTCGACGCTATGCCCTCGTCATTGCGGAGGAGCAGCTCACGGAAGTGGCGGCGATCGCCGAAGATGATGTCGCGCAGGACGATGAGCGACCAGTTGTCACCGAGGACCTCGACGGCGGCATTGATCGCACATCCTGAACGCGGCTGTGCAGGCATTGCCCCACCTCCAGTGATTGCATTCTGAAACTACTTAATCTTACACTGGGTCCACTTCCCCGGAACCCACGCAATCCGTCGGACTGACGACATCAGCCGAACCATCACATTGGAGTGCACATGGCCAAAGCGTGTGTCAACAACCTCTTCGTCTCCCTCGACGGATTCGCTGCCGGCGAGTTCGTCACCTTCGATCAGCCGATCGGCGAAGCCCAAGCACTGTTCTCTTTCTTTCACGGCCGCGGCATCGAGGGAGTGGACAAGGTCGACGCCCCGGTGACCGCAGACCGCGCTCTGTTCGCCATGTGGGGACAGGGCATCGGAGCCGAGATCATGGGCCGGAAGAAGTTCGGTCCGCAGACGGGACCGTGGCCCGATGACGGCTGGCGTGGCTGGTGGGGTGAGGAGCCGCCGTTCAAGACCCCGTGCTTCGTCCTCACCCATCATCCGCGGGAGCCGATGGAGTTCGACAACGGCACGAGTTTCCACTTCATCGACGCCTCGCCCGCGGAGGCACTGGCCGAGGCGAGCGCTGCCGCTGACGGCGGCAATGTCCGCATCGGCGGCGGTCCATCGATGGTCAGGCAGTTCCTTGCGGATGGCCTCGTCGACTTCATGCACCTCGTCATCGTCCCGGTCACCCTCGGCCGCGGGGTCTGGCTCTGGGAGGGCCTCGAGGAACTTGAGAAGGATTTCACGATCGAGAGCCTCACCACGGCCAGCGGCCTGACCCATCAATTGTGGAATCACCGAGGCTGATCTGCCCGAGGACTCAGGGGTCCGGTCCCTGCGGGTGCGACAATGCCGATGGCCCGCCGTTCCCTAACGGAACGGCGGGCCATCGGGTCAGTGGGCCGCTCGGACCCGGGTGACGGCTCGGAGCGGCCGGACTCAGGTCAGCGGATCGCCTCGGCGATGGGGGTCTGCCCGTCATAGAAGTTCACGGTCTCGCGCACCGCAGCGGACTCGGCGATGACGTGGGTGATGACGTCGGCGACGAGGTCGCGTGAGGTCACCCGCACATCGTCGGCCGGCGTCTGCCCATCGAGGTCGCCGGCCGCATCGGCGATGAGAACCTTGCCGCTGGAGGGCTCGAGGGTCAGACCGCCGGGTCCGAGGATCGTGAAGTCCAACGAGCTGGCTCGCAGGTGCTCATCGGCGCCGCTCTTGGCCTGCACGTAGGGGTAGAAGGAGCTCTCCGGGTCGACGCGCTCCGAGTCGACGGAGGCGCTGGCGTAAGAGATCATGACGAAGCGCTTGACCCCGGCCTGTTCGGCGGCGTCGATGGATCGCTTGGCTGCTTCGAGGTCGACGGCCCTAGTCCGCTCCGGGCTGCCGCCGCCGGCTCCGGCGGAGAACACGACAGCCTGGGCTCCTGCGAACAGGTCGGCGAGCGCCTGGGTGTCGGCGGTTTCGATGTCGAGGACGACTGGGTTGGCCCCAGCGGTTTTGACATCGGATGACTGGTCGGGGTTGCGGATCACCGAGTCGACGGCGAAGCCTGCGGCCTTGAGCTTGGGCGCGGCCAGAAGTGCGATCTTTCCATGGCCGCCGAGAATGACGACACGAGCTGAATCAGACATATCTTCCTCTGCTGTTGGTGATGGTCGTACCTCGCACAGCGATCAAGCTGCTGCGATTATTCCCGCCGGACTCGACCCGAGATCGCAGGCTCAGCGGAGAAGTGTTGGACTCAGCGCCTGACCACCGTCGAGGACGGGGACTGGCTGAAGCCTGCCCGTGGGGATTGTGTCCGAATGCTCAGGTCGGTCACGGCGGCCGGTACGCTGAAGCCTATGCCCGAGGACTATTCGCCTGCCGCCGTCGTGCACCGGTTGGAGCGCGGACGACCCGTATCGATCCCCTCGTCGACGCGACACATCGTCCTCACATTGGTCCTCGCTCTCATCATCGGATTCGGGCTGCTCGCCGCCTTCGTGTGGATCGTCACCGCCACGATCAGCGACGGCCGCAGCTGGTGGCTCATCATCGCCAATCTGCGCATGTGGGCCGTCGTCGTCGGCATCATCGGCTGCCTCGTCGTCGCTCCGATCGGCGTGTTCGTGCGACTGCACCGACGGGAATCCCTCGTCCTCTTTCCTGAAGGAGTCTCCCCTGGCCCGAAACGGCCGTATCCTGCCAGAGACGTTCTTGCCGTGGCATGACATCAAGATGGTCGTGTTCGAACGTGCCGTCTCCCGCGGCCCGAAGATGCTCGCCTACATCCTCACCGAGGAAGCGACCCGCCGGTTGCGCAGACGGGGGCTCAATCCCCGCATCGTTGTCCGCAACGGATTCGTCCTCAGCCACCGCCGACTTTTCCCGGTCCTGAGGGCCGCTCATGCCCGGTTCTCGACACAGTCCCAGGGACGCTGGTAGGTTCGCCCCCTCGCGTGCTCTACCGTTGAGATCATGATCCGACGCCTCCTCGCCCGCGCCTTCTGGACCTTCAGCAAGTGGACGCTCGTCACCGAGCCCGCTCCGAACCGTCCGACCATCCTCGTCGGAGCTCCGCACACTTCGAACTGGGACTTCGTCGTCATGCTCGCGATCGCGTGGCGCATGCGCGTCGATGTCCATTGGCTGGGTAAGCATTCCCTGTTCACCGGCTGGCGGGGGCCGATCATGCGGGGACTCGGCGGGATTCCCGTTGATCGCTCGGATCCGAGCAAGATCGTCACCGAGGTGGTCGACCGAATGCGTGACGGTGAGGTCTTCGCTCTCGTCATCACTCCAGACGGAACCCGCGGCGGGCACACACATTGGAAATCCGGGTTCCATCGCATCGCCCGTCAGACGGGCCTTCCTGTCACCTTGGGCTACGTGGACTCGGCCACTCACACCACAGGCCTGGGTCCGACCTTGGAGATGACCGATGACCTGGTCAGCGACATGGATCGGATCCGCGAGTTCTATGCCGACAAGCACGGCATCCGGCCGCACCTGCAGATCACGCCGAGGCTGCGCGAAGAAGGCTTCGCCGGTGACGATCGCGAAGGCGAAGCGGAGCCGACCTGAGATGGACGGTGATCTGCGCGTCCCCGCCGGACCGGGGATCCCTGCCGGGCTGATCATCCCCGCCTCCGAACTGTCCGAACAGTTCTCCCGGTCATCGGGACCCGGAGGCCAGCACGTCAACACTTCTGACTCCCGAGTACAGCTGAGCCTCGACCTGGCTGCGGCGACCTTCCTCACCGAACCTCAGCGCGAGCGGGTGCTCAGCCGGTTGGCACCGCGCCTGTCCGGCACCGTGGTCACCGTGACTTCGGAGAGGCAGCGGTCGCAGCTGAAGAATCGTCAGGATGCGCGCATGCGTCTGGCGCAGTTGCTGCGTGAAGCGTTGGCTCCGCCGGTGCAGAGGCGAGCAACGAAGCCGTCCCGCAATTCCCGCCGCCGGCGAGTGCAGTCCGAACAGCGGCGGTCGGAGATCAAACGCAATCGCCGCCGGCCCCGTCTCGACTGAGTCCCGCTGGTGACAGAGATGGTCGCAAAGAGCAGAATGGGCGACATGAACAGCATCGACATTCTCACCGACCTGTCCCAGCGCCCCCTCCAAGCGGCACAGGCGCTGCCCGACCTCTCCCCCGAAGAACTCAACCGCCACCTCGGCGGGCATCCGAACTCTATCGCCTGGCTGCTGTGGCACAGCGGCCGCGAGATCGACGTGCAGCTCTCCGACCTCACCGGAGGCCCTCAACAGTGGGAGGACTTCCGCGACCGTTTCGACCTCGGCGAGATGGGCGATGGGTTCGGGCTCGGTCACACCCCGGAACAGGCAGCCGAGATCCGCGTCGACGATCAGCAGCTGCTCGTCGACTATCTCAACGCCACATTGAACGCGTTCACCGCGTACCTGGAGACGCTGTCGGAGGACGACTTCGACGAGATCATCGATGAGAACTGGACGCCGGCAGTCACTCGCGGCGTCCGCATGGTCTCGATCATCGATGATGCGATTCAGCACGTCGCGCAGGCGGCGTTCATCGCCGGCGCTCCGGCCTGACCTCCGACGTCGGCTGTCCTGATCTCCAACGCCGCTCCGGTCTGTTCTCCAACGCCGGTCAGGGGCGGCGGAAGTCCCTGACCTCGCCGAGGCTGTCCATCCCGGCCGCTCGATAGGTGGCGACGGCGGCGGTGTTCGATGACGGAGTGGCCACGTTGACACTCGACGCTCCCATCGACCGCAGTGCGCTTGCAGCACCGAGCGCCATTTCCGTGCCATACCCGAGGCCGCGGTGGTCACCATGAACTCCGAGAGGTTCGATGATGCCGGGGCGACCGTGTCCAGCGGACCAGACGGTGGTGGCGCCGACGGCAGCACCGTCCGTGGAATAGCCGACGAGACACCGACCCTGTTGGTAGGCGAGTCCTGCAGCCATCAGCTGCCATCGCTCAGCGGTCAGTGATGCGCCGGGGAATGCGGCGGATTCGACGCTGACCCGGTCAGCGATGTCGTCCGCTTCGACAGTCTCGAACCTCAACGAGGTCGGTGGGACAGAATTTGACAGTGCGCGGTGCAGGACGGTCCAGGGTTCGTCGGGTGTCCATCCCGCCTCGTTGAGGGTGTGCTGCAGCGCGGGTCCGAACCGGGATTCGACGATTCCCGTCCCTGGTGGGAGGAGATCGGACAGAGTGGTCTCGATATCAGTCACGACCGCCTCGGCGAGGGTTTCATCCGCGGCATGGTCGGGCGAGATCGCCATGCGAATGAGTTCGGTTTCGTCGAGGAATCCGACGGCTGCGATCTCGCCGTCGCGCGTCCACACCCGCAGTCCCGAGGCAAGCGCTTGCGAGCCGAAGCGCTGATACCAGCCGAAGTCGCCAGGATGGACTTGGACGGGCAGCCCCTCGCGCTGCCAGGACGCGACAGCATCGATGATGTTCGACAGGTCCTCGGCAGACGGAATCATCATGGTGGGCCAGCCGCGATCTTTAACCTGCGATGACGCGGGTTGCGAATTCGACGATCTCCGCTTCCGCCTCGGCGCGAGTCGTCGGTTCATTGTGGACTTCGTGCCGGACTCCTGAGAAGACTCGTGTGCGCACGTCTGCGTGACCGGTCTCTCGCAGCCTGTTGGCCACGTGGTAAGCGCCTTCGCCGTAGTTCGCGACCGGATCCTGGTCACCCGCGAGGATGAGCACCGGCAGATCGCTTGAGATCGTCTCATACCAGGAATCGGCATTGGCTTCGTCATAGATGTCGACGAACCCCTGCAGGAACCGCGCACTCATCGGGGCACCGAAATTATTGAACGGGTCACGGCCGTGATCGGCGACGACCGCCTCGTCGAGGGCAACCCATGCAGTGGGACCTGCATCGGGACCGCAGCGGTCGAGGAACCCGTCGAAGAGCTGTCCCACCAGATGGTCTGCAGCAGGTTCCGCACGATGGTCGCCAGCGGCCGCCTCGGCGAGTTCAGCGCGGTCAATGGTCTGTTCGATTCCCTTCATCTGCGCGGCGATTCCGCACAGCGCCAGCCCGGTGAGTTCGGCTTCAGGGCGGGATGCCATGGAGCGGGCGATCATCGACCCCCAGCTGTGGCCGAAGACGATATAGGGCAGTCCGGGCAGGATCTCACACGCCTTCGCCTGCAGAGTCAGCTCGTCGTCGACGACGACGCGCGCGGCCTCGTCTCCAGCGTCGGCCCAGACGCCCGACTCCATGGCAGTGCGCCCGTGCCCTGCGTGGTCACTGGCGACGACGGCGAAGCCGGCATCGAGCAAGGTGCTGATGAGGTGGAGGTAGCGGCGGGAATGTTCGCCGAGGCCGTGGATGATCTGCACGATGCCGTTCGGCGCCGTCGTGGGAGTGTGGAGCCACGCGTTGATCGTGTCGCGATCGTTGCTCGAGGGGAACGTGATTTCATGCAGGGCCAAGGCCGGACTCCTTTGTCAGTTTCGCTGCCGGCCCCGTGATTTCGGTGCGGGCAGAACAATCGCTGAGATGCAGATACTGTACCGCGGATCTCAGGCATCGACTCCGTGCAGACGGGCGTGCAGATTCCGCACCTGGGTGCTCAATTCCGGATCGGGTCCGGCGACTTCGATTCCCGGGGCGACGTCCTGAACGGGCAGCGGCAGTACGGGACCGGGGGCCAGACCCCATTCCTTGTGCCAGGCGCTCAGCTGCTGGCTGCTGCTGGCGTAGACGATGCGGCCGAGGCCCACCTACGCGTGCGCCGCTGAGCACATCGGGCAGTGTTCGCCGGAGGTGAAGACGACGGTTTCGGCTCGATGCTGGGGTGTGAGATGGTCGGCTGCCCAGCGAGCGATTTCGAATTCGGGGTGACGGGTGTGGTCGCCGCCGGCCACCCGGTTGCGGTCGGCGAAGAGTTCACGACCGTCGGCGTCGACGAGCACGGACCCGAATGGTTCGTCTCCGGCATCAAGGGCTTCGCGAGCCAGGTCGACGCACCGGGTGAGGAATCTGCGGTCATCATCATTGAGATCAGTTTGAGGTTCCATGCTCCTCATCCAATCACAGCGGGCATATTCTTGATCCATGCCGTTCGAAGCCGTGTCATTCACCGAGGTCTCCACCGAAGGTCTCGAGTCCTCCCCCGTCGCCGAGGCGCTGGCGGGCCTACGTGCCAACGAGGCACGGTACTTCTCCGATAAGTACAAGCACACGTTCACCGTGGCCCCGGCTGCTGAAGCACAGGACGTTCTGGACTGGGTCGAGGAGATCCTCGTGTCCGAACGCGAGATCGTTCCGACCTCGCCCGCGCTCGAAATCAGCATCAACGATATCGACGGCATCTACTGGGTGGAGGCCGCGAACGAGCCTTTGACGGGTGGTCGTTCGCGGACTCAGCTCATCGGGTTCAGTCCTTTTCAGGTTCAGTCTCTGAGGAGGTACTTCAGGGTTTCGACCACCTGATCGGTCGTCTGGCACCAGGCTTGGGCTTCAGCGTCGACCTCTTTGAGCGGATGAATGATGTCGGCATCGTGGAGGGTCACATAGGGTGTGCCGAGTGCTGCGCAGTAGCCGGCGTCGAAGGCGGCGTTCCACTGCTTGTACTTGTCGCCGAAGCGCACGACGACCATATCGGCCTTTGCGATCAGGGTGCGGGTGCGGATGGCATTGACCTTTGACGACTGGTGGTCGCGCCAGAAGGAGCTGTCGTTCTCGCCGAGGTGGTCACCGGCGGCATCGCTGGCGGGATGGTCCGTCACCGGGGCGGTGAAATCGATATCCAGGCCGGCCGCCTCGGCGCCGCGCTTGATCTCATCGCGCCACTCGGTGTGGATCTCACCGGACAGGTAGACAGAGAAACTCATGTCGATCACTCCTCAAACTTACGGCAGATGGGACTGCTTTCCCTTCAAGCACCACCATAGCCAATCGGAACTCAGACGCTCAGCGCTGACCGCGCGGCCGAGCCCCGGACACAGACTTCGCACGAAGTGACGGCTGCGGGCTCAGCCCCGGCGATCGTCACCGTCAGGAGGTTGCCGTCCTGACGATCTCGGCGATGCGCTTCTCGGCGACCTCGTCAATAGTCTTGAAGTACCATGCGGCGGGCATCAGCGATCCGTCGGAACCACCGGCTGGGGTGAGTTCGACCTTTTCCGTGAGGGCCAGGTTGACCCGCTCGTCATTGCGCAGTGTCACCAGTGCAGGAGTGCTCGCGAACAGAGCATAGGCCAGCATGCCGTACCAGATCCGCGGCTTGAGACTGGGGCGACGGTCACGATGATCTCGTGCGCTCGCTGCATGAGCGATCGTTCCGGTTCGTCCATCTTCGTGATTTTGTCGGTCACCTGGGACAGGTTCTTCTTATCTTTGGTCGTCATATCATGTCCTTACGTCAGCCGCTGTGTCGCACCGGCGGTTGAAGACGGCGCAAGAATGCGCCGCACCCCATCTGGACATGTTCCGGGCAGACCGGAGCTCTCCGCAATGATTCAGGCTTAGGTACCTGGAAGTGCTGGCAACCGTACGTGCTGCCGATTTCCACGATACTTGCATCCACGCCTCCCCACCAGGACAGCCGAGATCCACAACAGACGTGTCGCTAGCGAAGTTGCTCGGATAAGTAGGCCTCCGCGATGCTCAGGTGTCCCTGGCTGCCGATTGAGTTCTTCGCCTTCTGCGTGTACGCATGATTGGCGAGGGGAACTTTTACGGTCTTGACGTCGACTCCGCGGCTTCGGGCCGATTCGGCCCATGAAAGCTGGTCGGTTGGGGTGATCACGTCATCGCGCATCGCTGTCATCATAAGCATCGGCGGCGCGGGTGCTTTCAGATGCGTGACGGAATCGGCCACTGAGTAGCGGTCCGGATATTCCTTTGGTGTGCCACCCGTGTAGCTGGTCGCGAATAGGCGCGTGCCGGATCCCGCACCTGGCCCGGTGGGGGCGTTCTCGTAGAGACCTGTCACGTCGAATGCGGGGTAGTCGGCAATGACCGCCGCCGGAACCGGAACCTTCCCACCGCAGGACGATTCGGCGTCGCCTTGCGCTGCGGCACCGGCGGTATTGGCGACCATGTTGCTGCCCGAACTCTCGCCCCAGAACGCAAGGCGATCGGTATCTGCACCGATCGTGTCTGCGTGGGTCTGAATCCAGCTTGCCGCACAGGCCACCTGCGACGGTGCGCTCTGCCAGGTTGCGTTATCCAGGGTGGCGAGTTCGTATTCGACCGATACGACCAGGTAGCCGTGATCAGCGAGTTCACGGAGTTCTGAACTCGCTGCGTTTGGGTCGCCTGCGATCCAACCGCCTCCGTGGACGTACATGATCGTCGGGGCTGAACCCTTCGCTCTCTCAGGTTCGTAGATCGATACGGAGAGGTCATCGCCTGAGCTGGATTTGTCGTACACTTCCTTGCGATCAGGCGATGCCGAGTCGATCGCCGAGAGCCCGAACGTCGCAGTGAACAAGTTCACCGAACCACCGGCCGAGGTGATGGCGACGAGGAGCACAATGACGACCGCCAGATTCGCGATCGTGCTCACCACTCCGAATCCTGTCATTGCAGCTCCGGTCCATCGACGGCCTCGGCGCAGCCAGACGATTCCGAACCCAAGCACAATCGCTCCGACCACAGTTGCCATCGGCGCAATCGTCGGCGCAAACCGGGCCGCAGCGGAACTGACCGGGCCAAGCCCGGGAATGAGCGATGCCAGGCCGTTGACTACAGCGATCGCACCGAACACGAGCGCGAGGAGGACGCCCGTTGCCCGAACTGTATTGGCCGCGCGTTGGGGCACCGCGGGCTGTGACGAACGCTTGCTGGCTGTCACCTTCGGTCCTCGCTTTCCGACCTGTCGGGTTGAGATTCCCGCTGCAGCAGATCTCATCGTGGCGGTCACCTCCTGACGCCAGGGGCCACTTTAACGCAGTCCGATTCTCACAACCCAGATGAATCGGCCTGCGCCCACGGCCGTGGGAGGGCAGCCGAGGTCAGCAGAGAATCCCTGCACTGAGTCAGCCTCATCGATGTCGCGAGGCTAGTCGGGCACGCTGGACGATCGGCAGATCCCACCGAGCTGGAATGCTGTTCGGCGGTCATTGTCGGCTCGAGGCGGTCGGCCCCCGTGTTTGAGGACGAGAGCATTGTCGCGGGCAAGTGATTGGAAGTCTTCTGCTGTGAAGTCGGGGACCAATACGCCGGCGTCGTGCCCCTGAGCGACAAGGCTGTCGTGGAATCCGTTCCGGTTTGGCACAGGGCCAGCAACTGCTCGGAGCCGCGATACTCCTGGAGGAGAACCCCTGCCGGACGCGGGCTCCTTGATCGGCCAAATGGGTCGCACGCGAGGGATCGCGGACACTGACGCCGATCTGCCCAGGCGGAATCCGCTTCAGAAGATGGTCGAACCATTTGAGGGCCCGATCGACCTGACGCTGCCCGAGCCGGTCACCCTCGCGGACTTCGCCGCTTCCGCGTCCGAAATCGGCGGACGCCGAATCGAGCGCGTCGTCGTGGACGACGAAAAATGGGTGGCCGACGCCGACACGGTCACCGTCCACTAGACGTCGAATCTGAGTTTCACCCATGAGACGTCCGACGAGGGTGCCGCTTCAACGTCGGAGTGAAATCCCATCGCTCCCAGCTCTCGAGCCCTGACGCATTCGGCTAGGGCCGGAGTCAGACGTGGCCTCGCTGCCTCGACTAGGTCGGCGGCAGCTGAGGCTACAGGACTCATCGCCTCGCGGATGCCGCGATCTGCAACCCCAGAGAGCACGGCCCCTGCACCGAGGTGGTCTTCAAGCGAGGGGCGCGGCGAGTCGTCGGCCTGCCACCACTCACCAGCTGCCATACCCGCCACCGATCCCGCACGCACTGTTCGATCCGCGCCTTGACGTGGAGACCAAGCGAAGACTAGCCGTACGGCTATTCGAAAACCCACTCGCCGGAACCATCGAGTTCTCTCGGTTGAACATCGGCCGGAACTCGGTCAGATCAGCTGACGCGGGATCCTGACGGGCGACGACATCGATCGTGCGAGGCGTCATCAGTTGATCTTCCACCGCGGATCGACTAGCCCGACTCCGGTGCTCCTCAAACATGCCACAGCAGAGCGTCTGCCGCACAGCGGCGTCGGCGGCCTTTGCCGAGGGAGCGCTGACGAACTGACGATCTCGTGGGTCGAGGGAACCGCCTCGGCGCTGCCCTCGGTCAAGGCCGGTCGAGCAGCGCAATGCCGAAACCGGCGACGACGGCCCGAACTTCGTCAAGGTAGCGTTGCGCCTGTTCGGTCAGCGGGATCCCCGAATGATCGATCCAGCCGATCTCGATGCGTTCCTCGACCTCGAGTGGAATCGCGACGATGGCCGGATCGAGATCGTCGCTGATGATGCCCGTCGAGATGGTGTAGCCGTCGAGTCCGATCATCAGGTTGAAGATGGTCGCACGGTCAGAGACCCGGATCTCCTGCTTGCTCGACAGGGTGGAGAGAATCTCCTCGGCAAAGGAGAACGAGTTGTTCGCCCCCTGGTCGAAAGTGAGCCGAGGCAGGGCGGCTAGATCGTCAAGGGTGACGCGGCGGTGGGAGGCAAGTGGGTTCGTACGAGAGATGAAGATGTGCGGGGAGGCGAGGAAGAGCGGGTGGAACGCGAGCCCGGAATCTCGCAGCAGTTTGTCGATGACCTTCCTGTTGAAGTCGTTGCGGTAGAGGATGCCGAGCTCACTGCGGAGCGTGCGAACGTCTTCGATGATGTCCCAGGTACGCGTCTCTCGCAGTGAGAACTCGTACTCGGCGGCATCGCTGGACTTGACCATCCGAACGAAAGCATCGACGACGAACGAGTAGTGCTGCGCCGAGACTCCGAGCAGACGCCGTGACGGTGGGCGCCCTAAGCCTTGATCCACCGATGCGAGTAGCCGGATCAAGCCGCGCGTGAAATGGAAATGCCCCTTCTGAACTGGGAAAATGATGATGTTCTAAGTCAACATTCCCGTTCAAGAAAGGGGCACCTCTCAGGTGCTATTCAACCACACACCCGCGTCTGTGTCTCACTCCTTCGACGATGCGAACCTGACGGCCACTACCGGGCTCGTCCCGATCATGAGCCTCGCCCAGATGGCGGGCCTGCCAGACCTCGCCGAAGACCGTCTGACCGTGACCACCACCGGAGCCGACAAGGGCGCGAACCCGGCACCGAAACTGGCTACCCTGGTCGCGGGAATGGCTGCCGGGGCCGACTCGATCGATGACATGAACATCCTCCGCCACGGCGGCATGCAACACCTCTTCGATCGTGTCTACGCGCCCTCGACCCTGGGTTCGTTCCTGCGCTCGTTCGCCTTCGGCCACGTCCGGCAACTCGACGCGATCTCCTCCCGCTTCCTGACCAACCTCAACGAGCACACACCGCTGCTACCAGCCAGCGAAGACACTGGACAAGCGATGGTGTTCGTCGATGTCGACGACACCGTCATCGATGTCCACTCCGCGTCGAAGCAGGGAGCTGGATTCGGCTACCAAGGCAGTCGTGGCCTCAACGCACTGTTGGCGACCGCATCGACGGGCGACTCCAGCCAGATCATCGTCGGCCAGCGCCTGCGCAAGGGCTCAACCTCGTCAGCCCGGGGTGCTGACAAGTTCGTCGCCGACGCTCTGGCCACCACGACCCGAATCAACTCCGACCTCCCAGCCCTGGTCAGGGCTGATTCGGCGTACTACTCCTCGACTGTGACCAAAGCCGCCCGGGATGCCGGGGCTGAAGTATCGATCACGGTCCGCATGGACAAGAAGGTCAAAGCAGCGATCGGAACAATCAGCGACGGCGCATGGACTGGCATCGAATACCCCGAAGCGATCTACGACGAAGAGACCAGGGCCTGGATTTCGAAGGCCGAAGTCGCCGAGGTCCCGTTCACCGCATTCACCTCGAAGAAGAAGTCCCTGCACGCCGCCGGCCGCTTGGTGGTCCGCCGCATCCCTGAACTCAACGAGACCAAACGCACTGCCGGGCAGGACCCATTGTTCGACTTGTTCCGCTATCACGCGTTCTTCACCACGGTGGACAAAGACCGTTTCGACACCGTCGCTGCTGATCACATCCACCGCAAGCACGCGATCATCGAGCAGATCAATGCGGAGTTGAAGAACGGTGCCCTGGCACATATGCCCTCTGGGGTGTTCAACGCCAACGCCGCCTGGGTAGCAGTCGCAGCGATCACGCACAACCTGCTGCGGGCTGCTGCCGGACTCATCGGTGGCAGGATGAGCAAAGTGCGCGCTCAGACGCTGCGGACACGGATCATCGGCATCCCGGCCCGGATTGCTCACCGGGCCAGGAAGCTGATTGTGCACCTGCCGAGACGGTGGCCGTGGGCGACGGAATTCGCACGACTCTGGCACGCGGCTCTGAGCCCACCTACACGATCATTGTCCTGACCGATTCGCTCCTGCTCGAGCACGAGGCCGCAGGGTCTGGAGGAGACCCCGGGGAATCATCTATGTGGAAGAGACCGGTGAGAGACCGGGACACTACTTCCTGCCCTCGCACCGCGTTCGCACTCGAATCCGAGTGAGCCCCTTGCCATCAAGCGAATCGGTGGATCAAGGCTAAGTAGTGCTGTTCGAGGAGTTCCACCTGTTCGACGACCTGCCGGGCATAGCCGAGGAACTCCACACCGTCGTCGGTCAAAGTCACCCCGCGGGCGGATCGGTTGAGCAGAGCGCGATCCACACGAGTCTCCAGGTCCTTCATCGCGGCAGACATGGTCGGCTGGGAGACATAGAGAAGATCAGCGGCGGCGGTGATCGACCCCTCCGAGGCGACCTCGATGAAGTACTGGAGTTGCAGCAGCGTGATGTTCTTCAGGCCTCGAGACATAGCCCAAGGCTATAGGATTCCATAGTTCCCCCGAGTTACCTGATGACCGTTGGGGACGGGCAGGATGGATCACAGACATGCCAGCGACCACTACTGGCCGAACACCCACCGAATTGGACGTCCATGACACCTGAGTTCTCATTCAGCATCACCACGACTCGATTCGACGAGGACTACTCGCCATCGGAGAGCACCCGAGCGACGACGAACTTCGCCAACCTCGCCAGGGGCGAGAACCGTTGTCAGAACCTCCGCACTGCTCTGACCATCATCAATCGCCGCTTCAACGAACTCGCGTCCTGGGACAATCCCGACCGGGATCGCTATGACCTCGAACTCGACATCGTCTCCGGAGGACTTCACTTCACCACTGGCGGCCGGGAACAGGAGTTCCCCCTGCTCGAAGTCCTGGATATCCAGATCATCGACAGACTGACCGGAAAACATCACCCCGGGATCGTGGGGAACAACTTCTCGTCCTTCGTCCGCGATTTCGATTTCAGCGTGCGGCTGCCGGCTGCCAATGAGGCCGCAACCGAGTTCACGGTCCCCGATGACTTCGGTGATCTGCATGGCAAACTGTTCCAACACTTCCTCGATTCTGCTGCCTATCGGGAACGATTCCAGACGGCACCCGTGATCTGCATCAGCGTTTCCACGAGCAAGTCGTACCGTCGAACCGAGAATCACCACCCGATTCTCGGGTTCGAGTACCAGCAGGACGACTACTCGCTGACAGATGACTACTTCGCGAAGATGGGACTCCAGGTGAGGTACTTCATGCCGCCGGGCAGCGTCGCACCGCTGGCCTTCTACCATCGCGGCGACCTCCTCGGCGACTATTCCGATCTGGCGCTCATCGGCACGATCAGCACGATGGAGACTTTCCAGAAGATCTATCGGCCCGAGATCTACAACGCGAATACCGCCGCCGGAGAGATCTACCGGCCGACGCTGGACCGGCACGACTTCTCGGAGATGCCTGTCTCATATGATCGCGTCGAACGCAGCCAGCTCGGCATCAGACAGGGGAAGTTTACGGAGGAGTTCTTCGTCAACCCGCACCGAGAGATGCTCGAGCAGTGGGCTTCCGACCGACCCGTCCCAGCCGCATGACCTCAGGAGAAGAAACGATGACGCAGCCGCTGTTGCCCACCTCAATCGTCGGCAGCCTGCCGAAGCCGTCCTGGCTCGCGCAGCCCGAAACTCTCTGGTCCCCCTGGAACCTCCAGGGCGATGCCTTGGCCGAGGGCAGGCACGATGCTCTGCGAATCTCGACTCATGAGCAGACCAACCGCGGCATCGACATCATCAGCGACGGAGAGCAGACCCGCCAACACTTCGTGACGACGTTCATCGAGCATCTCAGCGGAGTCGATTTCGAGAAGCGTAAGACGGTTCGAATCCGCGATCGCTACGACGCAAGCGTTCCCACAGTCGTCAGCGCCGTGAGCCGTGAGAAACCGGTGTTCGTCGACGATGCGAAGTTCCTCCGCCGGCAGACCGATCAGCCGATCAAGTGGGCGCTGCCGGGACCGATGACGATGATCGACACACTTTATGACGACCACTACAAGAGCCGCGAGAAGCTGGCCTGGGAATTCGCCACGGTCCTCAATCAGGAGGCAAAGGATCTGGAGGCGGCGGGGGTGGACATCATCCAGTTCGACGAGCCCGCATTCAATGTCTTCTTCGAGGAGATGAAGGACTGGGGAGTCGCCGCGCTCGAACGGGCAGCGGAAGGTCTGCGGACCGAGACCGCAGTGCATATCTGCTATGGCTATGGGATCAAGGCGAACAACGACTGGAAAACGACCCTCGGGTCCGAGTGGCGCCAGTACGAGGAATCGTTCCCTCTCCTGCAGCGCTCGAGCCTCGACATCGTCTCGCTCGAATGCCACAACTCCCATGTCCCGATGGACCTCATCGAACTGATCCGCGGCAAGAAGGTCATGCTCGGCGCCATCGACGTGGCAAATGACACCATCGAGACACCGGAGGAGGTCGCCGCCACTTTGCGCAAGGCACTGAAGTTCGCCGACGCGGACAGGCTCATCCCGAGCACGAACTGCGGCATGGCCCCTTTCGCGCGCGACGTCGCCCTCGCGAAGATGAGCGCCTTGAGCGCGGGAACAGCGATCGTCCGCGAGGAGCTGGCTGCGTCAGGGGTCTGACCGCGGCCGCACTCCATCCACACATGTTTCGAGCCGTCGGGCCTCTGGGCAATGATTCGGGCGTTCTGAGCCCGGGAAGCACAGTGACAGCTCGAGCTGTCGTTGCCACAGTGCACCAGCCTCTGCCGCGGACGCCGGGCAGAACGGAGAGCGCCCACCTATTAACGCTTGCCTCAGACGTTGAAGCGGAACCTTCGGCAGAGGCTGCGCCCTTGGTCAGGCTCACAGCATTTCTAGTGGTCGCGGTCCGCTCGGGGGCGGGAACGCACGGTCCAGAGCATCCAGGTCTTCGCGGGTCAGCTCCACGTCCAGTGCTGTGGCGTTGTCTCGCACGTGCTGCGGGCTGCTCGCTTTGGGGATCGTGCAGAGCGAGTCGCGGCGCAGCACCCAGGCGATGGCGGCCGCCGCGGCGCTGACGCTGTGACGCGCCGCGACGTCGTTCAGCGTCGTGTCGTGAAGGATGCGGCCCTGCTCGATCGGCGAATACGCCATGACCGGCAGCTGGTGGTCGGCGCACCACGGCAGGAGGTCGTACTCCGGTCCTCGCCTCGACAGGTTGTACAGCACCTGATCCGTGGCCAGCCCGCTGCTGCCCGGCACGTCCTGCAGGTCAGCGAGGGCCCGGTGGTCGAAGTTGCTGACGCCCCAGTATCGGATTTTCCCGTCCTCGACGAGCTGTTGGAAGGCCGCGACGGTGTCCTGCAGCGGGTACCTGCCCTGCCAGTGCAGCAGGTAGAGGTCGATCCGATCGGTGCCCAGGCGTTTCAGGCTGCCTTCGCAGGCCGCGATCGTGCCGGAACGGGAGGCGTGGGACGGAAGGACCTTGCTGACCACGAATGCCTCGTCGCGGCGACCCGCCAATGCTTCACCGACCACCTCCTCCGCGCCGCCGTCGGCGTACATCTCGGCGGTGTCGACCAGCGTCATGCCCAGCTCGAGGCCGGCGTGCAGCGCGGCGACCTCGTCGCCGCGGCGGCCGGGGTCCTCACCCCAGCCCCAGGTGCCCTGGCTCAGCACAGGGATGGACTCCCCGCTCGGCAGCGTTATCCGTCGCATCCGCGATCACTTCCTTCTGGTTGTCCTGAGGTGGGACGTGGGCCGAGATCCTCGAAGGGCCAGCGCGTCCGCGATCGGTGCTGGCTTACTGCGTGGGGCATCGGTCGAGTTGGAAGACGGCCCGGACGCAGCCGTGCTACTTGTTCTTGGTACCGAGGTGCCGGGTGTCGAGCTGCTAGTCAGCCCCGCCTGCGCCATGTGGCGTACCGGGCTGCTCACGAGCAGTTTCCGGCGTCAGTGGACTAAACAATACTCCCACGACGGAACAAAAAGAAGAGATCATCGGGTGAGCGGCTGGTGGCCAGGTCCCCGTCTCGGGCCGCCTCTTGGTCCACCACGTTCGCGACGGTGTTGCGCAGGTCGGTGCGGATGCTGGGGAATGAGGTCAGGGTCCAGCCGGTCACGAGACGTCATGGCCCTGCCCGGACTTCCCGACCACCCCGCCTTACGCCCCCGCTCGCCAGTACTGGCCGCGGCCCCGCGCGATGCTCGGCGGGCCGCAGACCTCGTTCCTGCTGCCCGCGCCAACCGAACCCGGCGGCTACCTGCGCGTCATGGCTCTGGGCATGCCTCAAGACGCTCCCCGCCACCTGAGCCTGGTCGTCGTGCTCTCACCCTGCGAGGACCTACACGGGCTAGCCTACCGCGAGCTCGAGGTTCTTCGCCTGCTGATCGCCTGTCGAGAGGCATCGAACATTTCACAGGACACGCGGCGAACTCTTCGCCGAACCGGATGATCAGCGGGGTCTGCGAAGAATAGTCCTCGCCTGCTGGCGGGTACCGTCGTCGCCGGTCAGTGCATCTGGGACGGCTCCAGGTCGATGCGCACCTCGACCAGCTTGTAACCGTAGAACTCGTCGGCGGAGTTCCTGTTGCGGTTGCCCAGCGCCTCATTGCGAGCCATGTTCTTCTCCTCTCCGCCGTGCTACAGAAGTGCTACCAGACGGCGTGTCGCTACGTGATTCTGTAGCACGAGTTAGGCCTCTGACCTGGGGTTTAGACATTGAAGCGGAACTCGACCACGTTCGGTAGCCGAATAACCTTTGACGTAGATTGACTCCACGAGTGCTGCCCCCGCCCTGCTGGGCGAGGACCTGACCGTGGGGTCCTACACGACCCCGGCGGTCGCGCGCCTGCCGGCCGCGCGGTGGGCAATCGCGGCGGCGCCGGCCGGTGCCAGCGGCGGCCCGAACGGCCCGGACGGCTTCCGGATCACCGGGCGGCGCCCGCCCCCGCCACCACGAGGTCGATGAGCCTGCGGAGCACAACATCGACGTCCTCGCCGTCGATGCGCCCCTGCCGGGAGCGGTTGAGCTCGGCCAGCACCCCGGCGACGATGAGCCGGGCGCCGGTTGCCGCAGCCGCACCGGGCTCCTCGCCGGCAGTGCCTGTCGCACCGTCCCGCGCCGCTCCGATAGCACCGGAAGCGTCGGCCTGACCGTCCTGCAGGCGCGCGGCGATCTGCTCTTCGAGGCGATCGACGTGGTCGAGGACCCGCCGGCGATGCGGCATGTCCGCACCGAAGAGGATCTCGCGGGCGACCCACGTCGCAAGCTCGGACCAGCGCCGCATCGCGGTGACGAGCGGCGAGATCAGCTCCGCGATCCGGTCCGCGGTCTCCCCGCCCGCCGTCGCGGCGCCGGGCGCGACGAACGCAGAGAGCGAAGGGGTGGTCGTCGCGCGCTCGTGGGCTCCCCAGAGCGCATCGACGACCATCATGAGCAGCTCGACCTTCGTCGCCGCGTACTGGAAGACAGTGCCCTCGGCCACATCCGCCGCGCGCGCGACCTCGCTCATCGAGGTCCGCTCGAAACCGCCCTCCTCGAACAGTGCGCGCGCCGCGGCGAGGATGCGGGCGCGCTTCTCCGCCTTCGCCCGCTCGCGCCTGCCCAGCGTCGCCGAGGGCGCCAGCTCCGTGTCATCCCGAGTTTCCATGCGGCCATTGTAGTCGACTCAATTCTGAGTACACTCAATATTGAGGCCGGGTGATCGGCATCCGGCACGCGATGGGAAGGATGGATCATGCAGCACACGGCAGGTAACTACGAGGCGTTCGCGCGTCCCCGCCCCGCACAGCACGCGCAGGAGACGAAGGCCTACATCGTCGGCAGCGGGCTGGCCGGGCTCGCGGCGGCCGTCTTCCTCATCCGCGACGCCGGGGTCCCCGGCGCCAACGTCACGATCCTCGAGAAGGGCGAGATCGCCGGCGGTGCGCTCGACGGCCTCGACGTCCCGGAGAAGGGCTTCGTCATCCGCGGCGGCCGGGAGCTGGAGAACCACATGGAGTGCCTGTGGGACATGATGCGCTCCATCCCCTCCCTGGAGCTCGAGGACGCCTCCGTGCTCGACGAGTTCTACTGGCTCAACAAGGACGACCCCAACTACTCGCTGCGCCGCGCCACCGTGCGCCGGGGCGAGGACGCCGGCCACGAGGGCCGCTTCGACCTGCCGAAGCGGGCGCAGAAGGACCTGTTGAAGATCTTCCTCGCCGAGCGTGCGGAGATGGAGGGCAAGCGCATCGACGAGGTGATGGGCCGCGAGTTCCTCGACTCGCCGTTCTGGATGTACTGGCGGACGATGTTCGCCTTCGAGGAGTGGCACTCCGCGCTCGAGTTCAAGCTCTACCTCCACCGCTTCATCCACCACATCGGCGGGCTGCCCGACTTCACGGCGCTGAAGTTCACGAAGTACAACCAGTACGAGTCCTTCGTCCTGCCGCTCATGCACTACCTCACCGAGCACGGCGTCGTCTTCCGCTCCGGCACCGAGGTCCTCGATGTGGACTTCGCCCACCGCAACGGCGAGATCCGCGCCACCGCGATCCGCTGCCGCCGCGACGGCGCCGAAGAGACCATCGAGCTCGGCGAGCACGACCTCGCGCTCATGACGATCGGCTCGCTCGTGGACAACTCCGATGACGGCGACCACCACACGCCCGCAGCCCTCAACGAGGGCCCGGCCCCGGCCTGGGACCTGTGGAAGCGCATCGCGAAGAAGGACCCGGCGTTCGGGCGCCCGGAGGTCTTCTGCTCCTCGATCGAGGAGACGAAGTGGGAATCGGCCACCGTCACGACGCTCGATGAGCGCATCCCCGCCTACATCGAGCGCATCGCCCAGCGCGATCCGTTCAGCGGCCGCGTGGTCACCGGCGGCATCGTCACCGCCGAGGACTCCTCCTGGCTGCTGAGCTGGACGGTCAATCGCCAGCCGCACTTCAAGAAGCAGCCGAAGGATCAGATCGTTGTCTGGGTCTACGGTCTGTTCGTCGACGTCGACGGCGACTACGTGAAGAAGCCCCTGGCGCAGTGCACCGGCGAGGAGATCACCCAGGAGTGGCTCTACCACCTGGGCGTGCCCGTCGAGGAGATCCCCGAGCTCGCGGCGACCGGCGCCCGGTGCGTGCCGGTCATGATGCCCTACGTGACGAGCTTCTTCATGCCCCGCCGCGCGGGTGACCGGCCGCAGGTCGTGCCGGAGGGGGCGGCGAACTTCGCGTTCCTCGGGCAGTTCGCGGAGACCGGCCGCGACACGATCTTCACGACCGAATACTCGGTGCGCACCGGCATGGAGGCCGTCTACGAACTCCTCGACGTGGAGCGCGGCGTGCCGGAGACCTGGGGCTCCACGTACGATGTGCGCGACCTGCTCGAGGCCTCGGCGCGCATGCGCGACGGCAAGAAGGTGGAGATGCCCGGCCCGGCCGCTCTGCGCGGCTACCTGCGCGGCAGGCTCGAGCACGGGGAGATCGGCCAGCTCCTCGAGGAGCACGGTCTCATCTGAGCCCCGCCCACCGCGGGTGCGCCTCGGGCCCGGCCCCGAGGCGCGCCTAGGCTGTTCCCATGTCGCCCACCGCTCCCCTCGGCTCCGAATCCCGCCTGCCCGCCGCCTGGCGGCCCTGGCGCCGGCCCTCGCCGCTGGCCGAGCGCGGCCCACGCCGGCCCAGCTCGCCGCGGCGGCGGACGGCCCGGCTCGCGACGACGTGCCGCCGCTGCCCGGCGATGCCGAGTCCGCGGGCCTGGTGCGCCTGCTCATCGTGGACATCACCGCATGCCGTCAGGCCTTCGACCGTCCCGGTGCGGTGCTCGGGGTGCAGCCGGTGACCGATGAGTCCGGGGCGCCGTGGGTGCCGGGGTGGCCGGACGGGGTGGCCCTGTGGGCGCTGCCCAACCCCAGCGGGCTCAACGTCCATGAGACCGCCGCGACGCTGGCGCAGAAGTGGCGGGAGGTGTGGGCGGCCATCGGCGCCCCGCCCGCCTCCCTGCGGGGCTGAGCCGCCGCGCTCAGGCCGGCGGAGCCTCGGGCTCGGGGGCCTGCTCGGCGCGCGCCGCTGTGCCGAGCGCCCGGCCCAGGCCCTGCGGATCCGCGCAGCCGGCCAGCCTGCGGTCGAGCGGATCGGGCCACCAGCGCTCGAGCCCACGGTGAAGCGCCGCGCGGCGCTCGAGCAGGGCCGCTCGCTGCTGGAGCTCGCACCGCCCGGCGAGCGTGTCGAAGAGCGCCCGCAGCCGCCGCTGGATCTGGACGCTGCCGGTGCCGTACTGGCGGATCTCGTCGGTGGCCGCGGCCACGTACTCGGCCCAGCTGCGCGTCCATTCGCGCAGCACCGACGCGTCGGGGTGGGCGGCCAGGAGCGCCTCGCGCTTGGCGATGTCCGGGCCGGGTTCGGCGAGGATGTCCTCGATCTCCTCGAGCGCCTGGGCGGCGCGGCTGGGATCGTTGACCGCGGGCGAGAGCGCCTTGAGCGCGATGTCGACCATGGCGCGGATCGCGCCGAAGGGCCCGCTGGCGGGCGCGAGCACGTCGCCGAACGCCAGCGCCGATTCGAGCGCGCGGCACTGGGCCCGGCCCACCGGCGCCGAGGTCCGGAAGAGGAACCCGCCGCTCGGCACGGGGGTGCCCAGGCTGGGCACGAGCTCGATGCGCATGCCCCACGCACCCTCGCAGTCGAGCAGGCGCGGGATGTTGACGGCGAGCACAACGTCCCCCCGCGGGGCGCGGCGGCGCCGGCGCACCGCGACCGTGTGCGGCGGCGCGAGCGCGCGGTCGAGGGCAGGCAGCACGGCGCCGAGGGCGAGCAGGAAGAGGCGCAGGGGGATGCCCCACATCGTGGGCACGCGGACCTGGCGGCACATGGCCGCCCATTCGCGGCGGTCGGCGGCGGTCTCCCGGCGGGCCGGGCCCGCCTCGGAATCGCCGTCCCTCAGCGCTGCACCCACACGGACCTCCTCGCGGGGCCGCCCGGCGGCGCGACCGCCGCACCCGTGGCGCGACAGGGCTAGCCTACCGAGCGCGGCCCACCTCCACCACAGAGCGGGCGGGACTCAGCCCTGCGGGTCGTCGTAGAAGCCGCCGCCCGCGCCGGCGCCCATGCGGCCGCGGTCGATGTAGTGCTCCTTGAGCCAGGCGGCGAGGCGCTGGCTGTGCTCATCGCCGCTCGAGAGGATGTTGTAGGCAGTGCCGAGGCCCACGACGTCGTAGATCTGGAACGGTCCCATGGGCGCGCCCGTGGCTATCCGCCAGACGTTGTCGACGTCCTCTGGCTGTGCGTAGCCGCCCGCCGCCAGGTCGAGGGCCGCATTGAGGAAGGGCACGAGCAGCGAGTTGAGCACGTAGCCGGGGCGCTCCTTGAGCACGGGGATGGGCACCATGCCGATGGCGCGGGCGAACTCCACGACCGTGTCGAAGACCGCGGGGCTCGTCTCCGCCGTGCCCATGACCTCGGCGGTGTTGAACTTCCAGATCTGGTTGGCGAAGTGCAGGGCGAGGAAGCGGTCGGGCCGCCCCGTGAAGTCCTTCATGTCGCTGGGCAGCAGGGTCGAGGAGTTCGTCGCGAAGATCGTGTGCTCGGGGGCGAGCGCCGCGAGCTTCTCGTAGGTCTCGCGCTTGATGTCGAGGCGCTCCGGGACGGCCTCGATGATGAGATCGGCATTCCCCGCGGCCTGCGCGAGGTCCGTCGTCGTCGCCAGGCGCTCGAGCGCTGCCTGCGTGCTGGCCTCGGTGGCGCCCTCGACCTCGGCCCGGTAGGCGGTGACGAGCGCGTCCAGGCGCTTGCGGCCGGCACTCAGGGCCTCGTCGCCGATGTCGTAGACGGTGACGTCGAAGCCGGAGTAGGCGGTCTGGTAGGCGATCTGGGCGCCGAGCACTCCGGCGCCCAGCACGGTGACGCGGGCAATGTCGCTCATGGTGTTCCTCCTCGATGGGCCGCCGGGGCGGCAGCCGCGCAACCTGCGCGCCTATTTTCGAGCTTACTCATTTTTCCGCGCTCGGCAAGGGCGGGGCCCGGCGCCCGCTCCCCTCGCGTCCGGGGCTACCTCCGCAGCGCGCGGCGCACGAGCGCGGCGGCGAACCGCGCCCGGTCGGCGGGGGCAACCAGCCCGGCCAGCGCCTCGGGCTCGGCTGGCAGCCTCGCCCGGCGCGCGCCCTCGAGCGCCTTGGCATCGAAGACCGGCGGGAGGGACCAGATCCCCTGGACCTCGCGCAGGAAGATCTGCGCCCCGGCGGGCCCGATGCCGGGAAAGGCGCGCAGCAGGCGGCTCAGGGCCGCGGGCTCCGCGTGCCCCGCTACACGCAGCCGGCGCAGGTCACCGCCGTAGTCCGCGAGCAGGTGCTCGGACATGCGGCCCAGGCTGGTCGCAGTGCTCTCGTCGTAGCGGCGGTAGCCGGCGCGGCCCAGCGCGGCGACGCGCTGGCGGTGCGTCGAGGCGCGCATGTGCGCCGGGGGTGGTGAGGCCGGCGTCCCACAGCTCACGCGCGGCGGCCACCGCGATGTCCGCCCCATCGTGGTCCCTTCACAGTGGAGCAGGTCCATCGGAATCTTAGCTATGGCCACCGACAACGAGAGACGTGTTCGGGGCGCAGAAGGCATCTATGGACCTATCGCCAGACGTTGGATCGGAACACTCAGACCCCTTGCCCGCAGGGCCCAAGCAACACAACCCCTGGTCAGGCCGGCTCCCTATACGTTGAACCGGAACTCAACCACGTCGCCGCAGATAGCAACCTCTGATTGAACCGGTTTCGCAACGGCGGCAGAGAAGCCTCCGCGCGCTAGACCACACCACGCACAAACATACGGTTCAGTCGGTATCGATGGTCCGGACGACGGCGAGAGCAAAGCCGGCGCAGATCACGAACACCGCACCACCCATCGCCACGGGCAACGCGAGATGCACGCCAGCGAGAAGCCCGCCGATTAATGATCCAAGGGCAAGGGCGATCAACCCAAGGACGCGCGACGCGGCATTGACCCGCCCGAGGAGCGCATCTGGTACGAGACGCTGGCGAAGCGACGTCGCACAGATCCCCCACACCACGGCGTGGAGAATATAGATCGCCAGTAGCACCGAGGCAACCACTGCATTGCCAGTTACAGCGAGGGCCAGCAATGAGGCGGCCCCGGTGAGCAAACTTGCAAAGATCGTCCAGCGGTAGCCGATCCGCGAGCGGATACGAGCTGTCGCGAAGGAGCCGACGAGCCCACCGAGCGCGGACACGGCCAAGATGAGCCCGTACCCAACGCCATCGACCCCCAGCTGCTCCTGAGCGAAAATGACGAGGATGGAGAACGGAAGCATGTAGCCGATGCTCGCCAAGGCTCCAATCAATGCCAATCCCCCGACGAGGCGGTGGTGCGCGAGCCACGTTACTCCCGCCACGGCTTCTCGCCATACCGAGGCGCGCGCCGTGGGCGCAACCGCCTCAGATGGTCTGCCCCGATGCACGGGTAGTGCAAGCGCGATCAAGCCCGCAGCTGCCCAAAGCCCGCCCATTGCGTAGACGGGGGCAGCTGCAGCGATCGCGAAGAGGAACCCGCCGAGTGGCGGACCAGCGAATTCGTCGGCTATGAGTTGCGCGGCCGAGATCCGACCATTTGCCGTGTCCAGCTTGCCCTTCTGGACAAGGCCGGGAACGAGAGAGACCGCGGCGTTATCAGCAGCGCTCTCGAGTGTGCCGATGACCGCGTAGGCGGCGTAGAGGAGGACGAGACCTCCGACGCCCAATTGCACGCAGAGCGCGAGGGCGATGACGGCAATTCCTCGGAGAATGTTCGCAGCGATCAGGATTGAGCGGCGGTCGACACGATCGACCCATACGCCGATCGGCAGAGCCACGAGTAGGCGGACGAGAGCGTACAGCGATCCAGCGTGGATCGTCGGTAAGCGAGGCTACCAGCAGCGGGATCGAGACGAACGCCAAACCGTCAGCCAGGTTCGACGCGGCGTTCGCTCCCCACAGGACACGAAAAGAACGACCAAGGGACACACACCCCAGAATACCTATCGCACCGCCACCAGCGGCTCATGGGAGCGAGCTGCTAGTGTCCTGCGCCGTAAATTCGTGTAAGAAGTTGTAGAATGGAGTATGCCTCGCACCGGTCGTCCGAAAGCTGAACTGATCCTCACCGATGAAGAACACCAGACGTTGACTCGCTGGTCCCGTCGGCGCAAGTCCTCACAAGCCCTTGCTCTGCGCTCACGAATCATCCTCGGCTGCGGGCAGGAACGATCAAACAAGGAAGTCGCCACCAGCCTCGGCTGCACGCCCGCGACTGTGGCCAAATGGCGGAACCGATTCATTGCCGACCGACTCGATGGTCTCGTCGACGAACCACGCCCAGGTAGACCCGCCACGATCACGGCCGAGCAGGTCGAGGACGTCATCACCTCAACCCTGGAACAGACACCGAAAAACGCCACCCACTGGTCACGGGCGCAGATGGCCGAACGCAGCGGACTATCGAAATCGACGATCGGACGGATCTGGAAGGCCTTCGAACTCAAACCCCACCGCGCCGATGGGTTCAAACTCTCCAACGACCCTCTCTTCGTGGAAAAGGTCTACGACATCGTCGGCCTTTACCTCAATCCACCCGAGTCCGCTGTCGTGCTCAGCGTCGATGAGAAGTCCCAGGTCCAAGCGCTGTCTCGGTCCCAGCCGGCGTTTCCGATGATGCCGGGCATGCCGGAGAAACGTACCCACGATTACGCCCGCCACGGCACGACGAGTCTCTTCGCAGCGCTGAATGTCGCCGATGGAACCGTGATCGCCTCGACACACCGCAAGCACCGCGCGATCGAGTTCAAAAAGTTCTTAACCAAGATCGACAAACACGTTCCAGACCACCTCGACATCCACGTCGTGTGTGACAACTACGGCACGCACAAACACCCGTTGGTGCGGAACTGGCTGGGCAAGCATGAGCGGTTCCATATTCATTTCACGCCCACGTATTCGTCGTGGATCAACCAGGTCGAGAGGCTCTTCGCTGAAGTCACCCGCGAACTCCTCCAGCGCAGTGACCACCGAAGCGTGCAAGCCCTGGAGAAAGACCTTCGCGAGTGGGTTAAGGCGTGGAACGAGGACCCGCAACCATTCGTGTGGACGAAAACCGCGGAAGAGATACTGGAATCTCTCTCACGACTAATGCAACGAACTACCGGCGCAGGACACTAGCGGGACGAAATCACTCGCACTCTAGCGGATCGAGACCTGCCCCAGTGAACCAAAGCGTTGTTGGATAACCGACTTATGAGTCAGACAGATTTTTGAGTCAGCGCACCTTCCGCGAGATCGCGGGTCGAACAACTTGAACCCGCCGCAGAACTGCCCAGCCGAAGCCACTCGCCAGAGACGCTACCGCAACGCGACAACGAGAATCGGCCTCTGCGAGAGCTCCGCAGAGACCGATCAAAGTCCCAGGTCAGCGGGACAAACGCTTAGCACCTGATGGTAAAGCGGAACCTGTCCATCGAACCCAACCGGAGGCCGAGAAGATAAAACCCCTGGTCAGAGGCCCTAACTAGACATTAAATCTAAATTCGACCACGTTCCGGACAGCACTACCGTCTCGAATGCTCGGGCTTGACCTTGCTTGACAGGTCGGATAGGATCGCGACAAGCCTTCTGAGATCGCGAGAGCAAGATCAACGAAGGGGGATCACCCCACGTGGGCTGTGTCGAGCAGCGCGTAGTCAGCACCGGGTAGCACCGGGAACCACGTCGAGATTCAGATTTAGACGACCCGGCAGGGAGTGACTTCTCCCGTAAGGCACGGAGGTCCGGAAGGGCCCAGTGGAGCATCGCGCACGGCGACCGGGAAAGTAGCCGGACAACTATTCCCCCCGTCTCCGGACAGATATTTCTGTCTGGAGTTCTCATGGGGTACACCACTCCTCCCAAGTCAAACCTGTCCCACTACATCAGCCTGACTGAGGCTGTCCAGCTCGGGTATGGCGCGTATCAAACGCTTCGTCGATACATCGCCGATGGCAGGCTGCCCGCTGTCAAGGTCGGCGGCCGTGTCAAGGTCCTACGCACTGATCTCGATGCGCTCGCTGTACCGACACGCGCCAGCGGCTTCGAGTCCATCGAGTCCGCCGTCGAGCGGATCGTAGCGTCTGCTCCCCCGTTGTCGGATGAACAGGTCCGCCGTCTGCGCGCTCTCCTTGGCGGTGCCAAGTGAGTACTGCACAGGCATCCGTCGTGGGCGGCGTCCACCGCGAGCCCTGTTATCGCGTGCTTACCCAGCGCCGCAGCCAGTGCGGTTGGGGTGCCAGTGAGGAACATACCGGGAACGATGTGCTGTGGGATATCTCTGCGACTAAGAGTTCTGTGGAGCTTAAGCAGGAACACTCCACCTACGGGCGCGGCGAAGGGCTTGTAGATTCGCCGCGCCTTGCCGCAACCAGCGTGTTCCCGCCGATCCCGCCGCGTGGAGCAGCCGTTCATGGCACCTCACCGTCTGGGGTACAGCGGGGGGAACATCGGGGGTACATCGGTCTGCCTGCGAGCGCCGATGCTCCCCGGCTCCGGGGTGATCGCTATGGCGCGTAAGGCAGCGAACCCGACTCTGGTCATGCTGGTGCAGCAGATCAAGCCCGAGTGCTGGCAGCACTCGACTGATCCGGTGTTCGCCGGCCTGTTGGAGCAGGCGCACGCAGCGAACGGTCGCCCGAAGGATGATCCTTCGCGCGTCGATGCGCTACGTGCGGCTGCCGCGTCGTTCTCGCAGTACTTGGTCGTGCTGCTGGAATCTGTCGGTCTCGTGATCGAAGAGGCTCACTGCATCCTGCACGGTGACGATACTCAGCTGGGCTGGGATGATGCGACCGCTTCGATGGTCGAGGTGCCGAAGTACCTGCACCTGCATCTGCTGTTGAAGTTCAAGAGTCGCGAAACCTCGGCAGCGGTCGAGAAGCTGGCCGCGATTCTGGGAGTCGAGGTCCAGTACGTTGAACTCGACAAGTCGCGCGGCGGTGCGCCTGTCGAGGTCTGCGGCAAGAAGATCACCCAGCAGCACGACAACGGCTTGGCCTATCTCACGCACGTGAAGTACCCCGACAAGTTCCAGTACCCGCCGGAGCAGGTCGCCTCGGTACGGGGCATGGAATATCAGCAGGTGTACCGCGAGCGGTATCCGGCGTGGCGGAAGGGCCGCGCTCATGTCAAGGCGAAGCGGGCGAAGCTGGAGTTCGAGCCGTTCCGGGAGATGGTGCTCCAGGGTGAACTCACGCGTGACCAGATCATGCTCACCGATGAGTACTTCGATATCTATTCACGGCATCAGCGGGAGATCGATGATGCGTTGTCGGCCTACGGGCAGCGCCGTGCTTACCGTGCGGCGGCGAAGCTGCGTGCCGGTGCTTTTTCGACCCAGGTCGTCTTCATCCATGGCGAGGCCGGGGTCGGCAAGACCAGGTTCGCGAACGCGTTCATCCAGGAGGCGATCTCGTGCGCCAAGGGACACGGGGAGCGGTGGCAGGTCTACCGTGCCGCGACAACAAACCCGCTCGATGACTGGCGGGGCGAGGAGATCATGCTGCTTGATGATCTGCGGGCCTCGGCTATGGATGCCAACGACTGGCTACTTCTGCTCGATCCGCACAATGCCTCGCCTGCTCGGGCGCGGTACAAGAACAAGGGTGAGGTCGCTCCCAGGCTCATCGTGATCACTGCGACCATCGAGCCGGTCGAGTTCTTCTTTTTTGCCCGTCAGAAGGGCAATGTCGATGAAGCGCTCGATCAGTTCATCCGCCGCTTGCAGTCGGTGGTGCGGGTCTTCCGGGAGGATGACATTCTCCGGTACCTGGTGCAGCCCGTAGTCAAGGGCGATCCGTACAAGCGCGCCATCTCAACGAAGCAGGCAAGTGGCTACACCAGCTTCGAGGTGTTGTCGCTGAGCTACGGCCCGGCAGGCGGTGGCGCTCACGACGCTGGCGCTGCTGTCGACGAGTTGCTGGATGGGCTCGCCGAGCACAGCCGTGACGTGCCGTTGGCGCTCACCACCGGGGGTACGGCATGAGTGCGGTCGCCGCGACCTTGCAGTCGATTCGTCGTCGCCCAGGTGGGGCGACGGCGGATCGCTGCATCGAGGTCCGTCAGGACCGAGGCCCCCGGAGGGCCCCAGGAACTTCGACTCGCGAAGCGACGGTCGAAGTGTATGGGGCTACACCTTCCGGATCGGAGGTTGCCGCAGAGGCTCCACACACGGGCGCAGGGTCCCGGGTGTGGAGGAGCGGGGACCTCCGATCTGGAAGGCCCCTCGGGAGAGCCGCCGGGGGCTCCGGGGAAGCAGCGTCAACAGGCGGTGCTTCCCTGGAACAGGTCGAGAGGAGATCAGCATGAGTTACACGATGACGTATGACGCGAGCCACAAGGTGGGTCGCGCGGGAGGGCATGTGCAGGGTTTCATGCGACACATCGCACGGGAGGCCGATGAGGCTGCCGGGTACTCGTTCAAGCACGCGAACACGAACATCGATACGAGTAGAACACACCTGAATATGTCGTTCGTCAACGATCGCGGTGGCAGCTACCGGTCGGTGCAGTCGGTCGATGGCGACCCTCCGTCCAACGAGTTGGAGGAGTACCTGAACACGCGGCTCGCCACCGTACACAAGTCTCTGCGCAAGGATGCAGTGGTTATGCGCGGGATCGTGCTGCAGCTCGATCCATCGTGGTTCGAAGATCACTGTCCTGAGTGGAGGAACGAGGGTCTGAACGAGGAGGCTGGCCGCCTCACGATCGCTGCGCTCAACTGGGCAAGTGCCGAGTTCGGACAGGCCAATGTCGTAGGTGGCTCGATCCACCTCGATGAGCACTCACCGCAGCTGCAGGTCATGATCACGCCGGTGACCCAGGATGGTCGTTTGTCGCAGAAGGACTTCTTCAAGGGTCCGGGCGATCTCAAGCGTCAGCATCGTGAGCTTCGTGCCCACATGGAGAAGATCGGGTATGAAGTCGAGCATGCCGTGACCGAGCGCTCGACCGAGCATCTGTCGAGTAGTGAGTTTCAGGCTCGCGCGGTGCGCACCAAGCGCACCGCGGAGAAGGCTGCCGCGCATCTGGCCGACACAGAACGCAACAGCAAGAAGGCGTGGGAAGACTGCCAGGCTGCCAAGACCGAACGCGATGCCCTCCAGGCTGAGCGGGCCGATCTCCCGAAGCTGCGCAGCAAGGCGAAGACGGATGGGTACGCCGAAGGTCGTGAATTGGCCGAGCGTGATACTGCACAGGCTCGTCACGCAGCTGAACAGACTCGCATGGATGCTGAAGAGGCGAGGGCCGCTGCGAGGGCACGGGAAGTGCATCTGCACGCGCTGCACGATGAGATTGAGCGCGAACTGCGGGAGGCTGGGCCTCCGCCATCCCACCCGAGCTACGAGGACGTGCGCAAGGATCTTCTCGCTGCGCAGTCGGCAGTAATGACACGCTTCCTCAAGGGGACGAAGTTCAAGGACGGCACGACGCTGTTTGATCGGTTCGAGCAGCACGCAAAGAGCGAGTTCAAGAAGCATCAGCGGCGCACGACTGACGGGCTCGGAACGTACCGGGGCCCGAGCTTCGAGAAGTGGAAGGAGCGCACTGTCGCTGCACAGTCGCGCCTCATCCGAGACCTGGCGACCGAGATCAGCACAGAGGAGCCGGAGCAGGATGCGGGCCACCAGTTTGGTGGGCAGGCATAGCTTTGGAAACGCAGAACCCCGCAGCCATCAAGCTGCTGGGTTCTGCGTCGAGTGAGGAGCGGTCAGCTCGCGATCCAGTTGTCGTTGGCGTCGCGCATGTAGTCCTTGACCTCACCTGCCACCCCGATGGTGCCGTCGGCCATCACCGACAGCTGGACGGTCGCGGTGGTGTCGCTCTTTCCGTCGGCGTCAACCAAGGGTAGCTCCAACTCAATCGCGTTGTCCGGGTCGGTCGCGGAGGCGGCGCAGTCGCCTACCACGGTGAGGGTCGAGAAGTCAGCGGCAATGTACGTGCCCGCCTCGGGTGCGGACTCGTCGAAGTCGGATAGCGCGTTGGGTTCCTTGCTGGAAGTGAGTCCCAGCGCCTTGGCGATGATCCCCGCGTTCGTCGACTCGCCTTCACTGCCGCCGCTGAGGTAGCCATCCACCACTTCTTGGCCGGTCGCACCGTCGGTGTAGAAGGTGCCCTGGATCCCGGCGAACATCTCGATTCGGTCTCCGATTTGCTGGGCCGTGAGACCGCGCTCTTCGCCGTCGGCGATGAGCCCATCGACCTCGGCGACAATCTCTTCGATCGAAGATGCTTCGGAGCGTTCCAGAAGTGCGTCCTCCGCCTGCGACCGCTGACCGGCGTCTGATCCTGCCGACACGAGGCCATCGGGCTGACCGTCCATGTACGTGATCGCCAAGTCAGCCGCGCAGACCTGCGCGCCGCCAAGGTCGTGGCCGGTCACAACGATCTGGTCAATGACGAGATTGTTAGCGTCTGCGCCCATGACCTCTCGGAGGTCGTCGGGTGTGCGGACGGTCACTTCGTTCGACGGCTCGATGCCGTTGGTCTGAAACTCGTAGACGCTGGCAGCGGTGTCACCCCCGGTCTCGTTGTCAGGCGTCTCCGCCGGGTCGGAGCCGCATCCCACAAGGGTGAGGCCGAGGATCGCCGCGGCGATCATTGCCGCTGGTCGGTGCAGTGTTCTCTTCATCGTTCGCTTGCGCGGGTAGGCGCGTTCCTCTCTGTGCACATGTCCTGGTCTAGCCACTAATCCTAGTGGAAGCGATGAGTACCTGGTACTCTTCGCTTCCTTCTTTGAGGCTTGAAGGGTGAAGGAATCCCTCAAACACCGCCTGGGCCGGAACCTCCGCGCCCTGCGCGTGTCGAGAGGGCTTACCCAAGAGAAGCTGGCTGAAGATCTCGATGTGACGCCGCGCTATCTCGCGGGCATCGAACGGGGCGAGCGCAACCTCACGCTCGACTCGATCGACGCTCTTGCCGAGGCCCTTCGTGTGGACAGCGTCGCGTTGCTCACGGTCGGCGTCGACGCCTCGACCACGACTCAGCGCTTATAGCGACGGCGGGCAGCAGCGGGACTGATGCTGAGGGCATCAGCGACAGTTGCCCAGGAGATGCCCTCGTATGTGGCGACCTGGTGAGCGTGCATGGCGATCTCGTACTCCACCGCTTCGCGCAGTGCGGCGAGGTCCCGCAGCTCTGCTTCGGCGCGAGTCATCTCGGGGTTGCCCACCCACCACCGGAATGCGTGGATGTGGTCACGGGCATTGCTCTCTGCGGACATCTTCATTCCTCCTCTTGAGTGCTGACCGGCTTCACGGGGACCTCCGCCACGGAGACCGGGCCGTGGGTAGGGCAGGTGTGGACGCGCCACATTCCTCGGTCGGGTACGACGACATAAGCGCGGTCCGTGAACTCGGGTGGCGAGCATTCGAAGCACAGGCAGAGCGTCAGTTCGTTGTCCGACATCACAGGCTCCGGAAGACGTAGGCGCCGTGGGAGCCGTCGTCCATGACCGCGTAGTCGTATATGAGGTCGCGGGTCCATGCCTCCCAGTCGAAGTAGCGGGCTACCTCCTCGGGCACGTCGGCCAGCAGGCCGCTGTCTTCGACGAGTTGCTCGGCGTACTCGCGAAATGATGACCATTCCCCGCAGTAACGTTCTTCAAAGTCGCTGATGCTCGGCAGCCCGTCCCCGTCTTCGATGTAGTCGCCGGACAGGACCCAGGCATTGAGAGCGGGCCTCTCACGTTCAGGCACGTCTTCGAGGGTGCGGGCCAGCTCGGCGGCGTCACGAGGTGAGCACTCCGCTGTGATGGGTAGGTTCTCATGATCGAGGCACCAGAGTTCTTCGTGGGTACCAGGGTCGATTGCGCGTCCGTGCAGCTGCGATGTCGTGATCTCATCTGCATCAGTTGCGTTGTGCCAGTCACCAACGAGATTCCCTTCGTTGTAGCACTGGAGGCAGCCGATCCAAACGCGGGGTGTAGTGTCGAAGCTCCTTGTCATAGCGGTCTCCTCTGTGTCGAGGAGAGCGGTGGCGCGACTGGCAGTCAGGCTCTAGTGAAATGACGCGCTTATGCCGCGTCAGCCGCTCTCGGGAGACCTCCCGGGTCCGCTTCGCGGACCGCGGCCTACTTCGACACGATCTCGACCGATGCTGGATCGAACCCTTTGCGCCCTCTGGGCTGTGGAAACACCGTGACAGTAACCAGCGCGTCGATCACTTGACGTCGGATCTCAAGCGATGCGCCTCTGAACGCGCCTGGCGGGTCATCGGTGTCGAGGATTGGTCGCAGCACACCAGCGCGTCCCCGCAGTGCCTTTTGGGCCTCCAGCTCCTGTATGCGCTCCTCGGCGGCGTCGCGCACGCGCTTGAGGTCGCGCCCCTCGATGATCTCCTCGTCGTAGTCGTGCTGCGCACGACTGATCCTGGCTCGTTGGTCGCTGATCGCAGCGTCGAGGGCCTCGGTCTGTGAGCTGTCCTTGGGCTTGAGGATCTTCTCCGCCGCGTCATCCATGGCGAGACGGGCGCTGATTGCCTTCGTGACGTACTCGTCTATGGCGGGACCAGAGCGGACCAAGTGACCTGGGCACGTGTACCCGCGTGGTGCGCCTGTGACTTTCTTGCCGCAGACCTCTCCAGTCACAGAGACGACGACACCACAGCGGTACAGTCCACTCCCGAGGCGCTTGCGTTTGGTTGCACCACTGGTGTTGGTCACGCGCTTCTTGTCGTCGAGAATCTCCTGGACCTTCCACCAGGTTTCGTCATCGACGATCCGCTCCCACTGGCCCCGGATCGGCTCTCCGGCGTCGTCGCGGAGGATTTGTGCCTTCCACATCCGGCGACGCTTCCCGTCCGCCTGGGCGAACTTCGGCGTGTAAGTGCTCAGCGCCGCATAACGCGGGTTGCGCAGGATGCCGAGCACGGTCGAAGGCGACCACGGACCGTCTTCGACGATCGGTCGGGGGTCGAGGCCCTGCTCCTCGCGGGCGGCGGCGCGCTCGACGCTGACTGTGTGCGTGTGCTTGGGAAGGGCAGAGAGCCCTTTGATCTTCTCGGTACCACTGAGCGCCCGGGCGAGCGAGCGTAGCGACTCAGGGTTTTCGATCCTCGAGAACAGGGCATAGATCGCTTTCACGACCACGGCTTCATCAGGCATCACACTGCCGTCGACGGCATAACCAAGCGGACGCATGCCCTTCGGGGCACGCCCCTGCATAGCGCGCTGTCTCTGCGCCGCAGACTGACGGGCGCTCTTGCGCTCCATCTCGGCGCGCGCCACGGCGGCCTTGATGCGTGCGTACATGCGACCGCCGTCGGTGGAGAGGTCCGCGTCGCCGTTGGCCGTTACGAGGGCGAGGCCGCGAAGCTCGGCGGCGTCGATCCAGTCCTCCAGCTGCCGCGGCTGCCGGGTGAGCCTGTCGAGGTCGTAGCAGATGATGGCGTCGAACCGTCCGACCAGGTAGTCGGCGACCATGCGGTCGTAGTCCGGACGGATCGCGGACCGGTCGGTAGCGCTCTTCGACTGGTCCACATAGGTCTCGACGATCTCCCAGCGCCGGAACCGAGCGAGGTTCTCACAATCCTCGCGCTGGCGTTCGATGGCGAGCCCATCCATCTCGCGGTCCTGAGAGATACGGAGGTAGATGGCTGCCTTGCGGGGTGCGCTGCTCATACGTGCACCATAACAGCATCACGTAAGCAGTGTTCGGGACACAGGAATATGCGCTCCCCTCCTACAATCTCGGAAGGATCACGCCGTTGGGCTGCAGGCGTGGCAATACTACTTTCGGCGGCGTCACCATAAGAAGTCAGCGGTCCATGAACGGCCAGACCGGCCAGAATTGGCTCGCGGGTGGCACACGGCCGGCGCAGGCATGCTCGGGGCCCGTTGACTAGCCGAACTCGTGCCTGCTGAGTGGGGCTTATGAAGCCTCTACGCTCGCCAACATTGAACTCTCAAGCCGGTCTATTGCGTTGGCCTCCAACCGGTTAGCCTCGGCGAAGTCCTTCCAGCACTGGTACGCAGCGTCTCCACGGACTTCATCGATCGGCGGGAGGATCACGTCGTCCAGGTCGCCCGGGTAAACGGCGTCGACCACTGAGCCGCACGATTGCGCCTTCACCTGAGCCTGTACCTGCCAGCTGGCGAAACACAGGTAGAGCCAGCCCGGGTTCACCCCGGCACGTGGGCGAACGCGCATTACGTGGTTGTTGGCTAGCCGAGGTGCCCCAAACGCACTTACCCGTGATCGTGCGCGTGTGCGCGGTCTTATTCTACCCCTGAGGGTCAGCTCTATGCCTGCTTCTTCTCCTGAACCCGGTAGACGACGTAGCCGATTGTCCAGCCAACGATGCCGAACAGTAAAAACACACTGATGGCCACTGGCAGAGTGAACCATTCGCTGAAGAGAAGTAGCGGAAATACGGTTGCGAGCATCGCAAGAAAATGTACGAGTGAGCGTTTCGTGAGAGACCACGAGTTGATATCGTAAATCGGTATCGCAGCAATGGTGACCGCCGCAATAAGCCCCGCAACCAACGTGCTCTTCGATTGGGCGGCATCCTCGATGAAGAATGAGATTGCCACCATGACTGTGCCCGTTATTACGCCTGAAATAGCGAACGGCCGCGTTTGTCTCATACCTGTGATTCTAGCCGCGGCCTGCCCGTGAATGAAGCCGCCCACCGGCTGCACAGAAGGGAGCGTCGTCGGAGCTAATCCAGGCATGCTACTTCTTACCTCCAGATGTAAGTCCTGTCCTAAACTCGACCACGTCCCCGTCGACCATGATGTAGTCCTTGCCTTCCATCCGGACCTTGCCGGCGGACTTCGCGGCAGCCATCGAACCGTTCGCATCGAGATCATCGAAGGACACGATCTCGGCCTTGATGAAGCCCTTCTGGAAGTCGGTATGGATGACTCCGGCCGCCTCGGCGGCGGTGGCTCCCTTCGGAATCGTCCACGCACGGGATTCCTTGGGCCCGGCCGTCAGATAGGTCTGCAGACCCAGGGTATCGAAGCCGACTCGGGCGAGCTGATCGAGACCGCTCTCCTCCTGACCCGTCGATTCGAGCATCTCGCGGGCCTCTTCCTCGTCGAGTTCGGCGAGTTCGGACTCGAACTTCGCGTCGAGGAAGATCGCCTCGACGGGAGCCACTAGTGCCCGCATCTCGTTCTTCTTATCCTCGTCTGCGAGCACCTCGTCGTCGACATTGAACACGTAGAGGAAGGGCTTGACCGTCATCAGCTGCAACTCGCGCAGCGCACTGACATCGAAGTTCTCGGCCTGCATCGCCTGGTAGAGCGTCCGCCCGCCTTCGAGGATCTCGGTGGCGGCATCGATCGCGGTCAGCTGCTCGGCAGGAGCGCGCTTGCCCTTGACTTCCTTCTCGATCCGCGGCCGTGCCTTCTCGAGAGTCTGCAGGTCAGCGAGGATGAGCTCGGTATTGATCGTATCGATGTCATCGGCTGGGCTGATCTTGCCGTCGACGTGGACGACATCGTCGTCGACGAATCCGCGGATGACCTGACAGATGGCATCGGCTTCGCGGATGTTCGCGAGGAACTGGTTGCCCAGGCCTTCCCCTTCGGAGGCGCCGCGCACGATTCCGGCGATGTCGACGAAGTCGACGGTGGCATTGAGGATGCGTTCGGAGCCGAAGATCTCCGCCAGCCGCGTGAGTCGCTCGTCCGGCAGAGGGACCACGCCCACGTTCGGCTCGATCGTCGCGAACGGGTAGTTCGCCGCGAGAACTTGGTTCTTGGTCAGTGCGTTAAACATGGTCGACTTGCCGACATTGGGCAGTCCCACGATTCCAATAGTCAAAGCCACGGTATCCAAGTCTAGCCGTCGTCGAGGTGGTCCTCGAATTCTCGTGTCAGTGCCCTCTGTCACCCTGGGACCATGAATGCTTTCCCCGCTGCCGCAGTCATCATCGGCTTCATCGTGGCGATCGTCCTCGCCACCGCCCTCGGATTCCTCCTCGGACGTACCCTCACACGGTCCCGGTACCTCGAGAGACTCACTCGCGCAGAGACCACGTCACGCATCCTGTCCCAGCGCACCGAAGATCTCGAGGCCGATGCGCAGATGGCCGGTGAGATCACCGCGGCCATCGGGCCGTTGGCGGCAAGCGTGAAGAATCTGCAGGAGAACCTGCACTCTCAGGACCGCACGCAGATCGAACAGATCACCCGATTGAACTCTCAGATCGGGCACCTCAGCCAACAGAACCTCCGCCTCCAGGAATCCACCGGGTCACTGGCCAACGCTTTGAATTCGACGACTCATCGTGGAGATTGGGGCGAAGTCCAACTCAAACGCATCGTCGAATATGCCGGCCTTCTGCCACACGTCGACTTCGATACCCAGGTCAGCGCCGACCGCGATGGCAAGCGCCACCGCCCCGATATGGTCGTCCATCTGCCCGGCGGCGGCACGATCGTCATCGATGCGAAGACTCCTCTGTCGGCGCGGATGAACGAGGACTCCGGCGAGGCGGCCGACTCTGGCACGGGCGGTCAGGACCATGCCCGCGCTCTATTGCGTCATGTTGATGCCCTGGCATCGAAAGAATACTGGAAGGCGTTCGAGGCCTCCCCCGACTTCGTCGTCTGCTTCGTTCCCACCGACGGCCTGCTCTCTGCGGCCGCGGCAAACTACCCGAAGATGATCGATCATGCGCTGGGCAAGAACGTCGTCCTCGCCTCACCGGCGACTCTGCTGGTGCTGTTGAAGACCGTGGCGCTCAACTGGCGGCAGGCGGACATGTCCACCTCGGCGGCCGAGGTGCTGCGGCTGGGCACGGAGCTCTACGAACGCATCGGCACTCTGGTGACTCATGTGTCACGGATGGGAACCAGCCTAGACCGTTCCGTCGAGGACTACAACCGGTTCGTCTCGTCCTTGGAGTCCCGTTTCCTCGTCACCGCCAGAAAGTTCCCGTCGACCGGAATCGTCTCCGACGAACTCGATGCCGTGGCCGAACTCGATACTCGCACTCGCAGCATCAGCGCAGAAGAACTCAGTCGCCCACGGGCCATGGACTTCGACGGACGCGGTCCGACTCATCTGCGTGATCGGCAGACGGGGACGGACTGAGGGTCGTCAGCCGAGTTTGCGCAGTTCCTTCGGCAGGGAGAAGATGAGGTCCTCTTCGGCGGTGACGACTTCTTCGACCGTGTCGAAACCGTAGTCAGCCAGCAAGTGCAACACGTCTTGGACGAGGTTCTCGGGAACGCTCGCCCCGGAGGTGACTCCGACGGTGACGACGTCGTGGAACCAGGTCTCGTCGATCTCACGAGCAAAATCGACACGGTGAGCTGCCTTCGCCCCATGTTCGAGGGCAACCTCGACGAGGCGGACGGAGTTCGAGGAGTTCGCCGACCCGACGACGATGACCAGATCCGCTTCGGGCCCGATCTTCCTCACTGCAACCTGTCGGTTCTGTGTGGCGTAGCAGATGTCATCGCTGGGTGGGTTCTGCAGATGCGGAAAGCGCTCACGCAGGATCTCCACGGTCTCCATGGTCTCGTCCACGCTCAATGTCGTCTGTGAGATCCACACCAGCTTCTCGGCATCGGGAACCTCGATGGTGCGGGCCTCCTCGGGACTCTGCACCAACGTGATGTGTTCCGGCGCCTCCCCCATTGTTCCTTCGACCTCTTCGTGTCCGGCATGGCCGACGAGGAGGATGCGGAAGCCGTCCCGAGCGAACCGGATGGCTTCTTTGTGAACCTTCGTCACCAACGGACAGGTCGCGTCGATCGTCGACAGCCCACGGCCAGCGGCCTCGGCATGAACTGCCGGAGAGACTCCGTGCGCGGAGAACACGACCCGCGCACCTTCCGGGACCTCCGCGGTGTCATCGACGAAGACGGCCCCGCGTTCGGACAGGGTCTCGACGACGTGGCGATTGTGCACGATCTCCTTGCGGACATAGATCGGTGCACCGTAGTGCACGAGGGCGCGTTCGACAGCGATGACGGCCCGATCGACGCCGGCACAATAGCCGCGCGGCGCGGCCAGCAGCACCCTCTTGTCAGCATTGACCGGAGTGCGGATCTCGCCCGGTGCCAGACGCCGGCGCGGAATGGTCGGGGCAGGTACTGAAACGACACTCACCCGTTCAGTCTAAGCCGGAGGCATCGACTGCGGCCAGGAATGGGCTGCGTCAGTGCCGTTCGTTAGGCTTGGGATTCGGAAGGGGACTTAGATGGCGCAAAGAATTTCCGGCACTCCCGGCACGCTCGGCGAAACGGCCGAGCCGAAGGAGCTCGCCGCCACCGCAGCCGAGACCACAGCGGAGAATCCGTGGCCGCTGAGTCTGCTGTCGTCGAAGATGAAGTCCTATATCGACCGCATGTCGAGCGTGTGGATCGAAGGGCAGGTCGTCGAGCTCAACCATCGGGGCAAGGCCAGCTACCTGACCCTGCGCGATACCGATGTCGAGATGTCCTTGCCGGTCCAGATCTGGAAGAACGTCCTCGACCGCACCGGAGCTCCTCTCGCCGAGGGCAGCCACGTCGTCGCCAACCTCAAAGCCGACTTCTGGACGAAGACCGGTCGCCTGACGATGCGGGCCAACGACATCCGTGCCGTCGGCCTCGGCGAACTCCTCGCTCGCCTCGAACGGCTGAAGAAACAGCTGGGCGCCGAGGGACTCTTCGATCCCAGCCGAAAGCGTCGCCTCCCGTTCCTGCCGAACCGGATCGGGCTGATCACCGGACGGGATTCGGATGCGCAGAAAGACGTCATCCGCAATGTGCACCTGCGCTGGCCGGCCGCCGAATTCGAAGTCCGCAACTGTGCCGTCCAGGGCCCGGATGCTGTGCCGGGAGTGATGAAGAACCTCGCCGAACTCGATGCGGATCCGCAGATCGATGTCATCGTCATCGCCCGCGGCGGCGGCAGCATGGAAGACCTCCTGCCGTTCTCCAACGAAGCACTCGTGCGCGCCGTCTCCGCAGCGCAGACACCGGTGGTCTCGGCGATCGGACACGAAGCCGACCGGCCCATCCTCGACGAGGTCGCAGACATGCGGGCGTCAACACCCACGGACGCCGCAAAGAGGATCGTTCCGGATGTCGCGGAAGAAGGGATGAATCTGCTGCATGCCCGAGCCGAGCTCGAATCCGCCGTCAACCGCATCCTCGACCGCGAACAGGAGATGCTCACCGCCGTGCGTTCGCGCCCGGTGCTCGCCGAACCGCAGACGATGATCACCGCTCACGAGAACGAACTGGCGATGATCCGCCGTCGCAGCCTGCAGGCGACGAACGCATCGGTCGTCCAGGCCCAGAACGAGATCCAGCACCTCCGTTCCCAGGCCCAGTCCCTCTCTCCCCTGCGGACGCTGGAGCGCGGATACGCCGTGGTTCAGACCGACGAGGGACAGGCCGTCCGCAATGCCGACGAGGTCACGACCGGCGACACCGTCCACGTCCGGGTCGCCCATGGTCGATTCGATGCCGCGATCACCGAGGTCACACCGGAAACGGACGATTCGACGACCGACGGATGACCACAGCTCCACACTCCGCCCACATTCCACTCACTCTGCGAAGGAGACACCGATGACCGAACCGACGACCCAAGAAGATCAGCCCGATATCAGCACCCTCAGCTACGAGCAGGCACGCGAAGAACTCGTCATGACCGTCAAGCGCCTGGAGACCGGCAATCTGCCGCTCGAAGAGTCGCTGCGGCTGTGGGAACGCGGCGAAGCACTGGCCGACCGCTGCCAGGCATGGCTTGATGGAGCGCGGGAACGCCTCGACAAGGCCCGTGAGGAGACATCGGACGACGCCGAGTAGAACTCCGAGTCCGCCGGAGTCACTTCAGCTGGGCGGCCACCTGGTCAGCGAAGGTGTTGATGGTGTCCGGTGCGGCAGTGGCGCTCAGGACGACATACATATCGCCCTTGTGCGTGACCCAGTATTCTTTCGCCTCTTCGGTCCGATAGATCTGGAAGTCGGCACCGCCGACGGTCACCTTCTCGGCAGCGACGGACTCATCGGTCTTCCGCTTCGCCCAGTTCTCACTCGCTTCGGCCTGTTCGATGCTCACCCACTGGTCGTCGGGGCCGATGAACGACATGTACCACGAGGTGTACTCGGAGTCGCCGACCCGATCGAGGCTGGCTTCATTCGAGGTCCATCCGCGCGGGATCTGCGGCACGATGAGATCGAACTCGGCATTGCCCTGAGACTGCTCGGCGATCCCCTGGTAGTCGACGACACGTTCGGAATCCACTTCCGGCTGCGGGGCGAGGAACAGGATCCCGACGGCGACCGCCAGGCAGGCGAGGATCGCGATGACCATATTCACCCAGTTCGAGTTCTTGCGCAGGAAGCGCATCTCCTCGCGGGACCCCGGCAGCATCACTCCGGACTCGTCAGCCATGGACTCTCCCTCAGGACTCGACGTCGCCTCGTCGACGACAGTTCGAGCACCCGTCTCGTCAGCAGCATTTCGAACATTCACACCGCCATTGTCCTCGGCTCGCGCGCGAAGGGCCAATTCCGGTCCGAGGACGTGACAGCGGCCACAAGCGGACACCGCTGTCGCGACCCGGATCACAGGGGTGGCACAATTGGAAGCATGAGTGACTCCAAAGAGCCTGTTGACGTGAAATCTCACCAAGACCGAGGACGAGTTGATGAGGAGGCTCCACCTGTCGCAGTGACCGACTCATGGTCACAGAAGGCTCAGGTCGAGTCGGACGCACCCGACCGCAACTTGGCCCTGGAACTCGTCCGAGTCACCGAGGCTGCCGCCATCGCCGCCGCACCCTGGGTCGGCCGCGGAGACAAGAACGCCGCCGACGGAGCAGCCGTGGCCGCGATGCGCAACGTCATCTCCACCGTCCGCATGGCCGGAACCGTCGTCATCGGCGAAGGCGAGAAGGACGAAGCTCCGATGCTCTTCAACGGCGAGCAGGTCGGCGACGGCGGCGGACCGCACTGCGATGTCGCCGTCGATCCGATCGACGGCACCCGCTTGACCGCGTTGGGCATGCCCAACGCGATCTCGGTCATGGCCGTGACCGAAGACGGTGCGATGTATGACCCTTCAGCCGTGTTCTACATGGAGAAGCTCGTCACCGGCCCCGATGCCGCCGACGCCGTCGATCTGCGTCTGCCGATCGCCGAGAACATCCGTCGCGTCGCCAAGGCGAAGGGAACGAAGGATCCCGCCTCGGTGACGGTGATGATCCTCGACCGTCCCCGCCACCAGCAGATGATCGATGAGATCCGCGCCGCCGGTGCCCGCATCCAGCTCATCACCGATGGCGACGTCGCCGGAGCCATCGCCGCCTGCCGTCCCGGAACCGGCGTCGACATGCTCATGGGCATCGGCGGCACCCCGGAAGGCATCATCACCGCTTGCGCCATCAAGGCGCTCGGCGGAGTCATCCAGGGCCGTCTGTGGCCGCAGGACGACACCGAACGCGAAGCCGCCGCCAAGGCCGGCCTCGACGTCAACCAGGTGCTCAACACCGATGACCTCGTCACCGGAGACAACAGTTACTTCGTCGCCACCGGCATCACCAACGGCGATCTGCTCGACGGAGTGAAGTTCCAGGGCGGACACGTCACCACACACTCGCTGGTGATGCGGTCAAAGTCGGGGACCGTCCGTCAGGTCTTCGCCGAACACCAGGCCGCGAAGACCCACTCCTACGTGGAGGCCGCAGAGGAAGCCGCACGCCGCGGACTGGTCTGACCTCACAACGCACCCGGTCCCGGGCGCGTTGCACACAACTCGGAAGCAGGTGCGAAAGTAATGCCCAACCAGGCGTGGAAACGACTCCTCGAGGGAAATCAGCGATTCGTCGACGACGTCCCTCGGCATCCCAACCAGGACACTGCACGGCGCGAGTCCCTGTCGGACAGCCAGACCCCGTTCGTCACGCTCTTCGGCTGCTCGGATTCCCGAGTCGCCGCTGAGATGATCTTCGATGTCGGCCTCGGCGACATGTTCGTCGTCCGCAATGCCGGACAGGTCGTCGACCCGGTCACCTTGGGGTCGCTCGAATACGGCGTCGAAATGCTCGGCACTCCCCTGCTCGTCGTGCTCGGACACGACAGCTGCGGGGCCGTGACGGCGGCCTACAACGCCTACGACTCGGGTGAGACTCCTCCCGGGTTCATCTCCGACGTCGTCGCCCGCATCCTGCCGACGGTGGCCCGGGCCCGCAAGAACGGACGGACCACGATCAACGAGACCGTCGGTCAGAACACCATGGACACCGTCGACAAGATCATGCAGCTGTCGACGATCATCAAAACCGCAGTCGATGACGGCCGACTCATCATCGTCGGACTCACCTACCAGCTCCACGACGGCCACACCACGGTGGTCGCCCAGTACGGAGGCGACGAGGTCGCGGTCTCCGCCTACGCTTCCTGAGCGACCAGCCGCCTCGGTGGTCAGCCGTGCAGGCTCTCAACGACCCTGAACTCCGCAATCATTTCCCCGGCACCCAACGGAAAGGACAACAATGACCGAAGAATTCCGCATCGAACACGACACCATGGGTGAGGTCAAAGTCCCCAAGGACGCCCTCTACAGCGCACAGACCCAGCGTGCCGTCGAGAACTTCCCGATCTCGGGCAAAACCCTCGAATCCGCTCACATCTCCGCATTGGCACAGGTGAAGAAGGCGGCTGCCAAGGCCAACGCCGAACTCGGCGTGCTCGACGAAGCCCGTGCCACAGCCATCCAGAACGCCGCCGATCAGGTGATCTCCGGTGAGTTCGACGCCCACTTCCCCATCGACGTGTTCCAGACCGGTTCGGGAACCTCATCGAACATGAACACCAACGAGGTTCTGGCCTCGCTGGCGACGAAGGCGCTCGAAGCTGACGGAATCAACGTCCACCCGAACGACCACGTCAACGCCTCGCAGTCGTCGAACGACGTCTTCCCCACCTCGGTGCACCTGGCCGTGACCAAGGCCCTGGTCAACACCCTCATCCCGGCCATGGACACCCTGGCGACCTCTCTGGAGAAGAAGGCGAAGGAGTTCGCCTCCGTCGTCAAGTCCGGCCGCACCCACCTCATGGATGCCACTCCGGTGACGCTCGGTCAGGAGTTCGGCGGCTACGCAGCTCAGGTCCGCTACGGAATCGAGCGCATCGAGGCTTCCCTGCCGCGCGTGGCAGAGGTCCCGCAGGGCGGAACCGCTGTGGGCACCGGCATCAACACCCCCGACGGCTTCTCCTCCCGCGTGGTCGAGATCCTCGCCGAGGAGACCGGACTGCCGATCACCGAGGCACGCAACCACTTCGAGGCGCAGGCCAACCGCGACGGGCTCGTCGAGGCCTCCGGCCAGCTGCGGACCATCGCCTACGGCTACATGAAGATCTGCAACGATCTGCGCTGGATGGGTTCGGGACCGAACACCGGCCTCGGCGAGATCGCCATCCCCGATCTCCAGCCCGGTTCGTCGATCATGCCCGGCAAGGTCAACCCGGTCATCTGCGAGGCCACCATTCAGGTCGCCGCTCAGGTCATCGGCAACGACGCCGCGGTGTCGCTGTCGTCGACCAACGGCGCGTTCGAACTCAACGTCGGCATCCCCGTCATGGCGTCGAACCTGCTCGAGTCGATCCGCCTGCTCGCGAACGCCTCGACCGTCATGGCCGAGAAGATGATCGACGGTCTCACCGCCAATGAGGAGCGTGCCCGCTTCCTCGCCGAGGCGAGCCCCTCCATCGTCACTCCGCTGAACAAGGTCATCGGCTACGAGGCCGCGGCGAAGATCGCCAAGCATGCCGTGGCCGAGAAGATGACGGTCAAGGAAGCAACGATCGCGCTCGGCTTCGTCGAGAACGGCTCCATCACCGAAGCCGACCTCGACAAGGCCCTCGACGTCACCACGATGATCGGCAGCTACAAGTAGGTCTCCGGTCTGACAGATCGAGACGGCGCCCGGACGGTATCGTCCGGGCGCCGTGTCGTGTCGGCGGCTCCTTTCGAGCCCCGTCGACCGCTCACCCCAGCGTCGACCGCTCACCGCACAGCGCGATACACCGGCGGTAACGTGAGCGGTCGGCGACCGGAGCAGAGGCTCACGACCGGAACGGGTCGAACTCCTCGAGGACATCGGTGACCAGAGCCGCGATCTCCGACCTCTCGGACCGTGTCAGCGTGACATGAGCGAACAGTTCGTGGCCCTTGAGCTTCTCGATCACCGCAGCGACTCCGTCGTGCCTGCCGACTCGCAGGTTGTCGCGCTGGGCGACATCGTGGGTGAGCACCACCTTCGAGTTCATCCCGATGCGTGAGAGCACGGTGAGCAGAACATTGCGCTCCAACGACTGCGCCTCATCGACGATGACGAATGCGTCGTGGAGCGACCGTCCTCGGATGTGCGTGAGCGGCAGCACCTCGAGGATCTCTCTGTTGACCACCTCGTCGATGACGTTCTTGCTCACCAGCGCGCTGAGGGTGTCGAACACGGCCTCCGCCCAGGGATTCATCTTCTCCCCCTCGCTGCCGGGCAGGTAGCCGAGGTTCTGCCCGCCGACGGCATAGAGGGGGCGGAAGACCATGATCTTCGAGTGCTTGTTCTCCTCGAGCACCTTCTGCAGACCGGCCATGAGGGCCAGCGCGGACTTCCCCGTTCCGGCTCGCCCTCCCATCGACACGATTCCCAGAGCGTCGTCGAGCAGCATGTCGATGGCGATCCGCTGTTCTGCCGATCGGCCGTGGACGCCGAAGATGTCACGGTCCCCGCGCACCATCGACACGCGATTGCCGGTGCGCACCCGTCCCAGACCGGATCCGCGCGGTGAGGTGATGACGACACCGGTGTTGACCACCTCGTCGGAGACCTCCTCGGTGACGACCGATCCCGAATCGTAGAATTCGCTCATCTGCTCGTCGTCGAGTCCGAGCTCGCTCATTCCGGTGAACCCGGAGTCGACGGCCAGCTCCGCCAGGTACTCCTCCGCGTGCAGACCCAGGGCCGACGCCTTCACCCGCATCGGCACGTCCTTGGTCACGACGACGACATCACAGCCTTCGGCCGAGAGGTTGCGGGCCACGGCCAGGATGCGGGTGTCGTTCTCCGACCGGTCGAAGCCGACCGGCATCGTGGAGGCGTCGATGTGATTGAGCTCAACCCGCAGCGTTCCGCCCGCATCGCCGACCGGGATGGGCTGATCCAATCGGTCGTAGTCGGAACGGAAGTCGTCGAGGATGTGCAGTGCTTTGCGAGCCGTGAAGCCGAGTTCGGGATGATTGCGTTTGCCCTCGAGCTCGGAGACGACGATGAGTGGAATGACGACGTGATGTTCGGCGAAGCGCAGCAGCGCTCCGGGATCGGACAGCAGCACCGAGGTGTCGAGAACGTAGGTGTGGACTTTTTCAGCCATGAGGACCTCTGAGGCGTGAGTTCCGCCGAGATCCGGTTCTGACATCCCCCGATCTCGGGTTGGTGTCGACCAACTACAGTCAACCTAACCCGGTTCGTCCCCGCAGACGGCAGCGGCACGCGTGTTCGGGCAAGTCGAGGTCATGAACTTCGAGTGAATGCGGGATTCCACCGTCATACAGCTTCAGATCCGCGCGGGCCGCCGGCAGGCCCTATTTGCCGAAGCGACGCTGCCGCAGACCGTAGTCACGCACGGCACGGAGGAAATCCGTGCGGCGGAAGTCCGGCCAGTAGGCTTCGCAGAAATAGAACTCCGAGTAGGCGCTCTGCCACATGAGGAAGCCGGAGAGTCGCTGCTCTCCCGACGAGCGGATGATGAGGTCGGGATCGGGCTGGCCCTTGGTGTAGAGGTGTTCGCCGATCTGCTCGGGAGACAGCTCGGAGATGATGGACTCGAGATCCGTGCCGTCGTCGGCCCGAGTCCGCAGCAGGGACTTCACCGCGTTGACGATCTCCTGCCGACCGCCGTAGCCGACGGCGACATTGACTCGCATGCCGCAGTCCGCGGTGGTCGTCACGGCTTCCAAGCGGGCCCGCAGATCCGCTGGAACGATCTCGAGATCACCGACGAGCTGGACGCCGACGCCGTCGAGCGCTGCGATCTTCTCCACCAGGTCCGAGATGATCTCGATGAGGATCGACACCTCTTCGGCCGAACGGGCGAGGTTCTCCTTGGACAGAACGTAGAGAGTGACGATCTCCACGTCGATCTCGTGACACCAACCGAGGAATTCGACGATCTTCGCCGCTCCGGCCCGGTGCCCGTCTGCGGTCGTGGCCCCGAATTCCTTCGCCCACCGGCGATTGCCGTCGGTGATGACCCCGACGTGCCGCGGAACCGGAACCGACTTGTCGAGCTCACGCTTGAGCCGTCGCTCGTACAGCCGATAGAGCAGGTTCACGGGTCGCGCCACAGCTGTCCTCCTCCATCTGGGTCGTCGGTCGGCTCGAACACTGTCTAAGACTACTAGCCGACGATGCTGAACGCGGCCTCAGGCGCGCTGGCTACTATGGACCCATGAACGCTTCGCTCACCGATTCCTCTCCAGTCGTCCCCGACGGCTCCTGGCCCGTCGGTTCAGCAGGTGCGGATGCTGCGCCACCCGCCGATGACCACCGCATCGCGCGTCGCCGCTCGGCCCTGCGAGCCGAACTGACGAAACTGGCGGGTCAGGTCAAGCCGAAGCTGCGCGGCTGGTTCCACGCCGGTGCATTCCCTCTGGCGATGCTCGGCGGTCTGGCGTTGGTGATCATCTCCCCGACGATCGAATCGCGTATCGCCGCCGCAGTCTTCGCCGTCACCGGCATGCTGCTCTTCGGCACCTCCGCCGTCTACCACCGGGGCCGCTGGCGCACCCGTGCCCGCCTGGTTCTGCGGCGACTCGACCATGCGAACATCTTCCTCATCACCGCCGGCACGTACACTCCGCTGGCCGTGCTGATGCTCACCGCCGACCAGGCGATCCTCCTGCTGTCCGTGCTCTGGGGCGCCGCCGCACTCGGAGTGGCCTTCCGTACGATCTTCACCACCGCGCCGAGGTGGCTCTTCGTGCCCATCTACGTCGGGTTCGGGGTCGCCGGAGTCGGATACATCCCTCAGATCTGGGCGACGAACTTCGCCGTCGGCCTCCTCGTCGTCCTCGGCGGTGTGTGCTATATCGCCGGTGCCGTGATCTACGGGATCAAGCGGCCGAACCCCTCACCGAAGTGGCTCGGCTTCCATGAGATCTTCCATATCCTCACGATCCTCGGCTACGGCTGCCATCTCGCCGCGCTCATCATCGCCGCCGTCGCCGCCTACTGACCCTCATTCGGCCGAGTCCGGACGGCCTGTCCGTCTGCCCCGGCTCTCCGCCCTCCAGCTGAGTCCGCACGGACGCAATCGGCGCGATCACCGATCGGTGATCGCGCCGATTGCGTGGGCACAGGACCTCAGAGCCTCAGGCTCGTCCATTCCGTTCGTCGGAGGATTCGGAGGAATCGATCGGCTCCTCCGTCGCGTCGCCTCGGCGATGCGCATCAGATGGTCCGGTATCGGCGGCTGCGTCGGTGTCGCGCTCACCGGTCTCCGGTTCGGGTGCCTCCGGACCTGAGAGCGTCGACTGGTTGGGCACCACATGCCTGCGCAGCGGGATCGGGTAGGCATCATTCGCACCCGATCGGGCCCGCACCCGACGGACACGACGCAGAGCGTCCCGGATGAGGAAGATCGTCAGGATGACGATGACGAGCGTGGCCAGGAAGCCGATCGTTCCGGGAGTCACCAGATCCGGGTCCGGTGCGCCTCCGTCCGGGGTCGGGGTCGGAGAGGACGCGAATATCATGCTCGGGCATCGCTTTCGGTCGGGACGGCTGCTTCGGCGTCGAGGTCGTCGGCCGGTGAGTCCGGGAGCATCCCCTCATCGGGAACGCGACGACCGTCGTCGAAGGTCACGCCGGCGAACAGATCGGTCTCCTGGAAGTCGAGATCCCGGTTCAGCGGTTCCCGGCCGGTGAGGTCGAGGGCCAGTTCGAATTCTTCGGTCGGCCAGTATGTGCGAGCGGCCTTGCGAGAAGCGGAGAAGAAGCCGCCCTCGGGGTCGATCTGAGTGGCATGGGAGAGAAGCGCCCGATCGCGCGCAGAGAAGAACTCGGAGCAGTCGATGCGGGTGCTCAGCCAGTTGCGGCGTTGGTTGTCGCGCTTCTTGAAATCCTCGAGGTGGTCGGCGAACGGGGAGTCGAGTCCCGCTTCGAGCATCTTCTCGTGGATGGTGATCCACTTCTTCGCCGACAGGTCCTGATTGAAGTAGATCTTCTGCACCTGCCACGGCTCACCGAGCTCGGGGTGGGAGGTCGCATCCGCGGCGGCCTCGACGGCAGCCATGGTCACGGCATGGTTCTTGATGTGGTCGGGGTGAGGATATCCGCCGAGCTCGTCATAGGTGGTCACCACCTGCGGGCGGAAGGTGCGGATGATGTGCACCAGGGGCAGCATCGCGACCTCATCGGGGACCCGATAGAAGCATCCGGGAGGTGTCTGGTTGTCGAAATCACCGTCGGGCAGCCCCGAGTCGACGTGCCCGACCCAGACATGTTCGGCGCCGAGAGCGGCGGCGGCCGTCGCCATCTCCTCACGACGGAGACCGGCGATATCGCGGCTGGCCTTCGGGCTCTGCAGCAGGGCGGGGTTGAGGATGTCGCCGGCTTCACCACCGGTCATCGTGGCGATGAGCACCCGGGCACCCAGAGACGCGTACTTCGCGGTCGTTGCCGCACCCTTGGAGGATTCGTCGTCGGGGTGGGCATGGACGGCCAACAGGCGCAGCCCATGGTACGGAAGCGAAGTCATATCCTAAATGTCCCTTTCGATTCAGCCTGGTGGCCACCTCCTGCCGGCGCTGCGGCTGACATGATCGCCGGCAGAGGATCGACTACTCTAGATTAGTGCGCGAAGTACTTAATGAGGAATTCAATGACTGAGGTAACAGTGGCACCACCACTGCATGATGATCGCTACGGCCGGACCAGCAGACCCACGCGAGAGCTGAGCCGTCGAGCGAAGGTCATCGCCGTCGTCGTCCTCGCCGCTGTGGTCGCGGTCATCGCTGTCTGGGCCTTCCGTCCGCAGACGAATCCCACGACACCGCGCACTCTTGAATATTCGGTTGTCGACGACTCGTCAACGCACGTCAGCGTCGGAATATTTCCGGATCAGGAACGCGACGTGCACTGCATCGTCCAAGCCACGAACGAGCACGAAGCGATCGTCGGCTTCACCGAGGTGACCGTTCCCGCCGATCCGAACGCCGATCCGAATGCGCCGAAACGCGTCGACGTCGACCTGGCGACGACTCAGCTGGCTGCCTCCGGTCACGCGGACTCCTGCTGGTTCGAATAGTTCTCCCACGAGGACGCCGCTTGCGGCCGCGAAGTTCCGACTCGCGGCAGGCAACGTGATCGAACTCATCGTTTTTCTCTGCAGATGCGTTACACTGTAGTTTCATTCAACTTCCGGGCGTGCCCATACGCCCGGTTTTTTCGTTGCCTGACACGCCCGTCAGTGCACCGACCGAAGAAGGAGAAGTCATGACCGAGGAAGTCACCCAGGAAGAGACATGGTTGACCCAGGAAGCCTTTGACCGCCTGTCGAAGGAACTCGAGCATCTCTCCGGACCGGGTCGTGCAGAGATTGCTGAGAAGATCGAAGCCGCCCGCGACGAGGGTGACTTGAAGGAGAACAGCGGTTATCACGCAGCACGTGATGAGCAGGGCAAGCAGGAAGCTCGCATCCGCCAGCTCGAGGTGCTGCTGCGCAACGCCAAGGTCGGCTCGAACGACAGCGACGGCAAGACCGTGGCCCCCGGAACCGTCGTCACTGCGACCGTCGCCGGCAACAGCATGCGGTTCCTGCTAGGCAACCGCGAGATCGCCGGGGACTCCGATATCGACGTCTTCTCGGAGAAGTCTCCGCTCGGAGCGGCTGTCCTCGGCGTCAAGGCCGGAGACACGACCTCATACGAGGCTCCGAACGGCAAGACCATCGAGGTCAAGGTCGATTCCGTCGAGGCTTTCACCGGCTGATCATCGACAGACAGAACAGACAGAAGTGGGCGGGTGCGATCGCACCCGCCCACTTCTGTATGCACTCCGGCTCAGAGGATCCTCGTCGGCACTCCGCTCAGAAGATCCTCGTCGGATCGCCGTTCGGACGCGACCTGCCGGATCATCCTGGCCCGAGACTCATCCTGGCCCGAGACTCAGTCATCGGGGGCGTTCTTCGATCGTCCGGGCTCGGCCGAACCGGTCGTCCCAGATTCGCCCGAATCGGTCGGTTCGGAGCCTGATGCGCGTTCGTCTTCCGCGGATTCGCGGACGGCGTCGGTGAGCCGTTCCTTCGCGGTCTCCAGGACAGCGGCGGCCTCCCGCTCGTCCGGATCTCGCTTCGGGTCATCCTCTGCGGCCTCGGAGTCACCGGCGTTCGTGCGCACGATGTAGCCGACGACGCTGTTGAGCACCGCCACCAGGGGAACGGCGAAGAGGGCACCGACGATGCCGAAGAGGAAACCGCCTCCGGTGACCGCGAGGATCACGGCCAGCGGGTGGACGGACACGGCCTTGCCCATCAGGAAAGGCTGGAGGACCTGGCTTTCGATCTGCTGGACCGCAATGACCACGGCCAACATGATCACCGCGCTGACCAGTCCGTTCGAGACCAGAGCGACGAGTACGGCGACCGCCCCGGAGGCGATGGCGCCGACGACGGGGACGAACGAGGTGAGGAATACGAGCACGGTCATGGGAATGACCAGGGGGATCCCGAGGAACGCAGCGCCGATGCCGATGCCGATCGCGTCGACGGCGGCGACGAGGATCTGGACCCGCACATACTGCACGAGGGTCGTCCACCCGCGCCGAGCCGCACCCGTGGCGACAGGACGCGCCGGGACCGGCAGCAGGTTCATGACCCATCTGAAAATGTTCTCCCCGTCGTAGAGGAAGAAGAACGTCGCGAACAGGCAGACGGCCATCCCGGTGAGGAAGGTGCCCACCGAGGAGGTGGCCTCCAGGGCACCGCCGAGAAGCTGGCTGCTGTTGGTCTGGAAGAAGCTCGTCGCGGTCTTGATCGCCTCGTCGATATAGCTCGAGATCGTCGAGGCGTCGATGCCGAAGGGACTCGTGGCCAGCCAGCCGCTGATTCCGGACACACCGGCGATGACCTGTCTGACGAGATCGGGCATGCCGGAATAGATCTGCTGACCGACGAGGCCGAAGAGCCCGAGCACGATGACGATGAAACCGATGAAGGAGATCGCAGCGGCCCCGCCGCGCGGTACACGCTTCTTCTTCAGCCACCCGGTCAGCGGAGCGAGCAGAGCGGCCAACAGCAGAGCGATGAGCACGGGCAGCACGACGCTGGAGATCTTCGACAGGAGCCACAGGGCCACGCCGATCGCCACGAGTACGACGATCGACCGCCACGACCACGCAGCAGCGAGCTTGAGACCCGGAGCCACATACGGTTTGGCCTGGGCTTCGATTCGACTGAGTGCGATCTCTTCGGCACTGACGGCCTGCGACGGGGTCGGCTCGGATTCGGACCGGGAACGCGAGGATCCGCGTCCCCTCCGGAACGCCTCCCACGCCCCACGGAATCGGTTCGGAGGTTGCTGCTGATCGTTTTCCGTCATGGTCCAACAATAGTTGTTGAAGCACTGACAAAGGTGCAATGATGACGCCGGAGGAGGGAAACAGTGGGAAGACGCTTGATCTATACGCTGGCGACCATGGGAGCGACCGTCGTCGGCGCCGGTGCCTCGGCTGCGGGGCTGCTCCGCCACCAGGCAGGATCGCTGCGCCGCTCCTTCGACGACGACAAGAATCGCCGCTTCTCCACCTTCGCCGAGGCGATCGCCGCTCCCCGACACAACGACGATGACGACTCCGCCGCCCTGGCCATCATCGGCGATTCGTGGCTCTGCGGGGTCGACGTCGACCCCGAGCAGGCGCCACCGACTCTCATCGGCCGCGGACTGGCGCGGATGCTCGGCACCACTGTGCGGGTCCAGACCACGGCTCGCCCCTCGGCGCTGTCGGATGATCTGCATCGGCAGGTCGACGAGGTTCTGCGCTCGCCGTGGCTCTCTCGACAGCTCTCGGACCACTGGACAGAAGACCGCCGGTTCGCGATCATCTCGATCGGCACCGGAGACATCATCCACCCGATCCAGGCGACCATCGGCGTTCCCGTGCTCAACCAGGCCATCAACAGGCTCCAGCGCGAGGGCCGCTACACCGTGTTCGTCCTCGTCTGTCCCAACCTCGGCGGTCTGCCGGGGCTGCGCGATCCGCTCAAGACGTCGCTGCGGCGGACCTCACGGGTCCTCGCCGGTTCCCAATGGCTGGCAGCGCTGGCCGCACGTGCGGTTCCGCTGCGGTCGACGGGATCACTGAGCGGAACGACACGCCGGTCTCTGCTCAACGACTCGGGACGATTCCCCAGCGAACTCGGCTATGCACAGCTGTCCTCGACCCTGCTGTCGGCGATCGCCGAGCGCATCGCAGCCCCGGTCGTCGTCGACCGCAGCCTCGATATCCCGGAGAAGGGCGAAACCGCCCGCCGTCACGAACTGGTCCCCGGCGCCGAGGCTCAGTCAGCTGCCGAAGGATCAGCGGTGACAGAGGACGTCAGGGCCGACCCGGTCCCGAATCACTCGGAGGCCGTCTCGTGATCCCTGTGGTCCTCGCTTCCCAGTCTCCCTCTCGACGCCAGATCCTCCGAGCCGGCGGGATCGACCCGGTCATCATCGTCTCCGAGGTCGACGAACGCGCTATCGAAGACGAATTCTCCGGTTCCGTCGGCGATCTCACCACGGCTCTCTCGGAAGCGAAGGCCCGCGCGGTCATCGACCGGATCATCGGTTCCGCTCCCCCGGCGCTCGAGGACGCGGACACCGTAGTCGTCATCGCCGGCGACTCCCTGCTCGAATTCGACGGCCGGGCCATCGGCAAACCGGGAACGGCCGACCGCACTCGCGAAGTGTGGTCGGCGATCGCCGGTCAATGGACGACGCTGCACTCGGGGCATACCGTCGCCGTCCTCATCCGGACTCCGCAAGCGAACGGCACTGCCGGGCGGGCGGGAGCTGACGACCGCCGCGACAGCACTGATCGCGCCGATCGAACCGACCCGAAGGCCTTCGAACTCAGCGCACTGCGCTCTCAGCGGTTGGCCACCTCGGTGCTCATCGGCTCACCCGGCCCGGAGGAGCTCGAGGCGTACATCGCCACCGAAGAGCCCTTTCATGTGGCCGGGGCGCTGACGATCGACGGATTCGGCGGCGCCTTCGTCGACCGGCTCGACGGCGACCATCTCACCGTCCTCGGACTCAGCCTGCCCGTCGTACGCGAACTGGTCACCGATATGGGCCTGTTCTGGCCCGATCTGTGGACTCTCCAGCGGTAGACTCGAGACGAGTTCGATGACACGCCCGAGGACATTGAAGTTCTCGTCCCAATTTTTTATCGCTGTCCTACAAACCCTTGGTGCTGTTCTCTAAATTATTCTGTGATCATACAAAGGAGCACCATGACCACAGTCCTCTCCGACTCCACGACCTCGGTTCTGAGCACCACTGTTCCGACCGGGGCCGTCCGCCGGGTCCTCATCGCCAACCGCGGTGAGATCGCTCTGCGCATCATCCGGGCCGCCCACGACCTCGGCATCAAGGCCGTCGCCGTGTACACCCGTGCCGATTCCGATGCCGATTTCGTCGAACTCGCCGACGATGCGTGGCTGCTGGACGGATCCGGAGCCGGGGAGACGTATCTCGACATCGAGAAGATCCTCGCCCTGGCCAAGCGCTCCGGCGCCGATGCCGTCCATCCCGGCTACGGCTATATGGCCGAGAACGCGCAGTTCGCCCAGGCCGTCATCGATGCCGGGCTTATCTGGGTCGGTCCTCCCCCGGCAGCGATCGAGCTCCTCGGTGACAAGTCCGGAGCCCGGGCCGTCGCCGAGGCTGTCGACGCTCCGGTCGCTCCCGGTTCCGACGGTGCCGTGGCCGATCTGGCCGAAGCCGCCGAAGTGGCCGACCGGATCGGGTTCCCCGTCGTCGTCAAGGCCGTCCACGGCGGAGGCGGACGCGGTTTTCGCGCCTGTTCTGCCGCCGAGGACCTCGAAGCCGCCTACACTGCGGCGACCCGCGAGGCCCAGAGCGCCTTCGGCCGCGGTGAGTGCCTCATCGAGAAACAGATCGTGCGCCCCCGCCACCTCGAGACCCAGTGCCTGGCCGATGCCCACGGCAATGTGCGGGTCGTGTCCACACGCGACTGCACTCTGCAGCGTCGCAACCAGAAGATCATCGAAGAGGCGCCCGCCCCGTTCCTCACCGCCGAACAGGAGCGCATCGTCTCCGCAGCCTCGGCTCGTCTGCTCGCCCACGTCGGCTACGTCGGCGCCGCGACGTGCGAGTTCCTCCTCGGAGAGGACGGCACGATCATCTTCATGGAAGCCAATGCACGCATCCAGGTCGAACACACCGTCACCGAGGAGGTCACCGGAGTCGACCTCGTCGGCTGGCAGGTGCGCATCGCCTCGGGTGAGACCCTGCCGGATGAGTTCCCCGCCGTGCGCGGACACTCCTTCCAGTTCCGCATCAACGCCGAGGACCCGACCACGTTCTTCCCCGCCACCGGCGCGGTGAAGAACTACCGTGCGCCGTCGGGCCCAGGCGTGCGGCTGGACTCCGGCATCGGCGAAGGCAGCGTCGTCGGCACGGACTTCGACCCGATGCTGGCCAAACTCGTCGTCACCGGCGCCACCCGTGACGAGGCCCTGGCACGAGCACGTCGGGCGCTGTCCGAATACCGCATCGAGGGCGTCTCGACACTGCTGCCGCTGCACCGGGTGCTCGTGGACGAACCGTCCTTCGCGACCGATTTCAAGGTCTGGACCAACTGGCTCGAAACCGCTTTCGTCAATCCGCTTGTCGATCCACCGCTAGGAGAACAGATGAGTACTGCAACCGACAGCTTCAGTGTTGTGGTCGAGGTCGATGGCCGTCGGATGACCGTGTCGGTCCCCAAGGACGTCATCTCGGACCTCGGTCATGTTCCCAGCCCCAGCGTGCCACGGCGCAAACGCGGGCTGAGCAGCCGCAAGGGTGCGAAGCTCGCCGACGATTCGAACGCGCTCAACGCTCCCATGCAGGGCACCATCATCTCCATCGCCGTCAATCCCGGTGACACCGTCGAAGTCGGTGACACCCTTGCCGTCATCGAGGCGATGAAGATGGAGCAGCCTCTCAAGGCCGGTCACTCCGGCACCGTCTCCGAGGTGCTCGTCGACGCAGGTGCCTCGGTGAAGTCCGGTGAGGCGATCATCCGCTTCGCCGCCTGAGGAACATCGACTCCGGCGTTCGCCTCACCCGAACGCCGGAGTCCTGCGTCCACCAGTCCCTGCCCGGGTCACCGCTGAAGATCGGTGATCCGGGCAGTGATGTATTCGGATTCGGCATCGTTTCCGGGGCACTCCAGCCCGGTGGCATAGGCATCCGAGGCTTCGGCCGTGCGGCCGAGTTCGTCGAGCGTGATGGCTCTGGCGATGTGGAAGGGTCTGTGCCGCAGCAGCCGCGGATCATCGGCCAGTTCGTCCAGAGCGCTCATGGCCGCTTCGGGGCCCGAGACCTGCCCGAGGGCGATCGCGGTGTTGAGAGCCACGACCGGCGGCGGGTCGAGGTCGGCAAGCATCCGGTAGAGCACGAGGATCTGCTTCCAGTCCGTATCGGCGAACGTCGCCGCGTCGGCGTGCAGGGCAGCGATCGCCGCCTGGATGGTGAAGGCCCCGGCCCCCGGTTCCCCGGCGGCCGCTCCGACGATCCCCGTGCCTTCGGCGATGAGGCGGGAGTCCCACCGGCTGCGGTCCTGATCGGCCAGCGGCACCGGCCGAGCGTCCTCGGTCACCCGTGCGCGATCACGGGCTCGGGTGAGCAGGAGCAGGGCCAGCAGACCGCGTGCTTCGGTCTGCTCGGGCAGATATCCGACGAGCAGTCGGGTCAGGCGGATGGCTTCGAGCTGCAGATCGACTCGAGTATGTTCGCGTCCTGCAGTGGCGTTGATGCCCTGGGTGAAGATGAGGGAGAGGACGCGCAGCACTCCGGGCAGCCGGTCGCCGAGCTCAGCAGGCGCAGGGCGGCCGAAGGGAATCCCGGTCTTGCGGATCCGCTGCTTGGCGCGGACGATCCGCTGCTGCATCGTCGCGGTCTCGATGAGGAACCCGGCAGCCACCTCGGCAGTGGTCAGTCCCGAGAGGAAGCGCAGGACGAGCACGATGCATTCGTCCTCGCGCAGGGTCGGGTGGGAGCAGGTGAAGAACAGGCCGAGACGGTCGTCGGGCAGGTCCGCCGTGTCCACCTCCTCGCCGAGGCGCTCCGCGTGGTCGTCGTGGTCACCTGGCCGCAGCTCGTCCTCGATGCGCAGGCGGGCGAGGTGTCTGGTGCGCACATCGTCGGCGCGGATGAGATCGATGGCGCGGTTCTTCGCCGTGGCCATCAGCCACGCCTGGGGTCGTTCGGGCACTCCCCTGCCCGGCCACGTCTCGACCGCGCGCAGCACGGCGTCGTGGAGGGCCTCCTCGGCGAGGTCGAAGTCCCGGAACCGGGTGACCAGCGCCGCGAGCAGCCGCCCGTAGTCCTCCTCGCCGATGGCGCTGAGGATACGGGCGGCCGAATCGGGGTCAGGGTCCATCAGTAGTCGGCCACCGGACGGATCTCGATGTGTCCGGTCTTCGCGGCGGGGCTCTTCTTCGCCCAGGCGATCGCCTCGTCGATATCGGCGACGTCGATGACGTAGCTGCCGCCGACGAATTCGTTCGATTCGGCGAACGGACCCGAAGTCACAAGGGACTCGCTTCCGGATCCACTCACGCGGACACCGAATTCGGGCCCTTCGAGGGCGAAGCCGCCGACGACGACCCCGGCCTCGCTGATCTCCTGGTCGAATGCCATGAACTCGGCCGGATCCGCTCCGCCGTCCTCACCGCAGTCAGGATCCTGTGTGCGTCCCATCAGCAGAAGTGCGTACTTCATGTCGTTCTCCTTCGTCATTCCACATGTCATGCCGGGCGGCCTGACACCATCATGACGGTCGAGGAGCGAGAAGATCGACAGCTGCGGAGCAGAACTTTCCCGAGATCGCCGTTTCGAGGCTTCAGAGGTGGCGGTGGAGCTTTCGTGCCGCTTCGGTCAGCGATCCGCTCACCGATGGGTAGACGACGAAGGAGGCGGAGAGCTGATCGACGGTCAGACGGTTCTCCACGGCCATGGTGATCGGCAGGATGAGCTCGCTGGCACGGGGTCCGACGACGACACCGCCGAGGATGGAGCCGGATCCGCGTCGAGCGAAGATCTTGACGAATCCGTCCTCGATGCCGAGCATCTTGGCGCGCGGATTCGTATCCAACGGCAGCATCACGGTGTCGATGTCCGTCGGGTTCTCGCGGTAGTTCTGCTGAGTGAAGCCCACGGTGGCGATCTCGGGCGCAGTGAACACGTTCGATGCGACATTGCGCAGCTTGAGCGGCTGCACCGCGTCGCCGAGCGCGTGGTTCATGGCGATCCGGCCCTGCATCGCGGCCACCGAGGCCAACGGCAGCACTCCGGTGCAGTCACCGGCGGCATAGATCCCGGCCCGCGATGTCCGCGAGACCCCATCGACGACGATGTGTCCGGATTCGCTGACCCGCACACCGGCTTTCTCCAGGCCGAGACCTTCGGTGTTCGGAATCGAACCGACCGCCATGAGGCAGTGGGATCCCTCGACGCGGCGGCCGTCGGCGAGCACGACTTCGACTCCGTCGTCGGTGCGGGTCACCGAGGCGGCACGGGAGCGGGAGAGGACGTTCATCCCCTTGTTGCGGAAGACGAATTCGAGCACATCGGCTGCATCCTCGTCCTGTCCGGGCAGCACCTTCTCACGCGAGGACACGAGGGTCACCTCGGTGCCCAGGGCGCGGTAGGCCGACGCGAACTCGGCGCCGGTGACACCGGAGCCGACGACGATGAGGTGCTCGGGCAGCTCGTCGAGGTCATAGAGCTGGGTCCAGGTGAGGATGCGCTCGCCGTCGGGCTGCGCGGTGGGCAGCTCACGCGGATGGGCACCCACCGAGAGCAGGATCGTCGAGGCCTCGAGAGTGTATTCGGTGCCGCCGGCTTCGACGACATGGACCTGGTCGCGACCAGCCAGAGTCGCCTTGCCCTGAATGGCTTTGACGCCGGCGCGGATGAGGCCTTCGTAGATGTCGTTGGCCTGAGCGTCGGCGAGCGACAGGATGCGCTTGTTGACCGCTTCGAGGTCGGCGGTGACTCGGCGATCATCGGACGCGGTGTCCTCGGCGTTCTCGATCCGGATTCCGAGCCCGCCGGAACGCTCGATCTCATCCATCATCTCGGCAGTGGCGATGAGCGACTTCGACGGCACGACATCGGTGAGCACGGCGGAACCACCACACCGATTCGCTTCGATGAGCATGACGTCGGCACCGAGCTGAGCCGCGACGAGTGCGGCTTCGTAGCCGCCGGGGCCGCCGCCGATGATGACGACGCGATCTGCAGTGGAATCAAATTCAGTGTTCACACTCAGATTGTCTCAAATCGCCACGATGCTTGCGAACGGCCCCGCCGGATCGACTCGGGATCGGTCCGGTCAGCCCGGATCGACCACCTCGGCGGTGTCCTTGTGCAGGGTCGACAGGTGCACATAGGACTGGGCGTTCTGCCGGACCTTCTCCACTCCTTCGTCGGTCATCTCCCGACGCACCTTCGCGGGAACGCCGGCGACCAGGGACCGTGCCGGAATCTGTGTACCCTCGAGGACGACCGCGCCCGCGGCGATGAGGGACTCGCTGCCGATATGGGCGTCGTTGAGCACAGTGGAGTGCATTCCGATGAGCACGTCGTCGTCGACGACGGCACCGTGCACGAGAGCTTGGTGGCCGATGGAGACCCGGGCACCAATGACGACGGGTTTGCCGGCGTCGGTGTGCATGACGGTGTTGTCCTGGACGTTCGAGTCCTGACCGATCGTGATCGGGGCGGCCTCGGCGCGCAGCACACAGCCGTAGAAGACGCTCGCTCCCTTCTTCACATGCACATCACCGACGAGGGTGGCACCGGCTGCGACGAATGCGTCCGGATCGACCTGCGGTGTGTGACCGCCCACGGAGACGATGCGGGCGCCGGCGAGATCGTTGGTCATGATTCCTCCATCGGTTCACGAGATGTCTGTCTGCATTCATCTGCAGTCTGCATGTGCCTGACAGTCTAAGGGGAGACGCCGCCCCAGGGGCGAAGGGACGAATTGCGGACCGATTTGCGCGATCGCCCTCATAGCAGGACAATGGTCAAAATTCTTGTCAGAAATTTCACACTGCCGGACCCTTGTGCGCCCAATTGCGTTATGTGAACCTTGACTGTGAGAGTTGCACGCCCGGAATTCGGGTGTGATCAACCGCGTTCACTGAATTCGTCGAAAGGTCACCATGGATTGGCGACACCGTGCAGCATGCCTCAATGAGGATCCGGAGCTCTTCTTCCCGATCGGCAACACCGGACCCGCGCTGCTCCAGATTGAGGAAGCAAAGACTGTCTGTCGCCGCTGTGAAGTCGCAGAGACCTGCCTGCAATGGGCCCTCGAGTCCGGTCAGGATGCCGGAGTCTGGGGCGGTCTGAGCGAAGACGAACGTCGCGCTCTCAAGCGCCGCGCCGCTCGCGCCCGCCGCGCCGGCTGAGACGCCGACAAGCTGGGAGGCAGTCCCCTGAAGCTGCCGAAACCCGCACCGAGTCCCCCAGCACCACTTCATCGAAGACTGAGTCCCTTGTCCCGACGACGAATGATCGCCGTCGGGACAAGGGACTCAGTCGTGTGCGGCTCAGTCAGTCGTGTGCGGCTCAGTCGTAGGAGTCCGGGCGCAGCGGCACATCGAGGACGGCGACGGTTCCGCCGCCTTCGCGTGCCTCCCATTGGATCGATCCGGCCAGATCGGCGGAGACCAGGGTGCGCACGATCTGCGTACCCAGACCGTTGCCCGGGTTCTGCGTCTCCCCCAGCCCGATGCCGTCATCGGCGATCGTCACACTCAGATGGTCGCCGTTGCGCTCAGGAGTCACCCACACGTGGCCGTTGAGCGTCTCCCCCGGTTCCAGGCCCTCGAGGTTCTCGGTGGGGAATCCGTGTTCGATCGCGTTCGTGATCAGCTCCGTGATGGCCAGGGCCAAGGAGGTGGCATCGGCTGAGGAGATGGTGCCGAAGCTTCCGCGGCGTTTGAGTTCGATGTGCACGAGCGGGCTGGTCAGCTCGGGCGTCAGACGCAGCCCCTTGTCGACGACTTCGTCGAAGTCCACTTCGGATTCGACGCCTTGGCTGAGCACGTCATGGACCACGGCGATGATCGAGACGCGGCGCATCGCCTCGGTCAGCGCGCCTTTGGCCTCGGGGCTGTCGATCCGGCGGGTCTGCAGCCGCAGCAGTGCGGAGACGGTCTGCAGATTGTTCTTCACCCTGTGGTGCATCTCCTTGATCATCGCGTCGCGCGAGAGCAGCTCCCGCTTGCGGCGTCGGATCTCGGAGACGTCACGGGCCAGCACGATGGCACCGGTGCGCTCCCCCTCATCCGTCAGGGGAATCGCGCGCAGGGACACACTCGTGCGCCCGACTTCGAGTTCGGTCCGCCACGGGGCCCGTCCGGTGAGCACCAGCGGGAGGGTCTCGTCGACCTGCCGCAGATCTGCGCTGAGGTTCGAGACCACTGCCGAGAGGTAGCTGCCTTCGATCTCTCCTCCGTAGCCGAGCCGGTGCATCAGCGATACGGCGTTCGGGGACGCGTACTGCACATGCGAATCGCGGTCGAGGATGAAGATGCCGTCACCGACTCGAGGTTCGCCGTGCCGAGCTCCGGACGGGGCGTCGCGGTCGGGGAACGTTCCCTGCACGATCATCCGCATCAGGGCCATCGCCGTTTCCCGGTAGTACTTCTCCAACCGGGACGAACCTCTGCGCCGGACCTCTTCGGAGTACCGGACGACGAGCGCCATGGCCTCACCGTCACGGATGATCGGCACCGCCTCGGCGAGGATATCGACGCCGGAGGATCCGGCGCTGATTCCCATCTCTCGGGCTGCCGCGACGTGGGTGACATAGCTGCGGGTGCTGCTGGCCCGGTCGAGCAGCTCCTTCTCGAGACCGGTCGCTCGCGCTCCGATGAGGTCCCGATTGAACAGTGTCGCTCCGGTCGTCGATCGCGCATGGGCCAACACCGTATAGGCGCCGTTGGGCGACGGCACCCACAGCACGAGGTCGGCGAAGGAGAGGTCGGCCAGCAGCTGCCAGTCCCCGACGAGCAGATGGATGTGTTCGACGTCCGACTCATCCGTGAGGCCCTCGGCCGCCAGCAGTTCGTTGAGCACGATACGTTCCTCCCAGGTGAGATCAGCAGACCCGGGAGAACCGCGGATCTGCTGAGATGTCGATGTTCAGACGCTACCACTGAATCGGTCTGCGTTCTCACGCGCCGAGGCCGTGCCGTCCGGACGACGACCGACACGCCGGTCGCGGCCGACCGTGGGGTCGGCCGCGACCGGAACCAGCGTCAGCCGTTGTGTTCGCTCTCCCACGCCGAGGAGCGGACCATCGACCGCAGGGAGCGCAGCAGCACCGACAGCGGTGCCTGCGTGACCGTGTCGAGTCCGAGGATCGTCTCCGTCGTCTCCAGCACCCGGCCGACGACCGTCTCGTTGCGTTCGAGCCATTCCGCCAGCCGCTGCTTCGCCCGCTCGTCCGGGGTTCCTGAGATCGGCGAATCCGTGGCGGCCAAGACCGTTCCGGTCACCGACAGGATCGCGGCGTAGTAGTCGTCACGCATCGATCCGCGGGCCAGAGCCGACCACCGATCGCTGCGGTCGAGCTCACCGATGAGGGTCAGGATCTGCGAACCGGAGAAGCGTTCGTTCACGGCGTAGTAGACCTCGGCGACATCCTCGGCGGATTCGTTCGCCCGGGCAGCCAGCTGGGTGATGTCGAGCAGCACGAACTCGTCGAGGAGAGCAGCCGAGCGCCAGGCGAGTTCGCTCGGCACACCTTCGTCGATGTAGCTCTGGGCCTTCGCCCGCATGGTCTCGGCATCGTAGCCGTCGACGAGTTCCGGAACCCTGGAGCGCAGAGCCTCGACGACCTTGCCGTACATCTCGATGCCGGAATCGACGTCGAGACTGTCCGGTGCCTGCTGCACGAGCCAACGCGACGACCGATCGAGCAGCCGCACATAGTCGTGCTGGAGCTTCACCTGCACCTCGGTCGGCACCTGATTGTCGAGCGCGCACACCGCGTCGAAGAAGTCGTCGAGGCCGAAGATCTCGGAGACCACGACGAACACGCGTGCGATCTGCGGCACCGAAGCCGGGGTCTCTTCCAGCATCCGGTAGATGTAGGTCAGTCCGCCACGGTCGACGAGCCGGTTGACGAGCTTCGCCGTCGCGATCTCACGGTGCAGCGGGTGTTCGGGGATGAGCTCACCGTACTTCTCCTGCAGGGCCTCCGGGAAGTAGGACACGAGTTCGCGACGCATCCACGTCTCGTCCGGCACGGTGCTCGCAAGGACCTCATCGGCGGCGTGCATCTTCACATAGGCCAAGAGCACGGCGAGTTCGGGTGACACGTAGGAGCTGAACTCGCGTTTGGCCAGTTCCTCGGCGTTCGGCAGGAATTCGACCGCACGATCGAGGTCGGCGTTCTTCTCCAGATAGTTCAGCATCCGACCGTACGTGCCCGACATCGATTCGGTCTGGGCCCGAGCCTCACCGAGGACGACGTTCTGCGAGTAGTTGTTCGCCAACACGCGGTCGGCGACCTGGTCGGTGAACGAGTGCAGGACCTGTTCCCGCTCCTCGGCGGCGAAGGCCCCCTTGTGCACGAGCGTGCGCAGGAGCAGCTTGATGTTGACCTCATGGTCGGAGCTGTCGACGCCGGCAGAGTTGTCGACGGCATCGGTGTTGACCTCGACGCCGCTCAGCGCAGCCTCGACACGCCCCAACTGGGTCACACCGAGGTTGCCGCCCTCGCCGATCACGCGTGCCCGCACCTCGGCGCCGTCGATCCGGATCGCGTCATTGGACTTGTCGCCGACATCGGCATGGCTCTCGGTCGAGGCCTTGATATAGGTGCCGATTCCGCCGTTGTAGACGAGGTCGACGGGTGCCCCCAGGATCTCGGACATGAGATCGGCCGGGCTGCGCTTTCCGGGTTCGACTCCGAGCACCGTGGCGGCCTCACTGCTGAGGTTGATCGACTTCGCCGAGCGGGAGAAGACTCCGCCGCCTGCGGAGATGAGCTCCCGGTCGTAGTCCTGCCAACTCGAGCGCGGCAGGTCGAACAGACGCTGGCGCTCGACGAAGCTGCGTGCGGCGTCGGGGTGCGGATCGAGGAAGATGTCCCGGTGGTCGAAGGCCGCGACCAGACAGATGTGATCGCTGCGCAGCATTCCGTTGCCGAAGACGTCGCCGCTCATATCGCCGATGCCCACGACTGTGAAGTCCTCGGCGGCGGTGTTGAGGCCGAGTTCGCGGAAGTGGCGTTCAACGGACTTCCACGCACCCCGGGAGGTGATGGCCATCGCCTTGTGGTCGTAGCCGACCGATCCTCCCGAGGCGAAGGCGTCGCCGAGCCAGAATCCGCGGCGTTCGGCGATCGCGTTGGCCACATCGGAGAACCGTGCCGTGCCCTTGTCCGCGGCGACGACGAGGTAGTAGTCGTCGCCGTCGTGGCGGACGACGCGCTCGGGATGGACGACGACGCTGGAGTCATCGGTGCCGTAGGTGAGGTTGTCCGAGACCTCGAGCATGCTTTCGATGAACACCTCGTAGGCGGCCTGGCCGGCGGCCATCCAGGCGTCCCGATCGCTCATCGACGGCAGCTGTTTGGGGAAGAACCCGCCCTTGGCGCCGGTGGGCACGATGAGGGCGTTCTTGACCATCTGCGCCTTGACGAGGCCGAGCACCTCGGTGCGGAAGTCGTCGCGACGATCCGACCAGCGCAGGCCGCCGCGCGCGACGGTGCCGAAACGCAGGTGCACGCCTTCGACCTGCGGGGAGTACACCCACATCTCGAGCGCCGGCTTCGGCTTCGGTACGAAGCTGAGTTCGTCGGGCCGGATCTTGAGCACCAGTGCCGTCGGCAGGGCACCGGATTCGTCGATGTAGTAGTTCGTGCGCAGCGTCGCCCGCAGCAGCTCGAGTGAGGAGCGCAGCACTCGGTCGGCGTCGAGGCTGGCGACCTCGCTGAGCGAGGACTCGATGGAGTCGTCGAGCTCGGTCATCGCCGTTTCGCGTCCGGCATCGTCGACGTCCGGATCGAACTTGGCGGAGAAGTAGTCGACGAGCAGCTTCGAGATCTGCGGATTGTCGCTGTAGACCTCGCCGACGTAGGCGTCGGAATAGGTGAAGCCTGCCTGGCGCAGGTATTTGCCCAGGGCGCGGATGATCGTCACATGCTTCCAGGAGAGTCCGGCGACGACGAGGCGGTCGAAGACTCCCGCTTCCTTCTTGCCCTCCCAGCCGGCCATGAAGGCCTCGGCGATGCGGTCGTAGTCGTCATCGGCCAACTCTTCGGAGAAGCTGAGTCCGAAGTCGTAGATGTACCGATGCGTTCCGTCCGCGAGGTCGAGCTCGTGGGGACGTTCGTCGACGACGTCGGCGCCGAAGGCCGTGAGGAAGGGCAGGACCTCGGACAGGCTGACCCGGTCTCGGCGGTAGAGGACGAGGCGGACGGAGGCGTCGGAGTTCTGGTCGGGACGGTAGAGGCGCACTGCCGGACCGTCACCGGCCTCGAGGGCCTCGAACCGACCGACGTCGGCGACCGCCTCGGCGGGGGTGTGGTGTTCGCCGTAGCTGGGAGGGAACGACTTCGACCACAGGTCGGCCCGGGCATGTGAGGCCCCGGTGTCGCCGGATTCGGCGGGAACGAGGAACGCGTGGACGTCCTCTGACCAGGAGCGCACGGCTCCGACGATGCGCGATTCGACCTCATCGGCGCGGATCTGCGGCAGCTCGGAGTCCCGTGCGACGCGGGCCACGAAGTGGATGCGGGCCAGCGCCGATTCGCTCAGCAGCACATCGAAGTCGACGCTGTCGGCGTTGTAGAACCTGCGCAGCACTTCCTGCACGCGCACACGAGCGTCGGTGTTGTAGAGGTCGCGCGGAAGATAGAGAATGACCGAGACGAAGCGCTGGTACGGGTCGGTGCGGACGAACACACGCGATTCCCGGCGCTGCTGCATGTCGACGATCTCCATGACGACGTCGTAGATCTCCTCGGTGTCCTCATGCAGCAGATCCTCGCGGGGGTAGTTCTCGAGGACTCCGAGGAGCTCGTTGGCCGAATGGGATCCGGTGGGGAATCCGCTGGCCGAGAGGATCTTCGCGACCTTGCGGTTGATGACGGGGATGTTGAGGACGCTGTCGTTGTAGAACTCGGGTTTGAACACGCCGACGAAGCGGCGTTCGCCGACGATCTCGCCGTCGGCGTCGAAGGTCTTCACGCCGATGTAGTCCATGAAGGACGAGCGGATGACACGGGAACGGGAGTTCGCCTTCGTCAGCACCAGCACATGCGGTTCCAGGGCCTTGTCGGCGACGGCCCGGCTGAGCGGTGACTTCACGAGGGGGCGCAGGGCCGAGATGCCCATCGAGGTGTCCTCGATCGGTTCGAGGCTGCTGTGCTCGGCGTCGTGGGTGTAGTCGTATTCGCGGTAGCCGAGGAAGGTGAAGTGACCGTCGAGCCAGGTGAGCAGGGCGGCGGCGGATTCGGCCTCGGAAGCCAGTTCCGGACGCGGCGGGTGTGCACTCAGCTCGGCGGCGATGTCCTTGGCCTTCGCGGCCATCGCCTGGGCGTCGCGGGCCGCCGCGGCCACATAGTCCAGTACTCCGCGCAGGCTCTCTTCGAGTGCGTCGAAGTCGTCCTCTGAGATGCGGTCGATCTCGAGGCGGATCCAGGACTGCTGCTGCGGGGCACCGTCCGTGCTGTCGGCAGAAGCCTCGGAAACCGTCGGAATGCTCGCCGTGTCCGCACTGAGCGCGGGAGCCTCGGCGGGAGAGAGGATCTTCTCCCCCGGGCCGGTTCCGGTGACCGTGATGATCGGGTGATGGACGCGGCGGATCGCTCTGCCGTTGGCGGCGAGGTCGCTGACGATCGAGGACACGAGATGGGGCATATCGGCGAGCACGATGGCGATGACCGTGTGGTTGTCGCGGAATTCCGGCGAGTCGACACTCGGATTGTAGATGGCGATCGCCGGCGAGCGACCGTCGTATTCGGTGCCGAGCGTGAAATGACGGGCAGCCGCGGCCGCATACGCCTCGGGGTCGTTGGCCCCTGTTTCGAACCGCGGATAGTACGCTTCGAGGAAGTTCTCGGGAGCCGACTGTCCCCTCTGCTTCCTCCACTCTTCTGCAACGTCCGAAATTGAGACCTGAGTCACTGTTTCACCTCTATGATCAACGAGCATTCGTCATGCGATTCGACGTCGAATCGTCATTCCCCACACTATGCCCAAATATCGAGAAAGGCACGCCGAGGCGCATACGGTGGTGTACCGTTCATTCGCTGGCAAACTGGAGCTATGCGATCTCTGACTCTCAATCATGAATACTCGGTTGATCTGTCGACATTCCTGGCGAAACTCGCCGATCCCGGCGTGTGGGAGAAGCTCGGCTCCCAGGCCGGTGCCGAATACATGGACCCCGACACCGAGATGACCGTGCGGACCCCGATGCCCAAGGCCGAGCTGCCGGAGGCACTGGCCTCCAGGCTTCCGGAGAACACCGTGCTGGTCGAGGTGTACATGATTCCCGGGGATGTCCTCGGCGACGAGGCCGAGATCCGCATGACCGCACGTGCCGCGGGCGTTCCCGTCGAGATCGATGCGGTCCTCGAGCTGCGCGAGGACGAGGCGGTCACGAAGCTGGCCGCACATGCAGAGATCAGCTCGTCGATCCCGATGTTCGGGGCGATGATCGAACAGGCTGTGGTCCCGATCCTGCAGAAGCGACTGAGCGACCGGCTGCACCGCTTCGAATCCGCCTGAGGCCTCGAAATCGCCTGAGGCCTCGGAATCGTTCGGGGTGCGACCGCCTCAGTTCGCGTCGCCGAGCAGCTGTTCGAGTTCCGAGGCGTCATACCACAGCAGATCGGAGGCACCGAGGTGGTCCTCGGCTGCACCCGCGCCGCTCTCCTGCCCACGTTGCACCGCTTCGTCCCAGACGATGTCTTCGTCGAGGTGGAAGCTGGCTGCCCGGGCCATATCGACCTCGGCGACGGTGATGAGATCGAAGCCGTCGGTCAGCGGTTCGGTCGGGCTCGACTCGGGGGCGTCATAGGCCACGACCACACGGCGGGCGGGAGTCGCCTCGGCGGTTGATTCGGTACCCGGCGCGTCGGTATCGGCAGGATCGAATGCCGCGTTCGCGGCCAGGGCGGCGGCGATGCACATGGCATCGAATTCGGCGGTTTCGAACTCTTCGCCGCGCAGGCTGCGCCCCTGCGCATCGGGGGCGACGGCGCGGACATCGGCCAGCGTCGAACGCAGCGCGGTCAGGGTGGTGGGAATATAGCAGCGAATGGCCATGCCCCTCATCCTAGTCCCGCGGTCCGCCCACCTGGCGCACCCGTGCTCTCTGTGTGCGTCCGCGACGACCTGCGCCGCGACGTTCGCGGCCTCCCGGCGATCGGCGGGAGCGGCGCCGGCCAGGCAGGAGCTCGTCCATCATCGCGGCCAAGTCACCGACGAGGACGGATCTGGGGTTCTGCTCGTGCAGGGTATGGCCGGCGAGCATCGCGGCGTCTGCGGTGGAGCGGTCGTCCGAGAGCAGGAAGTCAGGGGTGATGCGGACGAAGCGGTCGAGGACTTCTCTGATCCGCGTCTCCGCAGGATGTCCGACCGCACCCGCCCGCACCTTCGTGATCACCAGCCTCATCTTCTCCCGCACCGACTCGGCCCGCGGCGTGCCGAGGAGTTTGACCAGCCGCTGCAGACCGATCGGCTCTCCGGCGGCGAGGATGAGGACGATATCGGCGACCTCGAGCGCGGCGCGGGTGGCGCAGTGCCGGTCATAGAAGGGATCGGCGAGGTCATCATCGGGATCGATCCGATCGCTGATGTCGACGATGACCACCTCGTAGACTGTGGCCAAGCGCTGCAGCACCGCCTCCAGGACGGAGGCGCGGATCTCGGGCCACCGCTCAGGTCGTGTGAGCCCCGTGACAACGTGGAAGTTCTCACGGATCACCGCATGCGGGACCGAATGCTGGTGCCCACGTCCCGACGGGTCCGTCTGCGACCGGCAGAGACTGGCCAGGTGAGAGGATTCCTCTGTCAGCCCGAGCGTGGACGCGACCATGCCCGAAACCGTGTCGGCATCGACGACGACGCTGCGCCTGCCCTGGCGGGAGGCCTGATCGGCAAGATTGACGGCCGTGAGGGTGCGTCCGGGCGACGATCCCGTCCCCCATACCGTGATGATCACTCCTGCTCCGCCGACGGCGCCCGGAGGCGCTGCCGGCCGCGGCGGTACCACGGTGGCGGCGCGGATGTCCTCGATAGCGGCGGCCATCGTGGGTGCATCCGCATCCGTTGCGACGACGGTGGTGATGCCGAGGTCCGCGAGGGCGTGCTCATCATCGCCGAAGCCGAGCACCTTCACCCCCGACGCCGCGATCGCTGCGACCACCTCGGCATCGAGTCCGGGAAAGTACCGGCCGATGATGACGACGTCGGCGCCCCCGGTGCGACAGTGGGCCAGCAGCTCCACCTCGTCGGCCGGGCGAGCGACGATCGTGACATCGTCGATCTCACTGAGCAGCTCGAAGAGGATGAGGTCGTATTCGAAGTCGACGGCGAGCAGGATCTGTGTCATCACTGCCCGCCGTCTTCTGCGGGAACGGACGGGGCACCGACGACGGAGAGCACGCTGCGCCCGTCGAGGGCGGCGAGGACACCGGGCAGATCGCCGGAGCCGACGAACACTTCGATGCGTGCACCCTCACCGGCCCCGAAGCTGCCGACGTCTCGACTGATATGAGCGACCGGAGCGGAATCGACGATCTGCTCGGGCGGGGTTCCGTCGTCGAGCCCGTTCTGCTCCGGTTGCGCCCAGACGTCGACGAGGCTGCCCGAGTCGACGACGCTCGGCACGGAGCCGGCGATGTCGATCGCCACGACTCGCCCGTCGAGCTCGGACAGAGGCGCCACCGCCGAGGCGGCCAGCAGCTCTCCTGCCGCGACGACGCTGCGCACGCTCGTATTCGCCGGCAGCTCGGCATCGGCAGACAGGTACTTCTCGCCGAGATCGGCGAGGTTGACCTCTGCCACGGTGAGATCGGCCGGACTCAGGGTCTCACCGGGCACGAGTGCGTGTGCGCTCGCCCAGACCCGGGTGGTCGAATTCGCCGAGGTGACGAGCAGGTAGGTGCCGACGACCGCCAGGACGACGAGCATCGCTCCGACCAACAGCCGAGCATCGGTCCAGCGGGGGCGTCGGATACGTTTCGAGAGCTCCATTGCATCTCCACATTCGCAGAATTTCCACTGACAGAAACTGTTTCTCAGTGCTAATATTGAGCATCAAACGATGCCAAAGCAAGGTTTTTGGCAAAATGCACCAACAAGCAGATGGACATCTGGTGGCAGATGGACATCTGGAATGGGAGAATTCACCTCATGGCCGTCGAAAGTCGCTTCCTGCCGCTGACCGATGTGGCCGAGCTGCTCAATGTCTCGATCGCCCAGGCTCGGGCCCTGGTCCGTTCCGGCGATCTCCGCGCCATCAAGGTCGGCGGGCGCGGCCAGTGGCGGGTCGAGAAGTCCGAGATCGAAGCGTATATCCAGCGCATGTATGAGCGCACGGAGTACCAGATCAAGACCGGCTCCATCGAGGACTGACCTGCTCGCTTCGACTCCGATCAGCATTGCGCCCCGATCATCCGAAGGGGTTCGTCCGGGCGTGGATGGCGCTGATCGCCGCGAAGGGAATGATCCGGCCGGAGATTTCGACATAGTCGGCTGCGACGAGGGAACATCGTCCGCGAATACCGCCCGAGCGCCCGGCGACGTCGATCGACACCTCTTCATGAGCTTCTGACCAGCGTCGCAGCGCCGAGCCCATCCCCAATCGCTCCAGCCCACCGGCTTCGAACCGGTGCACTCGCGTGGTCACCCTGAGTCCGCATACGGCACTGAACGCGATTGCGGAGACCTCGGCCCCGGCGAGGACGACGATGTCCCGGCCGAGGAAGCACACGGCCCCGGTGATGTCGCGATCGGACATCGTCACCTGCACCGTCGATCCCAATGATCCACGCAGCCGCTCGAGCAGAGTCCTTTCGGCAGCCTGCCCGGCGACCTCGTCACCGAATTCGCCCCTCCTGGCATGCGCCTGCGCCGCCGAGTCGGCGGCTTCGATATCCGCCAGGAGTGCATCGATGCGATCGTCCATAGTCGCCAAGCTTGCCCCAGCTGTAGTCCACTTTCAAGACTTGAATTGACGACTCATCGAACTACAGTCATGTAGTTACTGTTGATCCATTGACATCAAATGACATCTAACGGCATCATTATGTTCAATATCCAACGGAGGATGTCTAGATGTATCTCTTGCTTGCATGCGCGGGTTCATGGCTGATTCTGCTCGGTTCCTTCTTCATCGCGTGGACACAATTGCCACCACCGAGCACGACCGGCGACGTCGTCGTCATCGTCATCATCGGCACTGGAGCGATCCTGTTCTCGCGGATCGGCATCGTCTCGCTGCTGGCGCTGCTGCTGCGCCTTCTCCCGTCGGGCCGCGTCCGGTCAGCACTGGCGGGAGTGGTCGTCACGGCGATGCCGCGGATACTCGCGTCGAGCGTTCTTGCCATCGTGTCCGCCGGCCTGGCCGTCCACTCGACTCACGCAGCACAGGTCACAGACCCTGGGCCCGGACCCACATCGTCGGCGAACGCTTCGTCCGCCCCTGCCGATCCCGGATGGCCGACGGTCGACTCGGATACTCGGTCGCCGACCCCCGCTGACAGTGGGGAGAGGTCCGGCGTCGAGGACCCACCAGAGGAATCCGAATCGCCGGATCACCGACGAGCGCCCGATCGCGCACACCTCCCCGACCCCGGTTGGCCTGCCGAGCCGCCTCCGGACGATGGACCTCCATCACCGCCGGGCGAGAAAGACGATTCCTCTGTTCCTGCGGATTCGGCAGCCGCCACGCATATTGTGACCCACGGCGAGAGCCTGTGGTCGATCGCTGCGGACCTGACCGACACAACTGCAGAGATCCCTCGACTCGTCACTGACATCTATACCGCCAACGAAGACACCATCGGCCCTGATCCGAGCCTCATCATTGCCGGTCAGAGATTGGAGATCCGGACATGACCGCCCCGCTCACCCTCACCCGACCTCAGGCTTCGGCACCGCCTCGGCGACAGGTCACACCGCGCTCCACGGCGCAGTCCCCTCGCCGGGTCGGCAGGCACACCCGGGGGCAGGACATCGCAGACGACCGGGCGAGGATCGCGGCCACGGCCACCTCGTTGGCGGTTGCCTGCCTCGAGGTCCTCTCCGGGGTCAGACGCAGCGAGACGATCGCCCGCTGGGTCGAACCGGAGCTGCTGGCGAAGATCGATCACCGATGTCAGCTGCGCGCCGAGGTGGCGCCGCACCGGGCGGCCGTGCCCGGCGCTCGTACGGTGAAGCCGGGGACAGCGCACGTCTGCCAGATCAGCCCCGAGATAGCCGAGGTCACGGTCATCGTCGCCGCCGCAAATCGCGTCCGGGCGGTGGCAGTCCGTTTGGAACTGCTCACCACCCGGTGGACGCTGACTGCGCTGCAGACGATGTGAGCCGCTGAGGGCCCGGTGTCAGCTCTTGGCCTTCTTCTTCGCACGACGTTCGGCGCGGTTGGCCGCAGCCGGTTCCTCGTCGTCGGTTTCGGAGACCGCGGCCGAACCGGTCTCGGACGGAGCCGACAGCTGCATCTTCGGAGTCGTGTGACGCAGCTCCTCGGCGTCGACCTCGACCTCGGGTTCGGCATCGTCGGAACCGGCCGATGTCGTCACCTGAACCTGCAGCGTGTTGGTCAGGCGAACGACGTCCTCCTTGATCCCGTCCTGCATGGTGGTGAACATCTCGAAGCCCTCCCGCTGGTATTCGACCAGCGGATCCTTCTGGGCCATGGCGCGCAGCCCGATGCCGTTCTTGAGATAGTCCATCTCGTAGAGGTGTTCGCGCCAGCGCTTGTCGATGACGGAGAGGACGACGCGGCGTTCGAGTTCGCGGGTGGCATCCTCTCCGAGCTCCTCTTCGCGCTGCGAATAGAACAGGGCGAGGTCGGACTGGATCTCCTGATTGAGACGGTTCTTCGTGAGGTTGCCGAGTCCGCCGAGTTCCTCGGCGAGATCGTCGGATGAGATCGACGGTGAGTAGATCTTTCCGAGGGCGTCGAAGAGCTCGTCGATCTGCCAGTCTTCGACCGGTCCCGTCGTCGCTTGGGCGACGTAGGCGTCGATGACTTCTTCGCGGAAGTTCGCGACCTGCTCCTCGAGGTCGGCCCCGTCGAGGACCCGGCGGCGCTCGTCGTAGATCACGGTGCGCTGACGGTTGAGCACATCGTCGTATTTGAGCACGTTCTTGCGCTGTTCGGCATTGCGCTGCTCGATCTGCGACTGCGCCGAGAGGATGGCACGTGAGACCATCTTCGATTCCAGCGGCACATCGTCGGGCACGTTCGCCGTCGCCATGATCCGTTCGGCGGCTCCCGAACCGAACAGGCGCATGAGATCATCGGTCAGCGACAGGTAGAACCGGGATTCACCGGGGTCACCCTGACGGCCGGAACGGCCGCGCAGCTGATTGTCGATGCGGCGGGACTCGTGGCGTTCGGTGCCGAGTACGTAGAGTCCGCCCAGTTCGACGACCTCTTCGGCCTCTTCCTTGACCTTGTCCTCGGCGGCCTTGAGCACCTCCGGCCATTCGGCCTCGTACTGGTCCTCGTTCTCGGCCGGGTCAAGGCCGCGACGTTCCATCTCCGCGACCGCGAGGAATTCGGCGTTGCCGCCGAGCATGATGTCCGTACCGCGTCCGGCCATGTTCGTGGCCACCGTGACGGCGTTCTTGCGTCCGGCCATCGCCACGATCGACGCCTCACGGGCGTGGTTCTTCGCGTTGAGGACCTCGTGCTTGACGCCGCGTTTGGCCAGATTCTTCGACAGGTATTCGCTCTTCTCGACGCTCGTCGTGCCGACGAGCACGGGCTGTCCGGTCTCGTGGCGTTCGACGATGTCGTCGACGACAGCGTCGAACTTCGCAACCTCGTTCTTGTAGACGAAGTCGGACTGGTCGACGCGCTGCATCGGCTTGTTCGTCGGAATCGGGACGACGCCGAGCTTGTAGGTGGACATGAACTCCGCGGCCTCGGTCTCGGCCGTACCGGTCATTCCGGAGAGCTTCTCGTAGAGACGGAAGAAGTTCTGCAGGGTGATCGTTGCCAGGGTCTGGTTCTCGGCCTGGACCTTCACCCCTTCCTTCGCCTCGATGGCCTGGTGCAGGCCCTCGTTGTAGCGGCGGCCCTTGAGCACACGACCGGTGTGTTCGTCGACGATGAGGACTTCGCCGTCGAGGACGACGTAGTCCTTGTCCTTCTTGAACAGCTCCTTGGCGCGGATGGAGTTGTTGAGGAAGCTGATGAGCGGGGTGTTCTCCGCGTCGTAGAGATTCCCGATGCCCAGATAGTCCTCGACGCGTTCGATACCGGGTTCGAGGATACCGACGGTGCGCTTCTTCTCATCGACTTCGTAGTCGCGGTCGGTCTTCAGGCGCTTGACGACCTTGGCGAATTCGCCGTACCAACGGTTCACATCGCCTTCGGCGGGACCGGAGATGATGAGCGGGGTACGGGCCTCGTCGATGAGGATCGAGTCGACCTCATCGACGATGGCGAACGCATGTCCGCGCTGGACCAGTTCGTCGGCAGACCACGCCATGTTATCGCGCAGGTAGTCGAAGCCGAATTCGTTGTTCGTGCCGTATGTGATGTCGGCAGCGTACTGTTTGCGGCGCAGATCCGAAGGCATGTTCGCCTGAATGCAGCCGGTCTCCATGCCGAGGAAACGGAACACACGGCCCATCAGCTCTGACTGATAGGTGGCCAGATAGTCGTTGACCGTGATGATGTGGACCGGATTGCCGGTGAGAGCGTTGAGGTAGGCCGGGGCCGTGGCGACGAGGGTCTTGCCCTCACCGGTCTTCATCTCGGCGATGTTGCCCAGGTGCAGAGCGGCGCCGCCCATGAGCTGAACGTCGAAGTGTCGCATGCCCAAGGTCCGGCCCGAGGCTTCGCGCACGGTGGCGAAGGCTTCGGGCAGCAGAGAGTCGAGGCTCTCACCGTCCTTGTAGCGTTCCTTGAACCGGCCGGTTTCCTCACGCAGTTCGGTGTCGGTCATCTCGCTGAACTCATCAGACAGCTGGTTGATGGCATCCGTGTATCGGCGGAGCTTCTTCAGAGTTCTGCCTTCACCTGTGCGCAGAAGCTTCTCGAGGAAATTAGCCACTTTTCTCCTAATCGGCATGTCTGCCGGACAACGACTCGAACGACTGTATAGCCCCTAGCTTAATGGCAGGTGAGTACCTTCGAGGTCCACGGCGGTCAGGCCCAGCCATGCGGCCATCGTCATGAGCTCGTCGGCGAGCTCCGCGGTGTGCTCCTCCCCCGGCTCCCATGTCACCTGGTGAGCGCGCAAGATTCCTGCCGCGCGGTCCCGGTGCAGATCGACTCGCCCGACGAGCCGATCGCCGAGGAGGAACGGAGTGACGTAGTACCCGTGGACGCGTTTGGCCGCCGGGGTGTAGATCTCGATGCGGTAGTGGAAGTCGAAGAGCCATTCGATGCGCGGTCGGTAGAAGACCAAGGGGTCGAACGGTGCCAGCAGTGCTCGAGCGTTCACGGTGCGTGGGGTCCGTGCCTCGTGCCACTTCAGCGCGGGGACACCTTCGACGTCGACTTCTCGCAGCTCACCGGAGTCGATGAGTTCGCTGATGGCGACGTCGGTCGGTGCACGCCGCTGCCGAAAGTAGTCGGCGATGTCCTCGGGACGGGAGATGCCCAGGGCACGTGCCGCGATGCGGGTGAGTCCGACGACATCGTTCTCCACCCCGGAGATTCCGCGTGGAAGCTGCGCATTCGGGTCCAGTCCCAGCGCAGGATCGTCCGGAGGCCCGTAGGTCAGAGGCAGCTGCGGCAGCTCGGGTGCGACATCGCGGGTCAGGGCATAGATGCGTTCGAAGTGGTCATTGCGTCCGGCGACGCTGATGATGCCTCCGGCGAACAGCGCTTCGAGGGCGACTTTCACCTGGCTGGGATTCCAACCCCAATGGCCGCGGTGGATCTCCGGCAGATCGTGGTCGACCACCTCGGCGACTTCCCGCGCCGACATCGGCCGGGCGGACAGGGCAGCAAGGACGCGGGCTTGGAGGTTTCGGAATTCCTCACCGGTCTCCGGGTGGCGCTGTCCGAAGTCGTTGCGCCACCATTCGCTGTGGGCGCGGGCGAAGTGCTTCCACGTCTGCGGGGGCACGAAGGCCGCAGCGTGGGCCCAATACTCGACGCCCATGCGCGGCGAAGTGTAGAAGAGCCGGTCCAGGGTCTCCCGCGGATAGGTGCCCAGGCGGGAGAAGTACGGCAGATAGTGGGATCGGACGACACGGGCGACCGAGTCGATCTGGGTCAGCCCCAGGGTGGCGAAGACATTCTTGAGGTGTCGGGCGGTGACCTTGGCCGGTCGTGGTCGGTCCAGTCCTGTCGCCGCGATCGCCGTCCTGCGGGCCGCGGCCCGTGTCATCCTCTGCATACCCCCACGCTATCCCCCAATTGCTACCTGACGGCGGCCCAGCAACCTCGCGCGAGGTTGCTGGGCCGCCGTCAGGTAGCAATTGGGTCAGTCGATGGCTTCTTCGAGTTCGTGGTCGAGGGCGATGACTCCGTAGCTCCAGCCCTTGCGGCGGTAGACGACGGAGGGTTTGCTCGACTCCTCGTCGATGAACAGATAGAAGTCGTGTCCGACGAGTTCCATCCGATTCAGCGCCTCCTCGATGCCGATCGGTGAGGCGGTGAAGGACTTCTCACGCAACACGACCGGCGAATCGCCTTCGGCCTTGATGCGGCCGTTCGTCTGATCGACGCCGCGGTCCTCATCACGTTTCGCATCATCGGCATCCGCATCGGGGATCAGCGGCTCAACCACCGGCATCTTCGCCAGTGCCTCCGCAGTGGATTCCTTGCGGTGATGACCCGATCGCGGCACTTTGTGCCGGTCCCTCGCTCGCCGCAGACGTTCGACGAGCTTCGCCCACGCCAGATCGAGTGCCGCATATTTGTCGCTTGCCATGGCCTCTGCCCGAATTGCCGGCCCCTTCGCCACAACCGTGAGCTCGACTCGCTCGCTCGTCTCGGGTTGGCGGGAGTTCTTCTCGTGAGTGACATGCACTTCGACACGCTGAGCGCGAGGGGCAAGCTGCTCGACCTTGGCGATCTTGTCCTCGATGTGGGCCCGAAAGCTGTCGGAGATGGTCAGTTGACGGCCGTTGACAACAATATCCATGATGTGTCCTTAGCGACTCGCTCGTCGGATTCATCCGATCCCATGCCCTTGGATGGGTAAACACCGTTATACAGTAAAGGGAGAGACAAATCGAGTGCCCCCGCGACCGAGCCCGAGAACAGCTCCTGCAGCGGGTCTGATCTGCACCGATGTTAGCAGACGTGCGCTTTCTGCCAAGGTTGCGCCGGTGGTGGAGAAGTCATCGATGAGCAGATCAGCAGGCGCGGATCCGGCACCCGATACGCAACGCATCTCCGGGATCTCAGCGATTCTCCTGCGGTTGAGATACTGCGTCCGCTCCGCATTCCGAGCCCGTTCGATCGCCCCTAGTCCGACCTGGTCACGCGAACGCTTCGCCGCGAGCACATCGTGGACTTCCAGAGGCAGCTCCGGTGACAGTTCCTTGGCCCGATTCGCCAGCGCCGCTGTATGCGATCCGCCCCGACGACGTCTGGCCCGATCCGAGCTCGGTGCCGGAAAGAGTCGGATCGCACCACCCGAGTAGCCGATGAGATCGAGGGCAGCGACGATCGACCGAGTCAGCGCCAGGGCCAAGGGATCGAGGATGTCCCGACGTCCCTCGTCCTTGTACCCGACGACCATCTTCGAGATCTGCGAGTTGTATTCGCAGACCCCGACGATCGGGATCGTGCCGTAGCGCGGTTCCATCGCCCGCGGGATCCCGCCGAGCAGCCGCAGACAGCGGGTGCACAGCGAGACGTTCTCCCGCCCGCATCCGGCGCACCGGCGAGGCAGGAGCAGTTCGCCGAACTCCCCGAGCAGACCCATGGGAGCAATCTACTCCATGCCGGCCCCCACGAGTCGGCTGTCAGCTGCCCTCCGGGCGAACTCCGCACCGCCCTTCGAGTCAGCCGGGATACGAGGGATCCTTGGCGGTGACGTCGACGAGCTTTTGCCACGCGTTCGAGTTGTAGCTGTACAGCGCACCGTCCGAACCGGTGACGAGTATCGACCGTCCGTCCGCTCCGCCGGCGATGCGGCTTCCGCCCGACACCTCGCCGAGCTGCTCTGCAGGCCCGGTGACTCCGATGCGGAACGGTTGCGCGGTTTCGCCTTCCTCGGCGGCCAGAGCCACGAGATTCGTCGATCCTGACCAGGAGACGTCCTTGACCTCGTCGAAGTTCGCGCCCACTTCGATCGGTGTCTCGGAGACATGGCCGGATGGATTGCCTGCCTTGTCCCTGGGCACGCCGACCACATCGACACGGTCCGGCTCACCCTTGTGCCGACTGAGCAGAGCGACACGGGTTCCGTCGCGGGAGACCTCGATATCGACGAGCCGTCGTCCGTTGAGGAAATCGGCGGCCACGGTGAAGGTCTTGCCGTCGCGACCGACGGCTGTGAGTTCGCCTTTGTTCTCCGCCTCACCCGTCCAGGTCGTGTTGAAGCGGTCGATGCTGGGGCGCACGAGCTTCGTGCCCTTGAGGATCGGGGTGGCGTCGACGGCATCGGACTTCAACCGCATCAGCTGTTCGCCGTCATCGGCCAGATACACGTAGAGGGAGTCATCCAATGACACCGCGGGGTCGCTGGCCTTCGCCGACTTCAGGTTGGGACTGTTCTCGACCTTGGCGACGGTCGTTCCCGAGACTCGGGAGAGGTGGTCGTCGGCGAGAACCACGGGCGGACCGTCCACCTGGACCGAGGTGTCGGTCCGCGGCTGCATGCTGGACGGAATCGTCTGTCCGCCGATGCTCAGTTCGACCGCCGAGATCGAGGGAATGACCTGCAGAGTGGTGGCGATCTGCTGACGGATCAGCCCCTTCTCGCGGTCGGACGGAGCCGGATTCTGCGCCCCCAAGGCCACATGGGCAACGCCGTTCTCGATCGTGACCACGTTCGAGTCGCCGAGCTTCGCACCATCGGGGATCGCGGTGATCACCGCCCCCGAGAGGTAGGGCGCAGGACCGCTGAGCAGCTCGTTGATCAGCACTGTCGGGGTCGAGGAGGACCGGAGGAACCAACGGGAGTCAGGGACGAGATACGAATAGTCGGACGTGAAGAACTGCAGCGAATAGTTGAGGAAGATCGTCCGGAAGTCGGCCTGGCTGATGAGCAGCCCGTCCGGCGCCGAGGAGATCCTCCACTCCCCGTTCTCCTGCCGCAGCGAGAACTCCAGGGTGGACTGCGTGCCCGGTTTGGTCGAGTTGTAGACGCCGGAGGAATCGACGAGACCGACGACCGGAGCCGAGAGACTCATCGACTTCTGGTCGGAGGTGGTCCCGACGTTCAACGAGTCGAGATCCGTGCCGTTGGGCAGCACCGACACTGATTCCTGCGGACTCCATTTCTGAGCCTCGCCTTCGGTGAGGAACGACCGGGCCACGGAGAAGTTGTTGCCGGTGCCCGCTCCTGCCCGGAGGAAGCCGCGCACGATGTCCGATGGGCTGTCGCCGGGTTCGGGCCCGTCGGGGATCCGGGCGTTGTTCGCCCCCGCATCGCCCGAGTCATCTTCGATATGGCCGACAGGTGATGAGGTCGGGATCGACGAGCAGCCGACGAGAGCCAGGACCGTGAAGACGGAGACCAGCATGGTCTTCAGCCGGGAGCTCCTGGGCATCGAGCGAGTCATGAGCGTCCTCCTCTGCTGTCGTTGACACTGTCTTCGCCCAGGTCGGCTTCGCCGATGTCCACGGACCGCTCGCCCACGTCGGCCGTACCCGGCTCGTCGGTACTCGCGTCGGCCGTACCCGGCTCGGCGGTTCGCGTGGTCTCCTGATGCGATGCGGACTGCGAATCCGCCTCGGCGGGGCTGTCATGATCGGCGTCGAGCATCTCCGGCTCGGTTTCGACGACGATCGGGATCGATCCGGTCTGGATGCGGACGGAACCGTCCGAGGACAGTGGTCCCGCCACAAGTGCGGACCCGCGGATCTGCGCATCGCGAGGCGGCAGGGGCAGCGGCGAGGAGGTGATCTCCTGATCGGGGCGACGGGGAATCGTCAGTCGGAAGCACGAGCCCTCGCTCGGTTTGCCCCAGACCTGCAGCCAGCCGTGGTGCAGGTGGGCATCCTCGAGCGAGATCGCCAGACCCAGACCCGATCCGCCGAGGGTGCGCTTGCGTGCCGGATCAGCCCGCCAGAACCGGTCGAAGACGTGCTCGACCTGTTCTTCGTTCATGCCGACTCCGTGGTCGCGCACACTCACGGCCACCGCCTCGGCGTTGGAGGCGACATAGACGTCCACGGGGTTGCTCTCACCGTGTTCGATGGCGTTGACGACGAGGTTGCGCACGATCCGGGTGATGCGCACCCGATCGACCTCGGCCATGACCGGCGACGACGGTGCGTGGACGACGATGGCGGTCTCCATCTGTTCGGCCACCATCGACACGGTCTCGATCACGGAGGTCACGATCGCGCCGATATCGACGGGTTTGGGCACGAGTGCTGCGGCACCGGCATCGTAGCGGGAGATCTCCAGCAGATCGGAGAGCAGGCTGTCGAAGCGCTCGGCCTGCGAGTTCAGCAGTTCCGCACTGCGCGCGGTGACGGAGTCGAGGTCGTCGCGGGAATCATAGATGAGATCCGCGGCGGCACGGATCGTCGTCAGCGGTGTCCGCAGCTCGTGGGAGACGTCGGAGACGAACTGCCGCTGCAGCACCGACAGCCGCTCCATCTGCTCGATCTGGTGCTGGAGGGTGTCGGCCACATCGTTGAAGCTCTCACCGAGGACGGCGATCTCGTCGTTGCCGTGCACGGGCATGCGTTCGTCCAGGTCACCATCGGCAATGAGCCTGGCCACCTCGGCGCCGGTGCGCACCGGGGTGACGACCAGCCGAGTGACGATCCAGGCGACGGCACCGACGAGGACGACGAGGACGAGTGCGGCGACGAACATGGACCGCTGCACGAAGTTGAGCGTGTCCTGCTGTTCGCTGAGATCGCCGAGGTAGTACAGCTGGAACTGGCCGGCACCCGGAATCTGCAGCTCCTGAGTGATGAGCAGCCCCGGTCCCGTGCCGTCGGGCAGGCTCACCGACTGGTAGAGCTTGTCATCGGCCGGAGCTTTGCCGATGGCCTCGCGGAGCTCATCGGTGATGGGCACCTGCGGTGCCTCTCCGTCTTCGTTCGCCCCACCGGCCGTGATCGTCGAGAATGAGGTGTTCGGATCCGTCGGCTGCAGGGTCAGCGAATACACGGACCCCGCCGACCGGTTGTAGATCGATGACAGCTGCGAGCTCAGCATGTCCTGAGTGATCGCCTGGCCGTCGACCGGTGCCAGTGAGCGCAGCTCGGCCAGGATCGACCGTGTCTGTGAGGACAGGGAATCCAGGCGGGTGTCGAAGAGACCCCGGGCGATCTGCTGGGACATGTAGGTGCCGACACCGAAGATCGCCACCGAAGTGAGCACGATCGTGAGCACGACGATGCGGACCTGCAGGGAGTGGCTGAACGATCGGAGGATGAAATTCCAGAACGTCTTCAGCGCCGAGGCCGCAGTGCGGACGGGTCCGTCCGCGGCCGACTCGGAAGTCACGCGGCTCGGCCGGCCTTATAGCCGACGCCGCGGACGGTGACGATGATGTCCGGCTTCTCCGGATCGCGCTCGATCTTCGACCGCAGACGCTGCACGTGGACATTGACCAGCCGGGTGTCGGCGGCATGACGGTAGCCCCACACCTCTTCCAGCAGGGTCTCGCGGGAGAACACCTGCCACGGCTTGCGTGCCAGAGCGACGAGGAGGTCGAATTCGAGTGGAGTCAGCGACACCGGCGATCCTCCCTTGGTCACCGTGTGACCGGCGACGTCGACGACGACATCGCCGACGGTCAGCAGCTCGGGAGCCTGCGGTTCGGAGATCCGCAGCCGAGCCCGGACGCGGGCGATGAGCTCCTTGGGCTTGAACGGCTTCGGCACATAGTCATCGGCACCGGATTCGAGGCCGAGGACGACGTCGACGGTGTCGGACTTCGCCGTGAGCATGATGATCGGCACCGACGAGACCTCGCGGATCTCCCGGCAGACTTCGAGTCCGTCCTTGCCGGGCAGCATCAGGTCGAGGAGCACGAGGTCCGGATTGACCTTCTGGAATTCTTCGAAGGCCTGGTCTCCGGTGGCGCAGAAGAAGGGCTCGAAGCCTTCGCTTTTGAGCACAATTCCGATCATCTCGGCCAAAGCCGTGTCATCATCAACTACGAGGATTCGAGCGTTCATGCTCCCATTGTCCCTTATGTTCGCGTGTTCTTCGGTTCTCGACACTCCCAGCCTATCGGGCGTTGTCGACGACCTCACGCACCGCATCCGATGACAGCGATCGCCGATGCTTCGGCCACGACCCCGGGCAGAGACCCGGACAGGGACCCGACCGGCTCCCGACGGCACTGATCGACGGGGTCGACGCGTACCCATTGGGACAGGGAGACCTCTCGGCACTCGCCGGCGAATCATGGCAGGATTGGCGTGATGGGACAGACGAATGCATGGACTTCGGAGGTCGACTGGCACACCGGCCGGTGGCAACGACGTTCACCGTCCCCGCCCTCACGCGGCTGGCAGCCGCCTCCACCGCGCGGGCTCCTGCCCAAACGGCCGCTGACCTTCATCGAGGCCTTGGACTCCGGCTTCCGCCTGCTGCGTTTCATCCCGACACTGTCCGTCGGCTCCTCCCTCATCGTCTTCTCCCTCTGGAGCCTGTTGCTCACCGCGATCGGTGCCGTCATCGCCGTCCAGTTCCTGCCGTTCTTCACCGACCTCACCGGCAATGACGATGCCGTCTCCGGCTTCATCGCCGTGGCCCAATTGGGGTCGGTGGCGCTGAGCCTGCTCAGCCTCGGATTGGCCCATCTGCTCTCCGGACTCATCGCGACGGGCACCCGTGCCTCCTTCGGCGCCCGCCGAACCGCCCTGTCGACGGCGTGGAGGTCTCTGTCCGGTCGACGCTGGCGCCTCGTCCTGGCCACGCTGCTCATGAGCGGAATCAACCTCGGCCTGCTACTTGCCCTCACCGCTCCGACTCTGCTGTTCGCCAGCGCCGATTCGGCGATCCTCGCCTTCGTCTGGGCCGCCGTGGCCGCACTGCTGTGGTTCGTCGCGCTCATCTGGATCAACCTGCGACTGGCGTTCCTCGGTTCGGCGATCGCGGTGGAGGATCTGAGCGTCCGCGCCGGCCTCCGACGCTCATGGAGGCTGACCGGGCGCGGCTTCTGGCGGATGCTCGGCCAGCTCGCGCTCGGATACTTCCTGTCCAACCAGCTCGTCCAGCTCATCATCACCCCGATCGTCTTCATCATTTCGCTGGCCCTGGGCGTCGGGATGTCGACGACCACCGAGTCCACGACGGCGCAGACGGCCATCGCAATCGTCTCCGTCGGTCTTCTGCTCGGACTCACGCTCATCTCCTCAGCCGTCCTCTTCGGCTATTTCGCCTGCCTGGTCACGGTCTGCTTCTTCGACCAGCAGATGCGTTCAGAGGGACTCGACCTCGTCCTCATCCGAGCAGAGGAGGACCGATGATCCTCTCCCCCGTCGCCGCGGCGAGCATCGACCGCGACACCGGTCGCGAATGGGTCGAGCGCGAGCTGTCGAAGTCCGAATACGCTGCCAATGACCTCACTCCCTTGGAGCAGATCGGCCGCTGGCTTGCCTCCCTGTGGGATTCGCTCGTCGGTGCCGCCCTCGGCGCGAACTCTCCTTGGCTGCTCATCGTCGTCGTCCTCGCACTCGCCGTGATCATCGCCGGAATCGTCTGGCGCGTTCGTCGGGCAGGATTCCGTCGTGTCGGCGTCCCGCTGTCAGCATTCGATCCGGTCGTGGCCCACCCTGAACCGGGCCCGTGGCGCGAGAGCGCGGCCCGGGCCGCCCGCAGCGGGGACTTCGAGACCGCGGTCATCGATGAATCCCGTGCGATCTTCGCGGTCCTGTCTCTCAAACAGATCGTCTCGCTCGAGTCCTCTGCCACTGCGAGTGAGATCGCCCGCTCCGCCGAGGCGGCCCTGCCCGAACACGGTCCCGCCGTCCATGGGGTGGCCGAGGTCTTCAACGACCTCCGCTACGGAGAGGCGACCGCGAGGCAGGCCCGTGCGAACCGCCGCCTCGACGAGGTCTTTGCGGATCTGTGCGCACTCGACCGGAGGCTGAGCGCCCTGCCGATCCGCCACCGCCAGGACGCAGGCCGGCAGGACGCAGGCCGGCAGGAGGCACCGGCATGAGCGCACAGTTGGACGTCGCCGCCCGTGGCACGCGCTCGACCGTGCGGATCCCGCTGCGTGCTCGACTGCGTTCGGCTTCGGTGTGGATCGTCGCGGCCTTCGTCATCCTCATCACCGTCATCGCGCTCGTGCTGCTGACCGGTGATGACGAGTCCGCAGAGCCCCTGCACTACGACTCGACGGAGCGCACCGGCATGAAGGCCCTCGTCGAGACCCTGCGCGACCATGAGGTCGATGTCACCACCACCGAGGATCAGGAGCAGGCCCGCACGGCCGCGGCCCGCCCCGACACCACCCTGCTCATTCCCACGAACACCGCTGCCCTGTCGCCCGGAGACATCGACGGCCTCCAATACGCCCTGCGCACCCACGACAACCGGCTCGTCCTCGTCGACCCGGGTCCGACGATCTCGGAGTTCACCGACCGGATCACCGTCAACGACAATCTCAGCCCGCTGGCGAACCCGGATGCCACGTCCCCGGCGGCCTGCGACTCTCCGCCGGCCCGCAGCGCCGGTGCCGTGACCACTGGCGAGACCGAGTACGCGGAGACGACGAAGGGCACCGACGGGATCACCGCCTGCTACCCGTTCACCGGTCCCGGGGTCGATGAGATCGACGGCGCCGAGGTGGCCCCCGGGTCCGCGCGCGGACAGTTCGTCACCGATACCGGCAGTTCCGCGCCGCTGACCGTGCTCGGCAATCGCAATTGGGTGACCAACGAGCACATCGACGACGAGGGCAACGCCTCCCTCGTGCTCTCGCAGCTGTCCCAGACGCAGAACCTCGTCGTATATTATCCGACCTTCGGAGGCTCCGGTCAGCAGCAGACACCTCCGTCGACGATCGATTTCGTGCCCGGCTGGTTCCTCGCCGGAGTCCTGTGGCTGGTGCCCTGCCTGGTCGTCCTTCTGCTCGTCATCGGGCGCCGATTCGGACCGCTGGCCCTCGAGCACCTGCCGGTCATCGTGCCCGCTGTCGAGACCGTGCACGGCCGGGCCGCGCTGAGCTCTCGCAGTCACGATCGGGACGGGGCTCTGCACACTCTGCGGACCGGTGCGCTGCTGCGCATCGGCCGACGGCTGAGCCTCGGCCCCGATGCCCGCACCCCTGACATCCTCGGCCGTATCGCAGCCGCCACGGGAGCCGACCCGGGCCGACTCCACCACGTCTTCGTCTCCGCGTCGGCGCACACCGACGCCGAACTCACCGACCTCGTCCATCAGCTCACCCAGATCGAAAGTGAGATCCCATGACCGAACAGCCTCAGGAACCGATCGCGCAGCAGACTCCGGCCGTCGACCACGCGCAGACCCCGCCGGCGGAGCCGGACCCGGTCCGGGAGGCGTTCACCGGTGTCCGCGCCGAGATCGCCAAGGCCGTCGTCGGCCAGGACCAGGCAGTGACGGGGATGCTCATCGCGCTGCTGTGCCGCGGGCATGTGCTTCTCGAGGGGGTTCCCGGAGTGGCGAAGACCCTGCTCGTGCGCAGCTTCGCCGCCGCGGTCAGCCTGGACAGCTCGCGTGTGCAGTTCACGCCCGACCTCATGCCCAGCGATGTCACCGGGTCGTTGGTCTACGACGCGTCCGCCTCCGACTTCTCATTCCGGCCCGGCCCGGTGTTCACGAACATCCTCATCGCCGATGAGATCAACCGCACTCCGCCGAAGACCCAATCGGCTCTGCTCGAGGCGATGGAGGAACATCAGGTGTCCGTCGGCGGCCGCTCCCGGAAGCTGCCCGAACCGTTCCTCGTCGCGGCCACACAGAATCCCGTCGAATACGAAGGCACCTATCCGCTCCCGGAGGCCCAGCTCGACCGGTTCCTGTTCAAACTCGTCCTCGACCTGCCCGAGCGGGATCACGAATTCGAGATCCTCGACCGTCATGCCAGGGGCTTCGATGCCGGGTCCCTGACAGCGGCGGGTCTGCGCCCGGTCGCAAACGCCGACCTCATCGCCCGGGCTCGCGACGCGATTGCCACGATCTACATCGCCCCGCAGATCATCACCTATATCGTCGATCTCGCCCGAGCCACCCGCCAGACCCCGTCTCTGGCACTGGGAGTCTCGCCCCGTGGAGCGACGAGGATGCTCGGCGCCGCCCGGGCGCATGCGTGGCTGAGCGGCAGGCACTATGTCACCCCCGATGATGTCAAGGCCCTGGCCCATATGTCGCTGTCGCACCGGGTGATTCTGCGCCCCGAGGCGCAGATGGACGGTCTGGACGTCGGTCAGGTGCTCGATTCGATCATCGCCACCACCGAAGTGCCCCGCTGAATGACACCTCGCCTGTTCCTGCTCGCTGTCGCCGGCCTCGTGCCCGTGATGCTGGTGCCCACATGGCCGACGGCATCGATCGTGGCCGGGGTGATCGTTCTGGCCGCGGTCCTCGACTTCTTCCTCGTTCCCCGGATCCACGGCTTGGAACTCCAGCGCACCCCGGGACCGATGGTCCGCCTCGGCGATGGCACCCACTGCACTCTGACCCTGATCAATGGGACGAACCGCCGCCTGCGCCTCCACGTCCGCGACGCCTGGGCGCCGAGTGCCGGGGCCGTCGCGACCCGCTCCCACCATGTGCTCGAACCCGGTGAGTCGGCAGAGGTGACCACCGAGCTGGAGCCGACGAGACGAGGTGCACTGCCCGGCGATCTGGTGACGGTGCGCAGCCGCAGTGTGCTCGGACTGATCCACCGGCAGAAGAGCATCGATGTTCCCGCCTCGGTGCGGGTCCTGCCGCCGTTCGTGTCTCGGCGGGAGCTGCCGTCGAAGACCCAGAAGCTGCGCGAACTCGAGGGACGGTCCGCGGTCATGATCCGCGGAATGGGCACCGAATTCGATTCGCTGCGCGACTATGTCGACGGTGACGATGTCCGGTCCATCGATTGGCGGGCCAGTGCTCGCGCTCAGGACCTCGTGGTCAAGACCTGGCGACCGGAGAAGGATCGACGCGTCGTCATCGTCATCGATTCCTCCCGTTTCGCCGCCCGTCGCTGTGGCGAGGGCACGGTCTTCGACGCCGCTTTGGAAGCATCGCTGCTGCTGACGGCTCTGGCCACCGGCGCCGGAGACCGGGTCGATGTCATCGTCGCCGATGCCCGGGTGCGTGCAGCCGCATCGAGCCATCGCGCCCACGATCCGGTCCATGACCTGTCGGTGGCTCTGACGCCGGTGCATCCGGAGCTCTACGACGCGAACTGGGAATCGATCGCCGCAGCAGTTCTGCAGACGTCCAGGCAGCAGGCGCTCGTCGTGCTGGTCACGCAGCTCGACGAAGCGACGGTCGCCGAGGACATCCTGCCCGTGCTGCCGACCCTGACGGCTCACCACCGCGTCGTCGTCGCCGGAGTCGACGATCCGGCATTGTCAGCGCTGGCTGCCCAGCGCGGCGATGTCGACGACGTCTACACGGCTGCGGCCGCCGAGGCAGAGATGCTCGCGACGGCATCGCTGCGGACTCGCCTGCGCGGGCTCGGCGTCGCTAGCGTCCACGCTCTGCCCGAGAAGCTTCCCGGAGCATTGGCCGACCTCTACATCCGACTCAAGGTCACCGGCGGGCTGTGACCGGAACGCCCGTCAGGGGCGGGTACGCAGGTCAGCGGTCGGTCGAGATGACCGAGTATCCGGCCTGGTGATCGTCCAGATCAGCACTGAGTCCGGCTGCGGCAGCGCGCTTGCCGAAGTACCGGGCATAGACGACGACCGCGGCGGTGTAGGCCACGCCGATGGCGATCTTGAGCGCCGGCGGAATCGGGTTCGGTGTCACGAACCCCTCGATGAGCCCCGAACCCAACAGCAGCAGCACGAGGCCGCCGGCGACGACGAGCAGCGACCGGGCCTCACCGGCAAGCTTGTCACGGCGCAGCCTGGGCCCCGGCACCACCCAGGCGAAGAAGAGACGCAGACCCGCGGCAGCGGCGAGGATGATGCAGCTGATCTCCGGAATCCCGTGCGGCAGGATGTAGAGGAAGAAGTCGGAGGCTCTGCCGAACTCGAACATCATCGCCCCGGAGAAGCCGACGTTGACCGCATTCGAGAACAGTCCGACGATGACGTAGCCGCCGGTGATGCCGAGGAGGACGAACTGGACGGCGATCCAGGCGTTGTTCGTCCACACGCCGACGGCGAAGAAGCCGTTCGGGTTCTCCTTGTAGTAGTCGACGAAATCGTGTTCGGCGAACTGTCGTCGGAACTCACGATCACCGAAGGTCTCGAGCACTTCCGGATGCGTTCCCGCCCAGATCCCCGACACGACGGCGACGGCGAGGAATCCGGCGGCCACGATGACGAAGTCCCACCGCAGCCGGTACAGCGACAGCGGCAGACTGATGACGAAGAACCGTGACAGGCCCGACAGTCCCCCGCTGGGCACGGACGAGAGATGATTGCGACAGCGGTGGACGATCGCCGAGAGCCGTGCGGCTTCGAGAGAGTCGGGGGCCACGGTCGTGATCCGTGAGAGATCCTTCGACGCGGTCCGGTAGAGCTCAAGGAAACGGGTCGTCTGCTCAGGTGTCAGCGTGTTCTTCTTCGCCAATGCCGACAGTTCCAGCCAGTCATCGCCGTGCAGCTGGGCCAGCAGGTTCGGATCCATCCCTCCAGCCTATCGGAGACGACGCACAGGCACCTCCGACGTTGCGAGAGGCACCCGCATGCTCTCGGCGAAACGTCCGCCTCGGAACGCGGCGATGTGACACGATGGGCGGGTGAGTACTCTGATCACCGGTGAAGCCGTCGAACTCAATGTCCAGCCCGCCGCTCTGGCGGCTCGGGCGTTGAGCGCTCTGATCGACTACATCGTCTATTCGCTGGTGAATATCGGATTGCTCATCGCGATGTTCTGGTTGATGCTCAAGGTCCTCGATCTCAACGGACTGCTTCTCGGCTCCCTCATCACCGTCATGACCATCGTCGTCTTCGTGCTGCTGCCGATGCTCGTCGAGGTGCTCAGCCACGGTCGTTCGCTGGGCAAGCTCATCCTCGGGCTGCGGGTCGTCCGCGACGACGGCGGTGCGGTGCGCCTGCGGCATTCCTTCATCCGCGCCCTGCTGTGGCCGTTCGAGTTCGTCTCCTCGGGCGGCGGCATCGCAGCCCTGTCCGGGCTCCTCTCACCGCAGGCCAAGCGCCTCGGCGACTATCTGGCCGGAACCATCGCCGTGAGCGAACGCAGCCGACCTCTGCCGCCCATGCACACTCACGTGGCTCCGCATCTGCACGACTGGCTGGGCCGCACCGATGTGACGTCGCTGCCCGACGGCCTGCATCGGCGCATCGTCCGGTTTCTCGCCATGGCGCCCCAGCTCGGAGCGGAGTCGCGGTGGCAGCGAGCCATCGAGCTCGCCACCGAGCTCAATGTCTATGTGGCTCCGGCCCCGCCGGAGGGTACGTTTCCCGAACAGTTCCTGTCCGCAGTCATCCACCGGCTGCGCATCGCCGAGATCGAGAAGCAGCGCCGACGCACGGCTCGTGCGAACGCGTTCCGGTCCGGAGTCGACGCGCTCCCCTACGGTCTCAGCCTCACCCGCCGCCGGTCCGATCAGTAGCGGTAGTGCTCGGGTTTGAACGGTCCCGCCACGTCCACACCGATGTATTCGGCCTGTTCCTTGCTCAGTTCGGACAGCTTCGCCCCGAGAGCCGGCAGGTGGAGGCGCGCCACCTTCTCGTCGAGTTCCTTCGCCAGGCGGTGCACCGTGTTGCCGTAGTCGTCGTGAGCGTTCCACAGCTCGATCTGGGCGAGCACCTGATTGCTGAACGACGCACTCATCACGAACGACGGATGGCCGGTGGCGTTGCCCAGGTTGAGCAGCCGTCCTTCGGAGAGGACGAGGAAATCCGTGCGGTCACGGTCGAGTCCCGCCTCGGCGGGCACGGGTACGCTCCACTCGTGGACCTGGGGTTTGATCTCGATCTTCTCCACTCCGGGCAGACGGGACAGCCCGGCCAGATCGATCTCCTCGTCGAAGTGGCCGACGTTGCCGACGATGGCACCGGGTTTGAGCGTCTGCAGCACATCGACATCGAGGACCCGGGTGTTGCCCGTCGTGGTGATGATGATGTCAGCCTGGGCAGCCGCCTCGGCGAGGAGATCGACCTGGTAGCCGTCCATCGTCGCCTGCAGCGCACAGATCGGGTCGATCTCGGTGACGATGACGCGCGCACCCTGTCCGCGCAGAGCCTCGGCGGCGCCCTTGCCGACGTCGCCGTAGCCGATGACGACGGCGATCTTTCCGCCGATGAGGACGTCGGTGGCGCGGTTGAGTCCGTCGGGCAGCGAATGGCGGATGCCGTAGCGGTTGTCGAACTTCGACTTCGTCACGGAGTCGTTGACGTTGATGGCGGGGAACGGCAGTCCGCCCTGTTCGGCGAGGCGGTAGAGTCGGTTGACTCCGGTCGTCGTCTCCTCGCTCACCCCCTTGATCCCGGCAGCCAGGCGGGCGAACCGGCCGGGAGTCGCCGCGATGGACGTGGCGATCTGCTTGAGCAGGACTGCGTATTCCTCCGAGTCCTCGGCTCCGGCGGTGGGAACTCCCCCGGCGGCTTCGAATTCGGTGCCCTTGAGCACGTACATGGTGGCGTCGCCGCCGTCGTCGAGGATGAGGTTGGGACCGTCTGCGAAGTCGAAGATCTTGTCCGCGGCCCACCAGTACTCGTCGAGGGTCTCGCCCTTCCACGCGAAGACCGGGACACCGGCCGGGGCGTCGGGAGTGCCGGAGCCGACGACGACGGCCGCTGCGGCTTCGTCCTGGGTGGAGAAGATATTGCAGCTGGCCCACCTGACGTCTGCGCCGAGGGCGACGAGGGTTTCGATGAGGACCGCGGTCTGCACGGTCATGTGCAGGCTGCCGGCGATGCGCGCCCCGGCCAGCGGCAACGTCGACGCGTATTCCTCACGCAGCGCCATGAGGCCCGGCATCTCCCTTTCGGCGAGGCGGATCTGGTGCCGGCCGGCCTCGGCCAGGCTGAGATCGGCGACCTTGAAGTCAGTGGAATCGAGCACGGTACCTCCATACGGCGGGCTGTCGGATCGGGTTCGAGTCTATTGCCGGGGCGGCCGGCTTGTCGCGTCGTGCCCGATCTGCGGACGGCGCCGGCTTCAGGCGCGAGCGGTGACGAAGTCCGTGACCTGGCGGGTGAGTGCGTCGACCTGCGCCGGCTCGGCGGCCTCGACGTTGAGACGGACGAGAGGTTCGGTGTTGGACTTGCGCAGGTTCACCCACCAGTCCGACCCCTGCAGACCGATTCCGTCGAGGTCATCGACGGTGCTGTCGGGGAACTCTCCGGCGTGGGCGGCGAAGGCGGCGAGCACGGCGTCGGGATCGGAGACGGTGAAGTTGATCTCGCCGGACTGTTCGAACCTGTCATAGTCGGCGACCAGAAGAGAGGCGGGAGCCTGTGACCCGGCGAGGGCGGCGATGAGGTGGCAGGCGGCGAGCATTCCCGAGTCCGCGCCGAAGAATTCGTCGAAATAGAAATGTGCGGAGTGTTCGCAGGCGAAGACGGATCCGGTTTCGCGCATGAGCGTCTTGATGCCCGAATGACCGACCTTCGATCTCAGTGCATGGCCGCCGGAGGCTGTGATCGTCTCGGCCACACTGCGGGAGGTGATGAGGTTGTGGATGACGGTCGGGCGGTCATTGCCGAGTGCTCGGGCCCGGGCGATCTCCCGTTCGGCGACGAGTGCGCCGACGGCCGAGGACGACATCGTCGCCCCGGTCTCGTCGATGAAGAAGCACCGGTCGGCGTCCCCGTCGAAGACGAGGCCCAGATCGGCGCCGTTGTCGACGACGGCGCGTGCGGCGTCGACGAGGTTCTCGGGTTTGAGCGGGTTCGCTTCGTGGTTGGGGAAGGTGCCGTCGAGTTCGGTGAAGAGGCCGATGACGTCGAAGGGCACCGAGGCGGCTCCGGCGTCCGCGCCGAAGACCTCCCCGAGGAGGCGCCCGGCCATGCCGTTGCCGGCGTCGAGCACGATCGTCAGACCCTGCACCTCATCGACGTGCGTGAGTTCGCGGATCCGGGCCACGTACTGCTGCCTCATCCGTGTTGCCGCAGCCGCATCCTCGGCGACTCTGCGGCCGTCGCTCTGCGGTGCGGTGACCGCGAGTTCCCGGACCCTCGAGAGACCGGAGGCCAGGCTGACGCCGGCGGCGCTGGGCCCGCAGATCTTGATCCCGTTGTAGTCGGCGGGATTGTGGCTGGCGGTGATCATGGCGCCGGGCAGGTCGAAGATGCCGGAGGCGAAGTAGAGCTGATCGGTCGAGCACAGTCCCAGCAGGACGGCTATCGATCCGGACGCGTCGACTCCGGCGGCGAAGGAGCGAGCGAACCCGGGAGAACTCGGTCGCATATCGTGACCGATGACCACCTCGGTGGCGGCGTGGATCTCTGCCATGGCTCTGGCCGTCGCCCAACCGAGTGCGAACAGGATGTCCTCGTCGAGCTGATCGGGAATGCGACCGCGGATGTCATAGGCGCCGACGGCGGCATCGAGCGCGGCCGCCCGGGCTCGTCCGAGGTCGGAGTCCGTCAGGATCTGCGGTGCGGGATCGGTGCCGGTCGAGCTCGGTTCGGGCAGGGTCATGAGTCGCCGATGATGCGCAGGTGACCGTGTCGGCGTCCTGCGGCCGCCGGGTCGTCTGCCGGGGCCGACTCGGGCCCGGGCGGGGTCCGATCGGCACGGTCGGCGGCTTCACGGACGGCGTCGGCGATGGCCAGCAGGTCATCGTGGCTGCGTTCGGGCGGGGCCTGGCCGGAGTCGATGCGGATGAGCTGCCAATCCACGGGTGGGGTCAGTTTCGCCGCATGTTCGGCGCACAGGTCATGAGCGCCCGGCTCGGCTCGCCTGCCCAGAGGTCCGATGACGACGGTCGCATCGGCGTGCACGTACGTCATGGTGGCGGCGGCGGGGCGCGAACAGCTGACTTTGGAACACATTCTCACGGCTGACACAGTCCCACACTCTACACGCCGCGACCCGCCGATTCGCTCAGGCGCGGCGGCCCCGCACGTAGAATGAGAGGCTATGAGACCACGGCGACATCGCGACCGACACGGGCGGGGTCTGCGGTCTCCGCTGCACCGGGCCGAGGTGCCTGCGCGGCTGAGTCGGGCGGAGAGTTTCACCGCGGTCGCGGCCGCCGAGTTCGCCCGGATGCGCAGACGCGAGCCCGATCTCCTCGCCGAGGTGGTGCTGGCCGTCGATTCCGTCCCGCCGGCGAGTTCGACCGAACCGAGCTTCGGTCGCGTCTTCCCGTCGGCCGGGGATCGGCCCACCCATATCGTCCTCTACCGGCGGGTGATCGAAGACCATGCCGGCAGCGAGGCCCGCGATGCGCTCATCGCCGAGGTGGTGGCCGACCAGATCGATATCCTCCGTCGCACCTGAGACCGCTCGGCGGGCCTCCCCGGCGCGGCAGGTCGAGCAGGCCCGCCCACAGCAGGTCGCAGGATCTCAGCCGAGACGGATATCCCGGTAGGCCACCCCCGCCGGGGCCGGGGCCGGGACGGCAGTGGAGATACCGTCCTCGGTGGTCACGACGAGAGTCGCATGCACTCCATCGGCCTGCGACCCCGAAGCTTGGGATCCTTTGAGGACGAGCGCGCGCACCGGCTCCTCGGAGACCTCGCTCGGGTTGAACACGGTCGTTCCCGTCGGGTTGAGATCGATCGACTGCGGGTCGGTAAGCGTTCCGTCGTCGAGCATTCCCTGCACCTGCACATGCCCCTGACCGGGCGAGAGATAAAGGGAGGGCTCACCCGTGCGCGGAAGCGCCAAGAACTGGGTCTCGGCGAGAGTGTCGGTTGACGGGATGCTGCCGAAGTCGGCCGCACCCTTCTCACCGTCCTTGCCGATGAAGGCCCCCGCCTGCACACGCTGCGACGATTCGACGACGAGGCTCGTGGCATCGAGATCGCCGAGCTCGGCCTCGGCGACACCGCGGCCGACGACGGTCATGGACGAACGGCGAATGTCGATCTCGCCGTCGGGTCCGTACGCCCTCAGGGACACCTCGGCGAGATCGCTGCTCGGGTTCGCCACCCGCACCCGCACATCCTTGCCGCTGAGTCCGGTGAGCACCTGCTGGCGATCGGCGCCGGCACCACCGGCGGCGAGGTCGATGCCCTGCGGTTCGAGGCCGTCGAGGACGGTCTCCTGGATCGAGCCGGCCAGCACTCCGCCGTCGACGGTGACGTCGACGGCCAGGGCTTCGGCTCCTCCGGCCAGACCGCCCAGCGGGACGGCACGCTGCTGACCGGCCTTGATGCTCAGTTCGGTCGGTTCTGCAGTCTCACCGCCGGGAGTCATGAGGGCGACCTTCGCCTGGACGGGAACGTCTCCCGGATTGCTCAGCAGCAGCTGCGAGTTCGAGCCGGTGGCACCGGATCCGGCGACGATCCGGAAGCTGCTCGACGCCTGGGCACAGGTGAGTGTGGCGAGGCCGGTGAGGTCACCGGAACTGCCTTCGACGGTCTCGAGACCGGTCGTCAGTGCAGGGGCGCCGGGACGGGCGAAACCGGTGACGAGCTTTGTCGAGTCGATGCTGTCATCGCCGGAGACGAAACCCTGGCCGGAGGGATTGTCGAAGTCGATCGAACCGCCCAGATCGGCGACCTGCAAGCGAGCCGAGGAGGTCGAGCCGTCTGCAGCGCCGATCGGAGCGGACGCGGAGACGACCCGGGTCGAGACCTTCGAATCATCGACGAATTCGGCATCGGTGCCTTCGGCTTCCCCGGCTGTGAGCAGGGGCCCGGGGCAGACCACGCGGGTATCCGCGGTGGGCATGCGCACCTGCTCGGGGCTGCGGTTCAGCGTGCCGGGGGTCAGCGGAGTGAGGAACGAGGTCGTGGCCACGAGCACTCCGGGCACGGCGATGGCCGCGAAGGTGACGATGCTGCGCTGATGCTTCATGCTCTCTCCTCGGCGCGGCCGGGCGTGCTCGTCGTGTTCCCTGCCCGACCGAAGGGAATGGCCACGATGAGGCTGAGCAGTCCGAGGACCCATCCGACGATGACTCCGACCGGGTAGAGCGGCGAGTTCAATGTGATGTCGACCGTCCCTCCGGACGCGGGGAGGTCGAATTCGCTGGCCCGCTCCTCTGCGTCGGGCTTCGGCTGCGGCAGCGGCTCGCCGTCGATGCGCGCGGTGATTCCGTCTGAGGCGTCGGCGATCGTCAGTGTGCGCCCCTCCTGGCCGGCCGGCACCGTCGCGGTGGTGCCCGTCATCGCCGCGGTGGAGACCTGCCCTTCGGAGTCGCGGATGAGGAACCGTCCGCTGTAGGGCTTGTCGACGCGCCACAGCTGTCCCGACGAGGTGGGGCCGACCGGCAGGAGGCCCTCCGAGACGGACACGGAGTTGGTCAGGCTGCCGGCGTTCGGGCCGATGAGGACGAAATCGACCCCGAGCTCGCCGAGGATGCTGCCGACGTCACCGGCGTCGTCGGCCGACAGCGCGGACGCGGCCTGAGCCACGAGCACCTGGTCGGAGGTGATCGGCAGCGGACGACGCTGCCACGGCCACCCGCCGACGGTCTCGGCCGAGGTCACGGTCGAGGTGCCCAGAACCGTGCCGTCGGCAGAGGAGACGAGAGTGGCCAGAACCTCTCCGTCGACATTGACCAGACGGAGAGTGCGCGCCTGGGTCGCCCCTTCCGCGCGATCGGCGGCCAGAGCGGGGACAGTGCTCTCAGATGTCGCGGTGACCGGATCCGACGAGGACGCGGCCTGTCCGGCACCGATGGCGACGAGCCCGATGGCCGCCACTGTCACGAGCCCGACGAGGCCGCGCATGGGCGCACGACCAGCGGTCGCGGAGCTCGCCTCGGCACCGCTCTTCGGGGTCGTCGCACCGGCGGTCCGGCCGCGCCGGGGACGTCGTCCGGCCGCGCGGTCGGCACCGAGGCACAGCAGCAGGATCGAGCCGAGGCTGACCAGGGTCAGTCCTGCTGCGGGGTAGGACTCGATGAGATGGAACGGCCCCGTCTGCGCGGGCAGATGCACTTGGACCGTGGCAAGGACGAGACCGCCGAGGTAGAGCCCGACCGCCCAGGTCAGGCGGGAGAGTTCGAGCCGGGTTTCGATGAGGGCGAAGAAGGCCAGGATGAGCATCGGCAGCATGAGGACCGGTGCCCAGAGCTCGAGGACGTCGGCAGAGACCTCGCCGAGACCGAGGTCGGCGATGAGGTTCGCCAGCCAGGTCATGTCGATCGGAGCGGGGAAGCCGACGGCCAGAAGATACGTCGGCGCAGAGTCCGTGGCCGTGGTCTGCCCGGGCATGGTCAGCAGCGTTCCGGGTTCGCGGACCACGGCCCACAGCCATGGCCAGCCCAGGAACACGGTCGGAGCGAGCAGCCACAGATGACGCAGGCCGCGACCGGCGACCAGCAGCACCGCTGTGCCGAGGATCGTGACCAGCAGGAGGAGCGGAACTCCGGCGGTGATGACGTACAGCAGCAGGCCTGTGCCGGCGGCCGCGGCGATCGATCCGGTGGTCAGGCTGCGGCGCAGAGTCACCGCCACCAGCGGTGCGCAGATCCAGACGAAGACCACGCCGAGGCGGCCGTCCGACAGTGCGGTCGTCAGCAGCGGGGACGCGATCCACAGCAGAGCGGCGAAACCTCGGACCCACCGCCGGGCCAGCACGCTGCCGGTACCCGCGTAGGCGGTGACGGCGGCCGCGATCGGTGCAGCCAACAGCAGGGAGCGGACCATGACGTCGACATGGCCGAAGAAGAGGAGGGAGAGGACGCCGAGGACGAGGTGATAGGGGTCGGCAGGCACTGCCGCACCGGTCGAGACGTCGAGGTGCCGGCCGAGCAGGCGGTCGACGATCTCACCGAGGCCGATGTCCGTCGACCCCAGGGCGCCGCCGTCGAGGTGACCGGGGCCGAAGAGTCGAAAGCTGATGACACCGCTCATCACCACGGCAGCGAGGATCACATAGGTCAGGGGTGCGCGCAGCAGGCTGGAACCGCCGGTGATCTCCAGTCGGGAGAAGGAGTCGATGGCCTCCTCGGTGTCGCCGACCGGATTGAGCTCCGCATCGGCGTCGGGGCCGCCGGTGGGCACCTCTGCAGGACGCGGGTCGTCGGCCTCACCGCTCATCGTCCGGCGTTGGACGGCGAGTTCTTCGTCATCGGCGAAGAGCGCGGCAACGTGGGCGGTGTTCGATCGTTTGGCCACTCGGTTGCGACGTGCGTTGGCCCGCCGCAGCGGGGCGGTGGTCGACACGTCCGTGGGAAGTCCGAAGAGTGCCGAGAGATGCCATCCGGCGGGGCGGAAGTTGTTCGACAGCAGCCCGCCGAGGATGCGGCCGATATGGCCGATCGCGAGCAGGCAGAACAGGGAGAACAGTCCCTGTCCGGCGAGGCTGAGACGGTATCGCTGCTCGGTCCGGATCTGAGCTTTCGATGTCGGCGGGTGGGGTGAGGAGCCGAGTCGGGCGGCCGAGGTCGCGGAGATCTCCATCCGCGCACGCGGTGCCAGCAGCACGCGGGCGCCGAGGTCGCGCAGACGACGGGAGTATTCGAGTCCGGAGTAGGCGGGGCCGAGCACTCGGGAGGGTGCGCCGATGCGCTCAAGTTCCGTGGTGGCCATGAGCAGGCCCGGGAGGTCGAGACCCAGCGTTTCGATCTGACTGTCGCGCTGGCCCTGATCGATCTCCCCGGAGCCTACGGGGTTGAAGCGCTCCCCCGCCGAGGTGGTGCTCACTCCGGCGGAGACGATGCGGCCGGAGCACATGAGCTTCGGTCCGACGGCGGCGATGGATTCCGTCTCCCCGATGGCGTCGAGCAGCTCATCGAGACAGTCGGGTTCGGGACGGGAGTCAGGGGTGAGGAACCACAGGAAATCCGAGTCCGCGACGTCCGGCATCTCGCCGGCTTCGCGGACCGTCCGACCCCCGAGATCCACCACGGGGATCTCGGGGAAGTGCGGACGAAGAGCTGTTTCGAGCTCGACCTTGCTGGCATCGTCGCCGGAGACGACGACGATGGTGACGGATTGACTCACACGACCTTTTTCTTGAGCCGGCGGCGTTCGCGTTCGGACATTCCGCCCCAGATGCCGAAGCGCTCATCGTTGGCGAGAGCATATTCGAGGCATTCGGAACGGACGTCGCAGGAGGCGCAGACCCGCTTGGCTTCACGAGTCGATCCGCCCTTCTCCGGGAAGAACGCCTCGGGGTCGGTCTGAGCGCAGAGGGCCTGGTCCTGCCAGGACAGTTCGCCGTCGTCCGCGGCTCCCAGGAGCAGCGACAGCGGAGAGACCGCGGAGTTGTCCGGCTGCAGCGGTGTCAGATCACTCGGATCGACGGCCAGCGGATCCGGCAGCGTCTCGGGTGTACGTGCTCCCGGTTCGATGAACCAGTCTTCGGCACGGCGGGAGGTGACTCCCGGTGCGGCGGTGAAGTCTTCTCTCTCCCGCCATTCTCTCTGTGCACTTTGCACGGTTTTCCCCTTTCTCACGCTCGAGCAGGTCCAGTACCGTGACTGAGGCGATCAGTCCGATGTACGGTCGAATCCTGAAGGATCCCTGCTCGGCGCGTTCCCCTTAGGTATAAATTACACGCGTGTCATTACCGCCCCGTCAAGCCCTTATGGAGTACTGAGACACCCCATGAGACGCAATTCGAACACGCATTCACATGCACACGCACCCAGAACCCCATATATAGGTCACGGTCCGGTCATAGGGCACAACCTGTGGGATCCGCCTGAACAAACCTGGAGAATTTAGAAAGTGGGGACCCGCAATGGGATTATGGAGGAATGAGAGTGGAATCACCGGCGGCCCGGCATGAATGATCGTCTGCTCACCGTCTACGCGCCTCCCGTCGAGGAAGAGATCGGGCAGGGTTCCGACCTCTCTGCGATCCTCATCAACGCACTGCGGCGCAACCGCATCGACCTCAAGGACGGCGATATCCTCGTCGTCGCGTCGAAGGTCGTCTCCAAAGCCGAGGGCCGCCTGCGCACGGTCTCAGATCGCGCCGAGTTCGAAGAACTCGTCGCGGAGACCGGCACTCACCTCGTCGCCGAACGCTCCTATCGCTCCGGCATCACCGTTCAGGTCGTGCGCACTCCGGCGGGCACCGTGCAGGCCGCAGCGGGTCTCGACCAGTCGAACTCCGGCGGCGCCGTCATCCTCCACCCCCTCGACAGCGACCGGTCCGCCGATGGTCTGCGCCGACGGGTCGAGCAGGCCTTCGAGGTGCGCATCGGCCTGGTCATCTCGGATACGAGTTCGCGGCCGTGGCGGGTCGGGGTCGGCGATATCGCCATCGGATTGTCCGGGTTCTCCGGCCTGGACGACCAGCGCGGTCGCCCCGACGACGACGGACGCGTCCAGACCGTGACCGTGCGCGCTGTCGCCGACGAGATCGCGGCGGCAGCGGACCTGGTCAAAGGCTCCTCCCGCGGACTGCCGATGGCGTTGGTCCGCGGGGCCGGCGGATACCTCGACAACGGCAGCGACGGCGCCCGGGCACTGTCCCGCGATCTCGGCGAGGACTGGTTCCGCCACGGTCACGTCGAAGCCATCCAGCGCGGGCTGGGCGTCACCGACCTGCCCGGCAGCGCCCCTGCCGGCGACAACAGCGACGACATCCTCGAACGCGTCTCTCGAGCGATCCGCGTCGTCCGCGCCGGGCAGTCGCGGACTCCCGGCCATGCGGCATGGCGGATGCGCATCGAAGGCTCCGGATCGCGGATTACGCTCAGTCCCTCTGATTCACCGGCGACCGCTCAGTCGGGCGGTCCTCCGTTGCTCGAGGCGATGGTCGGGCTCGGGTCCTTGGTCGAACGGCTCCACACCGCGCTCTTCGCCGAGGATCTCAGTGCTTCCACCCGCTATCACTGGGTCGACGGTGAGCTGGGGGCCTTCCCCCGCGGGGTGACGATCGACATCGGTCTCATCGTGCCCTGATCTGCCCGGCCGACACCACACAACCGACACCACACATCCGACACCGAAGAAAGCGGCTATGGATCTCTCAGTCATTGCGCACACCGGCGGACCCGTCCTCATCTGGCGCGGCCCCGATTTCGATCGGCTCGACCTCACCGGCCCGGTCATCTCGAACTGGGTGAATAAGGGAGTCGGCCTCTTCGGCGACTATGACCTCGGCCCGGACTTCACACTCTTCGCTCCGCTGCCGAAGGGGCTGCACTGGCGTGAACTCGTCGCGATCCTCAGCGTCCTGCTGGCCGGAGGCCGCGTCACCATCGCCGCAGAACCGCCGGCGGAGGACTTCATGGCTCTCGTTCCCGTCGGTCATGAGGATGATGACGCGGTGGCCGATGCCGACGAGGTCTTCGTCTTCAATCCCCCGGCCCTGGCGCTGAGCACTCCGGTCGATACCGATTTCATCGACGTCAATTCCGCGATCCGCGCCTACCCCGATGTCACTGCACGCCGCCTCGACGCTTCGGGCATCCTCGAAGTGGACGGACAGGTCATCGGCTGGACGAGCTCGGAGACGACCGCCGAGCCCCGCCCGCAGGGACTGCTCGTCGCGAACTCGACCCCGCTGCCGGGCGAGTGGCCGCGCTTCCTGCAGCACCTCCTCGGTGGTGGTGAAGTCCTGCTCACCAGCAGAGTCGACGATGCTCGCATCACGGACCTGGCCGCCGGGCTGGGAGTGGTCCATGGCACACTGGGCACATGGACAAAGTAGTTGATACCCCCGCAGCAGCGGTGGCCGACATTGCAGATGGATCATCGATCGCCGTGGGCGGCTTCGGTGTCGTGGGCGTGCCCGAATTCCTCATCCGGGCGCTCCAGGACCAGGGAGCGAAGGACCTCGAGGTGATCTCGAACAACGCCGGCGTCGACGGCCGCGGTCTGGGCATTCTGCTCGCCGACGGGCGGCTTCGCCGCATCATCGCCTCCTACGTCGGCGAGAACAAGGAATTCGCCCGTCAGTACCTCTCCGGTGAACTCGAGGTCGAACTCACCCCGCAGGGCACCCTGGCGGAGAAGCTGCGTGCAGGAGGTGCCGGAATCCCGGGCTTCTACACCATCACCGGCGCAGGCACCCAGGTCGCCGAGGGAGGCATGCCCTGGAAGTACGACTCGGACGGCAACGTCGTCACGGAGTCCCCGGCCAAGGAGACCAAGGTCTTCGACACCTTCGGCGAAGAGAAGGAATACGTCCTCGAGAAGTCCCTGGCCCCCGACTACGCACTTGTGCGTGCGGCAATCGGCGACCGGCACGGCAATCTCGTGTTCCACTCCTCGGCCAGGAACTTCAATCCCCCGGCCGCACAGTCGGCTCGCATCACCATCGCCGAGGTCGAAAAGCTCGTCGAACCCGGCGAGATCGATCCCGACATGGTCCACGTGCCGGGCGTCTTCGTCCACCGCGTGGTGCCGCTGACGCCCGAGCAGGTGGCGGACAAGCCCATCGAGAAGCGCACCGTACGAGAAGCCTGAGGAGACACAGAAATGTCATTGACACGCAATCAGATGGCGGCCCGTGCCGCCCAGGAACTCGAAGACGGCAGCTACGTCAACCTCGGCATCGGCATGCCGACCCTGGTTCCGAACTTCCTGCCCGAGGGCGTCCATCTCGTCCTCCAGTCGGAGAACGGGCTGCTCGGTGTCGGCCCCTACCCGACCGAGGACGAGATCGACCCCGACCTCATCAACGCGGGCAAGGAGATCGTGACGATGAACCCGGGCGCCGCGTACTTCGACTCGGCGGCGAGCTTCGGCATGATCCGCGGCGGCAAGATCAACGCCGCGATCCTCGGCGCCATGCAGGTGGCCACGAACGGCGACATCGCGAACTGGATGATCCCGGGCAAGATGGTCAAGGGCATGGGCGGCGCGATGGACCTCGTGCACGGCGCCCAGCGCGTCATCGTCATCATGGACCACGTCGCCAAGGACGGCTCGCACAAGTTGCTGAAGTCCTGCGACCTGCCGCTGACCGGAAAGGGCGTCGTCGAACGCATCATCACCGATATCGCAGTCCTCGATGTCAGCGGTGACGCCTTCACCCTCGTCGAGCTCGCCCCGGGCGTGACCGTCGACGAGGTCAAGGAGAAGACCGGCGCCGAGGTGATCGTCCCCGCCGACGTCCCCACCGTCGAGGTCGCCGCCTGAGCTCCAGGTGACCGGCAGGCGGCTCTGCCGTACGCGAGCAGTGTCCGAACGAGGACACCTGCCGATCGAACAGTGGTCACGTTCGGATGCTCTGAACGCGCAGCAGCATCCGTTTGTGACCACTGTTCTGTGTTCCGCCGCCGCAGAGGAGTCCGGTCCGTTCGCCGCAGACTCAGCGGCCGGCTGCTCCGGAGTTCAAGCCGGTGGTCGCCACGAACAGGTCGCCGTGGCCGTCTGCCGTCACTGTCGGTTCGTTCGCCGCGATGAAGGCGCTCTGCCCACGCTCGAGGGTGAGCGTCGAACCGAGCGAGCTGAGAGTGACAGTTCCCGCGGTGCACAGCGCGATCGCCGCACCGCGCCGCTGCACGGTCGTCATGCGCGGACACCGCAGCGCCTGCAGAGCGAAATCATCGGTGGGTCCGAGCAGCATTCTCGAGTGGTCGGGCTCGACCATGCGCGGGGTGCCGGCGCGGAAGTCCGTGATCGTCGCCAGCTGTTCGATGTCGATGTGCTTCGAGGTCAGCCCGCCGCGCACGACGTTGTCGCTCGAGGCCATGACCTCGATGCCTGTGCCGAAGAGGTAGGCATGCAGCACCCCGGCGTCCATGGTCAGCGCCTCACCCGGCTGCAGGTGGACCCGGTTGAGCATGAGTCCGACCAGAGTGCCCGGATCGTGGGGGTAGTCGGTGACGAGCTCACAGAACGTCTGCGCCGGGTCGACTTCGCTGCCGGATCGGCTGATGTGCCCGACCGGCTGTTCGTCGATTCCGTGGGCAGCCACCTCGTCGACGAGCCCGGGCGTCCGTGGGTCGCTGAGGATGATTTCGACGGCACGGGACAGCGCCTTGGACTCGCTGAAGGACTTCAGAGCGCCGATGATCGCGCCCAGGACGTCCAAGGACGGCGGAGTCAGCGGTTGAGAGAGCATCCGTTCGAACGTCGCCCGCACAGCCTTGCGCGGGCGGAATCCCGTGAGCGCGTGGAAGTCCGTGAGCGCGTAGATGAGCTCAGGTTTCGCCGAGGCGTCCTTGAAGTTCCGGTCGGGAGCGTCCAGAGCAGGACCGTTCGCTTCCTCGGCGGCGAATCCTGCCCGCGCCTGCTCGCGATTCGGGTGCACCTGGATCGACAGGGCCTTGCTGGCCGAGAGCACTTTGAGCAGGAACGGCAGTCGCGAGCCGAAGGACTCGAGGGAATCGTGGCCGAGCAGGCCCTCCGGGTCCCCCGCCAGATACTCGATGAGGTTGGGCCCGAGCCGAGGTTCGGCCTCGGTCGCGATACCGCCCGCCGTCCCCTGAGCGCCGAGGCGGTTCTGATGTTCCAGCGGAGCCTGGGTGCAGGTGCGACTGACGTCGAGCCGAGAGGGGCTGACCGGGTGAGCCCCGAGCCAGAGTTCAGCGCAGGGGGTGCCGTCCGGAGCAGTGCCGAGGATTGCGGGAATCGCGTCGGTGCTGCCCCATTCGAAGTTCTTGACCGTGTTGTGCAGACGATGCACTGCGGGCCCCCTTCTGACAGATGAGAGTCGTCATCACATCCGGTGTGTTCCGGGTGTGCTTCGACAAGCCTAGTCCCACCATCACACGCCGAGGCGGCACTTCACTGACTGTTCAACCGAAGTCACGATCAATTCACCGCTTGTCACCTGGGCTGATGCTTTCACCCGGTCACCATCGCCCGCAGGATCGTGGGGAGAACCAGAGAGTGCCCCGAGGGCAATCCGCAGTGGGATCGTCCTCGGGGCACTGTCTGGCAGACGCTGTCCGCCCTGTCCTCGAAGCCAGGTGTCAGCCGACGACGCGGATGACCTTGGCTCCGCGGTTCAGCATCCAACTGTAGCTGCGCTTCGTGGTGTTCGTCCGCGACGAACCGGCGTCGTACATCTGGCCCTTGGTCTCGGAGATGATTCCGATGTGACCGGGGATCCAGATGAGGTCGCCGGCCTTGGCGTCCTTGAGAGAGATCTCTTTGCCCGCGTAACGCTGCTGGCTGGTTGTGCGCGGCAGTTTGATGCCGTTCTTGCCATAGACGTACTGGGTGTAGCCCGAGCAGTCCCAACCGGTCTTCGGCGACGTGCCGCCCCAGACGTACCTGACGCCGAGGTTGGCCTTCGCGTCCTTGATGATGGACGCACGCTGGGCCGCGATCTTCTCGGCCTTGGACGGCTTGTCGTCCTTCTTGGAGTCATCCTTGGACTTATCATCCTTCTTGGAATCGTCCTTGGACTTATCATCCTTCTTGGAATCGTCCTTGGACTTATCATCCTTCTTGGAATCGTCCTTGGACTTATCATCCTTCTTGGAATCGTCCTTGGACTTGTCATCCTTCTTGGAATCGTCCTTGGACTTGTCGTCCTTCGAGTCCTTGTCGTCTGCAGAACCTTCCCCGGAGTCTGCAGGCGACTTGTCATCGGTGGAATCGTCTCCTGGCGGTGTCGTACCGCCCGGAGAGTTATCGTCGCTGACTCCCCCGGCGATCGACCCCTTGGGAGAGAACTCGGTGGTTCCGTAGCCTTCGGCCCAGACCAGACGTGCGCCCTGGAAGAGCTGCTCACCGCGGCCCTTCTTGTAGACCACGTCCTCCTTGGGGTAACCGAGGTGACCCTTGACGGTCCCCTTGTCACCCCAGTACTTCATGATGGTGCCGGAGGTGTAGTGAGCACCGGTGTCCTTCGACCAGTAGAACGAGCCCTTTTCGAAGCGCTGCGCGGCGCCCCCGCCCTTGAGGCCGCCCTTCTCCGCAGAGGTGGGCAGCCCCAAGTCGGTGACTGCATTGCCCTTGTACGCCGAGGCGATCGCCCCGGACAGGTGGTAAGCGCCGGTCTTCTTGGACCAGTAGACGGTGCCCTTCTCGAACTTCTGCGCCTTGGCGCCCGAGATGCCCTTGACGTCATATTCCTTGCCGAGAGCCTTGCCGAGCTTGTTCTTCTCGGCGTACTTCTCGATCGTGGTCTTCGCCTTCGGCTTCTCAGCCTTCTTGTCGTCGTCCTTCTTGGAGTCGTCCTTCTTAGAGTCGTCCTTCTTAGAGTCGTCCTTGCTGTCGCTGGGCTGCTCGCCGGTCTTCAGGATCGTGTTGACCGTCGAACGCATCTCGCCCAACTTGGCGTAGAAGGCATCACCCGGGCACTCGGTCTGTCCCAGGTCGCGGTGTCCGACCAGGCTCGACTTCGTCGCCTTCGAGATTCCGTTGATCGAGAACTTCCACGCGATCGCCGAGGCGACGGCATCGCGGGTCTTCTTCGGCGGAGCCGCGCTGTTATAGGTACCCAGCACGGAGATGCCGAAGGTTCCGGTGTTGTGCCCGGCGACGTGTGCGCCGATGACGGCCTTCGAGATGTCACCGCCGCGGGCCTGCCAGAGCCGACCGTACTTGTCTGCGACGACGTTGTATCCGATGTCGTTCCAGCCGCGACCCTGCTGGTGGTAGGCCTGGATACCACGGATGATTCCGGGAACGTCGGCCGCCGAGTAGCTGTTCGAGCCGGAGGTGTGGTGGACGACGGCCTGTTTGATGCCGCTGGCGTAGTCGGGGCTGCCGCGGTAGGCCTTGGCACCCCACGAGCTGCGTGAGCCGATCTTCGGCTTCGACACCTTCTTCGCCACGGTGTCGACCGTCGACGATCCGGGTACATAGTTCTGATTGGTCACGGTCGCACCGGCGGCCGCGTCGACGTTCTCTGCGGATGCCGCCTCGGCGTCGGTCGAGTTCTCGGTCGACTGCTCGGGCGCGGTTTCGGTGCCGGCGGTATCGCCGCCGACCTGATCGTCGAGTTCGACAGGATCGTTCTCGGCCACGGCCTGAGCATCGCCGGCGTCTCGCTTCGGGTCGACGAGCACGAGCTCGGCCTCACTCGGCGCGGAATCACCGAGGATGCGCATCTGCACAGCAGAGGCGTTCGAGACCGTCATCGGTTCCGAGCCCTGGTTCTGTGCCTCTTCCTGCTGCTCTTCGTCCAGGGTGTTCCAATTGCCCCATTCCGAGCCCTGCTTGGTGCGGACCTGGATGCGGATAGTGGACTTCGCCTGCGAGAACGTGAAGCCGATGAGGCTCGGGTTGTTCGCGGGAACGTCGAGGACATCGGAGATGAGCGCGATGTTCACTCCGTCTTCGGTCTTCTGACGGACCGAACCGGAGATGTCGTCTTCGCCCTCGGACTTCGACTCGTCGGACGAATCCTTCGCACCCTCGCCCCCGGCATCGTCGGACTTCTCGTCCTCGGACTTCGGGGATTCGTTCTCTGCGCCTTCGGCGGGAGCCTGTTCGGTCTCGGACGGAGCCGATCCCTCGGACGGCACGGCCTCGTCGGCTCCGGAGGTCAGTCCGGCGGAGACATTGTTGACTGAACCCGCAGACGCCGACGCCGAGGCGTTGACGATATCGGGCACCTTGGCCGATGCCAGGGCAGTCTGCGACTTGAAGATGTTCGGCAGATTGCTCGTGGCGCTCTGGTTGGCGGCAGTGGCCGTGGAATCACTGGAATCGCGGGCACCGGGGACGTTGAGTCCCTCTTTGCTGACGTTCAGCGCCTCTTTGGACACATCAGGCGACGTCGTGGCTGCGGTAGCCGACGGTGCCGTGACCGCTAAGGTGCCGACCAGCGCAACAGAAGCGCAGCCCGCAACAGTGGGCAATAGATATTTCATCGTTACAGCCTTTTCGAGGAAGACAGGGAAGTTCAGGCCTCGAGGTCTCCTTCACCGTTGGCAGAACGGTGGGCAACCCCAACATCTCAAAATTGTTACACATTTTCGGCGTGTCAGACTAGCCACAGAGCAGAATATTCTAATTACACGAGTGTGGTTCCCAGTATTGGCAAGGGACACACCGAGCAAAAGATTTTCGCGGAACGGTCATGGGATCGATCGATTCGGTCATCGGACTCGTCACGACCAGGCCCACAGCAGCGCCTCATGGCACGTAGCAGATCGCCTTTGCGTCGGCTTCTTCGCCGTTGTCAGAAGTGGAGTCGCCGGCACCCTGTGCCAGCAGCTGCGGCCCTGAACCGGGGTTCGGATCGAGTTCCGCATCGACTCCCGCAGCAGCTGACAGATCGCTTTCGGGAACCGAGAACGCGCCGTTGTCCTCGTCCGAGGATTTCGACGACTCCTCGATCTTATCGGCTACCAGCTGATGTGCCACATCGAAGTCGGGCCGCGACGGAGTGATACGCGGCGGGGTGAGATCAATTGATTCGATCTTCTGCGACTTCACCTTGAGTGCGAGGTCGACGAACGAATCCACCTGAGACGACGGGATGTCCGTCGACACGGCCCCCGGAGTGGCTTTCGCGATCGACTGATAGCGAGTGAGCACGGTGGCCGGGTCGAGCTGTTTGACCATCGCCGTCTGCACGCAGCGCTGACGGATCATCCGCTCATAGTCGCTGGAGAATTCCCGGGAGCGCGCGAACCACAGCGCGTGGAAGCCGTCGAGCTTCTGCTTGCCCGGTTCGATCCACCCCTTGACCGGCCCATGCTGGCCCGTGGTCGGATCGACCTTCGACGAGATCGGCACCCGCTCGCCGGAGACGAGGGTGATTCCACCGAGGGAGTCGATGAGGTTCTCGAACCCCTTGAGATTGATCATCGCGTAGTACTGGACCTCGAGACCGGTGACACCCGAGACGGCGTCCATCGTCGCCTGCTCGCCGGCTGTCTTCGGATCCTCGAACTCGTCCTTGTGCTGCTCGCCCTGCTGGAAGACGGCGTTGAGCAGACATTCGTCTCCGCAGTTGTACCCCTGCGGGTAGCGCTTGTGCAGCGGAGAGTCGTCGGGGAACGGCACATTCTCCATATTGCGCGGCAGACCGATGATGACGGACTTGCCGGTCTTCGCATCGATCGAGACCAGCGACAGGGAATCCGGGCGGATACCCGTCCGACCCATTCCGGCATCCGATCCCAGCAGCAGGATGTTGTACCGGCCGTCGACGGGCTTGAGCGCCTTGCCCGAGGCGAACAGGTCGCTCATCAGACCGCGCTGCGAGTTGAGAATCGTCGTCCCCCAGGCCAGGGGGCCCACAACGATGAGCAGGAGGGCGCAGAAGGCCGCCACGAAGCGTTTGCGTGCCTTCCGGGAGATCGTGACGATCCGGATGCGGCGCAGGGTGTCCAAGAGACACACCGCCCAGTTGATCGCGATGACGGGCACCCAGATGGTCAGGAAGGTGAGGATGAAGAGGTTCGTGCCGATCGTGAAGAGGAACGTCCGATTGATGAGGACGATCACACCGGCGATGAGAGCCAGGATCCAGCTGATGGCAGTGATCGACAAAGCGATCTTCGCCCAACGGCGGTTGCCGAAGAGAAGCTGCACTCCCCCGGGCACGAGGGCCGTGACGAGCAGCAGAAGCCACGCCCGCACATCACGCGTCGGCTGCGAAGCATACGACGGGTGGCGGATCGGGTCCACATATCTCGTTTCGGCCACTGACTTCCCTTCGCTTCGGGCTCTGCTCACGGACTGATTCCGGCGTCGACATCCGCGCGAAGCCACGCACAGGTCGCCTCGCCCCATCGAATGCCCACAGCAGACAACTGTGCCAAAGTCACTTCAGAGTCCACTGTGTTCACCTATTGTGTCGCGTGAGAACCGGCGTTTCCGGCACATCCGCGCCGCGCATGTCGCATTCTTCGCGTGTGCGATTCTTCACAGGCAGAAGAGCGGGCGCGACAGACTCCCACCCGGGGAATCTGCCGCGCCCGTTCGTCACCGACCGGCCGACACCGTACACGGCCTGCGGCGAAGAGTTCGGAAATCCGACTCAGGCGAGGAGCTTGCGCCCCATCACCATGCGCTGGATCTGGTTGGTGCCTTCGTAGATCTGCGTGATCTTCGCATCCCGCATCATCCGCTCCACCGGGTGGTCGACGACGTAGCCGGCTCCGCCGAGCAGCTGCACGGCATCCGTGGTGATCTCCATCGCGGCATCGGAGGCGAAGGCCTTCGCGGCGGCACCGAAGTAGGTGAGGTCGTCATCGCCGCGTTCGCTCTTGGCGGCGGCGGTGTAGGTGAGCTGACGAGCAGCCTCGAGCTTCATGCCCATATCGGCGAGCATGAACTGGATCGCCTGATTGTCGGCGATCGACTTCCCGAACTGCTGCCGGTCCTTGACGTAGGCAAGGGCGTAGTCGAGCGCGCCCTGAGCGACGCCGACGGCCTGCGCGGCGATCGTGACACGGGTGTGGTCAAGGGTGCGCAGGGCGATCTTCAGCCCCTCCCCGGGCTCGCCGACGATGCGATCACCGGGCAGGCGGACATTGTCGAAGAGGAGCTCCCGGGTGGGCGAGCCCTTGATGCCGAGCTTGCGCTCCTTCTCGCCGAAGGTGAAGCCCTCATCGGACTTCTCGACGACGAAGGCGGAGATGTTGCGCCCGCGTGCTCCGTCGGGGTCGGTCACGGCCATCACCGTGTAGTAGTCGGAGACTCCAGCATTCGTGATCCAGGTCTTGACGCCGTTGAGGATCCAGTCGTCGCCGTCGCGTTCGGCACGGGTCTTCATCGATGCGGTGTCCGATCCGGCTTCGCGCTCGGAAAGGCCGTAGGAGAATCCTGCTTCCCCGGCGGCCACGGACGGGAAGTACTTCTTCTTGATCTCTTCGCTCCCGCCGAGCTGGACTGGCATGCTGCCGAGCTTGTTCACAGCCGGAATGAGCGAGGACGAGACGCAGCCGCGTGCGACCTCTTCGATGATGATCGCCACTGCCAGCGCATCGGCGCCCATGCCCCCGTATTCTTCGGGGATGTGCGCCGCGAAGAAGTCCGTCTCGACGAGGGCCTCGTGCGCTTCCTGCGGGTAGCGGGAGTCCGCATCGACTTCGGCTGCGAACGGCGCGATCTTCTTCTCGACGACGTTGCGGACCGCGGCGCGGATCTCTTCGTGCTCGTCGCTGGGCTGGTACAGGTCGAACATCATTCTCCTCAGACTTATCAAACGTTCAGCAAGCTTTATTATTCCTGCAGCGCCCGCCCTTTGTCGAGAGCGACCTGCCGCAGCTGGCTCCGATATTCGTCGAGCCGGGTGCGCAGAGCCTCGGCTTCGACACCGTGACCTGCCCCGAGGATGCGCGCCGCCAGCAGGCCGGCGTTCTTCGCGCCGCCGATCGAGACGGTGGCCACGGGAACCCCGCCGGGCATCTGCACGATGGACAGCAGCGAGTCCATTCCATCGAGGTGCTTCAGGGGCACGGGAACACCGATGACCGGAAGCGAGGTCATCGACGCGATCATCCCGGGCAGGTGCGCCGCTCCGCCGGCACCGGCGATGATCACACGGATGCCGCGGTCGGCCGCGGATTTCGCCCAGGCGACCATGTCCTCGGGCATCCGGTGAGCGGAGACCACCTCGGCACTCGAGTCGATGCCGAGCTCGTCGAGGGCATCGGCGGCGGCCTTCATCGTCGGCCAGTCCGAGTCCGAGCCCATGACGATGCCGACGGCAGCCGCCGTGTCAGTGGAGCCTTCGTTCTCTGTGGTCATCTGTGCTTCCTTCGTTGCAGGCGGTTGGAATCCGTCGGTGCGGATGGGTGGCGGGTGATTCCGGAACTCAGCGTGTGCCGGATTCGCCCTCGGCCCGGAGGTCCTCCGGAGCGGGCATCTGCGGGTGCGGATCGACATCGACGCCGGCGATGAAGTCCGCGGCATGCCGCGCACGGGCGAGCACGAGCTGCCGATCCTCGCCGTAGGCATTGACGTGGCCGACCTTCCGCCCCGGCCGTACGCCCTTGCCGTAGAGGTGGACCTTCACAGCCGGATCGTGGGCCATGACGTGCAGGTACGGCTGATAGAGGTCGTCGTGATCGGCGCCGAGGATGTTGACCATCACGGACACGTCCTCCCGTGCCGCGGGGCTGCCGAGGGGAAGGTCGAGGACCGCGCGGAGGTGCTGCTCGAATTGGCTCGTCACCGCTCCGTCCTGGGTCCAGTGCCCAGTATTGTGCGGGCGCATCGCGAATTCGTTGATGAGGAAGCCCTCGTCGGTCTCGAACATCTCCATCGCCATGACGCCGGTGACCTCGAGGGTGCCGGCGACGGTGAGGATCGCTTCGGTGATGGCCCGCGCCTTCTCCCCGGACAGATCCGGCGCCGGGGCGATGGCCTCCTTGCACACGCCGTTCTGCTGCCAGGTCTCGACGACCGGCCACACGGCGGTCTGCCCCATCGGGGAGCGCCCGACCATGACGGCGAGCTCGCGGGTGAAGTCGACCTTCTCCTCGGCGAGCAGCTGAGGAACCTCGTTCAGCCATTCGACGGCCTCGTCGAGGTTGTCGATGACGCGCACGCCCTTGCCGTCATAGCCGCCGCGGGGTGTCTTGAGGATGAAGGGGTATCCGACGCGAGCGGCGAACGCCTCGACATCGGCGGCCGAGGTGATCTCCGCCCAGGCGGGGTTGGGCAGACCGAGTTCGTCCATCCTCCTGCGCATCCGGATCTTGTCCTGGGCGAAGATGAGGGCATCGGGCCCCGGGCGCACAGCGTGTCCGGCCTCGACGAGGGCCTGCAGGTGCTCCGGCGGGACGTGTTCGTGGTCGAAGGTGATGACGTCGACGGTCTCAGCGAAGGCCTTGAGCGTCGGATAGTCCGTGTAGTCACCGACGGTCACCTCACTGATGACCTGCGTGGCGGGGGCGTCGGCGGTCTCCGCGAGAACGGAGAAGCGGACGCCGAGGGCTTCTGCGGCGGGGGCGAGCATGCGTGCCAGTTGACCGCCGCCAATGACACCGATTCGAGGAAAAGTCACGTGCGCCATCCTATCGTGGGGGTTCAGACGAAAAGGAGCGGGATCTGCAGTTCCTGCTCCGTGGTGGAGCCGTGGTGGCCGATGAGCGCCAGCGCCGAGGCGGATTCCACATCCGAATCGACCACGGCGAAGCCGTCGGTGCAGATGACGAGGAAGTCCCCGATCCGCGGATGGACGTGCGGGGCGACGGGCCCGAAGTACCCGCGGGCGATCGCCGCGGACTTCGACAGAATGAGCCCGCGGTCGCCGATCGTCTCCTGCCAGGCCGAGAGCATGTCCGCCTCGGCGCCGACAGCGGCGTAGAGGTGCAGTGCTCGCGGCTCTCCGCCGACGTGGCGCAGACCGGCCTTGAGCTCGGGAAGCTCGGCGAGGTCGAGACGACGTTCGTGGTCGACGTCGACCATTCCGTGGTCGGCGGTGATGAGCATGGTCGCGTCATGCGGCAGGTCGGAGGCGAGTCGGGACAGAGCGAGATCGACGCGTTCGAGCTCTTCGGTCCAGGCAGCGGAGTCCGCACCGTGCACATGCCCGGTCTTGTCAAGGTTGCCCCAGTACAGGTAGACGAGGCGACGACCGGGAGCCTTCGCCTCGGCCAGGGCCTGAGCGCAGCGTTCTTCCAGGGTCTTCGAGTCCCGGAATCGGCCGCCGCGCAGCGATGCCCGGTTGAGCCCGCGCCCGGCGAACTTCTTCTCGCCGAGGCTGACCACATCGATCCCGGTGTCCGTGAGGCGCTCGAAGAGCGTCGCATCGGGAACCCAGGCGACCGGGTCGACATCGAGGTTCCACGTCAGCTGGTTGAACACTGCGTCCTTCTCCGGGTCGAGCACGCGGTAGCCGACCACCCCGTGTGCACCGGGCAGGCGGCCCGTGGCCAGAGATGACAGGGAGTTCGCCGTCGTCGACGGGAACCCGGCGGACAGTCTCCGGCGTGCCCCGGCCTGTGACCGGAAGAAGGGAGTGTATCCGCTGTAGCGGCGCAGCTGCTGCTCGCCGAGACCGTCGATGAGCACGACGATCGTCGCCCGGGATTCCCCGTCGAGCCCGAGAGTTCGGGCACGATCGGACATCGGCCCGTCGAGGGCCTCGGCCGCACCGAGTCCCAGCGCCGCAGCGGGGACGACATCGGAGAGCATCGGTCCGGCATAGTCCGGAGGCCCCAAGGGCTCAGCACCGGTTCGGGACGGCAGTCCGTGCCGCGTCGAGTCCTCGATCATCAGCGACGCGACCGCAGCCGGGCGTGGAAGACCGCGGCACGCAGCTTCCCGGCGAAGTCGGTCATGCGGTCGACGGCGGCCTGCCCCTCGGCTTCGGCCGAGACCCGGAGCATGACATCCTCGGCGAAGATCGATCCGCCGTATCCGTGATCGCCCACGCAGTTGGGATCTCCGCAGGTCTCGGGGAACGCCTCGATGCGCTTCGACGCGCCCCAGGACATCGTCAGCGAGACCTCGACTGGCTTGTCACCGGGTTCGAAGGCGGCGGGATCGGCGAAGGTGCGGCCGACCATCACGGTGCCGAGGCGATCGAGTTCGATGTCCTCGCTGCTCGTGACCGCGCGCGGCTTGGAACCGGGTTCCGCGTTCGGATCGTCATCGACATGGGCCAACAGCAGTCGGGTCTCGGTGAGCACGAAGGCGGTGACATGCCGGTGGATGGATTCGATGTCGACATGGGTGTCGATGTGGACGAAGTGAGCCAGCACCGGTTCGTCGTAGAGAGAGTCGGCGAGTATGCCTTGAGTGAGCTGCGGGTAGTAGCCGGCCGACTGCAGATCGTGAACGAGAACCTCGGGTAATGCCATGCCCACCATTGTGCCCCACTCCCCTGACACATCCCAGCGAGGACCGCCATAACCGGGCGTCCGACGCATATGCTGGAACCATGGAAGACTATCCTGCCGGGTGGGAAGCCGATGTCGTCCTCCGTGACGGCGGCACCGCCCATCTGCGTCCGATCACCCCCGACGATGCCGCTGCCCTGGCCCGCATGCACGAGGCCCAGTCACCGGAATCCGTCTATCTGCGCTTCTTCGCTCCGCTGCCCCGGCTGCCGCAGCGCGATCTCGATCGCTTCGTCAACGTCGACCACCGCGACCGGGTGGCGCTGATCATGCTCATCGGCGATGACATCATCGGCGTCGGTCGCTTCGACCGGATCAGCGACACCGACGCCGAGGTGGCGTTCAACATCGCTGATGCCCACCAGGGCCGCGGGATCGGTTCGATCCTGCTGGAGCACTTGGCCGCGGCCGCGCGCGAATCCGGGATCCAGCGCTTCACCGCCGAGGTGCTGCCCCAGAACCGTTCGATGCTGCAGGTCTTCCAGGCCGCCGGCTACGAAGTCTCCCGCGGATTCGACGACGGCGTCGTGGCCGTAAACTTCGATATCGATCCCACGGCACGGTCCATCGAAGTGCAGGCGTCTCGGGAGCACAGGGCCGAGGCCCTGAGCGTGCGCACGGTCCTCCACCCCACCTCGGTGGCGGTGATCGGCGCCAGCCGCAAACGCAACTCCACCGGCCATCTGCTCATCCGCAACATCACGGCCGCGAAGTTCACCGGCGACCTGTGGGTCGTCCACCCCGAAGCCGATCAGATCGCCGGAGTCCAGGCGTATCCGAGCCTCGACGCGCTGCCGGGCAAGGCCGACCTCGCGGTCATCGCCGTGCCCGCCGAATCCGTCACCGAGGTGGTCAAGGACTGTGCCGTGCACGGGGTCAAAGCCGTGCTCGTCATCTCCTCCGGATTCGCCGAGACCGGTCCCGAAGGGGCCGAACTCCAGCGCCGCATGGTCGCAACCTCCCGCGCCTACGGAATGCGCGTGGTCGGGCCGAACTCCTTCGGACTGGTCAACGAGGCCGCCGACATCTCGCTCAACGCCTCCCTGGCCCCGTTCCTCCCGGCGTCCGGTACGCTCGGGCTCTTCAGTCAGTCCGGGGCGCTGGGCACCGCCCTGCTCGCGGCAGCGAAGACCCGCGGACTGGGCATCTCCACCTTCGTCTCCGCAGGCAACCGCGCCGACCTCTCAGGCAACGACCTCCTCCAGTACTGGGAGGAGGATCCGGCCACGCAGACCGTCGGCCTCTACCTCGAATCCATCGGCAACCCGCGCAAGTTCTCGCGCATCGCCCGTCGAGTCTCCCGCGTCAAACCCGTCGTCGTCATCAAGTCCGACCTCACGGGGCGGGAGCTGCCGCCCGGGCATATCGTGCGCACCTCGTCCCTGGCGCCGAACACCCTCGACCAGGTGCTCGAGCAGGCGGGAGTGATCCGCGCGGATACGATCCACCAGCTCTTCGACCTCACCCAGGTGTTCTCGACCCAGAAGCTGCCGGCGGGCCGCCGGGTCGGTGTCATCGGCAACTCCGCGGCGATGAGCACCCTGATCATGCAGCGCGCCCGTTCCGAAGGTCTGCGCGTCGACACCGAGCCCGTGTCCCTGCACCCCGAGGTCGATGCGGAGACCTTCCGGACCGAACTCGATGCGATGTATGCCCGCGACGACGTCGACTCGGTCATCGTCACCTTCACCCCGTCGGCGGGAGCCGAGGAGTCGGAGATCGCCGCGCTGCTGTCCGAGGCCGCCGCACAGTCGGAGAAGACCACTGTGGCCTGCTTCCTCGGCATTCAAGGTGTCCGCGACGAACTGACCAGCTACCTCAAGGACCAGGACGGCAACCGCGTCTCCCGCACGGTGCCCAGCTACATCGGCCCGGAGGATGCCGTGTGGGCGCTGGCCAAGGCGACAGACTACTCGCGTTGGCGCGCCGCCGACCACGGTCGGTACGTCGAACTCGACGACATCGACGACAAAGCGGTACGTTCGATCATCGATTCGGCTCTCGACGGGGCGCCGCTGGGCACACCGGTTCGCCTCGAACGCGATGCAACGAGAGAACTGCTCCGCGCCTACGGGATCGAGGTCCTGCCTTATATCACTGCTTCCTCGGTCGACGAGGGGCTCGCCGCCGCCGAGAAGATCGGCTATCCCGTGGCGCTGAAGGCGGTGACGAACGTGCTCCGGCACCGCATGGAGCTCGGCGGGGTGCGCCTGAACATCGATTCGCCCGAAGAACTGGCCGAGGACTTCGCTGCCGTGCAGCGGATCATCACCCAGGTGATCGGCGACGACGAGCCCCTCGTCGACGTTCAGGCCATGGCCCCCCACGGTGTCCCGTGTGTCATCCGCGCCGGCGAGGACCCCCTCCTCGGACCGCTGCTGTCCTTCTCTCTGGCCGGGGACACGACCGAGCTGCTCGGCGACGTCTCGCACCGGGTCGCGCCGCTGACGGATCGGGAGGCCGACGACATGATCCGCACGGTCAAGGCCTCCCCGCGACTGTTCGGCTACCGTGGTCTTCCGCCGATGAACATCGACCCGCTCATCGACGTCCTCGAAAGGCTCTCGGTGCTCGTCGAACGTCATCCGCAGATCCTCGAACTCGTCATCCATCCGGTGATCGCTACGGAGACCGAGGGGCATGTGCTCAGCGCCCGTGTCGATCTGCTGCCCGACCCCACCCGCATCGACGGCACCCGCCGACTGCTGAGCTGAGACGGGGCGGAGCAGACACCCGCCCAGCTGAAAGGAGAATCCACGCCCGCCGCAGGACGCCTTCGACTTTCGGTGTCCCAGCGCCATATTGGCGCGTCTTATACCAATTCGCAGACTTGACGGGTAGTGTCTGTATCCGTTCACCACGAAATGTTATGAATTCGTGTTTTAATGAGTGGCCGCTCCGGCGGCCACTGTCTGTGGCCAGTCACTGGTCATCCACCGTCCCAGGCATTCGCGGTCAGCGGGTGTCCCACGAGAGCGAGGCCTCACAGTCATGATTTCGCGCAGAGACGTCGTCACCGACTCCGCGATCGCCGTAGTCGCCGAACAAGGAGTCCGCGGACTCACCCACAGGGCGGTCGACGCCCTGGCCGAACTGCCGGTGGGGTCGACTTCGAATGTCTACCGCACCCGCGATGCCCTGATCACCGGAATCATGGAGCGCATCGGAGAACTCAACTCCCAGCAGCTCGAACGCCTGCCGGAGCTTGTGCGCGTTCCGGGCGCGGACGCCATCGAAGTCGCCATCGACTTCTGCATGAACTGGCTGACCACCGACCGCAACCGGTTCTACACGATGACGATGCTCAGCCTGGATCCGGCGCTGCCGCCCGAGGCAGTGATCGCTAAGGAGAAGAACCTCCGCGCGATCAAGGAGTTCATCATGCGCTTCGCCGGCATCGACGCCGAATACGCCCAGCGGGTCAACAGCTCGGTCGCGGGCATGATGGTCAGCGAACTCGTCGCCGGCACCGCGGATCGTTCGCATGTCGAGGCGTACCTCAAGGAGTTCTTCCAGTGGCTGCGCGGCAGCCGCGACAGTGCCTGAGCTCCGACACGGACCCTCCGGGATCGCTCGATTGAGCGGGAGTTCGCAAATCGAACGCTAGAATCGACGGGTGCCCTCCCCCGCTGAGGTCCGGCTTCGGCGCGGGCGGGTGTTCGAATCGAACAGTTCGTGCGTCAAAGGAGTTCCATGCCCGAAGGCAGAGTCATCGAAGTCGACGTCTCCTCAGAGATGGAGAGCTCGTACCTCGAGTATGCGTATTCGGTCATCTACTCCCGTGCTCTGCCCGATGCCCGAGACGGTCTCAAACCCGTCCAGCGTCGAATCGTCTACCAGATGGGCGATATGGGGCTGCGGCCGGACCGCGGACATGTGAAGTCCTCCCGCATCGTCGGCGATGTCATGGGCAAGCTCCACCCGCACGGCGATTCGGCGATCTACGACGCTCTGGTGCGACTGAGCCAGGACTTCATCATGCGTGTGCCGCTCGTCGACGGCCACGGCAACTTCGGTTCCCTCGACGACGGTCCCGCTGCCCCGCGCTATACGGAGGCCCGGCTGACGACGGCGTCGATGCACATGATCGCCGGACTCGACGAAGATGTCGTCGACTTCGTGCCGAACTACGACAACACGCTGACCCAGCCGGAGGTTCTGCCCAGCGCCTTCCCGAACCTGCTCATCAACGGCGCCTCGGGCATCGCTGTGGGCATGGCCACGAACATGGCCCCGCACAACCCCGGGGAAGTCATCGCCGCCTGCGCCCACCTCATCCGCAATCCCGACGCCGGGCTCTCGGAGCTCATGCGCTTCATCCCCGGCCCGGACCTGCCCACAGGCGGACGGATCATCGGTCTCGACGGAGTGCGCGAGGCCTATGAGACCGGGCGCGGCACGTTCCGCACCCGCGCCACCGTCTCCATCGAGAACATCAGTGCCCGCCGCAAGGGCATCGTCGTCACCGAACTGCCCTATCTCGTGGGACCGGAGAAGGTCGTGTCGAAGGTCAAGGACGCGGTCGGGGCGAAGAAGCTGACCGGAATCGCCTCGATCGACGACTATTCGGACCGCAAGAACGGACTGCGGCTGGTCATCGGCATCAAGAACGGCTTCAACCCCGAGGCGGTGCTCGCCGAGCTCTACCGGCAGACTCCGCTCGAGGAGTCCTTCGGCATCAACAACGTCTGCCTCGTCGAGGGTCAGCCCTCGACCCTGGGACTGCGCGATCTGCTCATGGTCTACCTCTCCCACCGCATCGACGTGGTGCGCAGGCGCACGGTCTTCCAGCTGCGCAAGGCCAAGGATCGACTCCACCTCGTCGAGGGTCTGCTCATTGCGATCCTCGACATCGATGAGGTCATCCAGCTCATCCGCTCCTCGGATGATGCGGCCACGGCGCGCACCCGCCTCATGAACGTCTTCGAGCTCTCCGAGCTGCAGGCGACGTACATCCTCGATCTGCAGCTGCGTCGGCTCACGAAGTTCTCCCGTCTCGAACTCGAGGCCGAACGTGACGAGCTGAAGAAGAGAATCGACTACCTCGAATCGCTGCTGGCCGATGAGGCGAAGCTGCGTGAGCTCGTCGCCGCCGAGCTCGAGTCCACCGCCGAGATCATCGGCTCGCCTCGCCGCACCGTCCTCATCGAGGGGTCGATGAGGGAGCTGACCGCCAAGGGCAAGAAGGCTCCGACGAACCTCAAGATCGCCGATTCCCCCTGCCGGGTGCTGCTGTCGACCTCCGGACGCATTGCGCGGACCTCGGATGCCGCTCCGCTGGCACGCGAGGGTCGACGCTCCAGCCATGATGCGCTGGTCTCCGAGATCGTCACCACCACCCAGGGCAAGGTCGGTGCCATCACCACCACCGGTCGCCTGCACATGGTCGATGTCGTCGATCTGCCGGCCCTGCCGCCGGCCGCGGCACGGCCCAATGTCGCCGGCGGAGTGAAGATCGCCGAGTACGCGGCGCTGGAGAAGAACGAGAAGATCATCGGCCTGATCGACCTCGACCGCGAATTCGTGCTCGGCACCGCCGAGGGCGTCGTCAAGAGGGTGTCGGTGGCCGGTCGGCCGAACAAGAACGAGTGGGAGACCATCACGCTCAAGGGCAAGGACTCGGTCGTCGGAGTCGCTCAGCCCGAGGACATCGACGATTCCCTGGCCGTGTTCGTGACCTCGAATGCTCAGCTGCTCGCCTTCGATGCCTCCGGCCTGCGTGCGCAGGGCTGGAACGCCTCCGGTGTGGCCGGGATCAAGGTGGCCGCCGAGGCGAAGGTGATCTTCTTCGGAATGACCCCGAAGGCGGCGAAGTCCGACGAGGACGGTGCCGCGGATGCCGAACTCGGCAGTTTCGCCGTCGTCACGATCGCCAGCGGTGAGAATTTCTACGGCGCGCCGTCGTCCTCGATCAAGGTCAGCGAATTCTCAGAGTTCCCGACCAAGGGCCGAGCCACCTCCGGGGTGCGTGCCCACAAGTTCCTCAAGGGCGAGACCGAGCTGTCGCTGGCCTGGGTCGGCGACTCTCCCCAAGCCGCGGCCACCGCCGGCGGTGCACGCACGCTTCCGGCAGAACTGTCTCGTCGCGACGGAACGGGATCGCCGCTGGAGTCGAAGATCGATGTCATCGGCACCCTGCCCCGCCTCGGCGGCGCAGAAGCCCACGACCATTCTCCGAACGCCGACGATGACGCCTCCGCCGAGGCGACCGCAGAGGCCGCTTCCGGAACCGGCCACAAGGCGGCGACGTCAGGCGGAAAGCGATCGACCGGCAAGGGTCAGCGTGGTCAGCAGGGACTGGCCACGAGCCTCGATGAACTCGACCTCGACCTCGATGAGGCCAAGGATGAGATCGCCCGGTCGAAGTTCGACACCGACGGCGCCGTGATCGTCTCCCACGACGATGACGACGGAGACGACGACTCCGCCCTGTTCTGAGTTCTCTCAGCTCTCGGGTTCGTCGTCGAGGTCGAGGCGCATCTGAGCTGCGGTGCCGCGCTTCATCTCACCGATGGCGGTCTCACCGAGTCCGTGCAGCGAAATCGAATCCCGCGATTCGAAGACGTAGTCGTCCGAGGCCGAGAGCACCCGTGCGGTCTCCTCGTCGGTGAAGATCGTCCCGGGATCGGCCACGGCCGTCAGACGCGCGGCGAGGTTGACGCTGGATCCGAAGATATCGCCGAGGCGGGAGAGCACCCTGCCCCAGACGAAGCCGACGCGGGCCTGCGGCAGATCCTCGGCGGCGGTGACACGTTCCATCAGCGTCATGGCGATCTCGGCGCCGGCCAGCGGGGTCGACGCGGCGAAGAACACTTCATCGCCGACGGTCTTGATGACCCGTCCGCCGCCGGTGGCGACGATGTTGTAGGCCATGCCCTGGAACTCCTGGACCATGTCCGCCAACTGGCGCGGCTCCATCTTCTGCGACAGACGGGTGAAGGAGACGAGGTCGATGAATCCGACGGCGCGAGCCAACGGCATCGACGAGTCATACCAGCCCTGTCTGTTGTCCATGGCCAGTCCGTCGGAGACATTGACGTTGAGACGGCCCATGACGTCGGCGAGATTGCGCCGCCAGGAGTAGGTGAGCATCTTCTGCAGCGGGTCGATCATCTCCTCGACGACCGCTAGGGCGTCCCGTCTCGCTTCCGGGTCGGTCAGCCCCTTCTCCTCGGTGAGGAACTCGACGAGGGTCTCCATCTGCCAGACGACGAGGCGGTCCGTCGTCTGTCCGATGGCCCGGGCCAGGGACAGTGCGGTGGTCTGGTCGATGAGACCGTCGGCGACGGGTTTGGCCCAGATCCGCAGGGCATGCGCATCGCTGACGGTGTAGGCCTTGTCCGTCGGCTTCGCCTGGGACATGCCGAGTGCCCGCCACATCTTCCGGGCCGAGACCGTGGAGATCCCACCGAGTTTCGCGGCCTCCCGTCGGTCGAGCACGCGCTTGCCGTCGAGCAGGATCTCTTCGAGCCGTTCGGCCGCGGTCCTGGTCTCATAGATCGTGTCGTCGAAATCGGGACCGTCATCATCGACTGCATCGTCGGGGTCGTCGATGATCGGCAGCGCTGTGGTGCGCGGATCCTCACGCAGTCCGCTGAAGAAATCCTCATCGACGTCGATGCCGGGTTCCGCGTCGGCGGAACCCGTGTCGGCGGGAGCCGCACCGGCGGACGCCGGGTCCGGATCGGCCGTGACCTCGTCGGCGAGCTCAGCCCCGACCTCACCCGCCTGCGGAGCGGAGCCTGTCAGACCGCCGACAGGTTCGTCGTCGGCGACGTCGTCCAACAGGGCGTCCGCGCTCGACTCGTCGTCCTCGCCGGTGAGGGCATCCGCGGATCGGTCGTCCGCCTCGGTGCGGGCTGGGGATTCGCGCTCCGGCTGTGCCGCATCGTCAGACAGCTGGCCGTCCGTGGAGGCGCCTTCGCCGTCGGCGACCTCAGCGCTGCCCAGCTGGTCGGGTTCGACGATGTCGAAACCGGCGGTGAAGTCCGAAACCGCCATCAGCGATCGCTCCTTCCCGGAGCTGTCGGGGACGCTGCGGGACGCAGATGATGGACGTCTCCGGCGCTTAAGCACACACGATCGTCGATGATGAGGTCGGCACCGGAGTCCAGCCCCGTGGCGATGCCGATGATGTCGGAGCCGTCGGGCTTCTCCACGCGGACCTTCGAACCGAGCGTCACCATATGATCACGCACTCTCCGCGCTGTGCGGCTGTCGCGGAAATCCTCATCTCCAAAGTCGATCAGCTCTCTGTAGCAGGGGATCAATGTGCTCAGAATTGAGACTAGCAACGCTTCATGATCAATTTCTGAACCGTCGACTCCGGTTTCGATCGCCAGAGAGCTCGCGTCCTCCCGCGGCAGATCCGCCGGCTCCGAACGGGTATTCAGCCCCATGCCCAAGACGATCTGGGCACCGCCGGCCAGGGGTTCGACACGTGCGAGGATTCCGCACAGCTTCCTGCCGTCGGCGGTGAGCACGTCATTGGGCCATTTGATCGCGGCGGGCACCCCCGCCTCGGTGACGGCGGAGTGCACGGCCTCACCGGCGATGAGCGGGATCCATCCCCACTGGGAGAATTCGGCCGGTGGAGTGAGGAGTATCGACCATGTCAGGGACCGGCGGGCGGGCACCGTCCAGGTCCGGCCCAGACGGCCGTGTCCGGCGTTCTGAAAATCTGTGCCGCGGATGGTGAACTCGGCCGCCGGCGACTTCGTGCCGGCTGCTTCCCGAACCACTCGCGCAAGTTCGTCATTCGTCGAAGCGCAGGTATCGTCCCAGATCAGCGGTGGGAGCGAGAGACCACGATCCGCAGCGGTGCGGCGCACTGAGTCGACGTCGACGAGAAGAGAAGTGTGTTGGCTGTTCACCAGTCCACTCTAGATTCTTTTGGTGAGAGTGCACAATGAAGTCTCACGTCATCGTTATTGTGGAGACATGACGGATACTCCACGGACCACAGCCGAGCGCATCGACGCTTTCACCCAGCGCAGGGAAGCCGCCCACACGGGCAATCAGCGCTCGGTGGACAATCAGCACAAGCGCGGCAAGCAGACCGCCCGTGAACGCATTGCGGATCTCCTCGATGCCGACTCCTTCCAGGAGATCGACGAATTCGCCCGCCACCACAATCACCAGTTCGGGATGCAGGACAACCGCCCCGACGGTGACGGAGTCGTCTGTGGTCTGGGCACGATCGAAGGCAAGACCGTCGCGGTCTTCGCCCACGACTTCACCGTCCTCGGCGGGTCGCTGGCCGAGGCGAACGGACGCAAGATCGTCAAGGTCCAAAAGCTCGCACTCAAGCTCGGCTGCCCGATCATCGGCATCAACGACTCCGGCGGCGCCCGGATCCAGGAAGGCGTCGGGTCGATTGCGCTCTTCGCCGAGATCTTCCGCCTCAACGTCGCTTCCTCGGGTGTGATCCCGCAGATCTCGCTGATCATGGGTCCCTCCGCCGGCGGAGCCGTGTACTCCCCCGCACTGACCGATGTCACGATCATGGTCGACCAGATCAGCCACATGTACATCACCGGTCCCGACGTCATCAAAACCGTGACCGGCGAATCGGTCGGCCATGAGGAGCTCGGCGGCGGACGGACGAACAACACCGTGTCCGGAAACGCCCACTACCTGGCCTCCGATGAGGATGACGCGCTCAACTATGTCCGCGATCTGCTCTCGTTCCTGCCGCAGAACAACCTCGATCCGGCCGATTCCGACGAGTTTGTCTCCGACCTGTCGCTGACACCCGAGGACGAGGCGCTGGATACGCTCATGCCGGATTCGCCCTCGCAGCCCTACGACATCCTCGACGTCGTCACCACGATCCTCGACGACGGCGAATTCCTGCAGGTCTCGGAGCTCTTCGCCCCGAACGTCGTCACCGGCTTCGGCCGCGTCGAGGGCGTCAGCGTCGGCATCATCGCCAACCAGCCCATGCAGCTGGCCGGCACCCTCGACATCGATGCCTCGGAGAAGGCCGCCCGCTTCGTGCGCCTCTGCGATGCCTTCAATCTGCCGATCCTCACCTTCGTCGATGTGCCCGGATTCCTGCCCGGCACCGATCAGGAGTACGGCGGCATCATCCGCCGCGGTGCGAAGCTCATCTACGCCTATGGCGAGGCCACGGTTCCGCTCGTCACCCTCATCACCCGCAAGGCCTACGGGGGTGCGTACTGCGTGATGGGGTCGAAGCAGCTCGGTGCCGATATCAACCTCGCCTGGCCGAGCGCGCAGATCGCGGTCATGGGTGCTCAGGGTGCGGCGAACATCGTCTACCGACGCAAGCTCAAGGCCGTCGAAGAGGCCGGTGAGGATGTCGAAGCGGCACGTGCCGAACTCATTCAGGACTACGAGGATGCGCTGCTCAACCCGTATCTGGCCGCCGAGGAGGGCTATATCGACGCCGTCATCAGGCCGAGCGAGACCCGCAGCCGGATCGTCCGTTCCCTGCGTGCGCTGAAGAACAAGCACGTCGACGCTCCCGCGCGCAAGCACGGTAACATCCCCCTATGAGCGATGATCTGCAGACCGGCGCCGAGGCGAACCTGCCCGGCGAAGTCGACTCCTCGGTGACCGTGCCCGGTGAGGATTCCGTCGCCGAGGCGGCCTCGACCTCGGACGAGGCGCTGCGGCTGCCCTCGGTGGAAGGACGGTCACAGGTGCGCGCCGATGACGGCGAACCGATCAGTGACGAGATGGCCAGTGCGGCGGCTGTGGCCGCGGTCGTCGCGATCCGTCAGGTGGCGATCGCCTACGCCGCTCAGCAGGCCAGCGCGGAGGCCGAGTCCGAGACCCGCAAAGGCGATCGGGCCGGTTTCCGGGCACCGCGCCGCAATGTGCGCAGGCGTCTCCCCCAGACCTGGGACCAGCACCTGGGCCGCTGAAGCCCCGCCGCCGACCACCGTCGGACTCCCGTACCGGGGTCGGACTCGCGTGCCGACTGTCGCCGCAAGTGGCAGCGGCGACCGACGGCCTCAGTTCCAGTCGGCTGCCTCCCTAATCGGCTTCTTCGCGGAAGAGTGAGCGCAGTTCGTCGAAGAGTCTGTCGATCACGGGGCCCGGATCGCCGTCGACCCGCCGCATCCGGGTGAACGTCGCCTTGAGCGCCATCATCGCCAAGGCGGCGACGGCCTCGGCTCGCGGAGAGACTTCGATATCGTCGTCGACGCCGTCACCGGTTTGAGCCCCCATGACATCCACCGGCGCCGAGGAGGTCCCGTCGAGCCGGCGTTGGATGATCTGTCGGAAGAGCCGTTCGTTGTTGCCCATCCGCGACATCTGCAGCGGAATCAGCGACGGGTCCTGTTTGAGCATGAGATGGTACTGATGCATGTCGTCGCGCTTTTCCATCCGGGTGGCGACGATGAACGCGAGCAGATGTTCGAGGTCGGCGACGAGGCGACCATGGGGTCCCCCGGCCTCGAACTCCTCGATGGCCGGTTGGTCCTCTTCGTCGAAGACGGTGTCCGCACGACCGAGCAGCGCTTCTTCCTTCGATGAGTAGTAGTTGAAGAACGTTCGCCGCGAGACTCCGCAGCGCTCACAGATGTCTTCGACGGTGACGTTGTGGTAGCCCTTCTCCAGGGCGAGGTCGATGGCTGCACGGCGCAGTGCCTGCCCGCGCTCGCGCTTCTTGCGTTCGCGCAGACCCTCGACCGGCGGCGACGCTTGGACCTCTGAACCAGAACTCATGAGAACAGTATTGCAGTCGGCGCATTTTCACCGGAAATGCGTCGGCCGCACGATTCGCAGTCAGTACCCGAGTCTGGCGTTCGTGAGCACCGGAACCGTCTCTGCCGCGGTGTCGGCCGCACTGAGATCGACGTCGACGATCTCGAGCCGTTCGGCGCCGTCGAGTGAGTTGAGCACCTTACCCAGGGGGTCGGAGACCAGACTGTGGCCGACTCCGGTCGGCCCTTTCTTCGGCACCGGGACCCCGGTGACTTCGGGGTCGGCTTGGCCGAGTGCGGCGATGAACATGTTCGAATCCAGGGCCCGGGCCCGGGCGAGGATCTCCCACTGTTCGGCCTTGCGCGGTCCTGCACCCCAGGAGGCGGCGACGACGGTCAGGCGTGCGCCGCGACGGCTGAGTTCGGCGAAGAGCTTCGGGAAGCGGATGTCGTAGCACAGCGCCAGGCCGATGTCCTCGCCGTCGACGGTGAAGAGCACCGGCTCCTCCCCCGCCGCGACGGTGTCGGATTCCTTGAAGCCGAAGGCATCGTAGAGGTGGATCTTCGCATAGTCGCTGCGCCGGCCGTCAGGGTAATAGACGGCGAGCAGGTTGATGACCTTGTCTTCCGTGGCCGCGAATTCGCCGACGACGACGGTGATCCCGGTCTCGACGGCGAGCTCACTCAGCACCTGTCTCCACGACTCGGTGTGCTCCTCGGCGATGGCGCGCAGTCCGGATCCGAAGGCCGACATCGTCGCTTCTGGGAAGACGACGAACCGGGCTCCCGTCGCAGCCGCCTGACGGGCATGGGAACGGACCTTCTCGAGGTTGTCGGCCACCTCGGTGGTGGTGTTGATCTGAGCGAGCGCGAACTTCATCCTCATCCTCCCGGGGCGGCAGACTTTGGGGACTCAAGCCTATCGCGACCACCCCTCCCCGTTGCTACCTGACGGCGGCTCAGCAACCTGGCGCGAGGTTGCTGAGCCGCCGTCAGGTAGCAATAAGGGGTGTCAGGTGAGGTATTCGCGGCCGGGGCGACCGCCTCGGCGACGTCCGTGCACCCACACGTACACGCCGATGGCGACCACGACGAGTCCGGCGCAGACCAGGAACATGCCGTTTCCACCGGTGAACGGGTAGAGGAAGCCGAGGACGACGGGGCCGATGCCGGACCCCGCGTCGAGGAGCAGGAAGAACGACGCGGTGGCGACGGGGACGCGGTTCATCGGCACGGATTTGACGGTGATGGCCTGCATGCATGGCATCAGGGAGCCGAAGCCGAGACCGATGAGCACTCCGGCCAGGACGATGCCCGTCATCGTCGGCCACAGCGCCAGCAGGACGTTGCCGGCGATATCGGCGATGAAGACGGGGAAGATCACCGCATTGTCTCCGAGCGTGTCCTGCAGCCGGCCGACGAACAGGCGGGCGAACAGCGACGCCACGGCGAAGGCCACGAAGAACAGGGACGCGGCCGAGGCGACGCCGTGTTCGGCCGCATATCCGGCGAGGAACACCAGCGCCGCGGCGTAGGCGGTGCCCGCCAGAAGCATGACCGAGCCGATCCGCAGTCCGTCCCGGTCGACGAGGGTGCCGAGCTTGAGATGCCATTTCGTCCGCCGCTGGTAGTCGCTGATCTCCTGCACCGGAAGCCGAATGAGGAGACAGCAGATGAGGGCGAGGACGGACATGAACGCCGAGGCGACGAAGAGCATGACGAAGTCGAACTCACGGGGCAGGATGACCCCCAGGTACGGTCCGAGCGCCGTCGACAGGGTCGTCGCCGTGCCGAAGTATCCGGTGCCCTCGCCTCGGCGAGAGGCGGGGATGATGCTCTGGATCGCCGTCATGATCGCCGTGTTCCCGGCACCGAAGGCGATTCCGTGGACGATGCGCAGCGTCAGCAGCAGAGTGAGGTCGCCGGCGAAGATATAGGCCAGTGAGGCGAGCACGGAGACCGCCATGGTGATGATGAGCAGCTTGCGGCGACCGATGAAGTCGAGGTACTTGCCCGTCAGCACGCGAGCGATCACGGCACCGACGACGAACGATGAGGAGGCGAAGCCGGCAGCGGCCTCACCGGCGGAGAACCGTGCCACCGCGTACCCGGCCATCGATGTCATGAGCAGGTAGAAGACCATCGACATCGTCAGGTTGAGCCCGATTCCGACGATGAAGTCCTTCGTCCACAGCTTCGCTCGTGCCACGGGAATTCGGTCTCTCTTTCTGCTGTCGGCGGGGAACAGTGACACATTAGCGGGTTCCCCGCGATTGCGCGGTCCGGTCCACCGCGGATGTGACTCAGCTCGCGATAGGGTGGTCATCATGACTGAGAAGAGAACCCCCTCCGCCGTCGATGCGGTCGCCGAAGACTACGTCGATGACATGCTCGCCCTCTCCCCCTCGCTCGCCCTCTACCTCGGACTCGACGGTGCGCAGGGCTTCGACGACTTCTCTCCGGCCGGGCTCTCCGCGGTCAACGAGGTCACCGTCCGGACCCTGGCCCGCCTCGATGAGGTTGAGGCCGGCTCCGACCTCGACGATGTCGACCTCGTGACCATCGACGCGATGCGTGATCGTCTCGGCGTCGATCGGGACTATTTCGCCGCCGGGATCAAGCACGCCAGCCTCAATGTCATCGAATCCCCGCTGCAGCAGGTCCGTGACTCCTTCGACCTCATGCCCACGGAGACCACGGCCGATTGGGAGACGATCTCGACCACTCTGGCCGCTGTGCCCGGCTCGCTGGCCGGCTACCAGGAATCCCTGGCGATGGCGCGCGACAACGGCCGCGTCGCTGCCCGCATCCAGGTCGAGAAGGTCATCGAACAGGCCCGTGCCCTGGCCGAGCCCGGCAGCAACTTCGATCGTCTCGTCGCCGGAGCCGAGGTTCCCGACGCTCTGCGTTCGGATCTCGACACCCACGCCGAGGCGGCCCGCAAGTCCGCCGCGGGACTGGCCGATTTCCTCGGCGAAGAGGTGCTGCCTGCCGCCGGCGAGGACGAAGCGTGCGGTCGCGACGCCTATGCGCTCTACTCCCGGGACTTCCTCGGTGCGCAGGTGGACTTCGACGAAACCTATGCCTGGGGTCTCGGCGAACTCGAGCGCATCGATGCCGAGCAGCGCGAGGTGGCTGCGACGATCATGCCCGGCGCCGATCTGTTCGAGGTTATGGACGCGCTGAACAACGATCCGCAGCGGACCCTGAACGGCGCCGAGGCGCTGCGGACCTGGATGCAGGACGTGGCCGATGAGGCCATCCGCGAACTCGGCAAGTCCCATTTCGATATTCCCGAACCCGTGCGCACGATCGAGTGCATGATCGCGCCCTCAGCCACCGGCGGCATCTACTACACGGGCCCGACCGACGACTTCTCCCGCCCCGGCCGCATGTGGTGGTCGGTGCCCGAAGGCGTCACCGAATTCGCCACCTGGCAGGAGAAGACCACCGTCTACCACGAGGGTGTGCCCGGCCACCATCTGCAAGTCGGCCAGGCCACCTACGTCTCCGACACACTCAACCGCTGGCGCCGCCTCATGTGCTGGGTGTCCGGCCACGGTGAGGGGTGGGCACTGTACGCGGAGAAACTCATGGCCGATCTCGGATTCCTCGACGACCCCGGCGATTATCTGGGCATGCTCGATTCGCAGCGGCTGCGTGCCGCTCGCGTGGTCCTCGACATCGGCTTCCACTTGCGTCTTCAGGCACCTGAGAGCCTCGGCGGAGGAATCTGGAACCGGGAGAAGGCCTGGCAGTTCCTCACGGACAATGTGGCCATGGACCGGTCGTTCCTGGCCTTCGAACTCGACCGCTACCTCGGTTGGCCCGGACAGGCGCCGAGTTACAAGATCGGCCAGCGGCTGTGGGAGCAGTACCGTGACGAGGCGAAGTCTGCGGCAGGATCCGACTTCGATCTCAAGGACTTCCACACTCGGGCATTGGGACTCGGCTCGGTCGGGCTCGATACTCTGGGCCGCGCCATGAAGCGCTCACGGTGAGGGACCGGATGAAATCTGCTGAGAGTCCCCAGTCGGAGACCGTTCGGGTCACCGAGGCGTTGCGCAATGAGATCATCGAAGGCCATCGTCGACCGGGTTCGCGTCTGGTCGAACGCAACCTCGCCACCGAGCTCGGCGTCTCCAGGGTGCCCATCCGCGAGGCGCTGAAGAAGCTGGCCTCGGAAGGGCTGGTGACGAACCGTCCGAACACCTGGTCGACGGTCAGGGAGTTCTCCCCCAGCGACATCGCCGACCTCAACGAGGTGCGCACGGTCTTCGACGTCCTCTCCTTCGAACTCGCCGCTCAGCGCCATACAAGGGAGGGGCTGGCCCGGTTGGAGGCCACGATGCTCAAGGGCCGGGAGCTCGCCGACGCCGGGGACGTCGCCGGTGCCCATCGCTGTGCCGCGGAGTTCCATACCATCGTCACCGAGCTCTCGGGCAATGAACTCCTCGGTGAGATCGGTGCCCTGCTGGATTCGCGGATGCGGTGGCAGCTGAGTCAGCATGATGACCTCGCGGTCGTCGCCACCGAGCATGCCGAACTCTTCGACGCCATCGCCCGCCGGGATCAGGCGCTGGCCGGATCACTGGCCGGCCGCCACCTGGGAACGAGTCAGGAGCAGCACGACAAGCATTCGAAGCGGTTGGCCGAAGTCGGCCCCGAGGAAGCTCAGGCCGACCCGGCCGGCGCCGACTGACCGAACGGCCAGCCGCTGAGCTTCTTCTCCCGGGCAGGAGCAAAGGTGCGCACCTTCGACGTGCTCAGCCCCAGTCCGACGAGAGATTCGGCCAGGCGCACAGCGGCCGTGACTCCGTCGACGACGGGCACGGCACTGCGCTGCGTGATCGTCTCGCCGAGCTCCGCCATTCCCCCGCAGCCGAGCACGATGACTTCGGCACGGTCACGGTCGACCGCCTCGGCGGCCTGATCGGCGATCGCCTCGATCGCGGCCTGCGGGTTCTCCTCGAGCTCGAGCACGGCCATCCCCGATGCCCGCACGGACACGCAGTGGGCGTCGAAGCCGGCCAACAGCAGTCGGTCCTCGATGAGCGGAACGGTCCGATCGAGCGTGGTGACGACCGAGAAGCGACGCCCGAGGAACATCGCCAGGGCCGCCCCCGCCTCGGTGATGTCGATGACCGGCACGTCCAGCAGCTCCTGCAGGCCTTCGCGGCCGTGCTCGCCGTACCCGGCTTGGATCACGGCATCGAACTCGCCGGGGTATTTCAGAACCGCATCCATGACGCCGAGGGCTGCAAGATGGCTTTCGACGTTGCCTTCACAGGATTCGGCGCCGAAGTCGGGAGTCAGACCGATGATCTCGGTTCCCGCCGAGGCGGCCTGCCGTGCCGCGCGGGCGATGCCCTCGGTCATCGACTCGGTCGTGTTGACGTTGACGACGAGGATTCTCATAGGTCGGCTCCGATCAGTGGTGGGTCGGGACGGCGATCTCCTCACCGTCGACCTCGCGGAATGTGAAGTCGCGGCGGGCGATGACGAAGTAGATGAGGGCGGCGATCGCGGCCCCGGAGAACCAGGAGAACTCGGAGATGCCGGAGAAGGCGGGCACGAGAGCGAAGACGAGTGAGATCGCCGAGGCGGGGATGAAGGCTCCGATGGCTCTCCAGTTGACCCCGCGGTGGTAGAAGTACTCTCCGTCGCCGGCCTCGGTGTAGAGCTGGGGCACGTTGACCTTCGTCTTGCGCACCACCCAGTAGTCGACCATGATCACGCCGAACAGGGGTCCGAGCAGGGCGCCGAGTCCGCCGAGGAAGTAGACGATGACCACCGGGGAGTCGTACAGGTTCCACGGCAGGATGACGAAGCCGATGACGGCGGAGATGAGAACCAGGCGATGGCGACGATGCCCCTCACCGAGGCGGCCAGTTGGGCCCCATGGATGCCGAAGGAGATCCGGCTCATCACCGGATAGGGCACTCCCGTCTTGTATCCCATGAAACCGGAGAGGGTGAGCAGGAAGAACAGCAGAGCGGCACCGACGAGGAGCGCCACGAGGATCTGCCAGGCTCCGAGGCCGAGAGCGAAGAGTCCCAGTGCGAACCCGTAGTTGCCCAGGGAGTGGACATCGTTGGCCCACAGGGTGAAGACGCTGTAGGCCGTCCAGCTGCGCCCCTCCTTACGGGACGGGGCGAGGTCCGCATTGTAGAAGCGCGGACTGATGCGGTGAGCCGCCAGCTGATCGGGGCTGGGCCCCAGGCGGGTGGGCACGGGTGCCTCCGCCGACTCGGTCTTCCTCATGCAGTCCACTCCTTGGATCCGATCAATGCCCAACTGGGATACCAAAAAAGTAAACACAGCACTGCGGCACGGCGATCTGACGAATTCAGAGTAACCCAGCTCACATCCCGGTGGCAATGAATCGCGCCGGGAGATTTCGCCTAGCCCCTCTATTCGCGCCGATCGGCCACGACCGCCTGGACGGGGACGCGATCGCACCACAGCCGATATGCCACTTCGTGTAATGGCATACCATTCACGCTCTGTTTGGCCGTTTCCCCTGGTCTTGGGCGTTTCAGCCGGTCGTCGGCGACAGACACAGTGGTGAGGCGAGAACACTCAGCGAGACTCTCAGCTCTCGTGTTCGACGTCCTTGGCGGTCGGGTCCCAGGCGACGATGCCGACGGCGATCGCGCCGGCCAGCGGTGCGCAGGCGACGATCCAGAACACTCCGGTGCCCAGGGACGCCGCGAGGATCGGGAACATGATGAGCGAGACGATCGAGAACGCGCGCAGGACAGACTGGTTGAATCCGATGCCGATTCCGCGCAGCCGCGTCGGATAGGACAGGGTCGCATAGTTCATGAGGTTCGCTCCCGGCCCGCCGGCCTGAGCGAAGACGAAGGCCGCGAGCATGGCCACGGCGACGAGGACGAGAGCCCCGTTCGGGATGCCCACCAGGGCCAGCGTTCCCAGAGCCAGAGCCTGGATGACGAATCCGATGAGGGTGATCTTCCGGGTGCCGAAGCGGTTGACGATGCTCATGCCCAACAGGCCGCCGATCGTTCCGAAGCCCAGGTTGATGACCAGTGAGGCGATGATCGTGATCAGCGGGGTCTGGTGGAAGAGCGTGGTGATGATGAGCGGGGTGCCGTAGGCGACGGCGTTGTAGCCGAAGGTCGAGAACACGGAGACGCAGAGCGCGACGATCGTGCGCACCCGGTAGCGCGGGGAGAAGAGTTCGGCGAAGCCGGCCCACCGTCCGCCCTTGACCGGCGCGGACGAAGCGTTCGGGGTCTCGCGGGCGTCGGCGGGAGCGAGTTCGACGTTGAGGTTGTGGTGGCTGCGCATGACTTCGACGGCGCCTCGCAGGTCGCCCTGGTTGGCCAGCCATTCGGGTGATTCGGCAAGGTAGCGGCGGCGGACGAGGAGGACGATGAGGGCGGGGACGGCACCGAATCCGACGACGATGCGCCACAGGATCGCATGCTGGTCATACGGCAGGGTGATGAAGATGATGAGCACGATGACGTAGCCCATGCCGGTGGCGAAGTACCAGGCCGGCGACCAGGCGTTGACCCGCTGTGAGCGATTGCCTCTGCCTTTGAGCTTCGAGAATTCGGCGAGGAACGCCATCGCCACCGGCAGATCGAGTCCGACGCCGATGCCCATGACGAAGCGGAAGGCGATGAGGACCCATTCGTTCGGTGCCACGGCACAGCCGATGGCGGCGACGACGAAGAAGACCATATCGGCCATGAAGAGCCTGTAGCGTCCGAACCGATCGACGAGGTATCCGCCGAAGAGTGCGCCGATGACGGCTCCGACCATGATCGCGGCGTTGACGAGTCCGGTCATGAAGCCGTTCAGGCCGAATTGCTCCTGGATGGCGGTGATGCCGAAGGCCAGGGAGGAGAAGTCGTAGGCATCCATGAAGATCCCGCCGAGAGCGAGAATGATCACGGCCGTCGTCTTCGTCCCCTGGGAGCCGAATTCGGCGAGGATCGAGTGGATATCGGACGCCGAGGAGACGATGCGCGGAGCCTGCATCGCCGCCTGTCCGTTCCGGGAGGATGGTGTCTGTGCCGCGTTCGCGGCGGGATCTGTCGAAGTCACAGTCGATAAGTATCCGACTCCCGCGGCTGATCACCGGCGCCCGTTGTCATACTTCGTCACCGACTGAGGCCTCGGTCACCGGACCGACGAACGGCCGCAGACCAGAATGGTCCACGGCCGTTCCCGGTGAGTCAGTTCGTGTTCGATCACACGCGAGCACCCTCGCCGAGGCGGTACCTGGCACCCGTGTGGTCCTCGGCCAGACGGGGTCCGCCTCCGGTGAGCTGTTCGCGCACGGTGGCACCGGCGACCGGTTCGGGCAGGAGTCCGCGGCGGCGCAGCTCCGGCGAGACGTACTTCGTGAAGCGTTCGGCATCGGCCGGGCGCACGGCCGCGGCGATGTTGAATCCGTCGATATCTGCTTCATCCATCCACCGCTGGAATTCGTCGACGATGGTCTCCGGCGATCCGGTGATGACCGGCCCGCGTCCGCCGAGGGCGACGAACTCCGCGAGGTCCCGGATCGTCCACGGCTTGTCCCCGGCCATGGTGGTGAAGGAGGCGAGTGCGGACTGGTTGGCGTCGGTCGACACGTATTCGAGGGTGTCATCGGGTGAGGCCCCGGACAGGTCGACGCCGGTCCATCCGCCGAACAGGGAGAGTGCGGATTCGGTGTCGACGTAGCGACGATAGTCGGCAAGTCGCGCCTCGGCGGCGTCGTCCGTGTCGTCGACGATGACGGTGGCCAGCGCGAAGATCTTCACAGCGTCGCGGGCGCGTCCGCGCTCTTCGAGTCCGTCGCGGACCTTGTCGACCCAGCTGCGCAGGATCTCCGGTGTCGGCCCGGAGAAGAAGATCGCCTCGGCGTGGTCGAGGGCGAATTCCTGTCCGCGCTTGGATGCGCCGGCCTGGAAGAGCAGTGGGGTGCCCTGCGGTCCGGGGACGGCGAGCGCCTGACCGGGAACGGTGAAGAACTTGCCATCGTGGTCGATGTCGCGCACCTCATTCGGGTCGACGAATACGTTGGCGTCGGCATCGGCTTTGAGCGCGTCCGGGGTGATCGAGCCCTCGAACAGCTTGTACATGACCTCCATGAACTCGTCGGCCCGGTCGTAGCGCTCATCGTGCGGGATCTGGCCCTTGAGCCCGAGGTTGCGGGCGGCGGAGTCGACATAGCTGGTGACGATGTTCCAGGCGACTCGACCGTTGGTGAAGTGGTCGAGGGTGGTCAGGGTGCGGGCGAGCAGGTAGGGCTTCTCGTAGGTCACCGAGGCGGTCACGCCGAATCCCAGCGTCTTCGTGGCCGCGGCCATGGCCGGGACTGCGACGAGGGGGTCGAGCAGCGGGAACTGCACTCCCCCGCGGTTCGTGATGTCGGCGTTGCCGCCGTACACGTCGTAGACGCCGAGGATGTCGGCGAGGAAGAGCGAGGAGAATCCTCCGTCTTCGAGGGTCTTGGCCAGGTCGGTCCAGAAGGACAGCTGAGTGAACTCGTCGACCCGTGATTCCGGGTGGCGCCACAGTCCGGGCGACTGATGGACCGGGGTCATCATGTCGAAGGCGTTGAGCAGGATCGGTTTCGTCATGGGTGTCTCCTAATCGTGGTGGTGCGATGAGCGTGGGGCCGACGAAGCGGCGGGTGCGTTCAGTCCGCGGTGCGTGCGAGCTCTCGGGCAGGGTCCTTTGCGCCGATGGCGGCGATGAGCGAGAGGACGCACAGCAGGGTGAGGTAACCGCAGATGAGCCAGGGCGAGTGCCCTCCGGCGACGTAGAGCAGGGCTGCAACCATCGGCATGATTCCGCCGCCGATGACGGTGCCCAGCTGGTAGCCCATATTCACGCCCGAGTAGCGGACCTCGATGGGGAACTGTTCGGCGAACCACGCGGCCTGCGGGCCGTAGATCGCATCGTGGGCGAGGTTCATGCCGAGGATGACGATGATGGGCAGGAATGCCAAGGGGCCCGAGTCGAGGAAGGCGAAGAAGATCCAGCCGAAGACGGCGACGCCGATGATGCCGCCGATGGTCACGCGTTTGCGACCGACCTTGTCCGAGACCCACCCCCAGAGAGGCCCGGTGAACAGTCCGATCGCCGAGGCGATCATGACGGCCGTGACACCCGAGGTCGAGTCGCCGCGGTTCTCCGACAGGTAGCTGAGCATGTAGACGGTGATGAGGTAGAAGACGCTGTTCTGCGCCAGGCGGAGTCCGATGGTGGCGAGGAGGACCCGTGGGTGTTTGGTCAGCACGTCGCGCAGCGGCGCCTTGGCGACATCGCCGGAGGCTTTGAGCTCCTGGAATTCCGGAGCATCGGAGACGCCGAGGCGGACCCAGAGTCCCAGCGCGACGAGCAGAGCGGAGGCGAGGAAGGGGATGCGCCAGCCGAAGGCTTCGAACTGTTCGTCGGTGAGCAGGCTCTGGACGGCGAAGAAGGCGCCGGTGGCCAAGAGCATTCCCGCAGCCGAGCCGATCTGGGTGAAGGAGCCGAACAGTCCGCGCTTGCTCGCCGGTGCGTGTTCGACCGAGAGCAGTGCCGAGCCGCCCCATTCCGCTCCGGCCGAGAGTCCCTGCACGATGCGCAGGACGACGAGGGCAGCAGCTGCCCACCAGCCGATCGCACTGAAGTTCGGGACGAGTCCGATGAGCGTCGACGCGATTCCCATGGACAGCAGGGAGACGACGAGAAGAGCCTTTCTGCCCACCCGGTCGCCGAGATGGCCGGCGATGATGCCGCCCAGTGGTCGGGCGAAGAAGCCGACGGCGAGGCTGGCGAAGGCGGCGAGACTGCTGCCCAGCTCACTGTGGCTGGGGAAGAACTGGACATTGAAGATCAGGGCCGCGGCGGTGCCGTAGAGGTAGAAGTCGTACCACTCGATCGTCGTTCCGGCGAAGGCCGAAGCCAGCACCCGCTTCTTCCCCGACAAGAGCCGCTGCGGTGGGTCCTGGGTTCTCGGTGCGGTGACCGACGTCTGCGTCATGTGATGCTCCTCTGCGGCGGGGTTCGGTCGGCTCGCTGCCAGGCGAGTCCGTGTTTCGCTGAGCAATCTATGCCCGGACCTCGCAGGCACCTGCACTTTAGTGTCACGTCCCGACGCTCAGCTTCATATGTGGTCATAAGTCGTCTTCGTATGACCTTGGCCACGATGGAAACGGTTCCGATTTGCAATGATCGACTTCATAGGCACTCGCAGACGACCTCGTCGACCTTGTCTGCTCAACAGATCAGCAGGCGCCCGAGACTCCGACGACCACACGAAGACAGAGGTGAAGGAATGACGCTCTTGGCAGACCCCACCACACAATCACCGGCACCGGTGACCCCCGCAACACCTGAGACCCTCCGCGAGACCTTCTCCCACTTCCCTCAGGGCGTTGCCTTCATCGGGGCCGAGGTCGATGCGGCACCCCTCGGCCTCGTCGCCTCCACGCTCACCGTCGGCGTCTCCCTCGACCCGCCGTTGGTCAGCGTCGCGGTCCAGAACTCGTCGACCACCTGGCCCACCCTGCGCCGGGCACCTGAGCTCGGGATCTCCCTCCTCGGCTCCGACCAGGAGCACCTGGCCCGGCAGCTGGCGTCGAAGGACCGCAGTCGACGCTTCACCGGCGTCAGCCCCGAGGTCACGGCCGGAGGCGGGCTGACGATTCCCGGCAGCTCCGCATTCCTCTGGACCCGGCTCTACGAGGAGGTCGCAGCCGGCGATCATACCGTGGCCCTGCTCGAGATCCTCGGCACCCGCAACGACGACGGACCCGAGGCGCTGGTCTTCCACCGCAGCGAGTTCAAGGGTCTGCGCGTCTCCTGAGCCTGGCTGATCACGGCGCCCCACCCTTGACTCCGATTCGAACTCATGTTCGAATGAAGTCATGCGGTGGAACGAAACGAGTGACGACACCGACTCGGGCTCCCCGGTCCTCTTCGGAACGAAGGGACTGATCCGGTCGGTGCAGACGCCGGAATTCTCAGGAATCACCTTCCACGAGGTACTGGCGAAGTCCGCTCTCAACAACGTCCCGCGGTCCAGTTCGATGCCGTTTTCCTGGACGGTCAACCCCTACCGCGGCTGCTCGCACGCCTGCGTGTACTGCTTCGCAAGGAACACCCACCGCTACCTCGATCTCGACTCCGGGACCGACTTCGATCGCCAGGTCGTCGTCAAGGTCAATGTCGCCGAAGTCCTCGCCGCCGAACTGATACGCCCGAAGTGGGCGCGTGACCATGTCGCCCTGGGCACGAACACCGACCCCTATCAGCGGGCCGAAGGCCGCTACTGCCTGATGCCGGGAATCATCACTGCCCTGGCCGAGCAGTCGACACCGATGTCGATTCTGACCAAGGGCACGCTGCTGCGCCGCGATCTGCCGCTGCTGGCCCGCGTCGCCGAAGACGCTCCGGTGGAAATCAGCACGTCGATCGCCGTCCACGACGACGCCCTGCAGCAGAGCATCGAGCCCGGCACGCCGACGACGAAGGCCCGACTGGCCACCGTACGCGCGGCCGCCGAGCTCGGGTTCGACGTCACCGTCTTCATGATGCCGATCATGCCGAAGCTCACCGACTCCCGCGACCACCTCGAATCCGCACTCCGAGCGATCAAGGACGCGGGTGCCGCACGAGTCGTCTACGGAGCGCTGCACCTGCGCCCCGGCGCCCGCGAGTGGTTCTTCGAGTGGCTCGAACGCGAACACCCCGAGCTCCTCCCCCGCTACCGCACGATGTATGCCCGGTCCTCCTACGCGTCGAAGGAGTATCGACGGTGGCTCGGTGAGCGCATCAACCCGCTCATCGACCGCTTCGGATTGCGAGGCCGCAGCGATGACGACTATCCGGCGACTTCCCGGATGCGCGGACGCAGGGAATCGAACCGAACCCCGCGGCAGCCAAGCCTGCAGACGGCACCGGCCCAGCAGTTCGCCGCCCCGGCGCAGCAGGCGCTGTTCTGAATCGGACCGGAATATCCGCGCGTCGGGCCCGGTTGGCATTGATATGAAGATTGAGATCTGGTCGGACATCGCCTGCCCCTGGTGCTATATCGGAAAACGTCGCTTCGAGGATGCCCTCGGTACGTTTGCCCATAAGGACGATGTCGACGTCCAGTGGCGCAGCTTCCAGCTGGACCCGAGCCTGCCCGATCACTTTGACGGCACCGAGACCGAATACCTCAGCCAGATGAAGGGCATGCCCGCCGCTCAGGTGCGGCAGATGTTCGACCATGTCACGCAGCAGGCCGCCGCAGTCGGTCTGAACTACGACTTCGATTCGATCGTCGTGGCCAACAGCTTCACCGCCCATCGCTTCCTCCACTTCGCCAAGACTCACGGGCTCATGTCACAGGCCAAGGAAGCGCTGCTGTCGGGGCACTTCGAGAAGGGGCGCGACATCGGTGACATCGATTATCTCGCCGAGGTGGGGCGTGAGATCGGCCTCGATTCCGACGAAGTCCGTCGCGTCCTCGCAACCGATGAGTACTCCGAGGAGGTGCGGTCCGATATCAGCGAGGCACGCTCGCTCGGCGCCAACGGCGTCCCGTTCTTCGTCATCGACCGCAAGTACGGCATCTCCGGGGCGCAGTCGGCCGACGTCTTCACCCAGGCCCTCGAGACGGCATGGGTTGAGGGCCAGAAGCTCACGGTGCTCGCCGGCCCTCCGCAGTCAGCCGACAAAGACAAGGCAGATGAACTCACCGAGGGCGCAGTCTGCGGCCCGGACGGCTGCCACTAAAAGCCCCCCTCCCTTATTGCTACCTGACGGCGGCCCAGCAACCTCGCGCGAGGTTGCTGGGCCGCCGTCAGGTAGCAACTAGGGGGTTGGGTGGGGCTATGGTGAAGTGACTATGGTCAACTCCTCGTCGTTTGAGAACATCCTGGGCAGCGCAGGACTGCTCCAGGCCGGTCTGCTGCTGGCCAGCTTCGTCCTGTGCTCATTCATCGGCTTCGAACGACAGTTCAGGCAGAAGGCTGCCGGCTACCGCACCCACGTGCTCGTCGGCATCGGCACCTGCGCCTTCACGCTGATCTCCGCCTATGGGTTCGAAGGCGTGCTCGACAACGACGTCCGCCTCGATCCTTCACGGATCTCCGCGCAGATCGTCTCCGGCATCGGCTTCCTCGGCGCCGGAGTGATCTTCAAGGGACGCAACATGGTCCGCGGGCTCACCACTGCCGCGACGATCTGGGTCACGGCCGCCGTCGGTATGGCCTGCGGCGCCGGGATGCTGCTCTTGGCGACGATGCTCACTGCCCTCCACCTGTTCACGCTCTTCGTCATCGCTCCCCTGATCCGCAAGATCCCCAACAGCGACCACCGCAAACTGCTGCGGGTGTCCTACCGCGACGGAGCGGGAGTCCTCCGCGAGATCCTCGCCCTCGCCGGCCAAATGGGATTCAAGAACACCATCGTCGATTCGCGGCGGTTCGAGTCCGCCGACGGGACGCGGATGGTCCAGGTCGACGTGAGATTCAACGGAAAACGACCCCTGCACCTGCTTGTGGCCCCGCTCATGGAGCTGAACGGAGTCGAAACGGTGAGCATGCGCGAAGACCGCGTCCATTCGGTCGATGACGACGGCGACTCCGTCTGAGCAGCGGAGGAACGAAGAAGTCGACGCTGACTCAGAACTCGATGTTAGAGAGCACGGCTTCGATTCCGGCACGGACTCGCACTCTGGAGGGTTCGCCGAAGACGGTCGACTGGACGACTGCGCCCTGGATCATGGCCAGCAGGCCGGGCACCAGAACCGCGGCCCGAGCCCGCGCGGTCTCTGCATCCACTCCCCGTTGGTCCTGCAAGTAGAGAGCGAGGTAGTCGGTGAACTCTGCGATGAGCGTTTCGAAGGTACCCCTGGCGAAATTCGCGAACTCCATGTCGTAGGAGGACTCACCCCACACCTGAACCATCACCGGTGAGAACGGGTTGTCGATGAGCAGTGAATCGATGATCTCGACGAACACCTCCGCAGGAGCCGTCACCTCACCACCGGATGTGGCTGCATCGAGCACCGCCATGCGCGGCCCCATCACCCGGCGGGCGACGTCGATCATCAGGTCGGCCTTCGACGCATAGTAGACATAGACGGCTCCGGCCGACAGCCCCGCCTCCTTGACGATATCGGCCATCGACGCACCGGCGAATCCTTTGCGGGCAAAGCATGTCAGAGCCGCATCTTGGATCCTGGTACGCATCGCGGCCTTGTGCTCCTCGGTGACCTTCGGCACTTCTCCCCCTAAAAACGAATGGCCATTCTTGATATATCCTAGCCGATGGTTTCATAATGAACGAGTATTCGTTTTCGATGATTGGACAGACATGCCGACCCAGATACTCGGCCGAGAAGACGCGGCCGACCGTTCGGCCGCGAGCACGACACCGGCGACGACAGCCCAGGATGCTCCCCCGCAGTTCGGACGGGCCGTCCTCGTCGCCGCCCTTGCCGCAGCCGTCGTCAGCCTCGTACTGCTCGCCTTCAGCTGGCCGACCGTGACCTCGGATCCCAAGGATCTGCCGATCGCCGCCGTCGGTGATGAAGAGCAGATCGACCGGATCTCCGGCAACGCCCCCGACGGCATGCTCGATCTCAAGCGCGTCGATTCCCGCGCCGAGGCGGTGCAGCTCATCAAGGAGCGTGAGGTCTACGGAGCCTTCGTCCTCGAGGACGAACCGGAGATCCTCATCGCCAAGGCCGCCTCCCCAGCAGTCGCGCAGCAGCTCAGCGGAATCGGCACCCAGATGCAGCACAACATCGACCAGCAGGCGATCTCGGGCCTTCAGGAAGGCACGAAGAAGATGCAGGAGCAGATGCAGAAGGCCCTCGAAGCCGCGGCCGCCGGCCAGGCCCCACCCCAGAGCAACCCGGCGGGAGAAGGCGCCGATCCGGCCGCCTCGGCGATGGAGATTCCGCAGGTGAAGATCACCGACGTCGTTCCGCTCTCCGATGACGATCCCTCCGGCGCGGGACTGGCCATCGCGGGACTGCCCCTGACCCTCGGCGGAATCGTCGGAGGTGTGCTCACCAGCATGGGCATCCGCTCGCGGCGGATGCGCCTGGTCGGCACCGTCGTCTACGGAATCGTCGGCGGACTGGCCCTGGCGCTGATCATGCAGACCTGGTTCGGGATCCTGCAGGGGAATTTCGGCCTCAACGCACTGGCGATCGGGCTCTCGATCGCGGCGACGGTCGGGCTGATCAACGGCTTCGTTTCGCTCATCGGTCCTGCCGGCATCGCCATCGGTGCGGTGCTGACGATGCTGATCGGCAACCCGATCGCCTCGCTCAACCAGCCGAAGGAGTTCCTCGCCGGTTCATGGGGTGACATCGGCCAGTTCTTCGTCCCGGGTGCTGCGGGCACCCTGCTGCTCGATCTCTCCTACTTCCCCGACGCGCCCATGGCGCTCCAGTGGTGGGTGCTCAGCGCCTGGCTCGCCGGCGGCATCGCGCTCATCCTCGTCGGCCATGTCATCGCCCACAGGAAGGCGCACGCCGCCGCACACTGACGGGCCGCGCAGCGGTGGGACTCCCACCGATCCTGGTCTTCACTTCATGTGAGGACTAGGCTCGGTGGGAGTCTGTGGTTTCACGTGTGGGACCGAGAGGATGACATGGTGGCATTATCCGATGTGACGATCTGCCGCACCTGCGGGGTGGAGACGACGACCCCTCTGCCCGACTTGTGCCCGATCTGCGAGGATGACCGGCAGTGGGTCCCTGCCTCCGGCCAGCAGTGGACGACGCGGACGGAACTCGAGTCCGAGGGCCACCGCCTCACCATTTCCGAACGCGAACCCGGCCTCTTCGCCATCCGCGTCGAACCGAAGCTCGGAATCGGCCAGACCTGTTATCTCGCCTGCACCGATGCCGGCAATATGCTCTTCGACGTGCCCGCCTATATCGACGCCGAGGCGGTTACAGCGGTCCGTGACCTCGGCGGAGTCGCCGGCATCGCCGCCAGCCACCCGCATATGTTCGGCACCCAGTTGGAGTGGAGTGCCGCTTTCGACGATGCCCCCGTCTTCGTGTGCCGAGCCGATCTCGACTGGGTGCAGCGGACTGGGCGGGCCATCTGCCCCTATTTCCACGAGGCGGAACCGGTCCCCGGAGTGAGACTCCGACGCACCGGCGGTCATTTCCCGGGCAGCGCTGTAGCGGTATGGACGGGCGCCGACGGCACCGGGGTCATGCTCAGCGGAGATTCCATCGGTCCGGTGGCGCGGTCGGGATGGGTGACATTCATGCGCAGCTTCCCGAACTACCTGCCGCTGTCGGCGGCAGTCGTTCGGCGCATCGCAGCCTCGGTGAACGATCTCGACTTCGACCGCATGTACGGCAACTTCGGCCAGTCGATCGCCTCCGAAGCTCACTCAGCGGTGCAGACGTCGGCCAAGCGCTATGCCGAATGGGTCTCCGGTGAACACGATCGGCTCACCTGAGCTCTCCCGACTGTCTGCCAGTGCGCACGGACCGGACGTCGGTGTCTCAGCGCGACCGGAACTGCGCTGTGATGGGGCAGTCGAAGGGGTCTGCTTCGCCGAGGCCCACCCGGTTGAGGTAGGCGATGATGATCTTGTAGGACTCGAGCAGAGTCGTCTCGGTGTAGGTGATGTCCTTCTGGCGGCAGTATTCGCGGACCATCGGCTGCACCCGGTGCAGGTTGACGCTCGGCATGCTGGGGAACAGATGGTGTTCGATCTGATAGTTCAGACCGCCCATGAGGAATCCCATGAAGCGACCGCCGGAGATATTGCGTGACATCAGCGTCTGACGGCGCAGGAAGTCGATCTTCACATCTTTGGGTACGATCGGCTGGCCTTTGTGGTTGGGGGCAAAAGATCCGCCCATATGCACGCCGAAGACGGCGAGCTGGACGAGGAAGAAGACGCTGCCGATGAGAGGACCTGCCGCCCAGATGGCGAGCGCGGGGAACCCGATGAGGCGGATTCCGATGAAGACGCCTTCGATCCAACGGCGTTTGATCGACGACTGTCCCCGGACGATGGCTTTGACGGATTCGACGTGCAGCTGGAGGCCGGCCAGGGTCAGCAGCGGCAGGAAGAACCAGCCCTGACGTGCGGCGAACCATTTGGCCAGGCCTGTGCGTTCACATGCATCCTCGGGAGTGAAGACGAGGGCGCCGGGAGCGATGTCTCCGTCGACTCCGGCCTTGTTCGGATTGGCATGGTGAAGCGCATTGTGCTTCTTCAGCCACCATCCGTAGCTCAGACCGATGAAGAGGTTGCCGATGATCGTCGACACCCACTCCCCTGTCTTTCCATTGGTGAAGATCTGGCGGTGCGCCGCGTCATGGGCGACATAGGCGGTCTGAGTGAACAGTGCACCGAAGACGACCGCAGTCGCCATCTGCCACCAACTCTCACCGATGAGGAAGAGCATTCCGAAAGCCACAACGTAACCGAGCCCGAGGAGGACGAAGCGCAGCGTGTTCCAACCCGGCCGCCTGGCCAGCAGTCCCGCTTCCTTGACCTGAGCCATCAGCGCGCTGAAGTCGCTGGTGAATTCCTGTTCGGCGGTCCCCCTCTTCGCTCGCCTGCGTTCGAGCACCTCGGCCCGGGACGCGCGATCCGGTGCCGGAGTCGACAACGGCGTCGCAGCTGGGGAAGTCGGTTCAGATGTCATGAGGTCAGACGGGTTCATGGTTCCCACCGTATGGAGATCCGCCCGGTTTTTCGTCACCCCAGGGAGCCGTTCTTCACCCCCTACTCGGGTAGGGGGTGCGAGACGAAGACGAGCGCTCGGACTCAGCTGTTGGGAATGACGAGACCGGATTCGTAGGCGGCGATGACTGCTTGGGCGCGGTCGCGGGCATCGAGTTTGTACAGGATCCGGGAGACGTGGGTCTTCACGGTCTGCACCGCGATGTGCAGGCTCGACGCGATCTCTGTGTTCGAAGCTCCGCGTGCGACTTGGATGAGGATCTCGCGTTCCCGGTCCGTGAGTTCGGGCAGCGCTGTGCGGTTGGCCGTCTTCCCACCGGTAGCGAAGTGCTCGATGACTCGCTTGGTCACGCTCGGGGCCAGCAGCGCTTCGCCTCCCGCGACGATGCGGACCGCCTCGGCGAGTTCAGCGGGCGGAGCATCCTTGAGGAGGAATCCGCTGGCCCCGGCACGGATGGCGTCGAAGACATAGTCGTCGATGTCGAAGGTGGTGAGCATGATGATCCGGGTCGCGGCATTCGCGGCGACGATCGTGCGAGTCGCTTCGATTCCGTCCATGAGCGGCATCCGGACGTCCATGAGGACGATGTCGGGGGCAAGGTCGACGACGAGATCGACGCTTTGTGCACCGTCTTCGGCCTGTCCGACGACCTCGATATCGGCATGGGCGTTCAGCAGTGCGGCGAAACCGGCGCGCACCATCGCCTGGTCATCGGCGATGACGATTCTGATCATGGGGTCTCCTTGTCCGTCACCGGTGCGTCGGTGGTCGATTCGCTGCCGTCGGTGGGGCGTTCGCGGGGCGCGAGCGGCAGCACCGCTTCGACCTCGAATCCCCCGTCGGCTGTGGCCCCGGTGCGGATCTCCCCGCCTACGGAGGCTGCGCGTTCGCGCATGCCGATCAGTCCCTGCCGGTCGTGCTTGTCGTGCTTCGCCGCTTCGCTGGGACCGTCGCCGTGGTCGTTGGTGACGCTGATCCAGACGGCTGAGCTGGCCCCACGAATGCGGATGGCGATGGCGGAGTTGCGGGCGTGGCGTATCGCGTTGCTCAGGGCCTCTTGGATGATGCGGTAGCCGGCGAGTCCGGTGCTGTCGCGCATGAGGTGGTCGATCGGTTCGCCGCTGCGTTCAACGGTGACCTGCACTCCGGCGTGTCGGGCCTTCTCGATGAGAGCATCGATCTCGGAGAACTTCGGCTGCGGTGCCAGTTCGCCTCCGCCCTCATCGTTGCGCAGGACGCTGAGCAGTCCGCGCATCTCTGTCAGCGCGGTGCGGGCGGAAGTGGAGATGTCTTCGAACTCTTTGGCCACCTCCGCGTCGATTCCGGAGTGGCGGAACGGTGCGCTGGAGGCTTGGATGTTGATGATCGACATGCTGTGGGCGACGATGTCGTGGAGTTCCCGGGCGATGCGCGCCTTCTCCTCGATGGTCACGCGTTTGGAGTGCTCCTCCGCGGTGTTCTCCTTCTCCTGGACCAGTTGGGAGCGGATGAGCTGCCATTGCTGGACGATGACTGCGGCGAGATACACGCCGCCGGCGATGCAGGAGTAGATGAGGATGTTGACGATTGCGCCGTCGGTACGGGTGTCTGCCACCAGCAGATGAGTGATGAGCACCGCGGCTGCCGAGCCCCCGATGCTGCCGAGCAGTGCGGCCAAGGCCACTCCCCAGTGGGCCCGGAGTCCGTTGATGAGGATGATGACGATCTGCGTGATCATCATCGGAACCATCCACGGCCACGGCACACCGGACACGTGAGGCCCCAACAGCGGCAGCACCGTGCAGGCGCCGATCGACATGAGCGTGCCGAAGAGCGGGCGCAACATCGACAGCGGCATGGACCCGACGTGGACGATCGTGACGACGAAGGCCAATGCGACGGGAGCCTCGTTGACCGAGACGGCGATCGACGATTCCACCGCGAGCATGACGATGGCGAGAACGATCACCGCAACCCAGGCCAGCGCCTCGGGATTGAGTCGACGGTTCGGTGGCATGAACCTGTCGAAGATTACCATCACAGACACCGGGTTCCCTTCTGTGATTCCGGCCGACCGGTGCGATCATAGCGTGTGGACTGCTTCATCACCTGGGAACGGCACATGGTGGTCAGGCTACGACCGTAAACAGACAGGCCGCGTTCAGTCTCCGCGGATCCCTTCGGACAGGTGCGCGTGTTCCGTTGTCGCGAACTTCTCCCGACTGCTCCAGGACAGCGCGAGGTAGAGCACGAAGGAGCTGGCGAAGGACGGGATCGTCGCTCCTATCGGGCTCGGATAGGCGTAGGTGAGCACGTAGGAAGCCAGTGCCCCGAGGACCCACACCCCGACGGCCACCCAATTGATTCCGCGCGTGTAGGAGTAGAGGCCGCCGGAGTCCTTGAGGATGTCGGGTGAGTAGGCACGGCGTTTGATGATGTAGTAGTCGACGATGAGGATGGCGAACACGGGGACGAAGAACGCTCCGATCATCACCAGGAAGTCGGTGTACTGGTCGAGCAGGGCCAACCATGTCGAACCGATGATCGAGATCGCGCCGAGGATGAGCGCCGTGGGCAGGAACTTCAGCTTCGTTCGGCTCTGTGCGCCGACGACGGAGTTGACCATTCCGTAGACGACCATCGTGTTCGTGGCCATGACGGAGAGGAAGATGACGATGGCCAATGCCCACCCGAACTCGGCGGCCAGCGCAGTCGGGTCGAACGCGGCCGGGTCTCCCCCATCGAGCAGGATGAAGCTGAAGGCAGTGAGCCCCAGCAGCATCGCCAGCACGGTCGAAGTCAGGTAGCCCAACCCCGATCCGACGATTCCGGCTTTCTGGGTGCCGGCCAAACGGTTGAGGTCACCGGAGAGCACGGTCCAGGAGATGGCCGTGGAGATGACGATGTCGAGTGCGAGGACCGGAGTGAACTCGAGTGCCGGGAGGCTTTCGATTCCCGCGTACTCGCTCGGTGAGTGTCCGGTGAAGGCGATGACGAAGATATAAGCCATGACCAGCAGGATGAGAAGAGCGAACCACGGTTCGGCCTTCTCGATGCCCTCATGGCCGAGAATCGCCAACCCGACAACGAGCGCCTGGCAGAGCACGGAGAAGAGGATCGGGTTGGAGAATCCCGTCGTCTGGGCGACCACATAGTTGACGCTGATTCCCGCCAACATGGCCTGCACCCAGCTCCAGCCCATGAGGATGATGACATTGGCGGCGACCGGCAGGAAGCTGCCCTTGGCGCCGAAGGCACCGCGGGTGATGGCCATGGTCGCCAAGCCCGTACGGGTGCCGATGTTGCCGATGAGCGTGAGCACGATGGTGCCGATGGCCGTCCCGAGAATGATGACGATGACCGCTGTGGTGAAGTCGATGCCGGGAACGAACAGAGTTCCGGTCAGCAGGGTCGTGACGACGAGGTTCGCGGCCAGCCAGATCATGAACATCCGTCCCCCGCTCAGGGTCCCGCGGATGACTCCGGAATCGTGCCCGGATTCCAATCGCTGTTCAAGACGGCGGTACCAGTTCACAGTGCGGCCTCCTCGGTGTCGGGTGTGCTCTCGGCGGCACTGGGACCAGGCGCCGACGAGCCGTCGGCAGGGTCCGGGACCGTGGAGAGGTGTTCGTGGATGGCGATGAGTTCACCGTCACCGAGGCGGCGGAAGACGATCGATTCGCGTTCCCGGTACGATTCCCGCCCGTCTGCGGTGTTCACGGTCGTATCGACGGTGTGGGAGAAGACGGCTCCGCCGGGGAAGGTCTGCACGAGCCGGTCCGATGAGGTGCAAGCGGCCGCTGACCAACCGTCGGCCAACCACGAAGCCCACTCCCTTTCATATTCCGCACGAGTGTTCAGGCGTCGCGTTTCGGGGTGGAAGACGAAGGAGGCGTCCTCGGCGAACCGGGAGAAATACGACTGAGTGTCCGTGGCGGCGAAGGCATCGACGATCGCCGAGGCGGCCGTGAGCACATCTGATTCGCTGGGCTCCGGTGTGGATTCGTTCATGATCGACGGCGACCTTTCGCAGACTGAGAGAAGGAGGATGCCGCGCTGAGTCCAAACGACTCACGTGCGGCCCGATGAAGCTGAATGACACACTAACGAGTCTGTGACCGTCCGCATTATCCGCGATGGACGAATTCTGCCCTCAGTTATACGAAGCGGCGAATCGGCGCGTGAATTCTTCCGATGAGCGTCGCTGTGAGTTCATATGCCGAATGGACCTGATCGCACCAGGTGACATGCATGAATTTGAGTCACATGCCCGTGTGCCGCCGGACATTCCCCGGCTGACGTTCGGAGGAGAAGCTGAACTCATGAGTGCAGAACTGATCTGCGTAATCGTCCTCGGACTGATGTTCATCATCGGAACCTGGCGAGACATCAACATGGGACTCCTCGGCTTCCTCGCAGCTGCCGGGGTCGGCGGCCTCGTCCTCCACCAAGCACCCGACGAGTTCCTTGCAGGATTTCCCGTTGATCTCTTCCTCACCCTTGTGGGCCTGACCTACCTCTTCGGATTCGCCCAGAACAACGGCGCCATCGAAGTGATCGTCCGCTGGTGCGTGAAGCTCGTCGGCGGGCGCGTCGGACTCATGCCGTGGATCTTCTTCGCACTGACGGCTGTCCTCATCTCGCTGGGAGCGCTCTTCGCGGTGGCCATCATCGCCCCGTTGGCGCTGTCGTTCGCACGCCGGCACCGGATCAATCAGTTCATGGTCGGTCTGCTCGTCGTGCACGGAGCATTGGCCGGCGCGTTCTCCCCGATCAGCGTCTACGGCATCTTCATCAATGACTATCTGACCACGAACGGTCTCACACCGACGCCGCTGACCTTGTTCCTCGCTCCGTTCGTGTTCAACGCCGCCTTCGCTGTCGTCGTCTGGTTCGTCCTCCATCGCAGGCCCGGATTGCGCGCCGAAGCCGACGACGCACTCACCCAAACCGAGTCCGTCGGCAACGACGGAACCACCATCCGGCTCACACGCTCTCAGATCCCGACCCTCATCGGGCTCATCGCCATGGCGCTCTCAGTGATCATCTTCAGCTGGGATGTGGGCCTGGTGACCATCACGATCTCGGTGATCCTCGCCGCCATCGATCCCGCCGCAGGCAAAGCCGCGATGTCGAAGGTCTCGTGGTCGATCGTCATCCTCATCTGCGGTGTGCTCACCTACATCGCAGTTCTTCAGGAAGCCGGAACCGTCGAATGGGTGTCGGCCGGAATCTCAGCGATCGGCGTACCGCTGTTGGCGGCGCTGCTCCTGTTCTACATGTCGGGTCTGATCTCAGCGCTGGCGTCGTCTCTGGCGATCATCGGGGTCGTCATCGCTCTGGCGGTGCCGTTCCTCGAATCGGGAGACGTCCATGTCGGCGGATTCGTCGCGGCTCTGGCGATCGCCGCGACCATCGTCGACATCAGTCCGTTCTCCACCAACGGCGCCATGCTCCTGGCGAACGTCCATCCGAGCATTCGCGACCGCTACTACAGACAGATGATCGGCTACGCCGGTCTCATGTGCCTCATCGGGCCCGGGCTCGCCTGGGTGGTCGCGGCAGCACGGACCATCATCGGCAGCTGAACCGGCGGGGCCGTACGGCCCCGCAGCTGATCACATGTGACCGGTCGTAAGGAAATTCTCGTGCCAGGACAGAGCCTCGGCGAGGATGTGCGGGGTGTGCCGACCGGTCGGGTTCGCCGCGATCGCACGTTCGAGGTAGTCGGTGAGACGGTCCCGGTAGTCCGGGTGGGCGCAGTTGTCGATGATCTTCCGTGCCCTGGCCACCGGCGGCAGTCCGCGCAGATCGGCCAGGCCCCGTTCGGTGACGAGGATCTGAGTGTCGTGTTCGGTGTGGTCGATATGGCTGGCGAACGGCACGATCGCAGAAATCGCTCCCGCTTTGGCCTGCGAACTCGACACGAAGAAGTTGAGGTAGGCGTTGCGGGCGAAGTCACCGGAGCCGCCGATGCCGTTGATGATCGACGATCCGGTCACGTGCGTGGAGTTCACGTTGCCGTAGATATCGGCTTCGACCATCCCGTTGATGGCGATGATGCCGAGGCGGCGGATCGCTTCGGGGTGGTTCGACATCTCCTGGGTGCGCAGCAGGATCCGGCCCTTGTACGACTCGATCCGGTCGTTGAAGTCCGCTGCCCGTTCGGCCGAGAGTGAGAACGCCGTCGCCGACACCGAGGTGAGCTTTCCGCTGTCGATGAGGTCGAGCATTCCGTCCTGGATGACTTCCGTATAGGCGGTCAGTCCCGCGAACTCGCTGTCAGCGAGATTGCCCATCACCGCGTTGGCGACATTGCCGACACCTGACTGCAGCGGCAGCAGCTCCGGTGGCAGTCGATCGGCTGCGATCTCATGACGAAGGAAATCAACGAGGTGGCTCGCAATCGCCTTCGAATCCTCGTCGGCGGGTTTGAACGGCAGGTTCCGGTCCGGCGCGTTCGTCTCCACCACGGCGACGACCTTCGCCGGGTCGACACGCAGATAGGGGTCACCGATGCGCTGCATCGGCTCGAGCAGCTGGATCGGCAGCCGCTCGGGCGGGCGCCGGGTTCCGTAGTAGACGTCGTGGAAGCCTTCGTACCCACGCGGGTGCCAATCGTTGACTTCGAGGATGACCTTATCGGCCAGGTCGAGCCACGTCTTCGAGTTCCCGACGGAGCTGCCGGGCACCAGCAGACCGTTGGGCAGGATCGCCGCGACTTCGACGACGGCGACGTCGAGGTTGCCGTAGAAGCCGAACCACGCCTGCTGCGCCGCATGGCTGAGGTGAGTATCGACATAAGCGGTGTCGCCGGAATTGATCGAGACCCGCATCGCCGGATCGGATTGGAACGGCAGACGCTTGCTCACCGCGTTCGCTTCGGCCAGCACTCCGTCGAGTTCCGGTGCCGTCGAAGCTCCCGTCCACAGTTCGACGCGGAAGTCTTCGCCCTTCTCGTGTGCGGCCCGAGCGCGTGCGGCCACTGCCCCCGGCACTGCCTTCGGGTAGCCCGAACCGGTGAAACCGCTCATCGCCACGCGTTGGCCATTGTCGATATGGCGGGCCGCAACGTCTGCGGTGACACTCTTCGTGCTCAGTTCGGGGCAGGTGATTCTCGACATGACTTGAAGTCTATCGGGCGACAATATGCTCGGCCGAGGCGGTCCTGCTGTCGCCGTCGGACGCACCGCGGCCGTCGTCGACGCGCCCGACCTCGACGAAGCCGAATGCCGACTCGGATTCGCTGCGTCGGATCACAGGCTCAGCCTTCGACTGTCGAATCGCCGTCTGAGACAGGCTCGGCACTGGAATCGCGACGATCGTCGCCAACAGCAGAGCCAAGGTGAAGATCATCGTGCCGATGACCAGAGGCATACTCAGCGCCAGCACCCCGACGATGGCAGCCGGCGCACCGGCGCCGGCGTAGAAGGCGAGATAGAGTGCCGCGGATATGCCGGCACGGTTCTTCGGCGGAGTGAGCACGTCGATCTCCCGGTTGGCTCCCCAGTAGCTCAGCCCGTGACCGACGCCCGTGGCCACGGCTGCGAACACCATGATGATCTTCACCGCCGAAGGGCTGATCTCCGGCAGATTCGATGACAGCAGAAGAGCCGCTCCGAGTCCCATGAGCGTCAGCCCCAGGGTCTGCGCCGCGCGAGGCTGGAGCTTCGGCGCTATCAGCTGGCTCGCGGCCGAGACGACCAGAACCGAGCCGACGATGAGTCCGGAGGTCAGGGTGCCCGATTTCGGGATGATCGATTGCGCCATCGACGGCAGCAGAGCAAGGAAGAGACCAAGAGCCGTCCAGCCGATGAAGCCGGTCAGTGCGGCGATGTTGAAGCTTGTGCGCATGGCTCCCGGCACGGACGGCCACGTCGGCCTCCATCGCTGGCGTGTGATCGGCCGCTGCAGCGGCATCATCGCGATGAGGACCATGACGATGACGATGAGGACCACCATGACGAGGAACGGCAGAAAGAGCGGCGCGGTCGACAGCGAGGAGACGACACCGGCGAGTATCGGGCCGAGTCCCGACCCCAGGACGAACGAGACCGTCGCCAGAGTCGATCCCAACCAGACTCTTCGTGCCGGTGAAGCCTCGACCATCAGAGCGATTCCGGCACCTGTGCCGAGCCCGAGTCCGATGCCGACCAGTGCCCTGCCGATGAACAGGCCGGCGATTCCCGCCGTGTCGATCCCGAAGATCGCCGTGCCGAACCCGACCAGACCGATCGCGGCCAGCAGCACCGGCTTGCGACCGAAGGTATCCGCCGCCGATCCGAACAGCAGCAGAGACGGCAGACAGCTGAAGACATACGTAGCGTAGAGCGACGTCATCAGAGATTCCGACATACCGTGCGCTTCTTGCAGCAGCGGATACAGAGGGCTGGCCATATTCGCGGCCGCAGAGAGGATGAGCAGGACCAGCGCACCGAACCACAGCTGTCGCCTCGTCCCTCTGATACGTGCGTTCTCAGCCAATCGGAACCTCCATCTCTTCGCCTCGGCATCTGTGGTCACAGGAGCTGCAGGTGCGTCCCCAAGTCGGATCTGCGGATCGTGGAGACCACTTCGTCGCGCCCTGTCGGTTCCATGATGGAGCCACGCGAGTATTGTTGTCTATCGTAAGAACTTATACGTAACCATTCGATAGGATCACATGATCGACAGTCGGCTCACCATGTTGAGCATGATCCAACGACACGGCACGGTCACGGCCGCAGCACACTCATTGCGCTACTCGCCGTCGACGGTGTCCCATCAGGTCAAGCAGCTCGCCGCGGAGCTCGCGGTCACTCTGCTCGAACAGCATGGACGCAATGTCAGGCTCACTCCGGCGGCCGAGGCGCTGCTGCGACATGTCGATGTCATGTCAGCGGAGTGGGAGTTGGCGCTGGCCGATCTCGGTCGGTTCTCCGAAACTGTGTCCGGCTCGTTGGGTCTGTGCGGTTTCTCCACCGCCGCCAGTCTGCTGCTGCCGCCGACGATGCGGGCTCTCAACAAGCAGTTCCCGCATATGCAGACCCAGACGATCGAAGCCGAACCCAGCGAATCCTTCGACTATCTGCTCTCCGGAGATGCCGATATCGGCATCATTGTCGCGGCCCCCGACATCCCCGCAGGCGGTGATGATCGGTTCAGTCACCACTTCCTCATCGACGATCCGCTCGATCTCATGGTTCCCCTCGACCACCAGTTGGCAGACCGCGCATTGGTCACGATCGCCGAGACCGTCGACGAGACATGGATTCTGGGCAGACCCGGCACCGGATACCACCAACTCGTCATGGCCAGTTGCGCGGCGGCCGGGTTCGCGCCCCGCATCGGGCATTTCGCCGATGATTGGAACACGGGAACCGCACTCGTCCACGGCGGCTTCGGAGTATGTGTGGCCTCACGGATGTCGCGGTCGCAGGATCTTCACCCGGTGCGGCGGATCCCCATCAGCGGCGACAATGCCCCGTCACGGCACATCACGGCCGTGACTCGGACCGGAGCAGATGCCCGTGAGACGGTGGCTTTTGCGCTCGAGACCTTGTCGGTCGAGACGGAGCGCCTGATGAGCCGCCTCGGAGAGGGACTCCGAGGTTGACTACAGCGCTCAGTGTGCCTCTCTGACGACCCGGAATCCGATATTCGACGCCGAGGAATCCGGTGTGTTCGAGGAGCGGGCTGCCACCCGATAGCGGTTGCAGTAGGAGTCGTGGCACAGGAACGATCCTCCGCGCATGATCCGCTTCTCTCCGGTGTCGGGACCGCGGGGATCGGAGTGCGGGGAATGCTGGTAGTAGTCGCGAGCGAACCAGTCGGCGCACCATTCCCATACATTGCCGACGGTGTTGTACAGGCCCAGACCGTTGGGGGTGAACTGTCGGGCCGGCGCGGTGCCGACGAACCCGTCGTCGAGGGTGTTCGTGCGCGGGAATTCGCCCTGCCAGATATTGCAGTTCCATTCCCCGTCGATCAGCAGCCGGTTGCCCCACGGATAACGGCGGCCCTTGAGTCCGCCGCGAGCCGCGAGTTCCCACTCGGCCTCGCTCGGCAGCCGTGTTCCGGACCATGCGCAGAAGGCGCGGGCATCGTCCCAGCTGATGTGGACGACGGGATGGTCGCCCCGACTGTCGATGGTGGATCCGGGCCCTTCGGGCGCGGCCCAGTTCGCCCCTGAGACTTCCACCCACCAAGGCACACCCGGCGCCTGCCCGAGGACGTGAGCTCGTGCTCCGGGATTGGATTCCAGGAGCATTGTGAACACCGCCGAGGTGCCCAGGTGCTCAGCCGTGGTGACATACCCGGTGTCAGCGACGAACCGGGCGAAATCATCGTTCGTCACGCTTGTCGTCGCGATCTCGAATTCGGTGAGGCTCACGCGGTGACGCGGTCCCTCACCGTCGGAGGGGTGCCCGTCGCCGAAGGGATCGCCCATGTCGAAGGTGCCGCCGGAAGTCACGAAGTCGAAGCTCAACGCAGGCATCGATTCCGAGCGCACAGCAGGACGAACAACGGGGCTCGAAGGATGACTGCCCGCCGCCTCGGCACGGCTGACCGCCGGGGCGCAGCACGAATGGTCGTTCTGTTCCCCGGCGGCGCTCAGATCTCCGGTCGTCGTCACGTCTGGGCTCCCTTGTCTCTCCGGTTCCGCCTCTGTGTCGGGCAGAGTCTGGGTTCACCTTATGACCTCGGCAGGGGTCGGGGACAGTCCGGGTCATCTCGCTCAGGTGAAGAAAGCTGACTCCGCGGACAACTCAGACCATCGCCGCCGAGATCGAGGCAGGTCTGCTCACCGTCGACGATACGACCTCGTTGCGACTGCGGCCGGTCTCCTCGCCGAACATGGGCGCTGATCCGAGATCACACGGTCGATGGCTTCCCCGACTACCCTGTGGCCATGACTGATTTCCTCAAACTGCGGAAGTCCGCCCCGGACGGCTTCTTCGCCGCCGAGGCCGCGGGGCTGAAATGGTTGGCCGAACCGGGTGTGGTCCCGGTCGTCGAAGTGCTCGAACATGGGCCGGATTTTCTGCGGCTGCGCCGTCTCGAAGAAACCGGTCCCGACGCCGAGGCGGCCGCCGCCTTCGGTCGCGACCTCGCTCGGCTCCACGATGCCGGTGCTCCCGGGTTCGGATGGTCACCGGCCCCGCAGGCATTCTTCGGCCCCCTCGATCATCCCTTTGAGGTGCCCGCCGAGTCCGTCGGCGATTTCACCGGCTATTGGGCCGAGCAGCGCCTGCGCCCTTTGGTCACAGCGGTTGCCGGGGATCTCGAGGGTGAGGATCGGGCCATGATCGCCTCGGCGATCGATACCATCGCGTCGGGTGCCTTTGCCGGGATCTGTGGTGAGGGCGAGGAGGCACCGGCGCGCATCCATGGGGACCTGTGGGCGGGTAACCTCATGTGGACACCGACCGGGGTGACTCTCATCGATCCGGCCGCACACGGCGGTCACCGACTGGAAGACCTCGCCCTGCTCGCGCTCTTCGGCACCCCGTTCCTCGAGGAGATCTTCTCCGGCTACGAACGCGCCCACCCGATGCCGGACGGCTGGCAGGAGGACCTGCCGGCGCACAGCTTCTTCGCGCTGCTCGCTCACATTCGTCTGTTCGGGCGCGGGTTCCTCGGACAGACGGTCCGTGCCGCCCGGTCGGTCATCGCCCGGGCGGCACAGCTGGATCGGTGAGGTCACTTCAGGGAGATCTCCACCGGGTCGGAGAACAGTCCGCCGACGAAGGTCAGTGTGGTCGGGTCGACGTCTTCGGGCACATCGAAGACGAGGACGCCCTCAGCGGTGTTTCCGGGATTGATCTCTTCGAGGAAGAGGATGTTGTCCTCGGCCGCATAGATGCCGGCTTCTGAATCCGCAGAGTAGGTGTTGCCGGAATCATCACCGAGTTTGATGTCGTCTTCGAAGAAGAAGCTCGGATCCGATCCGGTGTTCTTCACCGACAGTTCGACCTGGACGAACTGTCCCTGTGCCTGGGCGTTGAGGAATTCGTCACCGACCTGCGAGACACCATCGTCGACCTTGGCGACGGTGATCTCCCAGTCATCGGCAGCCACGGTGTCTCCGATACCGTACGAAGCGTCCTCGGCAGGCTTGTCCGCGGCTTCCTTCTCAGCGGCCTCATTCTCCGCAGCCTCCCCCGACTGCTGGGCGTCGGACGAGCCGCCTTCCGCCGTGCCGGTGTCGTCTCCCCCACCTCCGATCGCGCTGGCAACGGCGATGATGATGACGACGACGAGCAGCCAGAACCACCAGCGCTTCAGCAGCGGCTTCTTCTGCTTCGGCGGCTTCTGCCCGTAGGGCTGCTGCTGGTAGCCGCCGGCTCCATAGGCTGGTGCGTTCTGGGCGGGTGCCCATTGCTGGGGGTCGAAGTTCTGGGCCGGTTGCTGGTGGTGGGTGTTGTGAGGGGGTTGGTGCTGCGGGGACCATTGGTGCTGCGGCTGTGGTGACTGCGGCTGCTGCGGGGTGTTCTGGGGATTCCGCGAGTGGGACATGACGCTCCTTCGAAGATCGGATCTGACTGACTGCTCCAGCTTCGTCCCATCAGCGCCCCGGCACGTCCGCAATCGGGCTGGATCACTCCAGCCGATCGGTTGACCTCGTCCAGCCGGAAGGTGGACTACGTGTGTCAGCCCCCGCGGTTACGATTCCCTTGTGTCAGAACACTCCGCCCCTCGCCGCAGAATGCCACGCGGCGTCCGCGTCGCCGGCAGCATCCTCATCGGCGTCATTGCCTACCTCTTCGGGTTCCTCACCTCGTCGATGGCGGTGACGGCGAACGCCTGGGCCTTCTCCGACGGCGAACTCAACGACACCGGGCTCGTGGCCATCCTGCTGCTGTTCTTCGTGTGGGGGCTCGTCTTCCTCCGACACCGATGGCCGTGGGTGCCCTTCATCGCCGGCGGACTGCTCACAGCGGGATGGGGCGATGCGCTGATGCTGCTCATTGCGGTCTTCCACCTCGTCATCCGAGCATCCCGGCGGCAGGCGATCGCCGCCTCGGCGGTGGGCACCGGACTGATCGCGTTCTCGACGTTGAGGATGTGTCTGGCACCGGCCGAGCACAATCCCTTCAGCATCTTCTTCCTGCCCGACCCGGCACAGGTCACGGGCCTCGAGGCGTCCATCCCGCCGGAGGATTCGCACTTGGCGATCAGAATCATCACGATCGCGGCCGCAGTCATCGGACTGTGTACGGCTCTGGGCGTCGGCGCGCTGCTGCGGCGGACACGGCGGATGAGAGCGGTCGAATCGATCGCCGAACGTGAAGCCCTGCGCAATGAGTCGCTGTCCGCCGAGATCGCTCGGCAGTCCGAACGAGAGCTCTTGGCACGCGAGCTTCACGACACGCTCTCCCACCGGCTGTCGGTGATCTCTCTGCATACCGGCGCCCTTGAGGTCGGAGCAGGCACCGACCCCGAAGTCGCGTCGACGGCGTCTGCCCTGCGGCAGGAGGCCCGCGCGTCCATGGAGGATCTGCGCCATCTTGTCGGTGGCGTGCGGAACGGCGATCTGGCGTCTTCGCGACCGGACCATGGCAGCTCGTCACCACCGAGCCGCGCGACGATGTCAGCGATTCCCGAACTCATCTCCTCCGTGGCCTCCACCGGCACAGTCATCCGCCCGCTCATCGTCATCCAGGACGTGGAATCATGCCCGCCTGCGCTCGACCGTGCGGCCTATCGCATTGTTCAGGAGGCTCTGACGAACGCGATGAAACATGCACCGAACCTGCCGGTGACGGTGGACGTCGCCGTTTCGGCAGCTCGCGGAATCCAGATCTCGGTGAGCAATCCGCTTCCTGGTGTTTCAGGTTCGGTCGATGTTCCGCCTCGTCCTCGATACGCACCGAGTTCTGCGCGGGAACCCGATGCCGGTGTGCCCGCTCACGGATGGTCGCCGCCCGGGTCGAATCCGGTGCCGCAGGGAGCTCACTTAAAGTCGACCGGGTCGGGATCCGGGCTGATCGGCATCCAGGAGCGCGCCGCGATGTTCGGCGGCGAAGCCTCGATCGGGGTAGTCGGCAATGAGTTCCGTGTGCAGGTGAGCTTCCGGCCCTTTCTCAACTCCGATCTGATTCGCCCCCCGGTTCGGGCCGAGTAGAATCTCGCCGGGCTGATTCGTGTCCTGCCGGATCGTCGGCCGACAGTCGCCGAACGGTCGATGAGGAACAGGGACCTCAGCACCGCAACGAGCCGTGACAGGGGCCTCGGGTATTGTGACGTTCATGAACCAAGCCGCCCCGATCCGAGTCATGATCGTCGACGATGACCCCATGGTCATCACCGGGATCACGGGAATCCTCCAGGCGGCCGACGGCATCGCCGTCGTCGCTTCGGCATTGAGCGGGGAAGAGTCCATCGAGAAGGTGTCTCGGCACTTTCCCGATGTCGTGCTCATGGACATCCGGATGCCGGGAATCGGCGGGATCGAGGCCACGCAGCGTCTGCTCAACAGCGTACGACCGCCGAAAGTGGTGTCCCTGACGAGCATGAGCAGTGACGAGCACCTCTTCAACGCGCTCGAAGCGGGGGCCGCCGGATACCTGCTCAAAGACATCGGCCCTGTGGAACTCGCCGCCGCAGTCCGCAAGGTCCACGCCGGTGAGCCCATTCTCGCCCCGCAGTCCATGCGGCAGGTCATCGCCAAGGTCAGGTCGAGCTCCGATCATCGTCTGCAGCAGGAGGCCGTGGCCCTGCTGTCGGAGCTCACCGACCGCGAGCGCCAGGTCGCCGAGCTCGTGGCCGAAGGTCTGTCGAATCCGGAGATCGCCGAGGAGACATTCATGAGTCTGGCCACGGTCAAGACTCACCTCAACCGAATCAACGTCAAGCTGGACACGAACAACCGCGTGCGCATCGCCACGATGGTGGTTCGTGCCCGCAGGCACTGACCTCAACAATGCGACTGGTAGTTTCCTTCGGGAATCCTCGCAAGAATTCACCGTTTCTTTATCCCCCACAGCAGAAGTGATTGTCCACCCCGTCTAAAATCGACCTTGATGGTTGCTGAACACTATGTCGAATCCGAGAAGACGATCAGCAGCCCCTCAGATCGCAGTCAGTGGACGGTACGAGCACAGGGGTTGCTGTCCTGGGCAACCTCATTCTGGGTCTTGGCAATCGCCTTCGTCGTCGTCACAATCGCTGCGGCCGGTCCACTGCGAGTCTGGGACTACAAGCTCAATCGACGATGGCTCTATCTCTTCGAGCCCGACCTCGTCTGGTTCTTTCAGCACATCCTCGATCCCATCGCAGGCCAGGCCGTCTGTCTTCCCGTTCTGGCGATCACCGCGATCGTTCTGGCACGCAGACGCCGGTCGTGGCGACCGATCGTCTTCGCGATCGCCGTCGAAGCCGCCTTCTATCTCGGCGTCGGTTCGCTCAAGGTCCTCTTCGCTCGACCGGCGACGACCCTGCACGATCCGCGGTTCTTCCACGGCGGTCTGATCGAGATCGGCGGCCGTGGGATCAGCTACCCATCCGGGCACGCAGCCGAAGCCGTACTCATCTACGGTGCTGTCGCCTACCTCATCGCCACTTACAGCAACGTCACCACCAGGACCGTACGCCTGCTGTGGTGGGGGGGTCGCTGCGGTCAGCGTGAACTCAGTGGTCGTGTCCTTCATCCTCGGCTGGCACTGGGCCACCGACCTCATCGGGGGTCTGCTGATCGGCGGAGTCTTCCTGCGACTGCTCGTCATCGCCGACAGGCGAATTCCCGTTCTCAACTCCTGAAGGCTGTCACAGCCAGGTATCGTCGAGACCCGCGAACGTCGTCGCTCTGCTTTCAACGAGATCGAACCACGGTCCGGTCTGCGGCAGCTCGTGGGCGAAGAAATACCGCGCCGCGGCGATCTTGCCATTGAGGAACGCCGAATCGCCACGTGCGCCCGCGGTCGCTTCGGCCGCCATTCCCTGTTGCAGCCACAGCCACGCCATGGTTGTGTGGCCCACTGCTTCCAAATAGGTCCACGCATTGTCGAGGGCCACCATGGGATCTCCGCTCGACCACACTGCAGCGGTGACGGATTCGATCCGATCGACGGCTGACGTCAGCGCCGCGGTCTCAGCGGACCATTCGGAGCGGTCGGCCGCCTCGGCGAGGGTCTCGCGCATCTGCTCCAACAGCACCTGCAGACCCGCCCCGCCCTTCATGATGACCTTGCGCCCGAGGAGATCCTTGGCCTGGATGCCGTGCGTGCCCTCATGGATCGGGTTGAGCCGATTGTCGCGGTAGAGCTGTTCGACATCGTGATCGCGGGTGTAGCCGGCCCCGCCGAGAACCTGGATGGCGTGATCGTTGGCCTTCAGACACCACACGCTCGGCCAGCTCTTGACGATCGGGGTGAGCACATCCAGCAGCAGTGCGGCACGATCGCGGTCCGCCTCGGAATCAGCGGTTTCGGACTCATCGAGCAGGCGTGCGGCATAGAGGATGAGTCCGAGCCCGCCCTCGACGTAGCTCTTCGACGACAACAGCATGCGACGGACATCGGAGTGCTCAGCGATCGGGACCGGCGAAACCTCGGATCCATTGGCACCATCGGGACGACCCTGACGGCGGTCGCGGGCATAGCGGAGGGCATCGAGGTAACCGTGGTAGCCCAGTCCGACAGCACCGGCACCGACACCGATGCGGGCCTCGTTCATCATGTGGAACATGCAGGCCAGTCCCTGGCCCCGCTCCCCCACGAGGTAGCCGACCGCACCGGCAGAACCGGCCGGAGTGTGTGCGCCCTCGCCGAAGTTGAGCAGCGTGTTCGTCGTTCCACGCCATCCCATCTTGTGGTTGAGCCCGGACAGGACGACATCATTGCGCTCACCGAGGCTCCCGTCGTCATTGACGAGGTACTTCGGGACGAGGAACAGGCTGAGTCCTTTGACACCCGGCTGGTCACCGTCGGCACGTGCCAGGACGAGGTGGACGATATTCTCCGAGAGTTCGTGATCGCCACCGGAGATCCACATCTTCGCCCCATGGACGCGGAAGGCATCGTCGCCGCCTTCGGGATCCGGTACAGCTTTCGTCGTGACGTCGCCCAATGAGGAGCCGACCTCGGGTTCGGACAGGCACATGGTGCCGAAGAACCGGCCTTCGAGCTCGGGCACAACGTACTTCTCGATCTGTTCCTCGGTTCCATATTCGAGCAGCAGATTGGCGTTGGCCATGGTCAGCATCGGGTAGCTGGCGGTGCCGATATTGGCCGCCTGGAACCAGGCGAAGCAGGCCTTCGCGATCGTCTGCGGCAGCTGAATGCCGCCGACGCTCTCATCCATCGTCGCCGAAAGCAGGCCGATACCGGCGAACTGGTCGAGCGCAGCCTTGATCTCAGGAATCAGCGTCACCGAGGTGCCGTCGAAGGTCGGCTCGTTGAGGTCGGACTTGCGTGCATGAGTGGCGAACCGTTCCTTGGCGAGCTCCTCGCTGGCTTCGAGCACGGAGTCGAAGACCTCACGCGAATGGTCGGAGAAGCGAGGACGTTCGCAGAGTTCGTCGACCTTGAGCCAGTCATAGAGTTGGAACTCGATGTCCTTGGTGGAGAGGATGGATTCTGTCGCAGTCGTCAAGACGCCATTGCCTTCAATCTGTTCAGTCACGAGACCAAGCTATGGCTAATCATTCGTTAAGTAAAGTGATTCGCTCTCTCACGGTGCAAGGATTTGGCTGATGCCCAGCTGTGAGGTCTGCCAGACGCTTCCCACCTCTGGGTTTCGGCCCCCGGGAGAGCTATAATTCTCTCTACAATCTGCGTGGGAATGGGGCGAAGGATCATGACCGCAGAAACGAATCGATCGTCGAAGTTGGCCCAGACGATCAGACAGATCCCGAAGGCGTTCAAGAGCGCCAATATCGGCCAGGGGCAGAAAGTCGGCTATCGAGAAGACAGCTCCGAAGAACGGCTGCAAACCACGGCTGAGCACGAAGGAGTGAAGCTCTACCGCAATCCCGACGGCTCACATCTCGCCGTCGACGAATCCCACTCGAGCTACGATGACTGAACATCGGCTCTGTATCCGGCGCTGCGTCTGCAAGCGAGGCACCCCCTGGATGAATCAAAGAAAACGACTATGGTCACGAGTACAGCGTCTTCGCAGCAGTGAGGTGATGACAGATGACCGACCAGACTGATTCACAGAAGAAGGTCGACAAGATCAACGACAAGCTCGACGAGCTCGGGGCGAGGGCCAGCGGACCCGATGTCGCCTATGGTGCGACTCCCGGATATGCCGACGATGTATCCGAAGAGGACCTGGAGAAGCTCGCCGAAGCGGAAGGTGTGACCCTCCGACGCCTCCCGGACGGCTCGCATGAGGCGATCGACGAGTCCGCCGTGACTCCATCCTCGGACACTTCGAACGCCGAGGATTCGTCAGCTGAGAGCTGATTCGTCGGCTCGAGCGAACATCGACAACCCGGTACATGGTCATCCATGTGCCGGGTGTCGCTGTGCCCCAGGTAGGATCGCCGGGGCCATGGCGCCACGCCGCACAGTCGGCGGAACAATGATGCTGATATGAAAGGCAGAGCCTATGCCCTCCCCCGACGCCTCGCCTGCGCAGACCTCCGTGACGAAGACGGAGCCGTCAGGCTTCCTCCGGATTCTGCGCAACTACCGCTTCCCGATCTTCATCCTCACAGGGGTGGTCATCGGCGCGATCATCGGCCTCGTCTTCGGGGAACGCGCCACCGTCATCAAGCCGTTCGGCACGCTGTTCATCAATATGATGTTCACTCTCGTCGTGCCGCTCGTGTTCTTCTCCATCGCCTCCGCGGTCGCGGGAATGTCCTCGGCGGCGCGACTCGGCAAAATCATGGGCAGTATGCTCGGAGTCTTCGCCGTCACCGGCATCGTCGCCTCCATCGTCATGGTCGCCGCGCTGCGCATCTTCAACGCCACCGACGGCGTCGAAGTGGAGATGCAGGAGCCGGAGAACGTCGAGGACGTCGGGTCCATCGGTGACCAGCTCGTCCAAACCGTCGTCGTCGACGACTTCTCGAAGATCCTGTCCGCCGAGCACATGCTCGCCCTCATCGTGTTCGCCGTCATCGTCGGCTTCGCCACCAGCAGGATCGGCGACGCCGGCAAGTCGTTCGCCCAGTTCCTCAATTCCGGCACCGAGGTGTTCCTCAAGTTCACCTCAATCATCATGTACTACGCCCCGATCGGCCTCGGCGCCTACTTCGCCGCACTCGTCGGCGACCTCGGCGCCCAGCTCGTGGGGACTATGTTCGCGCCTTCCTCGTCTACTATCCGGTGGCGATCGCCTACTTCATCCTCGCCTTCACGTTCTACTCCTTCGTCTCCGGCGGCCGCCGAGGCGTCTCCCGCTTCTGGGGCAATATCCTCGAACCCACAGCGATCTCCTTGGGTACGTCGTCCTCGGTGGCGGCGATCCCAGCGAACCTGCGTGCCGGAGAGAAGATCGGAGTCCCACGGGACATCCGGGAGACGATCGTGCCGATCGGCGCCACGATCCACATGGAAGGATCGAGCCTGTCCGCGATCCTCAAGATCGCCTTCCTCTTTGCCGTGTTCCAGCGCGACTTCTTCACTCCGGAAAACATCCTCATCGCCATCGCCGTGGCGCTGCTGGCCGGAATGGTCATGGCAGGAATCCCCTCTGGCGGCTTCATCGGCGAGCTCATGATCATCACCCTCTACGGCTTCCCAGCAACGGCGCTGCCGATCGTCCAGATCATCGGAACCGTCATCGATCCGCCGGCCACCACGGTCAATGCGGTTGGCGACCAGGCGAGTTCGATGATGGTCGCTCGCATCCTCGATGGAAAGGACTGGATGGATCGGACAGAGGACGGTCACGATTCGGTTCCGTAACCGCTGTGAATCTGTCACAGTCCGGAATCCACGGATTCGGACAAGACTCCTTCTGACGGAATGTCTCGGAGATGTCATCGCAATGCAATAGAACCTCCGTATTTCCGACGACGCGTCTCAGCTTCTGTTCAGGCTCGGGGAATCGGCTCTCACCTGGGATGACGATACTCGATTCCAGCAATGTTCCTGTCCCGGAAGAGGAGAAGTCACCATGCCCGCCTTCATCAGCACTCACGCCGCAAAGTGGGGCGTCGCTGCACTAGCCGGTCTCACATCTCTGGGCCTCGCAGTCGGTCCGGCATCGGCCTCCGTTGATTCAGCACCCGCGCCCAGTGCCGCTCAGGCACCCGCGCCCAGTGCCGCTCAGGCACCCCAGAGTTCGGGACACCCGAAGGGTGCCGTCAAGTACGCGGACAAACTGATCACCGCCTACGGCATCGGTGATGACTCGGTCATGGATCGCCTCGCCACACGCAACGTCGTCGCTGCCCTCGCCGAACACAATGACGGGCACGCCACACGCTGGCACCAGACCTCAGCCGACTCCGGCAAGGGGTACACCTGGGTGTCGTACACGAACCTGGACACCCACGAGGTCATGAACCAGACGGTCAGAGACACCACCCCCGTGGGCAAGGGCGGCGACGCTGTTCGTGAGGTCGAGTCCGTCGGCTGAGGACGACCCGCTGTCATGCCGTTGCCCGAATCCTGAACGGTGTCTTGCCAGCTTCGCCGACCCGCTCGGTAGACTCGGGAACCATGGTCGCCCTGAACGAAATCCCCCGTCGCCGCTACACCGCGGGCGCGACACCGCTCGAGCATCTGCGGCGACTGTCCGCCGAGCTCGGCGGACCGCAGATCTGGATCAAACGCGATGACCGGCTGGGGCTGACACAGGGCGGGAACAAAACACGCAAGCTCGAGTACCTCATCGCCGACGCACTGAACCAGGGAGCGGACACGCTCATCACCGTCGGCGGGGTCCAGTCCAACCACTGTCGGCTGACCTTATCCGCTGCACGCGCCGAGGGCCTCGACTGCCATCTCATCGTCGAAGAGGACCTCGGACCCGACGGCACAGCACTCGGCCCAGCAGGGGCGAACCCTCCGGAGCACACGGGCAATTTCCTGCTCTTCGACCTCCTCGGCGCGGATTCGGTCACCGTGCTCGGCCACGGAGCTGACCTCCTCGGCGAGGCCGAGATTCTGGCCGAGAAGCTGCGCGGCGAGGGCAGGATCCCCTACATCATCCCCGTGGGCGGGTCGAATCCGATCGGCGCGCTCGGCTATGTCGACTGTGCCCACGAGCTGCTCGATCAGTTCGCCGAGGAGGGAGTGGACTCCCCCACGATCGTCACGCCCAGCGGCTCGGCCGGAATGCAGGCCGGGCTCATCGTCGGACTCCACAGCGCAGGAAGCACCGTCCCGATCATCGGCATCAACGTCAGCCGGTCACAAGCGGAGCAGGAACCGAAGATCGTCGACCTCGTCGATTCCACGGCGAGATTCCTCGACCTACCGCACGTTCCCCGCGATGCCACGACGGGACTCGGCGACTATGTCGGGACCGGCTACGCTCTGCCGACACCCGAGATGGCTGAGGCCGTGCGCCTCTTCGCCCGCACCGAGGGGATCCTCCTCGACCCCGTCTACACCGGCAAGGCTGCGGCCGGTCTCATCGACCTCATCAGATCCGGCCGCTTCCCTTCCGAGGACACGGTCGTCTTCGTTCACTCCGGCGGAGTCCCCGGACTCTACGCCCGCACCCAGGCGTTCACCTGAGCACCTCCCACCACCCACCATCGACGAAAGGCAGACAGATGACAGTTTCGACAGCAGACCTGTGGGACGAACGCGGCGACGACCTCTATTCGATCGCTCTGAACTTCGGCGACTTCGGAGCCAAGACCTCATTCTCCGGACCGGCCCGCACGATCCGCTGCTTCCAGGACAATGGACTGGTCAAGCAGACCCTCAATCAGCCAGGCGACGGCGCCGTGCTCGTCATCGACGGTGACGGTTCGATCGCCACCGCCCTCATGGGTGACATGATCGCCGAGGCCGGGGTCCGAAACGGCTGGAACGGAGTCGTCATCAACGGCGCTGTCCGCGACCGTGAAGCTCTGGCCGAGATGGAATTCGGAATCAAGGCTCTGGCCAGCAATCCGCGCAAGAGCGCGAAAGACGGTGCCGGTGAGATCGACGTGACCGTGGAGATCGGCGGCGCGACGATCCGCCCAGGAGCGATGGTCTTCGCCGACGCCGATGGTGTCGCCATCGAGAAATAGAGCAGCCGCGGCTCAGCGATGAATGGTGTCGAAGCTCTGTTCGGCTGAGTCCCAGATGTCGGCAACGTCGATCCGACCGTCAGCGGTGAGATCCTCGACGGTCGAACGGTCGTAGAGGTATCTCCATTCCCCCGCCGCGACGTCTCCCGTGACCACGAGGATGTCGTAGTCGAAGGCTGCCTGTGAGGTCGCCTGGACGATGAACGCCGTGGCTTCCAAGTCCTTGGCCCTGTTCTCATCGGAGGCGAACTCGACATGGAGGCGTTCGGGTTCGGCCTCCTGGTTGAAGTCGGGGTTCGTCTCGGACTCGAGACTCACCTCGACACCATCCAAGGACTGCGCCACATAATCCGCGAGCTCGTCGAGGGAGTCGAAGCCCTGCGCCACGACATCCAGAGTCGCCGTCGGAGTCGTTTCGGGTTCCGACGATGAGCCAGAATCGGAGCCGCAGCCGCTGAGGGCGATGAGTGCGGCGGTCAGGAGCCCGGCGAAAGCAGGGGCGGACTTCGAATCGAACCTCATGGCACCAGCCTATCGACGAGAGTGCGCTGGTGCCGCATCGAGTCAGTCACTCAGAGCGTGGGGCTTCAATGGGATCGGATTCCCTTCGGCGCGGATCGGGAATAGGGTCATCAGCCTATTTGTTGAATGTTCAACTAGATTGATCTAGACTGGACCCAACAGCCCATCCGCTCAGGAGAACAGCATGACCGCCACCCCCATCCAGGCACCAACTTCCACCGCCCCGCAGACACTCGCCGTCGATGAGAAACGACTCAGCGCGGCCACCGGAATGGACGCGGTGACCCTGCGCGTCGGCGACCTCGAGAAGATGTCGAACTACTACTCGAACGCCCTGGCGATGGAACCCCTCGAAGAGACCGCCCGCGATGGCGAAGTCCACCGTGTGCTCGGCCGCGGCGCCACTCCCCTGGTCAAGCTCGTGGCCACCCCGGGCCTGCCCGGCGTCGACGCCAAACAGGCCGGCCTGTTCCACACCGCCTTCCTGTTCGACACCAAGGAAGCCCTGGCCGCCACGGTCGCCCACGCCGCGCAGAACACCAACAGCACCTTCGTCGGCTCCAGCGATCACCTTGTCAGCCAGGCGTTCTACTTCACCGATCCCGAAGGCAACGGCATCGAGCTCTACGTCGACCGCGCCCGTTCGGAATGGACTCACTCGCTCGACGGTGAGGTCCAGATGGACACGCTCTACCTTGACCCGAACCGCTTCCTCGAACGCCACCTGAATCAAGACATCCTCGCGAACACTGCCGCCGAACCCGGCATCGTCGGCCACGTCCACCTGCAGGTCGGCAACATCCCTCAGGCCCGCGAGTTCTACGTCGATGCCCTCGGCTTCGAGCCGTCGCTGTCGTCAATGCCCGGAGTCCTCTTCGCGGCGGCGGGCGGATACCACCACCACGTCGCCATGAACACATGGAACAGCCGCGGCGCCGGCCCTCGCGCGGCCAGCCTCGGCCTCGGGGATGTCGCGATCACCGTTCCCGGACGCGAGGACCTCGACGCGCTCGTCGCTCGCCTGCGCACGCACAACCTCGACTTCGCCGATGACGGACGCTCCGTGCGCGTCGTCGACCCGTGGGGCACGCAGGTCACCCTGGCCACCGGAACCAGCTCCATCGACGAGACCCTGGCGCGCTGACGACCTGCCGGTGCGAACATCTCCACCGGACAGATCGCACTGAGGCGGGTGATGCTCAATGGCATCACCCGCCTCAATCGTCTGCGCCGAGATCAGCTCGTGGAGTGCACTCGCCCGACTGCCGCCTGCGGATGCAGGTCGAGTCGGCGCAGCAGCTGAGCATTGAGGGCGACGACGATCGTCGAGATCGACATCAGGATCGCACCCACACTCATCGGCAGCACGAATCCGACAGGAGCGAGCACTCCTGCCGCCAGCGGCACCGACAGCAGGTTGTACCCGGCCGCCCACCACAGGTTCTGCTTCATCTTCCGGTAGGTCGCCCGAGAGAGTTCGACGATCGAGAGCACGGACCGCGGATCGTCGGAAGCGAGAATGACTCCGGCAGAGCCGATGGCCACATCGGTTCCGGCCCCGATGGCGATGCCGACATCGGCCTGCGCGAGCGCAGGAGCGTCATTGACACCGTCACCGACCATCGCCACACGACGCCCCTCCCCCTGCAGCTCGGAGACCTTCGCCGCCTTGTCGGCGGGATGAACGCCGGCAAAGACACGGTCGATGCCGAGTTCGGAGGCCACAGACTGCGCGACCGCCTCGGCGTCTCCGGTGATCATCACGACCTGTGCACCGATGGCGTGGAGAGCATCGACGGCATCGCGAGACTCCGGCCGGATCTCATCGGCCAACCGCAGGGCACCGACGACAGATCCGTCGACGAGCACGTGGAGGATGATGGCACCTTCGGCTCGCCAGGCCTCCGCAGACTTCGCCTCGGGCGCGTCATGCGCCTCGAGCAGTCTGGGACCACCGACCTCGACCGTCTGGCCCGCGATGACGGCCTTGACCCCCACCGCAGGTGACGACGAAAAGTCGGAGGCTCTCGGCACGTCGACCCCCCATTCAGCCGCAGCCGTGACGATGGCTGCGGCCAACGGGTGCTCGCTGTCGGCTTCGGCCGCAGCCGCCAGGCCGAGCACTTCACTCTCGGCCCGCGTGGCCCCGGCACCCTCGACGACTTCGATGGCGGTGACCGTCGGCTGACCCTTCGTCAGAGTGCCGGTCTTGTCGAAGAGCACGGAATCGACCGTGCGCATCGTCTCGAGCGCGAGCCGGTCCTTGACGAGGACGCCGGCACGGGCGGCACGTTCGGTGGCGATCGACACGACCAGCGGAATGGCCAGCCCCAAGGCGTGAGGACAGGCGATGACGAGCACGGTGATCGTGCGCACGACCGCCGAGTCCGGCATGCCGATGAGCGACCAGACGACCGCTGTGATCACGGCAGCGCCGAGAGCGAACCAGAACAGCCATGCCGAGGCTCGATCAGCGATGCGCTGGGCTCGAGATGACGAGCTCTGAGCGTCGGAGACCAGCTTCTGGATACCGGCCAGCGTTGTGTCGTCACCGATCGCGGTGATCTCGACTCGAAGCCCGGAATCGGCGGCGACGGTGCCGGCCACAACCGAGTCGCCTTCGCCGCGTCGGACCGTCGCGGATTCTCCGGTGACCATGGATTCGTCCACATGGGCCGAACCGTCGATGATCCGTCCGTCGGCGGGCACCGAGGCACCGGGTCGAACGAGGACGATGTCCCCGACGACGAGGTCGGACGGAGCGACGCTCACCGCCTCCCCATCGATGATCTTCTCGGCCTCATCCGGCAGCAGCGCGGCGAGACTGTCGAGCGCCGAGGTGGTCAGTGCCAGTGAGCGCATCTCCATCCAGTGGCCGGCGAGCATGATCACGACCAGCAGAGCCAGCTCCCACCAGAAATCGAGCTGCGGGTCGAGCAGGCCCAGCGACGACCCCCAGGAGGAGATGAAAGCGACCGTGATCGCCAAAGCAATGAGCAGCATCATGCCCGGACTGCGCCCCTTGATCTCGTCGAGTCCGCCGGCCAGGAACGGCTTTCCGCCCCAGACGTACATGACGGTGCCGAGGATCGGTGAGAGCCAGCGAAGCGCACCGAGGATGCCGGTGTCGGGAACCTCGTATCCGACGAGGTGGCCGAACATCGGACTGAATGCGACGACGGGCACGGCGATGACGAGCATGATCCAGAACAGCCTCCGGAACTGCGCGACGTGATCGCCATGGCCGGCATGACCCGCGTGGCCCGAATGGCCGGAGTGAGCCTCGTGACCGGAGTGGTCGCCATGACCACTGTGGTCATGGCGAGCGTGATCGGAGTGGGCCATGGTCTCAGTGTGTGCGGAATGGCCTGTCTCAGCAGACTGCATTCCGTAATGACGATGATTCTGCGGCTTGTCCATACCCACAATCTATACCCCTCGGGGGTATAAATCAATGGTGATGCCTCTCATATGCAATCGCCTGCAACCCTGGCTCTCACGTCGCAAGCGTTCTAGCGTCGAAGAACACCGAATGGCACGGATACGCCCCACGAAAGGACTCATCATGAGGGCAGCACGATTCCACGCTCGCAAAGACATCCGAATCGAAGACATCCCAGAACCCGAATTGCGGCCAGGCACAGTCGCCATCGACGTCGCCTGGTGCGGGATCTGCGGAACCGATCTCCACGAATATCTGGAGGGGCCGATCTTCGTCCCGCCGGCGGGCCACCCGCATCCGATCTCCGGCGAATCAGCCCCAGTGACCATGGGGCACGAGTTCTCCGGCACGATCACCCACCTCGGCGAAGGCGTCACCGACCTGAACGTCGGCCAGAACGTCGTCGTCGAGCCCTACATCATTGCCGAAGACGTCGACACCGGCCCCGGCCAGAGCTATCAGCTGTCGAAGGACATGAACTTCATCGGCCTCGGCGGCCGTGGTGGCGGACTGTCGGAGAAGATCGTCGTGCAGCGTCGCTGGGTGCACCCGATCGGCGATATTCCACTCGATCAGGCTGCGTTGATCGAACCGTTGTCAGTTGCCCACCACGCAGTCGTTCGCTCGGACGCCGAATCCGGCCAGACCGCCATCGTCGGCGGCGCAGGACCCATCGGCCTCCTCACTGCCGCCGTCCTCAAAGCCAAGGGACTGACCGTCTACATCTCCGAGCTCTCCGAGGCGCGCAAGCAGATGGCACTCTCAACAGGCGTTGCCGACGAGGTCCTCGATCCACGAGAATTCGATGTCGCCGAAACCATCCGAGAGCGCACGGGCGGACGTGGAGCCGACGTGGGATTCGAATGCTCGTCCGTCCCCGCGGTTCTGGACATGCTCCTCGATGCCGTCCGTCCCGGCGGAGTCATCGTCAACGTCTCCATCTGGGGGCATAAGCCCGAGGTCGATATGCCGAAGCTGGTCCTCAAGGAGATCGACCTGCGAGGAACCATCGGCTACTCCGGCGACCACCCGGAGACGATCAGACTGGCCGCCGGCGGCACCATCGATCTCTCAGCCTTCATCACCGCACGCATCGGCCTGGACGAGCTCATCTCGGGCGGGTTCGACGAGCTCATCAACAACAACGAGCAGCACGTGAAGATCATCGTCGACCCCCGCGCCTGACAGGAACCTCCTCGACACCCTCTCCACGCGCACCCCGCAGTTTCGAGGGAGCAGAATGTCGATTCAGTCCGCTGAAATCAACATTCCGCTCCCTCGAATTTCTGCATTCACGCTCTTGGCCCCGCATTCACGCACGCACCTCCGCACTCACGCTCTTGGCCCCGCATTCACGCACCCGCCCCGCAGGAGGAACGCACCCGCGCTCGACATTGCATATACGTGCAGTTATGACTCATACTTGCTCATACTGTTCAACTTCGCTTCTGATCGTCGACTGCCCTCGGGCATCGCAGATCGTGTCGAAGTCAATGAGAACCACACACCCTGGCTCGCCCGCGAGCCGGCCTCACCGCGGAGGACCCCATGGACCTGCAACTCATACTGGCGTTGGCCGCCGGCATCGCGACGATCGTCGTCATCGTGCTCGCGACCCGACTCGACGCCTTCATCGCCCTGCTTCTGGCGGCCGTCGTCACCGGCATCGTCGCCGGTCAGGATCTGCTCTCGATCATCGACTCGATCACCACCGGCTTCGGCGACACCCTGGCCAGCATCGGCATCGTCATCGGCCTCGGCGTCGGCATCGGCAAGATCCTCGAAGTCTCCGGAGCCGCCGACTCCCTCGCCCGCGCCTTCCTCCGTGCCTTCGGCAAGGGCCGTGAGCCGTGGGCGATGGGAACCGTCGGCTCGCTCGTGTCCATCCCCGTCTTCTGCGACTCCGGCTACGTGATCATGAATCCGCTGGCTCGTTCGATCGCCCGCGTGAAGAAGGGCGGCTACGTCACCCTCGCGCTGGCTCTGGGCTGCGGTATGACCCTGACTCATCACATGGTGCCGCCGACGCCGGGCCCTTTGGCTGCCACCGGCATCCTCGGTGCCGACATCGGATCGGTCATCCTCGCCGGCATCGTCTTCACCGTCATCCTCCTGCCCGTGGTCGTCGTCTACGCGCGCTGGATCGGGCCGAAGCTCGAACCCGTGCTCAACAGCAAGGTCAGGCACGACGTCTATTCCGAGGTCTCGGCCGCCTCGGCGGAGGGCACCGACGAAGGAGCATCCAGGGTATCCACCCTCACGGGCGACCATGAGCACTCCGGCGACAGCTCCACCGACTCCGCGACGTCGCAGGACGCGGCCGGCGCCGCCCGGTCCGCGGGCCGTGCCAAGAAGCCCGGCGCCTTCCTCGGCTTCCTGCCGCTCATCGTCCCGCTGCTGCTCATCGTGGCCAACACGGTCGGCACCGCAATCGACAAGAGCGCACAGGGAGAGCTCGCCGGCGACGCGTACGAACCCTCCGCCTGGGTCGCTCCGCTGGCATTCTTCGGCAACCCGGTCGTCGCCCTGATCATCGGCCTCATCCTCGCCGTCTACACGCTGCTGCCCCGTGTGACCCCACGCAATCAGGTGCAGAGCTGGCTTGCCGACGGTGCCGCCTCGGCCGGTCTCATCCTCCTCATCACCGGCGCCGGCGGCAGCTTCGGACTGGTCCTGCGCGAATCGGGTGTCGGTGACGCCCTCGCCGAGGCGATCGCCTCGATCAGCCTGCCCGCGCTTCTCGTCCCGTTCCTCATCGCCTCCTTCGTCCGCCTGGCTCAGGGATCGGGTACGGTCGCGATGATCACCGCTGCCTCGGTGACGGCTCCGCTCATCGCCCCGCTGGGACTCGATCCGCTCGTGGCCGTCATGGCCTGCACCGCCGGTTCGATGGTCTTCTCCTACTTCAACGACTCCTACTTCTGGGTCGTCACCCGATTCGCCGGACTGGACGGCATCAACGCCATCAAGGGCAGGTCGGGAATCACCACTGCCGTGTGGATCTGTTCCCTTCCGCTGCTGTTCGTGCTCGACTTGATCGTATGAGCACCTCCCACATGCCGGACGCCGGCACGACGGCAGCGTCCCCCTCGGCGCAGGCGAGCCCGCGCATCCTCATCGTCGCCGACGACCTCACCGGCGGCAACGCCTGCGGGGCCCTGTTCGCCGAGGCGGGACTGCGAACGATCACCGTCACCGGCACCAGCCCAGCCGGCAGCGTCGACCTCGGAGGTCTGCTCGATGACTTCGATGCGGTCGTCGTCAACACCGACTCCCGCCACCTGCCGCCGCAGCAGGCTGGCATGGTCTACTCAGAACTCATCGAGTCCGCCGGTGCCGTCGACCTCGTGGCCTGCCGCATCGACACCACTCTGCGCGGCAACGTCGGGCCAGCTGCAGCAGCCGCCATCTCGGCGCGCAGGCGTGCGCTGACCGCGTCCGACGGTCCGCAGTGCCGCGTCCTGGGACTGTGTATGCCGGCCTTCCCTGCCGCCGGCAGAACCACCGTGCAGGGGCGGCAGCTGCTGGGCGGTCGTCTGCTCGAACACACCGAGCTCGCCTACGATGTCCGCTCCCCCATGCACACCTCCGTCATCGAGGAGATCCTCGCCGCCGGCACGGATCTCGACTGTCACGTCATCGCTATCGCGACCGTCCTGGCCGGCCGTGAGGCCGTGGCCACCGCCGTGCTCGACGCCATCGGGGAAGGGGCCGACGTGCTCATCGCCGATGCCCTGACCACCGACCATATCGAACTCGTCGGTTCCGTCATCGCTGAGATCAGCCACGACCTCGCCGAGGCGGCCACTCCGGAGATCCGCAACCGCGCAGGTCTGGCCGACGGTGAGCTGTTGGACTGGGTGACCATCGATCCCGGACCCGGCAGCCTCGCCCTGGCCCAGTCACGGCTGCCTGCTCGTGCCGATGGCCTCCTGCTCGGCATCTCGGGCTCGGCCACCGAGGTCACCCGCTCTCAGCTCGCGGCCGTAGCCGAGGACCCCACAGTCACGGTCCTCCGTGCACCCGTGGACGACGCGGGCCTGCCCGATGTCGAGGCCACACTGGGCCTCATCGATCGGGCCGCCTCGGCGCGGGCGATCGTCATCGCCACCGTCCTCGAGTCCAGCGATCTGCGCGAACTCACCGATGCCGAATCCGAGCAGACGACACGGCGATTGGCATTGATCGCCTCAACAGTCATCTCCACCATCCCGATCTCCGGCCTCTATACCACCGGCGGAGACGTCACCGCTACGGTGATGCGCGAGCTCGGCGCGATGGGGATGGAGATCGACAAGGAGATCGTGCCCCTGGCCGTGGGCGGCCGTCTCGTCGGCGGGCGCGCCGACGGACTGCCGATCGTCACCAAGGGCGGTCTCATCGGCAACGCCGGCACTGCCGTCGAGTGTCTCGAGTTCCTGTCGACCACCGCCCGCGTCAGACGAGACTGAATCGTGCACGACGAACCTTGCACCGCCACCCGCCGACAGAATCCGAACCATCTGAGGAGACAGCAATGACAGCACCAGCACTCGCCGTGACCGTGGGCGATCCCGTCGGAATCGGACCGGAGATCACCGCCACCGTGCTCGCGGAGTTCGCGGGCAGAGACGATCAGCACGGAATCGCCGTCGCGGATCTGGCCGTGATGAGACGTGCCGTCGACGTCCTCGGACTCGACGTCGAGCTGCGCGCCATCTCCGATTGGTCGACGCCTTCGGCAGGCGAAGGCGTCATCGACGTCTTCGACATCGGCGTGCTCGGCGATGACCTTCCCGAGTGGGGCGTCGTCGACGCTCGCGCCGGCAGGGCTTCGGTGGCCGCGATCGAGCTCGCCACCAAGGCCGCCATGGATCAGCAGGTCGCCGGCATCGTCACCGGCCCCATCAACAAGGAAGCCGTGTGGAAGTCCGGATCGCAGCACCTCGGGCACACCGAGATGCTCGGTGAGCTGACCGGAGTGACGAAGCAGGACACGATGTTCGTCGTGGAGAACACGAAGGTCCCCGACCATAAACTCCAGATCTTCTTCGCCACCCGCCACATGTCCCTGCGCAAGGCCATCGACGCCCTCACCGTCGAGACCCAGATCGACTCGATCGAGCGCGCCCATCGCGCCCTGCAGCTCTACGGCGTCGCCTCGCCGAGGGTGGCCGTCGCCGCGCTCAACCCGCACGGTGGTGAGAACGGCGCATTCGGCGACGAGGAGATCGAGATCCTCCGTCCGGCCGTCGAGAAGGTCAATGCCGGCGGCGCCGTCGAAGTCGCCGGACCGATCCCGGCCGATTCCGTCTTCCATCAGGGGCTGACCGGCCGCTTCGACGGCATCCTCTCGCAGTACCACGACCAGGGACACATCGCGTCGAAGACCTTCGACTTCGACGGGACGATCTCCGTCACCGTGGGCCTGCCGATCCTGCGCACCTCCGTCGATCACGGCACTGCCTTCGACATCGCCGGACAGGGCATCGCCGACGCGGGCACCATGCGCTCGGCCTACCGCGCTGCTATCGGCTACGCACCGTTCGTCGACGGCATCCGTGCGGAGTACCTGCCGAAGTAGGCTTAAGACGCATGTCCGACCGCGGCGATTCCGCTGCGGTCGGAGGTGCGAACGACGAGAGGGAGACAGATGGCGATCCGATCGGGGACCCAGAAGCGGCGTGACGCCATTCTCGGTCTGCTCAAGACCGGCTCATGGAGCATCCCCCGATTGGCCGGGGAACTCGAGACCTCGGAATCGACTATTCGCCGCGACCTGCGCGAGCTGGCCGCAGACGGAGAGATCATCCGCACCATCGGCGGCGCCGCCGCTGCCGGCTATGTCGAACCGCCGTTGGGCGAGCGGATGGAACAGCAGGCCGAGGCGAAGGACGCCATCGCAGCAGCGGCACTCGAGCGGCTCGACGAGGTCGGAGTGCGCACCGTCTTCCTCGACGCCGGTTCGACGACCGTGCGCCTGGCCGAGCGGATCAGGGACCGCAGCGAGCTCACCGTGTTCACCCGCGGCCTCGAGATCGCGTTGGCCCTGGCCCATCCCGCCGGCCCCAAGGTGGTCATGGTCGGCGGCGAAGTTTCGACCCTGTCCCACGGCACCACCGGTGCGCTGTCCGATCATGCGCTGTCGCGCATCCACGTCGACATCGCCTTCCTCGGCGCCGATGCTGTCGATCCGACGCAGGGACTCGGCGAACCGAGTCTCGACGAGGCCCGCACGAAGGAGCTCATCGCCGAGCGAGCCGGAACAGTCATCGTCCTCGCCGACAGTTCGAAGTCCGGCCGTGAGGTCGCCGCTTGGGCGCCGATGCCAACCGGCTGGACGTGGATCGACGAGCACAGCGAGCACCCACGAAGCTGAGTCGTGGCCGGAGGGGCCAAAGGGGTTCGGCCGCCGAATTGAGAAGTGGTTCGGATAACCCGAACGCGGACCTTACTCCTCAACGAGGTTGAGACAAATTCGGCCATTGTTTCAATTTTCTGTCAACACGCTTCCGATAACGATGACTTCACTGTTCCCTGTGAAGCAGACTTGCCGTTCAAATTCCAAATAGGCAGAGCATTCCTCCTGGTCAGACACGTCGACGACGAATATTTCGCTAATGATACGCCGACGATTTGACACGATTCCTCGATTGAGAAGCTGAACACGTGCTCGTAACGTGGCTTCGGTTCGAAAGATGGATCACTTCGACAGTGGTTCACATGACTGGAGGAATTCATGGGTATCCCCAATACTTCAGGATCCGCATCACCCGCTTCCCCACCCCAGCCCGATCTCAAGACGGTGCGCAAAGCCGTCGCCGCCTCGGCGCTGGGCAATGCGACCGAATGGTTCGACTACGGTCTCTACGCTGTCTCGGTCACCTATCTCGCGCAGCACTTCTTCCCCGGCGAGCATGCGCAGCTGATGGCGCTGCTGACCTTCGCCGTATCCTTCATCTTCCGCCCCCTCGGCGGAATCATCTGGGGACCGATGGGCGATCGCCTCGGCCGCAAACGCGTTCTGCTCCGCGTCATTCAGGGCTTCTCCTCCGGCGGTGAATACGGCGGTGCCGCCACCTTCATGGCCGAATACGCCCCTGACAACCGGCGCGGATTCTTCGGCAGCTTCCTCGAATTCGGCACCCTGGCAGGTATGGCCGCCGGTTCGCTGTTCGTTCTCCTCCTGCAACTCGGACTGGGCGAGCAGACGATGACGGACTGGGCCTGGAGGATTCCGTTCATCTTCGCCGGAGTCCTCGGCGTCGTCGGTCTCTACCTGCGCAATCAGCTCGATGAATCCCCTGTCTACGAAGAGCTCGACAACAGCGATCAAGACAAGTCGGTCAAGGAAGTCTTCGCGACCCTCTTCGCGAACTGCAAGAAGCAGCTGCTCGTCCTCGGCGGCATGGTCGTCGCGGTCAACGTCGTCAACTACACGCTGCTGTCCTACATGCCCACGTATCCGCAGGACCCGGTCGGCATGAGCCCGAACGCGTCACTGACCGTGATGTTCCTCGCCCAGGCGTTCATGATGATCCTCATCCCCTTCGGCGGAATGCTCTCGGACAAGGTCGGACGCAAGCCGGTCTGGTACTTCTCCCTCATCAGCCTCTTCGTCGCGGCGATTCCGATGTTCATGCTCATGGCCAACGGTTTCGTGTGGGCGCTCATCGGACTCGCTGTGCTCGGAATTCTCTACATTCCGCAGATCTCCACGATTTCCGCGACGTTCCCGGCGATGTTCCCCGGACCTGTGCGCTTCGCCGGATTCGCCATCGCCTACAACGTCTCGACCGCACTGTTCGGCGGCACTGCCCCGTCGATCAGCGATGGACTCATCGGCGCAACCGGAAACACGATCATTCCCGCCTACCTGGTCATGGCGGCATGTGCGATCGGCTTGATCGCCACGATCTTCACGAAGGAGACCAACGGTGCCTCGCTGCGCGGGCGTGGACTTCCGGAGACGGGCGCGGACGTCGTCCTCGACGAATCGGAGCTCGTCAACGACGCGAAATGATCGTCCCCGCCACCGGCGACCACCGCTGAGAGGCACGGTCACTCCAATGAGTCAGACCGGCGTCACTGCATCGTAACTTCCGATGCAGTGTCGCCGGTCTTCTGCGACTGTGTCTGCGTTAGTCTCAGACCATGGTCACGTTGATTCCCGAACAGCCTGATTTCAACGATTCCACCGCCGAGGAGGTCGTGTGGAATGCGCTGCGCCGGCAGCTTCCCGACGGGGTGACGATCATCCACGGCCAACGGCTGACCGGCGATGACAAGGACGTCGAGATCGATCTCCTCATCCTGTGGCCGGGAGTCGGGATCGCCGTCATCGAGGTCAAGGGCGGACGCGTCGACGTCGTCGACGGCAAATGGTTCACCTCCGGTGCCCAGGGAAAGCGCAGCCATCTGCCCGAACCACCTCTCGAGCAGGCGATGATCGCCAAACATACCCTCGTGGCCTATCTGCGCCCGCGGCTTTCCCGTGTTCCCGGGCCGATCAGCCATCTTGCGGTCCTCCCCTACACGGAGCTGCCGAGAAGCTGGGACCAGCCGGATGCGCCGAGAAGGCAACTCGTCGATGGCACCGAGATCGACTCCCTGGCATCGAAGATCGCTGATCAGCTGCGCTTTGACTTCGACCCCGAACGCCACGACCTCACCGCCGGCCACGAATTCGTCTTGAAGAACCTCCGCAGAACGAACCAAGCGGTCGAGAATTTCGCACTCAAAGCCTCCGAGATCTCCCACCGCGCCGATGCCCTCAGCCGTGAACAGGCGAAGCTCATCCGCATCCTCCGCCACCAGAATCGCGCCGAGGTCAGCGGCGGTGCCGGGTCGGGCAAGACCTATCTGGCGCTGCTCAAGGCCAAGGCGCTGACCCAAGAGGGCAAAAAGGTCGCGCTCATGTGCTATTCCCGCGGCCTCGGTCGCTTCCTCCAGCTCCACACGAGTCAATGGCCCGACGAAGACAGACCCGCGTTCGTCGGCCTCTTCCACGACCTGCCCATCAGCTGGGGTGCCCCCACGGGCAGCGACGACGACTCTGACTATTGGGAACGGCGGCTGCCCACGATGCTCAAGGACCTCGCCGATGAGCGTTCGCGCAGAAACCTCTTCGACGCGATCGTCATCGATGAAGGCCAGGACTTCAGCCGGCTGTGGTGGGAGGCGGTGCAGTCGTGTCTGCGCAACCAGTTGGCAGGCACCCTCTACGTCTTCACCGACGAACGCCAGCGGATCTTCGACCGCCAGGGTGAATCACCCATCACGATGAGCCCCATCCAGCTCGACGAGAATCTGCGCAACTCCGCCCAGATCGTCGCCGGCATCGCCGACCTCGCGCTCGAGCCTCCCATCGCCCGCAACGGGCCCGGCGAGGAGATCGAATGGATGGACGTCGACGCCGACTCGGCAGTCGCCGCAGCGGATGGCGTGGTCGAAGCGCTCATGGACAACGGTTGGGTCGCCGGTCAGATCGCACTGCTGACCACCGGTTCGAGGCACCCGGTGCAGAAGGAGATCGTCGAGACCGAGGGAATCGCGGCCTATTGGGACCAATTCTTCGCCGCCGAGGATGTCTTCTACGGCCACGTGCTCGGCTTCAAAGGACTCGAAAGGCCCGCTGTGGTCCTCTGTCTCAACGGATTCAGAGACCGACGGCGGGCCATCGACATGCTCTACGTCGGAATGTCGCGAGCGACGACGAAGCTCATCGTCGTCGGCGATCTGAGCATCTTCGACGAGGTCTACGACAACTGATCGCTCAGCTCGTCACCGACTCCAGCTCCGGATGGAGCAGATGCCATCCGACGCGCAGTACGTCTGGGACTACTCCCCTGCGACCTCGAGGAGGACTTTGCCCATCACTGAGCGGCCGTCGAGTTCATTGATCGCCGAGGATGCCTCGGCCAGGGGGTAGGTCGCGTGGATGCGCGGATTCAGTCTGCCCGCGGAGACGTGATCGAGGACGACCTCCCACTGCTCGTGGATATAGCTCGGGTGACCCCAGGCCGCCCCACCCCAGGCGACGCCGTCGACGGAGATGTTCTTGAGCAACAGTCGGTTGACCTTGATCGAAGGGATCTCGCCGGCGGTGAAGCCGAGAACGAGGAGACGCCCGAACGGAGCGAGCACTCGCGTCGAATCGGTGAAGCGGTCGCCGCCGACAGGGTCGAAGACGATATCGACGCCGCCCGGGAAGGTCTCCTTCGTCGCGTCTTTGAAACCGTCGGCGAAGACGACATGCCTCGCGCCGATCTCACGAACCGCGTCGGCCTTCGCCTCGGTCGAGACGACGGCGACGACGTCGAGTCCCATCGCCGAGCCCAGCTGCACCGTGGCCGAGCCGAGGCCACCCGCAGCACCGTGGACGAGGAGACTCTGGCCCGGCCGGGCATCGGCGCGCACACGCAGCGCGAAGTCAGCAGTGAGCACGTTCATCGGCATACCTGCGGCATCGGCCAGAGAGACCGTGTCCGGCACCTTCACGGTGGCCTCGTCGGCGGCCACAAGGTACTCGGCGAAAGTGCCCGAGCCCGTGATCGCCGCGACCCGATCACCGACGGCGAACCGGGAGTCCGGCCCCGCCTCGGCGACAGTTCCGGACGCTTCGGAACCCAGGGTGAATGGCAGGTCATGCTTGACCTGATACATCCCGCGCGTCTGCAGCAGCTCGGGGAAGGTCACTCCGGCGTAGGCGACCTTGATGAGCACTTGGCCCGGCCCCGGAACCGGACGCTCCACGTCGAGATGCTCTACATCATCGGGCCCGGTCAGAGCAGTGACGCGAATGGCTTTCATAGTTTCCTCGCTAACGTTGTGGCCCACGCGGAACGCTAGAGCTCCGGTGGCGGCGGTCTTCTCACGTCTATCACACCGCGCGGCTATGACCGTGATCACTTTCACGGCTTGACTCCCCCGCCCGGGATGAATACTGTGAACTCTACTGAACGATTGTTCACTCGGGAAGGTCAAGGATGACACAATCACCGGCAGGGTTCGATGTGGACAGCATCGGCAGATGGATCGAGCAGAGATTCGCGATCAGCGACTTCGACGTCGAAGTGATGTCGGTCGGTCGCTCGAATCTCACGTTCACCATCCTCGTCGACAGCAGCCCGCGCTGGGTCCTGCGACGCCCGCCCCTCGGCCACGAAGGCGGCAGTGCTCACAACGTCGCCCGCGAAGGCCGGATCATGGCCGCTCTCAACGACAGCAGCGTTCCGGTGCCGACCGTCCTCGACATCGTCGATGACCCCGAGGTCCTCGACGTGCCCTTCGTGTTCATGGATCACTGCCCCGGGTTCCCGATCAACACACCCACCGAATGGGAGTCCATCCCTGCTGATAACCGCCGCGACTGCGCCTTCGGCATGGTCGACGCACTGGCGGCGATCCATTCCGTCGACGTCGATGCTGTCGGATTGTCCGACCTGCGCCGGCCGGGCGGACTCATCGACCGACAGCTGCGTCGCTGGATCGGGCAGGTCGAGAAGATCGCGATGCGCGAGACCCCGATCATCCATGAGGTCCATGACGTCCTCCGCGAGGCCATGCCCGACCCGGCGGGCTCGCCCGTGGGAATCGCGCACGGGGACTTCAAACCGAACAATCTGATCTTCGGTCCTTCCGGCGCGGTCAACGCCGTCGTCGACTGGGAGCTGACGGCCATCGGTGAGGTGCTCACCGACCTCGGCTATTTCGTCGCGATGCTCACGGTGCCCGAGCAGTACACCAGCATCTGGGTGCCCCGAACCGATGACGGCTTCCCGACCACAGACGAACTCATCGACCGCTACCAGGAAGTCAGCGGTCACGAAGTCCACGATGTCGGCTACTACTCGGCGTTTGCGATGTGGAAGCTCGCCTGCATCCGTGAAGGCGTCTACACACGGCTGGCGACAGGAAAGATGGGTGACCTCGATCTCGACCCGGACGAGGCCGGAGCCGGTGTCGAAGACCTCGCTCGCCAAGCACTCGACCTGCTGGAGAGATCATGACCTCGCCTCTGACCGGCAAGCGCGCGGTGGTCACGGGGGCCGCAGGCGGCATCGGCGCAGCACTGGCCGCTGAGCTCATCGACCGCGGGGCCGCCGTCGTCCTCGCCGACCTCTCCCCCACGGTCGACGACACAGCCGCTGAACTCGGCACATCGGCATTCGCGTGGACCGGGGATGTGTCCTCGGTCGAGGGAATCGGTGCGCTCATCGACTTCGCCGACGACTGCCTCGGCGGGATCGATCTGTACTTCGCCAATGCTGGGATCATCGGGCCGGCGATGCTCGGTGAGGACGACGCGGACTGGGACTCGATCATCGACGTCAATATGCGCGCTCATATCCGGGCCGCTCAGGCGCTCGTCCCTCGCTGGCAGGAAGCCGGGTCCGGATATTTCGTCGCCACCGCCTCGGCGGCGGGCCTGCTCACGCAGATCGGTTCGGCCGCCTACTCGGTGACCAAGCACGCTTCGGTCGGATTCGCCGAATGGCTGGCCATGACCTACCGCGACGACGGAATCCGCGCCTCGGTGGTCTGCCCGATGGGAGTGAACACGAATCTGCTCGACGACGCCGGACCCGCCGGCGGCGCCGCCCAGAAGGCCGTGACCTCAGCCGGGACCGTCCTGGAACCCGCCGAGGTGGCCGCCATCGTTCTCGACGCCGTTGAGAACGAGCAGTTCCTCATCCTGCCGCACCCCGAAGTGCTCGAGATGTACCGGATGAAAGGCAGCGACTACGACCGCTGGCTGCGCGGAATGTCCCGATACCAAGCCCGACTCAGTGAACAGTGACACCGAGCCCCACCAGCGGGTGAGACTCGCCTGAGACCAGACCTCACAGCAGTGTGAGACCCACCGAGAAGCAAGGAGCCCACGTGTTGGAAATCAGCGAACGTGGACGTGAGTATCAGCAGCGTCTGAACGCGTTCATGGACGAATTCGTCTACCCGGCCGAGCCGGTCTACGCCGAGCAGATGGCCGCGGCGGCCAGCCCCCACACACAGCCGCAGATCCTCGAAGACCTCAAAGCCGAAGCGAAGAGGCAGGGCCTGTGGAACCTCTTCCACCCGCACCCGAAATGGGGGCCCGGGCTGACGAACCTCGAATACGCTCCATTGGCCGAGATCACCGGGCGCAGCCTGGAGATCGCCCCGGAAGCGATCAACTGCAATGCGCCGGACACCGGCAATATGGAGGTCTTCACGGTCTTCGGCACGGAAGAGCACAAGGAGAAGTACCTGCGGCCCCTGCTCGAAGGCGAGATCGCTTCGGCGTTTGCGATGACGGAGCCGGCCGTGGCCAGCTCCGATGCGACGAACGTCGAGATGAGCATGGAACGCACCGACGACGGGTTCGTGCTCAACGGCCGCAAGTGGTTTGCGTCGAACGCGATGCATCCGAACTGCCGAGTGCTCATCGTCATGGGCAAGACCGATCCCACCGCCGAGGTGCACCGTCAGCAGTCGATGCTCGTCGTGCCGATCGATGCCGCCGGAGTCACCGTTGTGCGCAACCTGCCCGTGTACGGCTACGCCGACCGGGAGGGCCATGCCGAGATCATCTTCGAGAACGTGCTCGTGCCGTTCAAGGACATTCTCAAGGGTGAAGGCGAAGGCTTCGCCATCAGTCAGGCGCGCCTGGGTCCGGGACGCATCCACCACTGCATGCGTGCCATCGGAGCCGCCGAGCGGGCGCTCGAACTCATGGTCAAGCGCGCAGAATCTCGCGTGACTTTCGGTGAGAAGCTGTCGAATCGGGCGAACATCCAAGACTGGATCGCCGAGTCCCGGATCGAGATCGATCAGGCTCGGCTGCTGACCCTGCACGCCGCGGACATGATGGACAAGTACGGCAACAAAGTGGCGAAGAACGAGATCGCTGAGATCAAGGTCGTCGCACCGACGATGGCGCTGAAGGTCATCGATCGGGCGGTTCAGGTCCATGGCGGCGGCGGAGTCACCGAGGACTTCCCGCTGGCCCGGATGTGGGCGCATATGCGCACCCTGCGTCTGGCCGATGGGCCGGACGAAGTGCACAAACGCTCCATCGCCCGCAATGAGATCAGGAAATACCGCGGCTGAGGTCGGCTCTTCCGCGATACAGTGATAACCCACCGGGCCCGCACCAGTGTGCACGGGCCCGGTACCGCCTGCGAAAGGATGTTCAATGACGAACAATTGGTTTGAGGATCGCCCATGGATCACCACCTTGGGTGATCTCGCTCAGGAGCCCTATGTGCTGCCGGAATCGACGCCCTTGGCCGACCTGGCCGCCACAGTCGACGCCCGTGGCGACGAGGAGGGCATCACCTACTACGGATTCACCCTGACCTGGGCGGAGTTCGACCGCTGGTCGACGGCTTTCGCTGCCTTCCTCTCGGCCCACGGGATCAAGCCCGGCGACCGTGTCGGCATCTATGACCAGAACACCCCCGCGTTCGTGATCGCCACCTACGGGATCTGGAAGGCCGGAGGCACCGTCGTCCCCCTCAACCCCATGTACCGCGGCGAGCTCGAGCACATCTTCGCCGACTCCGAAGTCAAGGGACTCATCGTCTCTCAGGCCGCCTATCTCGATCGGGTCAAGGACTATACGGCAGACGTGCCACTCGTCGTGCTCAGCGACGACCGAAGCTTCCAGACGGCCGGCCCCGAAGCGATCTACGCAATGTTCGACTCGCTTCCGCGGTTCGACGAGCTGCCGCCGGCCGAGGGACGCTTTGCATTCGCAGACGCGGTGCAGAGCAATCTCGATGCCGACTTCACCCCGCACTCCCCCGCCCCTTCGGACCTCGGGCTCATCGCCTACACGTCCGGCACCTCGGGGCGGTCGAAGGGAGCGGCAGCCACACATGCGAATATCTCGAGCAATTCGCGCTACTGCCTGCGCAACCCGGTACTGGGCCCCGGCGACGGCTACGTCTCACTGGCGCCGCTGTTCCACATCACCGGATTCATCTGCCAATTCCTTGCCGCTGTCGCCGGCGGCGCCCGTCTCATCCTCAACTACCGTTTCGAGCCCGGTTCGCTCATCGCCCTGTGCGAACGGGAGAAGCCTGCATACATGGCCGGCCCGGCCACGATCTACACAGCGATGATGGCCCACCCGGATTTCAGCGCCGAGAAGTTCGCTTCCTTCAAATCGCTCATGTCCGGCGGTGCAGCGCTACCCGAGGGGCTGGTGAATAAGTTCGAACAACGTGCCGAAATCTATGTCGGTCAGGGCTACGGCCTGTCGGAGACCTGCGCTCAGGTCGCCACCGTGCCGCACGGATTCCAGGCCCCGGTCGACCCGGACAGCGGGAACCTCGCCTGCGGTCTGCCGCAGGCAGACGTGATGATCCGCATCCTCGATGATGACGGTCAGCCGGTGGGGCCCGGGGACGTCGGGGAAGTTGCGATCTCCGGACCTCAGGTGGTCTCCAGCTACCTCAACAACCCGCAGGCAACGGCCGAGCAGATCCCGAACGGCGAGCTGCACACCGGCGATGTGGAGTTCATGAATGAGGACGGGTGGCTGTTCATCGTCGACCGGAAGAAGGACATGATCAATGCCTCGGGCTTCAAGGTGTGGCCGCGTGAGGTCGAGGATGTGCTCTACACTCACCCGGCGGTGCAGGAGGCCGCTGTCGTGGGCATCCCCGATGACTACCGGGGAGAGGATGTGGCGGCCTTCGTCACGCTGCAGCCCGCCGGCGAGGCGACCGCAGAGGAGATCATCGCCTTCTGCCGACAGAGGCTCGCCTCCTACAAGGCTCCGCACCGGGTGACGTTCATCGATCAGCTGCCGAAGACGAGTTCCGGTAAGATCCTGCGGCGGACCATCCGCGCCGATGCCGTCGAAGCCGCCCAGGCGGCCCGAGCAGCGGCGGGTCCCGCCGACTGAAGGCAGCCGCCTCGAGTCGCGGACGATTCGTGCCGGATTTTCAGCAGAATTCGACACGGATCGTCCGCAACTCGATCATTCGGGTCGCGTCAGCGTCCGTCAGGGGACGGGTGATGCCGGGTAGTTGTCTGCTTCGCTGACGATTTCCGGAGTCTGGTCGGCTTCCTCGACGATGCTTGCCATCTCCCAGCGGCCATGGACCGGGCAACGCTGGAAGCGGTAGGCACCGAAGCGGATCGATTTGAATGAAACCAGAGGAATCCAACGAGTGCGGTAGTGTCCGCCGCCGGAGCAGCGGACGATGACTTCATCGGCATACGTCTTCTCGCTCATCACCTCAGGCTACTGCATGGTGCCTTAACGACGCCGAAGCGGGACGCTGAGGTTCAGTTCAGGCTGACGGTTTCGGCACCGCCGATGGAGGCAAAGCGGTCGGGCTGACAGGTGAGCAGGATGACCTGGGACTTGCGCCCGACATTGCCGAGGATGACGTTGAGCGCAGCCAGACGCTGCTCATCGGAGAAACCGAAGGCATCGTCGAGGATGACCGGGGCACCGGAGTCACTGTCGACGAGCGTGGCCACGGCGAGGCGGCCGATGAGCGCCAGCTGTTCCTTCGTCCCGCCCGAGAGCGCCTCGAAGGCGACGGTGCGCCCGTGGAGCGTGCGAGAGACGATTTCGAGATTCTCGGAGATCTCCACCGACAGCCCCTGCCCGAAGATCACTCTCCCCAGCTTCTCGATCGCCTCCTTGAACGGGGCGACGTACCTCCGCTGAGCCTCTTCCTTATGGGTGAGCACGGTCTCGCGCAGCAGTCGGATCGCGTTCGCCTGTCGCTGCAGACGGGAGAGCCGCGAACGCAGAGATTCCAAGGATTGCTCTGCGGCTTTGAGCTTGTCGTAGATGCCTTCGGCGGCACGATCGTCGATGAGTGCCGAGAGCTGGTCGACCTCTTGCCGGTCCTTCTCCTGCTGCTTCTGCTTGCTCTCGACGAGCTGGCGAGCGTTCTGCAGTCGCATCTCCAGGGTCTCGGGGTCGGCGGCCTCGTACTTCGAGCGTGCGGCCGCGGCCTCGTCTTCCACTTGCGTCAGCGTCTCCGCAGCAGCAGTCAGGGCTGCGTCGAGTGACTCATCGGAGTTCGCTTCCCTGTCCGTGCTGAGCCGGGTGCTGAGGTTCTGCAGCGTCGTCGCGGCCTGCTCACGCGTCGACTGCGCACGCACGGCCGCCACACGTGCCTCATCCCGGTCAGCACGGATGCGGTCGAGTGCGGTCCTGGCCGTCTCGACCTGAGCAGTCGCGTCGTCGACGACTGCCGTCGTCGATTCGACCCTGTCCTCGAGATCGTCGATCGACGCGACGGAACCGCTCGGATCAGCCGAGTCCCCCGCCACATGTTCGGCTCGACTCAGTGCGGCATCGAGTCCGTCGCGGTCGTCGTCTCCGATGAGCACGCGAAGAGTCGATGTGGCCTCGGCCAGCACAGCCTCGGCGTCGGTGCGCACTTCGCTGCGTTCGCGTGCTTCGTCGAGGGTGGTCACGCCGAGGCGGCCGAGTTCGGCGTCGAGACGGGACCGTGCGGATTCGAGTGCCCGGTCGAGTTCGGCCGGAGACTGTCCGGGGCGAACGGTGATGTCGACAACGGAGTCGATATGGATCTGCAGGTCCGTGGTGACCGCGAATTCCTCGGCCACGTCCTTCGGCACATCGGTTCCGTCGATGCACACTGTGGTGTCGCCGAGGCGACGGGCGATGATCTGGGCGGCAGCTGAGGTCTTCGCGTTCTGCGCAATGCGCAGCTCGGTGAACAGTCCTGCGAGTTTCTCCACGTCTTTCGCGGTCACAGTGATCGACCCGATCGTCGCTCTCGCTTCGGCGCCTCTGCGCTCCTGCTCGCGGATGTCGGTCAGCCTCTTCCGCAGAGCGTCGACCTGACTGCGAGCGCGAGTCCGAGCGAGATCGGCGGCTGCAGTCTTCGCCTCGTCCTGAGCGGTGGCGAGTTCGGCCTGTCTGGCCCCGAGGCTCTTCTGCGCCTCGGCAAGGGACGAGTCCTCTTCCCGCTGTGCGGTCGTGACCTTCTCGAGCGTATCGTCGGCAGTCTTGACCGCTCGTTCAGCAGCAGTCACCTCGGTGATGAGTGCCCGGCGACGGTCTAGCGCCTCCTCGGCACGCTGGCGTTCTCTCTGCGCGGCGCTTGCGCGTTCGAGCGCACGGTCGAGTTCGGTCTTGAGCCCGGACACAGCCTGCACGGCTGCCTCAGCGTCTTTGCGTTCGGTCACGGCCGACTCCAGTTGGGCACGCACACCCTTCAGCCGCTCAGTTGCTCGAGCATGTCGGTCGACGAGCGCGTCCATGTCGGCGCTGCGAGCCACCAAATCACGATACTGTTCTTCGGCGGCGGGAAGCTGCTCGGTGAGTCTGCGCAGCTCACCTGTCTCCTTGCCTTTGGCCGTGAAGAACCTCAGAAATTCGGATTCGACCCGATCGAGGAAGACATCGTGGTCGGCCGGCTCTTCCCCAGCATCGCCCAGAGCTCCGTGCAGGGCCTTGATCTCAGCCAAGGACGCCTGGTCGAGGCTGCGGCCCTGAGCGACGTCGAGGGCGTCGAGCAGGTCGACGTCGACGGTTTCGTCGAGGATCGCCAAGAACCTCTCATGCGCTTCGCTGCCGCTGAGCTGTTCGGGCACGGGCGCGAGGACGCTCAGCTCGGTGAAGGGCTGTTTGATCCAGCGTTTGCTGTAGCGGAGTTCGTAGTCCCCGGTGCTCAGATGCAGTTCGACCTGCGGGCCGACGTCGGAGCCGACCGGTTGAGTGTCTTTGACACTGGCCTTGCGAGAGCTGTCCTTGTCCTCGCGCAGCTGAGTGATGGCCTGATGGATCGAGGACTTCCCGACCTCGTTCGGACCTTCGACGATCGTCACCCCGGAACTGAAGTCGACGGTTGCGTCGGTGATGGCGCGGTAGTCGGTGAGGCGGATGGAATGGAGTCTCATGAACCGCTCCTGGCGAATCGAAAGAGCAGACCGAGTGCGTCTTGGGCCGTAACTGCTGAGTCGTCGTCTGCTGTGGCTCGTGCGGAGAGCTCGTCGAGGGTCTCCTGCAGGTATCCGCTCAGTCCGAGATCGGCGAAGTCGTCGTCGGCAGCGACGACAGCCAAGTCCATGTGCCGCTCCCAGAGGGAAACGAGCGCGAACAGGTCGGAGAAGTGGTCGAGCTGTTCATCGAGGCGGGCCTTCGCCGCCGTCGGCAGAGTGCCGCGCAGGACCAGCCACACCGCTGTGCGGTCCTTGTCCGGAACGGCATTCATCCGCTCTTCGAACGCGGCGACATCCTCGGCGGAGTTGAGGTCGGCTTCGATGACGGTGAAAGCCCATGTGCCGACATGGACCTTCTCGACCTCGGCCCGGTGGGTGTCGGCATCGATGTCGACGACGAGCACATTGCCCGGATCGGTCTCACGTCGAGAGGTCACCTCCGGTGCTCCCGGGTACCAGATGCGGTCGGCGACTTCGTAGGTCGCGTGCCGGTCACCGAGCGCGACGAACTGGACGCGATCCTCACGGAGCAGAGCCTGCAGATGGTCGGTGTCGATGGTGGCCAGCGACTCCCGGTCAGGGTCGAGGACGCTCACGGCTCCGTGGCCGGCGATGATGCGGATGTCACGGTCGGCCACCTCGGCGAGGTCATTCGTCGCTGCGGCGACGAGATCCCCCTGGGGATGCTTGGAGAACCAAGGGGCGCCGACGATGTCGACCCCGGGGACGACGGTGAACGGATCGCTGCTGCGCAGGACGTGCACATGGGAGGGCACTTGCGAGGAGAAAGCCTGAGAATCGTAGATCGACGCGGCGTCCAAGGGGTCGTGATTGCCGGGAAGCAAAACGACAGGGACCGTGAACGCGTTGAGAACTTCGAAGGTGCGGGCGATGATGGCACGATCGAGCTGGTTCGTTTCGAACACGTCTCCGCAGGCGAGGACGAACTCTGCGTTCTGCTCGGCGGCGAGCGCACCGATGCGGGCCACGGCGTCGAGGCGGGCACGGTGGAATCTCGGGCGCGCCTCTTCGCTGAGGTAGTGCGCGGTCATGCCCAGCTGCCAGTCCCCCGTGGCGATGAATCTCATCTGCTCCTCCTAGTCTCGTTCCCATCCTACGGTCGCGGGTTCACCCTATCGGCAGCCACTGACGTGAGTGATCTGCACCACATATATGCCCTCAGATCAGAACTTAGGTTAGGCTAAGCATTTGTGAACGCGATTGCACTGACTGCCACCGGCCTCAGCCTGGGCTACGACCGCACCGAGGTCGTCCACGACGTGAGCCTGACGATCGTCCCGGGACGGGTGACCGCCCTACTCGGACCCAACGGGTCGGGCAAGTCGACCGTCCTGCGGTCGTTGGCCCGGCTGCACCCGATCGCCTCGGGCGATGTCGTCATCACCGAGGCTGATGCCGACACTCCGGCAAGCACTCTCACGGCCAGAGAATTCGCCCGGTTCGTCACCCTGCTGTCCCAGTCACGCCCGCACCCGTCGGGACTGAGCCTCCGTGAGATCGTCACCTTCGGCCGCCACCCGCACCGCAAGCGCTTCGCCGGGCTCACCGACGCCGATCGCGCTGCCATCGATCGCGCTCTCGTGCTCACCGGCACCATGACGATGGCCGACCGCCCGGTCGACCAGCTCTCCGGCGGCGAACTCCAACGCGCATGGTTGGCGACCTGCTTGGCTCAGGACACCGGTGTGCTGCTGCTCGACGAACCGACGAACCATCTTGACCTTCGCTACCAGGCAGAGATCCTCGACCTCATGCGCGAACTCGCCGTTGACCACGACATCGCCGTCGGCGTCGTCCTCCATGATCTCGACCATGCCGCCACCGTCGCTGACCACGTGGTCCTGCTCGAGCAGGGCCGCATCCGCTCGGCCGGCACCTGCGAGGACGTCTTCACCGCCGAGACGCTCAGCGAAGTCTACGGACTGCCCATCGCGACACGCATCGATGCCGACACCGGATTGGTCCGGGTCGAGGCTCTCCACCGACGGACCCGCCGCCCGGCCGCAGCCCTCTGAGCGCCCATCACCCTCGCCGCTGTTCACACCCCGTCCTCTGACGTACACACTCCGATATCGCACCAGCCCAGACCCGATCGCTGATCGGCCCACAGAAAGAAGACCATGACCACAACTCCTCTGTCGCGCACCTCGTTCGCCGCCTTCGCATCGGCGACGGCGGTCTGCGCACTCGCCCTGACTGGGTGCGGGACGACCGACACCGACGCTCCCGCCGATGCGAAGTCACAGACCTCGGCCTCATGCGCGGACGACTCGAGCACCACCTCGGCGGATCCGGTCACGGTCATCGACGACACCGGTCACGAGATCGAACTGGACAAGCCGGCAGCAAAGGTCGTCTCGCTCGAATGGCAGTACACCGAGGATCTCCTCTCCCTCTGCGTCGACCCCGCCGCCGTCGCGGACGCGAAGGGCTTCACCACCTGGGACACAGCAGAGAAGCTGCCCGACTCCACCACCGACGTCGGCACGCGCCAGGAACCCAATGTCGAGTCGATCCTGTCGGCCGATCCGGATCTCGTCATCATCGAAACGACGAACCGCAAGGACAAGATCGTCGGTCAGCTCGAGGACCATGGAATCCCCGTGATGGCGATGGCCGGCGCCGACGGCAAGGATCCCGTCAAGTACATGAAGGACACGTTCACCACCGTCGCCGAGGCGACCGGTCGCACCGAACGCGCCGAAACCGTCTTGGGCGACTTCGATGCGAAGCTCGACGAATCGAAGAAGGCCATCGCCGAGGCGGACCCAGCGACCACCGAATTCGTCTACTTCGACGGCTGAGTCAATGGTTCGAATGTGGCGCTGCGCCCCTTCGGTCAGGGATCGCTTATCGGCGAGCTCGGTGAGGAGTTGGGCTTGAAGAACGCGTGGACCGGTGAGGTCGACCCCGCGTACGGACTCGGCCAGACCGATATCGAAGGCATCTCGAAGGTCGGTGACGCGAACTTCTTCTACACCGGGACCGAGGACCCCGAGTCCGAGGACTATGTGGAGCTGCTGAAGAAGAACGACATCTGGGCGAACATCCCCGCCGTCAAGGACGACCGAACCACGGCCTTCCCCGCAGGGATCTGGACCTTCGGCGGACCCAAGTCGTCCGAACAGGCCCTCGACGCATACGTCGACGCACTGACCAAGTAGACCGTGGCATCTCCCCTGACCCGCCCGAGCGCCTCCCAGCAGACGAGCGCGGCACCGGAACCGACCGAGGTTCCCGTCCGCGGTCGCGGTCTCGTCGGCGTCCTGTCGACCTTCGCCGCTCTCCTCGGACTCGTCGCCGTCCTCCTCATCGTCTCCGCATGGCATATCACGCAGGGGACCTCGGGGATCGGTGTCCCAGAGCTGTTCACGGCCGCGACCGGTACCCTCTCCCCCGCCGAGGATGGTCCCAGTGCCCGTGACATCCTGCTGGGATCCCGGCTGCCGCGCGTGGGGGCGGGCATCCTCGTCGGCATCGCCTTGGGCGTTGCCGGCGCCCTGTTCCAGTCGCTGGCACGCAACCCTTTGGCTTCGCCGGACACGCTGGCGGTCACCGGCGGTGCGTACTTCGCCGTCACCGTGGTCACCGCCTTCGGCATTGCGATTCCGCTCTGGGCCTCGGGCGGGGTCGCCTTCCTCGGCGGTCTGCTCGCCGCAGCCCTGGTCCTCGGCCTGGCTGGAGGCGCAGGTGCCTCGACGACTCGGCTCGTGCTGGCGGGCACGGCCACGGCGATGGCGCTGCAGGCGGGGACGTCGACTCTGCTCATCCTCTTCGCCGAAGAGACGACGAGTCTCTTCTCCTGGGGCTCGGGCACTCTCAACCAGCTCGACGGCACTGCGGCCCTGCGCAGCATTCCGGTCATCGCCGTCATCGCCGGCGCCGCGATTCTGCTGTCGAGGCGGCTGGATCTGCTCGGTCTCGGCGATGATGCCGCCTCGGTGCTCGGAGTTCCGGTCAGGTCGACCCGGGCCATCGGGATCCTGCTGGCCGTCATGCTCACCGCCACTGCGGTGACCCTGGCCGGGCCGATCGGCTTCGTCGGTCTCTGCGCTCCGGTCATCACCAGGCTGTTGGCCCGCGTGGTACCGGGCCTCGGCCGTCATGCCGTGCTCTTTCCGGCCGCCGGTCTCATCGGCGCGATCATCGCCATCGTCGCCGATGCCCTGCTGCGCGCCATCGTCGGCGCCACCGAGGCGATCACCCTGCCGTCGGGTGTGACGACGACCGTGCTCGGGGCGCTCGTCCTCGTCCTGCTGGCGCGGTCGATGCGCACTGCATCAAAGGCGGCGACCACCTCGGCGGCGAATTCGACGGTGGTCGGTCCTCGACGGGCCGGCCTCGTCATCGTCACCGGCACCGTCGTTCTCGTCGCCGTCGCCGTGATCGGTCTGCTCACCGGGGAACGGTTCTACCTCCTCGGCGATATGCTGCTGTGGTTCCAGGACCGGGCGGCACCCGTCATCGACTTCGCCTTCGATTCCCGGGCGCCACGGGTCGCGGCTGCCCTGGCGGCCGGTGCTGCGCTCGGACTCTCCGGCACCCTCGTCCAAGCCAGTGCACGCAACCCTCTGGCAGAGCCCGGCCTGCTCGGCATCACCGGTGGAGCCGGACTGGGAGCCGTCATCGTCGTCACCCTTATCCCCGGCGCCGGGGTCGGTCTCGTCTCCGCAGTCGGCATCGTCAGCGCCCTGGTCGCCTTCGCCATCGTCTACGGGCTGTCGTGGCGGGGCGGGATGAATACGGATCGTCTCGTCCTCATCGGCATCGGCCTGTGGTTCGGTTTCACCGCGCTGACCACACTGTTCCTCGTCCGTGCGAATCCCTGGGACACGCCTGCCCTCTTCACGTGGCTGTCCGGATCGACGTACGGACGGACGTGGGCCGACATCGCACCGGTCGCCCTCACCCTGCTCGTCGCCGTACCGTTGGCGTTCGTGTGGACGCGCGAGCTCGACCTGCTCGCCCTTGATGATGACACCCCACGGCTGGTCGGAGTTCCGCGTGAACCGGTGCGCCTGGCGGTGCTCATCACCGCTGCCGTGCTCGCAGCGGTGAGCGTATCGGCTGTCGGCGTCGTCGGATTCATCGGTCTCGTCGCCCCGCACGCTGCCCGCGCTCTGGTCGGCGCCCGTCATATCCGGGTCGTGCCCACGGCGATGCTGCTCGGATCCGTGGGCCTCGTCGTCGCCGACGCCGTGGGGCGCACGGTCATCGCTCCGGCGCAGATCCCGGCCGGTCTCATCGTCGCCCTCATCGGCGCCCCGTACTTCGTCTACCTGCTTGCACGCACCCGCGCCTGAGCATCAGCCCTCAATTGCCCACGCGGCCGCGTGCTCGCGGATGAAATCGCGCAGGCGCTCGACGACGCGGCCAGGCCGGCGCACGGCCGAACACAGGGCGATCTCACGCACGTATTCGGCCCCGTCCAGGGCCACCTCGGTGATTCCGTCGACCGGACGCACCGCGGGCGGAATCAGCGCCACACCCATTCCGCGGCCGACGAATTCGCGGATCGTCGAGAATTCGGTGACCTCGATCTTCACCTCCGGATCGAATCCGCTCGCCCGACACCACCGGTCGGTCAGCGCCCGCAGATTGTAGCTCGCAGGAGTGGCAATGAACTCCTCGTCGGCCAGCCTCTCCAGGGTGATGCTGCGAACGCCTGCCAACGGGTGCACACCGGGCAGGGCCGCGATGATCGTCTGCCGCGCGAGCACCTCGTGGTTGACCTCGGCCGGAGGCGGAATGATGATCGCCAGATCAAGGGTGCCTCTCTGCAGATCAGCGACGAGCTCGGCACCGTGGGCCTGTTTGAGATCGAGTCGGATCCCGGGATGAGCACGATTGAACGCCGCGAGCAGATCGGGTACCTCACCGGCACCCATCGTCAGCGGAAAGCCGAACCGGATCGTTCCGTGCTCGGGGTCGGCCGCCTCGGCGAGATCGACCAGCGCCGCATCGATCTCCGTCAGCGGGGCACGCACCGCGGCCACGAGATCCAGTGCCGCCGTCGTCAGACCGATGGCGCGCCCGCGCGGGACGGTCAACGGCACGCCGAGGTGGCTCTCGAGGGCGTGGATGCGTCGGCTCATCGTGGACTGGGGTATGCCGAGGGCGGCGGCGGCCTCGGTCAGATGCCCGCCCTGATCAGCCAGTTCGACCAGTTCGCGAAGTGCCGTCAGCGGAGCCGTGCGGGAATCCGATGGTCGTTCCATATTCGGATCATACAGATCCGATCGCTCATTGGACGGATGATTCCTGTCGGCGCATGGTGAGAATATGACTGCGAACCCCCAGCACACCAACCAGCTGCCGGATGCCGATGTCGTCCTCGTCGGTGCGGGCATCATGTCAGCGACTCTGAGCTCGATGCTGACCCTGCTCGATCCTGATCTGCGGATCCTTGTCCTGGAGAAAGCCGAGGACATCGCCGGCGAGAGCAGCGACCCGTGGAACAATGCCGGCACCGGGCATTCGGGGTACTGCGAGCTCAACTACATGCCCGATCCGGCAGACGCGGCGAAGCCTGCCGAGATCGCCGGGCAGTTCCACCTCACCAGGCAGTGGTGGGCCCATCTCGTCCGACTCGGGCTCCTCGACCCGGCGGACTTCGTCCGTTCGGCCCCGCACATGAACCTCGTCTTCGGCGACACAGACGTCGCCTACCTGCGCCACCGAGTGGACACCCTCAAAGCCGATCCGCTGTTCTCAGAAATGGAATACACGGAGGACCCGGACACCATCGCCCTGTGGGCTCCGCTGACGATGGAGGGACGCGTCGACAGCGACGAACCCATGGCGGCGGCGCGGCATCCGCGCGGCACCGACGTCGATTTCGGGGCGCTGTCCTCTCAGCTGCTGAGGATCGGGTCCACCGAGGTGCGCACGGGTCACGCAGTGACCGGGATCGAATCGCGCGAATCGGGCTGGACGGTCAGCGGTTCGACGCCGACGGGACCATTTGCCGTGCACGCCAAGACCGTGTTCGTCGGGGCGGGCGGTTTCGCGCTGCGGCTCCTGCAGAAGGCGAAGATCCCCGAAGTCCGCGGCTATGCGGTTCTGCCGGTCGGTGCCGCCTTCTACCGGTGCTCGACGCCGTCGGTCGTCGCCCGGCATGATGCGAAGGTCTATGGTCAGGCCGACGTGGGTGCCCCGCCGATGTCGGTGCCGCATCTGGATCGCAGAGTCGTCGACGGCAGGGAGCATCTGCTGTTCGGCCCGTATGCGACCTTCAGCACGAAGCTGCTCAAGCACGGTCGCCTCTCGGATTTCTTCACGACCGTCCGGCCGGGCAACCTCCACGTCATTGCGGCGGCCGGTCTGCAGAACCTCAGCCTCGTGTCATTCCTCGTCAAGGAGCTTGCGGCCAGCCCATCGCGGAAGTTCACGCAGCTGCGTCGCTATGTCCCGTCGGCCCGACGCAACGAGTGGACCCTGCTGCCGGCCGGGCAGAGAGCGCAGCTGGTCAAACCGGATCCGAAGAGGATCGGCGTCCTGCAGCAGGGCACCGAACTCGTCGTGTCCGCCGACGGTTCGATCGCAGGCCTCCTCGGCGCCTCACCCGGAGCATCCACGGCGGTGCCGATCATGTTCGACCTGCTCGCGCAGGCCTTCCCCGCCCAGTGGCACGGCGGCTGGAAGTCACAGATCACCGAGGCGGTCCCCGACCTCGACCGCACCGACTGGACCGCCGAGGCGGTCGCCCGCTCCCAGAGCGACACCGACGAGGCGCTCGGGCTGTCCCCGGTCAGCCTCGCGTGACCCGCGCGGACTTCCGCTGCGCGTATTCGGCGGGCGCATGATGAGGACGGCGACGGCCGACAGAAGCCGCAGATCAGGAGCCTCATCTCGCCGGTCGAGACGTTGGCGGAAATGCACAATGGAATTCAGCCATCTTTGTGGCAGGTTGAATTGCATGGTGGGCATTTCAACTCTAGTGTGACTTACAACACTTACTGTTAGGGAGATCACACATGAGGCGTCTGACCCGCAATTTCGTCGCAATCTGCTCCACCCTCGCACTGACCGCTGGGCTCGCTGCCTGCGGCGGCGGCGGCTCCGACGAAGCCGGCGGTGCCGGCGACACGATCGTGGCCGAGACCGCCTTCAACCTCAAGACGATCGACCCCCATCGACAATTCGAGTTCACCGGTTCGACGATCGACAACGCCATCTACCAGACGGCCCTCGAGTTCGAGGACGGTGACCTCACCAAGCCGACCGACGGACTCTGCTCGTACGAGATGTCCGAGGACGACAAGGAGATGACGCTGACCCTCAAGGACGAGGACGCGAAATTCTCCAACGGCGATCCCGTCACCGCCGACGACATCGTCTTCTCCTTCGAACGTCTTCAGGGCATCAAAGGCAACCCCTCCTTCTTCCTCGACGGAGTCAAGGTGAAGAAGGTCGACGACAAGACGGTCACGCTCACCAGCGCAGAACCCAACCCCGCACTGCCCTACATCCTCCCCAACTCCTCGATCGGCATCGTCAATTCGAAGGTCGTCAAGGAGAACGAGGGAACCACGGACGAGAACGACGGTGCCGAACAGTTCCTCAATGAGAACTCCCAGGGCTCGGGACCGTACAAGGTGGAGAAGTACGACGCCGACAGCCAGGTCGTGCTGACCGCGAACGAGCACTACAACGGTCCCGAACCGAAGTACAAGCGAGTGGTGCTGCGCAATGTCTCCGCCGAGACGCAGCTGACCGATATCCAGTCGGGTCAGGCGCAGGTCGCCTTCGACCTCAACGCCGATCAGGCGAAGCAGATCGATGAGTCGATGGGCAAGATCTCCAGCCTGCCCTCGACTCGCAGCCTCTACATCTTCAACAACACGAATGAGAAGATCGGCGGCCCAGCAGCAGACCCGGACTTCCGCAAGGCCGTCATGGCGGCGATCGACTACGACAAGCTCACCGACCTCGCCGGTAAGGGATCGCAGCGGATGGCCAGCCTCGTACCGAACGAGTTCGTCGGTGCCGTCCCGAAGGACCAAGCACCCGAACGCGACCTCGCAAAGGCGAAGAAGCTGCTGAAGAAGGCCGGCTACGACGGTGAGAAGGTTCCCTTCCACTACTCGAGTGACCAGGCCGTCAACGGAGTCGACCTCGCGCAGCTCGCCGAGACCCTGCAGGCACAGCTGAAGGAGGCCGATATCAACCTCGACCTCAAGCCGGCCCCGAGCTCGACTCAGCTCGACGGCTTCCGCTCGGCCAAACAGCCGATGGGCATCGGAACCTGGGGCGCGGACTTCCCCGATCCGACGAACTACAACGTCTTCATTCCCGGCGGCGACGTCGCCGATCGCGTGAACTGGAAGGACGACCCGAAGCTGAAGAAACTTGCGGACGAAGCGGCCGAGGCGAAGGGCGATGCCCGCGACGCCGCCTACGCGAAGCTGTTCAAGGCGACCACCGACACCGCGGTGTGGATCCCGCTCGTCCAGCCGGTCAGCACCATCGCCGTCGGTTCGGGCATCACGAAATTCGTGTCCAACGCCGACGTCTCGTTCGACTTCGCAAAGGCAGAGTGAGGATGGCGGAAGCCACCACAGCGCCGCACGATGCTCCTGCCGCGTCCGTCTCTGGTGAGGCGGACGCGGCGCAGCGGATCAAACCGCCGAAGCTCCACCCGCTCCTCCGATTCATCCTCATCCGGATCGGGATCTCGATCATCCTGATCTGGGGCGTGACCGTGGTGACGTTCCTGCTCACCAACCTCGTGCCCACCGACCCGGTCGCGGCCATCCTCGGCGACCGGGCGGCAGCAGATCCGGAGATCGTCGCGCAGACACGGGAGAAGCTCGGCCTCGACCAGCCGCTCCTCGTCCAGTACTTCACCTACCTGGGCAATCTGCTCCAAGGAGATCTGGGCGTCTCCAACCAGACCCGCACGCCCGTGCTCGCCTCGATCGGTCAGGTCTTCCCCGCATCGATCGAACTCGGCATCGGAGCGATTCTCATCTCCGTCCTCCTCGGACTGCTGCTCGGTCTGCTCAGCGCTCTCAAACAGAACAGCATCGTCGACCACGCGATCCGCACCCTCAGCCTCATCGGCATCTCGGCGCCGACGTTCTGGATCGCCACCGTCGCCTACTTCGTGTTCTTCTTCCAGCTGCGAATCGTCCCCGGCGCCGGACGACTCGACCCCTGGATCACCCCGCCGCCGAAGGTGACAGGCCTCTACACCGTCGACTCCCTCTTGGCGGGACAGATGGCGACATTCGCCAACGCTCTGGGCCACCTCGTTCTGCCCTCGTGCGTTCTCGCTCTCTTCACCATCGGTCTGCTCACCCGGTTCAGCCGCTCCAGCGTTCTCGACATCATCCGGCTCGACTACGTCACTGCGGCCAAGGCGAAGGGCCTGCCGGCACGGACAGTGGTCTTCAAATACATCTTCCGCGGCGCCTTGGTCCCGATCATCACCGTCGTCGGTCTGGCGTTCGGTTCTCTGCTCTCCGGTGCGGTGCTGACCGAAACCGTCTTCGCCTGGAACGGACTCGGCCAATACGCCTACCGCGGGGCAACCACATTGGACCTGCCTGTCATCATGGGTGTGGGCCTCGTCATCGGCATCGTCTACATCCTCGTGAACTTCATCGTCGACCTGATCTACGGCTTCGTGGATCCGAGAGTGAGGGTGAGATGAGCATCAGCACCCCGAAACAGCCCACCAATGCCCCCATCACCGAGGCGGCCCGCCGCGATCCCGTCGACCCCGGACGGAAGAGGTGGCAGATCCGCTTCCCGAAGGCCCTGCGCACTCCGCTGGGATTCGTGGGGGCCGGGATCCTCGTGATCTGGCTGATCGTGGCGATCTTCGCACCGCTGCTGGCCCCGTTCGATCCTCTGGCGCAGAACTTCCCGCGGCTGTCGGCTCCCAACGGTGAGAATCTTCTCGGCACCGACACACTGGGTCGGGACGTGCTCTCCCGCATCCTCGTCGCCGCCCGCACCACCCTGCCTGCCGCGGTGTTCGTCGTCATCTGTTCGGCACTGCTGGGCTCGGTGCTGGGCGCCATCGCCGGATACTTCGGTCGAGCTGTCGACGAGATCATCATGCGCATCGCCGATCTCGTGTTCGCCTTCCCCACCATCATCCTCGCCATGGTCATCGCAGCCGCCCTCGGACCGGGGCTGAAGAACGCGATCATCGCGATCCTGCTCGTCTCGTGGCCGTCCTACGCCCGTGTCACCAGATCGCTGGTGATGACGGCGCGCGGCAGCGAGTACGTCATCGCCGGACGCCTGCTCGGATTCAGTGCGGGCCGATCACTGGCCCGCGAAATCGCACCGAACGTCATCTCCCCAGTCGTTGTGCTCGCCACCCTCGATGTCGGTTCGGCGATCCTCACGATGGCCGGTCTGTCGTTCCTGTCTCTCGGCGCCGTTCCGCCGACGCCGGACTGGGGCGCGATGATCAGCGAAGGAGTCTCTCAGTTCGCGGCCTGGTGGATCGCGTTCTTCCCCGGACTCTGCATCCTCACCATCGTCATGGCATTCAATTTCATCGGCGACAGTCTGCGCGATACTCTCGACCCGCATACCTCCCAGGAAGTCGGTGAGACGACCTCATGAGCATGATCAGCATCAGAGACCTCAATCTGTCGGTCACCTCAGGGAAGAAGACCACTCATATCCTCAAGGACGTCTCCTTCGACCTCGAAGCAGGTCGCATCACAGGCGTCGCGGGTGCATCCGGGTCCGGCAAGACCCAGACCGGCTTGGCGATCATGGGACTCTCCCCCACAGGCGCGGAGCTGAGCGGAAGCATCGACTTCGATGGAGTCGAACTGGTGGGAATGCCTGCCAAACAGCACAACCGCCTGCGCGGAGTGCAGCTGTCGATGGTCTTCCAGGATCCGGCCTCAGCATTCCATCCCATGCTCACCGTCGGCGACCAGATCACCGATCACCTTCGACACCACCAGAAGGTATCGAAGAAAGCTGCCCTGGCCAAAGCCGTCGCGATACTCGGCCGAACCAGAGTTCCGCACCCGGAAGAAGCGGTGAAGAAATACCCCCACCAGTTCTCCGGCGGACAGCTGCAGCGAATTGCTTTCGCCTCAGCGATCATCTGCGACCCGAAGGTCCTCATCGCCGACGAACCGACTACAGCACTCGATGTCACCGTTCAGGCAGGCATTCTCCGCCTGCTGCGTGAACTCTGCGACGATCTCGACCTCGCTGTGCTCCTGGTTACCCACGATTTCGGGGTGCTGTCCTCGGTCGCGGACACCATCGTCGTCATGAAGAACGGCGTCGTCGTCGAAACCGGTGAACGGGAGGCAGTCATCACCGCTCCTCAACACGAATACACGCGTTCGCTCATCGAATCGCTGCCAGGAGCGGAGGTCTCCCCATGACGTCGATCGGCCAGGCCCCGGCCGCCGCCACCGCTCACTCCCCCGCAGCAGGTGCTCCGCTCCTCGAACTCGATTCCGTGGCATGCGAATACAAACTCGACGGCGGCGGCCGCTTCCGCGCCGTCAACGGAGTGTCTCTGCAACTGGGTCGCTCGGAGGTGCTCGGGCTCGTCGGCGAATCCGGCTGCGGCAAATCGACGCTGGCCAAACTCATCTGCGGGCTGGAGAAGCCGGCAGACGGCGCCATCACCTTCGACGGCCATCCGGTCAGGGCGCTCGCGCTGAAGAAGAGAGCGAAGGAACTGCTCGGCATTCAGATGGTCTTCCAGAACCCCTACGCGTCGCTCAATCCGCGCAGGCGGATCCGCGACCAGCTCGACGATGCGCTGGCCCTCAACCCTGACGGCACGTGGACCGTCGAATCGCTGTTGGAAGCCGTGGACCTGCCGGCCGACTCCGAACAGCGCTATTCGCATTCGTTCTCCGGTGGACAGAGGCAGCGCATCGCCATCGCTCGTGCCCTGGCTGCAGGTCCGAAAGTGCTCGTCGGTGATGAACCCATCGCCTCACTCGATGCGTTCCTCCAAGCGCGGATCGCTCGCATGATGCGCGACCTCGCCATCGACTCCGGCGCCTCGATGATCTTCATCAGCCACGATCTCTCGGTCGTTCGCGATATCGCAGACAGGGTCGCAGTGATGGAAGCCGGCCGCATCGTCGAAGTCGCTCCGACCGACCAGATCTGGAATGAACCGCAGCACCCGTACACGAAGAAGCTGCTGGCCGCCATCCCCAAGGTCGATGGTAAGGGAATCATCCCGGGCAACGACTGACCGAACAAGCCGATAACGGACGCCGAGCGGCATCGAAAGGACACGAGAGTCATGGTCATTCTGATACGCGGGGCGGAGGTATTCGCACCCGAACCGCTCGGTGTCTGCGACATCCTCGTGGAAGGCTCACGCATCGCCTACCTCGGCGAGACGGACAGCCACACCGTCGCACAGCTGCCGGATTCGACAGTCATCGATGCCACCGGGCTGACTGCTGTGCCCGGCTTCATCGACCCCCATGTGCACATCATCGGAGGCGGAGGTGAAGGCGGGTATGCGACTCGCACACCCGAGATCGACGTCTCTGACATCATCCGTGCAGGCGTGACCACAGTCGTCGGATGCCTCGGCACCGACTCCATCACCCGCTCTCACCGCGGCCTCATCGCAAAGGCTCGAGGTCTCGAAGAAGAGGGCATCACGACATTCGTCTACACCGGCAGTTATCAGCTTCCCGCACGAACTGTCACCGGTTCCGTCGCCGACGACATCGTCCTCATCGACAAAGTGATCGGGGCCGGAGAGATCGCCATCTCCGAAAGGCGGTCGTTCCAACCGACTATCGAAGAACTGGCCGACGTCGTCAGCCAATGCCATGTCGGCGGGCTTCTCAGCGGAAAAGCCGGAGTCACTCACTTCCATACAGGTTCGCATCCGACTCGGCTGTCACCACTTCTTCGCCTCCTCGACGACTATCCGATAGCTCCGCATGCTGTGTATGCCACCCATATCACCCGTGATGTCGAGCTTATCGCCGAGGCGGTCGACCTGGCGGCCAAGGGTGCTTATGTCGACATGACCGCTGGTACGTCCACTGTCGAATCTGTGAAGGCGTTCGCCGAGTTCGGCGGCAGTCTCGATCGACTCACTCTGTCATCAGATGCCAACGGGAGTCTGCCGAAATTCGATGCTCATGGACACCTGACGGAATTGACATTGGCAGATCAGTCGACGCTGTTCGAGCAGGTGTGGGCGTGCGCTGACACCAGTGGGCTGTCTTTGTCTCAGGTCCTCTCGTTCGTCACCTCCAACACCGCCGATGCGTTGAAGCTTCCGCGCAAAGGTCGAATCCGACCGGGCTCTGACGCCGATCTGCTGTTCGTCGACGAAGAGCATACCGTTCAGCACGGATTCGCCATGGGTCGCCCGACCATCAGAAATGGCGAGCTGCTGGTCAGAAGCACATTTGATCAGACAACGCGCTGACACGATGCCCACCGCGGCCATCGTTGCCTGCACGTGGCTCTGTTCCGCCCTGGCCCGATTCAGTTTCGCGTGACCCGCGCCGACTTCCGCTGCGCGTACTCGGCGGGGCTGAAACCGGTGACGCGAACGAAGTCCGTACTGAAGTGCGATTGGTCGAACCATCCGTAGTGCGCTGAGAGGTCGGCCAGAGTTCCGTCCCAGCCGCGGTCGATCGCACCGACGGCGTCGATGACACGCGCCCGGGCCAGGACTTTCTTCACGCCGACCCCGCAGAAGCTGCTGAACATCCGCTGCAGGGTACGTTCACCGATATCGGTTCTCTCCGCCAGGATCGCCAGGCTCACGACGTCGGGGTCGGACAGGATGTCGAGCACCCGTTTCAGCCGTTCGAACGACGGGGTCATCTGCGGTCTCCACGACAACAGCCAGCTCTCCACCGACGCGGCCAGCTCACCGAACTCCGGTGCCTCAGCCGTCTGCGACTGCGCAAACAACTCTGCCAGTCCGAGGTCGGTCTCCAACCTCGGAAACCACTGCTCGGCCGGGACCGTCGAATCACGGATGCTCGCCGGCTTCCCGTCGGAGAAGGCCAGAGTCGCGCCCGGCTGAAAGTTCACGCCGAAGACTCCGCCACGGCCGAAGATTCCCACATCGAAGCGCCGCTTCGTGACCGGACCGGTCACCCACGCACCCGGCCCGTCGACGTGGGCCCGACGGCTGTTGCCGAACTCGAAGGTCAGATGGATGGTCGGTTCGGACAGAGTCGCAGTCTGATAGCTCTCACCGTCCGGCAGGTCCCATTCGACAGCCCAATAGCGTTTGACGAACGGACGCAGGCGCTCGGAGACAACGCGCACGGACGAATAGCGCGCGTGCTCGAGCATCCCCACCGGCTTGAGCACACGGCCGAAGAAATGCTCCAGCATCTCTACTGCCGGTGACGCATTTTTCCTAGTGACCTCATCGTCCATGGCACAAGAATGTCAGACATGACTGACACACAGAAGACCGACACCGCCGCGACCACCGCCGACGACACCACCGCTGCCCCCGTCGCCACCTTGGCGATGGTCACCCTCGACGCCCCGAACGCCGCGATTCTCGGAGAGTTCTACTCCTCCGTCCTCGACTGGCCCATCGCCTATACGGACGAGAACTATGCGATGCTCACCGGCCCGAGCCATGCTCTGGGCATCGGCACGATCCCGGACTATCAGCGACCGAGCTGGCCCGACGACGGACACAAGCAGTTCCACCTCGACCTCGCCGCCGACGACATCCAGGCGGCGGCCGATCGCTGCGTCGAACTCGGCGCCACCCGAGCCGAACCGCAGCCGGGCGAGACCTGGGTCGTTCTCCTCGATCCCGCCGGTCACCCGTTCTGCATCTCGGACGCGAAGAACTGGGGATAGCAGTCCCGCAAGCCCGACAGCCGAGCTCTCAGCTCTGTCCGACCTTGTCCACCCGCACGATGTAGTGAGACCCATCGAGACCATCGACGAGGATCGTCGCCTCATGCTTCGCATTTCCTCCGGAGACGATCCAGTTAGGCTTGAGCACTCCGCGCAGACCGCCCGCCGGAGTGATCTCGATGCCCATTCCGAGCTTCACCGTCTTGACGACTTTCGCACGCGCCAATGATCGCGCAGTCCGCTCCGCCTCGTCCCGAGTCGGCAGCGGTCCCGACTGCCCGCCGATCAGACTCGACCACTCCGATGAACCCGCAGTGGCGCCGCGAGGGGTGAAGTCGGCGATCATGCCCCTCCCCGACACTGCGTTGACGAGCACGTCCATCCGCTGCCCCGGCCCGGATGCGCTCCGACGGAAGAGTCCGCGAGTGCGCACATCGAGGGCAGCCCACCAGAACGGATGATGGACCGCTTGGACCGCGGCGAGCGCGCCTGGGAGTTTGCGTTGGAAGACAGCGAGCGCCTCGGCAGCGGTGACGTGCGGATCCATCCGCACCGGCTCCACGACCTGCAGATCCGGGCCGACCGGGCGACCGGTTCCGGTCTCAGCGCTCATCTCGGGCATCCTTCGGAACCTGACCGGCCAGGGAGTCGTTCTGGCCGGTGAGCATGGAAGGTGGGATCGCGCCGATCTTGTCGGTCTCCTTCATCGCTTTGAGGACATGGGCAGGCACCGGATGCGAACGCTGGGTGGCAAGAGAGACGAGGATGAGAGCCAACGTCGAGCAGACGATCCCGATTCCCATCGGGTCGACTCCGGTGACGTCGACGAGTCCGGTCAGCTGCCATACGACCGACGACACGGTACCCAAGATCATCGAGGCGATCGCACCGGGCACGTTCGCCTTCTTCCACCAGGCGGCGGCGATGTAGACGGGAACGAACGCGGCACCGAGCACTGTGGTGGAGAAGATGACCACCTCGGCGACGGCAGGAGGATCGTTCACGGCGACGAGGTAGCCGATGACTGCGAGCACGAGGACGGTGAACCGCGACACCCACACGGACTGCTGGTCGGACATGTCCTTCTTGACGAAGCGTTGGAACAGATCCTGGCTGGCGATCGTGCCCGACTGCAGCAGCAGAGCATCGGCGGTGGACATGATCGCAGCCATGATTCCGGCCATGACGATGCCCACGGCGAAGTCCGGCAGCACTGTGTCGGCGACTGCGAAGACTGCGAGCTCCGGGTTGTCCAAGGTCGGCAGCAGGATGAGCGCCATGATGCCGACGATGTAGGGAGCAGGGATGAACAGCAGATTGAAGCCGGTGGCGTAGAGGCTGGCGCGCCTGGCCACCGACGGCCGCTTCATCGCCATATGGCTGACGTTGACGTGCGGCCAACCCATATAGCCGATGGAGAAGACGAGGACGGCACCGACGATGACTCCCCATTGGACGGATTCGATGCCGTCCGGGCCCCACATGGTCAGCAGGTTCGGGTTGATCTGCCCGACCGCCTCGTTGCCGGCCGTCCATCCGCCCACCGCCTGCAGGCAGGCGATGAGGATCCACAACATGCCGATGAGCATGATGATCGCCTGCACGAAGTCGGTGTAGGCCACGGCGAGGTAGCCGCCGAGGAAGGTGTAGAAGACGATGACGCCGACAGCGATGAGCAGCGCCCACGCGTACGGGATGCCGGTGACCATCTCGAGCCCGCGTCCGCCGGCGATGAACTGACTCATCACATAGAAGAAGATGCAGAACACGGCGACCGGTGCGGCGATCACGCGGATCCACTTCGACGGATACCGATGTTCGAGGTATTCGATCGACGTCAGCGACCCGAGGATCTGAGAGAGCTTGCGCATCCGCCGGCCGAGGATCGAGAGATTGAGGACACCGCCGCCGATGTCGCCCATCGCGTACCAGAGTGAGAAGTAGCCCTTCGTATAGGCCAACGAACCCGCACCGAGGAACATGTACCCGGACATCGACGATGACTGCAGACGCAAAGCAGTGACCGCAGCACCCAGGCTGCGTCCGCCGAGCAGATAGCCCTCGCTGCCCTTCGAGCCGACCTTGAGCGTCCACACACCGATCCCGGCCATGGCGGCGAAGTAGATGAGCAGGAACCAGGTTTCGATATTCATGCCGCTCCCCCGTTCCCCTTCGCCGAGGCGGCCCCACCGTCTCGTCCATCCGTGCCGCTCGCGCTTGACGCCAGGCTCTGGTCCTCGGCCACGTCTTCGGCCCTCCAGCCGCGGGAGAAGAAGACGAATACGAGGGTGTAGATCACCCAGATCGCAGGAATGCCGGCAATGATGACGACCGTCGCCGTCGGGAGACCGAACACGTAGACCACCTCGTTGTGATGCGGGGATACTGATGCTGTGAGTGAGCTTACAACTTATCGCGAGAAGCCTGAGACTGCCGCGCCGGGTTCGCATGGTGGGAACCGCCCGAACCGCATGACCGGGCTGTCGGTCCGTACTGCCTGTCCGTTCCGCAGTGCCGCCTCACTCGACGGTGAACTGGCGCTCGTGAAGCCCCGTCGCCGCACCCGGAATAGGCGGTCGGCGCTCCGAGGTCTGCACGTTGCCTGCCTGGTCGATCGCGCGCACGGCGACCGTGTGCGTGCCGGAGCTCAGTCCCGTGTGCTCGCATCGCCATTGTCGCCACGTATCTGCGGTGAGCTCCTCGCTGAGTTCCGCTTCCGCCCAGTCCCCGTTGTCGATGCGCACCTGCACCTTCGCGATGCCCGTGTGCTGCGCCCAGGCCATTCCTGCGGTGACGATCCGGTCGCCGCTCTTGGGTGCCACGGTGGCGCCGGGGCGAGGCACATCGATACGCGAGGCCACCAAGACGGGTCCGTGCGTGGACCAGCCGCGAGTCGTCCAATACGCTTCCCTGTCCGCGAACCGGGTGACCTCGAGGTCGGTCACCCATTTCGTGGCCGAGACGTACCCGCAGAGCCCCGGGACGACCAGCCGGGCCGGGTATCCGTGATCGCGGGGCAGGGCATGGCCGTTCATTGCCACGGCCAGCAGGGCCGCGCGATCGTCGGTGAGCACTTCGAGCGGGGTGGAGGCGGTGAATCCGTCATCGGAGCCTGAGAGCACCATGTCTGCGCCGGTGTGCGGTTTCGCCCGGGCCAGAAGGTCCCGGATCGGATAGCCCAACCATTTCGCATTGCCCACCAGGTCGCCGCCGACTTCATTCGAGACGCAGGTCAGGGTCACATAGTGCTCCTGAAGAGGGAGGTCGAGGAGTTCGGCCATGGTGATGGTGAACTCGTTCTCGACCATGCCGTGGACGCGCAGCATCCACGTTCCCGCGTCGATCGACGGTGGGAACAGTGCTGTGTCGATGCGGTAGAAGTCCGAGGTCTCCGTGACCAGCGGAGTCAGTCCGGACACGTCGAGTTCCGCGCCCGCGGGGATCTCCGGCGCCGAGGTGGCCGGCCGCGGCAGGACGAGTTTCGTCACCGTGCCTGCCGCACTGCGTGCCAATGTGGCCGCGGACTGCCCGGCCGCGACGGCGGCGATGCCGACCGCGCTCAGTCCCGCGGCCAGCCCGAAGAAGGCCCGTCGCCCGGGTCGGGCAGGAGTTCGATTCTGCTGGTCGTCTCCCGCCGCCGCTGTATCGACCGAGGAGTGATCCGCCGTGCCCGCGAGGTGAAGAAGGACAAGGAAGGCTGCGGCCCCGGCGGCGGCTCCGCCGAGACTCGGGCCGGTGGCCGCAAGACCGGCACCGGAGCTGACGCCGACGACGGCGGGCAGCAGTCCGAAGCCGATGAGCACTACGAGCGCGAGACTTCGACGCCGGGCCCCGATCCACCCGATGATCGCACCGCACCCGGCACCTCCTGCGACGATGGTGATGACGAGGGCGAGCTTGTCGTGAGTGCCGAAGACCGCGATCGCGGACTTGATGAGCACGGTGGGCATCAGCGGGATGAGAGCTTGGCCGATGAGCAGTGCCGGGGCTGATGCGACGTCCAGGCTGCGGGCGATGAGTTCGGCGGTGCCGAAGTAGATGAGGGTCGCGACGACCCCGGTGACCACGGACAGCCACGTGCGCCGGGAGCCCGCCATCATGCCTTCCCCGTCCGCATTCTCAGGCCAGGGTGCGACGCAGCCGCACGGCCGCCTCGGTGAGGGTGTCGATGCGGTTCTCACGGTCGGGTTCGGGCAGTGTCCGAGCCGAACGCAGACCGTGTTCGAGGAGCACGACGACCTGGTCGGCGAGGTTCTGATCGGCGAGCTCCGGCACCGGTCGGGCCTCGGAGCCGACCTGCGAGAATTCGGTCAGGGCCTCACGAATGGCGGCACGCCTGCTCGCTGCCGGTGGGGCCGCCTCGTCGAGTTGGGCAGCGGTCAGTGAGATGATCCGGATGCGCAGACGACGCACCTCCGTCTCGAGTTCCGCCGCTGCTGTGGTCATGGACTCATGATAGTGCTCATCGAGCGGTGCAGCGGCAGAACATCAGCCGATGCTCAGGTGTCTCCCACCCAGGCGGTCATGGTCTCCTGATCGGGCTTCCGGGCCGTTGTCTCGGTCCCGGAATCCGGACTGTCGCGCGGCCATGCGCCGGGGACGGGCCGCCTCGGCGCAGATGACGAAGGGCGGATCCCCCGCTCGGGGGTCCGCCCTTCGTTCAGCGATCGACGGCAGCCGGCCTGGCAGCTGCGGTCAGCGCTGCGCTCAGTCTCTGAAGTAGGAGATGAGGCGCAGGATCTCGATGTAGAGCCACACGAGAGTGACCATGAGCGAGAAGGCGCACATCCAGGAGTACTTCTCCGGGATCTTGTGCTTGACGCCCTCTTCGATCATCTGGAAGTCCATGATCAGGGTCATCGCGGCGAGCACGGTGGCGACGATGCCGATGATGACACCGAGCGGGAACGTCATTCCCATGATGTTGACCTCGACGCTGCGGGCGCCGCCGGTGCCGGTGAACATGGCGATGCCGAAGTTGATGAGCGAGAAGATCGCGTAACCGCCGACAGCGATCATCATGAACTTCATCATCTTCGAGCCGTAGCGCACACCCTTGAACTTGAACAGGGCGAGCATGACGCCGAAGACGCAGAGCGTGGCGAGCACGGCCTGGACGACGATTCCGGGAAACGCCGCCTCGAACATGGACGAGATGCCGCCGAGGAAGACGCCTTCGAACGCGGCATAGCCGATGATGAGGGCCTTGCTCGGTTCCTTCTTGAAGGCGTTGACGAGGCCGAGCACGAGTGCGATGAGCATCGCCGGGAAGGCGAGCATCGGCACGAACCAGCCGACGGCGGCTCCGGCGAGGAGGATGGCGAAGAGCACTCCGGTCTTCATCATCACATCGTCGTAGGTCATCGCGCGGTCGGCGACCTGGGGTCCGGCGTTGCGGTTCTCGGCGGCCGGCTGGTTGAACAGGTTGTTGAGTTCCTGATCGGACATGACCGGCTGGTTGCGGCCGGCCTGGGCGCCTTGGTTGATCGCCCGGTTCATCATGGGGTTACTCACGGTCGAGATCCTTTCGATCTGAGCAGAATGTGCACAGCCGAGAAGCTGCGCATCAGTCGTTCACGATCACAGTCTAACCGGACGGTCTGGACGGGAACTGAGGATTCCAGCCTGCGGAGCCCGACGTTGCATGATCGTGATGCTGTGGTGGGCAACACCCGATCATGCGCGAGAATTCCCGGACCGGCTCATCGAGTGACCGGTTCAGCCCATCTGGTAGTGGGTGGCCGAGCCCGGGCCCCAGGGGATGCCGGTGGCCCACCAGATGAAGAACAGCAGCCCCCAGAGGACGAACATGGAAAAGGACAGCGGGATCGTGAAGGAGAGCACCGTGCCGATGCCCGCATCCTTCTTGTACCGCTGGACGAAGCCGAGGACGACGACGAAGTACGGGCTCATCGGGGAGATGATGTTCGTCGTCGAATCGCCGATGCGGTAGAGCGCCTGAGTGGTCTCCGGGGCGATGGACAAGAGCATGAACATCGGCACGAGCACCGGAGCCATGAGCGTCCACAGTCCCGATCCGGAGGTGAGGAACAGGGCACCCAGCGCCACGAGCAGCCAGCCGCCGAGCAGGATGACGAACGTTCCGGTGTCGAGCGCCCCGAAGACCTCCGCCCCCTTGATCGCGAGGATCTCACCGAGGTTGGACATCTTGAACAGCGCCAGGAACTGGCTGGCCGCGAAGAACAGGACGATGACCGGGACGAAGGGCAGCAGACCCTTGCCCATCATCTCGGGGATGTCGGCGGTGCGCTTGATCGACCCGGTGGCGTAGCCGTAGACGATGCCGACGATGAAGAAGCCGAAGCCGATGATCGCGGCGATTCCGGCCATCAGACCCGATTCGGGGCCGAAGCCTCCGGATTCATCACGGAGGAACGATCCGGCGGGCCAGGCGAGGGCGAACAGCACTGCGGCGCAGACGACGATGGAGATGACGGCGATGACGATTCCGCGCTTCTCCGTGGCGTCGAGCGCCATCTTGACGTCGAAGCTGTCCGGATCGTCATCGGCCTCCTCGTCGAGTTCGATCTGGTCGGCGCGCTTGGACAGGACCAGCTCGGTCACCAGGGTCACGGCGATGGCGACGACGAACATGGAGACGAAGTTGAAGTAGAAGTTCGCGACCGGGCTGACGGTGTAGTCCGCGTCGATGATCTGCGCGGCCGAGGTCGAGAGACCGCCGAGGATCGTGTCGAGCGAATTGACCATCGGCGCTGCCGAATAGCCTCCCGAGGTCGCGGCATAGGCGACGAGGCAGCCGAGCAGCGGATTGCGGCCGACAGCTTTGAATGCGAGCCCGCCGAGGGGAATCATGATCATGTAGGACGCATCGGAGGCGATCGACGCGGCGGTTCCGGCCAGGGCGACGATGAACGTGATCCACCGCGGCGAGGCTCCGGCGATGGTGCCGCGCAGCATCGCCGGAATGAGTCCGGACTGTTCGGCCACGGCCACGCCGATGAGCACGATGAGCACGAGTCCCAGCGGTGGGAAGGTGACGAAGTTGTTCGTCGCTCCCGCGACGATCTCTCGCAGCGATTCGGTGGCGAAGAGGTTCGTCACCGTCACCTTCTCGTCCGTGGCCGGGTTGACGGCGTTGAGACCGGTGGACGAGAAGATCGCCGAGAGGACCATGACGATGACCGCCAGCGACAGGAACAGCCAGAACGGGTGCGGCAGTTTGTTGCCGGCCTTCTCGATGATGACGAGGACGCGCATGAGCCAGCTCAGCTCGGAACCGTCGGTCCTCTTCTCTGCGGTCGCAGGTGTGGTGCTCGACATCAGTTCTCCTCGGTCGGTGTGGCGCTGGCGAATGCGTTGAGCCAGGTGTCGCTCCTGTGAGTGCGATCACCTCAAGGGGCAAGTCTCATGGACAATCAGCATTGTGTCGCGGGAATCTCATATTCCGGATGTTCGGAGGCTGCCAGATGCACCCGTCCCCCGCCGAGGCGGCAGTGTGGTCTCGTACTCACCGACCTTGGTGAATGCGGCAGGGCGCCGACCGCAGATGTCTGCGGTCGGCGCCCTGCCAGCCGGATGGCGGCGCAGCACTCGGGCTGAGGGTGGGCCGCCTCGGCGAGATCAGCGTTCGAGGTCGCCGCGGATGAAGGCTTCGACGGCCTCGTGGGCGGCGTCGTCGTCCTTCTGCTCCGGCGGCGACTTCATGAAGTACGAGGAGGCGGAGATGAGGGCCCCGCCGATTCCGCGGTCGAGGCCGATCTTCGCCGCACGCACGGCGTCGATGATGACGCCGGCAGAGTTCGGCGAATCCCACACCTCGAGCTTGTATTCCAGGGACACGGGAGCGTCGCCGAAGTTGCGGCCCTCGAGGCGGACGAACGCCCACTTGCGGTCGTCGAGCCATTCGACGTAGTCGCTGGGTCCGATGTGGACGTCGCGGTCGGACAGCTGAGCCGACGTGTTCGAGGTCACGGCCTGGGTCTTCGAGATCTTCTTCGACTCGAGGCGCTGACGCTCGAGCATGTTCTTGAAGTCCATGTTGCCGCCGACGTTGAGCTGGTAGGTCCGGTCGAGGACGACGCCGCGGTCTTCGAACAGCTTCGCCATCACACGGTGAGTGATGGTCGCACCGATCTGGGACTTGATGTCGTCACCGACGATCGGGACACCGGTGGCACGGAACCTCTCGTCCCATTCCTTGGTGCCGGCGATGAACACGGGCAGGGCGTTGACGAAGGCGACCTTCGCGTCGATGGCGGCCTGAGCGTAGAACTCGACGGCTTCCTGGGAACCGACGGGCAGGTAGCACACGAGGACATCCGCCTCGGCGTCCTTGAGTGCCTTGACCACGTCGACGGCCTCACGGTCGGATTCGACGATCGTGTCGCGGTAGTACTCACCGAGACCGTCGAGGGTGGGTCCGCGCAGGACCTCGATGCCGGTCGGCTCCACGTCGGCGAGTTTGATGGTGTTGTTCTCGCTGGCGGTGATGGCCTCGGCGATGTCGACGCCGACCTTCTTGCCGTCGACGTCGAAGGCGGCAACGAAATCGATGTCACCGACGTGATAATCCCCGAATTCCACGTGCATGAGGCCGGGAACCTTCGTCCCGGGCGACGCGTTCCGGTAGTACTCCACGCCTTGGATCAGGGACGAGGCGCAGTTGCCCAGTCCGGCAATCGCGACTCGAATCGATTTCGTTCCCACAATTCTCCTTTGTCTGTACGGGTTTCACCGAGCGGCGGGAGGGTCCCACACGGGCGGTTGGCCCTGCGGGACTTCGCTTCGGCCCCGACTCACCATAATAATGTCCGCGTCAAAATGCCGAACACCGGCATCCGAACACGGCAGCGTTCGTCTCAGCTGACGACCAGAGGTTCGAGGACCAGGTCGGGGTGGTTCTTCTGCACGCCCTGCAGCCGCCACCGGTCGGAGAACAGCGCCAGCAGCTCTCCGTCGGAACGGTGGAGGACCTCGACCGAGCGCTCCCGGGCCAGGGTCGGCACGCATTCGGCTGTGGTGCGTCGGGCGAGGGAGAAGTTCAGACGCTCCAGGGTGCAGGGAGCGTTGAATTCGTTGGTCATCCGGTCTTCGGCCACTTCGAACTGCATGGGGCCGACCGCCCCGAGCACGGGCGCCTGGTCACCGCGCAGATCGGAACGCAGCACCTGGATGACACCTTCGTGGTCGAGCTGTTCGATGCCGCGGCGGAACTGCTTGTACTTCGAGGAGTCCTTGGCGCGAATGACCATGAAGTGCTCGGGAGAGAACGTCGGGATTCCGGGGAACTCGACCTTCTTGTCGAGGTAGAGGGAATCACCGACGCGCAGCGCGGAGGCGTTGACCAATCCGACGACATCGCCGGGGAACGCTTCGTCGACGACGTCACGGTCGCGGCCGAAGACCTGCTGAGCGTACTTCGTGGCGAAGGGTTTGCCGGTGCTGGCGTGGGTGAGCACGGTTCCGCGTTCGAAGACTCCCGAGCAGACGCGAATGTAGGCGAGCCGGTCGCGGTGGTTCGAGTCCATTCCGGCTTGGACCTTGAAGACGAAACCGGAGAACGGTTCGTCGACGGGACGCGGTTCGTCGTTCTTGTCCAGGCGTGCCTCTGCCGCTGGGGCGAGGTCGACGAGGAGGTCGAGGAGTTTGTGGATGCCGAAGTTGAGCACGGCCGAGGCGAACATCACCGGGGTCGACTTGCCCGCCAGGAAGGTCTCCTGGTCATGGTTCTGGTCCTCCATCTCCAGCAGATCGGACTCATCGACAGCGGTCGTCCAGGCATCGCCTTCGAGGTCGGCAGCCGCCTCGTGGGTGTACGTGTCCTCACCGGCGATCGTGGCGCCTCCGTCGGTGCGGGTGTACTTCGTGTACTCGCCGCTGGCGCGGTCGAGGACTCCGCGGAAGTCGCCGGACTGGCCGACGGGCCAGGTGATCGGGGTGGGCAGGAGGCCGGTGCGCTGCTGGACCTCGTCCATGAGTTCGAGCGCGTCGAGGCCGGGACGGTCCCATTTGTTGACGACCGTGATGATCGGGATTTTGCGGTGGGCACAGACTTCGAAGAGCCTCATCGTCTGCGCCTCGAGGCCCTTGGCGGCATCGATGAGCATGACGGCGCAGTCGACGGCGGAGAGCACACGGTAGGTGTCCTCGGAGAAGTCGGCGTGGCCGGGGGTGTCGACGAGGTTGAACACGGCGTCGCGGTACTCGAACTGCAGAGCAGCCGAGGAGATCGAGATTCCGCGGTCCTGCTCCATCTGCATCCAGTCGGAGACCGTGGCACGGCGACCGGCCTTGCCATGGGTGGCTCCTGCCTGGCCGATGGCACGGGCGTGGAGGGCGAGCGCCTCGGTGGTCGTCGATTTGCCCGCGTCGGGGTGCGAGATGACAGCGAACGTGCGGCGGCGGGACGCCTCGTGTCGGATGTCCTTGTCGGAATACTGGCCAGAAGTCACCGCAATATCCTATCGTTCTTCGCCCCGCTCCGGCGTGTCCGTTCAGTCACAGTGGCCGAGGCCGGGTCCGCCGGTCAGCGTTGCGTCCAGCGTCCTGTCGGAATCGGCCCATATGCTGGGGGCGATGTCTGAGGAATTCGTCGAATATGCTGGCCGTTCGGAGCCGAAGGAACGGTGGCTCAAGGCCCTGCCGCTCATCGTCGCGGGAGTCCTGGGCGTCCCGCTGCTGTGCGCGGCGATCTGGTTCTCCTGGCAGATAGCGCAGACGACGAAGTACCTCTTCGATCTCGGCACCTCCGGCGGCGAGGCGGCCGGAATGGTGCTGCTGAGCCTCTCGGGAGCCTTCTGCCTCATCTTCTATCTCGCGTTCCTCTTCATCGGCACCCGCCGTCGCACGTGGAAGTGGCGCCTCTGGTGGAGTGTCGCGACCCTTCTTGCCGCCGGAGCTCTGCCGCTGTGGTGGCTCTTCAGCGGCTTCTTCGCCGACGTCTGACGTTCGCGGGCCCCGGCGGCAGCTGCCGGTGAGAAATGGTCTGCTCAGAGCTGGGCGAGAGCCTTCGCGATGCGCTTCTCCGACACCGGATGTGCTGTGCCCAGCGAGTTCGCGAACAGTGAGACGCGCAGCTCTTCGGCCATCACGACGACCTCGACCCACTCGGTGGGCAGAGACACGATCAGCTGCGACCACTCGGCCTTCGCCAGTGCCGGGAAGCGGTTGCCGATCTTCTTGACCACATCGCTGCTGCAGCCGGTGACTCGATCCATGAGCTGCTTGTCACGGATCGGCGAGTCCTGCATTCCGCCGATGCGCACCACTTCGGCCTGCACCCAGCGGGGCAGCTCGCGCAGCGTCTGCGGAGTCATCGCCGCAATGGCGCCTGCCGTCGTCCGGGAGGCCCTCCACGCCTGCACATCGGCGAGGTTCGACAGGATTGCCAACGAGGAGGCTTTCGAGACGAGCTTGTCGAGCTCGGTCGCCGCCTTCAGCGCCTTCATCAGGGACGGCAGCAGCGTCGAACAGGTCAGCGGCAGCTCGGCGTCGACGTCCTTGCGCAGCTGTGCGAACTCATCGGCGGTGGCCACCCATGACGTTTCGGCCGGCCCCAACCGGTCGGCGACGAGTCCGCGGATCCCCACTCGAATCAGTCCGACCAGCAGCTCGTCGGCGGTCTTCTGATGACCGGCGAGGATGAGCTTCTCCTGAGTGGTCAGCCCGTCCTGCAGGTACTTCAGAGCATCAGCAGTGTGCCGGCCCAGCAGGGTGATGATCGACTCTCGCGTGGCCAGGCGTGCCTGCGCAGCGGTGTCGAAGGCAACCAAGTCCACCGAATTCGTACGGTCGGCAAGCCCCGGAATCACGCTGGCTGCGGCCTGATCGGGGTCGGCCAGTTCACCGAACGACCAGTCCGTCAGCCCCGTCTTCGGGGTGAACGCGCTCTGCTTCTGGCGGGCCTTGCGCACCTGCGGTGTGGCCTTCGTCGTCAGCGCGGTCAGGTCCTCGCCGAGTCCGACGGTCTTCTTTCCATCGACGACTCGGAAGGTCAGCCTCAGATGAGCGGGAATCCGCGATCGGTCGAAATCGTCGGCGGTGACCGTGATCGGCACGAGGTCGTTCAGCCCTCCCCCGCCTGCGCGTTCGCTCAGATACGCGGCGAGCACCTCCGGCAGGCTGCCCTGGTACGGGGTGAGCGCCGGCAGAATCTCGCGGGCGACGTCGGGAGCGGGAACGAAGTAGCGGCGCTTGTTCTTCGGCAGCGACCGGATATAGGCGGCGACGAGTTCCTCGCGCAGGCCCGGGACCTGCCAACTGAATTCGTCCGCGTCGACCGCGGGCACCGCCTCGGCGGGGATTTCCACGGTCACCCCGTCCTCGGTGCTGCCGGGGTCGAACGAGTAGCGCAGCTTCGCCCGCGAGCCATCGGTCAGTTCCCATTCCATCGGGAAGTCCGAGGCCACCGAGGCGGTCAGTTCCTCGCTGTCGTCGCTGAGCAGCACCGAGGTGGTGAGGTCGAGCAGGTGCGCGTCCCGTCGTTTCTGCTTCTTCCACCATCCCCGGAAATCCGCCGCCGAGGTGATCCCCGCCGGAATCCGTTCAGCGAAGAATTCGTACAGGGCATCGTCTTGGTCGAGCACCCGACGGTTCCGTGTCCGCGATGCCAGATCTTCGGCCTCGTCGATGACGGCCGCGTTGTGGTCGAGGAAGCCGAAGCGTTCGTGCCAGTCGCCTTCGATGAGACCCTTGCGGATGAACTCGTCCCGGGCGGCCTCGGCGTCGATGGTGCCGTAGCCGACACGGCGGTCGCTGACGAGTGTGACCCCGTAGAGGGAGATCTTCTCGTACACCATCGACGCGCCGGCCTTCGTCGACCAGTGCGGGTCGGAATGTCGGCGGGTGACCAGATCACCGGCGGCTTCGACGACCCAGTCCGGGTCGATCGCGGCCACGGTGCGTGCCCACAGGCGGGAGGTCTCGACGAGTTCGGCGGCCATGACGAAGTCCGGATTGACCTTGAAGAGTCCGGATCCGGGGAAGATCGCGAAGCGTGTGCCGCGCGCACCCTGATAGTCCTTGTGCCGCTCCGACCGTGAACCGATCATCGTCAGCAGACCGGTGAGCAGGGACCGGTGGATGGCGGCGGCATGCGGGTCGAGTTTCGCGGCCGCGACCTGCTTCCCGGTGTCCCCGGCCGGCCCGGTCGCTCCTCGCTTCTTCGCGCTGCGTTTGGCGGCGCTGAGTTCGGCGAATCCGATTGTGCCGTTCGCGCCGCGTCGGCCTTGAGCATGTCCTCCGCCCCGACCGCCGCGGGTGTCCTGATCGCCACGAGCAATCTGGCCCTGACGACCACGACCGCTGCGACCGCCTTGACCACGGTCGGAACCGTCACCGGACTCAGCAGGATTCGCCTTGCCGCCGTCACCGTCGAGGTCTGTCCCGTCGGACGTCGCGTCGTCGCCCGGCCGCCAGACGGATTTGTCGATCCTGATCCCTGCGGAGCCGAGCAGGGAGCGCAGCTGTCCGACGAGATCCTGCCATTCGCGGATGCGTACGAAGTTGAGGAACTCGTCCTTGCAGCGCCGACGGAACTTCGAGGATCCCATGTCCGCCTGCAGGCTCTGCAGGTAGTTCCACAGGTTGAGGTAGGACAGGAAATCACTGCCCCGGTGGGTGAACCGGGCGTGCTTGTCATCAGCTGCGGCGCGGAATTCGGCCGGTCGTTCCCGGGGGTCCTGGATGGACAGTGCGGCGACGATGACGGTGACCTCTCCCCCGCAGCCGGCCTCCGCGCCGGCGATGACCATCCGGGCCAAGCGGGGGTCGATCGGCAGCACGGTGAGTTTCCGACCGATCTCGGTGACGTGGATCTTCCCGGCAGAGTCGCTGGTCAGCGCCCCGAGTTCGGTGAGCATCGTGCGTCCGTCGCGGACGGCTCTGGCCTCCGGCGGGGTGAGGAACGGGAAGTCGAGGATCTCCTGATCACTCGAGGCGAATCCCAGTGAGGCCATCTGCAGGATGACGCTGGCGAGGTTCGTGCGCAGGATCTCGGGATCGGTGAATTCGGGCCGCGACTCGAAGTCGTCCTGCGAGTACAGCCGGATGCAGATACCGTCGCTGGTGCGCCCCGAGCGGCCCTTGCGCTGGTTCGCACTGGCTTGGGAGATCCGTTCGATCGGCAGTCGCTGCACTCGGGTGCGATTGGAATAGCGGGAGATGCGGGCGGTGCCGACGTCGATGACGTATTTGATTCCGGGCACCGTCAGCGAGGTCTCGGCGACGTTCGTGGCCAGGACGATGCGAGGTCGCGAATGCGGTTGGAAGACCTTCTGCTGCTCGCCGGCCGAGAGTCGGGCGAACAGCGGCACGACCTCCCAGCTGCTCATCCGCGGGCGTCTGCGCAGGTGGTCGGTCAGGGCATCGGCGGTGTCACGGATCTCGCGTTCACCGGAGAGGAAGACGAGGATGTCACCGGGGTCCTCGGCGGCGAGTTCGTCGACGGCGGCGATGATTCCATCCGTCTGCTCCTCGACTCCGGTCTCGTAGTTCCCGGATTCGCCGGGACCGTCGACATCGTCATCGGCAGGATCGTCCCCGAGCGGCCGGTACCGGACCTCGACGGGGAAGGTGCGGCCTTCGACGGAGATGATCGGAGCGTCGTCGAAGTGAGCGGAGAACGATTCGGGGTCGATCGTCGCCGAGGTGATGATGACCTTGAGATCGGGACGTTTGTCGAGGACTTCCTTGAGGTAGCCGAGGAGGAAGTCGATGTTGAGGCTGCGTTCGTGGGCTTCGTCGATGATGATGACTTCATAGTCGCGCAGCAGTTTGTCCCGGGAGAGCTCGGAGAGCAGGATGCCGTCGGTCATCACCTTCACCCGGGTGGAGTCGGCGACCTGCGCAGTGAACCGCACCTGATAGCCGATAGTGCTGCCGAGTTCTTCATCGAGCTCGTCGGCGATGCGCTCGGCCACGGTCCGGGCGGCGATGCGCCGAGGCTGGGTGTGGCCGATGAGTCCGTCGATCCCGAGGCCGAGGTCGAGGCAGATCTTCGGCAGCTGTGTGGTCTTTCCCGATCCCGTCTCACCGGCGATGATGACGACCTGGTTGTCCCGGATCGCCTCGGCGATCTCGTCCTTCGCCGCGGTGACCGGCAGATCCTCGGGGTAGGAGACGGTGACCGGATGAGCCGCGCGGGCGTCCTTGAGTCGGGCCCGGCGCTGCTGGTGGTGCGCTGCCGTGGTTCTGCGTCGCTGAGACGCACGCCCACGTCCGTTCTTCCCGCGCCGAGGCGGCCGTCCCGGATTCGTGTTCGCTGGAGTGGTCGACGGGGTCGGGTTCTGTTCTGCCATTGCGTCTCCCAGCTTAGCGGCAACCCCACAGCAGAGGCAGACGACCGGGCAGAGCCCCGGTCAGCTTCCGCCGCCCCACAGCGGTGCCAGCGCCGAGTAGAGCTGCCGGATGCCGAGGATGATGAACAGCAGTGCGGTGATCGCCAGGGCGACGTTCGTGTGCAGCTTGTTCGCCCATTCCTTCGGGATCTTCTTGCCGTTGAGCAGCCCGAGGAGGGTGATGGCCAGGAACGGCATGAACAGCGAACCGAGGACGCCGTAGGCGAGGATCAGCCCGATCGGCTTGCCGAGGATGAACAGCAGCATCGGCGGGAACGTCAGCCACAGCACATAGAACTTGAAGTACTTGCCGCCGGTCAGGGTGTCGGGGTGCCCGCCCGGCTTCTTGCGCATATGCCCCCAGAAATCGGCGAACATCAGGGACACACCGTTCCAGACGCCGATGATCGAGGAGAAGGACGCGGCCCAGAAGCCGACGAGGAATCCTATGCCCACCACCTCGCCGTAGCGGGCCTTGAGGACGTCGGCGAGGCCGAGCAGCCCCTTGTCCTCGGCGGAGATCGAGACTCCCGCGGCACGGACGACCTCGGCACCGACGACGAGCATGGCGATGACGAAGATGCCGGTCATCACGTACGCCATCGAGTTGTCGATGCGCATCACCTTCATCCACTTCGGGGTGTGCCAGCCCTTCTCGCGCAGCCAGTAGCCGTAGGCGGCCAGCGTGATGGTGCCGCCGACTCCTCCGGCGAGCGCAAGGGTGTAGATCACGCCGCCCTCGGGGATGATCGGGATCAGACCGGTGAGCATGTCGGGAATGTTCGGGGCGGCGATGATCGCCAGCCCCACGACGGTGATGAACATGATTCCGACGAGGACGGCGGTGATCTTCTCGAACACGGCGTAACGGCCGAACCACACCATGGCGAAGCCGGCCAGGCCCATGAGCACCGACGATACTGTCAGGTTGACCCCAGGGAAGAGCGCGGCCAGCGGCAGTGCCGCCGAGCTCATCGCGGTGGCCCCGTAGACGAAGCCCCAGATGATGATGTAGGGACCGAAATACCATGTGGTCCAGCGGCCGAGCGATCGCCAGCCTTCGAAGATCGTCTTACCGGTCGCGAGGCTGAACCTGCCGGCGCCTTCGACGAGAACGATCTTGAGGATGACGCCGACGATCACCGCCCACAGCAGTCCGTAGCCGAACTGGCTGCCGGCCACCAGGGTCGCCACCATATCGGCGGCTCCGACACCCGTGGCCGCGACGACGAGGCCGGGACCGATGACCTTCCATTTGGCCGGGCCCGAGGCCTCTTCGATTCCCGAGACGGTCTCCGCATCACCCGCGTCGCCGGGGCCGGAACCGTTCGACTGCTCACTCATGGTGTCTTTCGCTTTCGTCTTCGGCCGCGCACAGTCTCACGATGTGGTCGGGGGTCGCTCATCAGGCTCTCCCACACACCGGCGACGCAGCGGTCTCCGTATTTCCTCAGTCATGATAGGTGACAACCGCGCTTTCGTCTCAGCGGCGTATCACCAGTCGCCTCTCACGACGGTCCGCCTCGGAATGACGCGCAGCGTTCCTGCTCAGAACCGGTCGGCGATGCTGGCCAGGCGTTCGAGATACGCATCCTGATCGAAGTCCTGCGGCAGGTTCGGAGCCGCCTCGGAGAGTCCGGCGGCACCGTCGAAGCCTTCCCGGATGATGTCGATCTGGCCCACGTGCCGGGTGAGATCGACGAGGACGTGGACCATGATCTGTCCCAGGGTGGTCTCGTCGCGGCCATTCGGCCAATGCGGCACCCGCCCCGGCGAATCGAGCCTGAGTGACTCGATGGTCTCATCAGCGAAATCGGCGACTCGGGAGGAGAGGTCGAGCAGATATTCGGTCGTCTCGGATTCGGTCGCACACCAGTCGGCCTGTGGGTCGAGGTCGATGTCGGCGTCGGTGACGAGCTCGTCGGGATTCGGCCAGGCGCGGCCGAAGGTGTCGCCGAAGTAGACGATCTCGACCTGCGCCATGTGTTTGAGTGCGCCGAGGAGGTTGAAGCCGGTCGGGGTGCGCGGCCACCTCAGCGACCTTTCGTCGAGTCCGGACAGCTTCCACCGCAGGTTCGTCCGGCCTCGGTGAAGGGACTGCTGCAGGAAGGACTTCATCGACTCGTCGTCGCCCATGAGCTCAGGGTTCCACACATGCCGCACACCGTCTACCGCTATCCTCGAAGGGTGAGTGAGAACAATTCTTCGCAGGACTCCCGCAGCCGCATCGCCCGTCGGGTCTTCCCCGACGGCGTCGACCCCGATCCGCGATTCACCCTGGCCAACGAACGGACCTTCCTGTCCTGGATCCGCACCGCCCTGGCCTTCATCGGCGGCGGCATCGCCGTCGAGGCCTTCACCTCGGAGATCTTCTCGACCGGTCTGCGGGCGACCCTGTCGATCGTGCTCATGGTCATCGGGTTCATCCTCGCCGCCGGTGCCGCGTTCCGCTGGCACCGCATCGAATCGGCGATGCGGCGCAAGACCTCCCTGCCGCTGCCGCTCATCATTCCCATCGTCAGCCTCGCCTCGGCGTTGGGTGCGGGTCTGCTCGTCCTGGTGTTCGCCGGCCTGCTGCGATGAGTCCTCGCATTCCGCGACCGCGCCCGCCGGGACCTCGTCGGCCCCGGCCGCTGCCGCACCCCGATCCGGGCCTGCAGCCCGAACGCACCACGCAGTCATGGCTGCGCACGAGTCTGACCATGACCGTCGTCAGTCTCATCTTCATGCGCTTCATCCATGTCTTCGGAGGCTGGTCGGTCGCCGTCTTCGTCGTGTGCATCGGACTGGCCATCGCGGCACTGTCCATGCAGGTCAGGCGCTACCGGCTCGGTTCTGTCTCGATCCAGGCCGAACGCAGCCGCCCGACTCCCTGGGCCGCGGCCTTCCTCACCGCCTCGGTGTGCCTCATCGCGGTCATCAGCATCGCCTCGGTCATCAAGATCTCACTGCTGTGATCATCAAGACGCCGCATCGGCGTTCCTCGTTATGAGACCGCCGTCCGAGCCGATGACCTGCACGCCTAAACTGGTCCGTATGAAGGATGCACGCGAAGTCTCCACCGCCCCGCTCGTCGCCGTCGGCCTCATCGGCGGTTTCCTCACCGCCCGCGAGACCGGGATCCGCCCCCTCGGCGGAGTCGTCCTCGCCGCCGCAGGCGCCTACGCAGCCCGCTCCTGGTATGTGAAGAAGGGCTGGCCGGCCGCCACCGGACTGAGCGTGGCCTACCTCGGCGGGTTCGGCGCCTCCCATCCCCTGGCGAAGAAGATCGGTGCGTGGCCGGCCGTGTTCGCCGTCAGTGCGGTCAGCGCCGCAGCGTCCTATGTCGTCTCCGATATCGCCGAGGCGGACTGACCCCGACCGTCCGACGCTGACCCCGACTTTCCCGGACCGGCACACCGTCCCGAACTGACACCGACCGACCCTGACGCAGGAAGCGAGGGCCCGAACAGCCCATGCTGGCCGTATTCGAAGGTTTCGCCGTCATCGCCGGAGTCATTCTGGTCGGGTTCATCCTCGGCCGCTCCGGTGTTCTCGGACCCCACGGCCAGCAGGTCATCGCGAAGCTCGTCTTCTACGCCGGCACCCCGGCTCTGCTCTATGTCACCGTCGCCGATACCGACCTCGGGCTGATCTTCAACACCGCCCTCTTCGCCACCGGCGGGTCGGCGCTCATCGTCGGGGCCGCCCTCTTCGTCCTCACCAAGTGGATCCGGAGACGCAGCACCGGGGAAGCGATGTTCTCCGCGTGGGCGACCAGCTACGTCAACATCGGCAATCTCGGCATTCCGATCGCCGCCTATGTCCTCCATGACATCGGCTACGTCGCCCCGGTCCTGCTCTTCCAGCTGCTCGTCCTCGCCCCCATCGGCATGGCCGTGCTCGACGGGGCCGGGAAGAAGCAGCATGATTCGCACTGGTATTCCGCGATCCTCCAAGTGCTCAAGAATCCCATCGTCCTCGGTGCCGCAGCCGGAGTGGCCGCCTCGGCGACGGGTTTCGAACTGCCGCGGTTCGTCTTCGAACCCATCGACATGATCGGCGCCACGGCCGTGCCGGGCGCCCTGCTGGCCTTCGGAATCTCACTCAAGGACGGATGGGGAATCCCCGTCAAGGGCAGCCGCGCACAGCTGAGCTACATCACCGGCACGAAACTCATCGCCCAGCCGGTCATCGCCTGGGCCATCGGCGGTCCCCTGCTCGGCTACTCCGGGATCGACCTGTTCGCCATCGTCGTGACCTCGGCCCTGCCGACCGCACAGAACGTCTACATCTACTCGATGCAATACCGACAATCCGAGGCACTCATGCGCGATGCCGTGTTCATCACCACGGTCCTGTCCGTTCCGGCTCTCGTCATCGTCGCCGCCCTGCTCGGCTAGCGACCCGGTGAAATCGGACGCCGTGGCGTGTCCTCCCCCGCTTGGACCCGGTGGTCGCTGACAATGGGGATGTGTCCAGAGACGAGAAGAACGAGACCGAAGACCTCCTGAGCAGGCGGATGAGTTCAGGGTCTGCCAGTGCTGCCGATAAGCAGTCGCAGACCCCTCTGGAGGCGGCCAATGATCCCTCGACCGACACCGAAGCGTTCGATCCGATCACGGATCCCATCGCAGAGGATGCCCCGAAGCATTCCGCGGACGCGAAGCCCTCGACGGGTCCGGTGAGGGTGACTCCCGCCCATTCGACGAATCCGCACTCCCAGCCCGCGACCGCGAGCACGCGTGCCGCCGAGCAGAACGCTGCGCAGAAGTCCGCCGGCACGGATTCGGCCGCCGCTGCATCGACTGCCGGGGCATCAGCCTCGACCGATGCCGGGGCCACCCGCGAGGTGCCTCAGAATGCGCGCACCGCGGTGATGAGCGAAGCCGATTGGGCAGCGGTGTCGAGGGCGGCGACGTCGACCGATGTCCGCGACCCCGACGTGCCCGAGCGCCGTCGGTCGGTGCTCGATGTCATCGGCACGATCTGGATCATGATCGCCACCCCTTTCGTCCTGCTGGCCCTGGGGGTGCGCTTCGTCGCCTCGGGGATCTTCCTCAAATTCGAGTACTTCCGGCCCGGGTTCCCGGCCGATCAGTTCGGTTTCAGTGCCGCCGACCGTGAGCACTACGGGACCTATGTCATCGACTACCTGCACAACTTCGATTCCCGGCGCTACCTCGCCGATATCATCATGCCCAACGGGGAGCCGATCTTCATCTCCGACGAGCTCGGCCACATGGCTGACGTCAAGGGTCTGATCTCGCTGCTCTACCTTGTGGCTCTCGTCGGGATCATCGGGTCCGTGCTCTTCGGCATCTACATGTGCCGCAAGAACGGATCGGGCATCCACGCGGGCGTGCGTCTGGGGTCGATCTTCAGCATCATCTTCATGGCCGCTGTCGCCGTCGTCGCAGTGCTCGGCTGGGACAGCTTCTTCCGCGGATTCCACAAGGTGTTCTTCGCCGATGGGACCTGGGAGTTCTACGCCGATGATTCGCTCATCCGCCTGTTCCCGCCCCAGTTCTGGGTCGATTCGGGCATCGCCGGCGGCGGACTGTTCGTGCTCCTGGCGATCATCCTCTTCCTGCTCAGCTTCACCGGCTTCAAGAAGCGCCGGGCGCTGCGCAAGGCACGTAAGGACGCCGAAGCAGAAGTCTGATTCGTCCATTGCCCGGCACTTCGGTTCGGGCAACTCAGTTGCGCGTGACTGCGCATCACTGCGGGTTCCAGCCCCGCTCCACGGTTCCGGCCGGGTGGTCTTTCCCCTTCCACCCGGCCGAATTTCTGTCCGGAATCAGTCGTCGACGGCGTCGCGGCCGCGGCGGACCAGAAGCGGGTCGGCTTCGTAGACGACCGACGGGTCTTTGTCCTCGTAGTCGAACTGGTTGAGGAAGTAGCGCATCGCGTTGAGGCGGGCGCGTTTCTTGTCATTGCTCTTGATCGTGATCCACGGAGCGTGGTCGGTGTCCGTGCGGCGGAACGTCTCTTCCTTCGCCTCCGTGTAGGCGTCCCAGCGATCGAGGGACTCGAGATCCATCGGTGAGAGCTTCCACCGCCGCACCGGGTCGATCTGACGGATCGCAAACCGGGTCCGCTGCTCTCTCTGGGTCACGGAGAACCAGAACTTCGTGACGTGGACTCCGGAGTCGATGAGCATCTTCTCGAACACGGGAGCCTGTTCCATGAAGGTCTCGTATTCGCCGTCGGTGCAGAATCCCATGACTCTCTCGACGTTGCCCCGGTTGTACCAGGAGCGGTCGAACATGACGATCTCCCCGCTCGTGGGCAGGTGGGAGATGTAGCGCTGGAAGTACCACTGTCCAGCTTCGCGGTCGGAGGGTTTGTTGAGTGCGACGACGCGGGCGGCGCGCGGGTTGAGGTGTTCGGTGAAGCGTTTGATCGTTCCGCCCTTGCCGGCGGCGTCACGACCTTCGAAGACGATGACGTGTTTGGCGCCCGTGTCCTGACCCCAGTACTGGAATTTCAGCAGTTCGACCTGCAGTCTGTACTTCTCGAGTTCGTACTCTTCGCGGTCCATCTGTTCGTCGTACGGGTACCCTTCCCGCCAAGTTTCGACGGCCCGGCCCATGGGGTCGATGAGGTGCGGATCCGTGGTCTGACTGTCCTCGACGGTGTATCCTTCGAGGCGGAGTTTGTCGATGTACTCCCGCAGATTCTCTTGGAACAGATTGTTCACGAGATCCTTCCCTTTCGCTGTCGACACCGGGGTGTGCCTCGTGCACGATAATGCGCAGAGATGAATATCAGGTTATGCGATCGACGTCGCGTCGCGGGATGATTCCGACGCTCAATAGTGGCGCGATGGCGATGAGTCCGAAGGACAGCGGATAGCCGAACGCCGTCACCAGGGCACCGAATCCGGGGCCGAGCAGGGCCGACATGACGAACTGTCCCGTGTTCTGGGCTCCCAGCGCCTTGCCCGACCAGCGCGGTCCGGCGGCTTCGGCCACCGAGGCGAAGGCCAGTCCGTTGTCGGCCACGGAGACGGCTGAGGCGAGGATGAAGACGACTGCGGCGACAGCGGGGAGCTCAGTCAGCGACAGGATGGCGATGGCCACCACGAATATCACGGCGGCGACGGCGACGATGCGCATGAGGCCGACGCGGGATCCCGTGCGGTCGGAGAGCGCGCCGACGACCATGCGGCCGACAGCGCCGATGATCTGCGCGATCGCGACGATCGCTCCGGCGGCGCCCGCGCCGATCCCCTGGACGACGATGAGCCAGACGAGTCCGTAGGTGGAGAACGCGAACTGCGGGACGACGAGGAGCGCGGAGACCGCGTGGATGCGCCACAGGAAGGAATCGCTGCGGTAAGGATTGATCGCCGAGGCGGCGCCGGACTTCCCCTCCCCCGCCGAGGTGGATCCCGGTTCGGTTCCACCGATCCGTGACGTAGTCGGATCGGTGGCGCGGTCGAGGTCGTCCACCTCGGCGCGGGTGGGAGACTGCTCCGGCGGGTTGCGGACGAGGGCGAAGCAGATGAGGGCGAGCAGACCGGTCACGGCGGCGACGAACCACAGGTAGGCGGGGAATCCGCCGGCCGCAGCGATCGCGGGGATGGTCACGGCGGCCACGCTCGTGCCCAGCGGCTGCGACATCTGGCGGATACCCATGGCCAGTCCGCGACGGTGGCGGGGGAACCAGCCCATGACGACGCGGCCGGACGCCGAGTTCACGGAGGCGGCGGCAGCACCGGAGGCGGCGATGACGATGACCATCCAGATCGGCGAGTCGACGACGAGGACAGCGGCGGCCGAGAACACTGCTGTCAGCCCGATCCCTAAGGTCATCGCGAGTCGTTCACCGAAGCGGTCGGCGAATGCGCCCCAGGCGATGAGGGTGAGGATGAGTCCGAAGCTCGGTGCGGCCGCGACGGTGCCGGCTTGAGTGAGGGTGAACCCGAGGTCGGAGTGCATGTATGGGATGAGGAAGGCGGGTCCGGCGATCGCGATGGTCGCGGCCATCTGCGTGAGGACACCGACGACGAGGATCACCCAGGCCTGCCGGCTCGGTCCGTTCGTCGTCATCGCTCCAGGTTAGCCATGTGGCCGGATCGTCCGCGGGACGTCTCAGATCGCGGTGGCCGGGGTTTGCCGATAAGGTGTGTTCTGAGCATTTCCCCCTATAGCCCAATCGGCAGAGGCAGTCGACTTAAAATCGATTCAGTGTGGGTTCGAGTCCCACTGGGGGGACCAGAGATATTTGAGCTGACCTGCGACGATTCACAGTGACGACCAGGCTGATTCCTTCACCGCCTCTGCCATCAGGACAGCCGCAGCCACCCAGGTGCCCGGGCAGTGAACTCGTTCCGATCGAGCCTGTCTCCGACCCCGGCGGGAATCGCTCCGAGGACAGGCGCCATCGCCGACAGTGCAGCCCAATTGTCACGGTCAACCGGAGACGCCTTTTCGGGCCACGAACCGATGATGATGCCGGTGGTCGAAACCCGCCGTCTCTCAAGGGCTTCAGCGGTGAGAGCAGTGTGGTTGAGAGTCCCTAGGCGTGAGCGGACGACGATGGCGGCACCGACCGAGTTTTCTCCCTCTGACAGTCCGGCTGCGATGTCGGCGAGGGTCAGCCCTCCGAAATCGACGAGGACTCCCCCGGACCCTTCGACGAGGACATGGTCGGCATCGGTTCGTGCCAGCGCCGTACGTATGAAGTCCACATGCTCGGCCGCGCTCGGCAGATTCGAGACTCTGTCGGCCCCTGAGGAGTCCGGTCCGGATGGTACAGCGCCAGCTGACTCATCATCGACCGACTTGAACCCGTCCCATTCGGCTTTGGCGGCGGGAACCGGAGCCATCGGCAGGCGGAGGGTGGTGTTCGTGAACGTATAGATGCCGGTCAGCCGCGCCACCGCCTCCGCGTCGGATTCTGTGACGACGTCGCAGTAATCGGATTCGAGCTGCTCACGTGCAGGATCGTCGGCCCTGATATGCCCCGTCTGGATCGGCTTGCACATGATCACTCGACGCCCAACCGCCGTCAGTGCCGCGGCCAGCGCCGCGGTGGCGATGGTCTTGCCGACGCCGGTGTCCGTTCCCGTGACGAGCAGAAAGCGCGGGATCATGCCGCCGACTCCGCAGCGCAGATTTCGGTGATCGCCCGAATGCGCTCACAGGCGTATGCCAGCTCCCCAGGACTGAGTCCGGCACGAGCTGTCAGCCGCAGACGCGTGATGCCGTCGGGCACCGAAGGAGGGCGGAAACAGCCGACGAGGATCCCCTCCTCGCACAGCAGTTCGCGCGCCCGGACGCCTGATTCCGGACTCGGCATGGGAACGGACAGCACGGCACCGGCCGGGACCGGCACATGAAGTACAGCTGCCAGTTGTGAGCGGGCGGCCTTCATCGACGCCACCCGCTCAGCGGTGATGAGGTCGAGTGCGGCACGCGCTGCGGCCGCCATGGCAGGGGAAAGACCGGTGTCGAATATGAAGGTGCGAGCCGTGTTGACCACAGCATCTCGGACGAGACCGGCTCCCAGCACAGCCCCTCCCTGGGAGCCGAGCGCTTTCGACAGCGTGGCGGTGACCACGAGGCGGTCGCGGAATTCGCTCACCGCGGCAGCCGCCCCCATTCCGACGGCTGTCTCGGCGCCGGTCACACCGATCCCGTGCGCTTCGTCGACGAGCAGCAGAGCGTCGTAACGAACGCAGAGGTCAAGAAGACAAGGCAGGTCCGCGGTGTCACCGAAGACGGAGTACACGGATTCGACGACGACAAGCGCCTCTGGCTGCTGACGACCAGCCAGAGCGGCTTCAACGGCCTCCAGGTCGTTGTGGGCGACGATTCTCGTCGGAGCTTTTGCCAGACGGCAGGCATCGATGAGTGACGCATGGTTGTGGGCGTCGGAGATGATGAGAGTATCAGGACCGGCCAGAGCAGTGACGGCGGCGATATTAGCCAGATAACCGCTGGAGAAGGTCACACACGCAGGGTGCCGCAGCCGTTCGGCCAGCGCAGCTTCCAATCGGTGGTGGACGTGTGTGGTCCCGGTGACGAGTCGCGATGCGCTGGCCGAGGTGCTGCTGCGTTCGATCTCCTCGATCGCTGCGGAACGCACCAGCGGATGCGCCGAGAGCCCGAGGTAGTCGTTCGAGGCGAGGTCGAGTCCGTCGAGCACGAGGTCACTGCGATAAAGACCGGCAGTACTTCGGCGCTCGGCGGCGGCGGAAAGGCGGGAGAAGAGGGCGTTCACGATGCAACCTCGAACTCGCACCCATCCCCGTGTGCCGCGGCTGCCGCGACAATCGCCTTCGTGATGGTGTCCACCACCGCCGGAGTCGAGATATAGGGAGGCATCGTATAGATGTGCTGCCGAAACGGCCGCAGCCACACCCCATGTTCGGAGGCTATGCGCGTGGTCAGAGCCACGTCGACCGGGCGGTCGAGTTCGACGACGCCGATGCCGCCTGTCACCCGCGCCTCGATGACATGATCCAGCCGCCTGGCTGGAGCGAGGCCCGTTTCGAGGGCCTGCGAGATCCGTCCAATGGCCGGCTCCCAGCCGCTCGTCTCGTCATCGATGAGGAGGCCGACCGACGCATTTGCCGCAGCACACGCCAGGGGATTCGCCATGAACGTGGGCCCGTGCATGAGCGCCCGGTGAGACGAAGTGGTGATGACGTCGGCAACCGTTCCACTGCACAGCAGCGCCGCCAATGTGAGATAGCCGCCGGTCAGAGCCTTGCCCAGGCACATGACGTCCGGGGTGATCCCCGCGGCCCGACAGGCGAAGTCAGAGCCCGTGCGTCCGAAGCCGGTGGCGATCTCGTCGGCGATGAGTACGGCATCGATCTCGGTGGCCAACCGCCGCAGTGACTGCAGGGCGGCGGGGTGATACGGGCGCATACCTCCGGCACCTTGGAAGAGGGGTTCGACGATGATGCCGGCGATCTCTGCCCCGTGAGCATCGACGAGGTTTTCAGCCTTGACCGACCATTCGTGCACCTCGGAAGCGGATGCCTCCGGCAACGGCGGACGAGGCAGGAACAGCTGGGTTGCGAGCAGCCCGGCGAAATCGTTGTGCATTCCCCCAACAGGGTCGCACACGCTCATCGCCCCGGTGGTGTCACCATGGTAGGCACCTTCGAGGGCAAGGAAGCGCCTGCGGTCGCGGCCGCGGGCCAGCTGGTATTGGATGGCGAGCTTGAGCGCGACTTCGACCGAGACCGAACCCGAGTCTGCGAGGAAGACATGGTCGAGTCCGTCCGGTGTGACTGCGACGAGCCGCTCGGCTAGTTCGACGGCCGGTTCATGGGTGAGACCGCCGAACATGACGTGCGAGAACGATCCGATCTGGGTGGTCAGTGCCGCATCCATGACCGGATGCTGGTATCCGTGGACGACCGACCACCACGAGCTCATCCCGTCGAGCAGTCGATGCGCCGATCCCGAAGCATCGCGCAACTCCACATAGGGCCCATCTGCGCCTGTGACCGAGAAGTGCGCGCCGGCGTCGAGCGGACCGTAGGGGTGCCACAGCAGGCCGGAATCGCGCTCGAGCGTGCTCGTCGGCATCCGTTGTCCCGCCTCAGACATTGGGCGCGTGCTCTGTGCCCGCGCCGCGGCGCCGGATCGTCGGAATCATCACTCCGGAGTCGTCGGCTTCTTGACCAGCCGTCGGCAGAGGTTTGCCGCACGGCAGGGTGCTCGCGGACTTTGCTGCCTCAGCGGACGTTCCGTCGCTCTTCATGTCACCGGGCGCCACCTCGGCGAAGGCGGCCTGATGGGATGCCCGGTGAGCCTTGAGCTCATCACGCAGTCGTTCGGCACTCTCTGCTCCGACGATCTCGAAGCCTCCGTCGACGATCATGTCGAGGTCTTCCTCGGCGGCCTGCCCCTCCGAGGTCAGATAGTCGCCGAGGAAGAGGGAATTGGCCACATGAAGCGACAGCGGCTGCAGCGTACGCAGGTGCATCTCCCGACCGCCGGCGATGCGCAGCTCGCGGTCCGGGCACAGGAATCGCACGGCGCAGAGAATCCGCAGGCAATGCTGCGGGGTCAGAGTCCAGGTTCCTTCGAGCGGTGTGCCGTCGAAGGGAATGAGGAAGTTGACCGGGATCGAATCGGAGTCAACGGCCTTGAGCGCTTCGATGGCCTCGATGATCTGCTCGTTCGTCTCCCCCATTCCGACGATCAGCCCCGAGCACGGGGAGAGCCCTGCACCACGCGCCTTGTCCACAGTGTCGACACGGTCGGCGAACGTATGAGTCGAGCAGATATCGGGGTAGAGAGATTCGGCAGTGTTGAGGTTGTGGTTGTACGCGTCGACACCGGCGTCCTTGAGCCGCTTCGCCTGACCGTCCTTGAGGAACCCGAGGCAGGCGCAGACCTCGACGTCGGGACTGGATGTCTTGATCTCCTCGACCATCCCCGAGACACGCTCGACGTCCCGGTTCGAAGGACCGCGTCCTGAGGCTACGAGGCAGACCCGCGAGGCTCCCCCTGCCAGACCGAATTCCGCCTGCCGCTTCGCCTCTTCCCTGGGCAGCCACGAGTATTTGAGGATGTCGGCTTCGGAACCCAAGCGCTGCGAACAATAGCCGCAGTCCTCCGGACAGAGTCCCGATTTGAGGTTGACGAGGTAGTTGACCTTGACGCGATTGCCGAAATGCTCGCGGCGCAGCCGGGAGGCAGCGGCGACAAGGTCGAGGAGGTCCTCGTCGGACGACGACAGGATCGTGCGGGCATCGGAGGCGGTGGCCGGATCGCCGGCGAGCACGCGCTCGGCGAGTACTTGATAGCTATCCATATTGCCATTATTGAACACTGTTCAGGAAGGTACAAAATCCCACGTTGTTGCCCGAGCAGGCAGAATGGTGTGATGACTTACGCGCTTCTCACCGTCAGCGACCACTCACAGTGCGTCGACGGAACGGACGACCCGCGCCTCGCCGAGGCGGACGGACCGGCCGCACTCCTCGACGTCGACAGCGATGTTGCCGACTCTGGAGCACCGCCGCTCGGCGAATGCATCAGTGCTCCCTGCCGTCCCCTCGCCTACCGCGAGATCGGTGGCGAATGGACGGAGGTCGGCTTCGAAGCCGCCGACCATTGGAAGCAGATGGGCCCGGACCTGCGCAGCCGCCTCGTCACGGACCATCTCGCGACGCTCGACGTCGCCGAGTTCAAACAGGCGACGAACGGCGGCAGCGCCTCGATCATCACGAACAACTGGGTCTACTCCGGCCAGCCGCGGATCTATCGGGTCGCAGGAGCCCTGCGTGATTTCGTCACCGTGTTCGGACAGCTCGCTCGCGCCTGATGTGCAGCACTCGGTGTGCCGCCTTCATCGCCTGCCCGGGCCGAGCGAAACGACTTTGACAGTATTCACCCCACACCGATGACCTGCATCGGACCGATGCCCTCTCGGCCCCCTGCGTCCAAGGACGGACAGCACATGGCACATCAGAGATCGAGCCCGACTCCCCTGAGTCCGCCTCCCACTCCCCTGAGTCGACGATCGGTGCTCATCGGTGGTTCGGCGGCTTGGACATCCAGCGCATGGTGCTCGACCACGCGGATAGACTCGAGGACGCCCTCGACCTCTTCGACGACCACAATGTCGATTTCACCGGCGGTCCAGGCCTGCACTATCTGGTCGCCGACGGCACGGGGGCGAAAGCCGTCGTCGAATACGACGCCGGCACGATGCAGGTCATCCGACCCCCGCAGGGGCAGCCGTGGATGCGCTTGGAGAACGTCCACATGTCCACGACGTCCGAGGCCCAGCGCAGCGGACAGTGGCGCTACTGCACCTGCGCGGACACACTCTCGGCCGCCGCTGGGAAGGTTTCCGTCAACGAGGCGGTCGGCCTGCTCGACGATGTGCGCCAGGCTTACACTCAATGGCAGAGCGTCTACGACCTCGGCAAAGGCACCCTGCGGGTGATCGCGGAGAAGTCACACGACTTCACCCTCTCCAGCTGATCGCTCGAGCTCTGGCTTGGGGAACGTTCACATGCCCGCGGACACGTGTGCTTCGTCGTGACGGTCCCGGTTCTCGACGATCTCCGCGACGTTGGCTTCTGCCCACGTCCGGAGTGCGGCCACGGGTTCCTGCAGTGACCGACCGAGGTCGGTGAGCGAATACTCCACCCGCGGCGGCACCTCGGCGAATACCTCGCGCTGGATGAGGCCGTCGGCGACAAGCGACCGCAGGGTCGAGGTCAGCACCTTCGGAGTGATTCCGCCGATGGCCAGACGGATCTCGTTGAAGCGCTTCGGACCGGCGTCGAGGATGTCGACGATGAGCACCGTCCACTTGTCCCCGACCCGATCGAGCACCACTCGGGTCGGGCATTCGGGGTCGAAGGCATCGCCTTCCCATCGAACTCTCACACTCATGGTTCAATAGTATCCTTGAGGTACTCGATATCCCAAAGATACCTTAGGAAGGTCAGACTTTGACTTCCACCGTGCATCGCGCCTGCGCTGCACGTCGAACGAAGGGACTCTTATGAAGATCGCAACCTTTGGAGCATCGGGAATGATCGGCTCGCGCGTCGTCGCCGAGGCGGCCTCCCGCGGGATCGAGGTCACCGCCATCACTCGCTCCGGCACCGAGGTGAACGGCGCGACGCGCTCGATCGCCGGTGATATGGCGGATGCGGAGCTCGGAGCACGCATGGCCGCCGACCACGATGTCCTCGTCTCCACCACCGGACCCAGCCGCACGGGCGGGAACCACCAGGAATGGCTCGACGCTCTGTCGACCGTGGCGAAGGCCAGCGGTGAGACCCGACTGTTCGTCGTCGGCGGTGCCGGTTCCCTGTTCGCCGGGGACACGATGCTCAAGGACACCGAGGGTTTCCCTCCCGCGTACAAGGCTGAGGCAGAGACCGGCACCAAGGCACTCGAACTGCTGCGTGCGGCGAACCCCTCGCCGTGGACGCTCATCTCCCCCGCCCCGGAGATCGCTCCGGGTGAGCGCACCGGTTCCTACAACGTCGAGCTCGAGGTGCCAGCGGGCGACTCGATCTCGGCCGAGGACTTCGCTGTGGCCATGGTCGATGAGATCGCCGAGCCTGCGCACATCGACGCCCGCTTCACCGTGGCGAACTGAGCAGGGCTCACTCACTGCAGCGTCTGCAGATATGACTGACGCCGGGGATGCGATTGCATCCCCGGCGTCAGTCGTCTCATCAGGGCGTATCGCCGGATGGCACCGGCTGCCTCGAATCAGGCCTTGGCAGGCTCTTTCTTCGGAGCCGGCTTCGAGTTGGCGGCCTCGACGAAGTTCTTGCGCGGAACATCGAGGTCTGCCAGCGGCATGACGTCGCGGCCGAGGACGGCGTTGAGGAACCAGTTGCCGAAAACCTTGACCTTGCGATCCATGGTCGGGATGGCGTAGCCGTGGTACGCCCGATGCATGAGCCAGGCGAGAATTCCGCGGGCTTCGAAATCGCCCATCTGCGACACACCCTTGTACACGCCCAGACCGGCGACCGTACCGATGGTCTTGTGGAAGTACTGCTTGAACTCGGTCTCTCCGCGCAGTGCGGCGAGCACATTGGCAGCCAGCACGGGGGCCTGACGCACGGCGTGCTGAGCGTTGGGCACGCAGAAGCCTGCCACTCCGCCGCCGGACAGGTCGGGAACAGCAGCGTTGTCGCCGGCGGCCCAAGCGCCCTCGACGACGCCGTCATCGCCCTCGACCCGCAGGTCGGCGCGCACGGTGACGTTGCCGCGTTCGTTGATCGGCAGGTCGGAGTCGATGAGCATCGGGTTGGCCTTGACACCGGCGGACCAGACGATCGTGTCAGCGTCGAACTCTTCGCCGTTCGAGAGCTTGACGTGCTTGTCGGTGCAGTCCTGAAGGAAGGTCTCGAGGTAGACGTCGATTCCGCGTTCGCGCATGTGCTCGACGACCCAACGGGCCTGAGCTTCGCCGACCTCGGGCATGACGCGGCCGAGGGCCTCGACGAGGACGAAGCGGACATCGGCTTCGGTCAGCGTCTCGTACTGGGCGATGGCCGAACGGACCATGTCCTCGAGTTCGGTCAGCAGCTCGATGCCGGCGAATCCGCCACCGACGAAGACGAAGGTCAGAGCCTTGCGACGCTCTTCGTCATCTTCCATCAGAGCGGCGTCGGCCAGGCGGGACAGCAGGTGGTCGCGCAGGGCGACGGCTTCCTCGATGCGCTTGAGCGCGATCGCGTTCTCCTTCAGGCCCGGGATCGGCAGCGCACGGGCAACCGAACCGGAGGCGAGGATGATGTGGTCGTAGTCGAGTTCGAACGCTTCATCGTTCTCGGGTTCGATGGTGGCGAACTTCTCCGCGTGGTTGATCGAGGTGACCTTCGCGGTGATGACCTCGGCACCCGGCAGGTTGCGGCGCAGCGGCACCACAGCGTGACGGGGCTCGATCGACCCTGCTGCCACCTCGGGGAGGAACGGCAGGTAGGTCATGTACGGGTTGGGATCGACCACAGTGACGGTGGCTTCGCCCCGACCGAGGTTCTTCAGCAGATTCTGAGCGGCGAGCAGGCCGACAGAGCCGCCGCCGACAACGAGGATTCGTGGACGCAGTTTTGAGTTTCTGATGAGTGCCATAATCCCATGCTAGACCCTTGTGAAAACTTTCACTAATTGTTTGTCTCACGGACTCGAACGCCCCAGATCAGAGCAGTTTCGTCTCCCGGTTTCAGCGTCGACGGCGGGCGAAGGAGACGACCGAGACGATCATGAGAACCAGGGCGATCAGGGCACCGGCACCGAGAACGGCGAAGCCGAGAGTCGGTGTCGACTGTGTGGCGACGATGTCTGTCGGCGCGAGTGCCTTCGGGCTCTCGGACTCATCCGGAGCGGCGGTTTCGGTCTCTTCGGCCTTCGCATCCCCGCGACGATGCATCTTCACCCAATCCGCCAGCTCCTCCTCGGCGGAGGACACGTTCTTGGGCACTTTCGCTTTGACCGCCCCCTGCGGATCGACGCGGCCCCAGCCGACGATCGGGTCGGGCTTGCCCTTCTTGCTCACGCCCTTGTGACCGTCGACCGGTTCGGCGCTCGACTGCAGCTTCGCCCGGACCTCATCGGCGCTGAGTTCCGGGTTCTCGGAGCGGATGAGCGCTGCCACACCGGCGACGATAGGAGCGGCGAAGGAGCATCCCTGACCTTCGGCGTAGCCGCCGCTGTAGTACGGGATGGGAATGTCCTCGGCCGGGCCCATGAGGTCGACAGCCGTGCCGGGGGCGGTGGAGTCGTGAAGGACCTTTCCGTTCTGGTCGAGTCCGCCCACCCCGATGACGCCGGGGACCGTCGACGGCGACCACGCCTGGGTCGCTCCCTGTGAGGCGTTGCCGACGCAGGCGACGACGAGCACGTCCTTCTCATAGGCGTAGGCGAAGGATTCGTCCCAGCTCTAGGGCCAGCCCGGATCGTCCCATCCCAAGGACATGTTGATGACCTTCGCACCGGAGTCGACGGCCCACCGGATGGCCTGATCGGCCTGTTCTCGAGTCGATCCGGACTCCTTCGGGCGGTCGGGGCCCAGCCACATCGACGCCGACAGGATCTCTGCGTCCGGGGCGACGCCGGTCGGTCCGGCACCGACTCCTCGGCCGGCGATGACTCCGGCCACGGCGGTGCCGTGGTGGATCGTGGTCTTCCCGCCGATCGGGGTCTTTCCGTCCTTGCCCAAGCCGCTGAAGTCCTTCGACTTCGTCACCACGTCTTTGAGGTCTTCGTGGTCGGTGTTGACGCCGGAGTCGATGACTGCGACCTTGACGCCCTTGCCCGTGGACTTCTTCCATACCGTGTCGATCCCGTAGTCCTTGATGAACCACTGTCCGGGCCCGGCCTTCGGCGCGGCCATGACCGGCTGGGTGGTGCCGACGACGAGTCCGAGGACGACGGTCATGACGGCGAGGAGTCGGGCGGCGCCTCTCACGAGCTCGTCAGCGCAAGATCGAGCGCGGTCCCGTCGAGGATGTCGGTTTCGGAGACCCGAATGTCCAGCGATCCCCCGGCGGCCGTCACTGCCTGGTCGAAGCGGTCGACGGTCCGGGCGAAGATCAGCGATCCGGCGCCGATGACATCGACGCGTCCGGGGTGCATGTACGGCAGATCCGTGCGAGCCTGGCGGTCCATGGACAGGAGACTGCGGGATTCGTCTGCCACGTCCGCGACGCTGATATGCGCTCCGTGGATACGCTCTCGCTGGTAGCTCTCGAGCCCGAGAATACCTGCGGTGATGGTGGTGACGGTGCCGGCGACACCGATGAAGGTCCGCGGTGCGGAGAAGTCGACGATACGGGCCGCCTGGTCGAGCTGGCCGTCGATATCGGCAAGTGCCGCCTGAATCTGAGCGTCGTCGGGTGTCTCGACGGGCATATGGCGCTCGGTCAGACGCACCGACCCGATGTCCATGCTCACTGCCGCTCGGACATCATCGTGGCCGAGGACGAGTTCGGTCGATCCGCCGCCGAGGTCCATGACGACATACGGTCCATCAGCATCCGTGAGCCCGGCAGTGGCGCCGAGGAAGGACAGTCGGGCCTCTTCCTCACCGGCGATGACGTCGGGGACGACGCCGAGGATCGAGAAGATCCCGGCGAAGAACTCATCCCGGTTCTTCACGTCGCGGCTGGCCGAGGTCGCGACGAATCTCAGCTTCTCCGGCTGGTAGTCGGCGGCCACCTCGGCGAATTCCTTCGCCACGGAGAAGGTGCGCTCGAGCGCCTCGGCAGCGAACTCGCCGGTGGCGTCGACGCCTTGGCCGAGGCGGACTATCCGGGTTTCACGGCGCAGGTCCGTGAGGGTGCCGTCGGCGGCGACATCGGCGATGAGCAGACGCAGGGAGTTCGTCCCGCAGTCGAAGGCGGCAACACGCATGGCAGGTCCTAGTCGGTCGGTTCCGGGGTGGCAGCGGCCTCGGCCAGCGGCGGCACATCGCTCATGAACGACAGCGCGCGATCACCGATCGGGTTGACACCGAGCCCGGCGGACAGCGAATGCCCGACGAGGGCGTGGAGGCATTTCACCCGGTTCGGCATTCCGCCGGCGGAGTAGTCCTTGATCTCCTCGACTTCCGCCAGGCCCGCTGCGGACCCGATCTCTGAGCGCACGTCGAGGTAGGCACGGTGCGCGGCGGCATAGGCGGCGGCAAGGTCCTCGTCATCGCCGATCTCGGCGGTCCACTCGGCCATGATTCCCGATGCTTCCAGCCGTGAGCATTCGGACACATAGGCGGGATGGGTGAGGTAGAAGGTCGTCGGGAACGGAGTGCCGTCTTCGAGGCGGGGGGCCGTGGCGACGACGAGGGGTTCACCGGCGGTGCTTCGAGCGGCGATGCCGACGACGCCTCGGGGAATGCGTCCGAGTTGGTCTTCGAGGACTGCGAAATCCGCCTCGGTGCACTCTGTGATCATCAGCTCTTCTCCACGGTGTTTCCGGTCTCCTGAATGGACTCCAGCAACTCAAGGTACCAGGCCTGCTTGCGAACCGGCCGTGCGGACTCGGTTTCGTCGTCCACAGCTTCTTGGTTCGTGACGATGACCGCGTTCTTGCTCTTCTCCACGTAGTACTGGTCTTCACGGGCCTTGCGCTTGATGTAATCGGGGTCCCTGAGGTTCTCGTTCTTCTCCTCGAGGCTCTTGACCTCGGCCTTCGTCGTCTCGATCTCCTCGTTGAGGGCGGCGATCTGCTGGGCCTGCTTGAGGGCGGCGTTCAGGGGCGAGAGGAAGGCGAGGAGGACGGCGGCGATGACGAGGAGGAAGATGCCCGTGCGCAGCGATATGCGGCGGCTCCGCGCCTCGGCGTCCATGCCGGCATCGGCTTCGATGACCGGTTTCGGGCATCGACGAGGGGCGGCTTTGCCAGGAGCCGATTTCGGGGCACTTCGTCTGGGCTTGCTCGGGACCATGTTTCTTTCCTCTGCGACTGGGGATCGGGGAAGAGTGTCGCAACATCTCCAAGTGTGCCGTGTCCGCATTCTCTGCGCGAGGATTTCGGGCCCGTGGCGTGTTCGGTTCTCACGTATCTTCCATCACGTTGCAGCGTGCTCGCTGACCCTCAGCATCCGGAGCCTCCCCTCACCTTCACCGCCACTCCCTCCCGGCGGCCGCTTCTCCTGCACCTGGCAACGCACCCCTCACCGTTCACGGCAAACCCCCTCGTTCCTGCAGTGGGTTATGCGGCCAACGGTGATGCATGCCCGCAATCTCTTTCCCTCAGACCTCCGATGCCTGCCGATCGCTCCGCGCAAACCTCAACTATCCACAAGGCTACCCACAGCGCGAGGGCGATCTATTGTCTTTTGATGTCATTAGGTGCACTTCAGTGACATGTACAAACTTCTGAGCACCGAGGAAATCGTCCGACTCGGATTCAACCACGCGGACATCCGCGACGAGGTCAACGAACTCAACGCTTCTTTGTCTGGGCACTTCAGCCAACGGGCCGATCAGAGAACGGACGGTTCGAAACCCGACCCGCCGGAGGAGATCGACTCGCACATCTCGGCGGCTCTCATCCACGGCCTGCCTGTCCCCTCCCCCGTCACACACCAGATCGAGGTCGTCCGTCCCGGCGTCAACCGTCGCTTCAAGAGCATCCATGTCCGCGGCAATCAGATTCCACAGGCTCATCGCGCCAGGATCGGGGGTGCCGAGCTCACCACGCTCGAACCCACACTCATCGACGTTGCCCGCAGCTGCAACCTCGACGTCTCCGTGCCCATGATCGATGATGCGCTGCACCGAGAGCTGACGACCAGAGAGAAGATCCTCACGACCCTCGCCCAATCTCTGGAGAAGCGCAACGGCTCCACAGTGCGGTTGGCCATCGACCTGGCTGATTCCCGTCGCGAATCCCCCGCCGAGGCGGTCGCCGCCGGGCGCGACTCGTCATCGAGATCGAGGGCATCGGCTAGCTGTATCTCGGCTCAGGTGTTCCCCGACAAGAGCTCGAAGCGGAATGTCGCCGATGGGCAGGCATGAGACGACTGGTGACAGATGGTGGCACGAAAACCGACTACCGGCAGCAGGGAATCGTCGCGGCAGGGATGGGAGACCATGAGGTGGGGACGCCGGAGCGGCAGACGACGAGGCGGGGCCGGGCGATCGTTGTGATCGTCCGGCCCCGCCTCGGGGAGTTCAGGACCCTGCTGACCTCAGGCTTCGAAGCGCGGGAAGGCGCTGCGGCCGGCGTAGCGTGCGGCATCGCCGAGCTGCTCTTCGATGCGCAGCAGCTGGTTGTACTTCGCGACGCGTTCGGACCGGGCCGGGGCACCGGCCTTGATCTGACCGGCGTTGGTCGCCACGGCCAGGTCGGCGATCGTCGTGTCCTCGGTTTCGCCGGAGCGGTGCGAGATCATCGTGGTGTAGCCGTTCGTCTGTGCCAGCGACACAGCGTCGAGGGTCTCTGTCAGGGTGCCGATCTGGTTGACCTTGACCAGCAGCGAGTTCGCCGTGGCGTTGTCGATCCCGCGCTGCAGACGCTCGGGGTTGGTCACGAACAGGTCGTCGCCGACGAGCTGGACCTTCGACCCGATCGTCTCGGTCAGGGTCGCCCAGCCGTCCCAGTCGTTCTCATCGAGGGGGTCCTCGATCGACACGAGCGGGTACTTCGCCAGCAGCTCTTCGTAGTAGGCGGCCATCTCCTCGGCGGTCTTCTTGCCGCCTTCGAACTCGTAGGCTCCGTCGGAGTAGAACTCCGAGGACGCCACGTCGAGGGCAACGGCGATATCGCGTCCGGGACGGTGCCCGGCGATGTCGATGGCCTCGATGATGAGGTCGAGTGCCGCAGCGTTGGAGTCGAGGTTCGGAGCGAATCCGCCCTCGTCGCCGAGCCCGGTCGAGAGTCCGCGCTCCTTGAGCACGCCCTTGAGCGCGTGGTAGACCTCGACGCTCCACTGCAGCGCTTCATGGAAGCTGGCGGCGCCGATCGGGGCGATCATGAATTCCTGGATGTCGACGTTCGAGTCGGCATGGGATCCGCCGTTGAGGATGTTCATCATCGGCACGGGCATGACGTGTGCGTTCGGTCCGCCCAGGTAGCGGTAGAGGGGCAGATCGGCCGAGACCGCTGCCGCGCGAGCCACGGCCAGAGAGGTTCCGAGCATCGCGTTCGCGCCGATGCGGGACTTATTGTCGGTGCCGTCGAGTTCGATGAGCGCCTGGTCGACGAGACGCTGATCGTCGCTTTCGAGCCCGACGACGACTTCGTGGATTTCGTCGACGACGGCGTCGACGGCCTGGGTGACGCCCTTGCCCAGGTAGCGCTCCGGATCACCGTCGCGCAGCTCCACGGCTTCGAACTCACCGGTGGAGGCACCGGAGGGGACTCCGGCGCGACCGACGGACTCATCGGCCAACAGCACTTCCACCTCGACGGTGGGATTTCCCCGGGAATCCAGGATTTCACGGGCGTTTGCGGCAACGATCTCGGCCACTGAGTACTCCTTAGCGTTCGGTTTCACATGGGGAACATGTGCCTGCAGGACAGCTTAATGCACCGCGCGGCCAGGCTCACCCTCTGTCCGAGCCCCGGTTGGGCTCGGACTCGAGCAGGCAGTGCCGCAGCCGACCCGGCGTCGCCGGGTCCATCCCGTGGGCGAGCAGGTAGGCTTCGACTCCTCCAGGCGCTCCCCCGTTCGTCGCCGAGGCGGCCCCGTGCCCGGCCGCGATCCGATCGAGGACCTCGTGCATGAGTTCGGCTGGTGCGGCGGTGGCGGTCTGGGCGAGGTTGCCGGAGATGCCTGCATCGGAGAAGTTCCGGGTGATCGCTTCCAGGAATCCCCCGGACAGGTGGGTGGAGGTGATGGCGTATTCGGCGACGAGCTCCTCGCGTCCCACGCCGAGGAGCTCGAGCAGGAACGCTCCGATCACACCGGTGCGATCCTTCCCGGCAGAGCAGTGGAAGACCACGCCTTCGGTGCAGTGTTCGGCGATCAGATCGACGGCGGCGGCCAGCCGGTGGCCGAAGTGGGCGATCATGAGTTCGTAGATGCGGCCGAGGCTCCGGTCGCGCAGATCAATTCCGGTCGCCTCGGCGGCGGCTTTCATCTCTTCCCTGCTCAGCGGTCGGCTGGGGAAGAAATGGTCATCGAAGACAGGCAGCTCGATATGGCGGACGTCGAGGTCACCGAGCGCATCGGGCAGCTTCGCCCGCTCGCCGATATCGCGCAGATCGATGACGGTGCCGATGCCGAGTCCGCCGATGTCGGCGCGCGCCCGATCGCTCAGCTGCGCCAGACCGTCAGCCCGGAACACCTTCCCGGATCGCACTCGATGCTCCCCCGCCTCGGTGACGGGTGCTCCGAGGTCACGGAAATTGAAGGTGCCTTCGATCTCGAGTCTCTCCAGACTCATGGGGTTCTGTCCTCGTCCCGCACCGCGGCCTTCTCCTCTGCTTTGATCCGACGGTATTCGCGTTCGACGTCATCCAACGATGCCATCTCGTCCCCGGAATCACCGGTGAACGCCAGGGGATGACGACGGATGAGTTTGGCCTCGAGGCCATCGATGATGGCACCGAGGCTGTGCCCGTATACCTGCCCGCTGCTCTCATCGAGCAGGGCGGAGTGGAAGAGCACCTGGTAGAACACATCGCCGAGCTCTTCGATGACGGCCGCCCGGTTCTCAGGCGTGGGTGCGGTCGTGAAATCCTCGAGAGCATCGATGAGTTCGTCGGTCTCCTCCCGAGCGTACTTCTCCAGGCTCTGGTGATCCTGCCGGCTCGACCAGGGGCAGCGTCGCCGCAGAGTCGCCATCGCGTCGATCACCGGTTGCAGCCGCGGTTCGGCCTGACTCGGTCCGATCCGGTCCGTTCCCTGCTCGTCACGTTCACCCACGAAAGATCCTCCTGCCGCCACGAAAGGCCCTCACCACAAGCGGTGAGGGCCGGTTCGCCGGTCACTTCGAGAATTTGTCCTTGACCGATGCGCCGAGGTCCTTGACGGACTCGCCGACGTCCTTGGCTTTGGCCTTGAGCTGATCGGTGGCACCGTCGGCCTTGAGCTCGTCGTCACCGGTCACGTCGCCGACGGCCTCCTTGGCGCGACCACCGAGGTCTTCGGCCCTGTTCTCGAACTTGTCGCCAACACCCATGGGATACTCCTTAGTAGACAGCTGTGTGAGATGCACTTGCTGCTGCAAGCCTCCGCGCTTCGCACTCTACGCCACTGCACTGACACGCGGGCCGGTCGACGATGAACAGTCGGCGAGTTCTCAACCGTTCTTCGCAGCACCGGCTTCCTTGACCTCCGCGGTTTCGGACTCGATGACCGGCAGGATCGCGTCGAGGAACTGGTGAGCCCACCGCAGAACGTCCGAATCGGTCATCTCCTTGGAGTCGAATCCGCTGCCGGCCATCGGCTTGGGCACGAGGACCGAGCGCAGCGCCGGTTTGAGCAGCGACTTCGGATACAGGCGTTTGAGCCGGACCACTTGGGAGTCGGAGAGTTCGACGGGTCCGAAGCGGATGAAGTTGCCCTGCATGACGATGTCGTTGACCCCGGAGGCTCGGGCGCGGATGCGCAGCCTGGCCACATCGGCGAGGACGCCGACGGGTTCCGGATAGGGGCCGTAGCGGTCGGTGAGTTCGTCGAGCACCTCTTGCAGCTGCGTTTCGTCGGTCGCCGCAGCAAGCTTCCGATAGGCCTCGAGTCGCAGTCGTTCGTGATCGACGTAGTCGGCCGGCAGGTGGGCGTCGACGGGCAGTTCGATGCGCATGTCGGCCTCGGGCTCGGTCTCCTCACCGCGGAACTTCGCCACGGCCTCGCCGACGAGGCGAACGTAGAGGTCGAAGCCCACACCTTCGATATGGCCCGACTGCTGACCGCCGAGCAGGTTGCCGGCTCCGCGGATCTCGAGGTCCTTCATCGCCACCTGCATCCCGGCCCCCAGTTCAGTGTGCGCGGCCAGGGTCGTCAGACGGTCGTGTGCGGTCTCGGTCAGCTGCGTGTCCGGCGGGTAGAGGAAGTAGGCGTAGGCACGTTCGCGTCCACGGCCCACACGTCCGCGCAGCTGATGCAGTTGGGAGAGCCCGTAGCGGTCGGCATTGTCGATGATGAGCGTGTTCGCATTCGCGATGTCGATTCCTGTTTCGACGATCGTCGTGCACACGAGCACGTCGTACTTCTTCTCCCAGAAGTCGACGATGACCTGTTCGAGTCGTGTCTCGTTCATCTTGCCGTGGGCGATGGCGATCCGCGCCTCGGGCACCATCTCGGCGATGTGACCGGCAACGGCTTCGATATCGCGGACCCTGTTGTGGATGTAGAAGACCTGTCCCTCGCGCATGAGCTCGCGGCGGATCGCTGCCTTGATCTGCTTGTCCTCGCGTTTGCCCACATAGGTCAGCACCGGGTGCCGTTCTTCCGGCGGTGTGGCCAGGGTCGACATCTCGCGGATGCCGGTCACGGCCATCTCCAGGGTGCGCGGGATCGGGGTCGCCGACATGGCGAGGACGTCGACGTTCGTCCGCAGCGCCTTGAGCGTCTCCTTGTGTTCGACGCCGAAGCGCTGCTCCTCGTCGATGATGACGAGTCCGAGTTCCTTGAATCGCACTTCGCCGCTGAGCAGCCGGTGGGTGCCGATGACGAGGTCGAGTCTGCCGTCGGCCAGATCCTCCTTGACCTTCTCGGATTCCTGTTTGGTCTGGAACCGGGAAAGAGCGCCGATGGTGACGGGGAATCCCGAGTAACGTTCGGCGAAGGTCTCATAGTGCTGTTGGACGAGCAGCGTCGTCGGCACGAGCACGGCGACCTGTTTGCCCTCCTGGATCGCCTTGAACGCAGCACGGACCGCGATCTCCGTCTTCCCGTAGCCGACATCGCCGCATATCAGACGATCCATCGGCACGGTCTTCTCCATGTCCGACTTGACCTCGTCGATGGTGGTCAGCTGGTCGGCGGTCTCCACATAGTGGAAGGCGTCCTCGAGTTCGCGCTGCCAGGGGGTGTCCGGCCCGAACGCGTGGCCGACGGTGGCCTGACGGGCGGAATACAGGCGGATGAGTTCTCCGGCGATCTCCTTGACTGCCTTGCGGGCCTTCGCCTTCGTCGTCTGCCAGTCGGCGCCGCCCATCTTGTTGAGATTCGGGCTCTCCCCGCCGACATAACGGGTGACCTGGTCGAGCGCATCGCTGGGGACATAGAGGCGGTCGCCGGGCTGTCCGCGTTTGGCGGGTGCGTATTCGATGATGAGGTATTCGCGGGTGTGCTTGTTCGCACCCTTGCCCGCGGTCCGCTGCGTCATTTCGGCGAATCGCCCGACACCGTGCTGGTCGTGGACGACGTAGTCGCCGGGTGCCAGGTTGAGCGGGTCGACCTGGTTGCGCCGACGGCGGGTGGGCAGCTTGCGCATGTCCCGCGTCGAGGTAGCCGCCGCCCGACCGAGCACATCGGCTTCGGTGAGCACTGCGAGCTTGAGATCGTCGAAGACGAATCCGCCGAAGGAGGCGGCCGTCGTCACGGTCACCAGGGCTTCGGGCAGATCGGTGGGGTCATCGACGAAGGCGGCGGGCACTCCGGCTTCGGAGAACACCTCGACCATGCGTCGGCCGGGCCCCTGGCCCTCGGTGAGCACTAGGATGCGCCACCGGTCGTGGATGAGTCCCTTGACGTCGGCGAGGATCGCTTCGACGTCGCCGGCATAGCCCTTCGGGATGCGCGCGGGAACGGAGAAGATGTTCTCTTCGGGGCCGGCGAGCTCCTCGTCGGCGGCGAATCCGCCGATCTCCCACCAGGCCAGGCCGATGAGGCGAGCGCCGTCGGCCATCTCGGCCACGGTGCGGAAGCTGGCGGCCGACAGGTCGATCGGGGTCTGACCCCCACCGGCGGCTCCGGTCCAGGCGGCTTCGAGGAATTCGTTCGTCGTCTCCACGAGATCCGCGGCGCGGGTGTCGACGCGTTCTGGTTCGGTGATGATGATCTTCGACGTGGGCGGCAGCAGAGCGATGAGCGGCTCCATCCCGTCGGCGAGGACGGCGGTGAGCGACTCCATGCCTTCGACGGCGACTCCGCCGGCGATCTTGTCGAGCATATCGGCGGCGCTGGGGACCTCCTCGGCGAGTTCTGCGGCCCTCTTCCGCACCGAATCGGTCAGGAGCAGCTCCCGGCACGGCGGTGCCGACAGGTCCACGGGTGCGTCACCGTCTTCGGTGGGGATGGAGCGCTGGTCGCTGACGGAGAATTCGCGGATCTCGTCGACCTCGTCGCCGAAGAACTCCACACGCAGCGCCCGCTCCGAGGTGGCCGGGAAGATATCGACGATTCCGCCGCGGACCGCGAATTCGCCGCGTCTGGAGACCATGTCGACGCGGGAGTACGCGAGTTCGGTGAGCCGTTCGGCCAGGGCATCGATCTCACATTCGTCGCCGACGGCGAGCTCGACCGGTTCGATGTCGCCGAGCCCCTTGGCCAGGGGCTGGAGGAAGGCGCGCACGGGCGCGATGATGAAAGTCAGCTCTCGACCGGGAGTGGGATGGGCCAGGCGGCGCAGCACCTCGAGACGCTGACCGACGGTGTCCGAACGCGGCGACAGCTTCTCGTGCGGCAGGGTCTCCCAGCTGGGGAAGATCGCGATCGACGCCGATGGCACCCAGTCGGCCAGCGCCTGGGCGAGGTCTTCGGCCTCACGCGTCGTGGCCGTGACGATGAGCTGCGGCGCAGAGGCCCCGTCGGGGGTGACGGTGCGGCGCAGGATCGACGGCCACAGTCCCTTGATCGCATCGATCGTTCCACCGGCGGTGTTCGCGTCGTTGAAGGCCGCGACGAGTTCGGTGATGGTGGGATTCCGGCGGGTGAGATCAAGTCCGTTGAGCACCCGAACAGTCTAGGCCACGCAGCTGACACGACCCATTCGGCACACGAATCGAAACGGTGGAGGGGCGCGGGAGCCGAAAACGTGTGAGGATGAGCATTCGCTCATGAAGAGAACAGTCCTTTCAGGATTGGCCGCAGCGGCTCTCCTGCTCACAGGGTGCACGGCCGATGCCGATGACGACATCGCCGTCGCCGAACGCTGGGACTTCCGCTCCCGCCCCGAACTCGCCCCGCCGAAGGTCGACATCGATTCCGGGTCCTTCCCCGACGACAACGGAGAGCTGGAGACGTTCCTCGCTCCGAAGGGACAGACGCAGACCGACGACAAGTCCTGGGTGGGCGGCCTCATCCTCGACTCCGCCGGTGACCCGGTGTGGATCCGGAACGAGGCCGAGGCACTGTGGGATCTGCGCGTCCAGGAATATCAGGGGCAGCCGGTGCTCACCTGGCGGGAGGGGCTGGCCGAGACGCCGCACACCGCCGGTGAGGTCGTCATCGTCGACACCTCGTATCGGGAGATCGCCCGTGTCGGCATGGGCGGAGAGCTCCCCAAGGACACCTCCGACCTGTACGAGACGACCATCACCGCCGATGACACCATGTTCCTCATCTCCTATGTCAAGACGCAGACGGATCTGCGCTCCGTCGGCGGAGACGAGGACGGTTGGGCCTGGGAGGGAATCGTCCAGGAGGTCGACATCGCAACCGGTGATCCGCTGTTCGAGTGGCACTCCCTCGATGCCGTCCCCGTCGACCAGTCCGAGGCGGAGCTCAAGGACGGTGAGGGCACGAAGGACGACCCCTTCGACTACATCCACCTCAACTCCGTGTCCGAGGACGACGACGGCAAGTCCCTGCTCGTCTCGGCACGCAACACTCATGCGGTCTACCAGCTCGACCGGACGAGCGCCGACCTCAACTGGGTCCTGGGCGGCAAGGCCTCGGACTTCGAGATGGGCGACGGCGCACAGTTCGCCTGGCAGCACGATGCCCAGCGCCGGTCCGATGGAACGCTGACCCTGTTCGACAACCATGCCGCGCCTCGGCTCGGCGACACCCGCGGTCTGCGCCTCGACGTCGACGAGAAGAAGAAACGCGCCGAGGTGGTCACGGAGTATCCCGCCCCCGACGACCGTTCGTCGGGCAGTCAGGGCAACTTCCAAGAGCTGCCCAACGGCAACGTCGTCCTCGGCTGGGGTTCGGAACCCTACGTCTCCGAATTCTCCAAGGACGGCAAGCTGCTCGCCGATCTGACCTTCACCGGCGGATCGAACTACCGGGCCTACCGGTTCGACTGGCATGCCCAGCCGACCGTTCCCCCGACCGCGACGAAGTCGCAGCCGCAGGCCGACATCACCCGCGTGCACATGAGCTGGAACGGAGCCACCGAGGTGGCTTCGTGGAGAGTGCTCAGCGGAGACGACGAGGAGCACCTGGTCGAGAACACCGAGGTCGAACGCACCGGCTTCGAGACGGCGGCGGACATCACCCCGAACGGTTCGACGATCATCGTCGAAGCTCTCGACGCCGACGGCAAGTCCCTCGGGTCGACCAGAGCGGAGTCCCGGAACAGATAGCTCCAGGGGCTTGCCGGGCCGTGAATATTTCGAGACGATAACGTGCCTAACGGTACGATCACGATTGACCGGGCGGCCCGGATGTTCGGGGTTCTCCAATCTTCATCGCCCACAATTGGACCATGACCGACCACTCCCCTCGTTTCTCCGCCGAGGAATCCCGCCTCCTCTTCGGCTCTGACTCCACCGACTCCGGCGATCCCCGCACCGGTCGTTCCGCGAATCTCCCGGTCGCGCACCTGAACACCACAGTCGACCGGCCGCATCTGCTCTCTCGGTTCGCTCCGGTGCTGATCGTCCTGGCGGTGATGTGGGTCGTCGAGATCGTCGACGCGATCCTGCCTCTCGACCTCGACGCTTTCAGCCTGCAGTCATGGAATCCGCTCTCGCTCTACGGCTTGGTCACCTCGCCGCTGCTGCACTCGGGCTTCGGCCATCTTCTGGCCAATACCTTCCCGTTCTTCGTCCTCGGCATCGTCATCGCGTTCGAGGGCAGGCGGCGCTTCTGGACGGTCACGGGCATGACGGCGCTCAGCTCCGGGCTCGGCGCGTGGCTGACGACTCTGCCCGGCCAGCACATCGTCGGAGCGTCGGGCATCGTCTTCGGATTCTTCGGTTACCTCGCCCTGCGCACGTGGTTCACCGATGACCTTCTGCGCAAGATCATCTACTTCGCGATCGGCCTGTTCATCTTCGTCACCTACGGGGCATCGATGATCTTCGGCATGCTGCCGCAGACCAACGACATCTCGTGGCAGGGCCACCTGTTCGGATTCGCCGGCGGCATCTTCGCCGCGTGGTGGCTGCACCGCCGCCCGGAGACGCAGAAGCCGGCCTGAATCCCGGGCAGCGCCCGCACCCCGATCAGCGGGAGTGGAACTTCTGCTGCATATCGGTGAGTCCGTTGACGATGAGCTCTTCGACGGCGTCGGCGAGGTCGGAGACGAACATCGGCAGCATCGTGCGTTCGTCCTTCGAGAACGGGCGCAGCACATGATCGGCGGTGTCCTGGCGCCCCCGCGGACGTCCGACTCCTGCTCGCACCCGCAGATAGTCCTTCGTCCCCAATACCGAGGTCATCGAACGCAGACCGTTGTGTCCGCCCTCTCCCCCGCCGAGCTTGGCTCTGATGGCGTCGAAGGGGATGTCCACATCGTCGTGGACGGCGATGATTCGATCGGTGCCGATTCCGTAGAAGTCAGCCAGCGCGCGCACCGGTCCGCCGGATTCGTTCATGTATCCCGTCGAGGTGGCCAGCACCACCCGCGGACCGGGCAGTCCGGGCACGCTGCCGCCGGGCAGCCGCCCGGTGCCGACGTTCGCGCGCAGCTTCGTCCGTGTCAGTGAAGTTCCGATGCGGGAGGCGAGTTCGGCGATGACCATCTGTCCGATGTTGTGCCGGGTCGATTCGTACTTGGGTCCGGGATTGCCCAGTCCGAAGACCAACCATGCGTCGTTCGACATTGCCGTCCTTGTCCGTCGTGTCCGTGCCCGATGACCGGGGAGTGATGCTGCTGCTCGCTGCCGGGCGAGTCAGCTGCCGGGGTCTCTCCTGACACACATATTCGGTGGGCCGCCCACCGGGCGACCCACCGAACCGCGTAGTCAGTCAGTGCTCCTCACGGCACCTTTGGGTGCAGCGAGGAGAGAAGATCACTCCTCTTCGGAGGCCTCTTCTGCACCGGACTCCTCAGCAGCCTCGTCCTCGGTCGACTCTTCAGCAGACTCTTCCTCGGCATCGGACTCGGTGTCCATCTCGATCTCTTCGGAGACGTTGACGATGAGCTGCTCTTCGTCGGCGACGAGCTCGACGCCTGCAGGCAACTCGACCTGACCGGCCAGGAGGTGCTCGCCGGCGGGACGGCCTTCGATGGAGACCTCGATGATCTCGGGCAGCTTGGTCGCATCGGCCTTGACGGCGATGGTCGACTCTTCCTGCGAGACCATGGTGCCGGGAGCGGCTTCTCCGACGACGTGGATCGGCACGTCGACCTCGATCTTCTCGCCGCGCTTGACGATGATGAGGTCGAGGTGTTCGATATCGCGACGGACGGGTTCGATCTGCACGTCACGCGCAATGGCGAGGACGTTCTTCGATCCGTCGGTGCTTTCGATCTCGAGCAGAGCGTTGGCGTGCTTGAGAGCCAGCATGGTGGCGTGGCCCTCGAGCGACACGTGCACGGGATCTCCGCCGTGACCGTAGATGACCGCGGGGATGCGTCCCGCGCGGCGGATGCGGCGCGCTGCGCCCTTGCCGAACTCGTTGCGAGCTTCGGCCAGAAGTTTGAAGTCAGCCATTTTCTTCCCTTCGTGGTGAACTTACCTTCGAGCACCACGGCGAAACAGCCTGAGCACCCACGCGAATCTCGAACCCCGTGGGCTCGCTTCGTGGGACAGGACCGCGTCGATCACGGAGACATCAGTCTCCCTCGCCGAGGCAACCCGGCTATTCTACGGCACCGTCTGTCTCGGCACCAATCCGAGAGGTCACGGCCGCAGCACACGCGTCGATTCCGGATTCGGTGAGAAGGATGTCGTAGTGGTTCGTCCCCTGCACGTCGACGATGTCCATCCGCGGCCACCGACGAGCGAAGTCGTCGATCGTCTCCGGCGGGTACAGCCCCGGTTCGGCGGCGACGAGGTCGCGTTCGGCGAAGAGGAAGACCACCTCGGCCTGGGAGTCATCACTGCCCATGACCGCATCCAGGGCTTCCCGGTAGGCGGAGCCGGTGTACATATCGGCCGAATCGGCCTGCATCGCCTCCACCGAGGTCGACGGCTGGAACGAGTGATCGTCTTTGGCCGCCAGATCGTAGACGAAGCTCTCGGTCGCCACGGTGTCGAGACCGTCGACGAACGCGGGATGAGCGGCGAAGAACGCCAAGTACTCCTCCACACTGCCGAAGCTCATCGACAGCCGCTCGGCGGCCGGGCCGAGGACGGCGGCGATGAGGTCATCGGTGTCGAGGTCCTCGTCGTTGAGGTCATCGACCGGTCCGTCGCCATGGGACTGCCCCACCGGCAGGGGAAGGCCCCCGTCGATGAGGACGGGACCACGGAAGCGGCGAGCCGCCTCGGCGCCGGTCTCGAGGTTCTGCGCACCCGCCGTTCCGGCCAGGGTCATCGCGACGAACCCGCCCATGGAATGCCCGACCAGGGTGACCGGGCCCTCCGGAGCGAAGGCATCGACGGCGGCGATGACATCCTGCGCGTGCGCGGCCATCCCGAACGGGCCGGGCAGGGTGCGGGAGTCGGCTCGGCCGCGCAGGTCGGGGCCGATGATGCGGATGCCGGGCAGGGAGGAGACGAGGCCCGCGAAGAAGAGATGATTGGAGGTGATGCCGTGGATGACGCACACGGTGGGGACACGGCCGGGACCGCTCGCCACCGGCTCCCACACTCCCACGGACAGCTGTCCGCCGGGGACGTCCACGCGGTACCGGTTGTAATCGTGTGAGGACATCGTCACTGATCCCTTCGCTTAGGCGTTGTCTCCAGTGTAGGACCTCACGGCAGTCCAGACGATGCGAACCCCGAGTCGCATCGACTCGGGGTTCGCATCAGATCCGGCGCGATTGCGCGGATCACGGGGCCTCAGCCCTCGGGATCAGACTTCGAAGAGGCTCGTGACCGATCCGTCTTCGAAGACCTCGTGCACGGCACGGGCGATGAGCGGAGCGATGGAGAGCACGGTGAGCTTGTCGAAGATCTTGTCCTCACTCAGCGGCAGAGTGTTCGTGACGATGACCTCTTCGGCCACGGAGTTCGACAGACGCTCGACGGCCGGGCCGGAGAACACGGCGTGGGTGGACACGACGATGACGCCCTTGGCGCCGGCGGCCATGCAGGCATCGGCTGCCTGGACGATGGTGCCGCCGGTGTCGATCATGTCGTCGACGAGCACGCAGGTGCGCCCCTCGACCTCACCGACGACGCGGTTGGCCTTGGTCTCGTTCGGTCGGGTGATGTCACGGGTCTTATGGATGAAGGCCAGCGGCACTCCGCCCAGCGAGTTCGACCAGTTCTCGGCGACCTTGATGCGGCCGGCGTCGGGCGAGACCACGGCGAGGTCGCCGGGATACTTGTCCTTGACGTAGCCGGCGAGGATCGGCATCGCGATCAGGTGGTCGACGGGGCCGTCGAAGTAGCCCTGGATCTGCGCGGTGTGCAGGTCGACGGTGATGATGCGGTCGGCGCCGGCGGTCTTGTACAGATCGGCGACGAGACGGGCGGAGATCGGTTCGCGTCCGCGGTGCTTCTTGTCCTGCCTGGCGTACGGGAAGAACGGAGCGATGACGGTGATGCGCTTGGCCGAAGCACGCTTGAGCGCGTCGACCATGATCAGCTGCTCCATCAGCCATTCGTTGATGGGAGCGCAGTGGGACTGCAGGACGAAGACGTCGCTGCCGCGCACTGACTCGGAGTAGCGGACGTAGATCTCGCCGTTCGCGAAGTTGTAGATGTCGGTGGGGAGGAGTTCGGTCCCCAGATTCTCCGCGACTTGTTCGGCGAGTTCGGGATTCGCCCGACCGCTGACCAGGACGAGCTTCTTATCGCCCGCCGTCGTTATCTCATTCACTGATCCGTTCCCCTTCGGATGCGTTTTCGGCCGCCTGCGCTGCAGGCGTGCCGGGACGGTTTGTCTGGACCCAGCCCTCCAGGTTGCGCTGCGGGGCCACCGAGATGGCCAGCGCTCCTGCAGGGACATCCTTGCGCACCGTCGTGCTTGCACCCGAATAGGCGCCGTCGCCCACGGTGACAGGGGCGACATACATATTGTCCGAGCCCATGCGTGCATGCTTGCCGATGACGGTGCGGTGCTTGTTGACGCCGTCGTAGTTGACGAACACCGAGGCCGCTCCGATGTTCGACCCCTCCCCGATCTCAGCATCGCCGACGTAGGAGAGATGGGGCACCTTCGCACCCTTGCCGATATCGGCGTTCTTCGTCTCCACGAAGGTGCCGATCTTTCCGGACTCGCCGAGTTTGGTGCCCGGCCTCAGGTAGGCGAACGGTCCGACGTTGGCTTCCGGGCCGACGACGGCGAGTTCACCGTGGGCGCGCACGACCTTGGCGTTCTCCCCCACTTCGGTGTCCTTGAGCGTGGTGTCGGGGCCGACGACGGCGCCGGCTCCGATGTCGGTGGCGCCCAGCAGCTGGGTGCCCGGCAGGATCGTCGCATCGGCGGCGATGGAGACGTCGACGTCGATCCACGTGGTGTCGGGATCGATGATGGAGACTCCGGCACGCATGAACTTCTCACACTGCCGGCGGTTGAGCTCTTTGCCGAGGTTCGCCAGCTGCACACGGTCGTTCGCTCCCTCGACCTGCCACAGGTCGTCGGTCGCGGTGGCGGCAACGGACAGACCGGCCTGACGGGAGAAGCCGATGACATCGGTGAGGTATTTCTCACCCTGCGCGTTGTCGGTGGTCAGAGAGGCCAGGCCCTGCCGCAGTGCGGAGGCGTCGAAGGCGTAGATTCCGGAGTTGATCTCACGGATGGCCCGTTCGGTCTCGCTCGCATCCTTCTGCTCGACGATGCTCAGCAGGGCACCGTTCGCATCGCGGACGATGCGGCCGTACCCGGTCGGGTCGGCCACCTCGGCGGACAGGACGGTCACGGCGTTGGCGTCGGATTCATGGATCTCGACGAGCCCGTTGATCGTCTCCGTGGTCAGCAGGGGCACATCGCCGTAGGTGACGACGACGGTTCCGCTGAGGTCCTCGGGCAGCTGTGTCAGTGCGCATTCGGTGGCCCGCCCGGTGCCCGGGACGTCATCCTGGTCGGCGATGAGCAGGCTCCGCTGGGAGGACACGGGAAGGGAGTCGAGGTGGGCGACGAGCTGATCGCGCTCGTGGCGGACGACGACGATGAGGTGTTCGGGAGAGGTTCCCGCCGCGGCGGCGACGGAGTGGTGGAGCAGGGAGCGGCCGCCGATGGGATGCATCACCTTGGGAAGAGCCGACTTCATTCGAGTGCCTTGGCCCGCTGCCAGAACGATGACGGCGGTCGGATGAGTCTGCGACATAGTTGAATCCTTCGCATGTCGGGTTGGGCCAGCTCCGCCCATAGGATTCGAACCTATACTGCACGGCTCCAAAGGCCGGCGTGCTGCCATTACACCAGGGCGGAACAGCGTGCACCAGTAGAGGGGCCCGCGCTCACGAGACACCATCATGCCACTACGATTAACTGTATGGAAATTCTACGCGAGATTCTGCTGACCCTGCATCTGCTGGGCATGGCCATCATCGTCGGCGGCTATTTCACCGTCGTCCGCTCCCCCAGAGTGATGCCCGGTATGCTGCACGGCGCCTATCTGCAGCTGATCACAGGACTGCTGCTCGTGGGCCTGGCCGAGATGGGCGATGACGACGTCAACCATATGAAGATCGGCATCAAACTGGTCGTGGCGATCCTCGTCACGGTCTTCGCCTTCATCGGCAACCGGAAGCAGAAGGCGTTCACGGCCTCTGCCCCTGCCGAAGGCGGTGCCGTGGCGGTGAAGAACCCGTCGGCGACCATGGCTCACCTGGTGGTGGCCTTCGCCGTCATCAACGTCATCGTGGCCGTCTTCATCCACTGACCCTCCCCAATTGCTACCTGACGGCGGCTCAGCAACCTGGCGCGAGGTTGCTGAGCCGCCGTCGGGTAGTTCTGAGGGGTGGGGGCTCGTGTCTGGGGCTGACGGTATCGTTGGGGGCGACATGACTGCTGCAGCTGAACACACGAACCATGCCGCCGGCGCCGACTCCCGAGCGGCCGAACTCCTCACCGGGCTCAACCCCAGGCAGCGCGAGGCCGTGATCCATACGGGATCCCCGCTGCTCATCGTCGCCGGGGCCGGATCGGGCAAGACGACCGTGCTCACCCGACGCATCGCCTACGCCCTGGCCACCGGTCGAGCCCATCCCGGCGAGGTCCTGGCGATCACGTTCACGAACAAGGCCGCCAAGGAGATGGCCGAACGCGTGTCCTCGATCGTCGGGCCCGCGTCCCGTGCCATGTGGGTCTCGACGTTCCACTCCTCGTGCGTGCGCATCCTCCGCCGCGAAGCGAAGGTGCTGGGCATGAAGTCGAACTTCACGATCTACGACGCCCAGGACGCGCAACGGCTCGTCGCCCAGATCCTCAAGGAGCTCGGACTCGACACGAAGAAGTACGCTCCGCGGGCGATCCTGCACCGGATCTCGAACCTCAAGAACGAGCTGCAGACCCCCGATGACTTCATCCCGCGGCCCAACAATCCCGCCGACGAGGTGCTCGCCGACGTCTTCAAGCGCTACACCTCCCGTCTGCGGCTGGCCAATGCCTTCGACTTCGACGATCTCATCGCAGAGACCGTCCATCTCTTCGGCGCCTTCCCCGAGGTGGCCGATTCCTACCGTCGTCGGTTCCGCCATATCCTCGTCGACGAGTACCAGGACACGAACCCGGCACAGTACGCCCTGATCAAGGCCCTCGCCGGTGACGGTGCGGGAGGTCCGACGGGAGCCGAACTCACCGTCGTCGGCGACGCCGACCAGTCGATCTATGCCTTCCGCGGCGCCACGGTGCGCAATATCGTCGAATTCGAGAAGGACTTTCCGAACGCGGACACCATTCTCTTGGAGCAGAACTACCGGTCGACACAGAACATCCTCGACGCGGCCAACGCCGTGATCGCGAACAACGACGACCGCCGGGAGAAGAAACTGTGGACCTCGGAGGGCTCCGGCGAACAGATCGTCGGCTGGGTGGCCGAGAACGAGCAGGGTGAAGCACGGTTCATCGTCGACCGCATCGATGACCTCATCGACGAGGAGACGTACACCTACGGTGACTTCGCGGTCTTCTATCGCACGAACGCTCAATCGCGCGCCATCGAAGACGCACTGGTCCGCTCCGGAATCCCGTACAAGGTCGTCGGCGGCACCCGCTTCTACGAGCGCAAGGAGATCAAGGACGCCCTCGCCTATCTGCGCGTCGTCGCCAACCCCGATGACGACGTCAACCTGCGCCGCATCCTCAATGTGCCCAAACGCTCAATCGGCGACCGCACCGAAGGCATCATCGCCGACTTCGCCGACCGAGAGAGCATCAGCTTCTATACCGCTCTGGGCCGCCTCGACGAGATCCCGCATCTGAGTTCGCGCGCACTGACCTCGGTGCAGAAGTTCTACGACCTCATGCAGGATCTGCGCTCCACCGCCGAGTCCTCCCCGCTCTCCCGCGTCATCGAGGCGATCCTCGAGCAGTCCGGATACCTCGAATCCCTGCAGAAGAGCACCGACCCGCAGGACGAATCCCGAGTCGACAACCTCGCCGAGCTCGTCGCCGTGGCCGAGGATTTCGTCGCCACTCGCGAGGCCGCCGCGGTTGCCCAACGAGACACCCGGGACGACACAGACACCGGCACCGGCACCGGCACCGAGACGACCGCCGAAGATCCGACCGCTGCAGAGACCGAAACCGCCGCCGAGGCGGTCGATCCCGCCGTCGATGACGCCGGTTCCGCTGTCGCCTCCACCGCCCCAGGCGTCGGCGCGGCGGCCATCGATCAGTTCCTCGAGCAGGTGGCTCTGGCCTCGGATACGGATCAGATCCCCGATGCCGAACTCGGTCAGGTCACGCTGATGACTCTGCACACGGCCAAGGGCTTGGAGTTCCCGGTGGTCTTCCTCACCGGGCTCGAAGACGGAGGATTCCCGCATTCGCGTTCCTTTGAGAATCCGCAGGAGCTGTCGGAAGAACGACGTCTGGCCTATGTCGGGCTCACCCGAGCTCGGCAGCGGCTGCTCGTCACTCGCGCCGAAACACGGAGCATGTGGGGTCAGCCTCAGTACAATCCGCCGAGCCGGTTCCTCTCCGAGATCCCGGAGAACCTCATCAACTGGGAGAACACGGGAAGCTTCTCCGGTGGCTTCGGGTCCGGAGGCTTCGGCTCCGGTGGTTACGGTTCCAGTGGATTCGGCTCCGGCGGCTATTCCCGCGGTTTCGGGTCGTCGCGGTCGTCCGGCGGCAGTTCCCGCTCACGCTCGAGTGCGAGTTCATCGACACCGGTCGCCGGATTCCCCAACCGGATCCGCCCCAACCGCGAGGTCATCTCCGTCGAGGTCGGTGAGAAGGTCTCACACGAGTCCTTCGGGCTCGGCACCGTCACCGAGGTCAACGGCGTCGGAGACAAGACCGTGGCCGTCGTCGACTTCGGCTCGGCCGGATCGAAGCGGCTGCTGCTGCGCTACGCCCCGATCGACAAACTCAGCTGAGCCGACCGCTTCGGTGGACGCACGGTCCGGCACCGTGCCGCGAATAGAGAGAGCGCCGAGGAGAACTCACGTTCTCCTCGGCGCTCATCCATGCCGGACGCGGCTATGGCTCAAAGATCATTCGTTGCCCAATTTGCCATCGGCACCTTCGCGACCCTGGTTGATCTGGTCTTCGAATTTTCCGCCGGTGGCGTTGTTGGCGGCGTCAGCAGCCTTGTCCAGGCCCTGGTCGCTGATCTCTTCACCCTTATCGCTATTCAAGGCGTCCTTGGCTTTGTTCGTAAGATCGTCGAGTCCCATGCTGTCTCCTTTCATCGGAAAAGGTTCTGAGCGAACCTCTGACGCCACTCACCTTGCCATTGTTACCGGCGTGGCAACACCCGCGCGTCGCAGTTCTCAGCGAATGCACATAAAGAATGTCGCCGAGACCGAATCATCAGCGGGTCAATGGCACGAGGAACGCCAGCACGACCAGCAGTCCGGCGAACAGCAGACAGGTGGCGATGTCAACGGTCTTCGACCGGTTCGTCCACACATCGGTCCACGGCGGCGGCATCGCCCGGAACCCGGCGAGCCCGGCGGGGACGACCGCGAGGACGACAGCACCGAGGCGGAAGTCGACGATGGAGCACGCCGCTGCCGCGGCGACGCCCAGAAGACAGCCGAGCAGCACCCAATCACGCCTGGTGGGATGCGCGTACCGCCGTTTCCAATAGATCCATCGTTTCGAGATCGGCCCTCTCCCCCGCCGTGCATGGCGGGGATGAGGCCGTTTCATCTCAGTGGAAGAAATGGCGGCTCCCGGTCAGGTACATCGTGACTCCGGCCGCCTCCGCAGCCGCGATGACCTCATCGTCGCGGATCGATCCGCCCGGCTGCACCACGGCGGTGACTCCTGCATCGATGAGGATCTGCAGACCGTCGGGGAACGGGAAGAAGGCGTCCGAGGCAGCGACCGCTCCCGTGGCGCGTTCGGCTCCGGCACGTTCGACGGCGAGTTTGGCCGAGTCGACGCGGTTGACCTGACCCATTCCCACACCCACCGAGGCACCGTCCTTGGCGAGCAGGATGGCGTTCGACTTCACGGCCCGCCCGGCCTTCCACGCGAATTCGAGATCCGCGAGGACCTCGGGTGCAGCTGCCGGACCGGCGGCCAGGGTCCAGTTCTCGGCGGAGTCTCCGTCGGCCTGGAAAGCGTCACGGTCCTGGACGAGGAATCCACCGCTGATCGGCTTGATCTCGGCTGTGGGCACATCGATGTCGCCGAGTTCGAGCAGTCGCAGATTCTTTTTCGTCGCGAGCATCTCGAGCGCCTCCGGGCTGAACGACGGAGCCGCCAGGCATTCGGTGAAGATCGGCTTGATCGAGGCGGCCAGCTCGGCGTCGACCTCCCGGTTCGTGGCGATCACACCGCCGTAGGCCGACAGCGGATCGCATTCGTGCGCGGCCTTGTGCGCCGCGGCCGCAGTCTCACCGACGGCGAGTCCGCAGGGATTCGCGTGCTTGATGATGGCCACGGCCGGCTGGTCGAAGTCGAACGCGGCGCGGATCGCGGCATCGGTGTCCGTGTAGTTGTTGTACGACATCGCCTTGCCGCCGAGCAGTCTCGCCCCCGCGATTCCCACGGTTCCGTCCGAGTAGACGGCCGCCGCCTGATGCGGGTTCTCCCCGTAGCGCAGGTCGGCGATCTTCTCCCCGGTGAGACCGGCGAATGCGGCCTTCTCATCGGTGGCGAGCTCCGCGGCGAACCAGGAGGCGACCGCCGCGTCGTAGGCCGCGGTGTGGGCGAAGGCGCGGGCGGCGAAGGTGCGACGGGCCTCGATGTCGAAGCCGTGACCGGCGGCAGCGTTGAGAACGGCCGAATAGTCGGCCGGATCCGTCACGACGGTGACCGTGGGATGGTTCTTCGCTGCCGCACGCACCATCGAGGGGCCGCCGATGTCGATCTGTTCGATGCAGTCATCGAAGCCGGCTCCGCTGGCGACGGTGTCGGCGAACGGGTAGAGGTTGACGACGACGAGGTCGAAGGGTTCGATCTCGAGTTCGGACAGCTGCTCGAGATGCTCGGGCTTGCGGGAGTCAGCGAGGATGCCGGCGTGGACGCGTGGGTGCAGGGTCTTGACCCGTCCTTCGAGGCATTCGGGGAACCCGGTGAGCTCTTCGACCTTCGTCACCGCGACTCCCGCCTCGGCGATCTTCGCAGCCGTGGATCCGGTCGACACGATCTGGACTCCGGCTGCGTGGAGGCCGCGAGCCAGCTCCTCCAGGCCGGTCTTGTCGTAGACGCTGATCAGCGCTCTCTTGATCGCACGGGTTCCTGTCACAGATCCTCCTCGAGGTTCGATCGCCGGTCGGTTCTTCGCACGGCGGGGTCAGTGGGCGGTCATCGCCGAGGCGACATATCCGCGGACATGTCGACCATCGACGACGAGGTCGGTATGGGCCAGGTGCGCGAGCAGGCGCACGAGCTCTGCGCGTTCACGGGCCTTGATGTTCTCGTGCACGGTCTCCTCGGTGTCGTCATCGCCGATGGGAACCGCGTACTGGGTGATGATCGGTCCGGTGTCGACTCCCGAATCGACGAGGTGGATGGTTCCACCGGTCAGCTTCACCCCGTGGGCGAGCGCATCGCGGACTCCGTGTGCCCCGGGAAACGATGGCAGCAGCGCCGGATGGGTGTTGATGATCCTGGATGGGAAGGCGTCGACGAAGACGGGGCCGAGGATGCGCATGAATCCGGCGGAGATCACCCAGTCCGGGGCAAGCTCGGCCACCGTGTCCTTCAGCGCCCGGTTCCATTCGTCACGGTCGGCGTAGTCCTTGGGTCGGACGACGAAGGTGGGAATCGCATGCCGTTCTGCCCGCTCCAGGACCCCGGCCGTGGTCGAGTCGGCTCCGATGGCGACGATATCGACTCCGCGGGTTCCATCGGCGAAAGCGTCGATGACGGACTGCGTGAGGGTACCGGAACCGGATGCCAGAAGAACGATGCGCACCCGCACAGTCTAACGTCTGCAGCTCGTGGACGATGCCCGACGGTCACCCTGCGGACACGGGCCGCCGAGGCATTTGTCAGTCGACTGTGAGAAACTGATCCGGTGACGTCACCGCAGAATACCGAAGAGAAGAAAGCGCCGACTCCCGAAGAGGAGGCACAGGCCGCACCCGCACGGCATGGACTGGTCCTGATACTGCTGATCCTCGCCTCGGTGCTGACGTTCACGTATCAGCTGCCGTTCAAGCTCGCCGCCATCGGCTTCGCCGTAGCCGCGGTCGTGTGGTCGGTGAAGTACATCGTCGCCGTCGTCAGGGCCAAGCAGCGCCGGAACATGTCCTTGGGCATCCTCGGCGGTCTGCTCAGCATCTATCTCATCTTCTCCACGATGTCCTCGGTCATCCTCTGGCCGGTGCAGTCGAAGTACGAAGAATGCCTGCGCGATGCGATCACCCAGCAGGCCCAGATCTCGTGTACGAGCGACTATCAGTCCGGCCTGGGCGACTGGTTCAAGCAGATCACCGGCCAGGACCTCGATCTGCCCGGCACCAACTGATCCACGGAGCCCGGCCCCGATCCTTCTGGCCCCGATCCTTCTGGCGCCGGCCTTCAGCGCCGGCCTTCAACGCTGTTCCCCTCACCGCGGATGCCCTCGCCTCAAGCTTGACCCCTCACCGAGGCGGCATCCCCGTCTATCGCGGTTCGTCGTCGTTGACGACGCCGTCGACCGGCTCCGGCTCGTCCTCGCCGAATGCCTCTGATCCGTCTGCCTCATCGAAGGCATCCTCGTCGTCTCCATCCTCATCGTCATCGGCGAAATCGGAGTCGACGGTGTGCAGACCGGAGAGTCTGATCAAGAGGAGTCCGGCGGCCATGCCCGCACCGATCCACCCCGTGATCGCCGGTGCCGACGTCAGTGCCGAAGGTCCGAACCCGGACAGGCCCAGTGGGCCCATGGCTCCGCGGGCGAACAGGGCGAGGACCTCGACGATGACGAACAGTATCCCGATCGCGATTCCCAGTCCGATCCACGACTGCTCGGCGATGTCGCGAGCTCGGTCGCGGCCGAGGATGACGCACAGCAGCCCGAGCAGCACTAGGAGTCCCGGTGCGGCCGCCGTCCACGCCGGATAGTCCCCGCTCAGCAGCTGCAGCACGTGCACATCGGGCACCGGAGCGGAGGTCGAGGTGAATGCCGAGCTCGTCCCGGCCCCGCCGATGCCCACTCCCGTCCCGGCAGTCCAGGACACGGCCGAGTAGACGATGCTCGGGGCGAAGAGCGCCTGGACGACGATGAGACCGATGCCGGCGGCGACCGGTGAGCTGTAGACCTGCAGAGTATCGGCGACGTCGCTCCAGCGGATCGCGATTCCGACGAGGAGCACGATCACGCCGAGAGCCGCTGCCGCCCACAGCAGACGGCGGACGAGTCGGACGGCGACGCTGAAGGTCTCATCGGCGATCGGGGACAGGCCGGGAATGTCACCGATTCCGCGGACCCGGATGAGGGCCCAGGCCACGGCCGTGAGGAGGAAGAGGACGAGCCGGAGGAATCCGAACGGCGTCACCGCGGCCTGTCCGACCAGGATCGCCAGCACCAGGAGTGGACCCGCGTAGGCCACGACGTAGGTGCCCAGAGCTGTTCCCATGAGCGCCCACCATCCGCCGAGGTCGCTCTCGGTCGGACTGTCCGCTGCCGTGCCACCGACCACACGTTTGGCGCCGGCCGCCACCAGGAACCACAGGCCGACAGTCACGAGACTCGGTGCGAGTGAGAAGTCGAAACCGAGGGTCGAGACACTCAGCCCTGACACCGTCGCCCACAGTGCGAATGCCCATTCGGGAATCGTCGAATAGGGCAGCTGTGAGCCGAGCCCGATGATCCAGAAGACGGTGGCGATGACGAATCCTGCGGGGACGACGATGAGATCGATCTTCGCGACTTCCATGAGGACCGCGAGGATCGTGCGCCGGTAGGGCTGAGGGTGTGGAGAAGTGTGCATCAGGACCATTTTCGCCTAACCCGTCTCGGCTTCCCGGTATTGACCACGCGATTCCCTGTTCCGGGAAGTACAATTGCGCCAGGACAGGCTTGTACACGCAAAGGATGACCCCACGATGAGCAACGGGAACGTTCACCCCAATTTCCCGCCACCACCCAGCGAGCCTCCGGAGACCGGCGGACCGAAGCCTGAGTCGGAGCCGCCGACGGCCGAGGATCGTCCGGATTCGACCTCCGGCGACACCCCTTCAGCCTCCGATGGTCCGGCTCAGTCCGGCAGCGCTGCCTCAGTGCCCGATGACCAGGCACCTCCACTGGGATCCCCGACCGACGATTTGCCGTCACGTCCCACGGTCGCCCCTGCCTCTCCACAACAGAACCAGCCACCGCAGTATTCGGCTCCCGGAGCCCAGAACGATGAGTCATTCGGCCCCGGTCCGCAGGGCGGAGCGAAGGGCCCGGGCGGCTCACAGGCAGGCCCCTACCCCGGTGCCCCGTCTCCCGGTGGCCAGGCTCAGAATGGACAGGCCCCGAACAACCAGTACCAGAACCCGCAGCAGCCGGACGGGGGTTACCCCGGCGCCCAGCCGCAGGACGGCCAACAGCCAGGTGGCCAACAGCCGGGTGGCCAACAGCCGGGCGACCAGTACTCGAATGCGGCTTATCCGGGAGCGCAGAATCAGCCCCCGTATCCCGGTGCCCTGAACCAGCCGGGCCAGTACAACTCCGCCCAGAACCAGTCCGGGCAGTACCAGACGGGGTCTGGCCCGAATGCCCCACAGACAGGATCCGGCCCGTCCCAGGGGATACCGCAGCCGGCTCCGGCCCCGGGCTTCGCCGGCGGGCAGAGCACTGCCACCCGGGCCGAGAATCGCCCCGACAAGAAGAAGGGCAAGATGCCCCTCTTCATCACTCTCGGCGCGGTCGCACTCGTCATCATCCTCGTCCTCGTCGGGTTCTTCCTCATCGGCAGCGTGAACAAGAACAAGTACGGACCCGACAAAGTCGCCGAAGACTACGTCGAAGCCCTGAACAAGGGTGACTTCGCCGCCGCGGAGAAGATCGCACCGTCCGCACGCCCGGAAGGGACGAACCTCGACCTGCTGCAGAAGGAATTCACCGATTCCTCCTCGGCGAAGATCGAGAAGGCCAAGGTCGAATCGTCGAAGACGGACGGAGACAAGGGAACCGTCGTCGTCTCCTACGAGCTCGACGGCAGCCCCTACAATGTCGAGCTCTCCGCGACGAAGGACGGCAAGCAGGACCTGTTCTTCGACAAGTGGACGATGAAGGGCCCCGACCTCAACGTCATCTCGCTCGATATTCCCGCCGCCGACGGTCTTTCCGTCAACGGCGAGGACTACAAAGCGAAGTCGGGCACCACCTCGTTCGCCGTCTACCCCGGCAGCTATGACTTCACGATCCCGAAGAGCAAGTGGATCTCAGAGGCATCCGATACGGCCAACGTGAACTTCCCGAAGGCCTTCGCTCCCGGTGGACAGCCGAACAAGGGGCAGGTGTCCCCCACCACCCTCAACCTCAACCTGGCCCCGACCGGCGCCTTCGAAAAGGAAGTTCAGAAACAGGTCGAGAAGGAGCTCGAGAAGTGCTTCGACAACAAGAGCATCGAGCCGAAGTGCGACTTCATCAAGTACGACCCGACCGAGATTCCCGTCGGCGGTTCGGACAAGAAGCTCGATGATCTGGCGAAGAAGAACACCGCCGAGTGGGACATGAAGGAGATGCCCGAGGTGAAGGCCAGCTTCGGCACCGGAGACACGAGCACCGGCTCGTTCTATACCGACAAGCCCGGCAAGTTCAACTTCTCCGTCGACGGCAAGAGGTCCGGATCCTCGTACTTCTCCAACGGAAACTCCTTGTCGGTGTCGGGAAGCGTGAAGATCGACGGAGACAAGCTCTCGGTCGAGTTCTTCGACTTCTGATCCCCGAGTCCGCGCTCAGCCCACCACCGACCGTGTCGGCTGTGCGAGTCCGGCCGCGGCCTCGAACCAGGCGCCGGCGGCCATGACGAGGTCGTCGGCGAACCGCCGTCCGGCGATCTGCGCGCCGATGGTCCGACCGTCATCCATGTATCCGGCCAGCACCGTTGCCGCCGGCTGTTCGGACATGTTGAACGGCATGGTGAACCCGATATGGCCCATCGGTTCGTGCACCTGTGGGTACGGCATGGGCTGCTCGGCCGGGAATGCCGCATCCGGAGCCGTCGGCGAAATCACCAGGTCGAATTCGGCTGTGGCGGTGATCGTCCGACGCCGGATCTCCTGGACACTGTGATAGCAGCGCATCAGCTCGACTCCACTGGTATCGGCTCCGTCCTGCGCCCACTGTCGGATATAGGGCAGGATGAGCGTCTGTTCGTCGACGGGCAGCGCCTTGAGGTCGGCCCACGATCGCACCCGCCAGAACAGGTCCATGTCATGGAGCAGATCATCGTCGATGAACGGATCGAGCGTGACGATTTCTGCTCCGGCCGCGGAGAACCTCTCGGCCGCCTCGGTGACGGCAGAACGCACCTGCGCAGCGGCGGCGACCCCGCACCCGGCGTCGAGCTGGACACCGATGCGCAGTCCCTGCGGATCGAAGACCGCGGTCGACTCCCTGCCCGGCAGTGATTGCGCGTCATCGGCGGCCAACCGCGGCAGCCGCGAATAGTCGCGATCGTCCGGGGCGGAGATGATGTCCATGGCGGCCTTGACATCGGCCATCGTCCGCGCGAGGGGTCCTGCACACCTGCCCAGGTAGGGGGCATCGAGCGGGACTCGACCGAAGCTGGGTTTGAGTCCGGCCAGTCCGAGCCAGGTGCACGGCAGGCGGATGGACCCGCCGATGTCGGAGCCGATGTGGATGGGTCCGTATCCGGCCGCCGCTGCGGCTCCGGCGCCGGCGCTCGACCCGCCGGTCGTCAGTCTCGGGTCAAGGGGCGAGCGGGTGATTCCGTGCAGTGAGGACACACCTGACGAGAGCATTCCCCAGTCGGGCATCGTCGTCGACCCGAGGATGACGGCGCCGGCTTCTTCGAGACGCTGGGTGATCGGGGCGTCGTCGTCGGCCACCGGCATCTCCACCCAGGCGTGGCCGCTGGGCAGCGGGACGCCGCGGCGAGCGATGTTCTCCTTGATCGTCACGGGCACCCCGTCGAGGTCGCTCAGCGGGCGGCCCTCACGCCAGCGGGCGGCGCTGGCCGCGGCTGAGTTCCGGGAGCGGTCGTCGTCGCGGTGGAACAGCGCATTGATGGTCGGTTCGCAGTCGTTCATGCGGTCGACGACCGCGGAGTGCACCTCGAGCGGGTCGAAGTCTCCGCCGGCGAAACCGGCCGCCAGTTCGGCCGCACTGTGGTCGGCAAGCGTTGTGTTCACGTGCTGCCCTTTCTCTCGATGGTTCGTCGCTGCTCGCAGACGCCGGCCGCGCTATCCGGCCGCGAGCGCCTCGGCCAGGCTCGGGGTGGCGGCGATGAGGCTCCGTGTGTACTCCTCCTGCGGGTTCGCGTAGATGTCCTCCGTGGCCCCCGATTCGACGATCTGCCCGGCCTTCATGACGATGACGTCGGAGCACAGGTGTTTGACGACGCCGAGGTCGTGGGAGACGAAGAGGAGGGTCAGCGCGTACTCGTCGACGAGGTCGGTGAGCAGGTTGAGCACCTGCGCACGCACCGAGACGTCGAGGGCGGAGACCGGTTCGTCGGCGACGAGGATCTGCGGTTTGGTCACCAGTGCCCGAGCGATCGAGATGCGCTGTCTCTGCCCGCCCGAGAACTGGTGCGGGTACCGACGCAGAGAGTCCGCATCGAGGTCGACGGCGGTGATCATCTCCACGACCCGCGCATCCCGTTCGTCCTTGTCGATACCCGCGGCGATGAGCGGTTCGGCGACGATATCGGCGATGCGCATCCGCGGATCGAGCGAAGCGAATGGGTCCTGGAACACGATCTGCAGGCGCTCGCGCAAGCGACGCAGCGCCTGAGAGCTCGCGGCTTCGACGCGGATGTCGCCGACGCGTACATGGCCGGTGGTCGGTCGGTCGAGACCGGAGAGGATGTTCAGCAGCGTCGATTTCCCCGAGCCCGACTCCCCCACGATGCCCAGCCGCGCTCCGGTCGAGACGGCGAAGTCGATTCCGCCCAGAGCGGTGACGTCCGATCGTCTGCGGCCGAAGAGACCGCGTCCGCGGAAGACCCGGGTGACGTCCGAGACGTCGATGAGCGGCGCCGATTCCCGCACCGAGGCGGTCCCATCGTCGTCCGTCACCGAGGCGGTCCCGTCCACGGAATCCCCCGGCTCCACCGGCTCTGCCGACGACGCTGCCTTGTCGAGCCGCGGACCCGAGTAGGCGAGCGCGGTCTTGAGCGTGAAGAGCCGACCGCGCTCGTCGGTGGCGTCGAGGTCCGAGGATGCCAGGAGCCCTCGCGTGTATTCGTGCTGAGGTGCGGTGAAGATTTCGTCGACGCTGCCGGTCTCGACGATGCGGCCGCGGTACATGACGATGACTCGATCACAGATTCCGGCGACGACGGCGAGGTCGTGAGTGATGAACAGCAGCCCCGCCTCGACGTCCGAGACCCTTTCGGCGATGAGGTCGAGCATCCGCTTCTGCACCGTGACGTCGAGGGCGGTGGTGGGTTCGTCACAGATGAGCAGCCGCGGCGAATTCGCCAGGGCGATCGCGAGCATGACGCGTTGCCGCTGCCCGCCCGACATCTGGTGCGGGTAGGCGAACCGGGCACTGTCCGGGTCGGGCATGTGGACGTCGCGGAGCAGATCGCGCACACGAGTCGGGATCTGAGCTCGGGGCACCTTGCCGTGGATGCGCAGCACTTCGGCGATCTGGTCGCCGATGCGCATGAGCGGGTTGAGTGCGCTCATGGGCTCTTGGAACACCATGGACACGATGTCCGACCGCATCCCGGCCAGGGTCGTCTCCTTCGCGTCGAGCAGGTTCCCGGAGTGCCCCTGCAGGTGCACCCGCCCCCGGGTGTGCAGCTCTTCGGGCAGCAGTCCCATCACGGACTGGGCGGTCAGCGACTTGCCCGAGCCGGATTCGCCGATGAGTCCGACCCGCTCCCCCGAAGCCAGGCTGAGGCTGACGTCATGGAGCACCGGCGTTTGTGTTCCCGCAGGGGTGATGGTGAGGTCGCGGACCTCGAGCAGATTCTCAGGCACCTCGAGCCTCCATCTTCGGATCGAAACGGTCGCGCAGCCCGTCGCCCAAGAGGTTGAAGCCGAGGACGGCGAGCGCAATGAACACGCCCGGCCACAGCGCGAGTTCGGGGTGAGTGGACAGGTACTGCTGGGACTCCTGCAGCATCCGGCCCCACGACGGCGTCGGGGCCTGGGTGCCGAGTCCGAGGAAGGACAGCCCCGCCTCGGCGAGGACCGAGATCGCGAACGCCACTGATGCTTGGACGATGACCATTCCGGCGATGTTCGGCAGCACATGGACGACGGCGATGGCCGGGATCCGACGGTTCGACGCTCGTGCGGCGCGCACGTATTCGGTGCCCAGGACCTGCAGCGTCCCCGACCTCGCGACTCGAGCGAACCCGGGGATCGCGGCGATGCCGACGGCGACCATCGCCGGGCCCGTCCCCGGCGAGTAGACGGCGGCGAAGATGATCGCCAGCAGCAGAGCCGGGAAGGCCAGCAGGATGTCGTTGGCGCGCATGATCACCGAGTCGATCCAGATTCCCCACGGCTGCTTCGCGAAGAGGGCGGAGATGATTCCGATCGGGGTGCCGATGAGCAGGGCGATGCCGACGGCGACGACGCCGACGAGCAGCGTGATCCGCGCCCCGACCATCACCCAGGTCAGCGTGTCCCGGCCGAAGGTGTCGGTGCCGAACGGATGGGCGAGGCTGCCGTTCTGCAGCCGGGCCGCGGGGTCGATCGCGTTCGCATCGTACGGGGTCCACACGAAGGAGACGAGGGCGAGTGCGACGATGAGCACGACCAGGCCCGCACCGATGACCATCGATGCGTTCCCCCGCCGCCCGCTCTTGCGGGACCGGGCGGAGCCGCCGTTCGCCGAGGCGGTCGCGGCGGCCGGGTTGAGATCGACGGGATCGGCATGGTCGCGGGGACTCTGAGCACCGGTCGGTTTCATGCGGCGTTCCTGATCCGGGGGTCGACGATGGGCACGAGGATGTCGACGATGAGGTTGATGATGAGCACGAGCAGGACGAGGACCATGACGATGCCCTGGACCGCCACAAGGTCGCGGTTGGCCACGGCGCGGACGAGTTCGGATCCGATTCCGGGCAGCACGAAGATCTGTTCGATGATCACGGCCCCGACCAGCAGGGTCGCCAGCTGGACTCCGGCGACGGTGATGACGGGGATCGCCGCATTGCGCAGCCCGTGGACGAACAGTGCCTTCGTCCGGGTCAGTCCCTTCGCACGGGCAGTGCGGATATAGTCCTCCCGCATCACGTCGAGGACAGCCGAGCGAACATAGCGGGTGAGGATCGCCGCCTGTACGAGCGCCAGCGACACGACCGGCAGGACCAGACGAAGGAGGAAGCCGCCGAGGCCCTCGATCGGAGCCATCCACCCTTGGGACGGGAACCACCCGAGGGTCAGCGAGAAGACGATGACGAGGATGATCGCGGCCAGAAAGTTCGGGATCGCGATGCCGACCTGGCTGAGGCCTGAGATCGTCACACCGATCCAGTTGCGCTGTTCGAGAGCGGCGAAGGTGCCCAATGGCACTGCGATGACGATGGACACGGCGATGGCGGCGATGACGAGGATCGCGGTCACCTGGACGCTGCCCACGATGACGGGGGTGATCTCGGCACCGGTGACGTACGAGGTGCCGAAGTCTCCGGTGAGCATTCCGCCCATCCAGTCGAAATACCGGATGAGCGGTGGCCGGTCGAGCCCGTACTGTGCTTCCAGCGCCGCCACCGCGTCCGGGGTGGCGTTCGTTCCCAGCGCCACCTGTGCCGCGTTGCCGGGCAGCAGACTCATCAGGGCGAAGACCGCCACCGAGGCGACGAGGAGGGACAGTGCGAACTGGACCGCACGGTTGATGGCGTAGGTGAGCATCGACGTGTGCGGTCAGGCCCAGCTGAGGTCGGCGATCTTGAACGCGTCGGAGACGCGGTTGGCGGGTATTCCCTCGACGCCGGACTTGGCGATGACGAGGTTCGGGAACAGGAACAGGAAGTCCGAGGCGGCATCCTCGGTGATCGTCCTGGCGATCTCCTTCATCCCCGAGATGTATTCCTCCTCGGTGCCGGTGTCGGCCTTCTCCGCGAGCTTCGTGATCGTCGAATCGTCGTAGCCGATGTAGTAGTCCTTCGAGAACACGGTGAGGATGTCGCGTGGTTCGGCATGGTTGATCACCGACATGTCGTAATCGTGTTCGGTGAACGTCTTGTCCAACCACACGGCCGGGAATTCCTGAGTCTCGATCTTCGCCTTCAGTCCGACCTCATCGAGCTGGGCGGAGACGATTTCGGAGATCGCTTTCGCGTACGGCAGGTTCGGTACGGTGAAGGCGAACTCCTCACCATTGATCCCGGCCTCGTCGACGAGCTGCTTGGCTTTCTTCGGATCGTACTTCCACTCTCCGGTCAGGTCTTCGTAGTACGGGTCGGTCGGGGGCACCATCGAGCCGATGAGCTCGCCGTAGCCCGCCCACGCCGTGTCGAGGACCGCCTTGCGGTCGATCGCATACATCACGGCTTCACGGGCCTTCTTGTCCTTGAAGATGCCTTCGGCGTTGTTCATCGACAGCACGACTTCGCCGTTCGTGGTGCCGGAGACGATCTGATAGTCGTCGCTTTGGAACTCTCCGGCCAGTTCGGGCGCCTGGAGGTTGGAGACGAGGTCGATCTCTCCTGATTTCAGGGCGTTCGAGGCCGAGACCGCATCCTTGAAGTATTTGAACTGGACCGAGTTCAGGGACGGCTTCTCACCCCAGTAGTCGTCGCGGGCGGTGAAGTCGATGGACTGTCCGCGCGTGAATTCCTCGATCGCGAAGGGACCGGTGCCGATGGCTTCGTTCGCCAGGTCGTCGGTTCCCTCGGTGTCGAAGACGGCACCGACGAGACTGGTGAGGTTGAACAGCCAGGTGTTCGACGGCCTCTTCAGTTCGATCGTGACGGTGGAATCGTCCGGGGTCTCGATGGACTCGACGATGTCCATCTTCGACTTCAGCGCGTTCTTCCAGTCGTTCTGCACTCGTTCATAGGAGTACTTCACGTCTTCGCTGGTGAAGTCCGCACCATTGGAGAACTTCACACCCTCCTGGAGTTCGAAGGTGTAGGTTTTGCGGTCATCGGACAGGGACCAGTCCTTGGCCAGGGCAGGCTGGATCTCCCCCTCGCCGTCGAGGCGGACGAGCGATTCGTAGACGTTCTCCATCAGCGCTTCGGGAATCGCGACCCCCGAGGTGGAGGTGAAGTCGAGGTTGACCGGTTCGGCGGTGAAGGCGATCGTCATCGAGTCCTTCTGCTGCGCATCGCCTCCGCTGTCGGAGGCGCCGGCCGAACAGCCTGTGATCAGCAGGCTCGTGGCGGCCGCTGCCGCCACCCATGTCATGATGCGCGGAGTCTTCATTGTTCTCCTCGATTTCGCCGACCACGAAGAGGGTCGTTCGCCAACATTCGAGCACCGTCAGTGTATCCGAATTTCTCAGCTGGTGAGGCAGTTGCGTTCAGATTCCGGGCATCGTGGGTGAGCGATTCAGAGATTCGGCTCGTCGGCGAGAATCGCGGCCAGTGCGTCGAAGGCGAACCGGCGGTGGGAACGTGAGTTCTTCTCCTCAGCACTCATCTCGGCGGCACTGAGCTCAGAGCCTTCGGGGACGAAGATCGGGTCGTAGCCGAAGCCGTTCTCACCCTTGGGGTCGGTGGCCAGCCGTCCGGGCATGACTCCCTCGGCGGTGAACTCGCGACCGTCGGCGGTCACAGCGGCGGCCGCGCAGCGGAACTGCGCTGCGCGGTGTTCGGCTGCGATATCACCCAGCTGGGCGAGCAGGAGTTCGAGGTTCGCGCGGTCGTCGCCGTGTCGGCCGGCCCAGCGAGCGGAGAAGATCCCCGGTGCGCCGCCGAGCACGTCGACGCTGATTCCCGAGTCGTCGGCGATGGCGGTGTGTCCGGTCGCGGCGGCCGCGGCACGCGCCTTGATGAGCGCGTTCTCCGTGAACGTGACGCCGGTTTCGGCGACATCGCCGAGCCCCGCCTCGGCGGCGGTGAGCACCTGGGTATCGGTGCCGAGGACGGGCCCGAGGATGGTCAGCAGCTCTCGCTTCTTGCCCTCATTGTGAGTGGCGATCACGAACGTCGTCATCCGGCGAGCACGTCGGACTGGATGCGGGTGAGTTCGGTGCACCCGTGGCCGGCGAGGTCGAGCAGTTTGCCGAGTTCGTCGCGGTCGAACGGTGCTCCCTCGGCCGTGCCTTGGACTTCGATGAACTTTCCGGACCCGGTCATGACCACATTCATATCCGTTTCGGCTCGCGAGTCCTCGAGGTACGGCAGATCGAGGAGGGGCTGTCCGTCGATGATGCCGACGCTCACGGCCGCCACCGAATCGATGAGCGGCTGGTGGGCAGCAGGGATGAGCCCGGTCGATCGCCCCTTGTCGATGGCCTTCGCCAGCGCGACGTAGGCGCCGGTGATCGAGGCGGTGCGGGTGCCGCCGTCGGCCTGGAGGACGTCGCAGTCGAGAACGAGGGTGTTCTCCCCGAGCTTGTCCATGTCGATGACCGCCCGCAGGCTGCGGCCGATGAGGCGGGAGATCTCGTGAGTGCGTCCGCCCTGCTTGCCCTTGACCGACTCGCGGGTGCTGCGCGAGTCGGTGGCTCGCGGGAGCATGGCGTATTCGGCGGTGACCCAGCCGCGTCCCTGGCCCTTGAGCCACCGCGGCACGCCTTCGGTCAGCGAGGCTGCGCAGAGGACGCGGGTGTTGCCGAACTCCACGAGCGCGGACCCTTCGGCGGTGTTGATCCAGTCCGGGGTGATCCGGACGTCACGGAGTTCGTCTGCCGCACGGCCGTCTGCTCGCACTGTCTGCCTCTTTCGTCTCGATGGTGGTGTCTGCTGGTCGTCGCCGAGTCACACGGTCCACGTGGCTCCGGGCTTCGCCAGCTCGATGGGTCCACGGTACTCCCCGGCCGCCTCACCGCGCACGATGGAGCAGTCGGTCCAGGCCGGGATGTGGGTGAGCACGAGCGCGGATGCCTCGGCGTACTGCGCCACACGTCCGGCGCGCTTGCCTGTGAGGTGGATGCCGCGTGCCGTGTCGCGGTCTTCCTGAAAAGCGGCTTCGCAGAGGAAGAGGTCCGCGCCCTTGGCCGCCTCGACGAGGTTCTCGCACTCATCGCTGTCACCGGAATACGTGATGACTTTGCCGGCTGCGTCCGTGATCCGCAGAGCGTAGGCCTCGACGGGGTGGTCGACGAGGAAGGATTCGATCGTCAGCGATCCGATCTGATGCCGACTGCCGTGGTCGATGTCGGTGAACTCGAAGGCGTGGTCGAAGTCCGAATCGTCTCCCCCGTTGGCGACCGGGGACTTGCCGGGATCCGTGTAATAGGCCCGAAAGAGGCGCTCCTTCGCGCCGGCCGGAGCGAACACCGGGGTGCGGATCGTTCCGGTGTCGGAGATGTCGCCGTTGAAGTACTTCGGGTTGAAGCAGTGTTTGACGTAGAGGCCGGTCATGTCCATGCAGTGATCCGGGTGGAGGTGGCTGAGCACGATGCCGGAGAGACGATCGGTGTCGATCGTCTCCTGCAGAGGGCTGAGCGCACCGGACCCGAGGTCGAGGATGATGCGAGTGGGTGTGTCCTCATCCGTCTCGATGAGGTAGCAGCTGGCGAGAGCGCCGCGCCCTGGGAAGGAACCTGCGGTGCCGATAGCGGTGAGTCTCATATCTCGTCATCCCCTTGCCTCTGGTCGAGCAAGGTCGTTGTCAATCGGTCCTGAATCCACGTCAGGAAGTCGTACAGGGTCAGGGTGAGGTCTTCGGACTCGGAGAGGCCCTCGCGGTGGGCGTACTTCTCCTCCTGTGCCTCCTCGGTGTCGATCTCGAGGCGCACGGCGAGGACGAGTCGCAGATCGTTGAGTCCCTTCATCCAGGCGAGCACCTCGTCGCGGGTCAGGGCGATGTCGTTGCCCTTGCTCAGTCCCAGCAGCACGATGCGCACATTGTGTGCCTTGGCCTGTTTGAGGTCGAACTCGGTGAGGCGGCGGAACTCCGCCGAACGCTCCTCGTCGTCGGGGTCGACGTCGGGCAGCAGTCGCAGCAGCGCCGGATCCTCCGGACGCGGCCGGTCGACGAGTCCGAGCCGGGCTTCCCAGTTCTCCGAGTCCGGACGGTCGTCATCGCCGTCACCGTCTTCGGCCAGCAGGGCCGCGAGATCGGTGAACACGGTGAGCATGAGCGAGCGTTCGTTGTCCTGCAGGGTGAGGACGACGTCGTCCCCTCGTGCGTCGATAGCGGCCATGTGTCAGTCGGATCCTGAATCGGGTTGGCACGCGGCCCACAGGCCGTACTCGTGCATCGCTTGGGTGTCTCGTTCCATGGCTTCACGACCTCCCGTGGCAACCACGGAGCGGCCGTTCTCATGGACTTCGAGCATGAGCGAGTGGGCTTTCTCCTCGGAGTAGCCGAAGTAGGTCTGGAACACGAAACTGACATAGCTCATGAGGTTGACCGGGTCGTTGAAGACCACGGTCCTCCAGGGCTTGGCCAGGTCCTCGGCGGGTCGGACATCGACCTCCGGCTCCAGGACTGGTGTCGTTGGATTGCTCACGTTTCCACCATACGGCAGAACACTGACACTGTCGTGACGTAAGATCGCGCCTATGAGTGATCTCACACGGACCGATTCGACGGCTTTCTTCACGGATCAGTACGAATTGACGATGGTGCAGGCGGCCCTGGAATCCGGTGCCGCCCACCGCAAGAGCCTCTTCGAGGTCTTCGGCCGCAGTCTTCCCGCAGGTCGCCGCTACGGTGTCGTCGCCGGTACCGGCCGGATCCTCGAGATGATCCGCGACTTCCGCTTCGATGATGCCGAACTCTCGTTCCTCAGCAGGGAGAACATCGTCGACTCGCGCACCATCGACTGGTTGGCGGACTATCGGTTCTCCGGCAATATCCGCGGCTATGCCGAAGGGGAGATCTATTTCCCCGGCTCACCGCTGCTCACGATCGAATCGACATTCGCCGAGGGTGTCATCCTCGAGACGCTCATCCTGTCGGCGATGAACTATGACTGTGCAGTCGCCTCGGCGGCGTCCCGCATGGCTCAGGCGGCCGGCGATCGACCCTGCGCGGAGATGGGCGGGCGACGGACGAACGAGCATGCGGCCGTGGCTGCGGCTCGAGCCGCTGTCATCGGCGGTTTCGCCTCGACGTCGAACCTGGCCGCCGGCCTCCAGTACGGACTGCGCACGATCGGCACCTCGGCCCACTCGTTCACGCTCCTCCACGATTCCGAGCGAGAGGCCTTCGCCGCCCAGCTGAAGTCGCTGGGCACCGAGACGACTCTGCTCTTGGACACCTATGACGTCGAGGAGGCGCTGGCCACGGCGATCGAACTGGCCGGGCCGAACCTCGGCGGCGTGCGCATCGATTCGGGCGACCTCATCGAACAGGCCAGCGAGGTTCGTGAGAGCCTGGACCGTCTCGGTGCCCGCGACACGACGATCACCGTCACGAGCGATCTCGACGAGTACGCGATCGCTGCGCTGGCCGCCTCCCCCGTCGACTCATACGGTGTCGGCACACGAGTCGTCACCGGTTCAGGCGCCCCGGCCGCCGGGCTGGTGTACAAGCTCGTGGCCCGCGCCGATGAGGCAGGCGAGTGGACCTCGGTGGCCAAACACTCCTCCGGCAAGCCCTCACGCGGAGGACACAAAGAGGCGCTGCGCCTCATCGACGGTCCGATCGCGGTCGAGGAGGCCGTCGGCATTCCGAGCCTGCCCGATGACCTCGGTGACGGTCGTCGGCTCAGCGTCGATCTCGTCGTCGACGGTGAGGTCGATGAATCGTTCACCGGTGCGGCAGGCGTGAAGAAGGCCTGCGCCCGACATGATGAGTCGTTGGCGGAGCTGCCGCGTTCGGCCAGGCGCCTGCAGGACGGCGAGCCCGCCATCCCCACCGTGTTCTATTCAGCCTGATCCGGGCCCGGCCCACCGCGGTGCTCACTTCTTGCCGATGAACCAGCCCTGCAGCTTCTTGATCCGAGCTTGGATCTGCTCCCGTGTGGCCTGAGCGACGGCCGGTCCCCCGCATGCCTTGCGCAGCTCGACGTGGACGTTCTGGTGCGGTGTGCCGGTGCGTCTGGACCAGGCACCGACGAGGCTCTGAAGCTGGTTGCGCTCTTCCTTCATCGCGCGGTGCTCGAGTTCGCTCGTCTCCACCTCGGGTGCCGGAGGTGCCGCCGCAGTCTTGCGCTTCGCCTGCCGGGCCTGCTGAGTGCTCAGCAGCTCACGCACCTGATCGGGTTCGAGCAGACCCGGAATGCCGATGAAGTCGAGTTCGTCCTCGGAGCCGATGGCTCCGCCGGTGCCGAATTCGCCGCCGTCGTAGAGGACGCGGTCGAACAGCGCCTCGGCACCGAGTGCTTCGAAGGATCCGAGTTGGTCCGACGAGGCGCCTTCGTTCCGATTCGCCTGCTCCATGGCCTGCTCGTCGAAGACGACGACATCGTTCTCGTCCTCGTTCTTCGGGCGATCGAGGGCATGGTCGCGTTCGGTCTCCATCGAGTTCGCCAAGGCCAGCAGCACGGGCACCGAGGGCAGGAACACCGAGGCGGTCTCGCCGCGTTTGCGAGCACGCACGAAGCGGCCGATCGCCTGGGCGAAGAACAGCGGCGTCGACGAGGAGGTCGCGTAGACGCCGACACACAGTCGGGGAACGTCGACGCCTTCGGAGACCATCCGCACGGCGACCATCCATCGGTCGGTGGAGTTCTGGAACTGTTCGATCCGCTCCGAGGCTCCTGCTTCGTCAGAGAGCACCACGGTCGGTTTCTCTCCGGTGATCTCGTGCAGCCGTTTGGCGTAGGCTCGGGCGGCCTCCTGGTCTGTGGCGATGACGAGTCCGCCGGCATCGTGGACGGTGCGCCGGACTTCCGTCAGTCGGATATCGGCGGCCTTGAGGACCGCCGGGATCCAGTCGCCCTTCGGATCGAGTGCCGTGCGCCAGGCCTGCGAGTTGATGTCCTTCGTCGTCTCCTCGCCGAGGACGTGCGACATCTCGTCGCCGGCCTTGGTCCGCCAGCTCATGGCGCCGGCGTAGGCGAGGAAGAGGACGGGGCGGACGACGGAGTCCTTGAGCGCACGACCGTAGCCGTAGGAGTAGTCCGCCACCGAGGTGCGGATGCCGTTCTCGTCGGGAGCGTAGGTGACGAACGGGATCGGTGAGGTGTCCGACCGGAACGGGGTTCCGGTCAGGGACAGTCGACGGACCGCGGGGCCGAAGGCCTCTCGCACGGCATCGCCCCACGACAGGGCGTCACCTCCGTGGTGGACCTCGTCGAGGATGACCAGGGTGCGGCCGGCGGCCGTCCGGTTGTGGTGGAGAACGGGTTTGGCCGCCACCTGCGCATAGGTCAGAGCCACTCCGTGGTACCCGGGGGCGTGTTTGCCCTGGGAGTTCTTGAAGTGCGGGTCGAGTTTGATGCCCACACGTGCCGCCGAATCGGCCCACTGCACCTTGAGGTGTTCGGTGGGAGCGACGACTGTGACCCTGTTGACGACTCTTTGGGCCAGCAGTTCGGCAGCCAGGCGCAGAGCGAAGGTGGTCTTACCGGCCCCGGGGGTCGCGACGGCGAGGAAGTCCTTGGGCTGCTTCTGGAAGTAGAGTTCGAGAGCCTCCGCCTGCCAGGCACGCAGCTTTCCGGCCGTTCCCCACGCTGCGCGCTCGGGGAATGCCGGTGGAAGCTGTTCTGCTGCGGAGGTCCCTGGTGCTGATGGGAGACGATCCGCGGACATCTACTCCTGCGGTCCTTCGGACATCGTCTCGTAGATCTCTTTGCACTTGGGGCAGATCGGGAACCGCTCGGGGTCGCGCGTGGGGACCCACACCTTCCCGCACAAGGCGATCAGCGGAGTCCCGGTCACCATGGACTCCATGATCTTGTCCTTGGGCGCGTAGTGGCTGAAGCGCTCGTGGTCGCCGGGCTCGACTAGCTGCTCGGACTGCTCGCGCTCGATCGTTGCTGAACCGCCTGAAGCTGGAATGGTCATGGCTCCATTGTAGTTCCCTAGAATGAGTGTCATGGACCAGGCCTACGACGATTCCCTCACAGAACGCTACCGCGAACTCAGCGATGACATCGCCGCGGCGGTCGCCGTGGTCTCTGCCACCCGCGGCAGTGCCCTGCATGCGATCACCGTCGATTCGTTTCTCGACGTGTCGTACGATCCCCCGACGATGGCGGTGAGCGTCTATTCCGGCTCACGGATGATGGAGACCCTGGAGACGAGTTCTCACTTCGCCATCTCGCTGCTCAATTCCGACCAGCGAGACATCTCTGAACGCTTGGGAGCTTCGGGCCAGCCGCTGTACGGGTCGCTCAAAGGCATTGACACCTTTCCCGCCCCGCAGGCCGGGCAGCCGGTACTCACCGAGGCGATCGCCTGGTTCGAACTCGAACTCACCGAGGTGCTCGAGGTCGCCACGCACAACCTCGTCGTCGGTGAGGTGGTCTCCATGGGTGCGGGCACGAATGCGGGAACATCCCGTCCCCTGCTGCGCTGGCGCAAAGGCTACGGGACGATCGGAAAACGCTGAGCGGGCCGAGCGACGGGACATACACCCGCCGGCGAGTCCTTGGCCCTCTGACAGAACTGGAGCTGTTCGGTCCGACTGCGCGCGGCAGATACGACACAGGCCCTGCTCAGCATCATCATGCTTCGCTTGGAAGCGCAACCGTCCTGGGCAGGGCCTGTCTTGTGGTTCAGTCGATCAGACGACTCCCTGAGCGAGCATCGCTTCGGAGACACGGATGAAGCCTGCGATATTGGCGCCGGCGACGTAGTCTCCGGGCGAACCGAATTCATCGGCAGCGGCGGCGCAGCTGTCGTGGACATCGCCCATGATCTCGGCCAGGCGCGCCTCGGTGAAGTCGAAGTCCCACGAGTCGCGGCTGGCGTTCTGCTGCATTTCGAGCGCACTGGTCGCGACACCGCCGGCGTTTGCGGCCTTGCCGGGGGCGAAGAGGACGCCGGCCTCGGAGAAGATCTTCACGGCTTCCGGCGTGCAGGGCATGTTCGCGCCTTCGGCGAGGGCGATGACTCCGTTCTTGACCAGAGTCGCAGCCGAGTCTCCGTCGAGCTCGTTCTGAGTCGCACATGGCAGTGCGACGTCGACCTCGATGTCCCAGACATTGCCGCCCTCGTGGTAGGTCGCGCGTCCCCCGCGCTGCTCCACGTATTCGGAGATGCGTCCGCGCTCTTCGAACTTGATGCGCTTGACGAGTGCCGTGTCGATGCCATCCGGATCGTGGATGAAGCCGGCCGAGTCGGACATCGTGATGACCGTGCCGCCGAAGGCCGTGACCTTCTCTGCTGCGAACACCGCGACATTTCCGGATCCGGAGATCGAGACTGTGCGACCGTCGATGTTCTTCTTCGCAGCCGCCAGCATGTCCTTGAGGAAGTACACGACGCCGAAGCCGGTGGCTTCGGTGCGGACCATGGAACCGCCGTAGGACAGTCCCTTGCCGGTGAGCACACCTGCCTCGTAGGAGTTCGTCATCCGCTTGTACTGGCCGAAGAGGTAGCCGATCTCCCGACCGCCGACGCCGATGTCGCCTGCGGGCACATCGCGGCATTCACCGATGTGACGATACAGCTCGGTCATGAACGACTGGCAGAACCGCATGACTTCGCGGTCGCTGCGGCCCTTCGGATCGAAGTCAGATCCGCCTTTGCCGCCGCCGATGGGCAGGCCTGTGATGGCGTTCTTGAAGATCTGCTCGAAGCCGAGGAATTTGACGATGCCGAGGTTCACCGAAGGGTGGAACCGCAGTCCACCCTTGTACGGGCCGAGTGCCGAGTTGAACTGCACACGGAAGGCGCGGTTGATCTGCACGACTCCGGAGTCATCGATCCAGGGGACCCGGAAGATGATCTGGCGTTCGGGCTCGCACAGCCGCTCGAGCGCTGAGAGTTCGAGGTATTCGGGGTGTTTGTCCACGACGGGGCCCAGGGAATAGAGAACTTCCTGTACCGCTTGGTGAAACTCCGACTCTCCAGGATTACGCTGGAGCACCGTGTCGAAGATTGGCTGCAGTGATGGATGTAGACTCATGCGCACAAACCTACCGTGACCCGCATAACAACAATCCGAGCGACCAGATAATGGACAGCGTTGTCCGGTCACTTCAAGTGGGATATAAGTGGCTCTTCGCAGTTAGGGGTGTAATCGGGGTCTGAATCCTCCCGTCTCGAGCAAGCTTCGGGCGATGTAGTGGGTGAGGTTCCGGAACCCCAGCGCCGATCCACGTAGGTGTTCCAGCCTGCCGTTCAATGCTTCCGTCGGACCGTTCGACGTCCCCGGCCGATCGAAATACGCCAACACATCCATAGCCCGCTTCTTCAACGTCCGCCCCAGCCGGCGCAGCTCAACAAGACCAGCAGGCACCCCGGACGAGATGGAGTCGATGATCGACTGCAGCGACTTCTTCCCCGCGGTTCGGTCCGGGTTGCGGTAGGCGGTGATGATGTCTTGGAACACGCTCCAGGTCACCTCCACATCAGCATGATTCTCATCAGCAAAGAGAGCGACGATCCGTTGCTGCTGCCGCTCGGTGAGTAACTGACACCCGGTGTGCAGAGTCCGCCGGGCCTGATACAACGGGTCGCCCTTCTTCCCGCGGTGCCCGGTCGTTTCCTGCTGAACACGCCTGCGGACCTCGTCCAGACTGTCCCCGGCGAGCTTGACGACATGGAAGGGATCCATCACTTCCACCGCGGCCGGCAGCTCTTCGACAGCAGCGGTCTTGAACCCGGTGAACCCATCCATCGCCACGACCTCGATTCCATCGCGGAAGGCCTTCGACTGCCGGGCCAGCCACGATTTGAACACGGCCTTCGATCGTCCCTCAACCATGTCCAGCAATCTCGCTGGTCCTGTCTGATCGCGGATCGGGGTGAGATCGATGATCACGGTCACGTACTTGTCACCCCGTCTGGTGTGCCGCCAGACATGTTCGTCGACGCCGATGACGCTCACGTTATCGAACCGGGAAGGATCGTCGATGAGAGCCCGATGTCCTTCGGCCAGGATCGCGTCATTAGCGGTGTGCCAGGATACAGCGAGCTTGGCCGCGATGACGGAGATCGTGGCGTGATCGACAACGAGTGCTTTCAAAGCCCATGCGAGTCCGGTGCGCGAGATCTTGGCCCTGGCTGGGGCTGCTTGGTCGGTGTCATGGCGCCACACGCGCCCACAGAGTTCGCACTTGTAGCGACGGAGTCGGATGAGCAGGGTGGTGGGACGGTGCCCGAAGGGTTCGTGAGCCAATTTCCGGGTCACAGTATCGCGGGGCCGGCCATGTCCGCCCCATCGGTGGCACCACTCATCGTCAGTGGTTGGGGTGCACAGGAGAACTGTTTCTGAATCGGTGACGTGTTGGCCCGTGCAGTGCAGGCCGAGTGTGTCGAGGTGGCAGAACGTGGTGAGGTCAGGGGTGGAGAACGTAAGGTGGTGCACGTCGAGGTCTTTCGGATGGTTTGTCTAGGAAATTCCATCTTCGAAAGGCCTCGACCTATTTCTGTGTAGCGACGCGCACCGGTTCTACACCCTCAACTGCGAAGAGCCATATAAGTCATCCTCGCAGTTCCAGGGCCATTGAACAGGAAAGAATGGAAACAAGTCACATGGACATCTCGGAGATCTGGCCGCCGTTCGCACTTCATCTGCGATCAGATGGTATGGAGCTCTCGCCCGTACAAGAGGCCGATATTCCGGAGCTCGCACAGATCGCGCGAGGCGGAGTGAGACGCGATGGAATCGAAGCCTTCTCCTATTGCTACCTGGCGGGGGCCCAGCAACCCCGCGCTGGACTGGTCCCCAGAAGTTGGACTGCTGTGAGGTCAGCATAGTTCGTAAATAGGCTCACCATCCTTGGCGGTCTTGCTTCGATATTCCATCGGGGCAAGGCCGCCAAGTCGTGACGAGATCCGTTCGTAGTTATACCAATGAATGTACTCATCGATCGCGGCCTTGAGGTCCTCGACCGTGTCGAATTTCTGCAGATAGAACATCTCGGACTTCAACTGCCCGAAGAAGTTCTCCGCCATCGCGTTATCCCAGCAGTTTCCCTTCCGCGACATCGACGCTGTGGCACCATGCTTGGCCAGGATCGACGCCCACGACACGTGCTGATACTGAAACCCCTGATCGGTATGCACCAGCGGCGTCTGCCCGGGACGCAGTCCCTGACAGGCTTGCGTCAGCGACTCGTTCGTCAATGCCGTGTTCGGTGACGTCGACATCGAGTACGACACCACACCGGCATCGAACAGATCGATCACTGGTGACAGATACAGTTTCTTGTCTTCAACAGCGAATTCCGTGACGTCAGAAACCCATTTCTCATTCGGTTCATCAGCGGTGAACTCCCGATTGAGTACGTTGTCAGCAACGGCACCGACCGTGCCGCGATGGGAGTTGAACTTCTTCTTCCGCACCTCGGTCTGCAGACCCATGTCACGCATTAATCGCAGCACGGTCTTCTTCGCTATAGCGATGCCCTGTTTGACCAAGACAGCCCAGATCTTGCGGTGCCCATAGCGTTTGTGACTCTTCTCGAAGATGTCCTTGATGAGTGTTCTCACCTGCGCGTATGGGTCGGGTCTCACGTCGAAGCGTTTCTGGTGGTAGAAGAACGTCGACCGGGCCAAACCCGCGACCTGCAGCAGCAATGGCAGTGGATAGTCCGCCTTGAGACTGGCAACGATGCGTGCTTTCACAGCTGCCCTTTTTGCCTCAAGGCCCGAAGTTTTTTCAAGTACGCGTTCTCCGCTTCAGCCCGCAGCAGCTGGTCTTGCAGCTGCCGATATTCGGCCAGGCTGATGTCCTCGACACGAGTCTTCCTCGCCATCAGGTCTGGCTTGGATGGGGCCGGATCAGCATCCGGGTCCTGACCGTTGTCGAGGGCTCGCATCCGTGCTGTCTTGCCTTTGGCCGGCGGCGATGTCGCGAACGCGTCTTCGCCCTTGTCCCGGTATTTCTTCGCCCAATCAACCACGGTGCGCGAGGAGGCCAGACCAAGCTCCTTGGCTAAAACGACTTTGTGTTCGCCATCGAGATACCGTTTCGCAGTCGCGATCTTCGTCTCTGCCGGTATCCGGCGGCGCTGGTGCGGTTCCATGACCGATATTGTTCCACGCACCAGCCACCGGTCGTGGAGGAGCTTGAGTGAGGGTTTGTGGACGTCGAGCATCGTGGCTGTCGCGGCATAGCCGTGCCCTTGGTCGAAGAGTTCGATCGCGGCTTTGGCTTGTTCGTCTGTGATCAGACAGTCCTTACGCATGGAATGGTCCCTTCAAGTTGGCTTGTGTTGATCACAGTCCAACTTTTGGGGACCACTCCACGCGAGGTTGCTGCGCCCCCGCCAGGTAGCAATAAGCACGGACAACACACCCCATCGTGCACACAGACAACACACCCACCCATAAATGAAAACACACCATGAATAAAGAAGAGGCCCTGCCCCTGACCCAAAGATCAGAAGCAGAGCCTCCCTCAAAAAATATTGCGGCAGTCACTTACTCTCCCACAACCACCAAGTTGCAGTACCATCAGCGCGAATGGGCTTAGCTACCGGGATCGGAACGGTTAACCGGGCGTTTCCCCACCACTATCACCACCGCAAAACCACACAGACCACACACACCCAAACCCACGTTTGAGTGGTAGTGGTCCAAGAACCGCACAGCGAACGCGAACACCAAAAACTATGTAATACGCACACCCCAAAGAGTGTGAACTCTTCAAGCCATCCTAGAAAAAACAAAACATCTTTTCGCACACACCAACCCCAAAAGGATGGTTGATGAGTGATCGGTGTATTAGTACCAGTCAACTCCACACATTGCTGTGCTTCCATACCCGGCCTATCAACCCCATCATCTATAGGACACCTCCCCTGACAAAAGTCAGTTGGAAATCTCATCTCGGAGCCGGCTTCCCGCTTAGATGCTTTCAGCGGTTATCCATCCCGAACGTAGCCAACCAGCCATGCTCCTGGCGGAACAACTGGCACACCAGAGGTTCGTCCGTCCCGGTCCTCTCGTACTAAGGACAGACCTCCACAAATTTCCTACGCACGCAGCGGATAGGGACCGAACTGTCTCACGACGTTCTAAACCCAGCTCGCGTACCGCTTTAATGGGCGAACAGCCCAACCCTTGGGACCGACTCCAGCCCCAGGATGCGACGAGCCGACATCGAGGTGCCAAACCATGCCGTCGATATGGACTCTTGGGCAAGATCAGCCTGTTATCCCCGAGGTACCTTTTATCCGTTGAGCGACCACGCTTCCACAAGCCATGGCCGGGTCACTAGTCCCAGCTTTCGCTCCTGCTCGACACGTCCGTCTCACAGTCAAGCTCCCTTGTGCACTTACACTCGACACCTGATTGCCAACCAGGCTGAGGGAACCTTTGGGCGCCTCCGTTACTCTTTAGGAGGCAACCGCCCCAGTTAAACTACCCATCAGGCACTGTCCCTGAACCCGATCAGGGTCCGAAGTTAAGGAATCCACTATGGTCAGAGTGGTATTTCACCGATCGACTCCACCCCAACTAGCGTCGAGGCTTCCCAGTCTTCCACCTATCCTACACAAACCACACCGAATCCCAATACCAAACTATAGTGAAGGTCTCGGGGTCTTTCCGTCCTGCTGCGCGTAACGAGCATCTTTACTCGTAATGCAATTTCGCCGAGTTCGTGGTTGAGACAGCAGAGAAGTCGTTACGCCATTCGTGCAGGTCGGAACTTACCCGACAAGGAATTTCGCTACCTTAGGATGGTTATAGTTACCACCGCCGTTTACTGGGGCTTAAATTCTCCGCTTCACCCCTAACGGGGTTAACAGGTCCTCTTAACCTTCCAGCACCGGGCAGGCGTCAGTCCGTATACATCGACTTACATCTTCGCACGGACCTGTGTTTTTAATAAACAGTCGCTTCTCTCTGGCCTCTGCGACCACCACCAGCACATCCCACCGCAAGGATGGTTCACCGGGATGGTCCCCCTTCTCCCGAAGTTACGGGGGCATTTTGCCGAGTTCCTTAACCACGATTCTCTCGATCACCTTAGTATTCTCTACTCGACCACCTGTGTCGGTTATAGGGTACGGGCAACACACACCCTCACGTCGATGCTTTTCTCGGCAGCAGAGGATCACCAGATCACCCCACCAATGTGGGGCGCCCATCAGCTCTCACACACTTGCGGGGACGGATTTACCTACCCCCACGTGCTACAACCTTAGACCGTGACTACCATCGCACGGCCTGGCTACCTTTCTGCGTCACACCTCACGCTTACCGACTCCACACTCAGGTCCCCCACTCAAACCCAACCACAGGCCCGAAGGCCTGACGGGGTCATCACAGGGTTAGTCTCATGTGTTTTGGTACTGTCGGTTGTGTGTCGGTACCAGAATATCAACTGGTTGTCCATCGACTACGCCTGTCGGCCTCGCCTTAGGTCCCGACTTACCCAGGGCGGATTAGCCTAGCCCTGGAACCCTTGGTCATCCGGTGGACGGGTTTCTCACCCGTCTTTCGCTACTCATGCCTGCATTCTCACTCGAATCGCTTCCACCACTCGTTCACACGGCGACTTCACCAGCAACTCGACGCTCCCCTACCCAACACCACACCATTACGGCTATACGTGGTGCTGCCACAACTTCGGCGGTGTACTTAGCCCCGCTACATTATCGGCGCTCAATCACTTGACCAGTGAGCTATTACGCACTCTTTCAAGGATGGCTGCTTCTAAGCCAACCTCCTGGTTGTCTTCGCAACTGAACATCCTTTCCCACTGAGCACACGCTTAGGGGCCTTAGTTGATGGTCTGGGCTGTTTCCCTCTCGACAATGAAGCTTATCCCCCACTGTCTCACTGCCACGCTGAACCTTGACTGGCATTCGGAGTTTAGTTGACGTCAGTAACCCGGTAGGGCCCATCAGCCATCCAGTAGCTCTACCTCCAGCAAGAACCACGCAACGCTGCACCTAAATGCATTTCGGGGAGAACCAGCTATCACAGAGTTTGATTGGCCTTTCACCCCTAACCACAGGTCATCCCCTCCATTTTCAACTGAAGTGGGTGCGGGCCTCCACGCGCTCTTACACACGCTTCACCCTGCCCATGGCTAGATCACTCCGCTTCGGGTCTAGGACACGCGACTGACTCGCCCTATTCGGACTCGCTTTCGCTACGGCTACCCCACACGGGTTAACCTCGCCACGTACCGCTAACTCGCAGGCTCATTCTTCAAAAGGCACGCCATCACAGTCATCAAGATACTGCTCTGACGGATTGTAAGCACATGGTTTCAGGTACTCTTTCACTCCCCTCCCGGGGTACTTTTCACCATTCCCTCACGGTACTCATTCCGCTATCGGTCATCAGGAAGTATTTAGCCTTACCAGGTGGTCCTGGCAGATTCACACGAAATTCCACGAGTTCCGTGCTACTCGGGCAACGCACACACCACGACAGGCTGATGTTTCGTCTACGGGACTCTCACCCACTCCGGTCCTGTTTCCCACCAGGTTCGACTACACCAACCACGCTCGCGGACCAGTCATGCTGAACCGGACCATGCACACCCCACAACACCCTGACAGCAACACCAGCACGCTTGACACTGACAAGGTTTAGGCTCATCCAGTTTCGCTCGCCACTACTCCCGGAATCATTGTTATTTTCTCTTCCTGCGGGTACTGAGATGTTTCACTTCCCCGCGTTCCCTCCACATGCCCTATATATTCAGACACGGGTCACCACCCTCACGAGTGGCGGGGTTTCCCCATTCGGAGACCCTCGGATCAACGCCTGTTTATCGGCTCCCCGAGGCTTATCGCAGATTTCCACGTCCTTCATCGGCTCCTGATGCCAAGGCATCCACCATGCGCTCTTACACACTCACCCAACCCCCAAACAGGGCCAGCTTCGTGTGCGCGAAAAATTGTTTCATTCACCTCAACTAGATGATGACAAGAAAAATCACATTACATAAACAACACTTTCGTGTTGTTTGATGCTCGCGTCCACTATACGATTCTCAAACCACTACCAAACACCCACCACCACACAACACCATTTCGCTGCTGTCTGGCCGTCGGGTTGGTCCTGTTGGTTGAAACCACACCCACACACACTGTGTGGGGTTTGTGATTCCAGGACCCAATAACGTGTTCGTCCTAGCCCACCCGATCACCACCGTCGTCATGGCACACAGGCCACACCACGCTGGTTGGATGAGCGAAAGAAGTGATGTTCCACCCTTGAGCACCCAACACCAACACGTACGGCTGGTTCGTTGGGGTTCTGATGTGTGCTCCTTAGAAAGGAGGTGATCCAGCCGCACCTTCCGGTACGGCTACCTTGTTACGACTTAGTCCCAATCACCAGTCCCACCTTAGACGGCCCCCTCCCCACAAAGGGGGTTGGGACACCGGCTTCGGGTGTTACCGACTTTCGTGACTTGACGGGCGGTGTGTACAAGGCCCGGGAACGTATTCACCGCAGCGTTGCTGATCTGCGATTACTAGCGACTCCGACTTCACGTAGTCGAATTGCAGACTACGATCCGAACTGAGACTGGCTTTAAGGGATTCGCTCACCCTCACGGGTTCGCCTCTCTCTGTACCAGCCATTGTAGCATGCGTGAAGCCCAAGACATAAAGGGCATGATGATTTGACGTCATCCCCACCTTCCTCCGAGTTGACCCCGGCAGTCTCCTATGAGTTCCCACCATCACGTGCTGGCAACATAGAACGAGGGTTGCGCTCGTTGCGGGACTTAACCCAACATCTCACGACACGAGCTGACGACAACCATGCACCACCTGTACACCAGCTCCAAAGAGAAGAACTGTTTCCAGAACGGTCCAGTGTATGTCAAGCCTTGGTAAGGTTCTTCGCGTTGCATCGAATTAATCCGCATGCTCCGCCGCTTGTGCGGGCCCCCGTCAATTCCTTTGAGTTTTAGCCTTGCGACCGTACTCCCCAGGCGGGGCACTTAATGCGTTAGCTACGGCGCGGAGAACGTGGAATGTCCCCCACACCTAGTGCCCAACGTTTACGGCATGGACTACCAGGGTATCTAATCCTGTTCGCTCCCCATGCTTTCGCTCCTCAGTGTCAGTTACAGCCCAGAGTCCCGCCTTCGCCACCGGTGTTCCTCCTGATATCTGCGCATTTCACCGCTACACCAGGAATTCCAGACTCCCCTACTGCACTCTAGTCAGCCCGTACCCACTGCACGCGCAACGTTAAGCGTTGCGTTTCCACAGCAGACGTGACCAACCACCTACGAGCTCTTTACGCCCAATAATTCCGGACAACGCTCGTACCCTACGTATTACCGCGGCTGCTGGCACGTAGTTAGCCGGTACTTCTTCTGCAGGTACCGTCACCTTACGGCTTCTTCCCTGCTGAAAGCGGTTTACAACCCGAAGGCCGTCATCCCGCACGCTGCGTCGCTGCATCAGGGTTTCCCCCATTGTGCAATATTCCCCACTGCTGCCTCCCGTAGGAGTCTGGGCCGTGTCTCAGTCCCAGTGTGGCCGGTCGCCCTCTCAGGCCGGCTACCCGTCGTCGCCTTGGTAGGCCATTACCCCACCAACAAGCTGATAGGCCGCGAGCCCATCCCCGATCGAAAAACTTTCCACCAACCCTCATGCGAGGATTGGTCGTATCCGGTATTAGACCCAGTTTCCCGGGCTTATCCCGAAATCGGGGGCAGGTTACTCACGTGTTACTCACCCGTTCGCCACTCATCCACCAGGTGCAAGCACCCGGCTTCAGCGTTCGACTTGCATGTGTTAAGCACGCAGCCAGCGTTCGTCCTGAGCCAGGATCAAACTCTCCATAAAAAACTTTATGTAACGAATGAATCCCAGCAAGACAGCCAACCCCTCACGGGGTGAGAAGGTTGACCCATAAAATTACTGACCAAACACACCATCCACCCCACTTAACGGCAGGAGGTTCGGCGAAGAACCACCCACACGAGGGTGAACCACTGTTTGGCCAGGTGATTGTCTTACCAGAAAATAAATTGTTCTGGCATCACAACTTGTTCAAACAAACACGCTATTGGATTCTCAAACCACAAACACACACCCATCACCACACCACAAACACAGTGTGTTCACTGGGGGTATCAGTTTCTGTTGGCACTTTTCGCCTTGCGACTCGCTGTGCCAGCGGATGTCTACTCTACATGGTTGTTTCGCTCCGTGCAACTCGAAGTTCATCTTCGGTTTGCCCACATCGTTCCCGATCAGAGCGACTGTTGCCTTTCCTTGCGTCCTGGCAACCCGGACTACAATACACACATCTGCAGCCACCTGCAAAACCGCTCCGGCTGCGCTCACTCCCCGGCCCGGAAGAACCCCGAGATCTCGGGCGAGAGTCTCGCCCGCGCAACTTCAAGAGAGATCTATGCCACGGGTTCGGCGAGCTCCGGAGAATCGTTGCGGACATTGCCCACCGCTTTGCCGACCTTGTGCCGAGTGACGCTTGCGGGATCGACCTGATCGAGCGTCGTCGCCAGCAGGTCAGGCACATCATTCGTCAGCACTGCCGGATCGATCCAGTCACTGATCTGGTCGCGCCCGAGGAATACCGGCATCCGGTGGTGGACATCGCTGAGGTGGCCCGCGGATTCCATCGTCAGGATCGTCGTGGAGACCAGCCAGGACTCATCCGGCTGCTTCCAGAACTCGAAGAGCCCGGCCATGAAGAGTGGGTCCTCGCCGGCGGCGGTCATCATCCATGGCTGCTTGCCGTCCTCGGTGTCCTCCCATTCGTAGTAGCCCGGGATGGGCAAGGCACAGCGACGACGTCGAATGGCCTGCCGGAACATCGGCTTCTCGAGCACTGTCTCGGACCGTGCGTTGAATGCCTTGAACCCGATCTTGGGGTCTTTCGCCCAGGCGGGAACCAATCCCCAGGAAGCGGTTTCGAGGCGGCGGTGCAGCTGGCCGTCGTCGTCGAGGCGCTCGACGACGATCGGCACGAATGATCCCGGAGGCACGTTGAAGCGCGGCGTGTAGTCATAGGAGACGACATCCAACCGCAGCTCATCGGCGAGATCTGCCGGATCGAGAGACATATTGAGTCGACCGCACATGCGCCCATCTTCCCACTTCACTACACTGTCGACAATGGCGGCAGAAGAGAATACAGGCACGACGTTCGACCCGATCGAAGAGTCCCGTCGGCAATGGCTGGCCCACGGGTGGGACGGCGCAGCCGATGGAATGACCACGGTGATCTCGGTGATGCGGATCCACCAGCTGTTCCTGGCCCGAGTCGATGCCGCCCTCAAGCCCTTCGCACTGACATTCTCGCGCTACGAGGTCCTCACGCTTCTGTCCTTCACCAGAGCCGGGACCCTGCCGATGTCGAAGATATCCGCTCGCCTGCAGGTGCACGCGACCTCGACGACGAACTCGGTCGACCGCCTCGAGAAAGCCGGACTCGTCGCCCGGCGCAGCCACCCCGACGATCGCCGGACGACACTCGTCGACCTTACGGATGCCGGTCGTGAGCTCGCCGCTCAGGCGACGATGGCGCTCAACGCCGAAGTCTTCACTTCTCCCGATTTCAACGGGATCGACCTCGATTCCCTCCTCCCCCATCTCGAAAAACTGCGCTCAGGACTCGAAGCCGGCAACTGAGCGGATGGACGGACGGGCCGCCTCGGCGAGGAATTAGTTGGATGTCCAAGTAATATGGACGTATCGTGGTGTCGATCACCGAATACGCGTCCGATTCTTGGAGGAATCATGTCCCGCAGTACAGCCGCTGCCCTACCTTTCGGTCTCACCGACGAACAGCAGACCGTCGCCGGGATGGTGCGCGAGTTCGCCGATACCGAAGTCGCCCCGCACGCTCTCGAATGGGACGCCGAGCACTTCTTCCCCGTCGACGTCATCAGGAAGTCCGCCGAACTCGGCATGGGCGGCATCTACGTCAGCGAAGAATCCGGCGGCACCGGAATGGGCCGGATGGATGCGGCGCTGATCTTCGAAGCGATGTCGACCGGATGCCCCTCCGTCGCCGCCTATATCTCCATCCACAATATGGTCGCGTGGATGATCGACAAGTTCGGCAACGACGAGCAGAAGGCCACATACCTCGAGAAGCTCGTCTCCATGGAGCACCTCGGCAGCTACTGCCTGACCGAACCCAACGCCGGCTCCGATGCGGCCGCCCTGCGCACGTCCGCCCGCGAAGACGGCGACCACTACGTGCTCAACGGAGTCAAGCAGTTCATCTCCGGCGCCGGCACCTCGGACACCTACCTCGTCATGGCTCGCACCGGCCAGGACGGAGCGCGCGGAATCTCCGCCTTCATCCTCGAGAAGGGGATGGAGGGCCTGAGCTTCGGCCCCAATGAACAGAAGATGGGCTGGCGCGCCCAGCCGACCCGACAGGTGATCATGGAGAACGTGCGGGTGCCCAAGGAGAACATGCTCGGTGCACCCGGTCAGGGTTTCAAGATCGCGATGTCCGGGCTCGACGGCGGAAGGCTCAACATCGGCGCCTGCTCGCTCGGCGGCGGTCAGGCCGCTCTGGAGAAGGCCATCGCCTATATGGGTGAGCGTCAGGCCTTCGGCACCGAGCTCGCCGGCTTCCAGGCCCTGCGCTTCGAGGTCGCACAGATGCAGGCCGACCTCGAGGCTGCCCGCTCCCTGCTGTGGCGAGCAGCAGGAGCCTACGATACGGGCGATCCGAACACCTCTCTGCTGTCGGCCATGGCCAAACTCAAGGCCACCGACACCGGCTTCGACGTCGCGAACAGGGCACTCCAGTTGCACGGCGGCTACGGCTATCTGACAGAGTATGGAATTGAGAAGCTGGTTCGTGACCTGCGCGTCCACCAGATTCTGGAAGGCACCAACGAAATCATGCGCGTGATCATCTCGCGCAAGAGCACAGGAGTGGGCTGATATGACAGAACCTTCGGCAGAGCAGGCGGACGCCTCCGTCATCACCTCGGTATCCAACGGGGTCGGCCGAATCGAACTCAACAGACCGAAGCTGATCAATGCGCTCAGCCAGGACATGGTGGGCGCCATCGATGACGCCCTCAAAGCATGGCGTGACGACGACGCGGTCAAGCTCGTCCTCGTCACCGGCCGCGGGGAACGCGGACTGTGCGCGGGCGGCGATATCAAGGCCGTGTACAACGACATCGTGGCCGGCAGCGACGAGAATGCGAAGTTCTGGAACCGCGAATACAAGATGAACCACGCGATCTCCGAGTTCCCCAAGCCCTACGTCGTCATCATGAATGGCATCACGATGGGCGGCGGAGTCGGCATCTCCGGACACGGATCGCACCGCATCGTCACCGATTCGACGAAGGTCGGGATGCCGGAGACCGGAATCGGGCTCTTCCCCGACGTCGGCGGCACCCACCTGCTGGCCAACGGCCCCGGAGAGTTCGGAACGCACCTTGCGCTGACCGGGCAGCCCGTCGGAGCCGGCACCGCGATCGGTCTCGGACTCGCCGACTACTTCGTCCCCGATGCGCAGATTCCCGATCTCATCGCCGACCTCACCGCCGGTGAGGATCTCGAGTCCGTCCTCGGCAAGTACGTCGGGGAGGCACCTGCCGATGAACTCGCCGAGGCGGCCGACTGGATCAACGCCTGCTACGTCGGCGACGACGCCGAGGCCATCGTCGCGGCTCTCGCCGCGCACGAGAACCCCGATGCCCAGGCCACCGCGGAGCTCATCGGCACGAAGGCCCCCACCTCGGTGAAGGTGACCTTGGCCGCGATCCGCAATGCGGAGACGATGTCGCTGGCCGAGGTCCTCGAACAGGACTACCGCGTCGCCGTCACTCTCACCGGACTGCCGGACCTCAGGGAAGGCATCCGCGCACAGGTCATCGACAAGGACCGCAATCCGCAGTGGAACCCCGCATCACTGGCCGAAGTCAGCGACGAGCAGGTCCATTCCATTCTCACCACCGATCACGCAGACAAGGTGTTCTCATGAGCGAATTCGAAACTATCCTCACCGACGTCGCCGACGGCGTCGCCACGATCACGATCAACCGGCCGAAGGCGCTCAATGCGCTCAACCTGCAGGTGCTCACCGACATCACCGATGCCGCGACCGCCTTTGACGCCGATGATTCGGTCAAGGCGATCATCATCACCGGCAGCGACAAGGCCTTCGCCGCCGGCGCCGACATCAAGGAGATGTCGAGCCTCGACTTCTCGACGGCATTCAAGGCCGATTGGTTCGCTGGTTGGACCCGGCTGACCGATGTCCGCAAGCCGGTCATCACCGCCGTCGGCGGCTACGCCCTCGGCGGCGGCTGCGAGCTGGCGATGATGGGCGACATCCTCATCGCCTCGACGAAGGCGAAGTTCGGTCAACCCGAGATCAACCTCGGAGTGTTGCCGGGCATGGGCGGATCGCAACGCCTGACTCGCGCGATCGGGAAGGCGAAGTCCATGGACATGTGCCTGACCGGTCGGATGATGGGCGCCGAGGAGGCCGAACGCTCCGGTCTCGTCGCGCGCGTCGTCGAACCCGAGGAGCTGCTGACCACGGCCAACGAGATCGCGCAGACGATCGCGGCCAAGTCCCGGGTCGCCTCGGCGTTGGTCAAGGAAGCGGTGAACACCGCCTTCGAGACCACCCTTGAGCAGGGGCTGCGCTACGAGCGTCGTCTCTTCCACTCTTCCCTGGCCACGAACGATCAGTCCGAGGGCATGGCCGCCTTCGTCGAGAAGCGGGACCCGAACTTCACGGATTCCTGATCCAGCTTCTTATCACAGCCGAAGGCGCAGACTCCCCCGAGAGTCTGCGCCTTCGTCGTCTGATCAGCCGAAATGCGGGCCAGGAGCTGAAAGAGAATGTGTTCCGTATCGCATTTAACAATCGTTCAGTTAGAGTGGGTGTATGCATTCATCTTCGCAAGGAGGCACCGTGAGAACCTTCACCGATCTGCGCTCCCAACTCCGTCTGCCCGTCGTCGGCTCCCCCATGTTCATCGCCTCGGGGCCCGAATTGGTCAAGGCCCAGTGCCAGGCCGGAATCGTCGGGTCCTTCCCCTCGCTGAACGCCCGACCTGCTTCGCAGCTGACCGACTGGCTCGATGAGATCGCCGAGTCGAACGCCGCCCACACCGCGGCGAATCCGCAGCAGCCTGCCGCCCCGTTCGCGGTCAACCTCATCGTCCACCGGTCGAACAATCGCCTCGAAGAAGACCTCGCCGAGGTGGTCCGCCACCAGGTGCCGATCGTCATCACCTCGCTCGGTGCCCGTGAGGAGGTCAACGAGGCCGTCCATTCCTACGGCGGCACCGTCCTCCACGACGTCATCAACAACCGCTTCGCCAACAAGGCCGTCGAGAAGGGCGCCGACGGAGTCATCGCCGTGGCCGCCGGTGCCGGCGGGCATGCCGGGGCCCAGTCGCCGTTCGCGCTGGTCCAGGAGATCCGCTCATGGTTCGACGGCCCCCTGCTGCTGTCGGGCGCCATCGCCCACGGCCGTTCGATCCTTGCGGCTCTGGCCGCCGGTGCCGACTTCGCCTACGTCGGCTCGGCGTTCCTGTCGACACCCGAGGCGAACGTCGTCGACGACTACCGTCAGATGGTCGTCGAATCCGGCGCCGATGACGTCGTGTACTCGAACTACTTCACCGGGGTGAAGGGCAACTACCTGCGCGGATCCATCGTCGCCTCGGGCCTCGACCCGGACAATCTGCCCGACGCCGATCCGACGAAGATGGACTTCAGCTCGTCGTCGGGATCGGACTCGAAGGCATGGAAGGACATCTGGGGCTCGGGCCAGGGCATCGGCGCACTCGGACAGCAGCAGACCACCGCCGAACTCGTCGAGACCTTCGCTGCACAGTTCGACGAGGCGAAGCAGCAGCTCCTCGCACAGCTGCGCTGACCCGACCGAGCACCTCAAAGTCCACCCCAGCCCCTAATTGCTACGTGACGGCGGCCCAGCAACCTCGCGCGAGGTTGCTGGGCCGCCGTCAGGTAGCAAGTGAGGTTTCGTTCAGATGGTCGAGATGATTCCGCGTTCGGTCAGGCGGGAGGCCAAGCCGGCGCCGTCCGGGGCATAGATCCACGGCACGCCCTGGCCGCGACCGTGACGCTTCGACCGGCCGCCGGCCCACACTGCCTCACCGACGGTGAGCTGCCGGATCGCGACGGCGGCGACATTCTTCGGATGGTTCTCGACGAACTCGCCGTAGATCTCCTCATCGTTCTGCCCGTCGTCGCCGATGAGCAGCCACTTCATCCACGGGAACTCCCGGGCCAGGCGTTCCAGCGAATTGCGTTTGTGCTCCTTGCCCGACCGGAACACCCGGGTCGTCGTCGGCCCCCAGTCGGTGAGCAGCAGCGGACCCATCGGGTAGAGGTTGCGGGAGAGGAAGCGCTTGAGCGTCAGCGCCGAATTCCATGCACCTGTCGACAGGTAGACCATCGGTGTGTCCGGACGCATGAAGGTGATCCGGTCATAGAGCACGGCCATTCCCGCCACCGGGGACCTCGCATGCTCGCTGAGGACGAAGGTGTTCCACGCGGCGAGGAAGGGACGCGGCAGAGAGGTGACCATGACCGTGTCGTCGATATCGGAGATGATGCCGAAGGTCGAGTCCTCGCCGATGATGCGCACGGCCGCGGAATCGACGAGCGAACCGTCGGTCCACAGTTCGATCTCCGTCTCCCCCGGTTCGAAGTCTCCGGGGATGACGGTGTCGATGATGCCTCCGCGATCGGAGGTGACCATATGCTCTTCGTCATTGACGCGCACCCAGGCGGTGTCATTGGGCAGAGGCACGCTGACGAACGACTTCCAGCCGCGGATGCTCGCGTGGACGTCGGCGGCCGGCTGTCCGTTCGGGGTGAGCACCAGGCGTCCGAGCACCCGCACCCACTCCGTCCCACCGTATGTGTCGTAGGCGATGACGGTGCGATGGTAGGCGTGATCGGTGGCCCGATTCTGGATCCAGCCGTTGAACCGATCCTCCACCCGTGCAGCGGTGTGGAGCATGTCCGGTGTGAGGTTGAGCGGTCCGTCCTCGGGTTTCTTCTTCGCCACGATCAGATGAAGCCGATCTTGTCATAGACCTCGCGCAGTGTCGCCTCGGCGATGGCGCTGGCCTTCTCCGCCCCGCGGTCGAGGATCGCCTGCAGCTGCGCTCGGTCTTCGAGGAGTTCCACCGTACGCTCCCGCACCGGTGTCAGGGTCTCCACTGCCACCTCGGCGAGGTCGACCTTGAGGTGACCGTACATCTTCCCTGCGTACTCGGCGACGATGTCGTCGACCGGGCGCGCGGTCAGGGATGAGTAGATCGTCAGCAGGTTCGACACTCCCGGCTTGTTCTCCGGGTCGAAGGCGATCTCGGTTCCGTCATCGGTCACCGCGGACTTGATCTTCTTCGTCAGTGCCTTCGCGTCGTCGAGGATGTCGATGCGGCCCTGCGGGCTGGGCTGGGACTTCGACATCTTCGCGCCCGGATTCTGCATGTCGTAGATCTTCGCGGTCGCCTTGAGGATCTGCGCCTCGGGGACGGTGAAGGTCTTGCCGAAACGATAGTTGAATCGTTCGGCGAGGTTGCGGGTCAGTTCGAGGTGCTGGCGCTGGTCTTCACCGACAGGAACGAGCTGCGGCTTGTACAGGAGGATGTCAGCAGCCATCAGCGCCGGGTAGGTGAGCAGCCCCAGGGACACATGATCCTGCTTCGCGGACTTGTCCTTGAACTGGGTCATCCGGCTCGCCTCGCCCATCGAAGCGGTGCACTCGAGCACCCAGGACAGCTGCGGATGGGCAGGCACCTGGGACTGGACGAAGATCGTCGACTTCTCCGGGTCGAGACCGGCGGCGAGGAACTGCGCGGCCGTGCGCAGCGTGCGCTCCCGCAGCTCTGCCGGATCCTGCTCGACGGTGATCGCGTGCATATTCGCGATGAAGTAGAAGGCATCGTGCGACTCCTGGTGAGTCACGAACTGCTGCAGGGCTCCGATGTAGTTGCCGAGATGGAGGGAATCGGAGGTGGCTTGGATACCTGAGACAGTGCGCGGCTGTGAAGAGTTCGTCATAGTCCTATGATGCCATCTCACCTGCCGGGGACCGATCAGGCCTCCGGCCTGGTGTCGGGGATCATACTGACGTCCCGGGCCAGTGGGCTCGGGCCCGGCCCGCAGGCTCCGTCGACGAGCAGTTCTCGGGGAGCCGCCTCGGCGAAATCTGCCTGCGGCCCACGAATACGGCCCGGTCAGACCTTGACGGCCGGGAGGTCGTAGTCGATGACCAACGGGGCGTGGTCCGACCACCGTTCGGCCCAGCTGTCGGCCTTGTCCACGGTCGCCTTGACCGCGGTATCGGCGAGGGCCGGAGTGGCCATCTGGTAGTCGATGCGCCATCCGGTGTCATTGTCGAAGGCCTGACCGCGCATCGACCACCAGGTGTAGGGTCCGTCGACGTCGCCGCTGAGTGTGCGGTGGACGTCGACATATCCGATCTCACCGAAGAACCTGTCGAAGTAGGCGCGTTCCTCCGGCAGGAATCCCGACTTCTTCCGGTTGGCCTTCCAGTTCTTCAGATCACGCTCGGTGTGGCAGACATTGAGGTCGCCGGTGATGAGCACATGATCGGCCGTCTCGGCCAGCTGCGGCATGCGTTCGATCATCCGGTCGAGGAACCGATACTTGTCGTCCTGTTTGGGGGTGTCGGCCTCACCCGAATGGACGTAGGCGGACACGAGGGTGAGCAGCGAACCGTCACCGAGGCGGAAGTCCGTCTCCACCCATCGTCCGGCTCGATCGAAGTACCCGTCGTCGCCGAGTCCTTCACGCACCGCCTCGGGTTCGGTGCGGGCCATCACAGCGACGCCGGCTCGGCCCTTGGCCTCGGCATCATGGCTGATCGTGGTGTAGCCCGTGTCGGCGAGAACACTGTGCGCGATATCGTTCGCGGCGCGCACCTCTTGAAGGGTGATGAAGTCCGGTTTCGCGGCATCGACCCAGGTGGGCATCCCCTTTCGCCATGCTGCGCGGACTCCGTTGACGTTGACTGAAGCAATCCGAATCATGTGATCTATGATGGCATGGAGCGCACTGTTCTTCGGGGACAGGGCGTTATAGAGTGAGGCTAAGCACGAACACTTCAGGAGGCGCAATGGCCGTTGACGACACTATCGATACCGAGCAGCTGAGCATCAGTCCGCTCGATGAGGTCGACGCCCGCGAGATGCGCGAATTCCTGCTCGATGCCCAGGCGAACTTCTGGGGAGACCGCGACCTCAGCGGTGACCACGATGCCTACTGGTTCCATCAGTTCGTGACCTCAGGGCTTGTCGCCCGCTACCGCTCGGAGATCGTCGGCTACCTGCTCGGCGTCATTCCCCATGACGGCCCTGCCTACATCCACCTGGTGGCGGCGCGTTCGGATTTCCGTCACCAGGGAATCGGCCGTCACCTCTACCAGCACTTCATCGACCATTCGCGTCAGCTCGGGGTCTCCTCTGTGCAGGCGACGACGAAACCGGAATCGTCGGGGGCGATCTCCTTCCACTCCTCCATGGGCTTCAGCGGTGAACTCATCGAGGACTATGCCGGCCCGGGCAACCCCCGCGTCTTCTTCGAACTCAAGTTCTCCGAGGACTGATCACCCCGCAACGACCTCCCAGAACTACCTGACGGCGGCCCAGCAACCTCGCGCTGGACTGGTCCCCAGAAGTTGGACTGCTGTGAGGTCAGCATAGTTCGTAAATAGGCTCACCATCCTTGGCGGTCTTGCTTCGATATTCCATCGGGGCAAGGCCGCCAAGTCGTGACGAGATCCGTTCGTAGTTATACCAATGAATGTACTCATCGATCGCGGCCTTGAGGTCCTCGACCGTGTCGAATTTCTGCAGATAGAACATCTCGGACTTCAACTGCCCGAAGAAGTTCTCCGCCATCGCGTTATCCCAGCAGTTTCCCTTCCGCGACATCGACGCTGTGGCACCATGCTTGGCCAGGATCGACGCCCACGACACGTGCTGATACTGAAACCCCTGATCGGTATGCACCAGCGGCGTCTGCCCGGGACGCAGTCCCTGACAGGCTTGCGTCAGCGACTCGTTCGTCAATGCCGTGTTCGGTGACGTCGACATCGAGTACGACACCACACCGGCATCGAACAGATCGATCACTGGTGACAGATACAGTTTCTTGTCTTCAACAGCGAATTCCGTGACGTCAGAAACCCATTTCTCATTCGGTTCATCAGCGGTGAACTCCCGATTGAGTACGTTGTCAGCAACGGCACCGACCGTGCCGCGATGGGAGTTGAACTTCTTCTTCCGCACCTCGGTCTGCAGACCCATGTCACGCATTAATCGCAGCACGGTCTTCTTCGCTATAGCGATGCCCTGTTTGACCAAGACAGCCCAGATCTTGCGGTGCCCATAGCGTTTGTGACTCTTCTCGAAGATGTCCTTGATGAGTGTTCTCACCTGCGCGTATGGGTCGGGTCTCACGTCGAAGCGTTTCTGGTGGTAGAAGAACGTCGACCGGGCCAAACCCGCGACCTGCAGCAGCAATGGCAGTGGATAGTCCGCCTTGAGACTGGCAACGATGCGTGCTTTCACAGCTGCCCTTTTTGCCTCAAGGCCCGAAGTTTTTTCAAGTACGCGTTCTCCGCTTCAGCCCGCAGCAGCTGGTCTTGCAGCTGCCGATATTCGGCCAGGCTGATGTCCTCGACACGAGTCTTCCTCGCCATCAGGTCTGGCTTGGATGGGGCCGGATCAGCATCCGGGTCCTGACCGTTGTCGAGGGCTCGCATCCGTGCTGTCTTGCCTTTGGCCGGCGGCGATGTCGCGAACGCGTCTTCGCCCTTGTCCCGGTATTTCTTCGCCCAATCAACCACGGTGCGCGAGGAGGCCAGACCAAGCTCCTTGGCTAAAACGACTTTGTGTTCGCCATCGAGATACCGTTTCGCAGTCGCGATCTTCGTCTCTGCCGGTATCCGGCGGCGCTGGTGCGGTTCCATGACCGATATTGTTCCACGCACCAGCCACCGGTCGTGGAGGAGCTTGAGTGAGGGTTTGTGGACGTCGAGCATCGTGGCTGTCGCGGCATAGCCGTGCCCTTGGTCGAAGAGTTCGATCGCGGCTTTGGCTTGTTCGTCTGTGATCAGACAGTCCTTACGCATGGAATGGTCCCTTCAAGTTGGCTTGTGTTGATCACAGTCCAACTTTTGGGGACCACTCCACGCGAGGTTGCTGGGCCGCCGTCAGGTAGTAATTGGGGTCAGGTGGTTGAGCGTTGGGCAGTGTCGACGACGTTCTTGAGCAGCAGGGCTCGAGTCATCGGTCCGACGCCTCCCGGGTTCGGTGAGACCCAGGACGCCACCTCGGCGACCTTCGGGTCCACGTCTCCGACGATCGTCGACTTCCCCGTCTCCGGGTTCGTCTCCCGTGAGACTCCCACGTCGAGGACGATCGCGCCGGGCTTGACCGCCTCCGCCTTCACGATGCGAGCCGCACCGGCGGCCGCGACGATGACATCGGCCTGACCCAGCAGCTCGTCGAGGTTGCGGGTGCCGGTGTGCGTCAGCGTCACCGTCGCATTGTGCTCACGTCGGGTCAGCAGCGACCCGATCGAACGGCCGACGGTGACCCCGCGGCCGATGACGACGACGTGCTTGCCGGCCAGTTCGATGCCGTTGCGGGTGATCAGCTCGATCACCCCGCGCGGAGTGCACGGCAGCGGGGTCGTGATCTCCGAGTTGACGTTGAGCATGAGACGCCCGAGGTTCGTCGGATGCAGCCCGTCGGCGTCCTTGGCCGGGTCGATCGCTTCGAGGATCGTGTCCGTGTCGATATGGTCCGGCAGCGGCAGCTGCACGATGTAGCCGGTGCACTCGTCATCGTTGTTGAGTTCATCGATGACAGCCAACAGCTCATCCTGGCTCACCGACTCCGGAAGGTCACGACGGATCGACTGGATCCCGACCTCGGCACAGTCACGGTGCTTGCCCGCGACGTACCATTTCGAACCGGGGTCCTCCCCCACCAGGACGGTGCCGAGGCCCGGGACGATCCCGGACTCGGCCAGGGCCGCCACCGTCTCGGTGAGTTCGGCCTTGATCTGCTTCGCACAGGCTCTGCCGTCGAGGATCTGCGCGCTCATCAGTACTGCTCCAGACCTTCGTAGAGCGGGAAATCGTCGCTGAGCTTCTTCACGCGAGCAGCCAGCGCTTCGACGTCGGCGCCGGGCTTGAGCGCTTCGGCGATGACGTCGGCGACCTCGGTGAACTCCTTGTCCCCGAATCCGCGGGTGGCCAGTGCCGGAGTGCCGATGCGCAGTCCGGAGGTGACCATCGGCGGGCGCGGGTCGAACGGCACGGCGTTGCGGTTGACGGTGATGCCGACCGCGTGGAGAAGATCCTCGGCCTGCTGTCCGTCGAGGACCGAGTTGCGCAGGTCGACGAGCACGAGGTGGACATCGGTGCCGCTGGTGAGCACGGTGGCCCCGGCTTCGGCGACATCGGAGGCCAGCAGACGGTCAGCCAGGATCTGTGCACCGCGGACGGTGCGTTCCTGACGTTCCTTGAACTCGGCGGAGGCGGCGAGCTTGAAGGCCACTGCCTTCGCCGCGACGACGTGCATGAGCGGTCCGCCCTGCTGGCCCGGGAAGACAGCGGAGTTGAGCTTCTTCGCGTACTCCTCCTTGCCGAGGATGAAACCGGAGCGAGGTCCGCCGATCGTCTTGTGCACCGTCGAGGACACGACATCGGCGAACGGCACGGGGTTCGGGTGCAGACCGGCGGCGACGAGCCCGGCGAAGTGGGCCATATCGACCCACAGCTTCGCATCGACTTCGTCGGCGATGTCGCGGAAAGCCTGGAAGTCCAGCTGACGAGGATAGGCCGACCAGCCGGCGACGATGACGTCGGGGCGGTGTTCGAGAGCCTTCTCGCGCACCTTGTCCATATCGATGCGGTAGGTGTCGGGGTCGACCTCGTAGGAGGCGACGTCGTAGAGGCGCCCGGAGAAGTTGATCTTCATCCCGTGGGTGAGGTGTCCGCCGTGGGCCAGGGACAGGCCGAGCATCTTGTCACCCTGACGAGCCAGGGCGTGCATGACTGCAGCGTTGGCCGAGGCACCGGAGTGGGGCTGGACGTTCGCGTAGTCGGCTCCGAAGAGGCTCTTGGCGCGGTCGATGGCGAGGTTCTCTGCCACGTCGACGTATTCGCAGCCGCCGTAGTAGCGCTTGCCGGGATAGCCCTCGGCGTACTTGTTCGTCAGCACTGACCCCTGTGCTTCCAGCACGGCGCGGGGGACGAAATTCTCCGAGGCGATCATCTCAAGCGTCGACCGCTGGCGGCCCAGCTCGAGGTCGAGGACTTCGGCGATCTGCGGGTCGATGTCGGCAAGCGAGGCCTGCATCGAGTTTTCGGTCATGAGTACTCTCCTGTGGCATCCGATGATGGGAGCGAAGCAACGCGCACACTGCGGCCGTCACCCGGCACCATGCTAACAGCGACCCCGCCTGCTTCCGGGGCTGCGACCGCCATCCGGATGCCGATGCCGGATGGGTGGAATCCGCATCCACCGATTAGGATCGAGACCATGAGCTGCGAATGGATCCTGAGAGTCACCTGCCCCGATTCGACCGGAATCGTCCATGCCGTGACCGGGGTGCTCGCAGGCCTCGGCGGCAACATCACCGAATCGCAGCAGTTCTCCTCCCCCGATTCGCGTCAGTTCTTCCTGCGCGTCCAATTCTCGACGCCCGCGCAGACCTCGGCTCAGACCGTGGAAGACGGCCTCGCCGAGGTGGCTCCCCGGTTCGCGATGACCGTGAGTCTGCAGCCGGTGGAGAAGAGGACCCGCACACTGATCATGGTGTCCAAGGCCGCGCACTGCCTCAACACTCTGCTGTTCCGGCATTCGGCCGGTCAGCTGCCCATCGACATCGTCGGCGTCGCCGGCAACCATGACGACCTGCGTCCGCTCGCAGAGTTCCACGGCCACGACTTCCACCATATTCCGATCACCCGGGACACGAAGGCCGACGCCGAGGCGAGGCTCTCGGCTCTCGTCGACGACCTCGATGTCGAGCTCATCGTCTTGGCCCGGTACATGCAGATCCTCTCCCCCGACCTCTGCGACCGCCTCGAGGGTCGGGTCATCAACATCCACCATTCGTTCCTGCCCAGCTTCAAGGGCGCGAAACCCTACCATCAGGCCCATGCCCGGGGTGTGAAGATCATCGGGGCGACCGCCCACTACGTCACGAGCGACCTCGACGAGGGTCCGATCATCGAACAGGATGTGGCCCGCGTCGATCACAATCAGGCGATCGCCGATTTCGTCCGGCACGGTCAGGACGTCGAAGCGGCCGTGCTCGCCCGGGCCGTTGCCTGGCATGCGGAAGGCCGGGTGCTCATGGACGGCCACCGCACCGTCGTCTTCGACTGAACCATCACCTCGCCGAGGCGGCGCGACCCTGACCGGGCTGCCTCGGTGATGGTCGGAGTTCGCCCCGTCGTTTGATGCGGTTCTGACACATCTGCGGGCTTTCCGTGTGCCCGGACTCGAGGCTGGGTTAGCCTCGGACTATGAGAGAGACCCACCTCACACCGGAAGTCGAACTCCGTCGTCTGCCGATCCCCCGCGGACCGGGCAACCTGGCCCGACAGGCCGTGCTGCGCATGGCGAACGTCGGGCTCACCGCCGCCTACGGCGCCTACCGGGCACACCCCGCGATCTGGCGTTTCACCGCCCGCCATTACAACCCGCGGCTCGAACCCTTCGCGAAGCTCAATGCATGGATGATCTGCCAGCAGGCCTCCCTCGATGTGCCGGCGTACCAGGACTATCTTGCGCGTTCCGGTTTCGAGTTCCGGTGGTGGGACCTCGAGGCCTACACGCCGACGTCGAAGGACGAGTTCGTTCGCCGCTACAGCGAGGAACATCGCTGCTGGGACGGTCGTGTCGGCACTGTCGTCGACGAATCCTCGGGCTCCTCGGGCACCCCATTCAACTGGATGCGGTCGAAGAAGGAGCTCGACACCGTCCATAAGAACGTCGCCGGCTACGTCACGATGCTCTTCGACCACACGGACCTGTTCTGCATCAACGCCTTCTCGATGGGTGCCTGGGCGACGGGGACGAACACGGGGCTGGCCATGGCCAAGGTGGCGATGGTGAAGAACACCGGCCCGGATCTCGAGAAGATCCTCGACACGATGCAGCATTTCGGACCGAACCATTCCTACCTCATCAGCGCCTATCCCCCGTTCCTCAAGCATCTCGTCGACCGGATGGACTCCGAGCCAGACAGATGGGCAGACTTCCGGCTCAATGGGTTCGTCGGCGGAGAAGCGATGACGGAAGGTCTGCGCGACTACCTCGAGGCGCGTTTCGAGCGGGTCTATTCCGGGTACGGCGCCAGCGACCTGACGATCGGGATGGCCGGCGAATCCGACCTCTCGGTCGTCATCCGTCGGGCCTTGGCCCACGATCTCGACTTCCGTGCCGATGTGCTCGGCCCCGACGAGTCTCGCGTGCCGATGGTCTTCCAGTACAACCCGTTGGAGACCTATTTGGAGACCACCGACGACGGTGAACTGGTCGCCACGATCAACTCGGCGGCGGTGATGAGTCCACGGCTGCGCTACAACATCGGAGACGAGGCCACGCTCATCGACTTCCCGACCATGGTCGAGCTCACCCGTCGCCATCCGGATCTGGCGCGAGCGTGTTCGGCGGCGTTCGCCGGCAATGGGATGAAGCTGCCGTTCGTGCTGCTGTTCGGGCGCGCGGATTCGACGATCTCGTATATGGGCGCCAACATCTACCCCCTCGACATCGAGAACGGGCTCTACCGAGACAATCCCCGGGCCCACCTCATCGAGTCCTTCCGCATCGAACTGCGTGAGATCGCCGGGCACGAACAGCGCCCCGCCCTTCACATCCAGCTGCGGGAAGAGTCCCCGTCCATGGACGGGGCTGCGCGGCAGGACCTGGCTGGGACGATCCGGGCCGGGGTGCTCGGACACCTGGCGTCGGTGTCGAGAGACTTCGCGCAGAGCCTGGAGGAGGACCCGACGACCGCGGAGATCCACGTCGAGATCCACGATCACGCCACAGGCCCGTTCGAAACGGCGAACACGAAGATCAAGAACGTCTATGTCCAACGAACGCAGGAGGGTGACGATGCGATCGAATGATTTCTCCCAGGCTCCCCCACAGGCCCGCGCCGAGGCGTTCTTCCTCGGCGCGAACCGCTACCGCAATCCGCTGGCGATGATGGGCCAGCTGCGGAGGTGGCCGCGGGTGGCCAAGGGGCTGAAGGCCTCAGCCGGCTACCTGTGGCATCGCAGCTACTTCGAGTTTCCCGACCGGATCGGACTGATGGTCGCCTTCGCCACCCGTGACGACCTCCTCGCCTATGCACGCACCCCCGAGCATCGGGAGATCATGAAATGGCTGGTCGGCAGCGGCAAGGACTCCCCGGCCCGAGGCGGCTTCATCCGGATCCTCACGGCCGATGAGTGGGGATACACGAATGGTGAGTTCCGAGCCGAGGACGGCCGGTTGGGCATGATCGACGATTTCACGAAACTCAGTTCCGAATGAGACCGCGGCGGGTGCGTTCCCGGGCCGATCTCGCCGAGTTCATCGACCTGGCTCCTCGCCTGGCGCGGGCGCGCGGCGAAGAGGACCACTATGTTCCACTCTTCGCCGCCGATATCCGCGACTGGTTCGCCGGTCGCGGGTGGTTCGACGAACCCGCCGAGCTCTGGCTGTTCGACACCGATCGGGCAGAAGCGGCGGCCCGCGTCATGTGCCACCGGTCGGCAGCATTGGCCGCCGAACTGGGTTCTGCTGACGCAACCGCTGCGCCTCTGTTCTTCGGCGCCGTCGAAGTCGCCGACGAGGAGGCGCTGGACGTGCTGATTGCGTTCCTCGACGAGCGAGCCGAACAGGTGGGAGCATCACGGATCTTCGGTCCCGTCTCTCCCCTGCCGAACGTCACCGGCGGTCTGCTCACCGACGGCGTCCGCCATCCCGGCTTCTTCGACTCAGCGTGGAATCCCGCCTTCTGCTGGCCGGCATTCGCCGCGGCCGGGTTCGAGACCTGGGGGCCGGCACACACGTGGGAGGTGCCCGTCGGTTCCATTCCCGCAGCCCGTGCGACTGCGGTCACCGCTGACGAATGGCGTCGCCTGAGGCTGCGTCGCCGCCCTGTCTCCCGTCTCGGCCTGCGCCGTTTCGCCGACCGGCTGCTGCCGAGCCTCAATGCCGCCTTCTCCGAACTGCCCTATTACACGTCCATCACACCCGCTCAGCTGCGCTCGCAGATGCAGGGCCTGTCCGCCCTGATGGACCCCGATCTCATCATCGACATCACCGGTGCCGACGATCCTGCCGACGCCCCGCCTCGCTGCTTCGCTCTCGTCATTCCCGACCCGGTGCCGATCCTGCGTCGCCACGGCGGCCGCCTCGGTGTGCGCACCGTCTGCGACCTGCTCCGGCACCGTCGCACGATGAGCGACGCGGTGCTCATCATCCAAGGCACCGACCCTCGCTATCAGGGGTCGGGTCTGCTCAGCCTGGCCATCCGCGAACTCAACTGTGCGCTGGTCGCCAAGGGATATCGACGGCTGCGGGTCACGTTCATCGCCGAGGACAATCCCGCCTCGGCGGCGGTCTTCGCCCGTTCCGGGGGCAGGCAGCTGCACCGGCTCGTGTTCGTCGACCGCACCCTGCCTCCGTCCCCGCCCGAGGAGCACCGTTGACACTGACCACTGCCCTCGTCGAGTCGCTCTTCACTGTCGCCGCCTCCGCCCCATCCGCCCACAACACCCAGCCCTGGGTTCCTGAGATCACGAGCTGCACGCCGACGGTCGCCGAGGTGCGGGTCGGGGCCGACCCCGCCCGCGTGCTGCCCCACGGGGACCCGCGCAGTGAGGATCTCCACCTGAGCCTGGGCTGCTGGGTGGAGGCGCTGACGATCGCCGCCGCCGAGGTGGGGCTGCGCACCGAATCGGTCACCGTCCGAGGGCGCGGGCCCACCGTGGACATCCGGGTGCGCTTGGCCACCGGGGAATCCATCGCGGACCCCGCCGAGAAGGATCCCGCGTCGGCGGACGGCAGTGTGTGGCCCGCGTTCGGGACCGCGGACCTGCACCATCGTCAGGTCGACCGCGGCCCCTTGGTCCGGGCCGAGGCCCGATTCGCCGAGGCGGCCGCGATCTGTCGCAGCGCCATGGCCGACACAGCGGTCGACCTGGTGGAGGTCCCCGACCGCGCCTGGCGGGCATGGCTGCGTCGTGCCGCACTGCATTCCTTCGCTGACCGACCGGTGTTCGCCGAGACCCTGCGGTGGCTGCGCTTCGACCCCGCCGATCCGCGCTACCACCGGGACGGACTCACCGCCGAGTGTCTGCGCATCCCGGCGGCAGGTGCTCGAGCCGCTGTCTTCCTCGATCGCCCCTGGCTGCGCTCCTGGATCGTCGGCCTGACATCGGTGGGGCTCAGACCATTCGCACTCGCGGACTCCGCGATGAGGTCATTCGCGAACTCGGATCGGGGATCACGACGGTCGACCCTGCGCCGTTCATTGCGTGCGGGACTTCGGCGGACCTCTGCGGCAAAGCCCACCTCGTCTGCTCGTCACGACCGACGTCATTCCCATCATCTGGTCCTGTCCGTCCCCGATCGACCGACGCTGTCGGCCGCGGACGAGGTGGGGGTCGGACGGATCCTGCTGCGGCTCTGGCTGACACTCGACCGGCACGGGCTGCGCGTCGATGTCCACTCCGAAGTCAAGGACAGTCCGACCGTCCGACGCGAATTGGCGACCTTCCTCCGCGGTCGGCCGATCGCGGCCTTCTCGGCGGGGGCCTCCACCACGCCGGTTCCCCGAGCACCCCGTCTGCCGACTGTCTGACGCTGGCGTCTGTCGAGCCCTGCTGTCGGAGGCAGGTCGAGGTGTATCTTCACACCAGGTAGGCGCACAGGGAATTCACACCTCCGACCTCTTGTGCTGTAGGGTCGGCTCGGTCTATCAAAGGAGCTGAGTTCAGATGTCGGAAACCACTTTCCGTATGATCGCGATCGTCCTCTACTTCATCGGCATGCTGGCCATCGGCTGGTTCGCCTACCGCAAGACGAGGAACAACCTCGATGAATATATGCTCGCCGGCCGTGGACTGCGGCCAGGCGTTGCCGCTCTCAGCGCCGGCGCCTCGGATATGTCCGGCTGGCTGCTCATGGGGCTGCCCGGCGCCATCTACGTCTCCGGTCTCATCGAAGCGTGGATCGCCGTCGGCCTCACCGTCGGCGCGTGGATCAATTGGAAGATCGTCGCACCCCGACTGCGCGCGTTCACGGAGAAGGCCGACGATTCGATCACGATCCCCAGCTTCTTCGAACAGCGCCTGAAGGATCGGACACGACTGCTGCGCATCGTGTGCGGCATCATCATCCTCGTCTTCTTCACCTTCTACGTCTCTTCGGGCATGGTGGCGGCCGGAAAGTTCTTCGAGTCGAGCTTCGGACTCAACTACCTCGGCGGAATGCTCCTCGTCGCCGCGATCACCATGGTCTACACCCTCTTCGGCGGCTTCCTCGGTGCAACTCTCACCGACGTCGCCCAGGGGCTGCTGATGTTCGCCGCTCTCATCGCCGTGCCGATCGTCGCCGTCATCAACGCCGGCGGCCCCTCGACCGTCATCAGCAACGTCACCGAGATCGACCCCGGCCTGCTCAGCCTCGTCGGCTCGGGAGACTTCTGGACCTTCGCCACGATCGCATCCATCGTCTCCGCGCTGGCCTGGGGACTGGGCTACTTCGGACAGCCGCACATCATCGTGCGCTTCATGGCTCTGCGCACTCCTGCCGATGCCGGCGTCGCCCGGCGCATCGGCATCAGCTGGATGGCGATCTCCGCTCTCGGCGCCATCGCCACCGCCATCGTCGGCATCTCCTACTTCTCCCAGCACGCGGACATGGAGCCCGCCGATGCCGAGACCGTCTTCCTCGACCTCGCGCAGATCCTCTTCCACCCATTCATCGCCGGCCTCGTGCTGGCAGCGGTGCTGGCTGCGATCATGTCGACGATCTCCTCGCAGCTCGTCGTCACGTCATCGGCGCTCATCGAGGACCTCTTCAAGATCGTCGCCCTGCGCACCGGTTCCACACGCACTCTGCAGGACAAGACCTATGTGCTGCTCGGCCGCCTCGGCGTGCTCGTCGTCGCCATCATCGCGGTGGTGCTCGCGATCTCGCCGTCGAACAGCATCCTCGACCTCGTCGCATTCGCATGGGCAGGATTCGGCGCATCCTTCGGCCCGATCGTCCTGCTCACTCTGTTCTGGAAGCGACTGAGCAACTGGGGCGCCCTGTTCGGTCTGCTCTCCGGTGCGGTAGTGGCCTTCGTCTGGGGGCAGGTGAGCACTCCGATGACGGACGCGATCTACGAGATCATTCCCGGCTTCATCGTCAACCTCGTCGTCGCCGTCGTCGTCAGCCGCTTCACCTACAAGCACGATGAGGCCTCTGACATCGAGTTCGACGAGTCCGTGGCGCTCTCCCGAGCCAAGTGAGAGCGAACGTGTGACGGTGAGAGCCGACGCACGACGGCGCGGGGCGTGAGAGCCGACGCACGCGTGGAAAAGGCCGGGGCATGTGTGCCCCGGCCTTCTTCGTGCCCCGGCCTGCGTCGTGCCCCGGCCTTCTTCGTATCGACACGTCAGTACGACCCATGGCCTACCCGCCATCGGTGCACCGAACGGATCGCGCCTCAGGTTGCGTACCCGAATAATCGCTTTTCGTTCCAATCATCTGAATCGAGAGCGATGATCGGAACGAAAAGCGATTATTCACGCCGAGGTGGCCAGACAGGTGCGTCCACACTGACCCCGCCGAGGCGGCCTGCACGACCTTGTCGACCGCCGCACCAGCGGTGAAGACACGTCGGGCGGGCACCTGTGCAGGTGCCCGCCCGACGTGTCTGACTCACGGCTCGGCAGATCCCGGCCGAGAGTCGGTCGAGGAGTTTACTTCTCCTCGGCAGCCTCGTCAGCGGTCTCGGCGTCAGCCTCGACAGCATCGGCCTCGACAGCGGCGTCCTCGGTGGGCGCCTCGTCGACGACCTCGGCCTCAACCGGTGCCTCTTCAGCCGGAGCGGCAGCGGCGGTGGCCTGTTCGGCTTCCTTCACGGTCGCCTGCTTCGGCGAGTAGGGCTCGAGGACCAGTTCGATGACGGCCATCGGGGCGTTGTCGCCGGGGCGAGGACCGATCTTGGTGATCCGGGTGTATCCACCGGGACGCTCGGCCATCGTTTCGGCGATCGAGGTGAAGAGCTCGTGCACGATCGACTTGTCGGAGATCTGGCCGAGCACGCGACGACGTGCGGCCAGGTCACCCTTCTTGGCGTTCGTGATCATGCGCTCGGCAACCGGGCGCAGGCGCTTGGCCTTGGTCACGGTCGTCTTGATCTGCTTGTGCTCGAACAGCTGGGCTGCCAGGTTGTTGAGCATCATGCGCTCGTGTGTGGGCGATCCGCCGAGGCGGGGACCCTTGGTTGGGGTTGGCATTGTCAGTTACTCCTAGGTCTTAATCAGTACTGTTCGTCTTCGACGTAGGACTGGTCCTCATCAACGAGTCCGGCTTCGAAGCCGGCAGGACTGTCCTTGAGGCTCAGGCCGAGCTCGTTGAGCTTCGCCTTGACCTCGTCGATCGACTTCGAACCGAAGTTGCGGATATCCATCAGATCGGCTTCGCTGCGAGCAACGAGCTCACCGACGGTGTGGATGCCTTCGCGCTTGAGGCAGTTGTAGGAGCGCACGGTCAGGTCGAGATCTTCGATCGCCAGCGCCAGGTCGGCGGCCAGTGCCGCGTCCACAGGCGAGGGTCCGATCTCGATGCCTTCAGCTTCGACGTTGAGCTCTCGAGCCAGGCCGAAGAGTTCGACCAGGGTCTTGCCCGCAGATGCGATGGCATCGCGCGGGGTCATCGAGGGCTTGGTTTCGACGTCGAGGACCAGTCGGTCGAAGTCGGTGCGCTGTTCGACACGCGTGGCTTCGACCTTGTAGGTGACCTTGAGAACCGGGGAGTAGATCGAATCGACCGGGATCCGGCCGATCTCTGCATCCGCGTTCTTGTTCTGAGCGCTCGAAACGTATCCGCGTCCACGTTCGATGGTCAGTTCCATGTCCAGACGCCCCTCACCATTCAGCGTGGCGATGTGCAGGTCCGGATTGTGGATCTCGACCCCGGCGGGAGCAGAGACATCGGCAGCGGTCACGGTGCCGGGTCCCTGCTTGCGCAGGTAGGCGACGACCGGTTCGTCGAATTCGGACGATACGACCAGGGACTTCAGGTTGAGGATGAACTCGGTGACATCCTCCTTGACTCCCGGTACGGTGCTGAACTCGTGGAGCACTCCGTCGATCCGGATGGACGTGACGGCGGCACCAGGGATCGAGGACAGCAGGGTCCGGCGAAGCGAGTTGCCGAGGGTGTAGCCGAATCCGGGCTCGAGCGGTTCGATGGCGAACCGTGAGCGGTTATCGGAGACGACTTCTTCCGTGAGCGTTGGGCGCTGTGCAATGAGCACGTGGGCTTCCTTTCAGCGAACATCCGCTATATGACGTTCGCACTGCACGTCATGGCTCTGAGGCCATGAAGAACGGTTCGGGTTATCTGGGAATCCGTTCTGCGACCGATGTCGGACAAGTGCCCGTCATCCGTTGCAGTTCCACGGAAGGATCAGCCGCGGCGGCGCTTGGGGGGACGGCAGCCGTTGAACGGAACGGGGGTGACATCCTGGATGGTTCCCAGTTCCAGGCCAGCGGCCTGCAGCGAACGGATGGCCGTCTCGCGGCCCGAGCCCGGTCCCTTGACGAACACGTCGACCTTCTTCAGGCCGTGTTCCTGCGCCCGGCGAGCAGCCGATTCAGCAGCCATCTGAGCGGCGTACGGGGTCGACTTGCGCGAACCCTTGAAGCCGATCTCACCTGAGGAGGCCCAGGAGATGACAGCACCGGTCGGATCGGTGATCGACACGATGGTGTTGTTGAAGGTTGATTTGATGTGAGCCTGGCCGGCAACGATATTCTTCTTCAGCTTGCGGCGAGGCTTGCGCACTGTAGCGGCGCGTGACTTGGGAGGCATATGTCCTACTCCTGATCGAGGTGGTTGGCGCTGGCCAACCGGGTGAGCGTGTTACTTCTTCTTACCGGCCACGGTGCGCTTGGGTCCCTTGCGGGTACGCGCATTGGTCTTGGTCCGCTGACCGCGAACCGGCAGACCGCGGCGGTGACGCAGGCCTTCATAGCTTCCGATTTCGACCTTGCGGCGGATATCGGCGGCCACCTCACGACGGAGGTCACCCTCAACCTGGAATGTGCCCTCGATGTAGTCACGCAGCTGGACGAGCTCTGCGTCGCTCAAGTCCTTCACACGGGTATCAGGGCTGATTCCCGTTTCGGTCAGGGTCTGGCGCGCACGGGTGCGGCCCACACCATAGATGTAAGTCAAGGCGACTTCCACACGCTTTTCACGCGGGATGTCGACTCCGGCAAGTCGTGCCATGGGTACTGTCTCCTGTTGTTGTTTCGGAGGTGCTGATGCAGACCTGTCCTTGGTCTCCCAAGGTCTCCGGCCCCCGACCGGAGGTATCGTCCTGTGTCCGTTCCGCCGAAGCTCTCACTTCTCGCGGGTCCGAACGCAGATGGCGAGGTCTGCGCGGGTGTGGTGCTGCTGAAGCCCCTCTCGGAGGAGCCTCGATCTGCTCAGAACGAGCTGCTCAGCCCTGGCGCTGCTTGTGGCGCGGGTTGGAGCAGATGACGATGACCCGACCGTGACGGCGGGTAATCTGGCAGTTCTCGCAGATCTTCTTGACGCTGGGCTTAACCTTCATCGTTTTTCCTTCTTTCGGTCCCTGCCCGGCAGGACAGGACGCGAATGATCGAAGATCCTTACTTGTAGCGGTAAACGATTCGTCCGCGCGAGAGATCGTATGGAGACAGCTCCACGACGACCCGGTCCTCGGGAAGGATGCGGATATAGTGCTGTCGCATCTTTCCGGAGATATGTGCGAGCACCTTGTGCCCGTTGCTCAGCTCGACCCGAAACGATGCGTTCGGCAGAGCCTCGACAACGGTGCCCTCGATCTCAATGACCCCTTCTTTTTTGGCCATATCGTTCGCTAACCTCGTATTCCCGCGAAACCTTCGCGTTCGACGTAATCGTGTATCACCGACTCAGTGCCGGTGACCCCTCGGCCTGCCGTCCTCGTCACCACATGAAAAGATGTGGATGGCAGAAGCCGCCCACAACTGAAAAAGGGTGAGTTGAATGAGAACAGACCAATCATCAACCCTACACTACGGGGAAAGATTCTTCCACACGGTGTTCGCTTCCGGGCGTGAAGTCCCTTACAATTCCATCCTCGCCGAGGCGGCCGACCGCTCCCGTGACGGCTGAGGTCGAATGCACCCGACGTTCACCGACGCGACTGCTAGCGTGAGAACCGCCCCCGACGCAGTCCCCGAAGAGGAGTACACAGATGTCCGATTTCGATGCCATCACCGAGGAGTCCCTGGTCACGAAGGGCGGGCGCAAGTGGTCGTCCTTCCCCGGTTCCATCGGAGCCTTCATCGCCGAGATGGACTTCGGGGTCGCTCCTGCAGTGCGTCAGTCGCTGCAGACCATCGATGACCGCGACCTCTACGGCTACGCTCCCGCCGATCTCGTCGCCGATCTGAAGACAGCGACCTCGAGCTTCTGCTCCGAGCACTACGGCTGGCGCATCCCCGTCGGCCACATCGAACCGGCCAGTGATGTGCTGGCCGCGTTCCTCGGCGTGCTCACCCACCTCACCCCGCCCGACACCCCGATCGTGCTGCCGACACCGGCCTACATGCCCTTCTTCGACGTCGCGCGGGTGACCGGCCGCGAACTCATCGAAGTTCCGATGCTGCGGTCGGAATCCGGCTGGTCCCTCGATCTCGACGCCATCGCCTCTGCCCTGACGCCCGGTGCGACATTCGTTCTGTGCAATCCGCACAACCCGATCGGCAAGGTCTACACCGAGGCCGAGCTGTCGGCACTCGCGGACGTCGTCGAGGACGCAGGAGCCCGGGTGTTCTCCGACGAAATCCATGCTCCCGTCGTCTATGCCCCCGCACGGCACATCCCGTATGCCGCCCTCACCGAGGCGACCGCCGCGCACACCGCGACCGCGACGGCCGCGTCGAAGGCCTTCAACATCCCCGGCCTCAAATGCGCTCAGCTCATCCTCACCTCTTCTGCCGACCGTGATGTCTGGGCCGAGAAGGGGCAGTTCGTCTCCGGTGCCGCCTCGAACCCGGGAATCCTGGCGACGACCGCCGCATACACCCGCTCGAGCGACTGGCTGAGCGAGGTCAACGGCTACCTCAAGGCAAACCGCGATCATTTCACCGATCTCGTCGGCTCGCTGCTGCCGGGGGCCGCCTACATCGAACCCGAAGGCACGTATCTGGCGTGGTTGGATCTGCGCGGCTACGGCCTGGAGTCGGGTCTGTCCGCTATCATCCGTTCCCGCGCCGAGGTGGCCGTGACCGAGGGTCGCCTGTGCGGTGAGGTCGGGGCCGGGCATATCCGGTTCAACTTCGCCCTCCCCCGTCCTCTGCTCACCGAGGCGGTCGAGAGGATCGCCCGGATCCTCTGAGCCCCGTCCCGAGGCACGTTGTTCTTCGGCGGCTCAGTGCTCGGGCAGCCATTCGATGAGGTCGAAAGAGGAGCTGGCTCCCGCACACTCGCGGATCTGCTGATCGAAGCGCAGATAGTACTCGAGATTGCACTGCTGCATGAGAGCGCGGAACCGCACGGCCGGCTGAGTGCCGTCGACGAGGGCTTCGGGCAGCAGCGGGTGGGTCATCACGGCACGCGCGATGTCAAAGTACAGATCGAAGAAGCCTCTCAAGCTCAGCTCCGGGCATCCGGTTCCCGGCGCTGATCCGCCCGAGGTCAGTGCGTTCATGCGCTGCTCCAATTCAGGCAGCTGGGCGAGAGCGGCATCGAGTTCGAAGGCCCGAGTCGTCATCCTGCGAGCCGCGGCCGTGGAGTCGGGTGTCAGCTCTCCCGCCTCGGACCAGCTGGGACCCGACATCTCGGGCAGCCGCGCCGACAGCTGAGCGGACCGGTCTGCGAAGCCGATGAGGATTCCCGGCCTCAGCTGCCTGTATCCCAAGCTCTGGGCAATGTACTGCAGTCGGTCCCGCAGACCGCGCGAGGACTCCGGAACGGAATACACAACAGTGTGGAAGCGACCCTCGTAGTCCGGAAAGACATGGTCGCCTGCGATGTCGCCGAAGTCCGAGAGGACGTGTTCGCTCAGGCGGTAGACGGAGACCCGCCCGAAACGCTCACTGCTGATGATGCCTCGTTGGACCATTCGCACGAGCTGATTGTGCACGCTCGAGGAAGAATACCCGTGCTCACCCAGCACACTGACGATGACGGGCCCCGGCAGTCCACTCGCCTGCAGACACCCGAAAGCGGAGATCACATCGAAGGCGATACGTGTCATCCGATAGCGATCGCCCACATCTGTCCGACGTTTCGGGACATCGTGGACACTCGTCATGGCCAGATCCTACCGTGAAAACACAAGGATCGGTGCCGACAAGGACCGAGATCGCAGCGAAGCGACGAGGAGCCACAACATGGATGCCGAGAAGCACTCAATCGATCAGCGCGCGTACCAGATGTCCCGCACATCGGGAATGCTGGCGGGGGCCATCACGGCCTTCATCGCCTTCTGCGCGCTCCAGATCTTCGGGTTCACCATCGCCGAGACCGCAACATGGATGTTCGCGCTCGGGCTGATGGCGGCGTCCGGAACTTTCGCCGCCGTCTACTTCGTCGGCAGGTCGACCCTGAGGAGGCAGATGGCGGCCACCTGAGTTCGGGCTCGGGCCCCCTCCCCCGCGGATCTCCCCTCAGATGCCGTTCGGAGGCACGGGAGTGATTCCGAACGGTGCCAATCCGGCCGCTCCACCGTCGGCGGCTGTGAGTACCCAGACTCCCCCATCGTGGCGAGCCACGCTGTGTTCCCAGTGGCTCGCCCGTGAGCCGTCTGCCGTGACGACTGTCCAGTCATCGGCAAGGGTGCGCGTATCCGCGCCGCCGGTGGTGAGCATCGGTTCGATCGCCAGGCACATTCCGGGCTTGGTCTTCGGGCCGTTCGAACGCGCACGGTAGTTGAGCACCTCTGGAGCCATGTGCATGGAGGTGCCGATCCCGTGTCCGGTGAATTCCTCGACGAGACCCAGGTGGGGGAAGGACTCGGAGACGAAGTCATCGATGGCGTCTCCGATGTCGCTGACCTTCGTGCCCGTTGCGAACGCCGCGATGCCTGCCCACATGGCCGCCTCGGTGGCGGTTGAGAGCTCACGGTCGGCGGCCGTGCCCGCTTCGTCGCCGCCGACGATCATCGTCAGCGCGGAGTCCCCGTGGAAGCCGTCGACGATCGCACCGCCGTCGATCGAGACGATGTCGCCGGCGTGGAGGACACGAGGCCCCGGGATGCCGTGGACGATCTCCTCGTTCACGGAGATGCACACGACCGCAGGAAATCCCTGATAGCCCTTGAAGTTCGACCGTGCCCCGGCGGAGTCGATGACCGCCTCGGCGACGGCGTCCACCTCGGCCGTGGTGGCCCCGGGAACGGCCGCGGACCGGGCTGCTGACAGCACTTGCCGTGTCAGCTGCCCGGCCCGATGCATGAGCTCAAGCTCCGCGGGAGTCTTCAGCTCGATACGCGGTCCGAAGATCATCGAATGGACGACAGGATGCGTTCGGTGATGTCGTCGACGTCGCCGAGGCCGTCGACCTGGCGCAGCAGTCCGCGGCTGCGGTAGATATCGGTCAGCGGCTGCGTCTGCTCTTCGTACACGTCGAGACGGTGGCGGATGACGTCTTCGCTGTCATCGCTGCGGCCCTCGGTCTGAGCCCGCGCGAGCAGGCGGGCGACGACCTCGTCGGTGTCGGCCGTGAGTTCGACGACGTGCTCGATGGCTGTGTCCTCGGCTGCGAGGATCCGATCGAGCTCATCGACCTGGGCACTGGTGCGGGGGTATCCGTCGAGGAGGAACCCGACAGCTGCATCGTCCTGTGCCAGACGGTCGGCGACCATCGAGTTCGTGACCTCGTCGGGCACGTATTCGCCGGCATCCATGTAGCGTTTCGCCAGCTTGCCCAGCTCGGTCTCACCCTTCACATTCGCCCGGAAGATGTCTCCGGTCGAGATGGCTGGGATGCCGAGCGCCTCGGACAGGCGGGCGGCCTGGGTGCCCTTGCCGGCGCCGGGAGGGCCGATCAGGATGATGCGTGAACTCATAAGATGTCCTTCCAATGGGATGTCCGCTGAACGTCAGCGTCCGGTCGTATCAGCGCAGCAGACCCTCGTAGTGGCGCTGCTGCATCTGTGCGTCGATCTGCTTGACCGTTTCGAGGCCGACGCCCACGACGATCAGCAGGGAGGTGCCGCCGAACGGGAAGTTCTGATTGGCATTGATGAGCACCAGCGCGATCAGCGGGATGAGGGCGACGAAGGCAAGGTAGAGCGAGCCGGGGAAGTTGATGCGGCTGAGCACGTAGCTCAGATATTCGGCGGTCGGGCGACCGGCGCGGATACCCGGGATGAACCCGCCGTACTTCTTCATATTGTCCGCAACCTCTTCCGGGTTGAAGGTGATGGCGACGTAGAAGTAGGCGAAGAAGATCGTCAGCAGGGCGTACACGGTGATGTAGATCGGGTGGTCACCGCGGGTGAAGTAGGTGTTGATCCATTCGACCCACGTGGATTCGGGATCGAAGAACTGCGAGACCAGCCTCGGCAGATAGAGCACCGAGGACGCGAAGATGACGGGGATGACACCGGCCATGTTCACCTTGATCGGAATATAGGTCGAGGTTCCGCCGAACATCCGACGGCCCACCATCCGCTTGGCGTACTGGACGGGAATTCTGCGCTGCGACTGCTCGACGAAGACGACGAGGGCGACGAGCACGAGACCCACGACCATGACGATGAGGAAGATGTCGACGCCCTGTTCGCGGAAGATCGCACCGAGCGAGGATGGGAAGGCGGAGGCGACGGAGGTGAAGATCAGCAGCGACATTCCGTTGCCCACACCGTGTTCGGTGATCTGCTCGCCGAGCCACATGATCAGGCCGGTGCCTGCGGTCAGAGTCAGCACGAGGACTGCGATGCCCCACCAGGTGTCGTTGGCGATGAGGTCCTGGCAGCCTTCGACACTGCCGAACAGCGCACCGGAACGGACGGTCGCCACAAGAGTCGTCGAGTTGAGGATGGCGAGGCCGATGGTCAGGTAGCGAGTGTACTGAGTCAGCTTCGCCTGACCCGAGGCTCCTTCCTTGTGAAGAGCCTCGAAGCGCGGAATGACCACGCGCAGCAGCTGGACGATGATGCTCGCGGTGATGTAGGGCATGATGCCCAGGGCGAAGATCGACAACTGCAGCAGCGCGCCGCCGCTGAAGAGGTTGATCATGGCGAATCCGCCCTCATTGAGCTGAGGCGAAGCCACGCATTCCTGCACCTTGGTGTAGTCGATGCCAGGCGAGGGAATGAACGAGCCGAGTCGGAAGATGACAAGAATGCCCAGGGTGAAGAGGAGTTTCTTCCTCAAGTCGGGCGTTCTGAAGGCCCTCCGGATTGCGCCGATCAAGCGTCCTCCTCGTTGGGGGATGAAAAGTCAGAGTCGTGGTCGCGACCTGGCGATTGAGACAAATACCTGCAAAAGACTACCAGGGTATGCCCTCCAGGCCGAAACCGGCGAGCCCGTTGCGGCCTGAGTTTCAGGCGGTGTCCGAGAGGTCTCGGGGGCTCGGTTCGAGGTGGCATCGTCATGGACTCTCACCGGTGTGCTCGCGTCGGAGCGATGCTCGCCGCCTTGACAGTTGCGGGCATGCAGAAGGGGGCGGCCACCGAAGTGGCCGCCCCCTTGCCGGCGTAGAGACCGGGATACCGTCCGAGACGAACGGATCAGGCCTCGTTGGCGCTTCCGCCTGCAGCCTTGATCTTCTCGGCTGCGGAGCCGGAGAACTTGTCTGCAGTGATGTTCAGGGCCACGGTGATCTCACCGGTGCCGAGAACCTTGACGGGCTGCTTTGCGCGCACAGCGCCCTTCTCCACGAGGTCGGCGACGGTGACGTCTCCGCCCTCGGGGAACAGGCTGGACAGCTTGTCGAGGTTGACAACCTGGAACTCCACCTTGGCGGGGTTCTTGAATCCACGCAGTTTGGGCAGACGCATGTGCATCGGAGTCTGGCCGCCCTCGAAGCCGTGCGGAACCTGGTAGCGGGCCTTCGTGCCCTTGGTTCCGCGTCCGGCGGTCTTGCCCTTCGAAGCCTCACCACGACCGACGCGGGTCTTGGCGGTCTTGGCTCCCGGGGCAGGGCGCAGATCGTGCAGCTTCAGCGAGTCGTTGTTCGACATATCAATCGACCTCTTCCACAGTCACGATGTGGCGGACAGCGTTGATCATTCCCCGGATCTCGGGGCGATCTTCCTGCACCACAACGTCGTTGGTCCGCTTGAGACCGAGCGAACGCAGCGTGTCGCGCTGGCTCTGACGGTATCCGATTGCGGACTTGCGCTGAGTAATCTTGAGCTTTGCCATCAGGACTTCGCCCCACTTTCAGCGGCTGCTCGCAGCAGTGCGTGCGGAGCAACCTCGTCGACGGGCAGGCCGCGGCGAGCCGCAACCTCTTCCGGACGCTCGAGGCCCTTCAGCGCGGCGATCGCGGCGTGCACGATGTTGATCGCGTTCGCCGAGCCCAGCGACTTGGACAGGACGTCCTGGACGCCTGCCGCATCGAGGACCGCACGGACGGGTCCACCGGCGATGACTCCGGTACCCGGAGCGGCCGGACGCAGCAGGACGACGCCTGCAGCCTCCTCGCCCTGGATCGGGTGCGGAATGGTCTTCTGGATGCGGGGAACGCGGAAGAAGTTCTTCTTCGCTTCCTCGACACCCTTGGCGATGGCGGCAGGAACTTCCTTCGCCTTGCCGTAGCCCATGCCGACCATGCCGTCGCCGTCGCCGACCACGACGAGAGCCGTGAAGGAGAACCGACGTCCGCCCTTGACGACCTTCGACACGCGGTTGATCGTGATGACGTGTTCGATGAACTGGTTCTTGTCTTCACGGTCGTTGCGACCGCCGCGTCCGCGACCTTCGCCGCGTCCGCGACCCTGACCGCCCTGTCCGCCCTGGCCGCGGCCACGGGAAGAACGGTCACCGCTGTTGTCGGTGCGGGTCTCAGCAGCTGCCTGCTGTTCCTTGTTCTCTTCAGTGCTCATAGGGCCAATCCTCCTTCACGGGCACCTTCGGCGATTGCCTGCACACGGCCGTGGTAGGCATTGCCTCCACGGTCGAAGACGACGGATTCGATTCCGGCGTCCTTGGCACGCTGAGCAACCAGCTCGCCCACCTTGCGGGCCTTGCCGGTCTTGTCGCCTTCGAATGTCCGCAGGTCGGCTTCCATGGTGGAGGCCGAAACCAGGGTCTTGCCGACGGTGTCGTCGATGACCTGGACGAAGACGTGGCGCGTGGAGCGAGTCACTGAGAGGCGAGGGCGCTCGGTCGTGCCGCTGACATGCTTGCGCAGTCGAGCGTGACGACGCTTGCGAGCAGCTGCCCTGCCTTTGCCGTAGCTTTCCTTCTTGCCAAAGGCCATCTTTACTTACCAGCCTTTCCGACCTTGCGACGGACGATTTCGCCGGCGTAGCGCACGCCCTTGCCCTTGTAAGGCTCGGGCTTACGCAGCTTCCGGATGTTCGCAGCCGTCTCACCGACGAGCTGCTTGTCGATTCCGTGGACAGCGACCTTGGTCTGGCCGTCGACGCTGAAGGAGATTCCCTCCGGCGGTTCGACGACGATCGGGTGGCTGTAGCCGAGGGCGAACTCGAGGTTCGATCCCTTGGCCAGGACACGGTAACCGGTTCCGACGATCTCGAGGGCCTTGGAGTAGCCATCGGTCACACCGACGATCATGTTGTTGATGAGCGTACGGGACAGTCCGTGCAGCGAACGCGATTCGCGCTCCTCGTCCGGACGGGCCACTGTGATGACACCGTCTTCGAGCGAGACCGTGATCGGCTCGGCGATGGTGACGGACAGCTCGCCCTTAGGTCCCTTGACGGCGACATCCTGGCCGTCGACCTTGACCTCGACGCCGCTGGGAACGGAGATCGGGTTCTTGCCAATACGTGACATGTTCTTCTCTCCTTCCTTTACCAGACGTAGGCGAGGACTTCCCCACCCACACCCTTCTTGGCGGCCTGACGGTCCGTCAGGAGACCTGACGAGGTCGACAGGATGGCGATGCCGAGGCCGCCGAGAACCTTGGGCAGGTTCGTGGACTTCGCGTAGACGCGCAGTCCCGGCTTCGACACACGGCGCAGGCCGGCGATCGAACGTTCCCGGTTGGGTCCGAACTTCAGGTCCAGGAGCAGCGTCTTGCCGACTTCGGCGTCTTCGACGCTCCAGCCGGTGATGTAGCCCTCGGTCTTGAGGATCTCGGCGATGTTCGACTTGAGCTTCGAGAACGGCATGCTGACGTCCTCGTGATAAGCCGAGTTGGCGTTGCGCAGACGCGTAAGCATGTCTGCGACTGGATCAGTCATTGTCATTTGGGCACGTGCCCTTCCTCGTTACGGTTTCCGCCCACATGCTGTGCTTGGACCTGCAACGTAGCGATTATTTTTGCTTGAACGGGAACCCGAGGTGACGCAGCAGTGCACGTCCCTCATCGTCGGTTGCCGCGGTGGTGACGACGGTGATGTCCATACCGCGGACACGGTCGATCCGGTCCTGGTCGATCTCGTGGAACATGGACTGTTCCGTGAGGCCGAAGGTGTAGTTGCCGTGTCCGTCGAACTGACGATCCGAGAGTCCACGGAAGTCGCGGATACGCGGCAGTGCCAGAGTGATGACGCGGTCGATGAACTCCCACATCCGAGCTCCACGCATGGTCACGTGGGCGCCGATGGGCTGACCTTCGCGCAGCTTGAACTGTGCGATGGACTTGCGGGCACGGGTCACGACGGGCTTCTGACCGGTGATCAGAGTCAGGTCGTTGATCGCGCCTTCGATCATCTTGGAATCGCGTGCTGCGTCACCCACACCCATGTTCACGACGACCTTGGTCAGTCCGGGAACCTGCATGGGGTTGGCGTAGTTGAACTCTTCCTGCAGCTTCGCAACGATCTCTTCGCGGTAAATCTGCTTGAGACGCGGTGCGGGACGGCTGGTGGTTGTTTCCGTCATCAGATCTCCTCCCCGGTGCGACGCGAGAAGCGAACCCGAACGGTCTTGGTGCGACCGTCGCGCTCGACGCTCTCCTCGCGGTATCCGACGCGGGTGGGCTTGTTGTCCTTGGGGTCAACGAGCGCCACGTTGGACACGTGGATGGGGGCTTCGTGGGTCTCACGGCCACCAGCGGTGCCGCCGGCCTGAGTCTGCGTAGCCTTCTTGTGCTTGATCACGCGGTTGACGCCCTCAACGAGGACGCGGTTGCGTTCGGGGTAGACGGCAAGGACCTTGCCCTGCTTGCCACGATCGCCACCACGGGACTGCCGAGCGCCGGCGATGACCTGGACGAGGTCGCCCTTCTTGATATTGAGCTTGTTCGCCATGCTCACAACACCTCCGGTGCCAGGGAGACGATCTTCATGAACTTCTTGTCGCGGAGTTCGCGTCCCACGGGTCCGAAGATACGGGTGCCGCGCGGTTCCTCATCGTTCTTGAGGATGACGGCTGCATTCTCATCGAACTTGATGTACGAACCGTCGGGACGACGACGTTCCTTGGCAGTGCGAACGATGACGGCCTTGACGACGTCACCCTTCTTCACGTTTCCGCCCGGGATCGCATCCTTGACGGTTGCCACGATGGTGTCACCGATCGAGGCGTAGCGCCGACCGGAGCCACCCAGGATCCTGATTGCCAGGATCTGCTTGGCGCCAGTGTTGTCGGCGACTTTGAGTCGCGACTCTTGCTGAATCACTATTTTCTCCTGTCGTCGCGCTGGTTCTCACGCCTTGAGCGTGAGCCTTGCGGAACGGATTCATTGACATTTCACCCCGTTCCCGGTAGCCGCCCGCGGCCTGCAGGAGGCCGCGGGCGGGACCGGGTGGGTGGGGTGGCGTTGACTACTTGGCGCGTTCGACGATTTCGACGAGCCGCCAACGCTTCGCGGCCGAAAGGGGCCGCGTCTCGGCCACGAGGACGAGGTCGCCGATGCCGGCGGTGTTCTCTTCGTCGTGAACCTTGTACTTGACCGACTTGCGCATGACCTTGCCGTAGAGGCGGTGCTTCATGCGCTCCTCAACCTCGACGACGATGGTCTTGTCCATCTTGTCGGATACGACGTAACCACGTGCGGTCTTGCGGGAGTTGCGTTCCGCAGCAGTGGCCTCGGTATTCGTGGTCTCCGCCATCACTTGCTCTCTTCCTTGGCATCAGCGGGGTTCGGACGGATGTCCAGCTCCCGTTCGTTGAGCACGGTGTAGATACGAGCGATGTCGCGACGCACGGCCTTGAGGCGACCGTGGCTCTCCAGCTGACCGGTGGCCGACTGGAAACGCAGGTTGAACAGCTCGGCCTTGGCCTTCTTGAGCTCTTCCTGCAGACGCTCGTTGTCGTAACCGTCAAGCGCGTCGATGGAAAGGTTCTTCGAACCGATAGCCATTCTCACTCACCACCTTCGCGGGCCACGATACGGGCCTTCAGCGGAAGTTTGTGGATCGCCAGGCGCAGGGCCTCGCGAGCAACTTCCTCGGACACACCGCCGAGTTCGAACATGACTCGACCGGGTTTGACATTGGCGATCCACCACTCCGGCGAACCCTTACCGGAACCCATGCGGGTCTCGGCAGGCTTCTTCGTCAGCGGGTGATCAGGGTAGATGTTGATCCACACCTTGCCGCCGCGCTTGATGTAGCGGGTCATGGCAATACGTGCGGCCTCGATCTGACGGTTGGTGACATAAGCCGGCTCGAGAGCCTGGATGCCGTAGTCACCGAAGGACACCGTCGTGCCTCCCTTGGCGGCGCCGCCCCGGTTGGGGTGGTGCTGCTTGCGGAATTTCACTCGACGAGGGATCAGCATTTCTCAGCCCTCCGATCCGGCCTCAGCCGCGGGGGCTTCGGCACTGTTCTCAGTATTACGGGCCTGGTCGCCTCGGCGCGGTGCGCCTTCCTGACCACGTCCGCGGCCTCCACGACCGCGCCCACGGCCACGCGGGCCACGAGCAGCAGGAGCCTTGGCCTGCTCGGCGGCAAGCTCCTTGTCGGTCATGTCGCCCTTGTAGATCCACACCTTGACGCCGATGCGTCCGAAAGTGGTGTGGGCTTCGTGAACGCCGAAGTCGATGTTCGCGCGCAGGGTGTGCAGCGGCACACGACCTTCACGGTAGAACTCGGACCGGCTCATCTCAGCACCGCCGAGGCGGCCGGAGCACTGCACGCGGATGCCCTTGGCACCTGCGCGCTGCGCGCTCTGGATCGCCTTGCGCATCGCACGGCGGAAGGCCACGCGGCTGGCGAGCTGTTCGGCAACACCCTGAGCGACGAGCTGTGCGTCGACCTCGGGGTTCTTCACCTCAAGGATATTGAGCTGAATCTGCTTGCCGGTGAGCTTTTCGAGCTGACCGCGGATGCGGTCCGCTTCGGCTCCGCGACGGCCGATGACGATGCCCGGACGTGCGGTGTGGATGTCGACGCGAACACGGTCACGCGTGCGCTCGATGTTGACCTTCGAGATGCCGGCCCGCTCGAGACCGGTGTTCAGAATCTGGCGGATCTTGACATCTTCGAGCACGTAGTCGCGGTAGCGCTGCCCCGGCTTGGTCGAGTCAGCGAACCACTTCGACTTGTGATCCGTGGTGATTCCGAGTCGGAATCCATTCGGATTGATCTTCTGGCCCATTAGCGGTTCCCCTTCCGGCTCTTGCGCTGAGGCAGGTCGTCACCGCTGGCCAGGACCACTGTCACGTGGCTGGTGCGCTTCTCGATGCGAAAAGCGCGGCCCTGGGCACGCGGACGGAACCGCTTCATGGTCGGCCCCTCGTCCACGAAGGCTTCGGAGATGACCAGTTCGTTCTCGTCGAACGCAACGCCTTCCTCGTCGGCCCGGACACGCGCATTGGCGATGCCGGAGGCCACGAGCTTGTAAATCGGATCTGATGCCGACTGTTCTGCAAACTTCAACACTGCAAGTGCTTCGGTCGCCTGCTGACCACGAATGAGGTCGATGACGCGCCGAGCCTTGCGAGGCGTAACGCGCAGGTAACGCGCCTTAGCCTTGGCTTCCATCGCTTCCTTCTCTCTTCTCTAGGATCGAAAGAGTGCCCCGCCTCAGCGGCGGCGCCCCTTGCGATCGTCCTTTTCGTGGCCACGGAACGTCCGTGTCGGTGCGAACTCGCCGAGCTTGTGTCCGACCATCGACTCAGTGATGAAGACGGGGACATGCTTGCGTCCGTCATGTACTGCGATGGTGTGTCCCAGGAAGTCCGGGATGATCATCGAGCGACGAGACCAGGTTTTGATGACATTTTTGGTGTTCTTCTCGTTCTGACGAGCCACCTTCTGGAAGAGGTGTTCGTCGACGAAAGGACCCTTTTTGAGGCTACGAGGCATAAGTCAGTACTCCAATCAGCGCTTCTTGCCGGTCCGGCGACGGCGCACGATGTACTTGTCGCTCTCTTTGTTCGGTCGGCGTGTGCGGCCCTCCAACTGACCCCACGGGCTGACTGGGTGACGACCACCCGAAGTACGGCCCTCGCCACCACCATGCGGGTGGTCGATCGGGTTCATCACGACACCGCGGACGGTCGGGCGCTTGCCCTTCCAACGCATGCGGCCTGCTTTGCCCCAGCTGATGTTCGACTGCTCGGCATTGCCGACCTCGCCGATCGTCGCACGGCAGCGCGCATCGACGTTGCGGATTTCGCCCGAGGGCATCCGCAGCTGTGCGAAACGGCCGTACTTCGCCACGAGCTGCACGGACGAACCGGCAGAACGAGCGATCTTGGCACCGCCGCCGGGACGCATTTCGACTGCGTGCACGACAGTGCCGACCGGGATGTTGCGCAGGGCAAGGTTGTTGCCCGGCTTGATGTCTGCACCCGGACCGGCTTCCACCTGTGCGCCCTGCTTGAGGTTCTGCGGGGCGATGATGTAGCGCTTCTCTCCGTCTGCGTAGTGCAGCAGAGCGATGCGAGCCGTACGGTTCGGGTCATATTCGATGTGTGCGACCTTCGCCGGAACGCCATCTTTGTCATGGCGGCGGAAGTCGATGACACGGTACTGACGTTTGTGACCGCCGCCCTGGTGGCGAGTGGTCACGCGTCCCTGACTGTTGCGGCCGCCGCGCTTGGGCAGCGGGCGCAGAAGCGACTTCTCCGGTGTAGACCGGGTCACTTCGACGAAGTCGGCGACCGACGAGCCACGGCGGCCCGGGGTCGTCGGCTTGTGCTTACGGATTCCCATGAGTCTTGTCCTTCTTTGACGAAGGATCGCTTAGAGCGATCCACCGAAGATGTCGATCGATCCGTCCTTGAGGGCGACGATGGCACGCTTGGTGTCCTTGCGCTTTCCCCAACCGGTGCGGGTGCGGCGGCGCTTGCCCTGACGGTTCAGGGTGTTCACCTTGGCAACCTGCACATCGAAGATCGTTTCAATGGCTTGCTTGATCTCGGTCTTGTTCGAGTCCTGGTCGACGAGGAAGGTGTACTTGCCTTCGTCCATCAGGCTGTAGGTCTTCTCCGAGACGACCGGAGCGACGATGATGTCGCGCGGGTCCTTGAAGTTCAGACTCATGATGCGTCCTCCGATTTGCGGTTTCCGCTCAGGAACGCGGCAAGAGCTGCCTCGGTGAACACGATGTCATCGGCGAGCAGCACATCATAGGTGTTGAGCTGATCGGAGGTGAGCACGTGAACGTGGGGCAGGTTGCGCACGCTCAGGTAGGTGAGCTCGTCGTCACGCTCGAGCACCACGAGAGTGTTCTTGCGCTCGGACAGGCCGGCCAGTGCGGCCTTCGCCTGCTTGGTCGACGGGGCGTCGCCGGTGACCAGGTTCTTCATCACGAAGACCTGATCGAGCCGTGCGCGGTCGGACAGGGCTCCGCGCAGAGCGGCGGCCTTCATCTTCTTCGGGGTCCGCTGCGAGTAGTCGCGCGGGACCGGTCCGTGCACGATTCCGCCGCCGTTGTACTGGGGAGCGCGGATCGAACCCTGACGGGCGTTGCCGGTTCCCTTCTGGCGGTAGGGCTTGCGACCGCCACCGCGAACTTCGGAGCGGGTCTTCGTCTTGTGCGTGCCCTGACGGGCCGCAGCCAGCTGTGCAACGACGACCTGGTGGATCAGGGGCACGTTGGTCGGCACGCCGAAGACCTCGGCGGGCAGATCAACCGAACCGGCCTTGGCACCAGCGGCATCGATGACGTCGACTGTCTTGACATCAGTCATTACGTTCAGGCCTCCTTCACGGCCGAGCGAACGAGGACGACTCCACCCTTGGGGCCGGGAACGGCGCCCTTGATGAGCAGGAAGTTGTTCTCGTTGTCCACGGCGTGGATCGTGAGGTTCTGGGTGGTGTGCTTGACAGCGCCCATACGGCCGGCCATGCGCATACCCTTGAACACGCGACCAGGTGTTGCGGCTCCGCCGATCGAACCTGGCTTGCGGTGGTTGCGGTGCTGACCGTGGGAGGCACCGACACCGGCGAAGCCGTGACGCTTCATGACACCGGCGGTTCCCTTGCCCTTGGTCTTCGCGGTCACATCGACCTTGATTCCGGCTTCGAACGTGTCGACGCCGAGTTCCTGGCCGAGCTCGTAGTCAGCAGCATCTGCAGTGCGCAGTTCGACCAGGTGACGGCGTGGGGTCACACCGGCCTTTTCGAAGTGGCCTGCAGTCGGCTTGTTGACCTTGCGAGGATCGATTTCGCCGAATGCGATCTGCACAGCGGGGTAACCATCGGTTTCCTCGTTGCGGACCTGAGTTACGACGTTGTTTCCGGTGGCCACAACGGTCACCGGTACGAGGTTGTTCTGCTCATCCCAGACCTGGGTCATGCCCAGCTTGGTTCCCAGCAGGCCCTTGACCTTGCTGGTGGTCGGGAGAGCGGATGAACGAGTGTTCGCCATTGCTGCCTCCCTTAGAGCTTGATCTCGATGTTGACGTCGTCAGCGAGGTCGAGGCGCATCAGCGAATCGACTGCCTTCGGCGTCGGGTCGACGATGTCGATCAGACGCTTGTGCGTGCGCATCTCGAAATGCTCACGGCTGTCCTTGTACTTGTGCGGCGAACGGATGACGCAGTACACGTTCTTCTCCGTTGGCAACGGCACGGGGCCCACTACAGTCGCGCCAGCGCGAGTGACGGTGTCCACGATCTTGCGTGCGGCACTGTCAATCACAGCGTGGTCGTACGACTTGAGCCGAATGCGGATCTTCTGTCCCGCCATGGCGTCGTCTCTTTCTTTAGTTGCTTCCGGCCATCAACTCGCAGAGGCTCGAAGGCTCACTGCCGTCTGTGCCGGCTGACCATGACCGACCCCCGAGGTCGGGCGTGTCGGCTATTCCTACCGGAGAAGATCTCACTTCACCGCAGGCGCCGACGGCGCTTATACTCATTGGCTGCTCGGTCCGAACCCGCATGGTGCAGATTCATCGATCCGATAGTGTTTCGGGCTGTTCGCGGTATCACTACCGCAGTGCAGGGGTCAACGCCCGAAACGCAACTTCACTATCTTGTCATAGAGCACTTCACCCGCGCAATTCCGGGGACCGTGCCTGTGAGGGAACTCTCAAGGATTCAGTGAGGCACTTCTGTTCTCGCCTCGCGCTCCGCGCCCCTCGGCTGCTCATCCACCTGCACCGTCCGATCGAGCACTGACGACACCGGCTGGAAATGACGACCATTGCCCGGGCATACAGAAGGGGCCGCAGTCCCGAAGGACTGCGACCCCAACCTGTGGTGCTCAGTCAGTCAGATCAGGCGGTGATCTTGGTGACTCGACCGGCGCCGACGGTGCGGCCACCTTCGCGGATTGCGAAGCGGAGGCCGTCCTCCATGGCGATCGGCTGGATGAGCTCGACCGACATATCGGTGTTGTCGCCGGGCATGACCATCTCGGTGCCCTCGGGCAGCGTGATGACACCGGTGACGTCCGTGGTCCGGAAGTAGAACTGCGGACGGTAGTTCGAGTAGAACGGGTTGTGACGTCCGCCCTCGTCCTTGCTCAGGATGTAGACCTGAGCCTCGAACTTGGTGTGCGGGGTGATCGAACCCGGCTTCACGATGACCTGACCGCGCTCAACATCCTCGCGCTTGGTGCCGCGGAGGAGCAGACCGACGTTCTCACCTGCACGGGCATCCGGCAGGGTCTTGCGGAACATCTCGATAGCGGTGACAGTCGTCTTGGACGACTTCTCCTTGATGCCGACGATTTCGATTTCGTCGTTCGGCAGGAGCACGCCGCGCTCGACACGACCGGTGACGACGGTTCCACGACCGGTGATCGTGAAGACGTCCTCGACGGGCATGAGGAACGGCTTGTCGACATCGCGCTCCGGCTCCGGAACGTTGTCATCGACGGCAGCCATGAGATCCTGAACGCTCTTGACCCACTTCTCGTCGCCTTCCAGCGCCTTGAGAGCGGACACCGGAATGACCGGAGCGTTGTCTCCGTCGAAGTCCTGGCTCGAGAGCAGGTCGCGGACCTCGAATTCGACGAGCTCGAGGAGCTCCTCGTCATCGACCATGTCGGACTTGTTCAGAGCCACGACGATGTAGGGAACGCCGACCTGACGCGCGAGCAGCACGTGCTCACGGGTCTGGGGCATCGGTCCGTCGGTAGCGGCGACGACGAGGATCGCACCGTCCATCTGAGCGGCACCGGTGATCATGTTCTTCACGTAGTCGGCGTGACCCGGGGCATCGACGTGAGCGTAGTGACGCTTCTCCGTCTGGTACTCAACGTGCGAGACGTTGATGGTGATGCCGCGCTCCTTCTCCTCAGGTGCGTTGTCGACCTGGTCGAAGGCGCGAGCCTCATTGAGATCCGGGTACTGTTCCGCCAGGACCTTGGTGATCGCAGCGGTCAGGGTGGTCTTTCCGTGGTCAACGTGGCCGATGGTGCCGATGTTGACGTGCGGCTTAGTCCGTTCGAAACTAGCCTTTGCCACTGGGTTCCTCCTCGTGGTTGGAATAAGATATGCGGTTCATATCTTAGACCTTGTGTTGGTTATCTTTCATTCCGGAGACCATGTTCTTGATCACCGGGGCGACCGGAATTCGGAGATTACTCTCCGCCGCGCACCTTCTGGATGATCTCCTCGGCAACAGCCTTCGGGACCTCCGCATAGCTGGAGAAAGTCATCGAATACACCGCACGGCCCTGGGTCTTCGACCGCAGATCACCGATGTAGCCGAACATCTCCGACAGCGGGACCACAGCCTTGACGACCTTCACACCGGAAGCATCGTCCATCGACTGAATCTGTCCACGCCGGGAATTCAGGTCGCCGATGACGTCACCCATGTATTCCTCAGGGGTACGCACCTCGACGTCCATGACCGGCTCGAGAAGAACCGGGTTCGCCCGCTGGACGGCCTCCTTGAAGACCATCGAACCGGCGATCTTGAATGCCATCTCCGAAGAGTCGACATCGTGGTAGGCGCCGTCGACCAGAGTGGCCTTGACACCCACCATGGGGTAACCGGCCAGGGCACCGAGCTGCATGGCGTCCTGGATGCCGGCGTCGACGCTCGGAATGTACTCGCGCGGAACGCGTCCGCCCGTGATGGCATTCTCGAACTCGTAAATCGTATCGCCTTCGACCTCGAGAGGTTCGAAGGTGACCTGGACCTTCGCGAACTGTCCCGATCCACCCGTCTGCTTCTTGTGGGTGTAATCGTACTTCTCGACAGTGCGACGGATGGTCTCACGGTAGGCGACCTGCGGCTTGCCGACGTTCGCCTCGACCTTGAACTCGCGACGCATGCGGTCGACGAGGATGTCGAGGTGCAGCTCGCCCATTCCGCGGATGACGGTCTGGCCGGTCTCGTCGTCAAGCTCGACCTGGTAGGTCGGGTCTTCCTTGACGAACTTCTGGATGGCCGACGACAGCTTCTCCTGGTCGCTCTTGGTCTTCGGCTCGATGGCCACGGAGATCACAGGCTCCGGGAAGGTCATCGACTCGAGAGCGATCGGGTTGGCCGGGTCGCTGAGCGTGTCGCCCGTCGTGGTCTCCTTGAGACCGATGAAGGCGTAGATGTGGCCGGCGAACGCCTCTTCGACAGGGTTCTCCTTGTTGGAGTGCATCTGAAAGAGCTTGCCGACGCGTTCCTTCTTGCCCGACGTGGTGTTGAGCACCTGTTCGCCGGACTTCACATGACCGGAGTACACGCGCACGTAGGTCAGCGATCCGAAGAACGGGTGGGAGGCGACCTTGAAGGCCAGAGCCGAGAACGGCTCGTCCGTCGAAGGCTTGCGGGTCAGTTCCTCTTCGTCGTTGCTCGGGTTGTGTCCGATCATCGGAGGCACGTCGAGCGGTGAGGGGAGGTAGTCGATGACCGCGTCGAGCATGGGCTGCACGCCCTTGTTCTTGTAGGCGGAACCGCACATGACCGGGAAGGCCTCGGACTTGATGACGAGTTCGCGGATGCCGGCCTTGATCTCAGCCGTCGTGAGCTCTTCGCCCTCGAGGTACTTCTCCATGAGCTCTTCCGAGTTCTCGGCGACGTCCTCGACGAGCTGCGCACGATACTGAACAGCCTTGTCCTTGAGATCCTCGGGGATCTCGACCTCCGTCATGTCCTGACCCATCTTGGTCTCGTCGGGCCAGATGTAGGCCTTCATCTCGAGCAGATCGACGACACCGGCGAATTCGCTTTCGGCACCGATCGGCAGCTGGATGACCAGCGGCTTCGCGCCGAGGCGCTCCTTGATGGTGTCGACGGTGAAGTAGAAGTCAGCACCGAGCTTGTCCATCTTGTTGACGAAGCACACGCGCGGAACGTCGTACTTGTCGGCCTGACGCCACACGGTCTCCGACTGGGGCTCGACGCCCTCTTTGCCGTCGAACACGGCGACGGCACCATCGAGGACGCGCAGCGAACGCTCGACCTCGACCGTGAAGTCGACGTGACCGGGGGTGTCGATGATGTTGATCTGGTTGTTGTCCCAGTAGCAGGTCGTCGCGGCCGACGTGATCGTGATGCCGCGCTCCTTCTCCTGGTCCATCCAGTCCATGGTGCCGGCGCCGTCGTGGGTCTCGCCCATCTTGTAGTTCACGCCGGTGTAGAAGAGGATGCGTTCGGTCGTCGTTGTCTTACCGGCATCAATGTGGGCCATGATGCCGATATTACGGACCTTGTTCAGGTCGCTGAGCACGTCAAGTGCCACGGTGTCTCTCTCTCGATCGATGATTTGCTCGACTCCCCTGTGCAGCCGGCCGGCGGCACTCGCGGACGAGGTCCGCCGACCGGCGCGCAGGGCAGACGATTACCAGCGGTAGTGGGCGAAGGCCTTGTTGGACTCGGCCATCTTGTGAGTGTCCTCGCGGCGCTTGACTGCTGCGCCGAGGCCGTTGCCGGCGTCGAGGATCTCATTCATGAGCCGTTCGGTCATGGTCTTCTCACGGCGCTGGCGGGAGTATCCCACGAGCCACCGCAGAGCCAGAGTGGTCGAACGAGCCGGACGAACATCAATCGGCACCTGGTAGGTCGCACCGCCGACGCGGCGGGAGCGGACCTCGAGAGACGGACGGATGTTGTCGAGAGCCTTCTTCAGGTTGACAACGGGGTCGTTGCCGTTCTTCTCGCGGGTGCCTTCGAGGGCGCTGTAGACGATCCGCTCTGCGGTCGAGCGCTTGCCGTCGAGCAGGATCTTGTTGATCAGCTGCGTGACGAGCGGTGAGCTGAAGACCGGGTCAACGACGATCGGTCGCTTGGGTGCAGGACCTTTGCGTGGCATTACTTCTTCTCCCTCTTCGCACCGTACTTGCTGCGGGCCTGCTGGCGACCCTTGACGCCCTGGGTGTCGAGCGAACCGCGGACGATCCGGTAGCGGACACCGGGCAGATCCTTGACGCGGCCACCGCGCACGAGCACGATCGAGTGCTCCTGCAGGTTGTGTCCCTCGCCCGGGATGTAGGCGGTCACCTCGATCTGGCTCGAAAGCTTGACACGAGCGACCTTGCGAAGAGCCGAGTTCGGCTTCTTGGGGGTGGTGGTGTACACACGGGTGCACACTCCACGACGCTGCGGGCTGCCCTTGAGGGCAGGAGCGTCCGATCCTGCTGTATTGACATGCCGTCCCTTGCGGACGAGCTGTTGGATTGTCGGCACTAAGCGTTCTCCATTTGCTTCTCGATAGACCTAATTCCCAATGCCGGCCACGACCGCAGTCGCCTCTGTGAACCGTGGGACATATCCGACCGGACACCGGGTGAAGCTTGGCTCCCGATGCCAGTAACCACGCGAGTCATCGACCCCTGCGCCCGGGTGTGTCGCAAGGACACGGAAGCACAGAGACGACATCTCGGCGGCCTGCATCGACGACTTCTCTCAGGGATTCCGAGCCTCACAGAACACTCGGCAGGATCGATCGACGACGCAGATAACACAATCAGTCGCCTACCAGAATATCTCTCTCGAGCACGTCTGGTCAAAATGGCGATCATCCATCTTACCTCTCCGCACCGGCGAAATCACGCAGCACTCCCCTCACCCGATCAACCACACGGCTCACCAGCGTATTCACAGACCGGCGGCGCACTTCTCAGCACTCGGCGAACCACGGTCGCCGCCTGGGGCGGATTCACAGCGATTCCGGTCGGCCGCCTCGGCGAGGACCCATCCCCACTTTCCTTGACTCGTTCAAGAGAAGCAGGCATTCTGGTGCTGTGAAAGGGACGAAGCATGAACACGACGACGCCGCTGCGGCTCTGCGGCAGACGTCGCTGCGCGTGACGAAACAGCGGGTCGCAGTCCTCGGTGCCGTGCGGGATCACCCGCATGCCGACACCGAGACCGTGATCCGCTCGGTGCGGGAATCGCTGCCGGCGGTCTCCCACCAGGCTGTCTATGATTCGCTTCACACTCTGACCGAGGTGGGGCTCGTCCGCTGCATCAGGCCTGCGGGCTCGGTGGCGCGGTACGAGCGTCGCATCGGGGACAACCACCATCATCTGGTGTGCCGATCGTGCAATCTCATCGTCGATGTCGACTGCACGATCGGGCAGGCTCCGTGCCTGACCCCGTCCCATGATGCCGGCTTCGTCATCGAGCAGGCCGAAGTGACGTTCTGGGGTCTGTGCCCCGACTGCGCGGCCGCCGGTGCTCAGCCGACCGGCGACGATCAGTTCTCGGTCGTGTGACTCCGGCTTCCGTTCACCACCACCCGTCTTCTCCCGAGGACACGACTATGCCCTTTCTGCGAGGGTTGCCCATCCCGTCATCCGAGTCGTCGAATGCGACTCGACTGTGAAAGGAACACGATGACCCAGACGACCACCGGCGGCTGCCCGGTCGCACACACTTCCACGGAACCGGCGGCGCCGGATTCCGACCAGTTGGTCAATCCCGTCCAGGGCGATGCCAACGCTCAGTGGTGGCCCAATCGGCTCAACCTCAAGATCCTCGCCAAGGGTCAGCCGGCACGCGACCCCATGGACCCCGACTTCGATTACGACGCGGAGTTCAACAGTCTCGACTACTACCAGCTCAAGGCCGACATCGAAGCACTGCAGAAGGACAACCAGGACTGGTGGTCCGCTGACTTCGGGCACTATGGTCCGTTCATGATCCGCATGGCCTGGCACTCGGCCGGCACCTACCGCGTGCAGGACGGCCGCGGCGGCGGCGGCGAAGGCCAGCAGCGGTTCGCACCGCTGAACTCCTGGCCCGACAACGTCTCACTCGACAAAGCTCGTCGCCTGCTGTGGCCGGTGAAGAAGAAGTACGGCAAGAAGATCTCCTGGGCCGACCTCTTCATCCTCGCCGGCAACGTCGCGCTCGAATCGATGGGCTTCAAGACCTTCGGCTTCGCCGGCGGCCGCAAGGACGTCTGGGAACCCGACAACGATGTGTACTGGGGCTCCGAGACCGAGTGGCTGGGCACCGACAAGCGCTATGTGGGCAACCGTGAGCTGCAGAAGCCCCTGGCCGCGACCACCATGGGACTCATCTACGTCAACCCCGAGGGCCCCGAAGGCGAACCCGATCCGGTCAAGGCCGCGATCGACATCCGCGAGACCTTCGGACGGATGGCCATGAATGACGAGGAGACCGTCGCTCTCATCGCCGGTGGACACACCTTCGGCAAGACGCACGGTGCCGGCCCCGAATCTCACAAGGGCGCCGACCCGGAGGCCGCCCCGCTCGAAGAGCAGGGTCTGGGCTGGAAATCCGACTTCGGGTCGGGCCAGGGCAATGACTCCATCGGCTCGGGCATCGAGGTCACGTGGACCTACCACCCGACCCGCTGGGACAACGAGTTCTTCCACATCCTCTTCGCCTACGAATGGGAGGTCTTCGAGAACGAAGGCGGACACCTGCAGTGGCGGCCCAAGGACGGCGGCGGAGACGATATGGTCCCGATGGCCCAGGGCGACGGGCGCCGCGAGCCCCGTATGCTCACCACCGACCTGTCGCTGCGCTTCGACCCGGCCTACGAGAAGATCTCGCGCCGCTTCAAGGATGACCAGAAGGCGTTCGAGGATGCTTTCGCTCGCGCCTGGTTCAAGCTCACCCACCGCGATATGGGTCCCGCGACCCGTTACCTCGGTCCCGAAGCTCCGGCCGAGGAGCTCATCTGGCAGGACCCGGTCCCGGCCGGAACTCCGCTCGATGACGCCGGCCTCGAGGCCGTGAAGGCTGCTGTCCGTGAGTCGGGTCTGACCGTCTCGCAGCTCGTGTCGACGACATGGGCCGCGGCATCGTCGCACCGCGTCTCAGACATGCGCGGCGGCGTCAACGGCGGTCGTCTCCGCCTCGAACCGCAGCGCAGCTGGGAGGCCAATGAGCCTGCCAAGCTCGCCGAGGTGCTCCCGGTTCTCGAGGGCATCGCGGAGTCCACCGGAGCATCGTTTGCCGATGTGCTGGCGATCGCCGGTGCCGTCGGAGTCGAGACCGCTGCCGCGGCAGCCGGTCACCCGATCACGGTTCCGGTCTCCACCGGTCGCGGCGACGCCACCCAGGAGCAGACCGATGTCGACTCCTTCGGCTACCTCGAGCCGACTCACGACGGCTTCCGCAACTACCTCACCGACGGTCTTCCGCTCAAGGCCGAGTACCTTCTGCTCGACAAGGCCAGCCTGCTGGGTCTGACCCCGCCCGAGCTCACGGTTCTCATCGGCGGCCTCCGCGTGCTCGGTGCGAACTACGAGGACTCCGCTCTCGGTGTCTTCACCGACCGCCCCGGTGAGCTGACGAACGACTTCTTCGTCAATCTCCTCGACCTGGGCAATGTGTGGAAACCCGTCGGACCGTCCGAGACGGCCAATGTCTACGAGTGCTTCTCCCCCGAGGGCGAGAAACTCTGGACCGGCAGCCGGATCGACCTCCTGTTCGGAGCGAACTCCGAGCTGCGCGCGATCGCCGAGGTCTACGGCTCGGATGACGCGAACGAGAAATTCGTCGCCGACTTCGTCAAGGCCTGGACGAAGCTCGTCGAAGCCGATCGCTTCGACCTCAAGCGCTGATCGCGCGACGGTCGCCGAGGTGACCGACGCGTCAGCATGACGATGCCCCCACCGATCGGTGGGGGCATCGTCTGTGCCGCACTGATATCAGCAGCGTTCACTCGTCCCGGTTGAGCACGGCGAATCCGGTGAAGATCCGGTCGAAGTGCGTGACGGCTGCGTTCTCGATCGTGGTCTCGTCGGTGCCTGCCGAGGTGGTGTCAGCACCCGCGTCCGATCCGTCGGAGTCGGAGGCGCTGCCGTCCGAGCTGGATCCATCGGAGCTGGACCCGTCGGAGGAGTCCCCGGAGTCGGTGCTGCCGTTCTGGTTTCCCGGCATTCCGTTGGACTGTCCACCGGGCATGCCTCCGCTGTCGGACTGTCCGCCGCCGTCCTGAGCACCGCCCTGTTGGCCGCCCATTCCGCCGGGTCCGTTCTGGCCTCCCGGGCCCTGGCTCGTCCCCGAATCATTCGACGCTGTTGCCGCCGATACCCCGATCGCTCCCCCGGCGAGACCGCCGACGACGAACAGGGCCGAACCGGCGAGCACCGCCGGGACGAGCGGGACGCGTCGCTTCTGCTTCCGCGGTCCTGCGGTGCTGCCGAACTGTGTACTCTGCGCAGACTGTTGGTAGGGGTTCACCCACGGCCGCTGACCCTCCGGGACCCCGGCCTGCGGATCGGGTGCCGAGCGCGTGGTCTGCTCGGCCCATCCGTTCGCACGTCCTTGGTCGGTCGGTGGCGACTGCATTGCCCAGTTGGGTCCGGCATGAGGTCCTGCCGTGCCCTGCGCTTCGATCCTGCGAGTGGTGTCCGCGCCGTTCGAGTCCGGCGCTGCATTCTCCGCGTGGTCCCGGTTCTCCTCGTGGTTGCGGTTCTGGTCGGGGTTGTGGTTCTCGGTCATGGAATCTCCTCTGGTTGTCAGTGATTCCACTTTCGGTCCCTGCGCTGTAGCCCTTCCCAGTCGTGCCTGTGACCAGCCTGTGCGATTGGCCTCAAGCCGCAGGCAGGCGCAGCTCGAAGGTCGTACCCGCGTCCGTGCTCGACATCGAGATGTCGCCGCGCATGAGTTCGACGAGTCCGGCGGCGATCGACAGTCCCAGCCCCGAGGAACCTCCCTTGGCTCCGTCCTGCCGTGTCCGCGAGGGGTCTCCACGCACGAAGCGGTCGAAGACTCGGTCCCGGATCTCGGGCGGAATGCCCTGACCATCGTCGCTGATGCGGATCGCCACGACATCGCTGGGCAGCTGGCCGGAGACCGGTTTCCGGGTCGCCAGTGCCTCGACGTGCACGTTGGTGCCGGGCGGCGTGTGCACGCAGGCGTTCGTGAGCACGATCGACACGACCCGGCGGACCTGATCGGCTGCTCCGCGCACCTCGAGGGCCTCCGGGGGGACATCGAGGGAGATCGCATGGTCGGGATTGACCACATGGACATCCTCGACGAGTTCGACGAGCAGTGAGGAGACGTCGACGGTGTCCTCTCTCGTCGGCTGGCGGCCGGCTTCGAGCCGAGCGAGGAGAAGGAGATCATCGACGAGGGACGACATCCGCATCGCTCCGGAATCGATCTTGCCCAAGGAGGTGGTCACCTCGGCGGGCAGAGCATCACGGTACGGGCGGGTGAGGTCGGCCCAACCGCGGATCGTCGCGATCGGAGTGCGCAGCTCATGGGAGGCGTCGGCGACGAAGCGGCGCATCTGCTCCGTGCCGCGGTAGCGCTCCTCGAGGGCGGATCCGACATGGTCGAGCATCCGGTTGACCGAGGCTCCCACATCGCCGACCTCCGTGCCCGGCACCGCGAGCTCGGCGGGAACCCGCAGGGCAAGCTCGGGTTTGCCGTCGCTCAGCTCGAGGTCGGTGACCTCCCTGGCAGTGCGCGCGACGTCGCGCAGGTCCCGCAGCTGGCGATGGATGATCACGGCCATGAGCGCGGCCGTGGCGATGACGCCGAAGAGGACGACGAACGCGGTCGTCCACGCCGTGCGCTCGAGCGCGGAATCGACGTTGCCCTGCGGGACGCCGTAGACAGTGGTGGTTCCGCCGTCGTCGAAGGCCACGACCCGGTAGGCGCCGAACCCGGGCACCCGCACGGACTCATGGGCGGACGAGGCGCCGCCGGGTTCGACCTCGAGCAGGGCGTCGATCGCTTCTGCGGACAGGGCGCGCGGACGGGTCAGCCCCGCCTCGGCGATGAGTCCCTCTCCCCCGCCGCCGGAATCGACGACGACGAGAGCTCCGTCGCCGACCCCCGGCTGGAAGAGATAGCGCAGAGCCGAATCGACCGCCGCCGCCGAGTCGTCGCCCCCACCGGAGGTGCCCGGACTGCCGCTCGTTCCGGGGCCCGCGCCGGGGCCGTCTCCCGAACGTGCATGCGAGGTCATCGATGTCAGTTGGGCGTCGAGGTCGGTCATCAGCGAACCGCGCACGCTCAGCCAGGAGGCGGTGCCGATTCCGGCGCCGACGAGGAGGAGGACGAGTCCGGCGAGGACGATGAGCCTCGTCTGCAGCCGCCACCGGCGCAGCGTCACTGTTCCGCCCGCATGATGTAGCCGGCCCCGCGCTTGGTGTGGAAGAGGTTCGGCAGGTCGGGGAACGGGGTGTCGATCTTCTTCCGCAGGTAGGAGACGTAGAGTTCGACGATGTTGCCGTTGCCGCCGAAGTCGTAGTCCCACACGCGATCGAGGATCTGGGCCTTCGACAGCACCACCCGCGGGTTGCGCATGAACAGCAGCAGCACCTCGTATTCGCGTGCCGTCAGCTCGATCGGATGACCGGCGCGGGTGACCTCGTGGGAGCGTTCGTCGAGTTCGAGGTCACCCGCGCGCAGCACATCATCCTCATCGACCGGACCGTTCGAGATCCCCCGGCGCAGGCGCACCTCGATCCTGGCGATGACCTCGTCGAGGTTGAACGGCTTCGTCACATAGTCGTCCCCGCCCAGCCGCAGACCCGTCAGCCGGTCGTCGACCTCGTCTCTGGCCGAGAGGAAGACCACCGGAGTGTCGATGCCCTCGGCTCGGATCTTCTCGATGACGGCGAAACCGTCGAGGTCGGGCAGCATCACGTCGAGGACGATCGCGTCGAAGTGCTCGCTGCGGGCCAGCGCCACTGCCTCGCGGCCCGTGCCGACTCCCTCGGCTTCCCACCCGCGAACCTGGCAGGCCATGACGAGGAGCTCGGCGAGGTTCGCTTCGTCGTCGACGATGAGGATGCGCGCCGGTGGATTCGCTGTCGGGTTCATAACTCGATTATCCCCTCAACCCGCACTGAGATCGTAGAGCGAAACGGAGTCGACGGTAGTCGCCTCGTAATTCGCCTCGACCCAGTCCGCGATCTGGGATGAGGCAGAGTCCGAGCCCCCGCCGGGACCTTGGCCGCCGGAACCCGATGCGATGTAGTAGTGGATTGTGCCGTCGGCCACGAGCTGTTTGAACTCGGCGAGGGTCGGCGACGGATCGGTGCCGTTGAACCCGCCGATCGCCATCACCGGCTCTTCGAGCGCGAGCTGGTATCCCGCCGCCTGGTTCGCCCCCGTCGTCGCCGCCACCCACGTGTAGTCCGCGGCATCCTGTTCGAGCAGCTGTGTGAGTTCGTCCGAGGGGTCGGAGGCGCCCAGCAGACCGCCCATTTCGCCTCCGCCGCCGGCGCCGCCGGGCATCCCACCGGTGCCGCCCCTGCCGGCTTCGGAATTGCCTGCCCCGCCGGGCGTGCCATCCGTGCCGCCGCCCGGCCCGGCTCCTCCGCCGGGCATTCCGCCACCGCCGGGTCCACCGCCCAGACCTGCGCTCGTGCCGGCGATCGTGACGATCGATCCCTGCGTCGTCCCGGCGATCGTGCGCACGGCCAGCTGAGCCGGAATCGCGGCGCTGCCGAGGACGGCCAGCGCGACGAGCACCGAGGCGAGCGCCGTGCCGAACCGCCGGTGCGCGGTGACGATGAGAACCAGAGCGCCGAGGATCGAGACGATGAGCACGCACCAGCGCAGGATGCTCGGAATCCCGGTCATCTCCGAGCTGATGATGAACTGCCACGCCCCGGTCAGGGCCCAAGCCACTGCCAGCAGCAGACGCGGGAGGAATCCGTCACGAGCGAGCAGCACCGCGACGGCGAGGCCGATGACGGCGGCGATCGCGGGAATGAGCGCGACCGTGTAGTACTCGTGGACGATCCCGTTCATATTCGACAGCACGAGCCACGTGACGATCAGCCACGCACCCCACATGAGCAGTCCCGCACCGAGGCTGCCCGTGCCGATTGCGCCGGACGCGCTCACCGCACGGCCGGTTCCCTGGTCACCGTCCGTGACGGTGGGAACACGGCGACGGCGGGCCACCTCGGCGAGGGTGAGGAGAACGATCGTCACGACCAGGAAGAACAAGGCGGTGGGCAGGAACCACGACGCCTGCTGGCCGAAGCTGCCGGTGAAGAGGCGGGTGATTCCCGTTTCGCCCCATCCGCCGCCCTGACCGCCGCCTCCTCCGCCGACGGACCCGGTCTCGTTGCCGGTCAGCCGTCCGAAGCCGTTGTAGCCGAAGGTGAGTTCGAGGAAGGAGTTCGAATGGGAACCGCCGACGTAGGGGCGGGAGCCGGCGGGGGTGAGTTCGACGAGGGCGATCCACCAGCCGGCGCTGACGATCATCGACCCGAGCGGGACGAGCAGCCACAGCAGGCGACGGGGCCAGGAAGTGCGGGCGAAGAGCACCCAGGCCACAGCGAGGCCGGGGACGATGAGGAGGACCTGGAACTGTTTGGTCAGAAAGCCCAGCCCGAGGCAGACCCCGGCGAGGACGAGCCAGCCGACGATGCGGCGGGCCGAGCGTCGCCGGCGGGCCTCGGTGAGCGTGCGCAGGGCGTGCTGGGTCGCGACGACCGCACCGATCATCAGCGTCACCAGCAGCGCGTCCGGGTTGTTGAACCGGAACATCATCGCCACGACCGGGGAGACGGCGAAGATCGCACCGGCACCCAGCGCGGCGGCCTTCTCAAGCCCCGGACCGACATGGGACCGCAGGCTCAGCCGCAGCGAATGGACGATGAGGAGCACGCTCACCCCGGCCAGGAGGACCTGGGGCAGCAGCATCGAGAACGATGAGAAGCCGAAGACCCGGGCGCTCAGGGCCATCAGCCACAGGGAGGCCGGGGGTTTGTCGACGGTGATCGCGTTCGCCGAGTCGAGCGAGCCGAAGAGGAACGCCTCCCAGTTCGCCGATCCGGCCTGCACGGCTGCCGCATAGAAGGAGTTCGCCCAGCCGTTGGCCGTGAGGTTGAAGAGGAAGGCAGCGATCGTGCCGAATGTGAGCACGGTGAGCGTGATCGGGTACCAGTGCCGTCGCAGTCCGCGGGTGCGGGCATATCGGGTGGGGGCCTCAGACATGGTCGATGTCCTTCTCGTTCGGATTTGCCGTTCCGGCTGCAGCAGGCGTGGTCGCGCGGTGGGCGCTGTGGTGGGCACCACGGGCGAAGACCCATGTGCGCATCAGCACGAACCGGACGACAGTGGCGGCGAGGTTCGCCGCGGTCAGCACTGCGAGGGTGCCGACGGTCGCCCACGGCCCGGTGAATCCGTCGGCGACGGCCAGACCCGCCGAGGTGAAGGCCAGGCACAGGCCGAAGGCCGCCAAGCCCTTCACCTGGGAGGTCAGGCGGCGGTGCGGAGATCTCACCCCGAAGGTGTGGCCCCGGTTGAGAGCCGTGTTCGCAATTGTCGAAAGGAGCAGCGCAAGGATGTTCGCCGCGGGTTCCGAGACGAATTGGATGCCGAGGAGGAACAGCACGGCGTAGAGCACGGTGCTGATGATCCCGACGTCGATGAAGTGGAGGATCTGTGCTCCGGTGTTCGGTGCGGGGACTGCGTGACTGACCCGGGTGCGTCCGCCGGTGCGCAGCCGGACGATGCCCTTGATGTCCTTCCACGCCGTGCTGACCACGTCGACGGAGGAGTCCGGGTCGTCCGTCCAGTCCGTGCCGAACTCGTGGATGCGGTACCCGGCCCACTCGGCGCGAGCGAGCAACTCAGTGTCGAAGAACCACTCGGAATCCTCGACCTGCGGCAGCAGTTCCTTCGCTGCCCGTGCCGACAGCGCTTTGAAACCGCATTGGGCGTCGCTGAACCCGACTCCGAGGCTGAGCTTGAGCAGTCGGTTGTAGCAGCGGGAGATGATCTCGCGTCTGATCCCGCGTTCGACCGCAACTCCGGGCTGCAGGCGCGAGGCGATGGCGACATCGGCCAGCCCCGACCGGATGATCTCGACCATCGGGTCGAGGACGCGGATGTCTGTGGCCAGATCCACGTCCGTGTAGGCGACGACGTCCGCCGACGAGGCCTGCCACACCTGGTTCAATGCGCGACCGCGGCCCTTCTGTTCGAGGCGGACGTACTCGACCTGCGGATGCGTCGCCGCCAGGGTCGCGGCGATGATCGGAGTCTCATCGGTGCTCGCATTGTCGGCGATGATGATCGTGACCTCGGTGCCGCGGGCGGGTTCGACGGCCAGGAGGGTCTCGATCGAGGCGGCCAGCGAGGCCTCCTCGTTGTACACCGGGACGACGAGGTCGACAGTCGTGGTCGGTCGGATGGTCGTGTCTGCCGTCTGCGTCTCCGGCTGCCGCCAGGCGCTGCTCTCATGTCTCATGCCCTCCACATTCGCTGCGGTCGATAGGCCCAGCATTGGTCGAACCTGTGGCCCTGCTGTGGAGTCCTCGTCACGACAGTCCTCCCTGCTCGCAGATGTGAAGACCGCTACACTGGGCACCATGGCCGACGACGACTCCCCTCCTCCTCAGCGGCGCATCCGCGCCTCGGACCAGGACCGCGACGATGTCCTCTCAGTGATCACCGATGCCGTGACGAACGGCCGCCTCGATCCCGAGGAGACGGCGCAGCGACAGGATGACGCCATCGGAGCGAAATTCCTCGACGAGCTCATCCCCCTCATCGACGACCTGCCCGAAGGAGACTCGCTCCACCGGCGGCTCGCCCGCCAGACCGGCCGGACACCTGGTCCCACAGATCCGGGCTCCCAGCTGCAGCGGCGCGGACCTGGCGAACTCTCCCCAGCTGCGGAACCGGGATCGGCCTCGCCGATGAACTCCGTGGCCATCATGTCCGGACGTCAGCTCGACGGGCCTCCCGGCACCGCCGAGGTCACCACCTACGCCCTCATGGGCGGAGACAACATCGACCTGTGCGAAGTCATGGGTCCCGGGGTGACCGTCGAACTGAACTCGTATGCGATGTGGGCCGGCAACGACATCTACGTGCCGCCGGGAGTGCGCGTCCGCGACGAGACCATCAACATCATGGCGGGCAATGAGGTCCGCCGATCCGCGCAGGGTGACGGATCCAACGGGACCGTGATCCTCAAGGGATTCTCCCTCATGGCCGGACACGACGTCCGGCTCGCAAAAGGCTATCGAGAAAAGGATCAGGGTCAACTGGAATGAAGATCGGTGTACTCACCTCGGGGGGCGACTGCCCGGGCCTCAACGCTGTCATCCGCGGCATCGTCCGCAAAGGCATCCGCGCCTATGATGCGGAGTTCGTCGGCATCCGCGACGGCTGGCGGGGTCTGCTCGACGACGACCTGTTCGATATGACAATGCTCGACGTGCGCGGCCTGTCCGGACGCGGCGGAACCATCCTCGGCACCTCCCGCACCCACCCCTATGAGGACGGCGGACCCGAGCGGATGCGGGAGGTCATGGCCGCCCACGGCATCGATTCGCTCATCGCCATCGGCGGCGAAGGCACCTTGGCCGGCGCCTCACGGCTGGTCCATGAAGAGGGCCTGCACATCGTCGGCGTGCCCAAGACCATCGACAACGACCTCGGCAACACGGACTACACCTTCGGCTTCGACACCGCCCAGTCCATCGCCACCGAGGCCATCGACCGGCTGCGCACCACCGCAGAGTCCCACCACCGCTGCATGGTCATCGAGGTCATGGGACGCAATGTCGGATGGATCGCGCTGCACGCCGGCATGGCGGCAGGCGCACACGCGATCCTCATGCCCGAGTTCCCCGTCTCCTTCGATCAGATCTCGGACTGGGTGCGCTCGGCCAGGGACCGCGGACGCGCACCCATCGTCGTCGTCGCCGAAGGGTTCATTCCCGAAGGATTCGACTCACAGGTCGCCGACCACGGCGTCGACAACAAGGGACGGGTCCGCCTCGGCGGGATCGCGAACTACCTGGCCCCGAAGATCGAGGAGATCACCGGTATCGAATCTCGGGCGACGATCCTCGGGCACCTGCAGCGAGGCGGCTCCCCCACCGCGTACGACCGGGTCCTGTCGACCCGGTTGGGCATGGCGGCAGCCGACCTCGCCCAGCACGGGCACTGGGGCAAGATGGCCAGCCTCAAGGGCACGGACATCGTCTCGGTGGAGATGTCATCGGCCGTCGACAGTCTCAAGTCAGTGCCGCTGCATCGCTGGGAAGAGGCACAGGTGCTCTTCGGCTGAGTGATTGCGAGAGCTTCACCGAGAAACGGGTGGAGTGTCGAGACACGGGCGCACACACCCGTGTTTCGACACTCCACCCGTTTCTCGATGTCGCAGCGTGAATGACGAGAGGGGCATCCACCGTGTGGTGGACGCCCCTCTTCGCCTGCCTCTCTCAGACGCTGCGACTCAGCCGTTCAGTCTCAGCTGAACGCACCGTAGTCGTAGTCCTCCAGCGGGATGGCGGAGCCGGAATCGGCGCCGATGCCCGCGTAGAAGTCGCCGTAGCTGTTGGTGAACATCTCGGCCTTGGCCTCTTCGGTCGGCTCCACCACGAGGTTGCGGTGGGTCTGCAGGCCGGTGCCGGCAGGGATGAGCTTACCGAGGATGACGTTCTCCTTCAGCCCCATGAGCGCATCGGACTTGCCTTCCATGGCCGCCTCGGTGAGGACGCGGGTGGTCTCCTGGAAGGATGCGGCCGACAGCCACGACTCGGTGGCCAGCGAAGCCTTCGTGATGCCCATCAGCTCGTCACGAGCCGAGGCAGGCTGGCCGCCTTCGGCGACCACACGACGGTTCTCCGCCTGGTAACGGCCGCGGTCGACGAGCTCACCGGGCAGCAGGTTCGTGTCGCCCGACTCGATCACGGTCACGCGACGCAGCATCTGCCGCACGATGACCTCGATGTGCTTGTCGTGGATGCCCACACCCTGCGAACGGTAGACCTTCTGAACCTCCTCGACGAGGAAGCGCTCGGCCTCACGGCGACCGCGGATGCGCAGCACCTGCTTCGGATCGACGGCACCGACGATGAGCTGCTCTCCGGCCTTGACGTGCTGGCCGTCCTCGACCATGAGACGGGCACGCTTGGACACTGCGTGCTCGATCTCCTCGCTGCCGTCATCGGGGGTGATGATGACGAAGCGGGTCTTGCGGCTGTCGTCGATCTTCGCCCGTCCGGTCGCCTCGGCGATGGGGGCGAAGCCCTTCGGTGTGCGAGCTTCGAAGAGCTCGGTCACACGCGGCAGACCCTGCGTGATATCACCGGTCGAAGCGGCGGCACCACCGGTGTGGAAGGTACGCATCGTCAGCTGGGTACCGGGCTCACCGATCGACTGGGCAGCGACGGTGCCGATGGCCTCGCCGATGTCGACGAGCTGACCGGTCGCCATCGAGCGACCGTAGTGCTCGGCGGAGATCTGCGCATCGGAATCCGCAGTCAGCACGGAGTGGACCTTGAGCTCTTCGATGCCGTTGGCCACGAGCATGTCCACCACAGCACCGGTGACATCGGACTTCGCCGGCAGGAGCACATTGCCCTCGGCGTCGGTGACATCGGAGACGGTGAGACGACCGTAGACGCTGGTCTCGGCGTACTCGTGCGGAACCAGGTTGCCCTCGTGATCGCGTTCAGCGATCGGGAGGGTGATGCCCTTGTTCGACTCGGCCTCTGCCGCGCGGATGATGACATCCTGCGAGACGTCGACGAGACGACGGGTGAGGTAACCGGAGTCGGCGGTACGCAGAGCGGTATCTGCCAGACCCTTACGAGCACCGTGCGAGGCGATGAAGTACTCGAGCACGGCGAGTCCCTCACGGTAGTTCGACACGATCGGACGCGGGATGATCTCACCCTGCGGGTTCGTCACCAGGCCGCGCATACCGGCCAGCTGACGCACCTGCATCCAGTTGCCGGATGCACCGGACTCGACCAGACGCAGCACCGAGTTCTCCGCGGGGAAGTTCGTGCGCATGATCTGGTCGACCTTCTCGGTCGTCTCCGTCCACAGCTTGACGAGCTCGTTGCGACGCTCGTCGTCGGTCAGGGCACCGAGTTCGTACTGCTGCTGAACCTTCGTGTCGATGACTTCGGCATCGTCGATGATCTCGGTCTTCGCCTCGGGTGAGACGACATCCGACATCGCGATGGTGATGCCCGAGCGGGTGGCCCAGTGGAAGCCGCCGGCCTTGAAGTTGTCCAGCGTGTGTGCGACCTCGACCTTCGGGTACTCCTCGGCGAGGTGGTTGACGATGCGGCTCAGAGCCTTCTTGTCGATCGTCGAGTTCACGAACGCGTAGTCGGCAGGCAGGTACTCGTTGAACGTTGCGCGACCCAGAGTGGTCTGCACGTCCAGCGGGTCGCCGGCCTCCCAGCCCTCGGGAAGCTCCATGTCCGCGTTGGGAACGACGTCCTCCAGGCGGATGGTGATCGGCGAACCGAGGTCGAGCTCCCCATGGTCGAAGGCCATGATGGCTTCGCCCATTCCGGAGAACGCGCGCCCCTCGCCGGCCAGTCCCTTGCGCTCGGAGGTGAGGTGGAACAGACCGATGATCATATCCTGCGAAGGCATGGTCACGGGCTTGCCGTCCGAGGGCTTGAGGATGTTGTTGGCCGAGAGCATGAGGATACGGGCCTCGGCCTGTGCCTCCGGACTCAGCGGCAGGTGCACAGCCATCTGGTCACCGTCGAAGTCAGCGTTGAACGCGGAGCAGACGAGCGGGTGCAGCTGGATGGCCTTGCCCTCGATGAGCTGCGGTTCGAACGCCTGGATGCCCAGACGGTGCAGGGTCGGTGCACGGTTGAGCAGCACAGGGTGCTCGGTGATGACCTCTTCGAGGACATCCCACACCTGCGGGTGCTGACGCTCGACCATGCGCTTGGCCGACTTGATGTTCTGAGCGTGGTTGAGATCGACCAGGCGCTTCATCACGAAGGGCTTGAACAGCTCCAGCGCCATGGTCTTCGGCAGACCGCACTGGTGCAGGTGCAGCTGCGGACCGACGACGATGACCGAACGGCCCGAGTAGTCCACACGCTTGCCGAGCAGGTTCTGACGGAAACGTCCCTGCTTGCCCTTGAGCATGTCCGACAGCGACTTGAGCGGGCGGTTGCCCGGTCCGGTCACCGGGCGTCCGCGACGTCCGTTGTCGAACAGCGAGTCCACGGCCTCCTGCAGCATCCGCTTCTCGTTGTTGACGATGATCTCGGGAGCACCGAGGTCGAGCAGACGCTTGAGGCGGTTGTTGCGGTTGATGACGCGACGGTAGAGATCGTTGAGGTCCGAGGTCGCGAACCGTCCACCATCGAGCTGCACCATCGGGCGCAGCTCCGGTGGGATCACCGGAACGACGTCGAGGACCATGCCCTCGGGGTTGTTGTCGGTGGTCAGGAACGCGTTGACGACCTTGAGGCGCTTGAGCGCACGAGTCTTGCGCTGTCCCTTGCCGGTGGCGATGAGCTCACGTAGCTTCTCGGCTTCGCCTTCGAGGTCGAAGTCGATGAGGCGCTTCTGGATCGCCTCGGCGCCCATGGCACCGGTGAAGTACAGGCCGAAGCGGTGGAACATCTCGCGGTACAGGCTCTCGTCGCCTTCGAGGTCGTTGACCTTGAGGTTCTTGAACCGGTCCCACACCTGCTCGATACGGTCGACCTCGCGGTCGGCGTTTTTGCGCAGCTTGTCCATTTCCTTCTCGGCGGTGTCGCGCAGCTTCTTCTTGGCCTGGGCGGTTCCGCCTTCGGCCTCGAGCGCGGCGAGATCCTCTTCGAGCTTCTTGGCACGACGATCGATGTCGGCGTCACGGCGGGTGCCGATCTGCTGCTTCTCGACGTCGATCTTGTTCTGCAGGCTGGGCAGATCACGGTGACGGGAATCCTCGTCGACCGAGGTGATCATGTAGGCCGCGAAGTAGATGACCTTCTCGAGGTCCTTCGGAGCCAGATCCAGCAGGTAGCCCAGGCGTGAGGGCACGCCCTTGAAGTACCAGATGTGGGTCACGGGAGCGGCGAGCTCGAGGTGGCCCATCCGCTCACGACGCACCTTGGCACGGGTCACCTCGACGCCGCAGCGTTCGCAGATGATGCCCTTGAAGCGGACTCGCTTGTACTTTCCGCAGGCGCACTCCCAGTCGCGGGTGGGTCCGAAGATCTTCTCGCAGAAGAGTCCGTCCTTCTCCGGCTTCAGGGTGCGGTAGTTGATGGTCTCAGGCTTTTTCACCTCACCGTGTGACCAGCCGCGGATGTTCTCCGTGGTGGCAAGACCGATGCGCAGTTCATCAAAGAAATTGACGTCAGGCACGTAAATCCTCTTTCCTGGCGATGAACGAATCGTTCATCAAAAAGTTGTGTCGGTTGAAGTGGAAGTCCTCAGACTTCTTCTACGGTCTGTGCTTCGCGGCGGGAGAGGTCGATGCCGAGCTCTTCGGCGGCGCGGTAGACCTCGTCCTCCGACTCGCCCATCTCGACATGGCCTCCGTCGGAAGACAGGACTTCGACGTTGAGGCACAGGGACTGCATCTCCTTGATGAGGACCTTGAACGACTCCGGGATTCCCGGATCGGGCAGGTTCTCACCCTTGACGATGGCTTCGTAGACCTTCACACGGCCCGGGATGTCATCGGACTTGATCGTCAGAAGCTCCTGCAGGGTGTAGGCGGCGCCGTAGGCCTCGAGGGCCCAGACTTCCATCTCACCGAAGCGCTGACCACCGAACTGCGCCTTACCACCGAGCGGCTGCTGGGTGATCATCGAGTACGGTCCGGTCGAACGCGCGTGGATCTTGTCGTCGACGAGGTGGTGGAGCTTGAGCATGTACATGTAGCCGACCGAGATCGGGTACGGGAACGGCTCACCGGAGCGGCCGTCGAACAGCTGAGCCTTGCCCGAGGAGTCGATGAGGCGGTCCCCATCGCGGTTCGGGGTCGTCGAATCCAGCAGTCCGCGCAGCTCCTGCTCGTGCGCACCGTCGAACACCGGGGTGGCCAGGTTGGTGCCGGCCTCGGCTTCGCGAGCGGCCTCGGGCAGCTCGGCGGCCCATTCGGGGTTGCCCTCGATCTTCCAGCCCTGCTTCGAGATCCATCCGAGGTGGACTTCGAAGACCTGCCCGATGTTCATACGACGGGGAACACCGTGCGGGTTCAGGATGACGTCGACAGGGGTGCCGTCGGCGAGGAACGGCATGTCCTCGACCGGCAGGATCGTCGAGATGACACCCTTGTTTCCGTGACGACCGGCCATCTTGTCACCGATGGTGATCTTGCGGCGCTGAGCCACGTAGACGCGGACCATCTGGTTGACGCCGGGCGAGAGCTCGTCGTCGTCCTCACGGTCGAAGACGCGCACACCGATGACGGTGCCGATCTCGCCGTGGGGAACGCGCAGCGAGGTGTCGCGGACCTCACGGGACTTCTCACCGAAGATCGCGCGCAGCAGGCGCTCTTCGGGGGTCAGCTCGGTCTCACCCTTCGGGGTGACCTTGCCGACGAGGATGTCACCGTCGGTGACTTCGGCGCCGATGCGGATGATTCCGCGATCGTCGAGGTCGGCCAGGGCGTCGGGCGAGATGTTCGGGATGTCCCGAGTGATCTCCTCGGCACCGAGCTTGGTGTCGCGAGCATCGACCTCATGCTCCTCGATGTGGATCGAGGAGAGCACGTCGTCCTGGACGAGGCGCTGGGAGAGGATGATCGCGTCCTCGTAGTTGTAGCCTTCCCATGACATGAACGCCACGAGGAGGTTCTTGCCCAGAGCCATCTCACCGTTCTCGGTGGACGGGCCGTCGGCGAGGACGGTGCCGGCTTCGACACGGTCGCCTTCGTCGACGAGGATGCGCTGGTTGTACGAGGTGCCGTGGTTCGAACGCTTGAACTTCGCAGCCTTGTAGGTCAGCTGGGTTCCGTCGTCGGCGAGCACCGTGACGAAGTCAGCCGAGACCTCGGTGATGACACCGGACTTCTCAGCGGTGATGACATCGCCGGCGTCGACGGCGGCACGGTATTCCATGCCGGTGCCCACGACAGGTGATTCGGCCATCACCAGCGGCACGGCCTGACGCTGCATGTTCGCACCCATGAGGGCGCGGTTCGCGTCATCGTGCTCGAGGAACGGAATCAGAGCCGACGCCACAGAGACCATCTGACGTGCGGAGACGTCCATGAAGTCGATCTGGTCGTGCTGGACCAGCTCGGCCTCACCGCCGCCGCCCTTCGGACGGGCCAGGACCTCGACCTCGGCGAAGCGCTGGTCGTCGGTCAGGGGCGCGTTGGCCTGGGCGATGTTGAACTCGAGTTCGTCATCGGCGGTCAGGTACTGCGTCTCATCGGTCACGACACCGTCGACGACCTTGCGGTAGGGCGTCTCGATGAATCCGAAGGGGTTGATGCGGGCGTAGGACGCCAGCGAACCGATCAGACCGATGTTCGGACCCTCGGGGGTCTCGATCGGGCACATGCGGCCGTAGTGCGAGGGGTGCACGTCACGGACTTCCATGGCGGCACGGTCACGCGAGAGACCGCCGGGTCCCAGCGCGGAGAGACGGCGCTTGTGGGTCAGACCCGCGAGCGGGTTGTTCTGATCCATGAACTGGGAGAGCTGCGAGGTGCCGAAGAACTCCTTGATCGCAGCCACCACGGGGCGGATGTTGATCAGGGTCTGCGGGGTGATCGCCTCGACGTCCTGGGTGGTCATGCGTTCGCGGACGACGCGCTCCATCCGGGACAGGCCGGTGCGGATCTGGTTCTCGATGAGCTCACCGACGGCGCGGATGCGGCGGTTTCCGAAGTGATCGATGTCGTCGAGCTTGACGCTGATCTCGACCTCTTCACCGTCGCGGGTGCCCTTGGCGGTGTCCACTCCGGCGTGCAGCGACACGAGGTAGCGGATGGTGGCGACGACGTCCTCGGTGGAGAGCACGGAGTCCGACAGCGGTGCTTCGACGCCGAGCTTGCGGTTGACCTTGTAGCGGCCGACCTTGGCCAGGTCGTAGCGCTTCGGGTTGAAGTACAGGTTGTTGAGCAGGTTGCGAGCGGCCTCGGCGGTCGCGGGCTCTGCCGGGCGCAGTTTCTTGTAGATGTCGAGCAGCGCTTCGTCCTGCGTGTTGACCGTGTCCTTGGCCATCGTCTCGCGGATCGATTCGAACTCGCCGAACTCCTCGAGGATCTTCGCTTCGGACCAGCCGAGGGCCTTGAGCAGCACCGTCACGGACTGCTTGCGCTTGCGGTCGAGGCGCACACCGACCTGGTCGCGCTTGTCGACCTCGAACTCCAGCCAGGCACCGCGGGACGGGATGATCTTCGCGGAGAAGATGTCCTTGTCCGTGGTCTTGTCGACGCTGGATTCGAAGTAGGCGCCGGGCGAACGCACGAGCTGGGAGACGACGACGCGCTCGGTGCCGTTGACGATGAACGTGCCCTTGTTGGTCATGAGGGGGAAGTCACCCATGAACACGGTCTGGCTCTTGATCTCGCCCGTGTTGTTGTTCATGAACTCGGCGGTGACGTACAGCGGCGCCGAGTAGGTCATATCGCGTTCCTTGCACTCATCGATCGAGTACTTGGGAGCCTCGAACCGGTGCTCGCGGAACGACAGCGACATGGATCCGCCGAAGTCTTCGATCGGCGAGATCTCTTCGAAGATGTCTTCGAGACCCGAGGTGGTTGCGACGGAGTCGTCCCCGATCTCGATGGCCTCGGCGACGCGGTCCTGCCACGCCTCCGATCCGATCAGCCAGTCGAAGCTGTCCGTCTGCAGACCGAGCAGATCGGGAACCTCGAGGGGCTCGCGAATCTTCGCGAAGGAAATTCTCTTGGGGGGATTAGCGGTCCTGGTGTTGTCGTTGGCGGCGGCCAATTGGTTCCTTCCGAGTGCTTCACCATCTGATACTTCGTCTGCCCACTCGCTCCGGCGACGTCCACGGGGTGTGTCAGATTTCGACTCCCGGCGTCGGCATGGTTCACTTGAGTGGAAATGCTGCGCCCACCGCTATATGAAGGCACACCACAGGCAGAACGATGCAAATATCAATCTTATAGCATCAGGTCAAGCCTGGCAACATCGAATTCTGTCAGTCGTGGATCTTCTTCCACGGACCGCCCCACATCGGCGGCCGCCTCGGCGAAGCCACTCCCTGACCGTCGAGGACGCCGACCTTGTCCCGTGTGAGCTCCATGCGGATTCTCGACACATCCCACCGCCCGACGGCAACGTCGGCCACCGTGTGATCGTCTGCCGTCGTGTGCCCGGCTGCGCGACAGCCGGTGACAGACATTCTAGACTGCGGGCATGACACACGTGCATGTCCTCACCTTCTCTCCCGCGAAAGTCAATTGCGGGATCATCGTCGGCTCCGATCGCACCCTGCTCGTCGATGCCGGACCCGGCCCCGCGGCTGCGGCACACCTGCTGGAACGGGCGGGCCGCCTCGGCGAGGAGATCGCGGGAGAGGGCGGGCAGGATATCGATCTCGTGCTCACCCACGATCACTGGGATCATTTCTTCGGCGCCGCCGAGGCGGTCTCGTCGGGAGTGTCGACCGTCCACGCGTCCTCTGCGTTCGCCGCCGATCAGGAGGCGAGCGCGTGGATCGCGCTCGATGCGATCAGCCGGGGCGATGAGCCGAGCGAGTACCGCCGGCAGCTGCCGACCGATCCCACCGAACTCGTCGTCGACGTCTCCACCGTCGATGCGTCCCCCGGTGAGGCGGGCACCTTGGATCTCGGCGGCTGCCCGGTCGAATTCCACGTCCTCGGCGGGCATTCGACCGCCGATCTCGTCGTCCGGCTTCCCGAGCTCGGGATCGTGTTCACCGGTGACCTCGTCGAGGAGGCCGATCCCCCGCAGGCCGGCGCCGACTCCTCGCTGAGCGAATGGGCGGCGAGCCTGCGGACCCTGCTGTCCTTTGCCGAGGCGAACGTCTTCGTCCCCGGTCACGGAGTCCCGGTCGACCGTGATTTCGTCACCCGTCAGCTCGCCGACCTCGAAGGGATGCGCAGCGATCAGGGCGACTCCGAGGTGGCTCTGCCGGGCCGTGTCATGCCCGGCGATCACGATCGTGCGGTGCCTCGCGAAGTCCGTCTGGTCTGATTCTCAGCCGTCCTCAACGGGGTGGCAGCGATTTCAGTGCGGTCACGAGGTTTCCCCCGATGGCTCCGAACAGAGTCTCGGCCCACACACTCTCGGCCTCGATGTACGGCCTGCCCTTGTCGAAGATCCACTGCAGGTCTCTGCCGCCTCGCAGATCGCCTTCGCAGGCGGAACACACAGGCACGCGCACCGCCCGGGCTCCGACCGACACCGGTGAGGTCGTCCTCGCTTCACCGTGCAGCGGATTGACCGTACACAGGCTCTCGGGCCTGCTCGACCGGGCTCCCCTGCTCTGGCCGGCCAGACCGATCTCGCGTCGAGCCTGCCGCAGCAGCACCATGGCGCCGGCGAGGTCAATGCGTTCGGCCGCTTCGTCGTCGACGATCGACCTCGCTTCATAATAGGCATCGAACGCCCTCTCCACCTGGGTGAGTTCGGCCGAACTGAGATCATCGGTGCGCAGCTGGTCCAGAGACGACGCCAGTTCCGTGGCTTCGGAGTTGATGTCCTCACGGAGAGCGCTGCGCTGCAGATGATCGACTCTGTGCAGCAGCGAGCTGGGCAGTCTGAACCGATCCCGTCTGCGCGCCTCGGCCGCTTTGGCTCGCATCGAGCGAAAGATGAAGATGCCGCCGATGACGAGGGCGAGGAGAAGGATCGAACCGCCCAGGAAGAGTGGAGCGAATCCGCCGCTGCCGGTGTCCTGAATCACGTCGCTGCCCGGCTGCTGCTCTGCACCAGTGTCGCCGGACTCGACGTGCTCCTGAGGATCCTCATAGAGGTCGAGGAGGATGTTGAGTTTGGACACCGACGGGGTGGAGGTGTTCCATTCGTCGTGGGCATTGAGCTGCTGGTCCACGACTTCCATCTCCTTGTCGTGGTGCGCATCGGTGAAATAGGTGTCGACGGCAATGGCTGTGCCGTCGTCGATCATGACGAATGAGCCTTCGGACCCGTTGAGGACCTTGATCTGCTCAAGCATCTCTCGATCGATGCTGCCGTGTTCGGCATCCACTGCGACCACGTAGACATCGAAGTCGAGCTCCTTGACCGTGGCCTCGGCCTTGTCGAGGAGACGTCCGTCAAGGGTGTCTGCGACCGCCGGGTCGATATAGATCGGGTCGGTCTTCAGAGATTGCGCGATCTGCTCTGCGTCCACGTCGTTCTGGCTCATTTCCTCTGATCCTGTGTCTGCTCCTGGGTCTGCGGTTCGGACTGGAGAGTCAGCTGGCGTCTGCGCCAGAACCGGTAGCCGGAGATCCCGCCCACTGCCAGACCGCCGCCGATGAGCAGTCCGATCACGGCTCCGCCCACCGCGCCGCCGACGGAATAGCGCAATGCCCGAGGATCCGCCTCGTCGTCCTTCTCGTTGACCACGATCGCGTTGCCGCTGCGGTCGAACGAAGCACCGTAGCCGAAGTTCTCCTCTTCGATCGGTGCCGAGAGCAGGGCCCGGACGTAGGTCAGCCCGACCTGGGACAGATGATCGTCGTCGAGTGTGTCGGGGCGATCGACGATCTCCCGTGAGATTCCCTTGTTCGCCACCGCCTCTCGATTGTCGCCGATGACCAGCACGGTGGCCTCGTCGTCGGGCACCTCGGCGATGATGCGATTGGCCAGCAGTTCGGCTTGGCCGTCGGTGTCATCGAGTTCTGTGGCGGCCAGGAAGGCCACATAGATCGGTGTGCGAGTCTTCTCGATCGCCTCGTGGATGTCGTCGAGGTCCTCATCACGCATCTCGAACGCGAGGTAATCATCGACCCAGACCGGATCTTTCTCGAAGGCGTGCGCGATCTCCTGATACCGGGAGCGGTCATAGTCGGAATCGTACTGACTCTCTATGCGATCCGAATAGACGCTGTCGACTCGGGGCTGACCGCTGTCGGCCTCGGCGATCCGAGTGTCTCTGGCATCGTCGAACAGGGAATGGCTCAATGCCGTCGCTCCGACGACGACGGCGAGGAAAAGCAGTGCCGCGATCCCGAGTCGGAGCGGACCGGGGCCGCCATCGGCGATCTTCTTCCTGGCTGCGCTGGGCTGACTCATCTCGCCTCGGTCTCTGTCGCGTCGGCTGTCGGAGTCCCCGACACGACCGCGGCCTCGAGTGGCTGGAAGCTGCCGAATCCGCTGTTGGAGTACGCGTCGTCGCGCAGAAAATAGGGTACCGGCTTGACTCTCGTGGCGCCGGGACGTCTGGGCACCATCAGCGTCTCCGGCTCGTGACCGGTCGTCAGGTCACTTCGGCACCGGTCACAGGCATGGACCGTCAGCGCCGTCCCCTTCTGCCTCCATGCGACGGGTTCGATGCTGCCGGTATGACTGGGCATGAAGAAGCAGAACAGCGGCTCCTCGGCATCGCCCCGATCGCGCAGACGTCGACGGATCCATCTGTCAGTTCGACTCAGACAGTGAATCGCCATCCGATGCGAGAAATCCTCTGCCGTCGCCCAATCAGGCTGGTTATGAGTGATCGCCGCCACCGCCTCCTGGACGCGGCGACCCCGCGCGTAGAGTCGCCACACCGCATCGTCGGCGGTCTCGGGTTCGGGCAGCTTCTCGCCGATGCGCACAACCCTGGAGCGCAGGTCGAAGCGCTTCGTCAGTTCCGGCTCCGTGGTCAGTTCGGTTCTCCACGCATAGCGACGGCGCCGCGCGATCATCCAGGTGGTGAGTGCTCCTGCGGCCACCGCGGCGGCTCCCATGACCAGCATATCGGGGGCGCCTTCGTCGAGCCCCCACCTGGCGATGTAGTCCCCGCTGGACTGCCCGACGTCCTTGGGATCGAACTGCGGAGGTTCCGGAATCGGATCGCCGGCAGCGGCTGCACGCAGGATCTGCATCTGGTAGTGCACATTGAGCTCGATCGGGAGGAAGTCGTCGGTGGCCGATCTCGTCAGGCCACCTCCTCCGCGGGGAATGACCGGGCCGAGCTCGGAGACGAGATACGGCCATGACCTGGATCCGCCACCAGCGGTGGCGAAGAGCACAAGGACCTGGTCGGCTTCGGAGTCCTCGTACATCGTCTGAGCCAAGCTCGAGGTGAATCTGCCCCAGGCCTCGAAGTTGCCCGGGCCGTCCGGCTGGTCGGGAAGAACTGCAATGAAGAAGGGGAGATCGGACTCCGCTGCCTCAGTCGCCGCGAGTTCGATGCCATCGAGCTGATTGCGGCTCAGGCCGCCGGCGATGATGGGATCGATGAAAAGCGGATCGGTCGCCCACGCCGACTGCAGGCGAGAACGCAGGCCGGCGAGGAGCTCGTCTTCGATGGTTGTCGTCGAGGGCACCAGTCAAGAGTAATAGTTCTGTGCGGGGATTCCCAGAATTGTCTGCCTCGCTCTGGTCAGACGCTGACGTCAGCGGCATGAGAAAGACCCCCACAGCAGAGTGTGGGGGTCTCAATCTCAGGCAGCAGGCAGGCTGCTGCTCAGGAAATCACTTGAGGGTGACGGTGGCGCCGGCAGCCTCGAGGGTTTCCTTGGCCTTCTCGGCGTCTTCCTTCGAAGCGCCTTCGAGGACGGCCTTGGGAGCTCCGTCGACGAGGTCCTTGGCTTCCTTGAGTCCGAGGGAGGTGAGTCCACGGACTTCCTTGATGACGGGAACCTTCTTCTCGCCGGCCGATTCGAGGATGACGTCGAATTCGGTCTGCTCTTCAGCGGGAGCGGCGTCTGCGCCACCGGCTGCAGGGGCAGCGGCAACGGCGGCCGGAGCGGCAGCCTCGACGTCGAACTCTTCTTCGAACTTCTTGACGAACTCGGACAGTTCGATGAGGGTGAGCTCCTTGAAAGCCTCGAGGAGCTCGTCGGTGGTGAGCTTAGCCATGGTGGCTAGTCCTTCCTGTTTTGGCCACGATCAGTGACCGGTTCGGTTTGGGGTGATGCTCAGGCGTCGGAAGCAGGAGCGTCGTCCTGCTTCTCGCGGAGGGCATCGACAGTGCGCACGGCCTTGACCAGCGGAGCGGTGAAGAGGTAAGCCGCCTGGTGGAGGCTTGCCTTCATGGCACCGGCTGCCTTTGCAAGCAGCACTTCGCGGGATTCGAGGTCGGCGAGCTGGTTGACCTGTTCGGGGCTGAGTGCGGCTCCATCGAAGTAGCCGCCCTTCACCACGAGCTTGTCGTTCGCCTTGGCAAAGTTACGCAGAGCCTTGGCAGCCTCAGGTGGTTCGCCGTTGATGAACGCGATCGCGGTGGGCCCATTGAGGTGCTCATCGAGACCGGTGACTCCGGCTTCCTTGGCTGCAATCTTGGTCAGCGTGTTCTTTACCACGGCGTAGCTGACGTTCTCACCGAGAGAGACGCGCAGTTCTTTCATCTGCGCGACGGTGAGACCGCGGTACTCGGTCAGCAACACAGCGTCGGAGTTCTCAAACTGCTGTTTGATCTCCTCGACTGCGGCTGCCTTGTCTGGCCTCGCCATGGTGTTCCTTTCATAAGTCGTCCGGCCTGTCCCGACAACAGAAAAAGCGCTCCACGCAGGCAGGCGTGAAACGCTTGGCCGCCGATTCCTTGCGGAATCCGACGGAAGAATCTCGAGCTCACCTGCGCGGGTCACTCCTCACGGAGTCTTCGTCTGCGGACACCGAGATTCGATGGCGAATCTTGGTGATTCCACAGAGACCGACGGTCTTGGGTGTCTCAAGTCTAGCGAAGTCATTCCCGGCAAGTCCAATCCGCTCACCGAGACCCCTCCCACACTACCTGACGGCGGCGCAGCAACCTGGCGCGAGGTTGCTGCGCCGCCGTCAGGTAGTTCTTGAGGCGCGGGTGTGTGGGTTGTCAGTATTCGATGACGACGCGACCGTCGATCTTGCCGTGGATCATCTCGTCGAAGATGGCATTGATGTCCTCGAGCGGCCGCTTGCTGAACGTGGGATGGATCTTACCCGCTGCGTAGAACTCCAAGGCTTCCACCATGTCCTGGCGGGTGCCGACGATCGATCCGCGGATCGTCAGCCCCTTGAGCACGATGTCGAAGATCGGGGCCGGGAAGTCACCCGGGGGCAGGCCGTTGAAGACGATGGTTCCGCCTCGGCGAGTCATTGAGATCGCCTGCCCGAATGCCTTCGGATGCACCGCCGTGACAAGCACACCGTGTGAGCCTCCGACCTTCTCCTGGATGATCTCGGCCGGATCCTCGGCGAAGGCGTTGACGGTAATCTCGGCACCGTGCTTCTTCGCCAACGCCAGCTTGTCGTCGGCGACATCGACGGCGACGACCCGCATGCCCATGGCGACGGCATATTGGACGGCGATGTGTCCGAGTCCGCCGATCCCGGAGATGACGACCCACTGGCCCGGCTTCACCTCGGTGCGTTTGAGTCCCTTGTAGACGGTGACGCCGGCACACAGGACAGGGGCGATCTCGTAGGGGTCGGCACCATCGGGGATGATGGCAGCGAACTTCGTGTCGACGAGCATGTACTCGCCGAAGGAACCGTCGACGCCGTAGCCGCCGTTGACCTGCGATTCGCAGAGGGTCTCCCACCCCTGCCGGCAGTGCTCACAGGTCCCGCACGCCCTCCACAGCCAGGCGTTGCCGACCATCTGTCCGACCTCGACATCGGTGACGCCTTCGCCGACCTTCTCGACGATGCCGACTCCTTCGTGTCCCGGGATGAGCGGCACCTTCGGTTTGACCGGCCAGTCTCCGTGGGCCGCGTGCAGGTCCGTGTGGCAGACACCGGAGGCGATGAGCTTGACCAGTGCCTGTCCCGGTCCCGGTTCGGGGATCTCATTGTCCCCGACGGTCAGATCTTTGCCGAACTCTTCGACGACTGCTGCTTTCATTCCTGACATCATTGACTCCTTTGTGATGATGGTGAATTGCTATTCAGGTGCGGGTGGATCGGTGCTGTACTCCAGTCAGCTCAGAAGAAGCCCTGGGCGTTCTCCGAGTAGCTGACGAGCAGGTTCTTCGTCTGCTGGTAGTGATCGAGCATCATCTTGTGGTTCTCGCGACCGATGCCCGAAGCCTTGTACCCGCCGAAGGCCGCATGAGCCGGGTAGGCGTGGTAGTTGTTCACCCACACGCGACCGGCCTGGATCTCGCGACCGGCCCGGTAGGCGGTGTTGCCGTCGCGCGACCAGACACCGGCGCCGAGGCCGTAGAGCGTGTCATTGGCCGTGGCCATGGCGTCGGCGTAGTCGGAGAATGTCGCGACCGAGACGACGGGCCCGAAGATCTCCTCCTGGAAGATGCGCATCTTGTTCGTGCCCTTGAAGATCGTCGGCTGCACGTAGAAGCCGCCGGCCAGATCCCCGTCGAGTTCGGCCTTGCCGCCGCCGGTGAGCACCTCGGCGCCTTCCTGACGGCCGATGTCGAGGTAGGACATGATCTTCTCGAACTGGTCGTTCGAGGCCTGGGCGCCCATCATCGTGTCCGTGTCGAGCGGATTGCCCTGGACGATCCTCTTCGTCCGTTCTGCAACCGCCTCGAGGAAGGGATCGGCGATCGATTCCTGGACGAGCGCACGCGACGGGCAGGTGCAGACCTCGCCCTGGTTGAGAGCGAACATCGTGAAGCCCTCCTGGGCCTTGTCCGCATACGAATCGTCCTTGGCCAGCACATCCTCGAAGAAGATGTTCGGCGACTTTCCGCCGAGCTCCAGAGTCACCGGAATGATGTTCTGCGAGGCGTACTGCATGATCAGACGACCGGTTGTGGTCTCACCGGTGAACGCGATCTTCGAGATCCGCTTGTTCGACGCCAGCGGCTTGCCGGCCTCCAGACCGAAGCCGTTGACGACGTTGAGCACGCCCTCGGGCAGCAGGTCGGCGATGAGCTCGACGAGGACGAGGATCGAGGCCGGAGTCTGCTCGGCGGGCTTGAGCACGATCGCGTTGCCCGCGGCCAGCGCCGGTGCGATCTTCCACACGCCCATGAGGATCGGGAAGTTCCAGGGAATGATCTGGCCGACCACACCGAGCGGCTCGTGGAAGTGATACGCCACGGTGTCATCGTCGATCTGCGAGAGTCCGCCCTCCTGTGCCCTGATCGCTCCGGCGAAGTAGCGGAAATGATCGACCGCCAGCGGCAGGTCGGCGTTGAGGGGCTCGCGGATCGCCTTGCCGTTGTCCCAAGTCTCGGCCACCGCAATCATCTCGAGGTTCTCCTCGATGCGGTCGGCGATCCGATTGAGGATGTTGGCCCGTTCGGCGACCGAGGTCTTGCCCCAGGCCGGAGCCGCCTTGTGCGCGGCGTCGAGAGCGAGTTCGATGTCCTCAGCGGTGCTGGCCGGGACCTCGGTGAAGGTCTTGCCGGTGACGGGGCTGGGGTTCTCGAAATAGTTGCCCTTGACCGGCGGCACCCACTGACCGCCGATGAAGTTCTCATACCGGGACTTGAAGGTGACGAGCGACCCGTCCTGACCAGGCTGTGCGTAGACAGTCATTGCAACTCCTTTGATGCGTCTGATTCCACCGGATTGTCTCCGTGTGACCACGACGCTACCGAGCGCAACGTTGCATGTGGGTTGCATCACATCGCCGAGGCGGCCGCCCCGTCCCGCACACCGAACCGCAATCGGTTCGCCGAGTTCAGAGGCCCAGCGCCTCCAGGCGCACGACCGCGGCGTTGCGTTCGGCGGCCTCGGGCGGTGCCAGACGCAGCACTGTCATGAGGACTTCGACGTCGTCGCGGAAGTCCGGCAGGTTCGCGAACCGCCACAGCTGCTGCCAGGTTCCGTCCTGGAGCAGGGTCTCGCGCATAAGCGCATCGACCTCCGCCGCGATCTCGCGGACTCCCGGCGCTTCGGAATCCGGCAGGACGGTCCCCCTGAACTGCTCGAGGGCCGAATCCGTGTCACCGCTAGCCAGAGCCTGCACGGTGAGCTCCAGATCCGAATCGACGTCCCCGCGCAACCGATAGGGGCGGGCGTCGATGCGCAGATCGCCGAGGCTGCCGATCGTTCTGCGCAGACGATTGATCTCCGCCCGGACCGTGACTTCGCTGCCGCCGACCGACCACAGCCGCTCCACCAGTCCGGCACCGCTGATGCCGTCGGGACGCCTGTGCAGCAGCAACAGGATCTCGGCGTGCCGACGGCTCAGGGGAATCCGCGTTCCATCGGGGTTCTCCAAAGCGGGGCTGGGACCGAGCACTGTCAGTCTGGTCCCGGCCACCTCGGTGCCGGTGTGCATCTGCTGCGGCGTGAAGAGCTGGGACAGCTGAGCCCCGGCGGCCTTCGCCGTCGACGACAGCAGCGGCAGCACGATGGAGGACACGGCGTCGTCTCCCCCGGTGACATCGATGATGCCGATGACCTGCCCGGTCAGCGGGTGGGTGACGGGGACGGCGCTGCAGCTCCAGGAATGGACGTCGGGGGCGAAATGCTCGGCGCGGCTGACCTGCACGGGCCGGCCCGATCGCAGGGCCAGGGCCGGGGCGGAGGTGCCCATCACCTCTTCTGACCAGTCCGACCCGGAGACGAAACCCATGGCTTCGGCACGGTCGCGCACGCCCCGCTCCCCCTCAACCCACAGCAGTCGCCCCTGTTCGTCGCCGAGGGCGGCCAGCAGTCCGGCGTCTTTGGCGGGTTCGATGAGATGGGACCGCAGCAACGGCATGATCGCGTGGAAGGGATGTCGCCGGCGCACCTCGGCGAGACGATCGGTTTCGAATGCGACCTGGACCTGCACGCTGTCGGGGTCGCGCAGCCGGGCCAGAGACCGGTCCCATGATTCCAGGACCGAGGTCCGCACCCCGGGCCCTGACGACGGCAGGTGGAGGCTCGTCTCCGACGGTCCTGCCAGACGCTCATGTGCGCGTCGAACGGCGCTCTGATAGGTGTCTTCGAGCAGCAGCGTCGAATCCATGGCGGACGGTCCACCTCCATCGGCGGGTGTCGGAAGAGTGTTTCAACTGCTCATAATCTAATCGCGAACCTGCCTGTGAACAAGGCCCCGTCCGCTCCCAGAACTACCTGACGGCGGCTCAGCAACCTCGCGCGAGGTTGCTGGGCCGCCGTCAGGTAGCAATTGGGAAGAGAAGAGGGCGGGACGCGAACGAATCGCTTCCCGCCCTCTCGCAGTGCATCGATCAGATGCGCAGACCCGAGTGGTCGACCGGAACGGCCGGGCCGTTCGAGGTCGTGATCGTGGCCTTGCTGATGTAGCGGCCCTTCGACGAGGACGGCTTCAGACGCAGGATCTCTTCGATCGCAGCATCGAAGTTCTCCTGCAGAGCTTCCTCGGAGAAGGAGACCTTTCCGATGATGAAGTGCAGGTTCGAGTGCTTGTCGACGCGGAATTCGATCTTTCCGCCCTTGATGTCGTTGACGGCCTTGGCGACATCCATGGTCACGGTGCCGGTCTTCGGGTTCGGCATCAGACCGCGGGGACCCAGCACCTTACCGAGACGACCGACCTTGCCCATCATGTCGGGGGTCGCAACAGCGGCATCGAAGTCGGTGAACCCTCCGGCCACCTTCTCCAGCAGGTCATCGGAGCCGACGTAGTCAGCACCTGCTTCACGGGCAGCTTCTGCACGGTCGCCGGCAGCGAACACCAGGACCCGAGCGGTCTTACCGGTACCATGCGGAAGGTTGACGGTGCCGCGCACCATCTGGTCCGCCTTGCGGGGGTCGACACCCAGGCGGAGAGCGACCTCGACCGTGGCGTCGTACTTCGCCACGTTGGTCTCTTTGGCCAGGGCGATCGCCTGAGCCGGTTCGTAGTTCACATCTGCGGCGATCTTCTCAGCCGCGGCCTGGTAGGCCTTCGAACGCTTTGCCATCTGCTTTACTCCTTGCAGTCGTGGTGTGGGCTGCGTGGGCCCTGCCACTGTGTGGGGTGAGGTCTCAGACCTCGATGTCGGTGGTGATGCCCATGGAACGCGCGGTTCCGGCGACGATGCGGTCGGCCTGATCCAGGGTGTTGGCGTTCAGGTCGGGCAACTTCGTGGTGGCGATCTCGCGCACCTGGTCGGCGCTCAGGTGAGCGACCTTGACGGTGTGCGGGGTGGCCGAACCCGACTTCACTCCGGCGGCCTTCTTGATCAGTTCGGCTGCCGGCGGGGTCTTGAGCACGAAGTCGAACGAACGATCTTCGTACACGGTGATCTCGACGGGAACGATGTTTCCGCGCTGGGATTCTGTGGCGGCGTTGTAGGCCTTGCAGAATTCCATGATGTTGACGCCGTGCTGGGCAAGCGCCGGACCGATCGGAGGAGCCGGGTTAGCGGCACCTGCCTGAATCTGGAGCTTGACGAGGCCGGCTACCTTTTTCTTGGGAGGCATGTACGGTCCTTAATCTTGAGGTTTCGATGTGCCAGACATATACAGCACACCGTTCGATGGCGGCCTTCCGATAAGGGCCGCAATCAAACCACACCAGTATTCCATGCGCGCACGCCTGTGGGCAAATGCTCGTGAGGGGCATCACCGAATCGAATTCTCGCCATCGAATTCTCGCCGAGGCGGCCCCACCGGGGAACGCCGAAGGGGCCCGGATACATCCGGACCCCTTCGGTCGAGATCGCGCCGAGGCGATCAGCACACGTGTGCGGTCGTCAGAGCTTCGAGACCTGGTCGAAGCCGAGTTCGACGGGAACATCGCGCTCGAAGATCGACAGCAGCACGGTGAGCTTCTGCGACTCCGGACGGATCTCCTGGATCGTGGCAGGGTGGCCCTCGAAGGAGCCTTCCTTGACGAGCACCGACTCGCCGACCTCGAACTCCACCTCGGTGATTGGTGCGGACTTGGCGGCGGCCTCGGCGGCCGGGCCCTCGGCAGCGGCGGCTTCGGCCTGGCGCTCTTCAAAGATCGGGGCGAGCATCGAGAAGACCTCGTCGATCGACAGCGGGGTGGGGTCGTAGGCGTTGCCGACGAATCCGGTGACGCCCGGAGTGTGGCGCACGGCGCCCCACGACTCGTCGGTCAGTTCCATGCGGACGAGCACGTAGCCGGGGATCCGCACGCGGCGAACCTGCTTGCGCTGTCCGTTCTTGATCTCGACGACGTCTTCCATCGGCACCTGCGACTCGAAGATGAACTCTTCGAGGTTGAGGCTGACTGCGCGGTTCTCGAGGTTCTGCTTCACGCGGTTCTCGTAGCCTGCGTAGGAGTGGATGACGTACCAGTCACCCTCCTGCATGCGCAGTTCGGCCTTGAATTCCTCGGCCGGATCGACATCGTCGGCGGCGGCAGCATCCTGCTCGCCGTCGGCGGCGTCGTCCGAGTCGGCTGCCTCAGCGGACTCAGCGTCGGCCGGTTCGGGAGCGTCTGCGGTCTCGGCGGCGGGCGCCTCGGCGGCATGGGCCGTCTCTTCGGCTTCGGGCACCACAGCGGCACCCGGCTCCTCGGGAGTGACGTCCTGGGTCTCAGGGGTCTCCTGCTCAGGTGAGTTGGTATCCGACACCGATCAATTCCTCGCTTCGCGTTTTGTGATTCCCGGTTGGGGTGAAGATTGAGCTTAGGGGTGGGTCACGGCTGAGGCCGTGTCACCACAGGGGCCACAGCGGAGTTCCGCCGAACACCCAGCCGACGAGTTTGCCGAAGACCAGGTCGAGGCCCGTGACGAGAAGCATCATGAACAGGATGAAGCCCAGCACGACGAGCGTGTAGTTGAGCAGCTGCTTCCGGGTCGGAGTGACGACCTTCTTGAGCTCTGCCACAACTTCGCGGAAGAACTGCAGGATTCGTCCGAAGAATCCGAGCTTCTTGGGACCGGAGGCACTGCTGGGTGCGCTGCCAGTCTTCTTTGCCGGTGTGTCGCTCACACATCCCCACTCGGTCGGTTTCGTTTGGCTTCACAATTGTTCGTGCCGGTCGAGGACGGCGCCTGGCCGATGAGACTTCGGCAGAGTCAACTGCGCAGGGGTGACAGGACTCGAACCTGCAACCTACGGTTTTGGAGACCGTTGCGCTACCAATTGCGCCACACCCCTCTGATCGGACTGCAGTGATCGATTCGATCCCTGTGGTGTCCGACCACGAGAAACGAGCATACCGTGCCCGACCGCCGTTCGTCGAACCGAGGAGCGACGCAAGGTCTCGAACGTGTCGACGCTCACTCACCGACCGGGTTCGTCGACCGGCGGCTGACCCACGAGGGGTCTGGGTTCGGGGAAGCGCACCCACTGTCCGATCTGCACCTGCTTGTCCGGTGTGACGGTGATGACCTGCACGTCGATGGGGCGCTTCGTCTCGTTGTCGACGCGGATGATGCTCAGTTCCGCGTTCATCTTCAGCGGTCCCGGTGTCAGTGCATTCGCCAGGGCACCCCCGGTCGTCGAGCTGACGTAGCGGGTACCCGAACCGAAGTTCTCCGGTCCGACCCGTCGGTGCCAGTGTCCGCTCAGAGCGTAGTCGGCACAGCCCGAGCGCAGACTCGGTGCGCCGACTGCGGGGTCGTGGATGAGCATAATGTCGAAATCGGCCGCGCAGGCTTCGTCACGCAGCCGCTGCGCATACTGGTCGGCGGTGAGGTCCGTCTCCAGCTGCGGACCGGACCCGAACACGGTGCGACGCGGGTCGGCGGCGCCGAAGAAGGTCACCCCGGACAGCTCCGCCGCGGAGTCCTCGAGGACCGTCCAACCGCGGGTCTTCGCGTGCTGGGTCGTTTCCCTCGAATCATGGTTGCCCTTGACGATCATGCGCGGCAGCTTCTCCGGCAGTTCGTCGTCGAGGACATCGAGACAGTAGTTCTCTGCCGATGTGCCCGTCATGGAGATGTCCCCGCCGTCGATATAGGCATCGGCCCGACTCATCCCCGCGACCGCCCCGACGACGCGCGCCATCCCGATGTTGCAGTGGATATCGGACCCGTAGACGAACGTCGACACGCCCCTCCCGCCTCCGCCATCGCCGCTGTCGGCAGCAGGTGCGCCGACTCCGGCGGGCGGAACGAGCCCCCGATCGGACCAATTGCCGGTGATCGGACGGGAGTCCCATTGCGCCCGCAGCGCCCCGAGGACGTCGTCGTAGAAGGCGTCATTGTCCGCGGCGAAGTCCTGCACCGCGCCGAACGCCGTGTCGATGATCCCGCCGAGGCGGCCGGTGACCTGGGATCCGGCCAACGGCGTGTCCGCGAATGCCGGATCGGCGACGATCGGCTTCGGACGGTTGAGCACGACGGTCCCCAGTCCGGTGAGGACGAGCACGAGCACCAGCCCGATGCCGAGGAGTTCCTTGCCGGCGAAGGCCCGGATGACGATCTCGGCTCGGGTGGGTCCGAGGAAGAAGGCGAGGCCGACGAGTCCGCCGGTGATGAGGCAGACGGCCAGCGCCCAGCGGGTGAGGATCTCCTGGCTGAGACCGGCGATGACCTGGTCGATCTGTGCCTGCGGGGCCGTGAACAGCGAAGCGTAGGACGCGATGTCACCGCCGAGGGCGTCGACGGCTCCCCCACCGGGGTCGGCTACCGCCTCCAGGTCGGCCGCGGGCCGCTCTTCGTCGTCCGAGTCGCCGGACACGGGGATCTCCCCGATGTCGACGTGCAGTCCCAGACCGAGGGGGATGACATCCTCGGCGGGCACGAGCAGCCTGCCCAGGGGGCCGAAGTCGACGGTGAGCCGGGAGTCCGCGGTGACCCGGTACTGCGCCTCATGCGGACCGAAGGTGAGATCGGCTCGCGAGGTGAACAGTGCCCAGGGCAGGGTCACGAGTGCGACTGCCGCGAGGGTGATGACGAGTGCGGTGATTCTCCGACGTGATGACACGACCACAGTCTAAGGACGCCGCCCGTCGTCGATGGAGCAGCCGATGAAGGTCGGTTCGGGTTCGAGGGTGATGCCGAATGCGTCCTCGACCCCGGCGACGACCGTTGCCGCGAGATCGATCACATCGGCTGTGCTCGCGTGTCCCCGGTTCGTCAGAGCCAAGGTGTGCTTGGTCGACAGCGTCGCCCGCCCCTCGCCGAGGCTGTGGCCCTTGGAGAACCCGGCGTGTTCGATCAGCCAGGCCGCCGAGGTCTTCGTCTTCCCTTCGATCTTCGCCCCACTGAGCGGATCGGTCACCGGGTAGCGCGGGGCTTCTGCCGGCAGGATCTCGGGGTCGTCGACGATCGGGTTGGTGAAGAAGGAGCCGGCCGACCAGGAATCGTGATCGTCCCCGTCGAGGACCATGCCCTTCGACCGACGCAGCGCGATGACGCTGTCGCGCACGAGGGCCGCCGAAACGCGGGTGCCGATCTCGACGCCCAGTGCGGACGCAAGTTGGGCGTAGCGCACGGGCAGGGAGAGTTCGCTGCGCTGGAGGTCGAAGGTCACCGACAGCACGACGAACTGCGGGGTCCCGGCCGCGACCTGCGCGCGCTTGAGCGCCGAGGTGCGGTAGCCGAATTCGAGTTCGACGGCGGTGAGGTGGCGGATCTGACCGGCGACTCGGTCGAAGACCTCGACGGAGGAGATGAGCTCGCCGACCTCCGTGCCGTAGGCACCGACGTTCTGGATCGGAGTCGCGCCGACCGACCCGGGGATCCCGGACAGCGCTTCGAGCCCGGACAGCCCCAGGCCGAGAGTGTGGGCGACGAAGGAATCCCAGTCCTCCCCCGCCTCAGCGGTGACCCGGGTGTCGGCCGTCGTGGTCTCGGTCGTCTCCACCCCGGTGGTCCGGACCACGCAGACCGGGCCGTCGAAGCCGGCATCGGCGATGAGCAGATTCGATCCGCCGCCGATGAACAGGACTTGCGCCGTGTCCTCACCGTTGAGTTCGAGCGGGTGGGCGGCGCAGAAGTCGAGCAGTTCGTCGCGGGTGTTCGCGACGATGACCTGCGGGGCCGGCCCGCCGAGGCGGAAGGTGGTGAACGCGGACAGGTCCTGCGAGTGGGCTTGACTCACGCCGAGATCCGAACCTGGGTGCGGCTGAGGACATCGGCCGCACCGGACTTCACGGTGATGTCGATGCGGGCCGTACCGACGGCAGGGTCGACGCCACCGACCGTGGCGGTGAGCTTCAGCGAAGTCGTCGGAGTCGCCGGTGATCCGGTTTCGGCATCGGGGACGACGACGGGCGCGGAGAAGCGGGTCCGGTAGTCGACGATCGCACCGGGGTCGCCGAGCCATTCGGCCACCGGGGCGATGACCGCCGCCATCGACAGCATTCCGTGGGCGATGACATCGTCGAGACCGACCTCGCGGGCAAAGCGTTCGTTCCAGTGGATCGGGTTGTGATCGCCCGAGGCCGCGGCATAGTCGACCAGGGAGGCGCGCGAGAGCGGGATTTCGGATTCCACGACGGTGTCTCCGATGGTCAGTGTGGAGAAGTCGATGGCGCTCATTCTCCGTCTCCTCTCACGACGATGGTCGAGGTCACGGTGACGACGGGCTGCTGCGCGACATCGGTGATCTCGGTGCGGGTGGTGATCATGGCGTTGCTGCCTGCGGCCCGGACTCCGTCGACATGGGTCACGGCGGCCAGGACGTCGCCGGCGACGATGGGACGGGTGAACGAGAACTGCTCGGAGCCGTGGACGACCTTCGAGAAGTCGATGCCCGAATCGGGGTCGGAGATGTAGGCGGCTTCCGATTTCTGCGCGATGATCACGGCGAAGGTGGCAGGGGCGACGACGTCGCGGTAGCCCAGCGCGGTCGCCGCCTCGGTGTCGAAATGGTAATCGGCCTTCGCTCCGGTGGCGAGCGCGAATTCCGCGATCGCCTCCCTGGAGACCTCATAGGGCTGCGGCAGGAAGAACGTGGCCCCCTGCTTCTCCGTATTCACCGGCATATGCGCTCTCTCTTCTGCTGGGGTCGGTATCGACACCAGCCTAAGGCACGGCCTCTGGATGAGGCTCACCGGCGAAGAATTGATCGCGCGTTCGTATCCGGTTCATACAATTCCTGCACCATCGGCCTCATAGCTTCGAAACTAATATATGTTGTCCACATCACATTTGGTAAGGAGTAGTGCGATGACGAACGAATCCCCCAGCGCAGACCCGACGAGCCCCGAGGCACAGACGGCGAAACCCGGCGCGCGAGTCAAAGACGCAGTCGCGGTCCCCTCACCGCAGGCTCCCGGTCCCGGCGCTCCCGCCGCCGGTGCGCCGGCGGCCGCTGCGCCGGCAACCGCGACAGCCGCTTCCGGACCGGCCGCAGCCGATGACGCCCCACCGCAGGTCGAGGTGGCCGTGGCCACCGACGCCGCCTATGCCGGCAAGGAAGCCGACAGGGTCCAGCTGCATCGACCGCTGCGCAACGTGTCCGAGGTCCGGCACTACTTCCGCACGAATCAGACCCCGATCTTCTTCGTCGGCGCCACCCCATTCAACCTGCTCGGTCTCGACCGGTGGGTGCGCAATTTCTCGTACATCACCTACTACGACGGCTGGGACGGCGGGCATCCGCGCGTGTTCTCCCCGCGTTACAAGCCCTATGTCGAGTTCGAATCGGGTGAGGCGATCAACAACTGGCTGCTGCTCAACGCCGAGGTGCGTGCTCATATGACGCGCAATGTCCCCCATGGTGAGCGGGTGAAGGTCGCGATGGTCTTCTTCGACGAGGAGACGGAGCGGATCTGCCGGGAACTCGGCTACGATCTCATCCTGCCGTCGGCGGCTCTGCGCAATCAGCTCGATTCGAAGATCGAGACGACGAAGCTCGGCAATGAGGCCGGTGCGTTCTCCGTCCCGAACGTGCTGACCACCGCTGACACCTATGACGAGCTCAATGAGCGGGCCGCCGAGGCGGGGCTGGGCACGGATCTCGTCGTGCAGACCCCCTACGGGGATTCCGGGAAGACGACGTTCTTCATCTCCGATGCCTCCGGTTGGGAGACGCACAAGGACGACATCATCGGCGAGCAGCTGAAGGTGATGAAGCGGATCAACAACACTCCGGTCGCCGTCGAGGCGGTCATCACCTCCAGCGGAGTCGTCGTCGGTCCGTATCTCACGGAGCTGGCGGGCTTCGCCGAACTCACCCCGTACAAGGGCGGCTGGTGCGGCAATGAGATGAAACCCGATGTCCTCAATGCAGAACAGCGAGCGCAGACCCGTGAGCTCGTGCGCAAGATGGGCGAAGGTCTGCGCAAACGCGGCTACCGCGGGTTCTTCGAAGTCGATGTCCTCGTCGATCTCGACAACGACGACTGCTACCTCGGTGAGCTCAACCCGCGCATCTCCGGGGCCTCGGCGATCACGAACGTCACCGCAGGCGCCTATGCCGATGTGCCGCTGTTCCTGTTCCATCTGCTCGAGTACCTCGATGTCGAGTTCGACCTCGACATCAACGAGATCAACGAGCGCTGGGAAGAGCTCTCCGGAGCCGATGAGTGGAGCCAGATGATCATCAAGGAGACGGCTCCGATCACCGAGTACATCACGCATTCCCCGCTGACGGGTCAGTACTATCTCGACCAGTACGGGACGCTGACGTACAAACGTGCCGCGCTCGACTGGCACCCGCTGCAGAACGGCAGCGAGGTGTTCTTCCTGCGCATCTTCGGTGCCGGGGACTATCGCTGGAAAGGGGCGGACCTCGGAGTGCTGGTGACGAAGAATCCGCTGCAGACGAATGTCGGCGGACCCGATGCGCTGAGCATCCGGGCCAAGCACTTCATCGACTCGATCCGCGCGATGTATGCCGGAGTCCCGGTCGTCGCCGACGATCCGTCGCCGGCTCTCGGCGGGCCGGGAGCCAAGGGCGACTGAGCCCACACATCCACGGTGGGCGGAGCCGCCTCGGTGATAACCTCAACACGAACCGAGGCGGCTGCCAGCTGCCGCCCGCGGACACGTTCCGCGCCCGATCCGATGCGAGAATCAGAGGTGAAGAGTGATCGAACCGTCACCGGAGCACACCGCGGCCACTCCCCCAGCCGACCAGATCCCGACCCCATCGGCACCCGTCGATCCGGCTGCCGGGATCGACCGGGACAACTGGCAGGACCCGGACAATGTGCGCTGGTCATTCCAGAACGTCGCACGAGTTCTGCCGACGACGCCGATCTCGCGTGGCACCGGACCCGTGGCCGAGCTGTCCGTCGACCTTCAGGACCTCGGCGAGGTCGAGGTGCCGGCCACGGAGTATTCGGAAGCCCGCAGCGTCCGCAGCGTCATCGGATCCACGGACACGGATGCGTGGATGTTCATGCACAACGGGACCGTGCTCACCGAGGAGTACTTCGGGGAGATGACCCCGGCGACCGAACATCTGCTCATGTCCGTGTCGAAATCTCTTGTCGGCACCGTCGCAGGTGTCCTCGCCGGTTCCGGCGACCTCGATCCGAACCGTCTCATCACCGACTATGTTCCCGAGCTCGCCGATTCCGGCTACGCCGGGGCGACCGTGCGACACACCCTCGATATGCGTTCGGGCATCCGCTTCTCCGAGAACTACCTCGACCCGAAGTCCGAGGTCAGACAGATCGAGGAGCAGATCGGCTGGGCCGAGGCCAAGCGGGAGAACCCGGGCATCGGCATGTACGAGTTCCTTGCCACGCTCGAAGCGAAGTCCGACCACGGCGGAGTCTTCGAATACCGGTCGTGCGAGACCGATGTGCTCGGCTGGGTGTGCGAGAAGATCGCCGGCGAACGCATGCAGTCGCTCATGTCACGGGTGCTGTGGTCGCGGATCGGTGCCGAACAGGACGCGATCATCGCCACCGACCAGTACGGGGTCGGGATGTTCGACGGCGGCATCAACACGAGTCTGCGCGATCTCGCCCGATTCGGCTACGTCTACATCAACCGCGGCCAGTCGCTGACCGGACAGCAGGTGGCTCCGACGACGTGGATCGGCGATACGCTGACCACCACCGAGGATGTGCGGCAGGCGTTCGCCGATGGGCCCGGAGACAATCGGATGCCGGGCGGGGCGTATCACAACCAGTTCTGGTTCCCGTTCCCCGACTCCCACGCCTTCCTGGCTCTGGGCATCCACGGGCAGATGATCTACATGAACCCAGGCGCCAATGTCCTCGGCGTCAAGCTCTCGAGCTGGGGGCTGCCGCAGGATGCGACGAAGATGTTCCCGACGATCCGCGCCTTCGAGGCTCTCGCGAAGGCCGTGAACTCCCCCACCGCGGAGTAGCCGGGCACCAGCAGGCCGTCATCACGCACCGTCACCCGCAACCTGCGCCGTTGCCTTCACCTCGCACCGGCGGCGTCATCTCCTACAGGTGCTCGATCATCACGGGCCGTTCCTCGCATTACTTCCTGTTGCAACGGGTGGTTGTGCCAGGAGCGGTGAGTGATACTCACGTCCCGACCTGAAACGTGGTCAGCCCCCGGCACGGATGTGCCCGAATCGCCACAGCTGTCGCCGGATGCTCACATGATTCGACGTCTGACAGCAATCGGCCATGGCAGAATCGTTGACGTACCGACAACTTCTGTGATCGCGAGAGTGCGAAGGAGCCAGACCATGACCCCGATACGCCGGACCACTTGGGCGCCCCGCCTGCTGACCGCCGCTGCAGGAACGGCTCTTGCCTTGACCTTGGCCGCATGCGGAGGCTCCGGCGACAACCCCGCCGGAGGTGAGCAGTCCGAAGCGGCACAGTCGACCGAGAGCGAGGACTCATCGGACGGCGGCTTCGGCGGAGGTGCCGTCGAGTCGAAGGCGGCGGAGACACCGGCGTCGGAACCCGCCGAGGCGGAACCGACCGACACGAAGTCGACCGACCCGTTCGCTGATGCCGCGACGACGACGAACTGGGCCAGCGACGATGCGATGAAAGTCGACGAAGAGGGAAACGGCACCGTGCCTGCCAGATCCATCGAGGCCGACCTCATCGACCTGTTCGAGAACAAACTCGACATGAAGGTGAAGAAGGCCGATTGCGGTGACGATATGGACCTGCGCGAATGGTACGGATTCGAGACCTGCGATGTCACAGTCAAGGACAAGTCGGCCTACGAGGGCGAGAAGACCTATTACGGCACCGTGAAGATCGTCGACCACAAGGGCGAGATGATCAAGTACGAACTCAAGTTCCCCGGAATCGACAAGGACGACTTCGACTTCAAGGACTGATCACCGAGGCGGCCTTCTCCCGGCCGACGCGATCCCCGATCTCCGGGGCCTCCTGCAGATCGCCGAGGCGGCCCTCCCCTCTCCGCCCGGTCGCCGGGTTCTCGTCAGCGCTGACTTCGTCGCCCGCACGGCTGTCGCCCGCGTGGCTGTCGTCCGCGTGGGCGACGAAGCGTCTCCGCGGGTGTCCCGACGATCCGGTGATGACATAGCTGCCGGCCGCCTCGGCGGGCTCCGGATTCGGTGCCTCCAGTGCGTCGCGGATGATCCGCCGCGGATCATACTGGCGGGGATCGAGCGTCTGCCAGTCCTCAGCGCCCACGGTTTCGGCGGCGCGTGTCCGCGCGGCCTCGACCTGGGCACGAAGCACGCGAACCATTTCGCCGAGTTTCTCAGCGTAGTGGGGCAGCCGCCTCGGGCCGAGGATGATCGCGGCGATGATGCCGACGAGGACGATCTTCTCGAAGCTCAGGCCGAACATGTCCGGCTCCTTTCCGTGGGCGTGGTCTGCGCTCGTCCGGTCTTCAGTTCATCGGCAGTCGGCGCCCCGAGGTTCGAGCGGTACCTGCGGGCCCGGGCGTGGAGCCACGCGATGGCGAGCGCGGCGAGGAAGAGCAGGACCATCGGGGCGGCGACGAAGAACATCGACAGCACATCGGCGGCGGGGGTGACCAGGGCGGCGAAGACGACGATTCCGACGATGCTGACCCGCCAGGCCTTCGCGATCGATCGGGCAGAGAGCAGTCCGATGAAGTTGAGGACGACGAGGAAGACCGGGAGGACGAAGGCGATGCCGGTGGCGATGACGATCTTGAAGACGAAGTCGAAGTAGTAGGACGCCTGGAGGATGGTGCTGTCCTCGCTCGAGGCGAATGAGGTGAGCACCTCGACCATCCGCGGGAAGACGTACAGGCCGGTGAGGCAGCCGACGACGAAGAGAGGAAGTGCGGCACCGAGGAAGCCGAACGTGTACTTCTTCTCCTTCGCGGTCAGACCCGGGGTGAGGAATCCGAAGATCTCCCCCAGCCACACCGGGCTGGAGAGGATGATTCCGGAGTACACGGCGATGCGCAGCTGCAGGTCGAAGGCCCCGGTGACGCTGTCGTAGTTGAGCGAAGCGCTGCGGGATGCGGCGAGGTCGGTGATCGGAGCGCGGAGGACGTCCATGACGAGGTCTGACGTGAAATAGCCGACGACCGTGCCGATGAGCAGTGCCACCGCCGCGCGCACCGCCCGTGTCCGCGCCTCCCGCAGGTGCGTGGACAGCGGCATCTTCTCCGCGGCGGCGGTGCTCATGAACGCGGCCGTGTCTGATCGGCTGGGCCGGCCTCGGCGGTGGAATCGTCCCTCGCCGAGGCGGGCGCAGGGGTGGGATCGGTGACGATCGGGTCGGTCACCGCTTCGTATCGCGGCGCAGGTGCCGCCTCACCCGACCGGGTGTCGGCCGATTCGTCCTTGAGGATGCGCACGGACTGTCCGAGGCTCTTGGCGAGTGCGGGCAGCTTGGCCGCGCCGAAGACGAGGATGATGATGGCGAGGATGACGAGGGCGTGTCAGCCCGTGAGGTTGTGCAGCATGATGGCGAGCCTTTCCCGGAGTTGTCAGGGCTTTTCGGGGGCGCCTTCGGGAGGGGTTCCTCCCTGGCCTCCGCCTGCCGGGGCATCGCCGCCGGTCGGTTCGGTGTCGGTGTCGACGGGGACGTCGAGTGTGGCGGTGTATCCGGAGTCGGTGTCGCCGCTGATCGTGGCGATCTGGTGCTCGCCTCCGTCGTCGCCGAAAACGTTATCGTCGTCGAGGCTGACGTTCGCAAGGTTCTTCACCGATCCGTCATAGGCGTCGAGTTCGTAGACGGCGTTGCAGGCGTCTTCGGGCATGGCCATCTGCGAGGTGGCGATGGCATTCTCGGCGTCGGTGATGGAGTCGACGTCCGGGTAGACCTCGAAGTGGATGTGCGGCCATCGGCCGGAATAGCAGACAGGGAAGATCGAGGTGAAGGTGACCTCGCCGTTCTCATCGGCGACCTGGACGCCGCGCAGCCAGGTGGCGTCCTCGACTCCCTCGGAATACATCGAGTAGCGGCCCTGAGCATCACAGTGCCACGCGTAGACGGCGGCGCCCTCGAACGGAGCATTGTCACCGGCCATATCGGTGACCGTGAGGGAGAAGGTCAGAGGCACCCCGTCAACGGTGTCGGTCCCGTCGATGTTCGAGCGGATGTCCGAGCGCACGATTCCGGAATCTTCGAGGATGTCCGGACCGTTCGTTCCGTCCGCCGGGTACGGGCCTGCCGTCTCGTCGGGGATCTCGGTGACCGATCCGCTGCTGCTCGAGGCCAAGCTCGTCGAGCCGGAGGCCTCGGAGGTGCAGGCGGCCAGGGCCATGGTGCCGACGCCGGCGCCGACGAGCCCGAGGACTCCACGTCGGCTGAAGAGGGTGCGGATGTCGAACGAGGCGCCCTGGTCGACGACCTCCTCCTCGGGTCGATCGAGGAGCCGTCCTTCGTAGGCGGGTCCGTTGGGGGTCTGGTCCGGTTCGGGTACGCGAGCCATGAGCTGTCCTTCCTTCGATGGTGTGATGACACCATCGTGGATATCGGCTCTGGCGCGGGACTGTGGCGTTACTGAGCGGCGACTGTGGAAGTCCAGACCGGCTGTGTTCCAGCCCACCAGTCGAGGACCCGTTGGGCCTGCAGAGTCACCCACCTCGAGGGCTCGCCGACCGGGGCGTCGACGTGGAACCAGAGGTCGCCGTCAAGACGATGGTCGTGAGTCCAGGTGCCGTCGTCCGAGCGTCCGTCCCTGATCATCCCGATTGCTTCTTCCATTAGCGGGGGCACCCCGCAAGATGAGTCGGCGGTCGCTACCGGGTGTGTTGGGAAGAGAGGCTCGCGCCGATGTTGTCACTGCGCTTCTGCAGTCTGTGGCGTACCTCACAGAGCAAGACCGGCATGGCAGGAAGGAATCGCGCAACACGGTCTCAAGGAGTCCCCGGACACAGAAACTCCCCCATCGGATTCATCATCCTGATGAGGGAGTTGATCGGTAGCGGGAGGGGGACTCGATCCCCCGACCTCACGATTAACAGATTCCAAGCAGACATGCTTCGACTACGACGTGAACTCGCTTCGCAATCTAGGGCATGTCTCCTTTATTGGCGGAGCCATGTCAGGATCGCGCTGATCACGACGGCCGCTCGATAGGTGATGGCGAGCTTGTCGTATCTCGTCGCTAACCCCCGCCATTGCTTGACGTAGGCAAACGAACGCTCCACCACGTTGCGGTTCCGGTAGACACCGGCGTCGAACGCCGGCGGCCGCCCACCTTTGCTACCGCGCTTCTTACGAGTCGCGATCTGGTCTTTCTTCTCCGGGATCACCGCCCGAATGCCACGCGAACGCAGATAGTCGCGGTTGGCTCTGGACCCATACGCTCGATCCGCCAGAACAGCGTCCGGACACGTGCGAGGACGACCACCGCCGACCCGCGGTACTCGAATGTCAGCCAGCACCTGCGGCAGGATCACCCCGTCGTGGCGCTGTCCGCCGGTGACCACGACAGCCAAAGGCCGGCCTTTGCCCTCGACGGCATGATGGATCTTCGTCGTCAGCCCACCACGTGAGCGACCGATGCCGTGCCCGGCGGGTTCACATTCCGAATCAGGCAGATTTTTGTAATTCGACGTAGCCCCCTGTGTCCTGATCGGGGCGTGTCGTGTTCGTCGCGTGCTGGTGAGCACGATTGATGGTGCCATCGACGGAGATGTTCCAATCGATGTCACCGGCAGCATCAGCATCGGAAAGCACCCGAGCTAAGCCTTGATCCCAGGTGCCGTCGGCGGCGTAGCGGCGGTGACGTTTCCATACTGTCTGCCACGGCCCGAAATGCTCGCGCGGCAGGTCACGCCAGGCGATGCCAGCGCGGTAGCGGTAGACGATTCCTTCGACGATTCGCCGGTTGTTCTCAAACGGTCGGGCTCTTTTGCCGACGTTTGAGGGCAGAAGTGGTTCGATCTTCTCCCACTGCTCATCAGTGAAGACTCGGTGTCGTTGCTGTGTAGTCACGTCTCCACCGTGCCAGTCCTGGAATGGTCAATAAAGGAGACACGCCCTAGTTCGTCTCGGAGTCCGAAGCACTAATCGGCTCGCATCGTAACGATCGTTGGCCCGAGAGCCAGCCAAGCTCGAGGCGAAACCCGTGATCGATCGAACATGTTGCGACAATACCCATGAAGACCATGAACGCGGCCCCGGCATCTGAAATCATTGAACAACTTCAACTCGGCGGGCCTCTTCAGTCGAGGTCACGCTCCGAGGCCGACGACCGATTTCCAGAATCAAACTCGATAGTGCCCTCAACGAGTCTCGTCGACACCATCCCACCCAGCGCTCGTGAACGAACCCCTCGGCTACTCCGAAATACGTCTGTCGATGTCGTGCGACACTGTCGTGTCGCTTGACTGCGCACCGTAGTGCACTGTTCCTGAAACGTGTGATCTACTGAACATAGACTTTTGTTCGTTAAGCCGATACCCTGAACATGCCTTTCACGAACTTCCCCCGAGAAGGACCTTCATGCATACGAAGCTACTCACACTTTCGGCAGCCGGATCCCTGGCGTTGGCGGTGAACATCGGCCTTCCACCCGCCTCCGCGTCGCTGCACTCCGGCGATCCTGAAGTCTCTGAGTCTCCGCTGTCTGGAATCAGCGCAACCGGGGCACTTTCGGCAGGGGCCAGGGACGCATCGTCGACGACGAGGTCAGTCACGCGGACGAAGACCACATCCCTGCCGCCGTTGCTGCGCGCTCCGCAGAGCCTTCGTGATACTTCGGCTCATTTCACCAGCGCCGTTGTCGCTCATGCACAGGACCAAACCGTGACGAGCCCATCGTCGACCGAGAGCCCTCATGTGTCCAATGATCGTAAGGATGGGGACCTTCCAGCGCCAACGGGATCAGGTGCCGCTGAAACTACGGACGGAATCACGATTTCGGCATTGTCCGATGTCATCGATCTGCCGTCAGCGTCACCGAATGTCGTAGGAATCGCATTCGACGACGACGTTCGGGTCGAGTTCGAGATCAGAACTCACACGAATGGCCGCTGGTCCGGGTGGCAGCACCTGCATGCTTCGGATGCCGGGGAGGGCTCGCGCGGCACGGACCCCTACTACACCACTGATACAGACAGTATTCAGGTGCGTGTTCTCGGTGACGGCGGCAGTCCAGCCGATGCCAAGGTCGTCAGTGTCGCTTCGAAGAGGCACCCCGGCGATTCAGAACTGGTGGCAGAGAATGCGCCCAAGAGTTCGGAATCGGTTGATCGGGAGGTGTCGCAGCATGCCCACTCAATTGACCACGCCTCGGTACCACCTTGCACACGGACGGGCGGATGCACCTGTCCACTATGCGCAGCATCGGCGGCCAACGTGGCGAAGAACTCTGTTGTCCAGCCCGAAGTCGCTACCCGTAAAGCCTGGGGTGCGAGCGAAAAACTGGTACGAAATTCTCCCACGATCGCGGACTCAGTCTCCGCCGCAGTGATCCATCACACCGATGGCAACAATGACTATGCCGCAGAGGATGTGCCTGCGATTCTACGAGGGATCCAGTCGTTTCACATCACGGGTCGAGGGTGGTCGGACATCGGCTACAACATGCTCGTCGACAAATACGGAAGACTCTGGGAGGGGCGCGCAGGCGGGGTAAAGAAGGCCGTAGTCGGCGCTCACGCCGCCGGGTACAACACAGGATCGTTCGGCATTTCCGTGCTCGGCGACTATGACAAGAAGGCACCGCCCCAACGCACTCTTGATGCGGTCGCGGAGGTGGTCGGGTGGAAGCTGTCCTTGAGCGGGGTGAAAGCGGGTGGCTCGACATCACTAGCCGGGGAGGAGATGAAAGCGATTGTCGGACATCGCGACGTTGGCCAAACAAGCTGTCCCGGCGACGGGTTCTACGCCAAATTCGACTCGATCCGTCAGGCCGCCGATGACTACCAAACTGGGAAGAAGGCGGGCGCGGGCGAAGAGGATGAGAACAAGGACGAATCTGACAGACAGCCTGACCTTGTCCCCGGCGTCATCGATAGCAACGCTCGTGATGCACGAACCTGAACGCAAAAACTGTGAAGAACCCAAGCAAACGGGCTGACGATCGGACGGATAGAACAGTTTGGTAATCTTCGACCATGTCCGTCACTGAACTCTCTGACAGCGCCCAAAACTATCTGAAAGCACTTTGGAGTTTGGGCGAGTGGTCTGATGCTCCCGTCACGACCACCGCGCTTGCCCAGAAGGTTGGGGTCAGGCAGTCAACGACATCCGACGCGATTCGCAAACTCTCGGACGAGGGGCTCGTCGCGCACACGCCGTACGGGTCAATTGCTCTGACGGCACAAGGTCGAGTCTATGCCCTTGCGATGGTCCGTCGTCACCGCCTCATCGAGACCTTCCTCGTCGAGGTCCTCGGATACACCTGGGACCAGGTGCATAACGAAGCCGAGACCCTCGAACATGCGGTGTCAGACTTCATGGTCGACCGTATCGCCGAACATCTCGACCACCCCGATCGCGACCCTCACGGAGACCCCATTCCAGCTGCAGACGGAACCATTGATCGCCCGGCTGCGATCCCATTGACACACGTCGGAACGGGAAGCCGAGTCCGTGTCGAGCGGATTTCGGATTCCGATCCCAACCTTTTGCAGTTTCTGGCTGAGTACGGCATTCATGTCGGATCGTATTTCAGCACCGAAGCCGGTCCTCCATTCTCTGATTCTATTGTGATTCACCTTGAGGGAGGCAATGGAGCTGGCGTGACGCTCGGGCGCACGGCCAGCGACGCCATGTGGGTATCCCCGTGCTCTGCTGCGTGAGTTGTCGTAAGAACGGCGCTACTGAATTGTTGAAGTTGCGTAGACATACTCGGAGGCATCGTCGCTGAGGACTACAACGTTATCGTCTGGCTCCAATGTGAGACTGCTCTGGCCATCAGGGTGTTTCTCGAGGGTGATGTGGGTGCCCGGAAGGATGTTCTTCCGCTCCAGTTCGAAGAGTAGATGCTCAGGGGCGCGTCCAATTCTCGAAACTTGAAGTAGGTGAGCAGTCGGGAGAGCGGCGAGAGGTTCGCCGTCTCCCGGTCGCAGATCGTCTACCTTTGTTGGTATTCGGTTGCCATAGGGATCGAGCTCGGGGCTGCAGGCAAGAGCAGCCATCGTCTCCACGACATCGGAGCTCAGTGCCATTGCCATCACCGATGCCTCTTTCAATACGCGGTGCCATGGAACACTGAGAATCGTAAAGAGGTGGCAGCGGCAAATTCTTTCTGCGCGCACAGCCGACAGCGCCCTGCACGCGCCGGCCTCGGTCAATGAAAGTGGCCCATAATGCTCCTGCCTGACCAAATTGTGACTGGCGAGGACTCGAAGGTACTGAGTCACTGCAGGCCGACTGCGTTGCAGAGTCTCGGCAAGCTGGGCCCGGGTCATGGACTTGTTTTTCGACTCCTCCAGCTCCCAGAGACCGCGGAGGTACTCGTCGATCACGGAACTTGAGCCTCTGCCGAGTGCCGCTTCCACTGGTCGTTGGTCCGGCGATGTTGCCGCGACTTGGCGATCAGCCCGTGGCTGGGGCTGAACAGGTAAACACCGGTGAAGACGACACCTTGGACAAGCACAACTAGACCGCCAGATGAGGCATCCAACCAGTAACTCAGGTAGATCCCTAGCACCGAGGACAACGCCGACATGATGGGCGCGATGAGGAGCATTCGATTGAATCTATCGGTGAGAAGGTGGGCGGTCGCTCCTGGAATGATGAGCATCGCCACGACCAGGATGACACCGACAACCTGAAGTGCTACCACTGTCGTCAGAGCAAGGAGTGCAAGCAGCAGCGCTCCGAGAACCCGCGGCGACAGGCCGATTGCGTAAGCGTGAGTCGGATCAAATGCGTACAGAGTCAGGTCGCGGCGCTTGGCAATCAGGACGGCGAACGCGATGACAGCAAGCAGCGCAATCTGTCGAAGGTCCGAAGTCGAAACGCCGAGGATGTTGCCGAAGATGATGTGATTGAGGTCGGTGTGACTCGGCGTCGTCGAGATCAGCACTAGCCCCAGGGCAAACAGGGTCGTAAAGACGATGCCGATGGCAGCGTCTTCCTTGATCCGACTAGTTCCTCGAAGAATGCCGATCGCTGCGACTGCGATGAATCCGAAAACCAGCGCACCGGCGGCGAAGGGGATCCCTGCGATGTAGGCAATGACGACCCCGGGAAGAACTGCGTGCGAAACAGCGTCACCCATCAGAGACCAGCCGACCAGGATCAGCCAGCACGATAAGAGTGCGCAGACGATTGCAGCGAGCACTGTGGTGGTCAGTGCTCTGATCATGAATTCGTAGTGGAGTGGTTCGATGACGAGACTGTAGAGGTTCATTCGGATTCTTCTGCCCTTCGAATGTCGAGACCAAATGCCAGTGAGAGGTTCTCGGGGCGCAGAGCATCGGCGACAGGACCTTGAAAGAGGATTGACTGCAGCAAAAGGATTGCCTCATCAGCCAGTTGTGGCAGAGCATGCAGATCGTGAGTGGAGATGAGCACGCAGTGCCCCTCATCGGCGAGTTCACGCAGCAGTTGAACGATGGTCGATTCGCTGCTCTTATCTACCCCAGCGAAGGGTTCATCAAGCAATAGCACGTTGGCTCCTTGCACAAGTCCACGAGCGACAAATGTGCGTTTCTTCTGCCCACCAGACAACTGTCCGATCTGTCGAGAACCGAAGGTCTGGAGCCCGACGCGTTCTAGTGCCTGTTCGACCACTTGACGATCCGCCGACGTGGGCTTTCGAGTGAATCCTTGATACGCGTAGCGGCCCATCATGACGACATCGCGGACGCTGACGGGGAACGTCCAGTCAACATCCTCACTTTGTGGCACGTATCCCAGCAAGCCTTCTTTCCGTGCTTGCGTCGGTGTCCTGCCGTTGATCGATACGGTGCCTTGAACCGGGCGGGTCAGTCCCATGATCGTTTTGAACAGAGTGGACTTCCCCGACCCGTTCATTCCGATCAGACCTGTCACGGAACCGAACTCCACTCCGAGACTGACATCCTCCAGTGCCCTGACGTCGCCGTATTGCACTGTGACACCGTCAGCACGGATTGCTGAAGTCACTTGTTCCCACCCGTCAGAGCTTCAGTGATGGTGTCAGCGTCGTGCTTAATGAGCTCAAGGTATGTTGGCACAGGTCCGTCCGCTTCTGAAAGCGAGTCGACATACAGTGTCCCGCCAAACTCCGCGCCGGTGGCGTCAACGACTTGTCGCATTGGTTTGTCCGAGACGGTGGACTCACAGAATACTGCGGGAACGTCATTGTGCTTGACGAACTCGATAGTGGAGGAAATCTGCTGCGGGGTTGCCTCCTGCTCCGCATTCACAGGCCAGATGTAGCGCTCGTCGAGATCCGCGTCCCGGGCGAGGTAGGAGAAAGCGCCCTCACACGTGACGAGGGCTCGTTCTTTGTCTGGCAGTGTCGACAGCTCACCGACAAGGTCATCCTGAACGGTTTGAAGTTCGTCTTTGTACGACTCTCCATTGGACTGAAAGTCGGCGGCGTGATCTGGATCCAGCTCGCTGAAAGCATCGACCATGTTGTCGACATAGATTTGGACGTTGACAGGGCTCATCCATGCGTGGGGATTCGGCTTGCCCGCATAGGCGTCCTCGGAAATGTCGATTGGTTCGACACCCTCGGAAACGACTTCATGCGGGGCGTCGGTCTGTTCGACGAATTGCTCGAACCATGCCTCCAGATTCAGCCCATTGTCAAGAATCAAGTCGGCTTCTGACGCCTTGGCCACATCCTTGGGAGTGGGTTCATATCCATGGATCTCGGCACCGACTTTGGTGATCGATTCCACCTCCAGGTGTTCGCCGGCTACGTTGTCGGCAATATCGGCAAGGACGGTGAACGTCGTCAACACCTGAGGCTTACCTTCGGTCGACGACGACTCCGCGTTCCCAGCACCGCAACTTGTCAGGGCTAGCGCCGACGCAGAGATCAGAGCGAGTTTCGACTTCAAATTGATTTGCATTCCCATCACTCATTTCTCGATTCATGTTCTCAAAAGCTCAGACTGCGACAGAGTGGGCTTTCAGCGTTTATATGACGGACTTCAAATCGCGCAGTATCGCAACCGGCGCCGGCGGCCCCGTTCATCGATACCTGAGAGTAGGTGGAGGTTCCGCCCGGTGTGCGGCTTCTATGAAGTGGTCGATGTCCTCCGAGCGTGCGCTCCTGAGAAACAGGGACGTCAGACGAAAGAGGTATCCGAGCATCCGCTCGACGTCTGAGCACGTTCTCACTACTTCAAGAGCGCCATCGGTGTTGCCAGCGCGAAGTTCCTCGAACACGGTGATCGCTTCGATCCAGGTGCCCTGCGGTTGTGCACTCTCGTTCATCATCAATCCTTTCGGTTGGGGCGCCGGACACCGAGTCGCGCTTGAAGTTCGATACGCCGAATCTATAGTATCGGTGTACCGAATTACAAAAAGCACGGCGGGGAAACCTCAGAAGCCTCAACTGAGGTACGCGCAGAAGGCTTGGCAAAAAGAGTTTCTAGTTCTAGGAGGGCTGTAGTGGTGCATGGACCGCGGCCACAGACGACCTATCCGATCCGAGAGCTGCACGAGGGTGAATCGCCGGACCTGGTGTATTTCTCCAGCGTCTCGGAGAACACCCGTCGATTCGTCGATAAGCTCGACCGTCCTGCCGTACGCATACCGTTGCGCCCACGCTTGGAGGGCATGATTCGAGTGGCATGCCCCTTCGTCTTGGTCGTGCCGACTTACGGCGGCGGGGAACAGGCGGGTGCGGTTCCGAAGCAGGTGATCGCCTTCCTGAACGACCCGGACAACCGCGCTCTGCTGCGCGGGGTGATCACCGCGGGGAACACGAACTTCGGCGAGCATTACTGCCTGGCCGGGCCCATCATCTCGCGCAAGTGCCGCGTGCCCGAGCTCTACCGCTTCGAGCTGCTGGGCACACAGCGCGACATCGAAACCGTCAACAACGGCCTGGACCGCTTCTGGGACCAGGCCAACAACGAGAGGACAACCGCATGACCACCATCGCCTCAGAGGTTCCCGTGCGCACCGGCATCGGAGAGCGGAAAGACTACCACGCGCTCAATGCCGAACTGAACCTGTTCGCCCCCGACGGCTCGATCCAGTTCGACAAGGACCGTCAGGCCGCCGCCGAGTACCTCCGCCAGCATGTGGTCCCGAACACCAAGGTCTTCTCCTCGGCGGCCGAGCGCCTGGAGTGGCTAGTGGACCACGATCACTACGAGTCCGAATTCCTGGAAGCCTACACCCCGGAATTTCTATGCGCACTGCACGAGCGCGCCCATTCCGTGGGGCACCAGTTCGCCACTTTCTTGGGAGCCTTCAAATTCTTCACCTCGTATGCTCTGAAAACCTTCGACGGCACCACCTATCTCGAAGGGTTCGAAGAACGGGTGGTCGCTACCGCGCTCTACCTCGGTCAGGGCGACGAGCAACTGGCCACCGGGCTGGTCGACGAGATGCTCTCCGGTCGCTTCCAGCCCGCGACGCCGACGTTCCTCAACGCGGGGAAAGCCCAGCGCGGCGAACTGGTCTCCTGCTTCCTACTGCGCGTGGAAGACAACTTAGAGTCCATCGGTCGCAGCGTAAACTCCGCCTTGCAACTGTCCAAGCGCGGCGGGGGCGTGGCGCTGTTGCTGTCGAACCTGCGTGAGGTCGGTGCTCCGATCAAACGAATCGAGAACCAAGCCTCCGGCGTGGTGCCGGTGATGAAGATCCTCGAGGACTCGTTCTCCTACGCCAACCAGCTTGGCGCTAGGCAGGGCGCAGGCGCGGTCTACCTGCACGCCCACCACCCCGACATTCTTCGCTTCCTCGACACTAAGCGCGAGAACGCCGACGAGAAGATCCGCATCAAGACCCTCTCCCTGGGAGTCGTCATCCCTGATGTGACCTTCCAACTGGCCAAGGATAACCGGGACATGCACCTCTTCAGCCCCTACGACGTGCAGCGCGAATACGGTACGCCGTTGTCAGACCTGTCGGTGAGCGACCACTATGACGAGCTCGTGGCGAACCCGCGGATTCGAAAGAACGCGGTCAGCGCCCGAGAGTTCTTCAAGACCCTCGCCGAGCTCCAATTCGAGTCCGGATACCCCTATGTGCTCTTCGAAGACACCGTCAACCGTGCCAATCCGCTGGCAGGTCACATCAACATGTCCAACCTCTGCTCCGAGATCCTGCAGACCAACACGCCTTCGACCTACGACTCCGCTATCGGGTACCAGGAAATCGGCCAAGACATCTCCTGCAACCTCGGCTCACTCAACATCGCTCAGGCCATGAACTCCTCGAACCTGGGGTCGACCGTGGAAACCGCGGTGCGGGCACTGACCAGTGTCTCCGACCAGACTAACGTCGATGCCGTCCCGTCCGTGGCGAACGGGAACGAGACCAGCCACGCAATCGGACTGGGCCAGATGAACCTGCACGGCTACCTCGCCTCCCAGCGCATCCACTACGGCAGCGAAGAAGGCATTGACTTCACTGACATCTACTTCCTTACCATCACCTATCACGCGATCCGCGCATCGAATCAAATCGCGATTGAGCGCGGTAAGACCTTCGCCGGCTTCGAGGACTCGACCTACGCCGACGGCTCCTACTTCGACAAATACACCCAACATGACTGGCTGCCCGCCACTCAGCGGGTGCGCGAACTATTCGCAGACGCAGGCGTGACCATCCCTTCCCGCGAGGACTGGGTACGGCTGCGCGAGTCGGTGAAACAGCACGGAATCTACAACGCCTACCTGCAGGCCGTCCCGCCCACCGGTTCGATCTCGTATGTGAACAACGCGACCGCTTCGATCCACCCGGTCACGGCGAAGATCGAGATCCGCAAGGAGGGCAAGCTCGGCCGCGTCTACTACCCGGCCCCGCACATGAGTGATGACAACGTCGGCTTCTATCAAGACGCCTACGAGATCGGCTACGAGAAGATCATCGACACCTACGCCGCAGCAACCCGACACGTCGACCAGGGGCTCTCGCTCACCCTGTTCTTCCGCGACACTGCCACGACTCGCGACATCAACCGCGCTCAGATCTACGCGTGGCGCAAAGGCATCAAAACCCTCTACTACATCCGACTGCGCCAACCAGCACTCGAAGGTACCGAGATCGAGAACTGCGTCTCCTGCACACTCTGACCCAATCCAGCCCATACCGAAGGAACCCGCATGACGACCACTAACCCCACCTGCCCGCTCTCCGAGACCTCGGTTACCCCGCCCAAATACCGCCACGACCCATTGGCCAGGCTGCGACCGATCAATTGGAACCGCGTCGGCGACGAGAAAGACCTCGAGGTATGGAACCGGCTCACCGCGAACTTCTGGCTACCCGAGAAGGTGCCACTGTCCAACGACATCCCCGCCTGGCAGAGGCTCACCGAGAAGGAACGAACTCTCACTATGCGTGTCTTCACCGGGCTGACGATGCTTGACACGGTGCAAGCCACAGTCGGGGAGATCTGTCAGATCCAGGATGCTCGCACCGAACACGAAGAGGCCGTCTACACCAACATCGCGTTCATGCAGTCGGTGCACGCCCGGTCCTACTCTTCGGTGTTCTCCACCCTGACGAGCACTCCGGAGATCGACGACGCCTACCGGTGGGCCGTAAACAACGACCTGCTTCAGCAGCGGTGCAAAAAGGTACTGAAACACTACTACGGCAACGACCCGCTCAAACGGAAGGTCTCCTCTACCCTGCTGTCCTCGCTGCTGCTCTACGCAGGGTTCTACCTGCCATTGCATTTCTCCGTGCACGCCACACTGACCAACACCGCAGACATGATCCGCCTCATCCTGCGGGATAAGGCCGTGCACGGCTACTACTCCGGCTACAAATATCAGCGAGGCATCGAGAATCAGGCATCTGAACGGCAGAACGAGATGCACGAGTTCACCTACGAGCTGCTTGAAGACCTCTACGAGCTAGAGCTCGCCTACTCAGGTGAACTGTACGAGCCGCTGGGGCTGATGGACGACGTGGCAGTGTTCGTACGCTACAACGCGAACAAGGCACTGATGAACCTCGGCTACCCTGCACGTTTCAGCCCGGGAGAGACCGAAGTCAATCCGGAAATCCTCGCCGCACTGGCACCAGGTGCTGATGAGAACCACGACTTCTTCTCCGGGTCCGGTTCCTCCTACGTCATCGGCAAGGGCGAAGACACCAGCGACGCCGACTGGGACTTCTGACTTTTGTCGCCCGACCATCCTCATCAACTATGAAAGGCCCCTTATGACCAAGAACATCTCCGTGATCATCGGCAGTCTGCGCCGCGGTTCCTACGCTCGCAAGATCGCCCACCAGGTCATCAGGTACTTCCCTGACGGCTACAACGTGCAGATCGTCGAAATCCGCGACCTGCCGCTCTACGACTTCGACTATGACGACCCCGACGTCTCCGACAAACCAACCCCAGAGGCGTACACGCACTTCAGGGAGACTATTAAAGCCTCCGACGGCGTGTTATTCGTAACCGCTGAGAACAACCGCACTATCCCAGCCTGCCTGAAGAACGCAATCGACATCGGCTCTAAGCCCAACAGTGACGTCGCGTGGAAGAACCTCCCGGCCGGGATCATCAGCCATTCCGTGGGCCGCATGGGCGGCTACAGTTCGCAGAAGAACCTCCGCCTGGCCCTGTCCTACTTCGACATGCCTACCCCTGGCCAACCGGAAGTGTTTCTCGGCCAGTCGCCGAGCTTGTTTGATGAGGACGGGGCTATCGCTGCTGAGACGACTGTGGAGTTCCTCCAGAACTACGTGCAACGGTTCACCGAGCTCGTTTACGCCCACCCGCGCGGGTGAAGGTAGATTCTGGCTCTGACGAGCTGGTACTCTCCACCGCCGTTGAAGACCTTTGTAGCCAGGAGGCCGTCGATAGTCCTCGCCACTCGTCGGGCCGGATCTGTCCCGGTAGTGGCGGTCCCGAACTTGATCGCACGGCGGGCAGAACCTTTCGGTCCGAGCAATTGCCTATTCACCTACTTCAGGAAGCGATCACCTATGCCTTTGCGCGCACAGCATATCCGCACTGCTTTCCTTGACTACTACCAGGGACGCGGTCATACCGTCATTCCACGCAGTGGCCTCGTGGCGGAAGAAGATGGCACCACCTTGTTTACCGGCAGCGGCATGCAACCGTTAATGCCATACCTACTGGGTGAGCCGCACCCTTCGGGTCTGCGGCTGGCGAACTGCCAACCAGCAGTACGGGCACAGGACATGGTTGAAGTCGGCGACAATCGACACACTTCGTTCTTCGAAATGCTAGGGAATTGGAGCCTCGGTGACTACTTCAAAGAGCAGCAGATCCGCTGGTTCTTCGATTTCTTGACCCGCATTGTCGGGTTGGATCCCCACCGTTTGTATGTCACCGTGTTCGGCGGCGATGTTTCGGCACGTGTCCCACGTGACGAGGAAGCGGCGCAGATCTGGAAGCAAGTGTTCGCCGACGCCGGAATTGAAGCCCAGGTCGCGGTGATCGGGACCCAATCCGACGGGGACGCCCGTGGCATCAGTCCCGGGGAACGCATCTTCTTCTATGGCGACGAGGAAAACTGGTGGAGCCGAGGTAAGGGGCTGGCTGGCACTCCGGTTGGGGACCCTTGTGGGCCCGACAGTGAAGTATTCTTCGACTTCGGCCCTGAGCACCACGACCCGACCCATGGTCTGCCACATCCGGCTAGCGAAAGTGGTCGATTCATGGAGATCGGGAACCAGGTGTTTATGCAATATCAACGCCAACCCGACGGCACCTTCACCCAGCTGACTCACCGCAATGTCGACTTTGGTGGCGGCTTGGAAAGGATCACTGCGGCTGCGAACGACGACCCGGACATATTCCAAATCAGTGCCCTTCGCCCTATCATCGAACACTTGGAGAAGCTCAGCGGCCGCTCATACCGGGACGCGACAGTTGGCATGCGTGTGATTGCCGACCACCTGCGTGCAGCAGTGTTCATGATCGTGGCCGGGGTGCGGCCGGCGAACAAAGAACGCGGGTATGTGCTGCGCCGACTGGTACGTCGGGCGATCCGGTATGGGCAGGCAATCGGAATTCAAAAGCTCTTTCTGCCCACCACAGTTTCGGTAATCACCGTCCTCTACAATGACAACTATCCGGAACTAGACACGCAGCACAAGACGATCATGACGGTTTTGGAGAAGGAAGAACGCGTGTTCCTGCGCACGCTTCGCAAGGGCTTGGAAGAACTCCACCGACGAGGCCCAACGGGGATGACTGGGAAGGATATCTTCACCTTGTATGACACGTTCGGGTTCCCCACCGAACTCGCGGTGGAGGAAGTACTCCATTCTGGTTACAGCCTCTGTCCGCAATGGAGGGACACCTTTGACCGATATATGCAGCAACAGCGCGCTCGGTCCCGAACAACCGTTTTGCGCAAAGGCCCCGTCCAATGACTGACCTCAGGTTGGCGGTTGAACGATTGACGAAACTTTAGGCTCTCAAGCACCGGGTTTGATGGAGAGTTCTCTAATCATCGGCTCGTGCACGAGCTACGCAGCCCGCGGCAGCGCACTGAAAAAGTCTGATCGGAACGCAGAGGGAGTCGCTACACCAAGTGCTCCGGTGAGGCCGGTACGTGTTGAACCAGTGCACCCGCTCCGCCGCGGCGAGCTCGACATCATCAATGCCTTTCCAGGCACCCCTGTTCCGGATGAGTTCGGCCTTATAGAGTGTGTTCAGCGTTTCGGTGAGGGCATTATCGTATGAATCGACTTTAGACCCGACAGACGCGACGGCGTCTTGCCCAGCTAGTGTCCTGCGCCGGTAGTTCGTTGCATTAGTCGTGAGAGAGATTCCAGTATCTCTTCCGCGGTTTTCGTCCACACGAATGGTTGCGGGTCCTCGTTCCACGCCTTAACCCACTCGCGAAGGTCTTTCTCCAGGGCTTGCACGCTTCGGTGGTCACTGCGCTGGAGGAGTTCGCGGGTGACTTCAGCGAAGAGCCTCTCGACCTGGTTGATCCACGACGAATACGTGGGCGTGAAATGAATATGGAACCGCTCATGCTTGCCCAGCCAGTTCCGCACCAACGGGTGTTTGTGCGTGCCGTAGTTGTCACACACGACGTGGATGTCGAGGTGGTCTGGAACGTGTTTGTCGATCTTGGTTAAGAACTTTTTGAACTCGATCGCGCGGTGCTTGCGGTGTGTCGAGGCGATCACGGTTCCATCGGCGACATTCAGCGCTGCGAAGAGACTCGTCGTGCCGTGGCGGGCGTAATCGTGGGTACGTTTCTCCGGCATGCCCGGCATCATCGGAAACGCCGGCTGGGACCGAGACAGCGCTTGGACCTGGGACTTCTCATCGACGCTGAGCACGACAGCGGACTCGGGTGGATTGAGGTAAAGGCCGACGATGTCGTAGACCTTTTCCACGAAGAGAGGGTCGTTGGAGAGTTTGAACCCATCGGCGCGGTGGGGTTTGAGTTCGAAGGCCTTCCAGATCCGTCCGATCGTCGATTTCGATAGTCCGCTGCGTTCGGCCATCTGCGCCCGTGACCAGTGGGTGGCGTTTTTCGGTGTCTGTTCCAGGGTTGAGGTGATGACGTCCTCGACCTGCTCGGCCGTGATCGTGGCGGGTCTACCTGGGCGTGGTTCGTCGACGAGACCATCGAGTCGGTCGGCAATGAATCGGTTCCGCCATTTGGCCACAGTCGCGGGCGTGCAGCCGAGGCTGGTGGCGACTTCCTTGTTTGATCGTTCCTGCCCGCAGCCGAGGATGATTCGTGAGCGCAGAGCAAGGGCTTGTGAGGACTTGCGCCGACGGGACCAGCGAGTCAACGTCTGGTGTTCTTCATCGGTGAGGATCAGTTCAGCTTTCGGACGACCGGTGCGAGGCATACTCCATTCTACAACTTCTTACACGAATTTACGGCGCAGGACACTAGGGCCTCGCCATATCGGATTGCGCGATACTGGGCGGTCCCAATGGTGCACCAGCCCGAACAGGTCGCCACCTGCACGTTTGCGCTGATAGATTCCCATCTGCAAAGCGTCGAGGGCCAACTCGGTTTGTAGCGACCGCGATACCTGCCAGCCGACGATCTCGCGGTTGAACACGTCGGCGACGAACGCGACATGGAATTGCTGACGGTTTAGTTGACTCCGGGGTTTACGCCGCCAGAGCGACAGCCTTGTGGTGAACAAGCGCGTATTCAACCGGAGTCAGTTTACCCAAACGCCGATGACGACCTCGCTCGAGAGGGACTGCACGGGTCGGTCAGCACCGTCAGTCTCCCACGGGTGTCCGCACAGGGGCCAAGCGTCAAGCCAAGAGGCGTAGCATCCCGCGTCGACGAGCCCGACTACGTCGATTGGTCTCTCGTTCTTCAAAGTATTCGCTGCCGTCTCGGTGGTCGAACGGTGCTCGATATCGACCGTGTTACCTTCCCTGCTGGGAGGGTGAGTGCGATCCGAGGCGTCAAAGGTGCCGGAAAATCGACACTGGCCCGAATTATCGCAGGCCTGCAGGCCTGCGGAGGCACTGTGTCAATGGGCGATCGATCACTGAGTCGGAAAAGAAGACTACGGCAGAGCGCGATCGTCATGCAGGACGTTCAACGACAGTTATTCACTGAAAGTGTGATGGCTGAGATCGAACTCGCGGACACTGGCGCAACCAACGCCCCTGATCTTCGCGAAGTACTCAGTGCTCTCGGCCTCACCGACCTCTCCCAACGCCACCCGCTCGCGCTCTCCGGGGGTCAACAACAGCGCCTGGTCGTCGCCGCCTGTGTTGCTGGCCGCCGCATTGTCGTCTTCGGCGAACCCAGCTCCGGCGTCGACCGTCGCCACCTTACTTCCATCGCCGAGGAGATCCGCGCAGTCGCCGCCGGTGCGGTGGTCCTGCTCATCAGCGACGATGAGTACCGGCTCGCCCTGGCCGCTGATGCCGAACTCACGTTATGTGCGCTCGATTGACTGACGATGGTGACATGGATCTGGTGCCGGCCACGAGGATCGATCTTGAGGCCTATCTTGCCGTGGTGAAAAACGGAAGCATCGGGGCCGCTGCGCAGGAGCTTTGCTTTTCCGGAGCTTCGGTGCCGGCGCGGATCGGCGTGCGTGAAGTGGTCAGTCACTATGCCACTTGCCGATAAATTTCGTGAACACGTTGGCCATACCCCGATCGATCGATGCTTTAACCAGTCCCATGGCAGAAACGCGCGGATATCTTGGTCAGATCCTCGTCGGCGCTCTTGCAGCTGTGTTGGGAACAGGGATCGTCGCTGGGGTTGTGGCGCTCAGTAGGGCACTGCTGTGGATCGAATTCCACCATGTTCCGCATTTCTTTGTTTCTGGAACCAGAAACACTGGCGCTCCAGCCTTTAAATCACCCTCAACCTTGTGTGTGGGTCAAAATCGATCGATCTTGACCGACAACGAATCGTACTCTTATTGCCTGCAAGATGCTTCGATGAGCGGCGGTCTATTGGCAGCGCTCATTCGCGACCATGAACCACCGCGCGCAGAGATTAACTCTCCCGTTTCACCCTCTGTTCGATTTCGCTGTTGTGCATTCGAGTGTGAAACAGTAAACAGTTGTTTGACTCTGATCTTCGCCAGGGCGACAGCAACGCTATCGCCCTGGCGAATACCAGCTTCCTATTTTTTGCTTCGCGCGCGCCACCCTAGGATCAGGTCTACAAGGATGAAGCCGATCAAGCTGACGCCGAGCACGGGCAGGAACCACGCCACGAACCCAGCAACCGCTACCACCGAGACGATTCCCCACCAGGGTGACCGTCGCAGCACGCCACGAGCCGGGGTCACCCCGAACTTGCGGTTGGTGTCGTGTTTGGGCCGGCGCTGCCACCACATCACATAACCCCACACCACCATGCACGCGATCCCTGAAGCCAGGGCAAAGAGAACAAGCTGGTTGGGCAGCCCGAACATGTTGCCCATGTGCGTGTCGATTCCCCACCGGGTGAGTTTCGCCCCGATGTTGAAGTCCTTGAAGTCGGTGCGATCGACAACCTCCATGGTGGTACCGTTGACCGCGACCGAGTCAACCTCGGTGGGGAAGCTGCGCTGAATCTCACTAACGACCCACGCCGAGTTCTCATCCTCGGGTGGCTTGATCTCCACGAGCCCGGTGTTGACATTGACATCCTGCGCGACCGAGAGCACAGAATCGAACGTTGCCGGATTCGGCCCATCCCCAACTGGTTCCGCTGGTGCTCCCCCACCATGATGGTGGGCATGTTCACCACCAGCAGGTGCGGAACCGTCGAGTGATGTGCTCACGGCCGGGGTCGTCCAGTCGATGGCTGTCTGGATCTTATTGACGCTCTCACCGCCGTATTGGGACCAGGTGATACCGGTCGCAGACAGGAACAGCATCCCGATCGCAGCCCACACACCGACAGAGGCATGCCAGGAGAACGTGCGGCGTAGGCCCTTGCGTTTGAAGCTCGGGTGGAGCATCTCCTTCGCCTTTCGCGTTTTCACTGCCCGCATCACCCATAGTCCGAGACCGGCCACGGCGATGATGCCCAACCAGGAAGCGGCGAGCTCACTGTAGAGACGACCCACATCGCCGAGGTGGAGACTGCGATGGAGCTGATCAAGCCACGTTCGCAGTGGCAAGGCTCCACTGGTGCCGTAGACAGTGAGATCTCCTCGGACTTCCGCGGTTGCCGGGTCGATGAAGATCGCTCGGCTCTCGCTTTCTCCAAGGGAGTCATCGGCATACATCACCCGCGTCGTGTCGCCTTCTTTCGGGGCCGGTCTCACTGCGGACAGTGTCGCGCCACCGCCGATGAATGCATTGGCTGCGTCAATCTGCTCGGCCAACGGAAGATACGTGTCGGCCTTCGGGGCGTAGAGTTCGTGTGCGTAAACGGCCTTCTCGATCTGGGGGCTGACCGCGTACAGGGCGCCACTGATCGCAGCGATGAGAATGAACGGTCCAACGAAGATACCGGCGTAGAAGTGCAGTCGTCTGAGGAACTGCCCGAACCACCCCCGGTGAGGTGGCGGTGAGGTCGGTGGAGACGATGGAGATTCAGCTGGTTCTGTGGTCAAGATAGTCATGTAATAGTCCTTTGAAAATCAGTCAGTCGAAGAGGGTGTCGCCGATGAATCCGTTCTCGTCACACCCGGGTGGAATGGCGAAGACGGCGGATCCGATCGGGGTCGTCCATTCGTTGAGAAGGTCGAGTTCGTCGAGGCGTTGCTGGATCGGAACGAACTGTGCAGTGGCATCGGCCTGGTAGGAGACGAACAGAAGCCCCGAGTTCGAGATCTTCCCGGGCTCCGGAGCGTCGTCGTAGTTGTAGGCGCGACGATGGATCCGTTGGGACCGATCCGGGGTTCTCGCCCTGGCCATATGGGAGAACTCGGGAATCACCGGGAAACCAACCGGGGTCAGAGCTGTGAAGTCAGGTTCGTCATGCTCGTTGACTCCCGTCAGCGGGGCACCATTCGCGAGATTGCGCCCTACTGACTGCTCCCGTCCAGGCCGGTCCAAGCGATCCCATTTGTCCAGATTCATCGCGATCCGTCGAATAACCATGCTGGTCCCACCAGTCATCCACCCATCCCGATTCCACACAAGTTCCTTGAAATCAGTGTCATCAGGTTGCGGGTTGACCGTTCCATCGACCTGCCCGAAGAGGTTACGCATCGTCGTCCCCGACTTCTCCGAACCCTGGGCGCGGCGAAACCCTCGTTGCACCCAACGCACGTCCGCACTGGAGCGGGTGTCCTTGAGAAGCATCCGCACAGCATGGGCAATGGTGAAAGGGTCATCAGCGTTGAACTGGAGTAACAAATCACCGTCACACCACCGGTCCTCAAGCTGGTCGATCCCGAATTCCGGTAACGAGCCCAACCATTCCGGCAGGGCCGCATCCCCAGCGACTCGGGCGACGAGATTCGGGCCGAATCCGAAGGTGACCGTCATCCGGGCCGGCACGGTTCCCAGTTCCGGTTCCGAATCGGCTAACGCTGGAACCCCTTGAGTCAGGCGCGCAGCGTCGTCGGTGATGGTCTTGAGCATCCGCGCCAGATCCTTCTTGGCCACGCCCTTCTTCAAGTTCAGTGCCACATACGTAGCATGGGCTTGAGGTTCTACGGTGATGCCGGACTGGTGGGCTCCGTAGAAGGGGATGCGGACCTCACCGTTAAGTGATGGTGATTCGTCTGTTCCGCTTGCTCGTGCCCGCCTGCTGGCGTAGTCGGCGCCGAGGGCGGCCAGACCGCCGGCCCCGGCAACGCCTCCCCCGATGAGGAGGCGTCGCCTAGACCAACCCGCACCCGGTTCAGCAGGAGTCATTTGCTCCCACCACTGTGGTCCATGTCTTCCATATCGTGTCCCTCGTGCTCACCGGCCTCGTCATCACCCGATTCGTAGTTCTCGTTCGCGCCCTCATAGTCCTTCACGGGCGCACTGAACTCGAGTGTAGAATCATCGGAGAACGTCAGGGTGAACTCCACCTCGTCACCTGCTTTAATCGGGTCGGTGAGGTCCATGAGCATGATGTGGTTCCCACCAGGTTCCAGTGCCAATGATTGGCCGGCAGTGATGGTGAATCCGTTCTCCTTTTCCCGCATCACCATCTCGCCGGATTCGTTCTCCACGGTTTCGTGGAGTTCAAGCGCGGTCGAGGCCTGGGATTCGGCCGAGACAACCGTCGCATCCGTCGATCCGGTGTTCTCGATGCTGCCGAAAGCCGCGGACATGCCATCGTCGGCGGCTTTGACCCACGCATCGGTAACCTCGACAGAGTCAGCGACAGGAGCAGACGTCTCCGTCGATTCAGCCTCGGCACCGCCACCGCAAGCGGAGAGGAGAAGGAGAGACGTTGAGACGATAGCGGTAGAAATCAGGGTGTGTTTACGCACGGTAGTGCCTTTCAAAGAGTAAAAGAAGTGGTCACGCAACGGTCAGTCGAGCGTTGCTGAAAACGGCTGATCAGTCGTTATGTCGCTGTTTCCTGGTGCGAGTGACGAAAGCGAAGATCCCGAAGGCCAACCCCATGCCGATGACCGCCACGAGAACGGGCCGCACCCAGGAGGGGAAGCTCGGCGCGTTGTCTGCACCCTCGGAGGCAGGTTGAGCGCTTTGACTCGGGGCCGAAGACTCAGCCGAGGTGTCTTCCGCGGAGGCCTTTGGGGCGTCGCCGACGGTGAATGGCACGACACCACTGATGGGGTGACCATCCGACGACACCACCCGCCAGGCCAGCGAATAGGCTGCGTCGGGCAGGTCCTCACTGATACCAGCGACAACACGAGTTCCCTCGAACTTCGCTTCATCGACCGAGTACTGCTTCCCGGCCGAATCGGTCAGGCGCAACTCAGCACCCATGGTCATCACTTCAGCGGAGTACTCGAGCGTCACCTCATCGGGTGAGGCATCGAGTTCTTCACTAGCGGTTGGGGTGCTGCTGATGAGCTGGTCGTGAGCGGCAGCTGGCCCTGATGGGACCCAGTGGATCGCCATGGCAGCGAAAACGGCAATGAGCAAGCAACCAATCACGGTCGTCGTGAAAATGGTACGAGTAGGACGAATCACGGGAGGACCTTCCAAGACAGAAACGATCTGATCGTGAGAAAGCTCCGAACCCACGTCTATACAACTCACATATACCAGGACGCGCCCCGTCAACCGAGACTCTTGGACACCAACAATCGAGTTTGGTGGCTGCAAGAGCACCGGGATAACGGTGAGGAAGAATCGCCCGCAAAATCAGCGGGAAGAAGTGAAAGTAGTGGGTTCAGAGCGCGAACACGGGCGGACCACGCCTGAGGACAGGTGAACGGTCGACGTTTTGAGAACCAACCACACGGGGCTGTGCGCACGCCCGGTCTACCCGAGCGATACCGGTGAAAACGACAGGGATCGATACTATGGCGACGATCAGTGACCAGATGAGACTGATGAGTTGGTTGATGTTTGCCAGGATTGTTTCGAATCGGTAGATCACGGCGATCGTGAGCATGGCTGCCAGTAGGTGTGAGGCCAGCATCGTCGGTGATGTCAGCGAGTGGTCCATGCCCGCGTGGCCGGATGGCATCATCGCGGAATCAGGCATGGAGTGCATCATATGGTGGCCTGAAGCCAGCGAATCGGCTGCGATCGACGACGGTTCTTGGCGCATATTTGGTCCGTGGCCGAGGACTGAGAACATCCAGTGAAACATTGCCTGGCTGGCTATGACCGACGCTGAAAGTCTCCACAATGAGAGGGACGATCGAGCTAGGAGCACGCACACGAATACGGACAAGGCAATGACGACCGTCATGCCGAAAACGTTTGGTGCCGACCCGCCGGCGATGATGTGGGATGCCAGAGCGGTAAACGATGCGAAGACGGCGGCACCAACACCCCTGAGGGTGCGTGTGCGTCTCGCATTCATCGACATGCCAGTATCTTCCCAGATTCACGGGTCCGCGGCCAGTTGGCGTGATCCGATAATTGTTCAGAAGCAGACCACCCTCCGATCGAGGCGCCGGAAACGAAGGTGCTGCGGCAGCTCGGTCTCGCCCACCCGTTACATTCATTGTCAAGCAGCAACTGGGGTCTTCGCTTCATAGAAGGACCCGGCCTTGACCATAGCGAACATTACATTCAGCCGGCGACGAGCCAGGCACATCACCGCAGCATCATGCCGCTTCCCCTCAGCCCGTTTCCGCTCGTAATACGCCTTCGATAACGGATCATGACACGACGCCACCCACGCTGAGTGGAACAGTGCGTTTGTCAACCGTTTGTTACCCGCCCTTGATGGGAACTCGCCCCGAATCGAAGTCCCCGACCGCCGCGTCACCGGCGCGACCCCGGCATACGCCGCCAAATGCCCGGCAGTCTTGAACGCAGAGAAATCACCGGCTGCCAGGAGGATCTGGGACGCGGTCTTAACGCCGACTCCCGGCATAGACGTTAAGCCTTGATCCACCGATGCGAGTAGCCGGATCAAGCCGCGCGTGAAATGGAAATGCCCCTTCTGAACTGGGAAAATGATGATGTTCGAAGTCAACATTCCCGTTCAAGAAAGGGGCACCTCTCAGGTGCTATTCAACCACACACCCGCGTCTGTGTCTCACTCCTTCGACGATGCGAACCTGACGGCCACTACCGGGCTCGTCCCGATCATGAGCCTCGCCCAGATGGCGGGCCTGCCAGACCTCGCCGAAGACCGTCTGACCGTGACCACCACCGGAGCCGACAAGGGCGCGAACCCGGCACCGAAACTGGCTACCCTGGTCGCGGGAATGGCTGCCGGGGCCGACTCGATCGATGACATGAACATCCTCCGCCACGGCGGCATGCAACACCTCTTCGATCGTGTCTACGCGCCCTCGACCCTGGGGTCGTTCCTGCGCTCGTTCGCCTTCGGCCACGTCCGGCAACTCGACGCGATCTCTTCCCGTTTCCTGACCAACCTCAACGAGCACACACCGCTGCTACCAGCCAGCGAAGACACTGGACAAGCGATGGTGTTCGTCGATGTCGACGACACCGTCATCGATGTCCACTCCGCGTCGAAGCAGGGAGCTGGATTCGGCTACCAAGGCAGTCGTGGCCTCAACGCACTGTTGGCGACCGCATCGACGGGCGACTCCGGCCAGATCATCGTCGGCCAGCGCCTGCGCAAGGGCTCAACCTCGTCAGCCCGGGGTGCTGACAAGTTCGTCGCCGACGCTCTGGCCACCACGACCCGAATCAACTCCGGCCTCCCAGCCCTGGTCAGGGCTGATTCGGCGTACTACTCCTCGACTGTGACCAAAGCCGCCCGGGATGCCGGGGCTGAAGTATCGATCACGGTCCGCATGGACAAGAAGGTCAAAGCAGCGATCGGAACAATCAGCGACGGCGCATGGACTGGCATCGAATACCCCGAAGCGATCTACGACGAAGAGACCAGGGCCTGGATTTCGAAGGCCGAAGTCGCCGAGGTCCCGTTCACCGCATTCACCTCGAAGAAGAAGTCCCTGCACGCCGCCGGCCGCTTGGTGGTCCGCCGCATCCCTGAACTCAACGAGACCAAACGCACTGCCGGGCAGGGCCCATTGTTCGACTTGTTCCGCTATCACGCGTTCTTCACCACGGTGGACAAAGACCGTTTCGACACCGTCGCTGCTGATCACATCCACCGCAAGCACGCGATCATCGAGCAGATCAATGCGGAGCTGAAGAACGGTGCCCTGGCACATATGCCCTCTGGGGTGTTCAACGCCAACGCCGCCTGGGTAGCAGTCGCAGCGATCACGCACAACCTGATGCGGGCTGCGGCCGGACTCATCGGTGGCAGGATGAGCAAAGTGCGCGCCCAGACGCTGCGGACACGCATCATCGGCATCCCGGCCCGGATCGCTCACCGGGCCAGGAAGCTGATTGTGCACCTGCCGAGACGGTGGCCGTGGGCGACGGAATTCGCACGACTCTGGCACGCGGCTCTGAGCCCACCTACACGATCATTGTCCTGACCGATTCGCTCCTGCTCGAGCACGACGCCGCAGGGTCTGGAGGAGACCTTGGGAAACATTTGTGGAAGAGACCGGTGAGAGACCGGGACACTACTTCCTGCCCTCACGTCATGTTCGCACTCGAACCCGAACGAACCGCCAAGAATCAACCGAATCGGTGGATCAAGGCTAAGACCTACTACTCGGTGTGCGGATAAAGCGAATGCCGAACTTCACCACCGCGGCGCAGACAAACCCAACTACTCCCAGGACCGCCGCAATGACACCAACCCACACCAATGCATCCTGCGCAGGACTGCTTTGCAGAGTTGTACCATCAACGAGAACGATGAACCCCGAGATAGCGATCCCGACCACAGCGGCACATGTGAGTCCCGCGAGTAGCAGGGCCGTCCCTATGGTGTTCAGCCGGCGCAGCTGGTCACGCCCTCTAGCCTCCCAAGGCCGCTGGTTCAAGACCGAGATAATGAAACTCGTGGCGATGAGTGTGAGAGCGACACCGAAGCCCAGGAGGATCCACATTGTTGAGAAGACTGCAAGGCCAGTGACAAAACCAGCTAGGAGTGCGAACAGGCCCGCAATGATCAGCACGACGGATAAGCGATCGCTACTCACGAATCTTGCTTTCTGGAAACCTGCCTGCGCATGAGATCGAGCATCTCTTTGCGGTCAGCTTCCTGCCGCTTGAGGTACTTGGTGATCCAGACAGTCGCAATTACGATGCCCGCTACGATGACGAGAAAGACAAACACTGGCAGAAGTGTCAGCAGCATGCCAAGGACGCCAAAGCTCGATTCGACGAATCCAAAGCCTTCCATATGCTCGATCCTTTCGGTGCATCTGCGGGCTCTGCCTCATTAGTTGAAAGCGATAAGGCTCATTCTATAGTGTGCGCAAACATCGCATGAGCACGATAGAAGAGGTGCATTGCCGAGATTCAGTGGCGCAACGCCGGGCAGTCAATCCGCTTTCGAAACCGTTGAAAACGGACGCGGGCCCCTTCGGGCACACGTATTTCTTGCCTTCACCTGCACAAAGTGTCCTGCGGGCGGTCACTTTCCGCCGCGAGCGTTCAATCGTGATCGCGACAATTCCCGTCACGGCCCTGACTCTACGACGAGTGTGCCAAGATCGGCATATGAATGGTTCCAAACCAGATTCGCTCTGGTCTTCGCCCACCAGTTAAGCAGCCTCTCAGTTGCTCAGGCCGTGTACTACGACTCGACCGGAATTGGAGGGACGCTTGTGTGGGTGTTCGCCGCGTTCATGTTCCCCCCTGACCGCCGTACTTTTTCTACTGATGGCCCTGATCATCAAGATCCGGTCCCGCCATGGGTGGACCCGCACGAGTTCGGGACATCTCTAAGACGGTATACGAGGACGGGTAAAGGATTGATTCGGGCTCTCTCCCCAGTATCAGGGCTGCAATCTCTGCGATTTTCGAGTGCGGTCTCTCCACCGGTCTGAAACGTTGAGACTCACCCACACAACCACAGCGATGATCGCGACACGCACCCATTCCCGGAAATGCCTGGCTATGTCAACTAGAACTGGCCCCACCCTGACGGCCTGAACTGGCCCCACCCTGTGCCCCCACTCCCTCCAGCGGGTCTGACTGAAACTGCCCAAATTTCATATTTACGGGGGATGCGCTCAAGGCCACAGCCGACATAGTGTCAGTCCGTTCGCTGCTAACAGTGAACGGACTCTACCCACAGCGAAAGGCACCACTATGAGGAGATTCAAACCAGCATTGGCTTGTACGACCCTGACATTCCTCCTTCTCAGCTTCGTAGCCACCCCAGCCACGGCTTCCGAACCAGACGAAGTCAGCGAAGAAGAAATCACATCTTCGCAGGGACCATCTCCCTACGTCGAGGCCGACACCGAAGAAGAAGCGATGCGGAAACTCGACGCCATCGAGAAAGAACACCCGCAGGGCATCTCGGCCCAGGCTGCGTACAAGCGGTACGGACCCTGCACCTTGCACCCTGCCGGATTCCACACCCGAAAATCAGCCGGATACAAATACGGTGGAGTGAAACCGGTCACGGTGTGCACGAAGAAGGTGACCGGAATCAAGATGGCCTCCCAACTGAGAGTGAAGAACGGTCTCATGTGGGTCAAGGCTGGGATCGAAATCCCACAAACCGCTAACGACAAGGACCTGCGTACCGGCGGCAAATACAAGAAGAAGTACTATACGGTGAAATTCACGCAGACGAACATGAAATATAAGTGCAAGGGAACGAAGAAGCACAAATGGTCGGCCAGCTCGATCGGCCGACTGCGGTATCAGGGCCGGACACTTTGGGCGCGGGTGACTTCGCCGATACTCTCAGTACCATGCGGTCCGCACTAGAAGCCGCTGACTTGCAGATGAGGTGATTATGGGTAACCAGAAGGTATTTTTGCTCTTCGCTAAACAGCCTTCGCCGTTCGACTCGGAAGAGATGATCGATCCGTTCATAGGGATTGTGACTGACGAGCGAGATTGTGAGCGGTTCGAGGCCGAACACTCAGAGTACGAAGTCAGCTGGGAAGAACGGTTCATCAATGATTCGGAGGGGCATTGGGTTGAGCCTGGCGACACCGTGTATGGCTACTTTTACATGTCGACGATCAGAGAGTCCCCAGAGGGAGAAGTCCTCGACCTGTTGACTGATGCAGCTATCGAGTCCGTGATCTATCAACAGGCTAACGCCCGCAAAATGCTTGCGATTGGCCATATTCAGGTCATTACCGTCGGTGACATTCGACTGGATGGCAACTTCCCAGTCGTCGATGATCCGGCGGACTGGGAGAAAATCAACAACTAAACGAGGAACACACTGTCAAGCACCGGGTTTCGTAGAGGCTCCTTTTCTTGGTTTCCTAAGCAGCCGCGGGTTCAATCGCGGACTGGTTGATCCATTCCGAATGGACCTCGAACGGCGGGCGGTAGTCAATCGCTGAATGCAACCGTGTCTGGTTGTACCAGGCCACCCACTTCGACGTCTCCGCCATCACCTCGATCAACCCCGACCACACCTTCCGGTCAATCAACTCTGCCTTGTAGACCGAGTTCAGAGCCTCGGCCATGGCATTGTCGTACGAGTCTCCACGTGACCCCACCGACGCCACGACCTCGGATTCCGCCAGGGTCTCGCCGTAGCGAATCGATCGGAATTGAACGCCGCGGTCGCTGTTAACCCGAATTCGGGTTAATAGCGATTATGCCGAGGTTTTCGTTAACCCGAGGAATCCGTGTTTATCCTGATCAGACTGGTCAGATTCCCTCATTCCTCGGGTTAACGGTTGCAAAGTTACTTGAGACTGTACAAGGCTTCCAGTTGTGAGTCGGTCAGTTGCGGGGCAGTCGGTGTCGGGGTAGCGACGGTGATGGCCTGGCGCATCATGTCGATCGTTGCGAACGCGTAGAAGGCTTGAGTCGTCGAGGCGTTGGTATGTCCGAGAAGTCTCATGATGATTGGCAGTGGGATTCCTTCCTGATAGAGATCCATTGCTTTCGTCTTCCTCAGCATGTGCGGGTGGATCCTGCCTGGAAATGTCGGACACTCCTGCTGAGCGATCGTCACGGCCTGGTTGAGAATCAGCGATACGGAATCCGTTGATAATTTCGAAATCTTCCCGTGGTGGTGGGTATAGAACAGTGGACGATCTGAATCTTCTTCGTCGGGGTGGAACTCTGCCAGATAGGGCCCCAGGTGGTCGGTGGTGGCAGTGTTGATCGGTACAACTCGAGTCTTATTTCCTTTGCCTTTCAGGCGCACCTGGGCAGGCTGACGAAGGTGTGAATATCCGTCTTGTTGGGGGCCGTCAATCGTGAGCTCGGGGGCCAGTTGCTTGGTCGCGTGATCGTGGGCGTCGGGACCATCTATGGCGTGTGCGGGGGCCACGAACTATAAGCTCCTTTCACCGCGTGTATTGGGCACGCGGCGAAAGGAGATTATCAATGGTACGCAAGATCAGGGCCAAGCTGGTGTTACAGCTTCGAGCCGAGGGGCTCTCGGGCAGAGCGATCGCTGGCTCCCAGGCAATGTCACGCAAATCGGTCACGCAGGTCCTCGAGGCCGCCGACGCTGCGGGACTCGGGTGGGATGATGTCAAGGACCGTGCTGACAGTGAAGTGTATGGCCTCCTGTTTCCGGGCCGCGGGGACCATCACAGCGTGTTCGCCCAACCTGACTGGAAGGCAATCCATAAGGAAATGGCCCGGGTCGGGGTGACGCTGAAGCTCCTCCATGGCGAGTACGCCGATGAGTGCGCTGCGGCTGGTGATCCGGCGATGAGTTATGACCGGTTCTGCCGCACCTATCAGCGCCACGTCCTCGTCACCGGTGCAGCTTCTCGTGTGGGACACAAAGCCGCCCAGACCATCGAGGTCGACTGGTCCGGTCCGACAATGCAACTGCACACGGGGGCAGACAAGCCGAAGACGGTCTATCTGTTCGTCGCGTGTCTGCCCTTCAGCAGGTACGCATTCGTGCACCCGAGCCTGGACATGAGTCAGGACTCGTGGCTCCGGGCGCATGTGGCGATGTTCACCGCTTTCGGCGGTTCAACACCGCGGATCGTGCCCGACAATCTCAAGACCGGAGTCATCACTCATCCTCGCGACGGTGAAATCGTGCTCAACGACGCCTATCGGGAAATGGCTGCCCACTATTCGGCTGCTGTTCTACCGGGCAGAATCAGGGCACCAAAAGACAAGGCGAGTGTTGAGAATACTGTTGGACATGTCGCCACATGGGTGATCGCAGGGCTACGTGACCGGCGGTTCACATCGCTGCCGACGTTGACGGCCGCGATCGAGGAGAGAGTCTGCGCTTATAATGCTGAACCTTTCCAGAAGCGGCCCGGATCCAGGCTCAGTGTCTTCACCACGGAGGAGGAACCGCTGTTGACACCGCTGCCGCAGGTGGCCTACGAGATCAGTCAGTGGATCTATGGGCGGCGTGTGGCCAGGAACGGGCATGTGAGCTGGGCGCGCAACTATTACTCGGTGCCGTTTGAGCACATCGGATCCAAAGTCGATCTGCGCATCACCGACCGCAGCCTCGAAGTCTACCGCGGGGACCAGCGAGTCACGACTCACCTGCTGCTGCCAGAGACTGCGGTCAATGAGTATCGCACGAATGATGCTGACCTTCCTGCTGGGGACAGATACCAGCAGTGGGACGCGGCCCGGATACGCCAATGGGCCGAGAGGATCGGGGCGTCGACGCTGGTCGTCATCAATCGCATCTTCGAGTCCGTAGCCATCGACGAGCAAGGGGTCAACCCGGCGTTGGCGGTGTTGAGACTCTCTCGCCGCTACTCTGCCGACCGGGTCGAAGCCGCTTGCCGGATTACGCTGGCGGGGCCGGTGCGGTCGCCACGGTATGCGCATGTGCAACCGCTCCTTGCCACCGGTCAGGACCAGACCAGACCCGCCCGGACCGAACCTGTCGAGCACGGCGGCTACGTCCGCGGTGCCTCCTACTATGCAGGAGGGACTCGGTGACTTCGATCGATACAGAGACCAAGCGCAAACTGCGCGAAATGGGCGCGATGGCCCTGCTGGAGGCACTCGAGGCCCAAGACGAGGATCTGACCATGGGAATGAGCTTCGACGAACGGTTGCGACTGGTCGTCGATGAAGCCCATTCGGTATTCAATCACGCCAAAATCGAGGGACTCATCCGCAGGGCCGGGTTGCGCTACCCGGCAGCCGACCTGCGTCAACTCGATAGGGTCGATGAACGCGGCCTGGATCGGAACGTGATCGCCCAGCTGGGGACCTGCAGTTTCATCGAGCGGGGCCAGAACGTCGTGTTCCAAGGGTTCACCGGTTCCGGGAAATCGTACCTGGGGTGCGCCTTGGCCAAACGGGCCTGCCAGCACCGGATCCGTGCGCACTATATTCGCATGCCTGATCTTGAAGAAGCTTGGGCGCAGGCGTTGGACAAACCGATGGGCACGACGAAGTTCTTGAAGAAGTACGCCGCGTTCAGCGTTCTCGTGATAGACGAATGGTTGCTCGATCATCCGGATGAGTCGATGCGCAGCATGCTGTTGGAACTGCTCGAACGCCGCTACGACTGTGCGTCGACGGTGTTCTGCACCCAGTATGCGAAGAAGGACTGGCATCAACGACTCGGATCCGGAGTCCACGCGGATGCGATCATGGACCGGATCGTGCACAACACGGTCTGGGTCGAGACCGGCAGTCACAACATGAGAGAACATGCTGCTTTGAACCCGTGACGATGAGCTGATGGGCGGCCAGTGGCCCCGAGGTCCACGGCTGCTGGCCCCCACAGGCAATATCGGTGGTCCCCAACCGCACGATCGGGTGGTCCCCAAAGCTTCAAATACTCAGGTGGACGTCGCTGCAGGTCAGTGTTGTGAGTTCGCTGACTCGTGCTGCTGTGTCGTAGAGGATGATCAGCATCATTTGGTTCCGCCATGACTTCACCGTCGTGGTGTCGAATGCCGACAGCAGGGCACTGGTGTGGTCGGTCGTGAGGTAGTCGACGGGGTTGACTGTGATGCGGGGTGGTTTCACATCGGCAATCGCTTTCGACGCCGCGACGAGGGTGAGATCTTCGGCCGCGCTGAAGGCGAGGAAGGCACGTAGCGCGGTCAATCGCAGCGTGACCGTGCGTGGAGCATATTTTTTCGTGGTGTTCATCCATTCGATCCAGGCTTTGACTCTTTCCCGTGTGCAGTCATCGAAGGTGATCGTTGTCCGTGGCCTGCCACCAACGGTGGTGAGGAAGATCAGGAAACATTCGAGACTGAGCCTGTAGGCGGTGATCGTCGCGGGCGAGCATTTACGAACGTTGGCCAGGTAGGAGTGGAGGAAGTTACGGGCGAAGACGAAGAAGTCAGGGGCACCAGTGATGGGGTTGTGTTTCATCGCGCGTCGGGTTCCGGGATGACCGTGTTCGCTGTTTTTCCTGCCAGCTCAGCATACGAGTCCATGAAGTCCGGGGAGGTGTGCACGTAATACAGAGTCGAATCGATTCCTGCATGCCCCATGTAGGCGCTGAGGTACGGCAACATGGTGTTGACGTCGGTGCCTTCGCGCATCCAGCGTTCAATATTGGCGTAGGCGAAATGGTGCCGGAAGTCGTAGGACCGTGGTCGGGGTCCTCCTGCTGGCCGGGCCAGGCCGGCGTGATCCCAGATACGGTTGAACATTACTCCGATCGATGAGGCGCTGAGACCGGCACCTGTGGACGAGACGAAGAACCGTTGGCGGTTGGGGAACTGAGAACGAGAGCGGCGGTGGCAAGAATCGAGAATGCCCATGACTGCGTCGGTGAGGGGGAGTTTGCGTTCCCGACCTGATTTCGATGTGGCGATCATGATGTGGCGATCGTTGAAGTCGACGTTTGCCGGGGTCAGCGCCCGGACTTCGCGGGTGCGTAGGCCGGCCGAGTGCATGAGGAGGAAGAATGCTGTGGCCTGCCATGCCCAGGGTGAGTGGGCTGGGACCGTTCGAGTCGCTGTGAAGAAGGCCTCGATGTCGGTACTGCTCATCAGGTACGGGGTGGAATGGACGATTCCGGCTTTCCACTCATCCCCGAGGACGTGGGCGCTTGGGTCACGGTGGATGCGCATCCATCGGCCGAAGTCACGGATGTAGGACATCCATGAGCGGTGAGTTGAGCAGTGAGTCAGTTCGTCGGCTACCCATCCTTCGACGGCGCCGCGGTCGAGTTTCGTGATCGAATGGCGTGTTGCCCATGTGTCGAAGTGACGTAGGTAGTAGATGCGCGAGTGTCCGGTCTTTCCGGTTCGTGCTTTGAAGTCGATGTAGGCGATCAGGTCGTCGGCGAATGAGCTGATGAAAATCGGGGGCTTCATGACTGTGCTCCTTTCGGGACGGGCAGGACGCAGTCGCGTAGACGATCGGCGTCGACGGTGTAGTACACGGTTGTTGAGGTCGGATCTGCGTGTCCGAGGACAGCAGAGATCGTGGGCAGTGGGGTGTTGGCCTTCAACAGCCTGGTCGCGGCGGTGTGGCGGAGGAACTGGGCACCGGCCGGATGGTCAATTCCTGCAGTGTTCAAGGTCTTCGTGATGATCACGTGGATGGCTGAGTGGTCGGTCAGTCGGGTGTGTGGAGCTTTCGTCCGCAGGAACACTTCGGGACTGGTGCTGGTTGGCCGTCCGCCCAGGACGTAGTCGGCTACACGTTGGCAGAGCAGGCTGGGCAGCGGCACGGTCAGTGGGTTGCCGGTTTTGTGTTGAATGATCCGCAGAGTGCGGTGGTGCCAGTCGAGATCGGTTAGTTTCATTCTGGTGATGTCGATCGCGCGCAGCCCTGTGGTCAGCGCGAGCAGAGTGATCGCGGCGTTCCTGGCCGGGGTTGAGGGTTTCTGGCATTCGGCGATGACCTGCTGGCATTGCTGATCGGTCAATGCAGGAATCACGGCATGATTCCGAGTGGCGTTGATCAGGCAGAGGGCGTCGATGAGGTCGGGGCGGTGGCTGTACTTGAAGAAGGGACGCAGATTCGACACTACCCAGGGAAACGAGGTGGATTTCCACCTGGCCAGGAGTGAGTCGAAGTGCGCGGTGACCGTGTCCGCGGTCGCGGCGTCGAGGGTAGTGATTGACTGGCCTTCGAGAAAGACGAGATAACTGCGGGTCGTGCGTGCGTAGTCATCGATCGTGGCGTCGGCGAGCCCACGTTGACGTATATGAGTCTCATACTCGGTGTAGCGATCGGGACTGATGCAAAGAAGGGTGACAGCGTGAGTGTCATGCTGCGAGAGCAGCTGGCTCTATGATTGCTTCGTATTCTACTGGTGTCAATCGACCCAACCGGGCTTGTCGGCGACGTCGGTGATATGTCCGCTCGATCCACGTCACGATCGCGATTCTCAGCTGCTCGCGAGTGGCCCACCTGCGACGGTCGAGAACGTTCTTCTGCAATAGAGCGAAGAACGATTCCATGGCCGCGTTATCGCCGGCCGCGCCGATCCTGCCCATCGATCCGACCAGGCCGTGGCGGGCCAGAGCACGGGTGAACTTCTTCGACCGGAATTGGCTTCCGCGATCGCTGTGCGTCACGCATCCGGCCACGTCGCCACCGCGACGGGCCACGGCCATCTCGAGGGCATCAACAGCCAACCGAGCCTTCATTCGGGCCCCGATGGAGTAGCCGACGATCCGCGAGGAGTAGACATCCTTGACCGCACACAAGTACAGCTTGCCCTCATCGGTGCGATGCTCAGTTATATCGGTCAACCACAGCTGATTCGGTCCATCGGCTCGGAACTCGTGCCTGGTGCGCCCATCGGCATCGACAACCACGCACAGGTCGTCGTGGACGGCCGGTCCCGGCCGCTTGCCGTTCTTGGCTCGGGCCTTTCCGAAGACCGAGAACCACGAGTTGGCCGAGCACAGCCGCCACGCGGTGCGAACCGCCATCGGTTCGCCGGCAGCCTCGGCCTCATCGGCCAGGTACCGGTACCCGAACTCCGGGTCATCGGCATGGGCGTCGAAGAGGGCATTGGCCCGATAGGCTTCGACGACGTCAGCTTCAGGGACCGGAGTGGCCAGCCACCGGTAATAGGGCTGGCGTGAGAGCTTCAAGACCCGGCACGACACCGCCACGGGGATACCGTCGGCGGCGAGCTCTCTCACGAGCGGGTAGAGCCTTTTGACGGCAGGTTCGCCTGTGACAGATAGGCGGCCGCGCGGCGCAGGACCTCGTTCTCCTGCTCAAGCAGACGGTTGCGCCGACGCATCTCTCGTAGTTCTGCGGACTCGTCGCTGGTGTTGCCGGGTTTGTTGCCGGCATCGATGTCTGCTTGGCGGATCCATTTGTTGATGGTGCCTTCGTGGACTCCGAAGTCCTTGGCGATCTGTCCGATCGTTGTCTTAGAATCCCTGGTCTGGACGACGCGGATGACGTCATCGCGGAATTCTTTCGGGTAGGGCTGTGGCATGGTGTCCATCCTTCCAGACTTGCTATCGAACAAGCCAGACTAGATGTCACCTAACCCTGCATCAGTCCCATCCGCGAGATCGTGGCTGGTTGGCCAGCGGCCGCCGCCACCTCTTGTTCGGTGGGAGAGCACGATGGTGCTGGTTTCGAGGTAGGTGTTGACGAGGTGGATGAGTCGGGAGAAGTCGAAGTGGCGTTGAGCACTGAATTTCCCTGTTTGGGGACTGGTCGTCAGTCCGGCGAATCTGTTCCCGAGTTCGGGAGTGTAGACACCACCGTGCGTGTCGATGTAAGTGGTGAGCTTGGTGATCGTTTTCTGGTAGTTGGTGATGGTGGATTCTTGGTAGTTGGCATCGCGGAGCGCTGCAATCACGATGTCGCCGAGTTCGGGGACCGAGTGTTCCATGACCGTGTCCTTCCTCGTCGTTGAGGCCGATGGATACGGTAGAGCTTATGGAACGGAGCCTAGATTAACCCGAGGAATGAGCGCGAATACCTGGACTGGTCAGGCCAAATATTGATTTTTCGGGTTAACGAAAACCTCGGCATAATCGCTGTGGTGGACAAGCCCGGAGACATCTTCACCACCCCTATATTTCGCCGCCAGAGCCATCGTCAGAGCGTCCCTGGCCAGAGACTCCCGCATATGGTTCGTCACCTGCCAGCCGACGATCTCCCGGTGGAACACATCAAGGATGAACGTCGTGTACACCCACCCAGCAGACGTCGGAACATAGGTGATGTCAGCGACCCATAGACAATTGGGTGCCGGTGCTGCGAACTCACGCTCGACAAGATCATCCGGACACTCCTCAGCCCTAGCCGAAGCCGTCTTCGGACGCTTCCGCTTCCGCCGGATCCCGTCGATGCCCAACTGGCGCATCAACCGCTCCACCGTGCACCGAGCAACATGCCCGAACCGATCGGTGTACTCGCGGTTGATCGCCTTCCACATCTTCCGCACCCCGTAGCAGGAGTAGTTCGCCTCATAGACGTCCTGGATCACCACCATCAGCGCCTGATCCCGACGGGCCCTAGCCGATGGCTGACGCTTCTTGAACGCGTAATACGAGCTCACAGCAATCCGTGCCGCCGTCCTCTTCAGGGCGCGCACGATTGGCTCGACTCCGAACTCGTCGCGATGATCGTCGATGAAGGTGACGATTACTTTGATGGGCGGTCGAGCTCCGCCGCGAAGAAAGCCGAGGCACGGCGAAGAATCTCGTTTGCCCGTTTCGATTCAGCCAACTCAGCCCGCAACCTACGGTTCTCAGCCTCAAGATCAACGGAGTCCGCCGGCGTCGCTGTGCCCGAGTCTTTGTGCTTACGCACCCACACCCGCAGCGCTTCCTTGCTCACCCCGAGCTCTTTGGCTACACGGGCAATCGCTCCGTTTGCGGTGTTCGGATCCGCTTGAGCATGGATGACGAGCTCGACGGCACGAGCCTTGAGCTCGTCGGTGTACTTCACTGGCATGAGAGAATCTCCTTCTTCCAATCTCCCTGCCTCTATTATCCCCGGGGCGATTCAGATCCTTCCCGTGCAAGACCGTGGTGACGGCGGCGGTGAGGTTGTCGTAGCGGATATGCCTGGTCGGGATACCGCCGAGAGTTTCGAAGGCGTCGATGTGGCCTTCGAGGAAGGCTTCTTGCCCGCAGGTCGGGTAAACACGGTGGATGGCTTTGCCGGAGTGGGAGAGTCGGTAGACGAACATGTGACACTTCGTTCTCACTCCGTCGAGGATGATCCAGACTTCCCCGAAATCGACCTCAGCTTCAGCACCAGGGGCATGGTGTTGGGGGATGAAGACTTCTTTACGCCTGCCGGCCGCGGTATCGATTTCTGCCCGGCGGACGCGCACGTAGTCGCGGACGGTTGAGTATGAGAGTCCCGCGGCTGCGTGTTCGTCGATGAGCCGGTTCAGGATCCGGGTTGCTGTGTGGCGTTGTTTCCTGGGCGCGTCGAGGTCCGAGCGCAGCATGGTATCGATCGCGGGCTTGTAAGGATCAAGCTTCGGCGACGACCTAGCCGGGGGCTTTCTGGCTGGTGGTTCAGCACTGTCGAGGGCTTGGCGGATGGTGCGGCGGTGGACGTTGTGGCGTTTGGCGAGAGCTCGGATCGAGAGTCCTTCGATGCGGGCGTCGCGGCGGATGGTGGCGAAGAGTTCCACTCGTGACTCCAAGGTGGTGGCCCCGTTCTGTTGAACCAGTAGGTTCTTCTAGGTTCGGGTGGGGCCAGTTGTGGCCGTCGCAACACCATCGGCGAGTCGCGGGTGGGGCCAGATGAAACCGTCATGCCGGGGCCACTTCACACTGTCATAACCAAATCCCAGACCGAGTCTGGTGTCAGGATGATCCGGCCGTAAATGAACTTCTCACAGCTCACTGCTACCAAAGCTGCCAGCAGGCATAGGGTGATGCGAAACAGGTGGTGTACCACTACGCTCCCTCGTCTGGTCTTCGGAGTCACGTCGACTTCGATGACAATCAGGCCATCGCCGCGTTCAGGGGCAGCGAGGACTTATTCTGCGGATTGCGGGTTCTCGTTCTTCTGCTCGACCCGTTTGGCCAGTTCGAGGTCGAGCAGGTTGTTGACCTTGAGCAGAACAATCAAACCGAGCACCAGCAATGAGAGCACCAGGCCACCGCTGAGCACATAAACCCCGACGATCACAAAACTAAACACATCCATGGTCATGGGACTATACCGGCTACCTAGCCACAACGGAGGTGAAAATTCATCAGCTCGAGTTCTCGGACAGCCATATCGTGAACGGAGGTTCGACGGAACGTGTCCTTCCTCGGCAAGCAACGACAACGGGCTTGAAGCGTCAGTGATTGTCGCGGTAGTTGGTCACGAATATGTGACCTCCAAGACGAATTCGGTGGAGCCGGTCACGACGGGCGGAAATGTCTACCGGGTATCCCCGCTCACCGAATCCGTCCAAGAACTGGACTAGATTGCGAACGAAACTGTCAAGGACGGCACCACCTAGACGCTGGAAAGTCGCCCTCTCGATCTGCGAAGCCGATTTCGTCAGCTGTCTGCACAAACTCCAACAGCCGCACCCACAAGGGCGGGACCGTAGATTTGCGGCCCCGCCCTTGTGGGTTTAAAGCTAGCTCCTATTCGTCCGACTCGATTTCATCAGCGTTCTGCTGTAGCTTCGCTAGCTGCTGAGCCTGTGAGGTCAAATCGTCAGACATCTGAGCCAACGGACCGTCAGCAAGTTCTGTCACCCGCGCGGCGAAGGCCTCATTGAAACTAGTATCGGGGCCTCCAGCAAGATCCTTCACGTAGGAAAGATGCTTGCTAATTACACGAACGGCATCCGCAGAAGCTTCTAAGAGCCTGGTCGTGAACCGGTCTTCCGCATGTGGCAGAACCACTAAATCGTTGCTGTAAACACCGTCGATGGCGACAAGCGCGGCAAGTACTTCTACTGGGTCGAGCGAAGAAACCCACCGCCAAATGAACCGATCACGGATCTCTTCGAAATTGTGCACGGGGCTCCCAGTATCTTCGAACCCTTCGACAAGGGCATAGGCGACGTCCTTTATCGACATAGCGCCCGCAAGCTGCAACGCACTGTCAAGTGAGCCCTTTTCCGCAGCGACGATCGCCTCAGTCAGTGCCTGTGCGCTATCACGGTTTACCCCACCAGCCATTACTGATCTTCCCACCCTTCTTCGCATATGTGACAACTATGTACTTACCCTTGTAGGGAAGGACAGCCTGCATTCCGTTCGCACCACGTTTCGAGTGCTTGCCGTTAGCCATAGCACGAGACATTAAGTTCGCAATTTTCGATCGCGAGGTGCCGCCAATCTTCCCCCAGTTGTGCTTCTTCGCCCGGATATGCTTCCAGGTGTTCGCGTTGGCCTTCTGAAGAAGGTACTTGGAGGTGGCCTTCTTGATCTTCGACTTCCCTATTTGCTTGATCGCTGCTTTAATGGCTCTTCGCAGTTGAGGGTGTAGAACCGGTGCGCGTCGCTACACAGAAATAGGTCGAGGCCTTTCGAAGATGGAATTTCCTAGACAAACCATCCGAAAGACCTCGACGTGCACCACCTTACGTTCTCCACCCCTGACCTCACCACGTTCTGCCACCTCGACACACTCGGCCTGCACTGCACGGGCCAACACGTCACCGATTCAGAAACAGTTCTCCTGTGCACCCCAACCACTGACGATGAGTGGTGCCACCGATGCGGCGGACATGGCCGGCCCCGCGATACTGTGACCCGGAAATTGGCTCACGAACCCTTCGGGCACCGTCCCACCACCCTGCTCATCCGACTCCGTCGCTACAAGTGCGAACTCTGTGGGCGCGTGTGGCGCCATGACACCGACCAAGCAGCCCCAGCCAGGGCCAAGATCTCGCGCACCGGACTCGCATGGGCTTTGAAAGCACTCGTTGTCGATCACGCCACGATCTCCGTCATCGCGGCCAAGCTCGCTGTATCCTGGCACACCGCTAATGACGCGATCCTGGCCGAAGGACATCGGGCTCTCATCGACGATCCTTCCCGGTTCGATAACGTGAGCGTCATCGGCGTCGACGAACATGTCTGGCGGCACACCAGACGGGGTGACAAGTACGTGACCGTGATCATCGATCTCACCCCGATCCGCGATCAGACAGGACCAGCGAGATTGCTGGACATGGTTGAGGGACGATCGAAGGCCGTGTTCAATCGTGGCTGGCCCGGCAGTCGAAGGCCTTCCGCGATGGAATCGAGGTCGTGGCGATGGATGGGTTCACCGGGTTCAAGACCGCTGCTGTCGAAGAGCTGCCGGCCGCGGTGGAAGTGATGGATCCCTTCCATGTCGTCAAGCTCGCCGGGGACAGTCTGGACGAGGTCCGCAGGCGTGTTCAGCAGGAAACGACCGGGCACCGCGGGAAGAAGGGCGACCCGTTGTATCAGGCCCGGCGGACTCTGCACACCGGGTGTCAGTTACTCACCGAGCGGCAGCAGCAACGGATCGTCGCTCTCTTTGCTGATGAGAATCATGCTGATGTGGAGGTGACCTGGAGCGTGTTCCAAGACATCAGCACCGCCTACCGCAACCCGGACCGAACCGCGGGGAAGAAGTCGCTGCAGTCGATCATCGACTCCATCTCGTCCGGGGTGCCTGCTGGTCTTGTTGAGCTGCGCCGGCTGGGGCGGACGTTGAAGAAGCGGGCTATGGATGTGTTGGCGTATTTCGATCGGCCGGGGACGTCGAACGGTCCGACGGAAGCATTGAACGGCAGGCTGGAACACCTACGTGGATCGGCGCTGGGGTTCCGGAACCTCACCCACTACATCGCCCGAAGCTTGCTCGAGACGGGAGGATTCAGACCCCGATTACACCCCTAACTGCGAAGAGCCGCTTTGGCTCTTCGCAGTTGAGGGTGTAGAACCGGTGCGCGTCGCTACACAGAAATAGGTCGAGGCCTTTCGAAGATGGAATTTCCTAGACAAACCATCCGAAAGACCTCGACGTGCACCACCTTACGTTCTCCACCCCTGACCTCACCACGTTCTGCCACCTCGACACACTCGGCCTGCACTGCACGGGCCAACACGTCACCGATTCAGAAACAGTTCTCCTGTGCACCCCAACCACTGACGATGAGTGGTGCCACCGATGCGGCGGACATGGCCGGCCCCGCGATACTGTGACCCGGAAATTGGCTCACGAACCCTTCGGGCACCGTCCCACCACCCTGCTCATCCGACTCCGTCGCTACAAGTGCGAACTCTGTGGGCGCGTGTGGCGCCATGACACCGACCAAGCAGCCCCAGCCAGGGCCAAGATCTCGCGCACCGGACTCGCATGGGCTTTGAAAGCACTCGTTGTCGATCACGCCACGATCTCCGTCATCGCGGCCAAGCTCGCTGTATCCTGGCACACCGCTAATGACGCGATCCTGGCCGAAGGACATCGGGCTCTCATCGACGATCCTTCCCGGTTCGATAACGTGAGCGTCATCGGCGTCGACGAACATGTCTGGCGGCACACCAGACGGGGTGACAAGTACGTGACCGTGATCATCGATCTCACCCCGATCCGCGATCAGACAGGACCAGCGAGATTGCTGGACATGGTTGAGGGACGATCGAAGGCCGTGTTCAATCGTGGCTGGCCCGGCAGTCGAAGGCCTTCCGCGATGGAATCGAGGTCGTGGCGATGGATGGGTTCACCGGGTTCAAGACCGCTGCTGTCGAAGAGCTGCCGGCCGCGGTGGAAGTGATGGATCCCTTCCATGTCGTCAAGCTCGCCGGGGACAGTCTGGACGAGGTCCGCAGGCGTGTTCAGCAGGAAACGACCGGGCACCGCGGGAAGAAGGGCGACCCGTTGTATCAGGCCCGGCGGACTCTGCACACCGGGTGTCAGTTACTCACCGAGCGGCAGCAGCAACGGATCGTCGCTCTCTTTGCTGATGAGAATCATGCTGATGTGGAGGTGACCTGGAGCGTGTTCCAAGACATCAGCACCGCCTACCGCAACCCGGACCGAACCGCGGGGAAGAAGTCGCTGCAGTCGATCATCGACTCCATCTCGTCCGGGGTGCCTGCTGGTCTTGTTGAGCTGCGCCGGCTGGGGCGGACGTTGAAGAAGCGGGCTATGGATGTGTTGGCGTATTTCGATCGGCCGGGGACGTCGAACGGTCCGACGGAAGCATTGAACGGCAGGCTGGAACACCTACGTGGATCGGCGCTGGGGTTCCGGAACCTCACCCACTACATCGCCCGAAGCTTGCTCGAGACGGGAGGATTCAGACCCCGATTACACCCCTAACTGCGAAGAGCCACCTTACTTCCATCGCCGAGGAGATCCGCGCAGTCGCCGCCGGTGCGGTGGTCCTGCTCATCAGCGACGATGAGTACCGGCTCGCCCTGGCCGCTGATGCCGAACTCACGTTATGTGCGCTCGATTGACTGACGATGGTGACATGGATCTGGTGCCGGCCACGAGGATCGATCTTGAGGCCTATCTTGCCGTGGTGAAAAACGGAAGCATCGGGGCCGCTGCGCAGGAGCTTTGCTTTTCCGGAGCTTCGGTGCCGGCGCGGATCGGCGTGCGTGAAGTGGTCAGTCACTATGCCACTTGCCGATAAATTTCGTGAACACGTTGGCCATACCCCGATCGATCGATGCTTTAACCAGTCCCATGGCAGAAACGCGCGGATATCTTGGTCAGATCCTCGTCGGCGCTCTTGCAGCTGTGTTGGGAACAGGGATCGTCGCTGGGGTTGTGGCGCTCAGTAGGGCACTGCTGTGGATCGAATTCCACCATGTTCCGCATTTCTTTGTTTCTGGAACCAGAAACACTGGCGCTCCAGCCTTTAAATCACCCTCAACCTTGTGTGTGGGTCAAAATCGATCGATCTTGACCGACAACGAATCGTACTCTTATTGCCTGCAAGATGCTTCGATGAGCGGCGGTCTATTGGCAGCGCTGTCAAGCCCCGTGTTTGATGGAGAGTTTTCTACTTGGAATTCATCGGCTCACCCACGAGCTACGCAGCCCGTGGCATCGTGCTGAGATGATCGGCTCGGAACGCGGCGGGAGTCGCCCCACCAAGTGCTCCGTGGGGCCGGTACGTGTTGAACCAGTGCACCCACTGCGCCGTGGCGATCTCGACATCATCAATACCTTTCCAGGGACCCTTGTTCCGGATGAGTTCGGCCTTATAGAGTGAATTCAGCGCTTCAGCGAGGGCGTTATCGTATGAATCTCCTTTCGACCCGACAGACGCGACTGCGTCTTGCTCAGCCAGGGCCTCGCCATAGCGAATCGCTCGATACTGGACCCCGCGGTCCGAGTGATGCACCAGCCCAGACAGGTCGTGACCAGCACGTTTACGCTGATAGATCCCCATCTGCAAAGCGTCAAGAGCCAACTCGGTATGCAACGACCTCGAGACCTGCCAGCCGACGATCTCGCGATTGAACACGTCGGTGACGAACGCGACGTAGACCCACCCTGTGAACGTGTGCACATAGGTGATATCGGCCACCCACAGCCGGTCAGGAGCGAAGGCTTCGAAGTGCCGATCGACGAGATCGGCCGGGCAGTTCTCCCGCGGTGCTGACCTCGTAGTGTTCGGTGCCTTGGCCCTCTTGATCCCGTGTAGATCGAGGTCTCTCATCAGGCGCTCGATCGTGCAACGGGCCACATGCCCGCGACCATGCGAGTCAGGTTCGCGGTTGAGCACGATATGCATCTTCCTGGCTCCGAACGCATCGTAATTCTTCCCGTGCACAGTGCTGATCTCTTCTTTCAATACCTCGTCACGTTTCTGTCGAGCCGAGGCTGGTCGATGTTTGCGGGCATAGTAGGTACTCGGAGCGATCTTCACGCCGGCAGCACGCAGCGTGGCACAGATCGGCTCGACTCCGAGTTCGTCCTTGTGCTCGTCGATATACGAGCAGACTACTTCGAGGGGCGGTCGAGCTCCGCCGCGAAAAAAGCCGAGGCCGACTTCAGGATTTGGTTGGCCCGGCGCAGTTCCCGATTCTCCTTCTCGAGGTCCTTGATGCGCTGGGCTTCAGCGGTGGTAGTGCCGGGGCGGTCGCCGGCATCGACCTGGTCCTGATTGACCCAGGACCGCAGTGTTTCTGGGTTCACACCGAGTTGGTCGCCGATCCGGCGGAAGACGCCGCGGCGGGCACCAGGGTCAGCTTCGAGGGCGTCGAGGACCATGCGGACTGCTCGTTCGCGTAGCTCGAGGGGGTACTTCTTTTGGGGCATGACAGGGAAGTCCTTTCCGTGGCTTCACTGTCTCCATTATTCCCGGGGCGAATCAAAACTCCGCCTTGCCCGTTGTCACCGTCGTAGACGACGCAGGTGATCGTCCGCCCGTCTTCGAGGACGATGGGTTCTTCGTGCAGTCCTTGCCCGTCGCCTCGTTCATCAACAACCGAGGGGTCGTTAGTCTCGTTAGATTCGTCTTCGGGAGCGTCCTCGACCTTGGTGGGCTGGCATCCCGCCAATGCGGCGGTCAGGATCACTGTTGCCAGAAGAACGATCGGCCTTTTCACGGATGTGGTCTTCATGGGTCTTCCAATCACTTGGTCTTCGTGGTCGTGATCTGCTTCATCACGAACGGTTCGATTTCAGGGATCTTCACCACTTGGTCTCCGACGACGGGGTCATCCCCGGCCCCGGTCGATGACTTGGAGGTTCGTCATGGTCTTCTTGATAGACCCGACTGTGTCCGAGTGGGTCAGCGCGGCCTGGAACGTGGGTGCCGGCTGGGTTGCCATAGCGGAGAGCAGATCGGAGAGGACGCCGAGGGCATCGGCGACATCCCGGCCAAGATCTTCAACCTTGTCGGCTTCGAGAGTCGCGAGGTCGGACACTCCCCCGCTGAACGCAACTTCGAGGAGCTTTGACTGTTTCTTCACCATCGGCAGGGGTGCCGCTGCTCCGTAGTGGAGTTCCCGGATCGCACGCACGACATGCTCGCGGCCAGGAGTGTTGCTCGACTCAGTGAGATCCACGGAGGCGGGTTCGAGACCAGACGTAGAAGCGAGACCGAAGTCTTCCGTCTCGTCTTCGTCGATAACTTCAGCATCAACGATGTGCTCGTCCGATGGAGATTCAGGTGCTGGTTTCGGCATTGCCGCGGGACGAGCTTTCCCGTCCAAGCCGATCACCCGAGAGTCATCGTCAACTGTGCCATTTGGCACAGTTGAGTTCTCCACCCGCCGTGCCACGGTACGAGGGGCCATATCAACCGCTGACGCGATGCCTCTGGTTGACATTCCTGCTGCTCTAAGCTCACCGATCACTTGCTCTTCCAGCTCGCGCGGTGGCCGCAAACTCACATCTCGAAATTCCTCATCGAGGTAGTCCTGCCACGACTCGTACCCGAGTGCCAGCCAAATTCTTCCCTTCCAAGCGGTAACGATCTTGGTCTGTAGCGATCCGTAGTCGGCCTTGATCTCCTCTGTAAACTCTCGAGCTTCCGCCTCAGAAAAAGTGCTGACGAGTTCCGTGCTCATGAGGCTTTCACCGCCTTAGCATCACCGTTTGGTGCAAACGGGTCCTCTTCGGCCCCATCTAGAAGCGTCGCCAACGGGATATCCCAGGCTTTGGCCAATTTCAGCAACTCACCGAGTTTCCAATCCACGGCACCGTGTAGGCGTTTGGAAATGTTGTTCTGGGAGATTTCCAGAATCTCGGCTACATCCAGCTGGCGCAGTTCGCGCCTCCCCATCTCGGCCATCACGTTGGCCCTAACTTGCTTCGAATACCTCATACTCTCACCGTATACTGTGACCGTATACGCCTGCAAGGACCCGAACTACGTTTTCGACGTTTCGCATACGCGCAGTGGTTTACCGCCAGATGCTGAGCGTATACAGTAGGACCATGACGATACAGAGCGAGGAACAAACTGCAGTTTCTGAAAACGAGCGCATTGGGCTCGAGGTGCGGGCCTGGATGGTTCGGAAACAGTTGAAGCAGGCAGACGTTGCGCAGCTCCTAGGCTTCGCGCAAAAGAATGTCTCTAATCGGCTGAGGGGTCAGATCCCATTCCGAATTGATGAACTGTTGGCGATCGCCAACTACATGGACATCACGCTGGCTCAACTGCTGGGGAACGAGATTGTGAATGAGAAGAACCCCCATCCAGTGGATGGAGGTTCTTCGAATGGTAGCGGGAGGGGGACTCGATCCCCCGACCTCACGATTATGAGTCGTGCGCTCTAACCAGCTGAGCTACCCCGCCCCAGCGCCGCATTCTAGGCGGCACGAGAGCCCCGAAAGGGAATCGAACCCTTGACCTTCTCCTTACCATGGAGATGCTCTGCCGACTGAGCTATCGGGGCAACAGGTAAGAATTTACACGGGTTCGCTCGCTCTGGGCAAATCGGGTGTCAGTGACGTCACTCACACGGCCCGCGATCTCCAGCCAAACCTCACACAGAGCTCCAGCCTGAACCGCCCTCACCAGTAAAAACACTCATTCCAGGGGGTCGAATCGCCCCGCAAGGTATCCCTGCAGGCGACCGGGATGGTTCGTGATGATCCCGTCGACCTCGGCCCCGAGGAGCTCCCTCCATTCGTTCATCTCGTCGGCAGTCCAGACGAAGACACCGAAGTCGTTGTCCATAATCTCGGTGACGACGGATTTGCGCATGGAGAACCCTTTGTACGAAGGGTTGATCGCCACCGCCCCGAGATCGCGAGCGATCTCGATGTCCTCGGGTTTCGGAACCATGCGCAGGAGGAAGCGAGCCACCATCGGCAGCATGTCCCGACAGGTCTCAAGTGTTTCGAGATTGAACGACTGGACGACCATCCGGTCGGCAATCCCGGTCTCCACCACCAGCTCCGAGATCCTCGCCACCGCACCCGATGACCACTCTCCTTTGAGCTCGAGCAGCAACTCACCGCCTTGGTGCTGGATATCTCGCATCACGGCCGACAAAGTCGGGATGCGGACTCCATAGAAGCCCGGCCCCATCCACGAGCCGGCGTCGACGAACGACAGCTCTTCGGCGGTGAGATTGACCACGGGCCCCTTTCGGTTCGTGGTTCGGTCCAGGTCCGGGTCGTGGAGGATGACGGGGACGCCATCGGCGCTGGTCGAGGTGTCGACCTCGATGAGATCGACACCGAGGGCGCGTGCGGCATCGACCGCGGCCAGGCTGTTCTCGGGAACCACGGCGGAATAGCCGCGGTGGGCGATCACCAGTGGGCGGCTGCCGGATCCCGGGCGTTCGACGATGCCCCGCTCGTGGAGGAACTGCTGAAAACTCATGGCTTCAGCCTATGCCCTGAGAGCACAAAGTCGCATGACAGGCGGTCGCACTTCCACGGGCCAGCCGCGGAGGCGATGCCGCCGTCGAGCGGAACGCACCGCGGACGCGTCGCGGATGATGGGAACTCACCTCACTTTCGACACAGGCACGACTGCAGCGGATATCTTGTGAGGTACCTCAGTTCCTAAATGCGAAGGTTCACCATGGAAGCTAAAGATCGGCGTAGTCCCTGAAACGGTGGTCGACGACTCACTGCGGCTTCAGGCATACACCTTCCTCGTTGCACCTCTGCTCTTCCACATGGGCTCGCTGATCCCGCTGCGAGTGATGCTCAAGCCGAGCCCATCCATCGTCCTGCTCACCGGAATCCAGCTGCTGTGGCAGCCGATGCCCGATCCCGGCAGCGGAGCCTGGTGGCTGACCTGTCCGGTCTTCGTCATCGCCGTCCTGCTCGTCGTGTGGGCGATCTCGACGATCACTAAACGTTGGCAGAGCCCGCGCCCGGTCCTCTCCCCGAGGTGGCCCACCGATACCGTCACCGTCACCGCCGTCGCCCTCTTCGTCGTCCAGTCCCTGGCGATCTCGAGCTACGGACTCAACCTGCCGATGGCCATCCTCGGCCTGGTGTGCACCACGATCGCCGTCAACCTCGCCGAAGACAGCGCCACCGCTCGTTCCCGCATCAGCGTCGGAAACGATGCCACCATCGCCGAGGGGAAGCCGCCGACGCCTGATTGGCGGGCTGGTCCCCCGGCTCCGCCTCGGTGACGGAGTCGTTCTTCATCGCATTCCGACGCCGCCGCCATGCGGCGACCTCCTTCTCCACGCCGCGGGGCGGAGTGAACACGGGCGGGCCCTCGCGCAGATCCATCACGGCCTCGCGGACTCGGGCGTTGAAGCCGGCGAGGTAGTCGCGGACGTCAGATTCTTCGGTGAAGGCGTCGACGGTGTCCTCGAGGACGGCGTTCTCCTTGCGCAGCTGGAAGGCGGCCGGGGCGACACCGTTGATGCCCTCGGAATCCAACTTCTGCTTGATCCACCAGTCAGGATCGGATGAGCCGTGCAGACCGGTCAGCGGTTTGCCGCGGCCCGGCAGATCGTCGAAGTCCCCGCGCTTGATGGCTCGGTCGAGAGCGGATTCAACGACAGCGTTGCGGTCCTCGAGCGAATTCAAACGCCGAGGCGGCTGCGCATCGTCCGTGTCATCGCTCATCGGTTCGGCCCTCCCCGGCGGAGCATTTCCGCTTTGTCCTCACACGGTAGGCGTCGGTCGGGCGCCTGGGCAAGGGAACGGGTGGAAAATGAGAGAAGCTCCGTGACCTCTCGGTCACGGAGCTTCTCCGTTCTGCGTGGCAGATATAGGATTCGAACCTATGAAGGCAATGCCGGCTGATTTACAGTCAGCTCCCTTTGGCCGCTCGGGCAATCTGCCGCAGGTGGCGCTCGATGAGCACCTGAAAAGAATACAAGGCTCGGACCCGAATCTCCAACTCGATAGACGCAGATCACAGTTCGCAGCCTCGGCTAGACTCGGACCCAACAGCCGAGCCCGTTTCCATCGGGCACCACCGATCGCAGACAAAGGAGCATTCATGGCCAGCGAATCCTCATTCGACATCGTCAGCAAGGTCGACCGCCAGGAAGCCGACAACGCCCTCAACCAGGCGGCGAAGGAGATCAACTCTCGCTATGACTTCCGCGGCACCGATGCGTCGATCGCCTGGAGCGGCGAAGCCGTGCAGATGAAAGCCAACAGCGAGGACCGCGTCAAGGCCATCCTCGACGTCTTCCAATCGAAGCTGGTCAAGCGCGGAATCTCGCTGAAGTCCCTCGAGGACGGCGACCCCTACCCCTCGGGCAAGGAATACCGCATTGATGCCTCGATCAAGGAGGGCATCGACAAGGACAACGCAAAGAAGATCTCAAAGATCATCCGTGACGAAGGCCCAAAGGGCGTCAAGGCGCAGATCCAGGGCGACGAGCTGCGCGTGAGCTCGAAGAAGCGCGACGACCTGCAGGAAGTCATCGCCTTGCTCAAAGGCCAGGACCTCGAGGTCGACCTGCAGTTCACGAACTACCGCTGATTGCCAGCGCACCACACCGGCCCGATCCGCGCTGCTGAGTGCGGACCGGGCCGGTGTCGTATTCGCCCGTAACGCTGTGACCCGCAAGAGGCCGGTCAGTGTTCGGGGAGTTCGAGCGGGATGTAGTACAGACCCTTCGAGTCCTCTTCGACGCTGGCCCGGAGGCGATCGCCGAGGTGGATGAAATCATTGACCTTGATGGTGCCCTTCTGGCCGCTGAGGCGACGGATGGCGAAGGCGGGGATGAGGCCCTGGCGTCCCGAGCCGTCGACGGCGAGCGCGTATTTCGGGCCGGTCGCGCGGACCCGGACATCGATTCCCGTGTCCTGTTCCCGCAGTTCGTCGAGTTCGACGACGGGTTCCGGATTCGTCAGCGCGGTGAGCTCGACGGCGAGGGTATCGGCCATGTCATCGACGGTCGCGAGCATGTTCGCCATGGCACGGGCGAATTCGCCGTGGAGCTTGCTCGGCTTCATCGCAGCGCCGGGTTTGTACATGTCCTCATGGGTCAGTTCGCTCCAGGCGTCCTGGAGCCGGGTCTTGACCTGAATCTCGGCGAAGACGGGCGGCCCTTGGTCAGACGGGATGCGCAGGATGACGTGGCACGCACGGTAGCCGCTGGCCTTCGGCGGGTCCGTGTAGTCTTTCCACTCGATGAGTTCGAACGCGCCAAGCTGATCGGGATCGCGCAGCGCGGCGAACATCATCGACTGATCACGCGGTGATTTGCACAGCACCTTGACGCCGACGATGTCGCGGATCTGGTCTTCGACATCCTCGGCGGAGGTGATCGTCAGATCTGGATCGTCGTCGGTCTTCTCCGTCAGCTTCGCCAGGGTCCGTGCCGCGTCCTTGATCCGATGACCATCGACGTCGAGGCGGGAGATGTCCTTGTCCTTGAGCAGGCCCTTCTGCTGTTCGGTCAGCCAGTGTTTGATCCGCACCGCCGCCGTCTGCCAGGCGTTGAGCCGTTCGACATAGGCACGTTCGACGATCGTTTTGAGCTGCGATTCGTTTCTCACGCGGTCTCCCCTGCCGGCCTTCAGCGCAATGGTCCACGCTCGCTGGTGCGACTTGGTGTGCGCTGGCGTGGTCTGGACGTCTCCGACTCTACGCGGTGGAAGCATCAGGCACCGGCAGCGACTCGTCTCCCCGTTGCAACGGGAAGAGAAGGCACTGCCGGTGCCAGATGGCCCCAGGAGTGGAGGAAGTAAGGCTAAGCGGAGGGTAAGGCACGAACGGTGCAGGATGCCTAAGCCCTGGGAGGTGCCACGGTCGTGCGTGGTGCTCGAACGGCGCGGGAGGCCTCAGCTATGTGTGACACTCCGACGGCGCGAAGAGCGCCCGGTGGCATACCTCAGCTGCCTGCAGACGGCTGGCCGACGGATTCGGCGGTGACGTGTCCGCGCGCCTCGGCGAGCATCGCCTCACGGGTGGCGAGCTTGATCCGCTCACGTCCCTCGACCTCGCCGGCAGCCTTCTCAGCGGACTCGACGCGGTGGTAGCCCTCCCAATCGGCGTAGTCGACGCCCTTGGATTCGAGGAGTTCGATGATGGCCGATTCGTCCGGGTACACCGGATCGGTGAGCGCACCGGCGGCACGGTCGTCGAGGATGTGGCCGATGGTCTCGAGCGCATCGCCCTTCGTGTGGCCGATGAGGCCGACGGGTCCGCGCTTGATCCACCCGGTGGTGTAGACGCCCTGAACGACGTCGGCGTCGGCGGCCGTGGTCTGATCGTCGGAGTCGACGACGCGACCCTCGTGGTTCGGGATCACACGCTTGCGATCGTCGAAAGGCAGCTGCGGCAGTCGCGTGCCCGCGTAACCGACGGCCCGGTAAACGGCGTCGAGCTCCCAATCATGGAAGCTTCCGGTGCCGTTGACTCCGCCGTTCCCGTCGAGTTCCATCCGCTCCGTGCGCAGCGCCGTCACCTGGTCCTCGCCGAGGATGGCGACCGGTGCGTGCAGGAAGTGCAGGTGGAGGCGGCGCTTGGCTCCGGTGGGTTCGCGCATGGTGAAGTCCGTGAGGGTCTTCGCGACCTGTTTGGTCTGGTTGCTCGACTCGATCGCCTGCATCGACCCTTCGTCGAACTCGAAGTCCTCCGGGTAGACGATGAGGTCGACGTCCTTGACTGCGCCGAGTTCACGCAGCTCCAGCGGGGTGAATTTCGCCTGGGCCGGGCCGCGACGGCCGAAGATGTGGACATCGGTGACCTTCGAGGACTTCAGCCCCTCGTACACGTGATCGGGGATCTCCGTGGTGTGCATATCGTCGGCCTGCTTCGCGAGCACGCGGGCGACGTCGAGGGCGACATTGCCGTTGCCGATGACGGCGACGCGCTCGGCATCCAGCGGCCAGGACTGCGAGACGTCGGGGTGCGAGTCGTACCAGTTGACGAAGTCCGCGGCCCCGTAGGATCCGGGCAGATCGATGCCGGGCAGATCAAGGGCGGCATCGACGAAGCAGCCGGTGGAGAAGATCACCGCATCATAGCGGTCGGTGAGCTCTTCGAGGTGGAGGTCGACTCCGTACTCGACATTGGAGAACAGACGGATGTCGCCTCGGTCGAGGACCTTGATCAGGGCGTTGATGATGCCCTTGATCCGCGGGTGGTCGGGAGCAACTCCGTAGCGGACGAGCCCGAAGGGAGTCGGCAGACGATCGAAGAGATCGATGCTCAGATCGAAGTCACGCTCCGCCTTTGTCATGAGATCGGCCGCGTAGATCCCAGCAGGACCGGCGCCGACGATGGCCACCCGGAAGGGACGAGTCATTCTCACACCTCTCTGTTCAGTCCCACCGAGTCTATCGTCAATGTAGGTCATCCTTACAATGACGTGACCAAACTCGCATCACCGCCGCCTGGTCAGCAGACTGCATCCCTCGCCGCCCTGCCATCTCACGGGCGGTCCCGCCGGCTCCCCCGAGCCCAGCCCTCAATAGACTGAAACATGTGAGCCAGAACCCTGCCCCCGAAGAGAGCGCAATCCGCCGTGCCGGCCTGATCAACGGATTCTCCGCCTACCTGCTGTGGGGCGTGATGCCGCTGCTCTTCGCCGCCGCAGCCCCCACCGGCGCCCTCGAACTCGTCTCCCATCGAGTCATCTGGTCGCTGGTCTTCTGCGCCATCCTCCTCGTCTTCACCGGCGGCTTCCTGCGCACCTGGCAGATTCTGCGCTCACCGCGCCTCTTCGGCCTGCTGCTTCTGGCCTCGGTGCTCATCGCCATCAACTGGACGACATTCATCTACGGGGTCGAAACCAACCAACTCGTCGAGATCTCACTCGGCTACTACCTCAACCCGCTCATCTCCATCGGCCTGGGCGTGATCTTCCTGGGCGAGAAGCTGCGGCCCCTGCAGTGGACTGCGGTGGGCTTCGGTCTGCTCGCGGTCATCATCGTCGGCATCGGCCTCGGCCGAGTCCCCCACCTCGCCTTCACCGTCGCCCTGTCCTTCGGCCTCTACGGACTGGTGAAGAACAAGGTCGGCAGCCGAGTCGGCGCCCTCGAAGGCATGACCGTCGAAAGCCTCGTCCTCGCCGTACCCTCGGCGATCTACCTCATCGTCCTCGGATCACTGGGGCTGCAGACGTTCACCGGCTTCGGCGGCTGGCACGTCTTCGTCATCATCATCACCGGCCCGGCCACCGCGATCCCGCTCATCCTCTTCAGCGCCGCCGCCCGCCGCATCCCCCTGTCCTGGGTCGGCATGCTCCAGTACCTCACCCCGACCATCCAATTCACCCTCGGCGTCACGGTGCTCGGGGAGATGATGTCGACGACTCGTTGGATCGGCTTCTTCGTCATCTGGATCGCCGTGATCCTGCTGTGCACGGACATGATCCGCCACAGCCGACGCCGCTGACCGGGAACGAAACCCCCGGCACCTCCCTATTACTACCTGACGGCGGCTGAGCAACCTCGCGCGAGGTTGCTCAGCCGCCGTCAGGTAGTAGTTGGGGTAAGGGCTAGGATTACCCGCACCCTCGCCGAGGCGGATCCGCGGTCCGCGGTCAGCAGGTCAGCTGAGCAGGGCCAGCGCTCCCCCGGCCAGTACCGCGGCGACCGCGACGGTCGCACCCATTGCTGCCGTCGTCTTCCACCCCATCGCCTTGCCGACCATGACCATCGACGGAATGCTCAGCGCCGGCAGCGCGATGAGCAGTGCACCCGTGACACCGGCTCCGACTCCGAGTGGCACGAGGGTGAGGATGATCGGAATCTCTCCACCGGTGGGAATGACCAATAGGGTTGCCACAACCGCCACAATGAGGACGGCACCGGCACCCAACTGGGCTTCGAGCCCGAAGACCCCGGTCAGCCACGGTGCGATGAGTCCGATGACGAACACGAGCGCAAGGTGTTCGGGCACGAGGATGAGCGTGAACCTGGCCACGGACCGCAGATAGCGCATGGGCAGAGACGACAGACGCGCCGAGGCGGCGTCGGGCTCGGGTGCCACCTCGGCGGGACCGCTCACCCACCGTCCGATGAGAGCAGCCGCACCGACCGCGACGAGGAGCGCGAAGACGATGCGCACGGCCATGTACTGCCACGGCAGGACGAGGGCCAAGAAGATGAGGACTGCGGGGTTGAGCAGCGGATTGCCCACCCAATAGGCAAGAGCGGCCGACCGCCGCACGCCCGAATCCCGCAGACCTGCGGCCACCGGCGCCGCACAGCAGGTGCACATCATCGACGGCATCGACAAGACGGCACCGACGAGGGACTGACCGGTGTGGCTGCGACGGTTGAGCAGCCTCAGCAGCCAGTCACGCGGCACCAGTGCGTCGATGGCCGCCGCGACGAGCAGTGCCACCAGCAGCGCTTTCCACACGGCGGTGAAGTACACGAGCGTGAAGTCCCACGCGCCCGACAGCGACACCGTGTCCCCGGCGGCATCGAACAGCGGGGTACCGTCCCACAGGGACGTCCGGCTCATCGTCCACGCTTTGTCCCAGTACGGCAGCCATTTCGACCAGCTCAGGCCCACCACGAGCAGCAGTGCGAGCACACCCAGTCCGATCCAGTCGGCGGCGCCGAGCCTCTGCGGAGTCCGAATCGGTGCCGAAGCCTGGGTGTGCGTCATCGCGGTAGGTCCTTTGCGCTCATTCCGAAACGGCGGTGAATCAGGAGAGAGATGGCAGAGGGAACGAGATCAGGAGCTGCGGGAGACGACGGAATCGGCGAAGGCGAACAGCGCCTCCTTCACCCGGCCGTCGGGCAGCGGTGCCAACGCGGCCTTGGACTCCTCGGCCCAGCGGGCCGCCTCGGTGCGGGCCCGCTCGGTCACGGGATGGGCGGCCAGTGCTGCACGCGCAGCTTCCAGGGCCTCATCGGAATCGAGGTCGGCGTCGAGCAGTCGGACCACCTCGGCGGCGGACTCATCACCCTCAGCCGCGGCGGCACGCACATAGAGCACGGGCAGGGTGGGAACGCGTTCGCGCAGATCCGTGCCCGGGGTCTTGCCCGACTCGGAGGATGTCGTGGTCAGGTCGATGATGTCATCGGCGAGCTGGAAGGCCACGCCGACGCGTTCGCCGAAGACCCGGACGGGTTCGGCCAGCGCCTCATCGGCTCCGGAGAACATGACGCCGAAGCGCGCCGAGGTCGCGATGAGCGATCCGGTCTTGTCGGCGAGCACCTGGATGTAGTGCTCGATCTCGTCGGCGTCCTCCGGCGGGCCGGCGAATTCGTTGAGCTGACCGAGGACGAGACGCTCGAATGTCTCCGCTTGGATGCGCACGGCTTCGGGGCCGAGGTTCGCGGTGACGCCGGAGGCCTTGGAGAAGAGCAGATCGCCGGTGAGGATCGCCACCGAATTGCCCCACACCTCGTGGGCGGCCGGTGCTCCGCGGCGCACGTGCGCGTCGTCCATGACGTCGTCGTGGTACAGCGATGCGAGATGGATGAGTTCGACCGCGACGGCCGCGTCGATGATGTCGTCGTTGTTCGCATCGCCGAGACGGGCGGTGAGCAGCACCAGGTTCGGACGGGCGCGTTTTCCGCCGGCGGCCAGCAGATGCTTCGATGTCTCGTCGGGCAGTCTCCGTGTCTGTTCGGTGACCTCGTAGAGACGGGCCTCCACGGTTTCCAACTGGGTCGAGATCTCTGCCGCGAGCTGGGCGTCGTCACCGGTGAAGGTGGCCGGAGAGGCTAGGTGGCTCATGTCCTCGTCATTCGTCGTAGTCGTTCTCGGCATGCCGTTGTCACAGCCCTTGCGCTCAGAGTTCTTCACTGTGGTCTCACCGTGGTCCGTGCGCTCAGACATTGCTGGTGGCCGGGACGATTCGGGTCAGGGCGGAGATCACCCTGTCGATGAGATCGGCCTCGGAGACCTTCGGGTCGCGGTAGAGGTTCGCCAACAATTTGACGACGAACTCCATCACAACGTCAACACCCATACCGTACTTGATTCCGAACTGCATGAGCGCAGGATGGCCGATGATCGAGGCGAAAACCCGGCCCAGGGTGAAGTATCCGCCCAGGGAGTCCCCCAGCAGCGACGGGTACTCCTCGAGACGACGCCGCATCAGGGCCTGCGGGTAACGGGAGTAGGTGGAGATCACCTCGGCGGCGATGCGTGCTGACTCCAGGGCGTAATCGATGCCTTCACCATTGAACGGATTGACCATTCCGCCCGAGTCACCGACGAGCAGCAGACCGCGGTGGAAGTGCGGTGTGCGGTTGAAGGCCATCGGCAGGGCCGCGGACTTGATCGGCGCCAGGGACGTGGTTTCGTCGATGCCCCACTCGTGCCCCATGTCAGCGATCCACCGGTTCATCATTCCGCGCAGATCCACGGACTTGAACTGCGGTGAGGAGTCGAGCAGTCCGGCACCGATGTTCACGGTGCCGTCGCCGAGGGGGAAGATCCACCCGTATCCGGGCAGGGTCTCGGATTCCCCGGCCGCATTCGTCGACCGCATCTCCACCCAGGATTCGATGTAGTCATCGGCGTGCCGCGGCGTCGTGTGATAGGCGCGGGCGGCGATTCCCATCGGGCGATCGTCGCGCTTCTCCAGTCCCATCGAGACGGCCAGCCGGGAGGAGACTCCGTCTGCGGCTATGACGATCGGTGCCCGGAAGTGGGCTTCGGGCCCGACACGGCGGCCTCGGTGATCGGTGCCGGAGGCGTGGATGCCGCGGATCCACCCGTCCTCGCCGACGTCCGGCGACATGGCGCGAACCTGTTCGAAGAGCCGTGCCCCGCTGCGCTGAGCGTGGCGGGCGAAGGCTTCGTCCATGCTCATGCGCGGGCGGGTCACCCCATAGTTCGGAGTGCCGTCGATGTCGGGCCAGTCGAGTTCGAGACGGTGGCCGCCGCCGATGAGTCGCAGGCCCTTGTTCCTGTGCCACCCATCGGCTTCCGGCAGCTCCATTCCGAGGTAGCCGGCCTCTTTGACCGCACGCGGGGTCAGCGCGTCGCCGCAGATCTTGTCGCGCGGGAAACCGGACTTCTCCAGGATGATGACCTCGTGCCCGGCCTGGGCGAGGTAGGCGCCGATCGCGGAGCCGGCCGGGCCGGCACCGACGACGACGACTTCGGCATCGAACTCATTCATCGTCAAGGCTGGGCCGGCTCCGCGGTGTCGGCCGCCTCGGCGGGTTTGAGAGCGTGGTGGACGGCGACGATTCCGCCGGTGAGATTGCGGTACTTCACCTGGTCGAAGCCGGCGTCGAGGATCTGGTGGGCGAAGGCGTCCTGGTTCGGCCATTCACGGATCGACTCGGCGAGGTAGACATAGGCTTCCGGGTTCGAGGACACGGCACGGGCCAAGGGCGGCAGGGCTCTCATCAAGTACTCCTTGTACACGAGGCTGAAAGCGTCGAGTGTCGGAGTGGAGAATTCGCAGATGACGAGGCGTCCGCCGGGTTTGAGCACGCGCAGCATCTCGGTCAGAGCCTGATCGACGTCGTTGACGTTGCGGATGCCGAAGGAGATCGTGACGACGTCGAAGCTCGAATCGGCGAAGGGCAGGTCCATCGCATCGGCGTAGATGAAGTCGATCTGCGGGTGCCGGCGGCGGCCCTCGGCGAGCATACCGGTGGAGATGTCCCCGGCCACCACTTCGGCGCCGTGGTGGGTGAACGTCATCGAAGAGGTGCCGGTGCCGGCCGCCAGATCGAGCACGCGCTCACCGGGTCCGGCGGCCACGGAATGGGCGACGGTGCGCCTCCAGACGCGGGCGAGTCCGAAGGACAGGACGTCGTTCGTCAGGTCGTATCGGGAGGCGACATCATCGAACATCGACGCGACGTCGGCGGGCTGTTTGTCCAGCTTGGCACGGTTCATGAGCATATTCTCTCAACACCTCAACCAGGAGGGCGAATCCGGATGCCTGACAGGGTTGATACTGAACTAGAATCGGGGTGACATGACTTTGACTTTCGGCACTTCCGACATCCTCTCCGCCCCTCCGCGTCTGCGCGTGCGGTCCCGTTTCGTCGACGACGTCGATCCCGGGCCCGGCTTCCCCTTCGAGTCGGGTCTGCCCACGACCGTGGAGCAGACGCTCGAGCTGCTGCCGACCGACGGCTTCTCCTGTTGGGTCCGAGACACCTCCGGTCTCATCGGCTTCGGCCGCACCCTGCGCATCCGTGCTCGCGGTCGGCAGCGGTTCACCGAGCTCTCGGATGCGTGGAAGGCCATCACCGAGGCGGCCCAGATCGAGGATGAGGTCGATCTGCTCGGATCCGGGCTCATGTGCTTTGCCACGGTCGCGTATTCGGGCGAATCTGAGGTCGATTCGATCATCCACGTCCCCGAGTTCGTTCTCGGCCGCCGCGGCGGTCGCGTGTGGCTGACCTCGATCTCGACGGCCGAGGTGCCGCCGCTGCCTCCGGTGCTGCAGGCCGAACCGCTGCAGCGGGTGCAGTCGGCCCGCGCCGAAGCCGGGCACCTCGGTCCCGAGAAGTGGGCTCGGCTCGTCGAGCAGGTCGCCGGCATGCTCACCCCGATCGACACCTCCGCAGAAGTGGATGCATTTGCGGAGGATCCGACTCTGCGTAAGATCGTCCTCGCCCGCGACGAGGTCGTCACCACCGATGAGGACATCGACGTGCGTGCGGTGCTCGGCGCGCTCAACCGCAGCTACCCGAGCTGCTGGACCTTCGACATCGCCGGTCTCATCGGGTCGACCCCGGAACTGCTCATCGGGGTCGAGAACGGCAGAGTCACCTCACGTGTGCTCGCCGGGACCTACCGAGTGGAGAAAGACCCGATGGAGGAGATGCCTGCGGCCCGGAGGCTGCTGAGCGCGCACAAGGACAGCACCGAGCATGCCTTCGCCATCGCCTCGCTGCAGCGCAGCCTCGGTTCGGTCGCCGAGGATGTCACCGTCGATGAGCGCCCCCACCTGCTGCCCTTGGCCAATGTCATCCATTCGGCGTCGGACGCGCAGGCGAACCTGTCCCCCGAGTCCGGACTCACCGCCCTCGACGTCGCCGCAGCGGTCCACCCGACCGCGGCCGTCGGCGGGTACCCGCAGGCGAGCGCGGTGGCGCATGTCGATGAGCTCGAACCCCTCGACCGCGGCCGTTACTCCGGTCCCGTCGGGTGGATGGACGCGCGCGGCAACGGCCAGTTCGGCATCGCACTGCGCTGCGGTCAGCTCGAGGACCGCAATCGGATCCGGCTGTATGCCGGGGCCGGAATCATGCCGGATTCGGATCCCGCCACCGAGGTGGCCGAGACGGATGCGAAGCTCAAGCCGATGCGCCGTGCGCTCGGTTTGGATTGACGGTACCGATCGTCATCGGAACTCCCCGACGTTGTCCCGCGCCCACTCGGCGAAGGTGAGCGTCGGGCAGCCCACGAGGCGGGCCGTGTGCCCACACGGAAGGCCATTGACTCAGCAGTGGTAGCGGGCCTGAAGAATCACGAGGTCGTCGTCGACGACGAGATAGACCAGTCGGTGCTCATCGGTGATGCGCCGCGACCACGAGCCCTGGGCTCCGTACTTCAGCTGTTCGGGCTTGCCGATCCCCGAGAACGGTTCACGCAGGCAGGCGTCGATGAGCGTATTGATGCGCTTCAGTATCTTCCGATCGGCAGTCTGCCAGTGTTTGCAGTCCTCCCAGGCCGCCTCGTCCCAGACCAGACGCACTCAGGCTTCCTCATCCGCGCGATCAAGGTCGTGGAACTCGACCTTCCCGCCGCGGGCACGGTCATAGGCATCGAGCAGACGGCGCGCGTTGGCCGGCGACCGGAACAGGTAGGCAGTCTCCTGCCATGCAGCGTAATCGTCAGCCGACATCAGGACAGCATTGCCCCTGCGAGAGACGATCTCGACGGCATCACGGTCTTCATTCACTCGCTCAATGAGCGGGAACAAGGTCTTGCGAGCCTCGCTTGCGCTGATGGACATGATGAGAACCTCCACATACGAACGAGTGGTACATGTTTATGGTACCACCAACCGCAATGATCGGTCACAGGAACTACCCAGCGATAATCCCTCATAAAGCTGCGCGGGCTCAGTCGAGTCGGACTTCGATGATGCGACGAGCGCCGGCGGTGGTCGCGCTGCGATCGTCGGCGGCGCCGAGGCCCTCGTCCATGGCATGGTCGAAGCTCACCAGGTCGCTGACTCGCATGTACTCCCAGCCGTAGGCCGCGGCGAGCTCGGCGAATCCGCGACCGTGGGGAACCGTGAAATAGCGCTCCAGGAAACCGTCGAGGTGGGGCTGCGAGTGCTCGAGGCCTGCGAAGATCGCTCCCCCATCGTCGTTGAGCACGACGATCGTCACGTCACCGGCATCCTCGGCGCTCGGGCTGAGCAGGCCTCCGACATCGTGGAGCATGGCGATATCACCGATGAGGAGGACGACCGGTTCGCCCAACCCCAGCGACAGCCCCGTCGCCGTGGAGACGAGCCCGTCGATTCCGGCGAGTCCGCGTGAGGCGTGGATGCGGGCGCGGATGTCGGTGGCGTCGCTGAGGTAGCGCACCGAATTCGAGCTGGCCACGAAGAGCGTGAGGTCCTGCGCGGCCAGCCGCTCGGTGATCGTCCGTGCCGTGGCTTGGAATTCCTTCGCCGAGGCGGCGCCGGAGGTCTCGGCCGCGGTCGGTTCCGGGCGGCATTCCGCGGCCCGCTCTGCTCGTGCGGCTGCCACGAGGGACGTCCCGGCGTCGATCCAGGTGCGCACCCAGGTCGGCCCCGAGGCGGCGATCCCCTGCGCCTCTCCCGCGGCCGTCAGCACTTCGGCCCTCTCGTCGTGGACGGTCAGATCGAACGCATCGATGGCGTCGGGAACGCGCTGCACAGTCACGGATTCGTCGGCCAGCAGTGCCGCCACGGGCCTGGTCAGGGTCGGCTTTCCGTGGACGATGACGGTGCGGATACTCTCGCGCAGCTCGGGGTGATCGCTGAGCACGCGGGCATGGGCAGGCACGATGGTCGACGGTTCGGCCGCTCCGGCGGCCGACGGGTCAGCAGCGGTGCGAACCAGCGGGCTCGACGGTTCGGCAAGCACCGGAAGATGCTGGTCGGCGGCGAGCGCATGCAGAGATTCGGCCGGATACCCGCCGGCGTCCCCGGCGACGAGGACGGTCCCGTCGGTGATGGTGACTCCGAGGTGCGCACGGGACTCAGACACGGTCGCCCTCGCACGTCGCCCTGCGTCGTTCGCAGCCAGCGCGCCGATCTCGTCCGTCCACGCGTTCAGCTCCCCCGGGGTGGGAACCACGGGGGTGTCGAACTGCACATTGAACTGGACGGGGCCGGCCGCCTCGGTGACGGTGTCCTTGTGAGATCCCAGTGCCGCAGCCACGGCCTCCGACACGGATCGGGCGACCGCCTCGGCGCTGTCCCCGGCCGGGATATCGAAACGGGCACGGACGTCGCTGAGCACCTGTGACTGGTCGTCGATGGTCTGGTTGGCTCCGGTACGGCGCAGCCGCGCGGGGCGATCCGCGGTGAGCGCGAGCAGCGGCAGATGCCCGTACGAGGCTTCGAGGACGGCAGGGTGGAGGTTGGCCACGGCCGATCCGGACGTCGTCACGACCGCCACGGCGGACTCGCTGCCGCGCGCACGCAGACCCCGGGCCAGACCGAGGACGAGGAAGGCGGCATCGCGCTCATCGACGCGCACATGAGTCCGGATGAGCCCCGCCTCGTTCAGCGGCGCCAGGGCATAGACCAAGGGCGCGGACCGTGAACCGGGGGCGAGGACGACATCACTGACACCGGCGTGGACCAGGCTTCGGGCAATCTGCTGCGCCACCGCGCTCGAATTCGACATCACCTGATATTCAACCACCTGACCCCCTGTGGTTCACCTCTGCCCTCTAACCTCGAGAAATGCGCCGCTCGTTGATCATCGCGATGGGAGCACGTGCCATCCGCACGCTGACCGCGGCTCGCGCACAGCGCGGACGGTATCCCGCCCTCGACCAGAACAGTGCCTTCCTCGGCCCGGAACCCCGCGGCAAGGACGCCCGGAAATGGCACATCCGCGACAAACGCAAACTCTCGCCGAGGCTGCGCGAATTCTTCGTCTACTCCCCCGCTCTCGGCCGCACTGTCGGAGTCCGTGTGCTGCTGCCGGGCATCCCCGCCGAGGTCAGCCCTGTCATCCACCTGTTCCACGGCGGCGGAGACGACTTCCGGTCATGGACGGACTTCGGGTCCGCCGAGGAGCTCACACTCGATTCCCCCTACCTCGTCGTCATGCCCGACGGCGGGGCCGGAACGTATTCTCGGCTGGCCGTGGGCAGCGAGATCCACGATTGGCCGCGCTTCCACACCGAGGAGATCCCCGAGTTCCTCGACGCCACCTATTCCGTGGACTTCACCCCGGAGAACCAGCTGCTCGCCGGACTGTCGATGGGCGGGTACGGCGCAATGAAGTACGCCGCCTGGCATCCCGACCGCTACGGTGCCGCGGCCGCCTTCTCCTCACCCCTGGACCCGCTGTCAACGGTGCCGGCCTTCGACATCATCGCCATGCGCGAGGGTGCGCGGTCGATGACGCTCTTCGGCGACCCCGTGGCCGATCGCAGCGAATGGCTGGCGAACTCCCCGTACGCCCTGGCCGAGAATCTGACCGGCATGGACCTGTGGTTCAGCGCCGGCTCCGGCAGCCTCGATGAGTCGAAGGACCGTGACCTGCTCGAGTCGATGATCAGCTCGCAGGGCGAGCGCTTCTCTGCCCGTCTCAACTCCCTCGGCATCCGCCATTCCTGGTTTCCGCGCACCAGCGGCCTGCACAACTGGACCAGCTGGGAACGGGAACTCGGGGCGTGGCTGAAGACCCTCGCCAAGCGGCGCAACTATGCGAGTTCGGATCGCCGTCGGACAGATCGCGTGGCCGATGGCGGACAGTTCACCTTCCTCACCGGTCATGCCCTCTTCGACATCCACGGGTGGCGGGTGGAGATCTCCCGTCGTCGCGCGCAAGTGGTGCGCTTCGATGCCGTCAGCGCCGCCGGCTTCTCTCTGACCGGGACCGGCAGCTTCCGTGTGCGCACTCCCGGTCTCTTCGATCCCGGCCGCCGCTACGACATCAGCGTGTCCGGTCCCAGCGGGGACAATGCCTATCAGCAGAAGGCCGACAAGAAAGGGCGGCTGACATTCACCGGTCGCCTGGCCGCGGCCATGCACGATCCGATCATCCCCGGAAAGCGCACCGCTCACTTCGCCACGCTGGGACAGGACGAGGTGACCACGGTGAGGATCGCCTCGGCGCCGGTCGACGCGGCAGCCGACTGCAGGCACAGCTCGGCTGAGGTCGACAGGGCGACGGCCGATGACCGACACGCAGCTGCGTCCGGGGTCGACAGCGCGGCGGCCGTCGATGGCGAACGATCCACAGCCGATGTTCCAGATCCGTCACAGACTGAAACCGCGGACGATCCCACTGGCGTTTATATTGAGAGCGGTCGCGAATCGACGGCCGCTGGTTCTTCAGAACGCTGACTCGAGAGGTCAACCATGAAACGCATACTCCCAGCCATCGCTCTTTTCGCCGGACTTTCCCTCGTCGGGTGCACGGGTGGAGGAGACAAGCCGGACCAGGCTGACGGCGGCGGTGACTCCTCGCAGGCGGCAGCCGAAGAGACCCCGCAGGCAAGCAAACTCGATGAGGCGAAGCTCAAGGAGATCCTTGAGTCGACCAAGGCCGAGGGTCAGTCGTTCAAGGCCGTCGACGGTGCCGGCGATTCCTCCAGCGAGGCAGTCAAGGCCCTGGAGAGTTCTGAGTTCGAACCGGCCAAGTGCAAAGACATCACCATGAACCTCCTCAACGCCAACCTCGCTTCCAAAGGCACCACGGTCGCTGGAACCTCCACCGACAACATCCTCTCCGCGGCACTGTCGAGCTATGACGATCTGGACGGCGCACAGACCCAGATCGAGGGCGCCTCGAAGATCGCAGAAGAATGCAGCGATGTGAAGATCAAGACCGCCGGCGTCGAGATGTCGATGAAGTACAAGACCTTCGACGCCAAGGTCGACGGGGCAGACGAGACCAATGGAATCGTCGCCTCCGTCGAGGCCGGCGGACAGACAGCCATGAACCTGCGCATGGTCTACGCCCTCGTTGGCAACAACGTCGTGGCCGTTTCCAATATCGCCGATGTCGAAGAGGCCACCGTGACGAAGGCCGCGGACACGTTCGTCAAGGCGGTGAAGAAAGCCGGCTGACCCGGTTCACCCGCGAGCCGATTCAGGCGGAATCAGTTCAATCAGAATCGACTCAACCGCGCAGAGCGCTCCAGCAGCTCTGGAGCCGGTCGGCCCACCATGCGAATCGTCCCGGATCCACCGCCAGCTGCTGCAGGCGGTGAAGGTCCGGGACGATTCGCGTGACCGGGATGGCGCCGTCGACCGGAGTCAGGGCCTCGTCCTCGGCGACGACGTCGGCGGTGAAGAGGCGCCCGGTGCCCAGACCGCAGGCCACCCGATCACCGAGGATGTCCAGGCTGCGGTCGGTGCGAGGCAGTCTGGCGGCGAGTTCGGCTCCGGCGGCCAGGCCGACGGATGACTCGAGAGCCGAGGACACGACGGCGGGCAGGCCCGAGGCGCCGATGACGTCGAGGGCGGCGCCGATCCCGCCCAGCGGTTGGACCTTGACGATGATGACTTCGGCGGCTCCGAGTTCGGCCACGCGCAGCGGGTCCTCGGCTTTGCGGATGGATTCGTCGGCGGCGATGACGATCGGCTGTCCTCTTCGGGCGAGCTCATCGCGCAGTTCGGCCAGCTGCTCGACCTCGGGCACCGGCTGTTCGAAGTATTGGAGGTCGAACTCGGCAAATGCCTCACAAGCTTGAAGGGCCTCGCTGAGCGTGTATCCGGCATTCGCGTCCAGGCGCAGCGTCGTCTCGGGGCAGAGCCTGCGGAATTCCCGCAGGCGTGTCAGATCCTCGTCGAGGGAGGCGAATCCGTGCTCGGCGACCTTCGCCTTGACGGTGCCGACCCGGTCATAGCGCGACAGGATCGGTGCGACCTGATCGGGTGGACAGGCGGGCAGGGTGCCGTTGACGTCGACGGTCTCACCGCTCGTCCCCGCCTCCGCCACGGCCGGACTGGAACCGCGCACGGGAACGGTGGAGGGGGCCGCCTCGGCGAGGGCGGTTGTCTGCGAGATCAGCCCGGAGAATTCGAGGGAGGCGCGCAGCCACCGGCTGGCCTCCTCGGTGCCGTATTCGACGAAAGGGGAGAACTCCGCCCACCCGGTAGGGCCGGTGAACAGCGCCACTTCCCGCTCCGTGATCCCCCGGAACCGGGTGACCATCGGCAACCGCACCACATGCAGGTCCTCGATGACCTCATCGAAGCGTTGCGGCAGATCAAGAGGTGCGGCAGCCGGAGCCTCTGAGTCCAGTGCGCCAGTGTGCGAACGTGCGAAATCGGCCATGAGCCCAGACTAACCCCGCCGCCCCGGCCAACGCTGCCTGCCGTTCGGAACCTCACCGTCCGCCGCCCGGCCCCGGACCGCACCACAACGACCAAGCGCTAGGCTGGGGCCATGACGGTTTCTGAAATCTTCGACCCTTCTGCCTGGCGCGAAGTCTCCGGGTTCGACTTCACCGATATCACCTACCACCGGGCCATCGACCCTGCCACCGGCAACGACATCGGCTGCGTGCGCGTCGCCTTCGACCGTCCAGAGGTCCGCAATGCCTTCCGCCCGCACACCGTCGACGAGCTCTACCGCGCTCTCGACCATGCCCGCCAGACCTCCGACGTCGGCGCCGTGCTGCTCACCGGCAACGGCCCGAGCGAGAAGGACGGCGGTTGGGCCTTCTGCTCCGGCGGCGATCAGCGCATCCGCGGCCGCTCCGGCTACCAGTACGCCTCCGGTGAGACCCGTGAGAGCGTCGATCCGGCTCGTGCCGGCCGCCTGCACATCCTCGAGGTCCAGCGCCTCATCCGCACCATGCCCAAGGTCGTCATCGCCGTCGTCCCCGGCTGGGCAGCCGGCGGAGGCCACAGCCTCCACGTCGTCTGCGATATGACGATCGCCTCACGCGAACACGCGAAGTTCAAGCAGACCGATGCCGATGTCGGCTCCTACGACGCCGGCTACGGTTCCGCCTACCTGGCGAAGATGGTCGGGCAGAAGAAGGCCCGTGAGATCTTCTTTTTGGGCCGCACCTACTCCGCGCAGGAGATGGCCGATATGGGAGCCGTCAATGAAGTCGTCGACCATGGCGATCTCGAGACCGCGGCCCTCCAGATGGCGCGGGAGATCCTGGGCAAGTCACCGAACGCGCAGCGCATGCTCAAGTTCGCCTTCAATCTCGTCGACGACGGGCTCGTCGGCCAGCAGGTCTTCGCCGGAGAAGCCACCCGACTAGGCTATTTGACCGACGAGGCGGTCGAAGGCCGCGATGCCTTCCTCGAGAAACGCGACCCCGACTGGTCGCCGTTCCCCTGGTACTACTGAACCGAGTCCGCGCATGACCGCACGCGAACTGCACCCCGCCGAGCTGCCCGAGGCCATCGATCGGGCCCTGACCGGGACCTCGATCCTCATCCTTCCGTCGGATCGCGACGGCACCGTCACCGAGGCGGCTTTCCGCGATTGGGCCGGACCGGGCCCCGCTCCGGCGCTGATCCTCTTCACCTCCGGGTCGACGGGGAAGGCGAAAGCGGTGGCGTTGTCAGCAGACGCGCTCACAGCCTCGGCCCGGGCGACCGAACGGTTCCTCTCCGGACCCGGCGACTGGCACCTGTGCCTGCCGGTCAACCACATCGCCGGGTTCCAGGTCGAGCTGCGCGCCCGCCTGGCGGGCCGCGCCCCGGTCAGGGCCGCCTCGGCGAGGTTCACCGCCCAGTCCTTCGCCACCGAGGTCACCGCCTTGGTGGAGCGGGCGGACGACCGACCGACGTACACCTCGATCGTGCCCACCCAACTCCACCGGATCCTCGAGGACGGCTCCGCCACCGAGGCGGCCGGACGGATCTCGCACATCCTCCTCGGCGGAGCGGCGATCTCACCGTCGCTGCTCGACCGGGCCGAAGCCGCAGGACTGGCGATCGTGCGGACCTACGGGATGAGCGAGACGGCGGGCGGCTGCGTCTATGACGGGGTGCCCTTCGACGGGGTCGAGGTGACCATCACCGACGCGGGGACGATCGACCTGACCGGGCCCGTCGTGGCCGCCGGCTACGTCGAGATCGGCGCCGACGGAGCGATCACACCGGTCGACTCCCCCGCTCTCACCGTCGACGAGGCGGGACGGCGGATCATGCACACCAGCGATCTGGGTCGGATCGATTCCGGTGTGCTCAGCGTGCTCGGTCGAGCCGATGACATCATCGTCTCCGGGGGCACGAACGTCTCCCCGCACGCCCTGGAGACCGGCCTGCTGCCGAGCTGGCAGAAGGCGGGAATCGAGGAGATGCTCGTGACCTGGGTGCCCGACGAGGAATGGGGCAGACGGATCGTCGCGCTCGTCCGCCTCGCCGACGGCGGAGGTGGTGTCGGAGCCGAGGATCCGCGAGCATCGGCACAGAGGCTCAACGCCCTCGATCACGGGATGACGGGGCAGCTGCTGCCGCAGCTCGTCTTCCCGGTGGCCGAGATTCCGAACCGGTCGATCGGCAAACCCGATCGCCAGGCGGCGGCCCGCATCGCCGCCGATCTCATCGCGCGTGATGCGAATACCCATACCGGCGAACTACCGGTAACATGAGACGGCTCCACAATTCGACAGGAAGGTGAGCGAGGACTATGGCTGATGCCGCCCAGTGGATTTCTGGAGCTCGACTGCGAACTCTGCCCCTGGCTCTCGCACCCGTCCTCATCGGAACCGGCGCCGCGATCGGATCGCTCGGCGGATTCACCGCATTCATCCTCGACGACATCTCGGGCAAGGACGACCACGTCAGCTTCGGACAGATCCTGCTGCGCGGATTCCTCGCTCTCCTCGTCTCCCTGTGCCTGCAGATCGGCTCGAACTACGCCAACGACTACTCCGACGGCACCCGCGGGACAGATGACGAACGTGTCGGACCGGTCCGGCTGACCGCAACCGGGCTGGCCGAACCTCACGAGGTCAAACGGGCCGCCTTCATCTTCTTCGGCCTGGCCGGGGTCGCGGGCATCGTGCTCATCCTCATCTCACAGGCCTGGTGGTTCCTCATCGTCGGAGCCGCAGCCGTCGCCGCCGCCTGGTTCTACACCGGTGGCAGACGGCCCTATGGCTATATGGGCCTCGGCGAGGTCTTCGTGTTCGTGTTCTTCGGACTCGTGGCGACCTTGGGCACGATGTGGATGCAGGTCGGTCATCTCAGCCTCAGCGGCTGGGCCGGTGCCGTGGCAATCGGCTCTCTGGCCTCGGCTGTGCTCATGGTCAACAACCTCCGCGATATCCCGACAGACATCGAGGCAGGCAAGATCACTCTGGCCGTGAGGATGGGCGACAATGCCGCACGCATCGCCTATGCGGTGCTCGTGCTGCTGCCGTTCGCGCTGCTGGCGCTGGCGATCCTCGACGGACATCCGGCCGTGGCCTTGGCGATCCTCGCCCTCGTCCCAGCACTCAACCCACTCAAGACGGTACTCAGCGGCACAACGGGCCCTGGCCTGATTCCGCCGATCAAATCCACCGGATTGACCGGTTTGGCCTTCTCCGCACTGATGGGTCTCGGTCTGGCGCTCTGAGGCATTTCAGTGCTGACGCCTGGTGTTCCAAGGCTCAGTCGCCTGGCGTTCCAAGGCTCAGCGCGCTGAAAGGCCCCGGCTCATTCGGATCTGGGCCGCCTCAGCCGAGCCGCAGCTCATTAGGCTGAGCCACAAGTTCATTTGGACTGGTCGCCGTCTTCTCCGAGGCGCTCCTCGACGATCTCATCTTCTGCAGCTTCATCGGCGCCGACGCGCTTGGGCTTGGAGGCTCGCTTGGCGACCTTTGCTTCGATCTCGGTCGCTGCTTGGGCGCGCATCTTACCGAGCAAGAGGTAGCTCAGCAGCGCGCCGATGATGATGGCGGCGATCGCCATGACGAGATTGAAGCCGAGGAACGGGAACAGAACGAGGCCAGCGGCGATGATGAGGCCGAAGCGAGCGAGTGTGTAGAGCCAGAAGGTGCGCATTGAACTCATTTTAGCCTCCGATCGTGACAGTCTTGTCACCGCTCGCTGGAGGCCGCGCTCAGGTTGGTGGACTATCCTTGTTGCATGGCTCGACTACTCATTGCCGCGATCGTCCTGGCGGCAGCGGTGACACTGTACGGACTCTTCGATTGCCTGTTGCGCGATCGGGGTCTGATTCGGGTCCTGCCCAAACCTGTATGGGCACTCATCATCCTCTTCATTCCCGTCCTCGGGTTCATCCTCTGGTATCTGTTCGGACGCGGTTCGGAAGACAAGCCCACCCGCGGCACCCGCCTTCGCGGTCAGGCCGCCCCTGATGATGATCCAGACTATCTGCGACAGGTCGATCGCGAACTCAAGCTCGGCAAGCATGCGCCTCCGGCTCAGGACAACGACGAGAAGAAGCCTCCGCGCGATGATTCTGCCAAGCCGGATGATGACAGCGATCCCGCGGATTCCTCCGCTGATACGTCAGCCGACTCCGACGACCGGGGCACCAAGGGCGACGGCCGCGGCCGTCCGAACTGATTTCCCCTTTCGCACCGCCGCTGTTCGACGACGGCATCGACACCGCAGGTGCGTTGCCACTCTGCGATCCAGCGAGAAGGCACACTTTTCTCTGAACGGCTCACCGAGGAACGTGGTGATTTCAGAGCAGCCCGAGCCGAAACTGTCGTCCGCCGCCTGATCACGGCATCGAACCAGCACGCAGACGGCCCAGTCTGAGGCGGAGAGCCCAGTTTCAAACATGGGCTGTTCGCCTCAGACTGGGCCGACAGCAGTTATGGCGCCCGGTGCAGGCGGTGGCTCCCGGTGCTGGACGTCAGAGCGGCCTTGAGAGCGGCCCAGCGCTTCAGTCGAGCCCGGAGTACGAGTGCAGGCCGTTGAAGTACATGTTCACGACGGTGAAGTTGAAGATCACCGAGGCGATGCCGATGAGGTTGAGCACGGCCACCTTCGTCGGGCCCCAACCGCGAGTCGCACGTGCGTGCAGGTACGCGGCGTAGATGACCCAGACGACGAACGTCCAGATCTCCTTCGAATCCCAGCCCCAGTAACGGCTCCAGGCCACTTCCGCCCAGATGGCACCGGCGATGAGTGTGAACGTCCAGGTGATGAAGCCGACTGCCGCGATCCGGTAGGAGATCCGCTCGAGGTCGGTGCTCGAGGGCAGACGGTGCAGGAACCGCAGCCACTTCGGGTCCTTGGTCTCGTGTACGCTCTTCAGAATCTGGAAGACTGCGAGGATCGCAGAGATGTAGAGGAGTGAGGTCGAGAGGATCGCGATCGGCACGTGGATGGCGATCCAGTACGAATCCAGCGCCGGGATGAGCTTCGCGGCAGGCGTGTAGAAGACGGTGATCGCCAGTCCCAGGCACAGCAGCACTCCCCCGGAGACGAACGTTCCCAGGTAGCGCACGTCCTTCTTCGTCAGCACGACGAGGAAGACGATGACGGTGATCGCGGTGGCGGTGAGGACGTACTCCATCATGTTGCCCCACGGCACACGGGAGACAGACAGGGCCCGGGTGAGAACCCCGCCGACGTGCAGCAGCATGGCGAGCACGAGCAGCGAAGTGCCGATGCGGGCTCCGCGGTGCATGTTCTTCCGGGACGACTTCACCGTCGCGGAGTCGTCGTCGCCCGGCCGATCGAGGACGGCAGTCGTCGCCGTCTTCCGATTCGTCCGCCGCACCGTGCTGGCCTTGGCCGAGGTGGTGATCTCGGATTCCGAGGTCTTGAGTTCACGCTTGCCGAAGAGATCGAAGGCGTAGAAGATCATGGCGACGGCGTAGACGATCATCGCCGAGATGATCAGCTGGTTCGACCACATTGCGAGGTCAGTGTTGACGTCCATTCATCCTCCGCACCCCAGGAGTGCTCTTCTATCGCATGCTGCTGCCAGACTGTCTGTACTTATGTCGTTGTGCGCCCGTCCGATTCCGTGAGGAGACCGGAGGCGACACACACTCCGCAACTATTCTACTCCCCGTAGTACTTCGGGTTCATCTTTCGTCGTCCTCGCCGTCGGCGCCCTCATCGGGCTCCGGATCGCGCAGGGCCTTGACCAGGTCATCGACGGCGCGTTCGACCATCGGATCCTCACCACGGGCCAGGGCGGCCACCTCGGCGTCGCCGTTCCTGATCCGCACCCAGACGCGGCGTCGGGGAATGAACAGGGACAGGCCGAGCCCGGCCAGAACGAGGATCGCACTGATGAGCATGAGCGCCTGCGTCGGGTCCTGGGAGATGTCGACGGCGATGTACTTCTTGACTCCGTCGAAGGTCACCGAACCGCCGTTCGGCAGGTTCTGCGTCTCCCCCTCGGCGAGCTGGATGACGAGCGGATCGCCCGACTCATCGGTCATCTCCGTCATGTTCTCGGCATCGAGGGTGTACACGGACTGCGGGACTCCCGAATCGAGGCCGAGGTCACCGGTGTACCCGCTCATCACGAGGTAGGGGTTGCGCAGCTCTGCGAAGCTCGAGATCAGCTCCCCGTCCTCATTCTGCGCAGCCGTCGGCAGGAACACGCCGACGAATCCCATCTGCGTACCGGCCGAATCCGGGACCTTGATGACGCCTTCGGAGGTGTAGCCGGGGTCTCCGCCGTCCGGGATGAACACCTGCGGACCGGACTGGACGATATCGCCCTTCGCATCGCGAACGGTCACCTCGGGGGCGTAGCCGTTGCCGGTGAGGTAGACGCCGACGCCGCCCACACGCACCGGTTCGTTGACCTTGAGCACGTGCGATTCGGTCTCCCCGTCCGCCGTCGTCGTCACCTTCGCATCGAAGGTGCGCGGCTGACCGAACTGATTGCCCGCCGCCTGATCGTCGAAGGTGGAGGTGAAGGAGTCGAGCTTGAGCCGGAAGTCCGGCAGATTGTCGGCATCGTAGTAGGAACCGGGTTCGAAGGAATCGTAGGAGACCAGCGAATTCGAGAACGTCTCCCCCTCGACGAGGATGCGCTGACCTTCGTAGCCGAACAGCGATCCGATCGCCATCGTCAGGGTCGCCATGAGCAGCGCGATGTGGAAGACGAGGTTGCCGGTCTCGCGGAGATAGCCGCGTTCGGCGGCGATGTGATCGGACTGCCGGTTGATCCGGTATCCGGACTTCTTCAACCGGGCTTCCGCGGCATCGAGGAAGGCCTCGTCCGCGTGCTCACGGGTGTCCGTGTCTGCCTGCGCCGAGGTGAAGGAGGCGTATCCGGGCATCCGGGACAGCCGCCTCGGTGCTTTGGGCGGGGACGAGCGCATCGCCTTCCAGTGCTGTTTGGTGCGCGGGACGACGCAGCCGACGAGCGAGATCATCAGCAGCAGGTAGATCGCGGAGAACCAGATGGACGAGTACACGTCGAACATCTGGATGGTGTCGAGGAACTGCCCCCAGGCACCGTTGTTCTCCAGGAAGGTGTTCACCCGGCCAGGGTCCTGGATCCTCTGCGGCAGCAGCGAACCGGGGATCGCAGCGAGCGCGAGGACGAGCAGGAGGATCAGTGCCACCCGCATCGTCGTCAGCTGCGTCCACGCCCACCGGCACATACCGAGGAACCCGAGCTGCGGCTGCGTTACCGTCGACTTCGCGCTCGCCGGCTTCGTCTTCGGCGCCACTAGATCACCACTTCGAATCCATTGATGAGACCTTGCAGAGAGGTCATCCACATGTTCCATACGCCGCTGGCCATGAGCACACCGAGGATGATGAGCATGATGCCCCCGGCGCGCACGATCGCGGTCTGATGCTGCCGCACCCACACGAGTCGTCCGGCGCCCTTGTGGATCGCCAGCGCCAGGAGGATGAACGGGATGCCCAGGCCCAGGCAGTAGACGAAGGCCAGCAGTGCTCCGCGCCAGATCATCCCGTCACCGCCGAAGCTCACCGACATGCTCAGCACAGCTGACAGGGTCGGACCCACACAGGGCGCCCAGCCGAGGGCGAAGGTCGCTCCGAGCACCGGTGCACCCCAGAGCCCGGCCTTCGGTCTGGCACGGATCCGATGCTCGTTCTGGAGCAAGCCGAAACCGCCCATGAACACGAAACCGGCGAGGATGACGATGACGCCGAGGACGCGGAGGATGATCGACTGCCACTGGGAGAACAGCGCTCCGAGCGCGGAGAAGCTGGTTCCCAACAGCACGAAGACGACGGTGAAGCCGAGGACGAACAGGCTGATGCCCACGACCACTCGCCACGTCTGCTTGTCCCTCAGCGAAGAACCGGACAGACCGGTGACGTACCCGACATAGCCGGGAACCAGGGGCAGCACGCACGGAGAGACGAATGAGACGAGACCGGCCAGGGCCGCTGCGCCGGCAGCCATCAGCAGCGGGCCGGAGAGGACGGTCTGGGCGAAGTCCGCCCCGAGTCCACTCACTCGGCCAGCACGTCCTCGATGAGTCCCTTGAGAGTCGAGGCATCGATCTCACCGACGACTCTGGCCGCGGCCCGGCCCTTCGCGTCGAGGACCACCGTCGACGGGGTGGCCTGCGGGGGCAGGACTCCGGAGAGCAGAGACACCATCTCACCGTTCGAATCGAGCATGTTCGGGTACGGCACCTGGTAGTTCTGGATGAACGCGTTGGCCGCAGCCTCTTGGTCGCGGACGTTGACGCCGATGAACTGGGCCTTGTCCCCGAATTCCTCGGACACGGACTTCAGGTCCGGGGCTTCTTTCCGGCACGGCGGGCATGCCGCGTACCAGAGGTTGACGACCACCGGGGTGGGACGCAGATCGGCCAGAGACATGGACTTCCCGTCGAGGGTCTCGAAGCTCAGATCGAGGGGTTCGCCGCGGTCCTCGGCCGCCACCTGCGAGACGACTCCCGAGCCGGAGACGTACCCCTGGTCGGATCCGGCCTGATCGGCCAGCTCATCGTTCTCGCTGCAGGCGCTGAGCGCCAGGGCCGTTCCGGCGGCGAGCGCCGAGGTGAAGAGGGCCCGACGGTTGAGGGAATGGCGTCCGAAACTCATGCTCCCGCCACCGCGGTGCCCGGCTGCAGATCGGCACAGATGCTCTCATAACTCACGGACACCAGTGTGGAGGAATCGAATGTGAAACTGGTGATAGAAGCCAGGTCACATTCGCGTCTGCGCGGGTCGTGGACGAGTGAGCGTCCCTCCCCCGACAGGCGGCTCATCCAGATCGGCAGCTGGTGGGAGACGATGACTCCTTCGGCGTCCGGACCGTGGCGGTCGAGCTTGGCTCTCAGACTGGCCATCGCGGCCCGCATGCGCAGCACGATCTGCTTGTACGGCTCTCCCCAGGACGGGGTGAGCGGGTTGTAGAGGCGCACCAGGTTCTTCGGCTCCGCCAACCGACGCACGCCCAGCTTCTGCCCCTCGAACGAGTTCGCGGCTTCGATGACCCGATCGTCGTCGAACACCGGCAGGTCGAGGGACTTCGACAGCGGACGAATCGTCTGCTGGGCCCGCAGCAGCGGAGAGGCGACGAGTTCGACCGGACGCGTGGATGCGGCGTGGAAGTGCTCGGCCACGCGCCCGGCCATCTCGTGTCCGCGCTCGGTGAGACCGAAATGCGGCAGACGACCGTAGAGGATGCCCTCGGGGTTGTCGACTTCGCCGTGCCGGACGAGGTGGATGGTGGTCATGACTGCGCCTTCCCGGCCTCCGGAACTGCGGCCGCGGCCTTGGCCGCCGCAGGCAGTGCGCTGAGGATCCGGTCGAGGATCTCATCGGTGTGGGCGTACGAGAGGAACCAGGCTTCGAACGCGCTCGGGGGCATGTGGATGCCCTGGTCGAGCATGGCGTTGAAGAATGCGGTGTAGCGGTCGACGTTCTGCGCCCGGGCCTGGTCATAGTTCGTCACAGCGGTGTGGGTGAAGAACACGGAGAACATCGAGTTCGCGGACTGGATGACGTGGGCGACGCCTTCGGCCTCCAGGCTCGCAGCGACTGCCGGGCGCAGAATGTCCGCGGCACGACCGATATGCGAGTACACATCGAGTTCGGTCGTCAGCGTGAGCGTGGCCAGCCCGGCAGCGGTGGCCACCGGATTGCCCGACAGCGTTCCGGCCTGGTAGACGGGCCCGGAGGGGGCGAGGTGGGCCATGACGTCGGCGCGACCGCCGAAGGCCGCTGCCGGGAAGCCGCCGCCCATGACCTTGCCGAAGGTGAACAGATCGGCCGGCCCGTCGGGATAGCCGAGGGTGTCGACTTCGTATCCGTACCAACCGGCGGCGGAGACGCGGAAACCGGTCATCACTTCGTCGCTGATCATCAGCGCACCGTGTTCCTTGGTCAGCCGACGGATGGTGTTCGTGAAACCGTCGCGGGGAGGCACTACGCCCATATTGCCGGGGCTGGCCTCGGTGATGACGCAGGCGATGTCCGCCCCGTGTTCGGCGAATACGGCTTCGAGACCGGCGGCGTCGTTGTAGTCGACGACGATCGTGTCCTGTGCCTGGGCGCCGGTGACTCCGGGGGTGTCGGGCAGAGAGAACGTGGCCAGTCCGGAGCCGGCCTGGGCCAGCAGCGAGTCGACGTGACCGTGGTAGCAGCCGGCGAACTTCACGACCTTGGACCGTCCCGTGTAACCGCGGGCCAGACGGATCGCCGACATGGTGGCCTCGGTGCCCGAGGACACGAGACGGACCTGGTCGACGGGATCGACGCGGCGAACGATCTCCTCGGCGAGTTCGACCTCACCGGTCGAAGGCGTGCCGAAGGAGAATCCCTTGACGGCGGCTTCTTGGACGGCGGCGACGACCTCGGGGCGAGAGTGGCCCATGATCATCGGGCCCCAGGACCCGATGAGGTCGATGTAGTCGTTGCCGTCGGCGTCGCGCAGCCACGCACCGGTCGCCTCGGTGATGAAACGGGGGGTGCCGCCGACGGCCTTGAACGCGCGGACCGGGGAGTTCACTCCGCCGGGGATGACCGCCTCGGCGCGGGTGAAGAGGGCGGCGGACCGATCGGTGGTGTGACCGTTCGTCTCTGCTGTCGTCATGGTTCTCCTCTGATTCTTGGCGGTTGGGGTTTCGTCCCGGGAACGTTCTCAGTTATGCGTGGGGACGGTTCAGGAGCCGTCGATGTCTGTCATATGGTCGAAGACTTTGGTGAAGATCCGCCCCAGGGTCTCCATCTCCTCGGGGTCGAGAAGATCGACGAGGTGGCTGCGGACTCCGGCGACGTGATCGGGTGCCGCGGCCCGCAGCAGCTGCCATCCGGCCTCGGTCATCACGCAGTTGACCCCACGGCCATCCTCGGGGATGGCGGAACGCTCGAGCAGTCCGCGCTTCTCCATTCGGGCGACGCAGTGGGTCAGCCGGGATCGGGACATGGTCGTGTCGGTGGCGAGCAGCGCCATTCGCATCGTCCGGTCGTCGTGTTCGGACAGACGTACGAGGATTTCGTATTCGGGCAGGCCGATGCCGTGCTTCTCACGCAGCTCCTTGTCCAGCTGTGTGCTGAGCAGCTGAGAGCCGTTGAGGTAGCTGCGCCAGGCTCTCTGGTCGACCGCCGAGAGCCAGCGAGGCTCGGTCATCACCGGCCTCCGCGGGCGTCGCGGTCGGACATGTGGCCGGCGGCCTCCACCTGGAGGCGCTGGGCGACCTCGGTGGCCCAGTAGGTGAGGATCGCATCGGATCCGGCACGTTTGAAGGCGATGAGAGATTCCTCGATCGCCTTCTCCCGGTCGATGGCTCCGGCGGCGGCCGCGAATTCGATCATCGCGTACTCTCCGGACACCTGGTAGGTCCACACTGGCACTATGGACTCCTGAGCCACCTCGGCGAGTACGTCGAGATACGGCAGCCCCGGCTTGACCATGACGATGTCGGCGCCTTCGGCGAGGTCGAGGCCGAGTTCGCGCATCGCCTCACGGCCGTTGGCGGGATCCTGCTGGTAGGTCTTCCGATCGCCCTGGAGTTCGGAATCGACGGCTTCGCGGAAGGGACCGTAGAAGGCGGAGGCGTACTTCGCGGTGTAGCCCATGACGACGACGTCGGTGAATCCGGCGGCGTCGAGAGCTTCGCGGCAGTAGGCGACCTGACCGTCCATCATGCCGGACAGGCCGAGCACGTGAGCTCCCGCGCGGGCCTGGGCCAGCGCCATCGAGGCGTAGCGGTCGAGGGTGGCGTCGTTATCGACCGCACCGTCCTCGTCGAGGACTCCGCAGTGGCCGTGGGAGGTGAATTCGTCGAGGCACAGGTCCGCCATGATCACGGTGTCATCGCCGAATTCGTCGGCCAGCAGCGACAGCGCCCGGTTGAGGATGCCGTCGGGGTCATCGGCCTGTGAGCCGATCTCATCCTTGTATTCGGGGATGCCGAAGAGCATGAGTCCGCCGACTCCGGCCGCCACCGCTTCCCGGGCGGCCTCGAGCAGGGAGTCCAGCGTGTGCTGGACGACTCCGGGCATACCGCTCAGCGGCAGCGGTTCGCTCAGCCCCTCCTTGACGAACATCGGCAGGATGAGGTCGGAGGGATGGACGCGCACCTCGGAGACGAGCCGGCGCAGTGCCGGGCTCGACCGCAGTCGGCGGGGACGGACGGTTCCGGGAACCAATGACATGTCAGGCCTTCCTTCTGCGGCGCTTCTGACTCGGACGCTGCGGGGAGATCCCGGCTTCCACGTCGTCGGCGCGCTGGGTGAGTGCGAAATCGACGAGTCCGTCGATGAGCGAGGTGAGGTTGGCTTCCTCGGCGAGGACGTCGACGCGCAGCCCGTGTTCGGCCGCGGTGTTCGCTGTCGCCGGGCCGATGCAGCAGATCACCGAGGTGGGTGCGGGTTTGCCGGCGATGCCGACGAGGTTGCGCACCGTCGATGAGGAGGTGAACAGGAAGGCGTCGAAGTCGCCGGCCTTGATCGATTCGCGGATCGGCGCCGGCGGCGGGGACGCGCGGACCGTGCGGTAGGCGGTGACGTCGTCGGGGTCCCAGCCCTTCTCCAGCAGCCCGGCCACGAGCACCTCGGTGGCGATGTCGGCGCGGGGCAGCAGAACCGTGTTCATCGGGTCGATGTCATCGACGAAGTCCGGCCAGGCTGCGGCCAGGCCACGTGCGGAGTGCTCCCCATCGGGGACGAGGTCGGGGGTGATTCCCCAGTCGACCAGCGCTGCGGCGGTACGGCCTCCGACGGCTGCGACCTTGACTCCGGCCATCGACCGGGAGTCGAGCCCGAAGTCTTCGAACCACATGCGCACCGCGCGCACGGCGTTGACGGAGGTGAATCCGACCCATTCGTAGGATCCGTCGACGAGGCCGCGGATCGCCTTCTCCATCTGGGTCGGTGTGCGCGGCGGCTGGACGGCGATGGTGGGCACGACGGTGCCGACTGCACCGAGTTCGGCCAGGGCTTCTGCCGTGGAGGTCCCCTGTTCCTTCGTTCGTGGGATGAGCACCTGCCAGCCGAAGAGCGGTTTGGATTCGAACCAGCTGAGTTCTCCTCTGGATTCCACTCCCTGTCCCATGATCACCACCATACGATCCGAACCTGTCTGCGCCATGGACAGCGCCTGTCTCAAGGTCGTCTCCACGCTTGTCTGCTCGACCGTGGAGATGCCCCACCCGAGGAGGACTTTCGTATCCTCGTCCCAGCCATCGGCGAGCAGTGCCTCGATGGCCTGTTCGTGAGCGGCGGCGCTGCCGGTGAGGACATGGGTGGTGTTGCGGTGGCGAGAGACGTCGACGTGGGTCTGCGGTCCGGCTTCGATGAAACGCACGGATCGGACGCGGTTGGTCGTCAGCGCGGTTCCGGTGTAGGCCGCGGTCGAGGCGGAGAGTCCGACTCCGGGCACGATCTCGACCTCGACCTGTTCCCTGCGGCAGACTCCGGCTTCCGCGGTCGTGGTGGTGAAGATGATTCCGTCGTCCGAGCTCAGCCGCACCACGGTCTTGTCCGGGCGGGCGAGTTCGGCCATGCGCCGGCCGCGGGTCGAGGCGGCGACTCCGAGGTCGGCGGCATCGATGAGCGTGGCGGCCTGCGGCACGTAAGCGGTGACGATCTCGGAGTGGACATCGGCGTCGTAGACGACGGTTTCGGCGGTGGCGAGGATTTCGGCGCCGCGCATCGTCATCAGACCCGATTCGCCGGGTCCGCTGCCGATGAAGACGACGCGCGGGGCTGCCGGCAGGAGTCGGCGCGGCTGCACCTGGCCCGTTGTCGGTTGGCTGTTCATCCCTGCTCCTGAACCTTGACTGGGGTGAGGTGATCGGCGCTGGCTGCCGGATCGATGCCGAGCCTGCCCAGGAGGTCCTCGGCGGCGGCGGTGCCGAGTTCGTCCGCGACTCGGGCCAGTTCCTTCTCGGTCACCGACAGCTGCTGCTCGCCGGCGGTGCTCCAGTCGACGTCGAGGAGAGCAGGCAGTTCGGCGCTCTGACGGGTACGGGCGAGCTTGCCGTCATCATCGGCCATGACGGCGTCGACGATGAATTCGGTGCCTTGGATCTTCGCCAGCGCGCCGATGGGAGCCGAGCAGCCGGCTTCGGCGCGGGAGAGGATCGCCCGTTCGCAGGTCACGGCGAGGTCGGTCGTCTGGTCGTGGATCCGACGCAGAGCGGCCCGGACCTCGGCGTCGCCGTCGAGGATGTCCGCGGTGGTGGCGAAGGGACTGTCGGCGCTGCGTGTCTCCACCGCCAGTGCTCCCTGGCCGGGCGCCGGAAGCATGACGTCGAAGCCCAGCGAGTCGGTGGCCTCGGCGAGCCGACCGATGCGACGCACCCCGGCGGCGGCGAGGACGACTGCGTCGAGGCGACCGTCGCGGACGTGGGCGATGCGGGTGTCGACGTTTCCGCGCACACCCCGGACCTCGATATCGGGACGTGCCGCACGCAGCTGCACGGCACGACGCGGCGAGCCGGTGCCGATGACGGACCCGGCGGGAAGGTCAGCCAGACCGAGCCCGTCACGGCCGATGAGGACATCGGCCGGGTCGACGCGCGGCGGGATGGCTGCCATCTGGATTCCCGCCTCGGGGGTGGTGGGCAGGTCCTTGAGCGAGTGCACGGCCAGATCGATCTTGCCCTGGTGAAGGGCCTGCCGGACGGCGGAGACGAAGACTCCGGTGCCGCCGAAACCGGCCAGCGGCGACATGTTGACATCGCCCTCGGTGACGACCTCGACGATCTCGACGCGCCAACCGGTCAGCGCCGCGATCTGGTGAGCGATCGCCGTGGACTGAGAACGGGCCAGCTGGGACCGGCGGGTGCCCAGACGCACGGTGCGACCGGTGAAGTGTTCGGGTTCGACGATGTCGAGGGTGTGATCGGCGACCGGACGGACGCCGTCGGCCTCGACATGGTGTGCACTGGCGGCCGTCGCGACCTTCGTCTCCGGAGCGGTCTTGGCATGGGCGACCTTGTTGACCGGCAGGTCGAAGAGCTGCATGAGCGCCTGAGCGTAGTCGACCTCGGATTCGGTCACAGCGAGTTCCTTGACCTTCACGGTCGGGGTGTGGATGAGCTTCTCCGCCACCCGATGCAGGGACTTTCGGATCTCTGCGAATGACTTCTCGTCGACCGAGTCACCGAGCTTCTTCTCCAGGCGCTGAGTCTCGGAGGCGAGCACATCTTTGGCGTGGGAGCGCAGCGCGGTCACGGTCGGAGCGACCGAACGCTCCCTGTAGCCGGTGGCGATGTTCTCGAGCTCGGCGGCGATGATGGAGCGCACCTCTTCGACAGTGCTCACGACCTTCGCGTCGCGTTCCTTGTCGGACCCGCGCAGGAGTTCGCGGATCTCGCCGAGGCCGAAGAGGGCGACATGTTCGAACTCGCGGACGCTGGGGTCGATGTCGTGCGGAAGGGCGAGATCGATGAAGGCCTTGTTCGCGGCACCCTTGGGGTTCTGTGAGAGCCCGGCGACGATGTCGTCACGGCTGACCACGACTCCGCGAGCACCGGTGCAGGAGACGATGAGGTCGGCGTCGGCGATCTCTTCGGCCATGATCCGCGGGGTGAGTTCACGGGCGCGTCCGCCCACCTCGGCGACGAGGCGTTCGGCCTTGTCCAGCGTGCGGTTGAGCACGGTGATGTGGGCGACGCCTTCCTTGTGCAGTCCGGACACCACGAGGCCCGACATGGCTCCGGCACCGATGACCAGGGCATTGGCGGCGCGCAGGGATCCGATATGCGCGGCCGAGGCTTCGATGCCGGCGCCGAACAGGGACCGCGCGACGTCGCCGAGGTCGGTCTCCGAATGGGCGCGCTTGCCGACCCGCAGCGCCTGCTGCAGAGCCTGGGAGAGTTCGGACGTCAGCGCCTTGTCCGACTGCGATTCCGTGAACGACGAGCGCAGCTGACCGAGGATCTGAGCTTCGCCGATGGCCATGGAGTCCAGCCCGCAGGCGACCCTGAGCAGGTGCTCCATGGCCTGATGGTCGTAGTGCGCGTAGAAGTGCCCGGCGATATCGGACCACTCTTTGTCGATCGAGGACACGAGTGCATTGCCGAGGTCGGCCAGTCCCCCGTGGAAGGCGGAGACATCGGCGATGAGTTCGAGACGATTGCACGTCGAGAGCACCGCGAGTCCTTCGACATTCTCTCCGGCCAGGGCGTCGCGGCGCAGAGTGCCGACCTCACCGGCGCCGAAGGCCATGCGATCGAGCATGTCGATCGGAGCCGACTGATGTGAAATGCCGAGAACCAAGAGAGTCAATTCCTGTGCTCCTCAAAACCAGGGTTGAGCGGTGCCGTGTCCAGCGCCGAATAGTATGCGAGTACTTGCAGCTCACTGGCCAAGTCGACCTGATGGACACGGACGGTATCCGGTGCGTCGAGCACGGTGGGTGAGAAATTGAGAATGCCGCGCACACCTGCTTCGACGGCCTTCTGGGCCGCCGCGGATGCCGCGGCTGCGGGGACAGCCATGACCACCAGGTCGATATTTTCGGACCAGGCGGGCAGGTCGTCCAGGGAGGAGACGGTCAGAGCACCGATGGAGGTGCCGATCTTCTCCTCGTCGATGTCGAACACGGCGGTGAGTTCCAGACCGCGGCGCCGGAATCCGGCGTAGTCGGCCAACGCCGAACCGAGGCGACCGGCGCCGATGATGGCGACGCGTCGATCTCGGTCGAGGCCGAGGAATGTCCGCAGGGTCGCGGCCAGTTCCGGACAGGAGTAGCCGACCCCGCGGGTTCCCGATCGCCCCAGCTGGGACAGGTCCTTGCGCAGAATCGACGGGGACACACCGCTGCGTGCGGCAAGGTCCTCCGACGACACCGTGTCCTGACCGGTGGCGGCAATGGTCTCGACGGTCTGCAGATAGATCGGGAGTCGGGATATCACGCGCTCGGGTACGTCTTTGCGAACGACACCCTCAATCCTGTTGGCGGACAGAATCTCGCCCACGAATCCGCCTCACTCCTTCAATCGATCTCATGCGCCCAAGGCGTCGAGCGCCTTGGACAGCCGATCCTCATCGACTCGATGAAAACTGTGTTGTCGCCCGTTGAGGAGAACGACCGGAACGTCCCAGCCGTACTGCGCGGCCAGATCGTCATCGGTGTCGATGTCGATCTCGGTCACGGTCACGTCTCTGCCCGCGGCCACCTCGGTGACGGTCTGCAGCGCTTCAGCGCACAGATGGCAGTCGACACGCGTGAGAAAGGTCAGGTCGACCATGGCTCACTCCTCATCGGGTGCAACAAACCCCGCCGAGAAATCACTCGAGCGGGGGCGTAGGACCGTTGGGTCTTACTTCTTGTTGCGACGCTGGTGACGTGTCTTGCGAAGCTGCTTGCGGTGCTTCTTCTTCGACATACGCTTGCGGCGCTTCTTGATGACTGAGCCCACTCGGGTACCCCTTGTGCTTGTCGGTGGAGGGTGAACATCAGGTGCCCGCCCATTGAACTAACCGTGCAATTCTATCGCTTGGCCGCCTGCTTTCCCAAAACTGTGTCCAGATCCACAACGGCAGCTCCAGACGATCCGCGCGTGCGCGGGGATCGGGTTCGACTCAGATGATGTGAGCAGCAAAGCACAAGACGAGTGCGGGCGACGCGGGACTCGGTTCCGACCGGGGCGGCACCTCTCGACCGGCGCCGCTCAGTCGAAGTAGGGGTCGAGGGCGAAGAAGGGGAAGGTGTTCTTCCGGGTGCCCATCACGGCACGGTCGAGTTCCGCTTCGGGATCGAATCCCTTCGACCAGGGTTCGAAGGCTCCGTCGAATCCGTCGGTCATCGACAGCGGTGCCTCCCTTCCGGTCTTCGTCTGGGCGTAGGAGGCCCAGCGTCCGGGGATCCGTGCTCCGGGATCGATATCGAGTCCGGCGGCGACCGCCAGGAGATTCGTCCAGGCGCGGGGCACGACGTCGATGATCGCGTATCCCCCTCCCCCGACCGACAGCCACCGCCCGTCGGCGTGGTCGACGGCGAGATCGCGGATGCGTTCGGCAGCGGTGCGCATGGCGTCGACGCTCAGGCGCATATGGGTCAGCGGGTCCTCCCGGTGACCGTCGCAGCCGTGCTGGGAGACGATGACCTGGGGTTCGAAGGCGGCGACGATCTGCGGGACGGTGGCGTCGAAGGCGCGCAGCCAGTCCGCATCGCCCGTGCGCGGGGGCAGTGCGATATTCACCGCCGAGGCGGCCGCCTTGAGTCCGCCGATATCGGCGGGGTACCCGGTGCCGGGGAAGAGGAACTTCCCCGATTCGTGGATCGAGATCGTGAGCACTCGAGGGTCGTCCCAGAAGAACGCCTCGACACCGTCACCATGGTGGGCGTCGATATCGAGATAGACGATGCGCTCGTATCCGGCTTCGAGGAATTGGGTGATCGCTCCGGCTGCGTCGTTGTAGACGCAGAACCCGCTGGCCTTGCCCGGCATCGCGTGGTGCATTCCACCGCAGAAATTCACCGCCCGGCGATAGTCACCGGAGATGATAGCGTTCGCGGCGTTGACGCTGCCTTGGAACAGCAGCGCCGAGGCGGTGTGCATATTCTCGAACCCGGGAACATCCTCGGTGCCGATTCCGAACCTGTTCGCATCCTGCTCATCGAGGCCCTCAGCGGTGCCGGCCTGTTTGACGGCGGCGATGTAGTCGGGGTCGTGGAGGCGGGCGAGCTTGGCCTCATCGATCTCGCCGATGGGATTGACGTGGACGTTGTCCGCGTCGAAGAGCCCGAAGTCCTCGGCGAGCTTCGCTGTCAGGTCGAGCCTGAGAGGGTGCATGGGGTGGCTGGGACCGAAGTTGTAACCGGTCACCTCGTCGTCCCAAACGACATACACATCATTTTCGGCCATGCCCACCATGCTATATGGCGCAGCTCACTTGCGCCGATTCCGGGGCCACCGGCTCTACCATGGTGATTGTGTCCAAGAATTCCTCGCCGCGCCTCGATTGGCTGCTGAAGCCGGGCCGGTGGGTCCGTGACTTCGTCGACGACCTCGCCGTGGCCTCACCGGCACAACTGGCGATCGGGTCCTTCGTCGCCGTCGTCGCGGCGTTCGCGATCCTGCTGATGCTGCCGGCGAGCATGCGCGACCCCGGTTCAGTCGACCAGGCCACACACATCGCGAACTCGGTGTTCGTGGCGGTCTCCGCCGTGTGCGTGACCGGGCTGACCCCGGTCGTCACGGAGGAGTACTGGTCAGACTTCGGGATCTCGATCATCACCGCCGGCATCCAGGTCGGCGGTCTCGGAATCCTCACCCTCGCCTCGGTGCTGGGCATGGCTGTCTCCAGGAGGCTGGGAGTCCGGCAGCGCCTCATCGCTCAGCAGGCCACCTCGGCGCTCAATCTGGGTCAGGTCGGCTCGCTGCTCAAGACCGTGGTCATCACCATCTTCACCGCCGAATCGATCCTCGCGGTGCTGCTGTTCCCACGGTTTCTCATCCGCGGGGAATCGCTCGGCGACTCGATCTGGTACTCGGTGTTCTATTCGATCTCGGCCTTCAACAACGCCGGTTTCACCATCCACGAAGGCGGGGCGGCGTACTTCGCCTCCGATCCATGGATCCTGTCGCTGATCATGGTCGGCGTGTTCGTCGGGTCGCTGGGCTTTCCCGTCGTGCTCATGGTCACGATGTTCTGGAATCGGCCGAGCCGCTGGGATCTGCATACGAAGCTGACGCTGACGACCACGACGGCGGTCCTGGCCATCGGGCTGCTGCTGTTGGCGCTGTTCGAGTCGGCGAACCCGGCGACGCTCGGCGATAAGAACGCCGGTCATACATTCATCGAAGTCCTGTTCATGGCCGTGATGCCGCGATCGGGAGGGTTCTCGACGATGGAGATCGCGGACATGAGTCAGGCGTCGCACCTGCTCATGGACCTCATGATGTTCATCGGCGGCGGATCGTCCTCGACGGCCGGCGGAATCAAGGTGACAACGGTGGCAGTTCTCATTTTGGCAGCATTCGCCGAGGCCAGGGGCCTGCAAGACGTCCACGTGTTCGGTCGGCGGCTGACCTCCTCGACGATCAAACTCTCGATCTCGGTCCTGCTCACGGGGGCGATGATCGTCTTCGTCGGCACGCTCGCAATGCTTCAGATCAGCTCCGAACCTCTCGACCGGGTCCTGTTCGAGGTGATCTCCGCGTTCGGCACCGTCGGGCTGAGCTCCGGAGTATCGGCTTCCTCACCGAATCTCGGCCTCTATGTGCTGGCGGTGATCATGCTCATCGGCCGACTCGGTACGATTACACTTGCGGCAGCGCTGTCCATGCAGGACTCCGCCCGTCTCTACCGCTACCCCGAGGAAAGGCCGGTCGTTGGCTAACGAACACACCTCAATCCTGGTCATCGGACTGGGACGCTTCGGGTCCTCGACCGCGGCGACTCTGGCCAAACTCGGTCGCGAGGTGATGGCCATCGAGCACAATCCCGAACTCGTCAAGGACTGGAGCGGCAAACTCACGCACGTCGTCGAGGCCGACTCGACGAACATCGACGCTCTGCGCCAGGTGGGTGCCGGTGACTTCTCTACCGCCGTCGTCGGCATCGGAACCTCGATCGAGGACAGCGTGCTGACCACGGCCAACCTCGTCGACCTGGGCGTGACGCAGGTGTGGGCGAAGGCGATTTCGCCGTCGCACGGCAAGATCCTCCACCGCATCGGCGCCCACCATGTGCTCTATCCGGAGTCGGATGCCGGCCGCCGCGTCGCTCACCTGGTCAGTTCGCGGATGATGGAGTACATCGAGTTCGACGAGGGCCATTTCGCCGTGGTGAAGATGCGTCCGCCGCGGGAGATCCAGGGCTTCACCCTCAGCGAGTCCGGTGTCCGCGACAAATACGGTGTGACGATCGTCGGCATCAAGAGTCCCGGCCGCGACTTCACCTACGCCGACCCGACGACGCGGGTGGGCAAACAGGACCTGCTCATCGTCGCCGGGCACGTCGAGCTGCTGGGTCGGTTCGCCGGGCGCCCGTAGACTGCGGGGCGGTGCCAGAGGTAACCGCGGGTTCAAAGTGTGAAAGCAGTGACTTCGAGCGGTGCATCTGCATTTCGAAGCAGTTGGTGCATCGGTCAGGTCCGACAACACCACAGTGGCACACCCCACGTGAAGCGATCGCCCCGCATCATGGGTCTCGGAACGCTGGCATAGCCAGTGTGGGTGCGCGGTATGAGAGCGGGCGACGGGAATCGAACCCGCGTCGTCGGCTTGGGAAGCCGAAGCTTTACCATTAAGCTACGCCCGCACGTCGCCACCGAATTCGAACTGTTCGCCCAGGCAGGGCCCGGTGCGATCATGCCGTGGTCAGCGCCTCGGACCAGTCTACAGCGTCTGGCCCGAGGCGCATCCGACATTCGCGGGTTCAAAGTGTGAAAGCAGTGACTTCGATCGGGGCATCTGCATTTTCAAGCAGTTGGTGCCGTGGTTGGGTGCGAGCTCGGGAACGCACTCGTGGAGCAATGAACTTCCTCAGGTGCGGTGCCTGCCCGAAGAGTTTGGTTGCGCATTCTTCAAGGTGAGTCACCTCGGTGAAGTTGAGACGGACGATTCGGTACCCCAGCTCCAGCAGCCGATTGTACTGACGAACCTCTTTGCGCATCAGCTGAACTCCGTTGTCGGCATATTTGGAGAAGCCGTCGACGAGAACGATCGTCCGCGATTCTCTGTGCAGAAAGTCCACACGAGCGATGACTGTGTGACCATCCCAGATCCTGGCCTGCTGACTGAATCCGGTCAGCCTCAGCTGCGTGAGGATGTACGCGAAGCGACTCTCTCCGTAGCTCTCCGACAGCGGACCGATCGCCGACAGCAAGCGCTGCGCTCTCACCTGGCCTTTTGAGAGTCGGCCCAGCACGGGCAGGAATTCCTCGGCGATTCGGCGCTCGGCCAATGCCAGCGTGTCCGGTGGGTAACCGAACCTGGCCGCTGCGTCCGCTCCTGCGTCGGAACCGAATGTCGATCTGCGCAGACACGACTCCAGCGCGGCGAAGCCCTCCGGTTCACCGAGTTGGCCGATGAGGTCGAATGCAGTGCGAATGGGCGAGGTGAGCGCCATCTTGCCGATGCGGACGACGCCCTCATCAGGAATGGTCTTGGAGGTCCTCGACACATCGGCACTGCTGTGCCGCCTCGTCGGATGAGCGATGAAGACCTTCCCCCGAGGCGGTCGATGCAGCGGAAGGTCATGGACGAATGCGGCGGAGACTCCCCAGATCACGTCGTCGAATCGGTAGTGCGGGTACGAAGCCACTCGCAGCTTCTCGAACATGTCGAGGAGTTCGAAACGAGGCCTCCCCGACTCCGGGTCGGTCTGCTCGGCGACTCTGTGAATCCACGCTTCATCCGTGATGAACTCCGCTATCGCACCATGTCTGGGATTCGCACAGCGGGCGATGACCGAATACATCCCTTGAGTGAGTGCCAAAAGGCAGCAGTCTTTGGCGTCACGGATGCATCTGCTCTGCACCCCACGCGCCCTGAGTTCACTGGTGCGGACCACGTTGTACATGCGGCAAGACTGTCGCTGCGCATGGGACTCTGACAAGGCCTCCTCAACCGCCTGTGGACTCGGCCTCGGCATCCACACCCATGGGACGTCCGAGTCCGCCGGCTGTCAACAGTCCACGGCGCTCGAGTCACCGGTGCTTCCGGACCCGCGTGGTGCTCGATTACAGCCGAGTTCTCAGCGCAAGGATGCGTGCGCCGAGGCGGTCACGACGCGGCCACAACGCTGCGGTATCCACAACCGCGTGTTCGAAGTGCATGCGTCCTGATCGGAATCGGGTCGCCTGCACTTCGAACACGCGGTCGGCGAGCGGGGTCAGTGTTCGACGGCCTCCTCGGCGCCGAACCCGGTGTGGGCACGGACGTCCATCTCTGCTGCGAGCTCGGGGCTCTCGACAGTCCGGTCGGTGATCGACGCGATCCAGCCGAGGATGAATCCGAGCGGAATCGAGATGATGCCCGGGTTGGACAGCGGGAAGATCGCGAAGTCGGCACCAGGGATCATTGCGGTCTCGGAACCGGAGACGACCGGCGAGAAGGCAATGAGCACCATCGCCGAGATCAGGCCGCCGTAGATCGACCACACCGCACCGCGAGTGGTGAAGCGCTTCCAGAACAGCGAGTACACGATCGTGGGCAGGTTCGCGCTGGCGGCGACGGCGAAGGCCAGCGCCACAAGGAATGCGATGTTCTGCCCCTGCACTCCGATGCCGCCGATGATCGCGACCGCACCGATGACGATGACCGTGCGACGGGCGATCTTGACCTCCGCATCGGAGTCCTCGACCTTGCCCTTCTTGATGACGTTCGCGTAGATGTCGTGGGCGAACGAGGCCGCCGCCGTGATGGCCAGACCCGCCACCACCGCGAGGATCGTGGCGAACGCGACCGCGGAGATGAAGCCCATGAGGATGGGCCCGCCGAGGTGGAGCGCGAGCAGCGGTGCCGCCGAATTCACTCCGCCGGGAGCATTGTTGATCGCGTCGGCACCGACGAGCGCGGCGGCACCGTAGCCGAGGACGAGAGTGAAGAGGTAGAACGCGCCGATGAGCCAGATCGCCCACACCACGGAACGCCGCGCCTCCTTCGCAGTGGGAACCGTGTAGAAGCGCATGAGGACGTGCGGCAGACCGGCGGTTCCGAGCACGAGGGCCAATGCCAGGGAGATGAAGTCGAGAGGATTCTCGCCGTACTTCAGTCCCGGCTCGAGCACCGCCTCACCGACGCCGCCGGCCGCATTCTCCACTGCCGAGGCCAGCAGCGTGGAGAGATTGAAGCCGTTGAGGGCGAGCACCCAGACGGTCATGGCGAAGGCACCGGCGATGAGCAGGACCGCTTTGACGATCTGCACCCAGGTGGTGCCCTTCATTCCGCCGACGAGGACGTAGATGATCATCAGCGCACCGACGACGGCGATGACGAGCGACTGACCGACCTTGCCGTCGATGCCCATGAGCAGGGAGACGAGACCGCCTGCTCCGGCCATCTGGGCGAGGAGGTAGAAGAAGCAGACCGCCAGAGTCGACAGTGCTGCGGCCATGCGCACCGGACGCTGCTTGAGCCGGAACGACAGCACATCGGCCATGGTGAACTTGCCGGTGTTGCGCATGAGCTCGGCAACGATGAGCAGAGCAACGAGCCAGGCCACGAGGAAGCCGATCGAGTAGAGGAATCCGTCATAGCCATTGACGGCGATCGCACCGCAGATGCCGAGGAAGGACGCAGCTGAGAGGTAGTCGCCGGAGATGGCGAAGCCGTTCTGCGGTCCGGTGAACGACCGGCCGCCGGCGTAGTAGTCCGAAGCGGATTTGTTGTTGCGGCTGGCCCGCAGGACGATGAACATCGTGACCGCGACGAATGCGGCGAAGATCGTGATGTTGAGGACCGGGTTGTTCTCGACCTCGGTGGTCGCTGCGCTGAGGAGGTCGACCCCCGAGGCGACGAAGTCTCCGATTGCCAGAGTGCTCATGAGCGGGTTCCTTCCGATTCGGCCAGCAGTCGTTCACGGATCGCCTCCGCGGGAGGATCCAGCTTCTTATTGGCGAACGAGACGTAGAACATCGTGATCGCGAAGGTCGTCACGAACTGCAGCAGCCCGAAGACGAGCCCGACATTGATCTCCCCCACGACCTTCGTCGACATGAAGTCATGAGCGTAGGTGCTGAGGATCACGTAGAGGAAGTACCAGACGAGGAACGCGATCGACAGCGGGATCACAACCGAGAATCGTTTGCGCTTGAGGGCCTTGAACTCCGGGCTCTCCTCCTCTGCGAGGAAGTCAACTCCGGTGTTGACAGGGTCAGTCATTCTTTCTCCTTTGAATGGACAGAACATCAGTGTCCTGAATCACATGACCCCAAGGTAACGTTCAGCATGCACTGGGGAATACCACCGAAAGTTGGTAGCTTATTCACATGAATGCGCATGCCAAGGAAACGCGGGCACTCAAGGTCGAGACCCGTCGCCTGTTCGTCGAAGCCGTCGACTCCCTGCATGAGAGCGGCACCGGTGACGTCGTCTTCGGAGGCATGGTCGAAGAGGGTTCGGTCGCGGTCGAAGCCGTCGCCGGCGCCGATAAGAACCTGCTCTCGTCGCTCATCGTCAGCACCGGCCGCGGCCTCGGCGGACGGGCCATGACCGAAGGCACTCCGCAGCTGACCCGCGACTATGAGATCGACCCGCTCATCACCCATCACTACGACGAGGAGGTGCTCGGTGAGGGCATCCGCGTCCTCGTGGCCGTACCCACCCTCCACGGTGGTGAGGTCACCGGCATGGTCTACTGCGGCCATCGCGCGGACTACGACGCCGCCGCCCCGCAGACAGGAGACCTCGTGAGGCGAGTGCGAGAGCTCTCGGTCGATCTCGCTCGACTCGGCTACCGGCAGCAGCCGCTTGGCCCGGTCAAGGAGGAACCGCTCTATCCGGATCTGGACAACGCGGGACGCGAGGCTCTCCGGCACACCTATGCGGAGCTGCGAGCCATCCGCTCCGGCATCGTCGACGAGGAGACCCGGGAGAAGCTCACCGGCGTCGAGGCGCGCCTGGCCGATATCCTCTCCGGGCACAATCCGGAGAACTTCCAAACCCCGGTGCCCGCAGTGCGGCTGTCGCCGAGGGAGACCGACATCCTTTCGCACGTCGCCCTGGGATGGCCGAATGCCCGCATCGCCGAGGCGCTGTCGCTGCGCGAGTCGACGGTGAAGTCCTATCTCAATACGGCGATGGTCAAGCTCTCGGCACGGACCCGGCATGAGGCCGTGTCGATCGCCCGCTCGTCCCACGTCCTCCCCTGAGCGGGGAGAATCGGCTCAGCCGTTGATGACCTCGGAGTTCTCCCGTTCCATCTCCACGGAACGGTCCGCCGCCGCCTGCGCGGCCGCCTCAGCGATATCGAAGATCCCGGAGTCGAGGAACTGCTGGAGACCGGCCAGGGTCGTGCCGCCCTTACTGCTCACGGCCCGACGCTGAGCGGCGGGATCGGGCTTCTCGGTCAGGAGTCGGCCGGCGCCGTCGGCGGTGGCCACGACCATCTGGCGGGCGACGTCCTCACTGAGGCCCTGCTTGACGCCGGCGGCGATCATGGCTTCGGCGAGGAGGAAGAAGTACGCCACTCCGGACCCGGAGATTCCGGTCATGGCCGGGATCTGTGATTCGTCGAGATCGACGACGAGGCCGGCGCCCGACAGCAGGGACTTCAGTGTGTCCACGCTGGCGGCGGTCACCTCGGCGGAGGGGGCCAGTGCGATGACGCCGTGACCGATGGCACTCGGCGTGTTCGGCATGATCCGCACGATCGGGTTCTCAGGGGCGAGCTTCGCGAGGTCCGCGGCGGCGACGCCGGCGGCCATGGACACGAGCACGGAGTCCGGGTCGAGGTCATCGGCGAGCTCGCGCAGAGTCTCGGCCATCATCCACGGCTTCACGCCGAGGAAGACGAAATCGGCTCCGGACGCGGCTTTTCTGTTCGCGTGGGAATCGTCCTCCACCGAGGTGACCGTGGCGGTGGGCAGAGCCTCGCGGAGTCGCTGCGCCGAGGCGGTCGAATTCGTCGTCGCGCGGACGGTGATGCCCGCGTCGGCAGCGAGGATTCCCTGGATCAGGGCCGTGCCCATGTTGCCGGTTCCGATGGAGGCGATTGTGGTCAAAGCGCGTCAGCCTTTCGATCTGTTGGGTGCGGTGGTCGGTGGGTGTCCGTGCGTTCGGGCGTGCCGGTGCGAGGTCGGACGGATGGAATCGCGACTTCGCTGTCGACTGCGGGGTCAGCTCTCGTCGTCGGCACTGCCGGATCGCGCGGACTTGCTCTCAGAGGTGCGGGTGTGGCTGTGGGCGTTGCGTCGGGGAACATCCTCGTCGAGGCCTAGGTGCTCACGAGCGAAGGCGATGGAGTCGGCGAGCATCTTCTCGCGAGACGACTGTTTGCGGACGAATCGGGTGTTGACCTCGACGACGACGTCGCCCTGCCAGTTGTGTTTGGCAAGGTACTGCAGGGTCTCGGCGACGGGCATGGTGCCTTCGCCGGGAACGAGGTGTTCGTCCTTGAGCGAGCCGGCACCGTCGGTGAGGTGGACGTGACGGAGCTGGTCGAAGATCTCGCCCACCGTCTCCAGTGCGTTCATTCCGGCGGTGGAGGCGTGGGAGAAGTCGAAGGTGAGGTCGTCGTAGTCCTCGTCGAGGGGGTTCCAGTCGGGGTAGTAGACCTGGATCTCGCGCAGGCCGGCCCGCCAGGGGTACATGTTCTCCACGGCCAGTTTCACACCGGTCTCTTGAGCGACCTGTCGGACGCCGTCGACGAAGCCGAGGGCGTATTCGCCCTGCCACCGGAACGGCGGGTGGAGAACGACGGTGTCGGCGTTGACTTCTTTGGCGAGATTCGCGGTGATCCGCAGCTTCTCCCAATGGTCTTTGTGCAGGACCCGCGGCAGGAACAGCAGGGTCGGAGCGTGCAGGGAGATGACGTCGAGTCCGGTGTCGCGGGCGAGTCCGTTGATGAGGTCGACGTCGCGGGTCTCGGTGTTGTGGGTGACCATGATCTCGACACCGTCGTAGCCATGCTTGGCCGCCTGGGTGAAGGTCTCCTCGACGGTCATGGGTGAGACGGAGGAGCTGGAGAGTCCGAGTCTGATCCGATTCTCGGAGACGTGATGGGCGTCCTTCTCATAGACGTCGTGTTCGTCGAAGTACTCCTTGTGGCGCCTCGAATTCGAGCGCGCAGAATTCTTGGTGGTCAACACCTTCCGCTGGGACTTCGACTTCGTGCTCATCTCTTCCAGTCTAACGCGGCTCCCCCACCCCAGAACTACCTGACGGCGGCCCAGCAACCTCGCGCGAGGTTGCTGGGCTGTGCTGTCTCACTACCTTGCTTACAACCTGTCTCAACACATTGCTGACACCATGTCTCATGACGTTGCTGACACCATGAAGCACACTTCGGGTCATGCCCGAACCTCTTTCACTGGCCACCCGCCGCGCGATCATCGACTTCGACCCCAACGCATCAGACTCTCCACCGATCACCGAGTTCTGCCGCCACCACGGCATCACTCGAACCACGTTCTACGCGATCCGCAAACGCTACAAAACCGAAGGACTCCTGGCACTCCACCCCCACTCATCGGCACCGAAGAACACCGTACGAATCTATGACCAGACCACCACCGACCTCGTCCTGAAGATCCGCACCGAACTCGAGTCCACCGGGTGGGATGCCGGCCCGAAATCGATCTGGTTCCACGGAGTCGATACCGGTCAGTTCACCGAACCCGTCCCTTCTGTGGCCACGATCGGTCGGATCCTCTCCGACGCTGGGCGAGTGAAAACGAACCCGAAGAAGCGCCCGCGATCATCATTGATCCGATTCGTCCGTGCCAACGCCATGGAGATGTGGCAACTCGATGCCTTCGAATACACACTCACCGGCGGTAAGACGAAGATCACGGTGTATCAGCTCCTTGATGACTCCACCCGCTTCGACGTCGGCACACAAGCCTTCCACGGCGTGGAAAACAGTGCCGACGCGATCCAGACCATCTCCGCTGCCTTCACTGACTATGGAGTGCCCCAGGAGCTGTTGACTGACAACGGCAACGCGTTCAACGGCAACCGTCAGGGCTGGGTCGTGACCACTCAACTCTTCCTCGCCGACCACGGCTGCCGAGGAATCTCCGGCATGCCCGGACACCCGCAAACCCAGGGCAAGAACGAACGTGGCCACCAGACACTGCTGAGAGTCCTCGACGCCAACCGTCCCCGCAGTCTTGAGCAAGCGCAGAAGGTGATCGTGGCTTTCCGCGACCGCTACAACAATCGCCGACGGCATCAGGCATTGCCAGGAAATATGACTCCGCGACAGGCGTGGGAAGCCGCCGTGCATACTCCCTCAAACGGCACACCGATCCCGCGCACTGAGGTCGAAGCGATCGCACGTGAGTATGCTCAACGCCGCCGAGTTCAGGCCGCGTTGAACCAACCACTTCCCGATCAGAACAGGTTTGCCGGCGAACCCTTTCCAGAAGCCGCCGATGCAGTGCCAGACCGTGTTGTGATTGCCGCGGGCAATCCACAGCTCTATGTCCACGCTGTCGGACTCGGAGTACCGAAATCCCTGGTCGGGACCTATCAGTCAGTGGTCACCGAGGACGCTTACACCTTGTTCGACCCGACCACTGGTGAGGAAGCGGTGTATTTTCCGCTGCCAATTCGCACCGCTGAAACAGTCAGGCGGTATCCGTTGTGGAGAGTCGTTGGAGCCAGAATGCGTGGAGCTACGAAGACGTGGCTGACGAAACAGCATGACTATCTGCTCAAGCATTTCCCATCCGAGGCACCAGCTGACCGGACCGTCACGATATGTCACTGAAGAAAAGACAACCCCGCCCAGAGTGTCTGCAACCTAGTGAGTCAGGTTGTCAGCAAGGTAATGAGCGAGGTTGTCAGCAAGGTAATGAGTGAGGTTGTCAGCAAGGTCGCGAGTTTCCACACGAGGTTGCTGGGCCGCCGTCGGGTAGTAATTCAGCCGTAGAGGGCTTCGGTGTCGTCGTCGACCCACCCCTTGGAGCGTTCGACGGCCTTGTTCCAGAGGCGGTAGAGACGGTCGACCGTCTCGTCGTCCATCGACGGGTTCCAGCGCTTGTCCTCCCGCCAGTTGCCCTTCACGTCCTCCTCACCCTTCCAGAACTTCACGGCGATGCCCGCCGCATACGCCGCACCCAGCGCCGTAGTCTCGATGACCTCGGGTCGGATGACGGGCACGCCGAGGAGGTCGGCCTGGAACTGCATGACCGTTTCGTTCGCGACCATGCCTCCGTCGACCTTGAGCTCGGTGAGTTCGACACCGGAGTCGAGGTTCATCGAGTCGAGGACCTCGCGTGACTGGAAGGCCACGGATTCCAGGGCTGCACGGGCGATGTGGTTCTTGTTCACATACCGGGTCAGACCCACCATCACGCCGCGGGCATCGGACTCCCAGTGCGGGGCGAAGAGTCCGGAGAACGCGGGCACGATATAGCAGCCGCCGTTGTCGTCGACCTGCTTGGCCAGGGTCTCGACCTCGGGAGCGTCGTTGATGATGCCGAAGTTGTCGCGCAGCCACTGCACGAGCGAACCGGTCACGGCCACCGATCCTTCGAGCGCGTAGACGGCGTCGTCCTCGCCGATCTTGTACGCGACCGTGGTGAGCAGCCCGTTCTTGCTGGCCACCGGCTCATTGCCGGTGTTGATGAGCATGAAGTTGCCGGTGCCGTAGGTGTTCTTCGCCTGCCCCTTCTCGAAGCACGCCTGACCGAACGTCGCCGCCTGCTGATCGCCGAGGATGCCGCAGATCGGGGTGTCGATGATGAGCCCGTTCTTCGCCCCGTATCCGTAGATCTCCGAGCAGGACCTGATCTCGGGCAGCATCTCGACGGGGATGCCCATATCGGCCGCGATATCGGGGTTCCAGTCGAGCGTGTCGATGTTCATCAGCATCGTCCGCGAAGCGTTCGTGACGTCGGTGACGTGGATTCCGCCGTTGACTCCGCCGGTGAGGTTCCAGATCACCCAGGTGTCCATGGTGCCGAAGAGGAGGTCCCCGGCCGCGGCGGCTTCCTTGACCCCGTCGACGTTGTCGAAGATCCACTTGGCCTTCGGTCCGGCGAAGTAGGTGGCCAGCGGCAGACCCACCCGGTCTTTGTATTTGTCCGGTCCATCGTCCCCGGCGAGTTCGTCGCAGACCTTCTGGGTTCGGGCATCCTGCCACACGATGGCGTTGTAGACGGGTTCGCCGGTGTTCTTGTTCCAGATGACGGTGGTCTCACGCTGGTTGGTGATGCCCACACCTTCGAGCTGGTGGCGGTTGATGTTCGCCCGGGTGAGAGCCTGGCCGATCGCCTCGTTCGTGTTCTTGATGATCTCAACCGGGTCGTGTTCGACCCAGCCGGCGCGGGGGAAGATCTGCTCGTGTTCGAGCTGGCCGGACGAGACGATCTGCCCGTCATGGTCGAAGACGATCGCCCGCGACGAGGTGGTGCCCTGGTCGATGGCGAGGATGAACTTTTCCTGACTCATTCTGACTCCTGTGTCGACGTTGTTCTTGGTGATCGTACTCAGATGAATGCTTGGGAGACGACGCCGGCGAGCACGGCGCCGACGAGCGGGCCGAAGACCGGCACCCACGAATAGGCCCAGTCGGAGCTGCCCTTGTTCGGGATCGGCAGCAGCGCATGCATGATACGAGGTCCGAGGTCACGAGCTGGGTTGATGGCATAGCCGGTCGGTCCGCCCAAGGAGGCGCCGATGGCGACGACGATCAGTGCCACTGCCAGCGGCCCGAGCCTGTCCGGTGTTCCTCCGAACAGGAGGATGACGATGACGAGCACGAAGGTGGCGATGACCTCGGTGACGAAGTTCCACCCATAGGAGCGGATCTCCGGGCCGGTGGAGAAGGTGCCGAGGATGTTGCCCGCGTCCTTCTCCTCGTCGTAGTGCTTCTTGTACACGGCCCAAGCGAGGACGGCACCGAGCATCGCACCGATCATCTCCGCCGCCAGATAGGCGACAGTGTGACCGAAGGTCACGGCGATGCCGGGAGCGTATTCGTCGGCTCCGCTGGCGAGGATGCCGAAGGTCACAGCCGGGTTGAGGTGCGCTCCGGTCTTGTAGGCGACGAACACACCGGCGAAGACTGCGAGGCCCCAGCCGAAGGAGATCAGCAGCCAACCGCCGCCGTTGCCTTTGGTCTTGGTCAGGACGACGTTGGCGACGACACCGACGCCGAGCAGCATGAGCATCGCCGTTCCGGCGATCTCGAAGAGGAAGATGGTGCCCATATCTCACAAACTCCTATTGTTTGTCTTTCCGGTGGGTGCCCCGGTCGATGGTCGACCCGGAGGGTGCTCCGAGGTCGGTCGATATTCGATTGTCGGTATTCGGTCGTGGTCGCGCACTTCGCTGTGAACGGTTCGGGGCCGTGAACGGTTCAGTGGAGGGTCGCACCGACCAGGGCCGCCGCCGAGGCGTCATCGTCGGTGGACTCGGCCGCGACCTGGGCGTCGACGTGGGTATGGAAGTCCTCGACCTCGGCTGTCCGACGGTCGTCGTCCCAGCCGAGGACGGGTGCGACGATGACCGCGACCGCCTCGGCGGCGGTCTTTCCCCGGTCCCGGGCTTCGTAGTTCAGCCGCATCCGCCTCTCGAGGATGTCGCCGAGGTGGACGGCCCCCTCCGCGGCGGCCGCGTAGTGGGCTTCGACGCGCAGGTAGCGCTGCGCGCCGTCCAACGGCCGACCGAGTTCCGGATCCTCATCGACGAGGTCGAGCAGCTCCTCGATGAGTGTGCCGTAGCGGCGGATGAGACGTTTGACGCGGTCTTCGTCCCATCCGTACTTCTCCGCGATCCCGGACTGGCCGCGCCGCAGCGCGCCCACCCCTTGGGCACCGAGCAGCGGCACGGATTCCGTCAGCGACCTGCGATCCTTCGCATCGTCGCCGAGGACGAAGTCGACGGCGTCTTCGGCCATCACTCGGTAAGTGGTGAATTTGCCGCCGGCGATCGCGGCCAGGGCCGGTTCGACTTCCATCACGGTGTGTTCGCGGGAGACCTTCGTCGAGGCCTGTCCTTCTTTGACCACCGGTTGGAGCAGCGGGCGCAGTCCGGAGTAGACGCCGATGACATCCTCGCGGGTGAGTTTGTCGGCGAGGATGGCGTTGGCGTGTTCGAGCAGGTAGTCGATGTCCTGCGAGGTCGCGACCGGTGCGTCGACGTCTTCGTTCCACGGGGTGTCGGTGGTGCCGATGACCCAATAGCCTTCCCATGGGATGACGAAGAGGACGGATTTCTCGGTCTTCGAGATGATTCCGGTATTCGGGTCGGCCTTGATCTTGTCTTCGGCCACGGTGATGTGCACGCCCTTGGAGGCGAGCACCTTGAGTCCCGCGTCGGCCTTCGCCAGATCCTGCTGCTCTTCGGTCCAGACGCCTCCGGCGAGGATGGTGCGGCGGGCGTGGATGTCGAATTCTTCACCGGTGATCTCGTCCCGGGCGTGGACGCCGGTGACCTGGTCGCCGTCGTGGAGGTAGCCGATGACGGAGACGTGGTTGGCGGCAGCGGCCCCGTAGCTCACGGCCGAGCGGACCAGGGTCATGACGAAGCGGGCGTCGTCGACCTTCGCGTCATAGTATTCGAGGGCGCCGACGGCGGCATCGTCTGCCAGTCCCGGGAAGTGGGCGCTCAGCGCCTTCTTTCCCAGGTGACGGTGCATCGGCACGGCGCGTTTGCGGCCCGGTCGGGTGGCCATCGTGTCGTAGAGGAGCACACCGGAGCCGATGAAGGCCCGATCGATGAGGCGGTGCTCGAAGGGGAAGACGAATGCGACGGGTTCGACGAGGTGAGGCGCGGTGTGCTGGAGCAGCAGGTCGCGTTCCTTCAGCGCTTCGGCGACGAGTTTGAAGTCGAGCATCTCGAGGTAGCGCAGTCCGCCGTGCATGAGCTTCGAGGACCGCGATGAGGTTCCCGAGGCCCAGTCCTTCGCGTCGACGACACCGACCTTGAGTCCGCGGGTGGCTGCGTCGAAGGCCGATCCTGCTCCGGTGACGCCTCCACCGACGACGAAGACGTCGAGCGGGTCGGCCGCACTTGTCGTCTTCAGGGTCTCCAGCGCCTGGTCGCGGAAGTTCGGGGACAACTCACCATTTCGCATCAGCAGGTTCGTGCTTTCTGTCAGACGTTTCGGACTTCGACCGAGGCCGGCACGGGCAGATCAGTGCAGGTGCCGCCTCGGCGACTCAACAAAACTAGCAGGTGAACCTGAATTCCGATACCGATCGGCCGCCGCGCGGGCGGCTGCCGAGTCCGGGGAACGCGGGAGTACGGCCCGACAGAGGCTCAGTCGAGGGCGGAGACGGTCTCCACGCGCATCGCCGAGGACTGCTCGGCAGAGTCGAGGAGGTCGAGTTTGCGCATGATGATGCCTTCGCGCAGCGCCCATGGGGAGATGTTCATCACGCCGATGTCGAAGATCGTGAAGGCCGCCTCGGCGACGATCGCTCCGGCCAGCACCTGACCGGCACGCGCCTCGGAGACGCCGGGCAGGGTCGCCCGCTCTTCGGGGGTGCGGGATGCGAGGGTGTCGATGATGCCCTCGAGGTCGCGGCGGAAGAGCTTCCTGGGAGCATAGATTCCGTCGCCGCTCGGAGCGGCACCGGCGATGCGCGCCAGGGAACGGAAGGTCTTCGACGAACCGACGACCTGGTCGGGCACTCCGACCCGATTGATGTCACCGGCGATGCGTCCGATCTGCGCCCGAGCGTGCTTGCGCAGGCGGTGGATGTCCTCTGCAGTGGGCACCGAGTCAGGGAGGAAGTCCGAAAAGGTGCGTCCGGCACCGAGCGGAACCGACACGGCCGCCTGCGGGTACTCGTCCTGACCTGCCGCGATCTCCAATGAACCGCCGCCGATGTCGAGCAGCAGGATCTTCCCCGCCGACCACCCGAACCAGCGACGGGCGGCGAGGAAGGTCACGCGGGCTTCGTCGCGGCCCGACATGACGTTGAGGGTGACGCCGAGCTGAGCGTTGATCGATTCGATGAGACCGATCCCGTTCGGAGCTTCCCTGACCGCCGAGGTGGCGAATGCGAGGATCTGCTCCGCTCCCTGATCCTCGGCGATCTCGACGGCATCGGTGATGAAGGAACGCAGCCGTTCCTGCCCTTCGGCATCGATCGATCCGTCATCGCCTAAGTACTCCGCGAGTCGGAGCACCTCCTTGTGCGAGGTGGCCGGCAGGGGCGGTGCTCCGACGTGAGCGTCGACGACCAGGAGGTGGACGCTGTTGGAGCCGATATCGAGGACTGCTAGGCGCATTCGCTCAGTTTATCCTCTCCTCGGGACTCCGTGCCCACCGACTTCGGAACCGGTCTGCCAGGCAGTTTTGGTGAAGCCGAAGTCCGGCGGTTCCTTGGCGAAGAACGCTTCCTGACCGCGGGTGATCTCTGCCCGGTAGGCCTCATCGAGCCACCGAGGCGGCTGTGTGTCCTCGGCCAACTCACCGTCGAGGATCGCTTTGGCTCCGACCTGGCTCAGTCGGGACAGTCCCACGATCCGCTCCCCCAGTGCCTGCGCGGCCTCCAACGGGTTGTCGGAGACTTCGTGGAAGAAGCCGAGTTCGGCCATCTTCTCGAACTTCACGATCGAGGCCGTGATCAGCAGATACCTCGCCCAGGCATCGCCGAGGATCTGAGCCAGGCGCTTCGTGGGGCCGGCCGGGTAGACGAGCCCGAGCTTGGCCGCGGTGACGCCGAAGATCGATCCCGGGGCGGCGATGCGGATATCGCAGGCCGCGGCGATCTCCGTTCCCCCGCCCACACAGTTGCCGGTGATCGCTGCGATCGTCGGGGTCCGCGAGTTCGCCAGGGCCGCCTCGGCGGTGGAGTTGAGTTCCCAGAAGTCGTCGAGCGGCACATTGAGGTCGGCGATGTCCGAACCGGCGGAGAAGTGCCCGCCGGCCCCGGTGATCACGAGCGCACCGATCGAATCGTCGGCGTCGACGTTCGCGATGATCTGCGGCAGCGCCCTCCACATGGGCCGGGAGATGGCATTGCGCTTTTCGGTCCGATCAATGACGAGGGTTCCGACTCCACCGGTGACGGTGAAGTCGAAACCCTCGAGATCGACCGGACGGTATGAACCGTCTCGTCTCATGGGTGTTCTGCCTTTCGAGAGGTCAGCCCCGGTTGTCGGGAACCTCGCGCTGTTCCTCACCGTCGTAGGCGCTCAGGGGACGGATGAGGGCGTTGTTCGCCTGCTGCTCGAAGATATGAGCGGTCCAGCCGGTGATGCGGGCCATCACGAAGATCGGGGTGAACTGCTCGGTGTCGAAGCCCATGAGGTGGTAGGCCGGGCCCGACGGGTAGTCGAGATTCGGGTAGATGCCCTTGCGCCCGACGAAGTCCTCTTCGAAGGTGTTGTACAGATCGAGCAGATCGTTCGCACCCTTGACTGCGACCATGTCCTCGAACGCCTTGCGCATGGTGGGAACGCGCGAATCGCCGTTCTTGTACACGCGGTGGCCGAAGCCCATGATCTTCGCCTTCTTGGCCAGTGCCTCGTCGATCCAGGCCGAAGCCTTGTCGGCGGTGCCGACCTCTTCGAGCATCGCCATGACGGCTTCGTTCGCTCCGCCGTGCAGCGGGCCCTTGAGCGCACCGACGGCACCGGCGACTGCCGAATACAGGTCCGATGTGGTCGAGGTGATGACGCGACCGGTGAAGGTCGAGGCGTTGAACGAGTGCTCGGCGTAGAGGATCATCGACACGTCGAAGCAGCGCACGACCTCCTCGGCGGGAACTTCGTCGAAGACCATCTTGAAGAAGTTCGCGGCGTAGCCGAGGTCCTTCGTCGGGGCGATCGGGTCGAGGCCGTGACGACGACGGTGGTCGATGGCCACGATCGTCGGCAGCTGGGCGTAGAGACGCTCGGCCTTGGCCAGGTTCGCCTCGGCGCCCTCGGTGTCGGCCTCGGGGTCGACGGCGCCCAGGTAGGCCACGGCCGTCTGCACGACGTGCATCGGGTGGCAGTCCTTGGGCAGGCCGAGGATGAGGTCGACGAGCTTGTCATCGACGGCACGCTGGGAGCGTTCGCGTTCCTGGAATTCTGCCAGCTGCGCCTCGGTGGGCAGTTCGCCGTTCCAGATGAGGTAGGCGACGTCTTCGAAGCTGCGCTTGGCGGCGAGCTCCTGCACGGGGTAGCCGCGGTAGGTCAGCGAGTTGGTCTCCTGGACCACTTTGGACACTGCGGTGGTGTCCACCACGACACCGGCGAGGCCCTTCTTGATTTCTTCGGTCACTGGTGACCCTCCTGTGAGAAGTTGAATACTGCGGCGTCGAACTCGTTGTACGCCGAGTAGTCGATCGTGTCATACAGGTCCGCACGGGTCTGCATGCCCTCGAGCAGGTCCACCTGAGTGCCCTTGTCCCGAATGGTCTGCAGGCCCGATCTGATCGCACCCATGGCGATGCGCAGAGTCGTGACCGGGTAGATCACAAGTTTGACTCCGACATTCGCCAACTGTTCGGTGGTGAACAGTTCGCTCTTTCCGAATTCCGTCATGTTCGCCAGGATCGGCACATCGACGCTGGAGGCGAATTTCTCGAACTCTCCGAGATCGCGCATCGCCTCGGGGAAGATCATGTCAGCACCCGCATCGGCATAGGCCTTCGCCCGGTCGATGGCGGCGTCGAGACCTTCCCCGGCGCGCGAGTCCGTGCGGGCGCAGATGACGAAGTTGTCGTCCCGGCGCCCCTTGACGGCGGCCTTGATGCGCTTGGACATCTCGGCCGCGGTCACGACCTCCTTGCCGTCGAGGTGGCCGCAGCGCTTCGGATTGACCTGGTCCTCCAGGTGCATTCCGGAGATTCCGGCGTCCTCGAACTCCTGGACCGTGCGGGCCACATTCATGGCTTCGCCCCATCCGGTGTCGGCGTCGATGAAAGTCGGCAGGTTCGTGACTCGGGCGATGTTGCGTCCGTGGTCGGCCACCTCGGTGAGGGTGGTCAGCCCGATATCGGGCAGACCCATGGCCGCGGAGAACGCGCCTCCGGAGATGTAGACGCCTTCGAAGCCGGTCTGCTCGATGATCTGAGCGTTGATCGGGTTGATGGCGCCGGGGAACTGGACGATCTGATCACCGGCGAGCAGCTCGCGGAACGTGGCGCGGCGCTCGGCGGGGGTTGCCTGTGCGCCGAGCATCAGAAGATTCCCTTCGATCCGCTGTGCTCGAGTCCGTCGACGGCGAAGCTCAGTTCCGCAACGCCCTTGGCGTCGAGGCTCTCGAGGTTCTCGGCCAGATCGAGGAAGCGAGCCTGCTCGGAGTCGGAGACGATGCCCTCGGCCAGGGTCTTGAACTTCTCGATGTAGTTCGCACGGGCGAAGGGACGGGCACCGAACGGGTGGGCGTCGGCGACGGCGATCTCGTCGGTCAGCGTCGAGCCGTCCTCGAATTCGATCTCCACGCGACCGCCGAAGGCCTTCTCGTTGGGGTCGATCGAGTGGTAGCGGCGGGTCCACTCGGGATCCTCGGTGGTCTCGATCTTGTGCCAAAGTTCGACGGTGTCGGGACGGCCGGCGCGCTCGGGAGCATATGAGTGCTCGTGGTGCCAGCCCTCGTCCTGCATGGCCACAGCGAAGATGTACATGATCGAGTGGTCGAGGGTCTCGCGGCTGGCACGAGGATCCATCTTCTGCGGATCGTTCGCACCGGTGCCGATGACGTAGTGGGTGTGGTGCGAGGTGTGGATGACGACCCGCTTGATCTTCGACAGGTCCTCGATCTGTCCGCCGAGCTTGCGGGCGAGGTCGATGAGCGCCTGAGCCTGGTACTCGGCCGAGTGCTCCTTGGTGTAGGTGTCGAGGATCGCGCGCTTCGCTTCGCCCTTGCCCGGCAGCGGGATGGTGTAGCGGGCCTCGGGACCGGAGAGGATCCAAGCGATGAAGCCGTCCTCACCTTCGTAGATCGGGTTCGGAGCACCCTCGCCGCGCATCGCACGGTCGACGGACTCGACGGCCATCTTGCCGGCGAAGGCCGGAGCGTGGGCCTTCCAGGACGAGATCTCGCCCTTGCGCGACTGACGGGTCGCGGTGGTCACGTGCAGCGCCTGCTGCACGGCCTGGAAGGTGACCTCGGTGGGCAGGTGGAGCAGTGCGCCGATACCGGCGGCTGCCGAGGGGCCGAGGTGGGCGACGTGGTCGATCTTGTGCTCGTGCAGGCACATTCCCTTGACGAGGTCGACCTGGATCTCGTAGCCGGTGGCGATGCCGTTGATGAGGTCCTTGCCGCCGATGCCCTTGTGCTGGGCGACTGCGAGCACAGCCGGGATGTTGTCACCGGGATGCGAGTACTCTGCGGCGAGGAAGGTGTCGTGGAAATCGAGTTCGCGCACGGCCACACCGTTGGCCCAAGCGGCCCATTCCGGGGAGAAGCGGTCGCTCACCGGCAGGCCGAAGATGTTGGCGCCGGGGTTGAACGGGTGGGTCTGGGCCTGCTCGCGAGCGTGGGTCGGAGCGGAGCGGCGCACCGAGGCTGCTGCCACGGCGGCGTTGTCGATGACGCGGTTGATGACCATCTCGGTGACGTCGGAGTCGACCGGAGTCGGATCGGATGCGACCTCGGCGATCTTCCAGGCGAGCTGATCTTCGCGAGCCAGGTTCTCTGAGCTCTTGTAGGTACGGACTTCATGATTGATCATGGATACCCCTTCATAGTCCTTGACCGGATATGGTCACGTAGTGCTGACACAACTGTAGGCCACGTCACTTGGCAGGTCCCTGCCGGTCGGAAATTTATCTCGACATCAAGATACTTTACCCGATACGTGTCCCAGTTCATCAACAGGGCCTCCAGACTCTTCTGCAGAGAGGGATGGTTGTGGGAATATTGGGTCATGACTCGGACTGCCCTGGACTTCGACGAGAACTGGTTCGACGACGCGGAATACGCGCGCCTGCGCAGACGCATGCCGATCCCCTATGTCAACGCCATCCCGGTACGGGTGGGCGAGACGGGCAACGTCGAACGCATCGGCCTGCTGCTGCGCAGCCTCGAGGACGGCACCCTCGGACGAGAGCTCGTCGGCGGGCGGATCCGCTTCCACGAGACCATCCGAACCGCACTGGTCCGTCACGCCGAAAACGACCTCGGCCCGATGGCGCTGCCGGTCATTCCGCCTGCGATCAGCCCGTTCCACATCGCCGAATACTTCCCCACCGAGGGCTCGGCCCTGCTCCATGATCCGCGCCAGCACGCGATCGCCATGTGCTTCATCATGGAGGTCCGCGGCGAATGCACTCCGCGAGCCGATGCGCTCAGCCTCGATTGGCTGACCCCCGAGGAGACCCTGCGTCCCGATATCGTGGGCGAGCTCTGCTACGGCCAGGACCACATTCTGCGCATTGCGCTGGCTCACCTGGGCTTCCGCGTCTGAGCCGCGGGCGCGCCCAGGTGAGACGCAGCTTCTCGCCGCACGCTTTTTCTACATCTCGTAGAACAGTCTTGCTAGACTGAAGAGGACGCGGACGATACCGCCAGTCGGGGCCGTCGTCGGCGTCTGGGTTGGACAGGCCCCGATCGAAAGGTGCGAGATGTCTGCTCAAACCAGTTCGTCCGAATCCGGCCTGAATCTCGAACTCGGCGTCCTCGTCGGCTTCGACGGCTCCGAACTCGCCGCTCAAGCCGTCCGCTACGGCTCAGTCGAGGCCGAACGTCGCAGGACCGTTCTCACCGTCGTCACCGCCTATGAGCTGCCGACGATGATCTACCCGAATATGGCCTCCATCCCCAGCGAACCCGAGGATGACAAGGCGAAGAAGGCAGCAGAGAAGACCCTCACCGAGGCGGTCGAACTCCTGCGCGACTACTCCGGTGAGAAGTCCTTCCGCACCGCGCCGGGAAACTCCGCCGGTGTGCTCGTCACGCTCAGCGCCGACGCCGAAGTCGTCATCGTCGGTGCTCGCGGACGCGGCGGATTCATGGGCCGCGTCCTCGGATCCGTGTCCACGGCTCTGCCGGCCCATGCGCACTGCCCGACGATCGTCGTTCCCGAACGATCGACCTCGGCGTCCGCGGACTCGGGCCCGGTGGTTGTTGCCGTCGACGGCTCTGACACCGGTCGGGTCGCGATGTTCACGGCGGCTGCCGAAGCCGCCACTCGCGGGGCTGAGCTCGAACTCGTCGTGGTGCTGCCGGCCGGTGAGGAATGGCTCTACTGGTACCCCGACCTCGAGCTCAGCTCCGAGGTCACCTCGCGTCGGCAGAAGCAGCTGACCGAAGGCCTGGAGAAGGAAGCTGCGACACTGTCCGAGCAGTTCCCGGATCTGACGGTGACCACCTCGGTACCGGTCGGCGATCCCACCGAAACCCTCGTCGAGATCAGCTCCCGCGCACAGCTGACCGTGATGGGCACCCGCGGGCGCGGACGGATCCGCAGCGCTCTGCTGGGATCCGTCTCGCGCGGGGTCCTCAACCACGCCGAGGGTCCGGTCATGGTGGTTCCGAGCTGATGCGCAGCGTCGGGCCGATCAGCAAGGCTGTGCTGATCAGCTGAGGCCGGCACCTCGGCGGCGACGGCTCACGACCATCAGCGTCGCGCCGAGTGCCAGCGCCCCCGCCCCGACGGTCAAGGGCAGCGCAAGTCCACCGCCGGTGCGGGGAAGGTCTCCATCCCCACCCGCCGAGGCGGTCCCGGAGGAACCCGCATCATCGCCCGTTCCCGCGGTGTCCGCTTCGGCACCGTTCGCATCGGCGCCAGAGTCTGCCGTGCCGGCATCGACGTCCGAGCCATCCGCTGCGGCGTCAGCTTCTGTTCCGGCGCCGTCTGCGTCTGCGTCGTCATTCGCACCTGCACCATCTGCACCTGCCGCGGAGTCGGCACCGGCTCCGGAATCCGCGTCTGCACCGGCGTCGTCGCCCGGGGCGGGTTCGTCCGCCTCGGCGCGCCTGAGTTCGACATCGTCGATCTGCTCGGCTGCGGCCCGCGCTTCCGCCCGTTCGCCATCGGCCGACGCTCCCTCAGCAGGCACCTCATAGGTCGTCGCCCGCAGCGCTTCGTCGCTGACGCGGACCCGGGTGAAGGCGGGCATGTCGTTGTGGACGCTCTTGCCTTCCCAGTCGAGGCCGGGAACGTAGTCGTAGAACTTCGACCCCGATGACGAGGTCAGCGTGAGGTAGAGCGTCTGCCCGTCTTCCTTCGCCTCATCGGCTCCCGCTTCGGAGCCCTCGACGGGCTTGCCCTCCCCGTCCATGAGGAAGGTGCGGTTAAAGATGTGGTCGTGGCCGGAGACGACGAGGTCGATGTCATTGCGGGCCGCGACCGGTGGGATCGCCTTCCGCAGCCGCTTCACATCGAGATCGTTCCAATGTGTTGCCGTCGAATAGATCGAATGGTGGAATCCCAGCACAGTCCATCGTGCCTGGCCACCGTGTTCGGCGACGACCTCGTCGATGAACTCGGCGTGGGCGTCCATGTCCGAACTGTTCGAGTTGATGTTGAGGAACAGGACTCCGTCTTCGATGAACCAATAGTCGCCGCCGGAGGTGATGATGCCTCCGCCGCCGTGGTCCTGGCTGACATTGGGTCGGTTGAAGTGCTGTTCGTAGGCCTTCGACGACACATCGTGGTTGCCGATCGTCGTCGCCTGCGGGATCGTCCGGGTCGCTTCCGGCGCCAGGTACTGCGCGTACTGCTCTTGGTTGCCGGCGGCGTTGACCTGGTCTCCCAGGGAGTAGAGAAAACTCGGGTCGTCGGCAGTGGCCACGGCCGTCGACAGGGTCCGTTCCCAGCCGGTGGCGTCGTCGGGGTCTCCGCCTCCGGCGCCGACCTGGGGGTCGCCGAAGACGAGGAATTCGTCATCTCCTCCGGACGATCCTGTGGTGAACTGCTGCACCTCGGTGAACCCGTCCTCGTCGCTGCCGACCTGGTAGGCGTAGTCGGTGTCGGGTTCCAGGTCGGTCATGCTCGCATGGTTGAAGTGACGTTTGAGGTCGGTGGCGAGACCGGAGTCCGTGGTCTCAGCCGCTGCCGCGTCGGCGGGAAGTTCGCCTCCCTCGAGTTCATTGACCGGCGCCCACCGGACCTCTCCCCCGCCGGAGTTCTCACTCATCCACGAGAGGTTGCGCGTCGTCGAGTCGGCTCCGACCTGCAGTACGGGATCGGTGATCGCCTCATTCCCTGCATCCGCCTCGGCGGGCGTGTCCGTCGGGTCCTGGCTCACGGTCGAACTCGGGCCGCCCGAGCCGAGATTCGGTTCGGCGCGCACGGGCACCGGGGCCGCCACCAGAGCGGCGAGCAGGGTGGCGGCGGACAGGGCACTGAGTGGTCGCTTGAGTCGATGCGTATTCACCCACCCATTCCTACCGATCAGTAGTGTCCGGTCGTTCGAGGCCCGTCGACGAGACAGGGAACGAGAGGTGAATCGTCGATGACGGATCCCGGCCTCCGCGTCGCCTCCGCTCCCGGTCGCTGCTTCTCTCACCTGTTGTACAGTGGTGGCTACGACAGGGGAGCGCCGTCAGGGGCGCTGAGAGTGCAGAAGAAGCTGCAGACCCTCGAACCTGATGCGGTCAGTACCGCCGAAGGAAGTCGAGACTCTTCACCCCTCCTTGATATGAGGAGGCACAATGCCGAATACCACCGCGCCGACCACCACCCCCGCCCGCGCGCAGGCCTTCACCGCGGCGCCGAAGACGAAGCAGTGGCGGGTCGTCGACTATGTCACCACCGCCGTGCTCGGCATCGCCGTGGGACTCGTCTTCTGGGTGCTCGCGCTGAGCTGGAAGGTCCTCGAACTCGCCTTCCAGGCATTCCCGCCGTCGATCGGCCTCATCGCCGGACTCTGGGTGCTGGCCGGTCCGCTGGCCGGTGCCATCATCCGCAAACCCGGTGCCGCACTCCTGTGCGAACTCATCGCCGCGATCGTCGAAGCCGTGCTCGGCTCCCACTTCGGGGCGACCGTTCTGCTCTCGGGTCTGCTGCAGGGTCTCGGTGCCGAACTCGTCTTCGCCGCCTTCGGCTACAAACGCTTCACCCTGTGGGTCACCGCCGCTTCGGGTGTGCTGGCCGCGGCGTTCATGGCCGTGAGCGAGAACATCATGTACAACGCCGAATGGCAGTTCGGGTTCCAGGCGATCTATGCGGTCTGCGCGATCATCTCCGGCCTCGTCATTTCCGGCATCGGCGCGTGGTACGCCTACCGGGCGATCGCGGCCACCGGAGCTCTGAGCTCCTTCGCCTCCGGCCGTCGCTGATGGCGCTGCCGATCACGGCCGCCGGCTTCTCATGGACGCACACCGACCGTGATCAGCCGGCGGTCGGTCCGCTCGACCTGCAGATCGTGGCCGGAGAGAAGGTGCTGCTGCTCGGCGCCTCCGGAGCCGGGAAATCGACGTTCCTCCACGCCGTCGCCGGTGTCCTGCCCGAGGAATCGGGTGAGGCCACCGGTGAACTCCTCGTCGGCGGAGAGAAACCGGATCCTCGCCGAGGCAGCACCGGGCTGGTCCTCCAAGATCCCGATTCGCAGGTGATCTTCTCCCGCGTCGGTGATGATGTGGCATTCGGGATGGAGAACCTCGGACTCCCGGCCGAGGTCATCGAGGCTCAGGTCCCCGAGTCCCTGCATGCGTTGGGACTCGATCTGGCCCCGGAGCATCCGAGTGCGGCCCTGTCCGGTGGGCAGAAGCAGCGGCTGGCCCTGGCCGGGATCCATGCGATGGCCCCGGAGGTCATCGTCCTCGACGAACCGACGGCCAATATCGATCCCGCCTCGGCGACCGAGGTCCGCGATGCCGTGCTCACCGTGCAGGCCGAGACACAGGCGACCATGCTCGTCGTCGAACACCGGGTGGAGCTGTGGACCGAGCACGTCGACCGTGTCATCGTGCTGGGCGGTGACGGGATCGTCGCCCAAGGTCCGCCCGAGCAGATCTTCACCGATCCGGACCTGACCGAAACGCTCATCGGCTGCGGCATCTGGATTCCGCAGGACTCCCCCACCCCGCGCCGAGGCGGGGCCGCAGGAATCGGTGGGACGTCGGGCCGCCTCGGCGAGGTTCTGCTGCGCACAGATCGGCTCAGCGTTGCTCGACCGCGCATGGCCACCCCCGCCGCGACCGGACTGGACCTGAGCCTGAGCGCCGGTCAGGCCCTCGGAATCATCGGTGCGAATGGGGCAGGCAAATCGACCACGGCCCTGACCTTGGCGGGCCTGCTGCCCGAATTCTCCGGGCAGGTCCTCGCCGAGGCGGCCCTGCGGGAAGGAGCCAAACGGCCCCGACCGTTCGCGTGGCCGTCGAAGCAGCTGGCGGCGCGCATCGGGATGGTCTTCCAGGAACCGGCCCACCAGTTCCTCACCTCGAGCGTGGCGGCCGAACTCGAGCTGGGTCCCAGGCTGGCCGGGTGGTCTGCCGCCGAGTCGCAGGCACGGGTGGATGAGCTTCTTGCGGGTCTCGGTCTCACCGGTTTGGCGCAGGCTCATCCGCAGAGTCTCTCCGGTGGGGAGAAGCGTCGCCTGTCGGTGGCGGCGATGCTGGCTCCCCGGCCCCGGGTGCTCATCGTCGATGAGCCGACCTTCGGTCAGGATGCGCTGACGTGGGCGGGGTTGGTGGAGATGTTCCTCGATGCCTTGGATCACGGTTCCGCAGTGGTGGCGGTCAGCCATGATCTGGCGTTCCTCGAGGCCATCGGCGCCGATCTCCTCGAGCTCGGCTACCGCGGCCACGAAGAGCGATCCGACGGCAATAAGTCGGATTCGCATGTCAGGGCGGGTGAGCGCGGTGAGTAAGGGCCTCGATGAGCACGTTCGCCACTCCCCCGAGGTCGCGGTACAGGATCCGGGGCAGCTCATCCCCGTGGTGCGTTCGACCGCTTTGGCTCGGTGCAATCCGCTGACGAAGATCGCAGTCGCTCTCATCCTCATGGTCGGGGCGCTGCTGAGCATCGATCTGGTCTCTGCCGGGGTGGTGCTGCTGGCAGCAGTGCTGGCGCTGCCGGCGACCGGACTCGATCTGGTGGCCGCGGCCAAGCGGCTGTGGTTCCTGCCCGCCGGCGCTCTGCTCGCCGCTTGGGGCACGGCTCTGTTGGCGGAGAAAACCGGAGATGTGGTCGTCGACTTCGGTCCGATTCTGTTCACCACGGGGTCCCTGGCCGCGGCTGCGGCGATCTTCGTCCGTGCCCTCGCCTTGGCGATCCCGCTCATCGTGCTCGCGTCGACGATCGATCCGCGTGACCTCGCCGATGCGCTCATTCAGCACCTGCGCCTGCCAGAGGTCGTCGTGGTCTCGGTTCTCGCGGCCTCACGCCTGCTCGGACTGTTGGTCAGTGAGTGGCAGGTGCTGGCGATGGCTCGCCGTGCGCGCGGTGTCTCCGGAGGTTCGCTTCTGCGGCGCACGGGCAGCCTCTTCAGCGGGGTGTTCGTCCTGCTCGTGGTCTCGATCCGCCGGGCGACGACCTTGGCGATGGCGATGGAGGGTCGGGCATTCGGTCGTCCTGGACGGACGTGGCGCAGGCGGTCGAGTTTCACGGTCCGAGATGTCGTGGCGGTGCTTCTCAGTCTGGCCGTCTGCGCGGTCGCGATCGGTGCGGCTCACATGCTCGGAGTCTGGAACCCGATCATCGGCTGAGGCGACGAGGATATGGCACAACTCAGAGCTGTTTGAGGAGGTCCTTGCCGAAGGCCCGCCATTCCTCCAAGGCTTCGGGGCTGGGCAGTTTGGATATGGTGAGGACGACGAGGGTCTTGTTGTCGCTCTTCGTCTCGGCTGCGGCTTCGACCTTGATGCCGCCGTCGAGGTTGGCTCGCCAGAAGGAGCGCTTCGCCGTCTCCGAGGTGCGGGGATCGCCGTCGAGGGCCACCTCGTTGAGGGTGTCGCCGACGAGGGAGGCGAACTTGGCGATGAGTGCGGAACGATCGCCCGGGATGGTGCGGGAGACGGCAACGTCGAAGGTGCCGTCGGCGCGCTGGCCGGGGACGCGGCGTCCGATCTCCTGCTCATAGGCGACGACGGCGCCTTGGACCCACCAGCCGTGGTTGTCGACCCTGCCGTCGAACTGGGGATAGAGAGCGTCGGCGAGTTCTTTGTGGCTCGCCGACGCTCCCCCGGCTGCCTCGAGGCGAGCTCGGGTGTCTGCCCATGGCTCGCCGAGAGCCTTTTCGATCGATGCGATGTTCTGCGCTTTGGTCGCCATGGCAGAAGTCTATGTGCTCGGTCGACCCGGGATGAAGGTCTGGAAGGGGTTCAGTCGATCTTGAGTTCGCCCATCTCGTCCCAGCCCTCACCGTCGATCTTGCGGGAGATGATCTTCGGAGTCGAGACCAGGTGCGGGCGCATGGCTTCGAGACCGGCGGCGAAGTGATCGCTGGTGACGTGCGGTTCTGCGCCTTCGTCAGTGAATGCCTCGACGAGGACGAACTCGTTCGGGTTCTCCAGGCTCTTCGACCATTCGAAGAAGAGGTTGCCGGGTTCGGCGCGGGTCGCCTCGGTGAAGGCCCGAACGGCCTCGGGGAACGTCTCGACGCTTTCGGGTTTCACGTCATACTTCACGACGATGAAGATCATGGTCATTCTCCTTCAGCTGATCAGCAGTACGGGTCGATCCCAGCTTAGTTCTGACGCAATTGCGAATCGACCGCTGATCAGTCGAATCCTTTGCTCGCTTCCACAATGATCAAGCGTTCTTCTGCCGATCCGGTGAAAGGACTCCGGTGCCAATCGCTCCACAGATTGTCGACCCGCAATCCGACTGAGTGAAGATCACCTTGCAGTGTTTCGGCAGACCGGAAGCTCAGTCGCAGAGTAGTTTCAATGGTTCGTTCTGCGTCGATGAACTCATGAATAGTTGTCATCGTCACTGTTCCATCTGTGTCGGGACCCGAGACTGATTCGGACTCTCGCAATGTACCCGCCGAGGTTTCGCGAACTTCAGCTGGGCCGCCCCACGCCTGCCACGATTCGTTTCGTGGATTTCGAGTCTCGAAGACGAGCCGCCCGCCTGACTTCAGCCCTTGAGCGATGTCGAGCAGAGTTGTCTCCCATGCCTCGTCGATGATGTGCATGGCGACGTTTCCGCTCATGAGAATCAGATCATTGGCGTCGCGGTCAATGAGTTCGGAGGTGCCCCGTCGCCATTCGACCCGGTCGCCGCCGGGCCGATTTGCCGCGTGAGAAAGCATCGCAACGGCAGGATCGATGCCGACAATTCTGCGTCCCTCTTCAGCCAAGGTGACTGTCAGAATTCCGGTTCCACAGCCGAGGTCGGTAATAGATGAAGCCGAGAGGTCGTCAGCCATCGCACGAAAGTAGTCGTGGTCAGGTCCGTCGCCGTTGTCCTCGTCATAGATCTGGGCGAGAAGGTCGTCGTCGTAGCCGACATCATCCATGCTCGCGGCTCACAGCCTTTCGGCGATGAGGACGAGGAAGTCGCTGTCGGGCTCAAAGGGACGCAGCTCCCAGGTGGAGAACTTCTGGTCGACGAACATCCCCGTGGCCTTGACGTCCTCGATGAAGTCGTCGAAATCGTACCCCCGTCCGGCACCGAATCCGGACACGAATCGACCGCCATGCTTGAGGGTCGATTTGATGTTGCCGAGAGTCTGCCGGCGCGAGGCGGGATCGAGGAAGGACAGGACGTTTCCGGCGCAGAATGCCACGTCGATCTCGGTGATTCCGGCACCGGCGAAATCGAAGTCGGCGAGGTCGCCGGTGTGCCATTCACCGCTGGGGAAGTCCTCCTCGGCGACGGAGATGAGGAATTCGTCGAGGTCGACACCGAAGACGGTGTGCCCTTCGTCGATGAGCAGTCCGCCGGCCCGTCCGGTTCCGCAGCCGGCATCGAGGATGCGCGATCCCCGCGGGGCCATGGCGTTGACGAACCTGGCCTCCCCGCCGATGTCATGCCCGGCGGCCGCGAGATCACGCCACCGCTGCGCGTAGTTCGCCGAATGGTCGGGGTTGGCCCTGCGTACCTTGTTCCACTGATGGTCGAAGCTCATGCCCTCATCCTAGGCCGGATCCTCAGGCGAAGACTTCGGTGACCACCTCGGCGACCGCCCGGACCGGATCGCTGGGGTCCGGGGAGGTCAGCACGATGATCTCGCGTCCGCCCGCCTCGGCGACCGGGTGGAGGTCGACGTCTGGCCCGCCCAACGACATCATGATCGGCGTCGCCAGGGTCAAGCCGAGCCCGGTCCCGGCGAGTGCCAACGCGACCGCGGTGTCCGTGACGATGTGGGTCTCCTTCGCATTGATTCCCAGCGCCGAGGTGGCCAACCGCATCGCGCGGCCGAAGAGCTCCTCGGCCGGTGGGAGGATCCAGTCGGCCTCGGCCAGATCGTCATCGCTCGGTCGGGCCGTCCCCGCGGGGACGACGATGCCGAAGTCCTCGTCCGCCACCGCCTCCCAGCGCAGCCCGCGCATCGGCGGCAGCGGCGCGGCCGGGTAGTTGATCCCGATGCCTAAGTCGATGACTCCGTCGATGACGGCGGCCGACATGGTCTCGACATTGATCTCCCGCGCCCGGACTTCGATATGCGGATGACGCTCGGCCAGCGCCCGCACCACCTTCGGCAGCGCCGTCGTCGATGCCGACCCGAAGACGCCGAGGGTGACGATGGCCTCGCTGCGGAAGTCCCGGCCGAGCATCGCCATCTCCGCCTGCTGTTGAGCGGCGAGGATGCTCCGGGCCCTGGGCAGCAGAGTGCGCCCGGCTTCGGCGAGGACGAGCCCGCGGCCGCGCCTGCGGAACAGGTCGGAATCGACGACTCGGCGCAGCGCTGAGATGTGCTGGGACACGGCCCCGACGCTGTAGCCGAGGTGGTCGGCCGCCCGCGTCATCGACCCGAGTTCGGCCACAGCGACGAATGTGCGCAGCTGTCCGAGCGTCCATGTCATGGCAGCAATCCCCTGTCTTTAGGTTTCTTGAACGCAGTTTTCACAAACTCTCCCTTGTTCTTAAGTGTGATGGCAACCACAATGAAGTCAAGACACAAACGCCGACATCGCCGTCGGCACTCTCCGTTTCCGGGGCGACCAATGACGGTCGCCCCGGCAGCAGACAGCGAGGTGAACCGTGGAATCCCCCACCGCATCGACCACCGCCCCTAACACCGACGGGGTCCCCGACACGTCCAGAGCCCTGCCCGCCGCAGCCTCCGTGGTCATCATCGGCGCCGGCGTCATGGGAGCGGCCATCGCCTACCACCTGGCCGTACACGGAGCCCGCGACATCGTCATCGTCGAACGCGACACCCCCGGAGCCGGATCGACATCGAAGGCCGCCGGAGGCGTGCGCTGCCAATTCTCCGACGAGGTCAACATCGCCTTGGCCGCCCGCGGGCTCGAAGTGCTGCGGAACTTCGAGACCGATTTCGGCGTCGACATCGATCTGGTCAGCAACGGCTATCTGTTCCTCCTCGACAACGATGACGACGTGCGCGCGTTCACCGACAATGTGGCCCTCCAGCAGCAGATGGGCCTGGATTCGCGGATGCTCACCCTCGCCGAGGTGGCCGAGCTGGCCCCGTTCGTCAACACCGAAGGGCTGATCGCCGGGGCGTTCAACCCCGGCGACGGTCACTGCACCCCCGAGGCCGTCGTCGCAGGCTTCGTCACCGCCGCCCGCGAGCGCGGGGTCACGGTGGTCAAGAACTGCGAGGTCACCGGATTCGACACCGACGGCGGAACGGATCGCAGGGCCACCTCGGTGATCACGAATCAGGGCACGATCAGCTGCGAACAGGTCGTCGTCGCGGCGGGAGCCTGGTCCGGCCCCATCGGGGACATGGCCGGGGTCGACCTGCCCGTGGAGCCGCTGCGGCGGGAGATCATGGTCTCCGAACCCGTCGATTTCGACACCTCGCGGATGCCCTTCACGATCGACTTCTCCACCAGCTATTACGTCCATCCGGAAGGCGCCGGGCTGCTGTTCGGCTGCCCCGATGAGGTCGATGACTGGTCCTTCAACGACAAACGCGACCCGAACTGGCTGGCCACCCTGGCCGAGCACATCGAAGCCCGCACCCCTGACCTCGGCGATGTCGAAGCGAAACACGGGTGGGCGGGACTATATGAGATGACGCCTGACCACAATGCCCTCATCGGCGAGGCCGAGGAGAGGCCGGGATTCTTCTATGCCTGCGGGTTCTCCGGTCACGGCTTCCTCATGGGCCCGGCCGTCGGGGAGGTCGTCGCCGACCTCATGACCGGCCGCACTCCCTTCGTCGACGTGGCTCCCATGGACAAACGACGTTTCTCCACCACTGGGCTGCGTAAGGAGCTCAACGTGATCTGAGTCCTCGCACACCCGCCCCTCACATCCCGCCTCCCCACAACGACAGATCAGCAACGACCGGCCAAGCAGCCGATCGACACAGCAGAAGACGAAAGGACAGCAATGACTGCACTGCCCACCGATCAGACCATCACCGACCTCCTCACCTCAGGACTGACCGCCTGCGGAGTGGACGCATCCGTCCTCAAGGGATCGGCCGCTACGGCGAGCCTTCCGGCCCGCTCCCCCATCACGGGACAGGACCTCGGCACGATCGCGGCGGACACCGCGCAGACGGCGGCGAACAAGATCGCTGCAGCCCAGACTGCGTTCGAGACCTGGCGGGACGTGCCCGCTCCCGTCCGCGGTCAGCTGGTGCAGCGGTGGGGACAGCTGCTCGGCGAGCACAAGGAGGATCTGGCGAAGATCATCACCGTCGAAGCCGGCAAGACCCCCTCCGAGGCGGCCGGTGAGGTGCAGGAGATGATCGACATCTGCGAGTTCGCGCTCGGTCAGTCCCGGCAGCTGTGGGGCAAGACCATGCCCAGCGAACGGCCGGGTCACCGGCTCATGGAGACGTGGCATCCCCTCGGCGTCGTCGGTGTCATCTCCGCGTTCAACTTCCCCGTGGCCGTGTATTCCTGGAACACCGCCCTGGCTCTGGTAGCCGGTGACGCGGTCGTGTGGAAGCCCTCGGAGAACGCCGTGCTCGCAGCCCTCGGGGCACAGTCCCTGCTGGCCAGGGCCGCCGCCGAGGTGGGGGCGCCGGAGAACCTCGCGCCCGTCCTCATCGGCGGTCGGGACATCGGCGATGTGATGGTCCGGGATGAACGCGTGGCCCTGGTCTCGGCGACGGGATCGGTGCGGATGGGTCGCGAGGTCGGTCCCGTCGTGGCCGAGCGCTTCGGCAAGATCCTGCTCGAGCTCGGCGGCAACAACGCCGCCATCGTCGCTCCGAGCGCCGATGTCGACCTGGCACTGCGCGGAGTGGTCTTCGCGGCCGCCGGAACGGCCGGTCAGAGGTGCACGACGCTGCGACGGCTCATCGTGCACGAGTCCATCGCCGACGAGTTCGTCGACAAGGTCGTCGCCGCGTACAAGACGCTGAGCATCGGATCGCCGACCGATGACGGAGTGCTCGTGGGACCGCTCATCAATTCGGGTTCGTACGAGGCGATGCAGGCGGCACTCAAGCAGGCAGAGGCAGAGGGCGGCGAGATCCTCTGTGGAGGCGGCCGGGTGCTCGCCGATGAGCGCCCGAACGCCCACTACGTCGAACCGGCAGTGGTGCGGATGCCCAGTCAGAGTGCCGTGGTCAAGGAGGAGACGTTCGCCCCGATCCTCTACGTCGTCACGTATTCGGATCTCGATGAGGCGCTCGAGATCCACAACGGGGTGCCGCAGGGTCTGTCCTCGGCGATCTTCACTGCCGAACTCGCCGAGTCCGAGCAGTTCCTCTCCCGTTCCGACTGCGGCATCGCCAACGTCAACATCGGCACCTCCGGTGCGGAGATCGGCGGTGCCTTCGGTGGTGAGAAGGAGACCGGCGGCGGACGCGAGTCGGGTTCGGATTCGTGGAAGGCCTATATGCGTCCGGCCACCAACACGATCAACTACTCCGGCGAGCTGCCGCTGGCGCAGGGCGTCGAGTTCCTCTGACGAGCGGGCACTCTGAACGGCTGGCCCTCGAGGGCGGCTCGAGAGGTCAGCCTCCGTCTGCCGGGCAGTCGCCATCGTGCTCAGTTGCACGAGCTGTTGAGTCCGAACTCTCCTTTCCCGCAAAGACCGAACGCCGCTCCTCCGCTGAAGTCCGTCGCCGGTAGTCCCGAAGAATGAAAACGAGGCAGAGCAGCGCGCAGACGGGAAAGACGACGAGCGTGAGAATCCAGGGGCCACCCGAGCGGAGGTCCTCTTCACCCGCCAGCACCGAGACGGCAAGCCCCATGCCTACCCCGAACGCTGTGATGATGTTCCTCATGCTCCGCACCCTACGCACCGGAAACCACCAGCACAAGCTTTCTTGAGGGCAATTCGAGCAACTGCGAGGACTCTCTGCCAATCACTGAGCTGTCTGCTTGCCCACAGATCCGGGTGCGGCCGCGACTTCGGCATTGCCGGGGACTAAAATCGAGTCTGGAGCAGTGAACGCCGTTGAAACCCCGCACCTCATTGAAGGAGACCCCTGTGATTGAGCTGAAGACGCCCGCCGAGATCGACAAGATGGCGGTGACTGGCCGTTTCGTCGCGAAGACCTTGGCCGAGCTGACCTCGATCGCAGAACCGGGCATGGACATCATGCACTTGGAGAAGACCGCGCGGAAGCTCATTGAGGACGCCGGAGCGAAGTCCTGCTACTGGGACTACGCCCCGTCCTTCGGGTCCGGCCCCTTCCGCAATGTCATCTGCCTGTCCGTCAATGACGGCGTCCTCCACGGCAAACCGCACAACTATGTCCTCAAGGACGGCGATCTGCTCACCCTCGACTTCGCAGTGTCCATCGACGGCTGGGTCGCCGACGCCGCCCGTTCCGTCGTCGTCGGCGACGGCAGCGATGAGGACCAGCGCCTCATCGACACCACCTGGGCCGGCCTCGAAGCCGGCGTCGGCGCCGCCCAAGCCGGCAATCGCCTCGGCGATATCTCGAAGGCCATCGGTGACGTCGCCGATGCCCACCGCATCCCCGTCAACCTCGACTTCGGCGGGCACGGCCTCGGCCACACGATGCATGAAGATCCGCACGTGCCCAACCGCGGCAAGGGCGGTCGCGGGCTGGTCCTCAAACCAGGACTGACCCTGGCCATCGAACCGTGGTGGTCGTTCACGTCGAAGAAGCTGTCCGTCGACAAGGACGGCTGGACCCTGCGTCTGGCCGACGGTTCGAATGGTGCCCATTCGGAGAACACGATCGCCATCACCGAGGATGGTCCCCGAGTCCTCACCACGCTCGACTGACCGAGCTGCCGCACTCTGCCGGCAGGGGCGTCCGACGAACTCATCGTCGGACGCCCTTTCGCATCTCTCGCCGCTCCTCAGAACTGCCATGTCAGCGGTCCGTGCCAGAATTGCGGTATGTCTTTCACGTGCTCGGAATGCGGCTATTCGACGGTCAAGTGGTTGGGACGCTGTCCCGAATGCCAGGCCTGGGGCACTCTTGAGGAGAAGGGTGCCAACTCGTCGAAGGTGAAGACGAAGGTCAAGAAATCCAGCGCGGCAAAGCCGATCAGCGAGATCGACTCGACGCTCGCGCAGGCACGGTCGACATTCGTCCCGGAGTTCGATCGGGTGCTCGGCGGGGGCATCGTGCCCGGCGCGGTCGTCCTGCTCTCCGGAGAACCCGGTGTCGGCAAGTCGACGCTGCTGCTCGACGTCGCCGCGAAGATCGCGATGTTCGGGGTCAAGGTCCTCTATGTCACCGGTGAGGAATCCGCCGGTCAGGTGCGGCTGCGCGCCGAACGGATCAACGCCCTGGCCGACTCACTTCTCCTCGCCGCCGAGACCGATCTGGGTTCGGTGCTGGGAATGATCGAGGCCGAACAGCCGGAGCTGCTCGTCGTCGACTCGATCCAAACTTTGGCCTCTTCCGAGGTCGAAGGCATCCCCGGCGGAGTCACCCAGGTCCGCGAAGTCGCCTCCGCCCTCATCCGGGAAGCCAAGGCCCGGTCTCTGCCGACTGTGCTCGTCGGCCACATCACGAAGGACGGCACGATCGCCGGTCCTCGCCTTCTCGAGCACCTCGTCGATGTCGTGTGCACTTTCGAAGGTGAGAGGCATTCGCGGCTGCGCATGCTGCGAGCGGTGAAGAATCGCTTCGGCCCCACCGACGATGTGGGCTGCTTCGATATGGAGGAGAACGGGATCAAGAGTCTCGAGGACCCCTCGGGTCTGTTCCTCTCGCGCAGCGGGGCGAACCCGCCCGGTACCTGCCTGACCGTGACGCAGGAGGGCAAGCGCCCGCTGCTCGTCGAAGTCCAATCGCTCATCACCGAATCCGCCGGCGGTCAGTCCCGCCGGTCCGTCTCCGGAGTCGACTCCTCCCGTGTGGCGATGATGCTGGCCGTGCTCAGCCAGAACGTCTCACAGGCGAACCTCGCCAAGAGCGATGTCTTCACCGCCACGGTCGGCGGAGCGAAGCTGTCGGAACCGGCCAGCGATCTGGCGATCTGCATGTCCCTGGCTTCGGCGCTGCTCGGCAAGCCGCTGGCTCGCCACCTCGTCGCGATCGGCGAGGTCAGCCTGTCCGGCGAGATCCGCAACGTCCCCAATCTCGGCCAACGCCTCAACGAAGCCAAACGTCTGGGCATCACCCATGCCGTCGTGGCCAAGGGCGCGATGACCAATGTGGCGACGCCGGAGAAGATGAAAGTCGAGGAGTGCGAACACATCGCCGGCGCGGTCGAACTGATGCTGACGAATGGCGCTCTGCGGGAGCAGAAGTGAGAAAGTTCGGGACTTTCGCACGGTTTTGGCGCATCCTGGTGTCATGACCACGACAGTTTTTCCAGCGTTCCGGACCACCGATGCGGCAGCGACGATCGAGCTGCTGGTCACGCTCGGATTCACCGAAAGACTGCTCGTACGCAACGAGCAGGACCCGGCGCTCGTCGAGCATGCCGAATTCGCGCTCGGCAACAACGGCGGGATCATGTTCGGTTCGGTCCGCCACGACGGATCGGCACTCGACGCGGTGGGCGGCGGCTCGATCTACGTCGTCGTCGACACCGAACGCGAAGTCGACCGGCTCTACCAGGAGATCGTCGACCTGGGGCATGCGATCGTTCGACCGGTGGCGACTCAAGACCACGGCGGCCGCGAATTCGACTTCCGCGACCACGATGGCAACTCGTGGGGAGTCGGCTCCTACCGCGGGGCCTGATTGCTCAGTCCTGCGGTTCCTCTGACTGCGTCTCGCCGGAGTCCTTCGCTCCGGAGTCCTGCTCCGACTTCTTCTCTTCGTCGGCTTTCTTCTTCTCCTCCGCGGCCCTCTTCTTCTCCGCGGCCTTCTTCTCCTTGGCCTTTTCGGCGGCGCTCTTCTCGAGCGTGAACTCAGTCGGTTCGCTCTTCTTGTCGTCGAGTTTCACGATGAGCTCATAGTCACCGGGAGCGAAGTCATCGTCTTCGCGGTTGCAGTTCTTGTCGACCTTGATCCGGTTCCACTTGAGCTTCGCGGTCTTCTCCGACTGCGGTGCGAACTCAGTGGACGCCTCTGCATTCTCGTCTTTCGCGGCCGCACAGTACGTCGACGACCACACGACGTCACCGTCTTTTTCGACGATGAACTCCTGCTTGTCGGTGCCGACCTCGATGAGGCAGGTGGCCGAGTGTCCGTTCTCGATGACCATGCCGAATTCGGGTTCTTTTCCGTCCTTCACGGAATTCGGATCGACCTTCGCCTTCAGCGAGACCTGGTCCTCCGGGCATTTTCCGCTCGCCGCCTGCTTATCGGGCACCGGGGCCGCTGTCGTCGATTCGGCCGGAGTCGTCTCCTCGGCAGAAACTTTATCCGAGCCATCACTGCGGCCGCCGATGGCCGTGACGATGCCGACGATTCCGAGCACCAGGAGCCCCAGGACGAGGAAGCTGGCCACAGCGAGCGTGATGCGGCGTCTGCGGTACACGTGAGCAGGCAGCTTCCCGCTAGACTGGCGAGGCTGCCCGGCAGCTCTGTTCGGCTGCGAACCACGATTGGAAGGAGTCATCGCTTTGAGCCTAGGCAATTGCGAATGAGCATCCAAATGACACACCGAGCCGGTCCCGAATCGAATCTCTCGGGGTCTTCGTCCACCTTCCCCGAGGTGGCCGAACCCGTGCTCAGACGCGTTCAGGACACCATCATCGCCTGGTTCGACGAAGCCGCCCGCGACCTGCCCTGGAGGCATCCGAACACGAGCGCCTGGGCCATTCTCGTCAGCGAGATCATGTCTCAGCAGACCCCCGTATCCCGGGTCGAACCACGGTGGCGTGCCTGGATGGATCAGTGGCCGACACCTGCCGATCTCGCCGTCGCCCCGACCGCCGAAGTCCTCCACGCCTGGGACCGGCTCGGGTACCCGCGCCGGGCTCTCCGGCTGCAGGAAGCCGCCGAGGTCATCGCGACGGACCTGGACAACCGGGTTCCCGAAACGACCGAAGAACTCGAACGGCTGCCGGGCATCGGTTCCTATACCGCCGCTGCGGTCTCGTCCTTTGCCTTCGGCCGCAAGACGACCGTCTTGGACACGAACGTGCGTCGGGTCCTCATCCGTCTCTTCGCAGGCAGAGAACGCCCCACCACCTCACCCGGTCGGAAGGAGACTGCCTGGGCGGCCGGCCTCGTGCCCGAGGATGAACATGTTGAGTGGAACGCCGGTGTCATGGAGTTCGGGGCCCTCGTCTGCACGGCTCGCAATCCCGATTGCCCCGCCTGCCCGCTTCAGGACATCTGCACATGGAACCGGTTGGGCCGACCCGCCTCGGCGACGAAACCGAAGACTCAGAAGTGGGCGGGCACGGATCGCCAGCTGCGCGGAGCGATCATGGACGTTCTCAAAGCCGCCCATGCTGCTGAGGACGACCGGCACGACGTCAGCCTCGACGTCTTCACCACTGCGATGACCGACTTCGATCCGGCGCTTCTCGACTCATTGGCCGAATCCACGGCCGCAGCAGTGGCGCGAGTGCGCGAACTCAGCGCCGACCGGGACAGGATCTCTCGACTCATCTCTGATCTCGTCACCGACGGACTGGCACAGCAGATCGACGGCCGATTGGCACTGCCGAACCGCTGACGCCCGGGCCGCGGTGCGACAACTGGAAATGCAGAAGTGGTGCGGCCGCCATCGCCCCCACCGGCCTGTGAGAGGTGTGAACCGCGTCCGTCTCAGAGGTATTTGATCATCCGTGAGTTGCCCAGGGTGTTCGGTTTCACCCGTGCCAGATCGAGGAACTCTGCCACACCCTCATCGGTGGAGTGAAGCAGTTCGACGTAGACCTCGGGTGAGACGGGGATGCCTTTGATCGGCTCGAAGCCGAGCGATCCGAAGAATCCGGTCTCGAAGGTCAGGCAGAACACTCGGTCGACACCGATCTCACGGGCATCGGTGAGGAGCTGTCTGATGATCGCCTTGCCCACCCCCCTGCCCCGATAGTCCGGGGACGTGGCGACTGTGCGGGCCTCGGCGAGGTCAGCCCAGATGATGTGCAGGGCACCGCAACCGGCGAGGATCTCCGAACCGTCGGGCTGCGGGTCGACGACCAACCAGAACTCCTGCAGCGACTCGAAGTACGTCACCGTGTCCTTGGCGAGCAGAATTCGCTCCCCGGCCAGCGGAGCAACCAGTGCCTCGATGCCTTTGACGTCGCCGGTCCGCGCCCGTCGCAGGTACAGGCCTCCGGGCAGTTCGTGCTTGGAATGGTGGTCCTCGGAGATCCGCCCGTGATCGAAGTCGCCTGCATGTGAGCTCATACCCACATTCAACACCATCTCCGGGCCCAGATACGAAAGAGTCCGGGGAGCCGACTGGCTGCCGACTCCCCGGACTCTTACGCGTTATCCGAGAAGGTGAGGAACGATCAGGCCGAGGTCTCCGAGGATCCGCTCGAACCGGACGAACTCAATCCTGCGAGTTCGCTGTCGACATCCTCAGCGGGCTTCAGGCTCTCGGTCTCGATGCCTTCGAAGGTGAACTCAGCGTCCTTTCCTTCACCCTTGACGTCGACCTTCACGGTCTGACCGCGTCCGAGCTCCTTGAACAGGATCTTCTCCGACAGGGTGTCCTCGATCTCGAGCTGGATGGTCCGACGCAGCGGTCGGGCACCCAGGACGGGATCGTACCCGCGTTCGGCGAGCAGATCCTTCGCCTTGGCGGTGACTTCGACCTTCATGCCCTGATCGGCCAGGCGGACGTCGAGACGCTCGAGGAAGAGATCGACGATCTTGATGATCTCGTCCATGCTCAGCTGCGGGAACACGATCGTGTCATCGACACGGTTGAGGAACTCGGGGCGGAAGTGCTGCTTGAGCTCTTCGTTGACCCGCTGCTTCATCCGATCGTAGTTGGTCTTCGTGTCACCCTCGACCTGGAATCCGAGCTGGAGTCCGCTCGAGATATCACGCGTACCGAGGTTGGTCGTCATGATGATGATGGTGTTCTTGAAGTCCACCTCACGGCCCTGCGAGTCGGTCAGGCGACCGTCCTCGAGGATCTGCAGCAGCGAGTTGAAGATGTCCGAGTGGGCCTTCTCCACCTCATCGAAGAGGACGACCGAGAACGGCTTGCGGCGAACCTTCTCCGTGAGCTGACCGCCCTCTTCGTAGCCGACGTATCCCGGAGGCGAACCGAACAGTCGCGAGACCGTGTGCTTCTCGGAGTACTCGGACATGTCGAGGCTGATGAGCGAGTCCTCATCGCCGAAGAGGAACTCGGACAGCGCCTTGGCCAGCTCGGTCTTGCCGACGCCGGTGGGGCCGGCGAAGATGAACGAACCGGAGGGACGCTTCGGATCCTTCAGTCCGGCACGGGTACGCCGGATCGCCCGCGAGATCGCCTTGACCGCGTCTTCCTGACCGATGACGCGCTTGTGCAGTTCGTCTTCCATCCGGAGCAGACGCGAGGATTCCTCCTCGGTGAGCTTGAAGATCGGGATGCCCGTGGCAGAGGCGAGCACTTCGGCGATGAGATCGGCGTCGACGACCTTCGAGGTGTCGGTGCCGGACTTGCGCCATGCCTCGGTCTGCTCTTCCTTCTCCTTCTGCAGCTTCATCTCGGAGTCGCGCTCCGAGGCTGCCAGTTCGAAGTCCTGAGCATCGATGGCGGCTTCCTTGCGGTGGCGGGCCTCGAGGATCTTCTCCTCGAGGTCACGGACCTCCTGGGGAACCGACAGACGCGAGATGCGCAGCTTGGCGCCGGCTTCGTCGATGAGATCGATCGCCTTGTCCGGCAGGTACCGGTCGTTGATGTAGCGATCGGACATGTTCACGGCGGCAGCCAGGGCACCGTCGGTGACGGTGACCTTGTGGTGCGCCTCGTACTTGTCCCGCAGTCCCTTGAGGATCTCGATCGAATGCGCCAGCGACGGCTCGGGAACCTGGATCGGCTGGAACCGGCGCTCGAGAGCGGCATCCTTCTCGATGTGCTTGCGGTACTCATCCAGAGTGGTCGCGCCGATGGTCTGCAGCTCTCCGCGAGCCAGCATGGGCTTGAGGATCGAAGCGGCATCGATCGCGCCTTCGGCGGCACCGGCACCGACGAGGGTGTGGATCTCGTCGATGAAGAGGATGATGTCGCCGCGGGTGCGGATCTCCTTGAGCACCTTCTTCAGGCGCTCTTCGAAGTCACCGCGGTAGCGGGAACCTGCGACCAGCGAACCGAGGTCGAGGGTGTAGAGCTGCTTGTCGGCGAGGATCTCGGGAACATCGCCGTTGACGATGGCCTGTGCGAGTCCTTCGACGACAGCAGTCTTGCCGACACCGGGTTCGCCGATGAGGACGGGGTTGTTCTTCGTGCGGCGCGAGAGGATCTGCATCACGCGCTGCATCTGCTCGTGCCGGCCGATGACCGGGTCGAGCTTGGCCTCGCGGGCCGCGGCGGTGAGGTTGGTGCCGAACTGGTCGAGCACGAGCGACCCCGAGGGGGTTCCCTCTTCGCGACCGCCGGCGGACACGGGTTCCTTGCCCTGGTAGCCCGACAGCAGCTTGATGACTTCCTGACGGACGCGTCCGAGATCCGCGCCGAGCTTGACGAGCACCTGCGCGGCAACGCCTTCGCCCTCACGGATGAGGCCGAGCAGAATGTGCTCGGTGCCGATGTAGCTGTGACCGAGCTGCAGGGCTTCACGGAGGCTGAGCTCGAGGACCTTCTTCGCCCGCGGGGTGAAGGGAATGTGGCCGCTGGGCGCCTGCTGACCCTGACCGATGATCTCCTGGACCTGGTCACGCACCTGTTCGAGGGAGATGTCCATGCCCTCGAGAGCCTTCGCTGCCAGACCTTCACCCTCGTGGATGAGGCCGAGCAGAATGTGCTCGGTGCCGATGTAGTTGTGTTTGAGAAGTTTTGCTTCTTCCTGCGCGAGCACCACGACGCGTCGTGCTCGGTCGGTGAACCGCTCGAACATATTCATCCTCCTCGGTCTTCTGATTCTTCTGAGCCTAACCACCACGACCGCGGATCTATTGCAGGTTTCGCCATGAGCCGAATGGGTTTGGCTGTCGGCGAAATTCCATGGTCGCCGAGGCTTCGCCACCGTCGAACTGGGGCCGTACGCATTGCAGACCGCTGCGGGGGGAGAGAGAGCCGGAGCAGATCAATGCGGCACGAACACAACTGATCCCGACGACCTCAACCAACAGCATTATCGTCTCGATGCGCTGAAGACATTCGCGAACCCCGGATCAGGGCACCTTGATTCACCGCTCAGTTCAACGAATCATTTGCCGGGACCATTCATCGACATGACCGTCAACTGCTCTGTACCTGGCAATTGTCTGTGACGTTTCATCGCTGCCGTTCTGCCGCATCGCCGGACCACTGAATTCGATAATGCCGAGGCCGAGCACAAAAAGCCCGAGGGGCCAGCGATTCAATTCGCTGGCCCCTCGGGACAAATCGGAGGTTATCGGCTATCGAATGAGCCTCTTACTTCTCCGCTGCTTCGTATGCTTCGTATGCTTCGACGATCTCCAGCGGGATCCGCCCGCGATCACCGAGCTGGTATCCGTTGCTCTGAGCCCATTCGCGGATCTTCGCCGTGTCCCGCTTGGGCCCCGACGAACCCGCACGGCGGCCACGGCCACCGGTGTTGGCTACACGACGTGCTTTGGCGATGAATGGGGCGAACGTCTCACGGAGCTTCTCGGCATTCTCGGTTGAGAGCTCGAGTTCGTACGTTGCCTGGTCGAGGCTGAAGCGAACGGTTTCCGCCGCTTCGCTTCCGTCGAAATCATCCGTGAGAACGAGGCGCATTTCCCTTGCCATGTTCACTCTTTTCGTAATCAGAGGATTTTGTCGCTGTCATCTTAACATCCGTTTCGGGATTATCCTCGATTCCGCTAACTTCAATCTCTGAATAGTACTTATCAACCTGTGCGCGTTCATTGCGATCTGCGCGGACGATATTCCGGAATACATACCAGAACAGCAATCCCACACAGATCGACGGGAGCAGCGCTTTGAGGATATCCAACATATTCACATCAGCCCTCCTGAGCCGAGTCCTCCTGCGAAGAAGCCAATGGCTTGGTGAATGGGAACAGAATTGTTTCGCGGATTCCCAAACCTGTCAGTGCCATGAGCAGACGGTCGAGCCCCATTCCCATTCCGCCGGTCGGCGGCATTCCGTGCTCCATGGCCATGAGGAAGTCTTCGTCGAGACCCATCGCCTCGTCATCGCCGCGAGCGGCGTCCGCAGCCTGAGCTTCGAAGCGCTGCCGCTGGATGATCGGGTCGACGAGCTCGGAATAGCCGGTCGCCAGCTCGAAGCCGCGCACGTACAGGTCCCACTTCTCCACGACGCCCTTCTTCGTCCGGTGCTCACGCACCAGCGGTGAGGTGTCGACCGGGAAGTCGGTGACGAAGGTCGGAGCCCACAGCTTGTCCTGATAGAAGTGCTCCCACAGCTCTTCGACGTACTTGCCGTGTGAGCGGAAGACGCCGTCTAAGTCGACGTTGTTGTCGGCGGCGATCTTGTCGAGAACGTCCAAACCGGTCTCGGGAGTCACCTCGACGCCGGATTCCTCGGACAGGGAGTCGTACATGCTCACGACCGGCCAGTCTCCGCCGAAGTCGTATTCGGTGCCGTCATCGAGAGTCACGATGAGAGATCCGGTGGCTTCCTGGGCCGCGTTCTGGATCAGGGTCTTCGTCAGATCGGCGATCGAGTGGTAGTCGCCGAAGGACTGGTAGGCCTCGAGCATCGCGAATTCCGGGGAATGCGTGGAGTCAGCGCCCTCATTGCGGAAGTTCCGGTTGATCTCGAAGACGTTCTCGATTCCGCCGACGACCGCCCGCTTGAGGAACAGCTCAGGGGCGATGCGCAGATACATGTCGATGTCGTAGGCGTTCATATGCGTCTTGAATGGGCGCGCCGAGGCACCGCCGTGCATGGTCTGCAGCATCGGGGTCTCGATCTCGACGAAGTCCTGGTCCGCGAAGGTCTTCCGCAGCGATGACATCACCTTGGCGCGGGTGAGCATCGTCTCCCGGGCCTGCTCGCGGGTGATGAGGTCGAGGTAGCGCTGGCGGACACGGGTGTCCTCGGCGAGTTCGGTGTGCAGGCCGGGCAGCGGGCGGATGGCCTTCGACGCCAGGGTCCAGGAGTCCGCGAGGACGGAGAGCTCACCGCGCTTGGACTTGATGACCTTCCCGTGCAGGAACAGGAAATCGCCGAGGTCGACGTCGGTCTTGAAGTCATCCAGACGCTCCTGACCGACTTCGCGCAGCGAGAGCATGCCCTGCAGTCGGGTGCCGTCGCCGGCCTGCAGGGTGACGAAGCAGAGTTTTCCGGTGGTGCGGACGAAGACGACGCGGCCGATGACGCCGACGACGTCGTCGGTCTCCTCACCGGCTTCGAGTCCGTCGTGGGCGGCGTGGACCTCGGTGAGGCTGTGCGTGCGGGGCACCGTGACCGGGTAGGCGTCGGTTCCGTCGTCGAGGAGACGCTGGCGCTTGTCCTTTCGGATCCGGATCTGTTCCGGGTCGAGGTGTTCGGGTGAAAGGTCTGCGTTCTCAGGTGTCTTCGAGTCGGTGTTCGCCATGCTTCAAGGCTACCGTGGACGGGCCATACGGGGGAATTCGGCGGTCAGTCCAGAGCAGTCAGGATCTGCTGTGCCTGGGCTTCTGTGATCCGCCCCATCGCCAGGGCTTTCGCGGCCGTCGATCGCGCAAGTGCGATGTAGCTGTTGCGCACGGACGGGTTCGACCGGCTGAGGCTGAATTCGCTCAGTGCGGCCAGGTGCGCTTCGATGGTTCCGACGTCGCCGCGGCTGATCGGTCCGGTCAGTGCCTTGGGCCCATTCTGCATGGTGTTGGCGACGCTGGCGTCGACGAGGGCGTGGAGGACGGCCGAGGGATCGGCGACTCCGGCCTCTGAGAGCAGTTCCATGGCTTCGGCGAGGACCGTGATCGAATGATTCGAGGCGTGGGTGATGGCCGCGTGGTAGAGGGGACGGTCCGCCTCGGCGATGTCGATCGGCTCGGCACCGAGTTCGACGACGAGGGCCTCCCCCACCGGACGGATCGGAGCCGGCGCGGTGACCGCGATCGTCGCCTGCCGCAGGCGACTCAGGTCGACCTCGGTTCCGGTGAACGTCAGGGACGGATGCAGGGCGATGGGCAGGGCGCCGAGGCGGGTCCCGGCGTCGAGGACGTCCGTTCCGTACCGGCCGGAGCAGTGCACGAGGATCTGCCCGGCGTGGATGCGTCCGAGGTCGGCCAGACCCGTGACCAACGGCGCGATCTCGTCATCGGGAACGGCGACGAGGACGAGTTCGGCGCGTTCGGTGATCTCGTCCGGGTCGAGGACGGGCACTGCCGGCAGCATCTCCTCGGCGCGTTCGAGGCTCGCCGCCGAGGTGGCGCTGACGCCGATGATGGCGTGCCCCGCCTGCCTCCAGGCGGCTCCGATGCTGGCCCCGACGCGGCCGCAGCCGATGATTCCGATGCCCAGCCGCGGTGCGTCGTCCTGGCTCATCCTTCGTCCTCCTCGAGGATCTGTGTCCGGTCGGTGTGGGGGCTCTTAGCCGCCGCGTCGTAGGTCTGGCGGGCGATCCGAGTGCGTTCGGCATGCTCGGTGAAGAAGCGTTTGGCGGCGTCGGCATCCTGATGCTTCACGAGTGGGGTGATGGGACCGGCGGTCGAATGCACGGCCACAGTGCCCAGGTTCAGCGCTCGCATCAGCGGGCCCTGATAGTAGCGCAGGGACTGGACCCTGACATGGGGCACGAAGTCGACACGTCGGTCGAGGATGCCCAGGCGCAGCACGAGCAGGGAATCGGTGAGCGCATAGGCGCGTCGCTTCCAGACGAGGGGGTCGATGACCCGTGAGGAGCGCGGCTGCGCGTGGAACAGCCCCTCGGCCGCCGCTGCGTCGGGATGTGTGGACTTCCGGTCGTACATGGCCGACCGGACGAGGCCGTCGGCGGAGATGCCTGCGGGCAGCTGCGGGTCGGGCAGGGCGAGACCCACCATGAGCAGTGCCTGGTCGATATCGCCGACGGGCAGGAGCAGATTCTCGTCGTTCTTGCCTCCGTCGCTGGCGATGTTGTATTCGGCCCTCCACCAGCCGGCCCAGCGCCACAGCAGCGGCTGATGCAGGCAGACGGCCTGCAGTCGGTCGAGGGGGATGACCTTGCGGGAGGTGGAGAAGAGTCCATGCCTGACGGCCAGCCCGTCTTCGCTGATGCGGACGACGAAATTGGCATTGTCGAGGTTCTTCTTGAATGCGGTGAATGCGGCGAAGATGCCGGGCAGTCCGCCGAGGAGGATCGGGAGGAAGGCCTCTTCGATCCCGACGACGAGGAAGACGACGGCAATGGCGATGAGGACGACGATCACGCCGACGGAGATCAGCGTTCCGGTGTTGAGCAGGGAGGACACGATGACACGGTGGGCGGGCACACGGATGATCTCGCCCTCCTCACCGACATCGGCCGAGAGGTGGTACGGAGCCAGCAGATCATTGAGGCTGCCTTCCGCTTCCTGGGAGACGTCGTCGGCCAGGGCGCCCAGACGTTTGCTCAGTCGCACTCCGATGCTGTCGGCGCTGCGTTCGGGCACGGAGAGATCGATACCCAGCTGTTCTCCGCTAGAGTCGTGGGCTGGGCCGCCGTGGTCACCGGCCCTGACACGTGGCTGACCTGCCGCATCCGCACCGGCTTCAGCCTCTCCGGCTGCTCCTGTTTCGGGCTCGGGCCCACCGTGCTCGGCTGCGGTTCCGGTCGGTGCCGTGGCGGCCGCAGTGGACGCAGCGGATGCGTTCTTCTTCGCTTTCACCGCGGCGAGAAGCTCATCGCGAAGCTCTTCGGCACGCTTCTTCGACAGGTATTTCAGGGAGATGTTCGAGTCGGTGCCGCCGGCGACGTCGAAGACGAGTTCGCCCATTCCGAGCATCCGCGGCAGCAGCTTCTGCTGCAGGTCGATCGACTGGACGCGGTCCAGGCGGGCCTTGCGCAGCTTCTTCGACAGCAGTCCGCGCCGATAGTAGATCGCTTCGGCGTCGACCCGATATCCCATGACTCGCCATGCCAACCAGCTGAAGAAGGCTGTGAGAACGAGGATCAGGATGATCCCGCCGACGACGGCGAGGATCACCAGCGGGTGGGCGCCCAGCCATTCGGCGAAGGTGAGGTTGACGGAGCGGCCGGAGGCCAGGTCTTCGACGGCGCTCTGGAAGAAGTTCTGCAGACCGTAGACCGCGGCGATGAAGATGCCGACGAGGACGCCGAGGCTCTCGAGAATCGGCGTCAGCGGATGGACGCGGTGCCAGACCTCCGGTGCGGCCGCCTCGGCGGGAGAGTTCGGGGTGTCGGGCGAGGATTCGTCGCGCATGGTCACAGTCCGGCGAGATTGGCCTGGCCGAGTCCGGCGAGGCTGTCGCGCAGGCGATCGGCTTCGGCGCGGGGCAGTCCGGGGATCGTCGCGTCGGTGGCGGCCGACGCGGTGTGGAGTTTGACGGTGGCCAAGCCGAACATGCGGTCGATGGGGCCGGCGTCGACGTCGACGAACTGAAGTCGGCCGTAGGGCACGACGGTGGCGCGGTGGAACATGATGCCGCGGCGGACGAGCAGGTCGTCTTCGCGTTCGGCATAGCCGATGGCACGCGCCTGCCGAAGGATGATGATCGTCGAGATGATGCCGTAGACGGTGACGGCGATCCAGGCCAGGTGCAGCCAGGGCATCTCGGAGGTGAAGATGATCGCGACGACCAGACCGGCGATGAGCAGCGGCACGAGCAGAGTCATTGAGGCGAGGACCTCTTTCAGCCCGTACTTCGGGCTCACCCGGTTGAAGGGCACATCGGCTCCGATGGAGAAGAAGGGGTCGCGGTTCATGCTGTTTCGGCTCCCGGCGGGTCTTGGGGTGGGATCTCGCAGAATCCCTCGACGATCATGCCGACGATCATGAGCACGGCGGCAGAGATCATTGCGACAAGCATACCTGCGGCCAGATCGTTGCGGATCCCCGGAGCCGACAGGAAATAGTACCCGGCGTTGCCGAGATACCAGCCGGAGAGTCCGGCCCCGGTCAGAGCGCTGGCCTTGGCCATGATCGCCACTCTCGCCGCTTGGATCGGGTCGATCTCCTTCGTCCGGTCCCCGTCGTTCCACTTCTTGATGGGCCAGCCGAGCATGAACAGGATGACGGAGAGGACGAGCATGCCGATGACGGCGAACCAGGGCAGGCCCGGCAGTGAGAACCCTTGGCTTTCGAGCACCACGTCGACCACGATCGCGAGCACCGTGCCGATGACGGCCCACACGGCGAGGGTGGACGAGGAGGTTCTCTGCATGCTTCCCAGTCTCTCAGATCGCGGGCGGTTATCCAAAGGTGATCCGGGAGATGTCCTGGTCGTCGAGTTCGGCCAGAACCGCGCTGAGGGGGCGCCGCCCCCGAGGGGTGTCGATGAGTGTGTCTCCGACGAGCTCGGCCCAGGGGGCGAGCACGAAGGCGCGTTCATGGGCGCGTGGGTGCGGCAGGGTCAGCCGCGGGGTCCGGCGGTGCTGCTCGGCGTCCTCGCCGCCGACGCGGATGAGGTCGATGTCGAGGGTGCGCGGTCCCCACCTGAGTTCGCGCGTGCGCCCGCAGGCGACTTCGATTCCCTGTGCCACCGACAGCAGCTCGAGTGCCGGCAGCGTCGTGGTCACGAGCACTCCGAGGTTGAGGAAGTCGTCCTGGTCGACTCCGCCCCAGGGCGCGGTGCGGAAGAGTGAGGACCGGCGGGTGACGGTGATGTCGGGATGCCGGTCGAGGGCGGCCACCGCCTGGTCGAGGGTGTCCGTGGCATCGCCGAGGTTCGCCCCGAGGCTGAGATACGCTTCGGTCTCCCCCGCGTCTGCGCCGGCAGCACGGTGGCGCTCGACGCGGATGCGCACATCGTCGAAGGTCCGCTGGATCGGGGCGGAGGGTTTGTGGACGACGACTTCGACGTGCTCGCACAGGCTCAGGCAGTGGTCGGCGATGCGGTCGGCCAGCGTCTCGATGAGGTCGAAGGTGTTGTTCTCGACGATTCCGGCGACGTCTTCGGCGAGTTCGCCGTAGTGGATCGTCTCGGCGAGGTCGTCGGTGGCCGCGGCACGTGCGACGGAGGTGTGCAGGGTGACGTCGATGACGAAATCCTGGCCTTCGCGTTTCTCGAAGTCGAACACGCCGTGGTTGCCGCGCACCGTCAGCCCGCGCAGTTCGATGCGGTCGGGGGTCGCCTCGGCGCCGGTCATCGCCCGTTGTCCTCCGTGTCGAGGTTCGCGGCAGGGTTCGCTGCTGCGGAGTGTTCCCGGACCGCGGCGATGACCTTGCACGCGACCGCCGAGGTGGCCGGATCGTGGACGCGGACCGCCCAGGCGCCGGCCTGTGCGGAGATCGCGGAGATCGTGGCCGTGGCCTGATCCTTCGCCGCCTGTTCGGCCTGCTTCGGGTCATCGGGGCTGAGCAGGGAGGCGATGAAGCGCTTCCGGCTGGCGGCGACGAGGAGCCGATGGTCGAGGGCGGCGAATTCGTCGAGCGCGGCCAACAGCTGCCAATTGTGTTCGGCGTTCTTCGAGAATCCGAGGCCGGGGTCGACGATGATGTTCGCAGGTTTCACGCCGACGGCGATGGCTTCGTCGATGCGGGTGCGCAGTTCGGCCATCACCTCGGCGACGACATCGTCGTAGTGGAAGGTCGCCGAGGCCTGATCGAGGTAGCCGCGCCAGTGCATGAGCACGATGGGGGCTCCGGACTCGGCGGCAACGCTGAGCATGGTCGGATCCGACTGTCCGGCAGAGACGTCGTTGATGATATGAGCCCCGGCTGCCAGGGATTCTGCGGCGACGCGGGCGCGCATCGTGTCGACGCTGATGACTGCTCCGGCGGCGGCGAGCTCACGCACGACCGGCACGACTCGGCGCAGCTCTTCGGCTTCGTCGACGCGGGCCGATCCCGGACGCGTCGATTCGCCTCCGACGTCGATGATGTCGGCACCGGTGGCCATGAGTTCGAGGCCGTGGGCGACGGCCATGTCGTGGTCGAACCACAGTCCGCCGTCGGAGAAGGAGTCGGGGGTGACATTGAGGACGCCCATGATCTGCGTCGTCTTCGCTGCTGAGAGATCCATCGCTGGGTGATCCGTGTTCTGGCCTCAGCGGCCGAGGATGAGACTCATCGCTTCTGCCCGGGAGGCGCTTTCGCGCAGCTGCCCGCGCACGGCCGAGGTGATCGTCGAAGCTCCGGGCTTGCGGACTCCGCGCATGGTCATGCACAGGTGTTCGGCCTCGATGACGACGATGACGCCCTGCGGTTCCAGATGGTCGACTAGCGCATCGGCGATCTGCGAGGTCAGGCGTTCCTGCACCTGGGGGCGACGAGCATAGATCTCGACGAGGCGGGCCAGCTTCGACAGCCCCGTGACTTTGCCGTTCCTGCTCGGGATGTAGCCGATGTGGGCGACTCCGTGGAAGGGCACGAGGTGGTGTTCGCAGGTGGAGTACAGGTCGATGTCGCGGACGAGGACGAGCTCCTCGTGGCTGATGTCGAAGGTGACGCCGAGGACTTCGGCCGGGTCGCGGTGGAGCCCGGCGAAGATCTCCTCATAGGCGCGAGCCACTCGGCCGGGAGTCTCGAGCAGACCTTCCCGGTCGGGGTCCTCGCCGACGGCGATGAGGATCTCACGCACGGCAGCGGCGATGCGCTCCCGGTCGACCTTGTTCTCCTGCCCCGAGGGGGCAGGGCCGAGGCCGGCGGAGACCTCTTCGATATCGGCCATCAGTCGTTGTTCCCTCTGTCCTCGTCCGTCTCATTCTTCGCCGGTCCCCCGGTTCCGGGACCGCCTGCGCCGGATCCTCCGGTCGGGCCGGTGGGGCCGTTCGGGTTCTCGGGTCCCGGCGGGTTGTGCGGGACATGGGGTCCGCTGACACCGGTGGGTCCGGCTCCGGGGATGTCGGTGGTGTCGACCTCGGCGCCGGTCGAGCCGTCACCGTCGCTGCGTTCGCTCAGCGGTGCGGGCGGTGCGATGGGACCGCGTTCGGACACGGGGCGATCGTCGTGGGCCAGCCACACGTCGCGGGTGGCGCGCTTGACGACGGGGGCGAAGATCTCTTCCAGGGCGGCCTGGTCCAGCGTTTCGCGTTCGAGCAGCTGGTAGGCGAGGTTGTCGAGCACATCGCGGTTGTGCGTCAGCGCCCAGTAGGCGTCGGCGTGTGCGGAGTCGATAAGACCGCGGACCTCGCGATCGATCGAGGACAGGGTCGAATCCCCGTATTCGTCGCCGCCGCCGTAGCCGCGTCCGGCGAAGGGTTCGGATTGGTCGTCGCCGATCTTGACCATGCCCAGCTTGTCGCTCATGCCGTACTGGGTGACCATCTTGCGGGCGATATTCGTCGCCTTCTCAATGTCGTTGCTGGCGCCGGTGGTCGGATCGTGGAAGACGATCTCCTCGGCCACGCGCCCGCCCATGGCATAGGCGAGCTGGTCGAGCAGCTCGTTGCGAGTCGTCGAGTACTTGTCTTCGCTCGGCAGCACCATCGTGTAGCCCAGTGCGCGTCCGCGCGGGAGGATCGTGACCTTGGTGACGGGGTCGGTCTGATTCATGGCCGCGGCGACGAGGGCGTGTCCGCCCTCGTGGTAGGCGGTGACGAGGCGTTCCTTGTCGTTCATCAGTCGGGTCCGCTTCTGCGGGCCGGCGATGACGCGGTCGATGGCCTCATCGAGGATCCGGTTGTCGATGACCTTCGCGTTCTCTCGTGCGGTGAGCAGGGCCGCCTCATTGAGGACATTGGCCAGGTCCGCGCCGGAGAATCCGGGGGTCCGCTTCGCGACCTGGCCGAGGTCGACCTCGTCGGCCAGCGGCTTGTCGGCGGCATGGACCTCGAGGATGTGCTTGCGGCCCTTCATATCCGGGGCCTCGACGGGGATCTGCCGGTCGAAGCGGCCGGGACGCAGCAGCGCCGGGTCGAGGACGTCGGGGCGGTTGGTCGCGGCGATGAGGATGACGTTGGTCTTGACGTCGAATCCGTCCATCTCGACGAGCAGCTGGTTGAGAGTCTGTTCGCGCTCATCATGCCCGCCGCCCATTCCGGCGCCGCGCTGGCGGCCGACGGCGTCGATCTCGTCGATGAAGATGATGCACGGGGCGTTCGACTTCGCCTGTTCGAAGAGGTCACGGACTCGGGAGGCACCGACGCCGACGTACATCTCGACGAAGTCGGAACCGGAGATCGAGTAGAACGGGACTCCGGCCTCACCGGCGACGGCCTTGGCCAGCAGGGTCTTGCCCGTTCCGGGCTGACCGTAGAGGAGCACGCCCTTGGGGATCTTCGCTCCCACGGCCTTGAACTTCTCCGGTTCGGCGAGGAACTCCTTGATCTCCTCGAGCTCCTCGAGGGCTTCGTCGACTCCGGCGACGTCGGTGAAGGTGACGTCCGGGTTCTCCTTGTTGACCAGCTTCGCCTTCGACTTGCCGAAGTTCATCATCTTCCCGCCCGACATCTGCGAGATGAGGAACCAGAAGACGACGAAGATGATGACGAACGGGATGAGCGTGCCCAGCAGCGACATCAGCCAGCTCTGCTTGGGAACCTCGTCGGTGAAGCCCTTGTCCGGGGCGGCGGAGTCGACGGCTTTGACGACCTGCTCGCCGCGCTGTTCGACGTAGAAGAACTGGACTTTCTTGCCGAAGTCCTTGTCGTCGACTGTGTAGTCGTCCTTGAGAGTGAGGTCGACGCGCTGGTCCTTGTCGACGATCTTGGCCTGTTCGACCTTGTCGTCTTTGAGCAGCTGCAGACCCTGTTCGGTGTCGATCTGGCTGAACCCGGACTGGCTGAACAGCAGAGCACCGATCGATACGACGAGCAGTGCCAGGACGATCCAGACCAATGGGCCCTTCGTCGCCTTGTTCAGCAGGGGGCGACGTTTGTTCGACTCGGCCATAAGTCCTCTCAGGAAAAAGATGTGGGCAACCGTTTCAGGCTACCGAGGCTGCCTGGGAACATCCCCCACAGCCTAGTACTTCGCACCCCGATAGCCCGAATGCGGACCGGATCTGTTCCGTCACAGTCCCCGGAGGCGGCCCGGGTTCGCCGCGGGCGTAAAAAGCGGTGCAGTCGGTTCAGCTGTAGACGTGCTGAGCCAGCGTCGCGACGAACGGCACGTTGCGGTACTTCTCCGCATAGTCCAGGCCATAGCCGATGACGAACTCGTTGGGCACGTCGAAGCCGACGTACCTGACGTCGATGTCGACCTTAGCGGCTTCGGGCTTGCGCAGCATGGTGCAGATCTCGACAGTGGCAGCTCCGCGGGTGCGCAGGTTCTGGATCAGCCAGGACAGGGTGAGGCCGGAATCGATGATGTCTTCGACGATGAGGACGTGACGATCGGTGAGGTCGGTGTCGAGGTCCTTGAGGATCCGCACGACGCCGGAGGACTTGGTACCCGATCCGTAGGAGGACACAGCCATCCAGTCCATGGTCACCGGTGAGTGCAGGGCTCGGGCGAGGTCGGCCATGACCATGACCGCGCCCTTGAGGACGCCGACGAGGAGGATGTCCTTGTCTTTGTAGTCTTCATCGATGGCTGCGGCCAATTCAACGAGTCGTGCGGCTATCTGCTCTTCCGAAACGAGTATTTTTTCGATGTCATTGCCGAGATCGTTGATGTCCACGAGTGTCGATTCTCCTCAGATGCGGGTCCTGGAGGTTCCATTATGGGTCACTTTGCCTCACCGGTGCCAATGGGATCGGATGACGGCGCCAGTTCGTCGTCGACGGCCCCAGGACCGGCCGACAGCCAACCGGTGATCGCCATGAGCACGGAGATGATGACCATGAACCACAGCGGCACCTGCCAGCCGCCGCTGATGCCGAGCAGTCCGCCCACGGCCAGCGGGCACAGTGCGGCGAGCACATAGCCCGACGACTGGACGAAAGCCGAAGTCGAGGCCGTGACCGAGACCTCGCGGGTGCGTGAGGTGATGAGCGCCAGTGCGGCGGGGAAGGCGAATCCGCCGTAGCCGAGCAGAGCCGCCCACAGCCACGGGACGCTGACCGGGCTGAGCAGCAGTCCGGTATAGCCGGCGACGGCACTGACGCCGAAGGAGACGAGGAAGGCCCGTGGGGCGATGGACCGGACGATGATCTGCGGGGCGAGGAATCCGCCGGGCAGACCGCCGAAGGTGACGATCGTGAGCATGATCCCGGCGAGGAAGGGGTCGAGTCCGGCATCGCGGTAGATCTGCGGCAGCCACCCGAACTGGAGGTAGGCGTTGGCCGATTGGAGACCGAAGAACATCGCCATGTACCACGCCTTGGGTGAGGTGACGACCGGTCGCCGAGGCGGTGCTTCGGTCCGTTCTCCTCCGGGCTCGGCCGCCTGGCCGGAGAGGACGGGCACGGATTTCAGGCTCCGCAGCACCGACCACATGATGAGCGCGGAGAAGGGCAGGATCATCCAGAAGCCGAGGCCGAAGCGCCAACTGCCGAACTGTTCGGCCAGGGGTGCGGTGAGCAGCGAGGGCAGCATCGACCCGAGTCCCAGCGAGACGGTGAATGTCGTCGCGCCCAGGGTGGGCCGGTGTGGGAAGCGGGACTTGACGTAGACGGGCAGGATGACGTTGCCGATCGACATTCCGGCCAGGGCGAGGACCGTGAGCAGAGCGAAGGCGACCCATTCGGTGACGATGGCGCGCAGACCGATGCCTGCGACGATGAGGGCCGCACTCATGGCCAGAGTCGCGAACAGACCGAGTCGCTTGAGCAGGGGCACGGCGATGATGCCGCAGACGGCGAACACGAGTCCCGGCAGAGCGGTGAGCAGACCGGTCTGCCATTCGGCCAGGGAGAATCCGTCGCTGACCTCGGAGAGCACGGGGCCCAGCGAGGAGGCTGCCGGCCGCAGTGAGGCGGCGATGAGGACGAGGCAGGCCAGGGCCAGACCGTCGAGGCCGCGGGAGCGTCGGAAGCCCTGCTCGGGCGCAGTCGTCATGGCGTCATCCTTTCAGACAGCTGTTGTCGCCGAGCACGCGGGTCGCGGCCCCACGGAGGCGCGCTGCCCGGCACGATCTCCGATGGTATACCGCCTGGCGGTCGTAGGCTGGGCACATGATCCTTGTGAAGAATGTGCGCCTCTTCCCACGCACCCCCGATGCTCCCGCCGTCGATGTCGAGATCACCGAGGGACGAATCTCTCGCCTCTCCCCCGCTGAGGATGCCGCCACCGAGTCCGCGTCACCGACGACCGGGCCGACGCCGACCGGGGCCGAGGTCATCGACGGTGCCGGGCGGATCCTGCTGCCGAGCCTCGGCGATGTCCATGCCCATCTGGATTCGAATCGGATGGGCCAGACGTTCCGTCCGCACACCGCCGACGGCACTCTGCACGGGTACATCATGAACGATCGGGAGAACTGGCGAGCCGGCGAGCGCAGCGTCGCCGATCAGGCCGCTTTTGCAATCGCGAGAATCGTCGCCTCCGGCGGCACGCGCATCCGTTCGCACGCACAGGTCGACGCCGACTGCGGTCTCGAGCGCTTCCACGGGGTCAAGGCCGCACTCGAGGCGCATGCCGATGTCCTCGACTTCCAGATCGTCGCGTTCCCGCAGGCGGGTATCGTGCGGGAACAGGGCGTCGAAGAGCTCCTCGATGCGGCGCTGGCCGACGGCGCGGACCTCGTCGGCGGACTCGATCCGCTGCTCTACGACCGGGATCCGGTCTCCCATCTCGATGTCGTCTTCGGCCTGGCGGACAAGCACGGCAAGGGCATCGACATCCACCTCCACGAGGCGGGCACCGCGGGACTCTTCACGCTCGAGGAGATCGCCGCGCGGACCCGAGCCGCGGGCATGGCCGGGCAGGTCACGGTCTCGCATGCGTTCGCACTGAATACGAACCCGGAACCCGAGGTCGCCCGGATCCTCGATGTCCTCGCCGAGGCGGGAGTGGCCCTGACCACGGTTGCCCCGGCCAAGGGTGCGCTGCCGCAGGCGCTCATCCGCGCCCGCCGCGTGGCCCTGGGACTCGGTGAGGACGGTCAGCGGGACTATTGGAGCCCCTATGGTGACGGCGACCTGCTGCGCCGGACCTGGCAGCTGGCGTTCACGAACGGGTTCCGTGCAGACGCAGATATCGAAGGCTGTCTCGATATCGCCTCCCGCGGAGGAGCTCAGGTCATGGCCGGTGATCGCCCCGACGGTTCGGCGCTGGTCGACGATTCCCGGTTCGGTCTGGCCGTGGGTGCTCCCGCCGACTTCATGCTCGTCGACACCGACACGGTCACCTCGGCGATCATGGACTGCCCACGGGACAGGGATGTGTTCAAGGCAGGTCGGCTCATCGCCTCCGGCGGCGAATTGGCAGGCGGGCCGCGGCTGAGCTGAGCCTCAGCGGGCCCTCGCGGCCGGCTGGAACACGGCCTGCCCGCCTCCGACGACGACTTCCATGTCCCCGGGCAGGGACAGTCGACCGCGCCTGCGGTCGCGGATGAGGGCGCAGAGTTCGGCGACTCGGACCGCTCCGAGGTTCTGTCCGGGCACGCCGAGTGAGATCACCCAGTCGCGTACGACCCGGCTGAGCACGGCGTCGTCGAGTGCGGTGAAGACCTCCACCGGCACCGAGGCGGCTGCGCGGACCTGCTGCCCTGCCGCCTCGGCGTGGGCATCGATGAAATCGGCATCGGCGCGGCACAGGTCGGCGGTGCGGGCGAGGTTCGCGGTGATCGGCTGGCCGAGTTCGGCTTCGAGTCCGGCCAGCAGCTGCCGGGCCCGGACTCGGGTGAACGCGGTGTCGGCGTTCATCGGATCGTTCCAGATCTCAATGCCCTGGGCCCGGCAGGACGCTTCGGTCTGGTCTCGGTCGAGGCCGAGCAGGGGCCGCATGAGGCGACCGGCCAGCGGGCTCATCCCGGCCAGGGACCGGGTGCCCGATCCGCGCATGAGGCCGAGCAGAACGGTCTCGGCCTGGTCGCTGCGGGTGTGGGCGGTGAGGATCCAGTCGGCTTCGGCCGCCGCCCGAGCGGTTTCGAGGGCGGAATAGCGGGCGGTGCGCGCCGCGGCCTCGAGGCCTTCCTCGCCGGCATCGATGCTCACCCGCATCACCTCGGCGGGCATGCCCCAGGATTCGGCGGTGGCGGCGACCCGGTCGGCCACCTCGGCGGTGACGGTCTGCAGGCCGTGGTCGACGGTGACGGCACGGGCACGGACCTCACCGCGACGATGGAGAAATGCGGTCGCGTGGAGCAGCGCCATCGAATCCGCTCCCCCGGACACCGCGACGATGAGGCCCGGTGCGGACGCTCCTGCGTCCGCGAGTGCGGCACGCACGGCAGTGCGGATGGCGGCACTCGCCGGGTCGAGGGTCGGCCGCCTCGGCGAGGCTGCGTCGCGCGGCCCCTCAGCCGTGGACACGGTCGAGCCAGAGCTGCGGATCGTGGATCTCCGCCGTGCGGGGAAGGTTCGCGGGTTCGGCATAGATGCGGGAGAAGCCCTTCTGTCCGACCTCGCGGCGGACGGCCCGGACGAACTTCGCCCCGTCCCGATATTGGGCGAGTTTGAGGTCCATTCCGAGCAGATTGGTGAGGAAGCCGCCCTGACTCGCGTCACGCCGGGCCTCGAACTTCCGGCGCAGCCGGCGCACGCTCGGGATGACTCCCGCGCCCACTTCGTCCATGACGACATCGGCGTGGCCTTCGAGCAGGGACAGGATCGCGGTGGCCTCGTCGAGTGCGCCGCGCATGTTCTCGTCGCGGATGAGGTCGATGATGCTGGCCTCGCCTTTGACGATGCGCCCGAGGGTGGCGAAGAGGTCGACGATCCCGCCGACTCCGGGCATCGTCAGTCGGGTGGACACGGCCCCGGAGAGCAGGGTGCGCATATGGTCGCGCAGCCAGGGCGCCGTCGCGAACTGCACTTGGTGGGTGGCTTCGTGGAGGGCCACCCACATGCGGAAGTCACGCGGATCGACGTCCATGGCCTTCTCGGCGATGAGCACGGCGGGGGCGACGAACATCAGCCGTCCCGTCTCCACCGCGAAGGGGTCGAACTGGCCGAGCACGCGGGTCGACAGGAGCGAGAGCACCCCGGCGACCTCGACGGCACCGGCCATTGCGGTGGCGGGGCTGACCGGGGCGGGCAGGGCCGCCTCGTCGAGCATTCCGTTGACGGACTGCGCATTGGCTTTGACCCAGCTGACCTGGTCGAGGACGAGCACGGAACCGGCGGCGAGCCGCCCGCGCACAGCATCGGCGTGCTCCGGCGGCAGCAGGAACGAATCGAGGACGAGGTCCTGAGCCGTCAGCGCATTGTCCTTCATGCCCTCGACGAGTGTCTCGAGCACACCCGGTTCGGGGACCTTCGCCGCGGAGACGAGCTCACGGGCGGTGCGGGCGGCGAATCCCTCGTCGATGATCATCGGCAGCCGCAGTTCGCGAGGGCTGTGACGATATCGTCCACAGTCTTTTTGGCTTCCAAGATCTTATCCTTATCCACATCGTCGATCTGGATGGAGAATACGAGGTAACGTCCCTCCCCGTCGAGCACTCCCCCGGCCAGAGAAGTCACGGTCGACAGCGTTCCGGTCTTCGCATGCACCACCCCGGAGGCATTCTTCTCGTCGAGGAAGCGGTCATGCAGGGTGCCGGTGAGTCCGCCGACGGGAAAGTAGCTGACGAGCCCGGCCAGAGAGTCATTGGCGACGACCGAGGCCTGCAGGACGGTCGTGAGATCGTGTGGGGCGATCCGGTTGTCATAGGACAGCCCCGATGTGTCGACGAGGTGGGTGCGCCCGAGATCGACGGAGTCGCCGAGAGCCTCCAGGACCGCCTTCGGACCGTTCTCCAGGCTGCCGTCCCTGCCTTGGGCGATGGCAACCTCATTGCCGAGCACCTCAGCGACGACGTTGTCGCTGTGCACGAGCGCGTATTCGACGATCTCGGAGATCGTCGCCGACTCCACCCGGGCGAGTTCCATCGGGTTCTCGGACGGCGTCTCGGTTTCGGACTCGTCGGCCTCCGCGGTGACGGTGATCCCGGTCTTCTTCAGCTCTTCTTCGAAGATCGAGAACGCGTCCTTGGCGGGGTGCTCGCTGCGGCCGCGCCATTCGGCGTTCGTCGATCCGATGTAGGCGGTGTCGACCATGATCGGCCGGATCGGGGTGATCACGCCCTTGGCGATATCGGACCGGGACCACCCGGAGTCGAAGTCCTCGCCGACGTAGCGGCTCGTGTCCAGGTTGAGGGCCACCTCGGTGATGTTCTGATCTTTGAGTGCGTCCGCGGTGTCCTCGGCCAGGGTCCGCAGGCCGGCGTGCCCATTGACCGAACCGGGATCGGAATCTCCGGCCGACAGGAGCACATCGCCTCCGGCGGTCAGCGTCAGGGTGTGCGTGTCCGCATCGAAGTCCGTCGTCGTCGCCAGGCGCGTCTGCCCGCCGATCGCGGACAGGGCGGCGGCCGCGGTGAGCACCTTCGTCACGGAGGCGGGAGTGCGCGGCTTCGTCTCGTCCTTCGCGTAGAGGACGTCGTCGCTGATCCCGTCGCGGACCTCGAGGCCGAAGCCGGTGACCTTCGACTCCTTGAGGACGGCATCGATCATCTTCGGGATCCGTGTGGGCACAGGAGCCGAATCGTCGACCGCCGAGGCGGGAGCGGGCACCTGCCCGGCGTGAGCCTGCGGGGTGGGCACGGTCTGGACCTCGACCTGGGGGTCGGTGGTGAGCACACCGGGCAGACCGGGCACGAGGTCATAGGCATCGACGGCGACATAGGCGCCGAGGGCGAGGACGACGGCACCGGCGGTGATCGCACCGCCCCTCTTCCGCCGCGATCTTCTGCGTTCGCGGCGGGGGGAGCCGGAGTCCGACGGATTCGGCGGCGCATCGGTGTCGTTCAAACGCAGGCTCTCATTCCTCGACGACCGTGGGGTGGTCGCCGTCGGTGGGCGGTGACGGGGGCTTGTACCATCTATTCTAGTGATGCACCCCTAACGTGAAGGAGCACTATGGAACTGCTGGCCACAATCGAGATCCCTCAGGGGTCCCGCAACAAGTACGAAGTCGATCATGAGACCGGTCGGGTCAAGCTCGATCGCTACCTCTACACCTCGATGCAGTACCCTGCCGACTACGGCTATATCGAGGACACTCTCGGCAACGACGGCGACCCTCTCGATGTGCTCGTACTGCTGCCGGAGCCGCTGTTCCCCGGTGTGCTCGTCGACATCCGCCCGATCGGCATGTTCCAGATGGAAGACGAGGCCGGCGGCGACGACAAGGTTCTCGCTGTCCCCGCCGGAGATCCCCGTTGGGACTCCTACACCGACATCTCGGATGTGGACCAGTTCATGCTCGACTCGATCGAGCACTTCTTCAGCCGGTACAAGGATCTCGAACCCGGCAAGTACGTCAAGGGGTCGAGCTGGGCCGGTCGCGAAGCCGCCGAGGCCGAGATCAACGCCTCCATCGAACGTCTCAAGGCCGAGGGCCACTGAGCCGACTTCGCCTTCTGTGAAGTGCTGAAGTCTCAGCGCGAAGCGATTCTCTCTCGACCGCCCGGATGATCTCATCCGGGCGGTTTCGCATGTTCCTCTACCGTTGCCCGAGCGTGACGACCATCACGATTTCTTAGGTGACCCTAAGGGGCAGTGTGAGCCAGGTTATGCGATTGTCGAGTCATGAAACTCGATCATGTGTCATACGCCAGTGAACCTGACGGCTATCGTGCGACCGCCGAGCGGATCTCGGAGAAGCTCGGTGTGGTTCCCTACGACGGCGGTGTGCATCCTCGATTCGGCACCAGAAACCTCATCTTCCCCTTAGCGAACGGCCATTACCTCGAAGTCGTGGAAGCCTTGGAGCATCCGGCCGCTCTCTCGACGCCCTTCGGTCAGGCGGTCCGGGCTCGTTCCGAGCTCGGCGGCGGCTGGATGGGCTGGTGCGTCTCGGTCGACGATCTCACCGCAGTCGAATCCCGTCTCGAACGCAAGGCCGTCGACGGCAATCGCACGCCGGAGTCCGGTTTGGAACTCAAGTGGCTGCAGATCGGCGTCAAGGGGCTCATCGCCGATCCCCAGCTGCCGTTCTTCATCAAGTGGTCCGCCGACTCCTCGCAGCACCCGTCGACGTACAAGACGAATGCGGGAGTCGACATCGACACCCTGCAGATCGCCGGGGACCGCGACCGTCTGCGCGACTGGCTGGGCACTCAGGATGCCAAGCCGATCTCGGAGATCAACATCGACTGGTCCGCACCCCATGGGACGCCGGGCATCATGTCGGTGAGCTTCAACACGGAGAACGGCGCCGTCACCATCTGAGACCCTGCCGGGCGGCTATTCAGGGCCGTCTTGTTCAGGGCACTCTGCCGGTTCGCTGGTGAACCGGTGGGGCCCTGTGCCGCAGCACGACTCTGCGCCGCAGCACGACTCTGCGCCGCAGCACAACGGAGTTCAGGACGATCTGTGCGGAGTTTCCCTTGAGAAACCCGCACAGATCGTCCTGAACTCTTTTCGAGCGCAGCCGCTGACTATCGGCTGCGGGACTCACTTGTCGCGGCCGTGCCCCTTGCCGTTTCCGTGCCCCTTGCCTTTGCCTCCGCCGTTGCCCTGGCCCTTGATGACCTGGACGACTGTCGGGCGCGGCATCGCGGCCACTCCCTTCTTCACGTCGGTGGAGTCGACGTAGTCGGGGAACTGCGAATGCTGGTCGGAATAGGATCCGTCTTCGCCGGGGTGCTGGACGGCGACGAAGGCGGAGCGGTATTCGTCGTGGATGAGCGGTCCGCAGACCTCGGCCTCACGCGGCACCGACAGGAACTGTTCGACTCGGCCGCGCTGCTTGCCCTCAATTGTCACCTTGAAGAGGCCGTCACAGTAGCCGATGCCGTCGGGAGCCCCGTCGGTGGAGATCCACAGATTGCCCGCCGAGTCGAAGGCGACGTTGTCCGGGCAGGAGATCGGTGAGACCTGATCGGCGGGGAATCCCGAGAAGTATGTGGCATCGCCCTGTTTCGGGTCTCCGCAGACGAGCAGCAGGGTCCAGTCGAAGTCCGTCCCGGTGTGGTCGCCGGAGCGTTCGGTGATCTCGACGATATGGCCGTCGCGGTTCTCCGTGCGCGGATTGGCCTCGTCGACTCCGGCCTTGCCGGAGGTTCCGCGGTCGGAGTTGTTCGTGCAGGCGACGTAGATCCGCCCGTTGACCGGGTTGGGTTCGACGTCCTCGCAGCGGTCCATCTTCGTCGGTCCGACCTTGTCCGCGGCCAGACGGGTGTTGACGAGGACTTCGTCGACGGAGAAGCCGGACACCTGCGACTTGCCGTCCTTGACCAGCGGAAGCCACTGTCCGCTGCCATCGAACTCGCCGTCGGAGGGCACGTCACCGCTGCCGTCGATCTCGGACTTCGGGGAGTTGCCGGTGAACTTCGCGACATAGAGGTCGCCGTCGGTCAGCAGCGTCTTGTTGTGTTCGCGATCGCCTTCGATGAAGGTGTCCTTCGAGACGAACTTGTAGAGGTAGTCGAACCTCTCGTCGTCACCCATATAGGCGACGGCATGACCGGAGTCGGAGATCGTGACGTTGGCGCCCTCGTGCTTGAACCGCCCCATGTTCGTGTGCTTGACGGGAGTCGATTCCGGATCCCACGGGTCGACCTCGACGATCCAGCCGAAGCGGTTCGCCTCATTGGCATACCCGGGGTTGTTCGTGTCGAAGCGGTCGACATCGTTCTCCCAGCCGTTGGCCGAGTCTTCGCTGTCGAGCCCGTAGCGCTTGTCGGCGGCCGAGGTGCCCTGGGCCTTGAAGTAGGAGTTGAAGTTCTCTTCGCCGGAGACGACTGTTCCCCATGGGGTGAGTCCGCCCGAGCAGTTGCCCAGAGTGCCCTGAGCCTTGTCGCCCTGCGGGTAGTCCTTCGTCCGCAGCAGGTCGGAGCCCGCGGCGGGACCGGTGAACTCGTATTCGGTGTCGATGAGGAAGCGACGGTTCTTCGTCCCGTTGACGTCGACCGACCACGGGGAGTTCTTGTGGCGGCGTTCGAGCTCGACGACGGTCAGACCGTGCGCCTGCCGGCTGATGGCGCGCTTGTCGGCTGCGGCCATCGACTCCGGGTACATGATCTCGTCGTTCGTGTACTCCTGGTTGGCGAAGAGCAGTGCCCGGTTCTCGTCGGACTCGTCGACCTGGATGGACAGGAAGTCGTTGTTGTAGCCGAACTGGCGACGCTGCGCTTCGGGGCTCTGGTTCTCCGGATCGAATTTGGGAGAGTCGGGGAACAGCGGGTCGCCCCACCGGACGATCGGATGCCAGGAGTAGCCCTGCGGAACGATGAACTCATCGACTTCGTGGTGAACGGGGTCGATGGCGGAGAACTTCAGCGTGCCGTGTCCGGCCGCAGCGGCGCTGCCGGCGGTCGGGCTGGGGGCGGTGGTCACGGCGAGCGCCAGGGCTCCCGCGGCAGAGGCGCCGAGGACGGCGCGACGGCTGAGCTTGGCGTCGACGATGTCACGGAAGTAGCCGTTCGACGAGGTGTTGCAGGTGGCCTTGAGACACGCGTTGTCGCATTTGAGGGCGCAGGTGACGGCGCTGCGCTTACCGCGTACGTGATCGGCCATCGGTAGGAATGTTCTCATTGCTTCTCTCCTCGCATCATGATTCCGGCTCCCTCCGACAGCCCGACGACACGGTCCGATACCGGAGGGCTCACCCGGTCGAGACTGTCACCGACACCTGACCCGAGTTCAACCCATGTGTGAACACAGGGTGAACCCTGGCACACTCAGCCGATGTCGACGAGGGCGAGCACTCCCGGGGCGAGGAATCCGACGGCGTCGATGATGACATGCGCCCACACCAGCGGCATGAGTCTGCCCTTGCGCAGGAAATACCAGCCGAAGATGATGCCCATGGCGACGTTGCCGATGAACGGGCCGATGCCCTGATAGAGGTGGTAGCTGGCGCGGAAGAGAGCCAGGGAGATGATGATAGGCCAGGGCCCGAACCCCAGCTGCCGCAGTCGCAGCCACCCGAAACCGAAGATGATGACCTCTTCGACGATCCCGTTCTTCGCGGCCGAGAGCAGCAGGACGGGAATCGTCCACCAATGATCGCCGAGGTTGGACGGCTGGATCTCGGCCGTGATCCCCAGTGCCCTGCCGCCCCCGTACACCCCGAGGGTGCCGATGCCGATGATGAGGAAGATGAGGACACCGTGGCCGAGGTCGCGCCCTCGGTGCCCGTCGACTCCGAGTCGGGTCGACAGCGGCTGCGCCGGCCGGTCTCGGCTGAGCAGGTAGATCGCGAGGGCGACGGGAACGAGGGTGAAGCCGATGTCGAGAAGCTGGTAGATGAGGTCGAAACCCGGCCGGGGCGAGATCGAGGTATTGAGCTTCGCCTGGGCGTCGCTGATCGGCCCACGGGTGGCGATATCGGCCAGGCGCACGATTGCATAGACGGCCGACTGGCCCAGCGACAGGGCCGCAATGAGGCCGAGCTCGAACCACAGGCGCTTTCTCTCCTGTGGTTCGAGCTCGGTCATCATGGACTCAACTCTAGCCGGGACGGATCAGTGTTTGGGTTCACCGTCCCCGTCGTCGACGTGGTCGGACCCCGTCGTCTCATCCGGCGCCGAGGCGGCCCCGGCCGAATCCGCGGACGTCGGGTCCACAGTCGGTGCGGGCGCCTCGGTGGGAGCCTCCCCTTCTGTCCGTGTCCGGGTGTCACCGGAACCGGCGGCAGTACCTGCACCGGCAGGCGCCGTGGCGGTCTCGCGCTGCCGCGCCCGGGCTTCGGCGGCGTCGAGGACCTCTCCGCGGGCCATGTTCTTCACGTACTTCTTCTCGGCCCGGCGTTCCTTCACTCCTTCGAGCAGCAGGTAGAGCACCGGCACGAGGATGAGCGTGAGCAGCGTCGAGCTGACCAGGCCGCCGATGACGACGATCGCCAACGGCTTCGAGATGAACACTCCCCCGCCGGTGAGCCCGAGGGCCATCGGCAGCAGCGCGAAGATCGTGGCGGCCGCGGTCATGAGAATCGGACGATAACGCAGCCGGGCGCCGTGGACGACGGATGTGCGCAGGTCGACCCCGCGAACGCGGAAGTGGTTGATGAGGTCGATGAGCACGATCGCGTTCGTGACCACGATGCCGATGAGCATGAGCAGACCGATCATCGACGTCAGCCCCAGCGGGGTGTCGGTGATGAGCGAGAGCGCAATCGAGCCGGTGGCCGCGAACGGGATCGAGACCAGCAGGATCAGCGGCTGCAGCAGTGACTTGAACGTGGCGACCATGATGATGAAGACGATGAGGATCGCCGCGAGCATCGCCAGTCCCAGCTGCGAGAACGCTTCGTTCTGCTCCTGGGTGGCACCGCCGGTGTCGACGGCGACCGTATCGGGCAGGTCCACCTCGTCGAGGGCGGACTGCACTTCGGTCGAGACAGCACCGAGGTCATCGCCCTCCGGGGTCACGGACACGGTGGTCGAGCGCTGCGAATCCGTGTGCCGGATGGTCGGTGCGGTCTTGACTTCCTTGACCTCGGCGACGTCATCGAGTTCGATGAAGCGCGGTTCCGAGGTCACGGGAGCGCCCGCGTTCGGGTCGCCGCCTGCCGTACCGGTGCCGCCGGCCGCTCCGGCACCGCCAGTCGCACCACCAGCGCCACCCGTGCCACCGGCGCCTCCGGCCGCGCCGGCATCACCTGAACCGCCGGCTCCTCCGGCTGCTCCTCCGGCACCTCCTGCCGCGCCTGCTCCGCCGGCAGGCGTCGCTTCTTCCGGCTTGCCCGGGATCTTGAGTTTGCGCAGCTTCTCCACAGTGTCGGCATTGCGGTCGAAGAGCAGCACCGAATGCGAGACATCGTCGATGACGACCTCACCGATCTGCTGACCATGCATGGCACGCTGCACATACTGGCCGATGGACGCCTCGGTGAGGTTCTCCTCGGCTGCCTTCTCATGATCGACCTTGACCTCGATCACGGGCTGGACCGCAGCGATATCACTGGTCACCGACTGTGCCGAAGACACCCCTTCGAGCTTGTCGCTGACCGTCTTCGTCGCGTCCTCGAGTTCCTGTGGATCGGTGGCCGTGAGCGTGACGTCGATCGTCTGCGAACCCGGAGTCGAGCTCTGACTTGCCACCTCGACGTCGCCGGCGCCCTTGAGATCGTCGAACTGCTTCTGCAGGTCCGCGGAGATCGACTGCGCCGAGACTCCGGACTTCGTGTTGACGATATAGGTACCTGTCAGGGACGAATCGTCGGTGAAGCCGAATGACGTGCCGCCCAGCGACAGCTGGTAGTTGTCGACGTCGGATTCGTCGGCGAGGATGTCCTCGACCTTCTTCGCCTGCTCCGATGCCTCGTCGAGGTCGGTGCCCGGGTCGAAGGTCTGCGAGATCTGCAGGGAATCCTGCCCTGTGTCGCCGAAGAGTTCGGTCTTCAGCTGCGGGATCATCGCTCCGGTGCCGGCGAGCACGAGCACGGCGATGAGGATCATGACGATCGGGTGCTTCGTCGAGAACGAGATCGCCGGCATATAGGTCTTCTGCAGACGGGTCACCGGCGAGTGCATTCCGGCGAGTTCGTCGACTGCTTCCGTGCCGTCTGCGGATTCGCCGTAGCGCGGACCGCCCGCGGCCACTCCGGTCGGTTCGGAATGGGTGGCGGCGTCGACGCTGTCTCGGGCCCCGGTGTCCTCGGCTGCGGCACCGGCGGCGACAAGGTCGCGCTTCCTGTCGGCCTTCTTCGCCTTCTTCTTCTCCGCCCGCCACTGCGACAGCATCGACTTCCGGCTGCGGCGGATCTCCTTCTTCTCCGCCCGGGTGAGCTTGACCTTCGCTTCCCGCTGACGCAGGAACCAGTAGGCGAGGACGGGGACGATCGTCAGGGCCACGAACAGGGAGGAGAGCAGAGCGATGGTCGCGGTCAGGGCGAAAGGCCGGAACATCTCGCCGGTCTGCCCGGTCACGAACGCCAGCGGCAGGAACACAGCCACCGTGGTCAGCGTCGATGCGGTGATGGCCCCGGCCACCTCGGAGACGGCGGCGAGGATATTCGAGAATTTGTCGCCGCCGGAGGCGTGGCGCCTGCGGATCGCTTCGATGACGACAATGGAGTCGTCAACGACGCGGCCCACGGAGATCGTCAGCGCACCGAGGGTGAGCATGTTGAGGGTCTCCCCGCCCATCCACAGACCGATCATGGCGATGAGGAGGGAGAGCGGAATGGAGATGGCGGTGATGATCGTCGCCCGCACCGACAGCAGGAAGACGAGGATGACGAGGACCGCGAAGATCAGGCCCAGCCCACCCTCGTTGAGAAGGTCGTGGATGGACTGCTCGATGAAGGGTGCCTGGTCGAACGCGGAGACGAATTCCGTGTTCTCCCCCATCATCTTCTCGAGTTCAGGCAGCTTGTCGGCCACCGCGTGTGAGACGTCGACGGTGTTCGCGTCGGATTCCTTCATCACCGACACGGACAGCGACGGCTGTCCGTTGGTGCGCGAGATCGATTCGACGGGCTCGTCGACGAGCTTGACGTCGGCGACGTCGGAGACCTGGATCGGTCCGTCCTTGCCGGAGATGACGAGGTCCTTGATCGCATCGATCGAGCGGATGCGCGTGCCGACCTCGACCGGGGCCGTGCCGTCGGCGCCCTTGAGCTCACCCGCCGAGGTGGGGACGCCGTTGGATTGGAGGATTCCGGCCACCTCGTCGAGGTTGGCTCCTTCGTCCTCGAGATCGTCACGACGGATGCTGATCTCGACCTGTTTGGTCGTCGCACCGGCAATCTGCACCTGGGAGACTCCGTCGACCTTCTTCAGCTCCGGTTCGACCATGTCCTCGAGATTCGCGGCCAGCTGGTCTTCATCGGCGTCGGAGGTCACGGAGAGGGCGAGCACCGGAATATCGTCGGTGCCCATCATCATGACGTTCGGTTCGACCCCGTCGGGCAGGGTCGGCTGCACTTGGGAGACCGCGCGCTGCAGGGCACGGACGACGTCATCGGAGTCGTCGCCGTACTTCGTGCCCACGGTGATCTGCGCACTGCCCGCCGAGGATGTCGAGGTCATGTCCTCGACTTCGGGCAGTGCGGTCAGCGCCCCTTCGAGGGGGTCGGTGACTTCGGATTCGACGGCCTCGGGGGTCGCCCCCTCGTAGGAGGCGGTGACCGTGGCCTGTGGGTTGTCGAGGGACGGGAAGAGCTCTTGCTTGAGGGCACCGGCTCCGATGACGCCGAAGATGACGGCAACGACGGAGATGAGCGCGATGAGCGCCCGGTTCTTCAAGCTCAGCCGGGTCAGGAATCTCACGGAGGGGGACTTTCTTTGTCGTAGACAGGGCGACGACGCAGAACGCCGACAGAGCCATCCTAGTGAGTGTCCGCTGAGCCGCCCATGAGGAAAACCTGACTTCTCGGAATCAGAACCGGGGCGCGCCCAGCCGCACCTGCGTCACTGAGTCGAAGCCGGCTGCCTCGGTCGGGTCTCGCGGCCGAAGAACCACAGACCGGCGGCGATGATGCCGAGGACACCGGTGAGCAGGAACGCCCACGAGTAGTCGAAGTGGTCGACGACGGCTCCGGCGATGATCGGGCCGAGGATCGCTCCGCCGTCGAGGGCCATCTGGTAGCGGGCGAGCACTCGGCCGCCCTTGCGTTCGCGGCCGATGACATCGGCGACGGTGGCCTGTTGCGCGGGATTGGCCAGGCCGGATCCGACTCCGGCGATGACCGAGAAGGCGAAGAACAGCCAGATCGAGTCGATGAAAGCCAACGCCGCGGTCGTCACGCCGAGGACGAACAGACCCCATTGGATGAAGGGCTTGCGCCCGACGGTGTCCGCGAAGCGCCCCACGACCGTGACCGCCGAGGCATTGCCGATGGCGAACATCGTCAGGGCCAGTCCGGCCACGGCGGTATCGGCTTTGAGGGCCTGGATGGCGAAGAGCGGGTAGATGGCCACACGGATGCCCATCGCCGACCAGCCTTGGACGAAGGCGGAGACGAGCGCCGACCGGTAGGCCGAATCCTTCCACGCTTCCCTGAAGGACATGACTTCCTGCTGCTCCTTGTCCTTCTCCGCCTCCAGTCGGGCGCGGCCGGATTTCGTGGAGGAGCCGAAGGAGGCGGTGGAGGCGAGGAAGACGCGGACGACGATGGCGGCGATGAGCAGACCGACGGCGTAGATGACGAACGGGATCCGCATCCCCCATCCGGCCATCGCACCGCCGAGGACGGGTCCGGCGATATTGCCGACAAGGAATGCGGTCGCATAGGTCGACGATGCCTTCGCGCGGGCATCGATCGGGGCGAGGCGGACGATGAGCGCCATCGCGGAGACGCTGAACATGGTCGAGCCGATGCCGCCGAGTCCGCGGAAGATCAGCAGCTGCCAGTAGTTCTGGGCGAATGCGACGGCCGCGGTGGAGGCGGCGACGATGAGGAGGCCGGTGATGTAGATGCGGCGTTCGCCGAAGGCATCGACGAGGCGGCCCGACGAGGGCGAGAACACGAACCGGAAGAACGCGAAGGAGGAGACGACGATGGTTGCGGCGGTGACCCCGAAGTCGAAGCTCGCCGCGAACTGCGGCAGGACGGGGGCGATGATTCCGTAGCCCAGGGCCACGATAAAGGCCGCGGCCACGAGGACATAGATCTCCTTGGGCAGGCGGCGCGTGTCCGGAGTCTCGGTGTCGGGTGTGCTCACAGGGTATCGAGGAACTGTTCGGGTTTCGGCAGGGGGCGGGTGCTCGTGGTCAGGCGCTGTCGGTAGCGTTCGGGGACGGCTCCGATGTAGAACCAGCCCATGAGCAGTTCGTGATCGTTCAGGCGGTGGAGGCGGCGGACCGGTTCGGTGTTCGTCAGTGTGCCTGAGCGCCACATGACTCCCCAGCCGGCTTGCCACAGGGCGAGTTCGAGCAGGTGGCCGGCACCGGCGGCGGTGGCGTGCTGCTCCCATTCGGGAACCTTGTCATGTGTGACCGGTGAGGAGACGAGGGCGACGAGGAGCTCTGCCCGCAGCGGCTTCGTGTTGGTCTCGCCGGGTTTGCGGACCACTCCGGCGGCTTCGTCGAGGGCGTCGCCGAGGCGGTGCCGGTCGTGGCCGCGGATGATGAGGAAGCGCCAGGGGCGCAGTGACTTGTGGTCGGCGACCGAGGAGATCGATCGGATGATCTCGAGCAGGTCGGAATCGTTCGGGGTCTCCGGGTCGACCTTCGAGATCGACCGTCGGGTGCTCAGAGCGTGGAGGACGGGATCGGCGACGATGTCGATCGATGACGGCACCGAGTAGTCGGGTCCGCGGCGGCTGGGCGTCACGGCTGCCGTTCGGTCACTCGCCGAGGCGGCGGCATCCTCGGCGAGGTCAGCGTAGTTCTCGCTCTGCGCTGAGCGGGCGGTCTGCGCGTCCTGCGCGGCGAGGTTCTTCGCCCACGGGCCGGTGTTGCCGTCGAGGAAGTGGGCACGGACCCGATCTTTGGTCACTTCGCAGGCGTCGCCCGCGTCTGTGGATCGTTTGTGCTTCTTGTGTGCGGACTTCTTGCCCTTGTCCTTCTTGTGGCCGCCCATCAGCTCACCCACTCGGCGAAGGCGGTGCGGGCCTTGCGCAGTTTCGGGTCGATGATGACACGGCAGTAGCCGTTGTCCGGGTTCGCGGTGTAGAAGTCCTGGTGGACCGCCTCGGCGGGATAGAAGGTGCCCAGCGGTTCGAGGGTGGTCACGATCGGATCGTCGAAGAGGGTCTGCGCGGATTCGATGGCTTCGGCGAAGTGCTGCTTCTCGGTCTCGTCGCGGTAGAACATGGCCGACCGGTATTGGGTGCCGACGTCGTAGCCCTGGCGGTTGAGGCTCGTGGGGTCATGGCCGGTGAAGAACAGTCCGAGGATGACGTCGTCGGGGACGATGTCGGCGTCGAAGGTCACCTGCAGGGCTTCGGCGTGGCCGGTCATCCCGGAGCAGACCTCACGGTAGCCGGGATTGTCGGTGTGTCCGCCGGTGTAGCCGGAGATCACTTCTCTCACGCCGGTGGTCCGCTGGTAGACGGCGTCGAGGCACCAGAAGCAGCCGGCGCCGAGGGTGAGGGTACGAAGATCGCTCATGCAACGTATAACGATGACGCGCGCAGGTTATTCCCGAGCAGAGGCGGCCCCGTCGGTCCGGAAAGTCAGTTCGTCGGGACGCGGCCACCGTTCGAGAGTGAGGATGTCGTCGTCGACAGCACCGTCGTCGACGTCGGTGACCTCGAAGCTCGAGGAACAGCCGAACTCTTCGTCGTCGAACCTCTGCGGGTGGAGGGTGCCCGGCACCGAGCCGGCCAGGGCGGAGGCAGGAGGCTCGTCGGCAAAGGGTTCGGCGTCCACTTCGCTGAGATCCACGCTGGAGAGACGGCCGTCGACGATTTCGAGGGAGAGTTCCAGCTGTCCGGTCGACACCGTGCTGTGGTCGCCGGCATCATCGGCGTCCGCGAGGGCACTGCTGCTGCCCGTGACTCCCGTGACCGGGTAGGTGTGCCGGGCCGGAACCACACCCGACCCCGATGCACGGGGTCGGACATCGATCGAACGGATGTCCTCATCCGCCAGCAGCTGCTCGACCTGGTCGGGGTCGAGGACGACGGGCTCGTCGCCCGAGTGCAGGGAGTCGGGGTAGGCGACCCAGACGAAGAACTGTGCAGAAGAGAACTGCTCGCGGATCGCTTCCGCGGTCGCCGGGGCGTTCGGGTGCCGCTGGGCCAGGAGCGCCTCGACCGTTTCGCGAATGTGGGCGGGCAGTTCGATCTCGAGCGGGGCGTAGTCCTCTTCGTCGACGTCGCCCGCCCAGTCCTCGATCCGGTCGATGAGGACCGCTGTGAGTGCGACGAGTCCGCCATTCACGGCGGCATTGAGTCCGCGCCCGACGCCCGTCGGCAGTTTCGCGTCGATAGCCTCCGCCAGCCGCTCCGTCGCCGGCCAGAGCGCCCAACTGACCGCTCCTGCTGCTGCCGCGGTGACCGCGTTGAGGAACGCCGGTGACGTCACGCTCGCCTGTTCGTCCCACCAAGTATCCGCGTCGGCATCGCCGTCGAGTGCTCCGATGTCGGAGATGTGCGCAGGAGAGGAAGCATATTGGACGGGACCGCTCCCTCTGGTGGAGAAGGCTCCGAGGAATTCGTCGATGCCGCTCGATCCGCCCACCTTGCCGAGGAAGGCCCGGGACCCGGTGAGCCAGGTCAGGCCTGCGTTGGCGAGCGCCGTGGCGCCCCGCAGGCTGCCCTGGTATTCGGCGGAGACGTCGCGTCGGCGGACGAGCGCGAGGGCACCGGTCCCGAGCGCAGCGGTGGTCCGCACGAAACGGTGATGGCGGTGGGGAATGTCGGGAAGTCGCATGGCATCATCGAATCATGCTCGCCTGTATTGCCGGTGAGAACGATCACGGCACCCGAGGCCACGATGACTGGCACCCTGGTTCCCGCCGACGACAGCAGCGAGAGCTCACATCACCAGGCCGGACGGCAGGGAGAAGCCGAGTTCGGCGGCGGCCTTCTGCGTCGAGGGCTGATGCCAGAATGTCGCGACCGATTCGTTCGTCGACAAGGACCGCATCTCGGCCTTGTCGACGAAGAGGATCCCGGACAGGTGGTCGGTCTCGTGGGCGACGATGCGCGCCGACCAGCCGGAGACCTCCTCGGCGATAGGGTTGCCCTGCAGGTCGACGCCCGTCAACGCGATCACGCGAGGGCGGGCGACAACGGCCTGATAGCCGGGGATCGACAGGCACCCCTCGAAGAAGGCGACGTCGTCGGCACTGGAACGTTCGTAGCCCGCGTTGAGAACCACCCGCAGCGGCATCGGCTCCCGTTGCCGGACCCTCGCGACCTCGGGATCGCGGGCACCGGGGTCTTCTGCCACGAACATCGACAGGCCGATGCCCACCTGCGGCCCGGCGAGGCCGACTCCCGGGGCGGCGAGCATGGTCGCTCGCATCACCTCGCCGAGCCGTTCGAGCTCGGCGTCGTCGACCTGCCCGTCGAAGGGGCGGGTGTCGGTGCGCAGGACGGGGTCCCCGGCCTCGACGATGGGCGCGGTCCCGTCTCCCGCCTCGGCGGCGGTGAGGACGGCGCGGATCTGGTCGGCGATCAGTGCATCGGCGGCGTTCACGAGGTGATGTCTCTTCAGTTCGCGCGGGCGACGATGAGTTCGGCGTGCTTGAGCAGCGGGGCGTCGATCATCTTGCCCTCGAAGGAGAACGCGCCCTTCTCCGTCTTCGCCAGGTCGAGCACCGATCGCGCCCAGGTCAGCTGTTCGTCGCTGGGGCGGAAGGCATTGCGGACGACGGGGACATGGTTCGGGTGGATGGAGACCTTGCCGGAGAACCCCGACTGCACGGCATCCTCGGCCTCGGCAGCCAGGCCCTCGAGGTTCGGGATGTCCGCCCAGATCGAATCGAGGGCGAACTTGCGGTGGGCCCGAGCGGCGAGCAGGGTCTGACTGCGCACATGCGTGGCCACGCCCCGGTAGCCGCCGTCGTGCTTGCGTGAGGACCCTCCGCCGAGGTCGGCGATGAGATCTTCCGACCCCCACATCAGTGCGTAGACGTTGGGGGCGGCGGCGATCTCGGCGACGTTGACGGCCCCGAGCGCGGTTTCGATGAGCGCGATGACCTGGAACCCGGACAGGATCGACACATCGGTGGCACGCTCGGCCTTCGGCAGCATCACGGCCGTGTACTCGGTTCGCGCAAGCATCTTCAGATCCTCGCCGAGGTGGCCCGAATCGTGGGAGTTCACCCGCACGACCGTGCGGGTGGGGTCGAGGGGGAAGTCGACGATGGACTCCCGTGCCGCGGCTTTGTCGGCCTCGTTGACGGCGTCCTCGAGGTCGAGGATGACGATATCGGAGCGTTCGGCCGCTTTCGTGTACCGGTCGGGGCGATCGCCGGGGACGAAGAGCCAGGCGGGTTTGAACTCGAGAGACATATGGGCGCTCACTTTCCGGTGTCGGTCTGGTCGGCGGACTCGGCCGCGGACGTCGTGGGTGCCGAGTCGTGGCTGGAGTCGAACATCATCGCCTGCCGCACAGCCTTCGCGACGAGCTTGCCGTCCTGGTTGTAGCCGCGATGTTCGAAGGTGACGACGCCTTGGCCCGGACGGGACTTCGAATTGCGTTTGTCGAGGATCGTCGTCTCTGCGTAGAGGGTGTCGCCGTGGAACATCGGGGAGGGGAAGCTGACCTCGGAGAAGCCGAGGTTTCCGACGGTCGTGCCCTGTGTCAGCTGGGACACGGACAGGCCGATGAGGGTGGCCAGGGTGAACATCGAGTTGACGAGGCGCTCACCGAAGGGTTCGGTGGCCGACCAGGCGGCGTCGAGGTGCAGGGCCTGGGTATTCATGGTCACGGCTGTGAACCACGTGTTGTCCGCCTCGGTGATGGTGCGGCCCGGTGCGTGCTTGTAGGTGGCGCCGACTTCCATCTCGTCCAGCCACAGACCACGTTGGGCAATGACCTTGTCACTCATGTAACGCTCCTCACTCGTCGTGATTTGAGTTTATCGCCATTCACCGGACCCCTGCGACCCGGGGTCGGTACGAAGAAGCGGACTCCCGAGGCGGCTCATCCGGCATGGAGTCCGGATGGGCCGCGTCGGTGCGCTCAGGATCAGCTGCTGACCTCGTTATCGAGTTCGTTGAAGGCCGATGACCATCCGTCGTACGCGCTCTCATCCGTTCCCGAATCGCCCGGCAGGCCGGTCAGGGTGAACGTCATGCGGGTGCGGTCGGCGTCGATCTCCTCGAGTTCGACGCTCACGCGCGGGGCATCGTCGACCTCGCCGGGACTCCCCCAGGTGAAGTCGAGGCGGACGGGCTCGTCGATGTGGAGGTACTTCCCGGCCGTCGGGAACTCCTGTCCCGTGTTGGGAATGCGCATCGTATAGGTGTATTCGCCGCCGATGCGCAGGTCGACGGAGACGGATTCGCGTGGGGTGACCAACGTTTCGGGGTGGAACCAGCGGGCCATGACGTCCGGATTCGTCCAGGCCTCCCAGACGCGGGCGCGCGGTGCGGCGAATTCGCGGACGATGGTGAAGCCGGGTTCTCCCGCCTGTGCGCTGTTCGGATCGGTCGCTGTGTTGGCTGTGTTGGCTGTGTTGGCTGTGTTGGCTGCGTTAGCTCTGTTGGCTGCGTTCTCGGCGTTCATCGCTGCTCTCCTCCTTGAGTCGTGCATGAAGTCTGCGTCGTGCGTGATGCCTGCGTCGCGCGGTACGTCGTTGCGGTCGATGGTCAGCCCGCAGTTCGATCTGCAATTGACGGGTCGGTCCTTGAAAGGTCGGTGGGCACCTCCTCGGCGAGGACGCGGTCGAGGTTGTCGAAGCGCTGCTGCCAGTCGTCGTGGGCCGCCTGCAGCCAGCCGGCCGCCTCGGTGAGGGCATCAGGGTTGAGGGCGACGATGCGCTGCTGCGCGGATTTCGATCTCGTGATGAGTCCTGCCGCCTCGAGCACTTTGAGGTGCTGGGAGACAGCCGAACGGCTGATCGGCAGCGGCTCTGCGAGCTCACCTGCTGTCTTGTCTCCTGAGCGCAGACGATCGATGATCGCCCGACGCGTCGGATCGGCAAGCGCCGCGAAGACGTGATCCACACTCATTTCAGCATCCCCTTAATTAAGTTCTTACTACAATACACTCCTCGCCCGCCCCGTCAAGGGAGCTCGTGGATGTTCCGCAACAGGGGTACACCACCACCGGATCGGACTTCTCAGCACACTTGCGCCCAACCCGACTAGGCTGGAAGCAGCCGCTTCGGCCCACCCCGAGTTCGAGGAGAGACATGGATCGCGATTCGATCGACTGCTGGCTGACCGATATGGACGGTGTCCTGGTCAAGGAGAACAATCCCCTGCCGGGAGCCGCCGAGCTGCTCGCCCAGTGGCGTCAGGCGGACATCCCCTATCTGGTGCTGACGAACAACTCCATCTACACTGCCCGCGATCTCTCCGCCCGGCTGCGCTCGAACGGACTCGACGTCCCCGAGTCGAACATCTGGACCTCGGCGATGGCCACCGCGGATTTCCTGTCCAATCAGGTCGAGCACGGCACGGCCTATGTCGTCGGCGAGGCGGGGCTGACCACGGCGATCCACGAGGCCGGGTTCGTCATGACCGAGCACGACCCGGATTTCGTCGTCGTCGGCGAGACCCACTCCTACTCGTTCGAAGCGATCACGAAGGCGATCCGCCTCATCGATGCCGGCTCCCGCTTCATCGTCACGAACCCGGACGCCACCGGCCCCTCCCCCGAGGGTGTCCTGCCTGCCACAGGCGCCATCGCCGCACTCATCACGAAAGCGACCAACCGCGAGCCCTACGTCGTGGGCAAGCCGAACCCGATGATGTTCCGCTCGGCACTGAACAGGATCGGCGCCCATTCGATGAGCACCGCGATGATCGGCGACCGTATGGACACCGACATCATCGCGGGCATGGAAGCGGGCATGCACACGGTCCTTGTGCTCTCGGGAATCTCCACCGCCGAGGATGTCCGCCGCTTCCCGTTCCGACCCAACGAGATCGTCGACGGCGTCCACGAGCTGCTCGACGTGCAGCTGGAGAGCCGCGGCGAGCTCGGCCCCGATCCCACCGGCTCCGCCTGAGGCACATACTCCTTCGCCTTCGCCGACACACCCCAGGCGCCGAGAAACGGGCTGAGTGTCGAAACACGGGTGTGCGCACCCGTTTCTCGACACTCAGCCCGTTTTTCGATGGAACCAGTCCCCACACAACCTAACGTTTAATAGCATTTGCTTGCATTTGCGAATCTTTGGAGTCATCCTTGATAGATGCTCCAAGTGCTGACGACGAAGCAGCTCCGTGGACTCGGCATGTCCCGCAGACAGTTGGCCGAAGCAAAGCGGTGCTGCCTGCGCCTCGTCAGGAAGGGTCACTACGTGATCCGCAAGTCGTGTGATGATGACCATCACGGACCCATCCGCGGTCTATCTGCGGATCGCGACACGTCGTTCCCGAAAACCTTCGGAGATCTGCGGGACGAAGCCGAGGAGCTGCGGGTCCAGATCGCATGCCGCCTCGATGAGCTTCTGCCTGGGGATGTGTTCTCCCATGTTTCGGCTGCGCTCATCCACCGTCTTGACCCAGCCGTTCTCGAATCGTCGAAAGTCGAGATCTCCAGGGACTCCCCTACCCGCAATTACGATGGTGTGTTCATCTACTCGCGCAGACTTCCACCGGAACAAGTCTCATCCGCGTTCGCCTATCCCGTCACTGCTCTGCCCAGGACTCTGGCTGACGTTGCTCTGGACCGTTCGCTCGAGGTTTCCGTCCCGCTCATCTCTCAAGCACTCCGCTCGGGAGAGGTGGGCCGGGCAGACATCACCGATCTGCTGGCGAAAGGGCAACGCGGACGCCGAAGAGCCCTCTTGGCCGTTGATCTTTCGAGCGCCGAATATGAATCTCCGGCCGAGGCGGTCTGTGCGGTCAAGTTCCATCGCTTCGGAATCACCGGAATGGTCCCGCAGGTCGACACCTTCACTGAGTCGGGAAGGTTCATCGGACGCAATGACTTTCGGCACAGGTTCGCTGCTGTCGCCGTGGAAGTCCACGGTCTCGGCAAGTTCTATCTCAACCCTCACGGCCCCGATGAGGCGGCCAAATTGAGTCATCAGCGCAATATGGATCTTCTCAATGCCGGCTTCAAGGTCTTCAACCTGAGCTTCGGCGACCTCTTCAGGCCTCGCATCTTCGCTGCGATCAAGCGGGCCATCGAGACAACTGATCAGCGAGAAACGGGCTGAGTGTCGAGAAACGCACGTGCGCGCCCGTTTCTCGACACTCAACCCGTTTCTCGGCGAAGCAGCCGTGCCGCAGCCCGTTTCTCGGCGAAGCAGCCTGTCCCCCGCCCGGCTACTGCAGCGATGAGGTCAGGCGCATGACGGACTCCATATAGCGGCGGGGCCACGGCCGCTTCTCCCATTCCTCGAGGGTGAGTTCGCGGCTGACGTCCTGGTAGCCGGCGACGACGTCGACGATGTCATCGACCAGGTCCCCGCCGGTGGTCAGCAGGCTGATCTCGTAGTTGAGACCGAACGAGCGCATGTCCATGTTCGATGAGCCCATCACGGCGTAGATGTCGTCGACGATGAAGCACTTCGTGTGGAGCACAGCGGGTTTCGGGTACAGGAAGATCCGCACCCCCGCTTCGAGCAGCGACCGGTAGTACGACGATTGGGCCCGGTCGACCATGTATTGGTCGGCCTGCTCGCTGACGTAGAGCTCGACGTCGACTCCGCGCCTGGCCGCGGTCTCGACTGCGGCCAGCAGCGATTCGTCGGGCACGAAGTAGGGGCTGACGATGGCCAGGCGCTTCTGCGCCAGGTACATCATCGAGGTGAAGACCTTGAGGTTCGGCGAGGTCGTGAACCCGGGCCCCGAAGGAACCAGCTGCATCGCACTCGTCGCCCCGCCGACTTCAGGCTCGTTGCCGTCGCGCTCGTACGGGCGGATGCCCAGCGCCTGTCCCGATTCGGAGTACCAGTCGGTGGAGAACGCCGCTTCGATCGCTGCGACGATGGGCCCGGAGAGTTCGACCATGATGTCGTGCCAGTTCCGGCCGATCTGCGAGTTCTTCCTGTTGAGGTAGCTCGAGTCGATCATGTTCTGTGAACCCATCATCGCCTGTTTGCCGTCGATGACGAGCAGCTTGCGGTGGTTGCGCAGGTCGATGCGCCGGGCCTTGCCCCGCCACGGAATGAACGGCAGCATCAGGTGCCATTCGATTCCCGCGGCGTTGAGGCGCTTGCCCAGCCGATGGAATCCCGGATACTTCCTCGACCCGATGTGGTCGAGGAGGACGCGGACTTCCACACCGCGTGCCGAGGCCCGTTCGAGTGCCCGGAAGAACACGTCGGTCGTCTTGTCCCAGGCCATGATGTAGATCTCGACGTGGACGTAGTCGGCGGCGTCGTCGACGAGTTCGGCCATCCGCTTGATCGACGCCTCGTAGTCCGAGATCACCCCGTGGCTGTCGCCGGTGACCATCGGCAGCGCGGTCAGTGCCCGTCCCAGCTGGGCAACGGAGACGAATTCGGGCTTTGCGACCAGCGATGGCGGCACATCGGGCAGGTCGTCGGCACCTTCGTGCATGAGTTCGTTCGCTTCGGCCTGGATCCGGGCGCGGCGCTGATCGATATACGGGCTGCCGAGCAGCAGGAATGCGGGAATGCCGACGATCGGCACGAACAGGATGAGCAGCAGCCACGCCGATGACGATGACGGGCGACGGTTCTCCGGCACCACACCGACCGCGATGATCTTCACGATGTATTCGATGACGATCCACGTCGTCGTCGCCACCGATGCCACCATGCTGAGATCCATGTGCTCCCACTTCCCTTTCGGTCGCCGTCTCACCTCACGGTGATGTCGGATAAGAATATCGCCCGCCGAGGCGGACCTGCACGTCCGTACGGATGTGCGGCGCCGCCTCGGCGGGCGATGATGGTGCTCAAGCTCGGTCGGGTGACCGACGGGAGGTCGGCACCCACACCTGAGACAGGCGATGAACTGAGCTCAGAGTCCGAGTTCGCGGGCGATGAGCATGAGCTGGACCTCGGTGGTGCCTTCGCCGACTTCGAGGATCTTCGAGTCGCGGTAGTGGCGGGCGACGAGGTATTCGTTCATGAAGCCGTAGCCGCCGTGGATCTGGGTGGCGTCGCGAGCATTGTCCATGGCTGCTTCGCCGGCGATCATCTTCGCAATGGCGGCTTCCTTCTTGAACGGCAGTCCGGCGAGCATCCGCGAAGCCGCGAGGTAGTACGCCGACCGGGCGGCGACGACGCGGGCTTCCATGCGGGCGATCTTGAAGGAGATGCCCTGGAAGTCGGCGATCGGCTTGCCGAAGGCTTGGCGCTCCTTCGCGTACTTCACGGATTCGTCGACGCAGCCCTGGGCGGCGCCCACGGACAGGGCGCCCACGGCGATGCGGCCCTCGTCGAGGATGCGCAGGAAGTTCGCGTAGCCGCGTCCGCGTTCGCCGAGCAGGTTCTCTTCGGGCACCTGCACATTGTCGAAGGTGAGCGGGTGCGTGTCCGAGGAGTTCCAGCCGACCTTGTCATAGGCCGGTTCGGCGGTGAAGCCGGGGGTGCCGGTCGGGATCATGATCGTCGAGATCTCCGGGACTTCGCGGCCCGAACCAGAGGTTCGGGTTCCGGTCACGGCGGTGGCGGTGACCAGGCGGGTGATGTCGGTGCCGGAGTTCGTGATGAAGCACTTGCTGCCGTTGATCGTCCAAGTCCCGCTCTGCAACGTGGCCTTGGTCCGGGTGCCGCCGGCATCCGATCCGGCCTCGGGTTCGGTCAGGCCGAAGGCGGCCAGGCCCGAGGCGTCGGTGAGCTTCGGCAGCCATTCCTTCTTCTGCTCTTCGGTGCCGAAGCGGTAGATCGGCATCGCTCCGAGCGAGACCCCGGCCTCGAGGGTGATGGCCAGGGACTGGTTGACCCGGCCGAGTTCTTCGATGGCCAGGCACAGGGCGAAGTAGTCGCCGCCCATGCCGCCGTACTCTTCGTCGAAGGGCAGGCCGAAGAGTCCCATCTCGCCCATCTTCGCAACGAGGTCGTAGGGGAACTCGTGCTTGGCGTCGAGTTCGGCTGAGACGGGTGCGACCTCTTCGTCGGCGAATTTCGCGACACCTTGGCGCAGGTCTTCGTATTCTTCGGGCAGCATTCCCGGAACAAAGGTTTCCATTGTTTCCTCCCCGCTTGTGGCGTGGTTGTGGTGTGAGTGGCTGGTGACTATTCGGCGGCTTCTGCGGCGGCTTCGTCGACGACTGTGGCGAGCACTTCGTCGAGGGCGACTTGGGCGCCTTCGACGGCGGTGACGGTGACGATTCCGGCTGCGGGTGCGGTGAGCACGTGCTCCATCTTCATCGCCTCGACGACGACGATCGGGTCTCCCTGTTCCACTGCGTCCCCGGTCTCGACCTTGATGTCGACGACGGAGCCGGGCATCGGTGCGAGCACCTCGGCGCCTTCGAGTCCCGGTGTCAGGGACGAATCGGCCAAGGGTCTGGTGAAGACGTGGATCCCGGTGTCGGTGCTCACCCAGATGCTGCGGTCGCGGGCATCGGAGAAGATCCGGGCGGTGTGCTGGATCCCGTCGAGGGTGACGTGCCACAGTCCGTCGTCATCGACGTCGACGGCTCCCGCGCGAGCCTCGACTTCGGCTGTCCGTCCTCCGGCGGCCAGGGTGACCGTGGGGCGGAAGTCCGGGCGTGAGGTGCGCCAGGCGCTGGGTCCTGCCCACGCCGAGGCGGTCGACCGATTCGCCGACAGGTCGGCGGCTGTGACCGGTCCCGTCAGGGTCGTGCCTGCCGCTCCCCCGGTGACCGTGACGGCGGCGGCTGCCAGCTGCGCGTGGGTCTCACCGGAGGTGTGCGCCAGCTGATCCTCGCCGAGGTTGTCGATGAGTGAGGTGTCGAGCTCGCCGGCGACCACCTCGGGCAGGCTCATGAGGGTGCGTAGGAAGTCGATGTTCGTCACGATTCCCGGAACCGCCGAGGCGGCGAGCGCGGAATCGAGGCGGGCGATGGCTTGGGCGCGGTCATCGGCGCGGACGATGAGCTTGGCGATCATCGGGTCGTAGTCCGAGGCGATGGTCTGCCCGGCTTCGAGCCCGGCGTCGACGCGGATGCCCTCCCCGTCCGGGAAGACGACGTCGAGGGCGCGACCGCCGGTGGGCAGGAATCCGCGCGAGGGGTCCTCGGCGTAGATTCTCGCTTCGATCGAGTGCCCGGTCAGCGTGATGGCGTCCTGGGTCAGCGGCAGCTCTTCGCCCGCGCCGACGCGCAGCTGGAGTTCGACGAGGTCGACTCCGGTGACCTCCTCGGTGACGGGGTGTTCGACCTGCAGGCGGGTGTTCATCTCCATGAAGAAGAACTCGTCGGGGCGGTCGGCCCCGACGATGAATTCGACGGTGCCGGCTCCGACGTAGCCGACGGATTTCGCGGTCTCGCAGGCGGCCTGGCCGATTCGGGCGCGGGTCTCTTCGTCCAGCAGCGCCGAGGGAGCTTCTTCGATGACCTTCTGATGGCGGCGCTGCAGGGAGCATTCGCGTTCGCCGAGGTGGATGACGTTGCCGTGCGCGTCCGCCATGATCTGGACTTCGATATGGCGCGGGGTGGCGACGAGGCGTTCGAGGAACAGCGTGTCGTCGCCGAAGGAGCTCGCGGCTTCACGGCGGGCGGTGACCAGCGCCTCGGCGAGCTTGCCGGCCTCGAAGACCGCGTGCATGCCCTTGCCGCCGCCACCGGCGGAGGGCTTGATGAGCACGGGGAAGCCGATGTCCGACGAGGCGGCGATGAGGGACTCGTCGCTCATCGCGGCGTCCTTCGTGCCGGGAACGAGCGGCACGCCGCGGGAGGACACGGCCTGCTTCGCGGTGATCTTGTCGCCCATCGTCCGAATCGCCTCGGCTCCGGGGCCGAGGAAGACGATTCCCGCCTCGGCGCAGGCGGCGGAGAACTCGGCGTTCTCCGACAGGAATCCGTAGCCGGGGTGGATGGCTTCGGCTCCCGTGGCCTGTGCGGCGGCGATGACCTTGTCGATGCGCAGGTAGGACTCGGACGCGGCCGCCGGGCCCAGGTGGACCGCGGTGTCGGCGGCCCTGACATGGGCCGCTTGGGCGTCGGCGTCGGAGTAGACGGCGACAGTGCGGATGCCGAGGCGGCGGCAGGTGCGGATGACGCGCAGGGCGATCTCGCCGCGGTTGGCGATGAGGACTGTTGTGAACATTTTCGTCATGGTGGGGCTCACATTCTGAAGACGCCGTAGCCGCTGGCATTCAGCGGGCGTTCCATCGGTCCGAAGCGGGCAAGGTCGAGGGCCAGGGAGAGCACCTGGCGGGTGTCACCGGGTTCGATGATTCCGTCATCCCACAGACGTGCCGTCGAGTAGTACGGGTTGCCCTGGGCTTCGTACTGGTCACGGATGGGCTGCTTGAAGGTGTCTTCGGCCTCTGCGCTCCACTCTTCGCCGCGAGCTTCGAGCTGGTCGCGTCTGACGGTGGAGAGCACGCTGGCGGCCTGTTCGCCGCCCATCACGGAGATGCGGGCATTGGGCCACATCCACAGGAAGCGCGGGGAGTACGCACGGCCGCACATCGAGTAGTTGCCGGCGCCGAAGGAGCCGCCGATGACGACGGTGAACTTCGGGACGCGGGCGGTGGCGACGGCGTTGACCATCTTCGCGCCGTGTTTGGCGATGCCGCCGGCTTCGTAGTCGCGGCCGACCATGAATCCGGAGATGTTCTGCAGGAACACCAAGGGCATGCTGCGCTGGTCGCAGAGTTCGATGAAGTGGGCACCCTTCTGCGCGGATTCGCCGAAGAGGATGCCGTTGTTGGCGACGATCCCGACCGGATGTCCGTCGAGGTGAGCGAATCCGGTGACGAGGCTCGTGCCGTATTCGGCTTTGAACTCGTGGAACTCGGATCCGTCGACGAGGCGCGCGATGACTTCGCGGACGTCGTACGGGGTGCGTGAGTCCACGGGTACGACGGAGGTCAGCTCCTCAGGCGAGTGTGCCGGCATGCGAGGCTCGATGACGTCCCAGTTCGGGGTGCTCTTCGGTCCGAGAGTGGAGACGATGTCGCGCATGATCTCCAGCGCATGGGGGTCATTGGCTGCGAGGTGGTCGGTGACGCCGGAGACGCGGGAGTGCAGTGCGCCGCCGCCGAGTTCTTCGGCGGTGACCTCTTCACCTGTGGCGGCCTTGACCAGGGGTGGGCCGCCGAGGAAGATCGTGCCCTGTTCGGAGACGATGATCGATTCGTCGGCCATGGCCGGGACGTAGGCGCCGCCGGCGGTGCAGGAGCCCATGACGGCGGCCAGCTGCGGGATGCCGGCAGCTGAGAGCGTCGCCTGGTTGAAGAAGATGCGGCCGAAGTGCTCACGGTCGGGGAAGACGTCGTCCTGGTTCGGCAGGTTCGCGCCACCGGAGTCGACGAGGTAGATGCACGGAAGGCTGTTCTCCTTGGCGACCTCCTGAGCCCGAAGGTGCTTCTTCACGGTCACCGGGTAGTAGGTGCCGCCCTTGACGGTGGCGTCATTGGCCACGATCACGCATTCGCGTCCGGCGACCCGGCCGATGCCGGTGATGATTCCGGCTCCCGGGCTGGCGTCGTCGTACATGCCGCCCGCGGCCAGCGGGGAGAGTTCGAGAAAGGGAGTACCGGGGTCGAGGAGATGCTCGACGCGCTCACGCGGCAGCAGCTTGCCACGATCGATATGACGCTGCCTGGACTTCTCGGAACCGCCGCGGGCCGTTGCCGCAATGCGCTCCCGGAGTTCAGCGATGAGTTCGGCGTGGGCCTCGGAGTTGACCTGCCCCGTCGCCGGACTGACCGCAGTTCCCACTGCTCTCATTCCATCCTCATTTCAGTTAATGATTCTTAACTGACTGCTATGATACTGCTCACAGGCAGAACTGACAACGCATGAGTTCGACCGCACCGACGTCTTCAGCGACGGCGGGCATCAGGCTCAGGGAAGGAGGCCGGATGTCGATCTCGGACGAGGCCAAACCGACGGCGCGAGCAGCGGCGAAGGCAGCCAGGCGCGAGCAGCTGCTCGAGGTCGCGAAGACGCTCTATGCCCGGCACGGCTTCCACGGTGTTCGCCTCGACGATCTGGGCAAAGGTGCGGGGATCTCGGCGCCGGCGGTCTACCGGCATTTCTCGTCGAAGGAGGCCGTGCTCGAGGAGCTGCTCGTCGGAATTTCGGCGTATCTGCAGTCCGGGGGTGAGGAGATCGTCTCCGCGGCCTGGGATACCGCCTCGGGGATCTCCCCCACCGAGGCGGCCCGGACTCTGCGACGTCTCATCGACTTCCATGTCGACTTCGCCATGGGCGAGCCCGAGCTCATCCGCATTCAGGACCGCGACCTCGAAGCGCTGCCGGACGAATCGCGACGGACCGTGCGCCGCCTGCAGCGTGCCTATGTCAGCCGGTGGGCAGAAGTCGTTGAGGCCGCCCACCCGACGTGGACTCTGGAGACGTCAACGGTGCGCGTGCACGCGGCGTTCGGAATGATGAATTCGACCCCGCACCAGGCCCGGCGGTCGAGCGCCGAGGTGGTCGGGGTCGAATTGCGCGCCGCCGCTGCCGCGGCACTGGGGCTCAGGGAACGATGACGAGTTTGCCGCGCACGTGGCCGGTGGCACTGTCCTTGAAGGCCTGCGGAACCTGGTCGAGGCCGTAGGTGCCGGCGACGTCGACGGTGAGTTTGCCCTCGTCGACGAGGAGGCCCAGGCGTGCGGTCTCGGAGCCGTCGGGGCGCACCCAGATGTGCCGTCCGCCGTGCTCGGCGACGCTGGGATCGGTCACGGAGGCATGGCTGCCGTCCTCGGCGAGCACGGCCAGCGTGTCATCGAGGACTCCCCCGACGAAGTCTGCGACCCCGTCGACCTTGCCGCCGGCGGCCTCGAGGACACGCTCGACCAGACCGTCGCCGTAGGTCACGGGTTCAGCGCCGAGCCCACGCAGGTACTCGTGGTTGGCTTCAGAGGCGGTGCCGATGACTCGAGCGCCGGCGGCGCCGGCGATCTGCACGGCGAAGCTGCCGACTCCCCCGGATGCTCCGTGGATGAGCACGGTCCTGCCCTCCAGCTCCCCGAGCGACTCGAGGGTGCGCAGAGCGGTGCCGCCGGCCAGCGGCAGACCGCCGGCCTGTTCCCAGCTCAGGCTCTTCGGCTTCGGAGCCACCGCATGGACCGGGACCGCGACCTTCTCCGCGAAGGTTCCTCCGCCCAGCACGTCCTTGCGGGCGTAGGCGAGGACTTCGTCCCCGATGGAGAATTCCGGGGTGTCGAATCCGAGACCGACGACGACTCCGGCGACATCCCATCCCGGGGTGACGGGGAACTGAGTGGGCATGACCGGGTCGAGGTGACCGCCGACGAGCTTCCAATCCACCGGGTTGACCCCTGCAGCTCGGACCTCGATGAGCACTGAGGCCGGCGGCACCTTCGGGTCGGGCAGCTCCCGGACCGTGATGTCGTCGAAGTTCTCGGTGTAGGCGTCATAAACGGCAGCGCGCATAGCAATGGCCTTCCGGTAGATGTCAGTGACACTGAAGTCTCAGTGCGACTGGACAACACCGGAAGGCCAACAGGCTATTCCAGAGGTCTCCTCTTACTCGTAGGTTTCCCCGGTCTTCGCGCGCTCGACCAGTGAGGCCGGCGGTGTGAAGTGCTCGCCGTACTTCGCAGCCAGATCATCCGCCCGGTCGACGAAGCCGGCCAGTCCGCCTTCGTACTGGTTGACGTACTGGAGCACGCCGCCGGTCCACGCGGGGAATCCGATGCCGAAGATCGAACCGATGTTCGCGTCCGGCACCGAGGTGAGCACACCCTCGTCGAGGCATTTGATCGTCTCGATCGCCTCGGCGAAGAGCATCCGCTCCTGGAGATCGGCGAAGGGCTGGTCGTTCGACCCGGACTCGTACTTCTCGCGCACACCGGCCCACAGCGAGGTGCGCTTGCCGTTCTCGTCGTAGTCGTAGAAGCCGGCGCCGTCCTTACGTCCGGTCCGTCCCTGCTCGACCATCCAGTCGAAGACGGCTTCGGAGGGGTGGGAGACCCAGGTGCCGCCCGCGGCCTCGACCGCGTCGCGAGTCTCCTGGTTGATCTTCTGCGACAGAGTCAGCGTCAGTTCGTCGAGCAGCTGCAGGGCACCGGTGGGATACCCGGCCTGCAGGGCCGCCTGTTCCACGCTGGCCGGTTCCACTCCCTCGCCCACGGCGGCGACCGCCTCGGCGATGAAGGTGCCGATGACACGGGAGGTGAAGAATCCGCGGGAGTCGTTGACGACGATCGGAGTCTTCCGGATCTGCTGCACGAGGTCGAAGGTGCGGGCGAGGACCTCGTCGGAGGTGTTCTCACCGCAGATGATCTCGACCAGCGGCATCTTGTCAGCCGGCGAGAAGAAGTGGACGCCGATGAAGTCCTTGTCCCGGGTGACGCCCTTGGCCAGGTCGGTGATCGGCAGGGTCGAGGTGTTCGAACCGAGGACCGCATCAGGCTCGACGATGTCCTGGATCTCCTGGAACACCTTCTGCTTGAGATCGACGGATTCGAAGACCGCCTCGATGACGAAGTCAACACCGGCGAAATCCTCGGCCGAGGCGCTCGGGGTGATCCGATCAAGGACAGCCTGCGACTTCGCCTCGGTGGTCTTGCCCTTGGCCAGGGCCGATTCCTCACGCTTGGCAGCGTAGGCCTTGCCCTTCTCCGCGTTGGCGAGCTCGACGTCCTTGAGCACGACCTCGATGCCCGACTTCGCAGCGCTGTAGGCGATCGCCGCCCCCATCATTCCGGCACCGATCACGCCGAGCTTCTTCACCTGACGAGGTGTGACACCGTCAGGGCGCGAGCCGCCGGAGTTGATGTGGCCGAGGTCGAAGAAGAACGCCTTGATCATGTTCTTCGCCACCGGAGTATGGGTGACGTTGACGAAGTAGCGAGACTCGACCGTCAGCGCGGTGTCGATGTCGACCAGTGCGCCCTCGACCGCAGCGGCGACCACGGCGCGCGGAGCCGGCATCGGCGCACCCTTGCCCTGCTTGCGCAGAAGGGAGGGCAGCGCGGGAAGCATGGCTCCGATCTTCGGCGAGGACGGGGAGCCGCCGGGGATCTTGAAGCCCTTGACGTCCCACGGCTGTACGGCCTCGGGGTTGGCCTTGATCCAGGCTTTGGCCTTGGATTCGAGTTCGGCCGCGGGAGCGAGTTCGTCGATGAGGCCGAGTGCCTGGGCGTCGGCAGCCTTGAACTTCGTCGACGGCAGGATGGCCTTCTGCAGCGCGGTCTGGATGCCGAGCATGCGCACCGACCGGGCGACTCCGCCACCTCCGGGCAGCAGGCCCAGAGAGACCTCGGGGAAGCCGAAGCGGGCACTCGGGTTGTCATCGGCGGCGATCCGATGGTGGGCGGCCAGGGCGAGTTCGAGTCCGCCGCCCAGAGCCGCACCGCCGAGGGCCGCGACGACCGGCTTGCCGAAGGTCTCGAGGCGACGCAGCACCTTCTTGAGGTGTTCGACGGCCTCGAATTCCTCTGCCGCGTTCTCGGGGTTGGCTTCACGCAGCTTGTTGAGGTTGCCGCCGGCGAAGAAGGTCTTCTTCGGCGAGGTGAGGACGACACCGCTGATGTCGTCGACATTGGCTTCGAGCCACTCCACGGTCGCCTCGAGGGCGGCCGCGAAGTAGTCGTTCATGGTGTTGACCTTGGCACCGGGCTCGTCGATGACGACGGTGACGATGCCATCGGCATCGGTGGTGCGCGGGTAGTCTGCAGCGGTCGTTTCAGTGTTCGTCATGTCAGACCCTTTCGATGATCGTCGCGATGCCCATTCCTGCGCCGATGCACAGGGTGACGAGTCCACGCTTGAGGTCGCGGCGCTCGAGTTCGTCGAGGACAGTGCCCAGAATCATGGCGCCGGTGGCTCCCAGCGGGTGGCCCATGGCGATGGCTCCGCCGTTGACGTTGACCTTCTCGTGGGGGATGTCGAGGTCCTTCATCCACTTGAGCACGACGGCGGCGAATGCCTCGTTGAGTTCGAACAGATCGATGTCGTCGACGGTCAGACCCGCTTTGTCGAGGGCCTTCTTCGTCGCCGGGGACGGACCGGTGAGCATGATGGTGGGCTCGGACCCGGTGACTGCGGTGGAGACGATGCGGGCGCGGGGCTTCATCCCCATCTTCTGACCGACTTCCTCGTCGCCGAGGATGGCAAGCGCTGCACCGTCGACGATTCCGGAGGAGTTCGCGGCGGTGTGGACGTGGTCGATGGCTTCGATCCAGTGGTACTTCTGCAGAGCCACCTCGTCGAACCCGGTCTGTGCGGCGAGCTTGGCGAAGGCCGGGGGCAGCTGCGACAGCGATTCGACGGTCGAGCCAGGGCGCATGTGCTCGTCACGGTCGAGCACGGTGATGCCGTTGATGTCCTTGACCGGGATGATCGAGTTCTCGAAGAGGCTGTTCTCCCAGGCCGCGGCGGCTCGCTTCTGCGATTCGGCGGCGAAGGCGTCCACGTCTGCACGGCTGAAGCCCTCGGTGGTGGCGATGAGGTCGGCACCGATTCCCTGGGGCACGAAGTACGTGTCATAGTTCGTCGTCGGATCCTGCGCCCAGGCTCCGCCGTCGGATCCCAGCGGCACACGGGACATCGACTCGACGCCACCGGCGAGTACGAGGTTCTCGAATCCGGAGCCGACCTTCTGGGCGGCGATGTTGACGGCTTCGAGCCCGGAGGCGCAGAAGCGGTTGACCTGAACGCCGGCGACGGACTCGTCGAGGCCGGCGGCGATCGCGGCGACACGGGCGATGTCGCTGCCCTGTTCGCCGACTGGAGAGACGACGCCGAGGACGATGTCGTCGATCTGGGAGTCGTCGAGGTCCGGATTGCGCTCGCGTACGGCGTCGATGAGGCCGGTGACGAGATCGATGGGCTTGACGCTGTGCAGCGCCCCGCCGCGGTTCTTACCGCGTGGGGTGCGCACTGCGTCATAGATGAACGCTTCGCTCATATGTTCCTCACAGTCTGAGGGCCGTGCACGAGGTCTCGGCAGAGACCCCGGCGAACGGCCCGATGTTGGGTTCCTGTGTCAGCTTCACGATTGCCGCCGGTCCGATTCCGTGCTCGAACGCGCGTGGAGCGCGGGCGAGGTCGGACGGGAATCGAGCTGACTGATCAATCGTTCAGTAGTGTGCCCTTCTATTGTCTACCAGTTTCCAGTGATGATCAACACATGGCATTCGAGCTGCTCGACGGGCCATCCCATCCGCACTCAGCCCCTCTTCCAGGCCCTCACCGGACCGCTGTCGAGGAGCGCCCGGAATGCCGATTAGCTTTGACAACAGAAGTGGTTATGATGAATCGACTTATCAGTTCTGATCCCCTTGGAGAATCATGTCCTTGACCACCCCTGCCCGCACGAAGACGGGCTCGAAGCTCATGGCACTGACCCTTGCAGTCGGTCTGCTCGCCGGACCCATCGCCGTCGACGCGGCACCCGCCGAAGCTGCGACGAAGAAATGCGCAGTGAAGATGTCGAATTCGAAGCCCCGCCAGTACTCGAACACCTGGGCCAACGTCTCGAAGGTCGGTTCGAAGGCCAAGGTCGAGACCCGCGCGCACTACAAAACGACGAAAACGAAGAAGAAGGCCACCGCATCGAAGAAGGGCAAGGCCTCTCTGAAGTACTACATCTCCGGCGCTACCCCCGGTAAGGCCGTCAAGGTGACCGTGACGGCAAAGAAGGGCAAGACGATGTGGAAGTGCTCGACGTCGTTCAAACCGGTGAAGAAGCGCTGAGCGTCTGTATAATTTCGTGCCCTTCACGATGTCGTCACCGAAGTATCCGTCACTCTTGAACCTGTACCCCTGCGAGATGAGGAAGTCCTGCCAATCGCAGACTGGATCGCCCTTATCCCACTTGCCGAGCGTGGTGCCATACTTGACGCCGCTCACTCCGGTGGTGACGTACACGGTCGCGTCGTTGGGTACCAAGTGGAGGTGGTTGCCAATGCGGAGGTTGCTGGTGTCGATGGTGGTTTCGAGGGTAATGGAGTGGAGTGTGCCACTACGGCATCGGTACGGCATCGGCCTAGAGCTGCGAGGGTCGGTAGAGTCACGGTCCTACCGAGATCACTTGCGTTCAGGTGCCTGACGATCATGCACGAAGCTAAACGCCAGGCACGCGAGAGTTACCAGGGGTGACACGCGGGATATGGGCAACGGGTGGATCCGTGCAAACAACCCCTGGCGATGAGGCTCAGGGGTTGTTTGCATTAGGGGTTCGCTGTATTCAGGTCCGCACTGTATGTGCACCAAGGGTGACAAATAACATCGTTATTCAACGACGAAATTGCTCAGTCCAGCGAGCCTGAGGAGGAACGGTGCGATCGACATCAAAACCAGGAGCGACGCAACGACCCAGAGCCATACCATTTTCGTTCTGTGTGTCCGGACGCTCGTGCTCATGGCGAACAATGGGCTAAGTAGCGGAAGGCCATAAAAGATCGGAGTCAGCATGAAGGCAAGGGCGAGGAAGCCAATGAACTTCCATTCTGTCGCCGACATGAGTCGCTCACGCTGTTCGGTCGCCATGTCTTTCACCTGCATCTGTCTAGTCCTGACTGCCTCCAGAAGTGATTCAATCTTAGCCGCCAACCTGCCAGGTTTTTACGGCCCCTGATTTGGACGTTCGGTAGTGCAGGCCCACTCCGAGAGTGATTGGGCTGCCCTTCACGAAGAGCGAAGCGTCAAATCGGTAGTAGGAATCAGCATAGGTGCCAGCTTTGGGTTTGGTGCATCTGGTTGGCTTCACCGACCATCCAACCTGCCATGACCCTTCGGAGTGGCAGGTGTGGTAGCCGGTCTTACCCTTGTACTTCTTAACCCAAGCTTTCGAGCCGTTCCAGTAGGTTCTACCAGCATGCTTCTCATAGTTGGAGCCGCCCCAATAGGCGTGCTTCCACTTCTTGCTCTTTATCTTCCCTGCTTTTGCGGCCTGGACGACCTGAGCAGTTTCCTGCTTGCTCATGTCTTGGGTAGCAGCGAGTGCTTTGGCCTCTCCGACATCGACCGTCTCAGTCGGTGCTTCTTCGACGGTCACATTCCCTTTACAGATCTCGAGGTCGCCAGTGCTAACCTCTTGGCCGACCTTCTCGTAGGCCCGCTTGACTTCTTTCATGCAGGATTTGTCAGCGAAGCTCGTGGTGGAAACCTTTTGCAACGTGGTGGGCACATCTGCTTGCGCTGGAGCTACGGTTCCCAGCAGCATGGCCGTCGAACTAACTACTGAAGCGATCACGATAGTGCTTCTTCTAATTGCGGTCATTTTTCACATCCTTCCTTGATGTATCCGCAACTTTATGTGCGCTTGAAGCTTCTTCGCATCCTCTAAAAGTATGAAATTTCGCCCGTTGTGCCACACTGGCGTCTATGGTTCTTGGCACCGTGGATGAGATCTCCGAGCATGATCGGTTGATCCTCGATCTGGAGAAGACCGCGCACACGGTTGTAGCGCGTGACGCGTTGTGCCGGCGCATCAACCTACCGGTCGAGAAGTAGGGACTGCTGAAGGTTTAGTTGACTCCAGGGTTTATGCCGCCAGAGCGACGGCCTTGTGGTGAACAAGCTCGTATTCAACCGGGGTCAGTTTATCCAGTCTCCTCTGTCGACGCTTCCGGTGATAGGTTCGTTCGACCCAGTGCACGATCGCTGTGCGCAACCTCGCTCGCGTGTCCCAACGGCCCCGGTCGAGGACGTTCTTCTGCAACACGGCGAAGAACGATTTCATCGCCGCATTATCACCAGCAGCACCAACCCTTCCCATCGACCCCACGAGCCCGTAATGCCGTAGAACCTGCTGGAACTTCCGAGAACGAAATTGCGAGCCGCGATCCGAGTGAACGACACACCCGGCAATCATTCCAGACCCGCCACGACGGGCCACAGCATCATCAATCGCCGCCACCGCCAGGCGAGATTTCATCCTCGAATCGATGGCATAGCCGATGATTCTGTTGCTGAACACGTCCTTGACCGCGCACAAGTACAGCTTGCCCTCATCGGTGTGGTGCTCCGAGTAGGGTCGGACCGGGGCGCTCTGCCAGCCTCACGACTGGTAAGTTTCCCCGGCCCGCCCTCCGAACCGGACGTGCCCATTCCTGAGCATCCAGCTCTCCATGCCAATCAAGCCGCAGCACTGTCCCATGGCGTGGGAATACGAGTTCCCCGGAACCGATAGCGAGTCACTGGAACCCGACAGGCCCGGAAGAACTCGACTCCTTCCGTCCGTATCTCCCATCCAGGGAGGAAACGACGCACCACAGTATGCTTATTCAGCTTGGGGTGACGCTTATTCAACCAATTGACGATCCGCCAGAACGCGTAATGGTCAACGTAACTGAATGTCGCTTTCGACACCCCATGCTGGAAATACGCACACCACCCTCTCAACACCGGGTTCACCCGGCGGAGAAGATCGGCCAGCGTCCGATGTTGCGCTCTGCGAGTCAGACCGCGAATACGCTCCTTGATCGAAGCCAGAGACTTCTTCGACGGATACGTATACACCTGAGCCTGACCGCTGGTTCCCCTCTTCATCCTACGCTGGATGCGCCAGCCCAAGAAGTCGAACCCCTCATCAATGTGAGTCACTTTCGTTTTCTCCACCGATAGGCGCAAACCCATCGGCGCGAGCACTTCAGCCACCTCGTGCCACAGTGCCTCCACGTGCTCGACCGAACCGTGGACAAGGACAACGAAGTCATCCGCGTACCGGATCAGCTTCATCACCGGGATGCCCCTACGGCGCAGTTTCGCTCGCGTCCAGCTCGGACCCAGCGACTCCCACTTCTTTTGGAAGTGATCATCAAGCCCAGACAAGGCGATATTGGCCAGAAGTGGTGAAAGTATCCCTCCTTGCGGGGTGCCGGTGTGAGTGTTCCTATTGACACCATCCTCGCTGAGGATGCCTGCCTTGAGGAACCTTCTGACCAGAGCCAGGACCCTTTTGTCCGTGATTCGTTCACGCAAACGCTGAATCAGACCAGTGTGATCGATCTCGTCGAAACACGCAGTGATATCAGCCTCGAAGACCCACTCATAATTCAAAGGCCTCGACGTGAACTTATGAATCTCAGCAATCGCGTCCTGCGCACGCCGACGCGGCCGAAACCCATACGAGGACGGATAGAAGTCCGCCTCGAAGATCGGTTCCAGCACCAACTTCAGCGACGCCTGCACCACTCTGTCGGCCAGCGTTGGAATCCCCAACGAACGAGTCTTCCCATTCGACTTCGGGATCCTGCGCTCACGCACCGGCAAGGGTCGGAACTCACCAGTCTTCACCTGGCGGCGAATCATAGTGAGCACCTCAACGGCCTGACCATGAAGCAGGGACCGGGGTGCGACCCCATCGACTCCAGCAGTCCGACCGCCCTTGTTACCCCGCACTCGATCCCACCCTGCTACGAGGAAGGCCGGATCGTGGACAAGGTTGAACACATCATCGAAGACACGCCCCGGATCGGTGCGCGCCCATTGGTGCAATTTCGTCTGGATCGTAAGTACTCGATGCCATGCCGAAGTAATATCGACTGGCCCCGACACACCCGTATTCACCGGTGTCCCTCCTTTTCATCCCTACTTTCATTGCGGAATCGGCACTGAGTCCCTTCGCCATGTGGTCGGCTTTCCCGACCTCGGACTACTACGGACTCTCCGCCCCCACACCACTGGTATCAGTCGGCGACGGACCTTCCCTGCCGACCACGCATGGAATCCGTGGTCAGCAGGGACCAGCGGCGGGGTTCCCACGTTCACTATTCAACCGATTGACGGGATCGGTACCCAGCTTTACTCCTGCATCCTCGCCATAGCTACGCCGCAGGCTTTCACTATGGCCTCCCGGACCGGCGACATTCTCCGATCCGGAAGTTCCCTCGACTGGCACACCAGCCTCGGTCTGCGATGCAACCCGACCCCGATCCACCAGATTTCGAGTCGGTGGTCTGACTTGAGGAGCGTTCGGACACTGGTTCCTATGCGTGTACCTCTCCGTCGTGTTAGCCGAGCCCGACCCATCTGGCAGTACTGGAATCGTCTCGGCGTTGTCAGGGCTGCTTCCCGCCCTCGCTCCCATCCCGGAGTTCAGGCTGCCCTCAACTTCACCTGGCTGCTGCGACAGCCAGGCGGTGGTGGTCTCTCACCTCCACTCGGTTCAACAGCGCCTCGTGGCGCACAATGTCGGTCAACCATAGTTCGTTGATGCCTGACGCTGAGAAGTCGCGTTCGACGAGGTCATCACACACTGGCGGGCCGGGCTTCTTACCGTGCTTCCGGGCCCGTTTGATCGTGAGGGAGAACAGTTCCTGCTGCGAGCACAGCCGCCACACACGACGCTCTGACGCCTCATATCCGCACGCGTGGAGTTCATCAGCGATGAACCGGTGCCCGAACTCGGGATCGTCCGTATGCACGTCGTAGGCGGCATTGATCAAGTGCGCCTCCTCGAGATCCCGGTCAGAGATAGGTTTCGCGCACCACTTGTAGAAGCCCTGCTTGGTAAAACCGAGGACCCGGCAGGCCACTGCCACCGGCACCCCGGTGGCAGCAAGGTCGAGGACCAGCGGATACATCATTTTGGGTGATGACCACCGAGCCTCAAGTTCGCTTGCGAGAGATACGCTGCAGCCTCGCGGAGGATCTTGTTCTCCCTCTCGAGCTCGCGAATGCGTTTCAGCGCTGCCGCCTGGGCGCGAGACTCCTCGACATCACGGGAGGGCTCGAGTCCGTGCTCGCGTAGCCGCGAGTCACGTACCCAGGCCTGGAGAGCTGACTTCGAGATGCCGAGGTCGGCGCAGACCTGCTTCTGGGTCATCCCCTCGCCCAGGAGCTCGAGCGCTGATTGCTTGAACTCATCGGTGTAGATCTTTGGCATGACTTCCATCCTTCCTGGAATTTATCCAGTCGTGAAGTCAACCAAACCTTCAGCAGTCCCTGCCAGTAACGGAAACACCCCAGGCCATTGACCTGGGGTGATGTTGCCGAGCCGCCTGCGGGAATCGAACCCGCGACCTATTCATTACGAGGGCGGCGACTGCCAGATAAGTAGCGGTTTCGGCAGTTCCAATCGTTGCAAGGCAAAGCCCCGAGACCGCTGGTTTCGATCTCGGGGCACGCCGGGGGCACAAGCCCCAGCACCTACAGATGAATGCAGTCATCTGCACAGAATCACTATAGCCAGGAGCACGGACACCGCCGGTCTGCCTGGTCGGAAAACAGCCGTACCGGTCGGGTTTCTGTGGCCGAAGGCCACGGCGGCGATGCGGCAAGCCTCGGAGCGCGAGCACGGACGAAGTCCGCGCGCAGCAGCGACGAAGGCGCAGCGGCAGAGCCGCCCTTGGTACATAGCGAACATCGTTTCGACACCGGCAAACGGCCAACACCTGACGGGCTGCGTCGATCGCGGTTCATGCGTCGGTCTCAATCCTCAAAGTGGCTGATTGCTGATGCAGTGGACTCTTCGACCATCGAGGAGCTGGGTGACGGCTTGTTCGTGGATACGGAGAGCGGGGAGGTGCTGGAGTCGGATTGGGTGCGTCCGCCTCGTCCGGCTCGGTGCGGTTGGCGGATAGGTGAGAACGTATCCGTGCATTCGGATGGTCAGTTCGCGCATTTTTCGGGGACGGAGCGCTGCGGATCGATTCACGCCTGCCCGATCTGCTCGGCGGTGATCCGGGCGGAGCGTGCTCGTGAGATTTCGCAGGCGGTGGAGGCGCATCAGGCGGCTGGCGGGTCGATTCTGTTCGTGACTCTGACGATCCGTCATGATCGGACCGATCCGCTGAAGCAGAGCATGGATGCCGTTCTCGGTTCGTGGCGGAAGCTGCTGCAGGGAAGCGCGTGGGTTGGTTCAAAGTCCACGCAGGGCGCACAGGATCGGTACCGAGTCTCAGGCTACATCCGCAGCACCGAAGTGACCTATGGGTCGAATGGCTGGCATCCGCACATTCACGCTCTGTTCTTCACCGATGACAAGCTGTCTGACACTGAGGTGGCGGCGTTCGGGGATGAGCTGCATACCCGTTGGGCGCGGTTCGCGCACAAGGCGACCGGGAAGCTACCGACTCGTGAGCATGGGACCGATGTGCAGCGGGTCGATGAGGATGGTCAGGTGCTGGGCCGCTATCTCGCGAAGCTGCAGGAGGCCGAGGGGAAGAGCAAGACGGAGAAGTGGGATGCCTCGGCTGAGCTTGCTCGGGCTGATGTGAAGCGGGGCCGTGGTGACAACTTCGTGCCGTTCGAGCTGCTGGACTCGGATCACCCAATGCCCCTCCCCCAGCGTCGCCGGCTGTGGGTGGACTACTACGAGGGGACGAAGGGCCGGCGGGCGATCACCTGGTCTCGCGGGTTGAAGGCTCGTTATGAAGTGGGCGAGAAGACGGACCAGGAGGTGATAGAGGAGACCGAGGCTGCGCCGGTCCAGTGGGTGGCTGACGGGAGTTCGTATGACGCGCTGCGACGGTCTGACCCGGAGTTACTGGCGCTGGCCCTCGATGCGGCTGCGGGTGAGAACTGGGAGGTCGTAAAGGCTCTTCTGCCTGGTCATGAGCCACCACCAGGTGCGGTTGATGGGACAGGCGACAGGCTCGCCTGGGAACTCTATAAGTAGGTCTTGTTTCTGCTGCCCATATTGGGTAGACTGGATTTACCAACGAGGAAAGGAGCGGGGCGATGACTACGAACAGCGTGGCAAGCAACGCAGAGATGGGAGCGCTGGCGAGTGTGCTACTGAAGCGGGCCATGAATGAGGACGGGATTGTTGATCCTTCGGTCGTGGTGGCGCTGCTTCTGGTGGTGGAGCACGCTACAGGTTTGACGGAAGATTTTACTGCGGTCAATGTTGCGCGGCTGGTACGCGAAACAACGATGTCAGCGAATACGTTCCGTCGTGCTCTTGCAAGGTCGGAATCTTTGGGCCTTATCGACCGTGAACGGGGCGTGGAGGCTGGGCGTCCAAGAGGGTATGTGCGAATCAGCTCATCTGTGATGACTGAGGTCCGACGGAAGTTGAGCGGAGAAGATCATGACTGACATCGACGCGTTCATTGAGGTGTCTGAACGGAACCGAACGAGGGACGAAGCTGTTTTCGACCGGCTGGTGGCTCGATGCGGTGTTGGCAGTAGCGAACCTGTATCAGTGAGTGTTAGCGCCATTGCTAAGGAGGCCGGATTGAAGTACGGCAAGACTCGCGCTTCGGTACGTCGGCTCGCCGCTGGTGGGTATGTCGAACTTGTGGCTCGTGGCGATGAGGATGCTCATGGCAATGCAATAAGGGTTGTTCGCGAGTTGAACGATCTTCCTAATCTCGATGATTTCGAACTGTGAAAGAGGAGCGATCACGATGCAGAGAATGATTCTTAGCGAGACCAATAACGGAAGCTTTCAGGTGATCAGTGTGACCCCGCGCGTCGATAGAGATGGGGTGCAGCGCTCGGATCGGGAGCAGGTTCCTCAGTGGGAGCTTGAGACGCTCCACCGTCCCGCTGACGGGGGTTCGGCTGAGGTCGTCAAGGTGCGCGTGGCGTCTGCGACTGAGCCGTCGATCCCGCCGATGACTGAGGTCAGGTTCGGCGGCTTCGAGGCCTTCTTCTGGCAGATGGGCGATAGGGCAGGCGTCTCGCTTAGTTGTGCGAGTGTCGAGCCGGTTAGTGCTGCTACTGGAAAGCCTCAGACTGCGCCGGAAAGCTCGAAGGGACGGAGTGAGTGAAATGGGTTGGATTGAGTGGCCCCCTGTGTCGGGGTTCGATCTGCTCGGTTCACTATTCAACTCGTGGTGGGCTTGGCAGCTCGTGGGCCTCGGCGCCCTCGCCGCGATTCTGGCAATGCTTTTGCTTTACGGCCTGTTTGCTCTTGGCCGTGATCGCGGTCAGGCGTTCGAACGCCGTGTTATGCAGGAAGTTCAGGAGCGAGAGGCAGGTCATCAGCCTGGTAAGCACGCCTGCCCCTCGCCGGAGGCCCATCACACCGAGCAGCTTCAAGATGCACGTGGTGATGTGCCGTGACGATTCTACGTGGTCTTGCTGGTTGGGCAGCTTGGGCGGCTCGCGGCCTGGTTGCCGGTGTCCTCGTTGGGATCATCGTTGGATTGACCGACTCGACGCTGCTGCACGGCGTTCTCTGGGTTGGCTGGCTCATTGGCGGCGCTGTGGCCTTGCCGATGCGGCAGCTGCTGCGCGTGCTGTTCGTCGGTCGGCGGTCGGGTGTCTCATTCGGAGTGGCTCGGGCTTCGGTTCAGGTCACGACTTTGTGGCCGTACATCTCGTGGCGGTCAGGTCATGGACAGTCAGAGGATGAAGTTCGAAAGGCGCGACTCGAAAGGAACCCGAACCTCACCGAGGAGGACGATCATTCGTGGAGTGACCTTGCTCGGTGGAGTCTGTATGTAGTTGGCCTGTTGCCACGACACCGCACAGAAAGATTCTTCGATGTTCCTCGCCTCGTCTCGGCGTCGGCAACGGCTGCGGGTATGACGTTGCGGGTACGTCGTGCCAAGGCTGGAACGACGGCAGAGGACGTGGGATCGATTGAATCAGTTCAGCGATTCGCGCAGACATTGAGAGAGGTCACTGGCGCATGGTCGCTGTTGCTGAGGTCCGAGGTGGATGGTCCTTATACAGTGCTCCGTGTGCTCTGGTCGGACCCTCTGCAAGGGTCACGTACTTCAGTCGAGCCGTCCGCTGATCAGTCGCCGGTCCGGATTGGTGTCGATGAGTTTGGTTCCGATGTGTGGTGGGATCCATTTGAGGCTACGCACACAGCCGTTCAAGGCATGACCCGCAGCGGGAAGTCAGTTCAGGAGTATACGCGGCTGTCTGGCCTGGCTGGGCGTACCGCTGTTGAGGTGTGCGGTTTGGACCCAACCGGGGTACTGCTGGGGCCTTTCGTGGCTGCTGGCGGTCGGGCTGCTGTGCCTGCGACAGCGGGTGAAAGTCCAACGTTTGCTCACTTTCTCGATGTTCTCAATTCCATCGTCTCAGAGATGGATCGACGGACAATGCAGCTCGCTGCCAACGGCATAGACAAGCTGGGGCCGGGTGACTTCTCGGCTGAATTGCCGTGCATGGTGGTGGTACTGGAGGAATGGCCGGGAATCATTCGGGCTGCGGCTGCGGAGGATGTAACAAAAGAGCGCAAGTCTGCTGAGCGTGTTGGTCCGAAGATCGAAGCCGGTGTTGCTCGGCTACTTGCAGAGGGTGCTAAGAGTGGCGTTCGTGTGCTGCTGCTCGGGCAGCGACTTTCGGCAAAGTCGTTGGACACGGATAGCCGGAGCAATTTCGGGGTTCGGCATACTCTGCGGGTCGACAACGCTGATGCCGTAGGGATGCTCCACGATCATGCTTCGGAGTGGGCACCAATCGTCGCTGCTTTCGAACCTGGCCAGGGACTCATCGAGCGTCCCGGGATGGGTCAGCGCCGTTACCGGGCTGATTTCACTAGCTACGACACGTACCTGAGGAGGGTGAAGGAAAGTGTTGCTGAACATGCATGAAAGCAATTTCGAGTACACACCCATTTCGCATTTGGAAGCTGGGGACATGGTTGCTGCACTCCGTGAGTGGGCGGACTGTGTGGTGGATGAGGAAGACCGGGAGCGGGTCGGGAAGCTGCTACGCAAGTGCGAATCGTCCCTCGACATGGTGCTTGTGTCACGTCATGCATCAATAGCCTCGGAGCGAGGAACGAGCTTCGAGGGTGCCCCCGCGCCGGGCAGGCGTAGCGGATCGCAAGATTTAAGGATTGGTCGATATGGAGTCGCAAATAATGGACCGGCTACTGACGGCACGTGATGTGGCTGAGTGGTTGGCCACGAGTCCTGCAACCCTCTGCCGGTGGCGACAATCGGGAAAGGGACCACGTTGGGTCGCATTGGGTGATTCGAGTCCTCGCTATCGTCGTGAGGACGTCGAGGTTTGGCTTGAAGAACAGGCGAGCTGCTGAGTATGGCTGTTCGCAAAGAGCCTTCAGGTCGCTGGCGTGCGGTCGTGAAGCAAGGACGGCGGTATGTCGATGGAGCCACATTTAATACCCAGCGTGAGGCCAAGGCCTGGGAACAGCGCCAGAAGGCCGCACTAGCCGGTGGAGTCGATCTGTCTGCTCGAAAGCAATCGGTGAGTTCGCTTCTTTCTCCGTGGTTGGAGGAACGCACACAGACTGTCGCGGCAACTACAGCACATACTGACGCGGCAATGGTGCAACGACTGCCCGGAGCATTTACAGCTCGCGCCGTTGGCTCGGTTACCGACAGGGACGTGCAACGAGTACTCAACGGCTGGTCGGTCAAATATGCCGAGGCGAGTGTTCGCCGGTTTCGAGCTAGCCTCGCCAGCTTCTTTGGCTGGTGCGTCGCCGAACGTTGCATCGTCGCGAATCCGGTCAATGGTAGTCAGGTGCCACGTAAGGATGCCGAACCTGGCCGAATGAAGCCCCTGACTGAGACTGAGTTGGAAGAAGTCGTTTCAGCCATTCGTGTCTACGATGATCGCGCCGCGGACCTGGTGCTCATTGCTGCCTGGACTGGCTTGCGGTGGTCCGAGCTGCGTGCGGTGACCGTTGCAGACTTCTCTCGTGTGCCTGTTCCTGTGTTGGTGGTGCGGAGAGCTGCGCCGGAAGGTGTCGCCGTCAAGACCACGAAAGGTCGACGCGCGCGTACGGTTCCGGTGGCGGATCGCGTCCTGCATCTAGTCGAGACATGTGCTGCTGGCAAGGCCGGAGATGACCCACTTTTCACGTCGGGCACCGGAGCACGGCTACATGCCTCCGGCTTCAAGAAGGCAGCACATTGGTCTCAGACCGCCATGAACCGTCGAATCCACGATCTTCGACACACAGCCATCTGCCTATGGCTCGCCCGTGGTGTGGATGCTGCGACTGTTCAGGCCTGGGCCGGACACGCCTCTATCAGCACAACGAATTTGTATGTTCAGCATCTCGGAACGGTCGCTGACCGAGCCGGATTAGACCGTTTAAACAGCCCGGGGCACACCGGGGCACACATGGAGAGGAGGACGGTGCCAGCAACGGAAACACCCCAGGCCATTGACCTGGGGTGATGTTGCCGAGCCGCCTGCGGGAATCGAACCCGCGACCTATTCATTACGAGTGAATCGCTCTGCCGACTGAGCTAAGGCGGCAACCGAACCAACTTTAGCCAACTTCTCTGCCGGTGGTCAAAACGACGAATGCCATCCTGGACGGTTCCGACAGAGACCTTCGTCACCCCCTCTCCAGCAGGCGAGAACCGAGCACCTGGACCGCCTCAGTGCGGGTGCCGCCGGGGACTCGTCTCGGCACCCGTTAACCTTGAAAGGACAGTTGGTGCACAGACACGAGGGAGAGACATCCATGGCAGAGTTCGACTCCGACGACTTCATGAGCGACTTCCAAGCGCTCATCGAATGCGAGTCGTTCTCCAACGACCTCTCTTCATTGGCCCGCAGCGCCCGGCTCGTCTCGCGCATCGGCACCGGGATGCTCGGTGCCGCGCCTCAGATCATCGAGACCGACGGCCACCCGCATGTGCTGTGGCGCTTCGGCACCGGCCCGCGCAAGGTCGTGCTCATCGGTCACCACGACACTGTCTGGCCCACCGGCACGCTCGCCGACTTCCCGTACTCGGTCAAGGACGGGGTGGTCCGCGGACCCGGCGCCGATGATATGAAGGGCGGACTGCTCATCGCGATCTACGCCTTGGCGAAGGTCCGTGCCGAACTCGGCAGCCTCGATGGTGTCAGCCTCCTCATCACTGCCGATGAGGAACTCGGCTCCCCGGGCTCTCGGCAGATCATCGAAGACGAAGCCCGCGGGGCGAAGGCCGCTCTCGTGTTCGAAAGCGGCGCCGCGCACGGTGCCGTCAAGATCGCTCGCAAAGGAGTGGCGATCTATCAGCTCCACGTCACCGGTCTGGCATCGCACGCCGGAGTCGAACCGGAGAAGGGAATCAACGCCACCATCGAAGTGGCCAACCAGGTCATCGAAATCGCCGCACTGCACAAGCCCGCGGTCGGCACCTCCGTCGTTCCGACCGTGATGACCAGCGGATCGACCACGAACACCGTGCCTGCCAAAGCCGTCGTCGGCATCGACTCCAGAGCAGCCTCGGCGAAAGAGCAGGTGCGCATCGATGACGCTCTGCGTGCGCTGTCGCCCACCGTGGCCGGTGCCAAGATCGAACTCAAGGGTGGCATCAACCGCGCACCGCTCGAAGAGGACATGGCCATGGGCCTCTATGCCCGAGCCCAACGTCTGGCCGGACGACTCGGACATCCACCGCTGCGGTCGGTCGCAGTCGGCGGCGGATCTGACGGCAACTTCACCGCCGGAGTCGGAACACCGACTCTTGATGGTCTCGGCACAGTCGGCGGAGGATCCCACGCCCGCACCGAACATGCTCTGCAGATCTGGATTCCCCGCCGCATCGAACTCACCGCGGCACTCGTCGCAGAGCTCCTCACGGAGAGCTGAGGGGCCTGCTGCTCCCCCAGCAGCTGTCGGGCCCCGGAACTCAGATCGCGCCGGTGCGGTCTTCCTGCAGCCAGGGGTTCGACAGCAGCACGAAGGCTGCTTCGACGATGAGCACCGGCGACATGTTCGTCTGCAGACGCTGGCGAGCCTCGGTGATGGCGTCGATGCGCAGCAGCGTGGTGTCGGGACCATCCCGGTTCGCCTGTTCGGCGATGAGGTCGACTTCGCCCGCGTTGATCCACCCGTCACGGATCCCCAGCTGGTACATGAGGATGTCGCGGTAGAGGCTCATGAGTTCGAGGAAGATCCGGTCGAGCTCATCGTTGCGGGCCCGCACCGAGCGGCGCTTCTGCTCCTCCTCGAGCTTCCTGATCTGCGCTCTGGCCGACGGCGGAATCGTCTTCTCCCCTTCGACACCCAAGGTGGTCAGCAGCTGAGTCCGCTCGGCGGCGTTGCGCTCTTCGACTCGTGACTTCGCGGTTTCGGCAGCGTTGTCGACGATGCGGCCGGCCAAACGGATCGTCGCCCCCACGGAGGTGAGTTTGCCGGGGATCGCGAGAATCTGTTTACGTTCGGCATCAGCCGATTCGTTGAGTGCGAGGTATTTCGCGCGCCCGATGTGGTTCTGGGCCACTGCGGCAGCCCAGTGTGCGCGATCTTCCGAGACGTTGTCGCGCTGCATCAGCAGCTGTGCCACGGCATCCCGAGAGGGGATGCGCAGTCGCACAGGACGACACCGCGACCGGATGGTGGTGAGCACATCGATCGGACTCGGCGCGCACAGCAGCCACACGGTTCCCGGAGGCGGCTCTTCGATGGCTTTGAGCAGCACGTTCGCGGTGCGCTCCATCATCCGGTCGGCATCTTCGATGATGACGACGCGCCATTTCGAGTTCACGGGCGACGCCTGTGCCTTGGACACGAGTTCACGGACCTCTTCGATCGATATGACCGATTTCTGCGTCGACATGATCGTCAGGGACTCGTGATGACCCGACAGCACTCGGGCGGTCACGTCATTCGATTCAGTGCCCCCGGAGATGAGCGCGGCGGCGAAGGCGCGTGCCGCATTCGATCGGCCCGACCCGGGCGGTCCGGTGAACAGCCACGCATGGGTCATCGCCGCCGGGTTGTCGAGCGCATAGCCGAGCTGGGTGATGACGTCATCCTGGCCGACGAGTTCGTCGAAGACGCTCACTTCAGGAATCCTCCCGGTTGGTGAAGCGACGGTTGCTGCGTTCGCGCTGCCGGCGCAAGCGCTCCCGAGCCTGCCGTTCGATCTCGGCCTGAGCCTGCAGTCGTTCACGGCTCATCTCGCGGGAGGTGCGGGCTGGCAGAACCGTGGTCTCGGCGTCCCCGCCGTCGACCGAGTCGCCTGCTGCGTCATCCGTGCCGGTTTCGGCAGGTGGATCGGCACGGTGGACAACGCGAGTTTCGGCGTCTTCGGGGTCGACGCGGTTGACGATCCGAGTCTCAGCATTCTCGTCCGTGGCGATTCGGTCCGTCGGCACCCCATCGGCCTCGTCGCTGTCGTCGACGAGCGCCTCCGAGGCGGTCCCGCTGGCCGGCAGCACCGTGGTCGCCGCGTCCTCGTCGGAACGGTTCGGGGCCTCATCTGAACGATGCGAGCCCTTCGGTTCCAAGAAGGACGGAAGTTCCTCCTCATCGCCTTCCGAATCCCGGTCCGCATTCTCATCCGCGGATGCCGGGGATGCGGAAGCGGCGGAGCGTTCCACATTCGCCGAGGCGGCCGGATCCTCCCGCAGATCGGCCCCGAGGTCGACGCGTTCGGTGGGAACCGCGCCGGAGATCTCGGCCTCGGCGTCGGTGATCGCAGAGGGAACGAACCGATCGCTGGAGGCCGGGACGAAGCGCGGTCCGCGTTCGTGCACCGCATCGTCGATATCGTCGGTGTCTGTTGCATCAGCGGCTGCTTCGCCTATTGCTTCGCTGCCATCGACGGCGTCGTCTTCAGTCTCGCGGGCATCGACCGAGTCTGCAGAGCTGTCGCCGGAGTGGGCGTCGTCGGAACCGTCGTCTGCCTCGGCCGTGCCGTCGTCGGGCACGGTCCCGGCGGCTACGGCAGCGATCGGCACGGAACTGCGTTCCGGACCGTTGTCGGCCTCAGCCGTCGACGTTGAGGCGGGGGCCGCCTCGGTGCCGGTGTCGCGTTTGACCAGCGTCTGCGGAAGGCGGGCGCGGATGGCTGCGAGGATCTGTTCGGTGAGCTCATCGGCGTCGACCGAAGCGTCGAGGACGACGTACCGGTCGAGTTCCTTGTGGGCACGGGACAGGTAGGTCTGGCGCACCCGCTGGTGGAACTGCTGGTTCTCCTGGTCGAGGTAGTTGCTGTCGCCGCGCTTGCCCATCCGCTCGGCGGCGACCTCGGGTTCGATGTCGAGGACGATCGTCAGGTCCGGCACGAGCCCCTGGGTGGCCCACCGGCTGAGCGCGAGGATCGTCTTCTCGTCGAAGCTGCGGCCGGCCGACTGGTAGGCGATCGTCGAATCGATATATCGGTCGGTGATGACGATGTTTCCGGCATCGAGGCTGGGGTCGACCAGGGACGCCACATGGTGGGCACGATCAGCGGCGAAGAGCAGGGCTTCGGTACGCGGGCTCGGCGGATCCGAGTCGAAGAGGACGGAGCGGATCTTCGTGCCCAGTTCGGTGCCGCCGGGTTCGCGAGTGGACTCCACGTGATAGCCGTCATCGGCCAGGGCAGCGGATATGCGTTTGATCTGCGTGGATTTGCCCGAACCGTCTCCGCCTTCGATGGCGATGAAGAATCCGGCGCCGAGGCGTTCGGCCGAGTTTCCGAGTCCGCCGGCCGCGGTCTCGGGCTGCGTGGGCGGCCGGAATCCGTGAACGATGTCGACGGACAGACCCTGCAGTTTATGCGGGTCGAAGGTGAAGAGTCCGATGACTCCGGCGATGAGGGCGGCGATGCCGAAGATGAGGAACGCGACGTCGCTGGGGGCCAGAACCCAGTCGGGGCTCGAGCCGACTTCGACTGTGCCGCCGAGGTCGAGTGCGTTGATCACCAGGGCAAGGCCGGCACCGGCGACGGCACCGTAGCGGCGGGAGAAGTCATAGGGCTGCGCGCGCACGCCGATGCCGACGAGGAACGCGATCGCGGCCGAGAGCACGACTTTGCCGGAGAGTTCGTTGATGCTGCCGGTGGCCAGCAGCAGCACACCGGAGACGAGCAGGGCGAAAGTGGACACGCGCGGACGGGACATTCCGGGAGCGAAGGTCGGACCCATCTCGAATCCGATTGCCCATCCGACGAGACAGCAGGCGATGATGACCGCGAAGCCAGCTTGACCGTAGCCGTGGCCGATCGCCGTCGGCTGAGCGAGCATGAAGGTGGCGCCGAGGACGGCGAAGAGGCCGATGCACACCCACGGATTCGAAATCGATTCGGCGGGGCGGGCCACCCGGGCTTTGAGTTCGGGGAACTGCCCGGTCGTCGCGGACTCCGCGTGCAGGGCGCGTTCGGGGGTGAGGAAGATGATCACGGAACCGGCGGCCATGCCGATGCCCACCAGCAGTGACACCCATCCGAGCGCTTGGGTTCCCGCAGCGGAGCCGCCGAGGATCTGGAAAGCGCAGGAGACGAACACGAGGACGGCCGCGGGAATGCCGACACGGCGCCATGGCTTCTCGTGTCTGAAGGGATTGATGCTCATGAGCAGGCCCACCACGGCGCCGAGGAACAGGGCCGCGACCCAGGTCAGCCAGGCACTGGGAGCGAGGCTGAGGACGACGAGGATGGCGGCTTCGACGATCGCTGAGATCGACAGAGCGGTCTTGCGCACCGCCGGAGGTCGGGAGGCGAACACCTTGGCGGGGATGAAGAGGCCGGCGCAGGAGAGGGTGAAGACGATGAGCAGCGACAGACTGCCCATCTGGTTGTCGAAGCCTCCGGCGCTCAGCGACTCTCCCATAGCGGTGTACGCGCGTCCGCCCACCGTCGCGACGAGGCCGCTGGTTCCTGCCACGACGTAGCTGATCGCGACAAGAACGATCAGGGCACCCCAGGCGGCGGTCTCGGTGACCAGGCGGCCGGGGGCTCCGGGCAGTCGGTGTCCTGTAGTCGTCAACATGCTCACACCCCTACACTATCTGCCCGAACTGACATATCTCTTGGAAACGAGTGCGATCTGCGACAACCCGAACCGGACCGACGTCTGCCGATCCTCTACTCTTGAACTCGTGCACACAGACTCACAGGCGATGACCACGGTGGCCGCAGACGGCTTGGGCCCGGTGGAGGAACTCGCATTCGCCCGCGTCCTTCTCGATTCGGTCAAGGCCGGACGTCGCGGGGCGACTCTGCGGATGTACCGACCGGCCCCGACCCTGGCGTTCGGTGCTCGGGATCGTTTCCTGCCCGGTTTCGCCACCGCCGTCGAAGCGGCCCGGGACCACGGCTTCACGCCTGCACTGCGCAGCCTCGGCGGGCGTGCGGCTGCCTACCACCCGGGATCTCTGGTCATCGATCACATCGAACCGAGTGATTCATTCATCACGAACACCAATGCCCGGTTCGCCGGTTTCGGCCAGGACTATGTCGAGGTGCTGCGGAGGCTGGGCATCGATGCCCGCCTCGGCGAGATTCCCGGCGAATACTGTCCGGGTGAGCACAGCGTCAACGTGGCCGGGCGGATCAAAGCGATCGGCACCGCGCAGCGGGTGGTCTCCGGGGCGTGGCTGTTCTCGTCGTCCGTCGTCGTCGAGGACCCGAATCCGATCCGCGCCGTCCTCACCGACGTCGAAGCCGCCCTCGGCATCGATTGGGATCCGTCCACGGGCGGATCGATCAGCGAGATCCACCCCGAGGTGACGATCGATTCTGTCGCCGAGGCGTTCGCCGCCTACTATTCCGACGCGAATCCGCATACGCCCCTGTCCCCCACCGCAGAGGAGCTGGCCGAGGTGGCCGCCCACGCGGACAAACACCGACTCTGAGGACACACCATGACCGTCACCATTCGTGAAGCAGAGCCGACCGACCTGCCCGACATCCTGCGCCTCGTCCACGCACTGGCCGTCTACGAGAAGGAACCGGACGCGGTCGAGGCCACCGAGGCGGACTTCGCGGCAGTGATGTTCCCCGACGATGGGCACGCGAACACGTTCGGTCTCGTGGCCGAGGCGGACGGCGACGTCATCGGCATTGCGATCTGGTTCCATTCGTTCTCCACCTGGACGGGCAGGAACGGCATCTGGCTCGAGGACCTCTTCGTCGCGCCCGACCATCGCGGTTCGGGAGCCGGGAAGGCGCTGCTCGGTCGGCTGGCGCAGATCTGCCAGGAGCGTGGACTGACTCGGCTCGAATGGTGCGTGCTCAAATGGAACACACCGTCGATCGGTTTCTACGAATCGCTGGGAGCGAAGCCGCAGAACGAGTGGGAGACCTATCGCCTCGACGGCCAGGCGCTCACCGACTTCGCGGAGTCATCGCGCGGCTGACCTCGTCCCTGAGGCACTGCTGACCTCGTCCCAGAAGCACTGGAGTACGTGACCGGTGTCGACCCAACAATCACCGGCCACGGGGTATCACAGGCCACGGGAGAAGAAACGACTTTCGCCACCGGCCCAGACCATCAGGCAGGTGGCGAAAGCAGTGACAGGTGAATGCCTCGGGCTCGACGGCCGTCGACTCAGGGAGTCTTCGGCTTGGCCGTGCTCGTCTTCTTCGCGGCCGTGGTCTTCGTCCCTGTCGACTTCGACGCTGTCGACTTGGCAGCCGTCGTCTTCCTGGCAGCCGTGGTCTTCGTCCCTGTCGACTTCGACGCTGCGGACTTCGTGGTCGTCGACTTCTTCGCGGCAGTGGACTTCGCCGCCGTCGTCTTCTTCGCTGCAGTCGTCTTGGCCGCAGTCGTCTTCTTGGCGGGCGCCTTCTTCGCCGGAGCCTTCTTCTTCGCCGGTCCCTTCGCGCGCTTCTCAGCGAGCAGAGTCGCGGCGCGCTCGAGCGTCACGGCTTCGACGGAGTCGTCCTTGCGCAGAGTCGCGTTCGTCTCGCCATCGGTGACATACGGCCCGAAGCGGCCGTCCTTGACGACGACGGGCTTCTTCGTCTCCGGGTCCTCACCGAGTTCCTTCAGCGGTGCCGCAGCACGACGACCGCCGCGCTGCTTCGGCTCGGAATAGATCTTCAGTGCCTCCTCGAGGGTGATGTTGAAGATCTGCTCCTCATCCGTCAGGGACCGGGAGTCCGTGCCCTTCTTCAGGTACGGTCCGTAGCGGCCGTTCTGTGCGGTGATGTCCGTGCCCTCTTCGTCCTGACCGACCACTCGGGGAAGGCTGAGCAGCTTGAGCGCGGTCTCGAGGTCGATCGAGTTCAGATCCATCGACTTGAACAGCGAACCGGTGCGCGGCTTCGGCTTCTTCGCGCCCCGCTTCGGCTTCTCCGCAGGTTCGGGCAGCACTTCGGAGACATAGGGCCCGAATCGACCGTTCTTCGCCACGATGGTGTGTCCGGTCTCCGGGTCGACACCGAGCTCGCGGTCGCCGTCGCCTTGGGATTCGATGAGTTCGGCCGCCTTCGCCGCCGTCAGCTCATCGGGTGCCAGATCGTCGGGGACGGAGACCCGCTTCGGGTCCTCACCGTCCTTCTCCGAGGCGACCTCAAGGTAGGGACCGTAGCGGCCCACCCGCAGGTTCACACCTTCGCTGATGGCCACGGTGTTGACCTCGCGCGCATCGATATCGCCGAGGTCGTCGACGATTGCTTTGAGTCCCTCTCGGTCCTGACCCTTGTCGCCGAAGTAGAACCCGGCCAGCCAGTCGTTGCGGTCCTCTTCGCCCATCGCGATCCGGTCGAGTTCGGATTCGAGGTCGGCGGTGAACGCGTAGTCGACGAGTCCGGTGAAGTGCTCCTCGAGCAGGCGCACGACGGAGAACGCCAACCAGCTGGGCACCAGTGCGTTGCCGCGAGTGGTCACATAGCCGCGGTCCTGGATGACGGAGATCGTCGCCGCATAGGTCGAGGGACGGCCGATGCCGAGCTCCTCGAGCTGTTTGACGAGGCTGGCCTCGGTGAAACGCGGCGGCGGAGCAGTCGTGTGTCCGTCGGCTTCGGCCTTGACGACCGACAGCGCCTGGCCCTCTTCGACCTGCGGCAGCCGCGACTCCCCGGACTTCGTGTCGTAGCGGGACGCGTCCTGGCCCTCTTCATAGGCGGCGAGGAACCCGCGGAAGGTGATGACGGTGCCGCTGGCGCTGAATCCGGCCTCATGACCATCGGCGAGTGCTGCACTGACCTTGATGGTCGCGGTCTTGCCCTTCGCATCGGCCATCTGGCTGGCGACGGTGCGCTTCCAGATGAGGTCGTAGAGGCGGAACTCATCGCCGTTGAGCTGTTTGGACACCTGTGCCGGGGTGCGGAAGGAGTCACCGGCAGGGCGGATCGCCTCGTGGGCCTCCTGTGCCGATTTCTGCTTGCTCGCGTACTGGCGCGGTGACTGCGGAACGAATTCGGGGCCGTAGAGTTCGGTCACCTGCTTGCGGGCGGCGGCGATGGCCTGACCCGACAGCGCCGAGGAGTCGGTACGCATATAGGTGATGTAGCCGTGCTCGTACAGCGACTGGGCGGTGCGCATCGCCTGACGAGCGCTCATGCGCAGTTTGCGTCCGGCCTCCTGCTGCAGGGTCGAGGTCGTGAACGGCGCGGCCGGGCGGCGGGAGTACGGCTTCGACTCGACCGCGGTCACCGTCAGCGCATCCTTCGCACTGCCGTTGAGCTCTGTGGCCAGAGACTCCGCGCGTACCTGGTCGACGACCGTCGCCGAGGAGTTCTTCAGCTCACCCTTGTCGTTGAAGTCACGACCGGTGGCCACCCGCGACCCGTCGAGGGTGGTGAGGTTCGCGGCGAACGGGTTCGTCCCGTCCGGCAGACCGAGGTCGATGTCGAGGTCCCAGTAGTCGGCGGGCACGAAGGCCATGCGCTCGCGTTCGCGTTCGACGACGAGTCGAGTGGCCACGGACTGGACGCGTCCGGCCGAGAGCCCTGCGCGGATCTTGCGCCACAGCACGGGTGAGACCTCGTAGCCGTAGAGGCGGTCGAGGATGCGGCGGGTCTCCTGCGCGTCGACGAGCGAGGTGTCGATATCGCGGGTGTTCTCCAGGGCACGGTCGATCGCCTCAGGCGTGATCTCGTGGAAGACCATGCGCTTGACCGGGATCTTCGGTTTGAGGACTTCGAGCAGATGCCAGGCGATGGCCTCTCCCTCGCGGTCCTCATCCGTTGCCAGATAGAGTTCGTCGGCGTCTTTGAGCAGACGCTTGAGTTCGGTGACCTTCTTCTTCTTGCCCGGATCGATCCGATAGTAGGGGTCGAAGTTGTTGTCGACGTCGACAGCGAACTTTCCGTACGGCCCCTTCTTCATGTCGGCGGGCAGCTCCGAGGGGGTGGGCAGGTCGCGGATATGACCGACGGAGGCCTCGACGTCGTAACCGTCGCCGAGGTATCCCACAATCGTTCGCGCCTTCGTCGGAGACTCGACGATGACGAGGCGACGGGGCTTCTTCTCGGTTGTGGTCACGCTTTCACATTCCTCTCACGGCATCAGCTGCCCGCTGCAACGGACGATCCGGCCCAATGTAACACTGTTGAACGGACACGTTCCTCATCGACCCTTCCGGCCCGGATGCTGTCCGGACCTCGTCCGGTTTCGGCTCGGACACGGGGTCAACGGTTTCCGATCCTATCCCTATTCCGCCGACGTCCCAGTCGTCGAGCTCCCGACCGAACCGCTGTCGGGCAGCAGTGCACCCGCCGCGCACAGGGCTCTGACCTGGGCCACGAGTTGGTCTTCCAGTGCCGTGGGATCGACCTCGAGAAGCTGGGCCAAGGCCCCGGCCGTCTGTCGCAGGGTCAGCGTCCCGTCCGCGACGGACACGAATCCGGCCAGTGCCGTATCGAGGTCGAAGACCTGCCCGAAGCCGATCCCCTGTTCCAAGGTGATCGAGTTGGGTTCCGGCGCTCCGGGAACGAAATGGCGATGTTCGACGAGGTCGGGTGAGCGGGTGAAAGCGGTTGCGGCGATCTCCTCCGGCCCGGCCGCTGCCAGCCACGACCGGATCGCGATGATCGTGGTGAGGAACTCTGCGAGTCCGTGCGGATTGTTCGCCGGCGCCGAGGTGACTCTGACCCTGGTCTTGAATACTCCCTCGGCCGTCCCCGACGGACCGCGGTCGACGTCCGAGGTGACGTCGCCGATCGCGGGATCTTCGGTACCAATCGTTGGCACATCGTTATCGGACTTCGCCATCAGCACGTACCCGAAGACGACTTCGTCCACAGCTCTGGTGGCGAAGTCGTCGAGCCATGCGGCGACTGCGTCGTTCCAGGCGGTGCTGGCGCGGGGGATCCCGCCGTCGCGGATCCAGGTTTCGGCGTAGGCGATGGGGTCGAGGGCCTCGCGTTCGATGACGAACACCGACGTATCCGCATCGTCGACCCAGGTCTCCGGTCCTTCGTCCGTCCCCGAGGCGGCTTCCCAGTTTCCGAGGCAGACGCTGCGTCCGCCCGGGGTGAGGTTGGCCGGGATCCGGGTGAACAGCTCCCGAACGAGGCGGTCTCCGGTCATTCCGCCGTCCCGGTATTCGAATGTGGTGTCCGTGCTGCGCGGGGTGATGACGAACGGCGGATTCGACACGAGCAGATCCACGGGTTCGTGCAATGGTTCGAGAAGCGAGCCGTGCCGGAATTCGATCGTCGTCACACCGTTGAGTCCGGCCGAGAGTTCGGCCAGTCGCAGGGCTCGGCGGGAGATGTCGGTGGCGATGACCCGCTCGCTGTGGCGGGCCAGCAGCAGAGCTTGGATTCCGCAACCGGTGCCGATGTCGGCGGCCAACCCGACGTGGTCGCGCGGGGTGATCGACACCAGTGTCCGGCCGGCGCCGCCGAGTCCGAGTACGAATTCTCCGTCGAGGACATCCGGTGTGGTCAGGGTGCCGTGGTCGGCTACGAGGTAGAGGTTCTCGTCCCCGGGACGGAAGCCGCGCGGAACACCGACGGGAAGTTCATAGGGGGTCAGGGCGAAGGGGGCGGTCACCTCGTCGTCATCCACGGTGATCAGCCCCGCCTCGGTGGCGGTGTCGAAGGACTCCCCCAGCAGTGCTCGGGCCTGGGCGACCGGGGCTGTGCGGTGGAAGTGGAAGAGCAGCGCCGCGCTGGCCATGGTCCGGTCGGCGGCCGTCGACGACTGGTCCGCCAGCGTCCGGGCGCAGTGGTGGATGGCGGGTGCGGCGTTGTTGCGCAGCAGCGCCTCCGAGGTCGGACCACCCCAGAACTGGCGCAGCCGTGGTTCGGTGTATCCGGAACGGTAGAGGGTCTCGCCCAGGTGGGCCAACGGCAGATCAGTCACAGAAGAATCCTAGCGACTGCGCCATAATTGACTCATGGCCTCCTCTGCTCTTCTCGACATCGTCACCGGCTTCGGTGCCCGGGATGAGCGGATCGTCCATGTCCGCGACATCCCGCAGCGTTTCGAACGGGATGCCGAGTGGCCGGACTGGATCGACGAGGAACTCAAGCACGTATGTCATTCCATCGGCGTCGACGCTCTGTGGCAGCACCAGCTCGAGGCGGCGCAGACGGCCAGGGACGGTTCCGACGTCGTCATCGCCACCCCCACCGCATCGGGCAAGTCTTTGGGATTCTGGCTGCCGGTGCTCGAAGCGATCCAATCGACTCGCGGGAAGCTGCGCTCCGCCTCGGCGATCTATATCGCTCCGACGAAGGCACTGGCCGCCGATCAGCTGGCCAAACTCGAACGGTTCGTCATCCAGGGCATGCGTCCTGCCAGCTATGACGGCGACACCTCGCAGGTCTCGAAGGACTGGGCCAGGCGGCATGCGAACATCGTCTTCACGAACCCCGACATGCTCCACCGGTCGATCCTGCCCCAACACGAGCGCTTCGCCCGGATGTTCAAGAACCTGCGCTTCATCGTCATCGATGAAGCCCACCGGTACCGCGGAGTCTTCGGCTCCCATGTCGCACTCATCCTCCGCCGCCTGCTGCGCATCGCCGCCCACTACGGGGCGGCACCGGTCGTCATCGGAGCGTCGGCGACGATGGCGTATCCGGACGCAGCCTTTGCGAAGCTGACCGGGCGGGCCGCACATGCGGTGACCGAGGATTCGTCCCCGCGCGCAGCCGGCAGCTTCGCCCTGTGGGAGCCTCCCGTGTCTCCCGGCGGGGACCGGCGCAGCGGTCTGGTCGAAGCCGCCGATGTCATCACCGATTCGATGTGCGCCGGTTTTCGGTCGATCACGTTCATCGCCTCCCGCCGAGGCACCGAAGCCCTCGCCCAGACGGTCCGTGACCAGGTGGGGCAGGTGGATGAGACCCTGACCGGCAAGGTCGCCGCCTACCGGGGCGGGTATCTGGCCGAAGAGCGCAGGATGCTCGAGACCGCGCTGCGTTCGGGTCAGCTGCTGGCCGTGGCGTCGACGAATGCGCTGGAGTTGGGCATCGACATCTCCGGGCTCGACCTCGTCATCATCTCCGGCTGGCCGGGAACCCTGGCCTCCCTGTGGCAGCAGGCGGGGCGTGCCGGCAGAGCCGGACAGCGGTGGATGGCCGTGTTCATCGCCCGTGATGATCCGCTTGATACCTTCGTCGTCCATCATCCCGAAGTCATCTTCGACTCCCCCGTCGACGCCGGCGTCATCCATCCGGGCAACCCGCATGTGCTCTCCGGTCACCTGTGTGCGGCCGCCGCCGAGGTGCCTCTGAAGTCGACCGACCTCGTGCACTTCCCGGACAATTCGCCCGCGGTCATCGACGACCTCGTGGAGGCGAAGATGCTGCGGGCACGGCCGACCGGGTGGTTCTGGGCAAAGGACCAACCGGCGGCCGACCTGTCCGATATCCGCGGCGCCGGCGGCGGACAGTTCAGCCTGGTCGAGGCGAGCACCGGCACCCTGCTGGGCACGGTCGACGAATCGGGTGCACATACGGGAGCCCATCCGGGAGCGGTGTACACGCATCAGGGCATCGACTTCACCGTCCTCGATCTCGACCTCGAGGACCGGATCGTTGCCGTCGAACGCGCCGAGGTCGACTACACGACTCAGCCGCGCTCGCAGACCGAGATCTCGATCGTCGACACCGATGCGCAGCGGGTTCTGCCCTCCGGGGTGGCTGTGTGCAGCGGAACCGTCGACGTCATCGATCAGGTCGTGGCCTACCGGATGCGGGCCAAACGCGGTGGAGCGATCATCGCCGAACACGAGCTCGACCTGCCCGAGCGCACGCTGCGGACGAAGGCCGTGTGGTGGACGATTCCGCAGAGCGTCCTCGACGAGGCCGATGTCGTCTCCGGGGACCTGCCCGGAGCCGTCCATGCGGCCGAGCACGCCTCGATCGGTCTGCTGCCGCTCTTCGCCGGCTGTGACCGCTGGGACATCGGCGGCGTGTCGACGGCACTGCATGCCGACACCGGGCTGGCGACGGTGTTCGTCTATGACGGTCTGGCCGGAGGCGCCGGGTTCGCCGAACGCGGCAGCGAGGTCATCGATGAGTGGCTGGGTGCGACCAGGGACGCCATCGCCGCATGCGAGTGCGTCGACGGGTGCCCGTCGTGTGTGCAGTCGCCCAAGTGCGGCAACGGGAACGAACCGCTCGAGAAGGACGCTGCGCTGCGGCTGCTGCGCACCGTACTCAGGTAGCGATCCCCTCATTTCCCGGCGACGGCCTCCTCTTTGACCTTCGGCAGAGGCCCGGGGATGTCGACTTCGATGACGACGTAGGCGGATTGCTCACTCAGCGAGGCACGGCAGTCCTTGAGGTGACCGCCATTGCGAATCGCCACCTCCTTCGCCATCTCACACGGTTCGCCGGTGGCCAGTCCGCGCACGGCGTCCGCGGCGGCGAGCGCCGCCAGGTCCGCGGCGCTCTGCGCCCGACTGTGGGCCACGAAGGCCTGGCCGAGGCTGCCGATGGCGGCGACGAGGACGAGCACGATCGAGCAGAGCCCCACAACGATGTTCGTCATGACGGCCCGGACCTGTCCCCCTCGAATCGCGCAGTGGCATGCGCATCGACGGCGTCGAGGAAGAAGATCGCAGCCGGCAGTTCGATCGTGACGGTCACGACCGAGTATCCGCCGTCGGCTCGGACGCGGACCGAGGAGGACTCACCGGCGTGCTTCTTCGCTTCAGACACGACGGCGGCTCGGGGTTCGCCGCGGGCGATCTCACGGGCCGCGGACCGGGCGGCGTCGAAGGCTCGCAGCTGGGAGAAGCCGACCGCGGCGGCTCCCGTGAGCAGCACGATGAGAAGCACGACAGCCGGCATGACGACGGCGAATTCCGCGGTCGCCGTTCCCGCATCGCGATCCCGACCTCGCTGCCGCTGACGGGAGCCTCCGCGTGCCATGGCGGTTCAGCTTCCCAGACCGAGCGCCGTGGAGATGACCCCGGTGATGAGTTCCTTGATCGGCTCTGATTTGAGGACGACGACGAGCAGTGCGGCGAATCCGCATGCGGCCAGAGTGGTGATCGCATATTCGGCGGTGGTCGCTCCGGTGTCGGAGTCCCAGAACTGATCAATCTCAGTGTGGTCGTCGACCGGTTCGATCTGACCCGTCGGCGGATCCTCGATCTCCGGGGGCGGTGAAGTTGTGGCCATGCTCTCCTCCTTGGCTGAAACCCCGCTTGCACTCTGCGAGCGGACCTTCAGCCTGGGAGTGAGCGCACTGTCGTGTCCAGACTCGGTTTCGCGCCTGTGGAAACGGGTTCTGCATCCACAGGCTCACCTTGGACGAGTGGAGAGGCCGTCCACAGGAATCGGTGTGCGAGTCAGCGCCGCCGGTGCCTCAGGTGTTGCCGGCCCAGTCGTCTCTGAGGATGGCCATGATGACTTCGTCGTGGCGTCGGCCGTTGAAGAACACGGCTTCTCGTCGACGGCCTTCTTCGACGAATCCAGCTTTCGTATAGGAGGCGATTCCGCGGGTGTTGAACGCCCAGGTCTGCAGCTCGATGCGGTTGAGTCCCAGTTGGAGGAACCCGTACTTCACGGCCAGTCGCACCGCGTCCGATCCGTAGCCGCGCCCGTGGAATTCGGGTCCGAGGACGATTGCCAGAGTGGCGGACTGGTTGATGGGGTTGCGCCTGTAGAGGGTGATGTGGCCGACGAATTCTTCTGTTTCGGTCAGCTCGATGCTGAAGCCGACCGCTTCGCTCGATCTGTTCGCGCTCCACTGTGAGAACTGTTCGGATACTCCCCCTTCCGGCCGCGGCAGAACCGTGTGATTCTGCAGGACGACGATCGAGGGATCGAACCACCACTGTTCGAGATAGGGCAGATCATCCTCCCTCAGGGGCCGCAGACGCACGGATCGGCCGACGAAGAGGTTCTCGGCGTAGTCTTCGGCTTGTTCGACAGTGGACAGCTGATTGAAGGGTGTGACCGGTGCCATGTCCCGAGCCTATCGGTCGAGTCTGAAAACCAGGTCACCGCCGCTTCAGGACCGGGTGAATACCCCGGAACGCAGCCGTCGAGACCACGTGCCGCTGGTGCGCAGGAGCACTGAGGCTTCAGAAGAACACGGTTGTGAGGTCGGTCAGCAGCGAGATGACGACCGGAACGACCGAGAGCAAGAGGAACGCCGGCAGAATGCACACACCCAAAGGCAGCACCAGCTGCACACCCAATGAGGCGGCGGCCTCCTGCCGGCGCCGGCGTGAGGACGCCCGCAGCTCCTCGGCCACGGACTCGATGAGTGGTGCCGGGCCGACACCGGTGTGTTCGGAGAATTCGAAGACCTCGAGCACCGGCAGCAGCCGATCGTCGTCGGCGAGCCTGCGCCCGCCGATCGCCATCGCACGGGCGATCCTCTGCAGATCCGATCGGTCATCGGTCGCCTCGGCGGTCAAGGTCAGCGCCACGGGAATCGGCAGGCCCGAGGTCAGACAGATCGCCACGAGATCGAGGTCGAATGCCAACTGATCATCGGCCACCGCCGGCTCCGTCCCCGACCCAGCCGTGCTCGCCTGAGGGGCAGCCGCCTCGCTGCCGGTCGGATCGGTCCCGCCCTCGCCGAGGAGGCTCTGCAGTCTCCGGCGGGTCGATCCGGACCACAGCAGCACGCCGAGACCGACGCAGGCACCGATGAGCACAGCAAGCATGGTCACCTCTGCGCCCGCAGCATCATCGTCCGCATCCACCATCGGCCGGCCCCGTACAGGAGGAGCCCGGCACCGATGCTCAGCTGTCCCGGCAGCCCGCTGATGAGTTCCAGGGGTCGGACGCCGATGAGCAGGCCGAGGCCGACGCCGATGAGCGGCAGCCAGCTGAGCACCCGCACCGTCGACCGCGGACCGGCCATGGCGATGCGGCGTTCGCGTTCGGCGTCGAGGGCGTCTCTCTGGGCGGCCGCGTAACGCAGGATCATCTCCGCCGCGGGGGCTCCGGAACGTTCGGACACCGTCCATACGGCGGCCATTCCGGTCAGCACGTGAGCGGCGGCCTCTGACAGCGCGCTGCTGCGGGTGGCGATGGCGCGTCCGGGCTCCTCACCCAACGAGATCGCGCGTGAGATCGGGGCCAGCGCGTCATTGCGGCGGCTGAGCGTGGCCATCACCGCCTGCGGAGTCATCCCCACCTTGAGCAGATGGGCGCAGTTCTCCACCGCGGCGATCGCCCACAGCCGTTCGGCCTGATCATCGGCGGTGCGGCCGCCTCGGCGAAAGAGGGCACGCACTCCTTTCGGCACTGATCCGCCACCGTCGGCACGGTGCAGGAGTTCCCGCAGTCTGGCACCCGGGTCCGGGGGCGCCGCGAGGATGATCCCGGCCGCGATCAGAGCGGCGGTGAGGACGATCATTGTGCGGATTTCTGTTCGAGCACGGATTCGAACCGGGCCAGGGCACGGCGGTTGACGGTGCCGGCTGTCGACGGTGACGGGCGGCCCCACACCGGTTCCATAACGACTGCCTCGGCACCGACCCTCGTCGGGATCGCCAGTTCCGTGATTCCCCGCTCGGAGCCGCAGCGCCGCAGATGGATGACGAGGTCGATGGCGGTGGAGAACTGCGAATACACGGCATCCGGGCTCATCTGCGCCAACGCCCCGAGCGCGGCCACCCGGCTGGGCACGGCCTCGGCGGTGTTCGCATGGATGGTCGCGCACCCGCCCTCATGACCGGTGTTGAGCGCGGTGAGCATGTCCCGGACCTCCGCGCCGCGACATTCCCCGACGACGAGGCGGTCGGGCCGCATCCGCAGGGCGTTGCGCACGAGGTCGGTCAGAGTCACCTCGCCGCCGCCTTCGACGTTGGCTTGGCGGGCCGCGAGCTGGACGGTGTGCGGGTGGGTGACGATGAGCTCGCGGGAGTCCTCGACGATGACGATTCGCTGGATCGTCTCGACCAGGGACAGCAGAGCGCCGAGGAGGACGGTCTTCCCCGTGCCCGTCCCTCCGGAGATGAGGATGTTCGCCCGTGACGTGACCGCCTCGGCGATGAGGGGGCTGATCTCATCGGGGACGAACCCCTCCTCGCAGAGCTGGGAGTAGGGGAATCCGGAGCGTTTGGGCACGCGGAAGCTGATCGTCGTCGTGTCCCCGGAGATCGGAGGGACGATCGCGTTCATCCGCACCCCGTCGGGCAGGCGCACATCGACATAGGGAGAGGAATCGTCGAGGCGGCGCCCGCCGAGGGCGGCCAACCGGACCGCCAGTGACCGTACGTCCTCTTCGGCTCCCAGGGACAGGTCGAGCAGCCGGGGCCCGTCGCCGGTGTCGGCGAAGATCTCACGCGGCCCGTTGACGAACACGTCCGTGGTGCCGGGCACCTCGAGCACGGACTGCAGAGGTCCTGCCCCGGACAGCTGCGCGGACAGCCGGGTGACGAGCTCGAGCAGGGCGGACGAACCGAGCACACGTCCGGTGCGTTGGACCGCCTCGGCGACGGCGGCCGTGGTCACCGGTCCCGGCTTGTCGAGCAGCGTTTTGCGAACATCGGCGACCAGCGAGGCATCGAGCCATTCGCTCATTCGACCCACTCCCCCAGCAAGCGATCGACGAGGCGGCCGAGGTGCGCCCCGCCGGGGATGCCCTCGCCGCGGTCGACGGCGGCGGACAGTCCCCGATCATCGCGGATGCTCCCGGCCAAACTCAGACCGATGGAGTCGGCGAGGAGCTCGGCGTCGAGGCCCCCGGGACCGGTTTCGCGGACGACGAGGCGCACATCGGGGTGGGCCTGGGACAGACGCTTGGCCACTTGGGAGGAGGCGACGGCCGACCGGACCCGGGCCGGGGAGACGAGAAGGACATGATGGCAGCGTCTCGTCCATTGCGGTGGGGCGTGGCGGGGCAGATCGACGATGACGAGGTCGAAGGCCTGACCGGCTGCGGCGAGGAAGTCGTCGAAGACGTCGGGGTCGAGGTCGACGGTGTCGTCCCGCCCCCAGGACAGCAGCGCGAGTCCGTCGTGGCGGGGCAGCGCATCGGCCAGGGCTGAGGGACGCAGCTGTCCGCGGGAGGCGCTGAGGTCGGTCCACCGGGGTCCGGGCACCGCTTCGGCGCCGAGGACGAGGTCGAGTCCCCCGCCGAGCGGGTCGGCGTCGACGAGGACGGTGCTGTGATCGGCTCCGGCTCGTCGGGCGAGTGCGCATGCGAGCACGGAGGCACCCGCCCCGCCGCAGCCGGCGACGACGCCGACCGTGGTTCCGGGTGCGCCAGGCGGTTCGACTGCGGCGATCATCCGTCCGCTCAGCCATTCCGCGGCGGCGGGCAGCACGGCGAGCTGGTCGACGCCGAGGTGGGCGGCCTTCGCCCAGGTCGAGGAGGGTTCGTCATCGTTGAGGACGACGAGGATCGTGTCCGCTCTGTCGGTGGCGGGGGCTTCGCGGACGTCTTCGCCGAGGAGGATGAGCGACGCGGACTGCCAGCCTCCGGAGTCGGGAGGCAGAACGGTCAGGGAGATGCCGATACTTTCGGCGACTCGAGCGCATTCTTCGGTGATCGCACCGAGGTCGGTGATGAGGGCTACCTGCATGCACCGAGCCTGGACTCGACCGGTGGCCTCCGGCCAGGCCGGAGCTCTGCCCTGTGGAGGGGACGACGAAGGGGCGCCTCCTGTGAGGTTGAGTCACAGGAGGCGCCCCACGTGGCAGCCTGCAGCTTCCATCCAGGTCAGCTGCGGTGGCTCGGCCGCTCGGCCACCTCACGTGGTGCCGAGGGGCACAGAGTCGACCGTGGCGTGTCCACAGCGCTGACGTGCGAGTGGAAGCCGGACCGAATCAGCCGCGCTGGATTCCTTCGATATTGCGCAGGACACCGGTGGTGCTGCCGTCGGAGTCGCGGACCGTGAACGAGGACCCGTTGTCCTCGAGACTGAGGTACCAGTCGCCGGGGTAGATCGTGAACACCGGCATTCCGGTGGCCTCGTCCACGGCTTCGCGCGGCTCGGGAACGGCGAACCAGAACGCCTGGACGATGGGGCGTCGTCCACCGTCCTGGTTCTGTGCCCGACCGTTGTCGTGACCGGCGTTCCGACCGTCGTTCTGCGCATCACCGGACCGGTTCTGACCGGCATCGGCGGGCACCGGCTGGTTGTCGACGGCCGTCTGCGCCATGGTCTCGTCGGTCGAGCTGTCCCCGCGCCCGTCGGTCTCCGGACGGTTGGCGTAGTCGGCGACAGGAACGTACTGAGTCGGCTCTTCGCTTTCGGGAGCGGTCGTCCGCTCCGCACTGGTGGCCGGCTCGATCACAGCGGTCGCCTGACCGTCATCATCCGCCGCTGTGTCATCGCCCGCAGGCGCCGTGTCATCGGCCGTGGGCTTGCCGTCTGCGACGACCGGGCCGTCTGCCGGAGTGCTGACAACCGTGGCCTCGGTGGAGCGGACATTCGCATCGTCGTCCTGACCCTGCGCCGGGGCTTCGTCGGTCGAGGCCGAGGACTCCGATGGCGAGGCGGTCGAGGACTGTGCGGCCGATCCCGCGCCGGCGATATCTGCGTCTTCCGCGGAGTTCGTATCCGAAGACTTCGCGTTGACCTTGGAGACCAGGTCGCTGCTCTCGGCCGGCGACACGACCGTCGGGGTGTCGTCCTCCTTCGCCGAGGCGGCCATGGACCTGTCCGCGGACGTGTCCTCATTCGCCGCATCGGTCTCAGCAGACGACACGGAGTCGGTCTCCGATTCGGGAGCGGCGTGGCGGCCACGCCGACGTTCGGAATCCGCGTGTGCGGCAGCGACACCGGCAGTACCGGCGCCGATCACCCCGGCGCCTGCAGCAGCGGCCGCAGCGCCCGAATGTGTCTTGTCGCCTGCCTCGGTGGGCTGGGCCTCGGCTTCAGCAGCCTGGCTGCTCGCGCCGGTGAGCTGACCGTCGGCCGCATCGTCCTGCGGCCGGCCGGCTCCGACACCGAACGCCTGAGTCGGCTCGCTCTGCGAATGCTGCGGGGCGTCCGAATCGCGACGGCCCAGATAGGTCTGCCCGTCACCGGTGCTGTGCACCGGCCCGTCGGCCGAGGCCTGGTCAGATGTCGTGTCTGAGGATCCGGGCGCAGCGCCCGCGCCCGAGGTGTTGGCAGGCGCGGCGAAGGAGCTGGCAGAACGCTCGGCGTCCTGCTCCTGCGGCGGAGCGTAAGGGCTGGGCTGGTTCTGGTCGTCGGAAGACTGGCCGAATTCGTCGGACGGATGGCCGACTTGCGCGGACGGCTGGTTCTGCTGGTCGGCAGGGGCGAACTGGCTCTGCTGTTCCGGACCGCCGAACTGACCCGACTGACCGAACCGGTCGTCGCCGGGCTGACCCTGCTGCGCAGGCTGACCCGGACCGCCGAATTGGTCCGACTGTCCTGTTCCGCCGAACTGACCCGACTGTCCTGGCGCACCGAACTGAGTCGGCTGGCCGGACTGTCCCGGTCCGCCGGGCTGACCGTAATCGCCGGTACCCGGCTGTCCGAATCCTGGCTGACCAGCGCCGGCCGGAGCGGCACCATACGGTGCGAATCCGGGTGCGCCGGCACCCGGTCCGGTCGCACCGGGCACATTGGCCACCGGTGCCGGATGCTGGGTGTGCTTGGTGACGGGGCGAGCCTTCGGATGGGTCTCGATGTCCTCGCGGCCGGCGAATTCCTTGGCGAAGAACGGCAGCATCGTGAACACTCCGGCGAAGAATGCGATGAGCCCGGCGAAGAACGCCAGGTACGAGCCCACATGCCAATAGACCGCCGAGGTGAGCAGGTCGATGAACACATAGGTGAAGGCGATCGCCGAGAGCACGGAGATGAATTGGTCGAGGCTGAGCGACCCGACCCGCAGTCGGCTGCTGCCGAGCTTGTTGACGAGCACGGCCGCCACGATGAGCAGGATCGCGAGCACCCCGAATACGAGCGCGCCCATATCCGCGACGTTCCAATGCCACAGCGTCGTCGTCTCATGTCCGAAGCCGTAGCTGTAGCTGCGGTAGGGCACGAACAGGGCGATGAAGGCGAGCAGACCGGCGAAGAGGAGGAAGAGATCGCGCAGAGTCAGCGGGCCGAGGATTCCCGGGCCGGTCTTCCGCTTGGGGGCAGGCGCTTGGCCGAACTGACCCTGGCCCGGCGCTGACCCGTACGGTCCCGGTGCCGAGCCGTACTGCCCGGGAGCAGATCCGTATGGTCCGGGTCCCGACCCGTACTGGGCCGGAGCCGATCCATAGGGTCCTTGCGCGGCGGGCTGTCCGGGTGCCGATCCGTAGGGTCCCGGTGCGGAACCGTAGGCCGGCCCGGGCGCCGAGCCGAACTGTCCCGGTCCCGAACCGTAGGCCGGCGGCTGACCGCCGGGCTGCTGCGCGTTCTGGCCCGGGTACTGCGGGGGCTGATCCTGCCACGGCTGTGGCCCGGACCCGGTTGGATGCTGCGGCGAACTCATCGCTGACTCCAGTCGATCTCGGGGAAAGGTAACAGTGTTTCCGTGTCCGCGCGGGTCGGATCCCAACGGACTCTGACCCCATCCTTGCAGAACACAGGCCGCCTGTGCACTCATACGCGCTTTCTCAAGCACGTCGGGAACCGCGTATTCCCTCACCGAGGAGGCTCTTCGGTGACCTCATCACCGTCGAAGCCATGTGACCCATACCACGACAATGGCGCGGCGGCTACCCCCGATTTCCCCGTTCATCGCATGAAACTGCCCTCCACTGCCCCCGACCACCGGTATACAGTGCAACTAGAATTTTCGATCCACCAAGGAAGTCGGAGGGAAAGCATGACCGAAACCGCTGCCGAGCAGACAGAGACGTTTGCCCCGCCTGAGCAGTTCGCCGCAGACGCCAACGTCAAGGCCGACGAATACGAACGCGCCGAGGCAGACTACTTGGGCTTCTGGGCCGAACAGTCCCGTGAGCTCGTCGACTGGCACGAGGACTTCGACGAGGTCCTCGATTGGACGAATCCGCCGTTCGCGAAATGGTTCGTCGGCGGAAAGCTCAATGTCGCCTACAACTGCCTCGACCGCCACGTCCTCGCCGGCAACGGCGACCGGGTGGCCATCAACTTCGAAGGCGAACCGGGCGATTCCCGTGCTTTCACCTATGCCGAACTTCTCGCCGAAGTGTCGAAGGCGGCGAACACGCTGACCGACCTCGGCGTCAAGAGCGGCGACCGGGTCGCCATCTACCTGCCGATGATTCCCGAAGCCGTGATCTCGATGCTCGCCTGTGCTCGCCTCGGTGCTGCACATTCGGTCGTCTTCGGCGGATTCTCCGCCGATGCACTGCACTCGCGCATCATCGACGCCGAAGCCCGCGTCGTCATCACCGCCGACGGCAGCTACCGTCGCGCCAAGCCCACGAGCCTCAAGCCGGCCGTCGACGAAGCGATCTCTCGGGGTGACACTCCGGTCGAGCACGTTCTCGTCGTCAAGCGCACCGGTCAGGACGTCGACTGGGTCGAAGGCCGCGACCAGTGGTGGGAGGATTCCGTCGGCCGGGCCAGCGGCGAACACGTTTGCGAGTTCTTCGACTCGGAGCACCCCCTGTTCATCCTCTACACCTCCGGGACGACAGGAAAGCCCAAGGGCATCCTCCACACCACCGGCGGCTACCTCACTCAGGTGCTGTACTCGATGAAGGCCGTCTTCGACATCAAGCCCGAGACGGATGTCTTCTGGTGCACCGCCGACGTCGGCTGGGTCACCGGTCACTCCTATGTCGCCTACGGCCCACTGGCCGCCGGCACCACTCAGATCATCTACGAAGGCACCCCGGACACTCCGCATCAGGGTCGCTGGTGGGAGATCATCGAGAAGTACAAGGCCACGATCCTCTATGCCGCCCCGACGGCGATCCGCACGTGCATGAAGTGGGGCGAGGAGATCCCGGCGAAGTACGATCTGTCCAGTCTGCGCCTGCTCGGCAGCGTCGGCGAACCGATCAACCCCGAGGCCTGGCGCTGGTACCACCGCGTCATCGGCGGTGAGCGCTGCCCGATCGTCGACACCTGGTGGCAGACGGAAACCGGGGCCCATATGATCGCTCCCCTGCCCGGCGTACTGTCGACCAAGCCCGGTTCCTCCCAGCGTCCGATTCCCGGCATCTCCGTCGACGTCGTCGATGATTCGGGTGAGAACCCGGCCGGCCCCGAAGGCGGGCTGCTCGTCATCCGTCGGCCTTGGCCGTCGATGCTGCGCGGGATCTGGAAAGACCCGGAGCGCTTCAAGGAGACCTACTGGTCGCGGTTCGAAGACACGTACTTCGCCGGTGACGGGGCCCGCCGCGATGAGGACGGGGACATCTGGTTCCTCGGCCGCGTCGACGATGTGATGAATGTGTCCGGTCACCGCCTGTCCACCGCAGAGATCGAGTCCTCGCTCGTCGCGCATCCCAAGGTCGCCGAGGCGGCTGTGGTCGGCGCTGCCGACGATACGTCCGGGCAGGCCGTCGTCGCGTTCGTCATCGTCTCCAATGGAGTCGAGGACTCCTCCGAGACATCTGAGGAGCTGCGTCAGCACGTGGGCAAGGACATCGGCCCCATCGCGAAGCCGAAGAAGGTCCACATCGTCACGGACCTGCCCAAGACACGCTCCGGCAAGATCATGCGTCGCCTGCTCAAGGACGTTGCCGAGAACCGCGAGGTCGGCAATACGTCGACCCTCGCCGATGCCTCGGTGATGGACCAGATCGAAAAGTCCGTCGCAGAAGCCTGAACCTCGCTCTGAGGCCGAGGTCGGATGACCCGTCGGTGACAGACGACCGTGCCGCATAGCGGCCATCGTCGGGATCCGACGGGTTTTCCCGGTTCCCCGCCGATTCGCCTTTGGCCGCAGGGCACGATCAGACTACTCTTAAGTTAGATTGTCCTCGTTCTCGATTTAGGAGCTCTCATGGCCGAACGGTCCATCAGCGAACTGATCAAAGGCATCAGCGACGATTCCAAAGCGATCGCCGAAGAAGAGATTGCCCTCGCCAAGGCCGAAGCCACTGCCGGCGCGAAGAACCTGGGCATCGGAGCCGGACTGGCCGTTGTCGCTCTCTTCCTGCTCTTCCTGTCCTCGTTCATGGTGATCTTCGCCGGTGCGGCCGCATTCCATGAGGGATTGGGCTGGCCGTGGTGGGGCAGCTTCCTCATCGTCTTCGGTATCCTCGCCGTCATCGCGATCATCCTCGTGCTTGTCGCCCTCCCGCTGTTCAAGAAGGGCAACCCGGTGCCCGGCACCGCGATCGGCTCGGCCAAATCGCTCGTGGCCTCGGTCAAGCGTGCGGTGAAGAACCCCTCGGGACCCCGTTACTGAACCACTACTGATAGGACCCGCTCGGTCCTCGACAGCGAGACAATGAAGCGGCGCCGGACATCGTGTCCGGCGCCGCTTGTCACTTTCTCACTCGGCGCATTCGCAGTCAGCGCCGCTTCGCCGCCCGCTCCTTGGCTTCACGTCGCACCTGACGTTCCCGCTTGCGCGCTTCGGCCAGCACCTTCTGCGCCTGCCTGACGGCCTTCTGGGCCTCCCGCAGCTTCTTATCGGCGATGACATCGGGGGCATCATCAGCGATCGTGGCCTTCCCATCAGCCGATTCCCCGGCAGCGTCGCCGGAGGAGTCGGCCGGGGCTGTCGCGCCCGAGCCGTCCGCCGTCCCGGATTCGGCGCCGCTCCGCCTGCGCTCGACCCCGTCGATGAAGGCCTCCACTCCGTCGAAGCCGCGTTCGAGTCCGAAGTCGAAGGGATCGGACCCCGAGGTGAAGACCCCCGCATCGATCGCCCTTCTGAGGAACGGATATCCATCCTCGGTGATGACCGCGTCGAAGAGCCGCCGCTCCCGGGACGCCACCTCGGCGGCATCCAAGCCGGTCGTTCGACTCTTCTCCTTATAGCCTGCGGCGATCATTCCCTTCCAGCGGGCGACACCGGTGACGAGCAGGGAAACGGCGATCCGCTCCTCTTCCGACAGACCGGTATCCGAGAGCGCCTCGAGGCCGGCCTCCAGCCAGGCCGAGCTGTTCGGGGTGATCGGGCTGCCGGTGATCGGCATCGACAGCAGCCAGGGCTGTCGGACATAGATCAGTGACTGCGCCTGGTAGAGCTCGCTGAGGCGAGCCCTCCAACTGAGAACTTCCCCGTCCGCCTCCGGCGGCAGACCGGTCGCCTCCTCCTGCATGAGCAGGAGCAGATCGTCCTTCGAGCTCACGTATCGATAGAGCGACATCGGCGTGTACCCGAGGCGCTTTGCGACCGCGGACATCGACACCGCCTGGATGCCGTCGCTGTCAGCGATCTCGATGGCGGCGTCGACGATCTTCTCGACGCTCATCTCCCGCTTCGGTCCTCGCTGCGGTGTCGCCGCAACTCCCCACGCCAGCGCGATTCCGCTGGGGAGCTGCTCGATCGTGTCGTCAGAACTCATGTCACCATCTTATATTGTGTATGCCATATATTGCGTGTTAGTGTCATATACAGTTTCTGTCGTATACAGAAACCTGCTCGGTGATTCCGACCTGTGAGAGGACCCCATCATGACCGCCGACGGCTCCATCAGCACCGCTTCTCATCCAACCGCTCCATTGCCGCTCCCGGCGGAGGGCACGGCCACGGATGACACCCGAACTGCCGCCATCTCGTTCACTGGCGTGGGCAAGCGCTTCGGTGCGAAGTCCGTCCTCGACGGGCTCGACTTCCATGTCCGCAGGGGCGAAGTCTTCGCCCTCCTCGGCTCCAACGGCACAGGAAAGACCACCTGCATCAATATCCTCACCACCCTCGTCCGCCCGGACACCGGATCGGTTCGGGTCATGGATGTCGATGTGTGCGAATCACCCGCCGAGGCGAAACGTCGCTTCGCAGTCACCGGTCAGTCTGCGGCCGTCGACGCCCACCTCACGGCCGAGGAGAACCTCGTCCTCCTCGGCCGCCTCTCCGGACTGAGCCGTCGCGCCGCGAAGGCAAGAAGCCGGGAGCTGGCCGAGAAGCTCAGTCTCACAGCCTTCATGTCCGCTCGGGTCGCCGCGCTCTCCGGCGGCATGCGTCGCCGCCTCGACCTGGCGCTCAGTCTGGTCGTCCCAGTCGAGGTGCTCATTCTCGATGAACCCACCACCGGTCTGGACACCCGCTCCCGGCAGGAGCTGTGGAACGAGGTCGGCGAGCTCTCCCGAGGCGGCGCGACGGTGTTCCTCACCACGCAGTACCTCGACGAAGCCGATGCCCTGGCCGATCGGGTCGGGTTACTCGACAGCGGACGCATGGCGGGCCTGGGCACACCGGCAGAGCTCAAGGCACGCATCGGCGAAGACACCGTGTCCATCCGCGGAAGCGACGGGACCCAGCTGGATGAGATTCCCACAGACGGCACCGTCGACGGCCTCGCCTCGGCGATCGAGCCGTGGGTCGGTCGATCGTCCCGGGCCTCAGTGTCCCTGCACAGTCCCAGCCTCGATGATGTCTTCCTCGCCTTCACCTCGGCCGACAAGCCTCACTGACCACCCGCACCTCTGCCCGCGCCGCCGTGCATCATCACCGTCCAGAGAGGACACCGCAATGTCACACAGTCACCCGACCACCACGTCCGCGACAGCAGCAGCACCGAACGCAGCCGACCTCCCCCGCCGGACGACCCGGACACGCCCTCGCGGATTCTCCGCCGAGGCGACCTTCACCGGCAGAAGCCTGCGTCACGCTGTTCGAGACGTCGAATCACTGCTCATGGCCGTCGCTCTGCCGGTCATGCTCATGCTCATGTTCACCTTCGTCTTCGGCGGCGCCCTCGATCCCGATGGCGGATACGTCGACTACGTCGTCCCCGGAATCATCCTCACCTGCGCCGGCTTCGGTGCCGCCTCGACTTCGCTCTCGGTGGCCTCGGATATGACCTCCGGGTTCGTCGACCGGCTGCGGACGATGCCCGTGCGAGCATCTGCTGTCATCACCGGCCACGTTGTGGCGAGCCTTGCAAGGAATCTGTTCGCGACCTCCGTCGTCCTCCTCGTCGCCGTCGCCATCGGGTTCCGACCCTCCGCAGGAGTCGGAGAGTGGCTGGCGACCATCGGACTCGTCGCTCTCTACATTCTGGCGATCACGTATCTCTTCGCCGCCATCGGCCTCGCCGCAAAATCTCCCGAATCCGCAAACGGGTACGGTTTCATCCTCCTCTTCCTCCCCTACGTCTCCAGCGCATTCGTGCCCGTCGAGACCATGCCGAGGTGGTTGGAGGTGTTCGCCGACAATCAGCCGATCACTCCGATCATCGACGCCCTGCGAGCATTGCTCATCGGCACCGATATGGGCGCCTCACTCTATCTCGCCGTCGGCTGGTGTCTGCTCATTCTCGCCGTGACAGCGGTATGGGCCGCCGTGCTGTTCAACGCGAAGGCCGGACGTCGCTGAATAGCTGCGGACGCCTCGGTGATCGAGTTCAGAAGTCGATCGCGATAGGAGCGTTCTCGTCCCATTCGCGGGCCCAGCCGAGGTGGTCGAGGGCGAAGTCGAGGATGCCGGCGGTGAAGCCCCAGACCTTGAGGACTCCGACGTCGAAGGCCGGGGTCGAGAACTTCAGATCGGGGCGCGCAAAGGTGCCGCGATTGGCGGGGGCGACGAGGTCGGCGATGGCCACCCGATAGACGGAGTAGGACTCCCGCTGATCCATCACCTGCACGCGGCCCGGCTGACGCCAGTAGCCGACCACCGGCGTCACCTCGAACTTCGAAACCGGGATGTAGAGCGAGTCCATCTCTCCGAGCACTTCGACGGTGTCCGGGGAGATTCCCGCTTCCTCCTCCGCTTCACGCAGCGCCGCGGCCGCCATGGAATGGTCTTCGGGATCACGGCCGCCTCCGGGGAAGGCGACCTGACCGGGATGGTGACGCAGGGTCGCAGCCCGCTGGAGGAGCACGATGTCGACATCGGCGACACCGATTTCGGCCAAGCGTGATGCTTCTGAGCGCCCCGCCTCGGTGCGCGCTTCTCCCCCACGTCCGAAGAGCATGAGCACGGCGGCGTCACGAGCGGCATCCTTTGCCGAATCCTTCTGCCGGCGCAGCCACAGCGGGGACCCGTGCGAGGCGGCGAGAGCTTCGAGCTGCCCGCGCAGGACTCCATCGGCGATCGTCGCCGATCCGGGTGGGAGGTTGGGGATTCGGGCGCTCACTGTCCGTCCTCGGCGACAGCCTCCTCGGTGGGAGTGGCCAAGGGCGCCATTTCGAACCGAAGCATGGCGCGTGCCTTCTCCGGGTCGAGCTCCCCGATGCCGAACGAGGGGCACAGCGCGGTCAGGGGGCAGGCTCCGCAAGCAGGCTTGCGGGAATGGCAGATGCGGCGGCCGTGGAAAATCACCCGATGCGAGAGCATGGTGAGATCCTTCTTCGGGAACAGGGCCGCGATCTCATGTTCGGCCTTGACGGCATCGGTCTCCTCCGTCCACCCGAAGCGTCGGGCCAACCGGCCCATGTGGGTGTCGACGGTCAGTCCCGGAGTGTCGAAGGCGTTGCCGAGGACGACGTTCGCGGTCTTGCGTCCGACTCCGGCGAGCTTGACGAGCTTGTCCAACTTGTTCGGCACCACACCGTCGTACTCGTCGACGAGTTCGTTTGCGAGCTTGACGATGTTGCGGGCCTTCGCCCGGTAGAACCCGGTGGAGCGGATGTGCTCCTCGACCTCGATGAGATTGGCCACGGCCAGGGCGTGAGCGTCGGGGAAGGCGGCGAAGAGGCTCGGGGTGACCGAGTTGACGCGGATATCTGTGGTCTGAGCGGACAGGACGGTGGCGATGAGCAGCTGGAACGGAGTCTCGAAGTCGAGTTCGCATTTCGCGTTCGGATACACCTCGGCGAGGATGCGATGGATCTTCCGGGCCCGGCGGGTCCGCCCCAGCGGGGTCTCCTTCGCGAACTTCCGCGCGCTCTTCTCTGCCACAGTCAACACGGCTCACCATCCTAATCCGTGCCCCGTCATTCCGCAGTCATGCCGGTCACACCCTCGGCTCAGACCGGTGTGCCGGGATCCGCGCGCCGGGACGCGAGCATCTGCGGGAACGGTGTGGTCGGCAGTCGCGTCGGGCGATGCGACAGAGGTTTTCAGACTGATGGGCCACACTCCCACGTCTTTGCTGGTATCGATGCAGATGACCAGGTAGATTTATGTGTGATTATCACGACAAGGAGGAACCAGTGGATATTGAAGTGGTGCGGGGCGCGACGCTCTTCGCAGGTCTGGACGATGAAGCCACCAGTGCATTGATGAAGTTCATGAACCCGCGGAGTCTCCGTCGGGGAACCGTGCTCTTCCATGAGGGCGATGCCGGTGACGAGCTCTACCTCGTCTCCTCGGGCAAGCTCAAGATCGGCCGCGAGTCCTCCGATGGCCGTGAGAACCTGCTGTCCGTGGTCGGCCCGGGCGAGATCATCGGCGAGCTCAGCCTCTTCGATCCCGGCCCACGTTCGACCTCTGTCACCGCGGTCTCCCAGTCGGAGCTGCTCAGCCTCAGGCACGAGGACCTCACCACCTGGCTCAACGAGCGCCCGCAGGCCGCGATGAACCTGCTCAAGGCTCTCGCCCAGCGTCTGCGACGCACGAACGAGACCGTCGGCGACCTCGTCTTCTCCGATGTGCCCGGCCGTGTCGCCAAGGCCCTGCTCGACCTGGCAGCCCGCTTCTCGAAGCCGGCTCCCGACGGTGTGCTCGTCGCTCACGACCTCACCCAGGAAGAGCTCGCTCAGCTCGTCGGCGCCTCCCGTGAGACCGTGAACAAGGCGCTGGCTGACTTCGCCGCCCGCGGCTTCATCCGTCTCGAGGCCCGCTCCGTCGTCATCCTCGACATGGACAGGATGCGCAACCGCGCCCGCTGATCCTCCTCGCGGCGTCCTAACCGCCACATCGCACGAACGCCCCAGCCGCTTCGGCTGGGGCGTTCGTGCTGGCACGGGCAAGTGTGCGTCGTGACCGGCGCTCGCCGTCGCAGTGGCTGTCGCGTCAGGTCCGGGAAGCTTCGTACTCCAGTTTTGGACCAGTCATCGAGTTCAAACTCGATGACTGGATCAGAACCTGAGTCGTGAGTGGTGTGTCATCCAGTTAGACCGAAGACGTCGCGCGCCATGCACCGCGGCAGGGCACTCAAGGCGCTTGCAGCTGCGACGTCAGCGGCGTGCCTCAGGCGTCGGCGGCGGGCAGAGCGTCGAGGTAGGCCAGCTGGGCCTTGACGATCTGTTCGGCCGCCGGCCGCACGCTGTCATCGACGTCGTGGTAGACGATGTCACAGACCTCCGAGGCGGTGCTCGCTCCCTGCTCGAGTGCCGCTTTGACCTGCTCGATGCGTTCGAGTCGGTGGGAGCGGTAGTAGTCGATCACCTCGGCGGGAGCGTCGATGCGCTCGCCGTGGGCCGGCTCGATGATCGCGAACTCACCGGCGTCGAGCAGTTCTCTCAACCGCTCGAGGGAGTTGAGGTAGTCACGCAGCGAACCTTCCGGGTGGGTGACGATCGTCGTCCCCTCCCCCAGGATCGTATCGCCGCTGTAGAGGGCACCGGAGCGGATGAGGCTGATGCTGTCGCTCGTGTGGCCGGGGGTGGCGACGACGCGCAGGACATCGGCAGGGGTGCTGCCGAAGGCGATCTCGTCGCCGTCGACCACGGGATCCGTGTGCCGGGCGAAACGCTCGAGTACAGCGTAGACGGGAACCTCGGGGGCCCACTGGTCGATGCTTCCGAGCATCTCGGAATGGTCGGCGTGCTGGTGGGTGAGAACGATCGCCGCCAGATCACGGTCGGCCACCTCGGCGAGGAAATTCTCACGGTGGTCAGCCATCTCCGGTCCGGGATCGATGACGACCGCGGAGGTGTCGTCCTGACTGGTGAGCACGTAGGTGTTCGTTCCGGTCAAGGTCATCGGGCTGGGATTCTTCGCACGGATTCTCATGAGTCCTCGCTCTCCTCGTCTGTCGTTTCGTCGTCGTCATCGCCGCTGAAGGTCAGGAAGCCGGGGTTCTGGTCGGTGTCGGTCTCGCCGACGGCCACCGCACGGTCGCGCAGGCTGCCTTTGCTGTGAGGGTCCTTGCCGGTGTGGATGACGACTTTCCAGTCGCCGTCGTCGGCGATGATCTCCGGCCGCAGCGGGTGGACGTTGCGGATCTGTGCCATGGCCGCTCCCACGGACGGGACCCCGGTGAGGCTTTCGACGATGATGCGGGCGGCCGCGCTGATGCGGTTGGGGTCTCCGCCCACCTCGGCGAGGATCTGTCCGGGGCGTTTCCAGCCGGCGGAGGTCTCGTTCGGGGACAGGAAGTCGACTTCCTGGCCGAAGGGCACGGTGGCGATGAAGTAGGTGGTGTCGAACCGGTGCAGCTGGGTGGGAGTGTTGATCCAGCGCAGCCACGGTTTGCACAGATCGGGACGCAGCCGCAGGTCACGGTCGCGTAGGACCTGCGACCATGACACTTCGTTCGAGAACAGCCTCGACCGGGTGGTGTGCCAGTCCGTCTGCGGTGAGGCCACGATCTCCCGGTCGACATCCTCGGCGAGCAGGATTCCGGTGGCGGCGAAGGTGATGCGGGCGGCCGCAGAGAAGTGGTGAAGGGCGCGGGATTTGTTCTCGATGCTCAGCGCACGCGCGCACCGGGCCGAATTCCATCCGGCCAAAGGCAGCTTCCGCACATCTCCCGGGCGCAGGCTGCTGGTGGGAAACGCCCACCGGTTGCGGTCTTCGACGCCGCGAGCGTCGAGCTGCCGGGTGATGAAGAGTTCCAGCCCGTCCGCGGAGTCCCGGATCAGCACGATCGCCGAGGTGGGGCGCGGGGCTTCGGGGACGGGCCACCGTCCGTCGGACTGCCAGTGGTCGAGCAGCCACCGCAGTTCCGACGAGACGGGAAGCGTGCGTCCGCTAAGCGGCATCGCCTGAGACCTCGACGATGACTTCGACCTCGACGGGCGTGCCCAGCGGCAGCGTGTTGACGCCGACGGCGCTGCGCGCGTGCTGCCCGCGGTCTCCGAAGATCTCACCGTAGAGTTCGGAGACGCCATTGATGACGGCCGGCTGCTGGGTGAAGTCATCGGCGGAGTTGACGAAGCCGGTGACCTTGACGACGCGCACGATCTGATCGAGGTCGCCGATGACTCCGGCGATGGCGGCAAGGGCGTTGAGCCCGGCTGTGCGTGCCAGCTGGTAGCCGGTGTCGAGGTCGACGTCCGTGCCGAGGTGACCGGTCGCAGGCAGTTTGCCGTCGACGACGGGCAGCTGGCCCGAGGTATAGACGTAGTTCCCGGTGCGCAGGGCGGGGACGTAGGCGCCGGCAGGGGTGGCGATCTCGGGCAGTTCGAGGCCGAGTTCGGTCAGACGCTCAAGGGTCTTCGACATGGTTGCTCTTTTCGACGTAGGTGGTCAGGAGGGTGATGGTGGTGCGGGGATGCTCAGCAGCCGCCTCGGTGCCGGAATCGGATCATTCCTTCGGTCGTTTGAGGTAGGCCACGAGTCCGTTGTTGTCAGGACCCGGGACGACCTGCACGAGTTCGTATCCGTCCTCACCCCACTGGTCGAGGATCTGCTTCGTCGCATGGACGATGAGCGGCACGGTGACGTATTCCCACTTGGTCATGATTCTCCTCAGTTGTTGATGCGTCGCCGAGGCGGTCCCGAGGTGATCCGGGATGACCAGGCTTTCCTGGTGTGGTCGACGACTCTGGTCCGTTCCCCACACTAGCCCAGACCGGGCAGGCCGGGCACCTGCGTTCCGAGACGGCTGTGTTCGACTGCTCGAGCCGGCGCCGGCCTACATGCAGACGGGACAGTGAAGGCGGGGAGGACCAGGTCCTCCCCGCCTTCACTGGAACGGTGTCCGATGGCGTCTATCGGCCGGTCACGAGGTCACCGCGGGTCAGTTGCCGCCGAGGCCAGGAGCCTCACCGCCGTCGCCGCCGTCTCCGCCGCCGTTGTTGCCGGAGTTTCCGCCGCCGTTGTTGCCCGAGTTGCCACCGCCGCCGTTGTCGCCGGAGTTTCCGCCGCCGTTGCTTCCGGAGTTGCCACCGCCGCCGTTTCCGCCGCTGGTGCCACCGCCGCCGTTTCCGCCGCTGGTGCCACCGCCGCCGGTTCCGCCACCGGTGCCGCCACCGCCGCCTCCGCCGCGGTTCGTGCCCGACGAGGAGCTTCCGCCACCGGTCCCGCCGCCCTGGAAGAACTTGCTGCTGGGCTTCGGGAAGCCGGTGTTGCCCTTGGTCTCCTTCACCGCCTGGCTCATGTACGACTGCCAGGTCTTACCTGAGATCGTGGCACCGTAGATGTGGCCGCGAACTGCGCCGGCACCATTCGTACGCCAGTCATGCGTACCGCTCGGGTCTCCCGTCCACACCGCGGTCGACAGGGTCTTCGTGAAGCCGAGTAGCCAGGTGTGACCGACCTCGAAGTTCGTCGTACCGGTCTTCGCACCGGCCGGGACTCCGATCTTCAGCGAGCTGGTCGTACCGCCGTTGAACGTCTGCGTCAGCGCGTATGCGACGCCCCTGGCCACATCCTTGGACAGGACACGTTTGCAGCCTTCACCCGGCAGGTCGAGTTTCTCGCCCTTGCGATCCTTGATCTCGAGGATCGGTTTGGGACCGCAGAACTCACCTTCGTTCGCGAAGGTGGCGAACGCTGCGGCCATGGCGATGGGTGTGGTCTCTGTCGTTCCGAGGATCGATGATGGAGACAGGGCCTGAATGAAGCCCGACTTGTCCTCATGATCAAGCGTCTCACCGCTGCCGTAGCGGATGCCCAGATCCATCGCGGTGTCCATGATGTCGCACATGTTCATCTGGTTGCCCATGGCCGCGTAGCCCGTGTTGACGGATTTCTTCGTTGCCTCGAGCGCGGTCATAGATCCCTTGCCTGGTCCATCGCCAGCGTTGTTCGGGTCCCAGTCTCCGGCCATGTTCGGGCAGCCGTCGTACTTCCAGGAACTGGCCGGGAAGTTGCGTTTCGTAGCATTGACCGTGCTGTTGAGGCTCTTGCCTTCCTTCAGCCAAGCCGTGAGCACAAAGGGCTTCCACGTCGAACCGACCTGGAATCCGCCGCCGCCGTTGTGCTTCTTGTCGACGGTGTAGTTGATCGAGGTCTTCTTGTTCTTGTCCTTCTTCTTCACGTCGCCGACCGTGTACTCACGATTCTCGGCCATTGCGATGACTTCACCGGTGCCCGGTTCGATCGTCACCAGTGCGTGACCGGCACCGGAGGGATCGCCGACGGGGACGCGCTTCTTGACCTCTTTGTCCGCGATCTTCTGGATATCCGGGTTGAGGCTGGTCTTGATCGTCAGGCCGCCTCGTTGGAGGAACGCGAGCCTCTCGTTGGCAGTCTTGCCGAATGTCTCGTCATTCATGATGACATTCTGGACATAGTTGCAGAAGAACTCCGCCTTGCTCTTAGCCGCCGAGCAGCCGTTCGGCGTCTCATGCAGATCGAGATCGAGGTCGGTCTTAACTGCCTTGTCGTATTCCTTCTGCGTGATGTGGTCGTACTTGAGCATCTGCCCGAGCACAGTGTTGCGACGCTTGAGCACCTGATCGGGGAAGCGCTGGGGATTGAATGCGGAGGGGTTCTGAACGATTCCGGCGAGCATCGCCGACTGCTGGATGTTGAGATCCTTGGCGTGGATTCCCCAGTACCGGTAGGCCGCGGCTTCGACGCCGTAGACGTTCGGGGAGCCCGAATAGTTATTGATGTTCATATAGCGGTTGAGGATGTCCTTCTTGTCGTACTTCTTCTCAACCGCGACAGCGAGCTTGGCTTCGCGCAGCTTACGCGCATAGCCGGCAGTGCCTTCGGACTCCTTCGCCGCCGCCACGCCCTCGGAGTTGTCCTCGGCGTGCGCGTTCTCTGCGAGAACGTTCTTCACGTACTGCTGGGTCAGCGTCGATCCGCCCTGAGTCGTCGACGACACCATATTGTGCACCGCTGCACGGGCGATGCCCTCGATGTCGACGCCGCCGTGTTCGAAGTACCGGTAGTCCTCGACCGCGATCGTCGCGTTCTGCATGTCCTGCGAGATCTCGTCGAGAGGCACCTCCTGGCGGTTCTGCCAGTAGAATTCGGCGAGCTCAGAACCATCGGAGGCGAGCATCGTCGACTTCTCGCCGAGATCCTTGATCTCCAAGGTGGCGGGAAGCGAATCGAAGATCTCGACAGCACTGTTCGCGCTGGCTGTTGCGACGCCGACGCCGGGAATGGCCAGACCGGCAGCGACGATTCCCGCCACCGCACTGACGGCCACGAACTGCATGAACGCGCCCATTTTTGTGGGTGGGGCGTTTGACTCAGGAGACACCATGGTAGTCAGTTTAACGAATTCGCCTTGTGCAGATCTTCAGAAATCGCTGAACGGCCTAGGCTCTTGCAACGAGTTCCAGGACGCTGACTTCCGGTCGGCAGGCAAAACGCACTGGTGAGTACGGTGAGAAGCCGAGTCCTGCGGAGATCGTGACGAGACTCTGCCGGTAAGGGAAAACTCCGCGTGCGCGTGTCCGGTCGAGGTCGCAGTTCGTCACCGGTGCGCCCCAGAAGGGCACACGGATCTGTCCGCCGTGCGTGTGTCCGGCCATGATGAGATGCGCCCCCGCCGAGGCGAATGCCTCCAAGGTCCGCGAATACGGAGCATGTGTCACTCCCACTTTGAGACCGGCCGACGGATCGAATTGCGGATGCTCGAGGTCGCCCTCCCCCGGTTCTCCCCCACTCCAGCGGATCCGATCACGGTCGATATGGGCGTCGCCTAGGCCCGAGAAGTGGATCCGGGTGCCCTTGATCGTCAGCGCCGCCTCGGTGTTGTCGAGGAAATGCCATCCCTGCCCGCCGTTCGCCGTCTCGCCTTCGAACCCGCGGACGAGTGCCTTGACGTCGAGGTCGGGGCTGACGCGGTGCTTGACCTGGGACGGTGAGCGCAGATATTTCGCAGGGTTCTTCAGCTGCGGGGAGAAGAAGTCATTCGACCCGAGGACGAACACACCGGGGATGTTGAGGAGTCCCGAGTAGACGTCGAGGACCTCGGGCACGATGTCGGCGGAGAGGTTGTCGCCAGTGTTGACCACGAGGTCGGGTTCGAGGCGAGTGAGCGCTGTGACCCAGGAGGCGCGATGCTTCTGCCAGGGAGCCAGGTGCAGGTCGGCGACGTGGAGAATCCGGATGGACTCGGCTCCGGCAGGCAGGATCGGCAGGGTGTGGCGGCGGATGGCGAAGAGGTGCGGTTCGATGACCGCACCCCAGATTCCGGCGGCCGCGGGAACGGCAAGAGCACCGGAGAGGAGAGCGCGCTTCTTCATTCCCCCAACTCTATCCGCTCCTCCAATTGCTACCTGACGGCGGCCCAGCAACCTCGCGCGGGGTTGCTGGGCCGCCGTCAGGTAGCAATTATCAGGGGGTGGGGATGGGGGTGTTGTGTTCTTTTGCGGCACGGTGGGCGCGGCGGCGGTGCAGGGATCTCATCCGGCGGCGACCGACGAGGCGGCAGATGACGTAGATGAGGAACGAGATCGTCGTGACGAACGGGCTGATCGGCACCACCGGCGAACCGAGGGCGATGAGGATGCCCCCGACCGAGGCGGTCACGGCGAAGATCACGCTGAGGACCGGCACCCACACCGGGGAGGCCGAGAGCTGAGTCGCTGCGGCGGCCGGGGTGATGAGCAGCGCAAGGACGAGGAGGACTCCGACGACCTGCACGCTCAGTGCCACGGCAAGTCCGAGGGTGAGCATGAAGACGATGGTGAGCACGCTGACCGGCACGCCCTTCGCCCGAGCCACGTCAGGGTCGAGGCTGGAGAACATGAGCGGACGCCACACGATCGCCAACACCACGAGCACGGCCAGCGCGCAGATGATGAGAGTGAGGATCTGGCCGGGAGTGATGGCGACGATCTGGCCGGTGAGCAGCCCGAACTTGCTCGCCGCCCGCCCGTCGTAGAGGGCGAGGAAGAGGATCGCCAGGCCCAGGCCGAAGGGCATGAGGACGCCGATGATCGCGTTCTTCTCCGAATCCTTGGCGCCGCCGATGCCGATGATGAGAGCGGCGACGATGGATCCGACGATCGACCCGGTCACGACGTCGAAACCGACGAGCAGCGCGAAGGCGGCACCGGCGAAGGAGAGTTCGGAGACTCCGTGAACGGCGAAGGGAATGTCGCGGGCCATGACGAAGACGCTGATGAGACCTCCGACGACGCCGAGTAGCGCAGCGGCGATGAGCGAGTTGGCCAGCAGCGCGACGAGTTCGCCGTAGTCCTCGAAGGTGAAGAGGTTGGCAAAGATCTCAGGAACACTCATCGGTTCGCCACCGTCCCGTCGAGGTCGAAGGAGTCATCGGGCAGATTGTGGTGGTCGACGCACTCCTCTTCACCGCCGACGACGACGAGGCGTCCGCCGACGCGGACCACTTCGACCGGGGAGCCGTAGAGCCGGGACAGCGATTCGGTGGTCATCACTTCAGAGGGGGTGCCGATGAGGAAATGCCCGCCGACGATGTAGAGGACCCGGTCGACGTATGGCAGGATCGGGTTGATCTCGTGGGTGACGAAGACGACGGCGGCATCGCGTTTGACCCGCTGTTCGTGCAGCAGAGCGGCCACCACCTGCTGGTGGTGCAGATCGAGCGACAGCAGCGGTTCATCGCAGAGCAGCACTGCGGGATCATTGGCCAGGGACTGAGCCACTCGCAGCCGCTGCAGCTCTCCGCCGGAAACCGTGCCGGCGGGGGCATCGGCATAGTCGGTGGCGCCGACGGAGGCCAAGAGTTCCTCGACCTTCTTCTTCCGACCCCGGGACAGCAGGCCCATCCCCCACCGGTGACCGTCGATGCCCATACGGACCAGATCGCGGCCGCGCATCGGGGTGTGCGGGTCGATTCCGCGCTGCTGCGGAATGTAGCCGATGGCAGGGTTGCCCTTATGCACTTCCCGACCATCGACCTCGGCGGTTCCGGCCGACAGTGTGTTCTGCCCCAGCAGCACCTTGAGCAGTGACGTCTTTCCTGTGCCGTTGGGGCCTAGCACGGCGAGGAACTCCCCCGGCGCGACGTCGAGGTCGAGATCGTGCCAGAGCACCCGCGGGCCGAAGCGCAGTTCGGCATCGCGCAGTCGAATCACCGGCTCCCGGGGTGCAGGTTGCGCGGAAGCGTCGGATTCTTTGGCCATAGTCAGTGCTTGTGTCCTTCGAGTGCTGTCGAAATATCGGTGATGTATCCGTCCATCCAATCGACGTAATGCTCGCCGTCGGGCATGGTCTCGGCGAGGTCGACGACCGGAACATCGGAGTCGTCCGCGGCAGACTTCAGCGCTTCCGCCTGGGGACCTGCCGCCTGAGTATTGTATCCGAGCAGCACCGCCTCGCCGTCGGAGATCTGCTTCTCCGCTTCCTTGAGCACGAGCGGCGGCACATCGTTGCCTTCTTCGACGGCTTCGAGGAACTCGTCCGACGTGATGTTCTCCAGGCCCATATCGGCGAACAGCCACAGCGGCACCGGCTCGGTCGCCGCGACCTTCTCACCGTCGTGGTCCTTCTTGGCCGCGTCGATCTTCGTCTGCAGTTCGCCGAGGCTCTTCTTGTACTCATCGGCATTGGCGGTGAAGTCATCCTTGTGCTCCGGCACCGCCTCGCCGAGGTGGATCGCCGCCTCATCGACGAGTTTGGTCATCGTGGGCACCGAGTACCAGACATGTTCGTTGAACTCGCCGTGGTCATGCCCCTCGTGCTCGTCGGCTTCTTCGGAGTGCTCGTGTTCCTCCTCGGAGTGCTCGTCGCCCTCGTCGTGCGTGTGTCCGCCCGCCTGGGCCTCGTCCTCGTCCTCGCTGTGGCTGTGATCGTGAGGCTCGTTGCCGAGATCCTCGGAGCCGGGCAGGTCGGAGATCGAGACCGCATCGATCACTTCGGGATCAGCATCCGAGGCCTCGAGCATCGTGGTCATGAAGGCGTCGTAGCCGCCGCCGTTCTCCACGACGAGGTCAGCCTTCGACAGCTTGAGACGATCCTGCGTGGTCGCCTCGTAGGAGTGCGGGTCCTGATTCGGATCATCGATGACCGGGCTCACCTCGGCGTAGTCGCCGGCGACTTGGGAGACGATGTCGGCGTAGACATTCGTCGAGGTCACGACCCGCAGCTCGCCCGATTCCGAACCGGAGGCCCCTCCCCCGCAGCCGCTGAGGACCAAGGCCGTCGAAGCGGCGATGGCTCCGGTGGTGAGAGCGATTCGCGAAGATGTCATGAGGAGCCTTTCTAAGGCATCGAGGATCAAACAACATCATCGACGATACTCAGATCAGAGGTCGGCCACTAATATAAATATTTATATATAGCAACCTTTTTATACGTCCCCGCTGCTCTCAGCATTCTGCGCGCGCTCAGGGGTTTTCGGCCGAATAGTGTGCATGAGCGGCTTCAGAATTCATACGCGGTGATCTTGATCAGGGCGTATGAACTTCGAAGCCGCGAGTGCCGACTTTCCGTTGGGCCGTGTGCCTTCCGCTCTGGCGCTTGTACGAGTCTGATGGGCAGTCGAGCACAGTCGCCGGAGACGACGAACCGCCCGGAAGCGGGTGCTTCCGGGCGGTTCGTCGGCCGCTTCGCCTCACCGATCAACACCGGCGGGCACCAGCAGAGTTTCTCAGGCGGCCTTCGCTTCGAGCTTGGCAGCCAGCAGGGCGGCGATCTGCACGGTGTTGAGTGCCGCCCCCTTGCGCAGGTTGTCGTTGGAGACGAAGAGGACGAGCCCCTTGCCAACTGGCGCCGACTGGTCGGCGCGGATGCGACCGACGAAGCTGGCGTTCTGACCTGCGGCCTTCAGCGGGGTCGGGACCTCGTCGAGCGAGACTCCGGGTGCCTGCGACAGGATCTCGGCGGCCTGTTCGGGGCTGATGTCGGAGTCGAATTCGGCGTGGATGCTCAGGCTGTGTCCGGTGAAGACGGGCACGCGCACGCAGGTGCCGGCGACGAGGAGGTCGGGCAGGCCGAGGATCTTCCGGCTCTCGTTGCGCAGCTTCTTCTCTTCATCGGTTTCATTCTGCCCGTCGTCGACGACCGATCCGGCCATCGGCAGGACGTTGAACGCAATCGGTTCGACGTAGTTGTTCGGCTCCGGCAGGCTCACTGCGTTTCCGTCGGTGGTGAGCTTGCGAGCGTCGGGCAGACCGGCCTCCAGCTGACCGGCGAGTTCCTCGACTCCGGACAGACCCGAACCGGACACGGCCTGGTAGGTGGCCACGATGAGGCGGCTGAGTCCGGCCTTGTCATGGAGGGCCTTGAGCACAGGCATGGCGGCCATGGTCGTGCAGTTCGGGTTCGCGATGATGCCCTTGGGCGGCTCGTCGAGTGCGTCGGGGTTGACCTCGCTGACGACGAGCGGGACCTCAGGGTCCGAACGCCACGCCGAGGAGTTGTCGACGACGGTGACTCCGGCGGCCGCGAAACGCTCCGCCTGCGCCTTGGACGTTGCCCCACCGGCGGAGAACAGAGCGATGTCGAGTCCGCTCGGATCCGCCTCGGCGGCATCTTCGATGGTGATGGGCTGGCCCTTGAAGTCGATCGTCTTCCCGGCTGAACGGGCCGAGGCGAAGAGCCTCAAAGTGCCGATCTCGAATCCGGGATCATCGGCCAGGAGGTCGAGCATGACTCCGCCGACCTGGCCGGTTGCTCCGACTACTCCGATATTGACGCTCATCGTCCGGTACCTCCGTACACCACTGCTTCGTTGTCTTCGCTGTCGAGTCCGTAGGCGGCATGGGCGGCACGGACCGCGTCGTCGAGCAGGTCTGCTCGGGTGACGACGCTGATGCGGATCTCCGAGGTGGAGATCATGTCGATGTTGACCTGAGCTTCGCTCAGCGCTTCGAACAGGGTCGCGGTCACGCCCGGGTGCGAGCGCATTCCGGCGCCGACGACGGAGAGCTTGCCGATCTGGTCGTCGTAGCGAACCTGGTCGAAGCCGATCTCGGCCTTCACCGCGTCGAGAGCTTCAAGCGCCTTGGCTCCGTCGTCCATGGGCAGGGTGAAGGAGATGTCCGTCTTGCCCGGCTCACGGGTGGAGATGTTCTGAACGATCATGTCGATGTTGGCTTCCTGCTTGGCCAGAGTCTTGAAGATCTCAGCGGCCTTGCCGGGGACATCGGGAACACCGACGATCGTGACCTTGGCTTCCGAGCGGTCGTGGGCGACGCCGGAGATGATTGCCTGTTCCATGGTGGACTCCGTTTCTGGTTCCGCTGCCGGGATCGATGAACCCCGGCCCTGGCGGAAGGCTTCGGGGATGGGTGAATCGGTCACCCAGGTTCCTTGGTTGCGAGAGAATGAGGACCGCACATGTACGGGCACGTTGTAGCGGCGCGCGTATTCAACACAGCGGAGCATGAGGACCTTGGCGCCCGAGGCGGCCATCTCCATCATCTCTTCGTAGCCGATCTCATCGATCTTGCGTGCCGTGGGCACGATGCGCGGGTCGGCGGTGAAGACGCCGTCGACGTCGGTGTAGATCTCGCACACATCGGCATCGAGCGACGCGGCCAATGCCACAGCCGTGGTGTCGGAGCCGCCGCGGCCGAGGGTGGTGATGTTCTTCGCGGTCTGGCTCACACCCTGGAATCCTGCGACGATGGCGACGTATCCATCGTCGAGGGAGGACCGGATGCGGCCGGGAGTGACGTCGATGATTCGGGCCTTGCCGAACTGCTCATCGGTGATGACTCCAGCCTGGGAACCAGTGAAGGACTGGGCTTCGAAGCCGAGGTTGGCGATCGCCATGGCCAGGACCGCCATCGAGATGCGCTCACCGGCGGTCAGCAGCATGTCGAGTTCGCGGGCGGGGGGCATGGGGGAAACCTGTTGGGCCAAGTCGATGAGATCATCGGTACTGTCACCCATGGCCGACACCACGACAACTACTTCGTGGCCGGCTTGACGGTACTCGACAATTCGTTTGGCCACCCGCTTGACCGATTCCGCATCGGCTACCGAGGACCCACCGAACTTCTGGACGACTATGCTCACTGCAGTATCTTCCTTATCGCTGATAAGTTCCGTGCCAGGCGATCGATTCCATGGTTCCAAACATGGAGGTCTCGTGCTGCATCGATCAGGATTTCAGCCGTGTCGGGCTCCCGGCACCTGAACCATTGTATGAGGTAGGTCATTTCGGTTCACCTTCGCCCGTCATTCAGACACCGCCTGACCGGGCCGAATGTCCGCCCGCGCAAACCCGAGCGTTGACTGTGCACATAGGCGAGACGGCGGTTGGTCATAGGGCGTTCAGCCCCTGCTCAGAAATTGTTATAAATGGGGCGCCTGAACTCCGGAGAATCACCCGCGCAGGTGCGGAATATCCGTGAAGTCGAGAATCTTCCCGCCGAGGCGGTCAGTCGATCTCGCGGCGACCGGAGAACGCTCGACCGAGAGTGACCTCGTCGGCGTACTCGAGGTCCCCGCCGACGGGCAGACCCGAGGCCAGACGGGTGACGGTCACACCGAGCGATCCGAGCAGCCGGACGAGATAGGTGGCGGTGGCTTCGCCTTCGAGGTTCGGGTCGGTGGCGATGACGGTCTCCCTGACCTCTCCGTCCTGCAGGCGGGTCATGAGCTCCTTGATCCGCAGATTGTCGGGCCCCACTCCGGCCATCGGGTCGATGGCTCCGCCGAGGACGTGGTAGAGCCCCCGATACTCACGGGTCCGTTCGATCGCGACGACGTCCTTGGGCTCTTCGACCACACAGATCATCGACCGATCGCGGCGCGGATCCTGGCACACCGTGCACTCGGCTTCCTCGGAGACGTTTCCGCAGATCTCGCAGAACCGCACTCGCTTCTTCACATCGGTGAGTGCCTGAGCCAACGCATTGACGTCCTGCGAGTCCGTCTGCAGGATGTGGAACGCCAGACGCTGGGCCGATTTCGGCCCGATGCCCGGAAGCTTGCCGAACTCTTCGACCAAGTCCTGGAGGGCACCTTCGTATACAGCGCTCATACTTCTCTTTCGTCAATGATCTCGCCGCCGAGGACCCGCGCGATCACGTCGACGCCCATCTGCGGCGCTTCGGAGACGTCGAGGTCCGTTTCCGGATCATACTCGTCCTCGTCCGATCCCGACTGCTGTGGGTAGGGGTTCGATCCCGGCACCGAGGCGGCCCCCGGTGCTGTGCCGCCCGCCGGGTTGGTCTGCGGAGCAGATCCGTATCCGGATCCGGCAGGCGGAGTCGTGGTGACACCGTGCTTCTCGGCAAGAGCTGCAAAGCGCGATTTGAACGGCTTCTCTCCTCCCTGAGTCGACGCCGGCGGCGGAGACTGCACGGCAGGTGCCGACTGGTCGAAGGCGCCTCCCCCGAAGTCTTTCGGGGTGTCGGCGAGATCGGGATCGTCGAGATCATCGTCGGGCGGCGGAACGACGACGGCTCCGACGTCGACGGCTCCGCTGCCTGCGCTCGTCTCGTCGATGTCGGCCGAGGCTGCGGCGGTCGACGCAGCGCCTGTCGGTGAGATGTCGATCGGCGAGGGGCCGTCGTTCCAGCTCGGTTCCTCCCACCGCGGTTCGACGTACTCCATCGGCGAATCGTCGCCGAAGCCGGATGACCTTGCTGGCGCTGGTTCCTGTTGGCGGGAGTGGTCAGACCGGCCGAAGTCGTCGGACGGTGCGTTGCCGGAGCCTGTCGAATCGGTTCCGGCGTCTGTCGGCGTACCGAAGAAGTCGTCGTCGGACAGATCGGGCACTACGAGATCCGGGACGGCTGTTTCGGAAGGATCGTGGTCAGGAACGTTCGGTTCAGGAGCGTTCCAGTCTGGGGTTTCGGAGACGGACGAGTCCGAAGCGGGAACCTGTTCGACCGAGGATTGTGGATCAGAACCAGCCGATTGCTCTTCGGTCTGCTCAGCCGGTCCGACGGGGTCGTCCTGAGGTGTGGGTTCAGTTTGTGGACCCGGCTGTTCTCCCTCCTCGTCGTCGGAGGACCAGGGGCCCTGTGTCGGACCACTGGGTTCCCAGAACTTCTCGTGGTCGACCTGGGGTTTGTCGACTTCACGGGTGCCGACGACTGCGGCGACTTCCTGCGGGCTCGGGCGGCGCTGGCTCGGCGCCGGTCCGTGATTTCCTCCGGAGTCGTTCACGGGCGGAGCAGAGGACCCCTTGCCCTGGCTGCCACCGCCGATCCGACCGACATCGCCGATATCGATACGAGCCTGGATGCCGAGGACGTCGTTGATCGCTGCCGCGAGTTTGGCCGCATGATCGCGCTGCTGGAACCCCTGGACGGATCCGGCATTGTTGAAGCCGAGGTAGACGACTCCATCGGAGAACGATTGGGGAATCGCATTGGCCGCGATGATTGCGCGAGTCAGGCGGCTGCGCTTCTCCACCGAGGCGAGGATGCTCGGCCAAGCGCGGCGGATCGCTTCGATCTCACCGCCGATGTCGCCGGATCCCGCCACCGAGGTGGCTTCCGGTGCCGCTGCCTGCTCGGTCATCTGACGCTGAGGCTGCCCGGCCTCCTGACGCTGAGGCTGGTCCGCCGGTGCGGAACCGGGCGTCGAGTCCGGAGCGGAGTCCGGCGCGAAACTGGGCGCAGAGGCACTGGCAGGGTCCGGCCTCTGCTGGTTGTCCTGAACAGATTGCGACTCATACTGCGGCGCACCCGCCGCTTCGGCCGAAGGTTCGGACGAGGAATCGGACGACGGCTGCTGTTCCTGCGCCGGCCGGCCCGCATCTGCGCTCCGGGGGTCCTCAGCAGACAGCTGCTGCGGACCCGCGTCCGCGGTCTGAGATTGCGGCTCGGACTGCGACGCCGGCTCCGGCTCGGTCTGACGCTGTCGCCCCTGCTCAGGCTGCTGCTTCGGCTGCGCCGGAGATTCGTTGAGCATCGACTCGGCGGCCGCGGCCATGGCTGCGATGTCGTCGAAGTCGTCGTGAGCTGCGCTCTGGGTCTGTGCGGCGGACGCGTTCGCAGCCGGTGCTCCGGCCCCGCGGCCCGGCGCACCTGCCGACGATCGATCGCCCGACTGTCCCTGATCGACAGCAGGTTCCTGCCCCTGGCCAGCCCCGCCGGCCGGAGCTCCCGGCCCAGCGCCCTGACCAGCACCCTGGTCCTGAGCCTGCGCCGGCGGCATGTTTGCGGCGACGCCGGTAGCAGACATGCCGATGCGACGCTCCATCCGCTCGACGCGGCTGAGCACAGCGTCTCGGCTGCGACCGGAGCCGGGCAGCAGAATGCGGGCACAGATGAGTTCGAGCTGCAGCCGCGGCGAGGTGGCACCAGACATCTCCGTCAGGCCCACATTCAGCAGGTCCGCAGCACGGGAGAGCTCGCCCTGTCCGAAGCCGTTGGCCTGCAGGGTCAGCCTCTCCAGACGGTCCGGCGGCACTTCGGGCAGGAAGGCATGGGCCGCCTCGGGTGCGGCATGGATGACGATGAGATCTCGGAAGCGCTCCAGCAGGTCTTCGACGAAGCGCCTGGGGTCCTGACCGGATTCGATGACCCTCTCCACTGCGCGGTACACCCCGGCCCCGTCACCGGCGGAGAACGCATCGACGATGTCGGACAGCAGCGAATCCGGAGTGTATCCGAGCAGAGCGACTGCTCGACCGTAGTCGACCCCATCGGGCCCGGAACCGGCGATGAGCTGGTCGAGGACCGACAGCGTGTCACGCACCGAGCCTCCGCCGGCCCGGACGACCAACGGCAGCACGCCCTTGGCCACCTGCACACCTTCACGCGTGCACAGCTCGTCAAGGTAGTTGCCCAGGGCCTCCGGCGGCACCAGGCGGAACGGATAGTGGTGGGTCCGCGATCGGATCGTGCCGATGACCTTCTCGGGCTCGGTCGTGGCGAAGACGAATTTGATGTGCGGCGGCGGCTCTTCGACGATCTTGAGCAGAGCGTTGAAGCCCTGCGAGGTGACCATGTGGGCCTCATCGAGGATGAACACCTTGTACCGGTCGCGCGCGGGCGCATAGACGGCGCGCTCACGCAGGTCACGGGCGTCGTCGACGCCGTTGTGACTGGCCGCGTCGATCTCGACGACGTCGAGCGATCCGGGTCCTCCGTTGGCCAGATCCCGACAGCTCGGGCACTCCCCGCACGGCACCGGAGTCGGCCCCTGCTCACAGTTGAGGCACCGAGCCAGGATCCGCGCCGAGGTGGTCTTTCCACACCCGCGCGGGCCGGAGAACAGGTAGGCATGGTTGATGCGGCCACGTTCGATGGCGGCCTTCAGCGGATCGGTCACATGCTCTTGACCGATAACCTCGTCGAAGGTCTCTGGGCGGTATCTTCTGTACAGTGCGGTGGACACGCCCCCTAGCCTAATGCCAACGACTGACACGAGATACGGCTCCCCGAGTCCCGCCGTTGTCGCTGACCTCCCGATCAGGCACGATAGAGATCATGAGCTCAGCCACCCCCTCACCCGGCGAGAACGACCCCGCGAAGACCTTCCGCATCGGCCACAAGGAACGCGACGAGGCGATCGAGCTGCTCCGCGAAGCCGCCGGCGACGGTCGGATCACTGTCGACGAGCTCGACGAGCGGATGGAGAAGGTCCAGGCCGCGAAGTTCCCCATCGACCTCGACGCGGTGCTCGCCGACCTCACCACCGAGCTGCCCTCCGATCGCTTCCGTCCCACCTCGGCGATCGCGCCCGCCGCCGGCCACGCAATGGCGGTCAACGGCCACGACCGCTTCGACCCGCTCGTCATCAAGGCCGGCTGGGAGTCCGAAGTCCGCCGCGCCCGATGGGCTGTCCCGCCCTTCATCCGCTGCGAACCCTCGATGTCGAACATCGAGCTGAACTTCCTCGAGGTCGAGACCGAACTCGAGGTCATCGAGATCGAGGTCGTCGCCGGCATGGGCTCGGTCACCGTCGTCATCCCCGACGACTGGGCGGTCAACGTCGACCAGCTCTCGAAGTCCTGGGGCAGCGTGAAATCCGTCGTCGACGCCGTTCCGACCGGCCGCCGGCCTCTCGTGCGCGTGGGCGGATCAATCGGGATGGGCTCTTTCAAGGCCCGCTTCGCGAACTACTTCGACCGTCGTCGATTGGCGAAATGATGGAGACCGGACTCGGCGCTGTCATCTTCCTCACCCTCTGCATCATCGTCGTCTTCAGCATCGGCGCCTGGCTCGTCTACCGGGTGATGACGAAACCGGGTGCGCACATCGGCTCCCGCCTGCCCAACCACGACCCCCACGCCGAGGCGGCCCCCACTGACCCGCCCGACCGCGGATCCGCTGCGGACCGAACCGAAGCAGACGACCCCGACGACCCCGACAGTCCCGATCACGGTCACCGGCATCCTTGAAAACCAGTCCCCGCCGTGATCGACTTTCACCATGTCTGAGATCCAGATCACGCGCATCGCCGCCGACGATGAGTCTGCGCTGCTGACATGGAACGATGTCATGCGCACCGCCTACACCGAGGCCCGCACCGCCGCCTGGTGGCGCAGCGCCGAGACGACGCTGACCCAATTCGCCCACCCGCGCCCGGGAGGGCAGGACATCGCCCTGATGGGCCGCCTCGGTGAGGAGATCATCGGCGGCGCCGAGATCAGCCTCTCCCCCGACACACCGACCGATATCGAACTCGGTGTCCTCTCCGTTCACCGTCGTCGAGGTTTCGGCACGGCCCTCGCCGAGGCGGCCGCACAGTTCCTTGGACACGATGACCGATCCTCGGCGATCGTGCAGACCGAAACCTACTGCCCGGCCGGGGTCGCCTTCGCGAGAGCGCACGGGATGAGCATCGGCAACGCAGAGCACCGACTGCTGCTCGACCTTCCCGCCTACCTGGACGCCGATGCGAATCGGTACAAGGATTCGGGGGCGTCAACGGTTGTGCCGGTGATCAGAGAGGACCCGGACTTCTCGGTCACCTCATGGATCGGAGCCTGCCCCGAGGACGTGTTGGAATCCTGGACCCAACTGCGGGAGCAGATGGATGAGGACGTGCCCGTCGGCGACCTCACCCGCTCCGCCACCCACGCCAGCACCGCGGCGATCCGCAGCCATGAGGAGCGGATGGAAGAACAAGGTTGGACCTTGGTCAGCTCGATGGCGCACGTGGGCGAACTCGCCGTCGGCTACACGGAGATCATGGTCTCGTCCCATGATCCGCAGATCGTCATCCAGGAGGACACCCTCGTCGACCGGGCCTTTCGAGGGCGTGGGATCGGTCGGGCCCTCAAGGTCGCGAACCTGCGTCAGCTGCCCGCGGTCGCCGCGACCGCCGCGGCGGAATGGGTGCAGACGTACACGGCGACGGACAACGAACCGATGCTCGCACTCAACCGCGACCTCGGGTTCTTCATCGCCGATACGATGACCGCCCTGGAGAAGAAGTCCGATCACAGCCGCGCGTGACATTCCGGTCGACTAGAGTGGGCAGTGACCCGTCCGGCCATCGAAACGAAGCAGACCGCCGTGCCAACAGAACTCCTCATCGCCGTCCTCGTCTTCATCATCGTCGTCCTCGTGACCGTGCTCGTCATCCGCTCTCGCGCCAATAAGGCCCGCAAGCAGGAGCAGACACAGCAGCCGACCACCCCGCGCGATCCCTTCGCTGCCGATCAGAACACCGGCGGTGACCCGGAGACCATCAAGGCCGGAGACCTCCTCGAGTTCGGCAACGAGAAGTACTTCGTCCGCGGCACCCTGCGCATCTCCGAGGGCGGCTACGACTGGGCCGAACACTTCTTCCAGGCCGACGCCTCGGCGACCCGCATGTGGCTGAGCGTCGAACGCGACCCCGATGTCCAGATCGCCCGCTGGCGCGACCGCCCCGACCTCGACATCGAACCGAAGGCCCGGACAATCACCATCGACGGCACCGACTACGACCTCGTCGAACACGGCACTGCCTCCTACCGGTCCGAAGGCACCACGGGACTGAACGAGAAGGGCGGGGTCGACTATGTCGACTACGAATCCGGCGACGGCCGCCTGCTCGCCTTCGAACGCTTCGACCACGGTGGCTGGGAAGTGAGCACCGGAGAGACCATCCCGACCGGCTCGTTCACCATCTACTCCGGCAGCTGATGCTCACTCTCCCCCGCCCGCTCGACGTCCCCTTCACCGACACCAGTGCCGAGGCGCTGCGGCTGAGCCTCGACCACGACCGGATCGCTCCACTGGCCACCCGCAGCGTCGATGTGCCCACCGCAGCTGCACCCACTGACACAGCCTCCGCCCTCGCCGAGGCGGTTCCTGAGCTGACCCTGACACTGACCGTCATCGGTTCCTCCCACCAGGCGATCCTGACCGATGGCGCCGCTGATGCGTTCGTCGAGACCTTCGCCTGCCTCGGCGAGGGGGCCGACGAGTCCTCACCGATCCGACCGCTGTGGAACCGCGAAGTCATCCGCCGCGGTCGGTGGGCCGGTTTCACCGAACACCGATTCACCGCGACCCGCACGGGTGTGCACGGAGACTTCCCGGATGCCGCCGCCGAGGTGCTCGCCGCCGGTGCCGACCGTGCACTCACCGCTGACGACCACCTCACGGTCGCGTTCCCCGGACAGCCCGGCGCACTGACGGCACTGTCGCTGACGTGTGCGGGACCCGAGCGGATAGCCTGGCAGTCGTGGCACTGCTACCCGCAGCATCGGGAGATCGTCCACAGCAGCTCCGAGTTGAGGAGGTCGACATGAGTCAGGGACCGAACGTCTCGATGGGCGGAGGCTCCTTCGACTTCGACCGCGCAGGAGGCGGCGGGAACGGCCCGCAGCGCCCCGGCGGACCACATCGTCCCGGCAGCGGATCGGGGCGGAAGCCGCGCCGCTTCGGCTGCGGAACGATCATCGGAATCGTCATCGTCCTCATCGTCCTCGGCAACGTCTTCCGCGGCTGCGGATCGCCCGCGAGCGCCGACTGCGGTGACTACGACCTGACCAACGGCCAATACGTCTCGAACCCCGGCAAGGGCGACTACGAGAAGAACGGCAGCAGCTATGACTACGTCGGCTGCGACACCTCACGCTCCGGAGGCGGCGGATTCTTCTTCCTCCCGTTCTTCTCCGGCGGCGGATCGAACTACGGCGACGGCTCTGGCTTCCGCGGCGGCGGACCGGGCACCGGAAAATAGGCACAGCGAAAGGCAGACATGCTCCTGAACTACCTCATCTACGAGACCGGAGTCGTCCTCTCCTATGCGGGCTGCGGACTCCTCCTCATGGTCATCGGCTACTTCGTCGTCGACCTGCTCACCCCGGGCAAGCTCCACGTCATCCTGTGGGAGCAGAAGTCGCGCAATGCGGCAGTCCTCGTCGCCTCCGACCTGGCCGGAGTCGCGATCATCGTCATCGCCGCCATCCGCGCCAGCTCCGATGACCTGGCCGCAGGCATCCTGTCCACCCTCGTCTTCGGCATCCTCGGCATCATCCTCATGGGAGTGAGCTTCCTGCTCATCGGTCTGCTCACCCCGGGCAGGACCGGCGACCTCATCAATTCCCCGCAGATGCACCCCGAGGTCTGGGTCAACGCCACCGCTCATCTGGGCATTGCCGGCATCATGGCCGCAGCCCTCCTTTGAGCACCGCTGACGAATCCGGTCAGACGTCGGCCGCGACCGCACCGACCGACTCGACCACGGACACCGCCACCGAGGCGGCCCGACCGGTCACCCTGCCGATGCGGCCGGGTCCGGCTCGGTTCTTCGTCCTGCTGGCCGTGTTCATCTGCGCGAGCTGCGGAATGGTCTACGAGCTCGCGCTCGTGGCCTTGGGGTCCTATCTGCTCGGCGACACCATCGTTCAGGCCTCGATCGTCCTGGCCGTCATGGTCTTCGCAATGGGTGTGGGTTCGCTGGCGACGAAGCGGCTGACCGGGTTCGCGGCGGTCTCCTTCGCCCTCATCGAGGCGGCCCTGGGCATCATCGGCGGGCTGTCCGTCATCCTCCTCTATCTCGCCTTCGCCTTCGCCGACGTCTACACCGTGGCCATGGTCGCCCTCGCCTTCGTCATCGGCGCGCTCATCGGCGCAGAGATCCCGCTGCTCATGGAGCTCGTGCAGCGCATCCGCGCGCAGAAGGCCTCGAGCGCGGTGGCCGACCTCTTCGCCGCCGACTATGTGGGCGGACTCGTCGGCGGACTCGCCTTCCCGTTCCTCCTGCTGCCGCTGCTCGGACTGCCGCGCGGTGCCCTGGCGGTGGGGATGACGAATGCGCTGGTGGGCATCCTCATCGTCCTCTGGCTCTTCCGCACCGAAATCAGCCGCGCCGCGACACTCATGTTGGCAGCAGTGCTTGTGCTCATCCTCGGCGGGCTCACCGTGGTGTGGGTGTATACCGACGACATCGAAGTCACCACCCGGCAGCGTCTCTACCGGGATCCGATCGTGTATTCGCAGCGGTCGGACTACCAGGAGATCGTGCTCACCGAGGCCAAGAGGACCGGCGATACGCGGCTGTTCCTCAACGGGGATCTGCAGTTCGCTTCGGCCGACGAATACCGCTATCACGAAAGCCTCGTCCATCCGCTGCTTGCCGGTCCTCGCCGCAACGTCCTCGTCCTCGGCGGCGGCGACGGCCTGGCGGTGCGCGAGATCCTCAAATACCCGGACGTCGAGTCCGTCACCCTGGTCGACCTCGACCCGGCAGTCCTCGAGCTGGCGAAGACCACGGAGCTCTTCACCGACTTCAATGATGATTCTCTGGATGATCCGCGAGTGACGACGATCGCCGCCGATGCCTTCACGTGGCTGCGGGAGGCGAAGCATTCTGCCTACGACGCGGTCATCGCCGATCTTCCCGACCCCGATGATGTGGCGACGTCGAAGCTCTACAGCATCGAGTTCTACGGGCTCATCCGCCAGGTGATGTCCCCGGAAGCGCGCCTCGTCGTCCAGGCCGGCTCCCCGTACTTCGCCCCTGAGGCCTATTGGGGCATCGGTGAGGCCGTCGCCGAGGCGGGACTGTCGACGACTCCGTATCACGTCGATGTCCCCAGCTTCGGCGATTGGGGATATTTCCTCGCCGATCTCGGTGGCGAGGGCCCCGAGGTGTCCGTGCCCGATGATGCCCCGAGCGGGTTGAAATTCGCCACCTCCGAGGTGCTCGCCGCCTCGACGACGTTCCCACCGGACCGTGATCGCGCGTCTGTGGGCACGGTCGAAGCTTCGACGCTGCTGCACCCGCGGGTGCTCGATCAGGAACGCGGCGCCTGGGTCGGCTACTGAATTCGTCTGACACGGGCTTCTCACAACGGGCTTCTCACAACGGCGTCCGACTGCGGCAGAGGGCCGACCCACACGGGTCGGCCCTCTGCCGTTTCTCTGTCGGTGTTGCCTCGTTGTCGCGGTCAGCCGGCCATGAGGCTGGCCAGGCCGCCGACGATGCCGAAGGAGATTCCGAGTGCCCATCCGAGGACGAGGAGTCCGAGGAAGACGAGGCCCAGGATGAAGCCCCACTTGCCCATCTCGTTGTCTCCGTACGCGGCTTCTCGTGAACGCTTGCGCGCCATGTGTCCGGTGATGATGCCGATGACGGGTCCGATGAAGTTGAATCCGAGGAAGGTCGACAGACTCGCCACGAGCGAGACGATGCCGAGCACCTTGCCCGGATCCTCCTCGGTGCGTTGAGCATTGGCCGTATACGGATTCGGGTAGGTCTGCGGTGCCTCGTACTGTCCGGTGGACGGGTGGGGGTACTGTCCCGCGGAGGTCGGATCGAACTGATCGGGCGTCGGGCCGGGTGCTGCGTTCATGGTGCTGGTCTCCTCTGTATCGGCTGTTGGCACCAGCCTAGGAAGACCTCGCCGACCGCCGACAGGGACCAATCCCCCGACCTGGAGGGGGTTTTCCCGACATTCAGTGCACGTCAACGAGCGCGTGGTCGTCTCGTCCCATGAGGTAGAGAAGCAGTTCGAGCGGTGCCCCGGTGATCGTCGTGGCCTCACCGCTGCCTTTCTTCCCCGCGGTGCGGGTACCGAAGCTCGGTGCTTCGATCGTCACGGGACCCTTCGCCTTCGCGGCAAACGGCAGCAACGCTACCTTCGTCTGCGCCCAGACGGTCACCGTCTCTGCCTTGGACAGCTGGCGCGGAATCCATTCGATCGCGGCCCGGCGGATGTCTTCATGGTGGACGAGGAACTCGGTCGTGTTCATCACCGTCTCCACACCCGGCAGGGCGCCCGGAGTCCACTTCGGAGGTGCGGCGACGAGTCCGAGCAGCCGGCTGAACGGCATCTGCGCGTACTCGTCCTCCTTGGCCCGCAGGCGGTCGGAGAACTTCGGCATGAAGATGCCCGCGGCAGCGCGGGGATGACGTTCGCGGATGACGAGGTGGGTGGCAAGGTCCCTGACGTTCCATCCCTCGCACAGTGTGGGGGCGTCTTCACCCGCGCGGCGGGCGGAGTCGACGAGTCGCAGTCGTTCGGCGCGTGCCAAATTGTCTTTCATACCCGCCAGTCTTCCATCTCCGGCTTGGACTCGCCTGGACGCTTCGTCATCTCACCGCCCGGTCGCTTCGCCGGCCTGTCACTTCAGCGGCGGGCCCAGGTCGTGACGAAGTCGGCGACGCGGGAGATCGACCGGTAATCGGCGAATTCGTCACCTCGGGTCGGCCCGTCGGTGACGATGACGACGGGTTTGCCCTCTTTTGCCGCCGTCCTGACGAATCGCAGACCGGACAGCACCGCCAGAGAGGAACCGAGCACCACGATGCCGGCGGCCTCGTCAGCGATCCGATTGGCCTGTTGGACCCTGGCCGCGGGGACGGAATCGCCGAAGTAGACGACATCGGGTTTGAGCAGCCCACCGCATTCGGGGCAGTCGGGGACGATGAAACCGGCGGTGTCCTCGAGTTCGACGTCGCCATCGGGTGCGGTTTCGACGTCGATCGGGTCGATGCCGACTTCCTCGGCGAAATCCGGGTTGAGCTCACTCAGTCTCCGCTGCACGAGATCACGGTCGAACAGGTGGCCGTTCTTCAGGCAGATCACCCGGTCGAGGCTGCCGTGGAGACCGGCTGGACGGTTCGAGACCTCATCACCGCTCTCGACACCTTGCCTGATGGCCGAGCGCAAGGGCAGATCGTCGATGGTCGTTGGGTGCCGTACTCCGGCGCTGATGGCATCCCAGCGGCTCGACTTGGGCATTGGGTGAATTGGCGACTCAATGCCTGGCGAGACAACGGTGCTGTTGTTGAGTCACCCACGCAGAAGCGCCAGCGCCGAGCGAAGACCGCAAAGGCCCAGCAGGCCGCCCAGCAGCGTGCCCGAGAGGAAGAATGGCAGCAGAAGAAGGCCGAACTCGCGACACCCGAGGGACAGGCTGAGAAGCAGGCCGCATTGGAGAAGATTCGCCAACTACGACGGCAGCGGAAGTTCTACAGATAGCCCGTGAGTGGGCCACTTATCGACGCTCGTGGCAACTTCGCCGATACTGTTTACCAGCCTCTCCCCCGGAATCTCAGCCCACACATCGGCGCATCTCGATTACTTTCGCAAGTGGCCATCGGGAGTGCGTACTCATCCCACGGTGGATACCCCTGCTACGTGCCAGACTCAAACCACCAGCCTTGTTGTTCTACGTGGTGACGAGGGCTCTGTTGGCTTCGCAAACGATTTGGAGACAGGAATGCCAGACCTACACCCGCTCACATGGCTAGCGACTCTCATCGTGGCCCTGATTCTAGCCACCGCGTCGGTCACAGCCTTCTGCTCCGGCTGGACTACCAGAGGGAACCGCTGTCGGAACATCGCCGGCGGGCCCTTCCACCGTTGCCGACATCACGGTGGAGAGATCGTCCTTCACGACTTCATTGGGCTGTTTCTGGTCACGGGTGTCATCCTGCTGGGTTGGAAGTGGGCCACCCATGATGGCGTATCTGCGCTGCTCACCGACATCACGAAATAAATATTGCTTGCAATATTGGCGTATTGCTGTATTGTATTATTTACACACAGGAAGGTGGCAGCATGACACAAACAATCACACTGTGGAACGAGACCGGAGGGGTCGGCAAGACCACTTCGGCGGTCTCGCTTGCCATGCTCGGCGCAATCCGAGGACTGAATACGATTCTTGTCGACCTTGATCCGCGAGCCGCAACTACCAAGTGGATCGGGGCCACTCTTCAGGACGAGGGAATGCACGTCGGCGCGATCCTCGCTGACGCTGCCCCAGAAGGCTGGGGCGAGGAACTCGCACTCTCCACCACATGGCACGACAATCTCCGGATCATCCCCTCGGACCGATCCGTTGCCCATAGAGAAGCAGAACGACCAGACGGCGGTGAGGTACGTCTGCGCGCTGCCCTCCGTGGCACCAGCGCCGATTTTGTTGTCATCGACGCACCCAACCGGCAAGGCGGTCTACTGCCCATGAACGCGCTGATGGCTTCCGACGCCGTGATTTACGCTGCCACGGCCAGCGAAGACGGCGTTGACGGCATCGACGGTGCATCCGAGACGCTTGCGGCATTTGCTCGATCACAGCAGCTTCGCGGCAGTCCTCTGATTCCTCTGGAGCTGGGAGTCATCCTGACCTCAGTCTCCGACACAATTCAGCCGAAAGTTGAGAAACGCTCCATCGACTACGTGCTCGAGCAAGGCATTGGCCTCACCCCTTTCGTTCCCAAGCGAGAGGCCGTTCGCCAGTCACGATTCAAAGGCGAGTGGTACGGCGGTCCCGGTTACGAGCGCGCCGATATCGTCGTCAACGCATACGATCAATTGCTCACCACGATCCTGGAAAGGACACCACACCACGATGACTGATCTCCCGCCCCGCTCCCGCAAAGCACGCCCAGCACCTGCCGAACCTCCGGTAGGCGCAGTCGCTGAGACCCCCGCGCAGCAAACTAGCAGCCCGCGACCGAGTGGTAAGCCCACCTACAACATTCCGCATGACCTCGAGTGGACCCAGACGAAAACGACACGGATGACGCGAGAACACGAGGAAATTCTCAACGAACTGAAGTTCCGCCATGGCCTCAAGATCCAGGAAGCCGTCTGGTATGCACTCGAAAATACATACAACAAGAAATAAAGATTGCAATAATTCTGTATTGAAAGGTTTAGGTTGCGATAAATTTCTATTGCCTCCCCTCGTGAACGAACTGCCACGCCACGAAAAACGTTCTTGCATGAATTTGCTTGGACTGAGCTTAGAGCGATTCTCGATAGTCACCGGGTGGGACTACCGGGAGCTGAGCCTCGCCGCGCACCGTCGAAACGATCGAACACCTTGAGCCATTGACAAACTATGGCCTCGGGAGGCCACAAATCTCAGTAGATGGAGGAATCACGCTGTTACCCCACACTTCTCTGGCGAGATACATGCCCCATGCATCGAAGCCAGGGGCGATGCTGGGAACGTACTGGTACGCCCCGTCGATTCACTGCTCGCCGTCAGCAAGTCAGCGACTGTCATTTTCTAGGAAGACACGTGAATCATGAAAGTACTCCAACTATGGGCTTGTGGAGCTTACCTTGTGTTCGTCGGAGGATTCTTCTTTGTGGCGTCGCGGCCGTCCGAGCAGATTGCGACTTTTGTCATTCTCCTTGCTTCCGCCATTGTCATGATCTGGCGAGCTATCTATGCCTGGAAGTCCGGACTTTGGGGCCGGCACATCTCTTGGTCTGTCGAAGCGTTGAAACCCGAGCGGACAGCCATCGTCACGATGGGAATCATGGTCGTAATAGCCGCCGTCGGCGTGATAGGAGATTTGAATCCGCCTGCCGGGGACAAGAGCGTGGACGTGCTGGTTGCGCTGTTCTTGACTGGGGGGCTGTTCGCGGCACTCATCACTTCACCGCACAGCCTTATCGAACTCGCTGAGAGCGATCAGCGTGAAGAATGGTGCTAGGAAACGAAGACCAAGATGCAATCGTGAACGGTGCAGTTGCGGCCAAGGTCGAGGGAGCTCTTCCGCTTAGCCATGATTCCTAGTGCCCGGGAGGGCAGACGCCGCAGTCGTGACGACAAAGACGATCACGACTGCGGCGGGCAGGTGTGAGGGGACGCGATTCACTGAGCGCTCCTGACATTAGGACAGACGGTTCTCGGTTTGGTTGCTACTGGAGAGTGACGGTGAGGTGCGGCCAGTTGGTGCTCTGATTCAGCCTGACATGCAACAGGGGGCGTCTCCTCGCCCGTCCACTTACGACGGGCACTCCGCCGGGGGTGCCCATGTAGCTGGCCCCAGGTGCAGACGTCGTCGGGTAGGGCTTGTTGATGATTCAAAAACGAGGTAACATGGTAACTGGTAACATCTGTTACTTTACTTTTTCATGAAAGGACTTCACCATGACCGACCAGCAGGCTCCAGAAGCTCGAGCCGAGGCCGCGGCCCGGGACCTGGCCGACACGGGGCGGGCAGTGACTGCACGGGCGATCCGCGAGGCCGCGAAGGTGCGCATGGCAGTGGCCTCGGTGACTGCGAAGGCGTGGAACGACGCTGCCCGCGACGATGACCACGAGACCATCCCACCCGTGCCCGACGACGTCACCGGACGCCTCGAGGCGATCTGGGCCGACGCCTACCGTGCCGCACTGGTCGCCGTTACTCCCGAACGTGACCAGTTGCGCATCGACGTCGAGACTCTCCGTTCCGAAGTCGAAGGGCTCACGGCTGATGTTGAGGCAGTCGAAGCCGAACGCGATACCGCGACCGGGCAGATCGACGACCTCGAACAGAAGCTGGCCACAGCTCAGGCAGAAGCCGAGAAGTGGGCAACGGAAGCAGCCAAGCACGAAGCCGCACTGACCGCCGTCCGAGACCAACACGACAAGCTCAACGAACGCATCGCCACCCTCCTCGAAGCGCAATCCAAGCGCGAACAATGACCCATTGTTAATAGGCTCCCAGGCAGCGCTCATTAACAAGGGCAGGATTCATGACCACACTTCTGGCACCAAGGTGCATACCTGTAACGATTTCGCGTTACGGTAGTGGGTGTGAAGCGACGGTGCGACCATTGCCAAGGCGAAATCTCCGGCCCTCGAAACGGTGCCCGGAAGTTCTGTTCTGACGCATGCAAGCAGGCTGCCTACAGGGTCCGAAAGAAGAGCCGCAATGAAGCAAGCTCGGTCGCTTCATTGCGTGCTGAGGTCGCTCGTCAGAGACGTCACGCTCAGGAGGCCCGTGATCGTGAGCACGAGCAACGATTGCGTTGCGAAGCAGCCGAGCGTGCAGCCGAATCAATCCGATCGACCGGCCTCGAACATGCGCGTGATCTTGACTGGAGTAAGCGAGAAGTCCGTCGGCTGAAGCGGCAGGTCGCGGACCTCGAAATGGGCGAAGATCGGCAGGAGTTGATTCGCCAGCGCGAAGAATTCCGGAACCGACTCACGGTAAAAAACCAGGACTTCCACCTCCTGCAGTCGAAGTTCGACATGCTTGAAGCCGAGAATAAGAAACACCAGCGAGCCAATGAGGCATGGCGAGACAAGTACGTTGAGCTGCGCGATAAATACACGGGCCTCGTCGAGGAACATAGCCGTGCCGCAGCCGCGATCAATGTCATGTCGAGAGACCGTGATCGTCTCCGTCCGGTCATCAAGGAGTGGGACATTCTTGCCGGCCGTCTCGCGGCCGGGGCCAGGGGGCACACGAACCAATTGTCTTCGGTCGATCGCGAGATCCTCCGTCACTGGTCGACGTGGAAGCAGGGAGTCCTGAAACGCCAACCGTGAACACTGCGCAGCCTACGAGCATCAACCCCACGAGAAGACCGCAGACACGGTAGTCGCGCCAAAATTCGGGCAGCGCTACGCTTTGTTGCCGATCCAATGGCTCGGAAGAAGTGACTGCTGACGACAAGTTGGTTGCGTGCGCCGGAATTAATGCAAGAGGTGTGATGGCTGGCAGGGTGCTCGCGTGGTCGCGTTCGTGGGTGGGGGAGTGCGCCTATGTAAGGAGTCTGGAGTGTCCTGCACGCGGTGTCGTGTCAGCGGTGCAGTTGATGATGGGATGAACGATGAACAGTGAGGGGTGGGTGACCACAGTGGTATGGCGGGCATCGATGAGGTGTTCGAAATGGATGAACGGGGCCGTTCTTCGCCTCCGCACAGTACCGGCTCGGTGATCTGCTCATCGATGGTGTGGAGCGGACTGGCGACAAGTTCGGGTTCCTCGACGTGTACTCAGGAACAGTTCGGAATCTTGCAGCAGTCCTCAACAGCGTTGATGGTCGATTCGGGTCGGAGCTGATTCACGATCCTGCTACAGGCGAGTTTGATGTTGTCCAAGGATCACGCACGGACATCCTTTTTGCCCTCGGTTTGGAGTAGTGGGTACGAACTCATACTTTCATTTGCTGAAAGTCCGCCCTCAGCGTTTCGAAGCTACTGCGAGTGAGGCCGCCGGCGGCGTAATTGTGAACTTCTCTCGCTATTTTCTATGCTCTGAGCAGAGAGTCTTCACCCAGCAGGGTCCGCTGGTAGTGACAGTCGAGTCGGAGACGCCACACACCTCACATGTCGTGTACGATATCTGTTCGGCCGCATCAACGAGTTTGTCCACACGTTCGCGGTTGTCGTCATTGACACTTATTTCGTCGTAGTAGAACCGTAGGCCGCCGAACTTCTCCTTGATCTGATCAACTTTGTACCCCGGTTCGATGCTGCCGATCTTAGCATCGAGATCGAGAATGAGTCGGTACCAGCCTGCCTGGCACTCCGGGTAAGTTCCTCGACTTTCATAGAACTGAAGCATTCGGTCTTCACTCATGTGTCTTCCGTTCACGCGTTTCTGCGAAAGAGCCAGCGTAAGAACGAACCGCTGGATGCCGGCTCTAACCGGTTCGGTCACGATTGAATGTGCCATCAGGTGTGGTCTTCCTTCGTGAACATTATGATCGATCGTGTCTGAATCTGATCAGTCAGCCCGATTCTAGAGATGACGAGCCGCCTCTTTTTATTCCGCAAGAGTTAGCGCGTAGTCCAGGCCTCGTGCAGATCCTGGCCACGCACCTCCTGGGTGACGAGCCAGCCGTGACCCCAGTGGTGTTTTCCCGAGGATCTCGTCACCGTCGAAGATGTCGTCGCCCTCCATCGAGTCGCCGACGACTACTCGATGGAGGGCGACGTCTTGTCGGAGATTAGCGCTTCGTTGAGGTCGACCGAGGAGTCCGCGTCGTCCCGCGCCGAAGAAGGGAATCCTGCTCGAATCGCTTCGAGGGAATAGACGAGCTGCAGGGGAGTGCGAACTCTGAAGGGAAGCGCGGTCAAGATCATTACACACCACCATCAATAGAACTTCAGACCTAATATTGTCCAGCATCCACCTGCAGCAACCGTGCGGGCTCAAGGCCTGCAGGCGGGAGAAGGCGGCCCCAGGAGCTGTGACGTCATATGACGTCCTCAGAATTGACTTAATGTAACAGCCTTATAGGGTTAAGGCAGTTACGTTTTCATGTCTGGCGTTCAAAGGAGTTCCCCACCATGTTGAGTTTCCCCCTTCACCACTCACCTCGCTATCAAGATTTCTCCATCAAGACCATTTCCGACGAGACCATCCGCGAGGGTGGTGAACGAGCTCTCTACGGAGCTTCCGACCCTGACAAGATCCGCCTCGTCGAGAAGCTCTCGCAGGCGGGAATTAAAGACATCGATGTCGGCTCAGGAATGAACGAGGCCAACTTTCTGCGCCAACTGCTCCTGATCCAAGAGTCCTCCGACGCGATCACCGACGACACCACATTCTCGTTCAATCTGACTCTTAAAACGTGGGAGCCACTGATTGATCGACTGGAGAAAGACGTGCCACGCTCGATGCTCAACCGGATCTACGTCAGCATCGGCATGATCGAGATCGAGTCCGACAAGAAGCTATTCGAACAAGTGGCAGACCGGCTGTACAACATCGGCGTCGGACGGTTGCGGTCGAGTCTGCTCAACGCCTTCTCCACGGAAATCGACGAAGACAAGTACGAGCATCTGATATCGCAAATTGACCGGGTTCGTCAGGTAGGCGTCTCCCTCATCCGGATCAACGATTCAGTGGGCACGCTATTCCCAGACTCGACTGCCGTCCTGGCGGCAAATCTCGTCAACGACAATCCCGACATCGACTTCTATCTCCACGGACACAACGACCGCGGACTCGGCACGGCCAATTCAATAGTCAGCGTGCTCCATGGCTTCCAGATCATTGAAGGAGGCGTCGCCGGAGTCGGCAATCGAGCTGGCCTCGCCGAACTGGAATCGATCACCCAAATGTTCGACGAGAACAACATCACGGTCGATTCAGGCCCAGTTGACGTGGCTGCTGTTGCTGAGGCTGCGCGGTATTCTGAACAGACCTACCTCACTGTTCCGACTCCATATCGCCCGGTCAGCGGGTTTCTCGTCACCAACGAAAACGCCGGCATCGTCAATGTCCCCGACTATTTGGGAGTAAGCCGAGACGTCGACTACTTCCTCAACCGCATCGGCCTCTTCCCCGCCTATTTGCGACAGATCCTTATTGAAGGCGGGATCAATGAAGCGGCGTTGACAGCCGAGATCATCTCCGAAGTCTACGAACGTATGCAGACTCGGTTCGATAGGCAGTACACCACCAAGCTCGCTGAATATGAACAACTGACTGCACGAATTCGCGACTTCCACGACGACATTGTGCGTCTGCCCGACATCATTGAGACAGCGAAGCAAGTTCTGCGCGAACAGCCCATCGGTCTCTCAATGGATAGCGTGCCGCAATGACAGTACTTATCTACGGTGGCGGCGGCCTGGGCCTCTACTTCGCTGCCCGCCTCGCCCAGGCAGGCCACGAGGTGGTCTTGAAGGCTCGTAGTGAAGCCGCAGATCGCAGTCGCACGGAACCTTTGAGAGTCGACAATGGAAAAATCGTTGAGACAGTCAGCGGCATCAAAATTGTTAGCGACCTAAGCTCTGTGTCCGCTGATGCAGCCATCATCACGACGAAGGCATGGCAGGTCGCCTCGGCTACCCAGGACATGCGGGATGCGTTGAAACCCGGCGCACCTATTCTGACAGTGCAGAATGGCATCGACGCACCGCGCGTCGCTGCTGAACAGCTGAGCCCTGAGCAGATATTCGCGAGCTCGACCGTCGTCATCGCCCAACGGACCGATCTGCTGAACGTGACAGTCATCGGTCCCGAGGCGGCGCTAGTGGTGGGCAGCTTGGCCGGAGAGCCCGAGCTTGCTGCTGATACTCTCCTCGAACCCCTGAAGTCAGCCGGCATCGATATTACGTGGAGCAACGAGATAGCCCGTGTGCTCTGGCGGAAACTCGCACTGATCTGCTCCTACGGTGGCGTCGGTGCAGTACTCGACGCCACCGTGGGCGAGACACGAAACGATGTACGCACTCGCAACCTCGTAGCGGCGGCCATGAACGAGGTCTTCTCCGTAGCCGAAAGCGAAGGAGTGTACCTGGAGGATGGGGATCACGACGCGAACATGCAGATCTACCTCAACGGGTTCTCAGCCTCTACGACATCGTCGATGCATCGCGATGTCATTGCGGGACGCCCATCAGAACTGGAGGACCAAATCGGGGCCGTGGTGCACAGGTCGCAGAAAACCGGTGTGCTAACCCCGATCCTTGATCTGATCTACGCGGATTTGTCGAAGAAGACAACACAAGCCCAGATCGCGCTTTGATGTCCATGCAGAAACGGCAACGATATGCTTATAGGCATGCCGTCCCCTGTACCCAGTATCTCGATCAGCACCGTGGTCGAACTCGTCAACGAGTGGGCGACTGTGCCTCAAGAAGTTTCCCTTCACCCCTGGGCAGGGTATCCGGACGCAGACAACCATGCTCGCGCCGAGCTACGACAAGTGTGGCCGCAGGAGTTGCCGCAGCCTGGAGACGAGATGATCGTCGGGGCCGTCGATCGGATCCATACTGTGTTTTCGGCAACCTGGCCCACCGACGTAGCATCAGCGTTGACCGGATTGGTGTCCGAACTTCGGATCAGTCCTATGGTGACCAGCCGCAACGACGAAGTGCAAACGGGCTGGTCTGTGCCCGATCAGAGCGACTTGCTGACAGTCACGCTCGCCGTTTCTCTCCTCGACCATCTCAAGATCGAGCCGACATCACGTCTGGGAATCTGCGAATCCTCGTCCTGCGCCGACATCCTGGTCGATCATTCGCCGACCCGGTCGAAGCACTACTGCTCCGACCGATGCCGTACACGAGAGCGCGTACGAGATCATCGAGCACGCAACACCAGCAGTTAGAAACTGATCTGCAGCCCCGCCTAAGGCCCGGCGGTTGAACGTGGCGGAGATTCTCACAGTGATAGGGCCACTATTCGTTGTCATTCTTATCGGTGTCGGCGCGAGCTTCTCACCGAAGGTGTACTCGACTGAACCGGCACTGTCGACGTTCGTGCTCTACTTCGCACTACCGGCATTTCTCTTCTCCGCGGTCGCATCAGCGCCGATCGAACGCGGTGTTCCATGGGAGTTCGTGCTGATCGCTTTCAGCGTCCCCGCCGTGACATCGGTAGCTACGTTCACCATAGCCCACCTCGTGCGCGGTCAAGTACGTTCGCTGGCTGCTCCGCTTTCGTTGGCGGCTAGCTACGGCAATGTGGGATACCTCGGAGTACCAATCACACTGAGCGTCCTCGGTCCGGAGGCAGGATTGCCGGCTGCAATCGGTCAACTGGTACACAACGTGATGTTTATGCTCGGGTATCCACTTATACGATCCTTGTTCGCCCGCTCCTCGGATACTGTTTCAGCGCGGCAGCAGGTGTGGGCTGCGGTGAAGAAAGCGTTACTGCTCAATCCGATTACCATCAGTATCGTTGCCGGTGTTGTGTTGGCGCTGGTAGATGTGGATCTGCAACCTGCGATCTCGCAGCCTGTGGAGTTATTCAGCCAGACTGCGGTTCCTTTAGCGATGTTTGCGGTGGGTCTGAAACTACCTAGTTCACTACGTGGCCTCAGAGAAGGCTCGGTGCCGACAACGGCGCTATTGTTGACGAACTTCGTCAAACTCATCACTCTTCCGGTTTTAACGATCGGGGCCATCGTATTGTTCGCATCCGATCTGGATCGGAACTGGGTGATTGGACTCGTTGTAATGGCCGCGATGCCGACGTCAACGACTGCTTACGTCTTATCGCAATCTGAGGATGCAGATCCGCGAATCGTGTCGAGCACCATTGCTACATCCACATCGGTCGCTTTGATCACAATTCCGGTTGTCCTGAGCTTCTACAACTGACTGTCCGTGAAGGCTCTCAAACGGACACCGCGGATGGGCCAACTCAGACAGTCTGGATAGGCCACCTCAGTTGTCATAACCACACCTCACAACTGGCAGGGGTGAATCCTGGTGTTGCTTTGGAAGTCCGGTCCCATCAGCCTCACCCGCCTCCACGAATCACCGAGCACGATCTGGTCCGGGAACCAGTCCTCGCTCAGTGACCAGCGGGCCCGATAAGGGAGACCGACGGGGAACATGCGGAAAACGCCTATAGGCACTGACATTGCCGTACGTACTGCTTCGTGGTGTTCCGATACCGAGGCGGCTACCTGCTTCTATCCGGTTAGATTGATGAGGGGGAGAACGATGGCGGCGATGCCGAGTCCGCCGATCTGCGGTGTGCTCAACCGCTCCTTGAGCACAACCAAGGCGAGAATCACTGGCAGTGCTGGGTAGAGAGCGATCGCGATCATCACCGGGGCTAGAGCAACTTCACGGGTCGCATAGAGATAAGAGACCATGGCCAGCGCGGCCAACCCGCCAACCCCGGCAGCCTTGCTCAAAGTTGCCCCGCCTCCTGCGGGCAGCCACCGTCCTGATCTGTAGTACAGCAGGAGCACCAGCGGGATGACGCTGACAATCTGGCTAACCAGCATCGGGGCGGCTGGTTCAGGGGAAGATATCCGGCTCAATGCGAAGAGCTGGGTGGCATATCCCAGACCGGCGACAAGACCGAGCGCCACGGCGACTGCGTTGTTCGCTGAAGTCTCTTGCGGTGACCGCTCTGGTGGGGTAACCACCGGCGAGGTGTCTTTCGTGTGCGAAGCGCTTGCTGGTCGGCTCAGTAGCCAGGTAGCTGGAACGAGTAGCAATGCGGCTAGAGCCAGAGGGGTCTCGATCCTGTCACCGAGGATAATGACTGAGGCGAGGAACGGCAGCGCGACAGAGACGATGCTGGTGACTGGTACAACCACCGATATGCGACACCGGCGCATCCCCTCGTAGAGAGCAGCGACCCCGAGCCCCGCCCCGACTCCGGAAACTGCAGCCCAGAACAGATCCTGCCCGCTCGGCCCTCCGTCGAAGCGAGCTAGCGTCCACCCTCCGAACAGAAACGCCCCGCCAAGCTGAGAACACACGGCGATGTTCATAGCCGGTACACGACGCGAGAGGACGCCGTTGAAGAAGTGGGAAGATCCAAACATGATCGCCGCTGCGATTCCCAGTAATTCACCGATAGGGATTTCTCTCCTTCACTCCTGTGCCTGCTGATGCTCATTTTGTCTCGGGATTCTGATGACTTCTAGTGCCTGTTTGTAAACGAATCTATGTACTATGAGTGCATGTTGGATCGACGTATCGAGCTGTTGAGGGTGCTGGCTCAGGTGGGAACTATCACCGAAGCCGCTCATCTGCTCTATCGCAGCCCCTCGGGGTACTCACGCCAACTACGTGGACTGGCTGACGAATTGGGGGTTGAGCTTCTAGAACAGCACGGCAGGGAGGTGCGACTGACTCCAGCCGGTCAGCATCTGGTGGCCTACGCGCACGAGACGCACGCTGCCTGGGAGCAGACCAAGTCAGCCTTGACCAAGGAGACCGAAGTGGTTGGGAGACTCTGGCTTGGCGCTCATCCGACTGCACTCTCGGCGCTGGTCGCTCCGAACCTTGAGGAACTTGCCGCGGCACACCCACGGCTGAGCGTGCATCTGTCGGAGACAGAGGCGCCCCAGTGCTTCGATCAGCTTATTGCAGGACATCTTGATGCGTGCATCGTCCCCGCACGCGCTGATCTGCCACCAGCCAGTGATCATCGCTTCCACCAGGACACACTGGCCAGCGAACCCATGGACGCTCTTATTCCTTCACACCACCGCGCCGCGGCCTCAAACTGGGTCGAACTGGGTGGACTCTCCCAAGACCGGTGGATACTGCCCGGTGCTGATCGATCTGGCCATCAGGAGGTTCTTAGCGCCTGCCACGCCGCAGGCTTCACTCCAGAGGTCATCCACTACGCCCAGGACACTCAAGCTGTCGCCGACCTCGTCGAAGCCACTGGAGCTGTCAGCCTGACTTCTCGTTTCGCGACTTTCCGGTCCACAGCCGCCCGGGTGCCGTTGGGTGGCAGCCCAACACCACATCGCAAGCTGCTCCTCTGTACACTCACCGGAGCTGAGGGCAGCCAGCCCATCGAGACCCTTGCGCAGCTCATCGCAACCCGAACACTCGATCGCCGGGATGACTACTATCTGTGACTTCTAAACATCAGTAAGTTTGCAAATCAGGAAATAGACGGCAACTCGAAGGCTCCCTAAGCTCCGAGGCATGAGCATCACACATGTCGCAACTGCCACGGAAGTATCACCAGAGACCCCCACCCTTAAAGACGCAGCGTCGATGTGGTCGCTGGTGAGATCGACTCCTGAAGTTGATCAGAATTCCGCCTACTACTACATGATCTGGTGCCGTGATTTCATGAACACCACTCGAGTGGTGCGTCACGAGGGTGAGGTGGCTGCTTTCATCACCGGCTACATTCAACCTGACGCCCCGGATACGCTCATGATCTGGCAGCAAGTGATCAGTCCGGCATTTCGAGGAACCGGGTTGGGCATATGCCTGCTGCGCTCGGTGGCAGAGCCCTTGATCAAGTCTTCTTCGATCCAGTTTGTAGAAGCCACAGTCTCCGCAGTCCCATCACCACCAGCTCGGACGCTGGAGAAGCTGGGCGCATTGTATGGTGCCCCGGTAGCATCGACCGAGCTGTTCTCATCGTCCATGTTCCCTGACTCAGATCACGGCCCAGAGATCCTGGTCCGGGTGGGCCCCATTGGCTCCGTGCTTATGGAAGGTGGCGTATGATTATTCGCCAGCATGGAGATCGTTCACGCTCATTGGAGACTGTCAACGGACCTGGCTGGGAAAGCGATCGCATCCTAGTGCGCAGCGACGGGTTCCCCTACTCGATCCACATCACTACCGTCACTGCCGGTACGAGCTTAGAGCTTCACTACCAGAACCATATTGAAGCGGTCTACTGCATCAGCGGTCACGGCCAGGTCCAAGAGGCCGACAGCGGTGCTCAGCATGTCATCACTGCGGGGACTCTCTATGTGCTTAACGACCATGACAGGCACACGCTGTACGCTCATACGGACATTCAAGGTGTGTGCATCTTCACCCCGCCCACTGCAGGAGACGAAGTCCATGACGAGCGTGGTGCATACCCGATTCGATAGACAGACTGCCATGGGGCCACGGCTACTCGGCAACGTCGGGCTAGTAGCTACCCAGGGCTTGGGAAAGGTGGCTAACGAGTCGACGCATGCTCTCGATACTCAGCTCTATTGGGGTGTTGCGCGGTCCCGGTTAAGCTCCCGCGTCGCTGATGGCTTGAGCGACGACCGGTGACGTGTCGCAATTGGTTTTGGCAGGCAAGGCTCCATAGGGCCAGAGCTCAAAGGCAGAAGTGATGATTTCAGGATCGCCACCGATCTCTAGCAGAAGACTGCCATTTACTATTGAAACTCACGATCATGGCTTCTCCGCTAGCATCTGAGAGACTTTTGAAGTGTGCAGAATATGCGCATGCACATACGGTGACAACAGCAAGAGGCAGTCCATCATGTCTGCGTGGATGGCGCTTGGGTCGTGAATATCCGTCTTGTTGGGGGCCGTCAATCGTGAGCTCGGGGGCCAGTTGCTTGGTCGCGTGATCGTGGGCGTCGGGACCATCTATGGCGTGTGCGGGGGCCACGAACTATAAGCTCCTTTCACCGCGTGTATTGGGCACGCGGCGAAAGGAGATTATCAATGGTACGCAAGATCAGGGCCAAGCTGGTGTTACAGCTTCGAGCCGAGGGGCTCTCGGGCAGAGCGATCGCTGGCTCCCAGGCAATGTCACGCAAATCGGTCACGCAGGTCCTCGAGGCCGCCGACGCTGCGGGACTCGGGTGGGATGATGTCAAGGACCGTGCTGACAGTGAAGTGTATGGCCTCCTGTTTCCGGGCCGCGGGGACCATCACAGCGTGTTCGCCCAACCTGACTGGAAGGCAATCCATAAGGAAATGGCCCGGGTCGGGGTGACGCTGAAGCTCCTCCATGGCGAGTACGCCGATGAGTGCGCTGCGGCTGGTGATCCGGCGATGAGTTATGACCGGTTCTGCCGCACCTATCAGCGCCACGTCCTCGTCACCGGTGCAGCTTCTCGTGTGGGACACAAAGCCGCCCAGACCATCGAGGTCGACTGGTCCGGTCCGACAATGCAACTGCACACGGGGGCAGACAAGCCGAAGACGGTCTATCTGTTCGTCGCGTGTCTGCCCTTCAGCAGGTACGCATTCGTGCACCCGAGCCTGGACATGAGTCAGGACTCGTGGCTCCGGGCGCATGTGGCGATGTTCACCGCTTTCGGCGGTTCAACACCGCGGATCGTGCCCGACAATCTCAAGACCGGAGTCATCACTCATCCTCGCGACGGTGAAATCGTGCTCAACGACGCCTATCGGGAAATGGCTGCCCACTATTCGGCTGCTGTTCTACCGGGCAGAATCAGGGCACCAAAAGACAAGGCGAGTGTTGAGAATACTGTTGGACATGTCGCCACATGGGTGATCGCAGGGCTACGTGACCGGCGGTTCACATCGCTGCCGACGTTGACGGCCGCGATCGAGGAGAGAGTCTGCGCTTATAATGCTGAACCTTTCCAGAAGCGGCCCGGATCCAGGCTCAGTGTCTTCACCACGGAGGAGGAACCGCTGTTGACACCGCTGCCGCAGGTGGCCTACGAGATCAGTCAGTGGATCTATGGGCGGCGTGTGGCCAGGAACGGGCATGTGAGCTGGGCGCGCAACTATTACTCGGTGCCGTTTGAGCACATCGGATCCAAAGTCGATCTGCGCATCACCGACCGCAGCCTCGAAGTCTACCGCGGGGACCAGCGAGTCACGACTCACCTGCTGCTGCCAGAGACTGCGGTCAATGAGTATCGCACGAATGATGCTGACCTTCCTGCTGGGGACAGATACCAGCAGTGGGACGCGGCCCGGATACGCCAATGGGCCGAGAGGATCGGGGCGTCGACGCTGGTCGTCATCAATCGCATCTTCGAGTCCGTAGCCATCGACGAGCAAGGGGTCAACCCGGCGTTGGCGGTGTTGAGACTCTCTCGCCGCTACTCTGCCGACCGGGTCGAAGCCGCTTGCCGGATTACGCTGGCGGGGCCGGTGCGGTCGCCACGGTATGCGCATGTGCAACCGCTCCTTGCCACCGGTCAGGACCAGACCAGACCCGCCCGGACCGAACCTGTCGAGCACGGCGGCTACGTCCGCGGTGCCTCCTACTATGCAGGAGGGACTCGGTGACTTCGATCGATACAGAGACCAAGCGCAAACTGCGCGAAATGGGCGCGATGGCCCTGCTGGAGGCACTCGAGGCCCAAGACGAGGATCTGACCATGGGAATGAGCTTCGACGAACGGTTGCGACTGGTCGTCGATGAAGCCCATTCGGTATTCAATCACGCCAAAATCGAGGGACTCATCCGCAGGGCCGGGTTGCGCTACCCGGCAGCCGACCTGCGTCAACTCGATAGGGTCGATGAACGCGGCCTGGATCGGAACGTGATCGCCCAGCTGGGGACCTGCAGTTTCATCGAGCGGGGCCAGAACGTCGTGTTCCAAGGGTTCACCGGTTCCGGGAAATCGTACCTGGGGTGCGCCTTGGCCAAACGGGCCTGCCAGCACCGGATCCGTGCGCACTATATTCGCATGCCTGATCTTGAAGAAGCTTGGGCGCAGGCGTTGGACAAACCGATGGGCACGACGAAGTTCTTGAAGAAGTACGCCGCGTTCAGCGTTCTCGTGATAGACGAATGGTTGCTCGATCATCCGGATGAGTCGATGCGCAGCATGCTGTTGGAACTGCTCGAACGCCGCTACGACTGTGCGTCGACGGTGTTCTGCACCCAGTATGCGAAGAAGGACTGGCATCAACGACTCGGATCCGGAGTCCACGCGGATGCGATCATGGACCGGATCGTGCACAACACGGTCTGGGTCGAGACCGGCAGTCACAACATGAGAGAACATGCTGCTTTGAACCCGTGACGATGAGCTGATGGGCGGCCAGTGGCCCCGAGGTCCACGGCTGCTGGCCCCCACAGGCAATATCGGTGGTCCCCAACCGCACGATCGGGTGGTCCCCAAAGCTTCAAATACTCAGGTCGACAGTGGAAGTGAACAAAGGTTCATGATGGGCGATTCGATTCCGCAGCCTATTGACTGCCGAAATCTGAGTATCGATGGTGCTTCGCGACGTGCCTTGAGGAAACGCAGTGTGCAGATGAGGTACCCAGACACTCTTCTCCATTGCGTTCGTCGTGAGCTGACGCCAGAAGCCAAACGATAGCTCCGCGATGACTTTGCCCGGGTTGGCGTTCCCATAACCGCATTTTTTGATTGCGTCATCGACGTTTTTCCGGGTGCGGTAATTGACGTCTGACCCTCGTTTGATGCCCTTGACCAGCCGTGTGCGCCAGATAGGCATCACGGCCGGGGACTCGGAGTGAAGAAGCCAGTGCTTCTGATAGGGCCATGTGGCTGAAATCGCTGCATCGTAGGCGTTGCGGAGCGCAACTTCAAAGTGAGCGATATCGTGCATAAGTGACTGCCCGGCTTCGACGTTCCATTCGTACAGCTCGAGCGCCCGTACTCGATCACCATCACACTCATCCACATAGCGTTGAAAACGGGCGGCTCCAAGCCACGAGTCGATCCATTGGTCTGACATCTGACAAGTATGCCAAAAAAGCAGTGCCCCGGCGACTTGGTCGAAACCAGCGGTCCACGCGGGGCTTACGCCAAACAGTTTACTCGGCGTTCTATCTCACGGCAACCGCACGAGTTGACTCGTTGAAAACCTTCGTGAACTCATGATCGTTGCCTCACAACAAAATCTCCGGAAATGACGAATTCATCGACCTCACCGGATAGCATCGCGATTACGCTGGCGCCGCTTTGAAGAACACGCTGACGCCCGTCAAACCCCGACCATCCGTGCACCGATCTACCCCCTCCGGACCTGATGCCAGCCCTCATCACCTGCTGGGCAGTGCTGCGAGCACCGGCAGGAGGCCTGCTGGCTTCGATGCTTCGTCACGGTAAGGAACTTGACATCACCGATGCCCAGGTAGACCTCCTCATGGCCATGAGTCCGGCCACGATCGACCGGAAACTCGCCTCAACGCAAGAAGATGCTGCCCAGAAGACGGTCCCACACGAAATCTGGGTCATTACTGAAGTCCCAGATTCCAGTCCGAACCTGGGCCGAGTGGGGCGACGCTGTCGGGAGCTCGTCGAGATCGACCTCGTCGACAGGGACTGATGCAGGGTTAGGTGACACGAAGGTGGAAACATAGGCGGCGAGTACTGCTTCACCCTGACCGTGACTGACATCAGCACCGGCTGGACGGTGAATCGGTCGGTGAAGAACTAAGCCGCGAAATGGGTATTCGAGGCCCTGGAACACGTGATCAGCGTGTCCCCGTTTCCGCTCATCGGCGTCGATTCCGATAAGGGGTCGGAATTCATCAACGAGCATCTCCTGGCCTACTGCATCGAGCATCAGATCTCGTTCACCCGGTCGAGGTCGGGCAACAAGAACGATGGGGCTCATGTCGAGCAGAAGAACTGGGCCAGAGTCAGAGAACCCGTCGGATACCTGCGCTATGACACTCCTTCCGAACTGGAGCTGCTGAACCAGATTTGGGATCTCGCCCGAGTCTTCACGAACTATCTGCTGCCCCAGCAGAAGCTGGTGTCGAGGACGCGCCGTGGGGCGAAGGTCACCAAGAAACACGACAGCTCGAAGACGCCTCACCGGAGGGCAATCGAGCACAAGAAGATGCGCAAGCGTCCGATCATCACGCTGAATGCGGCGTTCAAACGCATCAAACCCGCCGCCCTATCAAAGCAGATCCTCGACCACACCGTCCGCCTCGAGGCATTGTCGGTGGCGAAGAGACCGGCCTCGACCAAGCCCGTCGTCAATCACGGGTGGGACAACCGAAGTACTGGCGAAGGTCGGCAAATGAGCAGGCCGCATGTGGATGAGCGGAAGTTGGTGACGGCAGCGTTCGTCGAATTCAAGGGAGATCTTGACCGGACGAAAAAACTGATTACTCAGCGAGCAGGCGTGTTCGACGGTAGAGCGTGGCTCTGGAAATCCCCAGATCTCGGGCAACCTGCGCGGCCGGTTCACCACTGTCGATCAAGCGAATTGCATTACGGATCTGACTGTCTGTGATTCGGCGAGGCCGACCGCCGAGGTCGAGGCCAGCGTCGCGACGTCTTTTGATGGAATCGGTAACTCGTTCTCGTTTGATCTCGTGTTCCATCTGTGCGAGCGCAGCCATGATGGTAAACAGCATCGATCCCATCGGGGTTGCAGTGTCGACATCGCCGCCACCGAGGTTAAGGACGCGTAAGCCTGCCCCACGGACCCGGAGCTCTTCGGCGAAGGCGAGCATGTTCTGGGTCGACCGGCCGAGACGGTCGAGAGTGGTGATGACGAGAGTGTCGCCGTCGATGAGTGCTTCGAGTGCTCGATCAAACTCAGGTCGTGATGCTCGTACCCCCGATACGCCGTGGTCGACATAAAGATCATCGCGTCGAACTCCAGCAGCAAGGAGGTCAGCTTGCTGCCTATCAGTCGACTGGTCGCGGGTAGATACGCGAGCGTATCCGATCAGTTTCGCCACGGCGATGCTCCTATGTGTCTCAAAACTAGCGGTGAGTACACCGATTCAACCCTAACGTTACAATACATAGTTATGAGAATTTGACGACAAGCGACCAGGCCTGAGAGCTCGCGGAACTTTGATGGATAAGAGTGGCGTCATTTTGACGTTAATGAGACGTCTCGTATCCCAAGGGTTTAGAGTCAACGGCAGTTCCCGGTTGGTCGCCATTGCATGCGCAATGATCAGCGATGGACCGACGGTTTCACCACCCTGCAACCAGCGAGTCCAACTCATCCGCTAGATAAGCTCCACGAGTCCAATCACTTGGAGCTGCCGCACAAGATCAGCAACCGCGCGGCGAGGTGCTCCGGAGGCCTCCGCCAGCTCCTCTATCGTTGTGCTCTGAACTTCCAGCACCTTATTCAGGATAGGTTCATATGCTTTGGACAAGGTCACGACGTTCCCCGCGAACGTCATTTTAAGTATCTCCTCATTGGACTCAAGAAGCGGTGCGAAAACCGCGAGCACGCGAACCCTGAGGTTTCCAGGTAAGTCAGTTCCTGTGATGCTCCAAGGCAGGCTCACGCCTTGCCATCCGTCCGCTTTGGACGCCTCTTCTTTGAAAAAATCATCGACAGTTAGTGATTCCGCCGCATTTAAGAAGCTCGCGAGAATCTGATCCCGTTGAGCAATTCGCGACTCAGCTGATCCCCATCGATCTAGACTCTGCCGAATGCGTTCATCACCAAGTGCTTTCCATGCGAGCCAACGAACGAAATCGAACCCCGTCTTGCGAGTGAACGCAAAAGTAACATGTAAACTTCTGCCTCCCGCACCACGGACTGTATGCCACCATCCCCGAGGAACGTGAAGAACGTCGCCAGGTTCAAGTACAGCATCAAGAAGTACTTCGTTAGGGCAGTTTCTGGGATCACTTTCACCATATTCGGGCAGAGGGTCCTTCTCGGATGGACCGTGAACCTGCCAGTGCTTTGTGCCTTCAAGCTGAACGATGACGGTGTCGACTTCGTCGAAGTGACTATGAAAAGCTTGCGAGTCGTAGAACGTAACAAACAAGTTGCATGAAGCAACCTCACCAGTCAGCCGCATGATGTCTGTTGTGGTGTCTCGAACTCGATCGTTTATGCGGTCCAGACCATCGACAATGATACTCGCGCCATCTCGAACGATCTGTGACAGCTGGTGCAGGTCAATGAGTCCATCTGAATTCGAATACTTCGCTCGAGGGAGCACATCACCGTCGTGGGAAAGTTGAAGATCTGCAGGAAAGACGGAACGCCGATTGAGGGCATGATTCAGATCATTCCACGTGAAGAACTCGTTTTTGAAGCCTTGGAACGCGCGTTCAAATACAAGCTGTTGACTCATGCGCGACCGAAAGTCCGGCCCCAGCATCGCGACAAGTTGGGAACCCATTGACGAAATTGGGCGCTCAGCTTCTCCAAGGATTGCTGAACGCCCAATAGCAACTGTGCTGGGTTCTTCCGCACGCTGCATCTATGACTACTTTTCGCTATCCGAAAAAATCTTCGTGAATTCTGCGAGCATCGGCCGGTTGTGAGTCTTTGCGAACGTCGCACGAGACCTATCGACGATCGGCGATACTTCTACGGTCAACTCTGGGAAATCGTCCAGTTCATCTTCATGGCTTGTCTTGTCTACAGCAGCACTGGCATGCGTCATGTTCGCTCCAATCATCCAAGAGACCCCACTTCGAGATCTTGTGACCTAGGATACATTCTAACGGCTCGATTCGGAAGGATTGGAGGGCCCTGTTATGGCGTTGCTCCCGCTCGCCCCCGCCGAAGTTGAGTACTTTCGCCGCGAAGGATATCTCTTCCGGCAAGAGTTTATGTTCGATGAAGTCACCGAACTGCAGAACATGGTGGCCTCGTTGCTCTCAACACCTCAGGGGCGGAACCCTCGCATTACGATGCACAGTGCGTTAGACGACCCGGATTTTGCGCGATTTCCGAACAATCCATACGCGACGTATCACGTGGTCAATACCGTCCTTGCTGGTGATAATTGGCTTTCGTTGATGGCCGATCATCGAATTATCGATACGGTATGTGAGCTCCTGAGCCCGTCAGCCGATTTGGACATGTCCTTCTTGCGGATGCGCCCCTCGGGGCTACGAATGGAGGCACCATGGCATCGGGATGCAGACACGGACAAATTTGACGACTATCGCGGTGTCACCTCGCTGATATATCTGCACGACATGACTGCGGCCTCCGGTGCGACACGGGTGATTCCGGCCAGCCGCGGCTATAGTCATAGGAATCTCGAATCACAGAATGTTAGTGGCTCTTCGCAGTTAGGGGTGTAATCGGGGTCTGAATCCTCCCGTCTCGAGCAAGCTTCGGGCGATGTAGTGGGTGAGGTTCCGGAACCCCAGCGCCGATCCACGTAGGTGTTCCAGCCTGCCGTTCAATGCTTCCGTCGGACCGTTCGACGTCCCCGGCCGATCGAAATACGCCAACACATCCATAGCCCGCTTCTTCAACGTCCGCCCCAGCCGGCGCAGCTCAACAAGACCAGCAGGCACCCCGGACGAGATGGAGTCGATGATCGACTGCAGCGACTTCTTCCCCGCGGTTCGGTCCGGGTTGCGGTAGGCGGTGATGATGTCTTGGAACACGCTCCAGGTCACCTCCACATCAGCATGATTCTCATCAGCAAAGAGAGCGACGATCCGTTGCTGCTGCCGCTCGGTGAGTAACTGACACCCGGTGTGCAGAGTCCGCCGGGCCTGATACAACGGGTCGCCCTTCTTCCCGCGGTGCCCGGTCGTTTCCTGCTGAACACGCCTGCGGACCTCGTCCAGACTGTCCCCGGCGAGCTTGACGACATGGAAGGGATCCATCACTTCCACCGCGGCCGGCAGCTCTTCGACAGCAGCGGTCTTGAACCCGGTGAACCCATCCATCGCCACGACCTCGATTCCATCGCGGAAGGCCTTCGACTGCCGGGCCAGCCACGATTTGAACACGGCCTTCGATCGTCCCTCAACCATGTCCAGCAATCTCGCTGGTCCTGTCTGATGGGCGTGAACCCCTGGAAGTGGACACATCAATGTGTACTATCAGGCGGCAATGTCCATCATAAATGTGTAATCGACCTCGAAGTCAACCGGTGCTCGATAACCCAGACTCGAATGTCTCCGCCTCGAGTTGTATCGAACCAACCACCGAAACACCTCACGACGACACTCGAGGTCCGAGACCCACCGCTTCGCTCCTTGCAGCGTCTCCCGCTTCAACGCCGCGTTGACCGACTCCGCCAGGGCATTATCAGCACTCGACCCGACCCTGCCCATCGACTGGACCACCCCGAACCGACGACACATCGCCTGAAACGACGAGGACGTATATTGACGACCATGGTCGCTGTGAAAAATCGCACCTTCCAGTGTTTCTCTGTTGTTTACTGCATTCTGTAACGCATCCTCGACGAGACTGGACCGCATGTGATCGGCGATCGACCAGCCCACGATCCGCCGCGAATACAAGTCGATGACCGTGGCCAAATACAAGAACTTCCCCTCATCGCCATAGGGTAAGTAGGTGATGTCGCCGACGTAGGTCGTGCCCAACTCAGCGGCCGAGAAGTCCCTGCCGACCAGGTCGGCAAACACCTGAGCATCTGGGTCCGAGATCGTCGTAGTCTTCGGCTTACGCAAGTGGATACCGACCATGCCGTTGTTCCGCATCAGGCGGGCAACCCGCTTACGGTTGACCGGCTCGTCCACGTGCGGGTCATCGGCGAGTTCGGCCGTGATCCGTCGGTACCCGTACGTGTGGTCCCAGAATTCGAAGTGGTGCTCAATCCGCTCGCACAGAGCATCATCAGCAGCCTGCCTGGCCGCCCGTGCCGGCCGGGAGGCACACCACTTATAAAAGCTTGAGCGCTGGATACCCAGCACGGAACACATCCGCTTCACCTCATGGGTGTTTCGGTGGTCGTCAACGAACTGGAAACGGATCACCAGGTCGTCTCTGCCGCGAAATATTTCGTGGCTTTCCGCAGGATCGCTCGCTCTTCTTCCAGCCGCTCCACATCCGACCGCAGAGACCGCTTATCGGCCCGCAACGAATCGTTCTCGACCCGCAGGCGAGCAAGCTCCTCCTCGGGTGTCTCGGGCCGATCAGGCGAGCTCGTGGACACCTTGCCAGCTTCCTTCCGCGCTTGGAACACCCACGACTTGATCGCGCCACGGGAGATGCCAAGATCGGCCGCGACTTGGGAATAAGACATATCGGGATGAGTCTCGTACAGCGCGACGGCGTCGGCTTTGAACTCATCGGAGTACTTCTTCTTTGGCATGGTTTCTACTCGCATTCTCCGGCCCATTATGGGCTCTTCGCAGTTGAGGGTGTAGAACCGGTGCGCGTCGCTACACAGAAATAGGTCGAGGCCTTTCGAAGATGGAATTTCCTAGACAAACCATCCGAAAGACCTCGACGTGCACCACCTTACGTTCTCCACCCCTGACCTCACCACGTTCTGCCACCTCGACACACTCGGCCTGCACTGCACGGGCCAACACGTCACCGATTCAGAAACAGTTCTCCTGTGCACCCCAACCACTGACGATGAGTGGTGCCACCGATGCGGCGGACATGGCCGGCCCCGCGATACTGTGACCCGGAAATTGGCTCACGAACCCTTCGGGCACCGTCCCACCACCCTGCTCATCCGACTCCGTCGCTACAAGTGCGAACTCTGTGGGCGCGTGTGGCGCCATGACACCGACCAAGCAGCCCCAGCCAGGGCCAAGATCTCGCGCACCGGACTCGCATGGGCTTTGAAAGCACTCGTTGTCGATCACGCCACGATCTCCGTCATCGCGGCCAAGCTCGCTGTATCCTGGCACACCGCTAATGACGCGATCCTGGCCGAAGGACATCGGGCTCTCATCGACGATCCTTCCCGGTTCGATAACGTGAGCGTCATCGGCGTCGACGAACATGTCTGGCGGCACACCAGACGGGGTGACAAGTACGTGACCGTGATCATCGATCTCACCCCGATCCGCGATCAGACAGGACCAGCGAGATTGCTGGACATGGTTGAGGGACGATCGAAGGCCGTGTTCAAATCGTGGCTGGCCCGGCAGTCGAAGGCCTTCCGCGATGGAATCGAGGTCGTGGCGATGGATGGGTTCACCGGGTTCAAGACCGCTGCTGTCGAAGAGCTGCCGGCCGCGGTGGAAGTGATGGATCCCTTCCATGTCGTCAAGCTCGCCGGGGACAGTCTGGACGAGGTCCGCAGGCGTGTTCAGCAGGAAACGACCGGGCACCGCGGGAAGAAGGGCGACCCGTTGTATCAGGCCCGGCGGACTCTGCACACCGGGTGTCAGTTACTCACCGAGCGGCAGCAGCAACGGATCGTCGCTCTCTTTGCTGATGAGAATCATGCTGATGTGGAGGTGACCTGGAGCGTGTTCCAAGACATCATCACCGCCTACCGCAACCCGGACCGAACCGCGGGGAAGAAGTCGCTGCAGTCGATCATCGACTCCATCTCGTCCGGGGTGCCTGCTGGTCTTGTTGAGCTGCGCCGGCTGGGGCGGACGTTGAAGAAGCGGGCTATGGATGTGTTGGCGTATTTCGATCGGCCGGGGACGTCGAACGGTCCGACGGAAGCATTGAACGGCAGGCTGGAACACCTACGTGGATCGGCGCTGGGGTTCCGGAACCTCACCCACTACATCGCCCGAAGCTTGCTCGAGACGGGAGGATTCAGACCCCGATTACACCCCTAACTGCGAAGAGCCCCATTATGGGCCAGACTCAGCGTGTCCACCACTCAGGGTTCATCCCCGATCGCGGATCGGGGTGAGATCGATGATCACGGTCACGTACTTGTCACCCCGTCTGGTGTGCCGCCAGACATGTTCGTCGACGCCGATGACGCTCACGTTATCGAACCGGGAAGGATCGTCGATGAGAGCCCGATGTCCTTCGGCCAGGATCGCGTCATTAGCGGTGTGCCAGGATACAGCGAGCTTGGCCGCGATGACGGAGATCGTGGCGTGATCGACAACGAGTGCTTTCAAAGCCCATGCGAGTCCGGTGCGCGAGATCTTGGCCCTGGCTGGGGCTGCTTGGTCGGTGTCATGGCGCCACACGCGCCCACAGAGTTCGCACTTGTAGCGACGGAGTCGGATGAGCAGGGTGGTGGGACGGTGCCCGAAGGGTTCGTGAGCCAATTTCCGGGTCACAGTATCGCGGGGCCGGCCATGTCCGCCGCATCGGTGGCACCACTCATCGTCAGTGGTTGGGGTGCACAGGAGAACTGTTTCTGAATCGGTGACGTGTTGGCCCGTGCAGTGCAGGCCGAGTGTGTCGAGGTGGCAGAACGTGGTGAGGTCAGGGGTGGAGAACGTAAGGTGGTGCACGTCGAGGTCTTTCGGATGGTTTGTCGGCTCTTCGCAGTTAGGGGTGTAATCGGGGTCTGAATCCTCCCGTCTCGAGCAAGCTTCGGGCGATGTAGTGGGTGAGGTTCCGGAACCCCAGCGCCGATCCACGTAGGTGTTCCAGCCTGCCATTCAATGCTTCCGTCGGACCGTTCGACGTCCCCGGCCGATCGAAATACGCCAACACATCCATAGCCCGCTTCTTCAACGTCCGCCCCAGCCGGCGCAGCTCAACAAGACCAGCAGGCACCCCGGACGAGATGGAGTCGATGATCGACTGCAGCGACTTCTTCCCCGCGGTTCGGTCCGGGTTGCGGTAGGCGGTGATGATGTCTTGGAACACGCTCCAGGTCACCTCCACATCAGCATGATTCTCATCAGCAAAGAGAGCGACGATCCGTTGCTGCTGCCGCTCGGTGAGTAACTGACACCCGGTGTGCAGAGTCCGCCGGGCCTGATACAACGGGTCGCCCTTCTTCCCGCGGTGCCCGGTCGTTTCCTGCTGAACACGCCTGCGGACCTCGTCCAGACTGTCCCCGGCGAGCTTGACGACATGGAAGGGATCCATCACTTCCACCGCGGCCGGCAGCTCTTCGACAGCAGCGGTCTTGAACCCGGTGAACCCATCCATCGCCACGACCTCGATTCCATCGCGGAAGGCCTTCGACTGCCGGGCCAGCCACGATTTGAACACGGCCTTCGATCGTCCCTCAACCATGTCCAGCAATCTCGCTGGTCCTGTCTGATCGCGGATCGGGGTGAGATCGATGATCACGGTCACGTACTTGTCACCCCGTCTGGTGTGCCGCCAGACATGTTCGTCGACGCCGATGACGCTCACGTTATCGAACCGGGAAGGATCGTCGATGAGAGCCCGATGTCCTTCGGCCAGGATCGCGTCATTAGCGGTGTGCCAGGATACAGCGAGCTTGGCCGCGATGACGGAGATCGTGGCGTGATCGACAACGAGTGCTTTCAAAGCCCATGCGAGTCCGGTGCGCGAGATCTTGGCCCTGGCTGGGGCTGCTTGGTCGGTGTCATGGCGCCACACGCGCCCACAGAGTTCGCACTTGTAGCGACGGAGTCGGATGAGCAGGGTGGTGGGACGGTGCCCGAAGGGTTCGTGAGCCAATTTCCGGGTCACAGTATCGCGGGGCCGGCCATGTCCGCCGCATCGGTGGCACCACTCATCGTCAGTGGTTGGGGTGCACAGGAGAACTGTTTCTGAATCGGTGACGTGTTGGCCCGTGCAGTGCAGGCCGAGTGTGTCGAGGTGGCAGAACGTGGTGAGGTCAGGGGTGGAGAACGTAAGGTGGTGCACGTCGAGGTCTTTCGGATGGTTTGTCTAGGAAATTCCATCTTCGAAAGGCCTCGACCTATTTCTGTGTAGCGACGCGCACCGGTTCTACACCCTCAACTGCGAAGAGCCGGTTTGTCTAGGAAATTCCATCTTCGAAAGGCCTCGACCTATTTCTGTGTAGCGACGCGCACCGGTTCTACACCCTCAACTGCGAAGAGCCATGTTAGTGTCGACGAGTTGGAAAGTGCGGCAATTCCGATTGAACAACCTGCCGGAACCGTTCTTTATCTTTCCTCCAAAGTGGTCCACAGAGGTGACTGGAATCGTACCCAGAACGAAAGTGGTGTTCTCGCGTTCGAGTATCGCGCAAGGGGAAACAATCGCCATATGGGTATCGGTGAAGATCCAGCGTTGACAGATCTTCCCGTTGCACGGCCTGGATGGCGGTTAAGTATGCCGAGCCACTGGATCAGCTCGATTTCGTGAGGCGGCGAAATACCTCGAGATTTGCTGATAGGTGTGCAGGATTGCGGCTTCCGAACACGACCGGTACGTCTGCACGAATGTAAGCCGACAAAATTGCTTCGTGCACTTTTGGGTCGCTATGCGCTGTCAGGAGCCGATTCCGCTCATGGAATGGACTGTGAGCCATTGGGACAATTCCTCGGCGTTTGTGTGAGTCAACCGTTGCTGACAGAGTGCGATCAAGAGGAAAGTAGCTCTGATTCAGATCCGGGTAGAAGCCCAACGACCGTTTCACCCAGTCCAGCTGCTGAATCGAGAAGTTGGAAACACCGAGACAGCGAACGTGTCCACCTGCTCGTGCTTCACGCATAACTTCCAGGGTGCGTACCAACTCCCGAGCAGGCATAGGGGCATGTAGTAACCAGACGTCTAGATACTCCAACTGTAGACTTGCCAGGCTGAAATCAAGTACCTCCCATTCTTTTCCTGCGAACTCTACGGGGAACTTGGTGCAGATAGTGAGCTGTTCCCGAGGGACCCCACTCGTCGCGAGAGCTTTGCCGACTTCCCGCTCATTCGCATAGGCCGATGCCGTATCAATCATCCGATATCCGAGTTTCAGGGCTGAATCGACCATGAGCTCTGCTTCAGTTGTGAGCCCCCATGTACCGAAGCCCAACTGAGGAATCATTCCAACGCCTCAGTACGGTTTGTCCCGCCGTCGCCACGAGTCGCAACCTCATCAGGACGGAGGAAATGGCGATTTAGAAGCCAGAATCCCGAAACATAAATGCCGACGCTCGACGCAAGAACTACTGGCCAGATTTCGATAGTGGTCAGAGCTACCGCAGTGAGGGCTGCTGAGCCGCCAACTGCGAGAGAGTTGATCCAGCGGCTGGTGGCGCCGACCCTCCCGAGAAGGTTCGTAGGTACGACCCTCTGCCTATATGTGATGACTGCAGAAGCGTAAACAACCGAACTCATCGCGTAGAAGAACCATCCTGCGATGTAGAAGGAGAGTCCGATTCCGGGGAAAGCGAAGGGAAGAAGAAGGATCGGGAGGTTGATCACTAGCTGCGTGATCACCATGATTCTCACAGGACCGAAAATTCTCACCAGCGGGGCATTGATGACTCCGCCCACGATGCCACCAACCGCTGTGAAGCTCACAACGACGCCGACACCCCAAGCGGGTACTTCGAGGACTCTCACGAGAAATAGAAACTCGACAGCCCCCGCCATCGTCGAGAAGACGTTGGATGTCACACTCGATACAAGAATCAGACCAAGACGGCGATTGGCGCGGTAGACGCTGAAACCGCCTAGAAACTCCGACAATCCGTGCGCAATCCGCTTTGAGCGCGAGGGACGTATTCTGGGAGCGGTTTGAAGAAGCTTCGAAGTGGTCGGATCGAGGGTTTCTTTAGGTAGTCGCAACATCAATATTGCAGACACGATGAAAGCGACAGTGTTAGAAATGAGCCCAGCGAACAAACCGAACACACTGATGAGTCCGCCGCCAATACCAGCGCCTCCCACCTCAGCAACAGAGCGCGAAGATGCATATGCACCATTAACTTTGTCCATCTCAGCATCAGGGACAAGCGCTGGCACAACAGTGTCTGTCGTAACATCGGCGAGCGAGTCGAAAACCTGAAGCCCAACGGCTACAAGCAAGACCCATGCGATCGTAAGGTGGCCCGTTATCCATAGGAAAGGTATGAGACTCGCGAACACAGCGCCAACTAGGTAAGTTCCCACCAGTAGCCGACGTCGATTTGTTCTATCCACAAGCAGACCGATGGGAAGAGCCACCACGAGCATGACGATCGCTGCAACAGCTTCGATCGTCGCAACCCAGGCATTACTGGCTTCGAGCAGCGTGATAGCGACTAGAGGCAGCGCAATTCCTGAGATCTCAGTGCCAGTGTTGCCGATGAATGAGCCACCGAGGAACGAGAAAACCCCACGACGCCGGAAAGGTCCTTGAATCGGACTCAAGGGACATCTTTTCTCGTGAAGGCGCTCTTCACATCTTGACAGAGCAACGCGTTGTTGTGTTCTCCGACGGCTTCAAAGTACGAGATAGCGAAGTCGATGTTTGCCTCACCGATGTAATTGCCCGTCACAGCAATCGTCTCAGTAGGGTTCTCAACGGCATGGGCCCATCCGCTTGGGGTGAAGAGCAGGTCCCCTGGTGTTTGTTCGAACTCAACGGGCTGGAACTCGTAATATGCTGGAGCAATCGGGATCATTCCAAGATGCACAGCCTCAGCCGGGGGCAGGAAACGCCAAATCTTGCGCCCGGTGATCAAAAGGTTCCACGCCGCGCTTGCCATGCTGTCGACATGTAGAGGCGTGCCCGTGCCTGCTTGGCCTGCCATTAGCCAATACCAAGACGGACGCATTTCGTTAGGTAGAGAGGAGAGCCAGTTCAATTCTCGTACTGGCCTGAGGACTCTAGCCACTAGTTGAGGATCTATGTCCGTCAACGTGGTGTGTTTCATGTACAGACCGTCGCCTGGACGATTGTCCAGGCGAGTAAGGAAATCCCCTAGAGTTCCGCTCCACCCATCAGCCGAGCTACTTTCGGCATTGATCGACACTTCACGATACGAGCTCAGAGAGTCACGTTCAAAGGCCTTAACAAAGTGATGGTCGGTCCCGATGCGGATGAGAGTGGGCACCGGCCGACTCGCTGCTTCGCGTATAGCGGCCCCGATGTTCGTCTCCGTATAGGAGATCTCACTGATTGAAGCCAGCAATTGAGGGCCCTTCCTTCTGCTGGCGCACCCAGTCAGAACGGTGTTCGCTAAGTGGTTCCTCACCGAAACGATTCCTAATTGCGCTGATGGAGTCGAGCGCTTTACTCAAGTTCTCTCTTTCACTCCTGCAGCGAGCAACCTTCGCCTCCGCCTTCTGTGTAATAACCTCGTCTGAGTCCTGCCTATTGAATGGCGCTTCAGGGAAAGTGATTGTGCACATTCGTGCTGCCCAGCAGGTGGAACAAGAGGAGCTATTGATTCCATCAGCGAAGCCGCGGAGCTGATCTAGTCCAAGCCGATAGTCCACTCCGGTGTCTGCAGTTCCCGCTGAAAAAGTCTCTGCTTGAAACTCATAGGAAGTGTAATATGTCCCGTTTGCCCCAAGAACCAGGTATTCGGAGCCCGGGATGAGCTGGACACCAAGAAGATGAGACACTTCTGCGGGGTCATCTGGAACGGATTGATTGAGTGCCCGGTGGAAAGATCGATGAAGGAATCCATGACTGAATGCATAATGATAGCGGAGCGAGCGGTCACGCTGTTCGGCATTCATTTTGTGAGCCGAGACAAACAGATTCCAAATCTTATCTTGCTCGTCAAAGAGGCTTTGGAACTCGTCGTAGGAGCCGGCTCCACCTGGAAGAACCAGGTCGAAGTCCCACGCAAGGGCACGCTGTGCCACATCCCACTCTGCGAAATAGTTATACATTTTGCGAGTGTCGAGAGGTTGGGATAATACAGAGATGATCGCAACACGTTTTGAGAAGTAGTCTGGCCATTTCTGGGCAACCCATTCCACCTTGTCTCTCACTCGATCGTGTGTACCCTTGCCGCGGCGATCAACGCGATAAAGGTCGTGATTGGGCCCGTCAATCGAAATGTTCATGTAAATGTCATTCTCGACCAAAAAATGCATTATTCGCTCATTTAAGAGCATGCCATTTGTGTTGACCTGCAAAATCAGGTTCGGGAAAGAGATGCCGAGCTTTTTCTCACGGGCTCGAATGAGATCCATAACTTCCTGCATCTTGTTGAAACCGAGAAGCGGTTCGCCACCAAAAAAGTAGATAGCCTGCTGACTATCGACGACTCGCTGATCGCTAACAAGGAACGAATCAACGGCTGCTGCCAGATCTTCGTATCCCGGAGAGAGATTTTGATGAAGTCGAGTCCCGTCGTACGCTCCACCGTAATAGCAGTAGGTGCACCGGATATTGCACTGTTCCGTCGGATTGAGCACTAGAGTTCGCGAACGGACATTGGTGAGGTCGGGAGCTGAAGGGATCTCAGGAAAGCTCCAGCCTTCTGCCGGGATTGTTGCGAATCGGTCGTCGAAGAGCAACCGAAATGCTTTCGAATCTGACGCTTGGCAGTTGAGCAAAAACTGCTCCTGTGCACTCGTTAATGACTCGATCTGCCCCGACGCCGGTATGTACACGAGGGCGTCTCCGTCCAAGGATCGTTCGGTGAGCATATGGAAAATGAACAAGTGATCGTCTATGCGGTGTACAGACGGTCGGTTCTCGCCGATGTTTTTCGCCGAGCCGTCAACCCATTCGGGGTGGTCCACGCGCTCGATGAGATCGCGTTGGTGTGCAGTTAGCATCGTTGCTCCCTTGCTGCTAGTTGTCGCCGAGGACCGCACGTAACGTCGCTAGTAAGAGTGCAGCGACGGTCTTGCCGGCCTCTTCGCTCCAACGATCGCTGTAGGTCGTTTCAACAACATCGATACCGATAATGTTATACGTAGAGCATACGTGGTTGACTTCATGGACAAGATTGGTTAAATCGCTCCCACCTGGTTCGGGATGTCCTGTCGCAGGAAACGCCTCCGGACTCAAAACATCCAGATCGATAGAAAGGAACGTAGGAGCGTCTATATCTAGCAGATCTGTAGCAGAGGATCGGCAATGTACGCCTTTTGGGAGCGGAAAATGGCTCTCCGGGAGAGGGGCACGGACCCCTAAGATGTCTGCCCCAGCTATCGAACCAGTCGTCGCAAGGTAGTTCACAAAGTTCGCGTGAGTCAGTTGCCCATAGCTGGTAACGCTTTCAGACACTGGGCCCACATCGCAGTGCGCGTCGAAACATACGAGATGTAACGGCTCCTCGAGCGCCCGCGATACCCCAGTCACCGTGGCTGCGGTGACACTGTGATCACCGCCAATGAAGACTGGTACACGCGCGATTCGCGCGGCGCGATAGGCAGTTTCCTGCGCTACTTGGTAGTAGGATGCCCTATCAATGCGAGGGTCGAGAGGAACCCCGCCAAGATCTCCAAGATCGAAAATCTGCCGCTGTCCAAGAACCTCAGCTCCGCTCAACGGATCGCGCACACCATGCAAGCGGGACTCACTATCCAGGTTAAACCCAAGACTAGGGCTGAACTTTCGGACAATCTCTGGACCGTGGCGTTGTCCCGGAAGCCCCGTCGTTCCACCGTCCCACGGCATCCCAATTATGACCGCGTCTACTTGATTGAATCGAGCCTGGATATCCGTTGCATCGAGTGTAGGAAGACCTAGTACTCCATTGAGTATTGGGTGTGGGGACACGGAAACCGTTGGTTCAGACGATGCAGGCATGCGAGGGCTTAGGAATTCCAATCGACAGGAGTCGTCAAGCCCGACTCCCAGTCGCAGCGGATAATCGCATAAGCCACTGAGTCCAACGGATCGGTGTTGCCTACCGGCCAAGCCTTGCGATAGTGAGCTTCCTTAACGTAACAATTTCGCTCAAACACCTTGCGCATCGCAATGTTGTCCGAACGCGTATTGCCTTCAATTCGATTAACGTCCGGGTACTTGTTAAAGACTTCGGACGTTCCTATGCCAAGAGCAGCGACGGCGATCGATCTACCTCGGTGGTGGTCACCCAGGCGGATGTCAATCATCGGAGTGCCGTCGAGTACTTCTTGAAAATTGATAAATCCGACTCGTACGCCATCGAATTCGATCCAATAGGCCAAGTTGTCTGGCCCTGAGAACACCCCGTTGGCTAGCCGGGTTCGAGCCTCATCCTCGGTTGGAGCGGCAGTAAGGTGAAATGGAAAGAAATTGTTGGAGAGAAAATGAACTAAATGCTCGGCATCATTGACGGAATCGATGGACGTTAATTTTAAGCTCACTCCGACATATTAGCAAACCTGGGTAGGTTCAACCAGGGGACGACGAGACTGAGAGAAAGTCCCGCAGCAGCCTCGGCGAACATCTCCGAATGCTCGAATGGGGATCCAGGGCCCGGACGCATTCTTCACGCTCGGGTGAACACGCCGAAAATGAATCCGTTTAGCGCAAACGCTTCGTGTAACGTGGGACTTATGGTGAAGGCAGGACCAGGACGTACGCCCCGGTACGAGCGAGGAAACGCGATCAGTTTCCGTCCGCACGTACGAGTTGCAGCTGTCCTTGATGCTCGCGCCAAGGCCGCCGGCCTTTCCCGCGCTGAGTACACTGAGTACCTGCTCGCCACACGGTTCGGAATGCCTGAGTGCGCCCCCGAGCCCCAACCCGACACCGACGATGGACAGGAGCCGCTGATACCGGACCCGACCCCATAAATGACTGATGCCCCCCCGTGTTGACGCACGAGGGGCTTAAAGCCAATAAGGAGCGCAGTTGACGCTGACGCTCCAATGAATCCGAAAGGACTCTGCTTTGACCGAGCTGAGTTCAGGATACCGCACACGCAAAATCAGCGCTACCGCAACACGCGTGTATCCTGCCACACACACCACAGCGGGCACTGCCGCCCTCTCCCCCACGATCAATACAGCCTGGCGAACGAACCCCTCCATGAGGGTCCGCCGGCCCTCTCGCACCCAAGAGACCTCCGCACTCCATCGCGGCCGTTCGGCGGCGACCGCCTCGGCGGCGGATTGGTGGAGGCCATCGACATTCTGGGTGATGATCCCGGCCACCGGCAGCTCAGCCAGGGCGAGGTGGGCCCGATTGGGTCGGGTGCCGCGCATCCGCGGCCAGCCCATCCATGACCGCGCCCAGTACCTGGCGCGCTGATCGGGGTGGGAGAGGAAGGTCTGGATCGTCATCGGCTTCCGCGGCGGGGAATCGGGTCCGCGGTAGTCGGGGACGCCGGAGTCCGTGCTCATTCCCGCGCCTGTCAGCACCGCCCAGTCCGCATTCGCATGCTGCCTGGTGAGGACGTCGATGATCTCGGCATCGGAGTGGCTGGCTTCCGGACGCACACGTCCGCGCAGGGGGTCGAAGATGACTGCCATGGCTCCACTGTAGACATGAGGGCTGACGGAAGGCACCGGGCGGGGCTAGGGTGGGGCCATGGTCAACGTTCTGCTCGTTCATCATTCCCCGTCCGCTGCGACGGTACGGATCGCCGAGGCGGCCGAATCCGGACTGCGCATGCCCGAGCTCGGCGACATCGACGTCACGGTCCGCCCGGCGCTGGAGGCGAGCGTCGAGGATGTGCTCGCCGCCGACGCCTATGTGCTGGGCACGACCGCGAACTTCGGCTATATCTCCGGTGCCCTCAAGCACTTCTTCGACACCACCTATGACGCGGTGCGCGAGCCGACCGCCGGCAGGCCGTTCTCCTATTGGATCCACGGCGGCTATGACACGACCGGGGCCGAGACCGCGATGAAGCAGATCACGACCGGCCTGGACTGGAAGCTCGCTTTCGATCCCCTAATCGTCACCGGCGAGGTCACGGACGAGCATCTCGAAAGGGCCACGGAGTTAGCCGCCACAGTCGCAGTCTCCACCCCCTAATTGCTACCTGACGGCGGCCCAGCAACCTCGCGCGAGGTTGCTGGGCCGCCGTCAGGTAGCAACGGGGAAGTTTGCGGTGAAAGTACTTTCCAATATGGAAAGTAGTTGGTACTGTGGAATTACTTCCACAGAGCAACCCCCAATCAGAGGAACCGACATGAACGCCGACCCCACCCCACACCAGGCTGCAGATCTTCTCAACCAGGTCGAAGCGAACCAGTCCCAGGCGCGCAGCGGCGATGCGTGGCCGCTGGTCACACTGCTCTTCGTCCTCTCTGCCGGGCTCTCCGTCGGACTCATGGCCATCGGCATCATCGACGACAACACCACCCAGCTGATCATCGCCGGAGCCGGACTGAGCTGGATCATTCCCGCCCTGGTCGTCTACCTCGCCAAGGCCCTGTCCTGGAGCCGCCGCTCCACGGCCCTGCTGCTGACATGGCTGGGCGTCATCATCGTCGCCTTCATCGCCGGCGTCATGGCCGATTCGTTCGCAGCCAGCGGTCCGATCCCGTTCATCGCCGCAGGACTGCTGTGGGTCGCCGCCCCGGTCTTCTCCCTGCTGGCCCTGCGCCGCTGAGGAGGGACCGACGATGACTGCGAAACAGAACTCCGCAACCGAACCAGAGGACGCGTACACCGAAGACGAAACGATCCCCCACCTCGGCGACTCTCTGACCCGCCTCGAACCGGAGCTCAACAACCCCACGCGGCTCGGCATCGTCTCGAGCCTGAAGAACCGGGACAGAGCCGAGTTCAAACTGCTGCGCGACAGTCTCGGCGTCTCCGATTCCGTGCTCTCCCGGCACATCACCGCACTCGAGAAGGCCGGAATGGTCGAGGTGAAGAAAGGGTACGTGGGCAAACGCCCGCGCACCTGGGTCTCGATCAGCAAAAACGGGAGCAGACGACTCGAGGCGCACATCCAAGCACTGCGGGAACTGGCCGGAGCATAGCCCTGGAAATCACTATTCCCCCTGGTGAGAAGATCGGCTAGGGTGAGGGAAACCGATGCTGGGAGGCATGATGACCACACCGACGAGCACCGAGATCCCGTTCCTCGAACTCCACGAAGTCTCAACACTCATTCGGACCAGGCAGCTGACCTCGCGCGAGGTCACCGAAGCGATGCTCGAACGCATCGCCGACCTCGAACCCCGGCTCCAGGCCTTCGCCACGGTCATGACTGAATCCGCCCTCGCCGAGGCCGACCGCGCCGATGCGCTCCTGTCCCGCGGGAACTGGCTCGGCGATCTGCACGGTGTCCCCGTGGCGGTGAAGGATCTTGCGAACACCCACGACGCACCGACCGGTGCAGGTACCACGATCCATGCCGACTTCCGACCAGATTACGATGCCACCGTCGTCGCTCGACTGCGAACCGCCGGAGCCGTCATCCTCGGCAAACTGCGTCTGACCGAGGGGGCGTTCGCCGGTCACCATCCCGACCTGCCGACCCCGGTCAACCCGTGGGATGCCGACGCCTGGTCAGGGGTGTCCTCCTCGGGGTCCGGTGTGGCCACTGCAGCCGGTCTCTGCTTCGCCGCTCTCGGCTCGGACACCGGCGGATCGATCCGCCTTCCGTCCTCGGCCAATGGCGTCACTGGGCTCAAGCCGACCTGGGGCCGGGTCTCCCGCCACGGCATCTTCGCACTCGCCCCCAGCCTCGATCACATCGGGCCGATGACCCGCAGCTCCCGTGATGCCGCGATCGTGCTACGGGCCATCGCCGGTCACGATCCGGCCGATCCCACCTCGTCGCTCGAACCGATACCGGACTACCCGCAGACGTTGCGCGTCGACCGCGCCCCGGTCGTCGGTTTCGACCGCAAGCTGGCCGAAGAGCACTTCGACGCCGCGACGAATGCGATGCTCGAGGACACCATCGAAACGGTGACCGACCTGGGCTGGCGGGTGCTCGAGGTCGAGACTCCCGGATTTGAGGCCGCGGCCAAGGAATGGACTGCTCTGTGCGCGGTCGAGACCGCCGGTGTCCACTCGGAGACGTACACGGCCCGGGCGGACGAATACGGTCCCGACCTGTCCGGTCTCATCGAGATCGGGCGCGGACTCTCCGCCATCGACTACCACCGGCTGCTCGAATCGCGGAGAGACTTCACCGGCCGAATGCGCACCCTCATGGCCGATATCGATCTGCTCCTGCTGCCGGGAATCGGCGTCGGCTCACCGACGATCGCGCAGATGGCGAACCTGGGTTCCGACCAGAAGCTGTTCGCCGCGGTCACCGTGCCGACGGCACCGATCGACAACTGCGGAATGCCGTCGATCACTCTGCCCGCAGGGTTCACCGAACGGAACACTCCCCTGGCAGCCCAGTTCGTCGGCGGTGACTTCCAGGAGGCGCACGTTCTGGCCGCCGGTCACGCCTTCCAGCAGGTCACGGACTTCCACACCCGCCACCCCAAGTTGTAGAAGCAGCACCGCGGCTCACGTCGCCGCGCTGCGGGCCACCATCTCCGTGATCCACGTCGGGGCGAAGGGCGAGTTGCATCCCGGTGAGGTCGGGTAGCCGCGGAGCACGCCGAGGCGCTCACCGATGTCGATGGCCCGGTTCCGCAGGTCCGGGTTCTCGATGCCGATATAGGACAGCGTCTCGTTCATCGCCCACTGCAGACGTTCGGGTGCCTGCGCCATCTCCGCTTCGATTGTGTCCAACAGTCCGGACAGTTCGAGGCCATCGGGTTTCCGGTTCACCCGCTCGCTCGTCAATGCCCATCCGGCGGAGGCAACCACCGGGTCCGGATCGTCCACCCAGTCCCGGCGCAGCGCCTCGGCGTGGGGCGACTTCTTGACGATGTAATTGACCAGCCACCCGTGGACCTTCGGGACTCGGGAGTCACGCAGCATCTCATCGAGCTGCGCTTCGCTCCAGGCCTTCGGACGCACGATGAGGATCGCGACGAGGCGGGCCGCAGTGTCACCGGAGTCCCACAGTTCGGCGGCGAGCTCATCGTTCTTCTTCAGGTCCTTCGCCACGGCCCGCAGCTTCGTGAGGTTGACCGCGTGGTCGTCGCCGTGGCGGGCGTTGACGGCACGGATCTTCTCATCCTCGAGCGAGGCCAGAGTGGCGAGCACTTCGGTGCTGGTGGTCATGGTGTCCTCTCGATCAGTCGTCAGCATCAACATGAGGTGAGGCATCGAGTTCGGTGTGTGTCTTCTTCGCATTGCTGAAGCCGACGATGACGACGATCATGCCGACGGCGGCACCGATGACGGTTTCGATGGCGCGGGAGGCCAGCAGCTCCGGAACCTGGTGCGGGGCGCCGATCTGAGTCATGAGCAGGGCCAGCGGTGTGATGAAGAGCAGCGCCACCGAATAGTTGCGCAGCACGTAGATCTCGGCGAGGAACTGCAGCAGGATCACCCACACGACCAACTGCCACGCCTCGGTGGGGAACGACAGCAGGAACGCGGTGACGATCACGCCCAGCAGGGTTCCGACCACACGCTGGACGCCGCGCTTGAGACGGGCCGAGCGGCCGGGCGGCGTGATCGGGGCGACCGCCGCGACCATCGCCCAATAGCTGTGGGACAGAAGCGGCAGCACATCGATGAGCAGGGTGCCCAGAACTCCGGCGATGAACGGGGCGATCGTGAATCGGGCGGCATGGGCTGCCAGATCAGCCTTGCCCACCGGCGACAGCCCCACCCGAACATAGGTCTCCTTCTCCGGAGGCATGCGTTCCCCGGCTAAGTGGGCAAGCGCTCCGAGACCGATGCACACCAGCGCCGAGGCGGCCGCCACACCCATTGCCACCGGCACCGATGCGCCGCTCGGAATGGATCCGACGGCTCCGGTGGCGAAGATGAAGAAGATCGACCCGCCGGGTTTGAGCCGGAAGCGCAGGGCGATGGCCGCACCCGCGCCAGACACGAGCGAAGTGATGACGACGAGCACCCACACCGAGGCTCCGAGGCTGCTGAGCAGGGCCCCGATGCCCACGCAGACGACGAGGACGGCGGCCGCGATCGTCTGGCGTCTGGTCCGCGATCGTGGGGATTCGAAGCGCGCGTAGATGCCGGTGAACGCACCGAAGGCGGCATGGACGGCGAGGTCGAGGCGGTCGATTCCGAGCAACACGAGGAGCGGGATGGCGACTCCCAGGGCGATGCGGGACGCGGGGATATGGTCGCGTTCGCCCGGTGGGATGCGGAAGAACTCCTGCAGGTGGCTCAAACGGGTTCGGCCTCTTTCGGCATCGGGAACGGACCCCGGTGACGGGATCGCTGAGATGGGATGATGAGCCGACGGCTCCCTTCGATCGTAGTCCGCCGCAGCTGCACTTCGATGTCATCTGCCGACAGGAGTGATCAACCTCGCTCGCCGAGGCGGCCGACCGAGACCGTGAACACCATCGTCACCGTCGACGAGGCCGAATGCGTGCCGCCTGCCGGTTGAGATGGTCACGTTCGGCGAGGCTGCCGGCGCGTTCGGCGGCCCGAGCGTAGAGGTCGGCGGCCGCCTGCGGCTCTCCTGCCCGTTCGCGCAGGTGCGCTTCGACGGCGAAATACCGGGGCAGGCCCTCGTCCAGGCCCCGCAGTTCGGTCAGGCCCGCCGCCGGCCCGTCGGCCTCCCCGACGGCCACGGCCCGGTTGAGTCGCACGATCGGTGTATCGCGCAGGGACAGCAGTTCGTCGTACCACTGAACGATCTGCACCCAGTCGGTGTCCTCGACGTTCTGCGCATCGGCGTGAAGAGCCGCGATGGCAGCCTGCGCCTGATATTGGCCGAGTTCGTCCCGACCAAGCGCCGCCTGCAGGAGATCAATGCCCTCGACGATGAGCCGTCGATCCCACAGGGTGCGGTCCTGATCGGCTAGGGCGAAGAGTCGGCCGTCCGGGGCGAACCGGGCGTCGCGGCGGGCGTGGTGGAGGAGCATGAGGGCGAGCAGTCCGTCCACCTCAGCGGAGTCGATCATCGACGTAAGCGTGCGCGTCAGGCGGATCGCCTCGGCGACGAGGTCGACGTCTCCCGAGTGACCTTCGTTGAACACGAGGTAGAGGGTGGTGAGCACCGAGGACAGGTCACCGGGTCGGTTGAGCCGCGCCCCTGCGATCGTGGCCTTGGCGCGGCTGATGCGCTGGGCCATCGTCGGCTCGGGCACCATATAGGCTGCGGCGATCTGCTTCGTCGTCAGTCCACCCACCGCCCGCAGGGTCAGGGCCACCGCCGAGGCGGGGCTGAGGTCGGGATCGGCGCAGAGGATGTAGAGGTCGAGGGTGTCATCGGCGTTCGGGACGCCGTCGGTCCCGGGTTCGGACGAGGTTCCGGGTGCGGCGAGGGTGGCGGCCATGACCCGTTCCTCGCGTTTTATCCGCGATCCTTCGGATCGCACGGTGTCGAGGAACTTCCGCCATGCCACCGTCACGAGCCAGCCCCGCCGGTCGCGGGGCGGCTCGGACGGCCACGATCGCAGGGCTTCGATGAGCGCGTCCTGAACGGCATCCTCGGCGGTCTCGAAGTCTGCTCCACGACTGACGAGGATGCCGATCACGGCGGGGACGAGCTCACGCAGCTCCGCCTCGGCGAGGGGATCCGGATCGATCATCGCGGACTCCGTTCGCGTCCCTGCTCACTCGTCCACGCTGGGTGCGTTGTCGAGGAAGGGGCGCAGTTCGAGCCATTCGTTGATCGGCTCCCCGCCCTTGCCCGGGGCGGCCGACAGCTCGCCGGCGAGTTCGAGGGCGCGGTCGTAGCTGTCGACGTCGATGGCCATCCAGCCGGCGATGAGGTCCTTCGACTCGGGGAAGGGGCCGTCGGTGACCGGAGGCTTGCCCGGTCCGCCGGACTGGACGAAGGTGCCCTCCGGGGACAGCGCCTGGGCGTCGACGAATTCGCCGGAGTCCTTGAGCTTGTCGGCGAAGGCGTTCATGTACGCCACATGCGCGTCGACCTCCTCGGGACTCCACTGATCCATCGGGGTGTAATCCATATACTGCTCCGGCATCCGATAGTGCTTGAGCATGAGGTACTTGGCCATGATGGTCTCCTTGTCTCGTGCCGCTCGCACGGGTTGTGCTCGCTGACATGTCTGGGACGCAGCCGGACAGGTGTTCTCGACATCAGCGCCGAAGAATTCTCGATCTTCTTCGTCGCCGAAGCCGAACACAGTCCCAGAATAGGCCGATGTGTCCGTCCTGGAACATGCGTCACCGGATCCGAACACGAATCGGCCCAGGTCACGGCTCCGCGTTGAGAGGCTTGTCTTGTACGAAACACCGACAGCCTTTTGCACACGAGACCAGGAGCAGATCATGAAGGCACAGACAATTCTCAAGACCATCACCGTTGCCGGAGCGCTCGCAGCGACCCTGACGCTCTCGGCCTGCGATATGAATATCACCTTCGGCCCTGAGGGCCAGGGGCAGGAGCAGGGCCAGGGACAAGACGGCCAGCAGAGCCAGGAGCAAGACGAGAACACCGAGACGACCGCAGAAGAACCGGCAGCGGATTCGGAGTCCACCTCGGACTCCGCCGGTTCGGACTCCACCGGACCGGATTCGACGGGCACGACGGATAACGGCACCACCGACACCGGCACCACCGACAGCGGCGGATCCACGGATTCGTCCAGCGCCTCCTCGGCGAGCGATTCCTCCACATCGAACGGATCGTCATCGAACGGCTCCTCGTCGTCGAGCGGAACGACCGACAACGGCTACCAGGGTCCGCGCATCGGCGAAGACGGAGTCGAACTCGACGCCGACGGCAACGGCAAGATCCCCGCCGACGTTCTCGAGGCGGACATCAAGAACGCCTACGCCAAGCAGGGCACCACGGTCGACACCGTCGACTGCTACTCCGACCTGCGCATCTTCTCCCACAGCGGCTCGCAGAACTGCACCGTCACCGCTGCCGGCAAGAATCACTACGGCACTGTGAAGATCACCTCGGCGTCGCAGTCCGGCATCGGCTACAGCCTCGAATTCCCGAACATCTGAGCCGTCCGCCGAGCCCGCGAAACGTACCCCTCGAGGGTCTCGCATCCCCGAATCGGATTCCCTGGTCATCCCGGCCAGGGGAATCCGTTCGTCGCGATCTGGAACAACTCTGCACTTTCCGTTGTTGTGCCCAATGTGCGCGTCGGCCGGGTTGCGCGTCGGCCGGGTTGCGCGTCGGCCGGGTTGCGCGTCGGCCGGGCTGCGCGTCGGCCTCGAGGTTTCGGCCAGCCGAGCCCATGTCAGATTCGACAATCTCACCAATCACAACCGACAAGGAGCACCATCATGGCACTCTCGGACAAGAAGATCGCGTTCCTCCTCACCCGCGGCGTCGAGCAGGTCGAACTGACCAGCCCCCGCACAGCCCTCGACGAGGCCGGAGCGACGACCGTCATCGTCTCCCCCTCAGAGGGGACTCTGCAGGCGATGGAAGGCGATTGGGAGCACGCGAAGACCTTCGACGTCGACGTTCCCGTCGCCGAGGCCTCGGTCGATGACTTCGACGCCCTCGTCCTGCCCGGCGGCACTCTCAACGCCGATGCCCTGCGTCTGAATGAGGACGCAGTCAACCTCGTCAAGGCGTTCTTCGCCGCCGACAAACCGGTCGCGGCCATCTGCCATGCGCCGTGGATCCTCGCCGAGGCGGGAGTGGCCAAGGGACGGAAGCTGACGTCGTTCATCTCGACGAAGACCGACCTCATCAACGCCGGAGCCGAGTGGACCGACACCGAGGTGGTCGTCGACGGCAACCTCATCACCTCCCGTGACCCCGGCGACCTCGACGCCTTCAACAAGGCAATCGCTGATAACTTCAGCTGACCTGGAACGATGCCTCTTTCGCCGAGGCGGAACCGCCTCGGCGAGGGAAACGTCGAACCGATCAGGGCAAGCCTCGACGATCTCCCCGGAACGATCGTTCCGGGGAGTTCGTCTGTTCGACACCTGAGGTATTGACAGCCCCGCTTATGATCTACTCATGCCAGCTTCCCCGTTCGTCAAGGCGACGACTCCTGCCCTCGCGGCCGTTCTCATCGGACTACTCCTCACGCTCTTCGCAGCCCCGTCCCCCGCGAACGCCGCGTATCCGACCGCGGGGGCGATCGGGACGGAGTGGAAGAAGTCCGGGGCGAAGGTGACGCCAGCGAAGCCGCCCTCGTCATTCGCGATCAAGGGGTCAGGCTTCGGCCACGGGGTCGGGATGAGCCAGTACGGAGCACGCGGGATGGCGGCGGCCGGAAAGTCCTCGACGCAGATCCTGCAGCACTACTACACGGGTGCGAAGGTCACGACGATGTCGAAGAACGCCGACGACAGGCTGCGGGTGCAGCTGCTGACCGGGAAGAAGTCGGTGACGATCACTCCCCGGTCCGGGAAACTGAGGGTCAAGATCGGGTCGAAGACCGTCGAGTCGGGGGCGACGGTCACGGTCGAGCCCACCTCGTCCGGTTCGGTCAAGGCGAAGGTCGGGTCGAAGAGCTATGCGGCCTCGAAGCTCATCGTCGAATGGCAGGGAACACGCTATTGGAAGTCATCCTCGGCGGCGACGGTGTCGGTCAGCGGTGCACAGAACGGGGCGACCGGCGTCTACCGGCACGGGCGGATCGAGATCGGGCAGCTGAAGAGCTCGCTCAATGTCATCAACGTGGTGGGTCTCAACAGCGGATATCTGCCGGGCATCGCCGAGATGCCGGCATCATGGCAGTCCGAGGCGCTGCGTGCTCAGGCCATCGCCTCCCGCACCTATGCCTATCGCACCCTCGGCACTCCGAAGTCCGCATGCGACTGCAATGTCTACGACGAAGTGGCCTCGCAGCGTTTCCTCGGGTGGACTCATGAGAACGCAGGCGATTCGGGTCCGTGGCGCAAGGCCGTGGCGGCGACCCAGACGATGAGCGGTCCGACGGTGAAGTCCGCGCGAGTCGTGACGTACAAGGGCAGCCTCATCGACGCCGTGTACTCCTCTTCGGCCGGGGCGACGACGCATTCGGCCGCCGAGGTGTGGGGTTCGGCTGTGCCCTACCTCGTCTCCGTCGATGACTCACCGTCGAAGTATGCCTCCGCGAAGAACCCGAACGCCTCGTGGTCGGTGACGGCTAAGCAGGCCGATATGGCCAAGGCCTTCGGACTGGCAGATGTCCGGTCTGTGACGGTGACGAAGACCGGCTCGGGTCTGGTGAAGACGGTGAAAGCCACCTCGGTGAAGGGAAAGACCGAGAGCCTCACCGGCGATCAGCTGCGGACGAAGCTGAAGCTCAGGTCCGCGTCATTCAGCGTGGCCTGAGGGAACCTCGCCTCCAGGTTCAGACTCCGGCAGACGTGAGCAGTCACCTGTTGACGAGTTCGGCTTCCTTCTCGTGCACGATCGGGATGACGGTCTTGCCGAACGCTTCGAGTTCCTCCTGGAAGTGGAGGAAGCCGGTGAGGATGAGGTCGACGCCGATCTTCTTGTATTCGATGATGCGGTCGGCGACCTGTTCGGGGGTGCCGATGAGCTGGGTGCGGAAGCCGTCGTTGTACTGGACGAGGTCTTCGAAGCTCGAATCCGCCCACATGCCCTTCTTATCGTGAGTCGAGGCACCGGCCTGCTGCACGGACTTGCGGAATCCCTCGACGGCGCCTTCGTCGGCTTTGGCGATGATCTCGCGCAGCTGTTCGCGAGCTTCGGCTTCGGTGTCGCGGACGATGGCGAACCCGTTGAGTCCGAAACGGACCTTTCGATTGCGGGCGCGGGCCACCTCGGTGACGTCGTCGTACTGTTCGCGGAATCCGTCGAAGTCCTTGCCGTTGGAGAAGTACCATTCGGCGTGCTTGCCGCCGTTGATGCGCGCGGCCGAGGAGTTTCCGCCTTGGAAGATCTCCGGGTGGGGGCGGCCTTCGACCGGGTAGGGGCCGGGGCGGAGGGTGAAGTCGTCGACGGTGTAGAAGTTGCCGCGGTACTCGACGTTCTCCTCGGTGAAGAGCTTGCGGACGACGTCCATGAACTCCGCGGACCGGCGGTAGCGTTCGCCGTGTTCGAGCCACGGCAGGCCGAGGCGGGTGTATTCGTCCTTGAACCAGCCGGAGACGACGTTGATCGCAGCTCGGCCCTTGCTGAACTGGTCGGCGGTGAGGATGAACTTCGCGAGCACGGCCGGTTCCCAGATGCCCGGATGGATGGCGGCGATGACCTTTGAGCTTCTCGGTGGCCAAGGCGAGCGCGAGTGACGTGGAGGTCGATTCGTGCTGCTGGGCCGCGCCGCAGACCACACACGGCGGGCAGACTTCGCGAGCTGACGCGTGCCGTCACAATGACGCACTTCGCCATGAACCGTCATGTGATTTGCGTTCCGGCAACTGCCGTCCGCTGCACCCAGCTCCGCATCACTCACCCTTGGCGGCACACCACCTCGTTGCACCGGTGCGTTGAGCCACCACCGACGAGGGATACGAAAGCACCGGTAGCAGGTGGCACGAATGGTGCCAACTGTCACAATCGGTGCGGGATGTCCGAATACGAGCCTCCCGCGACCGTCATGGAGGTCCGCAACCGGTGAATCGACGAAGTCCCGGCCCGCAGAAACTGCGAGACCGGGGCTTCCGTGGCGGAGGATAGGGGATTCGAACCCCTGAGGGCGTTAACCCAACCCGCGTTCCAGGCGAGCGCCATAGGCCACTAGGCGAATCCTCCGCGAATCAGCTTATCCGAGTCATGACGACAATGCGAAATCGCGGTGGCCGAGTGTGAAGCATCCCACTTCCCGCAGGTGAACACGCGACCTCATCGCCCGACGGCACGCGGTTCAATCGGCGACGGCGCGGAGATGCCGTTCTGCCGACGGCTGCGCTCCGTCCTCCCGTCTGCGCTCGATGCTTCCGTCGTTCCTTAGGGATGGGAAACGAGGATGCGTCCACACTATCCAGTGAATGTCCCGCTCAGATGATGTTTCTGTCACGAGTGGATAACAGTGTCCTTGTCGTATTCTCGTGGCCCCGCCCACTCGTTTTGTCCGCCGAGGCCGCTCTCGACTAGACTGAATCACGGCTCCCCGTGCGGCGTCATCTTGTGAACTCCCCCAGGGCCGGAAGGCAGCAAGGGTAAGCGAGCTCTGTCGGGTGCACGGGGAGTCCTCGATTCCCAAACAACTCCCCAACATCACAATTCCACAACTCCCCCTCTCCCCCATCTGCCCAGGTCAGCTCTGCCTCCACGACCTTTCGGGAGCCGGAATCGGAGCGAAGAAGCGAAAGCGTTAATACTTTCGTGATTTTGCTTCATTACCATTATTCGCAGTTCTCATCCCTGTGTTCTAACGAGGTTTCCCTGTTGTCCACGAAGATCCAAGGGGCCGTTGCCGCCCTGTCGGCGCTGGCCTTGCTCACGGCGTGCACGCCGTCGAGTGATGATCCCGACGCGACCCGCAATGGCGCGAACAAGACCGCCGAGGCGGCCGCGGATCCCGTGTTCCGCGTCGGAGCCATCACCTCCGAGGCAGCAGAATCCGCGTCCGAATCGACGCCGTCTTCGCAGCCCAGCGATGCGACCTCCTCAGCTGAGCCGAGCGAGTCCGCCGATGCGGCGACCGCGATGCCCGGCGCCGGAGACTTCGGAGAAGTGACCGAATCCGGCGACGACATCGATCTGGAAGCCGGTCAGCGGATCGGCATCTCCGTCGAGAACGCCGACCTCAGTGACATCTCCGTCACCGAGGAGGCCCACCCCCGAATCGCGCACGATCCCGGCACATTCTTCGATGCCTCCGGCACCGCGCTCGAGTCAGATGAGGACGCCCAAGCCGGTTCGTCGACACCGAGCTCCACCGAATCCGGATCCAGCGACGACGAGTCCACGGAAGAGTCGAAGGGCAGCGATTCAGAGAGCAAGGACGATGCCGAAGCGGTCTCCGCCCCGGATGACTCCGCCGCCTGGATCTCGACCTACGGCCTCGTCGCCGACAGCGAATATACCGTGAAGGTCACCGCCACTGCTGCTGACGGAGACGAAGTCGACCTCGACGCAACGGTCATTGTCGGCGCCAGCGACGGGGCACCGATGTCGGTGCGCACGACACTCGCCGATGGCCAGACGGTCGGTGTCGCGGCCCCCATCATGCTCAACTTCGGTTCCACCGTGTCCGAGGAATTCCGTGACGATGTGGAACGTCGACTCTCGGTCAAGGTCACCGACGAAAACGGCGAGGAGCGTGAGGTCGAAGGCTCGTGGGGTTGGCTCTATGACGATCCGCAGTCCCGCCTGCATTTCCGTCCGAAGGAGTTCTGGCCCGCTCATTCCAAGGTCTCCGTCGACGTTCCGCTCAAGGACGTGCCGACGGGTGAGAACAGCGTGGGACGGAACGATCTCACCCTTGATTTCGAGATCGGACGCAAACAGGTCGTCAAGGCCGACGTGAAGACCCACCGGATGACCGTCACCCGTGACGGCAAGACGGTCATGGACTTCCCGGCCTCCCTCGGCGCACCGAAGTCACCCTCGTACAACGGCACGCACGTGGTGATGTCGAAGGCCGCTGACTACACGATGACCTCCGAGCAGTGGGACTACGAGACCGATGTCCAGTGGGCTGTGCGCATCCACAACAACGGCGAATTCATCCACGCTGCTCCCTGGTCGGCAGGCGTGCAGGGTTCTCAGAACGTCTCGCACGGCTGCGTCAACCTCACCACCGCACGGGCGAAGGAATACTATGACTCCGCGATCTTCGGTGATCCCGTCGAGATCACCGGTTCGCAGGTGAGCCTGTCGACCAATGACAGCGACATCTCGGACTGGGTCTATTCCTGGGATGAATGGAAGAAGCTGAGCGCCCTCGATTGAGAGCGCCCAGCTCGCCCGGCTGATTCGGCTGCTGCTTCGCCGTCGACCTACTTGTCGAGCTTCTCCACAGCTTTGTCGATCATCGGCACATAGCGCTCCAGAGTCCAGGGGACGGTGAGCGGGTTGATGATCGAGGATCCGGTGACGAAGGCCTGATCTTCGGAGGCCACGACGGCTCCGGACCTGATCGCCGGAATGTTCTTATACAGTCCCTGCGATTCGATCTCCTTTTTGTTCTTCGCATCGGAGTAGAAGGTGAAGATGAGGTCCGAGTCGTTGAGCTTGTCCGCGTTCTCCAGGCCGATGAGCGCGGAGTCCGTTCCCGGCTCGTCGTACTCCTTCTTCAGTTCGTCGATGACCGGATCCGGGGTCAGCCCGAGAGCCGAGACCATCGCCACGCGCTGTTCGGTGGGATAGAAGACGCCGAGGGTGCCGGGACCGGAGTTGTAGATATAGGAGAATGTGAGGTCCTTGTACTCGTCCCGCTCGGCCTCTTTCAGCTGTGTCTTGATGTCGTCGACGAGCCTAACGGATTCCTCTTCCTGACCGAGTGCCTTGCCGATCGTGGTGATCTGCTCATCCCATTCGATGGTCCACGGCTGCTTCGGGTAAGCCACGGTCGGGGCGATGGCATCGAGCTGCTCATACTGGTCGGCCGTGATTCCCGACCAGGGAGCGAGGATGACATCGGGTTCGAGTTCGGCAATGGCCTCGACGTCGAGTTCCGTATCGCCCTGGAACTGTTCGGGCAGCTTCTCGCCCTTGTCCTTCACGGCCTCGTAGATCCACGGCATATAGCCGGTGTCATCGGATCCCCAGGCGTATTCCTCCATACCGACCGGAGTCTTGCCCAACGCGATCGCGGTCTCCGTCGATCCCTGACCGAGGGTGACGACGCGCTCGGGCTCGGACTCGATGACCGCTTCGCCGAGTGCGTGCTTGATCGTCACGGTCTCGAAATTCGCTGACCCGGACTCCTCCGCGGCCTGCGATCGCTGCCCGCAGGCGGTGGCGGTGAGCGAGAGTGCGACGAGCGCTCCGGCGATGACGGCCCGGCGGCTGTGAGGAACTGACATTCCTGTCCTTTCGACAGTGGTCGGAGCCGGTTGCGGCTCCTCGACATTAACGTAGGACAGCCTAACTTAACCTACCGACGTTTCCGCAACACCTGTGTGCCACTTCACTTCAGTCACCCTCATTCCGATCCGAGCTCGCAGGTCGGACTGGGAGTCGATGACGCGATCGATGAGTCCGTACTCGATCACCTCCTCGGCGGTGAACCACCGGTCACGCAGGGAGTCGTCGAAGATGCGGTCGTAGGTCTTTCCGGTCGCCTCGGCGATCCGATGCAGGACGGTGTCTCTGACCGATCGGAGGTCGTCGCCCTGGAGTTCGATGTCGGCGGCTCCGCCGATCCCGCTCGACCCCTGGTGGCGGAGGATGCGCGCGTGAGCGATGGTGTCGGCGATCGCGTGCATCATCGACACGGGTCCGCTGGAAGCGGGACCGTGCCGCTATGAGCGGACGGGCACGGGCGGCTGAGGCTCCGGTGGCCCTTGACTCTTCGACCGGGCCCGGACATAGGATCGGCCGCATGAGCACACAGCGAGATCGGGCCGGTCGCCTCATCGATGTGCACGGTCGCACATTCGCCGCGGAGGCCGGGATCACACTCCGGGACAAGCCGGCCCCGCTGTGGCGGCTGCTCGTCCTCAGCCTGCTCCTGTCCACGCGCATCAGCTCCGACATCGCCCTCGCGAGCGCGCGCGAGCTGTTCTCGGCGAAGTGGAGAACGCCGCGGCGTCTGCGCGCGAGCTCGTGGCAGCAGCGCGTCGATGCGCTCGGACGCGGCGGGTATCGCCGCTACGACGAGAGCACCGCCACCCGTCTGGCCGAGGCCGCCGATCTGCTCATCGACCGATGGGACGGGGACCTGCGGAAGCTGCGCGATGAGGCCGAGGGGCAGCCTCGTCGGATTTCGGGGCTCCTGCAGGAATTCACCGGGATCGGTCCGACCGGGGCATCCATCTTCCTCCGAGAGGCCCAGCAGGTCTGGCCCTCGGTGAGGCCTGCATTCGACACTCTCGTTCGCAAGGGCGCGACGACGGCCGGGCTGCCGGAGCAGGACGAGAAGCTGGCCGCATTGGTCGATGACGACGACCTCGCAGGACTCGCGGCCGCGCTCGTGCGTCTCGCCCGAGACCCGGACCTCTCCGCCGACGCAGAGGACTGAGACCTCCGCCCAGGCCCGCGTGCTAGCATCGTGGCGTCTGAAAGGGGACGAGATGATGGCGAATATGTGGCTGACGCTGCAGCTGCTCGTCGTCGTGCTCTCTTCCGACCTCGACTCGGTCGTGCCCCAGTCCCCCACTCATCTCATCGTCCTCGCCCTCCTCGGTGCAGCCCTGCTGACGCCGATCGCCGCATGGGCGAGCATGGCCCTGCTGCGTGTGCTCTCGCTGTCGGCACGCCCGCCGTCTCTGCCGGGCACGCGCCGAAGCATCCGCGAATTCCGCATGCCGGAGGAACCCGGCACTCCGGGTACGGCTCTGCCCAGAGCCCCCTCTACCGTCGTTCACGCCATCGCCTGAACGACCTGTTCCGTACGGAATGTCTCCCCGCCTCGGCGCGGGCAATTGTCATCAATCGTCACGGTGATGGCCTTCAACGGCCCATTCAACCGCGCCTCAGTGCGCCTAAGTCCGAAGGACGATCACCTGTGAACATCTACGAATTCCTGCCCATCCGCCTGCTCGTCGAGGCCGCCTACACAGTGGTCACGGGGATCAGCGACATTCTCGAACCGCTCGCCGGCGGCTTCAGCGCCGCCCTGGCCGTCATCGTACTCACCGTGCTGGTCCGCGCCGTGCTCATCCCCGTCGGGGTGTCCCAGGTCAGGGCCGGCATCACTCGAAAACGGCTGGCCCCGAAGATCAAAGAGCTGCAGACGAAGCACAAGAAGCATCCCGAACTCATGCAGCAGAAGCTCATGGAGCTGTACAAAGAGGAGAATGCCTCCCCTTTCGCCGGATGCCTGCCGGTGCTGGCACAGACCCCAGTGCTCATGGCCGTCTATGGCCTCTTCATCAATGCGACGATCGGCGGGCACTCCAATGAGCTGCTCGGTCACACGCTCTTCGGTCTGCCCCTGAACACGAGCTTCGTCAGACTGCTCGGCGGCGGGGATCTCACCGGCACGGCCATCACGGTCTACCTCATCCTCGTCGTGCTCATCACCGTCGTCGCCGGCTTTTCCCGCCATCTGCTCACTCCGGCTGCGCCCGAGACCCCGGCCGTTCCCGCAGGGAATCCGGGGAAGAACAGCTCGGATGCTCCGGCGATGCCGGATCTGTCCGGGGTGATGAATACCCTGAGCTTCATGCCCTTCCTCACCGCGATCTTCGCGCTCTTCGTCCCCTTGGCCGCCGCACTCTACCTGGCGACGACGACCACGTGGACGCTCGGCGAACGGCTCGTCCTCAACAAGCTCCTCGGGGCGAACGACCCCCAACCCGAACAGTCCTCTGCCACCCGCGGCTGAACCGGGACGCGACGCTGCCAGCAGCAACGACAGAGCCCGGGACGAAAGAACGGAATCTTTCGTCCCGGGCTCATGCGGGGACCGCCTCGGCGATCGAGGGATCAGGCCATGATCGGCTCCGGGCGAGCACCGGCCACGACCCTGAGGTCGCCGCCAACGACCGTGGCACGCACGGTGCCGCCCTCGTCGACCGCCTCGGTGACGAGGAGATCGGCGATGCGGTCGTCGAGTTCGCGCTGGATCACGCGACGCAGCGGACGGGCACCGAACTCGGGTTCGTATCCTTCATCGGCCAGCCAGTCGAGAGCCTCTGCCGAGACGTCGAGGGCGATGCCCTGAGCCTCGAGACGCTGCTTCGATGCGGCCAGCTGCTGATCGACGATGGAGCGCAGCTGCTCGCGATCGAGGCGGGCGAACATCACGGTGTCGTCGATGCGGTTGATGAACTCCGGCCGCATGAATTCCTTGAGCCGGCCCATGACCTTGGCCTTGAGGTCTCTCTCTGCGTCCTGCGCAGCACCGGAGGCGAAGCCCAGCGGAGTGCCGGACATGAACTCGGAACCGAGGTTCGAGGTCATGATGATCACGGTGTTGCGGAAATCGACCGTGCGGCCCTGACCATCGGTGAGCCGACCGTCGTCGAGGACCTGCAGCAGCAGGTTGAACGCATCCGGGTGGGCCTTCTCGACCTCGTCGAGGAGGATGACCGAATACGGGCGACGGCGAACCTTCTCCGTCAGCTGACCGGCTTCGTCGTAGCCGACGTAGCCGGGAGGGGCACCGACGAGACGCGACACCGTGTGGCGTTCGCCGAACTCGCTCATATCGAATCGGATCATGGCCGACTCGTCGTCGAACAGGGTCTGTGCCAGAGCCTTCGCCAGCTCCGTCTTTCCGACGCCGGTGGGGCCGAGGAAGAGGAAGCTGCCGATGGGTCGGTTGGGATCGGCCATACCGGTCTGGCTGCGGCGGATGGCGCGGGATACGGCGGTCACGGCTTCGTCCTGTCCGACCACCCGGTCGTGGAGGACCTCCTCCATGTTCGCCAGACGCGCCTTCTGGCTCTGCGTCATCCGCTCCGCCGGGATTCCGGTGGCACGGGAGACCACATGCGCGATCTCCTGCTCGCCGATGATCGCCTCTGCGGCAGCGGTCTTCGCGGCCTCCGCGTCCGGGTTCTCGGCTGATTCGATCCGAGCGGCCACCTCGTTGATCTCATCGCGAACGCGGCCTGCGCGCTCGTAGTCCTCGACCTCGATGGCGGACTTCTTCTCCGCCTCGAGTTCGGAGAGCTTGAGCTTGAGCGCGTCGATGTCGACCGCGGGTCCGCGCCCCAGCGACATCCGGGCGCCGGCCTGGTCGATGAGGTCGATGGCCTTGTCCGGCAGGAACCGGTCGGTGATGTAGCGGTTCGACAGCTCCACGGCTGCGCGGACCGCCTCGGCGGTGTAGGTGACCTCGTGGAACTCCGCGTAGCGGTCTTTGAGCCCGTCGATGATCGTCACCGCATCCTCGACGCTCGGCTCACCCACGGTCACCGGCTGGAAGCGGCGCTCCAGGGCGGAGTCCTTCTCGATGGTGCGGTACTCCTTGAGCGTGGTTGCGCCGATCATGTGCAGGTCGCCGCGAGCCAGCCGCGGCTTGAGGATGTTGCCGGCGTCCATCGAATTCGCTTCGCCGTTGCCGCCGGCACCGACGAGAGTGTGGAGTTCGTCGACGAAGACGATCATGTCCCCGTCATCGGCGATCTCGTTCAGCGCTCCGGTCAGACGCTCTTCGAAGTCACCGCGGTAGCGGGTGCCGGCGAGCATGCCGGGCATATCGAGCGCGATGATGCGCTTGCCCTGCAGCTGCTTGGGCACCTGACCGGAGTGGATGGCCTGGGCGAGGCCTTCGGCGACCGCGGTCTTGCCGACGCCTGCCTCGCCGAGGAGGACCGGGTTGTTCTTCGTCCGGCGGGCGAGGATCTCGATCGTCTGTTCGATCTCCTCTACTCGGCCGATGACGGGATCGAGTCTGCCCTCGGAGGCGAGTTCGGTGAGGTCGGTGCCGAACTTCTCCAGCACGGACTCCTGACCGTCCTCACCCTCGGCCTCCTGGCCCGGGTGCATGCCTGCGGCTTCGGCCGCCTCGGCGCCGGCCTGCAGTGCGGCCTGGGTGACTCCCGCCTGGGCGAGTATCCGACCGGCGGGCATCTCCTGATTGAGCACGAAGGCGAAGAACATGTGCTCCGGATCGATGTAGGTCGATCCGAAGGCTCGCGCTACCTGGTAGGCATCGAGCAGGGCACGCTGGGCGGAGCCGGTCAGTGTGGGAGTGGAATCCGCCTCGGTGTCGGTTGCAGCCGGAAGCCGCTCTTCGATCGCATGGGCGATGGCCTCGGGGTCGGCGCCTGCCTGGCGCACGGCGGAGATTCCGGGTTCGGAGTCGACCATGGTGCGCAGAATGTGGAGTGCGTCGACCTCGGACTGGCCGTGTCGTCCTGCGAACTCCGCGGCCGCCTCGATGACCTCATGGCTGCGCTTGCTCAGCAGTCGGTTGATGTCGACGGAACGGCCTCGGCGGGCTCCGGTCTGTCCCTGGAGGAAACGAGCGAGGAACTCGTCGAACGAGTCTCCGCCCGAGCCTGCGGGTCCGAAGAATGTGGCCAAAGCTGACCTCCTCTTTCAAAGTTGAGCGTATACGACTCAATCAACAGAGGCGGGCGCGCGGTTATTCCCGAGTCGGCTGAGGTCGGTGTCACATGCGGTGACGGGCGGACGTGCGGTCAGCCCTTCGAGGGCCAGCCGTTGGGCTCGCAGCCCTGCAGACCCTTCGTCTGCTGCTGCATGAGCGGTGCCGTCCTGCCCGGCCCGGGGCAGGACTCGTGGCCGTGGCCGAGAGCGTGACCGACCTCGTGATTGACGAGGTACTGCCGGTACTGGACGATGTCGTCGAACTCGTCCGTGGCAGACACCCAGCGCTTGGCGTTGAGGATGACATTGGGTCCGTTGCGGCACGAGAGTTTGCCCAAGGTCCGCAGCGGCAGACACATCTCGTCGACGGTGTCGGGGCTGGCGATGGAGATCATGACGTCCTGACCGTCATCAACGAGTTCGATGGAGACGTCGTCGATGTCCTGCCAGCCGCGTTCGTCCTGCAGCGTCCTGATGATGAAGTCACCGGCCTCATCGACGTCGATGGGCAGATTGTCCTCGACGCGCAGAGCGACCTTGAAGGTCTTGCCGTCGTCGCGGTTGGGTCCGGTCTCGTCCTTCGGCCGGTCCCATTCGCCGCTGCCGTGGGTGTCGATATCGTCTTCGCTCACCCCGGCGGCTCCCGCATCGTCAAGGCTCGCGGTCTCGGAAGGCGAAGGGGATGCCGTCGGCTCACCCGACTGCGTGGTCTCCCCCGTCGGGTCGGCGGAGGCGGCAGGAGTCTCGGCGGCCTTCGGAGTCGGTCGGGTCTCGTCGTCGGCGGCGGGCGCGCAGGCACTCAGCCCGATGAGCAGCGCGACTGCGGCAAGGGAGGTCAGGGTGCGGAGGCGTGGGCGGGAGACGGGGCGGGTTCGACTGAGCACGCCTGTGAGTCTATCCGCTGCCGATTCATCGAGAAACGGGCTGCGTGTCGAGAAACGGGCGCGCACACCCGTTTCTCGACACGCAGCCCGTTTCTCGGCGAGTGATCAGAACTCGAGGATGCCGCCGGGCCCGCGCAGCCTGGCATGCAGGCGACATTCCGACCCCTCGACCACAGTGGTGTCCCCGGCCCCGAGCTCCTCGAGCACCTCCCGTGCGGCCTCAGGTTCTGGACTGTCCACACGGAAATCGAGCAGCTCGAGGGTGGGCAAGGCCGCCTCGGCGGGGTGGACGGATTCGCCCCAGTCGATGAGGAACGGCTGCGCACCTGAGCGGGGCAGCGGGGAACGCGTGGTCAGCCGCCACTCGAGACGGTCGCCCTCGGCGGTGTCGCGGGCCATGTCCTGAACCTCCCCGAAGTCGATGCCCGCGGTGTTCGCGGCCGCGATCTTCGCGAGGAATGCCGGCGGGTGGATGGCCCAGGTCTGCAGGGTCGGCTCGGAGGCCAGATGCGCGTCGAGCGGCAAGGTCCCGTCAGCGGGCGGTTCCTGCTGCGGGTCGGGGCCGAGGATTTCGAGATAGGTGCGCGCCCCCTCCGGCCAGCCCGCCGGGGCGAGCCCGAGGAGATGATTCGCGGTCCCCCGTCCCGGGTGCGAACCGCCGGGGACCGCGCGCAGGCCGGTGGCCTCTTCCACGGCGGCGACCCCGGCCTCGAGGTCGGGCACCGTGATGATGAGGTGGTCGAGCTGCGCGGGAATGGTGTTCAGAGTGTCCATGATCCACCCGGACCTTTCAGTTGAGTGTGCAGGCCTTCAGTCTCCCCCGCTTCGTCGCCCGGGGCAATGATGTCGAGTCCGATGCCGAAGAAGCCGAGGACCGAGCCGACCGCGGCCGGGGCGTCGCTGGCTGCCCACAGCTTCTCGAGACGGACCCACGGCATCTCCTGTCTTGCCGGATGGTCGGAGTCCTTCCAGTCGATGAGGAACGGCTGGATTCCCGACCATGGCAGCGGGGTGCGCCTGGTCAGGCGCCAATCGAGCACCTCCCCGTCCGGTCGGCGTCTGGTCATGTCATGGACCTCGCCGAGGTCGACGCGCGGTTCCCGTGACCGCGCAGCGGCCGTGACGAGACCGTCGAAATCGTCCGGTCGGATCGCCCACCTCTGCACCGTCGGTGAGGTGATCCCGGCCAGCCGAGTGGCTGCCGATGCTGGGTCCTGCTCGGGGTCGGGGCCGAGGATCTCGAGGTACGTCAGCGGGTTCGGACCACTCTGGTTCTTAAGTCCCAGAGAATCGGCGAGCTCATCGCTGAGCTCGAGCCCGAGCAGCGCATTGGCCGTCCCCAGACCCGGATGGGCGCCCCCGTCAACGGCCGCGACACCGAGGCGAACCTCACATTGCTCAACATATTTCCGAAGGTCGGGAACGGCGATGACCAGATGGTCGAAGCAGGAATTACTCAACATGTCTCAATATTAAGCCACGAATTGACTGCGATTGCTCAGATGCGCTTAACTCAGGGCATGCACATCCGCTTCGGGTTCCACGCCGGACACTGCCGCTTCCTGCCGTCAATGGCACCCGCAATGTCCGCAGATTGTTGAACTATCTCGATCAGCTTCTCCTGTTCCACCCCTTTGACCCGAAGGACCTCTGCCATGACGGATCGCTGTCTCTCCACCTCAGCGCGTCTGACTCAGTGCCTGACCGACCGACGCCTCGACCGCCGCTCGGTACTGAGCCTCGGTCTCGGTTTCGGCACTCTGCTCACCCTCAGCGCCTGCACTCCCCATGACTCCGGTTCCTTAGCCGAGGGCGAACCCGTCCGCGGCGGGGTGCTCACCTACTTCGAACCCCAGACCTGGACTCTGCTCTACCCGCCGTCGGTCGGCTTCTACCCCAACGGCGGAATCATGAACAACATCTCGGCACGCCTGCTGTGGCAGGATCCCGAGACCCTCGAGCTCCATCCGTGGCTGGCCACGGACTTGCCGGAGACCGACGCCGACGCCACGACCTACACCTTCACCATCCGCAAGGGCGTGACCTATTCGGACGGTTCGCCGCTGACACCGGAGAATGTGGCGAAGAACTTCGACCTCTTCGGTCGCGGCGACGAAGCCCGCACGCTGCCGGTGTCCGAGCAGATCTCGAACTATGAACGCAGCGAAGTCCTCGACGGAAATCGGGTCCGGTTCCACTTCTCAGCACCTTCCCCCGGCTTCGCCCAGGCGACCTCGACGATGAACGCGGGGCTGCTCGCCGATTCCACTCTCGACCTCGACGCCGAGGGCTTCGGCCCGGGCGGAGCCACGCAGATCCACACCTGCGGCCCCTTCCACATCACTGCCGAGACGATCGGCACGAAGCTCTCCGTCCGTGCCCGCGAGGACTACGACTGGGCGCCCCCGCATCTGAAGCATCAGGGCCGGGCCCACCTCGACGGCATCGACTATCTGACGAACAACGAATACTCCGTGCGCATCGGGGCCGTGCTCTCCGGACAGGCCGACGGCGTCCGCGACGTCCAGGCCCCGGATGAGTCCCGTGTCACCGAGCAGGGTCTGCGCCTCTATGCGAAGGCGACGAACGGCATCAACAACAGCATCAATCTCCGGTTCCGCCACGACCTGCTGTCCGATATCGACGTTCGGCGAGCGCTCATCGCCGCCATCGATCGCCAGGAGATCGTCGACAAGCTCTTCACCCCGAACTACCCCTTGGCCACCGGCCTGCTGGCCAAGGGCGCCATGGGATATGTCGACCAGTCGGGGTCCTGGGACTTCGACCCGGAGAAGGCGAACCGCCTCCTCGATCAGGCCGGGTGGAGTGAGCGCAACGGACAGGGCTATCGCGTCAAGGATGGTCAGCCACTGGCGCTGACGGTGAATATCGCGCTGCCGCAGCCCCGGTCGAACGAGGTTCAGACCCTCATCCAACAGCATCTGCGCCGCGTGGGCGTGCGCCTGTCGATCAACCCCGGTGACCAATCGAAGCAGACGCTCGACGCCCTCGAACTCGACACCGTGCAGATCTACCACTCGATGGTCGCCCGCGCCGACTTCGACAATCTGCGCTCGAACTACTCCTCGGTCAATCGCGACGTCTTCCTCAACGGAGTCGACCGCACCGACGCCGACGACGATTCGGTCGACCCGAAGATCGACGAACTCCTCGAAACGCTGGCTGCCGAACCGAACCAGGAGAAACGGCAGGAGGCCGCCGAGGCGGTCCAGAACTACCTCGTCGACCAGGCCTATGTGCTGCCATTCTTCGAAGAACCGCAGGTCTTCGCGTTCCGCCGCCGCGTCCACGGCTTCACCACCGAACCCGTGGGCCGCCCCGACTTCTACAGCACCTGGCTGGCAGGAGAGAAATGATCCTCGACACCCGCTACCTCCTCCTGCGCCTGGGCCAAGCGGTCCTCGTGCTGCTGCTCGCGTTCACCGCGGCATTCATCCTGCTCAGCCTCATCCCCGGAGACGGCGTCACCGCCCGCTTCGCCGATCCCGCACTGGGCCTGTCCAACGACCAGATCGCCGAGATACGCGCAGCCACCGCCGCCGACGACTCATGGTTCGGCAAGTACCTCACGAGCCTCACCGGGTTCCTCACGGGCGACTTCGGCTACTCGGTCCAGACCGGTGCGGCCGTGTCGACGATCATCGCGGCGGCTCTGCCGTCGACCGCGGTGCTCGCGGCCTCCGGGTTCGTCACCGCCCTCGTCCTCGCCGTGATCATCGCCGTCTTCGCGACCTTCGGACCGGCCACCGGGCCGACGGCCAAGGTGCGGCGAGTCCTCGACTCGGTGCCCAGTCTCTTCATCTCCATCCCGGTGTTCTGGCTCGGAATCCTGCTCATCCAGGTCTTCTCCTTCCAGCTCGGTCTCGTCTCCGTCGTCGACCCCGGCCCTGCCGAGGCGCTCGTGCTGCCGACCCTGACCGTGGCGGTTCCGCTGTCGGCCCCGATCGCCCAGGTGCTCATCCGCTCCATCACCGAGGTGCAGGCTTCCGGATTCGTCAAGGTCACCACGGCCAAGGGCGCCTCCGAACTGTGGATCCTCGTCCACACCGTCGCCCGCAATGCGGTGCTGCCGGGGCTGACGATCATCGGCCTCGTCTTCGGCGAACTCGTCGCCGGCGCCGTGGTCACGGAGACCGTATTCGGCCGCAACGGCATCGGACTCATCACCGCCCAAGCGGTCACCCATCGGGACAATCCGATCCTGCTGGCCGTCGTGGTCATCGCCACCTTCGGCTACGTCATCATCAACCTCGCAGTCGACCTCCTCTACCCCGTCATCGACGTCCGGCTGCGCACGAAACGCAGCACCGCCTCGGCGGGCAGGCCACTGCGCAGCCACGACGAACCCTCACGTCGCGCCCTGACGGCGACCGCGGCCAGCGTCGGCGTCGACCTCGACTGGGACGACGAGGCGAAGGAGAAGGACTCATGAGCATCGTCGTCACCCGCGACCAGAGCACCGAGGCCCGGCGCGCACGCGGCGGCCGGGCACGCGCCGCGATCACCCCGGCCACCATCGCCTCCGGGCTGGTGCTGCTCATCGCCATCGCCTGGGCGCTGTTCCCCGGTCTCTTCACCCACTTCGATCCCAACGACGGCGGAGACACCCCTGCCCTTCTGGCCCCGAGCCTCGAGCATTGGTTCGGCACCGACCAGACCGGCCGCGATGCCTTCACCCGCGTCGTCTACGGCGCCTCCCAGTCCCTGCTGGCCGCGCTCGTGGCCGTCGGGGTCGGGCTGATCGTCGGCACCACGATCGGGCTCATCGCCGGCACCCGGCGCGGGTTCGTCGACGATGTGCTCATGCGCCTGATCGACGTACTGCTGTCCATCCCCGCGATCCTGCTCAGCCTCTCGATCGTCGTCGTCCTCGGTTTCGGAACGATCAACGCGGCCATCGCCGTCGGAGTCACCGCCATCGCCCAGTTCGCACGACTGGCCAGGTCCCAGGCGGTGCAGATCAACACGAGCGACTACGTGGCCGCGGCCTACGGATCCGGCGGCACCTTCTTCTCCGTCCTGGTCCGCCACATCCTGCCGAATTCGATCTCTCCCGTGCTCTCACTGGCGGTGCTGCAGGTCGGTTCGGCGATCCTCCAGATCTCCACTCTCGGATTCCTCGGATACGGCACTCCGCCGCCCACCCCGGAATGGGGCCTCATCATCGCCGAGGGCCGCAACTTCGTCGCCACCGCGTGGTGGCTGACCGTGCTGCCCGGCCTCGTGGTCATGGCCATCGTGCTCGCCACCCACCAGATCGGCAACACCCTGCGAAAGGTGACATCATGACCGACTCCTCACTGCTGCGCATCGACGGTCTCTCCGTCGAATACACCCGCCGAGGCGGCTCCGCGGCACCTGCCGTGAGCGAACTCGACCTCGTGGTCCGTCCCGGTTCGATGACCGCCGTGGTCGGGGAATCCGGTTCGGGGAAGTCGACGACGGCGAACGCGGCCATCGGCCTGCTCCCGCCATCGGCCAGGGTCGCGAACGGGCGGATCCGCCTCGGCGATCTCGATCTGCTCAGCCTGGGCACCTCCGGGTGGCGCGGTGTTCGCGGTTCCCAGATCGGCTACGTCCCACAGGACCCGGGGTCCTCGCTCAATCCCCTGCAGACGATCGGCAAGTCCGTCGCCGAGGCGCTGCGCTTCCACCGTCGCGCGGGCCGGGCCGAGGCTCGCGCCCAGGTTATCGAGCTGCTGGACCGGGTCGGCATCGACCAGCCGGAGAAACGGGCCGACCAGTTCCCGCACGAGCTCTCGGGCGGGATGCGGCAGCGGGTGCTCATCGCCGCCGCCATCGCTCTGCGCCCGCGCCTGCTCATCGCCGACGAACCCACCTCCGCCCTCGACGTGACGATGCAGAAGCAGGTCCTCGACCTCCTCGATGAACTGCGCGCCGAGACCGGGATGGGTATCCTCTTCATCACCCACGATCTCGCCGTCGCCGGCGAACGCGCCGACGAGGTCGTGGTCATGCAGGGTGGACGCATCGTCGAATCGGGGCCGGCCGGACGGGTCTTCTCCGATCCGGCCACCGATTACACCTCCCGGCTCATCGCCGATGCTCCCGCACTGCAGACGAAGGCGCGATCTGCCCGCACCGAGGCGACCACGCAGACTGACACCCCGTTCGTCTCCGTCGAATCACTCACCCACATCTTCGACCGCACGGGTGATCAGATCACCGGCATCGAAGGTGTGGATTTGACGGTGGCGCGCGGGACCACGCACGGACTCGTCGGCGAATCCGGTTCGGGCAAGACGACCACGGGCAAGGCGCTGAGCGGGTTCCTCACACCCCAGTCCGGGCATGTGCGCATCGGCGATTTCGACGCCGCGGAACTCGGACGCGGTCGACCCTCGCGGCAGCGGCTGCGGGAGTTCCGGCGCACCGTGCAGCTCGTGCATCAGAACCCGTTCTCCGCTCTCGATCCCAAACATTCCATCCGGTCGACCCTGACGGAGCCTCTGCGCAACTTCCGCCTCGGTGACCGCACCTCCCGACCTCGACTCGTCGCCGAGGCCATGGATCGAGTGGCGCTGCCGACCGACTTCCTCGACCGGCGTCCCGCCGAACTCTCCGGCGGGCAGCTGCAGCGAGTGGCGATCGCCCGCGCTCTCATCGTCGAACCCGAACTCGTCGTCTTCGACGAGGCGGTCTCGGCTCTTGACGTTTCGGTGCAGGCACAGATCCTCACACTGCTCGACGAGCTGCAGCAGGAGCTCGGTCTCACCTATGTCTTCATCACCCATGATCTCGCCGTCGTCCGTCAGATCGCTGATACGGTGTCCGTGATGTCGCACGGACACCTCGTCGACGACGGCGCGACCGAAGAGATCTTCACTCGCCCGCGGTCTGCCCATACCCGCACCCTGCTCGAGGCGATCCCCCGTCCAGCGACGCTGTCGGCCGCTGCAGCGCCTGCGAATGACCGACCCGCGACCCCGACCCTGCTCACCGCAGCAGCAGAAAGCTGAGAACCATGACCCCTCACCCCACCGATCCTCAGGCCACCGGACCGAAGCTCGGATTCTTCACTCGCCTGCTCGAGGACGCCCCGGCAGCTCAGCGCTACCGCTTCGCCCTCGAACAGATCGAGACGGCCGAGGAGTTCGGCTTCCATTCGGCATGGGTCGCCCAGCACCACTTCTCCGCGGCAGAGGGCGGGCTGCCGTCCCCGCTCGTCTTCCTCTCCCATGCCGCCGCCCGCACCTCCCGAATCGACTTGGGCACCGCGATCATCACCCTGCCGATGGAGAATGCCGTGCGCGTGGCCGAAGACGCCGCCGTCCTCGACGAACTCTCCGCCGGTCGCCTCCAGATCGGTCTGGGCTCCGGCGGGAATCCGAAGTCCTTCCCAGCCTTCGGCACGAGCTTCGATGACCGTCGCGAGGTCTTCGCCGACAACCTCGCGACCCTGCGCACCCTGTTCTCAGGCGACCGGCTTCCCACCGACCACAGTCTCTATCCCGTTCCCGACGCGGAGCGTCCGAGTCTCGAACGACGCCTGTGGCAGGCGACATTCTCCTCAGGCGGTGCCGGTGCGGCGGGCGCCGCCAGTGACGGACTCATGCTCTCGCGGACACAGCCACGGCCCCAGGACAACCCGTCGGCACCTCTCGATGAGGTGCAGCTGCCGGTCATCGACACCTATCTCTCGCAGCTGCCGGACGGAGCCGAACCGCGCATCCTCGCCTCCCGTACCGCAGTGGTCGCCGATGCTGAGGATCTGCCCCGGCTGCGTGAGATCACCGAACCGGCGCTGCGGGCCGAGGCCGACCGCCTCGTCGGCTATGACACGTCGTCGCTGACCCTCGATGAGCTCCTCATCGCCACCGACACCTACCTCGGCACGCCCGAGCAGGTGAGCGAACGTCTGCAGCATGACCGCGTCCTCGATCGGGCCACCGATGTCAGCTTCCAGGTGCACTCGGTTCCGGCGACGAACGAGACCGCCCTGCGGTCGATCGAACTGCTCGCCACTGAGGTGGCCCCGGCCCTCGGGTTCTCCGTGACCAAGGAGCGGGTGCACTGAGATGGCCGATATCATCAACCTCCTCGCCGGAATCGCGGCGAATGATCCGCTCGATGTGCTGCGCGATCACCGGGCACAGGCGAAGGAGAACGCCCAGCTGAGTTTCGAAGCTCTGCTCGAGCCCGAGGATCCGCGCGGTGTGTCTTACCGGGAGCGTTATGCCGTGGCCGCGTTCACCGCCGGCCTGCTCGGTTCGGACCGTGCCGAGGAGTTCTACCGTGACCTGCTTCGTGACGAAGATGAAGCCGCGTCGTGGGCGGTCGCGGAACTCCTCGACGAGGCGGTGCTCGCACTCGATTCGCGTGCCGAGGTGCGCGGGCCCTACGGGATCGTCGAATCTGCGGCACTGTCGGCGGAGAGTGTTCCCGGTCCCTGGTTCACCGCCGACGCACAGTCACGCCAGACGTTGGGACCCCGGCTCATCGCGGGGCTCGAGTTTGCTCATCTCCTTGCGCTCCATCCGCGCGATGCCAGGCCGGCGCACCTCGCCCTGCTGCTGGAGTCCGGATGGGACGAGGACGGCATCGTCACGCTGGCTCAGCTGGTTTCGTTCCTCAACTTCCAGATCCGCATCAGCACCGGACTCGCCGCACTCACCGAGCCGGCGTCCACGGTTCCGTCCCCGGACGACGCAGCCCCGTCCTCACACGACACGGAAGACAGCCCCGCCTCGGCGAGAGTCGAAGAGGCACTGCAGTCCGTCGGGGACCGGGTGAAGACGTACCCGAACCTCAAGCGCCCCGAACTGTTCCAACAGGGTGGGCTCGGCTGGGTGCCGTGGATCGCTCCCGTCGCCGAGGCGGACCTCAGCGATGATCAGCAGGATGCCCTGATCGAGGCGGGACGGGCGAAGAACCCCTACTTCCGGCTGCTTGCGAGGGATCCGGCCGCACTCAAGGCACGAACTCTGACCGACCTCGACATCTTCTTCAACACCACTGACGGTCTCGGGCGAGCCGAACGCGAACTCGCCGCGACCGCGGCGTCACGGCTCAACGGGTGCCTGTTCTGCGCGTCGATCCATTCCGATCGGGCCACCGAGGAATCCGGACGTCGGGAACTCGTGCAGCGCCTCCTCGACGAAGGAATCGGCACGGAGTCCCGCCTCGGTAATCAGGTGTGGGACGCCGTCATCGATGCTTCGGTGGCACTGACGCTGACTCCGCAGACCTTCGGCGGGCGGCACGTCGATCAGCTGCGTGCGGCTGGCTTGGGCGACGGCGACATCATCGACGCCCTCAGCTGCGCCGCCTTCTTCAACTGGGCGAACCGGCTGATGCTCTCCCTCGGCGAGCCGGAGCAGCTGAAGTAGGCCTCGCCGAGAAACGGGCTGAGTGTCGAAAAACGCATGTGCGCACGCGTTTCTCGGCACTCAGCCCGTTTTTCAGTGGGACGGTGCAGACTTCAGCCGACGTCCATGAGCGTCGAGCGGATGATGAAGCGGTTTCCCGTCGGTGATTCGACGCTGAAGCCGCTGCCGCGGCCCGGCACCACATCGATCGTCAGATGCGTGTGCTTCCAGTACTCGAACTGCTCCGTCGACATCCAGAAGTCCAGGCCGGCCTTCTCGGCATCATCGATGGGCAGGTCGAAGTGGCCGAGCAGCACATCGGCTTCCGAGGTGAGGAAGTCGCCTTCGGGGAAGCACATGGGCGACGAGCCGTCACAGCAGCCGCCGGATTGGTGGAACATGAGCTGTCCGTGTTTGTCGACGAGACCTGCGAGCAGGTCGATGGCGGCCTGAGTCATCGCCACTCGCGATTTCTCTTCGCCCTCGATCGTCGGTGTCGATTCGAGGGCGGCTGTTTCGGTGGTGTCGCTCATCAGAAGAATCCTTGTGCATTTTCGGAGTAGCTGACCAGCTGGTTCTTCGTCTGCTGGTAGTGGTCGAGCATCATCTTGTGGTTCTCACGTCCGATGCCCGAGGACTTGTATCCGCCGAACGCGGCGTGGGCCGGGTAGGCGTGGTAGTTGTTCACCCAGACGCGTCCGGCCTGGATGTCGCGTCCGGCCCGGTAGGCGGTGTTTCCGGTGCGCGCCCAGACTCCGGCGCCGAGGCCGTAGAGCGTGTCATTGGCTGTGGTGATCGCGTCGTCGTAGTCGGAGAACGAGGTCAGGGCCACGACGGGTCCGAAGATCTCCTCCTGGAAGATGCGCATCTTGTTCGTGCCCTTGAAGATCGTCGGCTGGATGTAGAAGCCGCCGGCAAGGTCACCGTCGAGTTCGGCTTTGTCGCCGCCGATGAGCGCCTCGGCGCCTTCGTCCTTGCCGATCTTGAGGTACGACATGATCTTCTCGAACTGGTCGTTCGAGGCCTGTGCGCCGACCTGGGTGTCGGTGTCGAGCGGGTTGCCCTGCTTGATGGACCGGACGCGTTCGACGCCGGCGGCGACGAAGTCGTCGAAGATCGAGTCCTGGACGAGCGCACGCGACGGGCAGGTGCAGACCTCGCCCTGGTTGAGAGCGAACATCGCGAAGCCTTCGAGCGCCTTGTCTCTGAAGCTGTCGTCGGCAGCCATGACGTCGTCGAAGAAGATGTTCGGTGACTTGCCGCCGAGCTCCAGAGTGACCGGGATGATGTTCTGCGAGGCGTACTGCATGATCAGACGGCCGGTCGTGGTCTCACCGGTGAAGGCGACCTTGCGAATGCGTTTGTTCGATGCCAGCGGCTTGCCGGCTTCGACACCGAACCCGTTGATGATGTTGAGGACGCCGGGAGGCAGCAGGTCGCCGATGAGTTCGGCGAGGACGAGGATCGACGCCGGGGTCTGCTCGGCCGGTTTGAGGACGACGCAGTTGCCGGCGGCGAGCGCTGGAGCGAGCTTCCACGTGGCCATGAGCAGGGGGAAGTTCCATGGAATGATCTGTCCGACCACGCCGAGGGGCTCGTGGAAATGGTAGGCGACGGTGTCGTCGTCGATCTGTGAGATGCCGCCTTCCTGCGCCCGGATGGCCGAGGCGAAGTAGCGGAAGTGGTCGACGGCCAGCGGCAGGTCCGCAGCCAGCGGTTCGCGGATTCCCTTGCCGTTGTCCCAGGTTTCGGCGACGGCGAGCATCTCGAGGTTGGATTCGATGCGATCGGCGATCTTGAGCAGGATGTTCGACCGTTCGGCGACCGAGGTCTTGCCCCAGGCCGGTGCCGCTGCCCATGCGGCATCGAGTGCGGTCTCGACATCGTCGGCTGTGGAGCTGGGGATCTCGGTGAAAGCCTGCCCGGTGACGGGGGTGATGTTCTCGAAGTAGTTGCCGTCCTTCGGCGGCACCCACTCTCCTCCGATGTAGTTCTCATAACGGGGCTTGAACGTAACGAGCGCGCCGTCGGTACCGGGTGCTGAGTAGACTGCCATGACACTCCTTCGTGTGAGTCCATCCACCCCACTTCACGTGCCTCGTCCGATGGCGGTCGGAGGCGCGGAGCAGATGTGTCCGTGTCCTCTCACCTTAGGGCGGAACCGGGGTGCGGACAATAGCCGTCATTGCTTCGTGATCGAGTTCTGAGAGTCCGCTCACGCTTCGACAATGGTGCCATTGGTGGGCAGCGTATCTCCGAACCGAATCGGTACAGCGTCTGCAAGGGAGATGTCCATACTGCTGATCGCTTGGACATGCAGATGAGGTTCGGTGCTGTTGCCGGAATTCCCGCAGCGCCCGAGCCTCTGCCCGATCCGGACAGTCTGTCCGACCTGAACTTCGACACTCCCCTGTTGAAGGTGGCAGAGGGCAACAACAGTGACATCGCTTCGGATCATCACGTGGTTCCCGGCGAGTGCGGGCCATCCGGCATCGACCCGTCTGCGTTGAGTCATCGCATAGCCGAGCGAACGCAGACCACGGTAGGCCGGGTGATCTGCCGCGGAGTCGTGGATTGCCGCAACAGTGCCTCTGACAGGAGCGAGTACGTCGCGGCCGAAACCTATGAACTTCTCTGGCTGTTCCGGACGAAACAGCGACTCGAGTCCGAATGCGGCCGACCGCCCGGAGCCATCGACCGGCACGAAATCGATCGCGTACGAACTCGCGAACCGCGTGGTCCCGTGGCTCGGCACACGATCCCCCGGACTGTTCTGGACCAGCCAACGACCGGTGAAGGGGTAGGCGAGCACGAGAGGTTCAACTGTCATTTCCACCGTCACCGCATTCCCCATTCGGAAGAAGAAGCTGTGAAGTCGATTGCGTCGCAGAGTCTGCCGCCGATTGTCTGGTGCCCCACGAACAACTGACCGCGGAGATATCCCGCACGTCCAGCCGTGCGAAGAGACGGAACGTTCCAGGGTTCGATATACAGATCGATGCGCTGGATCTGAGGAATCGACAGACCGAAATCCGTCAGCGCAATGAGGGCGTCTGTTGAGAACCCACGGCCTTCTGCGTGGCGGCCCTGCTGCCGGCGGACCCAAGAACTGGCTTCCGCCTTGTCGGCAGTGCCAAGCAGCGAACCGGTCAACGGCACAGAGGGGTCGGTCGAGAGGCTTCGTGCCATTTCGACGTCATGTTGGTCAGCCGAGCGCTGCTGAATCGCCCCGTGGGCTGGAAGAATCTGTGCCCGATTCGGCAGTGTCATCCCACCGACTTCACCATGATCAGGCAGTGCGTATCCGCTCCCCACAGGTCGGTCTCCTCCAGCGGCAGGAAGCCCATCTTCTCGTAGAAGTGACGGGTCCGCGCATAGTTCGGATGGTCCCTCGACGGTCCGAGGGTCTTCACCTCGAGCAGCTTCGTCCCCCGGGCCCGCACATCCTCGGTGATGGCCTCGATCATCGCAGTCCCGACTCCCCCGCCGTGGACGCAGCGATCGACGACGGTGAAATGGATCTCGCTGGTCTGCGGGAAATGATGCGTCACCAAGGTGGCCCCGACGACTCGTCCGCTGTCGTCGCGCACCGTCCACGTCTCCATGCGGCGCGCGTCGTCGATGTATTCGGCGTTGGATTCAGGTCTGCCGAACCATTCCGGCACGGTCGCGAGCAGCCGTTCCACATCTTCGGGGACGGCATCGTCGCGCTGAGCTCTCCAGCCCGCTTCAGTCATGGGCTCCACCCTAGACTCCGCATCGATGCTCCGGTACCCCGTTGCTAGACTCTGCCCCATGAACGAGCCCGAATCCCCCGTCCTCCGACTGATCCCGTACCTCGCGGCGATCTCTGCAGCAATCTTCGCGGGACTGGCCATGGCAGGAACCGGAGAGAGCAACCTGCTTGTCACTCTGGTCGCGGCAGCAGCCGGGTACTTCGGTGCCTATTTCATCGTCAAGCTCATCATCCACGCCATCGTCACTCGAATCGATTCCGGCGGCCACAACGACCAGAGCTGACGTTCTCTCCGCCGCCCCTACTTCTTCGCCTGTGCGGGGACGACGACCTTGCGGATGATGATGAGCGCCGAGGCGGCCACCGGCACCGCGACCACCGCACCGAGCACGCCGCCCAAGGTCCCACCGGCGATCGCGGCGATGATCACCAAGGCACCCGGCACGTCGACCGCCGCCTTCATGATCCGCGGGCTGAGCAGATACGCCTCGACCTGCATGTACACGAGATAGTAGATGCCGGCAGTGATGCCCAACCCGGGCGAGACCATCAGACAGGACGCGGTGATGATGATCGCGCCGGTGATCGGTCCGACCAGGGGAATGAGCGAGGCGAGGAACGCCACGAACGCCAACAGCGCCGGCAGCGGGGCACCGATGATGGTGAGGAAGATCGCCGAGCACACACCGTTGACGACTCCCAAGGACACCTGGCCGAGGACGTAGCGTCCGATGGACCGGGTGACCTCCTCGGTGACGGATTCGACCGTCGGCCGTGATGAGGCCGCCACCAGCGAGAACATTGCGGATTTGATCGTCGGCATGGACACGGCGAAGTAGATGGTGAGGATGACGACGATGATCACACCGGTGAGGAAGCTCAAGATCCCCGCCCCGATGGACACGACGCCGCCGCCGAGGGAGAGCACATTCTTCGGATCCGAAGCCCAGTCCGAGATGTTGGCGAACACCGCATCGATGTCGATCGCGCCGGTGAACTGCTCCTCGAGCTCGGTGACCCACCCGGTCGTCGCAAGGTTCGCCACGATTCCGGGCAGATCCGCGATGAACGTCTGGATCTGACTGATCACGGCCGGAGCGATGAGCAGCGCAACACTGACGACGATGAGGATGAAGGCCACGACGACGATGAGCACCGACAGCGACCGCGGCACCTTGCGATCGACGAGCCACTGCACGATCGGTTCGAGCCCGAGGGCGAGGAACAGCGCCAGACCGATGTAGATGATCACTGTCGCCACGGACTGCAGCGCCGTCATCACCAGGATCGCCAGCCCCACGCCCAAGGCTCCGGTGAAACCGAGCCGGAACGCGCTGTTGAGTGTGAGGGACTTGCCCTGCCCAGTGCCCATGGAACCCAGTGTAACCAGCGATCATGCACTGGTCGGTCGACTCACGTTAGGATCGGAGCGAACCCTCAACCGCTAAGAAAGTGAATCGTCGAGCATGAACGCAGATCCGAACGGCATCGATGTCTGGGAAGCGTTCCTCGACCCGCAGACCGACTATTCGCTGCCCGACTTCGCCGCGGTCACCGCAGAGACGCTGCTGACCGCGGTTCACACGGCCACCGATTTCGCCCGCGCCGAGGTGGCGGCCATCGTCGCCGACGACGCCGAGTCCACGTTCTTCTCCACCACGGTGAGATTCGAATCCGCGTCCGTGCCGATGACCCGCATCGCCTCCGTCGCCGCAGCCATCGAGTCGAATCATCTCCGTCCCGAACTCACCGACGCCATCTCCGAGATCTGGGAGCTCCTGTCGGCCGCCCAGACCGAGATCCTGCTCAACGTGGACCTCTTCCACCGCATCGAACAGGTCTCGGTCGCCGACCTCAACCCCGAGGACAAGCGTCAGCAGGAACTGACCATCGATCTCTTCGTGCGTGCGGGAGCCCGCCTCGGCGAGGAGGAACGAGAGCAGATGGCCACGATCGCGGCCGAGCTGACCACTTTGGAGAACTCCTTCTCCCGCGCTCTGCAGCTCGATACGCGCGAGTTGGCCGTCCACCTCAGCGAGGCCGATTCCCTGGCCGGGATGAACGACGATCAGATCGCGGCAGCGGCGAATCGCGCCGCCGAGCGCGGCGTCGACGGCTACCTGCTGCCGCTGAACAACTTCACCCAGCAGGGTGTGCTCGAATCCCTGAACACAGCGCAGACGCGCCGGCACGTGCTGAACAATTCGATGGCGCGCGGGTCCCGCGGCGGCGACGGCGACACCCGCACCCAGGTCGCCGACACCACGGCGCTGCGTGCGCTCAAGGCGCATCTGCTCGGATACCCCTCCTACTCGTCCTTCGCCATCGACAATCAGACCGCGGGCAACCCCGATGCCGCTGCCGATATCGTCTCCTCCCTCATCAATCCGGCGAACGCCCAACTCGATGAGGAGCTGGCACAGGTCAAGACCCGCTACGGCCTCGAGACGGTCGCAGCAGAAGACGTCAAGTACTACCTTGCGAAGTTCCGCGCCGACGAATTCGGCATCGACCCCGACGAGGTGGCCAAGTACTTCGAGTTCGACACGGTCCTGACCGAGGGCGTCTTCCGAGCCGCCACCGGCCTGTACGGCATCACCTTCGCCCCCTACGACGGTGTGACGGCCTGGCATGAGGACGTCCGCGTCTACGAGGTCACCGACGTCACCGAACGTCCCTTGGGGCTCGTGCTCATCGACCCCTATTCCAGGGACACCAAGCGCGGCGGAGCCTGGATGGACCAGCTGGTTCCGTCCTCCCGACTGACCGGGCTGCTGCCGGTCGTCACTCTCTCGCTCAACCTCGCCAAGCCGGGCCCCGGGCGGCCCACTCTGCTCAATCCGACCGAGCTGACGACCCTGTTCCACGAATTCGGTCATGTCCTCCACGGGCTGTTCGCGAACTCGACCTACCCGTCGACGGCAGGCACTGCGGTTCCGCGTGACTATGTCGAGTTCCCGTCCCAGCTCAATGAGATGTGGCGCTTCCACCCGCAGATCCTCCCCCACTTCGCCAAGCACGTCGACACGGGGCAGCCGATGCCGGCCGAACTCGTCGACGCCCTCATCGCCTCAGAGAAGTTCGGGCAGGGCTTCGATACGATCGAATACCTGGCCGCGGCCATGCTCGACCTGTCCTGGCATTCGCTTGAGGCGGGCGAACACATCACCGATGTGCTGTCCTTCGAATCCGAGGTGCTCGCCGCGGCCGGGTTCTCCCCGCTCGTGCCGCCGCGCTACCGGTCGACGTACTTCGGACACATCTTCGCCTCCGGCTATGCGGCCGGCTACTACTCCTACCTCTACTCCGAGGTCATCGCCGCCTGGGTGAGCGAATGGTTCGAGGCCCAGGGCGGGCTCAACCGGGAAGCCGGTGAGGCCTTCCGCGAGGCGATCCTCGCGCCGGGCTATTCGGTCGACCCGATGGCCGCGATCGAACGCTTCTTCGGCACCCGCCCGGATGTCGCCCCGCTGCTGCGCCGCCGCGGTCTCGCCGAACCCGTCACCGAGGCGGACGACGAAGACGAGGAGGCCACGACCGAGACCGAGCCCGGAGCCGCCTCGGCGAGGTGGGACCACCCCAACCACGAGGCGGTCGCCGCCGATCTCACGGCTGCGGGCATCGATCCGCGCATCGAGATCTTCGACGGCTCGACGCCGACGGCAGCCGCTGCGGCCGAAGCCCTGGGCACCGAGGTCGGGGCGATCGCGAACAGCCTCATCTTCTCCTCCGGCGGCTCCCCCGTGCTCATCATGGCCTCGGGTGCCCATCGGGTCGACACCGCCCATGTCGCCGAACTCATCGGCGTCGACTCCCTCGACCGGGCGTCGAAGGAACTCGTCCGCGAGGCCACGGGGCAGGTCATCGGCGGGGTCGCACCCTGCGGTCATCCGGGCCCGATTCCCACCTATGTCGATGTGTCGCTGAAGGACTATCCTGTTCTCTGGGCCGGCGCGGGGACACCGAATTCGATGGTGCCCCTGACGTACGAGCAGCTGCTCACGGTCACCGGAGGAAAGGAAATCACCGTTGTCGCAGAAGAGTCCTGAGTCTGGGCGCTCCGAGTCTGAGTCTGGGCAGCCGGGTCGCACCACCGATCCGGCGCACACCACCTCGGCTGCACGTTTCGCAGCTTTCGCTTCCTCTCGGGGCCGCTACTATGCGGTCTTCCTCGCCGTGTTCTGCGCGGTGCTCATCATCTCGAACATCTCGGCCACGAAGGTCATCGGCTTCGGCCCCGTAGTCACCGACGGTGGCGCGTTCCTCTTCCCCATCGCGTACATCCTCGGCGATGTGATCAGCGAAGTCTACGGCTTCAAAGCCGCCCGCAAAGCCGTGATCACCGGTTTCGGCCTGCAGATCCTGGCCACCTTCGTCTTCTGGCTCGTGCTCATCTCGCCTCCGGGACCAGGCTACGAGAACCAGGACGCCTTCGCCGCGGTACTCGGCTTCTACCCGCGCATCGTCGCGGCCTCCCTCGTCGGCTACTTCGTCGGCCAGCTCCTCAACTCCTGGGTGCTCGTGGCGGTGAAGAAGCGCATGGGCGAGTCGAAGCTGTGGGTGCGACTGCTCACCTCGACCGGCGTCGGCGAGTTCGTCGACACGCTGTTGTTCTGCATCATCGCCTTCGCCGGAGTCATCCCGGGGCTCGACTTCCTCAACTACATCGTCGTCGGCTTCGTCTACAAGGTCGCCGTCGAAGTCATCTTCCTGCCCGTGACCTACCGGGTCATCAAGCTCGTCAAGCGCCACGAACCCAGCTACGAACTCGAGGAGGCTGAAGCTTAGGCGATCCGGACGCCCAGCGCGGGTGGCATTGGACGCGCAGTGCTGGTGGCATTGGACGCGCAGTGCTGGTGGCAGCGGACGCAGCGTGGTCGGCCAAGCACGAACGGTGGTCTGCGGCGAGTGTCATCGAGTTTCGTCCTCGGCCGCATCGACTTCTGTCCCTGAACGCATCGACTTCTGATCAGGTTATCGAGATAAAACTCGATGCGCTGATCAGAAGTCGATGACTGACCGGAACGGACCAGTCGAAGACCGACCGGCACGGGCCGGGGCGACCGCCACCACCGGGTCCGCGCCTACTTCTTCGCGTAGTACCGGCCGAGGACGTCCGTCTCCAGCTCTGAGAAGCGGCCGTCGATCATCGACTGCCGGATCTCATCGACGAGCGAGACGACGAAGTGTTCGTTGTGGATGGTGCACAGGGTGGAGAAGAGCATCTCCTTCGCCTTGTACAGGTGCCGCAGGTACGCCCGTGAGTAGTTCTGGCACGTGTAGCACGAGCAGTCGGGGTCCAGCGGGCCGAAGTCGCGACGATACTTCGCACCGGTGAGGTTGTATCGGCCGTCGCGGGTGTAGATCGCGGCATTGCGGGCCACGCGGGAGGGCGAGACGCAGTCGAAGGTGTCCGCGCCGGTCTTGATCGCTTCGAACAGGTCGTCGGGTTCGGAGATGCCCAGCAGGTGCCGCGGCTTGTTCTCCGGCAGCTCCTCGCACACCCAGCGGATGATGATGCCGAGGTTCTCCTTCTCCAGCGCACCGCCGATGCCGTAGCCGTCGAAGTCCATGGCACCGAGATCCCGGGCCGCCTTGCGCCGCAGGTCCTCGTACTGTGCACCCTGCAGCACACCGAACAGCGCTTGGTAGGGCCGGTGCGAACGCTCCTCGGTGAGGCGGAAGTGCTCTTCGATGCAGCGGATCGCCCACAGTCGGGTCCTCTCCAGGGATTCCTCCTGGTAGCCGCGGGTGTTGACCAGAGTGGTCAGCTCGTCGAAGGCGAACATGATGTCGGCGCCGAGTTCGTGCTGCACACGCATCGAGATCTCCGGGGTGAAGCGGTGCATCGACCCGTCGAGGTGGGACTTGAACGTCACTCCGTCGTCGTCGACGTTCGACAGCCGCTCCTTGCCGACGGCGACGAGTTCATCGTTCTGCTCGCCCGTCGACTCCATCGAGATGACCTTCTTGAATCCCGACCCCAGGCTCATCACCTGGAATCCGCCCGAGTCGGTGAAGGTCGGTCCCGGCCAGTTCATGAACCTGCCCAGACCGCCGGCCTCGTCGATGAGGTCCGACCCCGGCTGCAGGTAGAGGTGGTAGGCGTTCGAGAGCACCGCCTGACCGCCGAGTTCGGCGACCTCGTCGGGACGCACGGCTTTGACCGTGGCCTTCGTGCCGACCGGAATGAACGCCGGGGTCTGGATATCGCCATGCGGGGTGTGGATGACCCCGGTGCGTCCGCCCGTGTCCATGCGGGTGCCCACCTCGAATCCGAAGTTCGATCGGTCGTTGATGGGTGCGGTCTCGAATGCCGCCGAAGTTTCGTCTGCAGTCACCAGACAAGCTTAACTAAGTCCATGACGTTCACCCAGATGCTCACCCTCTCGGAGGCCGCCCCCATCGTCATCGACGGCGGTCTGGGCAGCGCCGCCGAAGATCGCGGCATCGACCTCGGCCACGCCCTGTGGTCGGCCGAGCTCATCCGCCGTGATCCGGACACCCTGCTGGCAGTGCACTCCGCCTTCGCTGATGCCGGTGCCCGCATCCTTACGACCGCGAGTTACCAGGCGACGCCGACGGGCTTCGTCGAAGCAGGAATCAGCGTCGCGGAAGGCAACCGGATCATCACCGACAGCGTGAGAGTCGCGCGCAGTGCCGCAGAACGCAGAGACGTCCTCACCGCCGGTTCCGTCGGCCCCTACGGCGCAGCTCTGGGCGACGGTGCCGAATACACCGGCGACTACCGCTTGTCCTCGTCCGAATACACCGCCTTCCATCGTCCGCGCATCGCTGCCCTCGCCGAGGCGGGAGCGGACCTGCTCGCCATCGAAACCCAGCCGCGCCTCGACGAGATCGCAGCGATCATCGGCCTGACAGACGAGACCGGACTTCCCTCCTGGGTGACCGTGACTCTACAGACCGGCACGGACACGAACGTCCCGACCTTGCCCGACGGCAGCACCTTGGCGGAGCTCGCGGAGGCGGCGGCCGCCTCGGCGAGTGTGCAGGCGATCGGAGTCAACTGTGTGCGCCCATCCCTGGTGACTCCGGCACTGAGAGAACTGTCCCGGCACACGGATCTGCCGCTCATCGCCTATCCGAACTCGGGTGAGATCTACGACGCGAACACCCTGACCTGGCGCGACGGCGCGGAAGCCGGCGTCGGTTCGTGGCCGGTGGCGGAGTGGACCCGCCTCGGTGCGCGGATCATCGGCGGCTGCTGTCGGGTGCGTCCGGAGGACATCGCAGTCCTGACGGAGCGGACCCGAGCCTGAGTCCTCAGGCCCGAGCTCTCACGAGGTCCGGATAGAACTTCTCGGCGACGTTCGGGTGGGACCGCAGCCGGGAGAGGAAGGCGTTCTCGCCGTACACGGCGTGCAGAGCGTCGCGTTCGTCCTGAGTCACACCGCGGGCATCGGCGGCGAGTTCGGCGGGCAATTCGACCTCGGGCAGACGAGCGTTCAGAGCCGGGTTGAAGAAGAACGGAATCGAGATGCGGTCCTGCCCGGGTCCGGTCGGCAGGACACGGTGGACGGTGGCTTTGAGGTAGCCGTTCGTGGCGACTTCGAGGAGTTTGCCGATGTTGACGACGAAGGTGTTCTCGATCGGATCCGCATCGATCCAACCGTCATCGGTAAGCACCTGCAGGCCGGTGGTGCCCGGCTGCGGGTAGAGCAGGGTGAGTGTGCCGGCGTCCCGGTGTTCGCCCACGCCCTGGGTGACGGACTCGGATTCGGCTTCGGGGTAGCGGACGATCTTGATGAAGGATTCGGCATCCTCGGCGAAGGCGGACGCGAAATGATCGCCCGCCTGACCGAGGCTCAGCGCCCACTGTTCGAGGAGACGAGCGCCGACCTCGCTCAGCTGCGCGTGCCAGGATTCCGTGGCCTCGCGCAGTTCGGGCAGCGATTCCGGATACTGGTTGGGACCGGTGAGGTGGTCGAAGTCGTGGGCGGGTTCGGCCACGGGTGCGCGTTCGGGGCCGATGTCGATCTGCTCCCGCCAGTCGACGCGGCCCTGGGTGCGTTCACCGCCGGTGCGGGTGTAGCCGCGGAAGTGCGGGGAGTTCGTGTTCTCGATCGCGAGCTTCTCGTCCTCGGGAAGAGCGAAGAAGCGGCCGGCGACATCGATGATGCGGCTGAATTCGGCGTCGGGGATGCCGTGGCCGGTGAGGTAGAAGAAGCCGATCTCATGGGTGATGCGGCGCAGGTCCGCACGGAATGCCTCGGCGGTCGCGGGGTCATCGGCCAGGCTGAGGTCGAGGATGGGGAGCTGGGTGAGGGTCATGTCACAGACGATAGGCACGTCCGCCGTCGTCGCAGCGGCATTCCGTCATCGTGCGCAACACTCTGTCACAGTGCGCTCTCCCGGAACTCCTGCTTGAATGGTCGGGTGACCCACTTCTATCGCCCGTCCGAGGGCCACCGCCTGCCGCACGACCCCTTCAACGCCATCGTCGCACCGCGACCCATCGGCTGGATCGGCACAGTCGATGCCGAGGGCCGCCGCAATCTCGCGCCCTATTCGTTCTTCAATGCGCTGAACTACTCTCCACCGCTCGTGGGCTTCTCCAGCAACGCGTGGAAGGACACCGTTGCCAACTGCCGAGAGACCGGGGAGTTCACCTGGAACCTCGTCACTCGGACCCTCGCCGAGACGATGAACGCCTCGTCGACCACCGCGGAGGTCGACGAGTTCTCCGCCGCAGACGTCGAGGCGGCCGAGTCCGTGGAGATCTCTGCGCCACGTGTGGCAGCCTCACCGGCGACCTTCGAATGCCGAGTCACTCAGATCATCGACCTGCGTACCGCGGACGGGGAGAGCTCCGGCTCGTGGTTCACCGTGGGTGAAGTGGTGGGGGTCCATCTCGACGAATCCCTGCTCGACAACGGAATCGTCGACACAGTCGCCGCCGAACCGGTGCTGCGCGGCGGCGGACCGACCGCATACTTCGGGATCAGCTCGGATCAGCGCTTCGACATGCGCCGACCGGGCTGAGTTCGATCACCCGAGGAGCTCAGCCGAGCATCTTACCCGGGTTGAGGATCCCCAAAGGATCGACCGCGGACTTGATCGACGACTGCAACATCTGAGCGCCGGCATCGAGTTCGCGCACCAGCCAGTCCTTCTTCAGGTATCCGACCCCGTGCTCGCCCGTGATCGTCCCACCCAGATCGAGACCCAGCTGCATGATCTCAGCGAACGTCTCCTTCGCTTCGGCCACGCTCGCCGGATCGTGAGCATCGAAGAGCACACTCGGATGCATGTTCCCATCCCCGGCATGACCGGCCGTGGACACCTCCACCGAGTGCGCGGCCGCGATCTCGTCCAACCTGGCGAAGAACTCGCCGAGGCGGGACCGAGGAACGCACACATCATCGATGAGCTCTCCCCCACCAAGCCCCGACACGTACTTCTCCATCGCCGGAGACACCGCACGCCGGGCCGCCACCAGCATCTCCGAATCCGCCGGATCATCGGAGAAGAACACCTCATCAGCACCCTGCGCCCTGGCGATCGCCTCGAACGATTCCAGCTCGGTCACACCAGCCTGCCCCGGAGAATCCGACTGCACCAACAACAGCGCACCGGCCCCGTCGGGCAGCCCGAAATCACCATAGGCATTGATCATGCCCACGGTGCCTCCGTCCATGAGCTCGAGCATCGACGGGGCCGCCCCGGACGCCATGAACTCAGAGACCGTATGCCCGGCCGACTCCAAGTCCGGGAAGATCCCGACACCGGTCACCGGCGGAGCCAACAGAGGTCTGAGCCCGAGGGTGATCTCGACGATGACTCCCAGAGTCCCCTCGGACCCGACGAACAGACCCGCCAGATCGAGACCGGCCACACCCTTCGCCGTCTGCCGACCCAACCGGGTCACTGTCCCATCGGCGAGGACCACGGTCAGACCGCGCACATAGTCTCGCGTCACCCCGTACTTCACACAGCACATGCCGCCGGCGTTCGTCGCGACGTTCCCGCCGATCGTGGAGATCGCCACCGACCCCGGATCCGGCGGATACGACAGACCGTGCTCGGCCAGAGCCGATTTGAGATCTTGGTTGATCACACCGGGCTGGACACGGCACGTCTGGTTCACCTCGTCGATATCGACGATCGCGTTCAGCTTCGCGACGTTGAGCAGGATCGCCCCATCGGTGGCGTTCGCCGCCCCCGACAAACCCGTCCTGGAACCCTGAGTGACCACCGGGGTCCGATGCGCGGTGGCGAAGCGCATCACCGCGACCACATCATCGACGTCGGCAGCACGAACGAGCGCCGAGGCAGTCCCGACCGGACAGAACAGGGCCTTGTCCGCCGAATAGGAGTCGATGACATCCCGATCGGTGACCAGGGCGCCTTCGCTCAGCTCGGCCGCAAGTCCGTCCAGGTCCGTGCCCACCGTCGTCTCCGCACTCATCGTCACAGCGACGCAGCGACCTTGAGCACGCGCTCGAGTGCCTCATCGGGGCCGATGCTCACACGCACGCCGCCCTGCAGGCGACGCACGGCCACGGCCTGCTTCGCACACTCGCCTTCGAAGGCGACGGCCGCCTCGGGGTCGAGTGCGATCCACACATAGTTGCCCTGGGCGTCGGGCACGGACAGACCCAGCTCCCGCAGATCATGCGCGAACCGGTCGCGCACCGCGGCGATCTCCTTGGCGCGCACGGCCACCTCGTCGACCCGGGACAGCGATTCCCGGGCCGCGGCCTGAGCGCCGGCGGTGACGGAGAACGGAGCGATGACCTGTCGCATCGCCGAGGCGATCTCGACATCGGCGATGCCGTAGCCCACACGCAGACCCGCCAGGCCGTGCGCCTTCGAGAAGGTGCGGGCGAGCACGAGATTCGGGTGCCGCTTCCGCGCGGCCAGACCGTCGGCCGCCTCGGTGGCGAATTCGAGGTACGCCTCGTCGAGGACGACGATGACAGACTCGGGCACCTCGGCGAGGAATCCCTCGAGTTCGGCGTCCGTGATCGTCGGACCGGTCGGATTGTTCGGCGAGCACAGCAGCACGAGGCGGGTCGTGTCATCGATCGCCGCGGCCAGGCCGGCGAAATCGTGGCGACCGTCCGCCAGGAGATCGACGGGGCGCTTTTGGGCACCCCGCGCCGAGGCGAGGATCGGGTACATCTCGAACGACGGCCACGGATAGACCACGGAGGTGCCCGCCTCGAGGGTGATGTTCGTCAGCGCCGTGAGGACCTCGGAGGCCCCGGCGCCGGGGACCACCTCGGCGGGTTCGACATCGAGGTGGGAGGCGATATCGGCCACGAGCGCGGCCGCCGTGGGATCGGGGTAGTTCCCCGGAGTCGCCGAGGCGGTCGCCACCGATTCGACGATGCCCGGCAGCGGCGGCAGGTGGTTCTCGTTCGAGGACAGTTTGAACGGGGTCAGGCCCGGGGATGCGACGGGAGGCTTGCCGGGAACATAGGGAGGGAATTCGGCGAGCGCGTCACGGAGCAGGAAACGTTTGGACATGTGCCCATAGTTGCACACCTTGTGGCGAGCAACACAGACTGTCTTGCCAAAGCGTCCGAATGGTCGGATTCCGACGGCTGGGGCGGACACTCATCCGCTGTGAGAATGCTCTCGCCACACGCTGTTGCCACTGCCCGAGTTACAGGAGTGCTGATGCCGGAGAGTACCCTGAGAGACGAATACACGTAGTCAGAGACGAGGAATGAGAGTCCAAATGCCCTCACCGCAGGAAAAAGTCGACGTCGTCTTGATCGGCGGCGGCATCATGAGCGCCACGCTGGGCGCCATGCTGACCGAACTTCAGCCCGAATGGGACATCCGTGTGTACGAGAAGCTCGACTATGTGGCCACCGAGAGCTCGGATCCCTGGAACAATGCCGGCACCGGCCACGCCGCACTCTGCGAACTCAACTACACCCCCGAGGACTCCAACGGTCAGATCGACCTGGAGAAGGCCTCGAACATCAACCAGCAGTTCCACCACTCGCGCCAGTACTGGTCGCACCTCGTCGACACCGGTGTCATCACCGACCCGAAATCCTTCATCAACCCCATCGCCCACGTCAGCTACGGCCGCGGCGACAAGGGCCGTGACTACATCAAGAACCGCTACGAGACGATGGTGCGCAACCCGCTGTTCGCGGACATGGAGTACACCGACGACCCGGCGACTCAGGCCGACTGGCTGCCGCTGATGTTCGACGGCCGCGGACCGGGACAGGTCAACGGCATCTCGCGGATCAAGAAGGGCACTGACGTCGACTTCGGCTCTCTGTCGACTCAGCTGCTCAGCTACATCGCCGACAAGGGCGCGACCGTGCGCACCAGCCACCAGGTCACCGATCTGCAGCGCTCCTCCGACGGATGGACTCTCACGGTCAAGGACCTGCTCTCGCACGAGACCCACCAGGTGGGCGCGAAGTTCGTCTTCGTCGGTGCCGGCGGCGGCGCGCTGCCGCTGCTGCAGAAGTCCGGCATCCCCGAGGGACGCGGCTACGGCGGCTTCCCGGTCTCCGGAATCTTCCTGCGCACCGGCAATGAGGATCTCGTCGCCCGCCACCAGGCGAAGGTCTACGGCCAGGCGGCACAGGGTGCTCCCCCGATGTCCTTGCCGCACCTCGACACCCGTGTCGTCGACGGCAAGGACTACCTGATGTTCGGCCCCTACGCCGGCTTCTCGCCGAAGTTCCTCAAGAAGGGACGCTTCACCGACCTGCCGTTCTCCGTGCGCGGGAACAACCTCGCCACGATGCTCAACGTCGCCAAGGACAACACGGATCTCGTCACCTACCTCCTCGGCGAGCTGGCTGCGACGAAGAAGGCGCGCTTCGAGGCGATGAACCAGTTCATCCCGAACATCGACCCATCCGACTGGGAGTTCATCCAGGCCGGTCAGCGCGTGCAGGTGATGAAGAAGGATCCGAAGAAGGGCGGTGTGCTCCAGTTCGGCACCGAGCTCATCTCATCGGCCGACGGTTCGATCGCCGCTCTCCTCGGCGCCTCGCCGGGTGCCTCGACGGCGGTGCCGATCATGATCGAACTGCTCAAGACCTGCTTCCCGCGTGAGTACGCGGGCTGGGAGAAGAGCTTCAAGAACATGATCCCGTCGCTCGGCCGCGACCTCGTCGACGACGAGACGCTGCTCAAGGAGGTCTCCGAATACACCTCGCGGACGCTGCAGCTCATCTGACACTGGGCTTCATCTGACACAGCGCAGGCGAGAGAAGCGGCCTGCCGGAATCACTTCCGGCAGGCCGCTTCTTGTGTCAGGCCAGGTCCCTCAGCAGGGCCTCAGGCTAAGTCCCTCAGCAGGGCCTCAGAGCTCGACTTGGCGGTTGACGTCCTTGTAGAGCAGGTAGCGGAAGCGTCCGGGCCCGCCGGCGTAGCAGGCCTGCGGGCAGAAGGCGCGCATGGAGATGAAGTCACCCTCCTGCACCTCGACCCAGTCGCCGTTGAGACGGTAGACGGCCTTGCCCTCGAGCACGTAGAGGCCGTGCTCCATCTCGTGCGTCTCCTCGAACGGGATGACCGCTCCGGCCTCGAACGTGACGATGTTGACGTGCATGTCATAGGCGAGATCGTCCGGGTCGAGCGGACGGGTCGTGCGCCAGCGCCCGTCGGTGCCGGGCATCGGCGAGGGCTCGACATCGGCTTCGTTGCCGAACTTCGCCTCCGGGGTCAGCCCGGCCACGGGCTGGTAGCGTTTGCGCACCCAATGGAAGCGGGCCGCCTCGGTGCCGGTGGACTTCGCCGACCACTGCGATCCGGCGGGCAGGAACGCGAACCCACCCGGGGTCAGCGTGTGCGCGGTGCCCTCATGGGTGACCTCGAGCGTTCCCGCCATGACGAAGAGGAACCCCTCGACCTCGGGCTGCGGTTCCGGCTTCTCGGAGCCGCCCCCGGGGGCGACTTCGAGGATCGTCTGCGAGAACGTCACCGCTCCCCCGGCCACGGGCTTGCTCAGCACCCACGACCGGGTCCCGGTCCATTCGGGCAGATTCGAGGTGACGATGTCGCGCAGCACTCCGCGCGGGATGACCGTATAGGCCTCGGTGACGAGAGCACGGTCGGTGAGCAGATCGGACTGCGGCGGGTGTCCGCCGGTCGGGGCCCAGTAGGTGTACGGGTCGGTCGTCGTCATGGGCAGGGTCTCCTTCGGTCGGTGGTCAGTGCGCTCAGTCGAGCAAGCCGGTGCGGGCGAGCTGCCCGAGCTGGGTGAGGCTGAGGTTCGTCCGCGAGGTCACGAACTCCTCGGTGTGGGCTCCGCAGACGAGCCCCCGATCGAGGTAGCGGGCGAGCGCCTTCGCGGTGGCGGGTTCGTCGAGGACCGTCGAATCCGCCTTGAACACATAGTCGTGCAGGCGCTGCGCCGCCCGTGGCCCGCCTTCGCGGTAGAAGGCGAAAGTCGCCAGGAACCGGGTCGGCAGGTGGTGCGGGTGCAGGTCCCAGCCCTGGTAGATCCCTCGCTTGAGGTGGCGGCGGACGAGGCCGGCGTGCAGCGCCCAACCGTGGTGGACCTCTGCAGGCTCGCCGAGCGGGAGGATGTTCGTCGACCCGTCGGAGAGGTGGACTCCGGTGCCGGCGACGGCGAGCATCATCTGGTTCTTCGCGAAGTCCGCAACCGGATGGTCCATCGCCTGGTAGGCCGCGGCCACGCCCAGCGACGCCGAATAGTCATAGGTTCCGTAGTGCAGCGAGGTCACGCGCCCGGCCCCCGCCTGCAGTGCCGTCGCCAGGGGCACGGTGCCGTCGGCGGCGAGGACGATCTGCGGAGTCTCGACCTGAATCTCGAAGGTGATCGTCCCCTCGCCGAGGCGGTGCTCGATTTCCAGCGCACGCGCGGCGAGCACCATCGCCCTCACCTGGTCGACGGTGCTGACCTTCGGGAGGGTGAGCACGAGGTTATCCGGCAGACTGCCGCCGGCCTTGATGAGCTCGCTCAGGAACAGGTCGAGGGTGCGCAGACCGCGTTCCCGGGTGGCCTTCTCCATGCATTTGAAGCGGATGCCGACGAAGCCGGGGGCTCCCCTCTCGGTGCGTCCGGCCACCGCATCGCAAGCGGCCTGGACGACCCACCGGTCCTCGGTCTCATCGCCCTGGTCGCCGAAACCGTCTTCGAAGTCCAGGCGCAGGTCCTCGATCGGCTCATGTTCGAGTTTCGCGGTGACCGCCTCGGCGAGGAGTTCGGCCTCTCTGGCCACCTGATGGATGCTGGCCACTTGACCGGGGATCGCGGGCCCGGATTCCTTCCGGGCGGCGGTGATGACGCGTTCGGCCAGCTGCAGCATTCCGCCGTGGGCCTCGACGCACTCGAGCGCCTGCTGACCCCACTGGTACGGCAGGTCCGCACTCGTGCGGTGTCCGGGCACGTACACGGTGTGCACGGGCTGTCGGTCGTCGCGATCTCCCGGATACGCGGTCGCCAGAAGCTCGTCCGTGTCCCCCAGCAGTGAGTCGATATCGGCCAGTGTTGATCGTTCCACGTTCACATTCTCTTTCTCTGCACGGGGTTCGACGGCGAGGCGGCAATGCCCGGCTCGGCCTCATTGTCTCTCATTCACCACCGCCTGGCACGTAAGGCTCTCCGGGTCATCGGGACGAGACGTGGGCGACCGCCTCGGCGACCTTCTTCGCCACCTCCGGGTCGAAGACCGAGGGGATGACGTAGCCGGGGTGGAGTTCGTCCTCGGGGATGCACGAGGCGATGGCATCGGCGGCGGCGACCATGATGTTCTCGTCGACGTCGCGGGCTTCGGCATCGAGGAGGCCGCGGAAGATCCCGGGGAACGCGAGCACGTTGTTGATCTGGTTCGGGAAGTCGCTGCGGCCGGTGGCCACGACGGCGGCGTGCTTCGCCGCCTCGGCGGGGTCGACCTCGGGGTCGGGATTGGCCATGGCGAAGACCAGCGCGTCCGTGTTCATGGCCGCGATACCGTCCCCGTTCAGCACGTTCGGGGCGGAGACGCCGATGAATGCGTCGGCACCGACGACGGCTTCCTTCAGCGTGCCGGAGAAGCCCTCGGGGTTCGTGTTCGCCTGCAGCCACCTCTTGTGGTCGGTGTCGACGGTCGAATCCGGGCCGATCGCTCCGTCCCGGCCGCAGGCGATGATGTTCGTGGCTCCGGCGACCTGGAGGAGGCGGATGATGGCGTTGCCGGCCGCGCCGACTCCCGAGACGACGATGCGCAGGTCCTCGAGCTTCTTGCCCACGACCTTGAGTGCGTTCTTCAGCGCGGCCAGGGTGACGACGCCGGTGCCGTGCTGGTCATCGTGGAAGACGGGGATGTCGAGTTCCTCGCGCAGCCGGGCCTCGATCTCGAAGCAGCGCGGGGCCGCGATGTCCTCGAGGTTGATTCCGCCGTAGGCCGGGGCGAGGGCCTTGCAGATGGAGATGATCTCCTCGGTGTCCTTCGTATCGAGGGCCACCGGCCAGGCGTCGACGTCGGCGAACTGCTTGAACAGCACGGCCTTGCCCTCCATCACCGGCATGGCCGCTTCGGGACCGATATCGCCGAGACCGAGCACCGCGGTGCCGTCGGTGACCACGGCGACGGTGTTGCGTTTGATCGTCAGCCGGCGGGCATCCTCTTTGTTCTCAGCGATCGCCTTGCACACGCGGGCCACGCCCGGGGTGTAGGCGCGGGAGAGGTCGTCACGGTTGCGCAGCGGCACCTTCGGGGCAGATTCGAGCTTGCCGCCGAGGTGGAGGAGGAAGGTCCGGTCAGAGACCTTGCCGACCTCCACGCCGTCCAGAGCATTGAGCGCAGCGGAGACCTCGTCGGCATGGGCGACATCTCGGGTATCGGCGCTGACGTCGATGATGACCGAATGCGGTGCGGATTCGACGACGTCGAGGGCGGTGACCGACGCACCGGTGGCGGCGGCCGCGGCGACGAGGTCGGAGGTCGAGGCCTGACCGACCTCGGTGCCGACGCGCAGAGTGATGGAGTATCCGGGGCTGGTGGCGACCATGGGCAATATCCTCCTTGATATCGAGTTTCCGTATTATGGATAATAACTTTTGCCTAGCGGAAATTCTAGTTGGTGTCAGTGAATTCGGAAAGTTTCTTCCATTTGAGGACTAGACTGAACGCAGTTTCACTGCCGAGACTCCCACAGATTAAGGAACATCGATGAGCAGCAAGGACACCCCGGCGATCCGCCAGTCCAAGGGCGGCGTACAGTCCGTCGAACGTGCATTCGGACTGCTGGAGTGCATTGCGAACTCCGCGGGCTCGGCAACGCTGAGCCATATCGCCGCGGACGTCAATCTGCCGCTGCCGACGATCCACCGTCTGCTCAACACCCTGGTCAACCTCGGTGTGGTCCGGCAGCTGCCCGATCGCGGCTATGCGCTCGGACCCGGGCTGGTCCGCCTCGGCGATATCGCCGGCTCGCAGCTCGGCGCGATTGCGCGGCCCTATCTGCGCGAGCTCGTCGCCGAACTCGGGGAGTCAGCGAATGTGGCAACGATAGACGGAGACATGGTCGTCTACGTCGATCAGGTCGCCTCCGAACGACAGATGAGGATGTTCACCGAGGTGGGACGCCGTGCCCATATGCACGCCACCGGGGTCGGAAAGGCCATCCTCGCGGGCCTCGACTCCGAGCAGGTGAGGCATATCGCGACCACCGCGGGCATGCCCACCCCCACGGAATACAGCATCGGCACGATCGAGGAGCTCGAGGCCGAGCTCGAGCGCATCCGCGAACGCGGCTATGCCATCGACGAACAGGAGCAGGAGCTCGGAGTGCGCTGCTTCGCCATGGCCATCCCCGACTCCCCCGCTCCCTTGGCGATCTCCGTATCGGGGCCGATCAGCCGCGTCGACCAGTCGTTCGCCGATCGCGCGGTCCCGCTGCTCAAAGACGCGGCCGCCCGCATCTCCGCAGAGATGCAGAGCGGCCGCTGACTTCAGTTCTCCGATCGGGTCAGGAGTCTCCGCCGGCCGTTCCCGAAGTGCCGGCGTTGACGTCGTTCAGACGATAACGTCGAGCCGCCTCGGCGGGGGTGGATCCGTCGATCTCACCGCGCTTGGCAAGCAGCTGCAGGGTGCGCACGACCATCGAGTGCGCGTCGATCTTGAAGTGCCTGCGCGCGGCGGCGCGGGTGTCGGAGAAGCCGAACCCGTCGGCGCCCAGCGTCGCGAAATCGTGGTCGAGGTACGGCCGGATAAGGTCCGGCTGAGTCGAGTCGAAGTCGCTCGTGGCCACGATCGGTCCCGGCTGGCCCTCCAGCTTCTGCCGCACGTACGGCACGCGGTCGGCCGCCTCGGTGCCGTCGGCGGCATTGAGCTCCGCGGCTTCGCATTCGAGCCCGTCGCGGCGCAGCTGGGCCCATGAGGTCACCGACCATACGGCGGCGTCGACGCCCCAGTCGGCGGCGAGCAGGTCCCGGGCTTCGAGCGCCCAGGGCACGGCCACACCGGAGGCGAGCAGCTGCGCGTGCGGACGATCGCCCGGGGCCTCTGCGACGCGGTGGATGCCCTTGAGGATGCCCTCGACGTCGACGTCGTCCGGTTCGGCCGGCTGGAGCATCGGCTCGTTGTACACGGTGAGGTAGTACATGACGTTGCGCTCGCCGAGGTCGTGCTCGCCGTACATGCGATGCAGACCGTGGCGGACGATGTGCCCGATCTCGTAGCCGAAGGCCGGATCATAGACGCGCACGGCCGGATTCGTGGCCGCGAGCACCGGGGAATGGCCGTCGGCGTGCTGCAGGCCCTCGCCGGTCAGGGTCGTCCGGCCGGCGGTGGCGCCGATGATGAACCCGCGGGTCATCTGGTCGCCGGCGGCCCAGAAGGCGTCGCCGGTGCGCTGGAAACCGAACATCGAGTAGAACACGTAGACCGGGATCATCGGTTCGCCGTGGGTCGAGTACGCGGTACCCGCAGCGGTGAATCCGGCGGCGGCACCGGCCTCGTTGATGCCCACGTGGAGGAGCTGACCGCTGGTGGCCTCCTTGTAGGAGAGGAACATCTCGCGGTCGACGGCGAGGTAGTTCTGCCCGTTCGGGTTGTAGATCTTCGCGGTCGGGAAGAACGCGTCGATGCCGAAGGTGCGGGCCTCATCGGGGATGATCGGCACGATCCGCTCGCCCAGCCCCTTCTCTCGCATGAGGTCCTTGAGCAGCCGGACGAAGGCCATCGTCGAGGCGGCCATCTGCTGGCCCGAGCCCTTCTTCGTCTGCGCGAACGCCTTGTCACTCGGTGCGGGCAGGGTGATCCGATTGTTCTCCGGCTTCCGCGCCGGCAGGAATCCGCCGAGCTGACGCCGGCGGTCGAGCATGTACTGGATCTCCTCGGAGTCCTTGCCCGGGTGATAGTAGGGCACGGCATACGGATCCTCGTCGATGACCTTATCGCTGATCGGGATGTCCATCCGATCGCGGAAGGCCTTGACGTCGTCGGCGGTGAACTTCTTCATCTGGTGGGTGGCGTTGCGGGACTCGAACGTCGTGCCCAGACCGTAGCCTTTGACGGTCTGCACGAGGATGACGGTGGGCTTGCCCTTGGTGTTCACGGCCTTCTGGTAGGCGGCGAAGACCTTGTGATAGTCGTGGCCGCCGCGCTTGAGGTTCCAGATGTCGTCATCGGACAGGTGGTCGACGAGGCCCTTCGTCGCAGGGGTGCGGCCGAAGAAGTTGTCGCGGATGAATCCGCCGGATTCGGCCTTGAACGTCTGGTAGTCCCCGTCGAGGGTCTCGTTCATGATCTTCACGAGGTCGCCGGTGCGGTCGGCGGCCAGCAGGTCGTCCCATTCGCGGCCCCATAGCACCTTGACGACGTCCCACCCGGCGCCGGTGAAGGTCGCCTCGAGCTCCTGGACGATCTTGCCGTTGCCGCGCACGGGTCCGTCGAGGCGCTGGAGGTTGCAGTTGATGACGAAGGTGAGGTTGTCGAGGCCTTCGTTGGCGGCCAGCTGCAGGGCGCCGCGCGATTCGGGTTCGTCCATCTCACCGTCGCCGAGGAACGCCCACACCCGCTGATCCGAGGTGTCGGAGATGCCGCGGTTGTGGAGGTAGCGGTTCATCTGCGCCTGATAGATCGCGTTGATCGGGCCCAGCCCCATCGACACGGTCGGGAACTGCCAGAACTCCGGCATCAGCCGCGGGTGCGGATAGGAGCTCAGTCCGTGCGGGGCGCGTGAGACCTCCTGGCGGAACCCGTCGAGGTCGGCCTCGGTCAGGCGGCCTTCGAGGAACGCTCTGGCGTACATCCCCGGTGAGGCATGGCCCTGGAAGAAGACCTGGTCGCCGCCGCCGGGATGGTCCTGGCCGCGGAAGAAGTTGTTGAAACCGATTTCGTAGAGTGTCGCGGCGCCGGCGTAGGTGGAGATGTGTCCGCCCACGGAGATCTCGGGCCGCTGCGCCCGGTGGACGAGCATGGCGGCGTTCCAGCGCAGCCATTTCCGGAAGCGACGTTCGACCTTCTCCTCACCCGGATAGAAGGGCTCCTGGTCGACGGGGATGGTGTTGACGTAGTCAGTGGTGGTGACCTTGGGCTGGGCGACGGAGTTCGTGGCCGCGCGTGCACGCAGCGCCTCCATGATCTCGGCCGCGCGCTGGGTTCCGCGCGCGTCGACGAGCCCTTCCCAGGACTCGATCCATTCATCGACCTCTTCGTCGGTGATTCCCCTCGGACTCGCCGAGGTTGTGTCCTGTGTCATATCGGGGTTTCCTTCTCACGGGGTCCGGGCTCCCGGAACAGTACCCCGGGAGCCCGGAGATGGAAAGTCCTGTCTCAGCAGGTGATGGTCAGGTCTCAGCAGAAGCCGGCGACCTGCGCCCACGCGTCCTTGTTCTCGTCGACGCCTTCACGGGTGAAGGTGGCTTCGATGAGGCCGTAGGGACGGTCGGCGACGATGAAGACCTCGTTCGGGTTCTCGAGCCCGAAACGGTCGATGTCATAGAGGAAGTGGTGTTTGTTCGGGCAGGAGAAGCGGATCTCGTCGATCTCCGGCACGGCCTCGATGACCTTCTCCCCCATCTGGTACAGCGTGTGCTGCAGGGCATGGGAGAAGTGGTCGGTGAATGAGTCGAGGATGATCTCCTTGACTTTCGTGTAGACGGCCTCGAAGTCGAGGTCGGTGGTGTTGTAGATCCATCGGGTGGCGATATCGGTGGCGAGGATCCGGTCGTCGGTCTCCGGCAGGGTCGTGTACTTGTCCTTCGGGTAGCCGACGAAGCCCGATTCCGTGGTCTTGAGCACGGTGAGCCCGTTGAAGCCGGAGATCAGCGTGTCCTTGTCGCCGTCGCGGGTGAAGACGACGGTGCGGACCTCGGGAGCGGACTTGAAGAACGAGTGCTTGTGGTCGTTGATCCGGCCCCAGCCGTATTCCTCGGCCTCCCAGCGACCGCCGGTGACCCAGTCGAAGCTCGAGGTGAAATGATCGGCCAGGCCCATGAGGAACTGTTCGGGCGAGCTCACGCCCAGCTCCTTGGCCTTCGCGAAGACCGTGTTCTTCTGGGTGTCGGTGGCGACGACGTGCTCGTTGTTGCCTTCGGTGTGCGCGGTCTCGAAATCGCCCCACAGCTGCGAGGTGACGTTGAGATCGCGGATCTCGTGGCGGTCGGTGTCGCGGTAGACCCGCATGAGTCGGTTCTCCGCCTTGCCGTACTGGTTCGATGTCAGTCGGACCTTGCTCATTTTCTTCCTCCAGTTCGTCGGCGTGCGGCCCTGCGCACGCCGTGACCATTCGATTGGCGAGGCCTGCCGGCAGTTCCCGGTCGGCTTCGGCGGTTTGTTGAGGATGCGATCCTGCAGGGGGCCTGCTTCCCCTGTGAGCGGTTGTGGGCGCGGCTCAGCTGCCGCGGTAGGTGCTGTAGGCGAAGGGGCTGAGCAGCAGCGGAATGTGATAGTGCTCCTGGCCGGCCTGGACGGTGAAGTCGATGGTGACCACCGGGTGGAAGTGGTCGACCTTTCGGGCTGCGAAGTAGTCGCCGGTGCCGAAGACGATCCGGTAGTTGCCCGGCTCGAGGTGGTCGGGGCCGAAGTCGGAGACCCTCCCGTTGTCGTCGGTGCGGGCCGAGACGATGACCTCGTCACCGGAGTAGAGAGTGACCTCGAGGTCGGCGGCGGGGGTGCCGACCATCGAGTCGAGGGCGTGGGCGGTGATGAAGCTCATGCGAGGATTCCTTCGAGTCTGAGTTCGGCGATCTGGATGAGCTGCTGCCCGACCTCGGCGATCTCATCCTCTGCGGTGTTGTCCATGCGGCGCTGCAGTTCGGACAGGATCTCCTCAGGGGTGCGGCCGGCGGCGCGGATGAGGAAGACGCGGTCGAAGCGGGCTTCGTAGGCGGCGTTGCCCGCGGCCAGCTGGGACTGCACATCGGCTTCCATGGTGCCGAGTCCGGCCTGTTCACGGCTCGAATGGGCCGCCTCGGCGCTGTCGCCCTTCGCCTTCTCGCCGATGCGCGGATGATGGGACATCGCCGCGTCGATCTCGGCGCCGGTCAGCGGTGCGGCGGTTCGGGATGCCGCCTTGGCGGAGTCGAGGTCGGCCAGGGGGCGGGCGTCGACGACCGCGTCGATCCACCGGTCGACGTCGAGGCAGGGACGCAGAATTCCGCGGGCATCATCGGCTGGGAGTCGGTTGAACTCGGCCAGGTCCACGGTGACCTCCTTGGCAGGCGCTGAATGACTTTCACCGTTCGGAATACCATTTCCGAACAACTGCTCCGAGTCTGCTGGGCACCACCGGGAATGTCAAATTGCTCACATATTTTTGTGGAAACTTTCTTCCGCATGGTGGATACTGGGTGTGTGGCAACCGCCGCATACCCGACCATCGACGATGAGGTTGAATGAGTGCATGAGCCTGACAACCATTGATCCGACCCCGACGATCGTCTGCGCGCCCGACTCCTTCAAAGGTTCGGCCTCCGCCCCTGCCGCCGCGGCCGCCATGGCCCGCGGTGCCCGGGCGGTCTTCCCCGGAGCGCGAGTCGCCGAGCTGCCCTTCGCCGACGGCGGGGAGGGCACGCTCGACGCTCTGCTCGCCGTCTGGGGAACTCGGCCTCGCACCGTGGACACGGTCGATGCCCTGGGCAGAACCACCTCGGCGGACTTCGGTCTCTCCCCGGACGGACGGACCGCGGTCATCGAAGCCGCCCAGGCCAATGGCCTGCCGCAGGTCTCGGACGTGGAGCTGCAGCCCGAACGCGCCGCTACCTTCGGCGTCGGACTCATCGCGGCCGCGGCACTCGACCTCGGGGTCGAGGAGATCCTCCTGTGCATCGGCGGCTCGGCGAGCACGGACGGCGGGACCGGAATCCTGGCAGCCCTCGGCGCACGCTTCACCGATGCCGCAGGTCAGCCGGTCGCACAGGGCGGTGGCGGGCTGGCAGCGATCGCTGAGGTCGACACCTCGGGGCTGGACCGACGGGCCACGGCGGTGCGGTGGCGCATCGCCGTCGACGTCGACAATCCGCTCACCGGACCCCGCGGGGCCGCCGCGGTCTTCGGCCCGCAGAAGGGAGCGGATGCGGACTCGGTGGCCGTGCTCGATTCCGGGCTCGGTCACTTGGCCGAAGTGCTCACCGGCACCTCTGAAGAGGCCGAGGCTCTGGCGGCGACTCCGGGATTCGGGGCCGCCGGCGGGATACCGCTGACGCTGACGACGCTGCTCGGCGCCGAGGTGGTTCCCGGGTCGACGATGGTCGCCGAGGCCGTGGGCCTGGCCGAGGCTCTGGCCGAATCCGACTTTGTGCTCACGGGAGAGGGATCCTTCGATTCCCAATCCTTGGGCGGGAAGGTCGTCGCGGCCGTACGGGACCACGCCCCCGCCTCGGCGAGGGTGATCGTCATCGCCGGTCGGGTCGGCCTGTCCGCCGCGGAGTGCCGGGAGGCCGGGATCACGGCGGCGCTGTCGATCGCACCGGGCCCCGCGGACCTGGCCACCCTGTCCGAGCGCGCCGAAGCGCTCATCGAGGACACGGCCGCGCAGGCGTGCGCACTCAGCTCGCCGCCGAACACACCATTTCAACGACGAAAGGACGCACCATGACCACGACCACTCAGGCTCAGCTCACCGTCGGAGACATCGCTCCCGACTTCACGCTCACCGACGCCGAGGGACGGACCGTCTCGAAGGACGATCTCGCCGGCCGCGACGTCATCCTCTACTTCTACCCGAAGGCCGCATCGCCGGGCTGCACGACGGAGGCCTGTGATTTCCGAGACAATCTCTCCGCCCTGTCGGCCGCCGGCTTCGAGGTCCTCGGAGTCTCCCCAGACGACACCGAATCGCTCAAGGAATTCGCCGCTGAGGAGGGCCTGACGTTCTCGCTGCTCTCCGACCCCGGTGCAGCGGTGGCGAAGGCCTACGGCAGCTACGGGCAGAAGACGATCGGGGAGCACACGTTCCAGGGAACCCAGCGCTCGACCTTCGTCATCGGCGCCGACGGCACGCTCACCCACGCCGAGTACAACGTCGACGCCCGCGGCCACGTGGCCCGCCTCCGCACCCAGCTCCTCCCCTGATTGCTACCTGACGGCGGCCCAGCAACCTCGCGCGAGGTTGCTGGGCCGCCGTCAGGTGCTTCTGGGCGCATCATCCGGTGCGCAGACGCGCGGCGAGGGTCCCGAGGATGCGTTCGAACGGCGCGGTGCGGAACAGGTCTCCGAAGGTCAGGCGAATGATCTTGTACCCCCGGGCCTCGAGCGCTGCTTCGCGCGCCTTCTCCGCGGCGAGGCTCTCTCGTGTCGAACGGCCGTCCATCGTGTACTTCTCCATGCCGTCGATCTCGACGATGAGCCGGGCATCGTGGTTGCAGAAGTCGACACGGGCGATGACCTCGCCGAGGTGGCCGAAGAACTCCACCTGCGGTTCGAATCCGGTGATGCCGTGTTCGAAGAAGCGCACCGCTGCGATCGACTCCGAGGGGGCTTCGCGCCTGCCGTCGGTGAGGTCGAGAGCACGCAGCACCGCGGCGTCACCGCGGGATTCGGGACACTCCGCCAGCACCGCTTCGATGCGGAAACGCGTGGTGCGGCGCCGGCGGATCACCTCGTCGAGCATCGGCACGGACACGTCCGGTGCGTAGTCCCGGGCGATGTCGATGAGCGTGCGCTCCATCGTCGTCACCGCATAGATGCCGACCATCTTCCGGTGCGCGGACGGAATCGCGCGATTGCGCACATAGAGGTGCCGGTACTTGCGGCTGACGTTCGGCCGGAACACCTCCACCCTCGTCTCAGCCGGATAGGCGATCGGGAGGTTGTGGATGAGTGCCGCCGACAGATGGGAGAAGACCTCGCGCCCTTTCGTCACCCGCCATCGCCCCGATGCGGTGTGGATCTTCTCGGCCCGCGTGCGGATGAGCACTCTCAGGGGTTCGATCTCATCGCGCATATCGCCCTGGTGGCCGAATTCTTCGAAGTCGGCTTCGGTCAGGGCCGCCCAGATCGGCTCATGTCGCGCATCCGCGCAGGAGCCGGTGGCCACATATCGTCCTCGCGCTACGCGTTCGAGACAGCACTTCTCCCCGCGCCGAATCTCGTCTTTGGTGAACCCGAGCCGATAGAGCTTTTGAGTCGTCATACTTAAGTACATGAAACCAAATTGCACTATCCGGCATCAAAGCACAATATGTGGGCGTAATCTGTGGATAACTTCTCCCCGGAACTACCCGACGGCGGCCCAGCAACCTCGCGCGAGGTTGCTGGGCCGCCGTCGGGTAGTAATTCAGCGGGCGGTGAGGAGGCGGCCTGCGGGGGCCTCGAAGTCGACCGGGGCACCGCGCAGCACGGTTCGCGTCACCCGACCGCGGACGGCGCGGGTGTCGTACGCGCTGATCTGGTTGCGGTGCCAGAGCTCCGTGGCCCGCACCGTCCACTCGTCGTCGGGGGCGAAGACGGCGAAGTCCGCGTCATTGCCCTCGGCGATCGCCCCCTTGCCGTCAACCCGGGCCACGGCCGCCGGCGCCGCGGACATCCAGCGGACCACCTCGGCGAGCTCGATTCCGCGCTTCGCGGCTTCGGTCCACACGAGCGAGAGTCCCAGCTGCAGCGACGAGATCCCGCCCCACGCCGCACCGAAATCGCCTGTGTCGAGCAGTTTGAGTTCGGCCGTCGACGGCGAGTGGTCGGAGACGATGCAGTCGATCGTGCCGTCGATGAGCCCCTGCCACAGCGCCTCCCGGTTCGATTCCTCACGGATCGGCGGGCAGCATTTGTGCGTCGTCGCCCCGTCCGGGATCTCCTCGGCGGTGAAGACGAGGTAATGCGGGCAGGTCTCGACGGTGAGCTTGATGCCCTCGGCCTTGGCCGCGGCGATCTGCCCCAGCGCATCCGCCGAGGACAGGTGCAGGATGTGCGCCCGGGCCCCGGTCTCCCGGGCTGCGTCGACGACTCGGGCGATCGCGACGTTCTCGGCTTCGCGGGGGCGCGTGGCGAGGAAGTCGGCGAACTTCGGGCCCGAGTTCTTCGGCGCCGAGGTCATCACCTCGTGATCCTCGGCATGGACGATGAGCATTCCGTCGAAGGAGGCGATCTCGGCCATGTCCGCCTTCATCTCGGCCGGTTCCAGCGGCGGGAACTCCTCGACGCCGGAGTCCTCGAGGAAGCATTTGAACCCGTAGACGCCCGCTTCGTGCAGAGGACGCAGATCCGCGGTGTTGCCAGGAATCGCCCCGCCCCAGAAGCCGACGTCGACGAAGGCCTTGGGCTCGGCGACCTCGCGTTTCGTCTCCAGGGCTGCGACGTTGACCGTCGGTGGCAGGGAGTTCAGCGGCATATCGATAATCGTCGTCACTCCCCCGGCCGCGGCCGCGCGGGTCGCGCTGGCGAAGCCCTCCCATTCGGCGCGACCGGGATCGTTGACGTGGACGTGGGAGTCGACGAGACCGGGCAGCAGCACCCGATCATCCCCGACCTCGATGACTGTCACCTCCGCCGAGGCGATTGTGCCCTGATCCTGTCCACCGCGGGCGATCTCGGCGATCTTCCCACCCCTGACCCCGATCGTCACCGGTTCGATGCCGTCGGGCAGCAGAGCCTTCTCGGCATGGATGATCAGGTCGAAGTCGGCGTCGTTGCTCAATGTTCCTCCTCGGTCGCCCGTCCTTGAGGGCCGGGTGGATGCAGTTCCGGTATACCGTTCTAGACTACTCGGCTCGGGCGGTTCGGCCCAGCCCTCCCGCGGTTCGGGCCAGCGAGACCGGGCCCGGCCTATTTCGCTGCGGCCAGTTCGCCCATCGGGCTCAGCGCGCTCGGAGCGTCGGCCGGGGTCTGGGCAAGCGTCTCGAACTCGTTGATCTGGTCGAGGGCGATGCCCATCGAGATGTTCGTGACGCGTTCGAGGATGACCTCGACGACCACGGGCACCTGATGTTCGTCCATGAGTCCCTTGGCCACCCGCAGGCCTTCGCCGATGAGTTCGGGATCCTCGACCCGCAGCGCCTTGCACCCGAGCCCCTGGGTCACGGCCACGTGGTCGACGCCGTATCCGGAGGATGCGGAACCGGCGGCGTTGATGTTCTCGAATGCCAGCGACACCTCGTAGTCCATCTCGAAGCCGCGCTGGGACTGACGGATGAGGCCCAGGTAGGAGTTGTTGACGACGATGTGGACATAGGGGATCCGGTGCTGCGCGCCGACAGCGAGCTCTTCGAGCATGAATCGCCCGCGGAGGTCCCGTCAAGACCTTCCCCTCAGAACTACCTGACGGCGGCCCAGCAACCTCGCGAGGTTGCTGGGCCGCCGTCAGGTAGTAATTGGGGTCAGAGAGGGGTGCCGTCGACCCAGACGCCGGCGATGTCGCCCGGGGCGCCCATGGCGAAGATCGTCGCCAAGGCGTCCTCGTCGTCGGCAGCGTGGCGGATGCCGACGTCCAAGGGCTGCCCCGCGGCCGGGCGGATGAGCACGGCGTCGAAGCGCTTGCCCGGACTCAGCACCCCGACCTCATCGAGTTCGAGCGCCTCGGCGCCGGCCGCCGTCGCCAGGTGCAGCAGATGCGCGGAGGTCAAGGCCACTCCCCCGGCAGGGTCGAGCTGCTGCATGAAGTACGACTGCACCCCTTCCTTGAGCAGGTTGAATCCGGTCCCCGCCCCGACGTCGGAGCCCAAAGCCACGCGGACGCCCGCCTCGATATGCCGGCGCAACGGGAAGAAACCGCTGGCCAGAGCCGAGTTCGAGGTCGGACAGTGCGCGGCCACGGACCCGGCCTCGGCCATGCGTGCCAGTTCCCGATCCTGCGGGTGGACGTTGTGAGCGAGCAACGTGCGCCGACCGACGAGTCCCGCCCGGTCGTAGGTGTCGAGATAGTCACGAGCCTCCGGGTGGATCTGCGCGACTCCGGAGATCTCATCGACGTTCTCGTTCAGGTGCGAAGTCACCCAGATGCCCGGATTCTCCTCCACGAGGCGGCCGCCGGCGGCCAGCAGCTCGGGACCTGCGGAGAACGAGAACCGCGGCGTCACCGCGTAGCGCAGGCGTCCCTTCCCGTGCCACCGGTCGATGAGCGCCTGACTCTCCTGCGCCGAGCGCTCCACGTCGGTGAGCAGCGCCTCGGGTAAGTTCCGGTCGCTGGTGACCAGGCCGGAGGTGATCCGCAGCCCCGACTCTGACGCGGCGGAGAAGAAGATGTCCATGGCGCTCGCGAAGTGCGAACCGAAGACCATCGCCGAGGTGGTCCCCGCCGAGATCAGCCCCGTGAGGAATTCGCCGGCCACCGCCTTCGCGTAGGCGGGGTCGGCGAGTTTCGCCTCTTCGGGCAGGGCGCACTGGTCGAGCCAGTCGAGCAGAGGCCGCCCGAGGTGGCCGATGGCACGGACCTGCGGCAGATGGACGTGCGTATCGATGAGTCCGGGGATGAGCACACCGTCGCGGAGGTCGACGACCTCGGCGTCCGGATGTGCTGCCCGGGCCGTGTCGACATCGGTGCGGGAGGTGATGAGCCCGTCGTCGACGACGAGGGCGACATCGGACGCCGAGCGCAGCCGGCCTCCGGTGAACGGGTTGTCCGGCGTGTCGAAGACGCGGGCACGGTAGATGACCACAGTGGTTCTCCTTGAGTCAGTGGTGGTAAAAATCAGCCGAGGCGGCCGAGCAGGTCCGCGGCGACGCTCACGGCGATCGTTGCGGGTGCTTTGCCCGGCAGCTCGGGCAGTCCGATGGGGCAGCGGATGGTGTCGACGGCCTCGAGGTCGAAGCCCTCGGCGGAGAGGTTCTTGCGAAAGCGCTGCCATTTCGCGTTCGAGCCGATGAGTCCGACCGAGCCGAGGTCGCCGCGGGTCAGCGCCGCGGAGCACAGGTGCAGGTCTTCGGCATGGTCATGGGTCATGATGACCACGTGCGCGCCGGCCGGCAGGCTCTCAAGCACCTCTTCGCCGACGACGGCGAATTCGCGGCGGATCCGCGCCACCGGCGCCTCCAACCCATCGAGAGCCTCGAGCTGCTCCGGTCGGGAATCGGACACGGTGAGGTCGAGATCGTGGCGGGCCAGGATCCGCGTGAGTTCGAGGCCGATGTTGCCGATGCCGAAGATCGCCACCGAGGCGGGCACGGGCAGGGGTTCGAACAGCATCGTGACCTCTCCGCCGCAGCATTGGCGCCCGTATTTCGCCGGCGCCTTGTCGTTGAGCCGCAGGGTGAGCATCTCCGGGGCCGCCTGTCCCTCGGCGAGCAGCTCCCGGGCACGGGTGAGGGCCGTCATCTCGAGATTGCCCCCGCCGATGGTCCCGAACAGGTCATCGGCGGTGGCGATCATCTTCGCTCCCGCCTCACGTGGGGCGTGCCCACGCACCGCGGCGAGAGTGATGAGGACAGCCGGCACCCGAGCTGCGCGAAGCTCGGCTGCGGTGTCCATCCAGGTCATGACGGAATTCGTTGTCCTTCCCTCGCCGAGGCGGCCGTCCCCGAGCCCTGACCGCGGGCTTCTTCGATCGCCCAGAACACCGCTTCGGGTGTGGCCGGGGAGGCGAGGTCGACGCTGTGACCGGGGCGTGCGAAGGCCCCGACGGCCTCGCGCAGGGCTTCGCGGACGGAGAAGGCGAGCATGAGCGGGGGTTCGCCCACGGCCTTCGACCCGTACACGGCTCCCTCTTCGTGCGCCTTGTCGAGGAAGGTGACATTGAAGACCTCGGGGACTTCGGAGAAGCTCGGAATCTTGTACGTGCTCGCCGCCTGAGTGGCCAGACGCCCCCGGCTCGGCTTGTCCGATTCGTCCCAGCGCAGATCTTCCAGCGTCAGCCAGCCGGCACCCTGGATGAAGCCGCCCTCGATCTGTCCGAGGTCGAGCAACGGTGACAGGGAGTCTCCCACGTCGTGGACGATGTCGACGCGACGCAGAGTGTAGGAGCCGTCGAAGCGGTTGACTTCGACTTCGGACACCGCAGCCCCGTAGGCGAAGTACTTGAACGGTTCGCCGCGCATCTGCGAGAGGTTCCAGTGCAGTCCCTCGGTGCGGTAGAAACCTGAGGCCGAGAGCTGGATGCGCTGGAAATACGCGGTATTGATGAGCTCTTCCCAGGTCACCGTCTTCGCAGACGACAGCGCGGAGACGATTCCCCGCGAGATCTCCACCTCATGGGCGGGTGCCCCGAGGATGCCCGCGGCCACCTGCCGCAGCCGATCGAGAATCTGGTCGCAGGCGTTCTTCACCGCTCCGCCGTTGAGGTCGGATCCGGAGCTCGCCGCCGTCGCCGAGGTGTTGGGCACCTTGTCCGTGCGCGTCGGCGCCAGACGCACCGTCGACAGTGGCACGCCGAGGGTGGTGGCCGCGACCTGCAGCATCTTCTGATGCAGCCCCTGCCCCATTTCGGTGCCGCCGTGGGTGACGAGGACGGATCCGTCCTTGTACACGAGCACGAGCGCCCCGCCCTGGTTGAAGGCGGTGAGGTTGAACGAGATGCCGAACTTCACCGGGGTGATCGCCAGACCGCGTTTGATGTGCTCGTGGCTCAGGTTGAATGCCTCGATCTCAGCCTCGCGGGCGTCCAGATCGGATTGGGAGATGAGCTGGTCCCAGCACGCCCCGATCCGTTCGGGATGGCGCACCGGCTGATAGTAGGGGGTGTCCTGACCGTCGGCATAGAAGTTCCGGCGGCGCAGCTCGCGGGCGGACAGCCCCAGCTGCGGGGCGACACGGCCGATGATGTCTTCCATGACGAGCATTCCCTGTGGGCCGCCGAATCCGCGGAACGCCGTCTGCGAGGTCTTATTGCATTTGGCGATGCGGCCGGTGACCCGGATGTTGGGCACCCAGTAGGCGTTGTCGATATGGCACATGGCGCGGGTGAGCACCGGCTCGGAGAGGTCGAGGCTCCACCCGCCGTCCGCGGTCAGCGTCGCATCGAGGGCGAGGATCTTCCCCTCCTCGGTGAATCCGATCTTCCACGACGAGTGGAAACCATGCCGCTTGCCGGTCAGGGTGATATCGCGGGTGCGGTCGAGACGCAGCCGCACCGGCCTGCCCGTGAGCTTCGCACCGAGCGCGGCCAGGGCCGCGTAGCCGTGGGGCTGCATCTCCTTGCCGCCGAAGCCGCCGCCCATGCGCAGGCACTGCACGGTCACCTCGTGGGCGGGAACCCCGAGGACGTGGGAGACGATGTCCTGAGTCTCGGTGGGATGCTGGGTCGAGGACTGGATGAAGACCTGTTCGTTCTCGTCCACGTGGGCCAGGCACGCCTGCGTCTCGAGGTAGAAGTGCTCCTGGCCGGCGAGCTCGAATTCGCCTTCGAAGACATGCGCGGCATCGGCGAACGCGGAGTCGACCTCGCCCTTGTCGATCGACAGGGGTGTGCCGTGGTAGCTGTCGGCGGCGATCGCCTCAGCCACGGTCACCAGCGACGGCAGGTCCTCGACCTCGGCGGTCACGGCCGCAGCACCTTCCTTCGCGGCTTCGAGATCCTCGGCGAGGACCCAGGCCAGGGGCTGGCCGAAGAACATGATCTCGTCGACCGGCAGCATCGGCTCATCGTGCTTGACGCCCTGATCGTTGACGCCGGGGATATCGGCGGCGGTGATGACCTTGACGACCCCGGGCACCGCATAGGCGGGTTCGACATCGATGGCGCCGAGGCGGCCGTGCGCGGTCGTCGACTGCACGGGGAAGGCGTGGAGGACCCCGGTGAGACGTCCGACGAGGTCATCGGTGTAGAGCGCGATTCCGGTGACGTGACCGAATGCGCTTTCGTGGTGGTGGCGTTCGCCGACGACCGGGTCGGCGGGGCGCTGGGAGAGCTGGCTCATCAGTTGACCTCCTTGCTGGTCACGGCCGGGTGGCTGAGCTGCTCGGCGTAGAAGCGTTCGAGGGAGGACCGCAGCATCGCGGTCCGGTATTTCGCACTCGCCCGGTGGTCGTCCATCGGGGTGCCTTCGGCGGGGAAGGTCTCGGCCGCCGCGTGCACGGTCTCCAATGTCCATGGCCGGCCTTCGAGGAGGGCTTCGGTGGCGGTGGCGCGCAGCGGGGTGGCTGCGACTCCGCCGAGACCGATCCGGGCCTTGGCGATCATTCCGTCCTGGATGTCGACGGCGTAGCCGATCGCCACCGAGGAGATGTCGTCGAAGCGGCGTTTGGCGATCTTCTGGAACGACGTCAGCGGAGACAGCGGCAGCGGGATGCGGATGGCGGTGATGAGTTCATCTGCTTCTCTGATCGTCTGCCGATATCCGGTGAAGTAGTCGGCCAGTGCCACGGTTCGGGATCCGCGCACGGAGGTGAGCACGAGTTCGGCTTCGAGGGCCAGCAGCGCCGGTGGGGTGTCGCCGATGGGCGAACCGGTGCCGAGGTTGCCGCCGATGGTCGCCCCGTTGCGGATGAGGCGGGAGGCGAACTGTGGGAACAGCTTGCCCAGCAGCGGAATGTCTCCGGCGAGCTCACGTTCGAGTTCGGACAGGGTGTGGGAGGCGCCGAGTTCGACGAACGATTCGGTGCGGCGGATTCCGCGCATCTCCTCGAGCCGGTCGATGGCGAGGATGTTCTTACCGCGTGCTCCCTTGATGTTGACCTCGATGCCCCAGTCGGTGGCCCCGGCCACGACGGTGGCCTCGGGATCCTGGCTGAGGATGGAGGTCGCCTCGGCGAGGGTGGCGGGACGACGGTAGCGTCCGATCTTCCCGGTGGCGGTGTCGGCTCGCTGGTAGTCGGTGGCTCGAGCCGACGGGGCGGGGCGGTCACGGCGGGCGGCCAGCGCATCGTCGGCGGCGGGCAGTCCCAGCGCATTCGCGGCATCGCGGATGGGGCGGTAGCCGGTGCAGCGGCACAGATTGCCCGACAGGGAGTGGAGGTCGAAGCCGTCCTCGCAGCGATCAGGGCGGTAGTATTCGGCGGCCATCGACGAGATGAAACCGGGGGTGCAGTATCCGCACTGGGATCCGCCGCGCACGGCCATCTCTTCCTGGACGGGGTGGACGGTGTCTCCGTCGGCCAGACCTTCGGAGGTCACGACCTCTCCCCCGTCGAGGGCTGCCGCCGGCAGCAGGCAGGAGTTCACTGACGTCCAGCGGGTTCCGCCGGATTCGTCGGGGCGGGCGACCATGATCGCGCAGGCCCCGCATTCGCCTTCGGCGCAGCCTTCCTTCGCTCCGGTCAGCCCCTGACCGCGCAGGAAGTCCAGCGCATTCGTATGGGGTGGGCCGTCGAACTCGTGGACGGTCCCGTTGATTGTCACTTCGGCAGTTGACTGGTCCGTTGTCGCTGCGGACATCGCACTTCACACCTCCCGCGCCTCTTCACTGAGGCGCACAGTGCATGGTTGGAACATTGTGCTTCGTTCTTCGAGCTTCTGGTTATCCATGCGAACAGCGCAGAAGAACGTGGAATCGGGGACTCAGGCGTCCCCGCAGGTCAAGCCCCGTGGGCGATCTGACCCTTTCCCCAAGCTGAGTGTCCAACCATTGTTCTCATGCCCCCAAGATAGCCGAAATCGGGCCGCGAACGAAGTACAGGACGAATCCGGCCGAGACGACCCACAGCAGCCAGTGGACCTGGCGGGCACGGTTGCTCATGGCGTGGATGAGCGCCCAGGAGATGAATCCGACGCCGATTCCGTTGGCGATCGAATAGGTCAGCGGCATCGTCACCATGGTGAGGAAGACTGGCAGCGAGGTGCGGAAGTCGGTCATGTCGATCTCGCGGATCTGCGTGACCATCATGGCGCCGACGACGACGAGCGCCGCGGCTCCGGCTTCCATCGGGATGACGGCGATGAGCGGTGAGAAGAACATCGACAGCAGGAACAGCACACCGGTGATGCAGGCGGCCAGACCGGTCCGTGCGCCTTCGGCGATTCCGGCTGCGGAGTCGACGAAGACCGTGTTCGACGACGCGGATGCGCCGCCGCCGAAGACCGCGCCGAGACCTTCGACGATGAAGGCTCCGCGGATGCGCGGGAACATTCCGTCGTCGGTCTGCAGCCCGGCGCTGCGGGCCAATCCGGTCATCGAGCCCATGGCGTCGAAGAAGTTCGTGAACACGAGGGTGAACACGAGCATCGTGGCTGCGAGGACTCCGATGTGCTGGAAGCCGCCGACGAGGTCGAAGGCGCCGATGAGACCGAAGTCGGGAAGGGCGATGACCTGTTTCGGGAATTCCGGCGCGGAGAGGTTCCAGCCCAGCGGGTCCGGATCGACGGGGTCGCCGACGGTTCCGAGCTTCGCGAACGCCTGGATGATGATCGCGGCGATCGTGGCCACGATGATGCCGATGAGGATGCTGCCGGGGATCCTGCGCGCCACGAGGATGCCGATGAGGACGAGCGCGAAGACGAAGACCAGCGTCGGCAGGGAGCCGATCGATCCGTCCTGTCCCAGCTGGACGGGTGGGCCTGCCGGGGTGCGGGTGACGAATCCGGCGTTGACGAAGCCGATGAAGGCGATGAAGAGTCCGATGCCCACCGTGATGGCGATCTTCAGCGCATGCGGGACGGCGTTGAAGATCGCGGTGCGGATGCCCGTGGCACCGAGGACGACGATGATGACGCCGTTGATGACCACGAGCCCCATCGCATCCGCCCAGGTGACTTCCTGGACGACGGAGACGGCGAGGAAGCTGTTCATTCCCAGGCCTGCGGCGAGACCGAAGGGCAGTCGGGCGACGACGCCGAAGAGGATCGTGATGACGCCGGCGACGAGCCCGGTGACCGCGGTCAGCTGGGCGAAGTCGAGGCTGTCACCGGCGATGTCCTGGGAACCGCCGAGGATGAGCGGATTGAGGACGACGATATAGGCCATCGCGACGAAGGCGACGATGCCTCCGCGGATCTCCTGCCTGATCGTCGACCCACGTGGGGTGATTTCGAAGAATCTGTCGAGAAGCCCCGGTCTCGACGATGCGGTCTTCACCGCTTGGTCATTGTCAGCCATTTTCATGGACCACCTCAGGTTGTTCGATTTGGTCAGCCGGCGACATCATCGTCGTCGGCCCTGCGCCTTGAACATGCGCAATGAAGCAGTCGAGTCTTCAGCTCCGGATACCGGACCGGGATACCGAAAAGTAATTCCATGTCCCGGAACACTCTTTCTGTTTCACCGAGCAAGTTTCGCTGCTCGACCCTGGTGCGTCAATCATCACACCTCTGCCCGCGCCGATGCCATCCTTCGACGAGACAGACGAAACCCCTGACCAGAAACGTCTGATCAGGGGCTTCCCTTGGCGGTGGCGGTGGGATTTGAACCCACGGTAGGGGGTTGCCCTACACAACATTTCGAGTGTTGCACCTTCGGCCGCTCGGACACGCCACCGCCGACAACTGTACAGCGGTGGACTTTCTGCGTCCAAATCGGTTCGCCGTGAGCTGGGACACGTCAGCGTTTGGCCGCGAAGAACTCCCTCAGCAGGGCCCGACTCTCCTCCGCCCGGACGCCCGAGGTGACCTCTGGCTGGTGGAGTGCGGCGCGGTCGCGCAGCAGATCCCAGACCGAGCCGACCGCCCCGGCCTTGTCGTCATAGGCCCCGAAGACGACCCTGTCGATGCGGGAGCCGACGAGGGCTCCGGCGCACATCACGCACGGTTCCAGGGTGACGACGAGCGTGCAGCCATCCAAGCGCCATTCGCCCCTCGCCGAGGCGGCAGCGGAGATCGCCATGAGCTCGGCGTGGCCGAGCGGATCGGCATCGACCTCCCGCCGATTGTGACCGCGCCCGATGATCTCACCGTACCCGTCGACGACAACGGCCCCGACGGGAACGTCGTCATGAGCGGGTGCCAGGACCGCCTCGGCGAGGGCATGTCCCATCCATTCGCCGAACCGGGCCGTGGTCGCAGCGGTCAGCGTGCGGCCTCGAGCTGATCGGCGAAGCCGACGGTCTCACCGACGTGGGCGACGACGCGGGCGGGATCGGATCGATAGCTCTCGACCTGGTCGATGAGCATGGCGGCGGGGACTCCGCGGTCGGAGTAGATATCGGCGTCTCCGCCCCATTCGGAGTCGGCGTCGAATTCGAGCATCTCGACCTCGTCTTCGTCATCGTCCTCGGCGGCGGCGTCCTCCTCCTCGGCGGCGCCGAAGTCCTCTTCGGGTTCGGCGTCGTAGGCGTCGGGGCGGGAGTCGAGGAAGTCGGCGAAGATCTCCGCGAACGGGCTCGCCTCGACCGCGGCGAGATCGGACAGGAAGACCTTGACCTCATTGTTCCCGCACAGGCGCACGAGCCCGAACCACTCGTCTTCATGTTCGATGACGGCCACGGCCTCACCGTCGTCACCGGCGGCCGAACGCATCATATCGACGAGGTCGTCGAGGTCGTTCGCGTCGCGGACGTCGACGTCGAGGGCGCGGAAGCCATCGCCGGAATCGGCCAGGATCTCAGTGAAGTACGACATGCCTCCATTGTGAACGCTTCGGACCGCATTGACCACTGCCGACGAGGCGAAGTTCTCCCGTACCATTTGGGGTATGCATCTTCACGTAGCCGATCACCCGCTCATCGCACACAAACTCACCGCTCTGCGCGATGCGAACACGGATTCCGCTCGCTTCCGTCAGCTCACCGAAGAGCTCGTCATGCTGCTGGCCTACGAGGCGACCCGATCGGTGGCGGTCGAGGACAAGGAGATCTCGACCCCGGTGACGACGACCACCGGCACCCGCATCGCCGAACCCCGTCCCGTCGTGGTCCCGATCCTGCGTGCCGGCCTCGGCATGCTCGACGGAATGCTGCGCATCCTGCCCACCGCCGAGGTGGGCTTCCTCGGAATGGTCCGCGACGAGACGACCTTCGAACCCAGCGCCTATGCCGACCGCCTGCCCGATGACCTCACCGGTCGGCAGATCTTCGTCGTCGACCCGATGCTCGCCACCGGCGGCACCCTGGCCATGGCCATCGACTTCCTGCTCGCTCGCGGGGCGCGTGACGTCACCGCAGTGTGCCTCGTCTCCGCCCCCGAGGGTGTGGCGCGCATCGAACGCGACTACAGCGATTCCGCCGAGGTGAAGGTGTACACGGCCGCACTCGACGAGAAGCTCAACGAGAAGGGCTACATCGTGCCCGGACTCGGCGATGCCGGGGACCGGATGTACGGAATCGTCGACTGAGGCCTCGCGGATGACGATTTCGGTCGTCAGCCTCGGCGACCGAAACGTCATATTTCGTCACAGTCGTCTCATTTTCGGGTTTTCCTTTGCGCGGCCGAAGTTTTGTGACAAATAATGAAGCCATGACTTCGACGATTCATCAGATGCGAATGCCGGGTGCACATATGTGTATGCCCTGCGTTCGTGGTCGGTGATCTCACTCCCGCTGTCCGGCCTCGAACGAGTTCACTCAAGCAGCGGACTCCTCCAGTCATATCGACCTCATGGTCGAAAGCAAAGGACAGCTATGCCGAATCCAGAACCCGCCTACGTCCACCCGCGCAGTGCAGTGGCCACTCGACGTGCAGGAGCCAGGTTGAGCGCAGTCGACCCGCAGAACGCACCGCACACCTTCGGACCGGCCGGGGTCGTCCCCTCGCCGAAGGCCGCTCGCGGAATCATCGTCTACATCGGACTCGATGAGTCCAAGGCCGCGGCCGACGGCACGAACCTCTCCGCGATCGCCGCCGAGCTGCAGGCCTACGCCAAGGAACTGGCCAGTCAGGCCGAGACCCAGGCCGTCATCGCCTTGGCCCCGGAGGGCCGCGGCAGCGACATCGACGCCGTCCGGGCCGTGGCCACCGGTTCCCCCGCCGCGACCGGTGCGCCGGCGGCGACCCACGGCCCCGTGCGTTCGCGCATTCCCAACCGCATCCACCCGCCGGCTCTGCGCGAGGAGACCGCTCCGGCGGCTCCCGCACCCCGCGGTTTCGGCGGACGTGCCGGCGATGCCTACACCCAGGCGACCGGGGAACGACTGCGCATCGACATTCCCCGCCGCGAAGTCCGCATCGACGGTGACCTCGTCGATGTCACGACGAAGGAATTCGACCTGCTCGCCACCCTCGTCTCCCACGCCGATGAGACCCTGCCCCGGGAGGACCTCATCACCGCGGTGTGGTCCGGCGGCGAGGTTCCCGACGAACGCACCGTGGACGTCCACATCCGCCGACTGCGGCGCCGCCTCGGCGAATATGCCTCCGTGGTGCGCACGATGCGGGGGTCGGGCTATCGCTACGACACTCACCCCGATGTGACGGTGTGGAGCGCGACGGCGCGTCGCTGATCTCATGCGGCTGTGAGCCGCATCGCAAGTCGCTTCCAGCGCGGGGCCAGACTTCCCGGTTAAGATCGTTGATCGATGAACCAGGCATATTCCGCACCGCGCAGAAGGCACAGCCCCGCGAAGGGCATCACCGCATTGATCTTCGGGATCCTCTATGCGGCATTCCTGCTCCTCCACAATCTGCTGCCGACGCGGATGGGCATCGCGCTCATCCTCGAATCGGTGCTGCCGTGGACGGGGATCGTCCTCGCACTCGTGCTGCTCATGTTCCTCATCCGCTTCTCGTGGCTCTCGGCCATCGGATTCCTCGTGCCCGCTCTGGTGTGGACGGGGATGTTCGGTCCCGCCCTGCTGCCGAACGATGATTCCGGTGATCCGGACCTGTCGGTGGCCACCCACAACGTGGGGGCGAGGATGCCGCAGCCCACAGCGGCCGCGCAGAACATCGTCGACCGTGATCCGGACATCGTCACGATCCAGGAGCTCGAGTCGCTGTCGGGCAAGATCATCCACAAAGAGCTCGACTCCTCGTTCGAGCATTCTCAGGTCGTCGACACCATCGGCGTGTGGTCGAAATGGCCGATGTCGGAGCCCGAGGAGGTCGACCTCGGCCTGCAGTGGCCGCGGGCTTTCGCGACCACGATCTCGACCGATCACGGTGACATCCGCTTCTATGCCGTGCATATGCCGTCGGTGCGCCCCGGTCACGAATCGATGCGCAATGCCGCACTGCGCCGCTTGGCCACGACCGTGGAGACCGACAGCGCCGACCATGTCGTCGTCGCCGGCGACTTCAACACGGCGACGACGGACAACAACATGAAGACCCTGGTGCCGCCGCTGCAGGATACCCGGGAAGAGGCCCGAGGCGGCTTCGGCTTCACCTGGCCCGCCCGGTTCCCCGTCACGCGGCTCGACCATGTCCTCTATCGCGGTTTCGACGCCACCTCCGACGAGGTGCTCGAACGCGGATCGAGCGACCATCGCGCCGTCCTCGCCGGGCTCGACCTCAAGTAGGCGGAGTCACTTCGTGCACGCGTTTCAGTTCGTGCACTGCCCTGTCGGCTGCGGTGTGCGCTCGGCGGCACCGGCGTCGAGTTCGTCGGCGATCTCGGCTCGGGTGAGCGCATAGCCGGTTTCGTCATCGGTGGCCGAACGGGCGAAGACCATGCCGACGACGTTTCCGTCGGCATCGATGAGCGGGCCTCCCGAGTTGCCTTCCCTCACGATTCCGCGCAGGGCATAGACTTCCCGGACGACCGACTGCGAGTCGTAGATGTCGAGTCCGCGGGCGTTGATCTTCTCCCGGACGCGGGCCGGTGAGATCGTATAGGGACCGTTGGCGGGGAATCCCACGACGACGGAGTCGTCGCCGGGTCCGAGCCCGCTTCCGAAGTCGAGGGCGGGGGCCTCGAGCCCAGCGACTCGGAGCACAGCCACATCGGCTTCGGCATCGAATTCGACGACCTCCGCTCGGTACGGCCTGCCCTTGCCGCCGACCTGCACGGCCAGTTCCGTGGACCCGGCCACGACGTGGGCGTTGGTGGCGACGAGTCCGTCCTCATAGACGAAGCCTGAGCCTTCAGAACCGGTGGCGCAGCTGGTGGCCGTCGTCGTGATCTTGACGACCGAATCGTCGACGCTGCGTCCGACGTCGACCATACCTTCATCGGGTTCTCCGACTCCGCGGATCTGTTCGGGCTGACCGGAGAACACCTGAGGGAACCCGGAGGCGCTCAGTCCCTTCGCCAGTCCGCCCAGCGCGTTCTGGGAAGAGTAGGGAATGGTGCGGTCGATCGCGGCGATGACGGTGGAGTCGGCGACCCAGCGGTTGGGTTCGACGAGCGGGGTGGTGCGGATGAAGCCGGCGGCGAGCCAGACGACGAGGACATAGACGACCCCGGCGGTGATGGTGCCGCCGATGGCATCGATGCCCTGCCCGAGGTCGGAGTCCATGTTGTGCTTGATCCACGCGCCGATGCCGCTGCCGGCGAAGGCGAAGAGAACACTGAGGACCAACGGCATCGAGGCCAGCAGCATGAGCACACCGGGGTTGTCCATGACGTCGGTGCCGGTGCTCAGCGATTCGACGAACGGGGAGAGCAGGCGCCCGAGAATCCAGCCGACGATGAAGCCGGCCGCGGTTCCGAGCGCGGTGATGATGCCCTGGCGGAACCCGGCGAAGAGCGCCCCGATGCCGAGGACGATGAGGAGGATGTCGAAGATCGTCACCGCTGGAACTTACCGCACAGTCTGTCTGGAGGCCGCGAGCAGTCGTTCGCGGGCGTCGGAGAACTGTTTGAGTTCGGCTCGTTCGATCTTGCGTTCCTGTTCTCCGCCGATACCCGCGAGCACACGCATCCGCGTCGTCGACAGTTTGCCGGAGGTGCGGATCATGGTCTTCATCTCCTCCTTGCCGCCGGGGAACGACTTCGCCCAGTCGCGGCCGTTCTTCCGACCCTTCCAGGTGCCGAGCATGTCGACCTCGGCGTGGGTGAGCCAACCGGAGTTCGCATAGTCGCCGAGCATGTTCTGGGTGTGCATTCGCTCGCTGCGGCGCAGAATGAGTCCCAGCGTCACCCAGGCGGCGGAGAGAATGGCGCTGAGCACGACGAGGCCGATGATCTGCGGGAGCATTCCGCCCATCACGTCACGGGTCGCTTGCCCGAACGCACCGAGGAGAGTCATCGAGGCGTTCCAGAAGCCGTGCAGGACCATGCCGAGTGCGAGCCCGGGCAGCCACATGAGGATGAGCGACCACCACGGCCATTTGCGGGCGGCGAGGCCGATCGACACACCGGCGCAGGTCGAAAACGCAGTGTGCAGCAGCGGTGAGCCGAGGCAGCGCATGGCGAATGTCACTGCCAGTCCCGGAAGTTCGCCGTCGTTCCACGATTGGCCGAGGTAGAGGATGTTCTCGGTGAAGGCGAATCCGGCACCGATGAGCGAACCGTACACGAGCCCGTCGAGGGGGCCTTCGAAGTGGCGACGGGCGGCGAGGACGATGACGAGCAAGAGAACGGTCTTGGTCGATTCCTCGAGGATCGGAGCCTGAATGACTGCACCGATGACGTCGGGCACCCCATTGATGCCGACCATATAGAGCGCGATGTCACCGACGAGTGAGAAGCCGAGGGTGAGGATGACCGAGGCGACGGCTCCCCAGAGCAAACAGATACCGAGGAGGAGCTTCGGCTGCGGTTTCCATCGATCGAGCCAGAGCACATACGCGATGATTGCCAGAAGCGGGATCGCCGCAAGTCCGATGAGACCGAAGAGGCGGACACCGAAGCTCAGTCCGCCGAGCAGACCGAGAAGGCCGAGCCCACCGACAAGAGCGACGAGAACGAGGATCGCGGCGACGAGGCGGACGATGTTTCCGGTCGAATCGGGTTCGGTCTCCGGTTGTGCCTTTCGCACGGCACCGGTCCAGGGAGTATCGGTGACGACCTGTTGAGGTGCCTGCATTCCTGCACGGATCCGCATCTCCTGAGTCACCGTCGGCGCAAACCGCGGCTGAGCATAGACGCGAGCCTGCGCTGGCGCGGGCGCATACATCACCGGCTGACCGGGCATGGGTTGCCCGGGCATGGGCTGGCCCTGCATCGGCTGACCTGGAACTGGTTGGCCTGGAACCGACTGCCCTTGCTGTGCCATCGGCTGGCCCTGCATGGGAGGCTGCCCCTGCGGCGGCATCTGTCGGCCGGGCGCCTGCTGGGGCTGCGGAACCTGTGGCTGCCTCTGCTGCATGGGAGGCTGCTGGTTCGGCTGCTGCGTTCCCTGTGGCCGCGGTCGGAACCGATCATGATTCGGCTGCTGATTCGGCTGCTGATTCTGTGCCTGCTGGGGCGGAACCTGGCCCTGCGGCGGCACCTGCCCCTGCTGTCCCTGCGCCGGCGTCTGCCCCTGCACCGGTGGCACGCTCGGGTTCGGAGGGCCCTGCACGCGGGGCGGCTGCGGTCTCTGCGAACCGGGACCGTTCTGTGCCGACATAGGTGTGTCCTTCTGCATTGGGGAAATTGCCGCTCACCACAGTCTAGAGTCAGCACCGGCAACAGACCGCCTGACTGTGTATCCATCCAGCAACACTTCAGCCGACTGCCAACTCATGCGAATGCCGACGTCGTCCGAACACCTCGTATCCGAATTCGCCCTCACCCGAATGCCTACGCTCAGCTGACTCAAACATTTTCTGCTGTGGACGGCCAAGCAATCACGGGCGCAGATCCCACAAATGGTGGGACCGCCTTCGCGAGCCTGATCGCTTCTGGAACGCCAAGAACCGCGGACACAGCGCGTTCCACTCCCCCACCACTGCGCTGTCGGGACTCGCCCCACTCCAACGTCAATTCCTGTGGATACGCAAACCGCTTTCCACAGGTCCTCGTTCGCCCCTGGCCGCAGAGCTGCCGATCCATGTCGAATCGGTCCATGACTACTCTCAGACTCGCATCGCTGCGCACCGCACTGCTCTTCGTCGTCCTCTCCGTGGCCTCGCTCATCGGACTGGGACCGGCCATGGCCGCGGGACCGCCGGTCAGCCTCGGCGAGGTTCCGGTGCACACCGCCCCCAACGCCTATGGTCCAGGCATCTGGCATCACGCGAAGCAGGGCAAGACGTGGTACGGCTCGTATCGGACCTTCCCCGACACTTCCGCCTACTGCATCGATGCGGGGAAGAAGTCACCGCTGCCGAAGTACTTCCAGGGCGCGAAGGCCGAAAAGATCGCCTCGGCCCAGACGGCCTGGGCCCTCTCTGAATATGCGGGATCAAAGTCGAAAGATGTGCAGGCCGCACTGAGCGCGATGGCGCGCCTCGACAAAAACCTTCCCCACGATCACAAGGTGCCGCCGCAGAAGCCGGCCGACCTGGGCAAGAAGTTCGCAGCGGCGGCGAAGAAGCACTCGTCGATCCTCGCCGAAGCGAAGAAGTTCGCGGGCCCCTACACTCTCGACATCAGCCTCGAGTCGGTCATGCGGATGCCTGTTCTCGAGCCCTATGCCGCCCCGGAATCCTCCCCTTCTCCTGATTCCTGGGCCTCCGATTCGCCGAACAGCGACAAAGATTCGCCGAACAGCGACCAGGATTCGCCTGAGAGCAGCAAAGACGACGACCGCCCGAAGATCCTCGGCACTCCGACCGATGAGGCGACGCTGAAGGTCTCCCTCCTCAGCGCCTCCGGAGCCCAAGTTCCCGATGTCCCCGTCACCCTCAAGATTGCCGGAGCTGAGAAGGCCCCGAAAACCGTGACCACCGGAGCAGAACCAGTGGCTCAAACGCTCAAGGCGAGCGCGCCCGGGAACTTGTCCGTAACCGCCTCGGCGAAGGTCGCCCCGCATACCGTGCGTGTCTTCGAACCGACTTCCGGTACACGCGTGCAGCGAGTCATCACCCCGGACACTCCCGATTCCGTCACGGACAAGGCGTCGTTGGAACTGACGTCCCAGCCGAAGGTGACCACCGAGATCTCCGACCAGACTCCGACACCCGGAGAGACCGTCACCGACGAGTTCACGGTCTCCGGTCTCATCGGCGACCACACGGTCACGGTCGAACACACCCTGTGGCAGACCGCGACGGCACCGAAACAGGGTGTGAAGAACGATGATGCCCGCGAGATCGGGTCCGTGACCTCGAAGGATGTCGGCAACGGCACCCACACGTCCGGCGAGGTCACCGTGCCCGAGGACTTCCGCGGCTGGCTCTACTTCACCGAGACGATCGCCGGGGACAAAGCGACGAAGGAATGGAAGGGAATCCACGGCCAACCCCGTGAGACCGGGTTCGTCCCGTGGGCTCCGACTGCCGACACCGAGGCGGTGTTCGAGGGCACATCGACCCATGACGAGGTGGCCGTGACGGGTCTGCGACCCGGTTCCGAAGCCGTGCTCACCATCACCGCCTACCATGTGGAGACCGAACCCGAGCAGTCGAAGAAGACCGACGGCACGGAGCTGTCCGTACAGGACTTCACCGTCATCGCCGATGAGAACGGCCACGTCGAGATCAGCACGGAACCGATCGATATGCCGATCGGTTGGGTCACCTATGTCACCGCAATCGAGGGCAGCGACGTCAACGCCGCATGGACGAGCGACTGGGGTGTCCCGGCCGAAACCGTGCACCGCCCATCTGAGGAGAAGCCGTCGACTCCCCCGGCACCGCCCGAGGAACCGAGCACTCCGCCGACGCCGCCTGAGCAACCCGAGCAGCCGAGCACTCCCCCGGCTCCTCCCGAAGAGCCCGAGACTCCGGAGAAGCCCGATACCCCGCCGGTCGAACCGGTCGCCGAGACTCCCGCGGCACCCGAGACCCCGGCAGCTCCGGCCCCGACAGGCGAACTGCCCCGCACCGGCGCGACCGGCAACGGCATGCTCATCGGACTGGGCATCGTCTTCGTCGGACTCGGCTCAACGATCCTGCTGATCTCCGGCAGCCGCCGCAGCAGAGACTGAGAGCAGGTGAATACACGTCACCCCCGACCGCGAATCAGCGGCCGGGGGTGACTCGTGCTCAGTCCTGGACCCAGGTGTCGGCCCAGGCGCGGGCACCGTTCATCATCAGGCCGACATCGGCTCCGACGAGGACGAAGGACGCTCCGGCTTCCAGGTACTTCCGTGCCTGCTCGGGGTCGAACGCGTTGACTCCGACGGGTTTGCCGGCAGCCTTCACTGCCTCGAAGGTCCTGGCCACCGCGTCGGTGACGTCCGGGTGGGTCTGCTGGCCGAGCAGCCCCATCGACGCGGCCAGGTCGGACGGCCCGACGAAGATCTGGTCGATTCCGTCGACTGCGGCGATCTCGGCGGCGTTGTCCACCGCGGTCGCTGATTCGATCTGCACGGTCAGGGACACGAATTCCTCGGCACGACCCAGGTACCCGTCCACGGCGTTCCACCGGGAGGCCCTGGCCAGGGCCGAACCGACTCCGCGCACGCCCTTCGGCGGATAATGGACGGCCGCCGCTGCCGCCTCGGCGTCGGATTTCGTGTCGACCATCGGCACGAGCAGATTCTGCGCGCCGAGGTCAAGGTGCTGCTTGATGAGCACCGTGTCGTTGACCGGCACCCGCACGACGGGGGTCGCCGGGTAGCCGTTCATCGCGCGCAGCAGACTCGTCGTGGTCTCGAGTCCGATCGGGGAATGCTCGGCGTCGATGAGCACCCACTGCATGCCCGAGGCGGCGGCGATTTCGGCGGCCACGGGCGAACCCGAGCACACCCACATTCCGGCGAGGTACTCGCCGCCGCTGAGTCCGGCCACACGGTCGGCGAAGGTCTGCGGAAGCTCTACTCGAAACGGCATGTGATGACTCCCAGCTCTCCGTAGTCGGCGTGGACGGTGTCGCCGGGATAGACCCACATGGGGCGGGTGAACGACCCGGCGAGCACGGTCTCTCCGGCGCGGAGCACATCTCCGTGTTCGGCGAGTTTGTTCGCCAGCCACACGATTCCGCGCGCGGGATGGTCGAGGACGGCGGCGGCGACTCCGGAGTCCTCGATCGTCTCATTGCGATAGAGCAGAGCATTCACCCGGCGCAGGTCGACGGCATCGACCGCGACCGGCCGACCACCGAGGACCATCGCCCCCAGCGCCGCATTGTCCGAGATGGTGTCGACGATCGTGCGACCCTCCATCTCGATGCGCGAGGACAGGACCTCGAGTGCGGGGACGACGTACTCGGTGGCGCGGAGGACGTCGAAGAGACTGACATCGGGCCCGCGCAGTTCGTCACGCAGCACGAACGCGAGTTCGACCTCGATGCGCACCCCGGAGTACTGGGAATGATCGATCACGGAACCGGTGTCATAGACCTGGTCGGCGAAGATCGCTCCGTAGTCGGGTTCGGTGATGCCGGTGGCCTGCTGCATCGGCTTCGAGGTCAGTCCGATCTTATGACCATAGAGCCGACGGCCGGCGGCCTCCCCGCGACGGCGCCATTCGTTCTGCACCGCGTAGGAGTCGTCGACCGTCATGTCCGGGTACTTCGCGGTGAGCAGACCGATCTTCTTTCCTGTCCGCTCCGCGTGAGCGAGATCGTCGGCGATGGCCGCGATCGTTGCCTCTTCGAGCATGTGGTTTCCTTTCAGAGCTGGTTGCCCAGCTTGCCCTCGTTCTCGTCCGCGCGGGTGTAGGAGAACCCGTCGGCACCGATCGTCACGGCCATCTCCGAATCGTCCGTGCGGGCGTGCACGGGCTGCGGGTTGCCGTCGAGATCGAGGACGAGTGAGGCATCCGTGTACCAGGACGGCACGACGGGGTTGCCCCACCAGTCGCGGCGCTGATTGTCGTGGACGTCCCACGTGATGACCGGATTGTCCGGGTCGCCGGTGTAGTAGTCCTGCGTGTAGACCTCGACGCGGTGCCCGTCGGGGTCGCGCAGGTAGAGGTAGAACGCATTCGAGACACCGTGGCGGCCGGGTCCGCGTTCGATCGAGTCGGACCTGCGGAGGGCACCGAGCTTGTCGCAGATGGAGAGGATGTTGTGCTTCTCGTGCGTGGCGAAGCAGACGTGGTGCATGCGCGGTCCGTCTCCGCCGGTCATCGCCGTGTCATGGACGGTGGCCTTGCGACGCATCCACGCGGCGTAGACCGTGCCCTCTTCGTCCTGGATGTCCTCCGTGACGCGGAACCCGAGGTCCTGCATGTACTTCACCGCCCGCGGCACATCCGGGGTGACCTGATTGAAGTGGTCGAGGCGGACGAGTTCGCCGGGGATGTGCAGGTCGTAGCGCCAGGACATGCGTTCGACATGATCGGATTGGTAGAAGAACTCGTACGGGAAGCCGAGCGGGTCGACCACCCGCACGGAGTCGCCCACGCCCTTGACGAAGCCGTCGGCGCTGCGGCGGACATCGCAGCCGAGTTCGGTGTAGAAGGCCACGGCCTTGTCGAGCTCTTCCGGGCTGCGCACCCGGTAGGAGAACGCGGCCACGGCAGCGACCTCGCCCTTGCGCAGGACGAGGTTGTGGTGGATGAACTCCTCCGTCGAGCGCAGGTAGAGCGTGTTCTCGTCCTCCTCGGTGACATAGAGTCCGAGCACGTCGACGTAGAACTCCCGCGACGCGGCCAGATCGGTGACGACGAGTTCCATATAGGCGCAGCGGAGGATGTCGGGCGGGCTCGCCTGCGGCGTGGCGATGGGATTGTCGGCGGCGATGCTCGTCTCCTGGCTGACAAAATAGCCGGCAGAGGTCCGAGTCATATCAGTGCGCTTGGTCATGGCTGCTTCACTGCTTTCCGAAGACGGGGTTGTGGACCTCGCCGAGGTTGATGTGCACGGACTGCTGTTCTGTGTAGAAGTCAATCGACCGGTAGCCGCCCTCGTGGCCGAGCCCCGAGGCCTTGACGCCGCCGAAGGGGGTGCGCAGGTCACGGACGTTGTTCGAGTTCAGCCACACCATTCCCGACTCGACGGCCTGGGAGAAGTTGTGGGCGCGCTTGAGATCCGAGGTCCAGATATAGGCGGCCAGACCGTACTTCGTGTTGTTCGCCAACTCCAGGGCCTCCTCGTCGGAGGAGAACGGGGTGATGGCGACGACGGGCCCGAAGATCTCCTCCTGGAAGATCCGCGCGTCGGGCTTCACATCGGCGAACACGGTCGGCTGGACGAAGTTTCCTGTCTCGAAGCCCTCGGGGCGTCCACCGCCGGCGACGAGGCGGGCCTCGGACTTGCCGATCTCGACGTAGGACATGACCTTCTCATGGTGCTCGGGGTGGACGAGCGCAGCCACCTCGGTATCGGGATCCGAGGGCAGACCGACCTTCACGCGCTTGGCCTGGGCCGCGTAGCGCTCGACGAACTCGTCGTAGATCGATTCCTCGACGAGGATGCGCGAACCGGCGGTGCAGCGCTCCCCGTTGAGGGAGAAGACGCCGAAGATCGTGGCGTTGACGGCAGCCTCGATGTCCGCGTCGGCGAAGACGACGGCCGGGGACTTGCCGCCGAGCTCCATCGACAGGCCCTTGAGCCAGGGAGCGGCATTGGCGAAGATCGTCTGGCCGGTGCTCGATTCGCCGGTGAAGGAGATGAGCGGAACGTCGGGGTGCTTGACGAGCGAATCGCCGGCGAAACCTTCCTCACCGAAGCCGTTGACCATGTTGAACACACCGGTGGGCAGTCCTGCCTCTTCGAAGATGCCCGGCCACAGGGAGGCCGAGAGCGGAGTGAACTCGGCGGGTTTGAGCACGACGGTGTTGCCGGTCGCGATCGCCGGTCCCAGCTTCCAGGACTCGAGCATGAACGGCGTGTTCCACGGAGTGATGAGCCCGGCCACGCCGATCGGCTTGCGGTTGACGTAGTTCGCCTGTCGGCCGGGGACCTTGAAGGCGTCATCGACCTGAGCGACGATGAGGTCGGCGAAGAAGCGGAAGTTCTCCGCCGCGCGCGCCGCCTGCCCCTTGGCCTGGGTGATCGGCAGTCCGGAGTCGAAGGACTCCATGGCCGCGAGTTCGTCCTTGCGGGATTCGACGATATCGGCGATCTTGCCCAGGATGCGGGCGCGCTCGCGCGGGAGCATCGTCGGCCACGGGCCCTCGTCGAAGGCCGCCTTCGCCGCGGCGACGGCGGCTTCGATATCGGCTTTCTTGCCCGAGGCCGCCGTGATGTAGGGCTCGTTCGTCACCGGGTTGAGGACGTCGAATTCGTCTCCGTCGATGGAGTCGACGAACTCGCCGCCGATGTAGTGGCGGATCTTCTCCGGCATTGCGGCCGGCAGGGTGGTGGACTGTGTCATGAGTTGTCCTTTCGTGAATCTGTCTGCAGATCCGTGGTCGGGGCTGTGGTCGTCTGGGAGTTCTGGAAGCTGTGCAGAGTGGCCGAGCGGTGCTCGCGCACGGCCCGTTCGACCTCCTGCGCCGAGGCGCGGGCTCGGATGAGGGCGACGATGCGGGAGTGTTCCTCCACCGATTCCAACGCCCGTTCGGGGACGAAGGAGAACGTCGAATCCCGCAGGTGGTTGAGTCGGTCCCATTCGAGTTCGACGAGGGTGCACAGCCGCTCGTTCGGGCAGCGCCGGTAGAGCGTCTCGTGGAATTCGTGGTTGAGTCGGGTGAACTCGGCCGGTTCGAATTCGTCGAGCAGCGCCCGCATCCGATCGTTGATCTGCTCCGCGGCATCGAGATCATCGGCGCCGAGGTGGCCCTGCGCTTGGGCGACGGCCGCGGCCTCGAGAATCGCGACCGCTTCCATCGACTGGGTGTAGGAGCCCTGGTCGACCATGGCCACGCGGGCCCCGACGTTGCGCTCGAAGGTCACGAGCCCGTCGGCCTCCAGCCGGCGGATGGCCTCGCGCACCGGCACCACGGAGGTGTCGAGCTCGAGGGCGATCTGCGCGAGCACAAGTTTGTGCCCGGGCTGATAGGTCTGGTCGGCGACGCGCTCGCGGATCCACCGGTAGGCGGTCTCGGCCTTGCTCAGGGACGGGGCCGCGGTCGTTGCCTGTTCGGTCTTCACCGTGAGGCCTTCCATTCGTCGAATTTCGCCTTCCATTCGCCCTTGGGCGGGAAGAGCTCTTCGATCGGGTTGCCGGCGGCGACCTGTTCGGCCACCCAACCGTCCTCGACCTCCTTGGCCAGTGCCGCGTCGACGACTTCTTCGACGAGGCCACGGGGGATGACGATGGCTCCATCGTCGTCGGCGACGATGACATCACCGGGCAGGACGGTGGCGTTTCCGCAGGCCACGGCCACGTCCGATTCCCACGGCACGTGCTTGCGACCGAGCACGGCAGGGTGCTTCGCGGTGGAGAACACGGGCAGGATCTCGGCCACCTCGGCGGAGTCGCGGACTCCCCCGTCGGTGACGACACCGGCGGCGCCGAGAGATTTCGCACGCAGGGCGAGGATGTCGCCGAGGGTGCCCGAGCCGGATTCGCCGCGGGCCTCGATGACGACGACCTCGCCGGGGCGGATCGAGTCGAAGGCCTGCTTCTGGGCGTTGAATCCGCCGCCGTGGGATTTGAACAGGTCTTCGCGGTTGGGCACGAAGCGCAATGTCTTCGCGCTGCCGACGATCTTCGCGCCCGGCTTCAGCGGGGCCACACCTTCGATGACGACATTGTTGAGTCCACGCGACCGCAGCTGAGCCGACAGGCCCGCAGTCGGAGCCTCGGTGAGCTTGGCGACGAGGTCGGCGTCGAGTGCCGTCGCGGCAGTGCCCTCGGCGTCGCCCTCCGGGGCGAGTCCGGCGGCAACACGCGAGCCCCAGGCATCGACGGTGAGTGCTTCGTTCGCAGCGGGCAGGCTGCCGAGGTTCTCGTCGAAGTCGCCGGGTCCGTCGACGACCGTGGTGGTCAGCCGTCCGGAGCTCAGCTCCTCCCCGTTCGCCGAGGCGGCCGTGACCTCGACCTCGACCGTGTCACCGGGAGCGACGACCGAGGATCCGGCCGGGGTGCCGGTGAGGATGACGTCACCGGGCTCGAGGGTGAGGTGCTGGCTGAGGTCCGCGACGATGCGCGGGAGGGTGAAGATGAGCTGGTCGGCTCGCGTGCCGTCGTCCTGGACGACCTCGCCGTTGACCCAGGTGCGCAGGCGCAGGGAGTCGGGGGCCGCCTCGGCGGCGGGAATGAGTTCGGGACCCAGCGGGGTGTATCCGTCGCGGCTCTTCGAGCGCACGTTCGACCCCTTGTCCGGGGTCTTCATGTCGTAGAGGCCGAAGTCGTTCGACGCGGTCACGCCGGCCACATACGACCAGGCGTCGGCCTCGGTGACATTGCGGGCAGACGTGCCGATGACGACGGCGATCTCACCTTCGAAGGCGAGCAGCGAGGTGCCTGCCGGGCGTTCGATGGACTGGCCGGAGGCGGCGACGGAGCTGGCCGCTTTGAGGAAGTAGGACGGCTGGGCGGGGCGCTTTCCTCGTTGCGCCGCACGGGACTCGTAGGCCACATGAACGGCAATGATCTTGCCCGGACGGGCGGGGACACCTGCTGGAGTCGACATCGATCTCACACCTCATTTCGATTGGCTTCACCTCAAATCGTATATGATATGGTTCCGGAGAGCAAGTAATCCGGGCCACAGAGAATGTGGCCGGGACGCACGACAGGACACAGGAGTCATGGCAGCACAGAAGCACACTCAGACCCGGGTGGCGTTCGCGACGATCGTCGGCACGAGCATCGAGTGGTACGACTACTTCCTCTACGCGGCGGCCTCGGGGCTGATCTTCAACCAGCTCTTCTTCGGCCCGCTCGGATCGACGCTGTCGACCATGGTCGCCTTCGCGACGGTCGGGATCAGCTTCCTCTTCCGCCCCTTGGGCGCATTCCTCGCCGGACATTTCGGCGACAAGCTCGGCCGCCGGGTGGTCCTCATCATCACGCTCATCGCCATGGGCGCCGCAACTGCGCTCATCGGCTTCCTGCCGACCTTCGAATCCGCGGGCGTGCTCGCTCCGGTCCTGCTCATCGCTCTGCGCATCATCCAAGGCATCTCAGCCGGCGGGGAATGGGGCGGAGCCGTTCTGCTCGCCGTCGAGCACGCAGATGAGAAGTCACGCGGACTGCTCGGTTCCTTCCCGCAGATCGGCGTGTCCATCGGCCTTCTGCTGTCCTCGGGCGTACTCGCCCTGATGACGTCGATCGCCCCGGGCGATGCCTTCCTCGAATGGGGCTGGCGGGTGCCGTTCTTCCTCTCCATCGTGCTCGTCTTCATCGGCTACTGGATCCGCCGCGGGGTCGAGGAATCCCCCGTGTTCCACGAGATCGCCGAACGCAAGGAGCAGGTGACGAACCCGCTGGGCACGCTCATCAAGAGTCACTGGCTGCTCGTCGTCCTCGCCTCGCTCGTCTTCATGGGCAACAACGCCGCCGGATACATGACCACCGGCGGATACATCCAGAACTACGCCACGGACCCGGCCGGCCCCATCGGCCTCGAGCGCGGTCCCGTGCTCTGGGCCGTGGCCGCCTCGGCGGTGTCCTGGCTGGTGTTCACGATCATCGCGGGCGCCGTCTCGGACAGGATCGGACGCCGGACCACCTACATCCTCGGCTGGATCCTCCTGCTCGCGGGCATCTTCTCTCTGTTCCCGCTGGTCAACACCGGTTCGGTGGGCATGCTCCTGCTCGGACTCGTCGTCCTCACCATCGGCTTGGGCTTCACCTACGGTCAGCAGCCGGCGATGTACGCCGAGCTGTTCCCCTCCAGCGTCCGCTTCTCCGGGGTCTCGGTCTCCTATGCGATCGGGTCGATCCTCGGCGGCGCCTTCGCCCCGACGATCGCGAAGGGCCTCGTGTCATCGACGGGAACGACCGCCTCGGTGGCGGTGTACCTGGGCGTCGTCGCCGTGCTCGCCCTCGCCGCGACCCTGCTGCTGCGTGATCGCACCGGAATTCCGCTGGGCCCCGACCACGAGGACGAGCAGGCGGTGAGCCCGATCATCGGGATCGGGGCGCCGCAGGTGACCTGCGATGACAGTGACCGGCGCCACCCCGCCGACACCAGATCGTATATGAACTGATAGCATTCGAATATCACGACGACGTGTCACGAACCGGAGGTTGACATGCATTTCCATCAGAACGGCTACGTGTCCGCGGACCCGCGGATCGAAGAGGCCGCTGGGTACGGAATCGAGCGCAGCGAGGAGCTGCCCGATGAGGTCGATGTCCTCATCGTCGGCAGCGGTCCCGCGGGGATGATCGCCGCGGCCCAGCTGTCGCAGTACCCGCACGTGAACGCACGAATGATCGAGAAGCGCGATTCCCGGCTGGTCATCGGTCAGGCCGACGGCATCCAGGCGCGCTCCGTCGAGACCTTCCAGGCGTTCGGCTTCGCCGAGGAGATCATGCGCGAGGGCTACCACATCACGGAGATGGCGTTCTGGAATCCGGATCCGGAGAACCCCGAACACATCATCCGCACCGGTCGGCCCAAGGACGACGAGCACGGGATCAGCGAATTCCCGCACCTCATCGTCAACCAGGCACGCGTGCTCGACTACTTCGCCCAGTTCGCCGCCCATTCCCCCGGCAAGATCACGCCCGACTACGGGATCGAATTCGTCGACCTCACGGTCGACCAGGACGCCGCGACCGCCTCGGCGAAGGATCATCCGGTATCGGTCACCGTCCGTTACACCGCAGGCGAGCGCACCGGGGAGGAACGCACCATCCGCGCCGGCTACGTCGTCGGCTGCGACGGTGCCCGGTCGAAGGTCCGGTCGTCGATCGGTCGGACGATGTCCGGCGATCAGGCCAATCACGCCTGGGGTGTGATGGACGTGCTCGCGGATTCCGATTTCCCCGATATCCGCACCAAGTGCGCGATCTCGTCGAAGCACGGCAACATCCTCCACATCCCCCGCGAGGGCGGGCATCTGTTCCGGATGTACGTCGATCTCGGTGAGGTGCCCGAAGATGATGCGCGCAAGGTGCGGTCGACGAGCATCGACGAGATCATCCGCCGGGCGAATGCGATCATCGCACCCTACAGCATCGACGTGAAGAACGTGGCCTGGCATTCGGTCTACGAGGTCGGGCACAGGCTCACGGACGCCTTCGACGACACCGATGAGACCGCACCCGATTCGCATTGCCCACGCGTGTTCATCACCGGCGATGCCTGCCATACGCACTCGGCGAAGGCCGGACAGGGAATGAACGTGTCCATGCAGGACGGCTTCAACATCGCGTGGAAGCTCGGGCAGGTCATCTCGGGCCGGTCGTCGACGGAGCTGCTGCGCACCTACTCGGCCGAACGGCAGGTGGCGGCGAAGAATCTCATCGAGTTCGACAAGGAATGGTCGACGCTCATGGCAACTCCGCAGGAGGAGCTGCCGGACAAGACCTACCTCGAGGACTTCTACGTCAAGACCGCGGAGTTCCCAGCCGGGTTCATGACCGAGTACACGGCGTCGATGATCACGACGCCGACGACGCATCAGGAGCTCGCGGTCGGATTCCCGATCGGCAAGCGGTTCAAGTCGGCTCGGGTCAAGCGCAGCTGCGATGCGAACTTCATCCACCTCGGTCACGAAGCGCGTGCCGATGGTCGCTGGAGAGTCTATGTCTTCGCCGATCGGGCCGCTCCGGTCGTCGACAGCTCCGCTGGCGGCTCTGCTGGCGGCTCCGCCGGTGAGTCGAAGGTGGCGGCGCTGGCGGAGTGGCTCGAATCTGATCCGGCCTCTCCCCTGGTCGCCTTCCGCTGGGAGGGCGAGGATCCCGATGCCCTCGTCGAGCTCAGCGTCATCTACCAGCAGGAACACAAGGATTTCGCGTTTCCCGATGTGCCGAAGGTCTTCCGTCCGCACGTGGGCGCCTACGACCTCGAATACGTGGAGAAGATCTACGCGACCCTGCCCGACGAGGACATCTTCGAGGCCCGTGAGATCAGCCGCGACGGCGCCGTCGTCGTGGTCCGCCCCGACCAGTACGTCTCCGGCATCTTCCCGTTGGACGCACACGGCGAGATCGGCGACTTCTTCGCAGGAGTCTTCGAACCCGTGAAGTGATGCAGCCCTCTTTCCGCCCTCAGTCGAATTTCTGTTCGCTGAGACTCAAGCGCCCTCGACCGTGTGTCGGGGGCGCTGTGCATTTGCCGCGAATCCGCAGATACCGGCCGCGGCGAGTGAGGCTGCTCCGATGAGCCACAGTCCGAAGCCGAAGGACGGCCGTCCAACTTCCATGCCCCCGATCGGCGTGCCGTCGGGCAGCTGACCGTCCCACATAATCGTCGGAGGGTTGAGAAGGATGGCGACGAAGATGAGGACGATGAGCGCGGCGATGAGCACGGCCGCCACGTTCCACCACTGGTCAGCGGCGAAGCCGAGGCCGAGCGCGGTAAAGCCGACCACAATCGCCCAGAGGAGAATGAAAGGCGGCAGCATTTCACCGCCGTCATCGAACGTCAAGTCCCCCAGCGAGGTGAATCGGATGCGAGGGCCGACGCTGTTGAAGCTGTCGACGACGGGGATGAAGATCGTGGCGATCCACATGGTGACCGCGATGAAAGGCAGCAGCCGGGCCAGCTGTTGCAGTTTGCGTTGGCGTCGGCGAATGATCTTTTCCGGCGGACGCTTTGCCTGCCGCTGCATCTGCCGCTGCCTCTGCCGATCTATCCGCCGCCGATCGCTGAGGAGTCCGCTGATGCCTGCGGCAACGAGTGCAAGGCAGCCGATCGTCCAGAGATAGTGGCCCTCTGACGGATACCCGACGATGAAGGCACTGAGCTTTTCGCCAGCGGCATCGGTGCTGGTCACCCGCTCTCGCGGAAGATCGGTGACCATCGTCGCCTGCTGGATGAACAGGCCGACTCCGGCTGCCACCGACAGAAGAGGCCAGTGGGCGAAGGTGTCGAACCGTTTCGCGGTAGTTGCGCAGACGAGAACGACCACCCAGGGCAGGATGATTTCCGGGGTGAGGTCGGCGAGATCGAAGGGTACCCGTCCGAGCGATGTCACCGTGAGTCGATCATCACCATGGTCGCCGCTGTCGAAAAGCGGTACCCAGATCATCAGCACCCAGCAGGCCAACGCGACCCACGGCAGCCGTTGCGCGAGGCGGTGCGTTCGGTTCCCTCGGGACCATGGGGTGATTCTCGAGTTTGCGTGGTGAACGGGTGCTGCTTCTTCGCGATCGACGGTTGCGCGACGACCGTCCCGAAGATCGGCCGCCCCTGATCGTCGACGGCGTCCCACATGATCGTCGGCAGATTCATTAGCAGTTCGGCCAGGACAAGGAACGCACAGAGACTCAGAAAGAGGGTGCCGACGGACCACATACGTGCGACGACGTCCGGCCACGGGTGCATATCTGGCTGAGACCGGACGGTGAGGAGTAAGGCAGAAGCTGCGCACGCGAAGACCCCGAGTGCGACCAGGATGTACGGCATACGAGCTTCTTCGAGGTCGAATGGCGCTCCACCGAGGGCAGTGACGATGATGCGCGGCGGGTGCGGTGATTCGGAGGTGTCCTCAGCACTGGCGCAGATTGGCACCCACAGCATGACGATCCACAAGCAGAGGGCAGACAGAGACAGCGCTTGGGCGGATCGCAGCAGCCATCTGCCGTCCGCGACTCGCACCGTCGCGGGGCGAGCCTCACTCGGCGGGACCATGGCGCTTCGACATGCAGCGTTTGATCCGTTCACGACGGTAATGGTCCTGTTGGGCGGCTGCGACCAGACCACAGATGCCGGCGGCGACGAACAGAAGGCTTCCCAGAACCCAGAGGCCGAAGCCTGCCGCAGGATAGGCGACTTCCATGCCGCCGGTGGGCATGCCGTCGGCCGTCTGCCCGTCCCACATCATGATCGGCGGATCGGCGACCATCTGCAGGAGTCGCAGTCCCAGCACTGTGCCCAGAACGATGGCCGCGATCGACCACCACTTCGATGCGGACAGCAACCAGGCAGCGAACGCGCCGGTGAGAATGACGACCCAGAGCACGAGGTAGACCTCATCGAGGTCATTCATGTCGATCGGCGAGAACCCGAGAGACGTCACACGGATCCGCATCGATCCGGGTCCACCGCTGTCGAGGACCGGCACGAAGATGGTGATCACCCAACAGGCCACCGCTCCTGATGGGAGCACACGCGCCACGAGGTTGAGACTGCGCCCCCGCGCAGTCGTCAGTGGTGTGCTTCCGTTCCTACCCGCCCTGTCCATAACCACAATTCTCCGCAGTATCTCTGTGACAGGTGTTACCGCCATGTTCCAGATCCGACACGCAGCTCAGTCGGGTCCGAACACCACCTGCACCAACTGCTGCTCGACCGAGCTGCCTCCGCAGTCCTTCGCGGACGGGCGCCGGTGCGCATTGCGTCTGCGCCAATCCGCGATCTTCTCGGCACGAGTGCAGTACCGTGGTGGCAGCTCATCCGGCTGAGCCGCCGGTTGCGGTTCGTCTGTGCCGACCTCTTCGGCGGCGGCCGTTGCCCCGCTGTCTTCCCTCGCTGCTCTCCTGGCTTCCTCCCTATCCGGTTCGAGGAACCGGGAGAAGAGCTGCTGCCAGTCCGATCCCGGCGGCGAACCGCCCGGTTCCGACACTGATGCGGGACGCGGGAACCGTATGCGACGGACCACCGCTGGCGTGGCCACCTCATAGGAACGCCCACTCGGCGTGGTGACGCGCAGCCCGTCCGCCGTGGCCTCGTGCGTCCATCCGGGATGTTCCTTCGCGTAGTTGCAGGACGCACACAGCCCGGAGCCGTTCTCCCAGGTGGTTTCTCCGCCTGCGGCGACAGGCTGAGCGTGGTCGGCGTGCCGGATCGGGGCATCGCACCACGGGGTCCGGCAGACATCGTCACGGAAGGTGATCATCTGCCGCAGTCGGCCGGTGAACTCCCGGCTCTTCGCATCCATTCCCACCAGCTGCCCATCCTCGGGGCGGGTGAAGATCCGGCTGATGAACATCTGCGCTTCGTTCGCGGCGATGAACTCCCGGGCCGTCTTCGCCGGCAGCGGACCGTACCCTGGAAGCCAGGCCGGAACGAGTCCGTCGGAGAGCAGAGATTCGGTGTCGACGAGCAGATGGATCTCCGCGGGCACCGCCGTTGCGCTCGCCTGCCCGCTCAGCCGTTCGACGAACGTATCGGCGAGGACCTGCTGGCGGTTCCGTCCGCCGGCATCACCGGCAGCAGTGATCGTCTCAGCGCCGGCCCGGAGGCTCTCATAGGCGGCGACGGCCTGCGTCAGCGGCAGGATCGCGGAGATCCTGGCCATCCCGTCATCGATCACGGTCATGTTCACTCGACGATGGGACTTCGCTTTCGCTGCCCTCTTCGCGGCCGCCTCGGCGTCCATCTCCGCACTGAGCGCACGCACTTCGGCGCGCAGGCTCCGCAGCCCGGACGGCCCCAGACTCCGCTTCATCCGCGTATCGACCGTGCGCCGATCGGCAGCGACGAGGACCGCGGTCTCATCGACCATGATGCGCGCCTTGTCCTCGGAGATCTCCCCGCCGGCCAGAGCTTTGAAGGTATTGGGCATGCCCGTGACGATCGAGTGGGCAGTGCTGAGGAACCTCCGGCCCGATCCGGGCGAGACCTTCTTCGCCAGCCCGACCTCGTCACCGGCGCGTTTTCCGCAGTCGAGCGCGGGCACCCGGTTGAGCCGGTCCCGCTCGATGCGCAGTGTCTCGAAAGCCACTGCCTCTTTCGCCTGTGCGGCGGCGACAGCAGACTTGAGTTCTTCGAGCGCTGTGATCCGCTCCAGCGTCTCGGCCTCGGTCTCGCCCGGGTCGAGTGCGCGCAGGAAGGCACCGAACCGAGTGATCTCGGTCAGCGGAACTGGAACCGACGCTGGTTCCCGTGCGGGGTCGACGTCCATATGAAGACAGTACCCAGCGGCACTGACACGACTTCGCCGCCGTCCGCCGAAGAAGACCGTTCGCGCAGGTCAAGAACTGTTCCCAGCTCAGCCGACTCCGTTTCAGGCTCAGCCGACTCCGCGCTGGATGCGGTTGAGGATCATGTCCATGGCGACGATGTTGTGGCCGCCGTCGGGGATGATGAGGTCGGCATTGCGCTTCGACGGCTCGACGTAGAGTTCGTGCATCGGCTTGACCGTGCCCAGATATTGGTCCTCCACCGACTGCAGGGTTCGCCCGCGGTCGACGACATCGCGTTTGATCCGGCGCAGCAGGCGCACATCGGCATCGGTGTCGACGAAGAGCTTGATGTCGAGCAGCCGGCAGATCCGCGGTTCGGCGAAGATGAGGATTCCCTCGACGATGATGACCGGTGCGGGCTCGACTCGCGTCGTCTCATCGCTGCGGTTGTGGATCGAGAAGTCGTAGACCGGACTGTCGACCGCCTGCGAGTTCCGCAGCGCAGTGAGGTGGTCGACGAAGAGGTCGTTGTCGAAGGCGTCGAGATCGTCGTAGTTGACCTTCTCGCGCTCCTCATAGGTGAGTTCGTCGCGCCGTTTGTAGTAGTTGTCGTGGAAGAGCACCGACGGCGGTCCCTCACACTTGTCCAACAGCGCCTGAGTCAGCGTCGTCTTCCCGCTGCCGGTTCCGCCGGCCACGCCCACAACCAAAGTCTCCACGCCACAAATATAGACCACGACCCCCGCCGAGGCGGCTCCCGGCTTCCGTGCTCAGCCGAGGCTGCGGGTCAGCTGAGTCCACAGCTCCTGGTCGAAGCGTCGCCTGCCGAGCAGACCGGCCATATGCCTCACCGCGTTGTCGACCTTGCCGCGCCAGACCTCGATCGCCGTCTTCGCATCCGCTCGGCTCAGCGCGCTGAACATGGCACGGTCGTCGCTGACGATGCGGTCGCTGGCCGGAGAATAGTCGAGCTGCAGGATGGAGATGAACAGACGCAGCCGCAGAGTCAGGGCCTCGAAGGCACGTGCTGATTCCCGCAGCCCCGATGCTCGGGCCAGCTCCTGCTGGAAATGGAGGTCGGCGTCCTCGACGTCGATTCCGCTGCGCGTCGGCGCCGAGGCCTCGACCTGCCGCAGAGCCAGCTGCACCGGCACGAGGTAGCGCTGCGGACGCAGGGCCAAGGATCGGAGCACGACCTCCCCGATGGCCATGCGCGCGGCATAGAGGTCGAGCACGTCGACCGTCGTGATCAAGGGGATCCGTGCACCGCCGCGAGAGCCGTCGAGGAGTTTGTCATCGACCATCCGTCGCAGCGCCGCGTCGACCGAGGCCCTGGGCACCTGCATGCGACGCGACAGCAGGCGCGGATTGATCCGATCGCCGGGTTCGTATCCGGAGTCGATGATCTCCTCACGCAGTGCGATCGCCAGGTGTTCGGTGATCGATCGCGTCTCCTTCGGCAGCCATGACGAGATCTCCATTGAGTCAGAAGTGATGGAAGTTCTCTGAGGCTCGTAGGGGACCGATTCCCGCCACAGCACTCCTTCGAGTCCGTGCCGGACGCGGTCGGCCAGCAGATCGAGAAGGGACCCGGGAATGTCCTGACACTCGCCGAGGCGGCTCTTGAGTGCGCTGACGAAATCGTCGAAATCCGCACACACCGCCACCCGGGCTCCCGACCCGTCGGAGAGGTCGTCAGGAACCTCGCCGAGGGGGTCGAAGACGAGGAAGTCACCGTCACCGTCGAGCAGGCCGAGCAGTTCGGCGGTGGGCACCTGTCGATGCTCGCTGTCGAAGCGCTGTGCCCACCGCCCGACTCCCGCAATCCGCAGGGCCGCGGTGATTCCGGCGATGCGTCGTTGGACCCGCCGAGGCGGGACGATCGTCGCTGACTCGTCACGGCTACCTGCCCCACCTGCATCGATTCTGCGAACGCCGACGATGACGAGGGGAAACCCGCTGGCCGCGAGGACGAGTTCGGAACCGCCGGCCACCTCGGTGACGGGGATCGTCAGCGCCCGCACCGACCGAGAGACGATGCTCTGACTCAGCCCCGTTGCCTCGGCCAGGGCACGGGTCGAATAGTCTCGCCCGGAGATCCTGGCTCCTGCGGTCGCGACGAGGGCCTCGACGACCCGGTCGGCGGTCTCCTGGATCGGCGGGCGACCGCTGCGGGGGCGATCCTCAAGGTCGGATCGACTCGCCCAGCGACGCAGGGTCGACGGTGATGCACCCGTGCGCGCGGCCGCCTCGGCGAGGGTCGATGTCGTCAGCAGCGACACCGCGTCACGACGGAACTCAGCGGAATACATCCCTCTATCTTAGGACTTCTGACTCAAACATTCTCGGCGTTCCACTCCATCTCTTCACCCCCGGATTTCGGCGGCGCATACTGATCTCACACCCCGGCTCCACGGTCAGCGCCGATACGTGAGAGCACCGAATCCGAGCACCGAAGGAGCACAGTTGCTGCACACCGAAACCGACCTCGACTCGCTCACCGCCCAGTCGATCGACACCGTCCGCCGGTGGCTGCGAGTGTCGACGTCGATGACCACGGCGAAGAACCCCGCAGCCGAACGCCTCTCCGCTGTCCTCTCCGATGACAACGGCCTCGACTTCACTGTCGGGTTCGTCGATCGGGTCGTGCGCACCGATGATGTCCACGCCGCCGCCGACGCGCTGGCCGAGGTCGGCAAGCTGGCGCCGGAGACGATGTCGTACCTCGACCGCGCGCAGATCAAGGCCGGTGCCGCGCTGGCCAAGATCGCCCCGCAGGTCGTCGTGCCCGCCGCCCGCACTCGCCTGCGTCAGATGGTCGGGCATATGGTCGTCGACGCCCGGGACAAGCAGTTCGGCAAGACCGTGGCCGCGCTCACCGCCGACGGTCACCGGCTCAACATCAACCTCCTCGGCGAGGCCGTGCTCGGTGACGGTGAAGCCGACAACCACCTGGAGCAGACCCACCGGCTGCTCGCCCGCGACGATGTCGACTACGTGTCGGTGAAGGTCTCCTCCGTGGCTTCGCAGATCTCGATGTGGGCCTTCGACGAGACCGTCGACTACGTCGTCGACCGCCTCCGTCCGCTCTACAGCCAAGCCGCGAAGGCCCCGACCGGTGCGAAGTTCGTCAACCTCGACATGGAGGAGTATCAGGACCTCGAACTGACGATCGCGGTGTTCACGCGCCTGCTCTCCGAACCGGAGTTCAAGGATCTCGAGGCCGGAATCGTCATCCAGGCCTACCAGCCCGATGCGCTCGGCGCCGTGCAGCGGCTGAGCGAATTCGCTTCCCGTCGCGTCGAGAACGGCGGAGTCGGGATCAAGGTCCGCCTCGTCAAGGGCGCGAACCTCGCGATGGAGACCGTGCATGCCGAGATCGCGGGCTGGCCTGCCACGACGTGCGATTCGAAGCGGTCCACGGATGCGAACTACAAGCGGGTCCTGCATTGGCTGTTCACCCCAGAGCGGATGAAGGGCCTGCGCATCGGCGTGGCCGGGCACAACCTCTTCGACATCGCCTTCGCCCACCACCTCTCCGTCGAACGCTCGGTGACCGACCGCGTCGAGTTCGAGATGCTCCAGGGCATGGCCAGCGAGCAGGCAGCGGCCGTGACCGAGGACGTCGGAGACCTCCTCCTCTACGTTCCGGCCGTGCATCCGAAGGAGTTCGACGTCGCGATCTCCTACCTCGTGCGCAGGCTCGAGGAGAACTCTGCGTCCGAGAACTTCATGTCCGGCATCTTCGACCTCGCCAACGGCAACGACGTGTTCAAGCGCGAAGCCGACCGGTTCACCGCGTCCGTCAACCAGCTCGAATCGATCCTAGAGACCGAGGGCGAAACTGCACCGGCCCCGAACCGCCACCAGAACCGGTCGACCGAAACACTCGGCGAGACCGTGGTGCCGACCCAGTTCTTCAATGAACCCGACACCGACCCGTCCCTTCCGGCCAACCAGGAGTGGGTGCGCACAATCATCGCCGAGGCGACCGCCCCCGGCTACCTCGACGACCGTCCGAACGCGCCCAAGGTCGAATCGTCGGCCGCACTCGATGAGATGATCGCCCGCGGTCGCGCCGCCGCTGCGGATTGGCGGGCCCTCGGCGCCGCCGGTCGCGCCGAGATCCTCCACCGAGCCGCGGATATCTTCGCGGCCCGTCGCGGCGAGTTCATCGCCGTCGAGGCCGCCGAGGTCGGCAAGATGCCGTCGCAGTCCGACCCCGAGGTGTCCGAGGCCATCGACTTCATCCGCTACTACGCGCTGAACTCGCTCGAACTCGAGAACCTTGAGGGTGCGACCTTCACTCCCGATGAGTTGGTCGTCATCACTCCCCCGTGGAACTTCCCCGTGGCGATTCCCACCGGCGGCACCGTTGCGGCTCTCGCTGCCGGTTCGGCGGTCATCCACAAGCCTTCGAAGCCGACGCCGCATTGTTCTGCACTCATCGTCGACTGCCTGTGGCAGGCCGGAGTGCCCAAGGACGTGCTGCAGCTGTGCGCACCGATCGAGCGGGAGCTCGGCCAGCATCTCGTCTCGCATCCTGATGTCGACCGGGTCATCCTCACCGGCGCGTCGGAGACCGCGGCGATGTTCAAGTCCTTCCGTCCCGAACTCCACGTCAATGCCGAGACCTCGGGCAAGAACGCCCTGGTCATCACCCCGGCGGCGGACCGGGACCTCGCCATGGCCGACCTCGTGTACTCGGCGTTCGGGCATGCCGGGCAGAAGTGTTCGGCCGCCTCGTTGGGGATCATGGTCGGATCGACCTACGATTCCGAGCGCTACCGTCGCCAGCTCATCGATGCCGCCTCGTCGATGGTCGTCGATTGGCCGGCGAACCTCGCATCGACCATGGGCCCGCTGACGGAGGACCCCTCGGACAAGCTGCGTCGGGCTCTGACGACGCTGGAGCCCGGCGAGTCCTGGCTGCTCGAGCCCAAGCAGCTCGACGATACGGGTCGCCTGTGGAGCCCGGGGATCAAGGACGGGGTCAAGCCCGGTTCGTTCTTCCACCTCACCGAAGTCTTCGGTCCGGTGCTCGGTCTCATGCATGCCGAGGACCTCGATGAGGCCATCGAGTTCCAGAATGCCGTGGACTTCGGCCTCACCGGCGGCATCCATTCCCTCGACCCCGAGGAGGTCGCCACCTGGCTCGACCGCGTCGAGGTCGGCAATGCCTACGTCAACCGCGGAATCACCGGTGCGATCGTGCGCCGGCAGTCCTTCGGCGGCTGGAAGCAGTCCTCGGTAGGGCTGGGGTCGAAGGCAGGCGGCCCGAACTACCTCATGCTCTTCGGCCACTTCGCCGATGCCGGCGGCCAGGACCTCGAGGCGGCGAAGGCCGATGACAAGCGCTGGTTCGACGCCGAATTCGGTGCGGCGAAGGACCACACAGGGCTGCGCGCGGAGGCGAACATCTTCCGCTACCGCCCCCGCCCGGTCACCTTGCGCGTGACCGCCGAGGCGAGCCTGTTCGACCTCGAACGCTCCCTGCACGCAGCCCGCACGGTGGACTCGCCGGTGCAGCTGTCCGTGGCCGAGGATGTGCCCGCAGAAGTGAAGATCGCCGTGACGAATGCCGGTGTTCCCGCCCGCACCGAGACTGCCGCCGAGTTCGCCGAGATGGTCGGCCAGGGTCGCTACGACGACACCGTGGGGGCTCGCATCCGCGTGCTCGGTCGGTTCGAGGACGAGCTGCTGGCTGCGGCCGCGCCTCGCCCGGAGGTCGCGATCATCGATGAGCCGGTGACCACATCGGGACGTGTGGAGCTGCGCTACTACGTGCAGGAGCAGGCGGTGTCGATGACCTTGCACCGCTTCGGCAACCCGAGCCGTGACTTCCACGAGCTCGCCGCCGAACTCAAGGGCTGAACGCGAGCCTCTCACTGAAGGCGGCCCGGCTCCTCGCAAGGGGAGCCGGGCCGCCTTCGTCTGTGGCTTCACGCAGCCTGCGAGGACCTCAGAACCAGTTCTGCTCGTCGGCGGTCAGCCAGCTGATCGGATTGACGTTGCGGCCGTTCGACATCGCCACGGACAGGATGTTGGCCAGATAGCGATCTTCGGAGATCTCCAGCGGCCTGCCCGCGCTGTCACGACTGCGGCGCAGGTGACGCAGCAACGGTCGCCCGCGGGCGACACCCAGGAGGGCAGCGTCCTGTTGGCCGCAGACGGTGGCTGAGAAGACATGATCGGCACCGGCGAACACGATTCCGTGCTGCTGGGCGAGGCTGCGGCTGACCGATGCCGCATCACCGGGAATCTTCTCGACCATCTCGCCGAGCTGCTCGGGGTAGCTCGTCCTCTCGACCATGACCTTCTCCCCGTCGAGCAGACGCACACGCAGAATCCGCAGCACACGTGCGCGGGGGTCGACTTTGAGCGCCGCGGCCGTCTCCTCCCCCGCGATGCGCCAGTTCTGTTCGATGACATGACCGCCGGGAGTCCGTCCGTGTGCACTCGCCCACTGCGCGAAGCTGCGGAATTCCTCAGCCACAGCAGCCGGACGGGGACGTCGCAGCACCGTCTTGCGCGCGCCCCGGCGGCCTCCCAGCGTGCCCTCGCTGACCAGCAGACGCAGGGCTTCGCGCACCGTGCCGGGAGCGACTCGGTATTCGGCGGCCAGAGCCGCTTCGGATTCGAGGCTCTGCCCCACCTGACGTGCCCCGGTGCGAATCGATTCCCGCATCTGCTCAGCGATCTGCTCGTACCGCGCCCCGGCTGATCCGGACGGCTGCCGCTGCGACTTAGTCACGCCCTAGTCTCCTTCCAGTCCCGCCAACATGCACAACACCGCATACGGTGCTGTGCATCTACGCTACCCCACGCTCCATTCCGACGACGGCATCAGAAACATATTCTCCCTCCATCCTGATTCGCTGTCATAAGCGAGCGGCACGTCTTCACCCGCACGACCCCGATCAGGTCACTTTCTGTTCACACCTCACTGGTGAAGATATATATGCTTAATGATCCTCACTAGTGACCTGGGTTGTCTATCTGCGAACAGTTCCCTATCGTGGATGGGGATCGAAGCACCTCGAATGAGAAACAACATGCGCTTGCGCACAAGTCCGAAAGGCGAGTACGACGATGCTCAAACACACACGAAAGCTCACAGCTGTCCTCGCAGTGGGCGCTCTGGCGGCCCTGTCCGGCTGCGGTGGCAGCGGGGAATCTGAGGAATCCGCCAATTGGCGAGCGGCGACGTCGGTCGAAGACGGCGGGGGCATGGACGCTCTCGTCGAAGCGGCTCAGGCGGAGGGATCGCTCAACGCCATGGGCCTCTACCCCGATTGGGCCAACTACGGCGGGCTGCTCGACACGTTCGCGGAGAAGTACGACATCGAGATCGACAACGACACCTCGACCGGCGCGAGCCAGGACCTCATCAACGCGGTGAAGAACAGGCAGGGGCAGGAGACCTCTCTCGACTATCTCGACACGGGCGAATCCTTTGCCGTCGATGCCGCCGAAGAGGGCCTGCTCGCCGAGTACTACCCTGAAACCGCCGATGACATCCCCGAGAACATGAAGTCACCGGACGGCACCTGGTTCAACCACCTCGGCGGAACCATGGCCATCGGCTGCGACGCCGAAGCGGTGAAGAAGTGCCCCACGAGCTTCGAAGAGCTGCTCGAGCCCGAGTACAAGGGCAAGGTCGCCATGCGCGGAAACCCCACGACGGGTGAGGCCGGCTTCATGGCCGTCGTCGCCGCGTCTTTGGCCAACGGCGGATCACTCGATGACATCCAGCCGGGCATCGACTATTTCGCCGAGCTCTCGGACAAGGGCAATCTCGTGCCGACCGAGGTCGAGGCGGGAACGTTCGAGACCGGGGAGACACCGATCGCCATCAACTGGGACTACCTCCTGCTGCAGTGGGCGGACGACCTCGCTGACTCAGGGGTCGACATGTCGATCTCCATCCCCTCGGACGGCACTGTCGCCTCGTACTACGCGGCCTCGGTCAACGATGATGCACCGCACCCGGCAGTCGCACGCCTGTGGCAGGAATTCGTCTTCAGCGACGAAGGACAGAACCTGCTGCTCGAAGGCTATGTGATGCCCGGTCGCCTCGACGCCATGGTCGAGGCCGGCACGGTCGACGAGGATGCGCTGTCGAAGCTGCTCGATGACGCGGTCGACCAGAGAGCTCCGCAGCCGACCAACGACCAGCGTGACGCGATGTCGAAGGTCCTGGCCGACAACTGGGCGAAAGCCATCGGATGACTTCAGCGCCGCAGTCACTGCCGCGCACCGGTGGGCTGGCCGGAGCAGATTCCGCTCCGGCCGGTCCCCGGCGCAGGCGAACGCTCTCACCTGCCTGGACCGCCTTGGCCCCGATCACGGTCATCATCGTACTCTTCTTCGTGATCCCGATCGGCGGAATGGTGGCGACCTCGTTCCTCGTTCCCGGCAGCGAACCGGGCACGAAGGGCTTCGGCTTCGGCAACTACGCGGCGCTGGGTTCGGGATCGCGTTCGATGGCGCTGGGCAACAGCCTGCTCCTGTCGTTCACCGCCGCCACTGTGGCCGCAGTCTTCGGCGGTGTCTGCGCCTGGGCGATCTCGACCGTGAAGTCGAAGATCGTCGATTCCATCACCGCAGTCATCTCCAGCGTGCTGGCCAATGATGGAGGCGTCCCATTGGCGTTCTCCTTCATCGTCGCAGTCGGCAACACCGGATACTTCATCGCGCTGATCACCGCGGTCGATTCGACATTCACGCTCTACAGCGTGAAGGGTCTGATCCTCATGTACCAGTACTTCCTCATTCCCACGATGATCCTCCTCACGCTGCCCAGCTTCGTCGCACTCCGACAGCAGTGGCGTGAGGCCAACACCTCCTTGGGCGGCACCGGCCTGACCTTCTGGCGCCGAGTCGGCCTGCCGGTGATCACACCCGCACTGCTCGGTGCCTGGCTGCTGATGTTCGGCTCCGCCTTCGGCACGCATGCCTCGGCGGCCGTGCTCATCGGCACCGGCGGCTTCCCCCTCATCCCGCTCGAGATCGCCGGCCAGCTCGCAGGTTCTGCGGCCACCGGCGGAGAAGGAGTGGCGATGGCCCTGGGCGTGACGACGGGAGCGATCGCCGTCATCGTCCTCATCGCCTTCAACGCACTGACGAAGAGGAGCGCCAAGTGGCTCAACACCTGAACAGCTCCCCTCGGATGACGAAGTTCTTGGCCTGGCTGCCGCTGGTGGCGCTGGCGATCTTCATCCTCACTCCGCTGCTGAGCTCGCTGACCTATTCGTTCTTCCGCGCCGATGGCAGCTTCACCACCTCAGGGCTCACCGGCCTGGCCGACTCCGGCAAGATCGTCGCCCCGCTCATGCGCAGCCTCATCGTGTCGGTGCTTGCCGCCGTCATCCTCGTTCTCACGCTGGTTCCCGCCGTCGTCGCAGTCCACCTCTGGGCCCCTCGGCTGCGGTCGGTGCTCAGCATCCTGTGCACTCTTCCGCTGGTCGTCCCGGCGATCGCGATCGTCGCCGGGCTCTCCGCGGTTCTGCGCAGCCTCGCATCCCAGGGACGCGGCAGCCTCGGCATGCAGCTGAACACGATCCTGCAGTCTCAGGACCTGCCGCTCGTGCTCGTCGGGACCTACGTCATCCTGTGTCTTCCCTTCACCTTCCGGTCGATCGATGCCGGACTATCCACCCTCCCGCTGCGCACCCTCTTCGAGTCCTCGTCGATCCTCGGCGCCGGACTGGGAACCACGCTCCGCCGGGTCGTCATCCCCAACATCCGCGGACCCGTGATGTTCTCCCTCTTCTTCACCTTCGCTCTGTCCATTGCGGAGTACACGGTGGCCGCGACCCTGTCGATCAACACACTGCCGGTCTTCCTCAATACGCTCTCGAGCACGAACTTCCGCGGTTCGATCACGCTGTCCGTGCTGCTCAACCTCACCACGTGGCTGCTCTTGGCCGCTGCAACCGTGAGCGCATCGCGCTTCGGTCACCGACCGAACGCTGTGAGCGAAGACGATGAGACCGAGGCCGGCGACCCGGCCCCCGCTTCGGCCGCCGCCTCAAGAAAGGACGCTGTGACCTCATGACTATCTCTGACCGCACTCGACCATCGCCCGCGGGCCCCGAGCAGTCGAACGAGCCCGCGTCCGTGCGCTTCGAGCACGTGGACAAGTCCTATGGCAGCACCGAGGTGCTCAAGGACTTCAACATCGACATCGAGGCCGGCAGCATGGTCAGCTTCCTCGGCCCTTCGGGCTGCGGCAAGACGACGACTCTGCGCATCCTCGCCGGTTTCGAACCGGTCAACGGAGGTGACGTGCTCGTCGGCGGCGAATCCGTACTGAAACTGCCGCCGAACAGCCGGGACATGGGCATGGTGTTCCAGAGCTACAGCCTGTTCCCCAACCTCAGTGTCAGCGACAACATCGAATACGGTCTGCAGATCCGCAAGGTCGATGCCGGAGCACGGCGCCGACGCACCGAGGAACTCCTCGAGATCTGCGGGCTGACCGGCATGGGCGGCCGCTTCCCGCATCAGCTCTCGGGAGGCCAGCAGCAGCGCGTGGCTCTGGCCCGCGCATTGGCCACCCAGCCGAAGGTCCTTCTACTCGACGAGCCGCTGTCGGCACTCGACGCCTCGGTCCGTTCCTCACTGCGTGAGGAGATCCGGCGGGTGCAGCAGGCGCTGGGCACCACCACGGTCTTCATCACACACGATCAGGGAGAGGCGCTGGCGATCGCCGACCGTGTGGCCGTGATGAACGGCGGCAGGATCGAGCAGTACTCCGCCCCTCGCGAGGTGTACTCCTCCCCCGCCACCGCATTCGTCGCCCGCTTCGTCGGATCGATCAATGAGTTCGCCGTCGGCCGCGATTGGACGATCCGGGACCGCCTGCCCGTTGAACCCACACCCGATGACACCGTCTTCGTCCGGCCCGAGAACCTCGCGATCACCGCGGCCGCTGACGGCTTCCTCGAAGTCAAGCACAGCACCTACACCGGCGAGCGCACGATGGTCCACCTCGGTCTGCCCGGCGACCACAGCGCACAGTGGTCGGCATCGCTGGCCTCCGCTGACGCCGACGCCATGCGACCGGGACTGCGCATCGACGCCTCCGTCACCGCCGAGCCCGCACTGCGCCAGGGCCGCAATGGCACCGAAGGACTCCGCGCATGAGCGGCTCTATCACCGGCTTCTCCGGTGCAGTCTTCGACTGCGACGGTATCCTCGTCGACTCCGAAGCGCCCTGGATCGAACTCATGGGAGACTACCTGGAGTCGATGGCCGCAGACGACACCGCAGCCGAGGATCTTCGCGGACTCACAGCAGCCGAAGCCGTGGCGCGACTGCAGCAGCTGCATAAGAGCCTCGGTTCCCCCAGCGATGTCCGACCGCCGACAGCCGAGGAGGTCGACCGCGCTTACAGCGCCGCTCTGGAACACGTCACAGCGCCCATGCCCGGTGCCCCCGAACTCGTGGCATCACTGTCAGGCAGCATCCCGATCGCCGTGGCCAGCAACGGTCGCAGCGGCGACGTGCGCGGCCTCCTCGAGCGAGCAGGCATGCTCGACCTCTTCGACGCGATCATCACTATCGACGATGTCGACCAGGGCAAACCGGCGCCGGACCCCTACCTACTGGCCGCACAGCGACTCGGGTTGGCCGCCTCTGCGGTGGTCGCCTTCGAGGACTCACCGGTGGGGTCACAGGCAGCTCACACGGCCGGATGCACGGTGATCGGAGTCAACAGCGATCCCAGCATCGAACTGGCCGGCGAGGTGCGGCTGCGGCACTTCGCCCAGCTGCGCTTCGACTCCCGAACCCGCACGCTCCTCCTCGACTCCGACAACTGACCACCCACCCGATGCCGATCATTGGAGAAGATCCCATGCCCGCTGAGACCACTTTCACCCTGCAGACATGGAACGTCTGGTACGGCGGTCGAGAAGTCGACTTCGGCCAGGAGAAGCAGTACGCGATCGCAGCGCAGTTCCCGGCAGACGTCCTGGCGCTGCAGGAGTGCTGGGGCAGCGCTGCGGAGAACCTGGCCCCGAAGCTCCTGGCGGATCATGCCCAGCGCGGATGGGATACAGCCGTGCTCAGCACCGGGCAGCTGACGCCGGTGGACACCAGCACGCTGCCCTACGCTCAGGCCGCACTCGTGCGACCGCTGCCGGACTCGTCGCGGTTCCTCGTGTGGTCCGTCCACCTCGCGCCGTACCCCTATGCGGTCTACCGAGCCCTGCAGGGTGAGGGCCAAGAGGTCGCCGATGCCGAGGAAGCTCCTCGTCTGCAGCAGATCGAAGAGATCCTCTCCGAAACTGCCCGCATCAGCGCTGAGGTCGGCGAGGAGGACCTGCCAGTGGTCATCTGCGGTGATTTCAACACCCCGTCCACCGGGGATTGGGCGGCGCGCACCGACCGACCCGATATCGCCTGGCGCTCTCCCGATGCGCTGCTGGCCGCCGGATTCACCGACACCTTCCGCGCGATCCACCCCGACCCCGTCGCTGCGCCGGCCGATACCTGGTCTCCGATCGAACCGCTCACCCGTGCCGGTCATGAGGAGAAGCCCGAACCGGGCCGCACCGACGGCGCCGAACCTCGTGATCGCATCGATTTCATATTCTCCCGTGGCCTCGACATCGTCGACAGCGTGATTCGCGGCTGCAGTGCCGAAGGCCTGGTCGAAGACGGGTTCGTCGATGTAGGCGGCCGCTGTGAACTCATCCCGAACCAGCGGCAGAACCGCTTCCCGTCCGATCATCAGCTCGTTGAGACGAAATTCGCCTTCCGCAGCTGATCGGTGGGAGCGGCGCAGCGGCTGCACTTGAGGACACCTGCGGAGGGGAACTGCTTTCCATTCCGAGTCACTGGTACTTCACTCCGTCGCGCCCTCGGCCGCGATAGCCCACACTGAAGCCACGTCGTCGGGAGCCGTAGTACAGTCAGTTCACATCGTATTCACATGATCGACACCGATGTCGACATGCATCCGGATACTGTGCAAGAGATTGCGCCGCGATCCGTGCGCTGTGATTTGTCATCATGAAAGGCTCCTATGAACGTCTCGAAGACGGCGTCCTCCACCGCGAGACTCAGCCTCGCGGCCGCTCTCGTCCTCCCGGCGGCTCCCGCCATCGCGGCCCCGGCCGCAGACAGCGACATCCGCATCTCCGAAATCGCCTACACCCTCGAGACCGACTTCATCGAGATCGCCGCCGACCCCGGCACCGATGTCTCGGGCTGGACCTTCGGCTCGGTGACTCGCGGCGGCAGCGTCTATGCGCAGGAGAACACGATCACCGCGCCCGAGGACACGACGGTCGGTGACTCCGGTGCCGTGGCCATCGACGTGCCGATCACGAACTCCGTCAAGGCCGGCTCGGCCGCCGATGGCGAATACGGTTCGAGCGCCTTCATCATCGACGAGAACGGCGAACTGGTCGACTTCCAGCAGATCGGCGGCGTCATCGATGGCAAGGGCGTCACCGGCACGAAGAACGTCTATACTCCCGCACCGGTCGTCGGACAGGAGGCCGAACCAACCGGCGCGACGGCCGCCGGCAGCCAGTCGATCCAGCTCACCGGCGACGCATGGACGTCGGCGGCGCCCACCCCGAACGCCCTACCCGACAGCAGCGACGACGGCGACGACGGCGAAACTCCCGAAGGCGTCACGCCGATCGCCGACATCCAGGGCACGGGCGACGCCAGCCCCATCCAAGGCAAGACCGTGACCACCCGCGGTGTCGTCACCGCCGCCTACCCCGAGGGCGGGCTGAACGGCTATTACATCCAGACTCCGGGCACCGGCGGAGCAGGTTCCGACGATGAGAAGCCGGCCGCCTCCGACGGCATCTTCGTCTACTCCCCCGACACCGTTGCCGATATCAGCATCGACGACCACGTCGAGGTCACCGGCACCGTGTCCGAACACTACGGGCAGACTCAGATCTCCGTATCCGCGTCCGGTCTCAAAACAGTCGACGAACCCGCCGAGGCGGTCAAACCCGTCGAAGGCGCCTTTCCTGCCGGGGACGAGAAGCGCGAATCGCTCGAAGGCATGCTCGTCCAGCCGAGCGAATCGCTGACCGTCGCCGACAACTACAACACGAACACGTACGGTGAGGTCGTCCTCGCCACCGGTGACGGCACACTGCCCCAGCCCACCGACGTCCACCGCCCCGGCACCCCCGAGGCAAAGGCTATGGAAGCCGAGAACCTCGACCGTGAGGTCGTCCTCGACGACGGCGCCACCGTGAACTTCCTCAAAGCCGACAAGGACATCCCCCTGCCCTACCTCAGCAAGGAGGACCCGGTCCGCGTCGGTGCGCAGGCGAGCTTCACCTCCCCCGTCGTGCTCGGCTTCGATCACGAGAAGTGGCGGTTCCAGCCGACGACCCGTCTGACCGGGGACAACGCCGAGGCGGTCCAGCCGACCACCTTCACCGACACTCGCACCGAGATCCCCGAGGCCGTCGGCGGGCAGGTCAGCCTCGCCAGCTTCAACGTCCTCAACTACTTCACCACCACCGGCGACCAGCTCTCTGGCTGCCAGTACTACGACGACCGCGAGGGCAACCACATCACCGTCCGCGGCAGCTGCGATGCCCGCGGTGCCGCGAACGCGGAGAGCCTCAAGCGTCAGGAGACGAAGATCATCACCGCGATCAACAAGCTCGACGCCTCGGTGGTCTCGCTCATGGAGATCGAGAATTCCGCCGCCTTCGGCAAGGACCGCGACGATGCCCTGGCGACCCTGGTCAAGCGCCTCAACGAGGCCGCCGGAACCGAGAAATGGGACTTCGTCGACTCCCCTGCCGCCGTTCCGTCCGATGAGGATGTCATCCGCACGGCATTGATCTACCAGCCCGCCGAGGTGGCCCCGCAGAACGAATCCACGATCCTCGACGATCAGGATGCGTTCTCCAATGCCCGCGAACCCCTGTCCCAGGCGTTCGCCCCGAAGGACGGTACCGGTGAGATCGAAAAGGACGAGACCTTCGTGACGATCTCCAACCACTTCAAGTCCAAGGGATCCGGGTCAGGTCCGGGCAACGAGGACTCCGGTGACGGTCAGGGCGCGTCGAACGCCGACCGCGTGAAGCAGGCCGAAGCGCTCGTCGGGTTTGCCGGTGACCAACAGGAGGCAACGAACAGCGACCTGGTCTACCTCCTCGGCGATTTCAACTCCTACACTCAGGAGGACCCGATGCAGGTCTTCTACGAGGCCGGATACAAGGACATCGCTGCGGAGAAGACGGACGAATCCACGTATGTCTATGGTTCGCGCACGGGCAGCCTCGACCACGTCCTCGCCCTCGACGCCTCGGACGAAGCCGACGGTGCAGGCACGGATGCAACGGCCTTCGACTCCGTCACCGGGGCCGATGTCTGGAACATCAACTCGGTCGAGTCCCTGGCTCTCGAATACAGCCGCTTCAACTACAACGTCAGCGACCTCTTCGCTCCGGACCAGTTCCGGGCTTCCGACCATGATCCGGTCGTCGTCGGTCTCTTCGACCCCTCAGATGAAGGCGGGGACGACGACGCCGGAGCAGACGCCGGGGATAACGCGGATGCCGACGGCTCAAGCGACCACCCCGGCGGAAAGAACGCGGGGAAGAACGGCGGCAAGAACGGCAATCATTGGGGCAGCCGCGACGGTGATCACCCTGGAGGCAAGAACGCAGGGAAGAACGGTCACCACAACGGCTGGTGACACCTAGTCGGTGACGGCCACCTGCCCTCGCATGAGCACTCGCGCAGTGCGGAAGAGGGAGGTGGCCGTCACCGTGTCCGCATCGAAGACGGCACCGGCCGTGACGACGCCCGAAGGGGTAGCCAGCCGCACGTCCGGCCCGACAGCCCCGGGCCGGGAGCGTCGGATGATGCGGTTGATGATCGTATCCGGGATCTGCGCGGCCGCGGCCAGGCACATGGCTCCGGTTCCGGGCACGGCGTTGTGTGTCTGCCCCATGGAGATCATTCGCACGGGCAGGTCGGCCTCCTCGGCGGCCAGGGTCGTTCCGTCGAGCAGTCGTGTGGGCTGTGGGGCGGTGACCACGGCGACCTTCGGCACGACGTCCGGTGCGTCCTCCGGTGACTCACACAGTCCCATCCGCACGGCGGCGTTGCGGCGCAGCTCCGCGATCATGCCCATCGCGTGCGAGTTCGCGTCGATCTCCTCCGGCGATTCGGTGCCCTTGAGCCCGACCGCCGCGCCCGGGACGATGACGACGGGCAGGGTGGCGTCGACGAGGCTGACCTCGAACATCGCCCCACCGGCGGTGATGGACTCGGCTGCCTTTCCTGTCGGCAGAAGTCCGGCGGTGCGGCTGCCAGCCGGGTCGGGGTAGATGAGTTCGATAGGCGAACCTGTTCCGCTGACTCCGGGCAGCACCAGATCGCCCGTGACGTCGGCCTGTCCGTCGACGACGCCCAGTCCGACGTCGACGAGTTTCTGCGTGTTCGTGTTGAACAGCCGAAAGACATGCCGTCCATCGGCTGCGGAGATCAGCCCGGCCGACAGGGCGAAGGGCACGACCCCGGAGGACAGATTTCCGCAGTTGCCGGAGTAGTCGACGGTCGCCTCGGTGACGGAGACCTGACCGAACGTGTAGTCGAGGTCGACCCCGTCCCTCGCCGAGGCGGCCACGACGACGATCTTGGACAGAGAAGAGACTCCCCCGCCCATTCCGTCGAGCTGACGGCCGAACGGATCGGGCGAGCCCATCGCCGAGGTGAAGAGCCGGTCCCAAACCGCTGTATCCCGGTCCGCGTTCAGCGACGGCAGCGCGGATTCGCTGAAGAACAGTCCTTTGCTTGTGCCGCCGCGAACGAACGTGGCATCGATCCACCGAGTCATGGGCTCAGCGTAGCGAACCCCACTGACGTCACTGCACGGATGCCAGCGGACTCAGCGTACGGATCTCGGCACGATCGCCATGGCCGCGAAGCCGAACATAGCGACGACGGCGAAGAGGTAGAAGCCCCACGGGTAGGCGATGCCTGCGGTGACGAGGGCACCGGTGATGAAGGGGCCGACGATGGCACCGATCCGCCCGATTCCCGAGGCCATGCCCAGCGCGGTGCCGCGGGCCTGAGGCGGGTAGACGGACGAGACGAAGGCGTAGACGAGCACCTGGGCGGAGAAGACGAAGACTCCGGTGATGAACACGGCGATATTGAGCAGGACCTGGCTGGTCATCGGGATCGACAGTGCGGCGAGGAAGATCGCGGCGAGGACGAACCACATGAGCACGATCTTCTTCGTCCCGTGCCTGTCGGCCAACCAGCCGGCCAGGACGAGCCCGACGACGGCGCCGATGTTCATGACGAAGAGCATGACCAGCGAATCAGAGACCTCGTAGCCGGCATCGGCCATGATCTTCGGCAGCCAGGTGTTGAGTCCGTAGACGAGCAGCAGGCCCATGAAGCTCGCCGCCCACACGCCGATGGTCACCAGCGCGAGCTTGCCTGAGAAGAGTCCGGCCATTCCGGTCTTCGCCTGTGCGTCGACAGTGCCGGCCGGATCGGCGGCGTCTGCGTCCTTCGCCTGCGCGGCCGCCGGATTGCGTTTGAGTTCCTGAGCGATGAGGAACACCTCGGATTCGGGCAGCTTCCACAGCAACAGCGGGACCATAAGCAGTCCCGCCACACCTCCGGCGAGGAAGAGCAGGTGCCAGTTGTGGGAGTAGGCGACGGCGAGCAGGGAGATCGCCACCGCACCGGCGTGGTAGCCGGTCATCGTCAGGGTCGTGGCCTTGCCCGTCTTGCCGGACTTGTTGTACTCGCTGATGTAGGCGAGCGCACTGGGCATCACGGCACCGAGGAAGAGTCCGGCGATGAACCGGTAGATGGTGAACAGTGCGACGTTCGGGGCGAACGCGACGAGCAGGGTGAAGACGCTGAAGCCGATGACACAGCCGATGATCGTCCACCGGCGTCCGATCCGGTCGACGACGGGGCCGACGGACACGGCGCCGAGGCCAACGCCCACGAGGCTGAGCGTCGCCACCATCGTGGCCGCCTCGGGGGTGAATCCGAGGGCCTCAGTGGCCAGCAGCTCGGGGATGACTGCGCCGAGGACGACGAGGTCGAAGCCCTCCAAAGCGACGGCCAGCCAGCACAGGACGGCCGGCCAGCGACCCGCCGAGGCGGAACCGGTCGCGGATGCGGATGGGGTGGTTGCGGACATCGATGTCTCCGAGGTGGTGTCGTGCAGGTCAGAACGGGTAGGGCGCGATGGACGAGCGCATCGTCACCCATTGGGTTTCGGTGAAGGCTTCGATATTCGCCTCGGCCCCGCCGAATCGTGATCCGTTGCCGGAGTCCTTCGTCCCGCCGAAGGGGACGTTGGCTTCGTCGGAGACGGTCTGTTCGTTGATGTGGGTCTTGCCGGTGTCGACGAGGTCGGCGAGTTCCATGGCCATCCCCACATCGCCGAGGATGCCGAGCGAGAGCCCGTATTCACTGTCGTTGACCATTGCGGCCGCCTCCTCCAGGGTGGAGAAGCGGGCGACGGGTGCGACGGGTCCGAAGATCTCCTGGGCCCAGGCCGGGTTCGAGGGGCTCAGGTCGGTGAGCACCGTCGGTGGGATGAAGGCGCCTTCGCCCGGTCCTCCGGCGACGAGCCTCGCACCGTCGGCGGTGGCCTTGTCGAGGATGTCACGGACGTGGGTGCGCTGCTTCTCGTCGATGATCGGGCCGATTGCGACCTCCTCGGTGGCGGGATTGCCCACCGGCAGGCTGCGGGCGCGTTCGGCCAGCTGCTCGACGTAGTCGTCATAGATGGAGTCGTGGACAAGGTGGCGACCGGTGGTCATGCAGATCTGGCCCTGGTGCATCCACGATCCGAAGGCCCCCGCCGAGGTGGCCGGACCGACCTCGGCACCGGGAAGGACGACGAGCGCATTGTTTCCACCGAGTTCGAGGTGGCAGCGCTTGAGGAGGCGACCGGCGGCTTCGCCGACCTTGCGTCCGGCCGCGGTGGATCCGGTGAAGGAGATGACGGAGACCTCGGGTGCGGCGACGACGGCTTCACCGGCGTCGAGGCCGCCGGGCAGCACCTGGAGCAGTCCTTCGGGCAGGCCCGCCTCGGCGAAGACCTTCGCGATCGCCACTCCGGCGCACACGGCGGTGCGCGGGTCCGGCTTGAGCAGGACCGCGTTGCCCAGGGCCAGGGCCGGGGCGACCGAGCGCATGGCGAGGATGAGGGGGAAGTTGAACGGGGCGATGACGGAGACGACTCCGGCGGGCACCCGACGGGCGAAGGACCAGCGGGGTTCGTTCGAGGTGAGCACCTGCCCCTTGGGGTGGCTGGGCAGGGCGGAGGATTCGTAGCAGATGGCTTCGGCGGAGGAGATCTCGAGTGCGGCCTTCGGCGGGATGGAGCCGGCTTCGCGGATAATCCATCCGGCGATCTCATCGGCGTGTTCGGCCCACAGAGCACCGGCGCGGCGCAGCACTGCGGCCCGTTCGGCAGGAGTGGTCTTCGCCCATTCCTTCTGTGCAGCGGCGGCTCGCGTGGCGGCGGCGGTGACATCGTCGGCGCTGGCGGCACCGAGACGGCCGAGGGTCTCACCGGTGGCAGGTTCGATGACGTCGTAGGTCTCTCCGGAGCCGGCGGTCCAGGTGCCAGTGAAGATCTTCTCGTGCCAGTCGGTTCCCAGGAAATCGGTCATAGTCTGTCCTCACTTCTTTGTCGGGGCGGGTCGTGTCTGTAGCGAATTCGGTGGAGCTCGCGTGTCGGCAGCGATCCCAGGCTCCGTGAAACGAACTGTAATTCGGGCACAATCAACGAAGGACTGTGGTGCACCTCTCGTCAGAGTAGTGATGCGCACCACCCGAATCCACAGTGATCCCATTCATTGAGAATTTCAACTGAGAGCCGCTAGAATCCGAGGCATGGCGAACTCTCCTTCCGGCGACTCGATGATCGATCGGCTCGTGCGCGTGCTCGCATCCTTCGACCCGGACCATCAGAGCCTGAGCACCGACGAGATCGCCGAGCGTGCCGAACTGCCGAAGTCGACGGCCTACCGACTCATCGGTGAGATGATGCGTCACGATCTGCTCCAGCGCGACCCCAACGGTCGCATCCGGATCGGCGTCGGGATGTGGGAGCTGTCGAACCGCGCCTCCGATGCCGTCGATCTGGCTTCTGTGGCCAGGCCGCACATGATGGGTGTACACGAGTTCGTCGGTGAGAACACCCAGTTGGGCATTCTGCGGGAACGCGAGGTGCTCATCATCGAGCGCATGTCGGCGCCGAATGCGGTCATCCACCGTTCGAAGACCGCCGGTCGGCTGCCGGCTCATGCGTCATCGTGTGGACTCGTGCTCTTGGCTTATGCCCCGAAGCATCAGCGTGAGGCGTACCTGCGGGGTCCGCTGGCCGCACTCACGGAGAAGACGACGACGGATCCTGCCGCCCTGCGCACGATGTTCACCTCGATCCGCTCTCACCATTTCGCCGAGCTCTCCGGCCATATCGATGAGGGCACGACAGGCATCACGGTTCCTGTCTTCGACGCCGGCGGGGCGGCGATCGCCGGGCTCGGCGTCGTCATCGATTCGGAGCACCGGAAAGGTGTGCCCGCGATCATGCGGGTCCTACGGACCGCCTCGGCGAGGATCACGCAGGACCTCGCGGCCGATCGTCGATTCGCCGGCTGAGTCAGATCGCTGCAGCTCAGACCAGCACTCCGACAGTCAGGCAGAGCACACCGAGCAACGGCAGTGTGCCCTGCTTGAGCGCGGAGGCGAGCAGCTCACGGCTTGAGAGTGCGAGCACCAGTGCTGCGGCGAGCATCGATCCTGCCCCGACGAAGACGAGGGTGAGACCGACCGCAGCAGAGCCTGCACCGAAGACGATGAGGCCGATGAACACAGCGAGTGCCAAGAAGAGGTTGTAGAAGCCCTGGTTGAAAGCCAGGGACTTCGTCGCCACGGCCTCGGCCTCGGTGGTGCCGAATGTGGCGCGGGCACGTGGACTCGTCCAGGCGATGGACTCCAGGTAGAAGATGAAGACGTGCAGGGCGGCGGCGAGGCCGGCGACGACGAGTCCGGCGATCGTCATGCGCGACCTGCGAATCTCGCTCGTCGCTTCTCGGCCTCGATTTCACGGTTCTTCGGCGGCGCATTCGTCACGAGCGCATCGAGGAGGTGCTGAGTGGTGTGCGCGATCTCCTCGACCGCGGCGTCGAAGGCCTCGGCATTGGCCTGCGAGGGCTTCGTCGTCCCGGCGATCTTGCGCACGTACTGCAGGGCGGCGGCGTGGACTTCGTCGGAGGTGGCGGCGGGCTCGAAATTATGGAGGGTCCTGATGTTTCTGCACATGGTCCAACGGTACGCGTCGGCACTGACGCAGAACAGACGTCAGTCCGCGAAAGCAGTATGAACCTCGATCATTCTTGTGGCGATGTCGTCAACGGTCTCTCCGCTTTTCAGGCTGATCAATGCCGGCTCCGGGGTGGCGATCACCCACTGAGCGACGTTGTTGTGTCTCGCCCACCCGATCATGACGCTGCGGTCGCGTGGCAGCTTGAGCTGGACGCCGACGGTCGGTTCGTCGACCTGAACGATCTGCTCACTGAGATCAGGACGCTGTTTTTCAAGAGCGTTAGCAACGGAGTTGGCGAACAGTTTGTGCTGGAATGCGGACATCATGTCACTGGTTGGTGTGTTCATGGTCGACACACTAGGTTGCCGCACTGACATGGATGCCTTGCCGACCAGATTCCTTCCATGGCCATCTCCTTGGATATGCTCAGGGCTGTGATTACAGGAGACGTGAAGAGCAAGGTAGACAAGGTCTGGGATACGTTCTGGACCGGAGGGATTTCGAACCCGCTTGAGGTGATCGAACAGATCACCTACTTGCTGTTCCTACGCCGCCTCGATGAGCTCGAGACCCAGGCTGAAAGCAAGGCCGAATTCACTGGGAAACCGCTGGAGAACAAGACGTTTGGGCCCAGCCAGCAGGATTTCCGCTGGCACAAGCTGAAGAACCTCGATCCCGAAGTGATGTTCGAGGTCGTCGCCGATGGAGTCTTTCCTTTCCTGCGCGAGCTCGGTGGCGAGGAGTCAACATATGGCGAGCACATGAAGAATGCTCGATTCACGATTCCCAGCCCGCACCTGCTCTCCAACGTCGTCGATCTGCTCAGCGACATTCCGATGGACAAGCGCGACACCAACGGCGATCTATATGAGTACCTGCTCTCTCAGCTGGCCAGCTCGGGAACGAACGGGCAGTTTCGCACACCGCGGCACATCATCGAACTCATGGTCAAGATGACGTCACCTCGGCCCGATGATGAGATCTGCGACCCTGCTTGCGGTACCGCCGGTTTCCTCGTCGCTGCGTCCGAGCATCTGCGGGAAGCACATCCTGAAGTTTTTACGAACAAAGAACAGCGTCAGTTCTTCCACAACAGCATGTTCCACGGTTATGACTTCGATTCGACGATGCTCCGCATCGGAAGCATGAACATGCTCCTCCACGGAGTCGAGCATCCTGACATTCGGTACCGTGATTCGCTATCGGAAAGCGTCAGCTCAGAAGAAGAGAAGTACACGCTGATTCTCGCGAACCCGCCTTTTGCCGGGTCGCTGGACTACGAAGCGACCGCCAAGGACCTACAGAAGGTCGTCAAGACGAAAAAGACCGAGCTGCTCTTCATCGCGCTCTTCCTCAAACTACTCAAACCTGGTGGCCGCGCAGCGGTCATCGTGCCCGATGGCGTGCTGTTCGGTTCGTCGAAGGCGCATAAAGAGCTGCGGCGGATGCTCGTTGAGGATCAGAAACTCGATGGTGTCGTTAAGCTCCCCAGCGGCGTCTTCAAGCCTTATGCGGGTGTATCAACTGCAATTCTGTTCTTCACGAAGACGAATTCAGGTGGCACCGAGGATGTCTGGTTCTACGAGGTTCAGGCTGACGGGTTCAGCTTGGATGACAAGCGGAATCCGATTGAAGCCAACGACCTGCCGGAGGTGCTCGAACGCTGGGCTGGGCGGTCGGGTGCGGAAAAGGACCGGTCGCGGACTGAGAAGTCATTCACCGTACCCAAGACAGAGATCGCCGAGCAGGGCTATGATCTTTCGATCAACCGCTATAAGGAAGTCGAGTACGAAGAGGCCGAGCATCGCGCGCCGCTCGACATCATCGCCGACATCGAAAAACTCGACGCCGAGATCGCCCAGGACCTTGCCGACCTCAAGGCGATGCTGTCATGAGCACGGTTCCGCTGGGTGAGATCTGCAATGTTCAAATCGGTAGGACACCTCCTCGTTCGGACCCTCGATACTGGGGCGGGTCGAATCCTTGGGCATCGATTTCGGACCTCAATCAAGGCCTACTCATAACAAGAACCAAGGAAGGCATCACCGAAGAGGGCGCGCATGCAGGAAAACTCGTCCAGCCTGGAACGGTTCTAATCAGTTTCAAACTGTCAATCGGAAAAGTCTCAATTGCAGGAATACCGCTGTACACGAATGAAGCAATTGCAGCGTTACCGATCAAATACCCCTCCACTCTTGACGCCCGTTACCTCCTCAGATACTTGGAGAGCCTCAGCCTAGAGGAAGGTGCCAACCGTGCAGCTATGGGCCGAACTTTGAACAAGAAGACGCTGTCGGAGCTTCCGATCCCACTCCCACCCCTCGACGAACAACGCCGCATCGCTGCAATCCTCGACAAAGCCGACGCCATCCGCCAAAAACGCCGCCAAACCATTACGAACCTCGAATCTCTGTCAAATTCAATGCTTGAGAATCAGTTTCTTGGAGATTCAAGGTCGACCACCTCCTACGCACTCGGAGATTTGCTTCGCTCGATCACTACAGGGAACAGTCCTAAGTGTCGCGATCGCCCTGCCGGAACGGATGAATGGGGCGTACTGAAATTGAGCGCGATCACATCCGGCAAATTTGAACCGACCGAAAACAAATCCTTCCCTGGTGCTATTTCAGAAATTGCGAAGTATGAGGTTCGTCCAGGGGATCTGCTCTTCACGCGAAAGAACACTCCTGAACTCGTAGGGACTGCTACTATCGCCACCTCTCCCCCACCTCGTCTTGCGTTCCCTGATCTCGTTTTCCGTCTAGAAGTGTTCGAAGACCTGGTAAGCTCAATCTTTTTACAAGCTCTTTTGATGAGCTCAACGATGCGAAACCGAGTTCGCGCACTAGCCGTCGGCACTTCCAAGAGCATGTCCAACATCTCTGGCGGCAGGCTTAGAGGACTGACAATCGCCCTGCCCAGCCTTCAGCGTCAGCTTCAGTTCGAACAGTTCCAACGTAAAGTCCTCTCCGCGACACACAGATACTCGAAACTTCTAGACCGAGATAATGAGCTATTCCGGTCACTCCAGTCCCGAGCATTCCGAGGTGAACTATGACGAATTCAATGCCGACATGGGACCAGTTCATGGTGTCAGTTCTCCGAGTCTTCTCGGACGGAGAAGTCCGAACTCGACGCGAGACACATCCTCTAGTAGCCAAGGACGCGGACCTGTCAGCAGAACAGATGTCAGAGCTGCTTGGATCTGGGCAACCGAAATACATGAACCGAATCGGATGGGGAATGTCATTCCTCGCGAGGACAAACGCCTTATCTCGACCAACACGAGGTTCATACGTCATCACCGATGGCGGTAGAGCACTCCTCAGAGCGTTTCCGAACGGCTTCACCGAAAAAGAAGCCGAAAACTTCATCGATTCTGCTGAGGGCCATCATTCGGGTCTCGTTCCGTACACCCCATCAGTTAGAGCCTCGGACACGACTCCTACAGAAGACACGCTTGGTGAGACCAACACCGAGCTCGACCCGAACGAGCAGATTCAGGCAGGCCTCGAACGCATCCATACAGCGGTTGCTGACGAGCTGCTGATCCGGCTACACCAAAACGAACCCAGCTTCTTCGAACAAACCGTCGTCGACCTCGTCGTCGCCATGGGCTATGCGGGTGCCGATGGAGTCGCGGCTCGAACCCAGCTGACGAATGACGGCGGAATCGACGGAGTCGTCGATCAAGACGCCCTCGGTCTCAATCGGGTCTACATTCAAGCCAAGCGCTACAGCCTCGATTCCACTGTGTCTCGTCCCGATATTCAGGCCTTCGTCGGCGCACTTCACGGCGTCCAAGCCGATCGTGGCCTGTTCATCACGACCGCGAAGTTCAGCTCCGGCGCGAAGACCTATGCGGAGTCAGTCAGCACAAGAGTCATCCTCATCGATGGCCCGCGCCTTGCAGACCTGATGATTCGGTTCGGAGTCGGCGTACAGACCCAACAGACGATCAACGTCGTCAAACTCGATGAGGACTACTTCGAATAGCACCCAGCATGTTCACCGTTAGGGACAAGGTCAGATGCGCTCACCCCACAACGCAGCGATGAGTTCTGTGCCCTGACCATCACTGAGTTCGACTGCCTTGTCGTGGTCCCACTTTCGAAGATCTTTCCCGATCAGCGCCTGGATCTCACCCAAGGCGAAGTCAATGTCTGAGACTGCGTTCTCTTCATGTTCTTGGTTGTATCGAAGCAGATACATAGTGCTCAGGCTCTTCCCAGGGATCTGACGGGAGCCGACCACTTTCGCCGGTTCCCAAACCTGGACGAGCTGTCCTTCAACATCCATGTGCACGAGGACAAACACGTCGCCAGGTTCTGCCCGCGCATCCGACCCAACTAGTGTCCTGCGCCGTAAATTCGTGTAAGAAGTTGTAGAATGGAGTATGCCTCGCACCGGTCGTCCGAAAGCTGAACTGATCCTCACCGATGAAGAACACCAGACGTTGACTCGCTGGTCCCGTCGGCGCAAGTCCTCACAAGCCCTTGCTCTGCGCTCACGAATCATCCTCGGCTGCGGGCAGGAACGATCAAACAAGGAAGTCGCCACCAGCCTCGGCTGCACGCCCGCGACTGTGGCCAAATGGCGGAACCGATTCATTGCCGACCGACTCGATGGTCTCGTCGACGAACCACGCCCAGGTAGACCCGCCACGATCACGGCCGAGCAGGTCGAGGACGTCATCACCTCAACCCTGGAACAGACACCGAAAAACGCCACCCACTGGTCACGGGCGCAGATGGCCGAACGCAGCGGACTATCGAAATCGACGATCGGACGGATCTGGAAGGCCTTCGAACTCAAACCCCACCGCGCCGATGGGTTCAAACTCTCCAACGACCCTCTCTTCGTGGAAAAGGTCTACGACATCGTCGGCCTTTACCTCAATCCACCCGAGTCCGCTGTCGTGCTCAGCGTCGATGAGAAGTCCCAGGTCCAAGCGCTGTCTCGGTCCCAGCCGGCGTTTCCGATGATGCCGGGCATGCCGGAGAAACGTACCCACGATTACGCCCGCCACGGCACGACGAGTCTCTTCGCAGCGCTGAATGTCGCCGATGGAACCGTGATCGCCTCGACACACCGCAAGCACCGCGCGATCGAGTTCAAAAAGTTCTTAACCAAGATCGACAAACACGTTCCAGACCACCTCGACATCCACGTCGTGTGTGACAACTACGGCACGCACAAACACCCGTTGGTGCGGAACTGGCTGGGCAAGCATGAGCGGTTCCATATTCATTTCACGCCCACGTATTCGTCGTGGATCAACCAGGTCGAGAGGCTCTTCGCTGAAGTCACCCGCGAACTCCTCCAGCGCAGTGACCACCGAAGCGTGCAAGCCCTGGAGAAAGACCTTCGCGAGTGGGTTAAGGCGTGGAACGAGGACCCGCAACCATTCGTGTGGACGAAAACCGCGGAAGAGATACTGGAATCTCTCTCACGACTAATGCAACGAACTACCGGCGCAGGACACTAGATAGGTGTCGAGCGTGAACCTCGTTTTGAGCTCGCGAGCATCTTTGGAGCGACGCATCGATTTGGCCACGGCATCTTCCTCATCGGAGTATTCCTCGTGCCACTCAACCGCCAACCAATAGCGGCCGCCTGATTCAGGGATGAATACGTCCTCACGTGCCGGTGGAGTAGTGACTCCGACAATCTCAGGCGGACGGTGGTGGTCGTCCGGGGTCCAGGTGGCTGCTGTCGTCAGATATTCGTCATCGATCTCGGTCCCAGCCTCAATCGCTTCTTTGACCAGGCGACGAGCGTCACTGATGAACTTCCGCTCGTTCGAGACCACTACAGCCTCCAACGACAAACTTGAACTGCGCGAGGCATTGGCTGAGCCGAGCACGGCCGAGTTTCTCACTGCCAGAATCTTGGCATGGAGAGAGCCGCAGCTGTACAGCTGCACTCCCCGATCCGAGAACTCCTTCAAGGCATGTGGATTCGTCACACCATTCCTAATCGCGCCTTCACTTGCATTGCATACGAGGACATCGTCCTCTTCTAAAGCAAGCAGGTCGGGCGCATCTGCACCGATGAAGGCGAACGCCGCATACCTTGGCCCCTGGAGTTTCGAGACTCGCGTCAGTTCGTCCCAAGGATGAAGTCCGTGCACCGTTGTACCCATAGCGTCATTCAATCATCATCAGCGACGACTGATATTGAATCAGATGAAGTTCTTCAAACTTTCAACGGAAGATCGCTGCGCACGAATTCGTCGTCCGACACGACCAAATGCGGTTTCACCTGGCAGTATAGGTTGTGAGCACAGGTAGGCTCTCACGGCAGTGACGCGCAGGAGGAGAGATGTCGAACTTCGGGTTCATCAGGACCGAGTGGCCCTCGGTGTTCTCTGATTGTGCCCGCGCCGAATCGTACGTCTTCTCCGATCCACGCACTGCCTGCATTTATGCTCGCCGCAGCATCGAACAGCTTGTCACGCACCTCTACGCCGTGCTCGACATTTCCACACCCTATCGGGATGACCTCAGCGCCCGCATCAATGACTCGGAATTCAAATCTGTGGCGGGCCATGTCATTCAACAGAAACTCAACCTCATTCGCAACCTCGGCAACACCGCAGTTCACAAAGACACCCCTGTCGATGCCAATGCCTCCATCAAAGCTCTCAACGAGCTCTATCTCATCGTCATCTGGGCAGCATTCAACTACTCGCGCATCCCCGATAACGTCCCCGCGGGGACGCAGTTCGATCCCGAACTCGCCCGGCGTTCGGCACCGCTGAGCCCGAAGGAACTGACCACCCTCGTCGAAAAGTTCCGCACCCAAGACGCTGAGCTGGCACAGGCGAAGAGCGACCTCAAACGCGTCACGTCCGAAAAGGACGCCGAGATCGCCGAGCTCCAACGCCAAATCGCCGAGGCACAGGCGGCCAAAGACAGCTCCCTGGACACCCAGGACTGGAGAGAAGACCGCACCCGGGCAGACCTCATCGACGCCGACCTCACAGCCGCCGGATGGGATCTCGACGAGCCCAACGTCCGGGAGTACCGCATCACCGGACTTCCCACATCGTCCGGTGCCGGTTTCGCCGACTATGTCCTGTGGGGCACCAACGGCAAACCCCTGGCCGTGATCGAGGCAAAGCGCACCTCGGCGAGTGTCGAGGCTGGACGACGCCAAGCCGAGATGTACGCCGACGGACTCGAAGAGCTTTTTACCCAACGCCCAGTGATCTTCTACTCCAACGGCGACGAACACCACTTGTGGGACGACTTCGGCAACTACCCGCCGCGGGTCGTCGGCGGCTTCTACACTCGGGACGAGCTCGAACTGCTCATCCAACGCCGAACCACCAGACTGGCTCTCACCGGCCGACCGATCAACCCCGACATTGCCGGCCGCAGCTACCAGAAGAGCGTCATCGCCGCTGTCGACGAAGCCTTCGGCGCGAAACAACGCGAGGCCCTTCTCGTCATGGCCACCGGCTCGGGCAAAACGCGTACAGCCGTTGCTCTCGTCGATCAGCTGATGAAAGCCAACTGGGTCAAACGTGTCCTCTTCCTCGCCGACCGACGAACCCTCGTGAAGCAGGCGACCGACGCGTTCAAGGCTCACCTGCCACACGTCACCACCGTCAATCTGCTCGACGCAGCCGAACGGGAGGCCGCCTCGGGGCGGGTCTTCACCTCGACCTATCCGACGATGATGGGGCTGATCGATCAAGGTGATGACACCGTGTTCGGCCCCGGCTACTTCGACCTCGTCATCATCGACGAGGCCCACCGCTCGGTGTACCGGAAATATCACGCGATCTTCGACTGGTTCGACAGCCTACTGCTTGGGCTCACCGCCACACCGAAGGATGAGATCGACCGCAATACCTTCGAACTCTTCCACATCGAAAACGGCGTCCCTACCGCCGCCTACACACTCGACGAAGCTATCGCCGACGGATATCTCACTCCCCCGAAGGAATTCAACCTCGGGACCCGGTTCCTCGACGAAGGCATCCGCTACGACGATCTTGATGATGAGGAACGGGAGGAATGGGACTCTCTCGAGTGGGAAGCGGGCGAGATCCCTGACGATATCCATGCCTCCGCTTTGAACTCGTATCTGTTCAATGAAAACACCGTCGACCTCGTTCTCGAGCGGCTGATGTCCGATGGGCTCAAAGTCGAAAGCGGTGACAAGCTCGGCAAGACGATCATCTTCGCGCAGAACCAGCGTCACGCGGAGTTCATCCAGAAGCGATTCGACCACCATTACCCCGCCTATGCTGGGCGATTTGCCCGCGTCATCACCCACCAGACCGACAGCGCACAGCACCTGATCGAATCGTTCAAGGATCCCGCGGCTATGCCGCAGATTGCGATCTCCGTGGACATGCTCGACACCGGTGTCGACATCCCCGAAGTGCTCAACCTCGTCCTGTTCAAAAAGGTACGTTCGAAGAGCAAGTTCTGGCAGATGATCGGCCGCGGAACCCGCCTGGCACCTGACGTGTTCGGTCCCGGTCACGACAAAACCGAGTTCTTCGTCTTCGACTTCTGCGGAAACTTCGAATACTTCAGCGAACATTTCGACGCCCCGGAAGCCAGACAAGCCCGTCCGCTCAGCCACCGCCTCGTCGACGCTCGTGCACAGCTGCTGAGCTCAGCTCGCGGGCATGATGATGTTCGCACCGCAGTGGCTGAAGAGCTCGCCCGTTTCTCCGCAGGAATCCCACGGGACAACTTCGCGGTCCGCCCGCATCGCCGATGGGTCGACGATTTCTCCACGCCTTCGGCCTGGGCGGACGCGGACGATGCAGACATCGCCGAGGCGGCCGGCCACCTCGGCGGTCTCCCCTCTTCTGATATCGACGCTTCGGAAGAAGCCAAACGCTTCGACCTGCTCATCTTGCACTCACAGATGGCAGCGCTCGAAGGCAAGTTCGACACCCAGGCGAGCAAGACGGTACAGATGATCGCCGAGGTGCTGCTGACCAAGCAGTCGATCCCGATGGTCGCTGCCGAGGCAGAACTGCTCACAGAGGTCGCCGGCGACGAATGGTGGCAAGACGTCACCCTCGGCATGTTGGAGAACGCTCGTGTCAGGCTGCGCGGGCTCGCGAAATTCGCGAAGGGCCGACGGCAGAACCCGATCTATTCGAACTTCGTCGATGAGCTGAGAGAGTCCGAACCGACCGCTCTTGCCTACCAGACCACCGGCGTCGACCTCGAACGATTCACGGAGAAGGCGCGAGCGCACCTCAACGCTCACCTTGATCACCTGGCTGTGCGCAAGCTCGTCCGCAACCACCAACTCACCGATACCGATCTCGACGATCTCAAAGAGATCCTCATTGCCGGAGGAATCGGAGACGAAGAGACGATCGAGAAGGCCGCCGAGAAAGCACACGGATTGGGGCTGTTCCTCCGTTCCCTCGTCGGACTCGATCGGCAGGCGGCTCTCGAACTGTTCAGCGAATACCTCGACGAGTCTCGTTTCTCTTCGATCCAGATCGAGTTCGTCCGCCAGATCATCGACGAGCTCTCCCGCAACGGTGTCGTCGAACGCGGCCGTCTGTTCGAGGAGCCGTATACCGATATCTACTCCGGCGACGTCTTCGAACTCTTCCCCAACGGCGACCTGATCACCATCGGAGCACGGCTAGACGAGGTCCGGGATCGTGCACAGCCCCATACCGTCGAGCCCACTGGATAAGAACTGCTTTCGTCGACAAGGGAGTCGCTCACCATGGAATGGGGTTGGAACCCAGACACGGTCATCGCCGTCGCTACTTTCGTCGCCATGCTCGCCGCTACAGCGGCAGGAATCTTTGCCGGTATCTCATTCGTCCAGATGAAGAAGCAGGCACTTGAGGCGGAGAAGCAGACTGCGCACGCCAGGCAGCAGGCTGAAGCGGCGAGCAAACAACTTGAATGGGCGCGGATCGACAGAGAACGTGAGCATGCCGAATCAGTCGCAGCCTGGACTGAGTTGGACGGGAACGATCTCAAAGTAGTCGTCCAGAATCGCTCGTTCGCCCCGATCTACGATGTGCGCATAGCAAGTTGCCTGGGCACTCAAGGGAATCCGGAACTCTACTACGCGGCAAGGAAGAATATGGTTCCCCCCTCTGCGGATCGCGGGCACATCATCGATCCTGCCTGGGCGACGAAAGCCAATCTCGACGGCTGGGTGACCAGGCACCCTAAGAACCCGCACCCTCGCGTCGACCTCATCTTCTTCGACAAGTTCGGTGTGCAATGGAGACGCCGTTATGACGGATTGCTAGAACGGCACCCAACCCAGTTTGAGATTCCCTCTGAGTGGCGCGATGCGACAGGGAAATCGCTGACCGGCAAACGTGAGCCTCCTCGATAGACTGGCCCGACATTCGGACATCGGGAGAGAGATGACGCCAGCAGAGACGGCACTGACACCGCAGCAGATCGAGAGCATACGCACCCTGCGGCTGGAATTCTCGAGGATGCTCATGCACCACCGCTTCGTCGTCAATGAGGTCCTCACGAAACTGTCGATCCTCCGCGAGGAATCGATCTATGCGCGCAGCTACAACCCGATCGAGCACATCTCGTCACGGGTGAAGTCTCCGCGCAGCCTGCTGGAGAAGGTGCACCGTCGGGGCCTGCCACTCGACACCGACGTCATCCGCGAGAGGATCACGGACATCGCCGGCATCCGCATCACCTGCAGCTTCATCGCCGACACCTATCATGTGCTCGAGCTGCTCACCGCCCAGGACGACATCCGGGTCGTGGAGATCAAGGACTACATCGCCCACCCGAAGCCCAACGGCTACCGCAGCCTGCACGCGATCCTCGAGGTGCCCGTGTTCCTCAGCGGCGGGCCGGTTCCGGTCATCTGCGAGGTGCAGATCCGCACGATCGCGATGGACTTCTGGGCGAGCCTCGAGCACAAGATCCATTACAAGTTCGACGGCGACGTCCCCGATCGCCTCATCGACGAACTCACCGAGGCGGCCGATGCGTCCGATCAGCTCGACCGGAGGATGGAGCAGCTCCATTCCGAGGTCCGCGAGGGTACCGCCGACATCGATTCCGGGGAGGAGTTCGACGAGGAGGCGCTGCGCATCCTCTGGGACCTCAGCCGGCAGGAGGGCTAGCCCTCTTGGGCCGGTAGGTCCGCCCGAAGCTGCGCGGATTCGCCTTGTCGATCGCCTCGAGCACCCAGTCGACCCGGCGTCCGCCGGGCACGTCGAAGATCCGGGTTCCGTCGCCGAGGAAGACCGGGGCGACGTAGACCTGGAGTTCGTCGATGAGGTCGACCTCGAGCGCCTGCCGAGCGATATCGGCGCTGATGATCTGGATGTCGCGGTCACCGGCGATGGTGCGAGCACGGTCGATCGCCTCGGCGATGGTGCAGTTCATCGCGGTCACCGAGGTGTCTCCCGCCAATTCCCCGGGGCGATGAGTGAGGATGAACTCTGTTCCCGACCACGCACCGCCGTAGGCCTCGGATGTCATCTCGTCGCGTTCATCGGCCTGCGCCTTGGCCGCGTCGTAGCCGCGGCGACCGGAGATGATGACGGCGACCTTGGAGGCCATGTCTTCGGTGGTGCCTTCGGCGTTGGGTTCGGACGCCGATAGCCACGACATATCGTGATCCGGCCCGGCGATGAACCCGTCGATCGAGGCGGTGAATCCCCATGCCACTTTTCCCATCGCTCCCCCTCGAGCTGCGGTGATCGGCGTAGTTATTTCGGTTTCTAAATCTCTATTGCGTTTATAGACCTTTATAGAGTTTATAAAGTTTATAGAGTTTATAGAACCACGCCGACGCGAATGGGTGAAGCTTTCCGAGTCGTCGACCATCCGTCCCAGCAAGTGACCGATCAGACGGAATTTCAGCACCGAGACCAGCGTTGCGCCTGGTGAGGGCCACATCAGCGGGGTCCCGAAGATTTTCGAGAAAGAAGGTCATCACCATGGCAGATTTCACGGACAAGGTCGCGCTCGTCACCGGCGGCGGATCGGGGCTCGGGGCAGCCGAGCGTGTCGCCCGCGAGATCACCGAGGCCGGAGGCACCGCCTCGGCGATCCAGCAGGACACGTCCTCGAAGGAGGACTCGGAGAAGGTCGTCAAGTTCGCCGTCGACACCTACGGCGGACTCAACTTCGCCGTGAACAACGCGGGCATCGGCGGCAAGCAGGCTCCCGCCGGCGAGACGGACCTCGATTCCTGGGATCAGGTCATCGACGTCAACCTCAACGGCGTGCTCTACGGCATGCGTTTCCAGATCCCGGCCATGCTCAAGGCCGGCGCGAAGGACTCCGCCATCGTCAATATGGCCTCGATCCACGGAACCGTCGCCGCGATCAACAACGGCGCCTACACGGCTGCCAAGCACGGCGTCGTCGGCATCACGAAGAATGCCGCCGCCGAATACGGCGCCGAGGGTCTGCGCATCAACGCCGTTGGTCCCGGCTACATCACGACCCCGCTGCTCGAGTCGAGCCTGGATGCCGAGGTCATCGAAGGGCTGAAGGCCAAGCATCCCCTCGGCCGCTTGGGCACCGCCGATGAAGTTGCAAAGGTCGTATCGTTCCTGCTCTCCGACGATGCCTCGTTCGTCACCGGCGCCTATTACCTCATTGACGGCGGCTACACCGCGGTGTGATCGCTCTGTCGATGACGCACGAGCACTGTCACCGCCTCAGTGCTCGTGCCCGGCCTCTTCGTGACCAGCCGGCACCCCGACTTCTGCCTCCTGACCTCGCTCGATGACGACGAACTGGCCCATCATGCCCTCGTCCTCGTGCAGCAGCATGTGGCAGTGATACATGTACGGCATCGTCGGGTCGGCGTAGTCCTCGAATCGCATGAGCAGTCGGTAGTCGCGGTTCGGTTCGAGGTAGATCGTGTCCTTCCTTCCGCTCATCTCCACCGGCGGCGTCTCCCCGTCGACCGAGAGCACCTCGAACTGCACATCGTGGATATGGAAACTGTGCGGAATCGGCTGCGTGCTGCGCACCTCCCACACTTCGGTGTCGCCGACGTAGGCCACCTCGTCGATGCGGTTCATGTCCATCCGCTTACCGTTGATCTCACGTTCCTCGAGTTCGAACTTACGGGTCTTGGCTGCCTCAGCCTCAACAGGGGCGTCCTCCTCGGCGTGCGACGACGGCGACCACGCTGGCTCGGGTGCCGGTGTCAGGGTCTCGGCCGCGCGGAACTCGAGAACGTCGAAGGAATCGTGTCCGCCCATCGTCGCCGGCACCGCCACTCCGCCGAGGTCGACCTCGGCCGAGCGCATCCGCACCGTCTCACCCGCGGTGAAGTCGACGACCACCTCGGCGCGCTCCCCCGGCGCCAACCGGAGTTGGTCGACCTCGGCTGGTTCGTCGAGGAGTCCGCCGTCACCGGCGATGAGATCCATCGACCGATCGGGGAATTCGAAGGCGTACGTCCTCGCCGTCGATCCGTTGAGCAGACGCAGCCGCACCTTCTCCGACATCACCTCCTGCACCCCGCCGATCGTGCCGTTGACCATGACGGTGTCGCCGAGCATCCCCGGCTCGGCCCCGTCGTGCGAAAGCTCGAGCTGCCCGTTGTCGAAGGACTTGTCCTGGACGATGAGCGGCAGGTCATCGACCCCGTACTCGTGTGGCAGCTCGGCAGACCGGGTCGCGTCATCGTCGAGGATGACCATCCCGGCCAGCCCTTTGTACACGTGGTCTTCGGTCTTCCCATGTGGATGCGGGTGGTACCAGAGGGTCGCGGCCTGCTGGTCGATCGTCCAGTGCGGTTTCCACGTCTGACCAGGGTCGATCATCTGGTGCGGTCCTCCGTCCATCGTCGCCGGCAGATGCATCCCGTGCCAGTGCACGCTCGTCGGTTCGTCGAGTTCGTTCGCGACGTCGACGGCGACCTTCTCCCCGCGTTCGGCCCGCAAGGTGGGCCCGAGGAACTCCCCGTTGAACCCCCAGGTCTCCGTCGGCCCGTCCTGACCGGGAAACTCCGTCGACCCTTTCTGAGCGGTCAGGTCGAAGGTGCGCACCCCGTCCTCGACCGTCGATTCCGCCAACGGCGGGACGGCCAGTTTGTTGGTGAACTCGGCCTCCGTCACCGAGGTGGTCGACACTCCGCAGCCAGCCAACCCGACCGCAACGACCAGTGTGACCGCCGTACCGGCTGCGACCGCCGCGGGTTTGCGCCGTCTCATCGCTGCTCCCGCTTCCCAAGCATCGCCTGGATGCCGGCCGCAGCCAGCCCGGCAAGCGCGCCGACGCCGGCGCCCATCGCCACGCTGGGGATGAAGGCCATGAGCATGGAGGGGCCTGCGCCCGTCATTCCGGTACTGGCGAGCAGGCCTCCGAGGGCGAGGTTGAGGAACCCGTATGCGGCACCGCAGATCGTCAGGGTGAGCACGGGCCGGGCAACGCGGGCGAAGCCGACTGTCCCGATCCACACCGCTCCGGTGAGACCGAGCAGGATGAGCGCACGGACGGCACCGTCACCGAGGATAGGCCACAGTCCGGTCAGCGGCCACAGCAGTGCCAGCGAGGACAGACCGACGATGAGCGGCCAGGACAGGTGACGGTTCGAATGTGTTGTCGACTTCATGCCCTCAACTCTTCCGGTCGGCCGGATTTCCCACATCGACGCTGAGGCGTCAGTTCCTTCCGCCCCCAGTCAAGGCTCGAATCGCCTGCAGGCGACCGCCCGATCAACGCCGAACGACTGCGGTCAGCGCGAATGCTCCGTAGTCTTGGACTATGGGTTCGGCAGCTGCGGGTGAGACGGGTGAGGAGCGCGAGCGCCTCGAACCGTGGCTGACCGATGCGTCCGTGGCGGTTGCGGTGACCCTGGTGATCTCGCTCGTCATCGCCGCCGATGCCGAGTCCTCCCCGCTGCCCGGCGTCGCCTGGGCCATCGGCTTCGGAGCCCTGCTGCTCCTGCGTCGCCATCTGCCGCTGCTCGTTCTAGCCGTGACCGTGTTCGGGATCTTCGCCTACTACGCTCTGAAACTGCCGCCGATCGGCATGGTCCTACCCGCTGTCGGTGCCCTCTACTCCACTGCCGAGGTGCGACGCACCTCGTGGGCGGTGCTCGGTGCCGCCGTGCTCATCGCTGTGTCGACGTTCTACCGGTTCGATGACCTCGACCCGCGTGCCCAACTGACCGGGTATGGCTTCGTCACCGAACTCGCCCTGGCAGCCGCGGCGATCGCCCTGGGTTCCGTGGTTCGCCTGGTCCGGGAGACCCGCATGCAGTCGGCGCGCATTGCCGCCCTCACCACGGCCGAGGAGTCCCGGGCCGCCGAGGCGCGGATGCACTCCGAACGGGTGCGAATCGCCCGCGACCTCCACGATACGATCGGCCACACTTTGTCCGTGGCCTCCCTGCATACCTCCGTGGCGGCCGAGGCCGTGGACCCGGACGACCGTGCGGCCGCACTCGAACGGGTGCGCGGGGCCACCTCGGAGGCACTGCGGGAACTGCGTCGCACGGTCAAGGTGCTCCGTGAGGAGTCCGTGGGTGAGACCGACGCGGGACCCGCCTCGGCGCTGGGCTTGGCTTCGATCTCCTCCGTCGTCGAGGCGGCCCGAGCCGCCGGCCTCGAGGTCACGGTCGAGACCGACGTCGGCCCCGGAAGGCTGCCGCGAGCAGTCGACGCGGCGGCCTTCCGGATCGTCCAGGAGTCGGTGACGAACGTGCTCCGCCATTCGGGGGCGAGCGCGGCCCGTGTCTCGGCGCAGGTACGCGGCGACGAACTCGTCGTTCGCATCGCCGATGACGGGCACGGCGGATTCGCGGACACGGCCGCCGGTGCCGGCATCCGCGGGATGAGGGAACGGGCGGGACTGCTCGGGGGCCGCCTCGGTGCCGGACCGAGCGACGAAGGGTTCACTGTGACAGCGCACCTGCCGATCGACGTGGAGGAGAACAGATGACCGAGGCGATCCGCGTCGTCATCGTCGACGATCAGGAACTGGTCCGAGCGGGTCTGCGGCCCCTGGCTGAACGCGACGGAGACATTTCGGTCGTCGCCGAGGCGGCGGACGGGAGATCAGGCCTGTCCCATGTGCGGGAGCTGCGCCCCGATGTCGTGCTCATGGACATCCGCATGCCCGTCATGGACGGGATCAAGGCGACGCAGGCCATCGTCGCCGATGGTGCGCTGAACGGGGTCAGGGTGCTCATGCTCACCACCTTCGACGAGGACGAGAACGTCTTTGCCGCCATTCGCGCCGGCGCCGCCGGGTACCTACTCAAGGACGTCTCCCCCGACGATCTGCGCGGCGCGATCCGCACGGTCGCCGCCGGTGACGCCCTGCTGTCGCCATCGGTCACCGCTGCGGTCATGCGGGCCGTCGCCGAGGGACACTCCTCCGATCCGGACGGCCATGGGCTCGATGAGCTGACCGAACGGGAAGTCGAGGTCCTCAGCGGAATCGGGCGCGGACTGACCAATGACGAGATCGCCGCCGAACTCTTCCTCAGCCCCGCCACGGCTCGCACCTATGTCAGCCGACTGCTCACTCGCCTCGACGCTCGGGACCGAGCGGCGCTCATCGTGCTCGCCTATGAGACGGGGCTGGTCCGGCCAGGCGGAGGCGCTCCTCGCTGATCGGAACCGACTCCCATCGAACGTCCTCCGATCACCCAGTGCACACTCTGACTGCAGGAGTAGCGTTGCAGGCACAGCCCAAAAGGTTTGGACCGTGGACGAAAACACCAGGTGATCGACCATGAGCACAACCCAGATCTATCAGTCTCCGCAGCCCCTGCAGGTGGTCCTCGGCAAGAGTGCGGCGCTGTTCCTCTTCCTCGGCGTCCTCGGCTTCCTCTTCGTCAAGGTCGTCGGCCCGATCCTCCAGACCGGACCCGAATATGTCATCGAGGCGATCGTCTCCGGGGTCCCGCTGCTCATCGCCGCCGGATGCGCCGTCACCGCGCTGACGCTGACGATCGTGCACCGGATCCGGCGTTCCTGATCAGCGAGAGTGCGCGACGATATTGAACACGTTGCCATCGGGTGCGCGGACGAAGAACCGTCGCACTCCCCATTCCTCGTCAGTGAGCGGGTGGACGATCTCGATGCCCTGCTCCTGTGCTTCGGCGAAGGCGGCATCGACGTCCTCGACGAGCACCGAAGCCACAGGATTCGTCTGCCCGGTCTCATCCTCGGTGAGCACCTGCACGCTGGCGCCGGTATCCGGGGAGGTGAAGCGTGCGACCCAGCCGAGGTTGAACTCCTCGCTGCTCAGCCCGAGGAAGCCCGCATAGAACTCCCGAGCGGCGTCGAGATCGTCGACTGCGATGTCCGGGATGACTCTGTTGACCTGCATGCCATCACCACTGATCGTGGTCGAAGACCTGGCAGAACACGCTGGTCATCTGATCGCTGAAGAGGACGAACTGCAGCTCGTCGATCGATTCCCAGCGCCCGCGGGACCGTCCGTCGACGATGACGCTGTGCGCCGCCTCGGCGACGTCTCTGGGCGACCAGCCGTAGACTCCGCCGCCGATGGCGGGGAACGCGATCGAGGAGGCTCCGACCTCCTCGGCGAGGTTGAGGCTCGACTCGAAACAGGACTCGAGGATCTCCGGGTCCGCCTCACCCGCGTTCCGATTCGGTCCGACCGTGTGGATGACCCAGCGGGCAGGCAGATCCCCCGCCGAGGTGGCCACGGCCTGACCCGGCGGCAGACCGCGCACATGGGTGGTCTGCCTGACCTCGCGGCAGGCTTCGAGCAGCGCGGGACCAGCCGCGCGGTGGATGGCTCCGTCGACTCCGCCGCCACCGAGCAGAGACGAATTCGCGGCGTTGACGATCGCGTCGACGGCCACCTCGGTGATATCGCCTTCGAGAACCGTGATCTTCATGCCTCGAGTCTAGACATCGGCACTGACAATGCACATCGGCTGGCGCAGCTTTTCAGCTGCGCCAGCCGATGTGGCTGGGTTCTTCCGTGAGTCAGGCCTTTTGGACTGTGATCGTCCAGCTGGCATCGGTGACGCGGTCGAAGTGGGTGACCGGGTAGCCGTTTTCTGCGGCCCACTGCGGGATCGCCTCGGTGGCCTGGGTGCAATCGAAGTTGATGACGAGTTCGTCGCCGCCCGTCAGCCCGTCCATGGCTTCCTTCGCCTCGACGAGGGGGAAGGGGCAGACGAGACCGTCCGTTTCGAGTACCTGTTTCATACTGTCCTGCTTTCCGCCGCCGGCGCCGGGGCCGACGACTTACGGGGCTTGATGGTTGCCTTGGCGGCGATTCCCGCGCCGACGATCATGAACAGAGTCGCAACCCAGCCCTGATATTCGAACTGCGCGGTCGAGACCATGGAGTTGCCGACGGTGCAGCCGCCGGCGATGGCCGCGCCCACGCCCATGCCGATGCCGCCGATGATCGACCTGATGATGGTGGCCTGATCGGGGACGCGGACTCGGAACTCGCCGGAGGCCCTGGCCGCGATGAGGGAGCCGACGAGGATGCCGATGACAAGCATGACACCCCAGTCGATGAGCTCGGCGTCACCGGTGGCGAGATAGCCGGTGAGGTGGGCCGAGGGCGTCGTGATGCCCAGCCCGGAGTTGCGCCCCGTGGCTGCCGACAGCGGCCAGGCGACCGTGGCGATGATGCCGATGACCACTGCGGTGGCGAAGGGGTTCCAGCGCTTCTCCGTGAGCAGGTGGGCAAGCCCGGTCTTCCGGGGAGGCAGTGCGGCCATCGGGGTCTTGAGCTTGCGCGCGTGGTGGACGGTCAGCCAGACGGCGATGGCCGAGATGACGACGACGAAGACCCAGGGGCTCAGGCCCATGCTCGCCTGGAGACTTCCGTTGTCCAGGGTGATCGAACGGATGCCCTCGGTGAATTCGGCGCCCGGCCCGAGTTTCATGACGGCCGAGAACAGCGCATAGAAGATGAGGGCGAACCAGCTGCCCACGAGCCCTTCTCCGGCCCGGTAGTAGGTGCCCGCGAAGACCATGGAGAAGCCGAAGACAAGGCCGCCGACGATCGAGGCCAGCCACGGGAAGGGTTCTGCCTCGAGAGTGATGACGCCGAAGCTGTTGAGCAGAAATAGGCCGATCGAGTGGACCGCGACAAGAACGATGAGAGCGGAGAACCAGCGGGTGTTCCCCGTCAGGGTGAGATCGCGAAACGCCCCGGTGACGCAGAATCGACCTCGCTGGAAGACGAACCCGAGGATCAGGCCGACAACAAGCCCAGTAATGATCACGGCACTGCTTTCTCTGGATGACAGATATGCAAGACGAGCAACAGCCCTCAATTTTGCTCAACAATCATCGTCGAGTCAGCGTCGCACCGTCATATGCCGCAATGCAGCGGGCCAACGGCGCACGATGTGACGCACATCTCCCCCAAAGTATCTTGACGTCAAGATACTTTCGGGAGATGATTAGGTTAACCTAACCTACAGAGGAGAGGTCATCATGACAGACAGTCAGCCAAGGCAATCACTCACGGAAGTGCAGTCACTCGCCCAGTTCGTCGACAGAGCCTCGCTGGAGATGCTCAGCGACACGGCACTCGAACAGCTCAAGATCCGCGTGCTCGACACGATCGGCGTCGCCATCGGCGCCCTCGACGCGCAGCCGCTCAAGGAGATCAGGTCACTGATCCAGGACCTCGACGCCGGGCACGGGGCCACCCTCATCGGCGGCGGTCACGCCAGCCCCGATCATGCGGCCTTCTTCAACTCCGCACTGAGCAGGTACCTCGACTTCATGGATGCCTATCTCGCGAAGGGCGAGACGAACCACCCCTCGGACAACATGGGTGCGGTGCTCGCCGCGGCCGAACACGCCGACGCCTCCGGAGCGGACTTCCTCACGGCTTTCGCCGTCGCCTATCAGATCCACGCTCGGCTCTCGGACGTCGCCCCGGTCCGCGACCTCGGCTTCGACCACACGACGCAGGGCGCCTTCGCCGCCGGAGCCGCCGCAGCCAAGGCCCTCGGACTGAATGCCGAGCAGATCGCCAACGCCGCGGCCATGGCCGGCACCGCCAACGTCGCCCTGCGGGTGACGCGGACGGGAGACCTCAGCCATTGGAAGGGACTGGCCTATCCGCACGTGTCGAAGGAGGGGGTCTTCGATGCCCTGCTGGCCGCCCGCGGCATCACCGGCCCGGCCGAGGTCTTCGAAGGCAACAAGGGCTTCAAGGCCCTGGCGGGCGATTTCGAGATCGATTGGTCGGCCGAGGACCTCGAGAAGGTCACCGACACGATCATCAAGAAGCACAATGCCGAGATCCACTCGCAGTCGGCCCTCGACGCCGCACAGGCTATCCGCCGGCAGGAGGGATTCCGCGCCGAGGCCATCTCGGGTGTCGAGCTGACCACCTTCGATGTCGCCTATTCGATCATCGGCGGCGGCGAGGAGGGCGACAAACGCACCATCCGCACCAAGGAGGAGGCCGATCACTCGCTGCCGTGGATGGTCGCGGTCGTCCTCCTCGACGGCGAGCTCAATCCGGAGCAGTACGACCCCGACCGGATCACCGCCGAGGATGTGCAGGATCTCATGCACAAGGTGACGATCACGCCCTCCGACGAGTTCAGTGACCGCTTCCCTGATCACATGTGCGCCGACCTCGTCGTCACCCTCGACGACGGCACGCAGCTGCACGCGAGCACCGAGGACTACGAGGGGTTCACGACGAACCCGCTCGACTGGGAGGGAGCGCGCCGGAAGTTCGACGCTCTGGTCTCCCCCTTCGCCGAGGCGGAGCAGCGTGACGAGATCGCCGAACTCGTCCATGATCTCGAGAACCACCGGATCCGTGAGCTCACGGAGGTCCTCGCACGCATCCCCCAGACTCGCAGCTGAGGCTGCGTCACCCCGCCGGAGGATCCGGCAGCCGCCGGCGGAAAGCCGGCACCCCGTCGGCACCTGCGCCGACATTCGAAGAAAGGAAAGACCATGTCGAACGCAATTGATTTCGATGTGTCCATGAACTTCGTTCCCCGCGCATACCGCCCGGCCAAGCCACGCACCGTCGGCATGACCGAGATCCGCGCACCGTACTACTCGACCTACGGCACCCGTCACCTCCAGGATGTCTTCGACGTCGCCGGCCAGTGGGTCGACGGCATCAAGTGGGCGGGAGGATCCTTCTCGCTCGTCCCGCCCGAGCAGGTCAGGGCGTTCAGCGACATCGCACACGAGAACGGGGCCTATGTGTCCTCCGGCGGCTGGATCGAGACGGTCCTGCGCTATGGGGACGAGGCGGTCGATCAGTATCTCAAGGAGGCCAAGGAGGTCGGATTCGACGTCATCGAGATCTCGACCGGCTTCATCATGCTCCCGACCTCCGGTCTGGAGCGCCTCGTCGAGAAGGTCGTCAGGGCCGGGCTCAAGGCCAAGCCCGAACTGGGCATCCAGATCGGTTCGGGCGGAGACTCCGGTGAGGCCGAACTCGCCGCCGAGTCCGCGAAGGACATCGGCGACCTCGTCGATCGCGGACAGCGGGCGCTCGACGCCGGAGCTTCGATCATCATGATCGAGTCCGAGGGCATCACGGAGAACGTCGATGAGTGGAATACGGCGGCCGCCGCCTCCATCATCAACGGTCTCGGCCTGGAGAGCGTCATGTTCGAGGCCGCCGACGGACCCGTCTTCGAGTGGTACGTCAAGAACTACGGCAACGAATGCAACCTGTTCGTCGACCACTCGCAGATCCTCCAGCTCGAGGGCCTGCGCCAGAACATCTGGGGCAACAAGTCCACCTGGGGACGGGTGATCAACCCGGCTCCGTGAGCTGAGGCCGAGGCGGCTCGGTCAGACTGACCGGCCTTGCGAAAACGAAGGCACCGGCGGTTCCCGTCGGTGCCTTCGCCATACCCTCCGGTCTCTCATTCATTGAGAACGTCGTCGCCTCACGTCCGTGACTGGGAGCACACTGTTGAGAAGAGACAGGCAAGGAGGCCACAGTGGCACAACTTCAGACAGACGTCGCGATCGTCGGAGCCGGACCAGCGGGACTCATGCTCGCGCACCTGCTGCACAATGCAGGCATCGAGTCCGTCGTCATCGACAATCGCAGCCGCGACGACATCGCCCACACCCACCGCGCCGGCATCCTCGAAGCAGGATCGGTGCGCAGGCTCGAGGCCGCAGGCGTCGAATCCCGCGTCCACACAGACGGGCACCGCCACGACGGCATCGACATCCGAGTCAACGGCGCCTCGAACCACTTCGACTTCCCCGAACTCGTCGGCGAATCCGTCTGGCTCTACCCCCAGAACGAGATCTTCGTCGACCTCTCCGCCGCCCGCAAACGGACCGGCCGCCCCACCTATTATTCGGTCACGGACACCCGCCTCGGCGATGTCGAAACCGAACGTCCATGGGTCACCGCCACCACTGAGGGCGGCGACGAACTGCGCATCGACGCCCGCTACGTCGTCGGCGCCGACGGCTCCCGCGGACCATGCCGCTCGATGATCCCCGACGGCACCCGGCAGCGCTACTTCCACGAGTACCCGTTCGCCTGGTTCGGCATCCTCTGCGAAGCCCCGCCCAGCCACGAAGTCCTCATCTACTCCCGCTCCGAACGCGGCTTCGCCCTCATCTCCCAGCGCTCCGACAACGTCCAGCGAATGTACTTCCAGGCCTCCCCCGACACCGACGTCGCCGAATGGTCCGACGACCGGATCTGGACCGAACTCCAGGCCCGCGTCGACGGCCCCGACGGCTTCGAACTCAAGACCGGGCCGATCTTCGACAAGACCGTGCTCCCCTTCCGCTCGGCCGTGACCGAACCGATGCAGCACGGTTCGATGTTCCTCGCCGGCGACAGCGCCCACACCGTACCACCGACCGGAGCGAAGGGCCTCAACCTCGCCTTCGCCGACGTCGCCGTGCTCGCACCGGCCCTCATTTCGGCGCTCAAGGATTCCGACGCCGAGGCGCTGGCCGGCTATTCGCAGACCGCGACCAAACGCGTGTGGAAAGCCCAGAATTTCTCGTACCAGATGACACGGATGCTCCACACCGACCCGACTCAGGATGTCTTCGAAACGAAGCGCAGCCTCGGCGAGCTCCGGTCCATCCTCGAATCAGACCACGGTCGCCGCTACCTGGCCGAGTGCTATACCGGCTGGCTTCACGGCTGAGCCGCCACGACCCCACCACGATCTCAACGCAAGCAGAAAGGTTCGACGATGAGTGCACAGCAGAACTCGGACGCCGAAGATCAGACCGTGAAAGGTCCCGACGACGCCGCCGAATCTCAGGCGACGCTGTCCGCCGAGATCGACGGCATCGAAGCGCAGTACAAGCAGGACGTTGCGGGCGGCAGGAAGCCCGAGACTCAGCCGCGCCTGGACTACCGGCCCTACCGGTCGTCGATCCTGCGTCATCCGACGAAGGACCCCCGCCACACCGACCCGGAGACCATCGAGCTCTTCTCCCCCGCTTTCGGGCACCGGGACATCGGCACGCTCGAATCGGATCTCACCATCCAGGCCGACGGCGAACCCATCGGCGAGCGCATCCGCGTCACCGGTCGGGTCCTCGACGGCGAAGGCCGCCCTGTACGCAATCAGCTCGTCGAGATCTGGCAGGCGAACTCGGCCGGCCGCTATATCCACAAGCGCGACCAGCACCCGGCTCCGATCGACCCGAACTTCACCGGCGTCGGACGCACCCTGACCGGCGACGACGGCTCCTATTCGTTCACGACGATCAAACCGGGCCCCTACCCGTGGAAGAACCACCACAATGCCTGGCGACCGGCCCATATCCACTTCTCGCTCTTCGGATCCGAGTTCACACAGCGGATGATCACCCAGATGTACTTCCCCGGGGATCCGCTCTTCGCTCTCGACCCGATCTACCAGTCGATCACCGATCAAAAGGCGCGCGACCGCCTCGTGGCGACCTATGACCACAACATCACCGAGCACGAATTCCTCATGGGCTTTAACTGGGACATCGTGCTCACCGGCGCCAACCGGACCTGGATGGAAGAAGAGGACGATGACTGACACTCCCACGACCCCTGATCTGACTCCGACCCCGGGCCAGACCGTCGGTCCGTTCTACGGCTATGCGCTGCCGTTCGATCACGACAATGAGCTCGTTCCGCCCGGTTCGGCTCGCGCCGTGCAGCTGACAGGAACCGTCTATGACGGGGCCGGTGACCCGGTCCCCGATGCCATCCTCGAGATCTGGCAGCCCGATGAGCACGGCGTCGTCCCCCGCGAGACAGGCTCGCTTCGCCGCAACGGCTTCACCTTCACCGGCTTCGGCCGCGCCGCCGTCGACCCCGAAGGCGAGTTCAGCTTCTCCACGGTCGATCCCGGCCCCACCGAGGCGGGGAAGGCACCTTTCATCAGCGTCGTCATCTTCGCCCGCGGGCTGCTCAACCGCCTGTTCACCCGCATCTATCTGCCCGAGGACACCGCGGCCCTGGCCGCCGACCCGCTCCTGTCCTCGCTCGACGACGACGAGCGCTCCCGCCTCATCGCCACTCGAGGGGCTGACGGATCGCTGCGCTTCGACATACGGTTGCAGGGTGAGGAGGAAACCCCCTTCCTCCGTTTCCCCAGCCACGAGGACTGACGCGACATGACCGACACCGCCCACACCCGGTTCCTCTTCGCCCCCGGCGATCTGCGCGGATCCGAAGCCATCGACGACGCCGCGTTCATCACTGCGATCGGCCAAGTCGAGACCGCATGGATCGTCGCGCAGGGACGGGTGGGGCTGGTGTCGTCGGAGATCCGCGCCGAGGTGGCCGCCGCCATCGATGCCACGATCCGCACGCTCACGGACGATCACACCCAATTGCAGACCCTCGGCGAGGATGCCGAATCCGGAGGCAACCCGCTCATCCCGTTCCTCGCTCTCGTCCGCTCCCGGCTCTCTTCTGAAGCCTCACGCTGCCTGCACCGGGGACTGACCAGCCAAGACGTCATCGATACGGCGATCGGTCTGCTCGTCTCCCGCGTCGTTCGACAGATGCAGGCCAGGCTCGAAGTCATCGGCGCCTCCCTCGTCGAACTCTCCGACGCTCACGCGAAGACCCTGTGCCTGGCCCGCACTCTCACGCAGCCGGCGCTGCCGACGACCTTCGGACTCAAGGCCGCAGCCTGGGCCGCCGAGGTCAATGAAGTCCAGGGGCAGGCGCCCTACGTCGACTATGTGCAGGTCGGCGGGGCCGCCGGCACCCGTGCCGCGATCCGCTGGTTCGCCGGCGACTCCACCGAATCCCTGCTGCGCGAATTCCACGTCCAGATGGTCGGCCCCGATGCGGCACTCACCCAGATCCCCGTTCCCTGGCACACCGATCGCGTCCGCATTCTCTCCTGGGGCTCCCACCTCGCCCAATGCGTCACCGTCGGGGCGTCCATCGCCCGCGACGTCCTCATCGGCGTGCGTCCCGAGATCGGTGAGCTGTCCCTGGCCTCCACCGGCGGATCCTCGACGATGCCACACAAGTCGAACCCCACCTCGGCGGTGCTGCTCCACCGCAACGGAATGCGCGTCCCAGGTTCCCTGTCGACTCTGACCACGGCCGCAGCCGAAGCCGTCGAAGAACGCTCCGACGGTGCCTGGCATGCCGAATGGCCGACCCTGTCCGAACTCATGACCCTGGCGATCTCCTCGCTCATCATTCTCGATGAGATGATCGCGGGCCTGCAGGTCAACGCCGATGCCATGCGCGTCAACCTCGATGCCGCGTCCCCCGGGATCTTCGGGGAGAAGCTCGGCATCGTCTTCGGCGATCGCCTGGACAAGGACGCCCGCGCGGCCATCATCGCCCCCGGCTCCGACCCCGTCGCCGCCCTGGCCTCTGCGATCGGGGAGGAAGACGGAATCGAGGAGTTCTTCACCCCCGAGTCCTACCTCGGTGAGGCCGAGGACATCCGCCGGTCCATTCTGGCGACCATCGACAGCTCCGGACCGCAGGAACCCGACCTGCCGCCCTTCGACTGAGACCTGAATTTCGACTGAAGAAACGACCGAAGAAAGTGACAACCATGGACCTCACCGCATCCGTTCTTGCCGCCCCCGCTGCCCCTGCCGCCGACGCCCGGGTGCTCGTCGTCCTGCCCTCGCTGGGCACTTCCGCGGCCGCCCTGTGGCAGCAGGCCGCCACCGAGCTCTCCGCACTCAGCCCGGAGACGGCGGTCATCGGCATCGACCTGCCCGGCCACGGCCGTTCGGCTCCGATCGGTGTCCCCGCGGGGACGTCAGCGGCCCCGCGGATCACGATGTCCGACCTCGCCGAGGCGGTCCTTGACACCCTCGACCGGGTCCTTCCCGATGTGGCCGCCCCCGGCGCCCCCGTCGACCTCGCCGGTGATTCGATCGGCGGGGCCACGGCCCTGCAGCTGGCGCTCGACCACGGAGACCGCTTCGGCCGCATCGCCGTCTTCTGCACAGGCGCGAAGATCGGTGAAGCGACGGCCTGGGAGGAACGCGCACAGACCGTAGCGACCTCGGGCACCCCGACCCAGATCATCGGTTCGGCACAGCGCTGGTTCGGCGAAGGCTTCATGGACCGCGAACCGGAGGCCTCGGCTGCACTCCTGCACTCACTGCAGGACGCCGACCGCTTCTCCTATGCTTCCCTCTGCTACGCGCTGGCCGACTTCGATGTCCGCGCACGACTGCCCGAGATCACCCGTCCCCTGCTCGCCGTCGCGGGGTCTCAGGACCAGCCGACTCCGGCGACGAAGCTCGCCGAGATCGCAAATGGAGTTCCCGGCGCGCTCCTCGAAGTCATCGACGGCGCCGCCCACCTCGTGCCGGCCGAGGCTCCGGTCGTGACCGCGGGTCTGCTCGCTGATTTCCTGCAGGGAAAGGGACTCGGCGCCGGTGCCGGCGGGGTGGCGTCCACCGAGGCCGCAACCGAGCTGCCGACCGCCTCGGGGCCGCGGGAAGCCAGCCGTGACCAGGTGCGCGAGGCCGGAACGACCGTGCGTCGGCAGGTTCTCTCCGACGCCCATGTCGACCGCGCGAATGCGAAGGTCGATGACTTCACGGCCGACTTCCAGGACCTCATCACCCGCTACGCCTGGGGAGAGATCTGGACCCGACCGGGACTCGAACGTCGCATGCGCTCGGCGATCACGCTCACGGCCATGATCGCCGGAGGCCACGAAGCGGAGCTGGCGATGCACGTCAAGGCTGCGCTGCGCAACGGGCTCACCCGCGATGAGATCAAGGAGGTCCTCCTCCAGTCGGCCATCTACTGCTCCGTGCCGAGCGCGAACACCGCTTTCTCCGTCGCCTCGCAGGCTCTGGCCGAATACGACGCCGAGGAAGCGGACGCCGACTGAGGCTGTTCGAATCGTCACATTGGGCGCCTCGGGGGTTACGAGGAATCGCTGGGGGCAATAGGCTGGTGCGGTTGCCTCGCCGATCCCGCTTTTCCCCTTGAAGGAGCCCTATGAGTGATGCCCCGGTCTCCCGCGGAGTCTACAAGTTCGCCGTCTTCGCCTTGGCGATCGGCGCCTTCGCCATCGGGGTGACAGAATTCGCGACCATGGGCCTCCTGCCGATGATCGCCGAAGAACTGGGCATCACGGTCCCCCAGGCCGGACATGCGGTGTCGTTCTATGCGATCGGCGTCGTCGTCGGTGCACCCCTGATCACGACCATCGCCGCACACATGGATCGCAAGCTGCTGCTCCTGTGCATGATGGGCCTCTTCGCTCTGGGCAACCTCGCCTCGATGCTCGCCCCGACCGCGACGCTGTTCAATATCGCCCGCTTCGTCTCCGGACTGCCGCACGGAGCCTACCTGGGCATCGGAGCGGTCGTCGCCGCCTCCCTCGTCCCGGCCAATCGCCGCGGCCGGGCCATGTCACGAGTGATGCTCGGCCTGACGATCGCGAACATCTTCGGCGTGCCCTTCGCCGCGGCCCTGGGCAATATGTTCGGCTGGCGCAGCGCCTACGCTCTCGTCGCCGGCCTGGGAGTGCTCACCGTCATCATGGTCGCTGTCGGCGTGCCGCGCGTGAGTGTCGGAGCCGGTGAGGTTCCCTCGGCCCGAGGCGAGATCAAGGCGCTCGGCCGCGTGCAGATCATCCTCACCCTCGTTGCCGGATCAGTCGGCTTCGGCGGAATGTTCGCCGTCTACACCTACATCACCCCGACGATGACCGACGTCGCCGGCGTCCCCGGCGTCGCGATCCCGTGGGTGCTCGCCGTCTACGGCCTGGGCATGACCGCAGGCTCGCTGATTGCAGGACCCCTGGTCGACAAGTCCATCGAACGCTCGGCCACCGGCGGCATGATCCTCTCGGCTCTCGTGCTCGCCGCCTTCGGCGCCTTCACCCATATCGCCGCCATTGCGATCATCGCCCTCTTCCTCATCGGCATCTCCGGGTCCATGATCACCACGGCCCTGCAGATGCGTCTGTTCCGCGAATCCCATGACGCCCCGAGCCTGTCCGCGGCCATGAACCACGCCGCCTTCAACCTCGCCAATGCGCTCGGCGCGTGGCTCGGCGGAATCGTCATCACCGCCGGCCTCGGCTACCGCGCACCGGCGTGGGTGGGCGTGGGCCTGTGCGTGTCCGGACTCATCGTCATCTCCGTTGCGATCTTCCTTCGCCGAGGCGGCTCCCCCGACCCGAGCACCCGCACCTCCGTCGAGACCTGAGTCCCGGGCCGCGCCGAGACACGGGCTGCGTGTCGAGAAACGCATGCGCGCGCCCGTGTCTCGACACCGCGCCCGTGTCTCGATGACAGTGCCGATACGATGAACGCATGGATCACTTCGCGCAGAGTCGCTCTCATGCCCTGACTCGTCGTCCGCAGTCAGCCGTTGTGCTGGCACTGGCGGCCTTCGCCGTCTTCGCTCTTCTGCTGCTGAGCGGATGCGGATCGTCTGATTCCGAGGGTGATTCCAGCGGCTCCGCAGCCGAATCCGACTCCTCGGCGGCAGCGGGCACCTGCTCGTACCCAGCCGATTCGCAGGCGGGCGCGAAGGACGTCGACGCACCGGCAGAGGAACCGGAGGCGAAGGGCACTGTCGACGCCACTATCGCAACCAACGTCGGGGACCTCGCAGTGACTCTCGATGCCGACCGAGCCCCGTGCACCGTCAACAGCTTCCTGTCGCTGGCCGCGCAGAAGTACTTCGACGACACCGAATGCCACCGCCTGACCACCGAGGGCATCTTCGTCCTCCAGTGCGGTGACCCCACGGGCACAGGCACAGGCGGTCCCGGCTACTCGTTCGCCGATGAGCTCGACGGCTCCGAGACCTACCCGGCGGGCACTCTGGCCATGGCGAACTCCGGCCCCGATACGAACGGCTCCCAGTTCTTCGTCGTCTACGATGACAGCTCGCTGCCGCCCGACTACACCGTGTTCGGACAGTTGGATGAGAAGAGCACGAAGACCGTCGCGGATCTCGCTGCCAAGGGCACGGACTCCGGCGCCGGCGACGGCGCACCCAAGGAGAAAGTGACGATCACCGAGGTCACGGCTCAGAATTGAGCGCCGGGCGGACTCAGCGCCCGGTGGCCCGGCAGTCCGGTCCGAGTTGTCCAGAACACTTCGACCACCTAGTAATCTCATTCGGTGAGACTCCGAAATCACGTTTTGTGAGACGGGCGTAATGTCGATTCGTCGCCGTCGACGCTGTGCCTGACACAGCGCCGACGGCCTTTTCCATCGGCATGGACCACCCGCCCGTGCCTGCACTCACGACACAGCGGAGCACCACCACCATGCCCACCGAAACACAGCCGGAGAATCCCTCCTCGGCACCCGGAGTCGACGACGCAATCGCAGCGACTCGGAAGAACAACACCCGCGGCAAGGTCCTGACCGCCTCGATGGTCGGCACCACGATCGAGTTCTTCGATTTCTACGCCTACGCCACGGCCTCCTCGCTGGTCTTCCCGGCCCTCTTCTTCCCCAATCAGACATCGACGACTCAGCTGCTGAGCTCGTTCGCGATCTTCGGCGTCGCCTTCGTCGCCCGCCCCCTCGGCTCGATCATCTTCGGCCACTTCGGTGACCGCATCGGCCGGAAGAAGACGCTCATCGCCTCCCTGCTCATCATGGGCATCGGCACCTTCCTCATCGGCCTGCTGCCGACCGCCAGCACGCCGGGCTGGGTCGTCCTCGCCCCGCTGTTCCTCGTCCTCCTGCGCTTCTGCCAGGGAGTCGGCCTCGGCGGCGAATGGTCGGGCGCGGCGCTACTGGCCACCGAGAATGCCCCGAAGGGCAAGCGCGCCATCTGGGGCACCTTCCCGCAGCTCGGCGCGCCCGTCGGCTTCATCATCGCGAACCTGCTCTTCGTCGCCCTCGGCACCTGGACCTCCCCCGAGGCGTTCCTCGCCTGGGGCTGGCGCATTCCGTTCCTGCTCTCGGCGCTGCTCGTGGCCGTCGGCCTCTATGTCCGCATGTCGCTCATGGAGACCCCGGCGTTCCAGCTCGTCGCGCAGAAGCAGCAGATCTCGAAGGCCCCGCTCGGACGGGTCTTCGCCACGAGCTGGAAGCCGCTCATCCTCGGCACGTTCATCATGCTCGCGACCTACGTGATCTTCTACTTCATGACCGCGTTCACCCTCACCTACGGCACCTCGCCGGCCACCCCCGAACAGGCTCAGACCGCCGCCGAGGCGGCCGGGAAGAACTTCGACCCTGCGGGCTTCGTCGCGGGGCTGGGGTACACGAAGAACGAGTTCCTCACCTACCTCATCATCGGAGTGGTGTTCTTCGGAATCTTCACCGTCGTCTCCGGACCACTGGCCGAGAAGCTGGGTCGGCGGAAGATGCTGCTGGGCGTGACCGTGCTCATCGCCGCCTACGGACTCGTCGTCAATGCCCTGTTCAATGCCGGCACCCCGGGAGTCATCATCGGCCTCATCGTCGGCTTCATCCTCATGGGGCTGACCTTCGGACCGATGGCTGCATACCTGCCGGAGCTCTTCCCCGCCAACGTCCGCTACACCGGATCGGCGATCTCCTACAACATGTCCAGCGTCATCGGAGCCGGTCCCGCACCGTTCGCCATGGTCGCACTGTGGCAGGCCGAAGGAGGGTCGATCGTCTACTGCGGCCTCTACATCATCGCCGCAGCGATCCTCACGATCATTGCCCTGTGGCTGGCCAAGGACACCTCGGAGATCGACATGGAGGACCAGCTCAGCTGAGGCTGCCGAGCTCGACCAATGCCCCGAGGGCCCGACCGACGTTGTCGTCGGTCGGGCCCTTTCGCGTCCGCGGTCGGCGGCTCAGGCCGGTCGCCCGCATACACGGCAACACTACGATTTCGTCACAACCACCTCGGCGATCATCGATGCAACATGAGTGTGACTCAATTCACGGTAGGATTTCTCGCAGACACTGCTCAGACTGCAACGTCAGAGCGGACCGCGTACGTGACTCACCAGTCACCGATCTCCTGGAGGAACCATGAAACGACGCTCGAGCCTGGCCATTCTGGCCGCCGGCGCCATGCTCGCCCTGTCCGCCTGCGGCGGCGGAGGCGATTCCGAGGCGAAGAGCGACAGCGGCGTGCCGCTCGTCGAGGACGGGAAGCTCACTGTCTGCTCGGACATCCCCTACGAGCCGTTCGAGTTCGTCGACGGCGGAGAGAACGTCGGCTTCGACATGGACTTGGCGCAGGCCACCGCCGAAGACCTCAAGGTCGAGCTCAACGTCATCACCACAGCCTTCGAAGCCATCCAGTCCGGTTCCGCCCTCGATACCGCACAGTGCGATATTGCACTGTCAGGTATGTCGATCACCGACGATCGCAAGACGAAGATGGACTTCTCGGAGCCCTACCTCAAGGACAACCTCGGCCTGATGGTCACGAAGAAATCCGGAATCAAGGGAATCGACGACGTCAAGGGGCAGAAGGTCGGCGTGCAGCAGGCGACGACCGGTGAGACCTATGCCAAGGACCACGGTGCGACTCCAGTGCAATTCGAGGACTCGGGCCTCATGACGCAGGCGATCCAGACCGGCCAGGTGGATTCAGTGATTGGCAACATTTCGATCATTTCGACGGCTGTCGAGTCCGATGACAAGCTCGAGTTCGTCGAGGAGTACGACACGGGTGAGGTGCTCGGCGCCGGCGTGAAGAAGGGCAACAAGGAGTTGCTCGATGCCTTCGCATCGACTATGAAGCGCCTGTACGAAGACGGCGGCTACGACAAGTCGGTCGACAAGTGGTTCGGCGACGTTGCCGATGCCGCCCGCATCCCCGAAGCCGACCGCAGCTGATACGCGACTCCATCAGCAGATACTGATTGCATTTGCCCGCTTCCGGAGCCCCAGTGAGGGCTCCGGAACCGGGCCATAACTCTGGAGGCATCTTGGCTCTCAGCGTGCGTCAACGCCAACGTACGTCGCAAGGAATTCAATACGGAATTCTCATCGTCGCCGTTCTCGTCGCCGTGATCTTCGCGGACTGGAAGACGATCTACCTCAAATTCTTCAACCCTGATGTGATCGCCGCTCAGTTCCCTGAGATCATCACCACCGCACTCTTCAACACGATCATCTACACGGCGCTCGGCTTCGTCCTGGCGTTGTCCCTGGGCATCCTGCTGGCACTGATGAAGATCTCCTCGGTCGCCCCGTATCGATGGATTGCCACTGGTTATATTGAACTGTTCCGCGGGTTGCCGGCACTCATAGTCTTCCTCGCTTTCGGCTACGCGGTCCCTTATGCCTTCGGCATTCGGATGGACACGTATGTCACGGTCATGCTGGCCCTCGGCATCGTCGAGTCTGCCTATATCGCAGAGACCCTGCGCGCTGGCCTTCAGGCCGTGCCCAAGGGCCAGTTTGAGGCGGCACGATCATTGGGCATGTCCCATTCGCGCGCAATGATCACCATCGTCATCCCACAGGCGTTCCGTATCATCCTTCCGCCTCTGACCAACGAGATCATCCTCATGACCAAGGATTCGTCCTTGATCTACATCCTCGGCCTCACCGCCGCGCAGTATGAGCTCACGAAGTTCGGCCGCGAAGCGATTTCCAATCCGGAAGCCGGACTCACCCCACTGGTCGTCGCCGGCGTCTGCTACCTGATCATCACCATCCCTCTGGGCATGCTCGCCCGTCGGTTCGAATCCCGCACAGCCAAGATCAAGAAGTAGGTAGACATGTCGATCACATCAAGTCCTGTCGGCGAGATCCATGCCGAAGGCTGCACGATCACAGACCTCCACAAGTCCTATGGCTCGGTCGAGGTCCTCAAGGGAATCAACCTGAAGGTGGAACCAGGGCAAGTCGTCTGTCTGATCGGACCGTCCGGGTCCGGCAAGTCGACCCTGCTGCGCTGCGTCAATCTGCTCGAACAGCCGAACTCGGGCACGATCACCGTCGCAGGATACAAAGCCACGGACCCGGATGTCGAGGTCAACAGACTGCGCCGCCACGTCGGAATGGTCTTCCAGTCGTTCAATCTCTTCCCTCACCTCACGGTCGTGGACAACTGCACGATCTCACAACGGCGCGTGCTCAAACGCGACACCGCGGCAGCGCAGAAGATCGCCCTCGACCGCCTCGACCAAGTAGGGCTGGCGTCGTTCGCCGACCGTTACCCTGATCAGCTCTCCGGCGGTCAGCAGCAGCGTGTGGCGATTGCGAGGGCACTTTCGATGGACCCGAGCCTCATGCTCTTCGACGAGCCGACATCGGCACTCGACCCGGAGACCGTCGGAGACGTTCTGCAGGTCATGCGCAAGCTCGCCGAGGCGGGGATGACGATGGTCGTCGTCACCCACGAGATGGAGTTCGCCCGGCAGGTCGCTGACCGTGTAGTCTTCATGGACGGCGGAGTCGTCGTCGAGGAGGGCCCTGCCAAAGACGTCATCGGCAATCCACAGGAGCAGCGGACGAAGGACTTCCTCTTCCGCGTCCTCCATCCCGGCCAGCCAAGCTAAGACGCTGGGACCACGCATCACAAGATACCGAGTCACGAAATCTGCAGAACCTCACCGAGGTGATGAACTAGACATACTCCCGCATCAACTTGGCACGTTAAATACACTCACTGCCAACGGCGCCTGAAGGCGGGCAGAGCTTCTCACGCGATCGGGAACTGCATATTAAAGGGGCCCGCGCCGGAGCGCTATGGCAGTCTTCGGTTGCCCCGAGTTCATTAGCTCACCCTTCCGGCAAAATTGCCCGGGCGACGCGTCACCCGTTCCCAACACAAAGGAATGCGATGAACTGACGTGGCGCATGCAACTTCGGAAACGATAACTGTTCAGTTCACCATAGAATCAAGCTAGAGAATGGCATCCAACAAGATCGACTTCACAGCCTCGCTCCAGACAGGAATACACATTGCTACATCCAGCAACCGAACAAGCTATCTACATAGTGAGATAGGTAAGTATATAACGCTTCACCTGCGCCGATTTCCCCTAACCGCTGGGATGGTTCACCCGCATCATGCAACTCGAATCAGCGACCGTCAGAGCATGTTCTCGGGCAGTGAAATTGGCACCGGAAGAACCGCTTGAAATTGACCGCACCCCCCTTGCATCGGCGACTGCTATCGGTTAGAGTTCCTAAACATACCGAATGTGATTGACATCACATTATCGAATCCACTAGGGGTTAAGATGAAGCGAATTGCAGTCGCCATAACCACAGCTGCGCTTGTAGCTGGCATCGGTATTGCCATACCGGCAACGCCCGCAACTGCGGCAAGCTGGCATACAAGCCATTTAATGCGCAGCAAAGCTGAGTGCGAACGGACTCGAATTGCACATGTAAACAGGGGTGACAAAACCCGACCGTGTCGTGGGGGATACGCTGGCGTTGACCTCTGGTTCTTTCAGTACTATAGCTAAGGGCGACTCCCAGCAGGCAGGGCCTGCATATGGTATTGAGACATTGAACCTCTTCAGGAGTATAGATATTCACCAATGCTTTCAGTTGAAAGAATCTGTAGACACAACAGCAAGATGATTCAATATCTTCCTACAGAATGAGGATAGTTGGACTTTAACCGAGTGTCATCAGTTCAAATCTGGCTCTTCGCAGTTGAGGGTGTAGAACCGGTGCGCGTCGCTACACAGAAATAGGTCGAGGCCTTTCGAAGATGGAATTTCCTAGACAAACCATCCGAAAGACCTCGACGTGCACCACCTTACGTTCTCCACCCCTGACCTCACCACGTTCTGCCACCTCGACACACTCGGCCTGCACTGCACGGGCCAACACGTCACCGATTCAGAAACAGTTCTCCTGTGCACCCCAACCACTGACGATGAGTGGTGCCACCGATGCGGCGGACATGGCCGGCCCCGCGATACTGTGACCCGGAAATTGGCTCACGAACCCTTCGGGCACCGTCCCACCACCCTGCTCATCCGACTCCGTCGCTACAAGTGCGAACTCTGTGGGCGCGTGTGGCGCCATGACACCGACCAAGCAGCCCCAGCCAGGGCCAAGATCTCGCGCACCGGACTCGCATGGGCTTTGAAAGCACTCGTTGTCGATCACGCCACGATCTCCGTCATCGCGGCCAAGCTCGCTGTATCCTGGCACACCGCTAATGACGCGATCCTGGCCGAAGGACATCGGGCTCTCATCGACGATCCTTCCCGGTTCGATAACGTGAGCGTCATCGGCGTCGACGAACATGTCTGGCGGCACACCAGACGGGGTGACAAGTACGTGACCGTGATCATCGATCTCACCCCGATCCGCGATCAGACAGGACCAGCGAGATTGCTGGACATGGTTGAGGGACGATCGAAGGCCGTGTTCAATCGTGGCTGGCCCGGCAGTCGAAGGCCTTCCGCGATGGAATCGAGGTCGTGGCGATGGATGGGTTCACCGGGTTCAAGACCGCTGCTGTCGAAGAGCTGCCGGCCGCGGTGGAAGTGATGGATCCCTTCCATGTCGTCAAGCTCGCCGGGGACAGTCTGGACGAGGTCCGCAGGCGTGTTCAGCAGGAAACGACCGGGCACCGCGGGAAGAAGGGCGACCCGTTGTATCAGGCCCGGCGGACTCTGCACACCGGGTGTCAGTTACTCACCGAGCGGCAGCAGCAACGGATCGTCGCTCTCTTTGCTGATGAGAATCATGCTGATGTGGAGGTGACCTGGAGCGTGTTCCAAGACATCAGCACCGCCTACCGCAACCCGGACCGAACCGCGGGGAAGAAGTCGCTGCAGTCGATCATCGACTCCATCTCGTCCGGGGTGCCTGCTGGTCTTGTTGAGCTGCGCCGGCTGGGGCGGACGTTGAAGAAGCGGGCTATGGATGTGTTGGCGTATTTCGATCGGCCGGGGACGTCGAACGGTCCGACGGAAGCATTGAACGGCAGGCTGGAACACCTACGTGGATCGGCGCTGGGGTTCCGGAACCTCACCCACTACATCGCCCGAAGCTTGCTCGAGACGGGAGGATTCAGACCCCGATTACACCCCTAACTGCGAAGAGCCTCAAATCTACCCTCCCAACAAATTCAGTTAATCGCGGGGGGTGGGATACAGAAGTCTGTATCCCACCCACCCACATCAGCGTCTCCCCAAAATCTGAAGTCGGACCTCCCAAGAAGAGGGTCAAACCTGGTTGTCTCTCCGACAGTCAGAATCCGCGAGTCTCGATTGCTCAATCTCTGAGTTCAGTCGCGAACACCATGGTCTTCATGGACGGCGGAGTCGTCGTCGAAGCCGGACCGGCCAAGGACGTCATCGGTAACCCGCAGGAACAGCGGACGAAGGACTTCCTCTCCCGCGTCCTCCACCCCGGCCAGCTGGGATAGCCGCGGGCCGCAGGCTCAGAGTGTGAAGCCGGCGGGGAACGGGTCGCTGGGGTCGAGCATGAACTGCGAGGTCGCAATCAGCCAGGCGCTGCCGGTGATCGTCGGCACCACAGCCACATGCTCGCCGACTCTCGTCTCCTCTATCAGCCGTCCGGTGAACGAGGTGCCGATGAAGCACTCGTTGACGAAATCCGTGTTCAGGCCCAGCTGTCCGCGGGCGTGCCGGACGGCCATGAGTGCGCTCGTGCCTGTGCCGCCGGGCGACCGGTCGAGCCAGCCGGGATGGTTGATGAGCACATGGCGGGCATCCGGCGCTTCGCCATCGGGTCCGGGCTCCGTCGGCGGCGTCAGGAACACGACGTGCTCGCAGCCGCGGTACCCAGTCTCCGGATGCACGGGGTCGAGCTGCTCATTGACGGCAGCCATGATCTCGCGACCGGCGGCGATGAAGTCCTCAGCCCGGTCACGCTCGAAGGGGATGCCGACGTCGGCGGCGGAGACGAAGGCGTAGAAGTTCCCACCGAAGCCGATATCGCATGACAGCCTCCCCCGACCCGGCACCTCGACGGACTGGTCGAGGGCGTGCGCATACGAGGCGACGTTGACGATGGTCACCGACTCGGCACGACCGTCCCGGACGACCACCTCGGCGGTGATGAGCCCGATCGGGGCGTCGAGGCGCACGGTCGTGACGGGCGAGGTCACCGGCACCATTCCCGTCTCGACCAGGACGGTCGCCACGGCGATCGTGCCGGCCCCGCACATCGGCAGCACCCCGGTCACCTCGATGAAGAGCACTCCCCAATCAGCGTCGGCACGAGTCGGCGGCTGCAGGATCGCTCCCGAGAGCCACCCGTGGCCGCGGGGTTCACACATGAGAAAGGTCCGCAGATCGTCGGAGTTCTCGATGAACCACTCCCGGCGTTCGGCCATGGGCTCACCGGGGAATGGTCCCACTCCCCCGGTGACGACGCGGACGGGCAGCCCCTCGGTGTGGGCTTCGACGGTCTGGATGAGACGGTTGGTCTGCACGGCCGATCTCGCTCAGCTCTCCAGGACCTCTTTGAGGATGACGCGGTAGCCCTGGCGGGTGTCATAGCCGTGGATCTCACGGGTGTCGAGAGCCGACATGAAGTCGAGCACCTCAGCAGTGATGACCTGACCGGGCACAAGCACCGGGAATCCGGGCGGGTACGGAGTGACGAATCCGGCCGAGACCGGCTGTTCCCCGTTCTCGACCCGGCGTCGCAGCTCATGTGGGAGCACGTGCTCGATGTTCTGGCGACGCAGACCCGCATAGTAGGCGGTGCGCAGGTCGCCGTCGGGCAGCTGCTTCGACGGATCCTCGGCGGGCACCTCGGCGGCGTAGTCAGGGGCGAAGGCCGAGAAGTCGGGCAGCGGAGGCATCACCGCGGCCGGTTCGGTCAGCGCATCCTGCTCCTGGAGCTCATGCGGATCATTGAACTTCCCCGCCAGCTTGACCAGCACCTCGATGAGGTAGGCCACGGCCGAGCGCGAGGTGCCGATGTTCGTCATGAACAGCACCGTGTTCCGGCTCGTCTTGTTCACCTGGATGCCGTAGCGGTCCATGAGGTGTTCGTGCTTGAACGTGTCCCCGTCGACTCCCGTGCCCGAGATCTCGACGGTGATGCGGCTGGGATCGACGACGAACTCATCGCGGACCCAGGCATTCCACATCGTGGAGAGCCCATCGCGCAGCGGCATCGTCCGTTCGGTGACCCGATATTCCTCGGGGATGAGGTCGGCGGCGGTGAGCACCTTGAACGTCTTCTTCAGCAGAGGATGTCTGGCGATCGCCGAGGACAGGCTCATCGCCAGGTCGAGCTGCTTCTGCACGAGTGCGAAGCCCTCCATCTCCACCTGCCTGCGACCGAGGTCGAGGGAGGCGAGGATCTGATAGTTCGGCGACGTCGAGGTGTGCGTCATGTACGCCTCGTGGAAGGCCTCCTCGGCGCCGGAGGAGAACTCCTGATCGTAGACGTGGATCATCGAACCCTGGCGCAGCGCGGTCAGCGTCTTATGCGTCGACTGGGTCGCGTACACCCGGATCGTCGCGTCCGGCGGCAGCAGCAGGTCCTCCTCCAGCCACACCGAATCGGGGGCGGGAGCCCCGGTCTCCGGATCGAATAGGCGCTTGCGCTGCTCTCGGTACGCGGCGGCGTGGGCATTGGTGTCCAGCGTCTCCTCGAGTCGTTCGGCAGCGACCATGGCGGTGCGTTTGCGGGTGACCGGGTGGAACCGTGCGAAGGCGAACCAGGCCTCGTCCCAGAGGAAGACGAGGTCGGGTTTGATCGCCAGGCATTCCGACATGACCTTGTACGGGTCGTAGACGATCCCGTCGAAGGTGCAGTTGGTCAGGGTGATCATCCGCACCTCATCGAGGCGACCGGCCGCACGGTAGTCGAGCAGGAGCTGCTTGATCCGGTTCAACGGCACCGCACCGTAGAAAGCGACATCGTTGAGCGGGTACGCCTCGAGGTAGGCGGTGCGCGCACCGGTGAGCATGAGCGCATGGTGGTGGGACTTATGGCAGTTGCGGTCGACCATGACGACCTCGTCGGGTGAGACAACGGCCTGGTGGACGATCTTGTTCGCCGTCGACGTCCCGTTCGTGACGAAGTAGGTGCGTTTGGCACCGTAGGCCCGGGCGGCCAGCAGCTGCGCCTTCTTCAGGGTCTTCACCGGCGCCAACAGAGAGTCCAACTCGCCCGAGGTGGCACTGGACTCGGCCAACAGCAGGTTGAGGCCGTAGAAGTCGACGAAGTCCCCGATCCATTTCGATCCGACGACCGAACCGCCGCGAGAGACAGGCAGTGCGTGGAAGACGCCGGCCGGGCGCCGCGCATGCTCCCGGATCGCATCGAAGAAGGGGGTGTCGTAGAGATGCTGAGCGCGGCGCAGCAGGGACAGATGGAGTTCGAACTGGTCCTCGCGGCGGAAGACGCGACGGAACCGGTGCGTCAGGGCCCCGGCGAGGCTTTCGATGTGCGCACCTGCCATGAGGTAGAGATCGAGTTCGGGACGCAGGTTCGCGAGCGTATCGGCCAGCCGCAGCACCCGTCGCACCGAGTTCAGCGGGCTCATCGGACCGGTGGGGGACGCCTTCGTCGTCTCGTGGGCAAACGCCACGGCATCGCGCAGGTCACGACTGAGGACCTCACGGGTGTGGTCGGTGAAGCCGGGGCGGATGACGCAGGCGAGCAGGTTCGGGTTCGTCAGTGCCGCTGCGACGGCGTCGTCGGCGGTCGGGACGATGACGTAGTCGTAGATGAACTGGTCGGTGGGGTTGCGGAGCCTGAGCAGATCGGAATGGAGTTCGTCGCGACCGCCTTCGGTGGTTTCGTCGACGATGAGGACCTCGAAGCGAGGACGGGAATCCTGCCGATCCTTGAGTTCGGCGCGCTCGTCCTCGGTCAGGTCGTCCTCGCCGACATCGGGCACCGTGGTTCCGCGCAGCCGGTTGACCGCCCGCGTGATCATGTCGTGGGCCCGGTCGAACTCCCCACCCGAGAGCAGGTCGGTGATCTCTTCGACATAGCGCTGCCCGAAGCCGCCCCAGTAGAGTTCGATCGTCCGCAGTGAACGCAGGGACCGCCAGACTTCCCCGTCCTCGGCGATCATCGAGAAGTCCCCTCCGCTGGCGGCCAGCCGCTTGATCGCGAACTTGAGGTACTCCCAGGCATCCGAGCGCAGTCGCCAGGTGCTCGCAGGCATCCCCGGGTCGCGTTCGAGATTGGCCTTGCGCGGCTTCGACTGGAATCCTGCTCGCCTGCGCCCACCAGGACCACCGTCGCCGGTGGTGGAGATCGCCGAAGCCGATGGATGGTCGGAGTCGATGCCGGTCATGCGTGAGCCTCCTGGCTGTCAGTCGTCGTTCGTCGCCGGAACGGAGACGCGTCCCTGCTCACGGGCTCAGGCGGAGAGCCGCACTGATTCCGTTGTTGCACGATCATACGACCTTGCGGGTCCGAATGGGTCCGACGGTGACCGAATGAGACAAAAGAATGATAAGCATGGGGTATGGACACCTCCGCGTCTCTTACTGCAGGTCATCTCATCGTCGAGGAACTCGAAGCACACGGAGTCTCGCGTACCTATCTGGTTCCCGGCGAGTCGTATCTCGATGTCATCGACGGTCTCCGCGATTCGTCGATCACCCCGATCGTCTGCCGCCAGGAGGGCGGGGCCGCATATATGGCCGTCGCCGAGGGGCGGATGACCGGAGTGCCCGGAATCGCCCTGGTCACCCGTGGCCCCGGCGCTGCGAACGTCAAGGTCGGCGTCCACACCGCATTCCAGGATGCGACCCCGCTCGTCGTCTTCGTCGGCCTCATCCCCACCAATCATCGCGGCCGCGAATCCTTCCAGGAGTTCGATCTGAACGGCTGGTTCTCCTCGACCGCGAAGAAGGTGCTCACCCTCGATGACCCCGACAAGGCCGCCGAGGTGGTCGTCGACGCCATGCACACCGCCGTGACCGGGCGACCCGGTCCCGTCATCGTCGGTCTGCCCGAAGAGGTCCTTGTCCGCCCGAGTTCGGGGACGGTGCTGGCCCCACGTGTGCACGGTTCGGCCTCACCGTATGCCGGGGACGTCACGGAGCTGCGTGCCCGCATCACCGCCGCCGACCGTCCCGTGCTCATCATCGGCGGCGAGGACTGGTCCCCGTCGACCTCGCGGCGCATCGCCCAATGGTCACGCGACCGCGGCCTCGGCGTGCTCGGCACCTTCCGTGCCTATGACGGCATCGACCATGACAGTCCGAACTTCCTCGGCATCTTGGGCTATGGTGCGTCCCCCGTGGCCAAGCGCACCCTCGCCGAGGCAGACCTGCACATCTACTTGGGCTGCGTCCGCACCGATGTGGCCACCGACGGGTTCACGAACGGCGTCGACCAGCGCACCGTCGTCATCGGCCCCGATGCCGATGCGCACGGCCATTTCGGTCGTCTCGACCAGCACATCGTCACCTCGGTGAGCCGGTTCGCCCAATCCCTGTTCACCGAGGAGGGCACCCGCACCTATTCGGTCTCCTCCGACGGGTCGATCGACGAACCGCCGCTCGGTGATGACCTGTCCGAAGCAGCCGGGGATGCTGTGCCGCTGCCGGATTGGGTCGCCGAGGCCCGGGCCGAGCTCGAGGCGTGGCGGAAACCGCAGGTGGCAGATTCCGGGTCGGCCGCCTCGGCGGGGTTCGTCGACATGGACGAAGCATTCGTCCATGTGCACGACCTGCTGCCGGACGACGCGATCATCACCTACGGGGCGGGGAACTTCTCCGGCTGGGCGACCAGATTCCTGCCCACGCACGGTTTCCCCTCGGCGCTGGGCCCGCGCAACGGATCGATGGGATTCGGTCTGCCGGCCGCCGTCGCCGCCGCGCTCGTCCATCCGGAACGGTCCGTGTTCTGCATCGCAGGCGACGGGGATTTCCTCATGAACGGGCAGGAGATGGCCACGGCCGTCCAGTACGGCGCGAATATCACAGTGGTGCTGAACGACAATTCGGTCTACGGCACGATCCGCGGTCATCAGGACCGCGAATATCCGGGCCGGGCCACGGCCACGGCACTTGAGAATCCGGACTTCGCAGCCATGGCCACGGCGTTCGGCGGGCTCGGCATCCGCGTCGAGCGGACCGTCGACTTCCGCGACGCCTTCGAAAAGGCTCTGGCCCACAAGGGGCTCTCGCTCGTCCACTGCATCACGGATCCGACCGTTCGCGGGGCGCGCCTGCCGTGAACGGGCCGGTGCGAGCTGCGGGTGTGAACGGTGGAGCGGCAGTCGTGCGAATCTGACTAAGGTGGCTCTATGAGAATCGACGCGATCTTCACCGACCTCGACGCCTACACGCTTGATCCGACGCGCCCGCGGGCGCAGAAGATCGGGGTGTGGGGCAACCGGATCATCGGCTTCGACGAGGAGCTCGACGGCATCGACGCCGATCGGGTCGAGTCCTTGGGCGGGGCGACGGTGCTGCCGGGCTTCAACGACGTCCACTGTCACACGACGTGGTTCGGTCTCACCCTGGCCTCGGTCGATGTCACGGCGCTGCCCGGCGGTCTGCCCGATGTCTATGCGGCGCTCGAGAAGGCCGCGGCGACGACTCCGTCCGGGGAGTGGATCGAAGCCACGGGGTACGCCCACCGTGACTACGACGGGCAGTATCCGGACTTGGGCCGTCTTGACGAGATCACCGGGGATCGTCCCCTGTTCATGCGGCAGACGTCCGGTCACGCCGCGATCGCCAACACCGAGGCGATGCGTCGGGCCGGGATCCTGGACCCCGATTTCGAGGAGCCGGTCGGCGGGAAGGTCGTGCGTGACGCGGCCGGTCATCCGACGGGGCTGATCGAAGAGACCGCGCAGACGCTGGTGCAGGATCTCATCCGTCCGTATTCGCTCGACACCGTCGTCGACGCCCTCGATCTGGCGACGGCCTACTATGCGAAGGAGGGCATCACGTCCTTCGGCGAATGCGGAATCGCCTACGGTTGGATCGGCCACTCCCCCATCGAGATCAGCGGCTACCTGCGGGCTCGGGAAGAGGGCAAGCTGCGGGCGCGGGCTCAGCTCATGCCGCAGGCCGACGGGCTGCACCCGATCGCGGCGAACTCCGCCGACGGGTTCGGCATCGGTCTGGATGCGGGACTGCGCACCGGCCTCGGCGATGATCTCATCTCGATCGGGCCCGTGAAGTTCTTCATGGATGGTGCCTTGTCCGGCGAGACCGCGGCGCTGCGGGAGAACTATGCGGGCAAGGACCACCCCGGTTATCTGCAGGACGACGCGGAGGTGCTGCGTCAGCAGATACTGGACACCTATGCCTCCGGGTGGTCGCTGGCCGTGCACGCCATCGGTGATGCCGCCGTGGATGCCGCGGTCGCCAACATCGTCGAGGCGCAGACGCGCTATGGCCGCCGGGCGGTGCCCAACCGGATCGAGCATGCCGCATTGGTCCATGACGAGCACCTGGCGACGCTGGCCGAGCACGGTATCGTCGTCACCCCGCAGGCGGCGTTCGCCGACGGCATCGGGGACGGGATGAATGCTTCGCTCGGCCCGGACCGCCGGCACCTGATCTACCGGGCGAAGTCGTTCGTCGATGCGGGTGTGCCGATGGCCGGCAGCTCTGACCGCCCGTGCGCCGACGGGAATGTGCTGCGCGGAATCGAAGCCTTCGTCACCCGCAGGACCCGGGGCGGGGATGTCATGGGCTCGGCTGCCGAAGCCTTGAGCGTCGATGAGGCGATCGCGGCCTACACGGTCGATGCGGCAAAGGCCTCGGGTCAGGGCGCGGACAAGGGAACACTGAGCCGAGGCAAACTCGCCGACTTCGTCGCCCTGGACACCCACCCGGCAAACGTCGCGGCGGACGAGATCGCAAAGATCCCCGTCAAGGCCACGATCTTAGGCGGTCATTACACCCACCAATCCCCCTAATTGCTACTGTGAGTATTGATAGTGGCTGGTCTGGGACTGGCTGGCAGAGTAGGAACTGACCGTCTCATCGATCATCATGACTCTAATTGCTATTGACTCCAACGATGTCCTCGTCGGGATTTGTCTGATGATTGGTGGGCGGTCGGCACCGGCTCGGCCCACATCGATAACTTGATCAGAAGGTTGTCCGTTCCTGACCGAACGTGACTCATCACAGTAGTGTTTCGACGTGACTATCTCCCGGACCGGAGCCGACCGTTCGACGGTCGGACCTCATCCGTTCCGACACAGGAGAAGCACGAACCGTCATGACTATCATCTCGCATTTATACGCGTTTGTCGTTGGCGTCGACACCCACGCGAAGAACCACGTCTACAGTGTGCTCACCAAGTCTGGTGAGCACGTCGATACTGCCACGTTCCCGACGACCAAAGCCGGCATCAAACGAGCCCTGACGTGGGCCGGGCGTCGTACCGGCGGGGACCTTGAGACCCTGTGGGTGATCGAGGGTATCGGCACGTACGGAGCGATCCTGGCCGATCATGTCGCCGAGGCAGGCTATACGGTCGCCGAGGCCGCGAGCATGAATGCTCGCGACCGGCATGCCACGGGCAAGGACGACCGGATCGATGCCCGACGGATCGCTGGCGCGGTCCTGTCGATGGATGAGTCGCGGCTGCGGTTTCCCCGGCAGGCTGATGGGCCGCGTCAGGGACTGCGGATCTTGGTCAAGGCGCGGGAGTCCATGACTCGGGAGAAGACCCGGACGATCAATGCGCTCACTGCGCTGTTGCGTGGTCAGGACCTCGGTGTCGATGCGCGTCGGAAATTGTCGATGGTCACGATCCAGACGGTGGCGAAGTGGCGGATCAGGGACGAGTCTGTGGCACTGACCGAGGCTCGTCGGGAAGCCATCCGGTTAGCCAAACGTGTCGTCGAGCTCGATGCCGAAATCAAGGACTACGCCGCCCGGATCGAGGCCTTGGTCAAGGCCAGTCCGGGGGCGGTGTTGTTGGCTGAGCCGGGGATTGGTCCGATCACTGCGGCTGTGTTCTACCTGGCGTGGTCGCATCATGGGCGGGTGCGTTCCGAGGCGGCGTTCGCGAAGTTGGCGGGGGTCTGTCCGATCCCGGCGTCGTCGGGGAATGTGGTGAGGTTCCGGCTGAATCGCAGTGGTGATCGTCGGTTGAATTCTGCGTTGTACATGGTGGCAGTCACGCGGCTTTCTCACCATAAGAAGTCCCAGGCGTACATGGCTAGACGGCTGAGTGAGGGGAAGACGAAGAAGGAGACGATCCGGTGTATGAAGCGTGCCTTGGCCCGCTCGGTGTATCGGATTCTCGAGGCCACGAACCCGATCGGTCAAGCCGCTTGACAGACATAGAAGGATCCTGACGGCGGCCCAGCAACCTCGCGCTGGAGTGGTCCCCAAAAGTTGGACTGTGATCAACACAAGCCAACTTGAAGGGACCATTCCATGCGTAAGGACTGTCTGATCACAGACGAACAAGCCAAAGCCGCGATCGAACTCTTCGACCAAGGGCACGGCTATGCCGCGACAGCCACGATGCTCGACGTCCACAAACCCTCACTCAAGCTCCTCCACGACCGGTGGCTGGTGCGTGGAACAATATCGGTCATGGAACCGCACCAGCGCCGCCGGATACCGGCAGAGACGAAGATCGCGACTGCGAAACGGTATCTCGATGGCGAACACAAAGTCGTTTTAGCCAAGGAGCTTGGTCTGGCCTCCTCGCGCACCGTGGTTGATTGGGCGAAGAAATACCGGGACAAGGGCGAAGACGCGTTCGCGACATCGCCGCCGGCCAAAGGCAAGACAGCACGGATGCGAGCCCTCGACAACGGTCAGGACCCGGATGCTGATCCGGCCCCATCCAAGCCAGACCTGATGGCGAGGAAGACTCGTGTCGAGGACATCAGCCTGGCCGAATATCGGCAGCTGCAAGACCAGCTGCTGCGGGCTGAAGCGGAGAACGCGTACTTGAAAAAACTTCGGGCCTTGAGGCAAAAAGGGCAGCTGTGAAAGCACGCATCGTTGCCAGTCTCAAGGCGGACTATCCACTGCCATTGCTGCTGCAGGTCGCGGGTTTGGCCCGGTCGACGTTCTTCTACCACCAGAAACGCTTCGACGTGAGACCCGACCCATACGCGCAGGTGAGAACACTCATCAAGGACATCTTCGAGAAGAGTCACAAACGCTATGGGCACCGCAAGATCTGGGCTGTCTTGGTCAAACAGGGCATCGCTATAGCGAAGAAGACCGTGCTGCGATTAATGCGTGACATGGGTCTGCAGACCGAGGTGCGGAAGAAGAAGTTCAACTCCCATCGCGGCACGGTCGGTGCCGTTGCTGACAACGTACTCAATCGGGAGTTCACCGCTGATGAACCGAATGAGAAATGGGTTTCTGACGTCACGGAATTCGCTGTTGAAGACAAGAAACTGTATCTGTCACCAGTGATCGATCTGTTCGATGCCGGTGTGGTGTCGTACTCGATGTCGACGTCACCGAACACGGCATTGACGAACGAGTCGCTGACGCAAGCCTGTCAGGGACTGCGTCCCGGGCAGACGCCGCTGGTGCATACCGATCAGGGGTTTCAGTATCAGCACGTGTCGTGGGCGTCGATCCTGGCCAAGCATGGTGCCACAGCGTCGATGTCGCGGAAGGGAAACTGCTGGGATAACGCGATGGCGGAGAACTTCTTCGGGCAGTTGAAGTCCGAGATGTTCTATCTGCAGAAATTCGACACGGTCGAGGACCTCAAGGCCGCGATCGATGAGTACATTCATTGGTATAACTACGAACGGATCTCGTCACGACTTGGCGGCCTTGCCCCGATGGAATATCGAAGCAAGACCGCCAAGGATGGTGAGCCTATTTACGAACTATGCTGACCTCACAGCAGTCCAACTTCTGGGGACCAGTCCACGCGAGGTTGCTGGGCCGCCGTCAGGTAGTAACTAGTGGGGGAAGTCTAAGTCGGTGAGGACCTTCTCGAAGACTCCGAGGCCGCGTTCGAGGTCCTCTTCGCTGATGTTGATCGGCGGGACCACGTGCAGCCGGTGGTAGTTGTTGAACGGGATGACGCCGTGTTCCTTCAGCGCCGCCACCACCGAGGCGACCTCGGGTGAGCCGCCGCCATAAGGGGCCAGCGGCTCCTTGGACTCCTTGTCCCAGACGAGCTCGATCGCCCAGAACGCTCCGATGCCGCGGACCTCGCCGACGTGCTTCGAATTCTCCGCGATCTGCCGCAGACGGGGTCCGATGATCGTCTCCCCGATGTGAGCGGCGTGTTCGATCATGCCCTCGTCGGCCATCGCGTTGATCGTCGCAACCGCCGCCGCGCACGCCAGCGGATGCCCGGAGTAGGTCAGCCCGCCGGGGTAGACGAGTTCGGCGAAGGTCTCGAAGATCGCATCGCTGATGATCACTCCGCCCAGCGGCACGTACCCCGAGTTCACGCCCTTGGCGAAGGTGATGAGATCGGGGACGATGTCGAAGTGTTCGAAGGCGAACCACTTGCCCGACCGTCCGAATCCGGCCATCACCTCGTCGGCGATGAGCACGATCCCGTGCTCGTCGCACAGCGCCCGCACACCCTGCATGTACTCGGGGCTGGGCACCATGATGCCGGCGGTGCCGGGAATGGATTCGAGGATGATCGCGGCGATCGTCGCCGGTCCCTCCAACTCGATGGTCCGACGCAGGTGCTGCAGCGCACGGTCGGTCTCTTCCGCCTCAGTGGTGGCGTGGAATTCCGAACGGTAGAGGAAGGGTCCGAAGAAGTGGACGACGCCCGATTCTCCGGTCTCGTTCTCCCACCGGCGCGGGTCACCGGTGACGTTGACGGCCGTCTGGGTTCCACCATGGTAGGACCGGTAGCGGGAGAGCACCTTCGTTCGCCCGGTGTACAGACGGGCCATGCGGATGGCGTGTTCGTTCGCGTCCGCTCCGCCGTTGGTGAAGAACACGTGGTCGAGCCCGCCTGGGGTGCGGTCGGTGATGAGGCGAGCTGCTTCGGAGCGGGCGGCGTTGACGGTGGCCGGGCTGATCGTGCACAGCACATCGGCTTGGTCCTTGATCGCGGCCACGACGGCCGGATGCTGGTGACCGATGTTCGTGTTCACCAGCTGCGAGGAGAAGTCGAGGAACTCACGACCCTCACCGTCGACGACCGTCGACCCGTGGGCGCGGGCGACGGTCGGCGGGTCGATGAGTCGCTGCGCCGACCACGAGTGGAACACGTGTGCTCGGTCGAGTTCACGAGCTCGGGCGGATTCGTCCTTGAGCGCTGCGAGGTCGATCTTGCCTGGTTGGTGCACCATTGTCACCCTTTCACTGAAATACCGGGGATGAGCGCGGAATCCGCGCCCGTGGGCTCATCGTAGAACACATTCGACTACAGTGACGAGCATGTCTTACCGGACCATCCTCAGCCCCGTCGAGGCCGAGATCGAGATCAAGAGATCCCGTTTCCTCGCCCGTCTCTCCCCTGCCGCGGATGAGGCCGAGGCGCGGTCCGTCATCGCCGAGGCGCGCGCCGAGCATCCGAAGGCCCGCCACCATTGTTCGGCGTTCGTCCTCGACACCGATTCGCGCACTCAGCGCTTCAGCGACGACGGGGAACCGGCCAGCACCGCGGGCGCTCCGATCCTCGATGTCGTCACCGGCCATGATCTGACCTTCGTCGTCGCCGTCGTCACCCGGTATTTCGGGGGCACCCTGCTGGGCGCGGGCGGGCTCGTGCGCGCTTACGGTCAGGCCACCTCGGCGGCCGTGGAGAGGGCCCGGATCGTCACCCGTCGTGAGCGCGTCCCTGTGTCCGCACACGTCGACTATGCCCAGGCCAACGCCCTGGAGCGGGCGGCCGGGAAGCGGGGGTGGGCGACGAGGGCCGACTACGGCGGTGAGGTCGGACTCGATGTCCTGGTTCCCCTCGCCGAGGTGGCCGATGCCGTGGCGATGTACGCCGACCTCACCGCCGGTCGGGCAGAGCCCGAGGTCGGTGAGGTCGAATGGGTGTGAAGCCGGGGATCGACGCTCGGATCAGCGAGAGCTGATCAGTCGAGCGCGGCGATCTTCGCGACCTGGGCGTTCGTGAGCATGACGAGATCCTCGGGGCGGATCTCGATCTCGAGACCGCGACGGCCGGCCGAGACGAACACTGTCGAATGGTCGAGCGCTGTGCGGTCGACGACGACCGGCACGGCATGGCGCTGTCCGAACGGAGAGACTCCGCCGACGGGGTAGCCGGTGCGACGTTCGGTCTCGGCGACGCCGGACAGCTGGGCCTTCTTCGCTCCGCGCGCGGAGGCCAGGGCCTTGAGGTCGAGCTGACCGGAGACGGGGACGAGCGCGGTCACGGGCTGCCCGTCGACCTGGATCATCAAGGTCTTGAACACCTGGTCGGAGCTGACTCCGAGCTTGTCTGCGGCCTCCGAACCGTAACGGCGGGTGGCGGGGTCGTGGTCGAAGCTGCGCAGGCTGTAGTCGATGCCTGCCAGGTTGAGCACTCGCACGGCCGGGGTCGCCGCGCTGGAAGTCTTGGATGCAACTGTCATAAGGGGGTAGTGCCTCCTGCCCGCAGGTCAACGGGGCCAGGAGGCGCAGCTTTCACGGCTCCGTGTCCCCGCATCGATACGGACGGAATGTTGTATCGGTGCTGATAGGTACCCGCCCACAATAGGCGAAGTAGGCTTTCGGACGCCAATTCCCGTAACGTCAAGTGACTCGCCGGTAAGCCCGTCAGCCCCTTCGGCCGGGGACGCTCACCCCCACCCGAGTTCGTGGAGCCGGTCGTCATCGAGACCGTAGAAATGGGCGATCTCATGGACGATGGTGACGACGATCTCCTTGCGCAGGTGATCGACATCCTCGGCGAAGTCGATGAGGTTGTCTCGATAGATGAAGATATTGTCGGGCATCTCGAACCCAGCGATCCCCCGCTCCCCGATCGGTGTGCCCTCATAGAGGCCGAGCAGGTGCCGGTCGCCGTCCTCCGGCCGGTCCTCGACGAACAGTGCGACATTGTCCAGCTGTTCGGTCACCCCGGTCGGCAGCAGATCCAGGGCTTCGCCGAGGATCGCATCGAACTCCTCTTCACTCAGAGCCTCCATGCCTCCCACTCTAATGGCCCCGATCCCCTCGCCGAGGCGGCCGCACGAAACGTCGAAATGCGCCGTTTCCGCCGTGTGACCGAGGACACCTCTTTTCGTTTTGCATTCCGCGAATCGGGTGGGATAAGCTTAACGTCGTTGCCCACGGGGAATCCGAGGACAACCTGGGCCCCCATCGTCTAGAGGCCTAGGACACCGCCCTTTCACGGCGGCGACACGGGTTCGAATCCCGTTGGGGGTACGGTGTAGGATCGTAAGGTCTTCCATCACAACAGCAAGGCCCTGTGGCGCAGTTGGTTAGCGCGCCGCCCTGTCACGGCGGAGGTCGCGGGTTCGAGTCCCGTCAGGGTCGCGGAGCATAAGGCTCTTCTTCGGAAGAGCCTTTGTTTCTCTCGACATACTTGATGAGTATGTCGGCGGCTCGGCTCTGTAGCTCAGTTGGTAGAGCGTTCGACTGAAAATCGAAAGGTCACCGGATCGACGCCGGTCGGAGCCACAACACGGAAGCCCCGCTTCTCCAGTGAAAACTGGGGAGCGGGGCTTCTTCGCGTCTCCGCGCACCTCTTGAAATCCCAACCGACTGGAGTAGGTTGAAGGTGAGTTCGATGACCCGCCCACGTCGTGGTGGCGCAGGGTGAAAGGAGAGCACGATGACGAACAATCCGACGATTCAGGAACTCAGCCACGAGGACAGGACCTTCCCACCCCCAGCGGACTTCGCCGCCGCAGCCAATGCCCAAGCTGTCGAATACGAAAAGGCGGCCGCCGACCGCATCGGCTATTGGGAAGAACAGGCACAGCGCATCAGCTGGGAGACTCCCTTCGACACGGTCCTCGACTGGTCGGAGAAGCCCTTTGCGAAGTGGTTCGTGGGCGGACGGCTCAATGCCGCATACAACTGCGTCGATCGCCATGTCGAGAACGGCCTCGGCGATCGCGTGGCCTACTACTTCGAAGGCGAATCCGGAGACACCCGCACCATCACGTACTCCGATCTTCTGCGCGAGGTCTCGAAGGCCGCGAATGCGCTCACCGAACTCGGAGTCAAGACCGGCGACCGCGTTGCGATCTACATGCCGATGATCCCGGAGACGGTGTTCGCCATGCTCGCATGCGCCCGCCTCGGCGCCCCGCACACGGTCATCTTCGGCGGCTTCTCCGCCTCGGCGATCGCCGATCGCGTCAAGGACTGCGGAGTCGAGTTCGTCATCACCGCCGACGGCGGCTATCGCAAGGGCAAGCCCTCGGGTCTCAAATCCGTCGTCGACGAGGCGATGGACGACTGCCCCGAGGTGCGCAATGTCCTCGTCGTCCGCCGCACCGGCCAGGACGTGGACTGGAATGACGACCGTGATCTGTGGTGGCACGAGGTCGTCGATCGACAGTCGGAGACCCACACCGCGGAGGCCTTCGATGCCGAGCATCCGCTCTACATCATGTATTCCTCGGGTACGACCGGAAAGCCCAAGGGCATCATGCACACCACCGGCGGCTACCTCGTCGGGACCTCGTTCACGCATTGGGCGGTCTTCGACATCAAACCGGAGACGGACGTCTATTGGACGGCCGCTGACATCGGCTGGGTGACCGGCCATTCGTACATCGTCTACGGGCCGCTGGCCAATGGGGCCACCTCGGTGCTCTATGAGGGAACCCCGGACACCCCGCACCGGGGACGGTGGTGGGAGATCGTCCAGAAGTACAAGGTCTCCATCCTCTACTGCGCGCCCACGGCCATCCGGTCGTTCATGAAATGGGGCCGCGACATCCCCGCCCAGTACGACCTGTCCAGCCTGCGGCTGCTCGGCAGTGTCGGTGAGCCGATCAACCCCGAAGCATGGATGTGGTACCGCGAGCACATCGGCGGGAACCGCTGCCCCGTCGTCGACACCTGGTGGCAGACGGAGAACGGCAGCATCCTCATCAGTCCCCTGCCGGGCGTGACCGAGACGAAGCCGGGTTCGGCGATGCGCCCGCTGCCCGGCATCGTCGCCGACGTCTACGACGATGAGGGCAATTCGGTCGAACCCGGAAACGGCGGCTACCTCGTCATCAAGGAGCCGTGGCCGTCGATGCTGCGGACCCTGTGGGGCGATGAGGAACGGTTCAAGAAGACCTACTGGTCGCAGTACCCGGACGTGTACTTCGCCGGGGACGGGGCGAAGATCGACCGCGACGGCGACTTCTGGGTCCTCGGCCGCGTCGACGACGTCCTCAACGTCTCCGGGCACCGGATGTCGACCGCGGAGATCGAGTCCGCCCTCGTCGCTCATCCGAAGGTCGCCGAGGCGGCCGTGGTCGGGGCGAGAGACGAGATGACCGGTCAGGCGATCGAGGCATTCGTCATCCTCAGGGAGAGCGCGGACGACGGCGGGGACGATGTCGTGGGTGAGCTGCGAGGTCATGTGCGGTCCTCGATCGGCCCGATCGCGACTCCGCGCTCGATCATGATCGTGCCCGATCTGCCGAAGACCCGGTCGGGCAAGATCATGCGTCGACTGCTCAAGGACGTGGCCGAGAATCGCGAGGTCGGCGATGTCACGACTCTCGCGGACTCCTCGGTGATGGACCTCATCCAGAAGGGGATGAAGGAGAGCTGACCTCCCCGGGCGACCGGCGATTGACGAACCCGCCCTTGTGTGACCTACAGCACACTGATGTACTGTTGAGTAACATCTCGCGGGACCCGCTTGGGCGGGTTCGCTTCGAGACCGACGGCACTGACACCCAACTGCAAGGACGCATTGACATGACGCTTGGAACGACGATCGCCGGCAGCCGCATCCTCATCACAGGGGCCGGAAGCGGAATCGGTCGGCTCATGGCTCTCGAAGCCGCTGACCGCGGAGCCGCCGAAGTCATCATCTGGGACCTCTCGACTGAAAGCGGTGAGGCTGTCCGCCAGGAGATCGAGGCCAAGGGTTTTCGCGCCCGCGCCTACTCCGTCAATGTCGGAGACTCCACTCAGGTCGCGTCCACCGCTCAGGACGTCGGCGATATCGACATCCTCGTCAACTGCGCCGGTGTCGTCACCGGCAAGAAGCTCCTCGACGCCGACGAGGCCGCGATCCGACGCACCTTCGACGTCAACACGCTGGCCCTGTACTGGACGACGAAGGCGTTCCTGCCCGGAATTCGGGCACGCAACCACGGCTCGATCGTCACCATCGCCAGCGCTGCCGGACTGACCGGCGTGGCCAAACAGACCGACTATTCGGCGAGCAAATGGGCCGCTGTCGGCTTCACCGAGTCGCTGCGCGGCGAGCTGCGCACAGAAGGCAGTCGAGTCAACACCCTCGTCGTCTGCCCGTTCTACATCAACACGGGGATGTTCGCCGGCGTCCAGACGAAGTTCCCCCGCCTGCTGCCGATCCTCGAAGAGAACAACGTGTCCACTCAGGTCATCGACTCGATCGAATCCGGTCGTGAGCAGCTGGTCATGCCCTCACTCGTGCGCCTGGTTCCGGGTGTCCGCCTCCTGCCGACCCGCGCGTTCGACGCAGTGATGGACCTCCTCGGCGTCAACCAGACCATGGACCACTTCACCGGCCGAACCGGCGGAGACAGCCCCCGCAGCCGTCGTGCGGCACGCAGGCGCCAGCCGGCAGGAGTCTGACTCAGGCTCTGGTGTCCCTGCTTCTCCCGCGTTCCGGGTCCACAATGGAATCAGGGAACCACGGGAAGGAGTTGGCATGGCGATGACCGATCTCGTCCTCGAGGGCGGCGGGGCGAAGCTGCCGGGCCTGGTCGGCGCGGTCGAGTCCCTCGCCGACGCAGGCTACGACTTCCACCGGATCGCCGGCGCCTCGGCCGGAGCCATCGTCGGTGCGCTGACCGCGGCGGGGATCGCCCCGCAGACGCTTGAGCAGAAGGTCCTCGAACAGGGTTTCACCGAGTTCGAGGACCTTCCTCCTGTCTTCCACCTCGTCCCCTGGCTGGGGCGAGTACAGGGACTGCTGCTGCACAAGGGAATGTATGTGGGAGAGGCGCTCCATGACTTCCTCGCCTCGGCATTGGCCGATCAGGGGGTGCGCACGTGGGGTGACCTCAAACTCGACGATCCGGGCAGCGCGATCCCACCTGAGCGGTCATATCGGCTCGTCGTCATCGTCTCCGATGTCTCCCGCGGCCGCATGCTCCGCCTGCCCTGGGACTACGAAGAGGCCCTCGGTGTCGATGCGGACAGCCAGTCCGTCGCCGAGGCGGTGTGCGCCTCAGCGGCCAGTCCGTTCTTCTTCCGTCCGCGGGCCCTGCCTGCCCGGCCGGACATCGCCGGTGGAGACTCCGTGCTCGGCGCGGACGGCGGACTGCTCTCGAACTTCCCCGTCGACGTCTTCGACCGCAAAGACGCAAAGCCTGCACGGTGGCCGACCTTCGGTGTGATGCTCTCGGCCCGGCGGACAGCGGCCGCGGAATGGCGGCCCAACGCGACGACGTACCAATACGCGAAGTCCGTGCTGTCGACGATGATCAATGCCCACGACCGGCGGCACATCGATGACCCCTCGGTGACCGAGAGGACGGTGTTCGTCGACACCACCGGACACAGCAGCACGGACTTCGCCCTCACTGACGATGACAAGCTCGACCTCATCTCGTCGGGCCGAATGGCCGGAGAGAAGTTTCCGGCCCAGTGGGACTGGCAGGAGTGGAAGGACCGTTTTGACCGGAAATGATCCTGACCCCCATGGCCTGCGACCGAACGACGTGTCAGAATGAGGGCCCGACCCTGATTGCGAGTGAAGGAGAGATCATGAGCGAGTTCGACGCGGATGCAGCAGACCGGCTGGAAGACGACCCCATCCTCGATGATCCCGAACTCGACGAACCGACGGCCGATGAGTTGGATGATCCCGAACTCAGCGCCGCCGAGGCCGAGGCCGAGGCCGACCAGGTCGACGCCGACTCCGACATCGGTTCAGACATCGATGACGAACCCGCCGAAGCCCCCGTCGAACCCGGTGCGGAGGGGCCCGAAGGGACCGGCATCGAAGGCGCCGACGATGTGCTCGTCGACGAAGCCGGCTGGGAAGACGAGAACGAGGCCCCCGACCTCTCGGACGAGTTCAACACCGATCAGTCGCCCGCAGCGGAACAGGGAAACCGCGTCGGCGACGAGATGGTCTCCGACGGCGATGACGACTTCGAGGTCGCCGAGCTCGACGGGGATGACCTCGATGTCGATGCCCTGGCCGATGACGGGACCGAGCAGGTCTCGGTCATCGACGGCATGCCCGAAGTCATCGATAACTCGTATCAGGAGGACTGAGCTCCACCCCCTCCGCCTGCGGCAGGCTCCCATGTGTCAGGACTGAAGGGGAAAGGAGCCGCCAATGCCACCCGGATCCCCGCGCCGGCGATCGACGTCCACCGCGAGCACGAACTTCGAACTCCCCCACGTCGGCACAGGTCGCCCCGTCCATCGCCTCGGTGTCATCGCCACGGTCGCCACCTTCGGCGGTCTGCTCTTCGGCTATGACACCGGAGTCGTCAACGGAGCCCTCGAGCCTCTGAGCGAGGACTTCGGCCTGACCGCGCTGAGCGAAGGCCTCGTCGTCGCCTCCCTCATGGTCGGTGCCGCCTTCGGAGCGGTCTTCGGCGGTCGTGTCGCTGATGCCTGGGGTCGTCGCAAGACGATCCTGGCCCTGGCCGGAGTCTTCATCCTCGGCACTCTCGGCTGTGTGCTCGCGCCCGCTGCCGCGTTCCTCATCGGCGCCCGCTTCGTCCTCGGACTCGCCGTCGGCGGCGCCTCCGCGACAGTGCCGGTCTACCTCGGTGAGATTGCTCCGTCGGAGAAGCGCGGCAGCTACGTCACCCGCAACGAGGCGATGATCGTCGGCGGACAGCTCGCCGCCTTCATCATCAACGCCGCGATCTTCAACTTCTTCGGACACATCGACTCGATCTGGCGCTGGATGCTGCTCGTGGCCCTGGCACCTGCGATCGCCCTCCTCGTGGGCATGATCTTCCAGCCCGAGAGCCCGCGCTGGCTGATCTCGCAGGGACGCGCCGAGGAAGCACTGGCCGTGCTCAAGCAGGTCCGCTCCCCCGAACGCGCCGAGGCCGAGATCGCCGAGGTCACCCACCTCACCGCCGAGGATGCGAAGGAAGCCACAGGCGGACTCTCCGACCTCGGCACTCGGTGGGTGCTGCGTCTGGTCCTCATCGGCGCCGGACTCGGCTTCTTCCAGCAACTGACCGGAATCAACTCGGTCATGTACTACGGCACTCAGCTGCTCACGAGCGCGCGCCTGGATTCCGGTGTCGCAATCATCGGCAACATCGCCAACGGCGTCTTCTCACTCGCCGGCATCACCTTGGGCATGTACCTGCTCAACAAGCTGCCGCGCAGGGTCATGTTCCTCACCGGCTACGCCCTCATCGCAGTCTTCCACACACTCATTGCGCTGACCGCGGTCATCGTTCCGCCCGGACCGGCACAGGCCTGGACGGTGCTCGCCTTCCTCGTCCTCTTCGTCTTCTCCATGCAGGGAACGGTCGGCCCGCTGACGTGGCTGATGCTCTCCGAGATCTTCCCGATGAAGATCCGGAGCTTCGCGATGGGCATCAGCGTGTTCGTGCTGTGGATCATGAACGCTATCGTCGCGCAGTTCTTCCCGCCGCTCATCGAGGCCATGGGCATGACGGCGACCTTCGGCATGTTCGCCGGCATCGCCGTGATCGCCTTCGTCTTCCTGGCGCTGATGCTGCCGGAGACGAAGGACAAGGACCTCGCGGAGTTCGAACGCGAGTTCAAAGCCGAGTACGGACGCAGATAAGGAGCCTCCATGTCAGTCGCCGTCGCCGCCACCGACAGTCCCGAAGGCCGTCGGGCACTCGAATCGGCCATCGCCGAGGCGCAGAACCTCGGCACCGGGCTGCTGCTCATCAACCTCACCCTCCACGATTTCGTCGCCGACGAGATCCCCTCCGGGCTTGAGGTCACCGTCATCAACCGGTCCGGACGCGGGGATCGCGACCCGGTCACCGCCGTCATCGACGAACTGGGCGATCACCCGGAAGTCGACCGGCTCGTCCTCGGTGTCCGTGCCCGGTCGCGCGTTGGCAAGGTGATCCTCGGGTCGGTCGCGCAGCGCCTCATCCTGCGCTCCCCCGTCCCCGTGCTCACCGTCCGGCAGGACGGACGCTGACTCAGCCCAGTTCGGTGAAGGCCCGGTACGACAGCACGTTCGCCGTCTGCGCAGGGCAGTCGCCGGCGAGGATCTGCAGTGAACTCAGCGCCTCCGACATCGCCGCGCGATAGAGCAGCGATCCGGTGCTGATCCGGGCCACTCCCGCCTCGGCGAGGCTGGAACGCGAATACCGCGCGCTGGCCAGCACATTCACCGGAACCCGGCTGCGTGCGGTGATCGTCTCGATCGTCTCGAGGTCGAGGTTGCCGGGGACGAAGATCCCGTCGGCACCCGCATCGGCATAGGCGTCGATGCGGCTGGTGACCTCGCCGAGGTTGTCCTGGCCGATCCAGAACGTGTCGATCCGGGCGTTGACGAACAGGGCGGGGAACGCCTCCTTGATCGCCGTCACCTTCGCAGCGAGGACCGAAGGTTCGCTCATCCGGCCCTGTCGCGAGTCCTGGATGTTGATGCCGTCGACGATGAGCCCGGCCGCGGGGTCGGCGGCGAATGTCTCATGCACGGAGTCGACGACGGATTCGGGGCCGTCTCCATAGCCGTCTTCGAAATCGCAGGTCAGCGGCAGGTCCGGCAGCGTCCGTCGCAGGTCGGCGGCAAGATCCGCGGTTGCGGTCAGGGTTTCGCGATCCTCATCGGCGGCGCCGATGCCGGCGGCCACACCAAGACTCGTGGAGCCGACGGCCGGGTGCCCCGCCTCGGCGAAGAGCCGTGCGCTGGCCACGTCCCAGGCGCAGGGCAGGATGAACGGGTCGCCGGGGACGTGCAGTTCGCTGAAGGATTTCATGGCTCCATCGTAGGGCTGCGCGCTTCACGGCGTGGCCCGCTCCCGCCTCGTGCATGGCCTAGGCTTGAGGGCGGGAGTTTCCGTCCGAGGTGAGGGGGCATGCGTGGCCGATACGACAGAGGGCACCGAGGCGGCCGACCGACTCGAATCCGCACTCACCGGCAGGATCGATCCCGGTACTCTCGACGAGATCGCCGGTCTCGCCCGGCAGGTCCCGCGTGCCGAGATCGGACGCCTCGTCCATACCTCGACCCCGCTGCAGTCGGCGATGCTCTTCCGCGTGCTGACGAAGGAGGAGGCTCTCGATGTCTTCGAGGACCTGCCTCCGGCCTACCAGGCCGAACTCATCGGCAATCTCCGCGAACCCGAGGTCGCCGATATCGTCGAGGGCCTCGACCCCGATGATCGCGCCGAACTGTTCGGCGAACTGCCCGCGAGCGTGGCCAGCCGCCTGATGAAGGGGTTGACCCCGGACGAGCGAGAGATGACCTCGGCGGTGCTGGGCTACCCGAAGTCCGCGATCGGTCGGTACATGTCTCCGGAGGTGCTCGGCATCCACGAGGATTGGACGGCGGCCCAGGCGATGGAGGTCGTCCGCGCCCGCATCGACGGACCCGAGACCGTCTACCTGCTGCCTGTCGTCGGTCCCGGCAGGGTGCTGCGGGGAGTGGTGTCGCTGCGCAACCTGCTGGCCGCCGATGAGGACACGATCATCGGAGACATGGTGCGTGATTCGCTGAGCACCCATGCGCTGACCGACCGTGAGGTGGCCTCGCGTGAGTTCCTCTCCCACCGGCTCATTGCGATGCCGGTGACCGATGAGGAGGAACGGCTCGTCGGCATCCTCACCATGGATGACGTCCTCGACATCGTTGACGAGGAGGACGCGGAGGACCTCGCCCGCGGTTCCGGTACGGAGCCGCTGGATCGCTCCTATCTGTCTTCGACCATCATCCGGCTGGTCAAGAGCCGCATCGTGTGGCTGCTCGTCCTCGCCGTGTCCGCGATCCTCACCGTGCAAGTCCTCGAAGTCTATGAGAACCGTCTCGATCAGGTCGTCGTCCTCGCCCTCTTCATTCCGCTGCTCACCGGCACGGGCGGCAACACCGGCAACCAGGCGGCCACGACCGTCACCCGTGCCCTGGCCGTCGGTGAGGTGCGGGTCCGTGATCTCGGGCGCGTGATCTGGAGAGAGCTGCGGGTGGGCGCGGTGCTCGGTTCCGTGCTCGGCACACTGGGCTTCATCATCGCCGGGCTCGTCTACGGCTGGGCGGTCGGACTGGTCATCGGCCTGACCCTGCTGTCGGTGTGCATCATGGCCGCGACGGTGGGCGGTCTGATGCCGATCATCGCGAAGAAGGTCGGGGCGGATCCGGCGGTGTTCTCCAACCCGTTCATCTCGACATTCTGCGATGCCACGGGCCTCATCATCTACTTCACGATCGCCACGACGGTGCTCGGCCTGAGCTGATCGGGTTCGGGCTGCCTCAGCCCGACCATGCCTCCCACAGCTCGGCGTACCGTCCGCCGGCGGCGACGAGTTCGGCATGAGTGCCTTCCTCGACGACGCGTCCGTGCTCCATGACGAGGATCCGGTCGGCTTTCTCCGCTTGGCTGAGCCGGTGGGCGACGATGAGCGCGCCACGGCCGGCAAGGGCCGCCTCGGCGGAGGATTCGAGGACATGGGCTCCAGCCGATCCCGCCTCGGCGGTGGCTTCGTCGAGGATCGCGAAGTCCGGGTCGGCCAGCACCAGGCGGGCCAGGGCGATCGTCTGCTCCTGGACCGCGGACAAGCGGACCCCTCCCTCCCCGATCTGCGTGTCGAGGCCGTTCGGCAGGGAGGTCGCCCACCCGGCGCCGACCACGTCCAGGGCAGTGCGCACATCGTCGGCGGTCGCATCCGGACGCGGCAGGGCGACATTGTCATGCAGGCTGCCGGAGAACGTGTGGACCTCCTGCGCGACCATGGCGATATGTCGGCGCAGCGTGGTTTCGTCCATCGCACCCACGTCCACCCCGCTCGCCGGGGCGGTCCCGCCGTTCATGAGACGTGCCCGTCCGTGAGCGGGTGCGGACAGTCCCGCGGCGATCTTCGCCAGCGTCGTCTTCCCGGCACCGGTGGTGCCGACGACGGCGATGTGCTCACCCGGCGCGATGCTCAGGTTCACCCCGCGCAGCACGTGATTGTCCGTATCCAAGTCCGTGTCGTAGGAGAACCACAGATCCTCGAGCACAAGGCTCGGGGCGGCAGGCGCGGTCCGGGTCGATCGCCTCGGCGCGGTGGCGGCCTCGTCGATGACTCCGACCATCCGGGTCAGGGAGGCACCGGCCGATTGGACCTGGTCGAAGAGTCCGACGAGGGCGCCGATGGGGTTGAAGAGACGGTGGAAGACCAGAGCCGCCGTAGTCACGGCGCCGGCGGTGGACTCGCCGAACCAGACGAGGGCGAAGCCGGCGACCAGGAGCAGGGAGAGGACGACCGCCTCGGCGCGGTTGTTGCGGCCGAAGGCGCGGGTGACGAACCGGAAGACGTCGATCGACAGGTCGCGGGCATGCGCGGAGGCGGAGTCGATGCGTCGCATCTCCCCTGCCTCGGCACGATAGGTACGCAGGGTAGCGCTGCCTGTGAGCCCGCCGAGCAGGCGCCCGGCACGCCGTCCGAAGGCGGCGCGTTCCTCCTTGTAGATGGGTTCCGACCGGGGCAGATACCAGCGCAGGGTGAGCCAGTACATCGGCACGGCGACGAGCCCGACCAGCCCGAGACGCCAGTCGATGGCGGCCAGACCTGCGGCGGAGACGATGACGACGAGGAGGGATTCGACGACGAGCGGCAGCACTTGGCCGGCGGCCTCGCCGATCTTGCGGGAGTCGTCGGCGACGCGGGAGATGAGGTCGCCGGTGCCGGTGCGTTCGATCCGCTGGGACTCGAGTGTCAGGGCTGAGTTGACGACTTCGGTGCGCAGTTCGGCGACGACGGGCATCGCGATGCGGGCGAGCGCCCACGCACCGATCCACGTGCCCGCGGCCATGACGATGCCGGCGATCGCGACGGCGACGGCGCAGGCCCACACGAGTTCGGGACCGGCTCCGGCGGGGAGTTCGTCGACGAGACGGCCGATCGCCCATGGCCCGACGAGCCCTGCCCCGGCATTGGCCAGTCCCGCGACGACGAGGATGACGATCCAGCCGGCTCGGCGGCACAACAGCGGGGCCAGGTGGGCGAAGGAGCGACGCCGCGAGGCGATCGTCAGGGTGGTGTGCGTCGGTGCCGTCATCGGGTCACCGCATCTCTGTAGGCCTCGGCGCTGTCGGTGTCTGTCTCGAGGAGATCGGCATGGCGGCCGAGGAGCAGCGGGCCTGACGTGGGGCGATAGACGACGGTGTCGGCGGCTGCGAGGAAAGCCGGGGATGAGGTGAGGATGATCGTGGCCTGGTCTCCTCTCCTGCTGCGCAGTCGGCTGAGCCCGTGAGCAATCCTCGCTTCGGTGACCGCGTCGACGGCGGTGGTGGGTTCGGCGAGGACGAGGATCTGCGGGTCGGCGTTCAGGGCTCGAGCCAGGGCGACGCGCTGCCGCTGGCCGCCCGAGAGGTTCCCGCCGAGTTCCTGGATCCGGCAGCCGAGTCCCCCATCGACGAGGTCGAGCAGCTCGTCGACTCCCGAGGCGGTGAGCACCTCGGCCGAGATCGGCGAGTGGTCGGCTGTGTCTGTGCGGTCGTCGGTGTTTGCACTGTCGTCGGCGACGACCATCGTGATGTTCGATCCGATGGTGCCTTCGAACAGATCGACGTCGTGGGGTGCGACGAGCATCCGGGCGGGGCCGAGGCTCCGGGCGTGGGAGGTCAGCTCAGCCAGCAGCCTCGCTGCGTCCTCGGCGTCGTCGGAGACGATGCAGGTCAGTGTGCCGCCGCCGGTGGTGAGTTCGCCGGATTCCGTAGTTGCCGGCCATCCGGTGATGGTGATCCCGGTTTCGGTGGTGGTGACGCTCGGGCGGTTGTCGGCGGTGATACGGGTGGTGGGGGCCGCCTCGGTGATGGTGTCCGTTCCATCGCGGGCGTCGTCCGGAGCGTCAATGTCGCCGAGCAGGCGGACGATCCGTTCGGCGGCGCCGTGGGATTGGGCGAAGAGGCCGACGATCTCGGCGAGTGCGCGCATGGGTTCGGTGAGGAAGGCGGTCATGCCGAGGATGCCGATCAGCGCCCCGACGCTCATCTGGCCGTCGATGAGACGCAGCCCCGCGACGATGAGGACGATCGCCAGCACCGCGGACATGACGAGCGCACCGAGACCGGCCAGGCGACCGGTCCTCTCACCTGTGGCGATGCCGGCTTCGGCGGCCGCATCGGAGGTGGCGCGGTAACGACGCACCGCCCACGGCTCCCCTCCCATCGCCTTGACCACGCGCAGTCCGTGCATGAGGTCGGACGCCGAGCGTCCCGCGGAGGCGACGGCGTCGAGCTGAGCGGTGGCCTTCGCGGACACTGAGCGGCCGGGCAGAGCGACGATGATGAGTCCGATGGGCACGGCGACGAGGACGACGAGTCCGGTCACGGGGTCGGCGATGAGCAGGAAGACCGCCGCGGTGATCATGCCCAGCACCGAGGCGATGCCGCGGCCGGCCTGCTGGAAGGACGTGGCAGCGGTGTCGGCATCGGCGGAGGCGATCGAGAGCACCTCCCCCGATGTCCGGTCGGGTGGCAGGTGTGATGCGGTCAGTGCCGCGTGCGTGATCTCGACGCGCAGGGCGTGGGCTTCGTGCTCACGGGCGGCATTGCACAGTCGAGCGCCGAAGCGGTAGCCGAGGCTGAGCACGGTGAACAGTGCGGCGAGGCCGAGGATCCCGACGATGAGAGCCGGGATCGACAGCGGGATGATCGCGCGGTCGACGATGATTCCGATCGCCACCGGCACGAGTGCTTCGCAGACCTGCCACAGCGACAGGGTCACGGCTCCCAGCAGCAGCGGACGGATGCGCCGACGGGCGGCTCGGCGCAGCAGCTGCGCACCGGTTTCAGGGATCTTCGGCACGAAGGCTACCCTAACATCGGCGTGTCGGTGGCGCGGTGGCGGCTCGGTTGGACAGCTGACTGCCAGGGCAGAAACCTAGGATGACTCCATGACTTCTCCGATCGACTTCGGCATTCCCGACCTCACCGGGCGTACGGCCCTCATCACCGGCGCGAACAGCGGACTCGGCCGGGTCACTGCCCGGGTTCTGGCCGGTCGAGGAGCTCATGTCGTCCTGGCCGTGCGCCACCGTGCGAAGGGTGAGGCCGCTGCAGCGACGATGCCGGGCAGCACGGAGGTACGCGACCTCGACCTCGCCGACCTGTCCTCGGTACGCGATTTCGCGGCGGACTTCACCGAACCGGTCGATCTCCTCATCAACAATGCGGGGATCATGATCCCGCCCCTGTACAGGACCGTCGACGGGTTCGAATCGCAGTTCGGGACGAACCACCTCGGCCATTTCGCCTTGACGAATCTGCTGCTTCCGCAGGTGCGTGAGCGCATCGTCACCGTCTCTTCCATCGCCCACCGCTTCGGCATGATCGATTTCGACGACCTTCAGTGGGAGAGGCGACCGTATCGGCCGATGGCCGCCTATGGTCAGTCGAAGCTGGCGAACCTGCTCTTCACCGCTGAACTCCAACGCCGACTGGAGGAGAGCTCGTCACCGGTCACGGCGGTCGCTGCGCATCCGGGGTATGCGGCGACGAACCTCTTCGGCTCCGATGACGAGCACCGTCTGAGTGACAGAATCAACCGGACGTTCACCCGCGTTTTCGCGCAGCGCGAGCAGGACGGAGCACGGCCGATCCTCTGTGCCGCTGTCGCCGATCTGCCCGGCGGCAGCTATATCGGCCCGACAGGTCCGTTCGAGACCCGCGGAAAGCCTGGGTTCGCATCCCGTTCGACGAAGTCCACCGACACCGAGGTGGCCCGCCGACTGTGGGCGGTGTCCGAAGAGCTGACCGGGGTCACGTTCCCGGAACTGTGAGGACTGCAGATGTCTGTGGTGACTAGGGTGGGTCGTCGATCTCGGGACGCATCCGGACTCGTTTGTCGACGATCTCCGGTCCAACCGCGGAATCCCGGGGATCGTCAGCGCCGGATCGGCCGCCTCGGCGCCGGGGAGCTCACAGATCGAGGTGATGGGATTCCCTGTCGAATCCGGTGTCACCGGGCCCGACGATGCCGGCCGGTTCCTCGCCTGGCGGGAGGCCGGCGGAGCCGATCTCATCAAGATCATCATCGAGGACCCGGACGCCACCGAGGTGCCCGCCCTCGATATTCCGACGTTGCGGGCGCTCGTCGACGGAGCCCGCGGCCGGGGGCTGCTCACCGTCGCCCATGCGGTCACTCCGGGGGCGTTCGATCGCGGCCTCGAGGCCGGTGTCGATGTACTCACGCATGTCCCTTTCGGGGCACGACTGAGCGAGGCGACGATCTCTCGGATCGTCGAGACGGGCACCATCGTCTCACCCACTTTGGTGATGATGCGTGCGATTGCCGATGCCCGCCTCGGCGAGAACGCCGATTCCGCGTTCGCTCTCGCCCTGTCGAATGTGCGCGCCCTGCATGCAGCGGGGGTGCGGATCATTGCGGGCACCGATGCGAACGAGACGCCATTCGCGCCCGTGCCCCACGGGGCGTCGCTGCACGATGAGCTCGGCTATCTGATCGACGCCGGGATGACTGCCGCCGAGGCGGTCCGGTCGGCCACCTCGGGCGCAGCCGATGCGCTCGGGCTGAGTGACCGGGGGCGGATCGTCGAAGGCGGCCGTGCGGATCTGCTGGTCATCGGGACCGATCCGCTGGCTGAGCTGGACGGTCTGCGCACCCCCGCCGAGGTGTGGGTCGGCGGGGTGCAGGTCAGCAGCTGACCTGGGGTACCGGCCGACCGTGGCTCGGATCAGCTCACCGGAAGGCCTGCTGGCCGGTGATGTGGCGGCCGAGGATGAGGGTGTGGACCTCGTCGGTGCCCTCGTAGGTGCGCACGGATTCGAGGTTGTTCGCGTGCCGCAGCGGTGAGTATTCGAGGGTGATGCCGTTGCCGCCGAGCATCGTCCGGGCCTCCCGGCAGATGGCGATGGCTTCGCGGCAGTTGTTCAGCTTGCCGACGGAGATCTGCACGGGATCGAGAGTCCCGGCGTCTTTAAGTCGTCCTGTCTGGATGGCCAGGAGGGTGCCCTTCTGGATCTCGAGGGCCATGTTCACCAGCTTCTCCTGAGTGAGCTGATAGGCGGTGAGCGGCTTGTCGAACTGGAGACGGTTCTGTGCGTAGTCGAGAGCGACTTCGAAGGAGTCGCGGGCGGCGCCCATGGCGCCCCACATGATTCCGTACCGGGCCTCATTGAGGCAGGAGAACGGACCCTTCAGTCCCGTGACCTCGGGCAGGACCGCCTCGGCGGGCAATTTCACGTCTTCCAGGTCGATATCGCACTGGATGGAGGCCCGCATCGACAGCTTCTGCGTGATCGGGGTGGCGGTGAATCCGGGGATGTCGGTGGGCACGAGAAAGCCGCGGATGCCGTCGTCGGTGGCGGCCCAGATGACCGCGATATCGGCGATCGAGGCCAGACCGATCCAGCGCTTGGCACCGTTGAGAGTCCAGGAGCCATCGGAGTTGCGAGCAGCGGTGGTGGCCATCGAGGCGGGATCGGATCCGGCGGTGGGTTCGGTCAGTCCGAAGCAGCCGATGATCTCGCCGGCGGCCATTCCGGGCAGGTAACGGTTCTTCTGCTCCTCGGAGCCGAATTTGTGGATGGCCGACATCGCCAGCGACCCCTGGACGGAGACGAAGGTGCGCAGTCCCGAATCGCCGGCTTCGAGTTCGAGTGCGGCGAGACCGTATTCGACGGCGGAGCGTCCAGGGCACCCGTAGCCCTGCAGGTGCATGCCGAGGAGTCCGAGTTCGCCCATCTCAGCCACGATCTCGGTCGGGAAGACCGCGCCTTCGTACCACTCGGCGATGTTCGGGCGGATCCGCTTGTCGACGAAGGTCCGGACCTTCTCGCGCAGCGCCAGCTCGTCGTCGGTGAGGAGTCCGGCGAGGTCGAGGAGGTCGGAAGGGTCGCTGATGGTGTCGGTGGTCATGGGTGTCTCCTATGGGCTTGAGTTCGTCTTCAACAGTGCCACCGGAACTACTCAGAGTCCAAGAGGTAATATCATGGTGATTAAGCGTAAATTCTTATCAATCTGGGCAACGGGAGTATGACATGGAGTTCAGGCAGGTCACAGCGTTCGTCGCCGTCGCCGAGGAGCTGCATTTCGGGCGGGCCGCGGAGCGCCTGCACATCGCGCAGCCCGCGCTCAGCCAGATGATCCGCGCGCTCGAGAAGGACCTCGACGTCGATCTGTTCGAGCGGACGACGCGGCGGGTCCGACTGACGCCGGCAGGCGAGGCGCTGCTCGAACCCGCTGCCGCGATCGGGACTCAGGTGGACGGTGCCCGGCGCATCGCCCGGGCCGCACAGCAGGGCCTGGCGGGCCGGGTGCGCATCGGATTCGGCGGCACGAGCGGCTACTCCATCCTCTCCCAACTGGCCCGCGAGGTCGGCGAACGGCACCCGGGCATCAGCCTCGACCTGCAGCCACAGATGTACTGCGGGGAAGCCGCGATCGCGCTGCGCGACGGGGAGACCGATCTCGCGATCATCAGTCCACCGGTGCCGGCCGGTGTCGAGGTCCACGTCATCCGGCAGGAGAGCGTGATGATCGCCATGCCCTCGGCACACGAGCTGGCCGAGCGTGAGTCGGTGAGCATGGGTGAGCTCGCCGGTCAGCCGTTCATCTCCTATGCCCCATCGCACGGGTCTCAGGTCAGAGAGGTGATGATGCGGCTGGCCGATGACGCCGGATTCCTACCCCCGGTCGTCCAGGAAGCACCGGATCCCTACAGTCTTCTGGCTCTCGTCGGCGCGCAGGTCGGGATGGCCGTCGTCGTCGAGTCCTCGGATCACATCCGCATCGACGGAGTGCGCTATGTCCGCCTCGACGAAGGCGGGGATTCCTTCACTCTCGCCCTCGGCTGGCGCCGGAACAACCCCTCCGAGGCGCTGGCGAGGGTACTCGACATCGTCCGCGAACTCTTCCCCTCCCCTATTGCTACCTGACGGCGGCCCAGCAACCTCGCGCGAGGTTGCTGGGCCGCCGTCGGGTAGTTCGGGGAGCGCGAAGTTGGTGCGGAATGAGTGAGAGACTGTGGAGATGGTGCATTCGCCCGATCTTTCGGACTACGCCGCAAAGATGCGGCGGTTGGCTCAAACAGGTGTCGACCTTGAGGTCGACGCCCGGTTCATCGATATGCTCGCTCCCCGCGGGGCGAGCATCCTTGATATCGGCTGCGGGATCGGCAGTGCGGTCGCCGCACTTCGCACTGCCGGGCACCGGGCATTCGGCGTCGACCCGACGCCTGAGGTCCTGCAGGTAGCGACTGACCTATTCGACGCTGCTTGGTTTCGGCAGCTGTCAGCGACAGACCTGTCACCCGGAACGATGACAGATCATCGGCTACCGAAGAACTTCGATCTCATCCTCATGTCGGGTAATGTGCCGGCTTTTCTGACCCGGGCGGAGCTCTCAAGGGCATTCGCCGCCGCAGACGAGCTGCTGGCACCAGGCAGTCGCCTCGTTGTCGGAACAACGACCCATCGACGAGGCGGCCCTGCCGATCTCGATCACTGCGCGGCCGGAACATCATTGAGACTTGAGCATCGCTATGGAGACTGGCACCTCGGCGCATTCGATTCCGAATCACCGTGGTCAGTCAGCATCTATTTGGCCCAAGGCAACCGCCGCACAGCCGACGGTCCCGACGGCATTCACGTATTACCGCCCGAATAGCCCTTATTACTACCTGACGGGGGCCCAGCAACCTCGCGCGAGGTTGCTGGGCCGCCGTCGGGTAGCAAGGGGCTGGTATCTTCTACTTCGTCGGCCGATCTGCAGACGGGAGGGACTGGGAGTGCACGAGGCAAGCGAAACGACCGTCCCCGCACAGGAGCTGCTCGTGACAATCGGGGCCGGACTGCTCGCCGGCGGGATCTCATCGGTCGATGTCGAAGACGCACTGACCGGGCTCGCTCCCGCCGTCGGCCTGAAGTCCATCAATGTCGCAGCTCTTCCCAAAGGCCTGTTCCTCACCACCGGCCCCGGCAGTCCCACTCGGTTTGAACGCATCGGCCCTGACCTGCGGTTCGACCAGACAGCGAAACTGCTCGACATCGTCGATGCGGTGCGGTCGCGTCGGCTCGGCATCGAGGCCGCCAGTCGAAAGATCGAGGCCGAGGTATACGGCACTCCCCCACGCTGGCCTGCCTGGCTGACCTACCTCGGTGCGCTGCCCATCGGCATCGGGCTGTGCCTGCTGCTCGAACCGGGACTGATCAACCTCGCCTTCGCTGCCTTCGGCTCTCTCCTCGTCGCCGCAGTGCTCGCCGTCAATGCCCGCCACCCCAGCCTCGGACCGCTGCTGCCGGTGACCTCGGCCTTCATCGTCGCGGTGCTCATCCTCATCGGCTACCGCCTCGACTGGCTGGACAGCCCCCTGCGCACGATCGTCGCCACCCTAGCCGTGCTGCTGCCCGGCAGTGCCGTGGTCACCGGACTGACCGAGATCTCCGCCGGGGCATTGTCCGCCGGCAGTTCGCGGCTCGTCTCCGCCACCGTCCAATTGGCGATGTTCATCGCCGGCGTCGCCGGTGCCGCTGTGGCCACCGGAACCGGGGTCGAAGCCCTGGCGAACTCGCAGCTGACCGCCTCGACATGGTGGCTGTCGGCTCTCGGTGTGGCGGCCGCGACGCTGGGCCTCATCATCTATCTGCACACCCCTCTCGAGCACACGGTGCCGATCGTCCTCACCATCGCCGCGGCCGCGCTGGCCCAGCTGGGTATCGGGGCCGAATTCGGAGCGGCCATCGGCGGTCTGGCCGGAGCACTGACCGCGTCCCTGGTGGCCGTTGTCCTCTCCCGACTGCCGAAAGGACCGATCTGGCGGATCAGTTTCGTGCCCGCATTCCTCGTCGTCGCCCCCGGCTCCTTCGGACTCCTCAACGCCTCGCAGATCGAATTCGGTGACGGTTCCGGAGTTGCCGGCAGCCTGCTCGCTGCCGGGGCGACATTCTTCACCATCGCCATCGGCACGGTCATCGGCTCCGCCATTGCTCACGCTGCGGAGCCCAATGACGAGATCGTCGCCTGAGACACTCCTAGAACTACCTGACGGCGGCCCAGCAACCTGGCGCTGGAGTGGTCCCCGAAAGTTGGACTGTGATCAACACAAACCAACTTGAAGGGACCATTCCATGCGTCAGGACTGTCTGATCACCAACGACCAAGCCAAGGCCGCGATCGAACTCTTCGACCAAGGGCACGGCTACGCCGCGGCAGCCACGAAGCTCGATGTCCACAAACCCACACTCAAACTTCTCCACGACCGGTGGCTGGTGCGTGGAACAATGTCGGTCATGGAACCGCACCAGCGCCGCCGTATACCACCAGAAACGAAGATCGCGACTGCGAAGCGATACCTCGACGGCGAACACAAAGTCGAACTCGCCAAGGAAGTTGGTCTGGCATCCTCGCGTACCGTGGTTGATTGGGCGAAGAAATACCGAGACAAGGGCGATCAGGCATTCACCTCGCCCCCGGCGTCAGGCAAGGGCACAACAGCCCGGATGCGCGCCATTGACAGCGGTCAGGACCCGGATGCTGATCCGGCCCCGTCTAAGCCGGACCTGATGGCGAAGAAGACCCGTGCCGAGGACATTAGTCTGGCGGAGTATCGGCAGCTGCAAGACCGGCTGTTGCGGGCGGAAGCGGAGAACGCGTACTTAACCTTGATCCACCGTCCGGGGCTTCCTGGTGCAGCACTGTCAATGTAGTTAATGTGTGGTCGTCAGCGGGCACGGCAAAGGACCAGCCCACTCGTCTGGTACTTCCACTGACTGTTTCCTCATCGGGCCCTTCAGGGCGACTCGTGCATGGTCTCAACTCCTGCTTACGGACTCGATGCCGTCGCCCATAACCGCGACCACTGGGCCTGCCATGGCCACGATCTCGGGAGATGAATAATCAGCTTCCGTCCTGTGCTGGCCAGCCGTGCCGGAATCGCAATAATCTTTCTCAGCAGAGTCTGCATTCGCACCAATCCCATTCCCGCGGCTCGGGCGGCAGCCCGGGCAAGATTGAACGCGATGACGGCGTAGGCGAGCCAGGCCTGGTTGGCCACAAACTTCCCCGACGGCATATGCGCCAACGGTCCCTGTTTGAGTTCAGCGATGACTTGCTCGACGATCGCGTGACCGCGATGCCGACGATCAGCCTCCACCGTCGACAGGTCACTGTTGGTGATAAATGCGTGATGCCGCCACGTGGCAAACAGTGCTTCCTGCGAGTCGGGTTTGACCTTGACTCTGCGCACCACCAGTCGACACTTCACTCGCTCATTCTTCGGACGAGACGCGAACGCGGTGAACGAGCCCACTTCGGCGACTTCGGCGTCAGAGACCCACTGGCCGGTCTCGTCGTCATAGATCGCTTGCGGGTAGGAAATCGGTTCCCACTCATCTTCGTCGATGCTACTGATCGCTGCGATCACGGTCTTCCACTGCGGAATCGTGTACGACCACCAGGCCCCGGCCTGTTCGGCTGCGGTGATATTGACTCGCTGGCAGAAAGCAGCATCAGCACGAATGAGGACTCGTCGACCCGGGGCCATTCGGGAGATGGTGCTCAGTCCACGGGCCAGGTGCCAGTCTGCGTGACCTCCGGAGCGAATATTGCCTCGCCGCAACTGAGATTCCAGCACTATCGGGGCCGATTGGTTCGTGCTGGCCGTGATCAGCAGTGCGTTCAATCCCCTCACTCCGGAGTAGCCGAACGCGGCGGCTTGTTTCTGATATCCGTGGACACCACGAATGGTGTCGTCCATGTCGACCATGATCGGCCCATCACCTGCAGAGATCATCGTCGGCAGACGCCCCAATAGTTCTCGGTTCGTCTTCGCGATCTGGAGGACGTGGCCGTGAGTGAATGAACGCAGGAACGTACCCATCGTCGATGGTGCACGAACGGGCCCGATGAGACTTGGTGTAGCTCCGGCCCGTAGAAGGTCGAGATCATCAATGGAGTCTGCTCCTGCCAGCATTCCCGCGATGATCGTTCGGGACTTCACCAGATGGTTCGGTGATGCCACCGTCATCGTCGATAACGACTGGCTCAATCCGGCGTGTTCGGCAAGTTCGAGTACTGGTGCCAGACCGGCTGCGGAAACGAGGTTGGGTTCGTCGAAGATGGGTTTGCGGGTGTGAGAGACTGTCACTTGCGAGGTGTCCTTCTGACGCGTGGAGTTAGTGGCTTCAGCACTACTATTTTCCCACGTCAGAGGGGCATTTCCTATTCACGGGGCAAGTATGAGACACCGCTGGAACGGTGGATCAGGGCTTAAAAAAACTGAAGGCCTTGAGGCAGAACGGGCAGCTGTAAAAGCACGCATAGTTGCCAGTCTCAAGGCGAACTACCCACTGTCATTGCTGCTGAGCATTGCGGGCCTGGCACGGTCGACGTTTTTCTATCACCAGAAACGCTTCGATCAGAAACCTGCCCCATACGAGCAGGTCAGGCCCCGGATCCGGGAGATCTTCACCGACAGCCGCGAATGCTACGGGCACCGCAAGATCTGGGCAGTCTTGGTCAAAGAAGGCATCACGATCGCGAAGGAGACAGTGCTGCGGTTGATGCAGGAAATGAACATCAAGACCAAGGTGCGCAGGAAGCGGTATAACTCCCACCGTGGAACGGTCGGCACTATCGTCGGCAACGTCCTCAACCGGGAGTTCACCGCTGAGGAACCAAATGAGAAATGGGTCTCTGACGTCACCGAATTCGCTGTGGCGGATAGGAAACTGTATCTGTCACCGGTCATCGATCTCTTCGATACCAGTGTGGTGTCGTACTCGATGTCGACGTCACCGAACACGGCGTTGACGAACAAGTCACTGACGAATGCGTGTCAGGGGCTTCGGCCCGGTCAGAAACCATTGGTGCACACGGACCAGGGGTTTCAGTACCAGCACGTGTCGTGGGCGGCGATCCTGACCAAACACGGTGCCACACCGTCGATGTCGCGGAAGGGAAACTGCTGGGATAACGCGATGGCGGAGAACTTCTTCGGGCAGTTGAAAACCGAGATGTTCTATCTGCAGAAATTCAACACGGTCGAGGACCTCGAGAAAGCGATCGATGAGTACATTCATTGGTATAACTTTGAGAGGATCTCGATGCGACTCGGCGGTCTTGCCCCGATGGAGTATCGGACCAAGACCGCCATAGCCGGACAGCCGGCAACTGCTTTATGCTGACCTCACAGCAGTCCAACTATTGGGGACCACTCCACGCGAGGTTGCTGGGCCGCCGTCAGGTAGTTCTGAGACGCGCAAACCCGGTCACAGGAGGCGACCGACCTTGAGAACCCATCGATCGAGGACTAGCGTGGGTTGACCACCGGAAGCCGTGTGGTTTCGGTGGTCCCCGACTGCCGAAGGAGGCGGACAATGGCTGAGAACGTTGCTCAGAAGCTCATCCGATCGCATCTGGAGTCCGGGGAGCTCACTCCCGGAAGCGAACTCGGGATCCGGATCGACCAGACTCTCACCCAGGATGCGACGGGCACCCTGGTCATGCTCGAGCTCGAAGCCCTCGGACTCGACCGGATCCGCACGGATCTGTCCGTGCAGTACGTCGATCACAACCTGCTCCAGACCGATGAGAAGAACCCGGAGGACCACGAATTCCTCCGCTCGGCCGCGGCACGCTTCGGACTGTGGTTCTCCCCCGCCGGCAACGGCGTCTCCCATCCCGTCCACCAGTCCCGGTTCGGCAAGCCCGGGGCGACTCTCATCGGCTCCGACTCGCACACCTGCGCCGCCGGAGCACTGGGAATGCTCGCCATCGGCGTCGGCGGTCTCGAGATCGCCATGGCCATGGCCGGTGAGCCGCTCTTCATCAGCGCCCCGCAGATCATGGGCGTCGAGCTCACAGGCACCTTGCCCGACTGGGTCTCGGCAAAGGACGTCATCCTCGAGATGCTGCGACGCCACGGGGTCAAGGGCGGAGTCGGAAAGATCATCGAATACCACGGGGACGGGTTGCAGAACCTCACGGCCATGGACCGGCACGTGATTGCGAATATGGGCGCCGAACTCGGTGCCACCGCCACGGTCTTCCCCGCCGACGATGCTGTCCGTGACTACCTCGAAGCCGTCGACCGCGGCGAGGATTTCACCCGCCTCGAAGCCGACGCAGGTGCCGAATACGATCTGACCGACAGCATCGACCTCTCGCAGCTCGAACCGCTCATCGCCGCCCCCTCGTCGCCGGGCAATGTCACTCCGGTGCGCGAGGTCGCCGGTGACGACGTCTTCCAAGTCGTCGTCGGCTCCTCGGCGAACCCGGGACTGCGGGATTTCGCCGTTGTCTCAGAGACGCTGGCCGACCGCCAGATCCATCCGCAGATCTCACTCGACATCAACCCCACATCCCGTGAGGTCCTCGCCGACCTCATCGCCGGCGGATGGCTGACCTCGCTGGTGGGGTCCGGGGCCAGGATCCACCAGTCCGGCTGCATGGGCTGCATCGGCATGGGGCAGGCACCGGCGGTCGGACGCAACAGTCTGCGCACCATGCCCCGGAACTTCCCGGGCCGGTCGGGCACGGATGAGGACTCCGTGTGGCTGTGCTCGCCGGAGACTGCGGCTGCTGCCGCACTGACCGGGAAGATCACCGACCCCCGCGACCTCGACATGGACTATCCCGAGGTGCGGCTGCCCGAGAAGTACTCCGCGAACCGCAAGATGCTCGTCCCACCGCTGGAACCGGAGGAAGCCCGAGGCGTCGAACTCGTCAAGGGAGCGAACATCTCGACCCTGCCGAACTTCGATCCGCTGCCCGATGACATCGATCTGGAGATCCTGCTCAAGGTCGGCGACAACGTCTCCACCGACGAGATCATGCCCGCCGGATCCCGCGTCCTGCCATACCGGTCGAACATCCCGAAGATCTCTGAGTTCGTCTATATCCAGGTCGATGACACCTATGCCAAACGTGCCGCCGAGCACGACGGCGGGCACGCGATCGTCGGTGGGGAGAACTACGGTCAGGGGTCCTCACGTGAGCATGCGGTCATCGCTCCGCGTTATCTCGGCCTGCGGGTCGTGGTGGCGAAATCGCTGGCACGGATCCATTGGCAGAACCTCGCGAACTTCGGCGTCCTCGCCCTGGAGTTCACCAACGAGGCCGACTACGAGTCATTGTCCGAGGGAGATGTGCTTGAGTTCCGCGGTCTGCGCGATGAGCTCGGTGAGGGGACGACGATCACCGCCGAGGCGGCCGGACGGAAGTTCGAATTCCGCCATGGTCTATCGCCCCGTCAGGTCGAGATGGTTCTCGCCGGCGGTCGCATCGCCCAACGAGCCGCCCACCTCAATTGACTCCACGAACTACCTGACGGCGGCCCAGCAACCTCGCGCGAGGTTGCTGGGCCGCCGTCAGGTAGCAATTGGAAAAGAGAAGGCGGCCCGGGATCCCCCTCGAAATGGAGGTTCCGGGCCGCCGTCTCGTGCGAGCTCTCAGGCGGTCAGGCGCTCAAGATCTCAGAGCCTGTCAGCCCTTGACCTTGGCTTCGATGGCCGCGCCGACCTCGGCGTCGATGTTCTTCCAGTACTGGATCGCATTCGACAGCACCGGCTCCTCGACTCCGTCGGAGAGTCCGCCCGCGACGGTCTCGATGAGACCCTGGCGCTCCTCCTCGGTGTAAACCTCACGGACCAGGGTGTGTGCCTGGCCGAAGTCGTCGTCCTCGGCGTGCAGGCTGTAGGCGCTGCGCACCAGCTCGCCGTCGGCCTCCCAGCCGTTGTCGACCGGGCCCTGCTCGTCCTGGTAGGAGCGTCCGTACGAGTTCGGGGCGTAGACCGGTGCATTACCCGAGTGGTGGTACTGCATCTGGCCTTCCTTGTCGTACGAGTTCGTCTTCGTGACAGGAGCGTTGACCGGCAGCTGGTTGAAGTTCGTGCCGATGCGGTTGCGCTGTGCATCTGGGTAGGAGAACACGCGGCCCAGCAGCATCTTGTCCGGCGAAAGCCCGGTTCCCGGCACGGTGTTCGAGGGGCTGAACGCAGCCTGCTCGATCTGTGCGAAGTGGTTCGAGGGGTTCTCGTTGAGGGTGAACTTGCCGACCTTGATGAGCGGGTAGTCCTTCTTCGACCAGATCTTGGTCAGGTCGAACGGGTTGAAGCGGTAGTCCTTGGCCTCTTCGTACGGCATGATCTGCACGCTGAAGGTCCAGGACGGGTAGTCGCCGCGATCGATGGCATCGAACAGGTCGCGGCGATGCATGTCCGCATCCTCGCCCGCCATCCGACCGGCTTCCTCGTTGCTCATGTTCTCCACACCCTGGTCGGTATGGAAGTGGTACTGGACCCAGAACTTCTCGCCCTCGGCGTTGACCCACATGTAGGTGTGCGAGGAGTAGCCGTTCATGTGGCGCCAGCTCTTGGGCAGGCCGCGGGGTCCCATGAGGTAGGAGACCTGGTGAGCCGACTCGGGCGAGAGCGACCAGAAGTCCCACTGCATGTTGTTGCTGCGCAGACCGGAGTCGGGCAGGCGCTTCTGCGAGTGAATGAAGTCGGGGAACTTCATGGGATCACGGACGAAGAACACGGGGGTGTTGTTGCCCACCATGTCGAAGTTGCCCTCTTCGGTGTAGAACTTCAGCGCGAATCCGCGCACGTCGCGCCAGGAGTCGGGCGAGCCTAGTTCACCGGCGACGGTGGAGAAGCGGGCGAGCATCGGGGTCTTCTTGCCCGGCTGCAGGAAGTCGGCCTTCGTGTACTTGGAGACGTCTTCGGTGACTTCGAGCTCGCCGAATGCGCCGGACCCCTTTGCGTGGGGGCTGCGCTCGGGAACTCGCTCACGGTCGAAGCGAGCAAGCTTCTCGACCAGAGCCACGTCGTGGAGCATCAGCGGCCCGTTCGCGCCCACACTCAGCGAGTGAGCATCGGATTCCCGCGGCGCACCGGACTCGGTGGTCGTTGCCTTCGTACTGTCGTGGCCAGCATATTCATGATCTGTATGTTGCGTCATAATATCTCCTTCAACCGTTTGATTTCTGGCGGCGTCACTCAGCCGCGATCACGGCCACCGGTGAGATGCGGTTCCCAGCGGTGCAGCTGATCGGTCGGCTCAGCGCCGTTCGCCCAGTCTCGATATCCCGACTTCGGCAGAACACTGTCGGAGTTAATTTCAACCTAGCGGTGTTCTCTACTTCATACAACCAAGGCCGGGCTGTCTAAATTCCCGTCTTCGACGTGTCAGACTCACCCCTCCGCCGAGGCGGCCGGTCCACCACCGGAGACGCCGGTTCCGGATCCGCCCGAACCCGACGAGCCGCTGCCCGAACCATCCGAGCTGGATCCGGAGCCTGTGCTGCCGCTCGTGCCGCCGCTGGTGTCCCCGGTGCTGCCGGTGCCGTCGGTCGAGGTGGAACCGCTGCTCGCATCGGTCCCGTCCGTGGTCGTCGAGTCGCCGGTGGAGTCACTCGTGCCCGTCGTCGTCTCCGAGCCCTGTGAGCTCTGGCCCTCTGTCGCACCCTCGGTGCCGGTCTCCCCCGCCGAGGTGGACTGACCGTTCTGCGTGCTCGATCCGCTGTTCGCAGGGCCCTGGCCGCCGTCGGTGCCCGACCCGGATCCGCTCGACGATTCGTCCCCTCCCGTTCCGGAATCCGAGGTCCCGTCGTCGGTGACGGATTCGTCGTTCGTCGACTGCCCGGTCACCGATCGTGAGATCTGCGATGTGCCCGGTGAGATATCGGCTTCGGTGAAGTTCTCGGCCACGACGACCGCGCCGAGTCCGATCCCGAAGGCGGCAACGCCGATCGTCAGCGGATAGAGGACCCGCTTGCGGCGCAGCTTCTGCCACCAGGTGCGGGCTCCGCTCTCGGTTTCGCTGCCATCACCGTCCCCGGCCTCGGACTTCCCTTCATCCGGCGCCGAGGCGGCCATCACGTTCGCATTGCCCGCTGTGGGTTCCGGCGGGGCGAAGGCGGAATCCTCGACGAGCGAGGGATCGACGGCAGTGTTCTTTCCGGAGGGGTGCTTCGCGATCTTCGCTTTGACTGCCGGAGCGAGTTTGGACCCGACTTCTTGGATCTTCTCTTTGCCCTTGTCGAGGCTGCGGCCATAGAGGGTGACCGCCAGGGCAGTGACGATGCTCGCGACTCCGGCGCCTACGACCGTGCCGGCGACACCGAGCTGACCGCCGATGACCGACGAGGTCGCCGCGGCGCCTGCACCCGCAAGCAGCTGAGTGGCGGAGATCCGGCCCTCTGAGGATTTCTCCTCTTTCTTGTCCTCGGCTGTCTCTGCCGCCTCGGCGACGGCGGTCGGGGAGGCAGCCGTGGCCGAAGCAGGCGTCTGTGAGCCAGCGGCTGTATCCGGCAGCGTCTTCGTCGGCTGCTGTGCGGCCTGGTCGTCGTGGCGGATCGGGTTGGGCGGCATCACCTTGGTGACGACGTGCTCGGTGGGTTCGGCTGCGGGGGCCGGGTGGGAGCTGACGATCTCTTCGGTGATCAGCGGCAGGGTCTGGGAATACTCCGGCAGACGAGTTTCGTGGCTCTTCGCAGTTAGGGGTGTAATCGGGGTCTGAATCCTCCCGTCTCGAGCAAGCTTCGGGCGATGTAGTGGGTGAGGTTCCGGAACCCCAGCGCCGATCCACGTAGGTGTTCCAGCCTGCCGTTCAATGCTTCCGTCGGACCGTTCGACGTCCCCGGCCGATCGAAATACGCCAACACATCCATAGCCCGCTTCTTCAACGTCCGCCCCAGCCGGCGCAGCTCAACAAGACCAGCAGGCACCCCGGACGAGATGGAGTCGATGATCGACTGCAGCGACTTCTTCCCCGCGGTTCGGTCCGGGTTGCGGTAGGCGGTGATGATGTCTTGGAACACGCTCCAGGTCACCTCCACATCAGCATGATTCTCATCAGCAAAGAGAGCGACGATCCGTTGCTGCTGCCGCTCGGTGAGTAACTGACACCCGGTGTGCAGAGTCCGCCGGGCCTGATACAACGGGTCGCCCTTCTTCCCGCGGTGCCCGGTCGTTTCCTGCTGAACACGCCTGCGGACCTCGTCCAGACTGTCCCCGGCGAGCTTGACGACATGGAAGGGATCCATCACTTCCACCGCGGCCGGCAGCTCTTCGACAGCAGCGGTCTTGAACCCGGTGAACCCATCCATCGCCACGACCTCGATTCCATCGCGGAAGGCCTTCGACTGCCGGGCCAGCCACGATTTGAACACGGCCTTCGATCGTCCCTCAACCATGTCCAGCAATCTCGCTGGTCCTGTCTGATCGCGGATCGGGGTGAGATCGATGATCACGGTCACGTACTTGTCACCCCGTCTGGTGTGCCGCCAGACATGTTCGTCGACGCCGATGACGCTCACGTTATCGAACCGGGAAGGATCGTCGATGAGAGCCCGATGTCCTTCGGCCAGGATCGCGTCATTAGCGGTGTGCCAGGATACAGCGAGCTTGGCCGCGATGACGGAGATCGTGGCGTGATCGACAACGAGTGCTTTCAAAGCCCATGCGAGTCCGGTGCGCGAGATCTTGGCCCTGGCTGGGGCTGCTTGGTCGGTGTCATGGCGCCACACGCGCCCACAGAGTTCGCACTTGTAGCGACGGAGTCGGATGAGCAGGGTGGTGGGACGGTGCCCGAAGGGTTCGTGAGCCAATTTCCGGGTCACAGTATCGCGGGGCCGGCCATGTCCGCCGCATCGGTGGCACCACTCATCGTCAGTGGTTGGGGTGCACAGGAGAACTGTTTCTGAATCGGTGACGTGTTGGCCCGTGCAGTGCAGGCCGAGTGTGTCGAGGTGGCAGAACGTGGTGAGGTCAGGGGTGGAGAACGTAAGGTGGTGCACGTCGAGGTCTTTCGGATGGTTTGTCTAGGAAATTCCATCTTCGAAAGGCCTCGACCTATTTCTGTGTAGCGACGCGCACCGGTTCTACACCCTCAACTGCGAAGAGCCAGTTTCGTCGTTGTGTTCGTGCTGTTTGTTCTTGCCGCTGTCGCCGACCGTCAAAGTTCCTCCAATTTCCGGTGGAGAACCATTCTCTAACATGCACGTTCGGGGATCCTGACACTACCCGTCCGAAGCTGAGAAAGGCCTGATGGAAATGCCCGGAAACGACACTGTCACCTGGGACGATACGCAGGAATGTGGCGCCAGCCACAGTAGGTTCTCACCGATTTCTCAGATGTGCGCGTCGCCACTTTCGGAGTGAAGAAACGCCATCGAGACCTCATCTGGAGCAGTCTCGTTCGGCTCGAGTTCGAGCAGTTGAAAACGCGGGAGATCCAACCCCGGTTCGAGAGTGAGCAGAAACCGGAAACCGCTGGCCGGGAACTGCTCGCCGATGCCCATCTGCAACTCGCCGCAGGCACATTCGGTTTCGCTGCCCGCGCCCGTGCCGGTGTCGTGAACGGAGTTGTCGGCGCAGTCGTCAGCGACCATGAGGTTGACGGCAAAGCAGGGTTCAGTCAGGTCGACGAGGCTCACATTCTGACTTCCGTGGAAATGTTCCGGGCGCAACGCCGGCACCGGGTGCACGATTCCGTCGATCTCCAGGACCACCTCGGCGGTGGGGAGGAAGGTGCGCGCCATTCCGGGCAGGGCTGAGAACGGGCCCACACGTTCGAGTCGGGCGATGCTCAACCGCCAAGGACGCAGCCCCGGAGTCAGCTGCGCGGAGTCAGCCGGGGAGACGAGCTCAGTGGTCTGCCCGGCACCATTGGCCCACAGGACAGGATTACGGTCAGCAAACGAGGCGAGCGCGCGCATGACTCAGCACACCACGGACGGGTGGGGCCGCCTCGGTGATGGTGTGGTCATCCTTTGCACAGGCAGAACGGGTGACCGGCCGGGTCGAGGAACACGCGGAACGTCTCTCCCGGCTGTTCGGGGGCCTTGCCTGCACCGATCTCGAGCACGGACTCCTCAGCAACATCGAGGTCGTCGACGATGACGTCGAGGTGCATCTGCTGCGGGTGGGCCTGACCGGGCCAACTGGGCGCGTGATAGTCCTCGACCTGCTGAATGCACAGCGGGGGCCAGGAATCGGAGGTGACTTCCGCCCAGGTGCCGTCCTCCTCGACCGCGACCTTCCAATCGAGGAGCTGCCCGTAGAACTCTGCGAGTTCGGCGGCGTCGGGAGCATCGAGTACGACCACAGGTTGCTTTGCGATAGCCATGACCTGAGTCTACGCCGCAGCACGGACATGACGAAGGGGCCGACGACGGTCGGGGTGGCGTAGGATCGTTGAGCAGATCCGCCGGGCGAGCGATCGCGCCGGCACCCCGAGCAAAGGTGCGCGATGAGTTCTCATGCCCCGCCCGTCACCGGTGATCCGGCGGTGCACATCATCCACGACAATCCGGAATGGATCGCTCCGTTCACGGATGCGCTCGACCGCCTCGGCGTCGCCCATGTCGAATGGCTGCTGCCCGAGACCACGATCGATCTCGCCGCGGAACCTCCTGCGGGGTTGTTCTGGTCGCGGCTGTCGGCGTCGGCGCACACCCGGACCGATCCGCATGTGAAGGAGTATGGGCGTGCGGTCCTCGACTGGCTCGGCGCCGCCGGCCGCCGAGTCATCAACGGACGCGATGTCTACGAGCTCGAGGTGAGCAAGGTTCGTCAGCATCGCGAGCTGGCCGGCCGGGACTTCGACGTTCCGCGCACAGCGGCCGCGTTCGGACCGCGGGCGCTCGTCGACGCCGCGGCCGGCTTCACTCCCCCGTTCATCACGAAGCACAATCAGGGCGGCAAGGGCCTCGGTGTGCGTCGCTTCGACTCCCACGCCGAGCTCGAGGCGGTCGCCGATGAGTTCGCGCCCGGTGGCGCGAATGCGCCGATCGACGGCATCACCCTCGTCCAGGAGTATGTGCAGCCTGCCCAGCCGTTCATCACCCGTGCCGAGTTCATCGGCGGACGTTTCCACTATGCGGTGCGCGTCGACGTCTCAGGTGGGTCGTTCGAGCTGTGCCCGGCCGATGCCTGCGCGATCCCGGGCGCCGGGTCTGATCCCGACGTCGAGGCGGTCCCCCAGTTCGACCGCCGTGAGGAGATCACGGCCGGAACACCGCTCATCGCTCGGCTCGAGACGCTGTTGGCCGACCTCAGCATCGAGATCGCCGGCGTCGAGTTCATCGAGACCGCCGACGGCCGTCAGGTCGTCTACGACATCAACACGAACACGAACTACAACCCGTCGGTCGAGTCCGCCGAACAGACGTCGGGTCGTCAGCCTGCCGCGGACCGTATCGCCGATTTCATCGCCGACACCTTCGCCGAGGCAGCCCCGCAGTCCGTATCCCCCGCCGGATCGACAGCGTGGTGAAGTCCCGACTCCGAGTTCTGATCGAACTGCTGGCAGAGCTGAGCACCGTCCGACCGGGAGGTCGTGCCTTGGTGGCGTTGGACGGAGTAGACGGAGCCGGGAAGACGACGATCGCCCGGGAACTCATCGACCTCGCCGAGGAGGACGCGGGGAATTCTGGTACGGCTCCTGCTCGTCCCGTCGCGTCGGTCGGCATCGACGGCTTCCATTATCCGCGGGCCGTTCGTCATGCCGACGGAACAGGGCCGGAGACGTTCTACCGGAACTCCTACGACTACAACTCATTCCTCGAGTCGGTCGTCGGGCCCTTCCGCCGAGGCGACTCGGTCGTTCCAGCCGCGTGGGACGTCGATGCGGACCGGCCGGTTGAGTCGCAGCCTCGGATCTTGCCGAGCGACTGTGTTCTCCTGGTCGAGGGGATCTTCCTCCACCGACCAGAACTCGTCGATCTCTGGGATGCGAGCGTGTGGGTCGACGTCCCATTCGAGATCTCGGTCCCACGAGGGAACGAGCGGTTTGCCGGAGCCTTCGATGCCGATCCCGAGGATGAGTCGAATCGCCGCTACGTCGGTGGTCAGCGCCTCTACTTCGCCGAGGCTGCCCCGTGGGAACACGCCACATGGGTGCTCGACAATCGCGATCTAGAACGGCCGACTCTGGTCCGGTCTTACTGACAGCTCTCCTTACCTAGGTGATAGTGTCGAAGCGCTACAGGGGAGCGCCGAAAGAGGCGGCGCTGAGAGTGCGTATGCAGACCCTTTGAACCTGATCCGGTGAGCACCGGCGGAGGGAGTGGAAGACACTTGAGCACCATCGACGATTCCTCGATCGTCTTTGACAGCGACGGAGCGGTGGCCGAACTGCTCCGTTCGACAGAGCGGCAATGGGTGAGGGCCGTCGATCACCGGTTCGTCCGAGAGCTTTTCGCCGGCACCGTCGATGACACGGTGATGCGCGACTATCTCATCCAGGACTATCAGTTCTTCGAGTCGTTCCTGTCCATGCTCGGAGCCTGCGTGGCCCATGCCGATGAGCTCGACCCAAAGCTGCGATTCGCCCGACAGCTGGGCATGCTCGTCGCCGACGAGGACACGTATTTCGTCGACTCTTTCGCCGAGCTGGGCGTCGATCCCGCCGATTACCTCCGACCTGAACTTGCAGCACCGACGGCGGGCTTCCGCGATCTCATGAACTCAACAGTCGACTCAGCATCGTACCCACAGCTGCTCGCCGTCCTCGTTGTGGCCGAATGGCTCTACCTCGATTGGGCCGAATCCCGCGAGGAAGCACCGGAGCGAGCGGTTCATCGAGGATGGATCGACCTCCACCGCGGAGAAGCCTTTCGCTGCTGGGTGCAGTTTCTCGTCGATGAGCTCGAGCGCGTGTTCCCGGAGGAAGAAGACCAGAGCTCAGAAGCCGAGAACCTCAACCGCGTCTGGCGCCGCGCCGTCGACCTCGAATGCGCTTTCTTCGACAACGTGTACGACAACTGAGCCGCCAAGGAACGCACTCCGCAGCCGCACAGCCCACTGACCTAGACTGGCCTCATGAGCACAGGTGTTGATGCAGTCGTCGTCGGATCCGGCCCGAACGGCATGGCCGCCGCCGTCACCATGGCCCGTGCCGGACTCTCTGTCGAAGTGTTCGAAGCTCAGCCGACGATCGGCGGCGGTGCCCGCACCCTCGACCTCGGTCTGGCGCCGGGCATCACCCACGACATCTGCTCGGCCGTGCACCCGTTGGCGATCGCCAGCCCATTCTTCGTCGACTTCGATCTGCGCGCCCGCGGCCTCGAGTTCACCACCCCCGAGATCTCCTACGCCCAGCCCCTCGACGGCAAGCCCGCCGCGCTGGCCTTCCATGATCTCGAGAAGACCGTCGACCACCTCGGCGCGGCCGGACCGGAATGGCGGCGATTCTTCGCCCCGCTCCTCGACCGGGTCGATGACGCGATCTGGCTCTCCCTCGGTGACAAACGCTCCGTTCCCGAGACCCTGCGCGATGTTCCCGGCATCGCGAACGTCGTGAAGTTCGGCCTGCGGCTCCTGTCCCAGGCCAGCCCTGCGTGGAACATTCCGCTCTCCCACGAATCCTCCCAGGCCCTGTTCACCGGTGTCGCAGCGCACGCGATCGGCGGGCTGCCGGCGATGGGCACCGCGGCCACTGCCACGATGCTCTCCACGGTCGCCCACGCCGGCGGGTGGCCCTCCCCGATCGGCGGGTCGCAGGCGATCATCGACCACCTCGTCGCCGATCTCGAAGCGCACGGCGGGAAGGTCACCACGAACGCCCGTGTCAACCATGTCTCGGATATGCCCAAGGCCCGCGCCTATCTGCTCGACACCTCGGCGCTGAATGCGGCGCAGATCTTCTCCGGCCTGCTGCCCGCGCACGTCGACAAGAGTCTGCGGAGGTTCAAGCACGGCAACGCCGCCGCCAAGGTCGACTTCGTCCTCGACGGCCCGGTGCCCTGGTCCGATCCCGCAGTCGGACGCGCCGGCACCATCCACATCGGCGGATCCCGGGCGCAGATGGCCGCCGCCGAGGCGCAGGTGATGAATGGGCGCATGCCCGCAGACCCCGTGTGCCTCGTCTCGGATCCGACCGTCTTCGATCCCACCCGAGAGGTGAACGGGCTGCGGCCGCTGTGGACGTATGCGCACGTGCCCTTCGACTGCCCGCTCGACCCGACCGAGTACATCACCCGGCAGCTCGAACGCTTCGCTCCCGGCTTCCGCGACCACATCGTCGCCCACAATGCGATCCCCGCCTCCGAGATGGCCGGCCACAACCAGAACTACATCGGAGGGGACATCGCCACCGGCATCGTCACCTTCTACCGGATGATGGCCCGCCCGCGCACCAGCTGGGACAACTACAGCCTCGGCGTTCCCGGCGCGTTCCTATGTTCGGCAGCAACGCCACCGGCCCCGGGCGTGCACGGCATGAACGGCTGGTTCGCCGCCCGCCGGGCTCTCAAGACCCGCTTCGGCATCGACAAGGCACCCAGTCTGGCTCCGGGCGACTGACCTACGGCCTCTCCGGTCGAGCACCATGCCTGCGCACGAGCCCGCTCGAGACCGCGACCCCACCGACGACGGCGGCTGCTCCGAAGATCTGTCCGAAACCGAACCGTTCCCCGAGCACCACCGCCGAGAGAGCGAGCGCGAGCACCGGCTGAACAAGCAACAGGCTCGCCGTGACTTCGGCAGGCAGCCGACCGCTTCCGTGATGGATGAGCAGCCACGCCGCGACTTGTCCGACGAGCGCGAGCACGATAAGCAGAACCCACGAACGCCCGCCGATATCCGAGACCGAAAGTCCCTGTGAGAAGAGGGCGATGATCGTCGAGGTGGCCGCGGCCGCCGCCGTCGCCCACGTCAGCGGCTGGAGCGCGAGATCCGACTGCGTCCGTGTGGCTTTGCGGCTGAGGAAGAGGTAGGTTCCGTATCCGATTCCGGCGAGCAGCCCGAGAAGAACCCCGCCGAGGCGGCCCTGCCCTGCCGCCGATGTGCTCGGTCCGATTCCGATTTCGCTGAGGCGCACACCGCTGACGAGGATGATGCCGATGATCATGATCGGCAGTGCAATCAGAAATCTCCGCTCCATGCGCTCACGATCGATGATGAGAGCGAGCAGCGGCAGGACGATGACCTGGACGTTGATGAGCACCGTCGAGACTCCCGCTCCGGCGAGGTAGATCGATGCGGTCCACGCGCTGTAGTCGATGCCGAGCGCGATGCCCGCCGCAAGCGACCACAGCACACCACTCGTGCTCAGGCTCTCATGTCGCTGCCTTTCGGCGAGCGCAAGTGGAATGAGGGGCACAATGGCGATGGCGCAGCGAAGCACCGCAGTGGTCGCCGCGTCGACATCGGCAAGCTTGACGATGATCGCGGACGCAGACAGGCACAGCGCTCCGGCGAGCACCGAGGAGATGGCTGCGGGGGTTGGTGTCTGACTCATAGTTCGACGCTATGGCCACCTGACTATTCAGCACCAGTTCAGATTTCGATCTAGTATTGATAAGAACTGCTTACCGAAAGTAGGGGTGAGACGATGAGACTCGAATGGTCACGGCTGCGGATCCTCGACGCCGTGGCGAGAACCGGATCGGTCAATCAGGCTGCCGTACTGCTCCATCTCACTGGACCCGCCGTCTCCCAGCAGCTGCGCCGCATCGAACGGGAAGCCGGAACCCGCGTGGTCGTGGCCGAGGGGCGCGGCCTTCGCCTCACCGATGCCGGCCGCACTCTTGCTGACTACGCCCGGCAGGTCACCGAGCTCATGCAGCGCGCCGAGAACGATCTCCAACACGACGAGGTCACGGGGACTGTCAAGATCGGTGCGATCGCCTCGAGCATCCGCGACCTGCTCACCCCTCGTCTCGGACAGTTGGGCAACGCTCATCCGGACATCGCCGTGTCGATCGAGGACGGTGAGACCGATGACCACCTGCAGCGCCTGGCCGACGGGCACCTCGACATCGTCATCGCCGAATCGTGGACGAACGCACCGCTGACTCTGCCTGCAGGAGTGGTCTCGACCGAGCTGACAAGGCAGACCGCCTATGTGGCCGCGCCGAGCGATCACTGGGCCGTCTCGGTGACGGAGGTCCACATCGCGGATCTTGCTGCCGAAGTCTGGTCGACGTGCGCGCGATTCACGCGACCACGAGGCCCTCGTCCAGGCGGGGCGCACCCGCGGAATCGAACTCGAAGTCCGGCATTTCGTCGCCGATCCCCTCACTCAGCTCAGCCTCGTGGCCGGCGGCCTCGCTCTCGCGTGTCTGCCGTATTCGACTGCTCCGGCCGATACCGACGAGGTCGTCTTCCGCAGGCTCGCTCCGACAACCGAGCGCACTATTCTGCTGCTCACTGACGACCGCGTCCCGGCTCGTGCCGTCGAAACGGTCCGAGACGCGCTGCTCGCTGGCTGACCGAGCTCTCGGGTCGCGCAGAGGTCAGCCCCGCACCCACCGATCAGCGTCGCCGTCATAGCGCCATTCGGCCACCTCGGTGACGGCCTCGATGACGTTGTTCAGCCAAAACGTCGTATCCGGATGCCACCCTGCCACGAGACTCGCCGTCCGATCATCCGTATTACCTGCCGTGGGGACGGTCTCCGCTTCCTCGCCGAGGCGGCCCTCCGTCACGTCGATGACCGCACCGGCCGTACGCAGATAGCCGGAAAGCCCGACGTGGACGCCGTCGAATTCCTCGGCCACCCGTGACCAGTCGGGGATGACCCAGCGGCCCTTGCGACTGGTGGCCTCGAACCACACCTGACGGCGCTGTGCGGTGACGTCGAGCGGATAGCGCCTGCACAGATCCGCCCAATCCTCAGGTCCGCGAATCTCGGCGATGCGGGCATCCGGGCGCAGTTTCAGACGACAGGCTCGGGCACGCTCGAGACCGAAATCGTCCTCGACGAGTTCGACGCCGATCGGAGTCCCATCCGGCCACGTTCCCGTCGACGACCAGAGGCCGAATGGCGGAGTCGACCACCATTCGCCGCTGACCTCCTCGTAGGGGTTCTTGGCGAAGTCGTGACGGTACTCGGTTTCGGTGGTGAGGACATCTGCGAGCCACTCGTCCAACCTCCACGAGAGCCTCGCCCCGTCTCCCTCGAGAGGCGGATAGAGATCGGTCAGCGTGATCGCAGGCGCCGCTGTCGAATCAACAGGACCTAGGGGCCGGTCGAATACTGCAGGCAGCCCACTGCGATGATCTGCGTCATCCCAAGCCAGAGCCCATTGATTGCCCGGGTGCAGAGGCGCTGTCCAGACATCGAGCAGGCCAGTGGATATGAGCATCTCCGCGAAGGGGCGCAGAGCTTCCCGCACCTCTGGGGCAGCAGCGATCTGATCGGCACCGTGAGGAGGCTGCCAGTACATGGCGCCGGAGATGACTTCGGCCATCTCGTTCTCCAGGTCAATTTGAGTCGGCCTCAACGGTGTGACGCGTCGCAGGGTTGCCGCGACGTCCTGGGCAGTGACGTCTCCGGATTCCGGTTCGGAGTCTCCCTCGCCGAGGTACATCGCCACCGCAGCGCCCTGCTCCTTGTCGGCAAGGAAGCCGGCGATGAAGACATCGTGGCGAGCCTCGGAAAGCGCACGCGCCCCCTCGGTGAGCGGTTCGCCCTCCTCGTCGAATTCGTCGTCGCGTCCAATCAGGGCCAGCCCGAACACGAGCGAGCGTCCCCGCGGGGACGCGAGCAGATCCTCGGCGGACAGGCGGTCGTCATGAAGGGTCGGAGGCTCATCATCGGCGGTCATGACCTCAGGCTACGCGAATACCTGTCAGCTGGCCTTGATGGAATCGCCTGCGTCGGAATCCTCCGCTTGCGCGCTCACCGGCACGGCAACCTCGGCGGCGGCGAGAATACGGGCCCCCTTCGCAGCCTTGAGACCCGCTCCGAGGACACCGATAATGACGAGGGCTGCTCCGCACAGCTCCCCGAGGCTCACTCGCTCGCCGAGGAAGACGAATGCCGCGCTCATCCCGACCACAGGAACGAGCATCGAGAACGGTGCGACGACGCCGGCCGGGTTGCGCGACATCAGCCACGACCAGATGCCCGAACCGAGGATCGTCGCGATGACCACGGTGTAGAGCAGTCCCGCGATCGCGAGCAGCCCTGTCGGCGTGGTCAGTCCCGAAAATGATGCGCCGATCCTCTCAGGTCCTTCGACGAGGAGGGAGAGGACGAGCATCGGCACGGGCGGGACAGCGGACATCCACATCGTCAGCTTGATCGGCTCGGTCGAATGGGACTGCCGGTTGCAGATATTGCCGATCGCCCAGCCGAAGGCGCCGGCGAGGGTGAGGAGGAAGGGCAGGAAGCTCGCGTTCGAGTCGAAGCGCTGCCAGCCGACGACGGCGAGCCCTGCCATCGCGACGAGCAGAAAGGTCATCTGCGAGCCGCGGACCCTCTCGCGCAGGAATGTCATGCCCAGCAGCACCGTGAATGGGCCCGAGGCTTGGAGGACGAGGGACGCGAGTCCCGCGGGCATGCCGGCGGCCATCGCCCAGTAGAGGAAGAGGAACTGCAGCAGTCCGAAGCCGAGTCCGTAGCCGATGATCCACCGGAGCCCGACGTCGGGCTTCGGTACGAAGAGCAGCGCGGGGACCGCGAGCAGGGCGAAGCGCAGAGCGACGAGGAAGAAGGGCGGGAACTGGGCCAGAGAGAGATCGATGGCGAGGAAATTCAGTCCCCACATCACCGCCACCGAGGCGGCGAGCAGACAGTGCTTGAAGGACATGGCCCCATTCTCAACCGCAACCATTATGAAGCACAATCGCAGAGTGCTTCATCGACTCTGTAGCATGACTTCATGGTCATCGATCCGAAGCATCTCGAGCTGCTGCGCCTGTTCGACGAATACGGCAGCGTCACCGCTGTCGCCGATGTCACCCATCGCTCCCCTTCGGCCGTCTCTCAGCAGCTGAGGCAGGCCGGGAGCGAGATCGGCCACGCTCTGGTCGAACCCGCCGGTCGCGGACTCACGCTCACCGCCGCGGGACGGCTGCTCGCCCACGGTGGTCGGGACGTGGCCCGCACGCTCGCCCGGGTGCAGGCCCAATGGGAGGGCCACCTCGGCGAAGCTGTCGGAGAGATCACCCTGGCCGGACTGCCGAGCGCGCTCACCCACCTCCTCCCCGATGCGCTGCGCAGGCTGCGGGAGGACCACCCGCACATCGACCTGCGCATGGACGATGTCGACCTCGCCGAGCACGAATTCGCGGGACTGACCCGAGATGTCGATATCGTCGTCGCACACAGCCTCGTCGCCGAACGCCCCCTGGGCACCGACGGACTCACCGTCGTCCCGCTCGCCCGCGAACCCATCGACGTGGCCCTCGCCATCGGCCATCCGCTTGCCGATCGCGCCGAGCTGACCCCGGACGATATCGTCGATTGTCGCTGGGTCGGAGTGCCCCGAGGATACCCCTTCGACACGATTCTCACCTCGATCGAGCATCTCACCGGTCGCGACCTCGACGTCGTCCAACGCATCCGGGACAACCGGCTCATCGAAGCGATCGTCGCCTCCTCGGACCAGGTCGCGCTCCTCCCCCGGTTCACGACGCCGCGCGATGTGGGACTGTCACTGGTGCCGCTGACGGGGGTGACGACGACACGCTGGATCGTAGCCGTGATGCGTCCGGACACGGCCGAACGTGTCGCGGTGCGCGCTGTGATCAGCGCGCTCAGCCGGGTCGACGACGCCGCGGATTAGGCGGTGCCCGTGCTGGTGAAGCGCTTGGGCACGAGCTTCTCCAGGGGCAGGAACGCCGCCCAGCAGATGACGGTCGGCAGGAAGTGGATGCCCAGCGCGAGATACGTCATGAGGTGGAAGAGGAAGAAGAAGGCGACGGCCCCGTACAGCCACTTGCCCTTGAGGAACAGCACAACCGGCGAAAGGAACTCGAAGACGAGTGTCGCCCACTGTGCGGCGATGAGGAAGCCGGGCATCTCGAGGAACGGCTTCGACCATTCGGCGCCGCGCCGCATGAGCGCCCAGATGATGACCGCCCCGTTGGCCCAGTGGGTGATGTTGCCCGAGGCGATCCACTTCATCACCACCGAGTAGAAGTAGGTGAGCACGACCGCGATCTGCACGACGCGCAGTGCCCAGCCTGCCCGCGCCGAGGCGGTGCCGAGGTCCCGAAAGCGCGCCGTTCCGACCGTCGGCAGGACGAAGGCGGCGATGACGAGCGCCATATGATCATGAGCGACGTAACCGTAGCCCTGCGTGTAGAACATCCACGCACCGAAGCTGATCGCCACGGCCCACCCGCTGAGGCGCTGGAGGATTCCTGCGGCGGCGAGGAGGGAGAAGACGATGATGAGGGTGAGCAGGATCTGCGCGCCGAGGACGCTGACGGCTGGGATGTGGAGGAACCTTGCCAACCACAGCGGCTGATAGAACTCGGGTGTCCAACCGTGGGCGATGACGTCACCGGAGATCGTGAGCACATCGATGATGATGAAGACGTAGATGAAGACGCGGAACACGGCCACTCGGGCCAGGGGGACCGCGGGCATGAACCAGCGGAGGACCGGATTGGTGGGGGTCGCCTCGGCGGGGGTGGCCGTCAGGGTCGGTGTGCGGCTCATCGGACCTCCCATGTCGCCAGTGTCGTCTGTTCGGGTTCACCGACGGCGAGGCCGTCCTGCAGCTGCGTGGTGGTGCGGCAGAGGATCATCGTCTCCGGTTTCGGTTCGTCCGGATGCAGCCGGATGTACGAGTCGGCCATCGACTGCAGGAGTTCGGGGTGGGCGATGACCCGATCGAGCTGGGATTCGACGTCACCGCGTTCAATGCCGACGGTCGCGGTGTTGAACCCGAGGCGGCGCGGTTCGTCCTCGCCGGGGAACTGGGCTTCGAGGCACGTGGAGTTCACGGTGCCGTTGAGGTCTTTGGCGGTGGCGTACTGGGTGAGCGATCCGAGCGGGAAGAAGTCATTGGTGTTGAGGAACTGTCCGCAGGTGAGGATGACGAAGGCAATCGCGGGCACGACGATGCGCCAGCCGATGGAGACCTTCGACAGCGGTGTCACCCGCGTCGCGGGCTTCGGGGAACCGGTGGGCGCGGCAACGGCGGTCGCGGACTCACCGGAGGCGGACGATGCGGCAGGATCGGGCCTCTGAGCAGCGGGGTCCTGGCTTGTCAGGAGGCGGCGCTTCTTCTCTTCCATACGCTTACAGGACTCGTCCTCTCGGGTGCGGCTCGTTCGCAGACAATCCTATCCGCCCCAATTGCTACCTGAGGGCGGCTGAGCAACCTCGCGCGAGGTTGCTGGGCCGCCGTCGGGTAGTAAGAGGGGTCAGGAGCTGCGGGCGTAGAGGTTGAGCTGCTCCCAGCCGGCCGCATACTTCTGGAAGGCGGCGACCGCGGACTCGGAATCGTTGTTGCTCAGTGCCGTGACCCACGAGTCGACGAGTTCCGCGGCTTCGCTCGGCCACAGCACATCGGACATCCCGCCGAGGTCGAGCTCGAGGATCGAGTTCATATCGAAGGTGTCGATCCACTCGGCCAGAACCGAGGTCTGCTCGACCATATCGACGACCTTCGAGGTGTCCGCAATCGTCTCCGAGGCCCATTCCATCCGCGCCGAGGCGGCCAGGATATCCGTACGGATGAGCACCCGCAGGCCCTCGTCGGTCTCCTCGGTGATGATCTGATCCTCGGTCAGGGAGAAGAACAGCCACCACGACGGCGGCACGTCCCAGGCAGAGACGCGGGTGAAGATCCGCGTGTCCTTGGCATCCTGCAGCCACTCCGCACGACGGCTGGCAGCACGCCGGCGAGCAGACTTCGGAGCGACGATGTCCAAGGTCGCCTTCGAGGTGTGCTCGGCCAGCGAATCGAGCGCCTCCCACCCCCGGATGTCCTCCTGAGCAGGGCAGAAACGGTCGACCCCGTCCGCGGTCTGAGACGCCGGAAGGAAGATCGGAGTGCGCCGAAACGAATCAGCCACGGGCGACGGGGGCAGAGAGATCAAGCGCTTGTCAGCGTCGTGAGAAATCTGCTCCTCGATGCGTGACCGGTTGTCCTCCACCTGCCTGTCTTGCAATTCGGAATGCACCACAAGAGGTTCGAAGATCCGCAGGGTGACGACATAATCGCGACGGTAAGCCATGGGTTCAGCCTATCCAAGGTCCACTCACAAAATGGAACTTCCCAGTATGAACAGGTAGGATTTAAGCGCATAGCAGAGATCTAGTCCGGGGCAATCGGTCCCATCGACGACGGAGGGGGTCACGCCAGTGGGTCGCGGCCGCGCAAAGGCAAAGCAGATCAAGGTAGCTCGGAAGCTGAAGTACTACAGCCCGGATACCGACCTTAATAGACTCCAGCAGGAGCTGGGCGCCGACGCGAGCAAGTCCGGTCCGTCCGATCCGTACGACGATGAACCCGACTACTCGGATTACGCCGACAAGTACAATGTCGACGATGACGACGAGGACGAGGACTGAACTCGGATGAGTCCAGCCGCGCACGGCTGATCTGACACGCACAGAGGGCGGGGACTTCGGTCCCCGCCCTCCGTCGTACGCCCGGGCATCCCTCGCCGAGGCGGCCGTGCCCTCACGCGCATCACGCACCGTTGCGTGTAATTCCTCCACTCCCGCGGCCATCACACACCGGAAGCAGCACACCCCCGTGCAGGAACACGAGGGTGTGATACTAACAGTGTGAGAAGCCCCTGCGCCGAGGGTGTGAGAGTTTCGGTGAGGGAAGCCGCGCAGCAAGGTGCGGGGCACGGCGACCGCGGCCCTTACTGCAGGATCGCAGCACCCCCGTCGACGCCTTTGGCGCCCTGCACATAGTAGGGATCGGTCGCCAGAGATCCGTCATCGGCGGCGACGTCGCCGAGCACCCAGGCTCCGGGGCTCGCGGCGAGGACACCGTCGGCGGATGCTGCGTCGACGACGAGGACCATGCCGACGCCGAGGTTCCAGGTGCGTTCACGGTCGCCCTGCGGCACTCCGCCGAGCTCGCCGAGCACGGAGAACACGGCCGGGATCTCCCATGAGGCCCGCGACATCCTCGCGACCAGACCCTGCGGAAGCACCCTGGCCAGATTGGCCGACAGTCCCCCGCCGGTGACGTGCGAGACCGAATGGACGGCATCGGGCAGTGCGTCGAAGAGAGCAGCGAGTTCGCCGGTGTAGACATGGGTGGGAACGAGCAGCTCCTCACCGAGGGTGCGGCCGAACTCCGGGACCTGCCTGTCCAGGCCCCATCCCGCCTCGGCGATGATGTGGCGGACCAGGGAGTATCCGTTGGAGTGGATGCCCGAGGACGGCAGACCGATGAGCACGTCCCCGGCGCGGACCTTCTCCGGTCCGAGCAGCTTCGAAGCCTCGACGACACCGGTGGCGGCACCGGCGACATCGTATTCGTCCGCCCCGAGCAGACCCGGGTGTTCGGCGGTCTCCCCGCCGACCAGTGCGACACCGGCCGAGGCACAGGCATCGGCGATTCCCCGCACGATATCGGCGATGCGTTCGGCCACGACCTTGCCGCAGGCGATGTAGTCGGTCATGAACAGAGGGCGGGCGCCACAGACGATGATGTCGTCGACGACCATGCCGACGAGGTCGTAGCCGATGGTGTCGTGCTTATCCATGGCCTGCGCGATGGCGACCTTCGTACCGACGCCATCGGTCGACGAGGCGAGCAGCGGACGCTCGAAGTCCTTGAGCACGGAGACGTCGAAGAGTCCGGCGAATCCGCCCATCCCACCGACGACCGAGGAGTTGTGGGTGGCCGAGACCGCAGCTTTCATGAGCTCGACGGCGCGGTCTCCGGCCTCGACGTCGACGCCGGCGGCGGCATAGGTAGTGGACTTCGGGTTCGCTTCGGAACTCAACTCAGCATCCTTTGTCGGCGGGTGTGTTGTTGACGGGAATCGGGTACTCGCCCGAGAAGCAGGCGGTGCACAGCTGGCTGCGCTCCTGCTCGGTGGCGGCGATCATGCCGTCCAGAGAGATATAGCCCAGAGAATCCGCGCCGAGGTTGTCCTTGATCTCGTCGGTCGTCAGTCCGTTGGCGATGAGCTCGGCCCGAGTCGCGAAGTCGATCCCGTAGAAGCACGGCCACTTCACCGGCGGGGAGGAGATGCGCACATGGACCTCGGCCGCTCCGGCCTCCCGCAGCATGCGGATCAGGGCGCGCTGAGTGTTTCCGCGCACAATCGAATCGTCGACGACGACGAGGCGTCGACCTTCAATGTTCTCCCGGATCGGGTTGAGCTTGAGGCGGATGCCCAGCTGCCGCAGGGTCTGCGAAGGCTGGATGAAGGTGCGTCCGACATAGGCGTTCTTCATCAGCCCCTGGCCGAACGGGATGCCCGAGGCCTCGGCATAGCCGACGGCCGCGGGGGTTCCGGATTCCGGGGTGGCGATGACGAGGTCGGCGTCGACCGGGTACTCCTCGGCCAGCTGGCGGCCCATCTGCGTGCGCGCGGCGTGGACGTTCTTGCCGTTGAGCTTGCTGTCGGGACGCGCGAGGTAGACGTATTCGAAGACGCAGCGAGCTTGGCTCGGTTCGGCGAAGCGGTGCGAACGCAGACCGTCTTCGTCGATGGCGATGAGCTCACCGGGTTCGATGTCGCGGACGAACTTAGCACCGACGATGTCGAGTGCCGCGGTCTCCGAGGCCACGACCCAGCCGTTCTCCAGCCGGCCCAGCGACAGGGGTCGGACCCCGTGCCGGTCACGGGCTGCATAGAGGGTGTGCTCGTCCATGTAGACCAGCGAGAACGCGCCTTCGACATGCGGCAGCAGACTCAGCGCCGCCTCGGTGAGGTTCTCTCCGTCTTCGGTCGCGAAGAGCTCGGTGACCAGGGAGGTGTCATTCGAGGAATCACGGAAGGGCCGGGTGCGGGCCGACTTCTTCGTGGCCTCCTCGACGACCTTCGTCGCGTGGTCGCGGCGGGCATCGGCCATGGCTTCGAGGGCGTCGAAGTTCGTCAGATTGCCGTTGTGGGCCAGCGCCACGGTGCCGAATGGGGTCGGCCCCAGGGTGGGCTGAGCGTTCTCGAACGACGGTGATCCGGTCGTCGAATACCGGGTGTGGCCGACGGCGATATGGCCCTGCAGGAGCTCGAGATCGCGTTCGTGGAACACCTGGGAGACCAGGCCCATGTCGCGGTAGATGAGGATCTGCTTGCCGTTGCTGGCAGCGATTCCCGCGGACTCCTGTCCGCGGTGCTGCAGGGCGTAGAGCCCGAAGTATGTGAGTTTGGCGGTTTCCTCGCCGGGGGCCCAGACTCCGAACACACCGCATTCGTCCTGCGGTCCGCGGTCCTGGGGGTCGATTTCGTGCGTCAGCTGCCCGTCTCCTCTTGCCACGAGTGAAATTGTCTCATACCCGCAGCTGCGCTCTGACCCGGTGCTCAGACTGTGGAACCGGGGGCCGAATCCCGTCCGGTTCCCACATCGTCCTCGTCGTCGGCTGCGGGCTGAGCATGCGTATCGTCTGCGGGCGCGGACTCCGTGTTCGCCGAGGCGGCCGCACCTTCGTCGGCACCGGCATCGGGGACCTCCCCGCGGGCTTCGGCGATGCGACGGCGCGCGATCTCCTTCGGGTCGTCGACCATGTCGATCTGCGCACCGACCCGGAACTCCTTCGACTTCTTCCGTCCCCGCCAGTCGAGGATGAGCGCGACGAGCCCACCGAGGAACAGTCCGCCGATCCCGAGGACGAGCAGCAGCAGGCCCAGTCCCTTGGCCACCGTGTAGCCCATCGGCATATCGGCCGGGTCGACGAAGACCGCGAGGATTCCAGCAAGCACGATGCCGAGCACCGCGCCGATGCCCATGAACACCGGGTACTTTGGGCTGCGACGGACGGAGACGTCGATCTGATCCTTCATGATCTCCTTGGACACGTGGCCTTGAGGCCGATGAAACGCCGGGATGGCCCCGGAACAACAGGTCGCGAACAGTCTAGTCGAGTCAGCTCGATGTTCCTCCCAGGCAGTCTCAGGCCAGTTCCCATAAACTGGACACAACTAAACTGGACTCACCCAGATTGACGGTCACTGAAGATAGAGGTTTGCGATATGTCCCACACGATCATCGTCGGCATCGACGGTTCCGACAACGCCGAATGCGCCCTGCAGTGGGCGATCACACACGCACAGAAGACCTCCGCAGAGATCCGCATCGTCTCCGCCTACACCGTCCCCGGCGTCAATATGAGCCAGGCCGATATCGTCTACCCCGCCGACTTCGACAGCGCCGTGAAGAAGACCGTCGAAGACATCGCCGAGGCGGCCGCCGCCACCGTCACGAAGGCCGGCGTTCCCGTGTCGACGACGATCGTGCCCGGTGACGCCTCCGGAGTGATGGTCGAGCATTCGAAGAACGCCGCCCTCGCCGTCGTCGGGGCGCGCGGTCGCGGCGGGTTCGCCGGTCGCCTCCTCGGGTCCGTGGCCCTGGCGATGCCCGCGCACTCGCAGTGCCCCACCGTCGTCGTCCCGAGCACCTGGCCCACCCGGGTCATGCCCACGACTCCCCTGCCCGTCGATGATCCCGTCCGCACGACGGATGATCCTGCCGCCGAGGCGGCGACCGGTTCACGCCCCGACTTCTCCGGGGAGGTCGTCGCCGCCGTCGATCCCTTCGAAACCGACACCCCGGTGCTGCGCGCAGCGGCCTCGCAGGCCACGATCTACGGTGTTCCGCTGCGCCTCGTCGGGGTCACCGCCACGCACATCCTCTCGCCGGAGTGGATGCCCAGCGAAGAGCATCTCATCCGGATGTACGACGAAGCGGCGAAGGCCTTCACCGCCGCAGCCGATTCGCTCACGACCGATTTCCCCGACCTCGAGGTGCGGTACTCGATCTTCGATGCTCCCGCCACCGAGGTGCTCGTGTCCGCCACGTACACCGCCGATCTCATGGTCATCGGCTCCCGTGGCCGCGGCGGCTTCATCTCCACCATCCTCGGGTCGACGTCGCAGGGCGTGCTCTCGCACACCGTGTGTCCGGTGCGGGTGGTGCGGGTCAACCGCCGTCAGCCCGGCCGTCGCCGCTGAGCCGCAGCCCCGTCAGCCGAGTGCGATGAGCCCGATGCCTGCGACCACGACGAGGGCACCGACGAGTTTGAGCAGCACGTTCCTCTCCCCGAAGAACCACCAGGCCAGCAGGGTGCCGACGATGATCGAGGTCTCCCGCACGGGGGCTACGAGCGCCACCGGCGCCTGCTGCATCGCGTAGAGGACGAGCACATACGCCAGGGGCGAGAGGATCGCCACGGTCACGAGTGCCCGCTTGTGGTTCCTCAGGATCTCACGCAGGTCCGCACGCCGGTCCCGACCTCCGGGCAGGGTGAACGCTCCCGCGGTCATGATCACTCCGACACAGGCTTCGGAGACGGCGAAGTACAGCAGCGGGGAGTCGCTGACATGGTTGACCGCGAAGTCGTCCCAGAGCGTGTACGAGGCGATGAACGCCCCGATCAGCCCACCCCACGCCAGGCCGCGCCGCAGACCGTCGCTGCTGGTGGGACCGTCCCCGCCGCCGCGGGGGCGGATCGTGACGACAGCGATTCCGGCGATGACGGTGAAGGCTCCGAGCCCCTCGGCGAGGGTGGGACGCTCACCCAGGAGGGCCACGGCGATGATGATCGTCACCACCGGCCCGGTGCCGCGCGCCGTCGGATAGACGACGCCCAGCGGCGCGTGGTCGTAGCCGGACTGCAGAGCCACCGAGTAGGCGATGTGGAACACCGCGCTCAGTGCCGCCGCGCCGACCAGCCCCCAGTTCAGCGGCTGCGCGCCGGTGGCGATGATGACGGCTGCGACCGGGGCGAGCAGGATCGCCGAGAGCCCGTGGTAGCCGAGCACGAAGGCAAAGCCCTTGCCGGTGACGGACTTCGCGGCGAGGTTCCACACGGCGTGGGCGATCGCGGCGATGAGGACGAGCCCGAGGACGGGGAAGGTCACCTCAGCACCAGCCTCGTCGGCACCGTCACAGCTTGATGGCGACGGTCTTCGTCTGCGTGTATTCGTCGAGGGCTTCGATGGACTTCTCGCGCCCGTAGCCGGACTTCTTGAACCCGCCGAAGGGCAGTTCGACTCCCCCGCCGGCACCGTAGGTGTTGACGAAGATCTGACCGGCGTCGACCTCGGCGGCCAGCCGGTGGGCACGGGAGATGTTCTGCGTCCACAGAGCCGTGACCAGCCCGTAGTCGGTGCCGTTGGCCAGGGCCACGGCTTCATCGTCGTCGGCGAACGGCAGGGTCACGACGACGGGACCGAAGACCTCCTCCTGGGCGATCCGCGACTGCGGGTCGACGGAGTCGACGATGGTGGGGGTGATGAACGCCCCGGCGGCGAGGTCGTCGGCCAGGCCGTCGGGCCGGGTGCCGCCGGTGACGATCTGCCCGGAATCGACCTCGGAGAGGAACCCGCCCACCCGATCGTGCTGCTTGGCCGAGATCAGGGGGCCGAGCATCGGGTCGTCGAGGCCGTAGCCGATGGTCACGGCCGACATGGCCGCGGCCATCTTGTCGACCACCTCGGCGTGGATGTCGCGGTGGGCGATGAGCCGGGATCCGGCCGAGCAGGTCTGCCCGGCGTTCTGGATGATCGAGCGCACGAGCGATGGGATCGCCGCATCGATATCGGCATCGGGGAAGACGATGTTCGCGGACTTCCCACCGAGTTCGAGGACCGTGGGCACGACTCGATCGGCGGCGGCGTGGGCGATGGCCGAACCGGTCTGCGTCGATCCGACGAAGCCCAGGTGCGCCACCCCGGGGTGGGCGCTCAGTGCCGCTCCCGCCTCGGCGCCGAGGCCGGTGACGACGTTGAAGGCTCCGGCGGGGAAGCCGACGGAGTGGATGAGTTCGGCCAGTCGCACGGTCGACCGCGGGGTCTCGTCCGCGGGTTTGGCGACGGCGCAGTTGCCGGTGGCCAGCGAGGTGGCGGCGGCGCGGCCGATGAGCTGGAGCGGATAGTTCCAGGCCACGATGTGGCCGGTGACGCCGAAGGGCTCCCGCCGCGTGTAGACGTGCATGTCCTCGGCCAGCGGGATCGCGTGACCGTAGTAGGACTCGATGGTGTGGCCGTAGAACTCGAAGTAGCGGGCGCACACGTCGACGTCGGCATAGGCCTGGGTCAGCGGTTTGCCCGTGTCCTCGGATTCGATGCGGGCCAGATCGTCGCGGTTGGCGGTGATGACGGCCGCGGTGGCGATGAGCAGACGGGAGCGCTGTTCGGGGCTCGAGCGCTTCCATTCCTGCTGCGCCTTCGCCGCCACCCGCACGGCTCGGTCGACCTCGTCGGCTCCGGCGCGGGCGATGTCGCCGAGCTGGCCGCCGGTCGCCGGGTCGATGTTCGCGTAGGTGAGCAGGGACGGCACATGCCGCCCGCCGATGAACGACGTCGTCTGTGTGATCTGTGCGCTCATGCTCGGGCCTCGAGTTCTGCAGGCGTGAAGAGGGGCAGGAAATCGCCGAGGTCGGCTCGGGTTCCCGAGGCGTCGATGTCTCCGGCGGCGAGCGCGGTGGCGAAGTCGGTGCGTCCGGTGGCCAGGCTCAGCCACACCTCGGCGGAGGTTTCGACGACGTTCGGCGGGGTGCCGCGGGTGTGCCGGGGTCCGGCGATGCACTGCGTGACCCCGAAGGGCGGGACCCGGACCTCGACGCTGTTGCCTTCGGCGCGGGAGGCGAGTTCCTCGAGGGTGAAACGCACGGCGGTGGCGGTGGTCGACCGGTCGGCCGGGGCCGCATCGAGCCTCGCCTGGGTCAGCCACATCTCCACTGCACTGCGCCCCTGATCGGGGTCGATCCTTCTGCGAATCGCCATCAGTCCCTCTTCCTCTCACCGATTGTGGCAATATCTTCCCCGAGCTCCAGGCGTCCGACAACGTCCGTCCGCCCCTCGGAATCCGTGCCCCCGGTGACCGTGTCCGTGATCGCCGCGATCACGGAGTCGACCGTGTCGTCCTCCGGCGCCGAGGCGGCTCCCGGCCCGGCAGCGAACGCTCCGGCCCGCTGGAGCAGGGTCAGCGCCACGAGCCCGGTCGCCCGCGAGGACCCGTCGAGGCATTTCACCGCCGCCGAATACCCGGTTCGGGTGGCCATGACGATGACGCCTTCGGCCCCGCCCTTGGCGAAGACGCCGAGCCGGTCGATGACGGTCGAGTTCGGTCGGCCGTGGCCCTCGATCGCCCACGGGTCGGCGAAGACCGCCTCGGTGAGGGTGCGCGCCTCGTCCTCATACGCGGCCCATGCCTCTGTTGACGCCTCGGCGGCGCCGTCGGTGCTGCCCATCCGGACGACGCGGCCGACCGCGCGGGCCAGTCCGGTGAGGCTGAGCGCGAACACGGGAGCCCCGCAGCCGTCGATGCCGACCGCGGACGGGTGCTCGGAGGCGAAGGCGGCGACCACCTCGGCGACCTTCTGCTGCACGGGATGGTCCGGGGACAGGTAGGTGGAGGTGTCGGCACCGATGGCACGGGCGGCGGCGAGGAACGCCGCGTGTTTGCCGGAGCAGTTGAAGTACAGAGGCGAGCGCGGGTCGGTGTCCGCATCTGAACGAGCCCGTGCACGCTCCTGCAGTTCGCGGCGGAAGGCTCCGTCGGCGGGATGGGCGGACGGGCACTGCAGGTCGGACACGCTCAGCCCGGCGGCCGCGAGCATCGATTCGACGACCTCGACGTGCCCGGCCTCGGACTTGTGCGAGGCGGTCGCCAGGGCCGCGGCAGGACCTGTCAGCTGCGCGCCGAGGCTCATCGCGGCGATCGCCTGCAGCGGTTTGAGACTGGAACGGGTGAACACGGCTGCCTCCGGGGCGCCCAGGCTGATCAGCGGTGATCCGTCCGGGGCCAGGACCACGGCGGATCCGATGTGCCGGGATTCGATGAACCCGGAGCGCTCGACGACTGCGAGCTCGGCGGCTTGGGCGGGAGTGAAAGTCGAGAGGGTCACGCACTCAAGCCTACGACCCTTTAGGCTGGTGGCGTGAAGGTTCTTGTCATCGGTTCGGGCGCCCGTGAACACGCCCTCGTCCTTGCTCTCTCACGCGACCCGCAGGTCGACGCCGTCATCGCCGCTCCCGGCAATCCCGGGATCGCGCAGATCGCCCACACCGAGGCCGTCGACGCCTCGGATGCCGCCGCCGTGACCGCGCTGGCCGAGACCCTCGACGTCGACCTCGTCGTCATCGGGCCCGAAGCCCCGCTGGTCGCCGGTGTTGCGGATGCTCTGCGCGAAGCCTCCTTCCCCGTGTTCGGCCCCAGCGCGGACGCCGCACACCTCGAAGGCTCCAAGGCGTTCGCGAAGGAGGTCATGGAGTCCGCGAACGTGCCGACTGCCCGCACCGTCGTCGCCTATTCGACCGATGAGGCCGCCGCCGCGCTGCGCGAATTCGGTGCCCCGCACGTGGTCAAGGCCGATGGCCTGGCCGCCGGCAAGGGAGTCGTCGTCACCGATGACCTCGATGCCGCGCTGGCGCATGCGAGCTCCTGCCTCGAGGTCTCCGATCGCGTCGTCATCGAGGACTACCTCGACGGCCCCGAGGTGTCCCTGTTCGTCCTCTGCGACGGCACGACCACCGTCCCCCTGGCCCCGGCGCAGGACTTCAAACGCATCGGCGACGGCGACACCGGCCCGAACACGGGCGGAATGGGCGCATATTCGCCGTTGCCATGGCTGCCCGCCGGCACGGTCGAGGAGATCGTCGACACCGTCGCCCAACCCGTCGTCGATGAGATGGCCCGCCGCGGCACCCCGTTCACCGGTCTGCTCTACTGCGGTCTGGCGCTGACGTCGAAAGGCCTGCGCGTCATCGAGTTCAACGTCCGCTTCGGCGATCCGGAGACGCAGTCCGTGCTCGCTCGGCTGGCCAGCCCCCTGGGGCAGACGCTGCTCGCCGCCGCCGAGGGCCGCCTCAACGAGGTCGAGGCCCTCGAATGGGATCCGCGCTCCTCGGTGACCGTGGTCATGGCCGCCGAGAACTACCCGGCCACGCCGAGCACCGGGGACATCATCCGCGGGCTCGACACCGCCGCGACCCTGCCCGATGTCAGCGTCCTGCACGCGGGCACGAAGCTCGCGACCGGCCCCAGCGGCGGGTTCGCCCCCGAGGACGCCGTGATCACGAAGGACATCGCCGAGACCGGTGACATCGTCACCTCCGGCGGCCGTGTGCTCTCCGTCGTCTCCCTCGGTGACGACCTCGACGATGCCCGCGCGAGGGCCTATGCCGCGGTCGACGAGATCGCATGGGACGGCGAGCAGCATCGCACCGATATCGCCGAGGCAGCCGCCGCCGGGCGCATCGAGCTCGCTTCCGGCTACGCCGCCCCCGCCCCGGTCGCCCCGGTGCTGCCGGGCTGGAAGCATGTGTATTCGGGGAAGGTCCGCGACCTCTACATTCCCGCCGACGCCGCCGATGCCGCGAGCGCCGAGCAGCTGCTCATGGTCGCCTCGGACCGCATCTCCGCCTACGACTGGGTGCTCGATTCGGAGATCCCGGACAAGGGCAAGGTGCTCACCGGCCTGAGCCTGTGGTGGTTCGATCAGCTCGCCGATGTCATCGGCAACCATGTCATCAGCTCGGATGTGCCGGCCGCCGTGGCCGGGCGCGGGCTGATCGTGCAGAATCTCTCCATGTTCCCCGTCGAGTGCGTCGCCCGCGGCTACCTCACCGGTTCGGGAATGTCCGACTACCGGGCCACCGGGTCCGTGTGCGGCATCCAACTGCCGGCCGGGCTCGTCGAGGCCGACCGCCTCGAGCCCCCGATCTTCACTCCGGCGACGAAGGCCGAGCTCGGAGACCACGATGAGAACGTCAGCTTCTCCGCCGTCGCCGAGACCGTCGGGACGGAGACGGCGGAGAAGCTGCGCGATCTGACCGTGGAGATCTACCAGCGTGCCGAGCAGATCGCCCGGGAACGCGGGATCATCCTGGCCGATACGAAGTTCGAGTTCGGAGCCTTGTCCGATGGCACGATCGTCCTCGGCGACGAGGTGCTCACCCCTGACTCCTCTCGCTTCTGGGACGCCGCGGGCTATGAGGTCGGCAAGACTCAGTCGAGCTTCGACAAGCAGTTCGTCCGCGACTGGCTGACCGACGAATCCGGGTGGGACAAGGCGTCGGACACTCCTCCCCCGGCACTGCCGGCCGAGGTGGTCGAGAAGACCCGCGCCCGCTATATCGAGGCCTTCGAGAAGCTCACCGGGGAGACGTTCCCCGCCTGAGACCCTGCGCGCCCCAGAGCGCCAGCACGTGAGCCGCGGGGCACCGACGCACAGTCGGTGCCCCGCGGCTTCGTCGTTCCCAGAGACTCCCCGGCCACCTCGCGCCCGCTGTCGCCGACAGCCGAGCCGCCAACAACTACTGTGCGAATATCGCGGAATGAGACGCTGATTCAGCATCACTGGCAATCTGCATTGCAGTTTCCATCAACATAGCCGCAATTCGGCAACGGAATCAGTGGAATCGGGGGAGAACTTCCGCTAAGGTGACCTCACAGTGATCCACAACACACTCAGAGAGCGGACTCTGCGATCCGCCTCTGCCACGACACAGCAGCCGGGAGGCACCGATGGACCTCGACATCCTCGACGTCGCGATCTTCGACGGTGAGGCTCTGCGCCCCGAGGATCGCGTGAGCATCCGCGACGGGATCGTCGCCGAGATCGGCACCGGTCCCGCAGCGGTGCCCGCCGCGCGCACGATCACCGCCGCCGGCAAGCTGCTCACTCCCGGATTCGTCGATGCGCATGTGCACACGACCTTCGGCGGCCAGGAGGCCCTGGCCTGCGATATCAGCGGAGCCGACAGCCTCGAGGCGGCGCTGCAGATGATCCGCGACTATGTCGCCGAGACGCCCCGTCATGACGGCGCGACCGACCCTGCGAACGACTGGGTCATCGGCGGCGGTTGGTCGATGGCCCACTTCCCCGGAGGAGACCCGAGTGCCGACATCCTCGACGCGGCCTGCCCCGATCGGCCCGCGATCCTGCTCAGCGCCGACCACCATTCGGCATGGGTGAACACGCAGGCGATGACCGCGGCCGGACTCGACGAGACGTCGACGGCCCCTGCCGGCGGCATCATCGTCACCGATTCGACCGGTCGACCCACCGGGTGCCTGCACGAATCGGCCATCGACCTCGTTTCAGCCCACGTTCCCGCCGCCTCCGACGAGGAGGTCCTGGCCGGCCTGCGCGAAGGCCAGCGCTATCTCAACTCCCTCGGTGTGACTGCGTGGATGGACGCCATCGTCGGCGACTACGGCGGTCACCGCGACCCGTACGGCACCTACGCCGGGGCGGCGGAGACCGGCGAGCTCCATTCCGAGGTCGTCGGCAGCCTGTGGTGGCCGCGCGGGGTCACCGACATCGACGCCGAGGTGGCCCGACTGACCGATCTCGCCCGTGCCGACGGACGCTTCCGCGCCACCTCGGTGAAGTTCATGCTCGACGGGATCGTCGAATCCCGGACCGCGGCGATGACGACCGAATACACGTGCACCTGCGGCGGCTTCGGAACGAGCTATTTCACGAAAGCCCACCTCGAGGCCTCGTTCGCGGCCCTCGATGCGGCCGGCTTCGACATCCACTGCCATGCGATCGGCGATGCCGCCGTCAAGGCCGCCCTCGACGCTTTCGAGGCCGTCCGCAGCCAGGGCACGGCCGGCACCGGGACGACCGGCGCAGCTGACACCGGCGAACGCCGTCACCATATCGCCCACGTCCAGGTCGTCGATCCCGCCGATGTGCCGCGCTTCGCCGAACTCGGCATCACCGCGAACCTGCAGGCGCTGTGGGCCTGCCATGACGAGCAGATGATCGACCTCAACTTACCGTTCCTCGGTGCCGAACGGAGCGGCTGGCTCTACCCTTTCGGTTCTCTCAACCGCACCGGCGCCCATCTGGCGATGGGCTCGGACTGGCCCGTGTCGACGGCGAACCCGTGGGAGGCGATCCATGTCGCGCTCAACCGCTCACACCCGACCGCCGCGGACGCCGCTGCGCTGCTGCCGGACGAGGCGATCGACCTGACGACGGCACTGCGTGCCTACACCGCAGGCTCGGCCCACCTCCTGCGCTCGACCGACAACGGCCGCATCCGACCGGGGCGGCCGGCGAACCTCGCCCTGGCCAGCGCCGACCCCTTCACACTGCCGACGACCGACATCGCCGGAATCACCAACGTTCTGACGATCTGCGACGGCCGCATCGTCCACGACGCCCTGCCGCCTCAGACACCGACCACCACGTCCGCACCGACCACCACCGGCTCAGCCCGCTGACGACGAAAGGCCATCATGACCAGCACAGCCACCTCGGCGCCCTCTGCGGAAACCGGACTCGACCACCTCGAGATCCAGGGAGTGAAGAAGGTCTTCGGCGACAACACCGCCATCGAACGCCTCGACTTGAACGTCCGCAAGGGCGAGTTCCTCTCCCTGCTCGGTCCCTCCGGCTGCGGAAAGACCACCCTGCTGCGGATGATCGCCGGCTTCGAGACCCCCACCGACGGGGCGATCCTGCTCGGCGGCAAGGACATCGTGTCCCTGCCGCCGCACCGCCGGCCGGTCAACACGGTGTTCCAGTCGTACCTGCTCTTCCCGCATATGAACATCGCCGACAACATCGCCTACGGACTCAAGCAGGCGAAGGTTCCGAAGCCGGAGATCGCCCAACGGGTCAGAGAGGCCCTGGCACTCGTCCAGATGGAGGACTTCGCCGGACGCAGACCCGAACAGCTCTCCGGCGGTCAGCAGCAGCGCATCGCCCTGGCCCGGGCGCTCGTCAACCGCCCGCAGGTCCTCCTCCTCGACGAGCCGATGTCCGCGCTCGACCGGAAGCTGCGCGAGGAGATGCAGCTCGAACTCAAACGACTCCACACGAGACTCGACACGACTTTCGTCTTCGTCACCCACGACCAGGACGAGGCACTGGCGATGAGCGACCGCATCGTCGTCATGTACGACGGGGTCATCCAGCAGATCGGGACCGGTGAGGACATCTACGCGAATCCGCACAACGGCTTCGTCGCCGGCTTCATCGGCAAGCAGAATTTCATCTCCGCCGAGGTGGCGTCCACCGATGCGACGACCGCGACCCTGCGCACGGCCAACGCCGTGCTCACGGCCCCGACGCTGACACTCAGACCGTCCACTGCTGCCGGTGAACCCCGTGATCTCACCGTCGGCGACCGGGTGCGCGCAGCCATCCGCCCCGAACGGATGCACGTCGCCCCGGCCGGCGAGGCCTCCGGGGACGCGAACACGGCACGCGGCGCGGTGATCTCGTATTCGTTCTTAGGCGACGTCATCCAGTACATGATCGTCGTCGGCGACAACGACGAGATCCTCGCTCGCGTCCCCGCCGCCGGGCGGGAGCCGATCAGCGCCGGCACCGAGGTGGAGCTGAGCTGGGACGCCGACGCCGTGACCGTGTACGACCGTGAGCCTGGCCTGCCGGCCGCGGCCGTCGAGGGCGGTGCCTGAGATGGCCCGCACACGACCCGATGTGACATTCCTGGCCCCGCGGGCCGCCTCGGCGAGGTTGAGCCGGCGAGCGCTGCTGGCCGGATTCGGTGTCGCAGGCCTCGGCGCACTGAGCGCGTGCGGAACGACCACGAAGATGGCGGCGTCGCCGCCGACCGACGGCAAACTCGAATCGAAGCTCAACCTCTACTCGTGGGGCGACTACGATGCTCCGGAACTCATCGAGACGTTCAAATCGAAGTATGACGTGCTCGTCCAGGTCGACTCGTACGGATCGAACGAGGAACTCGCCGCGAAGCTCTCCACCTCACGGGGCACCTCCGGCTACGACGTGGTCGTCCCGACGGGATCGAACGTTCCGCAGATGCTCAACCATGATCTGCTCCAAGAACTCGATCTCTCGCTCATCCCGAACTTCGAACACATCGACGACAACTTCAAGAACCAGTACTTCGACCCGGACAACACGTACACCGTCTGTAAGGCCTGGGGCACGACCGGCTTCGTCTACAACACGACGAAGATCGACCGTGAGCTGACCAGCTGGCAGGACTTCGTCGACGCCGCGCAGAAGGAAGCGGCCGGCACGACGGCGCTGCTCGAGGACCCGTGGGAGGTCTCAGCGATCGCCTTGGCCGCCATGGATGTCAGCCTCAACACCGAGGACGAAGACGAACTCGACCGGGCTCGGACGATCGTCGTCGACCAGCTGGCCCCGAACATCAAGGCCTATATCGGCAATGCTGCGACCGGCATGATCCAAGGCAGCTTCACGATGCTGCATGCGTTCAACGGTGACGCCCGGCAGGGACTGTCGGAGGTCAAGGACCCGGAGAACTGGAAGTTCGTGTTCCCGACACCGTCGGCGAACCTGTGGACGGACACGTGGGCGATCGCCACCGGTGCTCCGCACCCGGACTCCGCCCACGCCTTCATCAACCACATGATCTCCCCGGACACGGCCGTCGAGCAGCTCGACTACATCGGCTACCCGATCGGCACGAAGGGGCTCGAAGAGCAGGCGGTCAAAGCCGACCTCGACGAACGTGACCTCATCTTCCCGGCCCAGGAGGTCCTCGACCGTCTCGAACCGAGCAAGCAGACCCCGGCCGATCAGATCCGCACGAAGATCTTTGCCGACGCCCAGGCCAGGAGTGGAGCATGAGTACAACCACGACCACAGAGACAGCCAGGCGCGGGCTCTCCCCGCGTTTCTTCGGCCCGGCGGCCATGTCGTTTCCGACGTGGGCCTATGCGCTGTTCTTCTTCATCGTTCCGCTGGCACTCATCGTCTTCTACAGCTTCGGCTACAAACCGGATGAGTTCACGGCTATCGCCACCGACCGGCTGTCCTTCGACCGCTACCCGGAGGCGATGAGCGCAAGCTTCGTCTCCACGTTCTTCGCGACCCTGCGGATCTCGATCGTCGGCACGATCCTGTGCCTGCTCATCGCCCTGCCCTTCGCCTACTGGCTGGCGGTCAAGGTCTCCCCGGCCCGCCGTTCCCTGGCCCTGGCTTTGGTGATGGTGCCGTTCTGGACGAACTTCCTCGTCCGCACCCTCGGTTGGCAGATCATGCTCTCCCCCGACGGGTTCCTGTCGAACTGGCTGCAGGGTCTCGGGCTGCTCGATGGACCGCTGGACATCCTCTACACCCGCTCGGCCGTGCAGATCGGCGTCGTCTACAACTATCTGCCGCTGATGATCCTGCCGCTGTTCGTCGCCATCGACGCCTCCGGCAAGAAGCTGCGGGAGGCCAGCTACGACCTCGGCGCGGGGAAGGTGAAGACCTTCATGCGGGTGACGCTGCCGATGGCCATGCCGGGAGTCGTCTCCGGCTGCCTGCTCGTGTTCATCCCGCTCAACGGCGACTACGTCACGGCAACCGTCCTCGGCGGGGCGAGCGGCTCGATGGTCGGGCAGCTCATCGCCAATCAGTTCAACACCGCACAGAACTGGGCTGTCGGAGCGGCCATGGCGATGATCCTCATCATCTCCACCTTGGTCGTCGTCGGCCTCGGATTCGCGCTGCTCAAGCTCGGGCAGGCGATCGCGGCCAAACTCAACAGTGTTCCGCTGCAGGACGGGAGGGCCTGAGATGCCGAAGAAGAACACGTTCGCACGTCGGACACCGACCGATATCGCTCTGCACGTCTGGGGCATCATCGTCTTCGTCTACCTGTTCGTGCCGATCGCGGTGATCATCGCCTATTCGTTCAACAACGGCAAGGTGCTCGCGAACTTCCGCGGTTTCGGCCTGCACGCCTACATCAGCGGCATCAACAACGACATCATCGTCTCCTCCATCGTCACGAGCCTGCAGGCGGCCGTGGGCACGGCCATCGTCTCGACGATCTTCGGCACCCTCGGCGGGGTCGCTCTGGCCAGGGCGCGAAGGGGCGCATGGTGGGCGCTCGGACTGACCGCGATCCTCGGTCTGACCCTGGTCACGCCCGAGATCGTCGACGGCATCTCGTTCCTGCCGTGGTTCGTCACCGTCGGCGTCGACTGGGGCATCACCCCACTCAACAACGGTCTGGTCAGGCTCATCATCTCGCATGCGATGTTCTCCATGGCGATCGTGACGTTCATCATCAGGGCCCGACTCGCCGGCATGGACACACAGCTCGAGGACGCCGCCGCCGACCTCGGTGCGACACCGTGGAACCGGTTCAAGGACATCACCCTGCCGATCGCGGCTCCCGGCATCCTCGCCGGTGCCCTGATGTCGTTCACCGTCAGCCTCGACAACACGATCCTCTCGAGCTTCGTCCAGCAGCCGGGCTACACCCCGTGGCCGGTCTACATCTTCTCCGCCGTGCGCGTGGCTCTGCGCCCCGAGGTCGCGGCGATGTCGACGGTGATGTTCGTGCTCACCCTCGCCGCCCTCGGCTTCGTCGGGTTCGTCCTGCGCAAGGCCGGCGGCAACGCCACCGAGATCATCAAGACCATGGCCGCCTGAGAGCTGCCGACTGCACCATGAAGAAAGTGAAGTGACATGGACGTGCATCCCGCATTGGCCGACGCCTCGACCATTCCGTTCTGGCTCGATACCGACCTCCGCCCGCAGCCGCTGCCGCCGCTGGTCGAGGACCGCGAGACCGACCTCCTCGTCGTCGGCGGCGGGTTCACGGGTCTGTGGACGGCGCTGCAGGCGAAGGAACGGGACCCGAACCGTCGGGTCGTGCTCGTCGAGGCGAACTCGATCGGGTGGGCCGCCTCGGGGCGCAATGGCGGATTCTGCGCGGCCAGCCTCACGCACGGCTACGACAACGGGAAAGCCCACCTGCCGGAGGAGAACGATCGGCTCGCGCAGCTGGGCCGGGAGAACCTCGACGCCGTCGAAGCCGCGGTGGCGAAGTACGGAATGGACGTCGAGTTCGAACGCACGGGCGAACTCGACGTCGCCACCGAGGACTACCAGGTCGCCGAGCTGCGGGAGGCCCACGATCCGGATTCCGGTTTCGTCTTCCTCGACCAGCAGGAACTCGCGGAGATCGTCAAGTCACCGACGTACAAGGGTGCACTGTGGGATTCTCGTGAGGTCGCGCTGGTCAATCCGGCGAAGCTGTGCTGGGAGCTGCTGCGCGTCATCCGCGAACTCGGGGTCGACGTCTATGAGGGCACGAAGGTCACCGATGTCAGCGATGCGACGTCGACCGTGCGAGTCCAGACCCGCGTGACCGCGGAGACGATCGAGGACTGCGCGGCCGCTCAGTGCAGTACGATCACGGCGAAGCGGGTGGCGTTGGCGACGAATGTGTTCCCGTCCCTGCTCAAGCGGGTGAGTCTGCACACCGTGCCCGTCTACGACTATGCGCTGATGACCGAGCCTCTGACCGATGAGCAGATGGCCGCGATCGGGTGGGAGGGCCGCCAGGGCATCGGCGACTGCGCGAATCGCTTCCACTACTACCGGCTGACCGCGGACAATCGGATCCTCTTCGGAGGCTGGGACGCCGTCTATCACTTCGGACGGAAGGTGTCGTGGAAGTACGATCAGCGGCCCGAGACCTTCGAGACCCTCGCCGAGCACTTCTTCGAGACCTTCCCACAGCTGGCCGGACTGAAGTTCACTCACAAATGGGGCGGACCGATCGACACCTGCTCGCGGTTCTTCTCGTTCTTCACCAGCGCCTACGGGAAGAAGGTCGCCATGGCTGCCGGGTTCACCGGGCTCGGCGTCGGTGCTTCCCGGTTCGCCGGCACGGTCATGCTCGATCTGCTCTCCGGCGAGGACACCGAGCTGACAGGGCTCGAGATGGTGCGCAAGCTCCCCCTGCCGTTCCCTCCCGAACCCGTGGCCTGGTTGGGCATCAAGCTGACGACGAATGCGCTGATCAAGGCCGATGAGAACGAGGGTCGGCGCGGCCCCCTGCTCAAGGTCCTCGATGCGGCGGGCATGGGCTTCGACTCGTGAGGGCTCCGGCCTGTCCGGCGACCGGACCGCGGGCGGGGAATTCGGCCGTGGTTGGTAGACTCTGAGTGAGCGCGGGAGGAACTCCCGAACACTTTCACAAAGGAGCAGTACACGCATGGCACGTGTCGTCGTTGAGGTGATGCCCAAACCCGAGATCCTTGACCCGCAGGGCAAGGCGATCTCCGGCGGACTGACCCGTCTGGGCTTCACCGGGTTCGGTGAGGTTCGTCAGGGCAAGAGGTTCGAACTCGAGGTTGACGGCGAAGCCACCGAGGAGGTCCTCGCCCAGGCACGCGAAGCCGCAGAGAAGCTTCTGTCGAACCCCGTGATTGAAAACGTTGTGGCCGTCCGCGTGGCCGAGGACGCATCGTGACCGCTGTCGCTGCTGATCCCACCGCCTCAGCTGCCGAATCCGGCGTCTCCGTCGGAGTCGTCACGTTCCCCGGAACGCTCGATGACCGTGACGCGGCTCGAGCCGTGCGCCTGGCCGGTGCGAACCCGGTGAACCTGTGGCATGCGGATTCGACTCTGTCCGGAGTCGACGCCGTCATCCTGCCGGGCGGATTCTCCTACGGTGACTACCTGCGCTGCGGTGCGATCGCCGGATTCGCTCCGATCATGGAGTCCGTCGTCGCTGCGGCGAATGCCGGTATGCCGGTGCTCGGCATCTGCAACGGCTTCCAGATCCTCTGCGAGTCCCGTCTGCTGCCCGGTGCCCTCATCCGCAACGATCACCAGCACTTCATCTGCCGCGACCAGGACCTGGTCGTGGAGAACGCGAAAACCGCGTGGACGAGCGACTACGAGCGGGGTGAGACGATCCGCATTCCGCTGAAGAACGGCGAGGGCGGGTTCGTCGCCACCGACGAGGTGCTCGATGAGCTCGAGTCGACCGGACGCGTGGTCTTCCGCTACCAGGGCTTCAACCCGAACGGGTCTCTGCGCGACATCGCCGGAATCACGAACGAAGCAGGCAACGTCGTCGGTCTCATGCCGCACCCCGAACACGCCGTCGAGGCCGGTTTCGGCCCCGAATCCGGCGGTGGAGTCGACGGTCAGGGGTTCTTCTCCTCGGCCGTGCGCACACTCGTCGCCCAGGGCTGAGACCGCCCCCGGAACATGGTCCGGCTTTGCTCGGAGATGCATCAGGCCCCGAACTCGGTTCTCTGCGAGTTCGGGGCCTGAGCCGTTGTGGCCGGAGAGCTGTGTCGCTTTCGCCGCCACCTTGGTCACCGTCGGGCCGGGTGCAGTCACCATCCCGACGGGCCACCGGCCGCTGTCAGCTCCAATTCTTCCGGCGGGCCAGTCCGATGGCTGCTCCACCGCCGAGGATGAGCAGGGCGCCTGCCGTCAGGCCGGTGAGTTCGGCACCGGTACGCGGCATCGACGAGCCGCCTGCGGATCCGCCGGCTTCGCCGGACTCTCCTCCGTTTCCGCCGCCGGATTCACCACCGGTCACGACGAACTTTCCTGACCTGCTGACGTCCATACAAGCGGCGACGACGTGGTACGTCCCGACGTAGTACGCGGGATCGTCCCCGAGGCCATAGACCTGGATTCCGGCTGTGCCATCCTGATCAGCCGTTGCCGTCTGCTCGTAGAGCTTCTCGCTCTTGTCACCCGAGTACACCTCGAAATGCGCATCGGCGTCCGCCGCGCAGTCGGTGAGCGTCATCTGTACGCCCTTGTCTCGGTCGATGAAGTCCACTCCGGAGATTCGTTCGGGACTTATCGAGAGCGTCGGGTCGATGACGCTGCCGTCATCGGTGACCGTGAACGTGGTCTCGGCGCTCTTGTCACCGCAGGTGGCTGCGACGGTGAAGTCACCGATCCAACCGGTGCCGCCGTCACCGTCGGGGACGAACCGTACGGATCCGGCCGTATCTTCACCGGCGTCTTGGGTCTCTTCCCAGATCACGGTGTCGGGGTCTGTCGCGGAGCTCACCTGGAACGTCACCTCGGAGTCGACGTGGCAGTTGACGAGGGTGATGTTGACGCCGTTCTCGAGGAAGTCGGCCAGCTTCTGGCTCTGTGGAGTGACGCTGAGATCCGCATCGGTTCCGTCGTCGTTCTCAGTGACCGAGTATGTCGTCTCTGCGGTCATGTCACCGCATTCTGCGCTGACCACGAAGTCGCCGATCCAGCCGTCGCCACCGGTGCCGGGCATGAAGGACGCCGAGACCGAACCGTCGTCGCCGGCGGTCTTCGTCTCTTCCCAGATGTTCGTGTCCTCTCCCTTGCGGACGATGGTGACTGTCACCTCTTCGCCCGGTTCGCAGCTGCTCACGGTGATGTCGACACCGTTGTCGAGGTAGGAATCGATCGTCTGGCTCTGCGGGTCGACGCTGACGGTCGCATCCGAGTCATCGTGGCTGTCGGTGATCTCCACGCTGCCGGTGAAGGTCTTCGACTCCTGCCCGTCGCGGGCGACGACCACGGTGACGTCGACGACATCGCCGACCTTGAGCGCGGTGTTGCCGCGGAGCTCACCGTTGTACGTTCCGTCGCTGTCGACGGTGGTGGAACCGTTCTCGCCCGGTTCGGCGGTGACGGTATCTCCTGCCTTGAGGCCGGTGATCGTGTAGGGGATGGCTTCAGCTGCCTCGTCGACCGGCATCGTCGACCGGTCGAGGGAGAACGAGGCATCGATCGGGGTTGAGTCCTCGGTCGGTTCGCCCGAACCTTCGCCAGGATCGGCCGCCTCTTCACCGTCACCGGGATCGGCCGCGTTCTCGTCGCCGCCCGGATCAGTCGAGTCCTCCCCGTCACCGGGTTCGGCAGGTGTGCCGTCGGTGCCGGGACCAGCGTCGTCACCGGGGCCTGCGGGAGGATCCTCCGGACCCGGGGTTTCTGCGTCGCCGTTTCCTGTCGCCGGTACGACCGTTGCGTCCGCTGCAGAGTTGTCGTCGGCCAGCGCGACCGCCGGACTCAGTCCTCCGATGGAGAGTGCCAGTGCGAATGTTGCCGCCATTGCCAAGCGTCTCATGATGGTCCTTCCAGAGTTCTGGCCGGTTGCCGTCTTCAGTTATGGCTTGGACCATACGCAGGCACAGGAGTGCGCACGACTTTAGTTCATTTAGGTCATGACAGAAGTGATAGAGGTGTTGTGCCGAATGGTTATCACTTCGCAATACAGTTCGCGCGCCCGGGTCATGGCTCCCCTCGTGTTCGCTCCAGCTGCTGTCCTCTCACCTGCACAGGAACTTCGAATCGAGCTCGGAGATCCACACGGCAGAGCAGAAAGATCAATGTCACATTCGGGTCGATTTCGGCATAAGCCAGGCAGAAATCGTTATGCAGATGTCCGTTCATTGTCTGATTTCTGCGGTGAATGCGAGACAGGGTCCCCGAGCTCGAGCTCGGGGACCCTGCGGCCGGTCGGTCCTGTCAGGCCCGCGGCGAGGGCCCCTCCTCTGCCGGCGCCTCGGTGCTTTCACCGTCGGCATCCGACTCGTCCGCCCTGTCACCGGCGGAGGCCGCAGCCTCGTCGCTCTGCACACCGGACTCGGCCTCGGTCTCGGCGAGCACCTCGGCGGTGAACTGCTCCTCGGCGTCCTCCCCGCGGAACTGCGACATGTACAGCCGGTAGTAGGTGCCTTGTGCGGCAAGCAGCTGCTCATGATTGCCGTGCTCGACGATTGCACCGTCCTCCATCACGAGGATGGTGTGAGCGTCACGGATCGTCGACAGCCTGTGGGCGATGACGAACGACGTCCGATCGGTCCGCAGTGCCGCCATCGCCTGCTGCACGAGAACCTCGGTGCGGGTGTCGACCGAGGAGGTCGCCTCATCGAGGATGAGCAGCGAGGGGTCGGCGAGGAAGGCTCGGGCGATCGTGATGAGCTGTCGCTCACCGGCCGAGACGCTTCCACTGTCGGAATCGATGACCGTGTCATAGCCGTCGGGCAGCTGACGCACGAACCGGTCGACCATCGTCGCCTTGGCCGCGGCGACGACTTCCTCATCGGTGGCACCCAGCCGACCGTAGCGGATGTTGTCGGCGATCGTGCCCTCATACAGCCAGGCGTCCTGAAGGACCATGCCCACATGCGAGCGGAGGTCGGAACGGCTGAGGTCGCGGGTGTCGATGCCGTCGAGGAAGATGGTTCCGCCCGTGATCTCGTAGAAGCGCATCACGAGATTGACCAAGGTGGTCTTGCCGGCGCCGGTGGGTCCGACGATCGCCACCGTATGTCCCGGCTCTGCGGTGAAGGACACCTTCTCGATGAGAGGAATCTCGGGAGCGTAGCGGAAGCTCACCTCGGAGAACTCGACCTTGCCCGGGGTGCGCGGGGGCAGTTCCCGCTGCACCTCGTCGGGATCCTCCTCCTCGGCGTCGAGCAGTTCGAAGGTCCGCTCCGCCGAGGCGACACCGGACTGGAGCATATTCGCGACACCGGCCATTTCGGAGATCGGCTGCGAGAACTCACGGGAATACTGAATGAACGCGGTCGCATCACCGAGCGTCATCTGCCCCGTTGCCACCTTGAGGCCGCCGGCGACGGCGATGAGGACATAGCTGAGGTAGGACACGAACTGCATCGAGGGCATGATCATGCCGGAGACGAACTGTGCTCCCGCTGAGGCCTTGTACAGCGATTCGTTGCGACGGTCGAACTCGTCGAGCAGGACCTCATCACGGCCGAAGGCCCTGACGATGTCGAGACCGGAGAACGACTCTTCGACGTGCCCGTTGACCTCGCCGGTGTGCTTCCACTGCGCCTTGAACAGCTTCTGCGACCGAGTGCCGATGACACCGGCGATGATCGCCGACAGCGGCAGTGCGATGAGGGCCAGCAGCGCGAGCTGCCAGGACACGATGAACATCATCACGCCGATGCCGATGATCGTCAGCGCCGACTGCACGAGCTGCGAGAAGGCCTGCTGCAGGGCCTGCTGGATGTTGTCGACGTCGTTGGTCACTCGCGACATCACGTCGCCGCGCTGCCGGGTGTCGAAGTAGCGCAGCGGCAGTCGGTTGATCTTGCGTTCGATGTCCTCACGCAGTCGGTAGACGACCCGCATGACCAGGGCGTTGAGGATGTATCCCTGCGCCCACATGAGCATCGAGGCCACGAGGTACATGAGCAGGACGGCGATGATGATCTGCCCGAGGGCGGTGAAGTCGATTCCCTGCCCGGGCACCACTTCGGCGGTGGCGAGCATATCGGCGAAGTCGTCGCGGCCTTCGGCGCGGGCCCCGGCGATGATGTCGTCGATATTCGCACCTGCGGGCAGCCCAGCACCGATGACTCCGGAGTAGACGACGTCCATCGCCTTGCCGAGGACCTTGGGAGCGATGACGGTGAGGACCACGGAGCCGACGACGAGGCCGACGACGTAGATCATGCCCTTCTTCTCGCTGGCCATGAGTCCGAACAGCCGTTTGACCGAGGGCCAGAAGTGCTTGGCCTTGCGCGGAGGTGTGCCTCCGCTCATCTCCAGCTCCTCGCCGCTGGGAATGTACTCGTCTTCCGCAGCCACCACGGTCTCGGTCGAGGTGTCGTCGGCCATGTCAGTTCACCTCTTCCGCGGTCAGCTGGGATTCGATGATCTCGCGGTAGGTCGGGTTCGCCTCGGCGAGTTCGTCATGGGTGCCGCGGCCGACGATCTTCCCTGCTTCGAGGACGATGATCTGGTCAGCGTCCCGGATCGTCGATACGCGTTGGGCGACGACGATGACGGTGGCCTCCCCCGTCGATTCGTCGAGGGCTGCCCGCAGCCGTGCGTCGGTGGCGACGTCGAGGGCGGAGAACGAATCGTCGAAGACATAGATCTGCGGCTTCACCGTCAGGGCTCTGGCGATGCAGAGACGCTGACGCTGCCCGCCGGAGTAGTTCGTGCCTCCCTGGGCGACGCGCTCTGAGAGCCGGTCCTCCTTCTCGATGACGAAGTCGTCGGCCTGAGCGATGCGCAGGGCCTCCCACAGCTCGTCATCGGTGGCGTCCTCGTTTCCGAAGCGCAGGTTCGAGGCGATCGTGCCGGAGAACAGATACGGCTTCTGCGGGACGAGACCGATGAGCTGTGCCAGCTGGTGGCGGTTGAACTCGGTGACGGGGATCCCGTCGATGAGGATCTCGCCTGCCTGCGGATCGATGAGTCTGGGGATGAGGTTGACGATCGTGGACTTGCCGGAGCCGGTCGAGCCGATGATCGCGGTGGTCGTCCCGGGCTGGGCGGTGAAGGTCAGTCCTTCCAGCACAGGCACCTCGGCGCCGGGATATCCGAAGGAGACATTGCGGAATTCGAGCTCACCACGTCCGGGCAGGTCCGTGACACCGGCGGGGATGGTCATCGTGCTGCGGGTGTCGAGGATCTCTGCGATGCGTTCGGCGCAGACGACGGCGCGCGGAATCATCATCATCATGAATACGCCCATCATCACGGCCACCAGGATCTGCAGCAGGTACTGCAGGAACGCCGTCAGCGATCCCACTTCCATCTGTCCGGCGTCGACGCGGTGACCGCCGAACCACAGGACGGCTGCAGTCGCGAGGTGGAGGATCATCATGATGGCGGGGAACATGAGCACGAACAGATTGCCGACCTTGACCGAGGTTTCGGTCAGGGCACGGTTGGCGTCTGCGTACCGGTCGGTCTCAAAGGGTTCGCGGACGAAGGCGCGGATGACGCGGATGCCGGTGATCTGTTCGCGCAGAACGCCGTTGATGTCGTCGACCTGGTCCTGCATGCGGCGGAACAGCGGCATGAGGAGGTAGACGAGGATGGCGACGACGATGAACAGGACGGGCACGGACACCCACACCAGCCAGGACAGCCCGGCGTCTTCTCGCAGGGCCATGATGATGCCGCCGATGCACATGATCGGGGTCGAGACCATGAAGTTCAGGGTCATGAGCACCAGCATCTGAACCTGTTGGACGTCGTTGGTGTTGCGGGTGATGAGGGTGGCGGAGCCGAATCGTCCGACCTCGAGCATCGACAGGTCGTCGACCTGGCGGTAGATCGCTCTGCGGAGGTCGCGGCCGACGCCCATCCCTGTGCAGGCGCCGAAGTAGATCGCGGTGATCGCGGTGACGACCTGCACGAGGCAGACGAGCAGCATCGTCATGCCTGTCGACCAGATGAAGTCGGTATCGCCCTTGGCGACGCCTTCGTCGATGATCCGAGCGTTGAGGCTGGGAAGGTACAGCGCTGCGATGGTCGAGGCCAGCTGCAGGATGACGACCAGAATGATGAAGAGCCAGTAGTTTTTGGCGTATTTCAGGGACAGGCGGAGTAAGGCCACGTTGAACGTCCTGAGTGAAGAAAGGCTGACAATAGAGTCGTGAGAGTTGCGAAGCGCAACAGACTACCTTACATGAGTTCTCCTCCCCGAGGTATATGTACGGACGATGATTCCGGCAGTTCTGCTGAGACATCTACTCCACCATGAGGCACTGACACGGCCATCGCACCGCGTGCCTCCTCGATTCTCGGGCGCTCCCGCATACGCTTGAAACCATGAGCTCAACTCTGCAGGACCTGGTCAATCGCGCCGTCTTCTACTCGACGGAGGTGCAGACGCATTTCGGTGCGCTCATCGCCGACGCCGAGTGGGAAGTCGACTTCAGCTCCGACCCGCGTCTGACGTTCACGTCGGCCGACGGTGGCGTTCTGCGCGCCCGACCACATCTGCTCGGTTCCGAGTCAGGCAGGGAGAAGACGTGGCTGTGGGGATGGGAGAACGTCAATGACTTCCCCGATGCCGTCGTCGGGCTCTCCCACGAGGTGCGCAAGTTCGGGGCCGCCGAAGATGTCACCGAGCTCACGACACCGGAGCTCTCCCTCGATGAGGAGCTCGCACTGCGCCTGACCCTGGCGTCGAAGGAGGCCACCGACAAGTGGGCCCACTATCCAGCCGCCGCCGGTGCCGGGACCACGGTATGGCTGCTCGTCGATGCCGCCGAGGTCGCCCTGCCCGCACCGCAGGTCAAGGTCTCTGTGCGCGCGCTCATGCAGGGTCTGACGCAGACGACGGTGACCGATCACCGGGCGGCTGTCGAGGCGTACGTCGTCAAACGCGGCATTCCGACGGCGGAGCTGCCCGATGGTGGGCTGCGGATGCTGTTCGCCGACGGCTCCGCTGACCTGTCTTTCGACGATGAGCGTCGCATCTCCAACTGCGATCTGAACGCTCCCTTGGAAGGTGAGGCCGCCGACCAGTTCGCCGCCGCCGGGGGATCCACGGGCACCCCCGCCGAGGCGGCCGCAGCCTCCCGTACGCCGGATTCGGCTTCCGCTTCCGCCGCGGACGACGCTGCCGCACCGTCTGAGACGGCCCCGGCAACTCCGGCGCCTGCTCAGACAGAGGAAACTGCACCCACGAAGTCCGTGCCGGACGAGCAGCCGGCAGCGGAGCCTCCCCCGGCGGCCGAGGCTCGGGTCGACGAAGCCGCAGAGCCTGCCGCGGAGGTTTCGGATGCCGCACGCGGACAGCAGCAGCCGGAAGACGAACGACCGCGTGGAGACCACCCTGTCGAGCCTGCGCAGGCAGAGACTTCTGCCGAGGAAGAACCGAGCAAGGAGGCCAAGCCGAAGAAGAAAGGGCTGTTCTCGAAGTTGTTCGGACGCTGAAGCGGCTTTTGATCTGCCGGATCATGGACAGATGATTTGGGGCCCTGCCGATCGGCGGGGCCCCAAATCATTCATCGCCCTTCAGCGATTCACGGGTGCCTCGGGACCCCATCGGAAGCCGCGGTCGAAGAGGAAACGTCGCTCGTCATCGTTGTGCAGTGTCAGTTCCGAGTCTTCTGTCCGCAGGGAGAACTCCCCATCCTCGGTCGTCGAGTACCGAAATTCGACGGTGCCGGAAGGACCGCGAACGGGCGCCTGAGCACCTTTCCGGACCGGAAAGAGCTCCACTGTGATCGATTGACCGTCGACGCTGTAGACGCCGTCCTGGAAGTCACCATCGGAGTACCGCACGCTCATTCTCTTGCCGCTGCGGGACCCGATCTGCCCGAACGCGATCTGAGTGATGTCCGCGGTCGTGTGGTCGGTGCCGTCGATCGGGGTCGTCTTGCTTGACGCCGTGACAGTGTAGACACCTGAGATCTCCTCCGGAGTCCCAGGGCTGCCCCACCTCAGGCTGATACCGATTGCCAGACCGCTGCCGATGATGATGACGATGGCGAGTATCGGGGATACCCAGCGAGTGATCCGGACGAAGATCCGGTTGCGCCAGATGAGGCCGCTGACTGCAGGTCCGACGCTGCGCCCGAGTGCGAATCGCACGACTCGAGGCACATTGGGGATGAGAAGGATGAGACCCACCAGCGCCATCGCTCCGGACAGTTGCTTGACCGGCACGTCGAACGTCAGGTTGAGCAGGAAGACGACGCTCATGTCCAGAGCAGCGATGAGTGCACCGAGCCAGGCTGAGCGCCGGAAGAGCAGCAGGATGACGGCGATCAGCTCAGCAAGGCCTGCCAGAAACTGCACGGTCGGGGAGAACGCCATGAAGCGCCACAGCAGTCCCATGGGGCTCATCTCGCCGTATTGGACAAGTGCATCGGCGTAGTCGGCGTAACCCATCTGAACGTGAAAGATCTTCGTCCAGGCGTAGGGCAGGAGAGACACCGCCAGCCCCATCCGGAGCACCCAATGGAGGGCCCAAAGGATCCCGACCCATCGGGACCGTGGCCGAACCGACTGAGCTGACTGGTCTGTTGATTGTTCCTGTATCGCAGTGTCTTGCGTCATCATGGTAATCAGATTAGTGACAAAACGACTTGATCCGAAGTAGGGATCTCCGGACCATTCCAAAAGACATTCCCCACCTCCCTATTACTACCTGGCGGGGGCGCAGCAACCCCGCGCGAGGTTGCTGGGCCCCCGCCAGGTAGCAATAAGCACGGACAACACACCCCATCCGTGAATACAGTGATGGCCCCGCCCAAACACTGGACGAGGCCATCACCTTAAAAAACATTGCGGCAGTCACTTACTCTCCCACAACCACCAAGTTGCAGTACCATCAGCGCGAATGGGCTTAGCTACCGGGATCGGAACGGTTAACCGGGCGTTTCCCCACCACTATCACCACCGCAAAACCACACAGACCACCACCACAACCCACAAGAGTTGTCAGCGGTAGTGGTCCAAGAACCGCACAGCGAACGCGAACACCAAAAACTATGTAATACGCACACCCCATGGGTGTGAACTTCAAGCCATCCTAGAAAAAACAAAACATCTTTTCGCACACACCAACCCCAAAAGGATGGTTGATGAGTGATCGGTGTATTAGTACCAGTCAACTCCACACATTGCTGTGCTTCCATACCCGGCCTATCAACCCCATCATCTATAGGACACCTCCCCTGACAAAAGTCAGTTGGAAATCTCATCTCGGAGCCGGCTTCCCGCTTAGATGCTTTCAGCGGTTATCCATCCCGAACGTAGCCAACCAGCCATGCTCCTGGCGGAACAACTGGCACACCAGAGGTTCGTCCGTCCCGGTCCTCTCGTACTAAGGACAGACCTCCACAAATTTCCTACGCACGCAGCGGATAGGGACCGAACTGTCTCACGACGTTCTAAACCCAGCTCGCGTACCGCTTTAATGGGCGAACAGCCCAACCCTTGGGACCGACTCCAGCCCCAGGATGCGACGAGCCGACATCGAGGTGCCAAACCATGCCGTCGATATGGACTCTTGGGCAAGATCAGCCTGTTATCCCCGAGGTACCTTTTATCCGTTGAGCGACCACGCTTCCACAAGCCATGGCCGGGTCACTAGTCCCAGCTTTCGCTCCTGCTCGACACGTCCGTCTCACAGTCAAGCTCCCTTGTGCACTTACACTCGACACCTGATTGCCAACCAGGCTGAGGGAACCTTTGGGCGCCTCCGTTACTCTTTAGGAGGCAACCGCCCCAGTTAAACTACCCATCAGGCACTGTCCCTGAACCCGATCAGGGTCCGAAGTTAAGGAATCCACTATGGTCAGAGTGGTATTTCACCGATCGACTCCACCCCAACTAGCGTCGAGGCTTCCCAGTCTTCCACCTATCCTACACAAACCACACCGAATCCCAATACCAAACTATAGTGAAGGTCTCGGGGTCTTTCCGTCCTGCTGCGCGTAACGAGCATCTTTACTCGTAATGCAATTTCGCCGAGTTCGTGGTTGAGACAGCAGAGAAGTCGTTACGCCATTCGTGCAGGTCGGAACTTACCCGACAAGGAATTTCGCTACCTTAGGATGGTTATAGTTACCACCGCCGTTTACTGGGGCTTAAATTCTCCGCTTCACCCCTAACGGGGTTAACAGGTCCTCTTAACCTTCCAGCACCGGGCAGGCGTCAGTCCGTATACATCGACTTACATCTTCGCACGGACCTGTGTTTTTAATAAACAGTCGCTTCTCTCTGGCCTCTGCGACCACCACCAGCACATCCCACCGCAAGGATGGTTCACCGGGATGGTCCCCCTTCTCCCGAAGTTACGGGGGCATTTTGCCGAGTTCCTTAACCACGATTCTCTCGATCACCTTAGTATTCTCTACTCGACCACCTGTGTCGGTTATAGGGTACGGGCAACACACACCCTCACGTCGATGCTTTTCTCGGCAGCAGAGGATCACCAGATCACCCCACCAATGTGGGGCGCCCATCAGCTCTCACACACTTGCGGGGACGGATTTACCTACCCCCACGTGCTACAACCTTAGACCGTGACTACCATCGCACGGCCTGGCTACCTTTCTGCGTCACACCTCACGCTTACCGACTCCACACTCAGGTCCCCCACTCAAACCCAACCACAGGCCCGAAGGCCTGACGGGGTCATCACAGGGTTAGTCTCATGTGTTTTGGTACTGTCGGTTGTGTGTCGGTACCAGAATATCAACTGGTTGTCCATCGACTACGCCTGTCGGCCTCGCCTTAGGTCCCGACTTACCCAGGGCGGATTAGCCTAGCCCTGGAACCCTTGGTCATCCGGTGGACGGGTTTCTCACCCGTCTTTCGCTACTCATGCCTGCATTCTCACTCGAATCGCTTCCACCACTCGTTCACACGGCGACTTCACCAGCAACTCGACGCTCCCCTACCCAACACCACACCATTACGGCTATACGTGGTGCTGCCACAACTTCGGCGGTGTACTTAGCCCCGCTACATTATCGGCGCTCAATCACTTGACCAGTGAGCTATTACGCACTCTTTCAAGGATGGCTGCTTCTAAGCCAACCTCCTGGTTGTCTTCGCAACTGAACATCCTTTCCCACTGAGCACACGCTTAGGGGCCTTAGTTGATGGTCTGGGCTGTTTCCCTCTCGACAATGAAGCTTATCCCCCACTGTCTCACTGCCACGCTGAACCTTGACTGGCATTCGGAGTTTAGTTGACGTCAGTAACCCGGTAGGGCCCATCAGCCATCCAGTAGCTCTACCTCCAGCAAGAACCACGCAACGCTGCACCTAAATGCATTTCGGGGAGAACCAGCTATCACAGAGTTTGATTGGCCTTTCACCCCTAACCACAGGTCATCCCCTCCATTTTCAACTGAAGTGGGTGCGGGCCTCCACGCGCTCTTACACACGCTTCACCCTGCCCATGGCTAGATCACTCCGCTTCGGGTCTAGGACACGCGACTGACTCGCCCTATTCGGACTCGCTTTCGCTACGGCTACCCCACACGGGTTAACCTCGCCACGTACCGCTAACTCGCAGGCTCATTCTTCAAAAGGCACGCCATCACAGTCATCAAGATACTGCTCTGACGGATTGTAAGCACATGGTTTCAGGTACTCTTTCACTCCCCTCCCGGGGTACTTTTCACCATTCCCTCACGGTACTCATTCCGCTATCGGTCATCAGGAAGTATTTAGCCTTACCAGGTGGTCCTGGCAGATTCACACGAAATTCCACGAGTTCCGTGCTACTCGGGCAACGCACACACCACGACAGGCTGATGTTTCGTCTACGGGACTCTCACCCACTCCGGTCCTGTTTCCCACCAGGTTCGACTACACCAACCACGCTCGCGGACCAGTCATGCTGAACCGGACCATGCACACCCCACAACACCCTGACAGCAACACCAGCACGCTTGACACTGACAAGGTTTAGGCTCATCCAGTTTCGCTCGCCACTACTCCCGGAATCATTGTTATTTTCTCTTCCTGCGGGTACTGAGATGTTTCACTTCCCCGCGTTCCCTCCACATGCCCTATATATTCAGACACGGGTCACCACCCTCACGAGTGGCGGGGTTTCCCCATTCGGAGACCCTCGGATCAACGCCTGTTTATCGGCTCCCCGAGGCTTATCGCAGATTTCCACGTCCTTCATCGGCTCCTGATGCCAAGGCATCCACCATGCGCTCTTACACACTCACCCAACCCCCAAACAGGGCCGGCTTCGTGTGCGCGAAAAATTGTTTCATTCACCTCAACTAGATGATGACAAGAAAAATCACATTACACAAACAACACGTTCGTGTTGTTTGATGCTCGCGTCCACTATACGATTCTCAAACCACTACCAAACACCCACCACCACACAACCGCTTCACGCTGCTGTCTGGCCGTCGGGTTGGTCCTGTTGGTTGAAACCACACCCACACACACTGTGCGGGGTTTGTGATTCCAGGACCCAATAACGTGTTCGTCCTAGCCCACCCGATCACCACCGTCGTCATGGCACACAGGCCACACCACGCTGGTTGGATGAGCGAAAGAAGTGATGTTCCACCCTTGAGCACCCAACACCAACACGTACGGCTGGTTCGTTGGGGTTCTGATGTGTGCTCCTTAGAAAGGAGGTGATCCAGCCGCACCTTCCGGTACGGCTACCTTGTTACGACTTAGTCCCAATCACCAGTCCCACCTTAGACGGCCCCCTCCCCACAAAAGGGGTTAGGACACCGGCTTCGGGTGTTACCGACTTTCGTGACTTGACGGGCGGTGTGTACAAGGCCCGGGAACGTATTCACCGCAGCGTTGCTGATCTGCGATTACTAGCGACTCCGACTTCACGTAGTCGAATTGCAGACTACGATCCGAACTGAGACTGGCTTTAAGGGATTCGCTCACCCTCACGGGTTCGCCTCTCTCTGTACCAGCCATTGTAGCATGCGTGAAGCCCAAGACATAAAGGGCATGATGATTTGACGTCATCCCCACCTTCCTCCGAGTTGACCCCGGCAGTCTCCTATGAGTTCCCACCATCACGTGCTGGCAACATAGAACGAGGGTTGCGCTCGTTGCGGGACTTAACCCAACATCTCACGACACGAGCTGACGACAACCATGCACCACCTGTACACCAGCTCCAAAGAGAAGAACTGTTTCCAGAACGGTCCAGTGTATGTCAAGCCTTGGTAAGGTTCTTCGCGTTGCATCGAATTAATCCGCATGCTCCGCCGCTTGTGCGGGCCCCCGTCAATTCCTTTGAGTTTTAGCCTTGCGACCGTACTCCCCAGGCGGGGCACTTAATGCGTTAGCTACGGCGCGGAGAACGTGGAATGTCCCCCACACCTAGTGCCCAACGTTTACGGCATGGACTACCAGGGTATCTAATCCTGTTCGCTCCCCATGCTTTCGCTCCTCAGTGTCAGTTACAGCCCAGAGTCCCGCCTTCGCCACCGGTGTTCCTCCTGATATCTGCGCATTTCACCGCTACACCAGGAATTCCAGACTCCCCTACTGCACTCTAGTCAGCCCGTACCCACTGCACGCGCAACGTTAAGCGTTGCGTTTCCACAGCAGACGTGACCAACCACCTACGAGCTCTTTACGCCCAATAATTCCGGACAACGCTCGTACCCTACGTATTACCGCGGCTGCTGGCACGTAGTTAGCCGGTACTTCTTCTGCAGGTACCGTCACCTTACGGCTTCTTCCCTGCTGAAAGCGGTTTACAACCCGAAGGCCGTCATCCCGCACGCTGCGTCGCTGCATCAGGGTTTCCCCCATTGTGCAATATTCCCCACTGCTGCCTCCCGTAGGAGTCTGGGCCGTGTCTCAGTCCCAGTGTGGCCGGTCGCCCTCTCAGGCCGGCTACCCGTCGTCGCCTTGGTAGGCCATTACCCCACCAACAAGCTGATAGGCCGCGAGCCCATCCCCGATCGAAAAACTTTCCACCAACCCTCATGCGAGGATTGGTCGTATCCGGTATTAGACCCAGTTTCCCGGGCTTATCCCGAAATCGGGGGCAGGTTACTCACGTGTTACTCACCCGTTCGCCACTCATCCACCAGGTGCAAGCACCCGGCTTCAGCGTTCGACTTGCATGTGTTAAGCACGCAGCCAGCGTTCGTCCTGAGCCAGGATCAAACTCTCCATAAAAAACTTTATGTAACGAATGAATCCCAGCAAGACAGCCAACCCCTCACGGGGTGAGAAGGTTGACCCATAAAATTACTGACCAAACACACCATCCACCCCACTTAACGGCAGGAGGTTCGGCGAAGAACCACCCACACGAGGGTGAACCACTGTTTGGCCAGGTGATTGTCTTACCAGAAAATAAATTGTTCTGGCATCACAACTTGTTCAAACAAACACGCTATTGGATTCTCAAACCACAAACACACACCCATCACCACACCACAAAGACAGTGTGTTCACTGGGGGTATCAGTTTCATTTTTTGGTTACCCACCCGATCGCCTGAACCCTTGGATCAAACTGTGTTTGTCCTGGTCAGACCCGGTAGAAACGGTGTTCCGTGAACCTCGTTTCCGGCGGGGCAACGAGATATAACTCTAGACCACCCCGGAGGCGGCGTGCAAATCCAAAACCGGCTTTCTCCACGTGACACCCACCACACAGTCCGCAGGGCACAATGATGCCCCTTGCGGAGCGGCGGGCTGCGCATCAGTCCGCGCAACAACCAAGACCGAATATCGCGCGATTCAGCGGCCCAGTCGGATAACTTCGCCCAGGCGGGCGAGCTGCGGTCGATGACAGTCCCCATCTCAGTGATCTCTGCCTGTCGGATCCCGCGTTCGACAGCCTGCGATCTCCACCCTTCGACTGCGCTCACGACCTCATTGAGGACAGTCACAGCAGTCGGCTTCGTCAGATGGCAGAGAGAGGCGAATTCGAGCAGCGCCTCGGCTTCAACCTCCGCGGACACGACGCCGTTGATCGCGGTGTGGCGTTCGACCGCGGGCTCCGGTTCCGGATTGATGTCAAAAGCTGGGCTCAGCTGCCATCCCGCGTCCGCCCGTATGAAGCCATGGTTTCGCATGTGATCGTCCGTATTGTGCAAAGCAACTGAGAATGCCACTCGGCGAAACAGTTCCGCACAGTCGCTGCGCCAGCGCCGGCTGTGATCTTCGATTGCTTCGACGACATCGAGATAGTCACCGGCTTCTCCGTCCCGACGCCCGGTTGCTGTCATCGCACTCATATATCCGATCCGACGGTCGGCCGTACGATCGAACCTCTGCAGAAGAAGCACGGATCTCCCGTCGATGCTCAGCAACCGAGATTCAGAAGTGCCGATTCCGGCCCTACGGGCAAGTTCGAGTGCCAGGCTCTCCCATGCAATGACGTCTCGATCGTCTCCGGGCCGGGAGAACTTCGCGATCAACAGTCGTCTCTCATCGTCCGCCACAGATGCTTTGGGACGCGCCCCTCCCAGAGACCCTGTCCCAGCGTCGAGAAGCCGCTTCACAGCGGCGCCCGACCCTTCTGCGGCCCCATCGGCAGCCCGCTGCAGCTCCGGCAGGGAGAGCAGCTTCGGTACACGGTTCGTCGGGCTGAGGAAGTCTTCGCCAGCCGCACGACGAAATCGCAGAGCCCCTTGCCGGGTGCGGTCGCTGACTCCGAGCAGGAAGTCGATGTCTGTCAGACGGCGGTCACGGACGACGCCGTCGGCGACCTGCCGCCGATGCTCCTTCGCAACGAGGTTACGACCCCACCGGTCACGAGAGCAGCCGGCGAATGCTCCCGGCAGACCAGGTACGCTGAATGGGGCTGTCGACAGCGGGAGCTCAGGGTCGATCGAATAGGCCCATCGAGTCCTAGCGTACTCATCGGAATATTTGAACGTCGTCGAGATCTGCCCCCGTGCGATGTGGAAGTACGTGGTGCCGACGAATACCGCCTTTCCGCCATGGTCCATCTCAACCCGGATCTGCTCACTCATCGACGAACCCTGTTTGGAAGTGTTTCAGCGGAACGCAATCGGCCGACATCGGTACTCAGAGGATCAAATGCGGCGGACACATGGTCGAGCTGCCCCAGTGCCTGCATAACCGACATCACTGCCCCGATTGATACGCCTGCGTCACCACGTTCGACTTTCTGGAGCGTCGATCGAGAGATGCCGGCCCGCTCTGCGACTTCGACTGCCTTGAGCGATTGCATGAGTCGCCACCGACGAATCGAGGATCCGATCTCGGCAAGGCGGCGATCCACTTGACGAGTAACGCCCATTTGAACTCCTTATGAGTGCAATAGTCACCACATAGTCAATTAACGACTAGAATACGCGTCATTAGATCCACCGGCAATGCCCATTCCGGGCGAATGGGTGGCCGGCTCCTGTCCGGATGGACTCCATACAGACTCTGCGCGTCAGTGAGAACACCACTCATAGTCACCGGTGACCGGCCGGAGAATACACGAATGGCCTCGTCCGACTCTCAGAGGGAGTCGGACTAGGCCATTTGCTACCTGGCGGGGGCGCAGCAACCCCGCGCGAGGTTGCTGGGCTGTGCTGTCTCACTACCTTGCTTACAACCTGTCTCAACACATTGCTGACACCATGTCTCATGACGTTGCTGACACCATGAAGCACACTTCGGGTCATGCCCGAACCTCTTTCACTGGCCACCCGCCGCGCGATCATCGACTTCGACCCCAACGCATCAGACTCTCCACCGATCACCGAGTTCTGCCGCCACCACGGCATCACTCGAACCACGTTCTACGCGATCCGCAAACGCTACAAAACCGAAGGACTCCTGGCACTCCACCCCCACTCATCGGCACCGAAGAACACCGTACGAATCTATGACCAGACCACCACCGACCTCGTCCTGAAGATCCGCACCGAACTCGAGTCCACCGGGTGGGATGCCGGCCCGAAATCGATCTGGTTCCACGGAGTCGATACCGGTCAGTTCACCGAACCCGTCCCTTCTGTGGCCACGATCGGTCGGATCCTCTCCGACGCTGGGCGAGTGAAAACGAACCCGAAGAAGCGCCCGCGATCATCATTGATCCGATTCGTCCGTGCCAACGCCATGGAGATGTGGCAACTCGATGCCTTCGAATACACACTCACCGGCGGTAAGACGAAGATCACGGTGTATCAGCTCCTTGATGACTCCACCCGCTTCGACGTCGGCACACAAGCCTTCCACGGCGTGGAAAACAGTGCCGACGCGATCCAGACCATCTCCGCTGCCTTCACTGACTATGGAGTGCCCCAGGAGCTGTTGACTGACAACGGCAACGCGTTCAACGGCAACCGTCAGGGCTGGGTCGTGACCACTCAACTCTTCCTCGCCGACCACGGCTGCCGAGGAATCTCCGGCATGCCCGGACACCCGCAAACCCAGGGCAAGAACGAACGTGGCCACCAGACACTGCTGAGAGTCCTCGACGCCAACCGTCCCCGCAGTCTTGAGCAAGCGCAGAAGGTGATCGTGGCTTTCCGCGACCGCTACAACAATCGCCGACGGCATCAGGCATTGCCAGGAAATATGACTCCGCGACAGGCGTGGGAAGCCGCCGTGCATACTCCCTCAAACGGCACACCGATCCCGCGCACTGAGGTCGAAGCGATCGCACGTGAGTATGCTCAACGCCGCCGAGTTCAGGCCGCGTTGAACCAACCACTTCCCGATCAGAACAGGTTTGCCGGCGAACCCTTTCCAGAAGCCGCCGATGCAGTGCCAGACCGTGTTGTGATTGCCGCGGGCAATCCACAGCTCTATGTCCACGCTGTCGGACTCGGAGTACCGAAATCCCTGGTCGGGACCTATCAGTCAGTGGTCACCGAGGACGCTTACACCTTGTTCGACCCGACCACTGGTGAGGAAGCGGTGTATTTTCCGCTGCCAATTCGCACCGCTGAAACAGTCAGGCGGTATCCGTTGTGGAGAGTCGTTGGAGCCAGAATGCGTGGAGCTACGAAGACGTGGCTGACGAAACAGCATGACTATCTGCTCAAGCATTTCCCATCCGAGGCACCAGCTGACCGGACCGTCACGATATGTCACTGAAGAAAAGACAACCCCGCCCAGAGTGTCTGCAACCTAGTGAGTCAGGTTGTCAGCAAGGTAATGAGCGAGGTTGTCAGCAAGGTAATGAGTGAGGTTGTCAGCAAGGTCGCGAGTTTCCACACGAGGTTGCTGGGCCCCCGCCAGGTAGCAATAAGCACGGACAACACACCCCATCCGTGAATACAGTGATGGCCCCGCCCAAACACTGGACGAGGCCATCACCTTAAAAAATATTGCGGCAGTCACTTACTCTCCCACAACCACCAAGTTGCAGTACCATCAGCGCGAATGGGCTTAGCTACCGGGATCGGAACGGTTAACCGGGCGTTTCCCCACCACTATCACCACCGCAAAACCACACAGACCACACACACCCAAACCCACGTTTGAGTGGTAGCGGTCCAAGAACCGCACAGCGAACGCGAACACCAAAAACTATGTAATACGCACACCCCATGGGTGTGAACTTCAAGCCATCCTAGAAAAAACAAAACATCTTTTCGCACACACCAACCCCAAAAGGATGGTTGATGAGTGATCGGTGTATTAGTACCAGTCAACTCCACACATTGCTGTGCTTCCATACCCGGCCTATCAACCCCATCATCTATAGGACACCTCCCCTGACAAAAGTCAGTTGGAAATCTCATCTCGGAGCCGGCTTCCCGCTTAGATGCTTTCAGCGGTTATCCATCCCGAACGTAGCCAACCAGCCATGCTCCTGGCGGAACAACTGGCACACCAGAGGTTCGTCCGTCCCGGTCCTCTCGTACTAAGGACAGACCTCCACAAATTTCCTACGCACGCAGCGGATAGGGACCGAACTGTCTCACGACGTTCTAAACCCAGCTCGCGTACCGCTTTAATGGGCGAACAGCCCAACCCTTGGGACCGACTCCAGCCCCAGGATGCGACGAGCCGACATCGAGGTGCCAAACCATGCCGTCGATATGGACTCTTGGGCAAGATCAGCCTGTTATCCCCGAGGTACCTTTTATCCGTTGAGCGACCACGCTTCCACAAGCCATGGCCGGGTCACTAGTCCCAGCTTTCGCTCCTGCTCGACACGTCCGTCTCACAGTCAAGCTCCCTTGTGCACTTACACTCGACACCTGATTGCCAACCAGGCTGAGGGAACCTTTGGGCGCCTCCGTTACTCTTTAGGAGGCAACCGCCCCAGTTAAACTACCCATCAGGCACTGTCCCTGAACCCGATCAGGGTCCGAAGTTAAGGAATCCACTATGGTCAGAGTGGTATTTCACCGATCGACTCCACCCCAACTAGCGTCGAGGCTTCCCAGTCTTCCACCTATCCTACACAAACCACACCGAATCCCAATACCAAACTATAGTGAAGGTCTCGGGGTCTTTCCGTCCTGCTGCGCGTAACGAGCATCTTTACTCGTAATGCAATTTCGCCGAGTTCGTGGTTGAGACAGCAGAGAAGTCGTTACGCCATTCGTGCAGGTCGGAACTTACCCGACAAGGAATTTCGCTACCTTAGGATGGTTATAGTTACCACCGCCGTTTACTGGGGCTTAAATTCTCCGCTTCACCCCTAACGGGGTTAACAGGTCCTCTTAACCTTCCAGCACCGGGCAGGCGTCAGTCCGTATACATCGACTTACATCTTCGCACGGACCTGTGTTTTTAATAAACAGTCGCTTCTCTCTGGCCTCTGCGACCACCACCAGCACATCCCACCGCAAGGATGGTTCACCGGGATGGTCCCCCTTCTCCCGAAGTTACGGGGGCATTTTGCCGAGTTCCTTAACCACGATTCTCTCGATCACCTTAGTATTCTCTACTCGACCACCTGTGTCGGTTATAGGGTACGGGCAACACACACCCTCACGTCGATGCTTTTCTCGGCAGCAGAGGATCACCAGATCACCCCACCAATGTGGGGCGCCCATCAGCTCTCACACACTTGCGGGGACGGATTTACCTACCCCCACGTGCTACAACCTTAGACCGTGACTACCATCGCACGGCCTGGCTACCTTTCTGCGTCACACCTCACGCTTACCGACTCCACACTCAGGTCCCCCACTCAAACCCAACCACAGGCCCGAAGGCCTGACGGGGTCATCACAGGGTTAGTCTCATGTGTTTTGGTACTGTCGGTTGTGTGTCGGTACCAGAATATCAACTGGTTGTCCATCGACTACGCCTGTCGGCCTCGCCTTAGGTCCCGACTTACCCAGGGCGGATTAGCCTAGCCCTGGAACCCTTGGTCATCCGGTGGACGGGTTTCTCACCCGTCTTTCGCTACTCATGCCTGCATTCTCACTCGAATCGCTTCCACCACTCGTTCACACGGCGACTTCACCAGCAACTCGACGCTCCCCTACCCAACACCACACCATTACGGCTATACGTGGTGCTGCCACAACTTCGGCGGTGTACTTAGCCCCGCTACATTATCGGCGCTCAATCACTTGACCAGTGAGCTATTACGCACTCTTTCAAGGATGGCTGCTTCTAAGCCAACCTCCTGGTTGTCTTCGCAACTGAACATCCTTTCCCACTGAGCACACGCTTAGGGGCCTTAGTTGATGGTCTGGGCTGTTTCCCTCTCGACAATGAAGCTTATCCCCCACTGTCTCACTGCCACGCTGAACCTTGACTGGCATTCGGAGTTTAGTTGACGTCAGTAACCCGGTAGGGCCCATCAGCCATCCAGTAGCTCTACCTCCAGCAAGAACCACGCAACGCTGCACCTAAATGCATTTCGGGGAGAACCAGCTATCACAGAGTTTGATTGGCCTTTCACCCCTAACCACAGGTCATCCCCTCCATTTTCAACTGAAGTGGGTGCGGGCCTCCACGCGCTCTTACACACGCTTCACCCTGCCCATGGCTAGATCACTCCGCTTCGGGTCTAGGACACGCGACTGACTCGCCCTGTTCGGACTCGCTTTCGCTACGGCTACCCCACACGGGTTAACCTCGCCACGTACCGCTAACTCGCAGGCTCATTCTTCAAAAGGCACGCCATCACAGTCATCAAGATACTGCTCTGACGGATTGTAAGCACATGGTTTCAGGTACTCTTTCACTCCCCTCCCGGGGTACTTTTCACCATTCCCTCACGGTACTCATTCCGCTATCGGTCATCAGGAAGTATTTAGCCTTACCAGGTGGTCCTGGCAGATTCACACGAAATTCCACGAGTTCCGTGCTACTCGGGCAACGCACACACCACGACAGGCTGATGTTTCGTCTACGGGACTCTCACCCACTCCGGTCCTGTTTCCCACCAGGTTCGACTACACCAACCACGCTCGCGGACCAGTCATGCTGAACCGGACCATGCACACCCCACAACACCCTGACAGCAACACCAGCACGCTTGACACTGACAAGGTTTAGGCTCATCCAGTTTCGCTCGCCACTACTCCCGGAATCATTGTTATTTTCTCTTCCTGCGGGTACTGAGATGTTTCACTTCCCCGCGTTCCCTCCACATGCCCTATATATTCAGACACGGGTCACCACCCTCACGAGTGGCGGGGTTTCCCCATTCGGAGACCCTCGGATCAACGCCTGTTTATCGGCTCCCCGAGGCTTATCGCAGATTTCCACGTCCTTCATCGGCTCCTGATGCCAAGGCATCCACCATGCGCTCTTACACACTCACCCAACCCCCAAACAGGGCCAGCTTCGTGTGCGCGAAAAATTGTTTCATTCACCTCAACTAGATGATGACAAGAAAAATCACATTACATAAACAACACTTTCGTGTTGTTTGATGCTCGCGTCCACTATACGATTCTCAAACCACTACCAAACACCCACCACCACACAACCGCTTCACGCTGCTGTCTGGCCGTCGGGTTGGTCCTGTTGGTTGAAACCACACCCACACACACTGTGCGGGGTTTGTGATTCCAGGACCCAATAACGTGTTCGTCCTAGCCCACCCGATCACCACCGTCGTCATGGCACACAGGCCACACCACGCTGGTTGGATGAGCGAAAGAAGTGATGTTCCACCCTTGAGCACCCAACACCAACACGTACGGCTGGTTCGTTGGGGTTCTGATGTGTGCTCCTTAGAAAGGAGGTGATCCAGCCGCACCTTCCGGTACGGCTACCTTGTTACGACTTAGTCCCAATCACCAGTCCCACCTTAGACGGCCCCCTCCCCACAAAGGGGGTTGGGACACCGGCTTCGGGTGTTACCGACTTTCGTGACTTGACGGGCGGTGTGTACAAGGCCCGGGAACGTATTCACCGCAGCGTTGCTGATCTGCGATTACTAGCGACTCCGACTTCACGTAGTCGAATTGCAGACTACGATCCGAACTGAGACTGGCTTTAAGGGATTCGCTCACCCTCACGGGTTCGCCTCTCTCTGTACCAGCCATTGTAGCATGCGTGAAGCCCAAGACATAAAGGGCATGATGATTTGACGTCATCCCCACCTTCCTCCGAGTTGACCCCGGCAGTCTCCTATGAGTTCCCACCATCACGTGCTGGCAACATAGAACGAGGGTTGCGCTCGTTGCGGGACTTAACCCAACATCTCACGACACGAGCTGACGACAACCATGCACCACCTGTACACCAGCTCCAAAGAGAAGAACTGTTTCCAGAACGGTCCAGTGTATGTCAAGCCTTGGTAAGGTTCTTCGCGTTGCATCGAATTAATCCGCATGCTCCGCCGCTTGTGCGGGCCCCCGTCAATTCCTTTGAGTTTTAGCCTTGCGACCGTACTCCCCAGGCGGGGCACTTAATGCGTTAGCTACGGCGCGGAGAACGTGGAATGTCCCCCACACCTAGTGCCCAACGTTTACGGCATGGACTACCAGGGTATCTAATCCTGTTCGCTCCCCATGCTTTCGCTCCTCAGTGTCAGTTACAGCCCAGAGTCCCGCCTTCGCCACCGGTGTTCCTCCTGATATCTGCGCATTTCACCGCTACACCAGGAATTCCAGACTCCCCTACTGCACTCTAGTCAGCCCGTACCCACTGCACGCGCAACGTTAAGCGTTGCGTTTCCACAGCAGACGTGACCAACCACCTACGAGCTCTTTACGCCCAATAATTCCGGACAACGCTCGTACCCTACGTATTACCGCGGCTGCTGGCACGTAGTTAGCCGGTACTTCTTCTGCAGGTACCGTCACCTTACGGCTTCTTCCCTGCTGAAAGCGGTTTACAACCCGAAGGCCGTCATCCCGCACGCTGCGTCGCTGCATCAGGGTTTCCCCCATTGTGCAATATTCCCCACTGCTGCCTCCCGTAGGAGTCTGGGCCGTGTCTCAGTCCCAGTGTGGCCGGTCGCCCTCTCAGGCCGGCTACCCGTCGTCGCCTTGGTAGGCCATTACCCCACCAACAAGCTGATAGGCCGCGAGCCCATCCCCGATCGAAAAACTTTCCACCAACCCTCATGCGAGGATTGGTCGTATCCGGTATTAGACCCAGTTTCCCGGGCTTATCCCGAAATCGGGGGCAGGTTACTCACGTGTTACTCACCCGTTCGCCACTCATCCACCAGGTGCAAGCACCCGGCTTCAGCGTTCGACTTGCATGTGTTAAGCACGCAGCCAGCGTTCGTCCTGAGCCAGGATCAAACTCTCCATAAAAAACTTTATGTAACGAATGAATCCCAGCAAGACAGCCAACCCCTCACGGGGTGAGAAGGTTGACCCATAAAATTACTGACCAAACACACCATCCACCCCACTTAACGGCAGGAGGTTCGGCGAAGAACCACCCACACGAGGGTGAACCACTGTTTGGCCAGGTGATTGTCTTACCAGAAAATAAATTGTTCTGGCATCACAACTTGTTCAAACAAACACGCTATTGGATTCTCAAACCACAAACACACACCCATCACCACACCACAAAGACAGTGTGTTCACTGGGGGTATCAGTTTCATTTTTTGGTTACCCACCCGATCGCCTGAACCCTTGGATCAAACTGTGTTTGTCCTGGTCAGACCCGGTAGAAACGGTGTTCCGTGAACCTCGTTTCCGGCGGGGCAACGAGATATAACTCTAGACCACCCCGGAGGCGGCGTGCAAATCCAAAACCGGCTTTCTCCACGTGACACCCACCACACGGCCTCCACGCCGCATCAACAGCCCCGCGAAAGAAGGGGTGTTAGCGTCCTGAGTATGAGCATCGAACCCGCAGACACAGCGCGGCCGAACACCCAGGCTCCGATCGCCGTTGTCGCCGGTGCATCGGGATTCATCGGAGGCAAGCTGCTGAATGCACTCAGCACGTGGGGGTATGCAACGCGGACGATCGGCCGCTCCCCCGCCTCGGCCGACGCCACCTGGGATCGTCCCGACCGAATCGCCGAGCTCGTCGACGGCGCCGACCTGCTCATCAACCTCGCCGGTCGCAGCGTCGGGTGCCGGTATACGGATGCCAACCGCCAGGTCATCTGGGACTCTCGTGTTGATACGACCCAAACTCTCAATACGGCCGTGGCGGCCGCCTCGACGCCCGCGCGTCTGTGGATCAACTCGAGCACGGCGACCATCTACCGTCACGCGATGGATTGTCCGCAGACCGAGGACGACGGTGACATCGGCGAAGGGTTCTCGGTCGACATCGCCAAGGCCTGGGAGAAGGAGTTCTTCGCCGGGGACCTGCCCGCGACCCGACGAGTCGCGTTGCGGATGGCGATCGTGCTCGGTGACGGAGCGGCTTTGAACATGTTGGCCACCGCGGCCAGATTCGGTGCAGGCGGTGCCCAGTATGAAGGTCGCTGGTTCCCTCACCGGCGCTATCGCGGGATCGGCCCGGACGCTTCCGGGCCGACCATCTGGCGGGGGCATCCGCCGACTCACGGCCGGCAGCGGTTCAGCTGGGTCCACATCGACGATGTGCTTCGGGCGATCCGGTTCATCGACGAGCATGATGAGCTCAGCGGGCCGATCAACGTCTCGAACCCACAGGTCGCGGACAATCGCTCACTGATGAAGGCGCTGCGCAGGGCAGTGCGTATGCCCGTGGGGATTCCTGCACCCAGGTGGCTGCTCGAGATCGGGATGACCGTCCTGCGTCAGGAGTCGGAACTCGTGCTCAAGAGTCGGTGGGTGCTGCCGGCACGACTCGAAGCGGCCGGGTTCGACTTCAGGTGGACCGACATCGGTGCGGCGACGAAGCACCTGCTGCGCTGAGGAGTCGGTATGTCATTCCCCCCACTGCCGGGGAACGTCGAGGTCACACGCTCAGCCGGCGGCCGCCTCGGCGGGGATTCCCTGCTCGGCACAGTCGGCGCAGTAGGCCTGCAGGCCCTTGTCCGTGCAATCGGTACACCGCAGGTACTGCTTGCGGCACTCGAGATTCGCACAGTTGACGAACTCCGGGGTCTTCTTGTCGCAGGACACACAGTGCCCGATGGATTCGACGTTGTCCCCGAACTCGACGTGCATGCGCTTGTCGAAGACGTAGAGTGAGCCGTCCCAGTAGCCGGAGCTGCCGAAGGTCTCGCCGTAGCGGACGATGCCGCCGTCGAGCTGATAGACCTCTTCGAACCCGCGGTTCTTCATGAGCACGGACAGGACCTCGCAGCGGATTCCGCCGGTGCAGTAGGTGACGACGGGTTTGTCCTTGAGGTCGTCGTATTTGCCGGATTCGATCTCGGCGATGAAGTCACGCGTGGTGTCCGTGTCGGGCACGATCGCGTCCCGGAACTTCCCGATCTGCGCCTCCATCGCGTTGCGACCGTCGAAGAAGACGACCTCCTCGCCGCGTTCGTCGAGGAGTTTGTGCAGGGCTCCTGGTTTGAGATGCTGGCCGCCGCCTTGGACTCCGTCGTCTGTCACGGTGATCTCGTCCGGGGTGCCGAAGGTGACGAGTTCGTCGCGGACCTTCACGCTCAGGCGTGGGAAGTCATCGCCCTGGCCGTTCGACCATTTGATGTCCGCTCCCTTGAATGGCGCGTAGGACTTCGTCGCCCGCACGTACTGCTTCACGTCGAAGATGTCCCCTCCGACCGTGGCGTTGATTCCGTCCTTCGATACGATGATCCGCCCTTTGAGCCCGAGGCTCTCGGCCAGGGTGTGCTGCCACAGCTTGACCGCTTCGGGGTCGGGCAGCGGGGTGAAGACATAGAACAGGACGATCTTGGGAGTTGCCATGGTTTCCATTCTAAGTGGCGTGCGACCGTGCGATTCCCAGCGGGGAACGGCCCATTCCCGCCCCGAGGCGGCCCTGTCCGTGGACGCGCTTCGCCCTTGCAGTGGGGACACGGCTAAGATTGGCCGTGAGTGCCGTGTCGTATGAAAGGGCCCCGAAGAGGACATGACGTCTAACCTCAGCTCTGCGGATTCCACGCAGGTCGATTCCCCGCAGAACGCATCGAAGAAGGTCAAGGAGACGGTCGAGTTCGCAGCGGCGAATCCCGACGTCGAGCAGCCTTTCGCCGATCTCGGTCTCACGGCCGACGAATACGAGAAGATCAAGGCGATCCTCGGACGTCGCCCCACCTCGGCGGAATTGGCCATGTATTCGGTGATGTGGTCCGAGCACTGCTCGTACAAGTCCTCGAAGGTCCACCTGTCCAAGTTCGGTGACAAGGTCACCGAGGACATGAAGAAGCACCTGCTCGTGGGCATCGGCGAGAACGCCGGCGTCGTCGACATCGGGAACGGCTGGGCGGTGACCTTCAAGGTCGAATCGCACAACCACCCCAGCTACGTCGAACCCCACCAGGGTGCGGCCACCGGAGTCGGCGGCATCGTCCGCGACATCATCTCCATGGGTGCGCGCCCGGTCGCCGTGATGGATCAGCTGCGGTTCGGCGCCATCGACCATCCGGACACCGCCCGTGTCGTCCACGGCGTGGTCGCCGGCATCAGCAACTACGGCAATTCCCTGGGCCTGCCGAACATCGGCGGCGAGACCGTCTTCGATTCCGTCTATCAGGGAAATCCGCTGGTCAACGCCCTGGCAGTGGGTGTGATGCGGCATGAGGACATCCGTTTGGCCAACGCGTCGGGCCTGGGCAACAAGGTCGTGCTCTTCGGCGCGCGCACCGGCGGCGACGGCATCGGCGGTGCTTCGATCCTCGCCTCCGAGTCCTTCGACGATTCGAAGCCGTCGAAGCGTCCAGCCGTGCAGGTCGGCGACCCCTTCGCCGAGAAGGTGCTCATCGAATGCTGCCTCGAGCTCTTCCACGCCGGTGTCGTCGAAGGCATTCAGGACCTCGGCGCTGCAGGCATCTCCTGTGCGACCTCGGAACTGGCCTCCAACGGTGACGGCGGTATGCACATCGCCCTCGACGACGTGCTGCTGCGCGATGAGACGCTGACCCCTGAAGAGATCCTCATGTCGGAGTCGCAGGAGCGGATGATGGCCGTCGTCCGTCCCGACCGCCTCGAGGAGTTCCTCGAAATCGTCGGCAAATGGGAGGTCGAGACCTCCGTGCTCGGCGAGGTCACCGACTCCGATCGTCTCGTCATCGACTGGCACGGCGACGTCATCGTCGATGTGCCCCCGCGCTCGGTCGCTCACGACGGCCCCGTCTACAACCGTCCGTTCACCGAACCGTCATGGACCGCCGAGGTGGCGGCGAACACCGTTGAGGCCGCCGGCCTGGCGAAGCCCGAGTCCGGTGATGAGCTGCGGTCGACGATGCTGCAGCTCGCGGGGTCGCCGAACCTCGCCTCGACGTCGTGGATCACCTCGCAGTACGACAAGTACGTTCAGGGCAACACCGCGCTGGCGTATCCGGATGATGCCGGTGTCGTCCGCGTCGACGAAGAGTCCGGTCTCGGTGTGGCCATCGCCACCGACGCGAACGGCCGCTACAGCTTCCTCGACCCGGCGCGCGGCGCCCAGCTGGCTCTGGCCGAGGCCTACCGCAATGTCTCCACTGCCGGTGCCATTCCGCGTGCGGTCACCGACTGCCTGAACTTCGGATCGCCCGAAGACCCGGAGATCATGTGGCAGTTCGCGCAGGCCGTCGAAGGCCTCGCCGACGCCTGCCAGGACATGGGAATCCCGGTCACCGGCGGCAACGTGTCCCTGTACAACCAGACCGGCGGAGTGGCCATCCACCCGACCCCGGTCGTCGGTGTGCTCGGTGTCTTCGATGACGTCACCCGCGCCACCCCGAGCGGCTGGCAGGAGCCGGGCCAGACCATCTATCTTCTCGGCACCACCGAGGCGGAGCTCGACGGTTCGGCGTGGGCCGACGTCACGGCCGACCACCTCGGCGGGGTCCCTCCGCAGTACAAGCCGGCGGCGGAGAAGGAACTCGGCGAGATCCTCATCAACTGCTCGCGCGACGGCATGATCGATGCCGCACACGATCTGTCCGAGGGCGGACTGTCCCAGGCGCTCGTCGAATCGTCGCTGCGCTACGGAACGGGCGCCCGGATCTGGCTCGACGAGGTCTGCGAGCGCGACGGCATCGACGTGTTCACCGCACTGTTCTCCGAATCGACGGCACGCGCGATCGTGGCCGTGCCGCGGTCGGAAGAGGTCCGCTTCAAGGACATGTGCACGGCCCGCCGGTTCCCGTTCGTGCGCATCGGCATGACCGATGCCGGCGACGGAGCTCCCGCGCTCGAGGTCGTCGACCACTTCCAGGTCGGCCTCGACGAACTCGGCCGGGCCCACGAAGGCACGCTGGCTGATCGCTTCGGCGGCAGCGTCGCGGCGGTGACCGAAACCGCGGTCTGAGCCACGACCGGCGAAGACTGACGCCGAGACGGCCTCTCGGCCTCGATACGACCAGCTGCGGTTGGTCCTCTCGAGGCCGAGAGGCCGTTTCGCTGTCGCGCTGAGTCCGGACTGCCCGGCCAGGTGTGACGGTCACGAAGGTGGGTCGGTAGGTTCCTCATCTTCGCGATTGCTGCGGCGCCAGCGGTCACGCAGCGGTCCGATGAGGCCCCAGGCGAGAGCGGTGAAGACGGCGACGATCGTCCAATAGATCAGCCAGAAGGAATCAGCCAAGCCCGCGATCGCGATTCCGATGGCCAGCAGTGCGGTGGTGATCGCCGAGGCGGTCAGGCAGCGCAGCCAGTATCCGAGACTGGTTCGGGTCGGCACGGCAGGCAGTTCGGCCTCGCTGAGACCCGTATGGCGACGGGCGAATCGGCGGTCGACGCGGGCGATGGCCTCCGGACCGAAGACGACGGAGAAGCCGACGTAGAACGCGGCCATTCCGTGGCTGAAGTCCGATGCCGCTCCCCGGTGCAGATCGATGTATGTCAGGACGATGATGACGATGTCGATGAGCGGGGTGGATACGAGGAGAACCGTCGAAACCGTTCGCCAGTGCAGCAGATACCTCGCGCATACTCCGGCGAGCAGAAAGATCCAGAACAGTACTTCACCGGCGATGATGAACAACAGCATCAGGTTCCTCGCTCAATCGCGTGGGTTTGTCGTGTCTTTCGTTCGAAGCTAGTGGTGTGGATGTGACTGCTGGCCTGATCCTGGAGGCCACTGATTTGGGTAGGACTGGGACAAGTGGGCCGTTTGCGGATTGGACTGCGATGCGTAGTCCGGGTGAGGGATTGGAGCCGGCCGGCTCGGCAATGGAACCGTTCCCCCGCGCATTCGACCGAGCAGATGACACAGCCCGAGAACACCGAAGACAACAACCAGCCACACTGCTTGCACGATTACTGTGACCATGGCTCCCCCGGTCAATTGTTCGGCCAGCATGAGGTCGAAGATCGCTTTGCCGCTGTATAGCACCACAGCGATGGCAACGGCGGTGGCGAGGATCCACCGTCGGCGGTTGCGGGCGATGTTCCACCCACAGAAGACTGCGGACAGATAGAGTGCGCTCACGACACTTTGAATGACCGTCTCGGGCACCACCGAATCTGCTGACCCTATTCCGCTCACGCCCACCACAATCGACATGATCGGGCTGAGGAGCAGCAGGGTGAGGCAGCCGAGCACGAAGATTGCGGCACCTATTGCCCTGCGCACCCACGTCGTGTTCTTCACCAGCACGATGGCGATCGCGCCGAGGGCCAGACGCAGGCCACCGGCCACGATCGCTCCGAAGGTGAAGAAGATCGCGGTGTCCCGTCCCCCGTTGAAGCTGATCGGGGCCAGCACCATTGCCGGGAGCGCCCCGACGATGAGCGCCGCCCAGAACAGTGACCGCGCGAGCCATCCGGGGTGGCGCAGCTCTGCTGAATTCGATATGCCTGACGCACCCGGCGTGGCCTGCGTATCGAATGGTGCCGGAGGACGCGGTGGCACCGGCGGATATGAATACTGATCTGATCCGTAAGGATCCGCCGCCTGTGAAGTCGGCCGGTTCGGACTCGACCAGCGCTGTCCGTTCTGCCCATAACTCATGATTCCAGCCTACTGACCCGCGACCATTCACGCGCCCGGGTAGCCGGGAAGATAACCGGGACGCGTGTTGACCGGTCGGACAGGCACGTCGTGGTGAAAGCTCGCTGAGTTTGCTCGGTCGATGGGTACAGTTGCCCCTCTGATCCGGTCCAATAGGTGGAAGAGTCCGAATCCAAGACTCATCAGCACCAAGTCCAGCAGGGTAGTCAGCGTCGTTGACAGCTCATAGGGAGCGTCGATGCTGCTGAAAAGGCCGTCGGCTGCCTGCCCGACTCCCACAACTGCTACGGCATATGGAATAGACGCCAGACAGATCATCCACCTTCTGTGACGCACAACATTCCAGGACACGAACACAAGTGCCACATAGATCGCCTCAATAACAGCGGTAATAGCAATGACAATGGCGATAGATCCACGGGCTTCGCCGGGAAGCCGATCGACAAACATTGTCACCATATGAGTGAGGATTGATATATCGAGACAAGCGACGAAGAAGATTCCCATGCCGACAAACCTGCGCGTCAAGGTCGCGTTCTTCACCAGAATCAGGGCAAAGACCCCTACCAGCGAACGAAACAGGGCAGCGAAGAAGAGGCCAAGAAGATAGAAGATGGCCACCAATGGATTCTGAGAATTTCCCGACAGAGGCACAATGGTGATGTCAGGAAGCACTCCGATAACGATCGCCGCTGAAAAGACGATTCGTGGCGCCAATCCTGGTCCCACTGCTTTCGATTCAGGAGAAATTCCGTCCGACTGAGCCGGCAGTCGTTGAGGCTGTCGGGGTGGATACAGCGCGGACCATGTCGAACTCATGACTTCATTCTAGGAACTCCCAACGGACAACTGAGCTCGTCAACGTATCAGAGCTGACACACGCGCGTCCCAGCCAGATACAACTGCCTGTCCGACTTACCTTGCGACCGATTTCACCAGTGAGCTCAGTCGAGACGTGACCGAAGATGACAGTCCCCACTCATGCACGACTGCGAATGTGATTGCCTGAAGAAGAACGATGCGGCTTCAGCCTTTCCGCGGCCGCCGACTCAGAAGCGCAGACGAACACGGAAGAGGAGTCAGTCATGGCGACGATTCGCACATCCCACGCGGGATCCTTACCCCGCACCCCCGAACTCATCGAGGCCAACAAGGCCAAGCAGGCTCAGAACACCGCCCGCCTGGCCGGTGAGTCCGTGTCGCAGGAACAGGAGCAGGAATTCGACGAGCTGCTGGCCGCCAGCGTCACCGACCTCGTCAAGCGACAGAAGAACCTGGGCATCTCGCTGCCCAACGACGGCGAATACGGTCACGCCATGGCCGCGGACTTCGACTACGGCGCCTGGTGGCACTACTCGTTCGCCCGCACCGGCGGGCTCGAACTCCACGACATCGACCTCTGGGAGATCCCGGCGAACCGTTCGACTCCGGGCAATATCGTGCTCACGAGCATGCCCGACCGTCGTGACCGCAACCTCTTCCCGAACGTCTACACAGATCCGAAGGCCGGCACCGACACCGGAACCCAGCCCCAGTTCCCCAAGGCCACCGGTCCGATCAGCTACATCGGCCAGGACCAGGTCAACCGTGATATCGCGAACCTCAAGGCAGGACTGGCTGCCGCAGGTTATGACGAGCGCGCCGGCTACATCAATGCGCTCTCCCCCGGTTCGGCCTCCCGCATCGCCAACGAGTACTACTCGTCCGATGAGGAGTTCATCTGGGCATGGGCCGATGTGCTGCGGGAGGAATACCTCGCCATCACCGAGGCGGGACTGACCGTCCAGATCGACGATCCCTCCCTGGCGGAGAACTTCGACCAGATCAACCCGGAACCGTCGTTCGCCGACTACCGCTCGTTCATCCAGGTCCGCATCGACGCCCTCAACCATGCGCTGCGCGGAATCGACCCGGCGCAGGTGCGTGTGCACACCTGTTGGGGATCCTGGCACGGACCGCACGTCACCGACCTGCCGTTCGTCGAGATCGTCGACCAGGTGCTCTCGATCAATGCCGCCGGCATCACCTTCGAAGCCGCGAACGTCCGCCACGAACACGAGTGGCGGATCTGGGAAGAGAAGAAGCTGCCCGAGGGCAAGTACATCATCCCCGGAATCGTCTCCCATTCGACCAACGTCGTCGAGCATCCCGAACTCGTTGCCGAGCGCATCGGCCGGTTCGCCAAGCTCGTCGGACCGGACAACGTCGTCGCCTCCACCGACTGCGGCCTGGGCGGACGAGTCCACCCGGACATCGCCGTCGCGAAGCTGCAGTCCCTGACCGAAGGCGCGGAGATCGCTTCGAAGCGCTTCTGATCCGCGGCCGCAGAAGCAACAGCAGTAACACCGGTCCCCTCCGCTCGGCTCAAGCGCCGGACGGAGGGGACTTCTGCATCACGCTCCGATGCCGAGCTCCTCATCGAAGCAGTCGGCAAGCGTCGGGTGGGCGTACTGGTAGCCGGTTTCCTGCAGCTTCTCCGGCACCACTCGCTGGTCCGCCAGCGCGAGTTCCTTCGCCCCGTCACGGCCGAGCATGAGCTCTGTGATGAAACCGGGCGTCGGGATCCATGCCGGCCTGCGCAGATGGGCGGCGAGAGCCTCGGCGAATTCCGCCTGCGAAACGAGATCCGGGGCAACAGCGTTCACGGGTCCCCGCACATAGTCGTAGAGGACGGCGTGCACATACGCGCGCGCCACGTCGTCGAGGGAGATCCAGGCCAGAGCCTGCTCCCCGCTGCCCAATCGACCTCCGGCGCCGGCGAGGAACAGCGGCGCCTGCAGTTTGAGCAGACCACCCAAGGAGCTGAGCACGACTCCGGTTCGGATCGACACGCGCCTGATTCCGGCGTCCTCGACTCCGGCCGCAGTCTCCTCCCACTTCTGGCACAACTCGGCGAGGAATCCCTCACCGGCCGGCCCCGTCTCGTCGACAGGTTCGTCAGCTTTCGACCCGTAGTAGCCGACCGCAGAGGCGCAGACGAAGACCGAAGGACGCTTCTCCTCGGGCAGACCGCGCATCGTTTCGACGAGCAGCCTCGTCGAGTCGATGCGGGAGGACCAGATCTCGTCCTTCGCGTGCTTGGTGAACCGCGTGGCGATGGATCGCCCGCCGAGGTGGACCACCGCATCCGCCCACGCGAGGTCGCGTGGATTGAGGATCCCCAAGTCCGGATTCCAGTGCACCTCGTAGGGAAACTTCGGGGTCTCGCGGACAAGCAGTCGGACGAAATGTCCGGCGGTGGAGAACAGTGCGGCGACCTGGCGCCCGATCATTCCGCTTCCGCCGGCGATGAGGATGTGTTTGCCCTTCTTCCGCCTCAGCAGGGGCGCATTCGTGGATTCGAGGAAGTCGATGTCCATGAGCATCCGCTTGCGGCGGGCGTCGAAAGTCGCGTCGAGGTAGTGGGTGAGCCCGCGGTCGATGACGTCGAAGCCCTGGGGAGCCATGGAGAATTCGATGTGGTCGTCGATCTTCGTCCCGCCGGCGACCGAGGTGAACTCGTGCGTGTGCTTCCACTGACTCAGCGGGCCCTTCTTCAGCTCATCGACGAAGGAGAACCGCGATGGGCCCTCCGAATGCACCGAGCTGAACGGCCGCCGCACAAGGCCGTAAGTGCCGGGAACGCTCGTCTTCACCTGCGCCACCGAGCCCGGCGCGATCGGAGGATAGCTCTCTTCGACGATCTCCTGCGCCCAGTGAGGTGAGAGGCGAGTCAGCGCTCCTGGCCGAGCATGCCAGTCGAATGTGGTCTCCGCACCGAGCGGAACTTCAGATGTCGACTCAAAGATTGTCATAGCATCCCTCCTACCTCGAATGATGCCACCGGTTTCTGAGAATATGACCTGCAACTCACCTAAGTCCACGTGAATTGTTCTCGCCGAGGCGGCTCACCCTCCCAGCAGGTCCGCCGAAGCCGCCCGGCGGGGTCCGAAAGACGCTTCCGCGGGACCCGAAAGACGCTTCCGCGGGCTCGAAGTGTGAGCGCAGTGATCTGGATCGGGGCGCTCACACTTCGAACCCGCGGGCGCAGCGCGGTCAGTCGGCGGCAGGGATCTTGCCGAAGCGGAACGCCGACCAGAAGTCACCGCGCACGTAGCCGTGCTCCGGCTCCGGGTCGAAGTCCCAGTGGCGGACACGGCCGACCTTGAGCGCATCGGCGACGAGCTGACGGCTGCGCTGCGAACCGAGCACATGCTCCTCGAGATGCTCGAGATCGTAGCGGGACTCAAGTTCGGCGCGCATCGACTCCCGCGCCTGGGCATAGGCCGGATCCTCGGCCCGATTGACCAACTCGTCGGGGTCGGCGGCCAGGTCGAAGAGCAGCTCCGGGTCGCCCGGGCACACGGTGAGCTTGAGATCCCCACGCACCAGCGTGACCTGCGGCCGGTAGGTGCCTTCGGCGAAGTACTCGATGACGACGTCGCGGTCCTCGGACTCGAACTCGCCGGCGGCCTCCCGCCGGGCGGACTCGAGCAGCGAGGTTCCGCTCAGACCGTCATCGATCGCCGAGGCGGCCCCGGAGTTCGCATCGCCGGCACCCACCCGTGCTTCTCCCGTGGACTCGGAAGAGCCGGAGGCCTGGCCCGTGCCCTGGGCGATGTCGAGCAGGGTCGGCGCGAGGTCGACGAGGCTGACCGGGTTCGCATACCGGCCCGGGGCGATCACCTCGGCGGGTCCGTTGATGATGAGCGGGACCCGGGAGGACTGTTCGTACGGGGACATCTTGAACCACAGCCCCTTCTCCCCCAACATGTCGCCGTGGTCGCTCGTGACGATGATGACGGTGTTGTCCGTCAGGTCGAGTTCGGCCAGCCGGCGTCGGATGGCTCCGACGTGGTCGTCGATGTAGTTGACCGCCGCGTAGTAGGCCCGACGTGCCCGCCGCACATCCTCGATGCCCGGTTCGCGTTCGTCGAAGCCGCACATCGTGCGCAGGCGGTGACTGTGCGGGTCCACGGCCGGATCGGGAACCTCGGGGTGGGCTGGATCCGGGATGGGCACCTCGGCGAATCGGTCCCAGTTGGCCTTCGGCGGCTCGTACGGGTCGTGGGGATGGATGAACGAGGTGACCATCAGGAACGGCTGGTCGGTCCCGGCGGCCTGATTCGCGCGTTTGCGATCGTTGAGGTGACGCAGGGTCTTGAAGATCACCTCGTCGTCGAAGTCCTGCTGGACGTTCGCGGTCGCCGCACCGGCGGTGAACACGGGGTCGGCCTCGTGATACCACTGCAGCTTCTGCTCCAGGGGACGGTTCCAGTCGGGCACCATATCGAGGTCGGCCGGGTACACGTCCGTGGTCAGCCGCTCTTCGAAACCGTGGTGCTGGTCAGGACCGATGAAGTGCATCCGCCCGATCAGCGCCGTGTGATAGCCGAGCTTGCGCAGGCGGTGCGCGAAGGTTGGCACCGAGGCTGCGAAGTCATCGCCGTTGTCGAGGCAGTCGATCTCCGAGGGCATCCGCCCGGTCATCATCGACGCCCGCGACGGCGAGCACAGCGGAGTATTGCAGTACGCACGGTCGAAGACGGCTCCATCGGCGGCCAGGGCGTCCATGTTCGGCGTCAGCGCGGCCGCATCTCCGTAGGCGCCGAGGGCCTGGGCGGCCATCTGATCGGCTTGGATGACGACGATGTTCGGGGTGGTCATGAGTGGTCCTCTCTGCGGTCGGAGCCGAGGTCGGCTGCGGAATCGGTCACCGAATCCGGGTCGGATTCCGTCGCCGAGGCGGCCCCGGAGTCCGCATCGGTCGTGGAGGCGGCGTTCCCGTCCGTCGCGTCCGTCGTCGAGGCGGCGTCCGCCTCGGCGGGGGCGGTACCGTCATCCGGAGTCCATCCGTCGGCCCACTCCCCCGTCTCGTAGTCGAATCCGACGGGTTCGCCGTTCTCGTCCGTGCGCTGGTACCAGCCGGTGTAGTCCTCGTGCTCGGAGTCGATGCCGCAGTTCGCGCCGTCTCCCGGTTCGGTGGGCACGACCTGCAGGGCGAAGTCGTCACCATAGGATTCGGCACCGGCGACCACCGCATTGTCCACGGCGTTCTGCGCGTACTTCCGGCGCAGTGCCATCGGGTCGGTGCGCAGCTCCCTCACCCAGGCGATGATGATGAAGAGCATGATGACCGCGAACGGCACGGCCGTGACGATGACGAGCTGCTGGAGGCCCTCGAGGGCGTTCGCGTTGCCGAGCAGGAGCATGACCACGGAGATGCCCGACATCACCAGGCCCCAGAACACGACCACCCACTTCTTCGGCTCCTGGTCGCCGCGGCTGGCGAGCATGCCCATGACCACGGAGGCGGAGTCCGCCGAGGTGATGAAGAAGATCGCGAGCACGACGATCGCCACGAACGGCAGCCATTCGACGTAGGGAAGGTTGTCGACGAGGGCGAAGAAGACCTCGGGTGCGGCCATGCTGTCGGAGAACCCGGCGGCGCCGTCCCGGTACATCGAGATCGAGGTTCCGCCCATGATCCCGTAGGCGACGAAGAGCAGCGTCGAGGGGATGAAGATCGTGCCGAGGAGGAACTGGCGGATGCTGCGCCCGCGCGAGATGCGGGCGATGAAGGTGCCGACGAAAGGCGACCAGGAGATCCACCAGGCCCAGTAGTAGACGGTCCACACCGACTGGAACTCCTGGGTATCGGAGCCCCAGGACAGGGACTTGCCCATGAGGTCGAACATCGACCCGAGGTACTCCATGAGCGCCGAGGGCAGCAGGTTGAGCAGGAACAGGGTCGGCCCGAGGAAGAGGACGATGCCGACGATGCCGATCGTGAGCACGATGTTGATGCTCGACAGGTAGCGGATGCCCTTCGACACACCCGAGACCGCGGAGATGATGAAGCCGATGGTGAGGACGAGGATGATGATGACGAGCATATTGTTCGTCATCGGTCCCGCACCGGAGACGATGCTCACTCCGGTGCCGATCTGCATGGCTGCGATGCCGAGCGCGGCGGCCGTGCCGAACAGTGTGGCGACGATGGCGAAGATGTCGACGAGTTTGCCGGCGAAGCCCTCCGACTGTCGTTTGCCGAAGAGGCCGACGAAGATCGAGGACAGCAGCAGGGACCTGCCGCGGCGATAGGCGGCGTACGCGATCGCGCCGCCCACCAGGGCGTACATCGCCCAAGCGTGGAATCCCCAGTGGTAGTAGGTCTGCGCCATCGCGCCGTGGAGCGCTTCGATCGACTCCGGATCATTCGTCAGCGGGGGTGGAGTGATGAAGTAGGTCAGCGGCTCGGAGGGGCCGAAGAAGAGGACTCCGATGCCGATGCCCGCAGCGAAGAGCATCGCCACCCAGGCGAACGTGGAGAACTCGGCCTTCTCCCCGTCCTTTCCGAGCGGGATCTTTCCGTACGGGGAGAACGCGAGGATGAGCATCGCGACGAGGATGACGAGGGCGACGAGGTTGAACAGCCAGCCCACATTCATCGTCGACCAGTCGAATGCGGCCTGCGCCACCGAGGCGACGCTGCCGGAATCGGCGATGCCCCAGATGACGAAGGCGACCGTGAGGGTTCCGGCGATCGCGAAGATCACTTTGTCGAGGGAGTACCGGCGTCGCTGTTCGTCGATGGCGATGCCGGGCACGAGGATCGGGTGGGTGTCGTGCGGGTAGTGGCCGTGTGTGTCTTCGAGATCGGCCTTCACGGGACCGCGCGGGCGGCGGTAGTCGAATTGGCCGAGGTTGCGCCCGGTCTCGCGACCGACGCGTTTGGCGTCAGCCCCCATCCGGCGGGCATCGGCCATGATCCGTTCGCGAGATGCGCGGCGGGCCGCCTCGGTGGGGGCATCGGACCGCTTTTCCGGACCCGGATCCTGTTCGTCGGTGCGTTTTGAGTCATCTGTCATGTGTCGGTTCACACTCTTTCGATTGTTGCGGAAACTGCCGAGATCGATCGGTGCCGCGCACGGAGACGAACGCATCAGGGCCCGATGGCATGAACACACATCGGGTCAGAGTCGGGAATCAGGTGCTGCGACCGGCCGGCGGTCGTCGATCTGGCAGATGGTCTGCGGATCGGCGATCAGTGACTAGGGCTCTCCGCCCCACCAGCCGATGGCCACGGGTTCCCAGGAATCATTGGCGAAGCCGCAGCTCGGGCGCTCTCGATTCGGGGTCGACCATCCCCAGCGGTGGTGGTCGTCGAATCTGAGAGGGGTCATGCCTTCGGACGATAACAACTTGCGTGAGGCTTCACAATAAATCCTCAGCAGCGAATGGGCGCCGCCCTCGCCGAGGATGCAACGAATGGGCGCAGCCCTCGCCGAGGATGCACCGGGCGGAGCCGCTCGGACCTGCCCCGCGCGGGAACGGTCAATCGGGCAGTCCTGGTCGATTCGGCAGTCCCGGTCGATTCGGCAGACCTGGGTCAGCCGATTTCGACGAGCACGACGCCGATGGCGATGAATCCGATGCCCAGCAGCGCCTTGCGTGTGAGCGGATCCTTCCAGATGACCCGGGAGAGCAGGCAGACCAGCGCGACTCCGCAGGCTGCCCACAGACCATAGGCGACGCCGAGCGGCATGCCCTCGGCGAGCGTGCGACCGAGGAAGAAGAAGGCCGCGGTGTAGCTGATGGCCACGGGAATGAACCAGATCCTGCGCTGCAGTCCGGCGCTCGCACGCAGGCACAGGGTGCCGGCGACCTCGCTGAGGATCGACAGGGCCAACCACATCCAGCTCATTCGGTCACCTCCGTCTCCACGGTCGCGGATTCTTCGGGAGTGCCGGATTCGACGAGGATGACGCCGATGATGATGAGGGCGATGCCGATGATGGCGCCGACGCTCAGGAGCTCACCGAAGAACACGACACCGAGCACGGCGACGAGGGCGACCCCGCTGGCCGACCACGTCGCGTAGACGGCGCCCAGCGGCATGCCCAGCCGCTGGGTGAGGCCGAGGATGAAGAAGGCCGCGGCGTAGAGGACGACGACCCCGGGAATCCACACGGGATCGGCGACCGCGGCACGCAGCATCAGGGTGGCGGCCACCTCGGCGAGGATGGCGGTGACGAGCAGCAGCAGACGTGTCGAGTTCATCCTGTCACCTCCGCTCCGGCGTCGTCGGACGCTTCCGCTCCGGCATCGTCGGACGCTCCCACAGCGACTCCCGCAGCGGCATCGATGGCTGCCTCAGCGCCATCGATGAGCGCGAGCGCGTGTGTGCGCACGGCCGCGAGATCACTGGAGGGGAACACTCCGGTGGCTTCGGACATCCATGCGCCGTCGGCACAGAATCGGGCTGCGGTGAGCAGAGACACGGCACGATCATCGAGCCCGGCGGTGTCGAACCACGGGCCGAGATGCTCGCTCCACGCCCGCGACAGCTTCGGGTGGTAGAGCGCATCGGAGAAGATCCAATAGTCGGCGCGCGAGACCTCGGCGGTGGTGGCCACGGTGACGTAGGCCCGGTGCCGGTCGAAGCTCGTCAGCTCCTGACTCGAATGTCCGGTGTGCTCGCGCAGCCGCTGCGCCCAGTCCTTCGCGGCATGGTCGACGAGCCCGAGCATGAGCGCTTCCTTGGACGGGAAGTGATACATCAGGCCCGGCTTCGTCAGTCCCGCCTGCTGCGCGACCGATTCGAGCGAGATCGTCACACCCTGCACCGAATCGTGCGATTCGGCCAGAGCCTTCGCCGCCTCGAGAATCCGCGTCCGTCCGTCATTCGCCATACCGCAACTTTACCAACCGGTTGGTAAAGTCCACCAGCGCGGAAGAGAGGGTGGCCCGCACCACGCGGTGTGAACCACCCTCTTATGCGCCTCGGCCGGGTGTCATGCGCGCGGCTGCTCTCCAGCGAGCCCGGCACCCTTGCGCTTCAGCGGCTATCGAGTCTCGGCTCAGTTGAGCAGTGCCCGGTCGCCGAGCGTCGCTCCCTTGAGTTTCGAGAATTCGCCGAGCAGGGTCTCGACGGTCAGGTCCTTCTTCTCCTCGGCCGAAGCCTGGTAGATGATCCGCCCCTCGTGCATCATGATCAGCCGGTTGCCCAGCGCGATCGCCTGCTCCATATTGTGGGTGACCATGAGGGTGGTCAGCCCGTCGGCCTCGACGATCTTCTTCGTCAGGGTCGACACGAGGGCTGCACGCTGCGGGTCGAGAGCGGCGGTGTGCTCGTCGAGCAGCAGGATCCGCGGCTGGGTGAATCCGGCCATGAGCAGGCTCAGTGCCTGCCGCTGTCCGCCGGAGAGCAGTCCGACCTTCGTCTTCAGCCGGTTCTCGAGGCCGAGTTCGAGAGTCGCCAGCTCCTCTTTGAAGTGCTCGCGCCGTTCCGAGGTGGTCCCCCGCCCCAGCCCGCGCGGCTTTCCGCGTTTGAGCGCAAGGGAGAGGTTCTGTTCGATCGTGAGGTCCGGAGCGGTTCCGGCCATCGGATCCTGGAAGACTCGGCCCAGGTATCCCGCTCGCTTGTATTCGGGCATCCGCGACACCTCGGCACCGTCGATGGTGATCGACCCGGAGTCGATGGGCAGGCGGCCGGAGATGGTGTTGAGCAGGGTCGATTTTCCGGCACCGTTGGAACCGATGACGGTGACGAAGTCGGATTCGTCGAGTTCGAGCGAAAGCCCCTGCAGTGCCTTGCGTTCGTTGACGGTGCCGGGGAAGAAGGTCTTGGAGATGTTGTCGATCGTGAGCATGGGTCTCAGATCTCCTTCCCTGCTCGGGCGCCGGTCGCGCCGGCGGGGGTGTCGGCGACCTCGCCGGGGTCTTTCATCTCGGTCGTTCCCGCCGGCACCGAGGCGGTCGCGCGGTTGCCGCGCCCGCGCAGCGAGGGGATCCGTTTGAGGAACCCCCATCTGGGCAGCAGCAGTGCGATGACGACGAGCAGCGCGGTCGTCAGCTTCATATCGTTCGTATCCAGGCCCGCGCGCAGGGCGAGGAAGATGATGAGCCGGTAGAAGACCGACCCGAGGAGTGCGCCGAGGCTGGCCATGACGATGTTGCGGCCGCCGAACACGGCCTGGCCGAGGATCACCGAGGCGAGCCCGACGAGGATGAGGCCGATGCCCATGCTGATATCGGAGAACCCCTGGTACTGGGCGACGAGCGCTCCGCAGAGCGCGACGAATCCGTTCGACAGCGCCAGGGTGAGCATCGTCGAGTTGTCGGTGTTGACGCCGAGGCTGCGGATCATCTCCTTGTTGTTGCCGGTGGCCTGGATGGCCAGTCCGAGGTCGGTGGTGAGGAACCAGTCGATGGCGAACTTGAGGATGAGGGCGAAGGCCAGCAGGATCGCAATCGACACCCAGGTGCCCAAGAGCATGTTCTCGCGCAGCGGGGTGAACACGGTGTCTTCTCGCAGGAGCGGCAGGTTCGCCTTCCCCATGATCCGCAGGTTGATCGACCACAGGCCGATCATCGTGAGGATTCCGGCGAGCAGTCCGTCGATGCCGCCCTTCGTGTGGAGCAGGCCGGTGATGTAGCCGGCGATGAGTCCGGCGCCGATCGCCGCGAGCGTGGCCAGGAAAGGGTTGACCCCGGCGATGATGAGGGAGGCTGCGGTGGCGCCGCCCGTGGTGAAGCTTCCGTCGACGGTGAGGTCGGGGAAGTTGAGGACCTTGAAGGTCAGATAGACCCCGAGCGCCATCGCGCCGTAGATGAGCCCGAGCTCCAATGCTCCGAACATGGGTTTCCGTTCATTTCTGGTGTGTGGTTCGTGGTGGCCCCGAGGTCGTCGGCAAGAGCGCCGGCGGCCTCGGGGCCGGTGACGGCGGTGCAGTCGAGGAGTTCAGGACTCTCTGCACCGGGTCACGGGGTGTTGCGTGCGTCGATCACTCGATGACGTTGTCGGCTTCGTCGATGAGCTTCTGCGGAATCTCGGCACCCTGGGCCTCGGCGGCCTTCGGGTTGACGACGAGCTCGAGGTTCGAGCTGGTCTCGACGGGCATTTCGGCGGGCTTCTTTCCGTCCTGGAGGATCTTCAGAGCCATTTCGCCGGTCTGTTCGCCGAGCTTCGTGTAGTCGATGCCGCGGGTGATCGCCGCGCCGGATTCGACCTGACCGGCCTCCGACCCGACGAGCAGAGCCTTGTTCTTCTCTGCCGCCTGGACCATGGTCGACACGGCCGAGACGACGTTGTTGTCGGTGGGCACGTAGTAGGCGTCGACCTTGCCGAGCGAGTCCACGGCCTGAGCGAGCTCGCCCGAATTCGCGATCGTCGCTTCCTTGATCTCCACACCGAGGCCTTCTGCCGCCTTCTTCGCGAGATCGACCTGCACCTGCGAGTTGACCTCACCGGAGCTGTAGACGATGCCGACGGTCTTCGCATCGGGTTTGACGTCCTTGACCAGCTTCAGCTGCTCTTCGACCGGGTTGAGGTCGGAGGTGCCGGTGACGTTGCCGCCGGGGCTGTCATTGGAATCGACGAGTCCGGCTTCTTCGGCGTCGGTGACGGCGGTGAAGAGCACGGGCTTATCGGTGATCGCCTGGGCTGCGGCCTGAGCGGCCGGGGTGGCCACGGCGAGGACGAGGTCGAGGTCGTCGCTGGCGAACTGCTGAGCGATCGAGGTCGCATTGGCCTGTTCGCCCTGGGCGTTCTGCACGTCCCATTCGACGTCGACGCCGGCATCCTCGAACGACTTCTTGAAGCCTTCGGTGGCGGCGTCGAGCGCCGGGTGCTGCACGAGCTGCGAGACGCCGATGGAGAACGAATCGCCTTCGCCGCCACCGCTCTCACCGCCGCCGCAGGCCGAAACCGCAAGAATCGAACCGACCGCCACCATCGCTGTGGCCATTTTACTGAGACGCATTCTTCTCCCTTTCGGAATTTCGGTCCGCCGGTGCGGATCCGTCACGAATTCTGCATTCGACACCGCCGCTCCTCGCGGGCAAGGACCCTGACGGCAATGCAGATGAATGATGCGCCGCCGTCACTCAGACCGTCCTGAGTTCATGACGCGCATCACGTCGAATGTGATGATATCCACTCTATGGCCCGGCACTGACACCGGGTGCCGAATCCAGGTTTTGGAGACAATCGTCCCAGTATCGTTATCTGCGGCGACAGTCGTCCCCTCAGGCCTCTGTTTCGACGTCCGACCGTCCCAGCACGTCGAGGATCCAGGCGTATTCGAAGGCGATCTCCTTCCAGGCGTCATACCGTCCGGAGGCTCCTCCGTGACCGGCGACCATTTCGGTCTTGAGCAGAGCGTTCGCACCGACCTCGCGGAGTCGGGCGACCCATTTCGCGGGTTCGACGTAGAGGACTCGGGTGTCGTTGAGCGAGGTCACGGCCAAGATCTGCGGGTAGGCCGCCTCGGTGACGTTTTCGTAGGGAGAGTACGAGCGCATGTACTCGTAGACTTCCGGATCATGCAGCGGGTCGCCCCATTCCTCCCATTCGATGACGGTCAGGGGCAGCTCGGGCATGAGGATCGAGGTGAGCGCGTCGACGAAGGGCACGTCGGCGCTGATGCCGGCGAAGAGCTCGGGCGCCATGTTCGCAATCGCGCCCATGAGCAGGCCCCCGGCCGATCCGCCGCTGGCCACGAGCCGATCCGGACTCGTCCATCCGGTGTCGATGAGGTGGCGGGCGACGTCGATGAAGTCGGTGAACGTGTTCTTCTTCGCCGTGGTCTTGCCCTGGTCGTACCAGTATCGGCCCATTTCGCCGCCGCCGCGCACGTGCGCGATGGCGAAGACGACGCCGCGGTCGAGCAGCGACAGCCGCGAGACCGAGAAGTACGGGTCCATGCTCGCCTCGTACGAGCCGTATCCGTAGAGGAGCAGCGGTTTCGCCGAGGCGGCGTTGCCGTTCGCCTCGGCCGCGCCGACTCCGTCCGCTGCGCCCTCCGGCGAGGCGGGATCGTCGTGTTGGCCGTGTTCGTCGTGTTCGTCGGACTGGTGCAGGTCCTTGCGGAAGACCACCGAGATCGGGATGTCGGTGCCATCGCCGGCCTTCGCCCACAGGAGGGTTTCGCTGTAGGCGTCGAGGTCGACGGATCCGAGAACGGGCTGACGCTTGAGGACCGTGTCAGTGCCGTCTGCGACGCTGTGCGAATAGAGCACCGCGGGCGTCGACATGGAGGTGAAATGCAGTCGGACGCTCGTCTGCGCGAATTCGGGATTGCCGCCCAGTGACAGGGTTCCGGTCTCCCGGTCGAAGGGCAGCTCCTGCAGCGGCCCGAAGGGAGAGGAGGCATCGCCGAGGCGGATGATGCCGACGCGGGCGAAGCCGCCGCGACGGTAGCTGAGCACGATGAAGTCGGCGAAGGCGTCGACATCTTCGATGCGCAGGTCATCGACCCGCAGTTCGCCGTTGTGCGTTTCGCCGCTGCGCAGTTCGCCGTTGCGCAGCTCTCCGCTGCCGCCTGCGGCTTCGGTGACGATGACGTCGCGACCGGGCGCTGTCGGGTCGGCTGCGGGGACGTCGACGAGCTCGAAATCGGCGCGATTGCGGTTGTGGGTGATGAGGAATCGGTCCTCACCGCCGATGACGGCGTGCTCGACGGTGTATTCGACGCCGTCGACGCGGGGCCAGATCTCCTGGGGTTCTGCTTCGAGGTCGTCGACGCTGACGCCCCAGTACCCGGTGGTCGTCTTCGACCCGGTGACGACGAACATCATCCGGCCCGATCGTGAGAATCCCGATCCGACGAAGAAGCGCTCATCGGGTTCGTGGAAGATGCACACGTCGTCGCTGCTGTCGGTGCCGACCACGTGGCGCCACACCTTCTCCGGCCGCCAGGCGTCGTCGACAGTGGTGTAGAAGACGAAGCGACCGCTCGGGTCGAGGGAGGCTCCGGCGAAGGTGCCCTCGATCGTGTCGGCGAGGTCGTCTCCTGCGGCCAGGTCGCGGAGTCGGAGGGTGTAGCGTTCGTCGCCGGTGGTGTCGACACCGTAGAGGAGTCTGCTGCCGTCGTCCGAGAGTGAGAAGGAGCCGAGGGAGAAGAACTCCTGACCGGCGGCGGCGATGTTCGAGTCGAAGACGACTTCTTCACCGGGCAGAGGTTCTTCTCCGACCTCGGGCGGCGTCCAGTCATCGGGCCCGGAGATGGGGATCCGGACGCTGATGCCGTAGTCGAGCCCGGCCTTCGTGCGGGAGAAGTACCAATAGTTCCCGCGCCGGTTGGGCACGGACATATCGGTCTCTTTGATGCGCGTCTTGATCTCGGTGAAGATCGAATCTCGGAGCCCTTCGAGGTGAGCAGTCTGTGCGCTCGTCCAGGCGTTCTCTGCTTCGAGGTGGGCGATGACTTCGGGCGACTCCTTCTGGCGCATCCACTCGTAGTCGTCGATGAAGGTATGGCCGTGATGGGTGCGCTCGAAGGGAACTTTCTTCGCCACCGGTGCGGAAGCGGGGGTGGTCGCTGTCGAGGTCCCGGTCTCGGACTTGGTCCCAACCGCGGCCCCGGACGGGGTCTGTGCTGAAGGAACGGTGGCAGGAGAATCGGCATCAGTCATGGTCCCACCCTAGTCACTCCGCCCGCCCACCTCGTCTGCGGTCAGTCGGCCGAGGCGTTTCCGCGATTTTCGCTGTTATGCCTCGGGGAATGACCACGAACAGACGGGCCGCGACGGCCAGGCACCGGCGCGCAGCGATGACCCGCCGTGAGCAGAATGCACTCAACGCGCTCAATGAGCAGAAAGCGCAGAGCGAGCACAAGCTCGCAGTCGACACTCAGCAAGCTCTAAGGTGAGTCTCGCATCACACTCGCCTTCAAAGGAGAAGACCGTGCCACAGGCGCCACCTCCCGAGGATTCGACGGTCGAATCCTCCCATCCCTCACGACGCACCTTCGGACGCATCGCCTACGGGGCGATCGCCTTGGCGGCGATCGGAACGGCGACGACCTACTCGGTCAGGGCCGCCTCAGCGAAGGGCGACCTGTCGTCGAATCTCACCCTCATCGCTCCGGCCGGCGCCGGCGGCGGCTGGGACGGCTTTGCCCGCGAGACCCAGCAGGCCATGCGCGTCGACCGACTGGCCAACAACGCCCAGGTCGTCAACATCCCGGGAGCCGGCGGCACGATCGGCCTCGGCAAGTTCTCGACGATGCATGGTCGGGCGGACACGATCCTGGCCACGGGCACCGCCATGGTCGGCGGGATCGCACTGAACGAGTCGCCGGTCGGATTCGACAACACCACCCTGATGGCCCGCGTGGCCGAGGACTACGACGTCCTCATCGCCGCCGCCGATTCCCCGCACAATACGCTCGACGATGTCATCGGCGCATGGAAGAAGGATCCGCAAGGATTCGTGTGGACGGGCGGTTCGGCGGGTTCGGTCGACCATCTCACGATCGCGCAGCTCGCGCTCCTCGGCGGGATCGCCGCGTCCGACATCACCTATATCCCGAAGTCCGGCGGCGGCGAAGCGATCCAGACGCTGCTCTCGGGGACGACCGATTTCGCCTCCTGCGGCTTCAACGAGGTCTCCGACCAGATCGAGGCCGGACGCGTCAAGGCCATCGGCGTTGCCGCCCCGAAGCGGATCGAGGGCTTCGACGAGGTGCCGACGATGTCCGAACAGGGCTATGAGGTCACGCTGACGAACTGGCGCGGCTGGCTCGGAGCGCCGGACATCACCGGCGAGGAATCCGGCCAGCTGCTCGACATCCTGCAGAAGACCCGCGACAGCGCGGCCTGGAAGGACGCCCTCGAACGGAACAAATGGACCGACGTGTGGCTGACCGGCGACGAATTCGCCGAGTTCATCAAGGAGGACTCGTCACGGGTGGAGAAGCTGCTGAAGGAGTTGGGACTGTGAGCACACAGACGACGAAACGCACGGGCCACCTCGGCGCGGGAACCTGGTGGCAGGGACGGTCAGGACTCATCGTTCCCCTCATCATGGGAGCATTCTCGACGTATCTGCTCGTCGGCATCCTCACGATGGACGTGCCTGCGGATGCCGACAGACCGGGACCGCAGTTCTTCCCGACGATCATCATGCTCGTCGGCTACGCGCTGACGATCCTGCTGGTCATTGCCTATATCCGCAATCCCGAACCCGTCGATGTCGACGATGCGGTCCCGGCCCAGGTCGAAGAGGACAAGGCGTTCTCGACTCCGGTCACCTCGGCGGTCGCGGCCTCTCGACTCTCCCCTCATGAGGAGGACGAACCCGAGGACGACCGTGCCGCCCTGGCCGCGGCCCGCAAGGCCGATTCGACGCACCGCACTCACAGTGACTTCGTGTCCCTGGCTTGGGGCGCCGGCGGTTTCGCGGCGTTCGCCCTCATCCTCGAATTCGCCGGGTGGATCATCGCCGCAGCGCTGCTGTTCTGGTGTGTGGCCCGGTCGATGGGATCGAAGAAGCCGCTGTTCGACCTCACTCTGGCACTGACGTTCTCGTCCCTGGTCTACATCGCCTTCGCGGTGATGCTGGGACTCAACCTTCCTTCGGGGATTCTGGGAGGTGGCTTCTGATATGGACGCTCTCATGTCCCTCTTCGAAGGCTTCGCACACGCTCTGACCCCGATGAACCTGCTGTGGGTGTTCGTCGGCTGCTTCCTCGGCACCGCCGTCGGCGTGCTGCCGGGCCTCGGGTCGTCGATGGCGGTGGCTCTGCTGCTGCCGATGACCTTTGCACTCGACCCCACAGGCGCGTTCATCATGTTCGCCGGCGTCTACTTCGGTGGGCTCTTCGGCGACTCAACGATGGCCATCCTCATGAACACCCCGGGGCAGGCCTCTGCGATCGCCTCGACGTTCGAAGGCCACAAGATGGCCAAATCCGGGCGGGCCCCGCAGGCTCTGGCCACCGCTGCGATCGGCGCATTCATCGGCGGGTTCATCTCCTGCTTCCTCGTCGTCTTCGTCGCTCCCGCGTTGGCGGATCTGTCGACGAGCTTCGGTCCGGCGGAGTTCTTCGCCCTTGCCCTGTTCGCCTTCGTCGCCACCTCCTCGGTGGTCGCCGATTCGGTGCTCAAGGGGCTCACGGCTCTGGTGCTGGGCATCGGCTTCACCGTCATCGGCATCGACTCGGTTTCGGGCACGGAGCGGTTCACTCTCGGCGTCCCCGAACTCTTCGACGGTGTTTCGCTGGTCACGGTGACGGTCGGTGTGCTGGCGCTGGGCGAAGTGTTCTTCATCGCCTCCCGGATCCGCCGCCAGGCCACGGACAACACAGTCAGCTCCTCGGGCCGCCCGTTCCTCTCCCGCAAGGAGGTCGGTGAAGCTCTGCCGGCGTGGCTGCGCGGTACGGCGATCGGTCTGCCTTTCGGCGTCATCCCCGTCGGCGGTGCCGATGTTCCGACGTTCATGGCCTACGGCCTGGAGCGCAAGCTCGATTCCCGGCGGAAGGATCCGCAGTTCGGACAGGGCGCGATCCGTGGTCTTGCCGCCCCCGAGGCGGCCGGATCGGCGACGACGGGCATCGCGATGGGTGCGCTGTTGGCTCTGGGTCTGCCGATCTCGGCGACGGCGGCGATCATGTTGGCTGCCTTCCGTCAGTACGGCATCCAGCCCGGTCCGCTGCTCTTCGACCGCTCCCCCGAGCTCGTCTGGGGTCTGCTGGCGAGCTTCTTCGTCGCGATGATCGTCCTGCTCATCATCAACCTGCCGTTCGCTCCGCTGTGGGCGAAGCTGCTGAAGATCCCGGACCCGTACCTCTACGGCGGCATCGCGGTCTTCTGCGGCCTGGGCATCTATGCAACGTCCGCCTCGACGTTCGAGCTGCTCATCCTGCTGGGCATCGGCGTGCTGAGCTTCGTGCTCAAGCGCTACGGTGTGCCGTTGGCGCCGCTGATGATCGGCATGGTTCTCGGGCCCCTGGCCGAGTCGAACCTGCGTGATGCCCTGTTGGCGGCCGGCGGAGATGCGTCGACTTTGGTGTCCTCGCCGATCACGATCGTCATCTACGTCGTGCTCATCGCCGCTCTGGTCTACACCGGCATCGGCCGAGTGCTCGCCCGCAAACGGCAGAAGCAGGCGACGCAGGATTCACCCACTCCGGCGAACTCGTCGCAGGGCTGACCCCGCGGCCGCGGCGTAGGCCGCCGTCTCCCCCGTCCTTTGTCGTAAACGGCGCCGAACATAGGTCAGCACCGGATACTTTCCACCCCCAAGAAGTATCCGGTGCTGACCTATTTTCGTGGGGAGTCCACTGCCCGCGTCCACTGCCGGTGAAGCGGGCTCAGCGGTCGGAATCAGATCGGGAAGCTGGTCTCGGCAGGAGTCGCCCGGCCCCCTTGAGACCGAAGCTCGTGAGCACGGCGGCCACGAGGACGAGGAGCACGGCCGCACCGGCGGCCCACTGCACGCCGAAGTCGAAGGCCGACACAGCCGCCTCGGTGATTCGTTCACCGGCTGCACCACTCAGCCCGGACGCGTATTCGAGCGCGGAGCCGAGCGTATCGAACTGAGCTCTGTCCGCTTTGTCCCCGATCGCGGACTGCAGCGCGGATCCGTACATGAAGGTCGAGAGTCCACCGAGCACGGTCGTTCCCATGACGGACCCGAATTCGTACGCGGTTTCCGAAATCGCCGAGGCAGCTCCGGCCTTGTGAGCGGGGACCGCGGCGAGGATGAGGTCGTTCGTGATGACCTCGGCGGTGCCGAGTCCGATGCCGAGGATGAGGAAGGCCAGCAGCATTCCCATCACGGAGTGTTCGGAGGTGAAGGCGATGATGCCCATGCCGACCGCGTTGAGCGCGAGCGCGCAGGGCACGACGACGCGCGGTTCGAAGCGGGCGATGAGCGGCACTGCCAGATAGCCGGCCGCGACCGAGGTGATCAGCCCAGGGATGAGCACGAGGGCGGCGTCGATCGGTGAGAGTCCGAGCACGAGCTGGAGCAGCTGGGTGCCGAAGTAGAGGAACCCTGCCAGTCCCATGATGCTCAACAGGTTCGACACCACCGCCGAGGTGAACACGGAGTTCGCGAACAGACGGACGTCGAGCATCGGGTTCGGAGTGGCGAGCTGGCGGAGGACGAAGCTGGCTCCGGCGACGATAGCCACGGACAGGCTGAGCCAGAAGAGGAAGTCGGCGCCAGACGCCATGCTGTGTTTGATGGCAAAGACGAGCGGGGTCAGAGCAAGCATCGACAGAATGATGGAGAACGGGTCCAAGCGGCCGGGGTTCGGGTCGCGCGATTCGGGCAGCAGGATGGCGGCCGCGGGGATGAAGAGCGCGATGAGCGGCAGGTTGATGAAGAAGACCGAGCTCCAGTGGAAGTGCTCGAGCAGAAAGCCGCCGACGATCGGACCCAGAGCGGCACCGCCGGAGAACATCGCGGCCCAGGTGGCGATCGCGATGCGGCGGTCCTTGTCGTGGTCGAAGATGTTGCGGATGAGCGACAGTGTCGAGGGCATGAGGGTAGCGCCGAAAATGCCGAGCAGGGCGCGGGCGAGGATGAGCATCTCGGCGGAGGTGGAGAACGCCGCGAGCAGCGAGGCCGCACCAAAGCCGACAGACCCGATGATGAGCAGCTTGCGACGTCCGACCCGATCACCGAGGCTGCCCATGGCCACCAGCAGACCGGCGAGCATGAGCGCGTAGATGTCGACGATCCACAGCAGCTGCGTGCCCGTCGGATGCAGGCCGGTGCTGATCGCCGGGATCGCGAAGCCGAGGACCGTGTTGTCGATCGAGATCAGCAGCACGGGGATCATGAGCACCGCGAGACCGGCCCATTCGCGCCGACCGGCACGCAGCTGTGGAGTCAGTGTCGTCGTCATGCCATCAACTGTACCGTCTGGACGGTACAGTTGGGAAGCCGGCTGCGATCTCCAGATCATCCTGCCGCGGAATACAGATCGCAGTAGCGCATCCTCAGGAGATGCACGGAGTGCTCGACAGCCTCGGCGATGACGTGCCCCCATCGGCACAGCCGCTTGGCACCGTCGGCTCGTCCCCTCACCGCCTCGGCCCGGTTCCGGGCGCACCGTCCGTCTCATGGGCCCCGCCATCGATTAGGCTCAGGGTCATGGCACGCAATCCGACCGCAACCAAGGAGAAGCTCCTCGACGCTTTCGATACGCTCCTCGACGAACACGGCACCGCCGGAGCGACTCTGGACGCAGTAGCGGCGAAGGCAGGAGTCTCCAAGGGCGGTCTGCTCTACCATTTCGGGTCGAAGGCGGCACTCATCGACGGCAGCCTGGAACGGCTCGACCAGCTGGTCGGCGAAGACATCGAAGCGATGAAAGCCGCCGGCAAGCGCCTCCATTACTACTACCTCGAGACCTCGGCCGAGGTCGGCACTCCCCTGGACCGCAGCCTCATCGCCGCCGGTTGCCTCGCACTCGAGAACGAGGAGGCCAAGGCAGCTCTGCGTAGGACTAGTGTCCTGCGCCGGTAGTTCGTTGCATTAGTCGTGAGAGAGATTCCAGTATCTCTTCCGCGGTTTTCGTCCACACGAATGGTTGCGGGTCCTCGTTCCACGCCTTAACCCACTCGCGAAGGTCTTTCTCCAGGGCTTGCACGCTTCGGTGGTCACTGCGCTGGAGGAGTTCGCGGGTGACTTCAGCGAAGAGCCTCTCGACCTGGTTGATCCACGACGAATACGTGGGCGTGAAATGAATATGGAACCGCTCATGCTTGCCCAGCCAGTTCCGCACCAACGGGTGTTTGTGCGTGCCGTAGTTGTCACACACGACGTGGATGTCGAGGTGGTCTGGAACGTGTTTGTCGATCTTGGTTAAGAACTTTTTGAACTCGATCGCGCGGTGCTTGCGGTGTGTCGAGGCGATCACGGTTCCATCGGCGACATTCAGCGCTGCGAAGAGACTCGTCGTGCCGTGGCGGGCGTAATCGTGGGTACGTTTCTCCGGCATGCCCGGCATCATCGGAAACGCCGGCTGGGACCGAGACAGCGCTTGGACCTGGGACTTCTCATCGACGCTGAGCACGACAGCGGACTCGGGTGGATTGAGGTAAAGGCCGACGATGTCGTAGACCTTTTCCACGAAGAGAGGGTCGTTGGAGAGTTTGAACCCATCGGCGCGGTGGGGTTTGAGTTCGAAGGCCTTCCAGATCCGTCCGATCGTCGATTTCGATAGTCCGCTGCGTTCGGCCATCTGCGCCCGTGACCAGTGGGTGGCGTTTTTCGGTGTCTGTTCCAGGGTTGAGGTGATGACGTCCTCGACCTGCTCGGCCGTGATCGTGGCGGGTCTACCTGGGCGTGGTTCGTCGACGAGACCATCGAGTCGGTCGGCAATGAATCGGTTCCGCCATTTGGCCACAGTCGCGGGCGTGCAGCCGAGGCTGGTGGCGACTTCCTTGTTTGATCGTTCCTGCCCGCAGCCGAGGATGATTCGTGAGCGCAGAGCAAGGGCTTGTGAGGACTTGCGCCGACGGGACCAGCGAGTCAACGTCTGGTGTTCTTCATCGGTGAGGATCAGTTCAGCTTTCGGACGACCGGTGCGAGGCATACTCCATTCTACAACTTCTTACACGAATTTACGGCGCAGGACACTAGGGAAGCGTGGTTCAACCTACTCAACGACCACCTCGGCGATGCTGACCTGGCGATGACGATCCAGCTCATCGGCGACGGCATGTATTTCAATCAGAACTTCGGACTCTCACAGGATGAAGCCCTCGACCACGTGAAGCGGGTGCTCACGCGCCTCGGGCTCTGAGGCACCCCCATGGAGTTCCGGACGTCTCGTGCGGGATATTGCCTCAGCTTTCCGCACAGATCGTCCGGAAGTCGGCCCACCACCGCGGCGTCACTCGCACACAGCTGACTGTGGATGGCGATTCTCTATCCACAGGCTGGTTTCGCGCCATTTCTTTTCAGTGACCGGAAGGCGAAGCTGGCTCCTATGTACGCTGACTCTCGCTGGGTGATGCACGATTTTCCGGAGGTATTCCGAACCCGGGACTACATCGAACGCGGCATCACACGGCACAGTCTCTATCATTCGAAGCGCTTTCAGCAGGTACTGCCCGGCGTACGGATGGACCTCGAACGGTTCGACCGTCGCCCGGTACCGGCGTGGGCCGATACTGACTGGCTGTTTGATGCGCAGAGGCTCAGAGCCGCGCTCCTCCACTACCCGGACATTGCTGCCAGCCACGCACTTGCCGCGCGGCTCTACGGCTGGCCGCTTCCCTCCAACTGGCTGACGTCGCAACTCCATGTCTCAGTCACGGAGCCCAATTGTCGGATCAGGCTCCCTGGGATCACTCTGCGCCGAATGACGACCATGACGGTCAGGCAATGGTTCAGCTTGCCCATTCTCGCTCCGGAAGAGGTCATCATCGGAATCGCAGGCGACCTGATGCAACGCGACCTCGTGAAAATCTGCGACGCGGCCGTCGGCAACTGGCACGGACCACCCCAGATCGGGCTCGACGAACTGCGTGACTGCATTCGCACACGTCCATTCCTCCGCGGACGACAGCACCTCGTGGAGGCGGCCAGCCTCGCCCGCCCGACTGTCGATTCGCCACCCGAGACAGACCTGCGGCTGTGGGCCGTCGAAGTCGGTCTGCCCGAACCTGTCGTGCATCCTCATGTTCGCAGCCGCCTCCTTGGGCGCATAGTCGAACCTGACCTCGGCTATCCCGACGCGCGGCTCGCTCTGGAGTATGAAGGCGGCCACCACTTCGAATCGAAGCGGCAGAGAGAAAGCGACCTCAGACGCGACGAAGCGCTCCGTGCAGAAGGCTGGACAGTTCTCCATGTGACCAACAACGCCGACTACATCCTGCTGGAGGCACAGATTCGTGACCATCTGGGTCTCGAGCTTCGCGTTCGGCCGGGGCGCGGCAGGGGTGGCGGCTGTTGACCATGCGGCGACTGACTGGAATGTCGCTCGACTCAGGCGGGATTCAGCCAGAAGATGGGAAGTTCCGGACGATCTGTGCGGAAAACTGAGGCCCAAATCAGCACAGATCGTCCGGAACTCCGCATAATACGCCTCCACCCGCAGCGAAGATGACCGGTTCGGGCGAGAGTCAGCTCAGGTGGTGCACCTCCTGCAGCCCGTACACCGGAGTCTCGATGCCCTCGTGCCGGGCCTTGAGCTGCAGTGCCAAGTAGAGCGAGTAGTGGCGAGACTGGTGGAGGTTGCCGCCCATGAACCACAGGTTCTCCTGCTGGGTGGGCTTCCACATATTGCGCTGCTCGCCCTCCCACGGGCCCGGGTCCTTCGTCGTCTCCGACCCCAGCCCCCAGCATTTGCCGACCTTGTCCGCGGTCTCCTGGTCGACGAGGTCGGCGACCCAACCGTTCATCGAACCGTAGCCGGTGGCATAGACGACGAGGTCGGCCGGCAGCTCGGTGCCATCCGCCAACACAACCGTGTCGGAGGTCAGGTGGTCGACCTGCCCCTTGGCCAGCTTCACTTTGCCGTCGGCGACGAGCTCGGCGGATCCGACGTCGATGTAGTAGCCCGACCCTCGACGCAGGTACTTGAGGAACAGCCCGGACTCGTCGTCACCGAAGTCGAGGTCGAATCCGGCATCCTCCATCCGCTGGTAGAAGTCCTTGTCCGCTTCCTTGATCTGGTCGTAGAGCGGGATCTGGAACTCGTGCATGATCCGGTACGGCAGTGACGCGAAGATGAGATCCGCCTTCTCCGTCGTCACACCATTGGCCAGCGCGCGTTCGGAGTACAGGTCGCCCATCGCGATCTCCACGAGCGAGTCGCTCTTGACGATGTGCGTGCTCGAGCGCTGCACCATCGTGACGTCGGCCCCGTTCTCATACAGGGCGCCGCAGATGTCGAACGCCGAGTTGTTGCTGCCGATGACGACGACCTTCTTGTCGGCGTAGGCATCGGGGCCGGGGTGCTGTGAGGAGTGCTGCTGTTCGCCCTTGAAGATGTCCGAGCCGGGGAACGTGGGGATGTTCGGCTTGCCCGACATGCCCGTGGCCATCACCAGATGGGTCGGGCGCAGAGTGACCTTCTCCCCGTTTCGGTCGACCTCGACCGTCCACCGGCCGGCCGCTTCGTCATATTTCGCCGAGGCGGCTGTGGTCGATGACCAGTACGGAATCTCCATGATCTTCGTGTACGACTCCAGCCAGTCCGCGATCTTGTCCTTCGGCGCGAACACCGGCCAGTTGTCGGGGAACTTCAGATACGGCAGATGGTCGTACCAGACCGGATCGTGCAGACACAGCGACTTGTACCGCGACCGCCACTGATCACCCGGACGCTCCCACCGGTCGATGACCAGCGAGGGCACCCCGAGTTGGCGGAGACGAGCGCCGAGGGCGATGCCGCCCTGCCCGCCACCGACGACGAGGATGTAGGGGTCAGCGGTCTTGCCCCAGGCGTCGTCCTCCTCGGCGAGCTTTTCCGACCAGCTCTTCCGTTCGGGATCGACGCCGTGTTCGGCGCCTTTGACCCGGCGAGTGCCGCGGGGCTCCTCATGTCCGGCGATCTCCTGCAGCGAGGTGAGCATGGTCCAGGCCTTGGTGCCGTCTTCGTCGATGAGGCGGACGAGCCCTTTTCCGCGCCCCACCGAGGTGGCGAATGTGAACCAGGCTTCGGTCACTCCGTCGGCAGTTGCCGCCGGCTCGCTGAGTTCGAAGTCCTCCGGTGAGACGCGGTCGAGGTTATGGGTGAGCAGGTCGGTGACCCCATCGGGATTCTCCACCGTCTTGAGATTCCAAGTGAAGGACACAAGGTCTCTCCAATAGCTGTCCGTGGCGAACAGTCCGGCGGCGGCCGGAATATCCCGGCGGCTCAGGGCCGATTCAAAGTCCTGCAGCCACCTCATTGCGATGTCATCGGCAGTCAGCTGGGGACGGTCGAGCGTCGTTGTCATCTTTCCTCCTCGTTGAGTTCAGTGACTCCAAACTAGGACGGACGCTCACGGCTCGGAAGAGTTGCATCGGATTGCATGGCTCGCACCGAGGCGGGATTCTCACAGACGCTTCGACCCCATGGTCAGGGGTGCGTTCCCGTCTTATACTCAAGGCATGCTTCAGCCGGATCTGGCGCATCTCGCCAGGGATCTGACACGCATTCACGATGCTGTGATCACCGGGGCGTCTCCCCCGGTGCAACCGCGCGCGCTGGTCAGGCGCTCGTGGGATCGAATGCTGCGCTTGGGGTTGGACCCGGATGGCGCGAATGCGCGGGTCGTCGCCGATGAGACTGAGTTGGAGACTCGGAGAAGGAATTCGCGGCTGCGGCTCGTCGTCGATGAGATGCGGTCGGTGCTGCTGCGGGCTCCGGATGCGGCTCCGTTCATCCTCGTCGTCACCGATGCCGATGGCGTCATTCTGTGGCGTGATGGTGCGGCGTCCGCGAGGCGCCAAGCCGATGAGCTCGGGTTCGTCGAAGGAGCGCATTGGTCCGAAGCCAAGGTCGGCACGAATGCCATCGGCACGGCGCTGGCTGAGGAGGCACCTGTCCAGCTCTTCTCCGCCGAGCACTTCGAAGCGTCTCAGCATCCGTGGTACTGCAGTGCCGTGCCCGTGCACGACCCGCATGACGGGACCCTGTTGGGAGTCGTCGATATCAGCGGTCCGGCGATGACGCTTCACCCGGCTGTGCAGTCCTTGGTGACGACGGCGGTTCGGCTGGCCGAAGCTCGGCTGATGATCGCTCAGCAGGAGGCACTCAACACTCTGCGCGATCGGATGTCGGCCATGCTCGCCGGCACGTCCGGCCCGGCCCTCGTCGTTGATGAAGCAGGATGGGTGGCTTATCAGCAGGGGGTGCGCAGCCGCGACCGCATCGAGGCCCCCGCCGCCGACCGTTCGATCCTCATTCCCGGTGCCGGTCTGTGCCTGCCGGAGAAGATCACCGGCGGGTGGCTGCTGCGGCCCACCGGCGACCGTCGTGCCTCGGTGACTCTGCGTTTGAGACAGGACCCACCCGTGCTCGACATCCATTCCGGCACCGACCCCCTCGTCGTTCCGCTCACGCCGCGGAGGGCGCAGATTCTGGCGGCGGTCACCTCGGCGGGGGTTGCAGGGATCAGTGCCGCCGATCTCAGCCAGCGACTCTACGGGGACGGCGACCATGTGGTCACCGTCCGCGCTGAGGTCTCGCGTCTGCGCCGATCCGTCGGTGCGCTGCTCGCCACCCGCCCCTACCGCTGGGCCGAGGGCGTCGACGCACGGGTGGAGTGACTCTCGGACCGACGCGGACCAGTCCCTGCCGTCACCTGCCCGCCCCGCGGTAGCTGCCGACCGACCACAGCACTCCCTCGGGGTCCTGGATGGCGAAGTCGAGCGATCCGTAGTCCTGCTCGGTCAGTCCCATGACCTCGGTGGCACCGGCGGCGAGCGCACGCTGGTGGAGCTCACGGACGTTGCCGGAGGCCAGATACACCGACCCCGAGGCGACTCCCGTCTTGGTCATGACCCCGCCTTCGTCGCGGACGGACCCGAGCATCACTCCCCCACCCTCGGGCCAGGCGAGTTCGGCATGATCGACGCGATCCGGATCGTCGGCGTTCGTGTACTCGGCGACGACGTCGAAGCCGAGCGCCTCCTGCAGGAAGGCGATCGCGGCTTTGGCATCGCGGTAGCGGAAGGTGGGCCAGACGTTGGCATGGTTCTCGGACATGGTCACTCCTGAGGTCGTCGCAGTTGGAATTCCATCATCGACGCACACCCACCTATACGTCTTGGACAAATCGGAACAGGTCAGCCCCTCGCCGAGGCTGCCCCCACCGAATCTGTTCCCTCAGTCCGGGTCCGGGCCACGTCATCGGCGGCCAGCCACCGACTGGGGCTGAGACCGACGAAATCCTGGAAGTCCCGGTTGAGGTGCGCTTGATCGGCATAGCCGCAGCTCACAGCGATCTCCGCCAGACTGCCCCGGCCTTCCGGGATGAGCCTCCGCGCCCGATCGAAGCGGACGATGCGGGCGGCGTCCTTGGGTCCGATCCCGTATTCGGATCGGAACTGGCTGCCCAGATGGCGCCTGCTCCATCCGACGTGATCGGCGACGAGGGAGACGGGCAGACCGCCATGGCTGTCGGCGATCCGATGCCAGGCGGCGGCCACCTCGGTGCGCGGACGATTCGCGTCATCGATCGTGCGCATGAGCACGTCGTCGATGGCGGCGAAGCGGGCGGACCATTCGGTCTCCCGGTTGACCCGCTCGTGCAGTTCCGCGGCCAGCGGCCGGGAGATCCGCGCAAGGTCGACGCTGTGGTGGGCGAATTCTGCGGCGGGGATTCCGAAGAACGCCCGTGGAGCCGACGGGCTGAAATTGATCTGGATTCCCGATATCGCACCGGGGTGGGCGATGAGCGTCGAGCGCAGGTGAAGGCCGGCGAGCAGCACGTCGAAATGCTCACGGCTGCCGGTGAGGGCATCGACCTGGCACAGTGGTTCGGCGATCGAGACGATGAAAGTCAGAGTTCCCGATGGCAGTCCGAGGTGCGTCCCCGCGGGGACGCCGGAGATGTCGTAGCCGACGTAGTCACCCACGAACGGACGCAGTCTCGGGTGAGGCCGGCCGATCAGGCCGTCAGTGCGCGACGCGGACATGGCGCCAGTGTAGACCCGCAAGTGCGTGCGGGTAGGCGTAATCGGCCCGGCCCGTCACGATCGTTCGACCACGCTCCAGATCGGGTCGGTGAAAGTCCGGTCGAGATCGAGCCCGAATTCTCCACGGAGAACGGCGGCGAAGTCGGCGGCATCGGTCACCGTCCGCTCAATGCGTTCGGGCTCGTCACCGGGGCGGAGGCTGCGCAGCTCGCCACCTTCGAGCGACACTTTTCCGCCGCTGTCGAGCGTCTTGGCCACCACCGGTGCGCCGGTGAAGCGCGTGCCGGGTTTCGTCGCGGTGAACCAGTTCGACACCTCGAGGTCGGATTGTTCACGTGGGACATCCGCGAAGGCATAGACGGTGCGGAACTCCTGGTCAGCACTGGTCCGCGACTGCAGCGCCCAGTCGGCTTCCGCTCGCATCGCCGGTGCCAGCACGGTGTCGGCCGGGACGATCCTGTGCTCTCCGTGCTCTGTCGTCCGCGGTTTCGACTCTGCCTCGAGTGCGAGTGCAGACTGCGGCGTCCCACCGCCGAACCCCGGGTCGACGACGAAACGCCGACCCTTGATCTCGACGATCGTCGCCTGGTGGGTCAGCGGTCCGGGCGCGGACCTCCCGTCGCCGAGGTGAACGCGGGCGAGGATCGGGTGCGCGCTCAGCCCGAGCTCTCGGAGCACGGCGCGGATGAGTGTCGCGTGTTCGTGGCAGTAGCCGCCGCGGCCGGCGTCCAAGAGCTTCGCCGTCAGTGAGTCGAGGTCGGTGGGAATGCCCCGCGATTCTCCTGCCGCGCGTGCAGCGATGACGTCGAGGTTCTCGAAGCAGATCGACCGGACGTGGGCGGTCAGCAGCTCGTCGATGAGGTCGACGATGTCGTCGATCGTCCCGAGCGCCCGACGGCGCAATCCGTCCTCCGAGCTTTCGAGTCCGAGCCGGTCGGCATACCGGGCTGCAAGCGATGACGGTGTCATTGCCGGTGCTTCCATTCCGGGCGCGAATTCACGCCCACGGTTGGGGTCGGAGTCCGTGGGCTCCGCGATAGTTCGGCGACGTCGGCTGCTCCCACTCGCCGAGGAGGTCCTCGGGGAGCCGATAGACCGTGACCTGCAGTGGGTGGCAGTTCTCCACCGGATCGGACGAGCCGTCACCGAACATCGGTGCGGACAGATCCCCGCCGGGGCAGGTGGACAGGGCCGCGAGCAGGTCTTGTTCGGCGAAGAACTCGAAGTAGTCGCCCGGGCGTGCCGGGCAGGTCTTCATGAAGTATTCGTCGTTGCTGTTCAACCCCGTGCACTGGAAGACGTTGAGCACATCGTGGACGTCGAATTCGGTGAGACCGTACGGCAAGATGGCGCGGACGAGGTTCGAATGGCAGTGGTAGTCGAAGTCGACGCCGCTCAGCATCTGCGACACATAAGGGTCACATCGGGTGCCCAAAGTGTCGTGCACGCGGCCGCCTTCCGGGTCGATGCCGTAGTCGGACAGTGTGTCGCCGACGATGGTGGCCATCGGCCGCAGAAACGGCAGGGTCGACCACAGGCGGTCGAAGGTGGACACGTGTGCCGCCTGGAGCTGTCGGGTCCGTGCGGCCCAGAACCGTTCTCTGGGATCGTGGCGATTCCACAGATTGAGGTCGCCGACCTGCGGGCCGTCGACGGTGGAGATGCGGCAGACGTGGCCGGCAGGGATGTCCCACGCCTGTCCGGAGCGGATGGGGATGGTGAACTCGTCGATGATTTCCCGGGAGTCGGTGTCCTCACCGATCTGTGAGTAGAAGTCACTGTCGACCTCGAGCGCGGGGCCCTGATAGGCGGCTTCCTTCAGACGGCTCTGAGCCATTGGACGCATCCTCCTCCGTAGTCATGTTGCCTGCAACGATGCCAGCTTCTGACCGGCTGTCCAAGACGGTGGTCGTCGGGTCTATGCTGAAATCAGAGAGCCGACGCAGGTGAATGAGCCGCGTCGTCGCATGCACCGAACCGCGTGCACCGAGCAGTGGGAGGTCGGAATGGCTGAAGAGATCGACGTGGAGATGCAGGACACGGGGGAGTTCCTGGCCAGCATCCGCTCAACGACGGGAACCGACGAGATCGTTCTGATGTTCGACGATGCCGAAGAGGTCTCCGACGGAGTCTTGGGCAATGACGAAGCCTCTGTCCGCGCGACCGTGGAATTCCTTCTCAGCCATCAGCCTCCTGGGGACCTGCCGGACCGGATCGACCTCGTCGACATCGCCGCTGCCTACGACGGCGCCGTCGAGTCCATCCGGAAGCTGCGGGGTTAGCAACCCACAGCACTGTGCTGGCGGGCCCATGCCGAAGGGCGGAACCGACTCAGTGTCGATTCCGCCCTTCGGCATGTGACGAGTTCCGGAAGTTCCCCGGGCGCCTGCTCAGTCCAGCAGGTCGTGGCGCACGATCGACTGTTCGCGATCAGGGCCGACGCCGATGACCGACATCCGGCAGCCCGAGAGCTCCTCGAGGGCGAGCACGTACTTCTGCGCATTCTCGGGAAGGTCGTCGAAGGTGCGGGCCTTCGTGATGTCCTCGCTCCAGCCGTCGAAGTACTCGAAGATCGGCTTCGCGTGGTGGAACTCGGTCTGGGACACCGGCATCTCGTCCTGGCGCACTCCGTCGACGTCGTAGGCGACGCAGACGGGGATCCGGTCGATGCCGGTGAGCACATCGAGCTTCGTGAGCACATAGTCGGTGAAGCCGTTGGTGCGTGCGGCGTAGCGGGCGATGACCGCGTCGTACCAGCCGCAGCGGCGCGGACGTCCGGTGTTGACACCGAATTCTCCACCGGCCTTCTGCAGGTATTCGCCCATCTCGTCGAACAGTTCGGTCGGGAACGGTCCGGCGCCTACACGAGTGGTGTAGGCCTTGACGATGCCGACGACGCGGTTGATCCGCGTCGGTCCGATGCCCGTTCCGACGCAGGATCCGCCGGCGGTCGGGTTCGACGAGGTGACGAACGGGTAGGTGCCGTGGTCGACGTCGAGCATCGTCGCCTGGCCGCCCTCCATGACGACGACCTCACCGCGGTCGAGCGCCTCGTTGAGCATGAGCTCGGTCTCGGCGACGTACGGGCGCAGCCGTTCGATGAAGGGTTCGAAGTATTCGACGATCTCTTCGACCGACACAGCGCGCCGATTGTAGACCTTGACGAGCAGTTCGTTCTTCTGCCGCAGGGACCCTTCGATCTTCTGCCGCAGGATGGATTCGTCGAAGACATCCTGGACGCGGATGCCCAGGCGCCCGATCTTGTCCATGTACGCCGGGCCGATGCCGCGGCCGGTGGTGCCGATGGCGCGCTTGCCGAGGAACCGCTCCGTCACCTTGTCCAGCGTCTGGTGGTACGGCGCCACGAGGTGGGCGTTCGCGGAGATCCGCAGCTTCGAGGTGTCCGCGCCGCGGGACTCGAGCGCATCGATCTCCTCGAAGAGCGCCTCGAGGTTGACGACGACGCCGTTGCCGATGACCGGGGTGACGTTGGGTGAGAGGATACCGGCGGGCAGAAGCTTGAGTTCGTACTTCTCTCCTCCGACGACAACCGTGTGGCCGGCATTATTCCCACCATTGGGCTTGACCACGTAGTCGACGCTGGTGCCGAGGATGTCGGTGGTCTTACCTTTACCTTCGTCGCCCCACTGAGCGCCGACGACAACGATTGCTGGCATGAGAGTGCTTCACCTCGAAGTGAAAAGGGGATGTCATTACTCGCTAAGTCTACTGGGTCACACTGACGCAGCCACCCCGGCCCAGCCGCCGAGTCTCCCGGCCTCGGCGAGGATCTGCTCGCGCAGCATGACCGGCCTCTCCCAATCGCCGACTCGCCCGAAATCGCAGGCATCCAGCATCCTTGTCCGCCAGGTCCCCCACCCCTATGCTGAAGTCACCACGTAACCCGTCGTTCGGGCAGGAGCCTTCTGAACGTCGCCGGAGCCGTCGACTTCAGGGCATCACCGCTCAGAGGAGGTCGCTCATGTCCACCACGTCAATGCATCCGGCCACGAGTGCTTCGCAGAACCAGTCCCCGAACCAGCCCGAGAACCAGTCGCAGTCCCCCGCGCTGCCCTACGCTCGCCGCCGCGATCAGCTCGTCGGCTCCGTCATCGATGCCTCCACCACGGTGCTGGCCCAATACGACCACGACATCGTCAAGTTCGGCATGGGGGCGCCGGCCCCGGATATGCTTCCGGCCGCAGATTTCGCCCGGATCGCCGCGCAAGTCTTCTCCCCGGAGAACTTCACGTACGGGGAGACGAAGGGCGAGCCCATCCTCATCGAGGCCCTCCACGACTATCTCGCCACCACCGATCAGATCCCGCCCGAACAGCAGGGAAACCGTGACCGCCTCCTCATCACCTCCGGAGGAATGCAGGGACTCGACCTCGGATTTAAACTCTTCGTCACCCCGGGTGACCTCGTCGCCTGTGAGTCGCCGACCTATACGAACGGTTCGGCGACGGCCATGAGCTATGAGGCGGAGATCCTCGAGATCCCCGTCGACGAAGAAGGCATGCAGATCGACGCGCTCGAGGAGCACACGAAGCGCACCGGGCGCGCCCCGAAGGTCATCTACACCGTCCCGACCTTCCAGAACCCGGCCGGAGTGACGATGTCGCTGCCGCGTCGCGAGCGCCTGCTCGAGGTCGCTCACCGCCACCGGTCGGTGATCATCGAGGACAATCCGTACGGCATGCTGCGCTTCGAAGGTCAGTCCCTGCCGGCGCTGAGCGACCTCAGCCCGAACGATCCCCTCATCTTCGGAGTTCGCACGTTCTCGAAGTTCGTCGCCCCGGGCCTGCGGGTCGGGTGGATCGACGTCGACCCAGAGGTCCGTGAGCTCGCCGTCAACGCCAAACAGACGATGGACTCCTGCGCCCCCGTTCCCAACCAGCACCTCATCGCCCGCTGGCTGGAAGAAGGCGGTGCCGACTCCCACGTCGAGGTCCTGTGCAAGGCCTACCGCGACCGGAAGATCGCGATGTCAGAGGGCTTGGCCCGCCTCTTCCCCGGCGAGATCCGAGCCACCGATCCCGACGGCGGATTCTTCCTGTGGGTGACCTTCGAGGACGAATCCATCGACACCGAAGACCTCATGACCACCGCACTCGAGGAGGGGGTCGCCTACATCCCCGGTCCCGCGTTCTCCCCGGCCGGGAACTTCTCGAATGCGCTGCGCCTGTGCTTCGCCTCGGCGGCCCCCGACCGCATCGACGACGGCCTCGAACGTCTCCGCCGTGCCGTCGATCGGTACCGCGCAGAGCGCTGATCACCACGACGACTCCTTCGCCGAGGCGGCCCTGACCTCGCCCGACCGCGACGTCGGAGCGCTCCCGCACTGAGGGTCGCCTCGGCGCTCGTACGCGGCCGTGCCCGCCGGCGGCACGATGCCTGTCCGCCGCCCGCGACCGCGTCTGCCCCCTGTGGCACAATGAAGAGGTCGCGCATGCGCGACACGGCGGTGGGGCTCGCCGTACCCAACCTCGGTGCAGGACTCGTGCAGACGCTCGAGACTCCGCAGTCGACAACAGTCCCTACCTCGACCGGCTTCAGCATGCCCGAAAGGTAGGAGAGACCATGACCACCGGCCCCGAACCGAGACATCGCGATCCGAAACATGACGGGCCGCCGCGCGCCCGCATCATCCTCGGCATCGTTCCCGATCAGCCCGCCGAGGTGATCGCCGCCGCCGCGGACTACGCCGCCCACTTCGACGCCGAGCTCGTCTGTGCCCATGTCGACGACTCCCGCTACACCATTGAGACCCGCCCCGACGGCTCCGCACATTCGATGCCCATCGATCCGGACACCACCGACGAGGCGGCCACCGAGTTCGACCCCGATCTCGAGCGCCGCATCGCTGCCGCCCTGGCAGGGACGAACGTGGCCTGGTCGACCCGCGCGCTGGCCGGGTCGCCGGCACAGGAACTCGACCGGCTCGCCGAGGCGCTCGATGCCCGCCTGATCATCCTCGGCGTCCGTCGCGCAGGTGTTCGTGGTTCATTGCATGAGTTCTTCAACGGCTCGGTCGCGATCCAGCTGTCGAGGCGCCAGTATCGCCCGCTCGTCGTCGCTCCGCTGGCGGCAGGCACCGGCGGCATGGACGACCCCGAAGCTCCTGCGACGTCGCCGACACCAGGCGCCTCCCCCGCTGCTGAACCTCAGACCGACGAGGCCGGGCAGTGACCCGGCCGGTCCATCTGCGCCTGTCCTATCTGGGACTCGCGTTCCTCGGCGGCACGCTCGGAACCGCGGCACGCGAGGCGGTCAGTCTAAGCCTGCCGACCTTCGGCGATGTGCCGTGGGCGATCCTCACGGTCAACATTCTCGGCGCGTTCGCCCTCGGTCTTCTCTTGGATTCCCTGGCGCGCAGCGGACCCGATGAGGGGTGGCGCCGGAGAATGCGGATCCTCGTGGGCACCGGTTTCATGGGCGGTTTCACCACGTACAGTGCACTGGCCGCGGATACGGTGGGCCTCCTCGGCGCTGGTCCAGGCGGTGCGGATAATCCCGGTGTCGGTCTGGCCTACGGGGTGGGCACGGTGCTCATCGGCGGTCTCGCCACGTTCGTCGGCATCGCCACGGCGACGGCGCTGCGTCGAGGCGGCAGTGGGGTCGATGAGGGGGCCGACGATCCGCCGATCGACCCCGATGTCTGGGACGAGGGCGCCGCGGATGCCGGTCGGGATGTCTCCACGGACCCTCGCCCCGGAGGTGCCCGATGACCCCGCTGGTCTTCATCGCCCTTGCCGCCGCCGGCGGACTCGGCGCCTCATCACGAATGCTGATCGACGGACTCATCAAGTCCCGCATGAGCACGGCCCTGCCGTGGGGAACGATCGTCATCAATGTCTCGGGATCGCTCGTGCTCGGACTGCTGACCGGGCTGGCCGGAGCGAACCTGCTGCCGGAAGCCTGGCACATGGTGCTCGGCACGGGATTCCTCGGCGGCTATACGACGTTTTCGACGGCGAGCTTCGAGACTGTTCGGCTTCTCCAAGAACGTCGCTGGGTCGCCGGTCTGGTCAATGGTTTTGGCACCCTCGTCTTCGCCACGGCGACCGCGGCGATCGGAATGTGGCTCGGCGGCCTGGCTTAGCTGCGACCGAAAGCTCAGCCGCATCTCCACACGCCTCCCCCTCAGCGAGGCGCTGTCCGCGCAGACGCCGAACGGCCCAGTTGAAGTCGAAGAGCACACATTTGAACATGTGCTGTGCGACTTCAACTGGGCCGTCAGCGTATGAGCGCCGAGCCGCTCCAGCGAATTGAGCTCAGCTCACTTATACGCGCGGTGGTACTGAGCCGGGCGGTAGTCGATATCGAAGCGCAGGGCGTCGGCGGCCCGGAGCGCGAAGTTCGGGTCACGCAGGTGTTCGCGGCCCACGAGGACCGCATCGGCCTGACCGGTGGCCAGAATGTGCTCGCCCTGGAACGGTTCGCTGATCAGTCCCACTGCCGCGGTCGGCAGCCGCGACCCTTGACGCACGCCGGCGGCCAGGGTCGTCTGGTAGCCGGGACCGACGGGAATCGACGCCATCACATTGCCGCCGGAGGAGACGTCAATGAGGTCGGCGCCGTGGTCCTTGAGCCAGCCGGCGACCTCGACGGTGTCCTCGAGCGTGACCCCGCCCTCGGTCCAGTCCGTCGCGGACAGGCGCACGAACACGGGAACGTCCTCGCCCACCTCGGCGCGGGTGGCATCGACGATCTCGAGCAGCAGCCGGGCCCGGTGTTCCAAGGTTCCGCCGTAGGAGTCGGTGCGCGTATTGCTCAGCGGCGACAGGAACTCATGGAGGAGGTATCCGTGCGCGGCGTGGATCTCGACGAAGTCGAACCCGGCATCGATCGCCCGGCGGGCCGAGGACCGGAAGGCCGCGACCACCTCGGCGATCTCCGTCTCAGTCAGGGCACGCGGTTCGGCGAGGCCGTCGAAGGCCAGTGCGGACGGAGCCACGGTCTGCCAACCACCTTCGTCGACGGGCAGGCTGCCGTCGTGGTCGGTCCCCCACTCCGGATAGGTCGAGGCCTTGCGGCCGGCGTGGGCGAGCTGGATGCCCGCGGCGGCGCCCTGCGAGTGGAGGAAGTCGACGATGGGGGCGAAGGCGTCGCGCTGCGCGTCGTTCCACAGCCCCAGGTCCTTCGCCGAGATCCGCCCTTCGGGAGTAACGCCGGTGGCTTCGACGATGACAGCGCCGGCTCCTCCCCTGGCCATGGCGCCGTAGTGGACGGTGTGCCAAGGAGCGGGGACCCCGTCAAGAGTCTCGACGGAGTACTGGCACATGGGCGGAACCCAGATGCGGTTGCGGAAGGTCAGTCCGCGCAGAGTGAGCGGTTCGAACAGCAGATGAGACATGACACCTCGTGATCTCGTCGAAAGTAGTCGATTGGAGTATGAGGTTTTTCGTACTTCGAGTTCGCACACTACTACGATGAATTTCGTACTACCAAATATTTCGTACAATGGGAGAGATACGGCGCTACCTGTGATCGGTGGCTGTTCAGATGACATCCACCGACACTGATCGACGCGATGGCGAGATGGGAGGATCCAGATGCGCACACTTGACCACCCCAGCAGGGACGAGATGAGACTCGACACCGTCCTGGCCGCCCTCGCCGACCCGGTCCGCCGCACCGTCGCCTGCAAGCTCAACGACGCATTCGCCGATCATGCGTGCGCGACCTTCGAGTTGCCGGTGTCGAAGTCCACGGCGACCTATCACTTCCGCACTCTGCGCGAAGCCGGCGTGATCCGACAGGAATATGAGGGCACGAAGATCATGAATACCCTGCGCAAGGACGATCTCGATGCCCGCTTCCCCGGCCTCCTCGACGCCGTGTTCGCCGCCCAGAACATCGAACGCGCCGAGGCGACCGCCCCCGATCCTCAAGCCTGACCCGGCCGACTCGCCCCCGAGCAGACGTGACCGAAACGGTCGGGCGACGCTCTCCCCGCGCGAGCAAGCCTCCTCCCCACTGACGAAACTTAAGTGGGGCCAGATTGCCCGCCACGAGTAGACGAGCAATCTAGCCCCACTTAAGCCTTGATCCACCGATTCGCTTGATGGCAAGGGGCTCACTCGGATTCGAGTGCGAACGCGGTGCGAGGGCAGGAAGTAGTGTCCCGGTCTCTCACCGGTCTATTCCACATAGATGATTCCCCGGGGTCTCCTCCAGACCCTGCGGCCTCGTGCTCGAGCAGGAGCGAATCGGTCAGGACAATGATCGTGTAGGTGGGCTCAGAGCCGCGTGCCAGAGTCGTGCGAATTCCGTCGCCCACGGCCACCGTCTCGGCAGGTGCACAATCAGCTTCCTGGCCCGGTGAGCGATCCGGGCCGGGATGCCGATGATCCGTGTCCGCAGCGTCTGAGCGCGCACTTTGCTCATCCGTCCACCGATGAGTCCGGCAGCAGCCCGCAGCAGGTTGTGTGTGATCGCTGCGACTGCTACCCAGGCGGCGTTGGCGTTGAACACCCCAGAGGGCATATGTGCCAGGGCACCGTTCTTCAGCTCCGCATTGATCTGCTCGATGATCGCGTGCTTGCGGTGGATGTGATCAGCAGCGACGGTGTCGAAACGGTCTTTGTCCACCGTGGTGAAGAACGCGTGATAGCGGAACAAGTCGAACAATGGGTCCTGCCCGGCAGTGCGTTTGGTCTCGTTGAGTTCAGGGATGCGGCGGACCACCAAGCGGCCGGCGGCGTGCAGGGACTTCTTCTTCGAGGTGAATGCGGTGAACGGGACCTCGGCGACTTCGGCCTTCGAAATCCAGGCCCTGGTCTCTTCGTCGTAGATCGCTTCGGGGTATTCGATGCCAGTCCATGCGTCGTCGCTGATTGTTCCGATCGCTGCTTTGACCTTCTTGTCCATGCGGACCGTGATCGATACTTCAGCCCCGGCATCCCGGGCGGCTTTGGTCACAGTCGAGGAGTAGTACGCCGAATCAGCCCTGACCAGGGCTGGGAGGCCGGAGTTGATTCGGGTCGTGGTGGCCAGAGCGTCGGCGACGAACTTGTCAGCACCCCGGGCTGACGAGGTTGAGCCCTTGCGCAGGCGCTGGCCGACGATGATCTGGCCGGAGTCGCCCGTCGATGCGGTCGCCAACAGTGCGTTGAGGCCACGACTGCCTTGGTAGCCGAACCCGGCTCCCTGCTTCGACGCGGAGTGGACATCGATGACGGTGTCGTCGACATCGACGAACACCATCGCTTGTCCAGTGTCTTCGCTGGCTGGTAGCAGCGGTGTGTGCTCGTTGAGGTTGGTCAGGAAACGGGAAGAGATCGCGTCGAGTTGCCGGACGTGGCCGAAGGCGAACGAGCGCAGGAACGACCCCAGGGTCGAGGGCGCGTAGACACGATCGAAGAGGTGTTGCATGCCGCCGTGGCGGAGGATGTTCATGTCATCGATCGAGTCGGCCCCGGCAGCCATTCCCGCGACCAGGGTAGCCAGTTTCGGTGCCGGGTTCGCGCCCTTGTCGGCTCCGGTGGTGGTCACGGTCAACCTGTCGTCGGCGAGGTCTGGCAGGCCCGCCATCTGGGCGAGGCTCATGATCGGGACGAGCCCGGTAGTGGCCGTCAGGTTCGCATCGTCGAAGGAGTGAGACACAGACGCGGGTGTGTGGTTGAATAGCACCTGAGAGGTGCCCCTTTCTTGAACGGGAATGTTGACTTAGAACATCATCATTTTCCCAGTTCAGAAGGGGCATTTCCATTTCACGCGCGGCTTGATCCGGCTACTCGCATCGGTGGATCAAGGCTAAGTCGCAATCGGGACGTCCGCGTCGTTCTGATTGAGCACCTCGATGCGGACGTCGACGATGCCGTCAGACCGGGCCTCAGTTCCTGACCGGCGGCCCCTCCTGCCGGGCCTTGGCCCGACCACGGGCGAGATCGACCAGTCCGATGATTCCGGCGAAGACGATGACGAGCGCAATGAACCCGAAGCCCGCAACGATGGCGGCGCCGTAGCCGGCCATCGGCTGCACGACGAAGAACACGGCGGTGACGATCGCGATGCCGATGGCCGTACCCACCCGCTGCCCGGTCTGCATCACACCGCCGGAGCTGCCCGCATACTCGACGGGCACCTCGGCCAGAGTGAGGGTCTGATTCGGGCTGATCGCCATACCCTGCCCGAGGCCGGTGATCCCGAGCGTCAGCAGCAGCCACCAGATGCTGATCCCCCAGGCCTCATGTGCCAGTACGAGCAGCGCCGAGGCGACGACCCCGGTCAGACCGATTGCGACCCCGAGGACGACCATCTTCCGACCGAAGGTGAGCACGACACGGCCGGCCGCCTGTGCGGCGATGGCCGAGAGCAGCGCCGAGGGCAGACCGACGAGGCCAGCGTGGAGGGCGGGGAACCCGAGACCGTTCTGCAGGTAGAGCGCCACGATGACCCAGATGCCGGGCATGCCGACGAAATACATGGACGTCAGCGACGCCCCGTAGGCGAAGCTGCGCGTCCGGAACAGCTGCATGTCGACCATCGGTGATCCGCCTCGGCGAGAGTAGCGGTTCTCCCATCGCACCCACAGCCAGACGACGGCGACGCCGACGGGGACGAGGGCATAGATCCACGCCCCTGCGCTGCGCTCGAGGAAGGGCAGCATGACCAGCAGCGTGCCCACGCCGAGCAGCACGAGTCCGACCGGGTCGAAGTCGGCCCGACGTCGGCCGTGCGAGGCGGACTCGGTGCCGGTGCCGAGCCAGGCGCTCTTCGGCAGCCAGAACCGGCCGAGGATGATCGCAGCCAAGGCGATCGGCACATTGATGAGGAACGCCGATCGCCATCCCCACTCGTCGCCGAGGACAGCGATGAGCCCACCGCCGAGAACGGGGCCGATGCCCACGGAGACGCCGACGATCGTGCCGAACATCCCGTAGGCGCGACCGCGCACCTGACCGTGGAAGTACTGCTGGAGCATCCCCACGCCCTGGGGGCTGAGCAGGCCGGAGCCGAGGCCCATGACGACACGGGCGATGTTGAGCACGAGCGGGTCCGGGGACAGTCCCGAGATGAGGGAGCCGAGGGCGAAGACACTGACGCCGATGACGAAGAGCCGACCGCGCCCGAAGAGGTCGCCGGCTCGCCCGGCGGCGACCAGGAGCACGCCGAACGCGAGCGTATAGCCCGAGAGCACCCACTGGATCGCCGAGTTCGAGGCGCCGATCGAACGCTGCATGTCAGGGAGGATGACATTGACGATCGAGACGCTCAGCAACGACATGAACATCGGGACGAGCATCACCGCCAGGATCTTGCGCTGCTCTGCCGTCATGACCGTCTCGGAAACATTACCCATTCATATAGTTCTACGCCGCCCTGCCGACAAGCACAATCGGCCTCTGTGGTGCGTTTGCTCACGCGCCACGGAGGCCGATGTATTCGCCGAAGCGGCGGCGGGCCCTCTCCCCTATTCCCCGCGGCCGATGGCGTCCACGGCTGTCGGGTCGGACGAGTGCAGGAACTCCTCGATGCGTGCGGCCTCTTCGCCCTCGCCGATCGCACCGGCGGCACGGCCGAGGGCGTAGAGCGCGCGAAGGAAACCGCGGTTGACCTCATGCGAGTACGGGATCGGGCCGGCTCCGCGCCAGCCGGCGGCGCGCAGGGCGTCGAGTCCGCGGTGGTAGCCGACGCGGGCGTAGGCATAGGCGTCGACGAGGCGGCCTTCCTCGTGCGCCTCATCGGCGAGTTCCGCCCACGCCAGGGACGAAGCCGGCAGTGCTGCGGCGACGTCGATGGGCTCTTCACCCGCGTCGATGCGCGTGCGGGCCTCGACGTCCGGGTGATCCTCGGGCAGGTAGGTCGGCTGCGGGCCGAGCTGGCTGGCATCCAGGTTGCCGATGTGCGATGGGTTGCCGATGGGCTGAGTCATGATATCTCCTGAATCGTTGTCGGGGGCGTCTTCGTCATCGTCTCGCCGAGGCGGCTGCTCGCCCCGGCACCATGGTCAGTCGGTCTTCACTTCGGAGGGCAGGACCTTGTACGGGTTCGTGCTCAGCGCGCCGACGACACCGGCGTCGGCAAGCGTCTCGAGCTGCTCCTCGTCCTTGACGTCGGTGGCCCACACATCGAGGTCCACTCCGGTCCATTTCTCGGTGCCATCGGCCTCGACGGCCAGGGCCGTGTATCCGGCACCGGAAAGCGACTCGTTCCGTGTTGCCGTCACGTCCCCGGTGAACATGGCGCCGACGCCGGCATCGGCGGCGGCACGGGCCACCTCGGGGTCATCGGTGCGCACGAGCGTCGAATCCTCGAGCCCCGCCTCGGTGATGGTATTCAATGCGGGGGTGGCCACCTCGGTGGAGTCGATGGCGGGCATGAACACGGTGTCCCCGCCGAACTCGTCGACGATCTGGTCCCAGGTCATCGGGTCGCCGGGGCTCGTGTCCTTGCGGGCCGGTTTGATGGTCTGGTCGAGGAATTCGTCGGCGTCGAGCTCGTCGAGGCTCGTCTTCAGGCCCATGTCCTCGGCGGCGGTCTCCGGGTTCGCGGCCACGATCGTACCGTCGCCCAGCGCGGTGAGCGTGGGTGCCGGCAGGTAGCCGAACTTCACGTTCTCGGTGAAGGCGAGCTTCGAGTTCGCCGGGTACACCGAAGATCCGCCGTCGAGGGCGCCCACGGCCGGTGGGTTGAGCGAATCGACGGTCAGCTGGTCGTCGGAGCCGAAGAGGTTCATCGCGAACACGCCCGCGACGAGGACGACGACGATGATTCCGGCCCACAGGGGTGCGTTGAACTTCTTCGGCTCGGGACGATCGGGCACGGGAATGCGTTCGCGGGATTCGGGATCGACGCTCGGCAGCGGATCGGTGAGCCCGCGGCCGTAGCGATCCTTGTCGATGCGACGCTTCTTCTTGCTCATCGGCTGCTGTCCTTCGTCGTTCCGGCCCCGGTGACGAGTCCCCGGAGGAACCCGGCGCCCCAGCACAGGTGCATGGTCGGCAGGACGATGCCGAACCAGAATCGCTCACGTCGTCCGCAGTCCTTCGCCGCCGAGGCGGTGGCCAGGATTCCGGCGATGTAGCCGAAGCTCGGCACGTGGATGAGCGAGGTGAACCGGCGGAGGAACTTCGGCCACCGCTTCGTCGTGCCCGTCAGCTGGAGCACGGTCTCGATCACGGCCGCGCTCATGCCGAGCACGAGCAGCGGCGGGGCGAAGTAGCGCAGCGAGTTCTGGGATCCGTAGCGGCGGATGAGTTCGGCCCGCCAGATTCCGGTGGCCCAGAACTGCTGGGCGATCTTCGACCAGGTGCCGCGCGGCCAGTAGGTGACTTCCATGTCGGGGTTGAACCAGATGCGGCCGCCGGCGGTGCGGATGCGCAGGTTGAGCTCCCAGTCCTGACCGCGTTTGATGCCTTCGTCGAACCCGCCGAGGTGGTCGAACACTTCCCGACGATAGACGCCGAGGTAGGCCGATTCGGCTTCCTGCGCCTCGTCGCCGGAGTGGTAGGCGGGGCCGCCGAGGCCGACCGGGGACATATAGGCCCGGGCCACGGCTTTCTGGAAGGAGGTCCTGCCGCGGGCGAGCATGAGCCCGCCGCAGTTCGCCGCTTTCGTCTCGCGCAGAGTGTCGATGGCCTGCTTGGTGTAGTCGGGCCTCAGTCCGGAGTGCGCGTCGACGCGGATGATCACCGGGTGCCGGGTCGCGGCGATGGCGAGGTTGAGCCCGATCGGGGTCGCGGCCTGCGGATTGTCGACCGTCTGGATCCGCGGATCACGCGCAGCCATCGCTGCGACGATGGCATTCGTATCGTCGGACGAGGGGCCGAGGGCGAGGACGACTTCTTTGTCCCCGTCATACTCCTGCGCGAGGATCGTGGTGATCGCCTGCTCGATGTGTTCGGCCTCGTTGAAGACCGGCATGATGAAGGAGACACCGGGCTTCTCGTTAAGCGGCGGGAGGCCCTCCGGGGTCAGGATCTCAAGTACTTTCGACACGCTGTCAATCTTCCCATACCCGCGCGCACCCGGTCTTGAGGGGGCATACAGGTGGGCGCTCTCGCCGAGGCGGCTCCGCCTCACCACGAACCCGTCGCCGAAGCGTTGAGCGAAGATTCCGAAGCAAATAAATAAAACAAATATCGTTTACTCGCGTTGGCTCATCATGCGACGTGCCGCGACGAGCGCGGTGAAGGCCGCAGTGAAAGTTGGAGCAGGTCAGCTCAGCTTCGCACGACATAGAAACTGCAGGCCCCGCAACATGGGGAACAGCGATGCCATTTCCCGCTCGGCCGAGAGTGTTAAAGTAAATAGAATAAATACGATTCGGCAATGTGGTGTTGGAGGCTCGAATGTCTGATTCACCAATGTACGGCCCCAGCCCATTTACCCCGGGGTACAGCAAACCCCCTCTGGTGTTCGGCGGCCACAGAACAGAGCTCAACGAAATCACTGAAGTCTTTCGTACACTCGACTTCGGGGAGAACGATTCGCTGCTGATCTCGGGGCTTCGCGGCTCCGGCAAAACGTCTATGTTGGCGAGGCTTCAGGACGCAGCACGTGAAGCAGGATGGATCGTCCTTGCGGATGACGCAAGTAAGGGCCTCATGGAACGGATCACTGAGTCTTCCATCCCACGTGAAATCAATCGGCTCACGGAGACGACCCGCGCGAGGCTCAGCAGCATAGGGATATGGAAGTTCTCAGCCAGCTTCGAATATATCGACCGAAGTCGAAGTGTAAAACCACTGCTTCGCGACGATCTGATTGCTCTCTCCACCGCCTTGAACGGTGAAGCAGGGATCCTCATCACCGTTGACGAAGTGTCGTCAGGAAAAGTCCGCTTGCGCGAGCTGTCTCGTTTCGCCCTTGAAGTCGCTCATGCAAAGTCTGAGGGCTCGAACATCATGATCGCATTTGCCGGGATCAAGGTGGATCTGGATGAACTGGCGAAGAACGACCACACAACGTTCATACGACGCTCTCGCGATCTGGATTTCCGTCGGCTGAACCCCAAAGAGACCAGGCACGTACTTGAAGAGACCATTCGCATCGCAGGCAGGGCGATCAATCCCGAGGCATTGGAACTCCTCATCCGTGTGACCCAAGGCTATCCATACCTGATTCAGTTAGCCGGTGACTATGCATGGAGAAACTCACCTGCCGAGGAGACGATATCAGTTGAGGACGCACAGATCGCTCACGACAAAGCAATCAGATCAGTGCAGCGACGAGTTATCAGCCGAGTATATGAAGATCTCTCAGAGCGAGACAGAGATTTCGTCAACGCAATGGCGGTCGACGAAGCGGGACGAAGCAAGATGTCAGACATAGCCGACCGTATGGGCACATACGGGCAATATGCGCAGATCTACAAAACCAGATTGATCAACAGCGGGTACGTTCAACCCGATGGTCGGGGGTATGTCGCATTCTCGCTCCCCTATCTTGGCGATTACATTCGATCAATGGCCCCGCAACACCCTTCAAGCGCAGGAGGGACCAACGACTGGAGTGCATACCCGCCACCGCCGACCGTGTGAAAACGCGCCTAACGGACTCGAGCCTCGCACCGCAAGTCATGGCGCGAGGCTCGAGCGGGGCCACCTCGGCGAGCTGCGATCACTCGATCATCTTCGGGCCGTACAGATGGTCCCGTCGAAGCGGACGACATCGCCGCTGAGCATGCGGTTGTCGACAATGCGGGTGACGACACGGAAGCCCAGCGTCGACACATCACGAGCTATCGGCAGGGTCATGCCGGCCATGACGGCCTTCGACGCGGAGTGTGCCGCCTGCCCGATCTGACCGTCGAAGGCAGCCACCGAGGCGGTGTTGACGATGATGCTCCATTCACCGTCGTCGCCCCGTTGGCGCCGGACGCCTCGCCGAGGCCGAGGTCCGGCTCACAGACCCCGAGCGATGAGCTCCTTCATGATTTCGTTCGTGCCGCCGTAGATCTTCTGCACCCGGGAATCGGCGTAGAGGCGAGCAATCGGGTATTCGACCATGTATCCGTAGCCGCCGAATACCTGCAGGCAGCGGTCGACGACCCGGTTCTGAGCATCCGTGGCCCAGTACTTCCCGGCCGACGCCTGCTCTGTTGTCAGCGTTCCCCTGATGCGTTCGCTGGTGAGGTGGTCGATGAAGGTGCGGACGGACAATGCCTCGGTGGCACATTCGGCGAGGACGAACTTCGTGTTCTGGAAACCGAGGATGGGCCTGCCGAAGGCCTCCCGCTCCTTCGCATAGGCGACGGTCTCCCGGACGGCGAATTCCGCGGTCGCGGCACCGCCGACGGCGATCGCCAACCGTTCCTGAGGCAGCTGCTGCATGAGTTGGATGAACCCGCGGCCCTCGACTCCGCCGAGGACGTTCTCGGCCGGGACGCGCATGTCCTCGAAGAACAGCTCCCGCGTGTCCTGTCCATGCAGTCCGACCTTCTCCAGCACACGTCCGCGGGAGAACCCCGGCAGATCATTCACTTCGGCCACGATGAGCGAAACACCCTTCGCACCGGGTTCGTCGCTCGTGCGGGCCACGATGATGACGAGGTCGGCGTGGGACCCGTTGGTGATGAAGGTCTTGGCGCCGTTGATGACGTATTCGTCGCCGTCACGCACCGCCCGGGTCGTGATGCTCTGCAGGTCCGAGCCGGTGCCCGGTTCGGTCATCGCGATCGACGAGACGAGCTCGCCGGTGGCCATGCGGGGCAGCCACCTGCGCTTCTGCTCTTCGGTTCCGAAGGCATTGATGTAGTGGGCGTTGATCGTCGAGTGGACGCTGTTGCCCCAGGCGGTGTCGCCGACGAACCCCTGTTCCTGGAGGAACACCGCCTCGTGGGCGAAGGTGCCGCCACCGCCGCCGTATTCTTCGGGGATCGAGATGCACAGCAGACCGGCGTCGCCGGCCCGGGTCCACGTTTCGCGATCGACCTGTTTCTGTTCGGCGAAGCGGGCTTCGTGCGGCACGATCTCCTTGCCGAAGAATCCGCGTGCCAGATCACGCAGGTCGTCGGTCTCCTGGGTTTCCCAGGCGCCGCGGTATCCGTCGAGAATCATTTTTCGTCTCCTGAAATTGATGGTTGAGCTGGTGGCAGCGGGTTGAACGGGGGTACGGGGTCCTTGAGTGGGACTTTCGTGTGGGGCGGGGATGCGCGAGTGGGGATTGTGCGTCCGAGTCACCTCGGCGAGGGAGCGATCACACGAGGGCGACCGGCTCGATCGGCAGTTCGTGTTCCGCGGCGAAGGCGACCCAGTGCGCCGTCGGCTCGGCTGCGAAGACCCGCTCGAGTTCTTCGTGCTCCGACCCGAGGAGGGACCCCAGCGCCTTCGCGAAGTGCGGTTCGAGACACGCCACGGCAACGTGCCCGTCGGCCGTGGGATAGGTGCGGTAGACCGGCAGACCCCCGCCGAGGTGGCCCCCCGGTGTGCTCATTTTGTGCCGTGCCGGCCCTGCCGCCCATTCGGCCGCCTCATCGAGGACGACCCGCCGGACGACTCCGCCGGTGCGCTGACCGGCGTCCTGACCGGCATCGCGTCGGGCCTCGAGTTCACGCAGCCCCGCCAGGGCCTGGAGTGCGGCGTGCTCTCCGCCGAGGACATCGGCGACGGGCACCGTGGGCATGGTCCCGGGCAGGAGGGTGGAGTGAGCGGCCTGGTAGGTGAGGTCGTGACCGGGGACGTCGGCACGGTCGCCGGCGAATCCGACGATCTCGACGTGGACCAGTCCGTGCTCGTCGACGAGTTCCGGCAGGCCGAGTGCCGCTGCCGCGCGCGGACGCATAGAGGTGAGCAGCAGATCGGCCTCGGCCAGAAGCGCATTGAGCTGCCCCGCTCCTGCTCCGTCCTTGAGGTCGATGGTGCGGATCTCCTGCCCGGCGGTGAGCTCCTGGTAGTAGTCGGGGTACAGCAGGTTGAGGGGATCGCCGACGGGCGGCTCGACCTTGATCACCCGGGCTCCGATCGAGTGCAGACGTGCGGCCGCCAATGGTCCGGGAAGATTGACGGCAAGCGAGATCACCGTGATTCCGGCGAGCGGTTGAGGGGCAGTCATTCTTGGGGCCTCCGGTCGAGTCGACTACTCACTTTTGAACAAACATATAGGATGTTGAAAGACCGTTCAATGCCGCGGAGGGAATCCGTCCCGCGAAGCCGGCAGTGTGCATCACGAAGCCGGCAGCATGCGCCGACCTGAGACAATGACGGCGGACGACAGAGGTGAGGACATGAGCGTGCCGATGAATGTGGACAAGGGAACCAGCAGCGCCGACGCCGGCGGCCCCTCGGGGACCGACCTCACCAGCCGGGCCCGCATCCGCAATGCGGGGCTCCACCAGTTCGCGACGACCGGCTTCGCCGGCACACCCCTGCGCGCCATCGCCTCCGAAGCCGGAGTGGCCATCGGTCTGATCTCGCATCATTTCGGTTCGAAGGACGGTCTCCGAGAAGCCGTCGAGGGCTGGGTCGTCGACCAATTCGCCGCAGCGATCACCGGTGCTGATGACGCCGCTGCGAACTCCGTCGCAGATACGGCCGCTCGCGATGCCGCGGTGGCCCGGATGCTCGAGAACAATCCGCTCATCGTCGGCTATCTGCGTCGCGAACTCCTCGAAGACTCCGCCGATCGCACTCTCATCACTCGCCTGGCCCGGCTCTCGCTGCAGAGCGTCGACTCGATGCGCTCGGGCGGCGTCGCCTCCACGGACAGGGATCGCGTCGATCAGGTCGTCACCGTCATGGTCCGCCAGCTGGGCAGACTGTTCCTTCAGCCGCTCGTCGATCAGGTCGTCGACTCATTTCCCACTGATGAGCGCCCGGCTGCCAAGCCGGAGCTGACGATCACCGTGCGCACACCGCAGGACTGACCCACCCCAGGACTGACCCAGCTCAACTGCACCCGCCTCATCTGACCCAGCTCAGCTGCACCCGCCTCACCTGCGCGGTTATCATGCCCTCTGCCCTCCGGGTTGTGCCGTGTCGCACATTCCCGTACATTGACAACATAGGACATCATACGTCTTACGTGTCAGTCCTAAATGTCAGATGGGGCTTCCGCTCGCACTCACGCCCGCGCCGGCCCTCTCCATCATCCACGTGAGGAGGGAGCATGGACGCTCCGGGACTCGGCGGCCTCAACTGGGCCGTGATCATCATCTACCTCTTGGCCACTCTCGGCATCGCGGTCTGGTTCACCCGCCGAGCAGGCAGAGGCAAGGATGCCTTCTTCAAGGCCGAAGGGCGGATCCCGGCTTGGGCGGCGGGCTTCTCCATCTACGCGACGACGCTGTCGGCGATCACCTATATGTCCACACCCGAGCAGGCGTTCCTCGCCGATTGGTCCTATGCGGCCGGCAACATAGCGATCTTCGCAATCGTCCCGCTGCTCGTGATCTTCTACATCCCGTTCTTCCGCAAGCTCGACGTCACCACGGCGTATGAGTACCTCGAGGAGCGCTTCGGCCCGAGCATCCGCGTGCTCGGCTCGGTCCTCTTCGTCCTCTTCCACATCGGCCGCGTCGCCATCGTCATCTACCTGCCGACGCTGGCCATCAGCTCGGTCACCGACATCAACCCGGCCGTCGTCGCCGGAGCCGTCGGCGTGCTCTCGGTCGTCTACACCTTCCTCGGCGGCATCGAGGGCGTCATCTGGTCCGATGTCGTCCAGGGCATCATCCTCCTCGTCGGTGCCGCAGTTATCCTCATCTTCGGCATCATGGCCATCGACGGCGGGCTCGGCACGGTCGCCGTCGACGCTGCGGCCGATGACAAGTTCATCTCCGCCGACAACTGGAAGTTCGGCGGAGCGGCAGCGGCCATCCCGATCGTCTTCCTCGGTTCGGTCTTCAACAACCTGCACCAGTACACGGCCAGCCAGGACGTCGTCCAGCGCTACCAGACCACGGACTCGCCGAAGTCGACGGCGCGTTCGCTCATCGTCAACGGCTTCCTCGCCCTGTTGACGATCCCGCTGTTCTACGGCATCGGCACCGTCCTCTTCAGCTTCTACCGGCACGCGGAGTCGCTGCCGGAGGGCTTCAACACCTCGGCGCTCGTGCCGTACTTCGCGGTCACCGCTCTGCCCGCCGGCATCTCGGGCCTGCTCATCGCCGCGATCTTCGCCGCTGCGCAGTCGACGATCTCGTCGAGCCTCAACTCGATCTCGGCCTGCGTGACCGTCGACATCCGCGACCGCTTCTTCCCATCGAAGGACGGAGCGCCTCGCACCGGGGTCGGCTTCTCCCGCGCCGTCATCGTCATCGTCGGAGCCCTGTCCGTCGGCGTCGCGCTCTACCTCTCGGCGACCGATCAGGCCCAGACCTGGGACCTGTTCCTGTCGATCACCGGACTCTTCGGCGTCCCGTTGGCCGGCGTCTTCGCCCTCGGGATCTTCACGAAGCGGGCGAACACCTCGGGAGTGCTGGCAGGTCTCCTGCTCGGTGCCGCACTGGCCTGGATCGTCCAGGACACGGCCGGACTCTCGCCCTTTGCCGTCTCCACCGTCGCATTCGTCGGCGCCATGGTCTTCGGCTACCTCATCTCCCTGCTCACCGGGACGATGCAGCGCGGCCGCAGCGACCACGATGTGCTGCCGCTGACGATCTTCGGCAAGCGCTCGGCCTACACTCGCCGAGTTCCCACCGAACCTGCCCGGGCGGTCGCCGCATCCGCGGCCTCCTCCCGTGCGGTCTCCGAGGCCTCATCCCCCGCAGTCTCCGCCGACTCAGCCCCGACGATCGGATCGGATCCGACCGAGCCCGGGGCCGCCTCGGCGAGCAATGATAAGAACGACAAGTAAGGACACGACCATGACTGACTTCCACGGCATCATCCCCCCGCTGCTGACCCCGCGCACGGCGCACGGTGAGATCGACCGGGCGGGGCTGGCCGCCCTCGTCGACCACCTCGTCGCCGGCGGGGTGCACGGAATCTTCGTGCTCGGGTCCTCCGGCGAGGTCCCGTACCTGACGAACACCGAGCGTGACCTCGTGCTCGAAACCGCGCTCGAGGCCGCCGCCGGCCGGGTGCCCGTGCTCGTGGGCATCAGCGAGCAGACGACCACCCGGGTTCTCGACGAGGCCGACCGTCTGCTGGCCATCGGCGGTGACGCCGCCGTCGTGACCACGCCGTTCTATGCCCTGTCCGATGCCGCCGAGGTGGAGCGCCACCTGCGCGCCGTCGCCGCCCATATCAGCGTGCCCGTCTTCGCCTACGACGTGCCGGTGCGCACGCATATGAAGATGCCGCTCGACGTCCTCGTCCGCCTCGCCGAGGAGGGTGTGATCGCCGGAGTCAAGGATTCCTCCGGTGATGACGTCGGATTCCGCCGTCTGCTGCTGGCGACGAAGCACCTGGACGACTTCGCTGTGTTCACCGGCCACGAGGTCGTCACCGACGGTGCGATGCTCAGCGGGGCGGCGGGCATCGTCCCCGGCCTCGGCAATGTCGACCCCGCCGGATACGTGCGCATCTATGATGCGGCGAAGGCCGGCGACTGGCAGGCTGCGGCTGCCGAACAGGACCGTGTGGCAGCCCTGTTCGACATCACCGGGGTCGCCACGCCGGGTCGCGTCTCCGCGGGTGCGGCGGGGCTCGGCGGGTTCAAGACCGCCCTGCGGCTCATGGGCGTCATCGACTCGAACCGGATGGCCGAGCCGATGGAGGCGCTCAACGCCGATGAGGCCGAGCGCGTCCGCGAGATCGTCAGCACTGCAGGACTGCTGTGACCCTGCCCGCCACCGTCGCCGTCGATGTCGGAGGCACGAAGATCCGTGCCGGCTCCGTCATCGACGGCGAACTTGCGCACGTGCGCAGCGTCCCGACGCCTGCGACCGCAGGTGCCCGGGCCGTTCTCGACACCATCGCCGAGGTGGCCGCCGCCGTCATCACGGAGACGTCGAGTGCGCGTGGCGCGGAGACCGGCGGTCATGGCGGTGCCGCGACTGCCGGTCATGGCAGTGCCGGATCCGGCGGTCTTGCCGGGGGCGGGGACGGCTCGGGTTCCGACCTCGTATGGCGGATCGGCATCGGCGCGGCCGGGGTCATCGACCCGTCGAGCGGTCTCGTCGTCTCCGCGACGGAGTCCCTGCCCGGATGGGCCGGAACGGACCTGGTCGCTGAACTCACTGCGCGCACCGGCCTTCCCGTGCGCGTCGTCAACGATGTGCACGCCCATGCCCTCGGCGAGGCCGCCGCCGGAGCCTCCCGCGGTACTCGAAGCTGCCTGCTCGTCGCGGCGGGCACCGGAATCGGCGGCGGGTTCATCGCCGATGGGCATCTGCTCACGGGCCGGAATTCCGCGGCCGGTCATATCGGTCATGTGCCCGTCGCGGCTGCGACCGGTCTGGGCTGCCCGTGCGGCGGAACCGGCCACGTCGAAGCCATTGCCTCGGGTCCGGCTGTTCTCGAAACCTACCTGCGCTTGGCCTCTGGCGCTGCCGAGTCCGCTTCCGGGCCGGCGGAGCCTGCGGCACACGAACATTCCCACAATCAGGAATCGGCGAATCCGTCCAGCTCCTCCTCGGGGCCAAATTTAGGATCCGATCGTGATACGGGGGCGGCCGCCTCGGCGAACTCAGCGTCCGTCCCAGCCAACACCCGAGAATTGGCGGCGGCCGCCTCGGCGGGGGATGAACTGGCGTTTCGCGCCTTCGACATCGGGGCGCGTGCCCTCGGGTCGGCACTCGGCGGGATCGTCAATGTCCTCTCCCCCGAAGTCGTCGTCATCGGCGGCGGACTCGCCGAGATGGACGGCATCTGGTGGAACCCCCTCCGGGCGGCCTTCGCCGCGGAACTCATCCCCGCCGCCTCCGGAGCTCAGCTCGTGAAGGCAGAATTGGGACAGGATGCCGCGCTCATCGGCGCCGCCGGCCTGTGGAACGACGAACCCGGCGAGACGTGCTGAGACGCCTCCCTCCCATCACGCCAACAACCTGACCAACGCGCCGAACGGCGAGAAGAACCGCGAGAAGAACGGCCAGAAGAAGGAGACTCACTGATGCTGTCGAAGACCGAGATCCTCGAGGCACTGCAGGGGCGGCTCATCGTCTCCGCACAGGCCTATCCCGGCGAGCCGATGCGCGATCCGAGAACGATGGCGCAGGTGGCGGCCTCGGCGGTCAGCGGAGGAGCGGCGGCCGTGCGGGTGCAGGGCCTCGACGACATCCAGGCGACCCGCTCGGCCGTCGAGGTCCCGATCATCGGCCTGTGGAAGGACGGCAAGGACGGGGTCGTCATCACTCCGACCTTCCAGCACGCCTATGCGGTGGCTCTGGCCGGATCCCACATCGTCGCCCTCGACGGGACACGGCGTGAACGACCCGACGGGCTGAGCCTGGCCGAGACGGTCGAACGCCTCCATGAGCAGACGAACGCCCTGGTCATGGCCGATTGCGGCAGCCTTGACGACGCGAAAGCCGCGGTCGAGGCCGGCGCCGACATCATCGGCACGACCCTGGCCGGCTACACCGGCGAACGGGCGAAGACCGAGGGTCCCGATCTCGGACTCATCAGCGCCCTCCGACGTGCGGAACTGCCCGCGCTGCTCGTCGCCGAGGGCCGCATCCACACCCCGCTGCATGCCGCCGCCGCGGTCGATGCCGGCGCCGACTCCGTGGTCGTGGGCACCGCGATCACGCATCCGACGACGATCACCTCATGGTTCACCGAGGCGGTCGAGGGCTGAGTTCGCTCAGAGGCTCTGCCACTCCGGTTTGTTCTCGTACGCGTGGCGGTAGTAGTCGCCGAGCTGCAGCCGCGACGCCGCCGCATCGTCGAGCATGACCGTGACGTGCGGGTGCATCTGGAGCACGGTCGCCGGCCACATCGCGGAGATCGGTCCCTCGACCATCTGATGCACGGCCTCGGCCTTGTTGCCGCCGGTCGCAACGAGCACGAGGTGTTTGGCCTCCATGATCGTGCCCAGCCCCTGGGTCAGGCACAGCTTCGGCACCTGCTCGACGTCGCCGTCGAAGAACCGCGCATTGTCGAGCCGCGTCTGGTGCGTCAGGGACTTCACTCGCGTCCGCGAGGCCAGGGATGACCCGGGTTCGTTGAACGCGATGTGACCGTCGCTGCCGATCCCGAGGATCTGCAGGTCGATCCCGCCCGCCTCGGCGATCTTGTGTTCATAGTCCGCCGAGGCGGCCGCCAGGTCATCGACCGACCCTTCCGGACCGTGGACGGCCCCCTCGGCGAAGTCGACGCGCGTGGCGATCTCGGTGTCGATGACGTTGCGATAACGCTGCGGATGGTCCTCGGCGATGCCGACGTATTCGTCGAGCATGAACGCCTGCGCGTGGGCGAAGGACAGCCCTTCGTTCTTGTGGCGGGTGGTCAGCTCATCGTAGATGCGCAACGGGCTCGATCCGGTGGCCAGCCCGATGACCGGGGCGGCTTCGGTGCGCAGCAGCCGCTCGATCGCGTCGGCAACGAGTTCCGACAGCGTGTATTCGTCGGCGATGACGACTTCCATGTGGTCTCCTTTGTCGTTCAGTCAATCATTTCTGCTCGAGGGCGCGCATGATCGGCTCATAGTGGGCGGTGATCGCGGCGCGGAAAGCCGCGGCATCGCCGGATTCCGCCGCTTCGAGCATGAGGCCGTGGGCCTGCGCTGTCTGCTCGAGGTCGGCGGCCACGGCGACGTTGAGTTTGGGCAGGACGGCCGTGTGCACATCCCAGAACGCTGCGACGAGTTGGCCGACGAGCGAGTTGCCGAGTTTCGCGAGCAGTCCCGTGTGGAAGGCGCGATCCTGCTGCGGGAAGGTCTTGCCGGCGGCGGCGAGCCCGGTCATCTCATCGACGAGGGAGTGCAGGTCCGGGTTCGAGGTTCCGCGCAGTGCGTCGACGATCTGCGCGGACATTCCGTGGTCGAGGGCCTTGCGCACCTCGACGACATCGCGGAGGGCGTCGAGGTCGTCACCGGGGCTGAGCACGCCGCGGAAGACGAGGGCTTCGACGAGGGCATCGAGCGTCATCTCGCCGACGTACGTGCCGTGGCCGTGGCGGACGTCGACGATGTCGAGGGTCGAGAGTTTGCGGATGGCTTCCCTGACGTTCGACCGCGAGACGCCGAGGCGGGTGCACAGTTCGCCTTCGGTCGGCAGCAGGTCCCCGGGACGCAGACCGTCGGAGAGGATGAGATCCTTGATCCTGTCGGACGTCGTCACTTTCCGTCCGGTCTCTGTCGTCTCCGCCATGATCACCTTCTGCTGGTCGTTCCACGCTGAGCTTCCAGTATACGTCTGACATCAGATGTATCGGTGATGAGTTCCCTCCTCGAGACGAGAGCCAGCGTCCTTGTCATATACGCGGCGCTCGATGACTACTAGAGTGATAGGAGTCAGCGGTCGTCGCACGGCCGACAACCACGACCCATTGGAGTAGTCATGAGTGGAGTGGCGGTCACCATCGCCGTTGTCATCATCATCCTCGTCGTCGCCGTCCTGCTGTTCGGGAAGCTGCGCACGAGCGTGTTCTTCACGGTGAAGACGCAGGAGAACGTCATCGTCGAACGATTCGGCAAGTTCAAGAAGGTCGCGCGGCCGGGGCTGAACACGAAGGTGCCGTTCATCGAGACGACGAGCAGGCCGATCTCGCTGCGCGTCCAGCAGCTCGAGGTCAACATCGAGTCGAAGACGAAGGACAACGTCTTCGTCACGGTGCCGGTTGCGGTCCAGTACGTCGTCGAAGAGGACAACGTCGCCGATGCCTATTACCGTCTGGCGAATTCGGAGGAGCAGATCCGCTCCTATGTCTTCGACACCGTCCGTTCGGCACTGTCGGGACTGACGCTCGACACCGCGTTCGAGTCGAAGGACGACATCGCCGAAAACGTCGAGCGCCGACTGTCGGAGTCGATGAAGCGCTACGGCTTCAAGATCGTGAGCACTCTGGTCACGGACATCACCCCTGATCAGCGCGTGCGGGATTCGATGAACTCGATCAACGCCGCGCAGCGTGACAAGGTCGCCGCGCAGTCGCTGGCTGAGGCCGACAAGATCAAGCGCGTGACTCAGGCGCAGGCCGAATCCGAGGCGATGCGCCTGCACGGTGAAGGCGTGGCCGCTCAGCGGAAGGCGATCGCGACCGGCATCGCCGAGCAGTACGCGAAGCTGCAGGAGGTGGGCATCGACAAGACGGCCGAGCAGCTGCTGATGATGACCCAGTACTTCGACACGATGCAGAACGTCGCGCAGGAGGGCCGGTCGAACGTGCTGTTCATGCCGTCGAACCCGGGAGGTCTGGGCGAGATGGGGCAGGAGATCCGCAACGCCCTGTTCGCCGCCAATGCCGCCGACGAAGGCTCGCATCTGCCGGCGCCGCAGGGCCGCGACGATGCGGGCGGCGATTCCAGGAGCAGTTCCGGCAACGGCGCCGACGGCACGAACGTCCCGCCGCAGCCGACGACTCCGCCGGCAGATCGGTCCGGGCAGTATGCCGGCGGACAGGGCCAGGGCGGCTCCGGTCAGGGAACGGGCGGACAGGGCCAGCCGGGACAGGGCCGCCCGGGGCAGGGCCAAAGTCAGCACGGCGGGCAGGGGCACTCGGATCCGCGCTCCGCGGCCCAGTCGGCCGTTCGCGCCGCCGCCGAGCAGTGGCGCAACCGCCGCGGCGGCAACCAGGGCTGAGCCGGCATCGTTGGGCCGGCCGGCAGTGCTGGACCGGCATCGCTGGGCCGGCCAGAGTTGAGCCGGCAGGCACAGCTCAGCGCACACCGCCGAGGGGCGGGTGAAGAGTGATCTTCACCCGCCCCGCACCCGTCTGCACACCCGCAACTCCACGTGGGAACTCCCCCCCCGGCGGGGTCCTCCCCGCAGGAACTCGCCGCCACCTGGGAACTCCTCTTCCTAGAAACTCGCCGCCACCTGAGAACTCCTCCTCCTGGGAAGTCGACGCCATCCGTGAACTGACTGACTCCTGAGAACTCGCCGCCTCCCGGAATTATTAGTTGTGCACAATTGAATTGTGTGCAACCATTTTCATATGAACGCGCTCGATCTCGACCGGCAGCTCTGCTTCGCTCTCTATTCGGCGTCACGAGCGATGACGGCGTCGTACAAAGATCTGCTTGCCGAACTCGGCATCACCTATCCGCAGTATCTGGTGATGCTCGTGCTGTGGGAGGAGGGCTCCGACGACGAGGGCGTGACGGTCAAGCGCCTCGGCGAGCGTCTGCAGCTCGACTCGGGCACGCTCTCCCCTCTGCTGTCACGACTCGAATCGCTCAGCTTCGTCACCCGCCATCGCTCCGCCGAGGATTCGCGCAGAGTTCTCGTCCGCGCCACCGCCGAGGGCGCAGCGGCCAAAGAACGCGCCGAATGCGTGCCGGCCCGGATCGGCGAGCGCACGAATCTTGCCCCCGCGACGATGCCCGAGCTGCTGGAGACTCTGCGCGCGCTGACGAGGAACCTGCGCGCGGAACCCGCGCCCATCGAGTCCCCCGACCCCCTACCGCACCATTGAACTCACACCCCACCTCTGCATTCTCAGCGCGCCACTGACCCAGTGCTGCACCGCTGACCCCGCATTTCACCACCGACCCCACTGAGCACCACTGATCCGACAATGCACCACCAACGGAAGGAAACATCATGAAGGCTCTCTACACAGCAGAAGCACTGGCCACAGGCGAAGGCCGTGACGGCCACGGACGCACGAGCGACGGAAAGGTCGATGTCGATCTCGCGACTCCGACCGAGATGGGCGGCAGCGGCAATGGCACGAATCCCGAACAGCTCTTCGCCGTCGGCTACGCGGCCTGCTATCACTCAGCGCTGCGCCTCGTGGCCGGTCAGGCCAAGGCGAACGTCGACGATTCCACGGTCGGCTCACGCGTGAGCATCGGCAAGAACAATGAGGGCGGGTTCCAGCTCGCCGTCGAACTCGAGGTCACACTCCCGCACCTCGACAAGGCCGAGGCCCAGGCGCTGGCCGACAAGGCCCACAAGGTGTGCCCGTACTCCAACGCCACCCGCGGCAACATCGACGTCACCATCACCGTCACCGACGACTGAGCGGCAACGCGGCCACCGGTGTCGGTCGGCAGCCCTCCGACGGCCGACCGACACCGGCGCGCCGGCACGGGCCACGACCTCCGGCCGCAACAACAACTGAGGGGCGGGTGAAGATCTCTCTTCACCCGCCCCTCAGTGCCGTTCGGATTCAGCAGCCGGCCCGCAGACCCTGCCCCACCCAAACCCCAGCTGACATCAGCGGACGCATGCGACTATCAGCTCGACGCTCTCAGCTCAGCGCTTGGCCATGGCTTCCAGCGCGGACTTCTCGACCGCCTCGGCGACGGCCGGGGCAACACGGGAATCGAGCGCACCGGGCACGATGTAGCCGGGCTCGAGGTCATCGCCGACGAGATCGGCGATCGCACGAGCGGCGACGAGCTTCATATCGTCGGTGATCTCGGATGCATCAGCGTCGAGCGCACCGCGGAAGATTCCGGGGAATGCGAGGACGTTGTTGATCTGGTTCGGGAAGTCGCTGCGCCCGGTGGCCACCACGGTGGCGTACTTGGCGGCGACGTCGGGGACCACCTCGGGGTTGGGGTTCGACAGAGCGAAGATGATCGCGTCGTCGGCCATGTTGGCCAGGTGCGCCTCGTCGATGGTGCCGCCGGAGACGCCGATGAAGGCATCGGCACCGTCGAGGGCCTCGCCGATCCCACCGGCGATTCCGCGCGGATTCGTCGACTCGGCCAGGAACTGCTTGGTCTCGGTCAGATCGGAGCGACCGGACTCGACGACGCCCTTGGAATCGAGGACGACGATGTCCTTGACACCTGCGTCGGCAAGGATCTTCACCACGGCCACACCGGCGGCACCGGCGCCGGAGACGACCACACGGACGGACTCGAAGGACTTCTTCACCACGCGCAGAGCGTTCGTCAGAGCGGCGAGGACGACGACGGCGGTGCCGTGCTGATCATCGTGCATGACGGGAATGTCGAGGGCTTCCTTGACCCGGTCCTCGATCTCGAAGCAGCGCGGGGCGGAGATGTCCTCGAGGTTGATCGCACCGAAGGTCGGAGCCATCCGGACGATCGTTTCGACGATCTCGTCCGTGTCATTGGTGTCGAGCACGATCGGAATCGCATTCAGCCCGGAGAAGGACTTGAACAGAGCGCACTTGCCCTCCATCACCGGCAGCGAGGCGGCCGGACCGATGTCACCGAGACCGAGCACAGCCGACCCGTCGGAGATGACCGCGACGAGCCGGCCGGTCCACGTGTGCGTGCGCGCCAGCTGCGGCTCGTCCTTGATCGCGGTGCAGACCTTGGCCACGCCCGGGGTGTACGCGATCGAGAGGTCGCGCTGGGTCTGGAGCGGTGAGGTGAGCTCGGCGGAGAGCTTGCCGCCTTCGTGTGCCTCGAAGATCTCGGCGTCGGTGATCGGGCCCTTGGAGCCCTGGTCGGAGGCGGCGGAGTTGTGAGCGGTGGTCGTCATGGTTGATCCTCATGGTTGATGCGGCGGCGGTCCGTGAGCGTGAGGAGCTCGCGCGCACTCGGCTGGGCAAGCACTCTGCTCGATGATCGGACCATCGGTGCAGCCGGCAGTGATCGTCTGGCCACCGGTCGGCGCCGACACGGTCAGCCGTGAGCACCGGCGATGGCCTGGGCGAAGAACTGGTCACCAGTGAAGGATGGTGCGGTGACGTCGACGCGGCCCGCGACGTGGCCCTAGGTGAAGAGCGACGCGGTTGCGCGCAGTGCGGATACGGCTCGCATGTGGCGAGTACCGACCTCATGGGTCGCATCCGGCAACCCGATCATCATAACCGATGCTGTGACCCGTTTCACCCGAAAATCCCGCCCTCACCGAGGCTGTCCCGCCGTTTCGGTGGCACGTTCTCCAGACCTTTGGACCCCGCGGGAGGGCCGTGGCCTTCAGCCTCACCGAGGCGGCGCGCCCTTGATGCGCCCGCCCATTTCGAAACTGCGACGGGTCAGCGCCGAGGAGGCACGTCCCGATGGCCGACTCATTCCGCGGCAGCGACGGGTCAGCGCCGAGGAGGCGCATCCTCCCCCGAAATCGCAGCAGATCTTCCCCCGCAATCCTCACCCAGGTGCCGCACTCACGCAGAAACCGCGCCTGACCTGCATGGATGAAAACGAACACTCTCATGTCAGTGCCCAATGCAAAGATGATGAGGTAATAAGAACTTCATCAATCTCTCATCGAAACCTATTCGAATCTTTTCTTTTGTTTCTATTGTCAATGTCCGTTTGAACGCTTACCATAGAGTTAACAGCTTTTCCAATCAGCACCACTCCCGACAACGAAGTCCGAGGCAGGTGAAAAGGCAATGAAGGGCACCACCAACCGTTCGACCCCGGGTCGGGCCGAAGAGCCGGGCTCAGCACAGACGTCGCCGTCACCGCGATTCGCCGTCCGCTTCGAATCCAGCATGTCTCGCTTCGCCGAGAATGCCGTCGCTTCCGATCGTGCGCATTTCTCGCTCCTCGAGTCGGTCTCTTCTGTCGTACTCGAACAGGTTTTCATCGAGTTCGAGCTCCCCATGCCCGAGGGGTCCGAGCCTTTCCGCTGCGAGACGATTGCTGCAACCTTCGAGCGTCGAGCCGAAGAGTCCGAACAGACCACCGGCTTCGGCTCGGCGGAGGCGTTCGAGACCGCACCCACGGACGCACCGTCGTCGACCGACGCGTCTACCTCCTCAGCAGTAGTGCCTTATGACGCCGACTTCGCCAGAGCGCAGGCGGAAAAGGCGTCTGAGTCCGAGAAGAAGGTGCTGCCCGAATTCCCCGAGCTCGATGAAGGCATCTGCTTCTCGAAGTGGGTCTATGACTATGTCGACGCGGAGGACCTCGTTGAGATCTCGACGGTGCTGGGGACCAATACTGCGCGCACCTACCGTCAGCTGACCGGCGCGATGACGATCTTCTATGGTCTTCCCCGCTTCGCCGACCGGGTCCGCGCAGGAGAGTTCACCCAAGCCCATGTCGACGTGGTTGCCCGCCAGTGTGCCGACGTCGCGTTCGCCTTCCTGCCGAAACTCGATATCTTCCTGGCGGCCCGGCGCGCCGATATCACCTGCGAGACTCTGCGCCGCGATCTGGCCAAAATGATCGCCCTGCTCATTCCGCCGGTCGACAACACCGAGCTCGCCACCAGGCGTCGTCGCATCGATGTCGACGGCTACAAGGACGGCTCGGCCTGCCTGACCGTCAGCGGACCCTCGGCGGAGATCTTCGCCTGCTACAACCGGATCCAAGGCATGGCTCTTGCCGTGCATGGCAAGAACAAGTCGGCATTCAACCTGCCCGTGGGCGTTGAGATCAGCGATGACCGCTCCATCTCTCAGCTCGAGTACGATCTGTTCATCCGGCCTGTCCCGGAGCTCAAGGTCAAGGTCGTGTCGGTCGATCCGATCACGGGAATCCAAACAGCCAAAGACACGTCGCTGCTCGACGCCGACGGCGAGCTCATTCCCGATATGGACTCCGACGATGCCGTGGCCGACTTTGCGAAGCATGTTGCTTCGGGCTCGGCCGGCGACGCCAAGGAGTCGTCCGACGGGTGTTCAGCCGGCGGCACCGAGGAACCGTCCGACGCTTGCTCTCCTGCCGACCGGTCCGTCGGTTCGGCATTCTGCCCCGACAGTGAGGACGCTGACGGACCCGTTGAGTATTTCGTCAAGCTGCGTATGCCCACCAATGCGTGGTGGCTGTCGCATCAGGCCGCCACCGTGGTGACCGTTCCTTTCCTCACCCTCACTGAAGATTCGGACCTGCCCGGCACTTTTGCCGACGGCTCGCCTGTGCCCGCCGAGGTGGCCCGCACTATCGCCGGCCGCTCGAAGAGCATCCAACGGATCCTCACCGACCCCGGCACCGGCACTCCCGTCGACGCCAAAGCGACGACTTACCAAGTCCCCAGAGATCTTCGGAAGACCCTGGTCGAGCAGTGGACGGTGTGCACCGTTCCCGGCTGCTCGCGTCGGGCCGAGAAGTCGGAGATCGACCACGTCGTTCCGTTCTTCCACCTGAATCCGCTCAAGGGCGGTCTCACTCGGTTCGGAAACCTGCATCCTCTGTGCAAGAAGCACCATGCACTGAAGACCGCCGGCCGCCTTCGGGTCACTATGCCCAAATCCGGTGAGCTCGACTACGAGTTCAGGCACGGGATCACGACTACTGTGTCGGCGCCCGGCCAGCCGATCAATGTGGCCCAAGCGCTCGAATTCGATGCCTTGGGACGACTGGGTCTCAAGCGGTGGAAACTGCCCTGGTCGATGGTCCCGCCAGCACCGAGGGTGCTCGAACTCATGCCCGGTGAGTCAACGATCCGCCAGCGCGACGAAGAGAAGCGCCGGCGCGACGAGGAGAGGCGTCAGCGAGAGGAACGGGAAGCCCGACAGCGGCGACTGTCGGAGGCGTATCGGGAGCAGCGGGCAGAAATCAGGCGGCTGCGGCTTGAACGCTGCCTCGATTGGGAGAACTCTGTCTTCCAGCCGTGCCTCCCCGCCGGCACCGACCCAGCTGCAATGAAGCAGCTGACTGGGAACGCCAAATATGCCCGAGCCGTCAAATGGGCGCGTCTCGCGGGTCTCGCCATCGACGCCATCACCGTCGACCCGAACGGGCTCGACGAACCCAGCGCTCGTACCAACACTGGCTCGAGCATCAGCGACTCGGAGGTCAAGGCGCAGTCTGAGGACGCTTCCGGCTCCAAGGACGCTGGAGCCGACGATCCCTGGGACCACCGTTTCGTCTCCAAGACGGTGAACTGGGAACACGACCTCGAAGTCGATCCCCCACCATTCTGATGACGCGCCGCGGAGCCTCTGACGTCACTGCAGGTGGGGCCGCTGCAGTTCAATCGGATGGAAGGCACCCAACCGTCCGGGCACGTAGACTCATGACAATTGAACGATCGCTCAGAGGCAGGTGGAGATCGGACACGTTTCCGCCGACGCCTGGAGAAAGAGGAATAGATGAGTGTGCTCTATCTGGTACGGCACGGACAGGCTTCGTTCGGCACCGATGACTATGATCGACTGTCCGACCTCGGCAAGGAGCAGAGCCGCATCACCGGTCGCTTCCTCGCCTCACAAGGGCTCGAACCCGATCGCATCATCCACGGTGAGATGCTGCGGCAGCGCCAGACAGCCGAAGGCCTCCTCGCAGGACTCGGCCGCGATGTGGACGCCCACGTCGACGCTGGCTGGAACGAATATGCCGCTTGGGAACTCACCGGCGTACTCACGGATCTCGACCCGCGCGCTCAGCACGATTCGAAGATCTTCCAGGGCGAACTCGAACGCGGTGCCGCCCGGTGGGCCTCGGGTGAACACGACGAGGACTACACGGAGACCTACAACCAGTTCACGTCACGCGTCGAACGCGCTCTCGCTGATGCGGTCGCGGCCATGGAGTCAGGACAGTCAACGATCGTGGTCTCGAGCGCCGGTGCCATCGCGTGGACCGCGGCCCGACTGATCGGCGGCGGTTTCGACCAATGGATGGCCTTCAACCGAGTGACCATCAACACCGGCATCACGAAGATCATCACCGGCCGAGGCGGCACCAGCCTCATCTCGTTCAACGACCACGGCCACCAGGATCCGAAGAACGCCACCTACCGCTGAGGCGGCGAAAGCCGAACTCGCGAGTCAGCCGTGGCGACGTATGCCGAACCCGCGAGTCAGCCCTCCGTGGCAGCGGAAGCTGAACCGGCATAGGCCGAGCCCGCGAGTCAGCCGTTCCCGGTCTCGCCGGATCGCCCGTGTTCTGTCCCCGTGGGGATCCCGATCACAACCGGTTCCGCGGAACCGTAGCATCCGCCTGCGTCCGGTGCGCCTGCCGCGGGCAAGTCGACGAAACCAGGCTTGCCGGACGGAGCATCACACGAAGATCCGATGTCAGTCGAACACACGCCGGTCTCCGGCAGGACGAGCTCGACTCGGTCTGCAGCTTCCAGGTCCCCTGCGATCGCTGCGACGACGGAACGGACCTGCTCATAGCCGGTGTACATGAGGAACGTCGGGGCTCGCCCGTAGGACTTCATACCCACGATGTAGAAATCCGGCTCCGGATGCCCCAGCGCCCGGGCACCATGCGGAGGAACCGTTCCGCAGCTGTGATATTCGGGATCGATGAGCGGCCCCAACTGCTGCGGGGCTTCGACAACCGGGTCGAGGTCCAGCCGGATCTCGCGCAGGAATCCCAGGTCGGGACGGAAGCCGGGGGCCGGGACGACCCGATCGGCGTGGAGCGTCACCGACTCACCACCAGTCTCGGCAGCCACGGTGCCACCACCGTCGGCGGCGAACCCGGTGATCGTCGTGGAGGCATGCACCTCGATGGCCCCGTCTTCGACAAGACAGCGGAGCCGCGCGCCCAGGGCTCCGCGAGCCGGCAGACCGTCCTGGTCCTCCCCGCCGTAGACGGATGCCGGGTCTGCGCGCCTGAGTACCCAGCCGATTCGCGTGCCCGGCACTTCCGCACGCAGCTCTGCCAGAGCCAAGAGCGTGTTCGCCGCCGAGTGCCCTCCGCCGACGACCAGAGTCCGCCTTCCGGCGAACTGCTCACGGTCACGGCCGGTCACATCGGGCAGAGGCGAAGTGATGAACCCGCTGCGACGAGCCTCGACTTCGCCGGGCGCCGCGAGCCCGGACTGCCCGATCGGGTTCGGACTCCCCCATGTCCCCGAAGCGTCGACGACCGCCCTGACCTGGAAGTCCGCCGTAGTTCCATCGGAGTTCTGCGTGCGAACAAGGAAAGGAGTCGACTCACGCTGCGCGGTGCCCGTCCGGTCCAGTCCGACCCGGCTCACTGCCACAACCCGGGTATCGGTGAGGATGGATTCTCGGAGTTCAACTGTCTCGGCCAGCGGATTGAGATAGTCCCGGATGAGCTCGTCACCGGTGGGCAGGTGCTCGCCGTCGGGCTCCTGCCAACCGGTGGGCGCCAGCAGGCCGCAGGCCGCGACGTCGATGTTGTACTTCCACGGTGAGAACAACCCGATATGACCCCACTCGGCCACTGCCGCCGCGACGGAGGATCCCACCTCGAAGACGAGCGGTCGGATCCCACGTCGGACCAACTGGGCCGCGGCCGCGAGGCCGACGGGACCGGAACCGATCACGGCGACCGGCAGATCTGCGAGCGCGATATCAGTCATTGGCAGCCGCCTCGGCGATGGGGGTCGACGTGATCGTCGGCTCTGTGGATTTCGTCCCTGCGTCGGGGGCGAGATCGACGATGAGGGCTTCAACTCGGGTCCGGATCTCATCACGGATTCGGCGCACCGATTCCAGGCTCTGACCTGCGGGATCGTCGAGAACCCAGTCTTCGTATCGTTTGCCGGGGAAGATCGGGCACGCATCGCCGCAGCCCATCGTGATCACGACGTCCGAGGTGCGCACGGTATCTGCGTCGAGCAGAGTGGGGCTGTTGCGGGTGATGTCGATGCCGAGCTCCCGCATGGCATCGATGGCGACGGGGTTGATCGTCTCGGCCGGTGCGCTGCCGGCGGACCGCACTTCGACTGATCCCCCGGCCAGTCCGCGGAGGAATCCGGCCGCCATCTGGGATCTGCCGGCGTTGTGCACACAGACGAAGAGGACACTCGGCTTAGGCGCTGGTGTGGGACTCATGCTCGATTCGCTCCTTGAACAGAGTTTGAGGGGAAGAAACGGGGTCGCGCCCAGAGCGCGACGTAGACGAGGGCGACGAGGATGGGCACCTCGATGAGCGGGCCGACGACTCCGGCGAGCGCCTGCCCCGAGGCGACGCCGTACGTCCCGATCGCCACTGCGATGGCGAGTTCGAAGTTGTTGCCAGCAGCGGTGAATGCCAGGGTCGTCGTCTTCTCATAGCCCAGGTTCAAGGCCTTGCCGATGACCATCCCGACAGCGAAGACGACGACGAAGTAGACGAGCAGAGGCAGGGCGATGCGGGCGACGTTGCCCGGGTGAGAGGTGATCTCGTCGCCCTGGAAGGCGAAGAGCACGACGATGGTGAACAGCAGTCCGTACAGCGCCCACGGCCCGACCGTGGGGAGGAATCGATCTTCGTACCACTGACGTCCCTTCGCCTTCTCCCCCACCGTCCGTGTGAGGAAGCCGGCAAGAAGCGGGATTCCGAGGAAGACGAGGACGCTCGCGGTGATCGCCCAGAAGGAGAACTCGCTGCTGGTCGTCGGCAGCCCCAGCAGATTCGGCAGCCACTGCAGATAGAACCACCCGAGGAGACCGAATGCGAGAACCTGGAACACGGAGTTGATGGCCACGAGCACGACGGCGGCCTCGCGGTCGCCACACGCCAGGTCGTTCCAGATGAGGACCATGGCGATGCACCTGGCCAGCCCGACGATGATCAGCCCGGTGCGGTATTCGGGCAGGTCGGGAAGGAAGAGCCAGGCGAGCGCGAACATGAACGCCGGAGCGGCCAACCAGTTGATGACCAAGGAGGTGATCATGAGCTTCTTGTCGGCCAGCACGTGTCCGGTCTCGTTGTACCGGACCTTGGCGAGCACGGGAAACATCATCACCAGGAGGCCGATGGCGATCGGCAGGGAGACGTCGGCGACCCTGACCGAGTCCAGAGCCTCGGCGAGACCGGGCACGAGCCTGCCCAACACCAGCCCCAAGGCCATGGCACCGATGATCCACAGCGGCAGGAATCGGTCCAGCATCGACATCCTCGCCGCCACCGGCGATTCAGTGTTGGCAGTCGCCGTGGAATGCATGGTCCCCCTCGAGGTGCGAATCGTGCCGGCACCATCGTCATGTGTCGGCACATTGAAGTTCATCGATACGATAGGACCACAAGACATCGACAAATGTCAATGTATGGGCATAATGGAAGAGTGACCACACAACCCGCGCCCCCTCCGACCGATACGGACGTCTGCTGCCCGTCGCTGACCGTCTCGCTGTTGAGTCTCGACGACGCCCAGGATTTCGCGCGCATCCTCAAAGCAGTGGCCGATCCGACCCGGCTGCGGCTGGTCTCCCTCGTCGCCGCGCACGAGCAGCAGGAAGCGTGCGTCTGCGATCTCACCGAACCCGTCGGTCTCGGCCAGCCGACCGTCTCGCACCATCTGAAGATCCTCGTCGATGCCGGGGTCCTGCACCGTGAGAAGCGCGGAGTCTGGTCGTACTATTCGCTCGAGGCCACCACTTTGAACCGCCTGTCGGAATTCCTCTCCCCCACCTCGACCGCGCACGGGTAGGGTTCTTTCGCCGAGGCGACCTGGCCCTACTGCTGCCGGTGGACGTGCGCCACCGCCTCGGCGCGACTGCGCACGCCGAGCTTGCGGTACAGCGCGGACAACCGGTTCTTCAACGTCCCGGACACCACTCCGAACTCGCGGGCGATCTGCGCGATCGACTTCGATGAGTCGATCGCGAACAGCAGCGACTGCTCGGCCGGGGTGAGATCGGTCTGGAAGTCCGGCGCCACCGGTGAGGTCTCCGGCAGCTCGAGCAGTCGCTGCTGCAGAACGTCTGCTGTGATGTCCGCCGAATGGAACGACCTGGCCACGGCTTCCCACTCGGCGAAATCGGCCGATGCGGGAATGAGTGCCTCGCGAGCTGCCTTCGACAGCTGCGCCACGGCGAACACCGAAGCCGCGATCGCGCAGTAGTCGAGCATGTGCACAAAGGTCTCCAACGCCTGGTCGGCCTGTCCTTCATGGTGGAGGATGTCGGCGCGCAAGGCCATGGCACAGCTCTTGAGCCTGGGCCCCTGATCACTGCTGAGCGCCTGCCCGGTCGCCGTCCACAGGCGATCATGCTGCCCGAAGACGAGCGCCTGTCGAGCCTTGACGATCGAATCACCGGGATTCGCCGAACTCATGCGATCGCTCATGTCCTGCAGCGTCTTCGTCTCCCCCGCCGCAGCGAGCACGAACCCGACGACGTTGACGATTCCGGAGAATCGAGCACTCGCGCCGTCGGCCCCCGTCGGCCGGATCTGCACCGTCGAGCTCTCCGTCACGAGCTTCGCAGCAATCGACGCCCACCCGCGGTACACGTAGTACAGCGCCTTGGCACAGTCCGGCATCGGCCCCAGAGATTGAGTCGGCTTCGCCTGGTCCAGGGCACCGAGGATGTCCTCCGCCGCGTTGAGGTCGAGCCGGTCGAGGCTGCGCATCAGCTCAATGCTCAGCGCTGTCCGCTCGTCCGGCAGCGTGTCCATCCCGAATCGGCGAGCGTTCTCTCGCGCCCGCTCAAGGCAGCGGTCCATTTCCGATCCGTGCCCGTGCCCCAGCCCGGCCAACGCGGATTCGACCAGTCCCGCCAGCAGGGGATGCGGCGAGTTCGGAGTATAGATCCCCGCGAAGTGCACGACGCTCTGCAGTACCGGTGTCGCCTCGGTGAAGCGACCGGCCGCAACGAGGTTCCGTCCGCGTTCCAGATTGAGCTCGGCCTGCAGCATCAGTGTGGGTCCCGGTTCCCCGTCACCGAGGCTGAGCATGCGTTTCCGTCCGACGTCGATGACGTCGAGCGCCGCATCGTACTTCCGGTTCAACCGGTGGCGGCGCGCCTCCAGCATGGTCAGCACGGCCACCTCGTCGCCGGAGAGGGGGAGGCTCGGATCGGTCAGCCGGCCGTGCAGCTCCGGCACTACGATGCTGTCGAAGTCGGTCGCCGACATCAGCTGCCATGGGTCATCGGTACCGAGCACGTGCCGGGTCGAATCGATGCGTCGAGCCGCGCTGCGAGCCAGGGTGAGGATCGGGTTCTTCGCGATCACTGCCTCGGGGACACTGAGAAGGGCCTCGATCGAAGTCGGCACATCGATGAAGACGTTGACCGACCGTCGTGCCCACCCGCGCTCGAGGATCTTCCAGTCCCTGATCTCCAGGACGAGGTCGAGCAGCTCGGGCAGTCCTTCACGGCGGTCCGCGCGCTGGCGGCCGATCACGTCGGCGACGGCCATGCCGAGAGCTTCGCGCGGAGTCCTCTTCGCGATGCCATCATCGACGGCGGTGATGCGTCGCATGAGTATGCGGATGAAGGTGGGAACGGTGAAGACCTCGTCGCCGGGGGCAACAGCGAGCAGCCCTGCCGAGGTCAGCAGCGGAGTGAGGTCATCGGGGGTGGAATCGTTCGCGACTTTCCCTGCGGCGTAGGCGGCGTGGACAAGGTCGACCATGCTCGAGGTGATCGTCGGCGTCCAGGCGAAGAGCGCGAGCAGGTAGAGTGCTGCGGATTCACGGGAGGAGTCGGCGAGAGTCGGATTCAACGACGGGGACAGCATGGCGACGGTCCGGTCTGGGGCGGTGTCACCGGCAGGCAGTCCCGCTTCGACTCGGGCCTGAACAAGTGAGGCGGCGATGCGGACACGTCCGCCGCTGGCGCGGAAGATCCGCTCGAGGTCGGAATCGGAGAGGGTGCCGTACGGCTCGAGCGCCGATGCGAAGTCATTCGCCGAGGCGGCTCGCGGTCCGAATTGCGCGTCGAAGACCGACGGGGATCCGTCGGAGTTCGACGGGCGGTTCACATTTTCGGCTCGCTTGATCTGTTGAGGTGGCACGGATGGGGAACCTTCTTTTCGGCTCGACTCACGCCGAGGCGCAGCCGGGGAAGCTGCTGAGTAGTGAGGGGTGCGTTCACGAGTATGACAGACAACTGCGAGTCAACAACGTTCCCGAACCTGACCATCTTCTTGGAACCGTCCATCCCCTGTTTGCTCCCCCGATCAACCGCCCCGCCGAAGCGGAGGACTCCGACAAGTAGATTTGTTATCCAATCGAGACAACACCTGGTGTACTTGGTTGAAATTTTAACTTAAAGTTGAACGTGCAACTATCCCCTCTCTCTGAATATCCGGAAGTGATAATGACACAGCAACCTCCAGTGCCGGTCGACAACTCGAACCAGTGGACCCCCGCTCAGCCGTCATTCGGGCAGAATCAGCCCCTCGTCGGGCAGAAGTCGTTCCTCGCTACGTGGCTGCTGTCGTGGCTGCTCGGCGGACTCGGCGTCGACCGTTTCTACCTGGGCAAGATCGGCACCGGCATCCTCAAACTCATCACCATCGGCGGTTTCGGTATCTGGTACCTCGTCGATTTGATCATCACCCTTGTGGGTAAGCAGAAGGACAAGCAGGGCCTGCGCCTTCAGGGCTACGACCAGCACAAGAAGGTCGCCTGGATCGTCACCGGCATTTTCATCGTCCTCGGCCTCATCTTCGGCGGAGTCTCTGTGGGCTCGGCATCGAATGCCACCGACGACAATGCGCCGATCGTCTCCGACGAGGAAGCTCCTGCCGAGGAAGCTCCCGCAGCCGAAGCGGTCGAAGAACCCGTCGACGCAGAACCTGCCGTCGAGGAGGAACCTGCTGAGGAACCGGCCGAAGAGCCGGCGGAAGAGCCGGCGGAAGAGCCGGCCGCTGAGGAACCTGTCGAGGAAGAACCCGTCGCCGAGGAGCCCGCGGCACCGGCGGAAGAAGATGACTCGAACGTTCCGGCTGAGTACCGGTCCGCGCTGACACAGGCCGAGACCTACTCGGACATGATGCACATGAGCAAGAAGGGCATCTTTGATCAGCTGACAAGCGAGTACGGTGGCCAGTTCTCCGACGACGCGGCCCAATACGCTGTCGACAACGTTCAGGCCGACTGGAAGGAGAACGCATTGGAGTCGGCGCGAACCTACCAGAATGATATGGCGATGTCACCGAACGCGATCCACGATCAGCTCACCAGCGAGTACGGCGGCCAGTTCACCCAAGCTGAAGCAGACTACGCGATCGAGAACCTCAACAACTGACGACGGTCGACAACTGACGAACGTCAGCGAACAGCTCCAAGGCGGGCGAAGGAATCTCTTCCTTCGCCCGCCTTCGTTCGCTGAGCTCGCATAAATACACCGGCCCCTCACACCCACCGATACTCGTACTCGGGCCGCCCCGGAGTCCCGTGCCGGGGCTGCTTGATCGCCTGCTTCGTCGCAGCGAGATGCTCCAGGTACCGGCGGACGGTGACCCGGGACAGGTCGAGCCGACGCCCCACCTCGGTGGCCGAGACCGGAACCGGAGAGTCCCGGACGAACGCAGACACGGCATCCAAGGTCTCGGCGATGAGCCCCTTGGGCAGAGTCGTCGACGACACAGACCGCAGGGCCGAGAGCGCATTGTCCACCGAGGCCTGAGTCGCCAAGGACCCCGACCCGGTGAGCCCACGCCGGAACTCCCGCTGGTTCTCCAACTTCTCCCTGAACGCCGCGAAGGTGAAGGGTTTGATGAGGTATTGGGTGATGCCCGACGAGATCGCCGACCGGATGACCTGCAGGTGCCGCACCGCGGTGATCGCGATGGTGTCGACGTCCTGACCGCGCGAGTTCAGGCGCCCGGCGACTTCGAGACCGTGCGAATCCGTGAGATTCATATCGAGGAGGACGATGTCGACCGGGGTGCCGGCCGCAGCGAGTTCGTCGAAGCGCTCGATCGCCTCGTGTCCGCCCAGGCACGTTGCGACGACGTCGAAACCGGGCACCCGAGCCACGAAATCCGCGTGCGCCTGCGCCGTCATCGGGTCGTCTTCGACGATGAGGACACGCAGCGCGGCATCATCGCTCACGTGAGTCTCCTTCCGCCTGTTGCTGACTCAGGCCCTCGTGCTGACTCAGATCCGCCTCATCCGTGGTGGGGTCCTGCGCAGAATCGTAGTCGCCTACAGCAGCCGTGTCCCCCAGCGGGAGCGTGACCGTGAAGATCGCCCCGCCATCGGAATCGACGTCGATATGCCCGCCGAGGCGGCTCACCGCCTGCCGAACCAGGACGAGCCCGAATCCGTGTCGTCCCACTCCCCCGGGCTCGGGTTTCGCCGAGGCACCGAGGTGGAAGAGCGCGTCGATGTCTTCGCCCGCGACCCCGGCGCCGGAGTCGGCGATGGTGATGATGAGCTCCCCGTCGGCGGCGACGAAGTCCGCCCATACGTGCTTCTCGTCCGTGTCAGCGACGGCGTCGAAGGCATTGTCGAGAAGATTGCCGGCGACGGTGACGAGGTCGCGGGCGTCGAGTCGTTCGGGCGGGAGTTCGCCGATGGCGGTGACGGTGAGTTCGATGCCGCGTTCATTGGCCTGAGCGGCCTTGCCGATCATGAGCGCGGTGATAAATGGTTCGTCGAGGGAGGCGACGAAGGAATCCGTCAGCCGCTGCGACTCCTGCTCATCCTTGACCGCGAAGTCGAGTGCCTCCTGCACCCGTCCGAGTTCGATGAGCGTGGAGACCGTGTGCAGCCGGTTGGCATGCTCATGAGTCTGGGCACGCAAGGCCTCGGACAGCGTCGTCATCGTCGCCAGCTCGCCGGTGAGCTCCTGGATGTCGGTGCGATCGCGCAGGGTTGCGACCGTTCCGCCTTCATCGCGCCCGCGCGGCTGTCGAGCCTGTTTCTGACTGATGACGAGGACACGATCCGCGGTGAAGTGGATTTCGTCGACGGCGACCCGACCGGTCGAAAGAAGGTCACGGACGGACTCGGGCAGGGCCACCTCGGCGAGGGAGATCGGCGTCGATTCCTCCACCGTGGGCAGGCCGAGCAGGGACGCGGCCTCATCGTTGTAGAGGACGAGCCGTCCGGAATCGTCGGCGAGGATGAGGCCTTCGCGCAGGGAATGCAGGGCCGAATCGTAGAACGCGAACAGCCAGCGCAGCTCCTCGGGACCGTAGCCGAGGGTGACTCGGCGCAGGTAGCGGGCGAGCAGCCAGGAGCCGAGCCCACCGAGGGCGAGCGCGGCGAGGCCGACGAGGATGATCTGCGGCAGGGAGGCCGCCTGCGCCACGGACAGGGTCTCCAGGGTCACGCCCACGGCGACCATGGCGGTGACCTCGCCGTCGGCGTCGGTGATCGGCACGATCGCGCGCACCGATGGTCCGAGCGTGCCTACGTATTCCTCGGTCTCGGTCTGTCCGGCGCGGGCTTTCGCGGTGCTGCCGATGTACTTCTTGCCCAGCTGTTCGGGGTCGGGGTGGGTGTAGCGCGTGCCGTCGCGGTCCATGATCGTCACGAAATCCACCTCGGCGAAATCAATGACGGTCAGCGCGTAGGACTGCAGTCGGGCGGAGGGATTGTCCCCGGTCACAGACTCGGTGACATAGGGATCGTGGGCGAGCGTCTCGGCGATGGACAGGACCCGCTCTCCGGCGGCCTCGCGGATGTTGTTGAGCGTCGTCACGTAGCTCGTCACCGACAGCGCGGTGCAGACGAGGACGATGAGGACGAGTTGGACGAGGAAGAGTCGCCTCGCCAGGGTGCCGCCTCGGCGAGCCCGGAATCGTTCCCGGCCCCGCCATGGAGGGGCCGGGAGGGACGCCATTACTTCTTAACGCTCTTCTTTTTCTTCTTGCTGCCGCCGGAGATGAGGAGGGCCAGGCCGATGGCGGCCAGCCAGGTGTCCTTGGCGACGGCGGTGCCGTCCTCGGACGGGCGGATGCCGTCGTCCTTGGTCATCGAGTCGATGGAGAAGTAGTTCGCGACGAGGCCTGCGGCGAAGGTCGTCAGTGCGGCACCGGCGATGCGGGTGGGCACGAACGGCAGCAGCAGGGCGGAGCCGACGGCGATCTCACCGTAGGACAGGAACTTCCCGAATTGGGCGGGGGTCATGTTCTCGACCATGGGCACACCGTTGGCGGCCATCTGCTGGAGTCCGGCCGAGGATTCCTCGTCGAGACCGAGCTTGCCGATGCCCGAGTTGAGGATGAATGCGCCGGGAACTGCGCGCAAAAGTGCGGTGCTGAGTTTCATATCCTGCTCCTTTGTAATCGGATCGTCACTGAGCCAAGACTATCCGTGAGGGCGCAGGCACGCCACAGCTCAAGGGCTCTCGGACCCATCTGCCGAGATTCTCAGCCCTGCGTGCTGGTGCGGATCCGCTCGATGAGATCGTCGAGGGCATCATCGAACTCGCGCTGACCATGGTCTTCCATGAGCAGGTCCTGCAATCGCCGCACCGTGGGGTACTCGCTGAGGTCGTCGCCGGCGGAGGACTCCTCCTCATCTCCGAGGACCTCCGGGGTCAGGGAGGCCGCTTGGAGCAGAAGCGCGCCGACGAGGAAGCTCGTGAAGGCCTTGTATGCCGCCACCGCCTCGGCGTCGGCAAATCCGAAGCGCTGCAGCGAGGACAGGAAGTCCTCGACCCAGCGCACGCTTCGCAGCGGCGGACGGAGCCAGGGCGCCTGAGGCGGCTGCGTGGCGATGAGAGGGAAGATCCGCGGATGCTTGAGGGCCAGATTCCGCGTGGCATTGGCGACACGCTGCAGATACTCCTCCCACGAATGGGAGTCCTCTGTCATGAGATCGTCGTCGAAGAGGCCGTCGATGAGCTCGTCGACCATGGCCTCGAGGAGGTCCCCCCGCCCCGAAACATGCCGATACAGTGCCATCGCCTCTACGTCCAAGGCCGTTCCGAGGCGACGCATCGTGAGCTCGCTGAGACCGCAGGCATCGACGAAGGCGATCGCCGACTCGACGACCTGTGCACGATCAAGTCGCTGCTGAACCACGCGCACTCCCCTTTCCTCGTCGGAGATGCCGCAGACCGGGCGGCTTTCACCGCCAGTCTACTCGCTTGCTTCAACGCGTCGAGAGATCCCCTGATAACGCGATTACACCGTAAACTCCTCATGGATGACCAAGCTATCACCCTCCATCGACCACCCGACTCGCCAGATCTATTGCACAGCGAAAACGCGGTCTGCTAGGTTGATTACGCCGTAAACATGAATAGCGCTCGTCAGAGCAGTACGTCCACACCGATCTCTACGAAAGGACGAATCATGAATTCCCACGACAAGACCGACAAGACCTCAGACAAAGCAGAGGAGCTCAAAGGCAAGGTGAAGGCCGCCGCCGGCAACGCCACCGATGACAAGAGCCTCGAGGCCGAGGGCAAGACCGACGCGGCCAAAGGCAAGATCAAGCAGGTCGGCGACGATGCCAAAGATTCGCTGAAGGGCGTCAGAGACTCACTCAAGGACTCACCGGAGAACTGAGGGACGCGGCTGGAGGGCGGAGGCACTGTCCGCCTCCGCCCTTCGGCCATGCTTTCAGATCCTATGCCCCAGAAGTCGACGTGCCGGCACGATCCGGCCCGGCGGCACGAGAAGAAGAGACGATGATGGGAACTGACCGCCATGCTTTCGTCGTGGTGGCCAATCGCCTCCCCGTCGACCGCATCGACGGGACGTGGGAGGCCTCGCCCGGCGGGCTGGTCTCAGCCGTGGCTCCCGTGGTGCGTGAGCACGCCGGAGCCTGGGTCGGCTGGGCGGGCACGCACGACGACAGCCTGGAGCCCTTCGATGTCGATGGGATGAGCCTTGTCCCCGTGCCTCTCAGCCACGACGAACATCAGCAGTACTATGAGGGATTCTGCAACGCCACCCTGTGGCCGCTGCACCACGACCTCATCGTCGCGCCGCAGTACCACCGCTCGTGGTGGCGGGCCTATCGGGCAGTCAACGCCCGATTCGCACAGGCCGCGATCGCGACAGCCGAGATCGGGGCGACGATCTGGGTACATGACTACCACCTCCAGCTCGTGCCGGCGATGATCCGAGCCCAACGACCGGACCTCAGGATCGGATACTTCTGCCACATCCCGTTCCCTCCCGTCGAGCAGATGGCCCAGCTGCCCTGGCGCGACGAGATCCTGCGCGGCCTGCTCGGAGCCGATGTCATCGGTCTCCAGCGAGAGGCCGATGCCGCGAAAGTCCGCCAGGCCATGCAGAAGCTGTTGGGCATAGACCCCGAGGAACTTCGCGGCCGCGTCGGCTCGTACCCGATCTCGATCGACGTCGAGGAGATCCGAGCCGCGGCCGAATCCCCGGCCGTACAGGAGATGGCCCGCTGCTTCCGCCGTGATCTGGGCGATCCCACCACCCTCATGATCGGGGTCGATCGCCTCGACTATTCGAAGGGGATCCTGCACCGGCTGTGGTCCTTCGAGGAGCTGATCGATGACGGACTGCTCGATGCGCGGGGAACCTGTCTCGCACAGATCGCAGTCCCGTCCCGCGAAGGCGTGCGCACCTACCAAGACCTGCGCGACGAGGTCGAACATACGGTCGGGCGCATCAACGGGAGATTCTCCACTCTCGGCCGCGATGTCATCCACTACTCCCACCACTCGTATTCGACAGAGGAAGCCGTCGCCCTGTACCTGGCCGCCGACATCCTGCTCGTCACCTCTTTGCGGGACGGGATGAACCTCGTGGCCAAGGAATTCGCCACTGCCCGCCGAGGCAGGGGCGGTGCACTCGTCCTCTCCGAATTCGCCGGGGCCGCCGAAGAACTCGACCAAGCCATCGTCGTCAATCCCCACGACCGGGCCGCCCTGAAGGCGACCATCCATCACGCGACCACGCTCAGCGAAGACGAGGCCCGGAGGCGCATGGATGCGATGGCCGACACCGTCGCCGCCTTCGACGTCCGCCACTGGGCGCAAGCTTTCCTCCACGACCTACGAGACCCAGCATCCGCGGCGGCTCTGTCGCCCAGCGACTGGTGACACCGCCGATTCTGACCGACCCACCCCAGGAGACCACTATGTACACGATGCTCAACAACCAGGAATCCTCGAAGTACGACCTCTACCTTCCCGGCAAGCTCGTCGCCGCGCTGCATTACAAACTCGAGCCCGACGCCAATGAGGTCATGTTCATCTACTGTGAGGCGATCGAGCCCACACAGGCCGACCGCCACCGGTGGGAGCTCATGCGACGGGCCGTCGAAGACGCGAAGGGCCGACGCCTCAAGCTCACCATCACCTGCCCCATCGGTCTCAAGGCCCTCGAACGGCAGGAACCGCCTGTCGATGTCGGTCCCCGGCAGGCAGAGGGCCCACGGGCCTGACCCTACCCCGGCCGGTTCCTCCCCGGCCTGCTCCTCCCAGGCCGACCCTCCCCGGCCGAGCCCCCGCCTCGGCGGGCGCCTCGTTCCTCCTGTGAACACTATGAACGCAACCGAGACACCCGTCACACTTCGCTGGCACAGTTGTCGGGTACATCACCACCGCGGCCAATCGTCGCGTGCGATCCCACCCACCGACGGGTGAGGTCGCGAACATCATCTGGAGGAAACATGGCAACGTCGCCACGACAGCAAGGCGGATCCTTCGACAAGGAGATCGCCGCCGCAGCAAACGCTCCCGAACCGGGCGCCCCGCAGCGGAAGAAGGATCGCACTCACTGGCTCTACATCATGGTCATCGTGGCCGTGTTCGCCGGTGCCGCCATCGGGCTCATCGCCCCCGAGGCGGGAATCGCACTCGAACCGCTGGGCAAGGCGTTCGTCGCGCTCATCAAGATGATCATCGCCCCGGTCATCTTCTGCACCATCGTCCTCGGCGTCGGCTCCGTGGCGAAGGCGGCCACCGTCGGCAAGGTCGGCGGACTGGCCCTCATCTACTTCCTGGTCATGGCGACCTTCGCCCTGGTCATCGGCCTCGTCGTCGGCAACTTCATCCACCCCGGCGATGGATTCCACCTCCAGCCGTACGAAGAGGCCTCCGGCGGTGAGGAGACCGGAATGGTCGCCTTCCTCATGAGCCTCATCCCCGGTGACATCCCGGTGCTGCCGACCCTCGTGCTCGCACTCCTCGTCGGATTCGCGCTGCAGTCGATGGGCAAGGCCGGCGAGCCCGTGCTCACCGGAATCAAGCACATCCAGGCCGTGGTCTTCAAGCTCATGATGATGATCATGTGGGCCGCTCCCGTCGGCGCCTTCGGTGCGATCGCTGCGGTCGTCGGCAAGACCGGCTGGGCCGCAATCGGAGCGATGGCGACCCTCATGGGCGCCTTCTACCTCACCTGTGCGCTGTTCATCGTCATCGTCCTCGGCGGTCTGCTCAAGATCGTCACCGGGCTCAACATCTTCCTGCTGCTGAAGTACCTGGCCCGTGAGTTCCTGCTCATCTTCTCCACCTCGTCGTCCGAGTCGGCTCTGCCGCGCCTCATCGCGAAGATGGAGCATGCCGGAGTCTCGAAGCCGGTCGTGGGCATCACGGTGCCCACTGGCTACTCGTTCAACCTCGACGGCACCGCCATCTACCTGACCATGGCTTCGCTGTTCGTGTCCTCGGCCATGGGCATGCCGATGTCGATCCCCGAGCAGATCTCGCTGCTCGTGTTCATGATCATCGCGTCCAAGGGTGCCGCCGGAGTCACCGGTGCGGGCCTGGCCACCCTGGCCGCGGGTCTGCAGTCGCACCGCCCTGAGCTGCTCGACGGCATGGGCGTCATCGTCGGCATCGACAAGTTCATGTCCGAGTGCCGTGCACTGACGAACTTCACCGGCAACGCCGTCGCCACCCTGCTCATCGGCAAGTGGACGAACGAGATCGACCTCGACGTCGCCCGCGCCACCCTGTCGGGTCAGAACCCGTTCGACGAACTCTCGCTCGAACCGGATGCACACGGTGCGTCGACCAGCACCGAGGCGGCTCGCCCCGCCGAAGGCGAAAAGGTCGCCGTAAGCTGACCTCCGGTCGCTCCCGCTCGACCACCACGGGTGCCGATGTCCTCATCGTGAGGACGTCGGCACCCGTGGTGTTTCGTCTGCCCTCGCCGAGGCGGGGCGCCTAAGTCGAGAACCCCTCCCAATCACTGAGCGACGGGGACTGATGCAAGGAGAGGTGACAATTAGGGTGTCACGCTGCGACTGCAGGTGACTCAATAATTGCTTCGTACTCAACAGGTGTCAAACGACCCAACCGAGCTTGCCGTCGACGCCGATGATACGTCCGCTCAACCCACGTCACGATCGCGATCCTCAACTGATCCCTGGAGGCCCACCGGCGACGGTCGAGAACGTTCTTCTGCAACAGTGCGAAGAACGACTCCATCGCGGCGTTATCGCCGGCAGCACCGACCCTGCCCATGGACCCGGCAATGCCGTGGCGGGCCAGAGCCCGAGTGAACTTCTTCGACCTGAATTGACTGCCGCGATCGCTATGCGTCACGCATCCAGCGACGTCACCGCCGCGACGGATCACGGCCATCTCGAGGGCATCGACAGCCAAACGCGCCTTCATCCTCGAGCCGATCGAGTAGCCAACGATGCGCGCCGAGCAGGCGTCCTTGATTGCGCACAAGTACAGCTTGCCCTCATCGGTGTGGTGCTCCGAGTAGGGTCGGACCGGGGCGCTCTGCCAGCCTCACGACTGGTAAGTTTCCCCGGCCCGCCCTCCGAACCGGACGTGCCCATTCCTGAGCATCCAGCTCTCCATGCCAATCAAGCCGCAGCACTGTCCCATGGCGTGGGAATACGAGTTCCCCGGAACCGATAGCGAGTCACTGGAACCCGACAGGCCCGGAAGAACTCGACTCCTTCCGTCCGTATCTCCCATCCAGGGAGGAAACGACGCACCACAGTATGCTTATTCAGCTTGGGGTGACGCTTATTCAACCAATTGACGATCCGCCAGAACGCGTAATGGTCAACGTAACTGAATGTCGCTTTCGACACCTGGTTCGATCTTCTCCCACTGCTCATCAGTGAAGACTCGGTGTCGTTGCTGTGTAGTCACGTCTCCACCGTGCCAGTCCTGGAATGGTCAATAAAGGAGACACGCCCTAGTTCATGTCCGAGTGCCGCACGCTGACGAACTTCACCGGCAACGCCGTGGCCACCCTGCTCATCGGCAAGTGGACGAACGAAATCGACCTCGACGTCGCCCGCGCCACCCTGTCGGGCCAGAACCGGTTCGACGAGCTCGCACTCGAACCGGATGTCCACGGCACGTCGACCAGTACCGATGCGGCCCGCCCCGCTGACGGCGACAAGGTCGCCGTGATCTGACGGTCGGTCGCTCCCGCACTACAACCACTACGGGTGCCGATGTCCTCATCGTGTGGGCCTCGGACCCGTGCTCACACGAACGGTGGTTCCCGCATGTTCGGCCGGCCTTCCGACACGAAGCCGATCGAGCTCGGTCATGAGGCGAGCGCCGATGGTCGTTGGCCTCTCTATATGTTCGCTGATTCCGCCGACCCTCAGTCCCAGGATTCGCCCATCGCCGAACTCTGCCGCTTCCTCGCCGAGGATCCGAACTCCCTGGTACTCCGCCACACTCCGGCAGGAGCCGACCTGGGTGCCGACTTCGAGGTGCGCGCCGCCTTCCAGCAGGGACACCGACATCTTCACCCACCGCGACATCGACCGCGACCGCGGCGCAATCGTCGTCATCCGCCCCCCGACCAGTACGTCGCGAATGTGCTGCCGGTCGCCGCCTATGCACGGCTGGCCGAGTTCTCACGACGATTATGCTCCCTCAGCGCTGAGCTCGCCCCGGCGACATCGCGTTCACCGTCACCGAGGTACGGGTGCTGGCACTCCCTTGGGGGGTGCCCCTATGTTTTAAGTCAAGGGGCAACGACTAGTTTCTTCAAGAATATTCGGTAGGAGTCGAAAGGCAGGGATGATCGGTCTGGGAACCAGCTCCCGGACTGATCTGGTACTCCGCTACGGTTCGGTTCAGGCGGCGGTCGCCACCTCGGGTGTATGGAAGTAGGAGCCGTCGCGAAGCATCGCATACAGCACATTGCAACGGCGGCGGGCCAGGGCGATCAGTGCTTGGTTGTGCTTCTTATGCTCGGCACGTTTCTTGTCGTAATACGCCCTCGACAGCGGGTCTTTCAACGCCGCGAACGCGGATAGGAACAACGCTCGTTTGAGGACCTTGTTCCCCCGCCGGGACGAGTGATCTCCTCGGATCGAGGTTCCCGATCGCCATGTCACCGGTGCCAGTCCGGCATACGATGCGAGGTGTCCGGCTGATTCGAAGTCCTTACCCACGACCTCGGTGAGGATCCTCGCCGCGGTCCTGACGCCGACTGCCGGCATCGACGTCAGGAGTTCGAAAAGCGGATGCGCCTCAACCAATTCCTCGATCCGTTCCAGCACCTCATCCCGCGACGCACGCGTCTGCGCCAACGACGCGGCCAGCTGGGGCAGGACGAGGCCGGCGGCGTCGGTGCCCGACACCACCACCGTCTGCCCGTCGAGTGCGGTGAAGATCGCGGTCGACCACCGCTTCCACGCCCGCGGTGCCTGCTTGCGCAGCAGCGTCTCGACTCGGTGCTTCCCGGCATGACGCAAGGCTTTGGGCGTCGGGTACTTCGCCAATAGCGCCAGCATCGCCGGATGGTCCAGGTGCGGACCGATGACGGTCTCCAATCCGGGGTGGATCTGAGTCAGCAGGCCCCGGATCCGATTCGACGTCGCTGTGGCCTGTTTGGCGAGGTCATCGTCATAGCCGCACAACATCGACAACTCGGCCACGTTCTCATCCGCCACCCGGATACCCCGCAATGTGTGCGGCATGGTGCGGGCGGCTTCAGCGATGATCGCGGCATCACGAGCATCCGTTTTCGCCTCGCCGGGGTGTAGGTCGGCGATGCGGCGCATCGCTAACCCGGGCAGATAGGCGACCGTGATGGACTCGGCTTGGGCGACCGCGACCGGCAAGGCGCCGATGGTGGCGGGCTGGTCGACGACAACCAGCAGTGTTCCGTGCTTGCGCAGCCGGTCGAGCAAAGCCCGGAGTTTGGTTTCGTTCTGCGGCAGAGCCTTCGACAAGAGCTGTTTGCCGTCGCGGTCGAGTGCGACGGCGTGGTGGTTGTGTTTGCCGACATCGATACCGATGAATACGTCGATGTCAGCGTGGTTGGTGATCATGTCACTCATCTTCTTCGACTCATGTGACCGGATATTTGGTTGTGGTTCGGCTGGCCGGTGGTGCTGTGGCTCCTGGGTTCGGCATCCACGTTACGGTCGGGCTCAAGGCATGTGTTCTGCCAGTGGTTCTGGCCCCTATCAGCGATTTCCCTGGTGCATTCGAACCCCGGTGACTACACCCCCCGGATCATGATGACTGGGGGCATCAATCATGCCGGGGTCCTCAGGCCAGCGACCCCTTCAATCCTGACGGATGGTGGGGCTAATTAAAAGGTAACGGGGAATGCCGGCACCGCCGCAGCTGTGACGATATGGCCGGTGTCCGTCACCGCCCACCGCCCAGCGACCTCGACGAAGGCACGAGCAGCTGCCCACTCGTCATCTCCGGCGTACACACCGGTGAAACTGCCCGTTGATGGATGGATATCGACGACGAATTCGTCGAAGTCGATCCACACCTTCGCCAAGGGGAACCATGCTTTGAAGATGCTCTCCTTCGCGGAGAACACCAACCTGTCCCACGCCGGTTCCGGCCATCGTCTGGACCTCGAATGCGCCAGTTGGTCGAGCATCGCACGCTCCGAACCCTGGATGACAGACCCGCACACGTCGCGCGGCAGCGCGTGGTTGGGCTCTGCGTCGATGCCGATGGCAGCGTAGTCGACCGCGTAGCCGAGGGACGCGGCATACAGACCTCGACAGTGGGTCATGCTTCCTACTGAGCCCTGCGGCCAGATGGGCTCACGTTGAGGTGTGGTCAAGATCGGACCGGGCACGAAGCCCAGCCGTGTGAGACACACTCGTGCACACTTGCGCACCTGTGCGAACTCTGCACGACGGGAGGGAACAGCTCCAGCGACGAGAGCGGCCTCCTCAGGCAGAATTCCTGTCGAAGCGGCCTCTGAGGTCCATTCACATTCAATTCCTGGAGGCAGTGCGGACCTCATCGCGACATCCGGCGGCGACGTCCGCGACGTCGTGCCCTGATGATGACATCAGAAACGCCTGTGTCCCCGTCGCCGGCTTCTTCGCAGTCGCCGGACGGTGGATGAGAATCGAGCTGCGTCCGCCTCGCCGCTTCGGCCCAGGTGTCTCCCAGATGCGCGCTCGTCTGCGCGGGTGTGGGATGGGCGAAAAGATCGACGACGCTGATCTCACAGCCGCGCTCAGCGAGAAGACGCTGCGCAGAGACGAGAGTGACGGAGGTAGCGCCCTGTTCGAACCATGAGACGTTCCAGTCGAGAGTGTTCAACCCGAGAAGGTCGGTGAAAACCTCCTCGATGGGCTCTTCGGCGGTGGAGATAGGGCTGGAGACGGTATCAGACGGATACGTGGCCTCTGCCGGTGCAGACTCGATCCGAGCCGGCTGATTCGACGAACTCATGGCAGGGAGGTCGTCATGTTCCGATGATGAGGCGCAGTCGCGCAGAGCCCCGGAGAATGCACTCACCACGGTGTCGACCCACGTGAGATCGACGAGTGATTCGTCGACATCGACATTGCACACGAAGCGTCCACGAACATCGAACATCTGCACATCGCACGTCACATGTGGAGTCTGGCTGATCGCGTACTCGGTGGAACCGAACATCTCCAAGAGCGCAGAGGGGTCGATGTCGGATGGATCGAGCGCACACGAGACCGCTACCGGTATGCTCGCAGGGCGCCGAGCGGCGCGCAGCATGCGCAGCACCTCATTGCCATGAACGCCATGGTCACCACCACTTTGATCGAGCACCTCGATGACGTGAGCATGTGTGGCGGACAAGCTGTCAGACACGCCCAGACCTGATGGCGCACCTCCGACACCGAGTGGAGCGGTCGACGTGTAATCGCCGACCACTCCAGTCTGTGAAGCAGGACGCTGGGACAGAGTGAGCATGACTGTCTTCTCGTCGTGCGGGGACAGAGCGTTCCCGAGCAGATGGAGCATGAGAGACCCGATCGTCACATGGTGTCGACGAGCGAATGCGCGCACCTTCAGCCAGCTGTCTTCACTGAGTTCAAAACGGCGCCGAGTGAAATGACTCGCAGAGGAGGCCCGCGGCGCCGGCGGCGTCAGCGGAGGCGGCAGTTCGCCGAGGCGGTCGCGCCACCAGCCGATCGATTCGGCGCTCGGTGCCTTTCCTCTGCGAGCCCACGTGGAGAATGTGTCGGCCGTGTGTGAGAGATGCGCGCGCGGATCGTGATAGAGCGTGCTGAGATCTCGCATGAGTCGGACCGCGCTTGCGGCATCGCAGAAGAGCAGGTCGACATCGAATGCGAGGAGTGAGCGCTGGTCATCGAGCAGTGTGACGTGGAGTTCGGCCATCGGAGCGGTGTTCGTGGGCAGTTGTCGATCGGCACGCTGCGCACGCATCATTGTCCGTCGACGCGACTGCTCTGCCGATGACAGGTGCCGTTGGTCATCGATTCCGATGTCGACATGGACGCGACTGAGGATCTGCTGCCTCGTATCGGGTGTGACAACCGCGCGCATCATCGGGTGCTGCGCGATGACTGTCCGCCAGGCTTCACGCAGACGGTCCGGATCGAGGCCTTCGACGATCGCTTCGGTGTAGAAGTGCGGTGCCAGGCGTCTGCCGTGTTCGTCAGGAGCTCGTCCGAGGAGATAAGCCAGTTGCATCTCGGTGAGGTCGAAGGTGTCTCCGTCCGGCGTATCCTCACCGCCTGCTCGGGGCACATCCCCGAGCAGCGCTCTGGGCAGCTGCACTCCCACTGCCTCCAGCTCAGTTCCGACTTCGTCGAGCAGATCTGCGACTCTGCGCAGACGGTTTGCGATTCCACGGATCTCTCCTCGTCCGTGTTTTCCGAGCGCAGCGCTGTCTGAGGCCCACGCCGGCATGTGGTGGAGAGGTGCGGAGCCGCCATTCGGGGTGGTGCCCTCCGAATCGAGTCGAGCGGATCTCGGCGCCTCCGGAGATGGGTGTGTGCCCGAGCTGTCGTTGGTGCGGCTGCTGCCGGTGCTCCATCGGTCGATCAGAGAATTCACGGATTGTGCTGAGAGCAGCGTCTGCACAGAAGGGCGTGCGGCCCCCTGGTCTTCGACGAGATTCGCCAGTCGCACCGCCTGGACACTCGTGAGCCCATTGTCGATGAGGGAACGTGCGAAATCGACGTCATCACCGAGCACACTGCCGATGATGCGTTGGAGTCCTGCAGGCGGTTCGCCTTCCATCGGCTCGGAGTCCTTCGACGAAGGGGCGGCCCTTCCGCCGTCGATGAGGCTGTTGTCCGTATCCGACCGGCGTGGTGCTCGGAATGGGTTGGGCAGCGCCTTGTAATCGATCTTCCCGTTCTCAGTCGTCGGCAGCTGAGGGAGGAGGAGGAAGCGGGAGGGGACCATCGATGCGGGCAGTCGTTCGGAGACAGCCTCGGCCAGATGCGCATTGACCTTCCGCTGTTGGCTCTCTGGCAATGAGTGCCAGAGTTGGTCTTCGTCGCTGACGTAGGCAACGAGGCGGGGGCGGCCGTCGGGACCTGGTGCGGCTGCCGCTGAAGCCTGTCGCACATCGGGCAGACGCAGGAGCGCTGCTTCCACTTCACCGAGTTCGATGCGATGCCCTCCGATCTTGACCTGCCGGTCCGTCCGACCGAGGAACTCGATCTGTCCGTCAGGGCGCCACCGTCCGAGATCTCCGGTGCGATAGAGGCGTGTGCCGAGGTCGGCTCGATCAATGAACCTCTCAGCGGTGAGTTCGGGAGCACCGATGTATCCGCGTGCGACGCCCCCTCCGCCGATGTGCAGCTCACCTGCGGCGCCGACCGGTGTGGGTTGTCCCTCGGAGTCCAAGATCTCGAACGACTGTCCAGGCAGTGCCCTGCCGTACGGAATCGAGGACCAGGAGGGATCCACTTCTCCGATCGAGTAGGTGATCGACCAGATCGATGCCTCCGTTGCCCCACCCAGACTGTGCAGAGCGACGTCGGGGGCCAGAGCCCGCAAGCGCTCCGGCAGCGTCACCGGGATCCAGTCACCGGAGAGCAAGACGTGGCGGAGGTTCACAAACGCCTGCCGCGCCAGCTCGGGCACGGTCCGGGCGTATTCCAGCAGCATCTCCATCAGGGCAGGAGCCGAGTTCCACACCGTCACACGGTGCTCGGCCATCTGCTCCAACCAATGGTGTGGGTCGCGCAGCCTGTCGTTGTCTGGCAGCACGATGCTGCCGCCTGTGCCGAGGACCCCGAAGAGATCGTAGACGGACAGATCGAACGACAATGCTGAGATGGCGAAGACGCGATCGGCGGAAGTGATTGCGAACCGATGGTTGATCTCGTCGATCGTTGTGCGCGCCTGCGCATGCTCGATGGCGACGCCTTTCGGCGCCCCCGTTGATCCGGAGGTGAAGATCACGTAGGCGAGTTCATGTGCGGTCGCGATCCGGTCTCGGCGCTCAGAGGCCTGTTGACTGCGGTCGAGGGCTGCACGTTCGACTCCTGGAGGCAGGATGAGGGATTCATCGGCGAAGGCGATTGTGAGACCGGTGCGCTCACAGATCGTTTCGAGCCTCGTGGTCGGCCAGGCTGGATCAGCAGGGACATAGCCTGCTCCGGTAAGCATCGTGGCGAGGACCGCGACAATCTGGTCAACTCCCTTGGGCAGAGCGATGAGGACCAATGAGCCGGGGCCCACTCCTTGGGCGCGCAGTGCGCGAGAGAGGGCTTCAGCCTTCTCGGCGAGTGCATCATGGCCGACGACTGTCGTTGATGTGAGGAGGGCAGGGGCGCTTCCCCGCCGTGGGCCCGTCACCGTCCACGGATCGTGCAGGAGCGGCCCGCAGTCTAGGCGTGCAGTCGGTTCATCCGTCGGCCGTGCGGTGGGATCCCATCCAGGTGCCGGACGTTCCCACCCGTCCTCGTTGACCAGGGCTTCCAGAAGCGCAGTCTCCATGCCGCGAATACCGTCGATCGTTGCAGCGTCGAAAGCACTGGTGACGACATCGTGAGTGAGCACAAGAGCGCCGTCTTCCTCCCACACCAGGTGATCCCACAGAACCTGCGGGGTCTGCGAGACACCGAAGACGCGATCCCCGAGCCACCGATCATCCGTGCCCGCCGATTGGCCGATTCCAGAGGTGAACACGATCGGCCATGGTCCTTCTCCCGGGCGATCGCGAGCGACTTCGATGCCGTCGTAGGTGCTGTGGTCGACGACGTCCCAGAAACGCCGATTGACCGCCTCCGCGGTGGTGGCGAACGAATCGGACGAATCCGGACGGAATCCGTGTTCCGGCGAGAGCGGCAGCGGCGCTGTCGAGGAGTAGTCACCGACGACGGCGGCATCAGCATCGGGCCGGTCGTAGACGGTCAGAGTCATCGTCAGACCAGCTGCAGTCTCTTCGGTCTCGGGCGGTCTCCACCGATGGCAGGCGAGAGCGAAAGCAGTGAGAACGACCGAGGACGTAGACAGGCCTCGAGCCTGCGCCCGCTTGACGATCTGTGTCCAGACTCCAGCTTCGATGACCGTGCGCCGGCGGGCGAAACGTGTGGCGGTCTGTGGGAACTCTGCTGGGGCGAGCGCCGTACGGGGAATACGCTGCTGGGCCCACCACTGGCGGTCGCGTGCGCGTTGCCGCTGTCGAAGAGGATTCAGGGAGCGCTCTTCGATCGCTTGAGCGAAAGTCCGCTCGGGTGGGCCGATCTGCGTGTGGGGCCTGGCGTAGAGCTCACCCCATTGGCGCATGATGAGCCCCCATGACGCGAAGTCGACGAGTAGAGCGTCGAAGCCGATGCATATGCGCAACCGCCCGCCGGGAAGGAGAATCGCGGTCATATCGACGACCGGCCACACGTCGGTTGGTCGACATTGATGTGAGAGGCGCTCGCGCAGCTCATCTGCCCGCGCCCGCGCGGCTTCGGGTTCCTCGTGTCGCAGGTCGATTCTCGGTATCGTCCAGGCACGCAGATCGTGGACCGCGATCTGCGGCCTACCTGCACGGTCGATGATCGTCCGCAGCATCGGATGGGCAGCTGCGATGCGCTTCCACGCCGTTTCGATCCTTGCGAGTTCGGCTTCGACTCCGTCGTCCGAAGCTCGCTTCGCGGTGCGTTCGTACTCGTGATACCAGAACGTCGAAACGCCGCCTCCGGTGAAATCGTCCCCGCGCCCACTCCAGTACGCCTCCTGGACGACGGTGAGCTCACACGGCTCCGCCGGCACCGCGCAGTCCGCAGACGACTGCGATGCCGTGAGCGCCTCTCCCGCGTCCGGATGCGCCTCGACCGCAGCCTCGACCTGATCGATCACTTCTCCCACGGTCTCGGTGCCCAGCAGGTACGTCATCGGAAGACGAATGCCGAGGGCACGTTCAAGATCGCCGCGCCAGCGCAATGTCGTCAGTGAGTCGAGACCGAGCTCCGCCAGAGTCGTCTCCGGTTGGATCTCGAAGTCTGCACCCGCGCATCGGTCCTGCAGTGTCTCGACAACGATCTCCGCAGAGTCGGTGGAGCTGCCCGTCATCTCATTCCTCCGTCGATGGTGACATGTCATCCGTTAATGATACTCATTCTTAGTATCGTGATAGTGTGATCGGGTACTGTTTCCCGACCTCCTCGACTCCCGGTGCCGATGTCTTCGACAGCTCTCCTTCTGCGCACGCTGCACCCAGCAGCGCGCCCGCTCGTACGCTCAGGCCTCTGGGAAGGACTCGCCGCTACAGCACGGACGGGGTTCGGGTTCGCTCTCGCCTGCATCGTCCTCATTGCAGTGACCGGTCAGGTCAGCGACAGTCGCAGTCCCTCAATGGTTCTCCTGCTGACCATGTGTCTGCTGCTGAGCATGCTCGCGTGGTGGGGACAGTGGCGTGGCTCGGTGTGTGCGCACAGGGCCGACTCGCAGCTGCAGCGTCACCTGCGCTCGCGCTCATTGACGGCGATCGAGGCTCGCCCGCTGTCGTGGGTCGACGAGAATGGCGGGGTCGGACTCAAACGGCTCGTCGATGATGACATCGGCACCCTCCACCACCTTGTCGCGCACGCATACGGTTATCTCATCTCCGCAGCCGTCCAGACTCTCCTCGGTCTCGCGATGCTCATCGCACTCGCCCCACTCGCCACAGTGCTGGCGCTGGTGCCCGCTGCCCTCGCCCTCATCCTCGCGACCCGGCAGCGCCGGAGCATGCCGGCTCAGATGCGTCGGCTGGAGGCAGCCGCCGCAGGGGTTGATCGAGCCGCTGTCGAATTCGCCTCAGGCACAGCCGAACTGAAGATGTTCGGCCGCACCGAAGAGGGCCTGGCCCGATTCACCCGAGCATCCGATCACTACGGGACTTTCGTCCGAGCGTGGGCGCGGACGGTCACGCCGACGATGACCGCCCAGTCCGTGCTGCTGTCCACCCTGGCAGTCTGGGCTGTCCTCGCCGGAGGCATCAGCGTGGGTCTATTCACGCTCGCAGAACTCGTCATCGTCGCGATCGTCCTTCCCCTCCTCCTCAGCCCGGCCGAAGCACTTGCCTTTGCCGGACAGCAGGTCGCCGACGCCCGCGAGGCTGCCGCACGCATCGACGCACTTCTGGCTCCTCCGCTCGCACCTTTGCACGAACAGCCGGCAGCGGAACCACCATTTGCCGATGCAGAGAAGCTCGAGATCAGTGACTTGACAGTCAAGATCGGCAGCACTGAGATACTCTCACGCATCACCGCCGAACTGCCCGTCGGCGGTCTCACGGTCCTCACCGGGGCCAGTGGTGCAGGCAAATCCACTCTGCTTGAGACGCTCGCGGGCCTCCTGACGCCGACGGAAGGACACATCACCGGTGTGGAGGGCGCAAGGATTGCGGCATTGTGGCAGACACCGTTCCTGCTTCGGAGCACTGTTGTCGAGAACCTGCGTCTGGCTCGCCCAGAGGCGAGTGAAGCCGACTGCAGGCAGGCAGCGATGGCAGCAGGCATTCACGACGTGCTCGCGGCCCTGCCCCAGGGCTATCAGACGGTTCTCGGCGGTAACCGTTCGCTGTCAGGAGGAGAAAGGCAGCGGTTGTGTCTGGCTCGCTGCTTGGTCGCCTGTCCTGACGTGCTCCTGCTCGATGAGCCCACGGCCTCACTCGACGCGGCTTCAGCCCGCATCATCGATGACGCGGTGCATTCTCTGAGAGGAAAGTGCACCATCATCCGCGCCGACCACCGGCAAGAAGCGTTGGAGAAGGCCGATCTCATCATCACGCTCGAATCGGGTCGGCTCGCCGCCGCACACGAACCGAAAGACCTCGTGTCATCGCCCGGCGACGAGGAGAAAGGCAGCGACCGTTGACGACCCGTGCACGTGGGTTCCTTGTCCTCTGTGTGGCCGGGGCACTCGTGGCGGCTGTGGCAGAGGTCTGCGCACTCGCGGCCATCGGTCACCTCACGGCAGCTCTGCTGGCTGCCGACGACCCCGCACCGCCAGCCAGAGCCATGATCATCTGCACCATCGTGTGGGTGTGCGCCTCCGCGGCAGCCATCATCGGGGGCCGCAGCTGTGGCTACAGTCTGTCGAACGTCATTCACGAGAGCTTGGCCCATCATCTGCTGCGACTGCCGCTTGCCTGGTTCGGTCCGCGCAGACACGGACAGATCAGCCGACTCTTCGGTCCTGACGTTATGTCCGTGATGAGCATCCCCGCCCATCTGCTCATTCCTCTGCTGCGCACAGTCTTGACCGTGAGCAGTCTGGCAGTTCTGATCATGACCATTGACGTAGTGGCTGGTGCCGTCATGATCGGATGGCTGCCCGTACTCGCAGGACTGCAGGTGTTCAGTGCACGGCGGGCAGGAACCAGCGAGGCCGCTTTGGCCCATGCTCGTGGCGAAGCAGCCGATCGGCTCATCGAATTCGCAGAGGCTCAACGCAGCATCCGGCTGCTCCCGAGCACAAGCAGGACAACCGCCGTCAGCCGCTCCCTCGATGCGGTTGGTGATCGCACTCAGGAGCAGGTCGAGGCCGTCCTCACGGTGCTCAGCGTGTTCGGCGCGGCGGTGCAGCTGATGACCGTGACAGTCATCGCCGCACCTCTGCTGCGAGGTGCCGACCTCGCCCCGGCAGATCTCTTCGTCATCGTGCTCGCCGTCTCATCAGCGGCAGCACTGCTTCACTCGGCAGCCGGGCTCTCGGCGACCATCCGTGCAGCTCTCGGCTCCTGGCGAGAGATACGCACCTTCCTCAGCCTGCCGTCCCTGGCCGAACCGGTCTGTCCTGCAAAGCAGACCATTCCCGGAGACGTCCGCGTTGAGAATATCGATGTCGACGTCGACGCAGTCAGCTCCGACATTCATTCTCAGCCGTCGGCCCGCATCCTCTCAGACGTCACCCTTCACGCGCCCGCTGGCACTCTCACCGTGCTCCTGGGGCCGTCGGGCTCGGGCAAGTCGACAGTTCTGTGCCTGCTCGCCCGCTTCTTCGACCCGACCTCCGGCACCGTCCGCATAGGAGGTGCTGAGAGTCGTCTCCTCGGTTCTGAGGGCGTTCATTCCACCGTGGCCATGGTGTTCCAGGATGTCGAGATCTTCTCCGGTTCGATCGCAGAGAACATTCGGTTGGGCAATCCGCATGCCTCTGAGGATGACCTCACAGCGGCGATCGAAGCCTCGGGCCTCAGCGATCTCATCAGCACACTCCCCCACGGAGCAGACTCTGTGATCGGCGAACACGGCAGCGGTCTTTCCGGTGGTCAGAAGCAGCGACTGTCACTGGCGCGCGCATTCATCTCCGAGGCGCCCATTCTGCTGCTCGATGAACCGACTTCTCACCTCGATGCGCACCACCGTGACATCGTGCTCTCGGCAATCGCCGACATGCGCGGTTCCCGCACCGTCATCCTCAGCACCCATGACACCGTCGCCGCTCGCACCGCCGACAACGTCATCGTCCTCGAGCAGGGGCGCATCACGGGCCAGGGCACATGGGCGCAGCTGACCAGTGCGGACGGCCCATTCGCCGACGGCCCCGAGCATGGACTGCCTGAAGCGCATTCACACATGCCACCGATACAGAGCACATATGCCACCACCACAGGGAAGGACAGGGATTCACTATGACCACCTCGAAGACGACTGACGTCGACATCCTCATCGTCGGCGCCGGACCGGCCGGGCTCTCGGCTGCGCTCGTTCTGGGCCGACAACAGCGCAGGGTGCTGCTCGTCGACGACGGCCGGCCGCGAAACGCCTCGGTGACGGAGATGCACATGTATCTCAGCCGCGACGGGGACGATCCGGCTCACCTGCGCACTCTTGCGTATGGCGAGGTCGCGGGCCACCCGAACGTCACTGTCCGCAGCGGCGAGGTCACTGCCATCACTGGAAGTGCGGGCGGCTTCCATGCCCGAGTCGTCCCTTCCGGCGACCGGTCCAGCGCGGAAGACGTGGACTCGAGGATCGTACTCCTTGCCGGAGGGATCACCGATGACGTGTCCGGTCTTCCCGGGTTGGCGGAGCGCTGGGGCCGGGATGTCCACCACTGCGCGTACTGCCACGGCTTCGAAAGCCTTGCCCGGCAGGTAGGTGTTCTCGCCCGCACACCCGCTGACATCATGCTCTCCCGCTATATCGCCGACCGCTTCTCTTCGGACGTCACCGTCTTCACCGGCGGTCTCGGCAGTGACGATGACACAGCAGCGATGATCAGCGAGACGCGCGCACGCGGTGTGCGAATTCATCCCCGAACCCCGGTGGGTCTGGAGGGGCGTCCGGGTCGACCCAGCATCCGAGTCGCCGAGGAGGGCACCGACGGTGGTCAGGACCGCGAATTCGAGATCGTGTTCCACCGCCCGCCAGAGCGACAGTCGAACACATTGGCCGAGCAGCTCGGGTGTGCCTTGACCGATGACGGCCTCATCGCTGTGACCCCGACGATGACGACCTCCGTACCTGGTGTGTTCGCCGCCGGAGATGCTGCGCGCAACCCTGATTCTCCCGCTCCTATGCAGTTCGTCGCCTCGGCAGTCGCCGACGGTCAACGCGCGTCCGTGTGGATCGAACAGGATCTCTTCTTGAAGCAGTGATTCCTCACGCGGTTGGGGCCGGGGCTCCCTGCGTCGGAGAGCGTGAGTGTCGGAGAGTGTGAGTCCAGGCGAAGGTCTACTTCGAGTGGGGACTCGTTGAGTCTGCCCAGGCGATCACAGTGTCTGCGCTGGCCGCGAGTTCCTCATCGTGGGTCGCGACGAGGATGCCCTTCCCTTTCCGCGCCTCCTCACGCAACAAGGCAGCGACCGCCCGACGCATCCGTGGGTCAAGGGCGGAAGTCGGCTCATCGAGCAGGACCAATGGTGCGCTGGTGAGTAGTGCGCGGGCAAGTCCTGCGCGTTGCCGTTCTCCTCCGGAGCATTGCCCTGGTCTGCGAGCGGCGACGGACGGACCGATCTCCAGCCGCGCCAGCATGTGTGCGGCCCGTTCGCGTGCCTGCGCACCGTCGATGCCCTCGCTCAGACGCACGTGGTCGATGATCTGTGAGAGGAGTCGACGTCCGGGGTTGAAGGCTGTGGCACTGTCTTGGATCATGAGCGAGGTTCCACGGGGAGTCACGCCTCCCGTACTCGGCAGCCCATTGCCCGAGACTTCGACCTCTGCAGGCGGAGCCTCGGCAGCCAACCTGCGCAGAAGGCTGCTCTTGCCTGTACCTGACGCCGCCAGCAGCGCGACGACCTCGCGCTCGCGGACCACGAGGTCCAGTGGGCCCAGAGTCGTCGATGTCGCTCGAGGCCCGGCGATGGCGCCGCTTCGGTCATCTCTCTCGGGTTCTGCGACGGCCACGGTCACGGAAGTCCACTGCCCGAGGAGACTGCCTGCATCCCGGTCTTGTCGCCGCGCGGCAGAACCTCCCGGTGGAGGCAGAGTCCTCACGGGCTGTCCGGAGTTCTGCAGAGGGTGGGCGAACGTGACCACACCGTCCGAGACTTCGGCGACAGCGGTCGCAATGGTGTCCAACCACGAGCGCTGGTGGCTGACGATGATGGCCGCTCCCCCGCCGGCTGTGAATCGCGCGAGTTCGTCCGTGACGACGGCTGCCGTTGTCGGATCAAGCCCCGCGGTGGGTTCGTCGAGGACGAGCAGTCGGGGCTGGCCGGCAAGTGCGCGCGCAAGGGAGACTCGGGCCGCCTGTCCGCCGGAGATCTGCCCTGCCTGCCTCCCGGCCAAATGCGGGCTGAGGCCCAAACGGCTCAGGAGCGCAATGCTGTCGATGTCGCGACGCCCGTCTGCGATGACTCTCGACACACTCAGCCGAGCGTCGATGGTGCGTTTCGGGTCCTGTTCCGACCAGCCGATCGACTTCCGCCGTGCTCGTGCCCTGCCGCCTTCGGTCGCTGGCGGATCGGCCCCCAGGAATCTGAATGTTCGGGCGGATACAGGCGTGCCCAGAGGCGGTGCCAGTGCCAGGGTTTCGATCAGTGTCGTCTTCCCTGCTCCACTCGGCCCATGGATTCCGATGATCTCTCCTGGATTCAGCCGCAGCCTGTCCACTCGCAGAAACGGCTCTGACGCGGCCCCTATGACGAGTTCTTCGACGTCGAGGACGGGCTCGTACCCATTGCCGTGTTCGGCTTCTCCGGTGTGACCATCCACACGCAGATGGCTGTGACCGCCTCGCGCTCCGGCGCTGGGGGCCAGAGCTCTGGCGTAGGTGTCGAATCCCATCAGAAGGGAGGCGCTGACCAAGGCCAGCGCTGCGGCCGGCAATGCAACGGACTGCGGTGCGAGCAGGATGCCCGGCAGGTTCTCTCGCACCATGACCGCCCAATCCGGAGTCGGTGGCGGTGGTCCGAATCCGAGGACGTGGAGACCGGCGAGGACCTGAAGACTCGCCAGCACTCGGACGGCCATATCCGCAAGCACCGTGGAACTGAGCGCTGGGATGAGCTCGACGATGCCGATGCGCGCCGCACTGTCTCCACGTCGCTGTGCCAGACGGATGAACTCGGCATCATGCAGCCGCCCTGCGGAGGCGCGGACGATCCTTGCAGACAGGGGCGCGCCGAGGACCAGCATGCCGACCGCCACCGCTGCGATCGACGGCAGGAAGGTCGCGGCACAGAGGACGACGACGGTGCCGGGAAGCGCCATGGCAGTTGCCGTGACAGTGCCGAGGGCACGGTCGATCCAGCGCACTCGGAAGGCAAGCAATCCGAGGACGACCCCACACGCGGAAGCCGTGATGCCGATGGGGATGCTGCCGAGCACCAGCTGCCGTCCACCGGCGATTGTGCGTGAGAACACGTCACGGCCGAGAGCATCAGTGCCGACCAGGGTGCCCGGTGCCGGGGACCACGGAGCGCCGATGACCGCGCTGGTTGACACAGGAGCGAAGGCAGGACCGATGACGGCGATCACCATGACGAGGCACACGAGCATTGTGGGTGCGCCATAGCGGGTGCAGACACGAGCGAATGACAGCAGTGTGCCGCGCCGCAGTGGTCCGATCCTGAATGCAGTCATCGCAGCCGCGTCCGTGACGTGAGCAGATCGGCAATCAGCAGCACAGCCAGGGAGATTCCGACGATGACGAGGCCGAGCCCCTGCACCATCGGAGTGTCCCTGGCTGAAACCGCTGCGACAAGCGCCTGTCCCGCGCCCGGGTAGGCGAGCAGCGATTCGACGATGGCAGTTCCGCCGAGCACCCCGACGCTGAGGAGTGCGGCCACTTGGGTCACAGGTTCAAGCCATCGAGGGAGGACGTGGGCCGTGAGAATGTGGAACGCCGGGGCTCCTCTACGACGTGCTGCGACGACGAGATCGGTCGAGAGCAGATCGTCGGCACTTCCCCGCAGCATTCTCGCACCCCATGCCGCGTTCGGCAGAGCCAGGCACAGGACCGGCAGCAGAAGGATCGATGGGTCAGCCCAGACCGGCTGCCCTGGTTCGGGCAGCGATACTGGGGGCACAAGCTGTGCAGCTGCAGACAGCAGCAGCACAAGCCCCACGATGAGGACGATCTCGGGAAGACCGGTGAGCAGAGAGACGAGGACGGAGACCTGTGTGCCGACAATGCGACCGCGCCACCATGCCAGGATCAGCGCTGTGACAGCAGCCAAGACGACGGCCAGGACTGCGGCAGGGATCGTCGCCGCCAGGGTCAGTGCCATTCGGGTGAGCACGCGCGGCAGCACCGGTGTCTCATCGATGAGGCTGGTCCCCAAATCCCCATGGAACACCCCCGTCCACCATGACACGAGGCGCAGCAGGACCGGCGCATCGAGACCTCGTTGTGCACGGAGGGCTTCGGCTCGCTGCTGGTCGGGACCGGCCGCGGAGTCGGCGAAGTCCCCTGGCAGCACCTCGGTAAGCAGGTACAGACCGGTGACGACGACGATCAGAGTGCCCAACCAGCGGGCGATCGGGCTGAACACTCCCCGAGCGATCACGAGGAGATCGTGACCTTGCTGACGTCGTATCGACTGCCGCTCTTGGGCAGGTCGGAGACCTTCTTGCTCTTGAGACTGATGCTGTCGCCGAAGCCCCAGACCACCCAGCCGCCTTCAGCGGCCATGCGTCGGTGGAGACTGCCGATGAGTTCTGTCCGCTTCGCTTCATCAGTGGCGGCCATGGCTTCCTCATAGACGGAGTCGAAGTCCTTGTCCTTCCAGCCGGTCTCCGAGAAGGAGGAGGTCGAGAGCACGGTAGCGCGCACCAGCGAGGAGAACGTTGTCGAATCGACCGCGTAGTATCCGACGGTGAATGGTTCGACCGTGTAGGCCTCGCTCCAATAGGTGTCCGGTGCGTGCTCCTTGATCTCCACGGTGATTCCGACTTCGGACAGCTGCTCTTTGGCCAGTGCGGCCAGAGGCTTCATCGCCGGATATGACGAAGACGTGTGCAGGGTGGTGTCGAATCCGTCCGGGTGGCCCGCTTCGGCCAGAAGCTTCTTCGCCTTCGGGATATCCCGAGTGACGGAGGGGACATCGTTCGGGACATCGGGATCGTTGAGGCGGATGGTGTCACGGCCGACAGTGCCGTAGCCGAGATAGATCTGGTCGACGAGCGCCTGACGGTCGAGGGCGAGTTTGATCGCGGTGCGCACCCGTTCGTCGTCGAACGGCTTCGTATCCACGCGCAGAAGGAGCGGCACGGCTTCGGCACCGGGGCGGGTGACGACATCAGCATCGTCAGCAGCGGATTTCGCTGCAGCCGGCACGATTCCGATGGCCACGTCGATTCTTCCGCCGGTGACGGCCTGGCTCATCGCCTGGGGGTCTGAGAAGCCTCGGATCTCGAGTGCGTCGACGCCGGGTGCACCGCCCCACCAGTCACCGTGGGCGGACAGTTTCGCTCCGGAGTCGTCGAGTGTCTGCAGGATGAAGGGCCCGGATCCGACCGGCTTGCTGAAATCCTCTGTTCCGTCTTGGACGATGAAGCTTCCGAGAGTGAGGGCCAGTGGAAGCTCCGAGTCGGGCGAGCTGGTGGCCAGCCGCAGTGTCGTGTCGTCGACCACAGAGCTCTTCTTGATGTCGATCGTTCCGATGCGCCCACCGTTCTCGTCTGCTTTGTCGACGATACGGCGGAGGCTGTAGAGGACATCCGCGGCTGTGACGGAATCACCGTTGCTGAACACGGCGTCATCGCGCAGCTTCAGCACCCACTCTGTCGCGTCGTCGTTGGCACTCCAGGAGGTGGCCAATGCGGGCGCTGGTGCACCCTCAGCGTCTTTGACTGCGAGCGTGTCGTAGATGGCGGTCAGGCGGGCCCAGTCGGATTCGGCGAAGAGCTCGCCGTGGGGATCGCTGACTGCGGAGGCGCCGCTGCTGATGGCACCCAAGCGCAGAGTGTCTCCGCCGGACCCGGCTGTCCCACCGCCGCTGTCGCAGGCGGCCAAGAGAAGCGGCAGGGATACTGCGGCGCTGAGGCCGAAGAAGCTCCGTCGGGTGTGGTCGGTCTGGTTGGTCATTGATTCTCCATTGTCGTATCTGCTGGGTGTGCTTCGGCGCCCGCGCGGACCTCCGAGACATCGGAGAGGAATGCCGCGATCGTGCTGGCGGCTTCCTGGATCGCGGGTGTGCGCACTATCGAGTAGTGATGAGCCGGGACATCGGTGATGCGGAAGGTTCCTGCCACCCATGGCGACCAGCCGAGGTCCGCATCGGTCGAGTCGTCGACTCCCATGCCTTCCGCTGAGTTTCGGGGTGATTCGTCGCCTGCACGGATGAGCAGGACGGGTACGTCGGCGTCGAGGCGGCGCGCACTTTGGCCCGCCAGTGCCTCCATATGACGTGCGAAGACGGCGAAGCGGTTGTCGAGAGCTTCGCCTCTCGGCAGCGCTCCATGATCGGCCAGCGACGCAGCAAGGCTTTCCCACTGGGTATGGGGGCCGAGATCCAGTCCCAGGTAGGCCTCGATCGACCGCAGCTGGCGCAGCTTCTGGACATCATCGGCATCAGCGTCGCTGAGTCCGCGCAGGGCGATGATCCGCTCCGGCGCGTTCGAGTCGAGCATGAGGACTGCATCGACGTCTCCGCCGTGATCGCGGATGCGGCAGGCGAGCTCATGGGCCATCGTGCCGCCCATGGACCACCCTCCAACTGTCCAGGGGCCGTCCGGTTGGATGCTGCTGATCATCGTCCGGTACGTCTCCACCATCTCCGGGATGGTGCGGGGCATCGGGTGCCCGTCGAGTCCGGGATCTGCGATCGCGATGACCGGTCTGGTCGTCTCGAGGTTGCGTGCGAGCTCGACATAGCAGAGGATGTCACCACCTGAGGGATGGAGGAGGAATATGGGGCGTCCGGTTCCGGCTCGCAGTTCGAATATCGATTCCTCGGTGGGCAGGGGCGACTGTTGAGCCATCGCTTTCGCCAGGCCCGATGGTGTCGGTTCGGGGAGGAACTCACGTGGGCTGACTCGGGTTCCGAGCCTGTCGTGCACGGACGCGAGCATGCGCACTGCCATGAGCGAGTCCCCGCCGAGTGTGAAGAAGTCATCGGTGGGACCCGGATGCACAGGAAGGTCGAGCATAGTGGCCCACAGCTCGGCGATGCGTGGAAGCATCCGCCGATCCACCGCGTCGGAGCTGCAGGCTTCCGGGGAGGCCGAGATGGGGGCGCGCTCATATGAGCCTTCGAGCGTCGTTGCTGAGGACAGCCGCACCTTCTCGACCCATGATGAAGGCTCCAGCAGTGTGCGGATGGCATCGGCGACATGATCGAGGATCTGGCCGGGCACACCCTCGGCGAGCATTTCATCGACCGAAGCCAGGGAGGCGATGAATTCTCCTTCGAGTTCGAAGACCCGCAGTTCGAGCTCAACCTGCGGCGTGCGGATGTCCTGGTGGAAGTCGGCAAGGTGAACGTGACCGAACGGCCCGAGGTCGGTGACCGGTTCCCCGCCGAGTGCTGAGTCCATTCCGAGTGTCGATTGGAACACCACTGGTGCGATCGGAGACGAGGAGCCTGTGCGTCGTGAGACTTCTCGACCGATGTCGACGGCAGTGATCTGGTCACGACGTGCGCACTCGTCGATCTGTCGCCCGACTGTGTGTATGAGCTCGGCGAGGGTCTCGTCGTCTTTCAGCCGCAGCGGCAGCAGCGCGGTGCGGGAGAACGCGCCGATGAGGCGGTCGACATCGGCATGCAGGGGGATCCGGTTGTGCTGCATCGAGTTCAGCAGGATCTCCTGTTGACCTGTCACCTGGTTGAGTGCGAGAGCGAAGACCGTGAGGACTGCGGTTGCTGGTGTGAGTTCGTGGCTCCGACAGTTTTCGCGCAGGTCTCGCCACGCATCCGGTGAGAGTCGGAACTCTCGCATCGTCATCCACTGAGCGGAAGCACTCTTCTCTTCGCTGCGGGGAAGACGGGGCGCGGCGGGCAGCTCGTCCAGCTGGGCGAACCACCACCGGCGGTGCTCTTCTCGCTGCGTGCTCGGTTCTCGCTCGAGCGCTTCCACATAGTCGCCGAAGTCGATGGCGAGCGGAGGCTCGGCTGCGCCCGGGTCGGCCAGCTGGGCGAAGAGCTCACGGTCGTAGAGGGATGCTGACCATCCGTCCATCGCGAGCAGGCTCGAGGACACGTGAAGGCGGGCGCGAGTGCCTCCGAGCAGGACGACTGCAACGTGGACAGCTCCGTCTGACAGAGGGTTGGGTCCGTTGAGGGCCCACTGGGTGCGCAGCTGATCGAGGGCCGCTGCGGGGTCGTCATCGTCACGCAGGTCGATGACATCGACGTGTGTGAGACCGGAGGAGTCTTCTGGTTCGCGCAGACGCTGAGTGCCGTTGGGCAGAACCTCAACGCAGAGCATCGGCTGATGAGCGGCCACCGCATCGGCGGCGTTCCTCAGGCGCGTACGCAGCTCATCCGTGTCCGGCGTTGCCGTCGGCAGGGTGAGTTCGACGTCGGTGGAGACGTGAGCGGTGCTGTAGGAATTCTCCCAGCCTCCTGTCTGCCCGACGAAATAGCCCTGCTGCAGCGGCAGCAGTCTGAAGGGCGCATGGGCGTCGGGCCGTCGCTCCAGTGCTGCCGACGGGCTGCTCACATCCTCACCTCCGTCCTGGACGGTCAGGAGCGTGGCGATCTCGTCGACTGTGAGATCCGCGCGGACTTGGTTGAGCGGCAGGCTCACTCCGGTGCTTTCACGCAGAGCGGAGGCCATGCGCACGGCCAGGAGAGAGTCTCCGCCGAGGCTGAGGAAGCTCTGCTCACTGATGTCATCCTCGTCGACCCCCAGCAGATCCGACCAGATCTCGACGATGGTGGCGGTGAGGTCCGTGGTCTCGGTGTCCGACGAGGCCGGTGAGGACTCCTCCGAGCTGCTGGCGGCGGTGAAGAGGTCGGTGTAGATCGTGAAGATTTCGCGTGCGCGAGCGAGGTCGATGACCGTATCGCAGACGTCCCACTGCAGGATGAGTTCGCCGCGATGGTCATAGGCCTGGTGGTCGAGCCACACCTGCGGTGTCTGGCTCACTCCGCAGACCTGCGTGCCCAACCACTCATGGTCATGGGGCTCGCGACCGCCGAGCTGATCGAGGCCGAGCATCGAGGTGAAGACGACCGGCACGTTCTGTGAGCGTCCTCGCTGCCTGCTCCATTCGGTGAGGACTTCGATTCCGCTGAAGGATCGGTGGTCGAGGTCATCGATCAGCGTGTCCTGCGTGCGGGAAGCGGATTCCCACAGGTCGTGGCGGCTCAGATCGTCAGCATCGTGGCCGTCCTGGCCTGTGGGTTCTGCGGCTTCGTGGATGAGCATCGTTGAGAATTCGCCGACGACAGCATCAACGCCGGGCAGATCAGGTCGGTCGAAGACGCTCATCGTGATGCTGAAGTGTTCAGCTCCGCTCCAGAGCGCGAGAGCTCTCCTGTAGAGGCTGAGAACGAAGGCAGTGGGGGTGACTCTGTGTCGGCCGCAGAGCTCCTGCAGCTGTGACCAGGTGGTTTCGGGGACTGCCGCGCTCAGACGTGTGAAGTGCGGGCGTGAGGTGTCCCCGGTCTTCGTGGTGATGGCTGGAGCGCCCGGCAGAGTGGGGATGCGTGCGGCCCAGTAGTCTCTGGCGGCGTCCCGCTCGCTGGTGTCGACGGGCTTGAGTGCGCGCAGACATTCGGCAAAGCTCGGCGGGGTCGGTCCCAGCTGGGCGTGTGGGTCGCGGTAGAGCGTTTTGACCTCTCGGTCGACGATCATCCAACTGGCCGAGTCGCAGACGAGCACATCGACGGAGAGCAGGATCCGCCACGATCCGTCCGGCAGGGATACGACCACCGGTTGGATGAGAGGCCACACGGCCGGGTCTGCGACACGAGTCGAGAACTTCTCTCGCAGCTGTGCCAGTTCGGCATCAGCGGTTCTGGTGTCATCGATGGTGATGTGAAGCGGTGTCCATGTCGGGTCGAGGTCGCAGATCTCGTGTCTGCCGTCATCGGAGATGACGGCGCGGAGCATGTCGTGGCGTTTGATGACCTCGCGCCAGGCGTGGTCATAGCGGTCGACGTCGATGTCTGGACAGGAGTATTCGAGATAGAAGTGGCAGCCCACACCCTCGCCGTCGGGTTTGGATGGGTCGAGCCCTCGAGTACGTCCCAGCCAATAGGCATACTGGACTCTTGTGAGCTCGAAACCTGACTCGTGTTGCGGATCGGCTCCATCGGACGTGATCTGAGCGACTTCCACTGCGGGAAGAGCGTCCGCTGGGTCGTTCTCCGTTCGATCAGAGGTGGGTGTCGAACTGAAGGGGAGCTGTGTCTCGAGGAGTGCGGCGCACCCGGCGACCGTGGGTGCCGCAAGCAGGTCTTTGAGACGCAAATTGATGTTGTGCTCGGTGCGGAATGCTGCCAGGACGCGCGTGGCGAGGAGAGAATGGCCCCCGAGCGCGAAGAAATCGGCCTCGGGTGAGGCGACTGTGCGTGAGAGGATGCGAGACCAGGTGTCAGCAACGATCTTCTGCCAGCCGTCGAGGTGGGCTGTGCTGTCGACGTCGATGGCCTCGACGATGGTTCGCTGTGTGTCGAGGTTGTTGGAGCGGGAGTTGAGCTCGTCAGGGGAGGCAGCGAGCATGCCGGGCGCCTCCAGCCTCATGACTCTGATGATCGTTGTGACGGCGTCATCGAGGTCGAGGGCGTGACGCATCGAAATCTCTGCTGCGCTGTCCTGCTCGGCGGCGGTGCCGAGGCGGAGCCGATCGAGGTCGAGTGTCGTCCAGCCGGTGCTGTGCGCCAGCCCGTCGAGGAATCGACCGGCCGCGACATAGGCGCCGAGACCGAATCCGCCGATCGTGCCGGCAGCTGACGACAGGAGCAGCACCGTCGGCGTGCAGGGCAGACTGTCCATGGCTTCGACTAGGCGACGGGCGCCGGTGACCTTCGGAGCGAATGCGGCATTGATGCTCGTGTCGTCGAGTTCGGCCAGCGGCGCGAGGTCGACGTGCACGGGAGCGTGGACGATGTGATCGATCGTCCCGTACTGTTCCATGATCGTGGTGAGGCAGTCGCTGTACGCTCCAGGTGCTGAGACATCTGCGATGAGCACCTCTGTGCGGGAGAGGTCGGTGAGAGCCTGCTCTCGATCTGTCCCGGGGGCCGGTCGACTGCGGCTGATGAGGATGATGCGTGCCTGAGGGTTCTCGGCTTCGATGCGCCCTGCAAGAGCAAGTCCCACTGAACCGAGGCCACCGGAGATCACCCAGACTCTCGCCTCGACGGCAGCCTCGGGGGCGCGAGCGGGCTGCCAGGGCCGCCAGGTGCGCACCCAGGTGCGGTGATGGCGGAGAGCGCGGTGGGGTGAAGCTGCAGTGGACTGGCGGAAGCGTGTGAGCCCGGCAGCGACGCCCGCCCAATCCGGGTCGTCGGGGTCGAGGTCGATGGTGACCCAATCCAGGTCTTCGACCTCCTGGCCGAGTACACGGACAAATCCCGTGGTCGCTGTGGCGAAAGGATTGATCTCCTCGCCGCCGGTGACATCCTCGGCGCCGACAGTGAGGTGGACGACGCGTTTCAATCCGGAGTTCGGGAGCATCCGGGCGTAGTGGGAGAAGGTGCGGGCTTCGGCGCGCAGAGAGCTTTCGTCCTTAGGCTCGCTGAGGTGGATGAGCATGTGTGCACGCGAGGCGTCGTCGACGATCACGGCACCGAAGTTCCGGAGGTTCTTCCGCAGCTTTTCGGGAACGCTGTCGTTGACGAGGACGCGAGTCTCTTCTTCGATGCTGGGGGCTGACGTGGCCGGTTCGCGGCTCCACGTGGGCGTCTGGAGGGGTTCGTCGGCGCTCGGACTGGTGTGGTCTCCGTCGTGCTGGGCGGATCCGACGGTGTCCTCGGGACCGAGCCGATGGGCGATCCCCTCAGCGGTGCGCTGCCACGGGTACGGCGGCACCGTCACCGCTGCTCGGCGAGGCACCAGACGTTCGAGATCGACGTCGACTCCTCGTGACCACAGCTCAGCCAGGATGCGGTCGAAGGCCCTCTGCGCCCGCACCGACGACCCTGAGTCCTCGGGTGCCGTCCACGCCGTCAGGCAGTCGACCGAGCGCGAGGCGGCACCGGAGATCAGATTTCCGCCGGGGCCAGTCTGGACAAGCAGAGACCGGCGTGGGCCACTGACCGCCGTGTCAAGGGCTTGGCTGAAGCGGACAGGGGCGCGCAGATGATCGGCCCAATGACCGGCAGGCAGCGGGTGGTCGACGATGGAGCCGTCGATGCCTGTGATCAGCGGCAGCCGTGGTCGGGGGCGAACGAAATCCTCGGTGAGCGCCCGGATCTGCGGGAGGATCGGGTCGACGACGCGCGAGTGGCTGGCCACAGAGACCTTGAGCGTGCGAGAGTCGATGCCTTCGGCTGAGAGGCGGGCGGAGAGTTCCTCGATTGCTCGGTTCGGTCCGGAGACGACACTGAGCATCGGACCGTTGACTGCGGCGAGGTCGACGTCCGGGTGGTCCGGCAGGAGCGCGAGGACATCATCGGCACTCAGCGGAAGGCTCAACATGGCTCCGGCGGGCAGCTCGGCGAACAGCCTGGCCCGCTCGACAACGAGGTGCAATGCGTCTCGGCGGTCCATGGCACCAGCGACGACCGCTGCGGAGTACTCACCGAGGCTGTGGCCGAGCACCGCATCCGGTCGTACGCCGAAGCTTTCGAGCAGGTCGAGGTAGGCGAGTTCGACCGCGGCGAGTGCGGGCAGCCCGACGCGCGTGTCTTCGCCGCCGCGAGCGTCACAGTCGAGTGCGAATCCACGGGGGTCGATGCCGCCGGCGGCCGCGATCATGTCTGCGCACTGATCGAAGCTGCGTGCAAAGACCGGCTGCGTTCGGTGAAGGCCCGCTGCCATTCCTGGATGCTGTGCTCCACCTCCCGGCATGACGGCGACGAGACTCGGTGCCGCAGTGTCGGCGTGTGCGGGCTCTGTGGTCTCTCCGCCGATGATGGCGCGCCGATGCGGGAGGCGGCGCAGCCCGTGCGCGAGGGTGCCGGCAATGTCCCCTGGCGACTCGATCGCAGTGAGTTCACGCACCTGGACGGTGCGCTCTTCGAGTGCTCCCGGATCGGCTGCGCTGATGAGCAGCGGCGGATCGATCGGCCGGGCCTGAGGTTTCTCACGGGCGGCGGCTGCTTCTGCCTGCAGTGACCTCACGAGCACATGGGCGTTGATTCCGCCGATGCCGAATGCGCTGACTCCTGCGATACGTGTCTGAGACTGCCAGGGCCGAGACTGTGTCGCCAAGGTCAACGGTGAGTGCGCCAATGGCAGTTCCGGGTTCGGTTCGTCCGCGTCGAGGGTCGCCGGAATCTGTGCATGGGAGACGGCGAGGACCGCTTTGATGAAGCCGGCGACCCCGGCGGCGGAATCGGTGTGCCCGATCGAGGACTTCACGGACCCGAGCGCGCACCACGGTGTGTCGGTGCGGCCGAACACCTCGTTGATGGCGCGGACTTCGATCGGATCACCGAGCATCGTTCCGGTGCCGTGGCCTTCGATGAGTTCAACCTCGTCGGGATCGATTTCAGCGGCCGCCAGTGCTTCAGCGATGACGCGCGCCTGCCCGCTGACGGAGGGCGCGGCGAAGCCGACCCGATCGAGTCCGTCATTGCCGATGGCGCTGCCGGCGACAACTGCGTGGATCGGGTCCGAGTCGGCGATCGCATCGCTGAGGCGCCGCAGGACAACTGCTCCCGCCCCCTGGGTGAAGACCGTGCCGCTCGCATCTCTGCCGTAGGCGCGAGTGCGCCCATCACGGGAGAAGGGGCCGTCCGGGACGCAGAGGTACCCGTGGTTCTGGGGCAGCCGCAGTGAGACCCCGCCGGCGATTGCGGTGTCGCACTGGTGGGACAGCAATGCTTCTGCAGCCAGATGGATCGCAACGAGAGATGTGGCGCACGTGGCTCCGAGGCTCACTGTTGGTCCGTCCAGGCCCAGCAGCCATGCGATGCGAGCAGGAAGGTAGTCGCCGACGTTGAGTCCGTGCAGGTGAAGGCTGTTGATGGGATCCGCTCCGCCGGTGGGATGGAAGCGATCGCCGAGGTTGTCGATGAGGTGATGCGAGAACGCCTGACCGGCATAGACACCGACTGTGCCGCGGTGTCCCGGCTGAGCCAAACCAGCGGCTTCCAGTGCTTCGATGCTGCATTCGATGAGGATCCTCTGCTGCGGGTCCATCAGCCGCGCTTCGGTCTCGGAGAGTCCGAGACCGGCGGTGTCGAACTGCGTGGGTGCTTCGAGGCGTCCGCTCACGGGCACGTAGTCGGGGTGAGAGATGAGACGATCAGGTACGCCTGCTGTACGCAGCTCCTCGACGGTCAGTGTCTCGACTCCCCTGGCACCTGTGCGGATCAGATCCCAATAGGCGTCGAGGGAAGGCGCTGAGGGGAACCTGCAGCTCATGCCGACGACGGCGATGGTCTCGTCTGCCTGGTCGGGCTCAGAGGCTCCGAGGTGGTGGACGTGCTGTTGTTCCTTCACTGTGCTGGCTCCTGTCGGCGTCGGGTGTGCCACATATGCTGGTCATATCGGGCAATGGGGTGATCGCTGCCGGGCCCGGGCCAGACTTCGAGCACGGTCCACCCTGTGGCTTCGAGGGCTTGGGACCATTCGTGTGCGGTCAAGAGGATTCGCCCGGTCTCTGCGCGATCGCCGCCGATGCCCGGCCCCGGTGGCGGCGGTGACATGAGGAAGCGCATGGAGATGAGCAGTGGAAGGTGCTCCGTGCCGGTTTCGATGAGCGCGAATTCTGCATCGGTGCGGACGAGTTCTGTGATCGCAGACAGCGCCGACTGCACATTGCGAGCATTGTGCATGACATTGGCGGCGATGACGATGTCGATGTCTCCGACCAGTCCTGGCAGCTGGGCCTGCAGCTCGCTCAGCGGTGCGTTGATGTCGAGCACACCGCTGGTGAAGCCGCTGCGTCCAGCACACCGGCTGAGTGCTTCATGAGTGAATGCGTGTCCGATATCAGTGAAGTGATAGGTCAGAGGCAGATCATCGACGGCGTCGAGGATGATGTCGGTGGAGCCTCCGACTCCTGCCCCGATCTCGAGGATCGCGGGCGTGCGGGCCTCGTCGAGTATCTGCAGACAGCGCCGCCTGACTGCGGATGCGGTTTCCGCGTTGACGTGCTGACTGGCTGTGTTCGACTGGTAGATCTCTGCTGTGATGTCGTCTCCGTCGAAAAGGAGACTGTGCACGGTGATCTCGCCGGCGAGCAGTTCGGGCAGATGGCGCCAGCAGGAGGCGAAGAACTGCGTCAGGGCTGTTCCTGTGGGTTGATCGGCAGTCAGATCCAGTGCCTGAGACCACAGAGCGTCGACGTCGCCGCGCGAGGGAGGGGTGATGCGCCACTGCGAAGCGTCGTCGCTCAGGAAGCCCGCAGCGATGAGTTCGCTGATCCACCGGGCTGCGACAGACCGGTGTTCTGCGGCGATCCCGTCCGCCGCAGCAAACTGCTCAGGTGCGGCCGTGCCCAGTTCAGAGACCATGCAGGCCATGCTCGCCAGTGCCGCCTCGTCCCGCGCCCGATCAAGTCGAATCTCCCGATTCTCAGCGCTCGTTGAATGCTGCGGAGGCGCATCGCGATGCTCGATCATAGGCGACTCCCCCGGAAACGTTATTGATAATGCTTATTATTATTGACAGCCTTCCGAGAATGCAAGTTGATTCGATTGGAGCGCCCGTACTCCTCGCCTGGGCTCAAAAAGACTCCGGCACAGGGGCCAAGGCCCGACAGCAGGAGCGACGGCCCGACTGCAGCGGCCAGGATCAGATTGCGGGCGCAGGGCGGGAAGCGAGGGGCTCACAGTGGATCCGAGGGCCTCGCAGTTAGCCGGTGATCTTCAGCACCAGTGCCGGGTAGGCCAGAGACTCAGCTCCGATATCTCGTGCCGTTGGGCACTGAACGGGATCTACTTTTTCGTCATGACGAACACCGTGACGGAGCTTCCCGCGATGTCGATGTTCAGTTCGCTGCCGTCGGAACCCGCAGACGCGCTTGCCGTCGAAGTCTCGACCGCCCCACTGAACGGCACATCAGCCGGCAGCGGGTTCGCCGGCACCACCTGAGTCGCGTTCTTCACGTCGTTCGACTCCCCGAACACCTGCGAAGCTGACGACACACTGAACTCCGAAGGCACCGACAGCGTCACGGGATTCCCACCCACCGAGGCCGCATCGTTCGCGTTGATCACCGTCGTCACCAGAGTCTTGCCGTCGTCCTTGACCACGGTGTAGGCGCTCATGTTCCCGCCGCCAGACACCGAAGTCTTCGTAAACTCCCCGCCGAGGCTCGGCACCAACAGCCGCAGCCCCAACATATTCGGCCTCACCTGAAACGCGTTCGACCGGTCCCCGTGATCGGCCGGATCGCAGATGAGCGACATCGGCGCTCCCCCATTGCACGCCCCGAGCATCGAGTGCATGGCCATCCGCTCGACCCCGAGCGTCGCCGCATACAACGTGTAATCGGCTGCCCACAACGCTGACGCGTTCGTCAGTGACGTGTCGTTCGTGCCCGGGCAGCTCGTCGGCCCGGTCTCCTCGAGCCACAGCGGCAAATCCGCAGCGTCAGCCTTCGACTTGCCGATGCCGAGATTCTTCTTCGCCGCCTTCTTCGCCAAGGGATCGATGAGGTTCGCCGCCTGCGGCCCCCGCCCCGGAACCTGAGCCGAATCGCATTCGTAGAGCTGATACCAATGCTGCGAAATCGCCTTCTTATGCTTGACCCCGGAGCTGGCAAAAGCCTCCATCCATGCCCCGTCGTAGACATCGGGACCGATGATCGGCGCATCGGGCCGCTTTGCATGGATGGCCTTCGCATACGCCTCAAGCTGTTTGACGTACTTGTCCTTATTCCAGCCCTTGCCGCGCACGGCACCGCTGGGCACATCCTTGACGGTGTACCCGTTCGGTTCGTTGCCGATTGCCAGACCGACAAGAGAATCGCCGAGGATGTCGACCGCGTGCGCGGCCATGTCCGCTCCTCGTCCCGGATCGTAGGTACCTAAGGGGATGCCGATGGTGACGGACGAGCCGGTGATGTCGACGAGTTTCTTCAACCGCTTGAGGTCATCCGGGGTGATGGTGACCTTCTCGCCATGTTTCGCTTTCTCACCTTTTGACGTCCAGAACGTTCTTCGATCGAGGGCATTGCCGCCGAACCGCAGCGCCGGCGAACCGAGGGATTTCAGCTGCTCGTCGAGGTTGGACTGCGCCGGGTCGAGCCTGGGATCAGCGAGGTCGGTCGCTTCGAAAGAGACTCCGACATTGTCTGCCGTGAGACTCGGGCCCGTTCGGTCGGTGGTCGCCGAGACAACCGCGTCCTCACCGGACACGTCGCCGGCAAAAGTCTGCTCGAACTCGGTCGGAGTGGGGCTCGGTTTCGGGGACTGGCTCGAGGACGACGTACCGTCCGAATCAGACCACGAACACCCCGACAGAACGAGGGCGAGCGCCACGACGCCACCTTGAATACTCCGCCTGATGCCCACGACAATAACTCTGCCCTGTCTCCGCAGAATCAACAACTTCCACAGTCGCACTGAGAAACCACGGAGACCGAGACACCACCCGCCCAGCCCACCAATACACAGAGGTTGTCCGAATCCCCACCTGCCGAGGCGGCCGCCTCCAGACCATGGCATCGTAGTGGTGGAGATCACGCCACCTGAGCCCACCCGAGGAGAGGAACCGCCATGCCCGAAAGCATCGCCAGGCCCGCTCTCACCCCGGTTCGCGGGGCGCTTGGCCTCTCGGTGGCGATGGGCATGGGCCGGTTCTTCTACACTCCGGCACTGCCGCTCATGGTCGCGGCCCTGTACTGGAGTTCGGCTCCCGGCGCATGGATCGCGACGCTGAACTACGTCGGCTACTTCATCGGCACCCTCGTCATCGCTCAAGGTTGGGTCGAACCCAATCGCTTCGTCTACCGGCTCAGCCTCATCGTCTCCACGGTGGGTCTCGCCGCGGTCGCTCTGACCCCGAACCTCATCTGGCAGGGCGGCATCCGCACCATCGCCGGCATCGCCTCGGGGCTGATCTTCGTCTGCGTGACCCAACGGATTCCCGCGAACTCCCGAAAACCGCGCGACGGCGGCATCTCCTACGGCGGAGTCGGCTTCGGCATCCTCGTCTCCGGAGCCATCGTGCTCGCCGCCGGCAGCATCGCCGATTGGCGCCAGCTGTGGCTCATCTGCGCGGCCGTGTCCGCGGTCTTCTCCATCATCGCCTGGACATGGCCGATCCCGGCCCGAATCCGACCGCACACCACCCCAGCCGAGGCGGCTGAACCGACCACCACCGACGAATTCACCGATACGCCCACTCCCTTCGAGGCCAACCGTCGCCGAGCCATGGCCCTCCTCTCCACCGGCTACTTCTTCCAAGGCGGCGGCTACATCATCATCGGCACCTACCTCGTCGTGCTCGCCGGTCCCGTCTTCGGAGCGACGGCGGCCGCCTCGACGTGGCTCATCGCCGGGATCGCCACGGCAGCGTCTCCCCTGACGTGGTCGGCCGTCGCGGCCCGCATCGGCACGGTCAAGGCGTTGACGCTCTGCTACTGCCTCCAGGTCTTCGGCGCCCTGCTCGCGGTCTTCGGCTCCACTCCGTTCGTGCTGATCATCGCCGCTGCCCTCTTCGGCTTCACCTTCATAGGGGTGGTCATGATGACGATCGGCATCGGCACACAGATGGGTGTCACGAACGCCTCGGCGAAGCTGACGTCCTGGTACAGCATCGGTCAGATCGTGGGACCGGCCATCGTCGCGGCGGCCCTGAGCGAGCACATCGCCGCCGCGTTCATCGCCTCGGCGATCGCTCTGGCCATCGCCATGGCGCTGACCTTGGTCGGCGTCCTCGCCGGCAACGTCGACCGGTGATGCGACCCACCGCAGGACGCCGCCATCGCCTCACCAGCCCGCACCGAGGTGGCACTGAAGCGACTCCCCGTGTCAGACTACATAGGCGATTGTTGTTTCAATGATCACACCGACCATGACAGCCTCCCCGTGGGGCGCGGAGGAACCGAAGGAGCGACCCCTTGACAGAAGCGCCTGGGATCACAGGTCATTGGGACATCGATCCCGCCCATTCTCGACTGGGATTCTCGACTCGCCACGCGATGGTCTCGCGTGTGCGCGGAGCATTCAATGAGGTGTCCGGCTCAGCCGACATCGCCGAGGACCTCTCGGACTCGACGGCCACGGTCATCATCAAGACCGCGAGCATCGACACCCGCAGCGAGGACCGGGACAACCACCTGCGCTCGGCGGACTTCTTCGACGTCGAGACCTACCCGGAGATCCGGTTCAACTCCTCGGCCATCGACGAGGTGGACGAAGGCTCCTTCATCGTCACCGGTGAGCTGACGATCCGTAACATGACGAAGACCGTCTCGGTCCCGCTCGAGCTCATCGGCGTCGACACCGACCCCTTCGGAAACTTGCGCGCCGGCCTCGAGGGCTCCCGCCGCATCGACCGCAAGGACTGGGGCGTGACCTGGAATACGAAGCTCGATTCCGGTGGCGTGCTCGTCAGTGACAAGATCACGCTCGAATTCGAGCTCTCCTTGATCAAGAACGTCGCCGAGGAGGCCCCCACCGAATCCGCGGACACCACCGCCCAGGACGAGGCCCCCACCGAGGCACCGGAAGCTGAGAACCAGGACCGTGCCGAGGCTTCTCCTGCGCCCAAGCAGGAACCCGTCACCGAGGCGGCTCCCGCCCGGCAGGAGTTCCCGCCGGCTCCCCCGGTGAAGCCGGTCCAGAAGCCGACCGACCAGGCCCCGGCAGCACCGTCTGTCGAGGCACCTCAGCCGCAGTCGTCCGGCAAGCCGCTGGGCAAACTCTTCGGCCTCCGCTGACTTCAGCGAACCTTCACAGCAGTCCTCACCGCGGGTGGGATCGGTACAACAGCCGATCCCACCCGCGGTTTTTTGCGTAATCGCTAGGCGGCACACTTACCTAGCCATCGCGTCGGCAACACGCGTAGGATAAACAGCTATCTAGCTGTATCGGGGAGAACATCGGGGTTCGAAGCCACTCACGGAACCCGTCACATTCACCCTGACGAATAGCCGCGAGCGATAGAGGTAGCAGCGTATGAGTGCCGATGAAGCAGACGATTCCCAACCAATCACTGTCGACGCCACGCAGCTGCGACGAGTCTCAGCGGGCTCCCTCATCGGCACGGCGATCGAGTGGTACGACTATTTCGTCTACGGCCTCATCGCAGCCCTGGTCTTCAACGAACTCTTCTTCCCCACCTTCGATCCCACTGTGGGCACCATCGTGGCATTCTTGTCCTTTGCCATCGGCTTCGTGGCCCGCCCTGCCGGATCCATCATCTTCGGCCACCTCGGCGACAAGATCGGTCGTAGGAACACTCTCATCGCCACCGTCGTCGTTATGGGCATCAGCTCGGGCGCAATCGGTCTGCTGCCGACCTACAACACAATCGGAGTGTGGGCCCCGATCCTCCTAGTCGTGTTGCGCATCATCGAAGGACTGTCTGTCGGCGGGGAATGGGGCGGCGCCGTGCTCATGGTCGTCGAACACGCCCCACCGGAGAAACGCGCGTTCTACGGCGCCATGCCGCAATATGGGTCTCCGATCGGTAATCTCGGGTCTAGCGGTGTCGTCGCTTTGGTCACTCTGCTTCCTCACGACCAGTTCGTCGCATGGGGATGGCGCATTCCGTTCCTCATCTCCTTCCTTCTCATGGGCATTGCGCTCTACATCAGATTCAAGGTCGACGAATCTCCGGAATTCGCGAAGATCGTCCATGAGGATCGCACAGTCAAGGTGCCCCTCTTCCACGTACTGCGAACCAGCTGGCGGCGCGTGCTCATCGGCGTGTGTGCCAGCCTGGTCGGAAGCGCACCCTTCTACCTGCTGACAACTTTCATCGTCAACTTCGGCACGGAGACTCTGCATCTGGCAGCCAGCATCCTCCTGACAGGAACGATGCTCGGAGCCGTACTCGAAGGCATCGCCATCTACTTTGGCGGCAGGCTCGGAGACAAGTTCACCCCATGGAAGACCGTGGGAGTCACGGCACTGGTTTCCGTCGTCCTCGCTTTCCCGCTCATGGCACTTGTCGGCACAGCCTCACCTCCACTGGTCATCATCGGCATCAGCGTCGGGATTGGACTACTCGGCCTCCCCTACGGTGCTCTGGGCTCGATGATGGCGAATATGTTCCCCGGCCGTTCCCGCTACACCGCCGTTGCCGTCTCGTACAACGTTTCGGGCGCAATCGGCGGCTTCGCTCCCTCGATCGCCCTTGCCTCGCTGACTGTATTCAATGGCACGATCTGGGCTACCGCCACGTTGCTGGCGCTGAGCATGCTGATCACGGCAGCTGGCGGCATCTTCGCCGGTCGCTCCGCTCGCAACGACGCGACCGCACCCTGAACTGTGTCAATCAGTCGGGAGTAGGGACTCTGACCGCCGTAACTCATCAGAGCCTCACAGCACGTCGCACGCCTCTGATCGAGTTTGCTCATGAGCTCCCCAGACATTCGGCATCGATCAACGTGAATGCCGACAAATATTGCGATGAACTGCGCGTCCTTTCACCGTCGAATATGGAATCAACGCATCAAGAACGTCACCGCGGCAGCTCACGTCCGGCGTGAGTTCCCGCCGGCTCCCCCGGTGAAGCCGGTCCAAAAGCCAGATGAGCAGTCCCCGGCAACACCATCTTCCGAGCGGTCCGAGCCACAGTCGTCGGGCAAGCCGTTGGGCAACTCTTCGACCTCCGCTGACTTCAACAAACCTTCACAGCAACACTCACCCGCGAATGGGATCGCCACATCAGCCAATCCCACCCACAGTCTCATATTGAAAGAACAGGTGGATCACAGATTGAGAGCGGAGGGGCAACCATGACTCACAACCGACCTGGCACAGAAATCTAGCGATCAAAAACGGACTTATCTAACCATCGCCCCGTCTCGGACAACACAAAACCTCGCCACCTGTAATAATTCGCTGCGCTTACACTCCACAAACTCGCACCGAGAGAATCCAACAGGCCTCGATTGGAACTCGATTCCGAAATCAATTTTCGCAAATATCTAGCATAGTCCGAACCGTCAACTGCCGGATGAACCATCTTAGGCTGGTCAAAGTTCTCAAAGACGTCAGGATATAGCCACTTAACCCCCCACCGAAAATGACTAAACATATCAGAAAAAACATCCTGCAAATTTAGAGTACTAAATCCACCCTCAATCGCAGTCGTCGCAGTAACCGCTTCGTCATTAGGATAAAGACCTTGATTGCCACTTCGAAAGCTCATAGACATCTCAACACGCTGATCTCGAATCATTCCAACCAACTCTCGACTAACACGAGTGAGAGGAAAAAATACACTATGCACTTCAGCATGGCCTAATTCAGCCATAGACTTAAACCATGGCCATGTGGAGCTCCTAAGCCTTAGCGAAGATCCAATCAGGTCAGCATCATTATCGCCGACCCCGCTCAATAGGAAATCAAACTTGAAGTTAGCAGCAACGTCGGGTTCGATAAGCCAAATAAAATCGAAATCGACCGCCTCACTCACTGCCAGATAACAATAATCACCACAACGCCACCCGACATCCGCACCTGGGCTAAAAAGGTAGTTTCGGTCCATGAAGCTCTCATTCATGGCAATCACATTATAATCACTATTCCATGAATACTGCTTATCCGAAGTCTCGTCGGCAACAATGAAGATGTTCTCAGCCGAAAATGCTTCACGAACCCAGCTATACATTCGGTCCACCGACGGACCAGGCCGGTGTGAACGGATGGCAACTACACTACGAGAAGGATTCTCAACGAGATCGGAACTACGATCTACCTGGTGCTGCAAGACAGAACTTCCTCTACATTATCAATCAATTCCTGATGCGAACCATTGCGTAATAGTTCAATTATATCACGGCTACTATAATACACTCTCATCCAAAAAGATGACTAGGCCGCACAACTGCGAGACTTGATGGATTGAAGAAATCTGTGGCCTTGCACCAAGGACATTTCCACTCAATAAACGTTACTCCTCTCCCCATCGTCAGACTCGAAACCGTGATAAGCAGAAAGGTGTCAAATTCGCGTCAGACGGAGCAGCGCAACCAATACAATTGACACGGACACTGAAGCTCTTACAATATTCGGGTTCGACAGCACACTCATTTTATATAATCATATAAATAAGTGACTCATTGAGATGAGTAGAAGTCAATTCTGTCACCAGCGAAGATAAAGCAGCAGCTCGAAACCTAGAATCTGCTCTAGGGTCACGGAAAACCAACTGACCATCGAATTGGCCAAGGCACAGATTTGCAATTCTGAAGACATACCAGACGTGAGGTACGCAAACTTCAGAACATTCCGACCAGTGCAGCTGCACTATATGAAGACTGGCTCTACGCCGATGATGCCCATACAACACTTCCGTACAAGCAATCCGACAGCTACGCAGCAACTGGAGAATCAAAGCCAATCTACGGTTGTTCCGTCTTCACGCCCCATACCGACTTTGGCTTCGACACCATCACCGAAACGCATTGCAAAGCTATCCCGCTGGTTCGATATTTCCCAGGCACTCAATGCGCTTATGCCTGACGTACCGCACCACGCGTCGCGCCTTCGGATGCCGACACGTGCCCACAGAGGACCTCTGCTCAGTGTCAGAATCCCGTGCTGACACGACGCCATGCACGCTTCAGGATTTTCCGCTTGAAACTCAATCCCGCTCGCTGTGGATGTGTAGCAGCCTGCCTGGACAAATTCCTTCGACCGGGAATTTTGCCTGCAGAGAATTTGATCTGCAGTTGGAAGCCCGTCCAATCGACGACTGCGGTCGAGTTCAGACCTAGGCATAAACTTGCTTACCAATCGTGGGCGACAAGTTGTTTCCCTTACCCGATGAGCGCCCAAACACGTGGTCGTTGCGGCGTGACCAGAGATGACAAACGAAATAAGCTGTCTAGGCGAGCCGGACGGCGGCAGCGCCCCCAGATCAGACCAGTGCGTCGGATACACGACCTCCACAATAACTACCTGCTCAAATTGCCAGTTTCAGCGGATGCACCAGCCAGCCACCCCCTGACCAGAGGCCCCCAAGAGGATCTAAATCATGAAAGTTCCCAACTCCACCGATGGGCGCGCGAAGGCCTCGAACTCCAGCAGTCCTAGACTCGGTCGGACAGACTTCAGTTAATATACTGACCGAAGAGGAGGCAAGGACTACACCGACGAACCTGTATCATGCTGAACTAGAACTCTTGGCGTGTTCACGAAACGGGCTGCTTTGACGGCGCAATACGTCCAGACTCTCACCAGATACGGCCGTATTAATATGATGGAGACAGACGATATGTGGGGCGCCATTGACGACGCGAGTTCCGCCTTAATTAGCCTTCATTTGGCCCTTGTCGAACGACTTGCTGACTATACATGGCAGAGAATACAAATTTGGAACAGCACAATAAGCGTTCACGAATTCATAGTTTGCGGAGCAAGTTTGGCTTTTGACCTCAAAGAAGGCGCCGAAGGCTACCAATTGACTCTGGTTGTAAGAAAACGGGAACTCACAGACGCAATTAAAGAATCGCTCAAACTTGAAAACAAGCATTACACCATCAATTCAAAGCAACCGAATCGTCTGGAGCTAAAGACATACGAACGTGCGAAGACTGGACTGGCGCGCGATGTTGCGGAGCACATCCGAGACTATAGAAATGCCATTGCAAGGGCTTTCACTGATACGCAAATATGGCACGACCTGGAAACCGGACTGACTCTATCTTACACTACGAAACCTGAGCGCCGTGAGTCGCCCTACCTTGTGTTCATGTTCACGTCGATAAGAACAAAACCCCATTGGATAGATTTTGACGGCCCGAATGGATCGGGCCTGCAAAACATTCGAGCCCGAATTGTATTTGTGAACGATGACCTAGCAGAAGAATATACATATAATTTTGCAAACGACGGTAAGACTAGTCCTGCCAAGGCGACTCTGAATTTCATACAATCCTACATATCTGAAAATGAGTACGCACGCGAAAAAGTCATTCTCGCAGGCATGTCGAAAGGCGGAACAAGCGCAATTCTTGCGGGCTCCCATCTCAGTGGATGCACGATACTTACGCTAGCGCCCCAACTTGCACCCGGCAAATACCTAGAAGACTCTAATCGAATCACCCTATTGAATCAAATGGCAAGCCGCCAGGCAACCAATAAGTCAAACGACATCGATTCGCTATTTTGGAACTATCTAGATAACTCTGAGATCGCCAGCGGCAGGCAGTCAGTGTACGTTCTTACATCGGATTACGATCCTCATTGCACATCTGGTCTCGAACGATTTAGACGGCTGATATCAGAATACAAACGCAGCACTTTATACGTGCATCAAACATCAGAAACGCAAGCTTCCTCGCATCTAAAAACCGTGCATCATATGATGCCACTGTTTGTATTTTTACTCGGAAGTTTAACGATGGGTCTTCGGCCACGATTTTGAGCCCAGATTCTGCCGCAGCAATATGCAATGGAAAAGTGATACCCATCGCGTTCAATGTCGGGCCCGCTCTTCAGAAAAATCGATAGCATGGAACCCATAACGGGTTAGAAAACATACACTAATATCCAGATTAACGACGAGCCCCAACTCCGAGCAAGGCAACAACGCTCACGGTACGATTCTGGGTCCTGTGTACACATCATTCTTCGAAATGCCCGCAGTCAACAACGGGGGCGACGCGGAGGACACCGAGGTAAACTACCGTTGCACAAAGTTGGCGCTAGGGCACATAGCAACATCGCATCTGGCTCCTGATATTAGGCTCTTCATAGATAGGGCGGTGGGGAAGAGTTGAATCCGGCGTCGATGACAACGGGACCCTGGGTGCAATGATGTAGGTGTTCAAGACTCCATCACGACCCAAGGTCCCTCGTGTACGACTTTACCCCGCCCTGCCTCGATACCACACTCTCCCTGCCGGAACTCGGACTCACCGCGATCGGGCAACACCACACTGGTCGGCATCTGACCGTGCTGTGCCTGATCACCGACAACGACAGGTCCTGCCCTGTCTGCCGTCAACGCGGACTCGTCCGGGCCACCAGGATCCGCAAACTCGTTCATCCCCCGATCGGCCTGACCGCGGTGACCTTGGCTATTCGCATCCGCACCTACACCTGCCCTTCCTGCCACCAGCGCTGGTCCCAAACACCCCAGCGAGCCTGCGCCGGCAGATCGAAACTCTCGACGACAGCACGCTTGTGGGCATTGAAGTCCGTGGTCATCGACAAGATGAGCATCCACGTCATCGCTAAGAACCTCTCCACCTCCTGGAACACTGTGTGCACGGCTGTACTCGACCTCGGCCGATCTCTGCTCATCGCTGATGCCACCCGGTTCGAGGGTGTATCCACAATCGGTGTCGATGAGCACTGCTGGTCCCACCGCGGCATCGACAGGTGGGTGACTGTCATCGTCGACCTCACCCACCGGCCAGCACGCCTGCTCGACATCGCCCCCGGCCGCTCCGCCGACGTCTTCGCCGACTGGTTGAACAACCAGCCCGATGCTTTCCGTGACGGCATCGAGCATGTCGCTATGGATGCCTTCGCCGGCTATAAGAAAGCTGCCACTGACGTAGTGCCTGATGCCACCACGGTCATGGACCCCTTCCACGTTGTCGCCCTCGTCGGCACGAAGCTCGATGAGACGAGGAGGCGGCTACAAACAGAGCTGCACGGTCGCAGGGGACGGTCGGGTGATGACCTGTACGGGATCCGCAAAACGGTTCGCACCCGCGTCGGTTTGCTTACCGGCAAGCAGAAGCACCGCCTCAACTCGGTCTTCGCCGCCGACAATCATGCTGCCCTGTTGGTGTGTTGGCAGTTCTATCAAGACACGATCGCCGCCTATGCTGCCCCACCGAGCAAAGGTAAGAAGCTCATGAACCGACTCATCGACACCCTGACAGGAACGATTCCTGATGAGCTCAAAGAACTCCGGAGCCTGAGGACAACCTTCCAACGTCGTCGGGCCGATATCCTGGCCTACTTCGATCATCCTGGAACCTCGAACGGGCCAACCGAAGCGATCAACGGCAGACTCGAACATCTGCGCGGTATCGCACTGGGGTTCCGCAACCGGGGCAACTACCTGATCCGTTCTCTGCTCCACGCTGGAGGACTGGGACCTCTTCTACAGCCCTATTTATGAAGAGCCTGATATTATTGTTCGCGGAGAGTCAATGCACCCGCAGGATCCAACACGACAATGGAGAAACATAACTTATGTCCGCGAAAACAACTATTGCAAAAGGTATTCGGAGACTAGGCTTGGGTCCAATTGTCGATTCTCCGGCACTCCGCCGCCTCACCAGAACGCCGATATACAGTGAAAACGAACAAACTTCGACGGATTCTGGTCGCATGGTCGAACATCAGGGGCCGGTCCTTACCGTGGTAGTTCCTGCATATAATGTCGAGAAATACCTTAAGGCCTGCCTCGATTCGATCCTTAGTCAGTCCTACTCTAATTTGGACGTGCTTGTCGTCGATGACGGGTCAGTAGATCGCACCGCTGATGTTGCGGATTCCTTCGCTGCGAAACATAAGCGGCTTCGGGTGATTCACCAGGCCAACGCCGGTCTGGGCGCGGCCCGAAACGTAGGATTGCAACATTCGACAAGTGAATTCATTACGTTCGTGGACTCAGACGACATTGTCCCTCCGGGCACTTATGAACGTGCGATGGATTCACTACTGCAAACAGGCTCTGATGTTTGCATCTCTTCAGTTTCCCGTTTCGACTCAAAGAATCGTTGGGTGCCGTTCTGGGTTGCCCTAGCCCACGAAGAGGATAAGTATGGCATCCTCGGGTCCGATTTCCCCCCAATTATGTGGGATGTATTCGCTTGGAATAAGGTTTATCGACGTAACACCTGGGATAGGCTGGTAGGCGAATTCCCGGAGGGTACGCTCTATGAAGACCAAGAATGTACCGCGAAACTATTTGTTGGTAATGCAAGATTAGATATTTTGACCAGTGTCGGATATAACTGGCGACTTCGCGATGACAATTCCTCCATAACGCAGCAAAAATCTAATGTCGATGATCTAGAACAGCGCCTGAATGTTATCCGCAGGGTACGTGACATTATTAGTGAATGCAATTCTGATTACGTAGATTATTGGTATGTCAAGACGCTCGGAGAAGATCTATTCTATTATATTCGTGAGATTCCACGAGCTTCCGACGAGTTTTACATGGTGTTGTCACACACCACGAGGGAACTGTGGGATGCAGCCTCCGAGGAAGTCTTTTCCCGAATAGAGCCCGTAAGACGTCTGCTCGCATATTACACTGCACATCGGTCCCGGGACTCAGTCGAAGAACTTCTTGTCCATCTCGATCGCACCAAGAACGCGTTCCGTGCAGTGCCGACCGATGACGGTATTGCATTCTCTATATACGAATCCGAGGGCTGTGAGTTTAATATACCAGAATCCCTACGCATGGTTCAGTTTGATCACTTTAAGCCTACGTCGCTAATGGATGGCTATTCGACTAGTCCGGACGGTGACGTTCACTTTACCGGTTATAGTTTTATTCGGAACCTGGACGCCGAATTCGGATTATCAGCCGATCTTTACGATTCCATGTCGGACGAAGTAGTTTCCACCTTGCAGATTTCGACATCTACAGGGCACGTCCCTTGGAACTTGGCCGACTCCTACCAGGACTATTCGGGCTGCCGCTTCACACTGTCGATTCCTAATTTCATCATCGATGATCTCGGCGTCCGCTTGCCAGGCTCTCAGGGCAACAACTTGGATTTGAGGCTGCACCATCATTTGAACGGACACACCTGGACCGTCGACAGTATCAAACGCGATTTGCATTCATCTGCAGGTTACCCATCCGCCTCTCCTGTGACGCTTCGTGGTTCTAGGATCGCATTTCAGGGCGATCCTCGTGTAGATACCAAGGTCGTCGTGTTGAAGCCGAGAATTGTCGCGAGAAGTATTGAAAGTTCGTCCGGTGAACTGAATGTTGTGATCGATCCCCCCGTATTCGATACCGCCAGTGGTTCAGATCAACATTCTGAGCTCTTTCTTACTGCCTCCTCCGGAGGCAAAGAACTGTGTCGTGCTCCTTTTGATGACTCGGGCTCCACCGTAAGCTCTACGCTAGTCCTACACGACCTTAGCTCCTCGATGTCGAAGACGATAGACCGTTTCGACCTTCACGTAGTTTCCGGCTCTGGAATGCGTTGGGCGATCGCTATTGATCGTACTCAAGCCTCACGTCGTCGAGATCAAGATTTTGCCGTTGGAATGACGGGATATGGGTTTGCGGCTCTCGACAAGCCAATTCAAGCTGCAACCGCCGACTCTGTGACGCTCTCTCCGGATGGATCTACTCTTTCAGTTACAGGATCGTACTACCTCGATCCGGATGCGGCGAGGACAGTTACACCGACATTTGCTCTCGTTGGCTCGCGAATCGTTGTCCACCCACACACAACCACCGTCGACCACCAGATGCGGACCTTTTCTGCGAGGTTTTCTCTCATTGTCAATGATGCCGAAGGAACCTCATCTGCATTACAAGCAGATCGCTATATCCTCCAGCTCCTTTTGGCGACAGGCAAGTCACATCCAGCGTCCGCTTGGGTCGCAACCTCGCTAGATTTTGAGGCTATGTGTCCAGCGCAGACTCTAACGCCGTTTCATTTGGTCACGATCAATGCCGTTGGAACAAGTCGATCCGTTCGCGTTGATCTAGCTGCGCCACTCGATCCAGGCTCCGAGCTAGGCCGCTGGAATCAGAAGCGGAATGCTGCTGTCTTCCTTGCGCCAAGTCGTTCAGTTTCCCCGGTCAAAGCTTTGTTTGAGAGTTTTTCTGGAACCGCTGTCGCTGACTCGCCACTCGCGATCGACGGTGAAATCGCACGAAGATACCCCGACGTCCAAAGGACATGGACAGTACGCGATCCTCTTACCCCAGTGCCTAAAGGGGCTCGTGCTGTGGTATTCGGTAGCAAGGAATGGTATGACGCCGTTGCGACTTCCAAGTTGCTCGTCAATAACAACAATTTCCCGTACTTTTTCCGGAAGCATCCAGATCAGTTCTACGTACAAACTTGGCACGGTACTCCACTCAAAAAGATCGGTAACCACGTACCCCTCGGAAATCTGTCTCTTAGCTATAGAGAGCTCATGCGTAGAGAGGCCTCCGATCACTGGGATGTACTGCTTGCTCAGTCTGCGTGGGCTGGCTCAACCTTGAAAGAAGCCTTCGGTTTTGAAGGCACCGTACTCAATCTTGGATATCCTCGAAACGATGCGCTAACGGACAGTACCGCGGCTGACGCAGCGCGGCAGAGAACTCGCCGACACCTCGGCATCAATTCTGAACAGAAAGTTGTTCTTTATGCTCCGACTTGGCGAGATAACCTCAAGGAAGCATCTGGACACTACAGCATTGTCGACTTGTTAAATGTCCAGAACACTGTAAAGAAGCTCGGGAAGAGGTTTACCGTCCTCTATAGGGGCCACTCGAATTCTCTCAACGCGGGGCGACGAAAACTCAGCGGTCGTGCGATTGATGTGAGCACCTATCCGAATGTAAATGACCTGATGCTAGCGTCGGATGTTCTCATTACTGATTATTCTTCGATTATGTTCGACTATGTCGTTACTGGTCGCCCCATCATATTCCTCTGCCCAGATCTCGACGAGTATCGAGACTCCGTGAGAGGATTCTACTTTGACTTCGAATCGACAGCGCCCGGACCTATTGTCAGATCGGCTTCGGAAATAGTCGACTGGCTGAGATCTGACCAAGCATTTTCGGTTGATTCAACAGATCGCTATCTATCGTTTGTGAATCGTTTTGCTAATCTCGACGATGGGAATGCGTCGAAACGCGTAGTCGGGCAGATCGGCCACGTTCTTACCTAAAGGCACTACCGGTCAGATCTATCTTGCCTCGATTTTAGGGCCGCGTTCCGCTTCTAGGCATCCGCCTTATTGCGGAGCGCGGTCCATTTTCACTCTTCGATCTGCCGCCAGATGCCTAATTTGCTAGTTTTTGCAAATTCAGCAAATTGCGAAGATATGTATTCTATCTCCGTTTGTCTTCTTTCCGTTTGAAGATGGCCAGTAGTTTCCGAGAAATAGCTTTTGACAGCCTGAATAAGTTTCGAAAAATTTGATGTTATAGTTGAATTTTGGGGCCAGTGTCCATAAAGACCTCGCTCCTTCGAATATGAAGGGAGGTCAGGGAGAAAGTGAACAGTTGGTCGGCCGGTTATTTGAAAGTCGAATGCTATGGATGAGTAGTCTGTGACCAATACGTCGGTGATCGCGAGGAGGTCTTCCACATGAGGCTCGTTAGAAACATCGATGATGCCGGCGTAATCGCTCGACTCTGATTTGGTGACGTGATGGGCTCGAACCATCACAGTTGAGTCAGTTAGTTTTGCGAGCAGTTCCAAATCGAGGTGCTCGTCCCACGTTATAGTATTGCCCATCCTATGGCGCTCGCGCCATGTAGGAGCGTAGAGCAGTATCTTTTCACGAGGGCTAAAGCCCCATTTCTGCCGAATAGAAATTCTTGATTCCACAAGTCGTGCGAGGCGTTCGTTCCGTGGTGCCTCGCAAATGAGTACTTCGCCCGTATACCCTAGACCGGAGCACAGATCCGTTGCCGCATGTGTCGACTGAGCAAGCAATAGATCCCACTGATCTACTTGTCTACTCATAGTCCTACGGTAAGTCAAAGATGTACGTCGGCGAGGGAGGTCCCACAGCAACTTTTTGATTGGTGTCCCGTGCCATGTCTGGAGGTAGTACTGCCCGGGCCGCTTTTCTACGTAGTACGGGAAATTGTTGTTGTTGACCCATACTCGACTCGTAGCCAGAGCTCGGAACCAGTCCACCGTGCCCTCGACAATTGGGATTCCGCCTTCTGGCACGTCCACTCTACGATCACGGACCGACCAGTAGAGGGGAATCTGGTGTGATCCTGCCCTGATTGCATCGAAGAGTGCTCGTGGATTGTCGTTCGCCGATTTCCCGTTGTATGACTCAAAGACGATCCCGGGTTGCAACGGCCCCCAGTCTTGCGTACGTAGCGCAAATCGTCCGACTTTGGTCCTTTCTTTTGCAGACCAGGGAGGTGAGGCTGTGATCGCCACAGCCTCGGACGGTCGGGCCTCCACTCGGAGAGTATTCCACTTCGTGAAGCAGTCCACTGGACGGATAGCGAGCCTTTCGGCAGCACGCGCCCAGTCGTCTGCGGACTCGGCAGTATTGCCGAACCTCACGTGATATCCACCGGACATCGATGCGACCGTACCGCCTTCGGCTCCAGTAGTCGTGAGGTCGTAGACAGCGGTGAAGCTACCATCCCCATGCCGGGCGTACTCAGTAGGTGCCACGGTGTGATCTGACGATCTAAGAACGACAGACAGGTTGGCTGGTGGGTCGATTCGTCCTGTCAGTAGCAGGCGGCCCCTGTCACTCGATGCTCCGGTGATACTGACTCGCCTGAATCGCTGAGTCAGTTGTACAGCACCGGCGATATTGGGTGACAGTCTTACGCATGAGGTGTCAGGAAGCAGGTAATCGACTGCCGCATGATGGACAGGGACAGTCTGGTTGTCCACCGTCCGCGCCAAGGCTGACCACAAGCGTTCGCCGCCGGCAACGAACTTTTCAGGAAGCTCCGGAAGAGTACCCGTAAAGATGGACCGTCCCTGTGCCTTTAGTGTGGCCGTCATGCCCGCTCCGTGCAGGGTGAGACTCCTGATATCGACAAAACCGTCCAATGTGATCGTTACGTCTCGTCCACTACAACTCACTTGTTTGGCCAGAACAGGATGTGCTGTCATCCCCACGGCTTGGATGGACAGTTCATCATGCTCATTGGCGATCACGGTGACCCTGCCGTTGTCGACGACGGGGCTTGGGGCAATCATTGCCACGACGGCAGCCGACAGCGCCGGTACGTTGAACTGCCTGTCCTTGATGTCGAACCGTCCGACAAGTGCAATCCCCCGGGGAGAGTGATCATCAAGCTCGGAGAGGTCGATCCTTGCTCTGAAACCACCCTGGCCGTAGCTTCGCCACGGGTCGCCGACCTCGAGATCCACTCGATTGTCGTTGACGTGCTCGACGGCTTCGTCGGCGACAACTGCCCCGTCCATGACACTTTGGATGCGCACGTCGACCTCGCTTGGGTCGATTCCAGGAATGTAGGCACATCCCTGCAGCTCGATGACTCGATCTTCGACCCAGCGTGCATTCCTGATCTTCATTTGAGGGACGAAGTCGACGTCTCTCGCTCGCACCAGGCGTTGGGGCACCTTCGTCTCGAGCCGCTCGAGGTAGGTAGGAGCGACGAGCCAACGGCCATCGACGTACACGAGCGGCACGGATCGCGTCTCTTCGGCTCGAGTCCCGAGTATCTCTTCGATATCGTCCAGGCGTCCGGCGGCCACGATCCACATAAAGAGGCGCTCCTGCGCAGGGATAAGCTTCCATGCGCCTCGGGGCATAGTTCTCTTCATGTCTTTCGCGGCACTGCACAGTGTCTTCCGGAACCGCTTGTTCACAGTGTCCAAGAACTCCGCATGCATGGCCAAGTCCGTGCCCATCCAGACGGAGTAGGCGTGTTCGAGCACGTTCTCCGGAGCATTATCCAACGTGGAACGCAGAGCATCGATGACTTCCAGCTTGGCCTGCAGATCGGTCAGCTTAGCCTTCCGCTGTGAGCGAGTGTCACGACCGTCGGCCAAACGCCAGGCGTAGACGTCATTAGTGAGCACATCGACTTCTGAGGCTGCGACCAATGCCCGATAGACCGGCTCTTGGTCTTCATAGTTCGCGAACCCCCGCATCTCGCCGACGTGTCTGTTCCAGAAGTCGCGACGATAGACTTTGTTCCACAGGACCGGTTCTTCCAGCAGCTCAGGCATGTCATCCAAACGGACGGCAAGGCGTTGCCTCGAATGCACCCGCGCGGTGAGCTTTGGACGACTTCGACCGCTCTTCCCGATTCGGATGTACGAACCCGTAGCAATGTCGGAGCCCGTCCGTTCGAGCGAATAGATCATCGATGAATAGGCGCCTGGCAGAACTTCGTCGTCCGCATCGGCGAAGGCTAAATATTTCCCACCAGCTGCGTCGACTCCCTTATTACGAGCGCGTGCGGGTCCCTCGTTGTCCCCTTGGAGAATTGAGACGCGGGAGTCACCGCTCGTGAAGGCGCGAATCTTTTCGACGGTATCATCGGTCGACCCATCGTCGACGATAAGGACTTCGAGAGAGACACCCTTCTGGTTGAGGACGCTGCGTATGCACGCTTCGATGTGGTCGCTCGCGTTGTACGCGGGAATGACAACACTCAAGTTGGTGGGGTCAGCGTATACATCCTGGCTCGGCGCCATAGCGACATCCTGAGCTGAGCCGATCTCGGACTTCGCTCGACGCCGGAAGTCCTTGAAGCCTTCGACCCCGCCGTTGCGCAGATGCCACAGCGCCTTGCGCCACCGCTGTCCACTCACGGGGTCTCACTTCCGTTCATCGTCACTTTCTCGCGAATGCTTCTGACGATCGATTCGTAGTCGGCATTGCGGTAGTGGAAGGGCTGTGGTCCCCACTTGTGGTCTCGTGCGATTCGAACGTCATTGCTTGCTCTTACCACGGACGACTCTGTCAGTGATTGTGCATCTCTACGATACCGGATGTAGTCGGCATTCGCGGACAGAGCGCGATCGGCATATTCCTCCGCCTCTGTCGGTTTCACAGCCCGGAGGCTCTGCCATGCTTCGCCGACTCCGCGACCGTTTGAGAGACCACGGCCGGCCTCGCGCGCTCCACGCTGCAGCCGTCGCCAACTGCGACCCAGCTTCGCTAGGCCGTCGTTCTGGGGATGAGGGGCCCCGTCGACAGCGCCGGCCCATTCTATGTCGAGCAGAATGGTGCGTTCCAACAGGCTGACTTCTTTGAGTTCGGCCATGAGTTGCTCGAATCCGGCCTTCCAGGCGAAGAAGTGCTCGTCGGTACCGAATTCGACGAGTCGCGCACCGACGCGTCGGGCCTCACGCGCAGCACCACATGATTCGATCTCCAGTGAGTTCGTCATGGTGGTGCCGTCGGGGAAGCGCCAGAATCCCCGTCGCTCGTCGACGAGATCAATGAGCACGAAATCGAGGTCGTTTGCCTTTTCGACAATGCGCCGTGCGCCAGTTCCTTTGAGGTCGCTCGTCACCATACGCTTTTGGAATGCCGATGTCAGACCGCTGATGTCGAGTCCATCGGTACCGTGGGGCGACTGCAGACTGGTGACCGAGTGCCGTGCGACATAGGCGACGACCTCGACTTCCGGCATGAATTCCGCGGTATCTCGACTGACACAGGAACCGAATATCGCTGCCTTCATTGCGAAGTGTCCTGATGAACTGCAGCGGCGTTCTCCGCCTGGCGGAGTCGCTCGCGCTCTTGGTATCGCTCGTCGGCGATCTTGCGAGCCCGCGACGCCAGACGACGGCCAGTGAAATCATCGGCAGCAGCGACTGAAGACGCTCTGTCGTCGGGATTCGCTGCGCGGAGGACTACTCGTCTCTTGCTCGGGCTCAACCTCAAAGGCGGTGGTCCATCGTGGAGAGGAGGCGCGCTGACAGCCTGAGACGCGGGTTTCGGAAGCGCCGGGAACTTCGCCTTCGGAGGTGCAGACTCAATAGTCTCGGGCCATACTTGGGACTCAGCCGCAGCCAAGAGCGGTGCCGGAGTTTCCTCGACCTCATCGACCTCCACCCGTCGTTTGACGTGTCTCGCAGAAGCCTTAGTCTTCTTCACCGGTCGAGCCGCATGTCGAGGGATCGGATCCTTGATGAGTTCCGGTTCAAGGATGTTGATCTCCTCCTTGACCGCATTGCTCACGACGTCGTGGAGGAGTTTGTCAGCGATGTCCTCTTTGCCCTTAGCGACGTTCCAGGCCCACCAGCGGTACTTCTCTGCCACGGCCTCGGCAGGACCATTCATGAGGATCTCCCCGCGGTGCATCCATACCGCGCGGGTACAGAGTTCCTGGATCACCTTGGCTGCGTGATTGACCAGCAACACCGTCCCAGCTTCAGCGAGGAGTTCGTCCATGGCTCGTTCGCTGCGTTCGGCGAAGGTGGCGTCACCGGTCGACAGCGCTTCGTCGATGAGGAGGATCTTAGGTCGCGCGGCCAGGGCAATCGCGAACCTGAGTCGAGCGCCCATTCCCGAAGAGTACGTCCCCATTGGCCGGTGAATCGCAGCGCCTAGAGCAGAAAGTTCGACAACACGGTCGAAGGCTTCGGCCGCCTCATCCGGTGAAAGGCCCATGGCCAGGCAGCCGAGTCGCACGTTCTCACTTCCGGACAGTGCAGGCTGCAGGGCCGCGCTGACGCCGAGGAGCAGTGGTTGATAACGGACGAGGATTCGACCGCGATCGGGCTGTTCGACACCGGCGACGTTTCGGAGGAACGTCGACTTGCCAGAGCCGTTGGCGCCGACGATGCCGACCATCTCTCCTTCTCGCGCAACGAAGTTCACTCCGCGCAGCGCACGGACCGTGGTTTGGCTCTGCCGACCCATCGCGGCGTTGGCGATGCGGCGTAGTCCTTTGGTTCTCTGCCCAGGGTCATTGGTGTTGACTGTGTATCGAACCTGAACGTTTTCCGCGACCACGTTGGGTGCCTGGAGTTCATAGTCGGCCATAGTTCTCCTCTCCTCGCCAGAAGTAGAGGAATCCGATGATGAGAATTCCAAACGCCCACGCAATCGCCGATACCCACATCCACCACGGAGAGTCGACTCCGTACAGCAGTGAGTTCCGCGTGAGTTCCAAATAGGAATACATTGGATTGATCCGCATGACTGTGAGCAACTCGGGATGACTGCTCAGCTTGTCGTCGATGACGAAGAATACCCCGGATCCGTAGAGCCAGAAGCGGCTGATGATCGACATGAGGTTGACGATGTCGGGGATCTTGTGGCCGATCCGTGCGAGCATGCACGCGATGCCGACGTTGAAGATCGTTTGCAGACCGATGACGGGAATTACTAGTACGACTCTCCACGTCAGCACTTCGGCCGGAGGGATCACCACTAGGAGCACAATCATGACGGCGACGCTGGGAATGAAGTCGAGGAAGTTGCGCACAACGGTCGAGATCGGAAGTGCCGCTCGCGGGAACTGGAAACCCTTGATCATCGACGCACCGGCACGAATCGATCCGGTGCCGCCGGTGACCGACCGGCTGGTGTATTGGAAGAAGAAGACACCGATGACGAGGTATCCGATGAAGTTGTCGACGCTCTTCTGAGTGCCCAGGATGAAGCCGAAGATGAACCAGAAGGCCAACACGGATAGAAGCGGGTTGATGAAGAGCCACCCATAGCCGAGCAAATTCTGCCGGGTCGATCCGCTGACCTTCGCACGTGATTCGGCCAGGATGAAGTGCCGGCGACTCCACAGTGCCGCGAGGTAGCTGCGCAGGCTGGTGCGTCGGCCAACGGGGACGAGGCCTTCGCTCGAGACCGAAGGGATCGTGCTCAGGCCGAGCGGGTTAGTCGCCTCAGCTGTCTTCTTCTCACTCACCGCGCGCCCACTCCTGTGAGTTGCGAATAGACCTGACCATAGCGGCGACCGATGTCCTTCCACCTCCGTGTCGCGAGTACATGTTCACGTCCATTCTGTCCGAATCTCCTTCTTACGCCTTCGTCGCTGGCGAGCCCCGACAGCGTATCGGCCAATTCTCTCGGATGACCTGGACTCACGCGCACTCCTGCCGTCTCCGGCACGAGTTCCCGCAGAGCAGGCAGGTCGGAGACGACGACCGGTCGGGCCAACCCCATGGCTTCGATGGGCTTGATCGGGGTGACGAGACGGCACACTGGCTCGTCCTTCCGAGGGACAACGATAGCGTCGAGCGCGAGCTGGTGCTCGATCGCCTGCGCCTGGGAGACACGTCCGGTAAAGACCGCGTGTTCGCCCAGCTCTCGCGCACGCTCACGCAGAGCGGGCAAGGCAATACCGTCACCGGCGATGAGCAGTCTGAGGTCGATTCCGTGACTTCGGGCGAGGATGACGGCATCAACGAGGTCGTCGAGTCCTTCGTAACCGACGATCGAGGCAGCGGTCCCCACCCACGTTCCCGATTCGGGCAGGCCCAGACCGGCCCGCACCTCGGCGGGAGTACGAGCAACGTCAGCGTCGACGACAGCTTCGGACACAGAGTTCGGGATGAGAGTGATCGAATTCTCCGGGACTCCCCCGGCAATGAGGTGGTCCCGCATCGTCTCGCCGAGCGTAATAACCGCGTCAGCGGCCGAGGCCACCTCAATTTCCTTGGCCCGCATGAGTTGGAAGCGCTGACTGGCCCGACGAGCCCCACGTTCTGCTGGGCTGCTTCCGGCAGCGACCCAGGTCTCTTCGAGGACACCACGGACTTCGTAGACCCACGGCAATCCGACCGCTCGTGCGGCAGCACCGGTGGCCAGCCCGTTGACATAGTGCGTGGTCGTGTGAAGGATCTGCGCGCCGCGGTTCTGCGCCTGAGTGGCGAGCCAGCGCGCCTGGTCGTCGAGGCGGGCCGTCGGAGTCGACAGCGGGCGGAGGGGAATCTGCCGGAGATAGTCGACGCCGTCGACGGTCTCGACCGGTCCTGAACTCACCCGCCCGATCGTCACCGGGTAGGAGGGCCTGGTCGCTGCAGCAACCTCGTGACCGGCGTCCTTGAGAGTGGTGAGGATGGCATGCGAGCGGTAGGCGTATCCCGAGCGGGTGTGTGGCAGAGAGTTCGTCAGTACATGAAGGGCCGCGGGCAGCGAACCAGGCTTTGTTCCTCGCACCGGGCGGGCCGTGATGTGGCTGTCCGTCTCCGGCCACCAACCTGGCTGCAGGCTCCGTCGCTCTTCGATGAGTCGGGTTCGGCGTGCGCCTGCGGGCAGCACGGCGATGGCTCCGTCGATGTCTCCTTTGGTCCACCGGATGCGCGAGGACAATGCCGTGGCGCGAGGAACCGCCTCGGCGATGGTCTCGGCCTCGTCGAGCAGACCGAGGTTGAGTGCGATCTCTCCGAGCAGTCGGGAGGGCGATTGCGAACCGACGACGAGATTTTCTGCGATCGCCTCCTGACCGAGCAGCCAGGCAGATGAGGCCCTAGTGGCGTCGCCGGGCAGTCGGCCGAGTGCTCGGCCGACAAGCCTCGAGACCGGTCCCGGCAGGCGACGGGCGAGCTGCATGCCGAAGAAGACGCGGTCATCGGTGATGTGGGCCGCGGTAGTTGCGACGACGTTCGTGATCTGGCGAGCGAGGAAGGTGAGGTTCATGAGATCACCTGCTTAAGGATGCGATCGTAGCCATATCCCATCGCCGCCGCCGAGGCGTGGCGGATCACCCATTCTCTCGGTTCCATGCCGCTGGGGGCGTTCTGGCCGAAGGCGTCTCCGGATTCGATGCGATCGCGCATCACCGTCATGGCTGCGGCCACGGCATCGACATCTCCGGGGCTCGCGACCTCGCCGGCGGCCGTCCCGGTGATGATCTCGGCGGCCTCACCGGCGACGACGCCGAGGACGGGAATCCGGCGGGCCATGAGCGAGTAGAGCTTCGACGGCACCGTGCATTCATAGGAGTCGAGCGGGCTGAGGCTGACAAGTCCGGCATCCGCCCACTCCCAATGAGCAGCGAGCTCCGCGCCGGCATGCTGGGGGTAGAACTCGACGGGAACTTCGTTGATCTCGGCATCGTCCTTGAGCGCCTCCGCGTCGACGCCGCCGCCGACGATGCGAAGACGTACTCCTTCGGTGCGGGCCAAAGCCCGGATGGAGGTCGACAGGTCTTGGGACCGGCCGACGGTGCCGACGTAGAGGAGGTTGAGTCCGCTGTGCTTGCTCGGCTCTTCGGCCGGGGCGATCACCGGGATCGCACCGGTGGCCGTCAGCCCGGATGCCCCCTCGAGCTCTGCCGGTGAGACGCCGCTGCGAACCACCTCGGCGGTCACTCCGCGCTGTTCCAGACGGTGCTTGAAGCCGTCGGTGGTGACGACGACGACCGCGGCCCTGCGCTGGGCACGGGTGAGCAGATCCGGCAGGAACCGGTGTTCGAGCGTTTCGGTGAGCGCATTCGGCAGATACCGGCCGAGCGCACCTGTAACCAGATTCATCTCCGAGATGAGATCCGGCCAGGCGTCCCTGACCTCTGCGACATGCGGGACACGCAGCATCCGTGACAGTGCGTCCCCGGCGAGCAGAAACGGCAACGCTGGGGTCGTGGAGACGATGACATCGGGTTTCATCTTCCCGCGCAGCCGGTCGACGACGGCGGACATGGCTCCGGTGGCCGAGACCGTCTGGTCGAGCAGCTGCCGGGCCATCGAGGATCCGCTGTGCAGGTAGGGTACGCGCAGGATCCGCTCTCCGTCGACTCCGGTGTCCCACGTGCCGCCGAGGCGCACATCGACTCGCTTCCGCCCGCGACCGACCCGGGATCCGAAGAACCTGTCCCGGTTCGGATACGGATAGTGCGGATGCGGGGCGACGGTGATGACGTCATGTCCGGACGCACGCAGGTGATCGTTGAGGATTCGCCACCGACGCTGCGGGGCACCGACTTCGGGGTAGTAGTAGTGACTGAGCAGGACGATCCTCATGCGTGCACCACCTGTGCGGAATTGCGGCGGCGCAGCCACAGCGGTACGAGGGCGTAGAGCGCGAGCAGGAAGACCCAGAACACATGGGCGGGATACGTCGTGTCCGTGTTGCCGCTGACCAGTGTCGGCACGGAGAGGATGCAGGCCAGGACGCTCAGCGCGGCATGAAACAGAGAGACGGAGCCGTGCGGCCAACCGGCCTGTTGGATGCGCTGGTAGATGTGTTCGCGGTGGGGCAGGAAGATGTTCTCACCGCGGAAGAGTCGCAGTACGAGGGTGAGCCCGACGTCGAAGAACACGAAGATCAGCGGGGCGATGATGACGACGATCGGCACCCCTTGGACGAACAGCCATACGGCGAGGACGAACACGGCCGCTCCGATCCCGTAGCTGCCGGTGTCACCGAGGAAGGCCTTGGCTTTGCCGAGGTTGAAGGGCAGGAAGCCGACGGCGGCTCCGGCCAAGGCCAAGGCGAGGAGGGCGAGGTCCTTCTCGCCGATCCACGAGCCGACGAAGGCGTACCAGCCGGCGGTGACGATCGTCCATTCGGTGACGTAGCCGTTGAGTCCGTCGACGAAGTTCACGGCATTGACGGTGGCGACCCCGATGACGGCGAAGGCCAGGGCGTGGGCGATCCCCTGAGTGGAGAACATCGCGATGATCGCGCTGAAGAGCAGTGCCAGGACGATCTGCCCGACGAGGCGGCCGGCCGGGCGCAGCGAGTCGAGGTCATCACTCATCCCGATCGCCGAATAGCACCAGGTGAGCACGAGAAATCCGATGGGCAGGACGATCCGGCCGATACCGAAGACTCCGTGTTCATCCATGCTCCACACCATGGCGAGCACAGTGGCCGCGGTGATGCCGCAGCCGATGGCGATTCCTCCGCCGCGCACTGTCGCGAGTGTGTGGGAGGACCGGTGCGAAGGGACATCGACGATGCCCGCACGGCGCAGCAGGGGGAAGACGATGAGGGCGCTGACCGCCGTGACCACCGCGGCCACGACGAGGATCACCAGCGACTGCAGATCCATCAGTGGCCGGCTCCGGTGTCCAGCGGTTCAGAATCGAGCAGACCCGTCAGCCGCGCTTCGAGGGCCGCCCTGTTGGTGAAGACGTGCGGGTCACGTGATTCGGCCACAAGGTCTTTGAGCGCGGTGAGGTCGATCGGGGTGATCGGCACCTGAGTGATGAGCGGGTGATTGGGTCGATCATCGACCTCTCCCGGTGACAGGAGCGCCTCGGCGAGCTTCTCCCCCGGTCGCAGACCCGTGTAGACGATCTGTGCGTCGGTTCGTCCCGACAGCGCGATGACACGTTTGGCGAGGTCGTCGACCCTGATCGGCTCGCCCATGTCGAGGACGAGTGTCTCCCCCGGACGGCCGATAGCCGCGGCCTGCAGCACGAGTTCGCAGGCCTCATCGGCGGACATGAAGTAGCGGGTGACCTCCGGATCGGTCACGGTCACCGGATCGCCCGCCGCCACCTGAGCGACAAAGGTCTCAAGCACAGAACCGCGGGAGCCGAGCACATTGCCGAAGCGCACGGACATGTACCGGCGCCCGGTCTCCTGCGCCACTGTGGCGATGGCGCGCTCGATCGAGAACTTTGTGCGCCCGAGCACGGAGGTCGCCCCGGCCGCCTTGTCCGTGGAGATGTGGACGAAGGATTCGACATCGTTGGCCACCGCAGCGTCGAGGAGGTCGAGGCTGGCACCGACGTTGGTGCGCACGGCCTGTTCCGGGAAGCGTTCGAGGAACGTCAGGTGTTTGAGCGCGGCCGCGTGGAAGATGATGTCCGGCTTCACCTCGGCGACGAGGGCATCGATGAAGGCAGGGTCGCGCAGGTCGCCGAGGACGAGGTCATCGCTGGTCAGCAGCGCGGACCCCTCGAGGCCGAGTTCGGTCGCGTGGAGTCCGGATTCGTCCCGGTCGGTCATGACGAGCCGGGCCGGGTCAAACCGGGAGACCTGACGGCACAGCTGCGAGCCGATGGATCCGCCGGCACCGGTGACGATGACGACCTTGCCCGTGATCGCCGATGCGATGTCGTCGATGTTCGTCGAGATCGGCTTCCGACCGATGAGGTCCTCGAGGCTGACATCGCGGAAACCACGGTGCCGCAGGTCCGCGACGTCATGGGAGTCGGGTTCGGGCCGGGTGTAGTCGGAGTCCGAGAGCCGCGGCATGATCTTGATTTCGACCGGCCGCGATTCGAGATTCGAGGCGATGCGGGAGAGTTCTTCCGGCTCCAGGTCCGCAATGGCGATGATGACGACGCCGGCGCCCGTACGATCGACCTGCGCGGCGATGTCACTGATCGGCCCGAGCACGCGAGTGCCGTTGTAGCGCAGGTGCCGTTTGGCCGGATCATCGTCGAGGATGCCGACGGCAACGTATTCGTTCCGCGCGTCCTGCGCGATCATGTCCAGCGCCAGCATCCCCTGGTCTCCGGCACCGACGACCAGCGTCGGCCGGGAGGATCCCGAGGTGGTGAGGCTGCGCTGTCGCATATTGCGGCGTGCCCAGTTTTCAAGGCTCTTGGCCACGACCATGAGCGCGCCCGCGGCGATGGGGACGCTGGTGGGAATGAGCAGACGGCTGGCGAACGCGAATTCGGCGACCCACATGAGCCCGACACCCACGGCCACCGTTCCCACGATGGCGGCGAACTGGTCGGTCGACCCGCGCCGGTAACGACCACGGTAGATCGCCAGCGGCCCTCCGATGAGGAAGACAACGAAGCCGATGATCGCGCACACGAGCATTCCGGGAACATTGACGCGGTGAGCCTCGAAGTCGTATCGCACAAGCGTCATCGCCATGACGAGGAACGCGAAGACGAGACCATCGATGAGGGAGAGCGCCATGGCTCTGCCGTGCCGTCTCATTGGGGTCCGTGAGGGAATGGGCCCTGAGTTGCTTCCCACTGTCCTCTTTTCGTCCGCTTTCACATGGCCGCTCCTGCTGGTCTGCCGTGCTGGTGATCAGCACCACTTCGACCTGCATGGAGTCTTCTACAACGTCCCGATTGTACTATTGGGATTAACAGGTTTCATTCAGAATGAACGCTGCGCACATTAAGAATTGGTTGCATTCGACACGTCTCGACGCTGTCACTCACTCGGCACGAATCGAGCTTCTAACAAGGACTCTTGCACCGTTCGGGTGGGCTGTCGCCCGCTGCTTCGCACCGTTCCCGCCACCGCTTGGAGGACTCGACACCGTGCCCCGAACACCGCTTCGCACTCTGAGGACCGCTCTGTGGCATCTGCGCAAGGGCGGTGTCTCACAGGTGACGAAATGGCGTCGCCGCCGGACCGTCTCTCAAGGTGCTGCGGAGACCTCGGCCGCGGTGGCCACCGGCAGCCTGTCAGCCGAAGTCCTCGCCGAGCTGTTCCCGCCTCTGCCGCTGTCGCAGCGCGCTCCTATCTTCGATCAGCTCCAGGTCGGGGTCATCCTCGATGAGTTCTCGGCCGAGAGTTTCGGTTTCGAATGGTCGACCCGGGCTCTGTCGCCGACCGGGTGGGCTGAGGAGCTCGACGGCCTCGACTTCGTCTTTGTCGAATCGGCATGGAACGGCAATGCCGGGCAGTGGAAGTTCAAGCTCACAGGCCCGTCCGGCCCGAGCACTGAGGTCACCGACCTCCTCACCGCGTGCCGCCGCCGCGGTATTCCGACGGTCTTCTGGAACAAAGAGGATCCCCCACACTTCGAAGACTTCCTGCCGTTGGCCGGACTCTGCGATGTCGTGTTCACCAGTGACATCCGGCTGGTGCCTGAGTATCAGTCGAGGCTCGGCCATGACCGTGTCGCGGCTCTGCCGTTCGCGGCCCAACCGGCAATCCACAATCCGTCCCGGCCCTCGCGCAATGTCGCCGCTCGTGACATCGCCTTCGCCGGCATGTACTTCGCGCACAAGTACCCCGAACGTCGGGAACAGATGGATCTGCTGCTCGGCGCCGCCGAGGCCGTCTCGGGCCGGATGCAGCACGGGCTGGAGATCTTCTCCCGCTTCTTAGGCAACGACGAGCGCTATCAGTTTCCCGGGACGTTGGCCGAGCGGGTCGTGGGATCGCTGCCCTACCGGAACCTGCTCACCGCTTATAAGCACTACAAGGTGTTCCTCAACGTCAACTCCGTGACCGACTCCCCCAGCATGTGCGCCAGGAGGATCTTCGAGATCGCGGCCGCCGGCACTCCCGTCGTCACCACGCCCAGTGCGGCCACCCGGGAGTTCTTCCCCACCGACGAGGTGCCGCAGCCGGAGACGAAGGAGGAGGCAGAATGGACGCTGCGTGCCTATGTGCGCAGTCCTGAACTGCGGGACCGCAGTGTGCATCTGGCACAGCGGCGCATCTGGGCCGAGCACACGTACACGCACCGGGCGATGACGGTGATGGCTTCCTTGGGACTCGACTATGCGCGGCCGTTCCCGACCTCGGTGTCAGCGGTCGTGTCGACGAATCGGCCGGACCACCTCGGCGAGGTGTTGACCACGCATGCCGCTCAGCTGCATTCAGACAAAGAACTCGTGCTCGTTGCGCACGGTTTCGAGGTGCCCGCGGATCTGCGGGCCCGGGCGGCGAGCGCAGGCATCGAACACCTGCAGATCGTTCAGGTGGACTCCGACCAGCCCTTGGGTGTCTGCCTCAACCGGGGAGTCGAGGCCGCGTCCGGGGAGGTCATTGCGAAGATGGACGATGATGACGTCTATGGGGCGCACTACCTCGGCGATCAGCTGGCCGCGCTGCGCTATTCGGATGCGGATCTCGTCGGCAAGCAGGCTCATTACCTGCATATCCGCGCACGCGACATCGTCATCTGCCGGTTCCCCGAACGGGAGCATCGGTTCACCGATCTCGTCATGGGTCCGACGTTGATGACGCGGCGGTCGACGCTGGTGGACAATCCCTTTGCCGAGCGCACCCTCGGCGAGGACACCGAGCTGCAGCAGCGCCTCATCGCCTCGGGGGCTCGGATCTATTCGGCCGACCGGTTCAACTTCGTTCAGGTCCGCGGCGATCATGCGCACACGTGGAGTGTCGATGACTATCTGCTGCTGGCGAATGGGGACGTCCATGCGTTCGGTTATGCGCCGGGGCACTACTGTTTCTGAGGGATGCCCGTACTGAGGAGTCGCCGGTCAGACTTCGGTGATGCTCAGTGAGTCCAGGCGGATGTCGCCGTCGAAGCTGCGTGAAACCCAGACCGAGACCTCTGTCAGGGTGCAGGTGTCCGCGATGCCGAGAAGCTGAGCTCTGAAGCTCATGGTGGGCGTGGTGACAACGAATCCGACGGCGAGGGTGTTCGCATCGATCTCGACCCACCGTCCGGTGACCTCGGGGCGTGTGCCCGGGGCGAACTTCAAGGCGATGATCACGCGGCCTTCTGTCTGTGCGGCGGCGGCCGTCACCTCGGTGTTGATCGCCAGAGGTCCGTGAGCGGAAGCCGGGATTCGAACTGGTTCGGTGCTCAATTCGGGCAGGTCGGTGAGGAGATCGCGAGTGCCTTCTGCGATGGCGCCCGAGTGAAGGACGTGGGAGAATTCTGCCTCGAGTTCGTCGAGTGCCTTGATGTCTTTGGTTCCCTGTTCTTTCTCCACTGCGGCCAGCGCCGAGCCAAGGTCAAGGTGGGCACGCCCGTCCTGGAGCGGATGGACGACCGTGATGAACGAAGGATGACGCGAGTCGAGGATCGTCGGCGCGAACTGGTCGATGATCGCGTGGTTCTGACGCGGGGGCTCGATGAGGGACTGACCGTCCGTGTCGAAGGCGCATAGGTAGAGCTGGCCGATCGAATTCTTCGGCCGGTAGTCCAACCGCAGGTCCCACAGCTTATCGTCGGAGTAGATCATCGAGTACCCCAGCCCGAGGCTGACCACACGACCAGGTGGATCGGTCTCGACATAGCCGGTGACCCGGTCGAAATAGCGGTCGGAGACAATGTCGTCATCGTCGAGGCGGAACCAGGCGAGTCGAGCGTGCGGTCGATCCGCCTCGGCGATCATGTCCCGGAAATTATCGGCCACGGAATCGGCGTGGGTGCGGGGGTCATCGCTGCACAGAACGGTGAGGAAGTCATATCGTTCGGCCAGCTCGGCCAAGGCTGTCTGGTACTTCTCCGGCAGGGATGATGAGTGCTGGACGATGTGGCAATAGTTCCGTCCCGCTGAGCCTGCTGCCAGCTGCGGCAGGGAGAGTTCGGAGAAGATCCGCAGTCGGGAGTCCAAGCGGGCCGGGTCATAGAGCGCCTCGGCGTAGGAGCGCTGCGACTCTGCCTGGGCCGAGAGCTTCCACTGTGAGGAGTTCGGCAGCAGCAGAGAGAATCGGGTGACGCCGATGAGGTAGGTGTCGGCTTGATTGGGCATCAGAGTTCGATCTGTCGGGGGTCGTTGCCGATGTGTTTGAGCACTCCGGTGCCCATGAGGTTCGTGTCGGTGGCGGCCCAGGTGTGGCGGGTCTTGTCGGCTTGCCGGTTGACGACGTAGTTGAAGCGGTCTGAGCTGTAGATTCGACCTCCGCCTTGCCTGAGTCGGGTAATGAAGTCCGAGTCCTCGCCAGTGCGCTGTTCCTTGAACCGGTAGGTGGCAAACGTTTCGCGGGGGCCTGCGAAGGTGGCTCCGCGGACGAAGTCGGTGTCGCGGTGAGCCTTCCCGGGGAAGGTGAGGTAGGTGGCGTCCTCGTCTTCGAAGTACATGTATGTCTCTGCCTTGCCGACGAGGTCTGCTCCGCTGAAGCGGATCGCGTTGAGCTGGTCGCGGACGTAGTTGGCTCCGTAGAAGTCATCATCGTCCATGCGGAACAGGAAGTCGCCTCGGGCAGCGTCGAATCCGCGGTTGAGGATCTCACCGAGGGTGGCCTCGGCTTCGGCGGCAAGCGTGGTCACGGATACGGAGTCTGCCGTGTTCGAGGCACCTGCGCGGTGCTCGTCGATGAGCGACTCCAACAGTTCAGGGTCGATGGAGAAGCCGTGCGAGACGATGATGAGTTCGAGATCGTCGATTGCTCCAGCGATGTTCTGGCGCAGGCAGTTGCCGATGATCAGTGGAAGGTTGTCCGGTCGATTGGTGCACACGACGATCGAACAGTGTGCCGAAGGAGCCTGTGCTTCGAGCCCCAATGCGGCCATGACGTCGAGGGCACGATGAGTGTACGTGTCGTTCTCCCAGATTCTGCGCTGGGCCAGGTGGACACGTCGTTCCCGGAGTTCGTCGGAGGCGACCAGAGTGCGCATCCGGTCGAAGGCGTGTGCCTCGCCGTTGACGAGGGTGAGCAGGTCATCGTCGAAGAAGTGAGTAATCGCCGGGGTCGGTGTGGTCACGACGGCCGCGCCGCAGGCGGTGGCTTCGAAGACGCGCCGGGCGCACATGGTGTCAGACGTCGTCACCGAGTTGACGTTGATGACGACTTTGAAGCCGTGGTAGGCCGAGATCATCTGTGGGTAGGGGATCCCCGGTCGCACGGATTCTGCGAACCTGTCGGGGAATTGATACCGCGGTTCCTTGGTGTTGCGGCAGAAGATATCGAGCCCCAGCTTCTTCGCCGCGGGCAAAAGAATGTCGAGCTGGTCGCGGCGTTCCGGGTATTTGTCTCTGAAGTACATGCCGCCGAAGACGACGGCCTTATCGCGCTCGACGCCGCGGATGCGCCCAGGGTTATGGATCGCCGGTTGTGCTGCGAACGGCAGCAGGTGGACCCTGTCGTGCCCGAGGCGGTCGACGTAGTCCGGGATCTTGTCTCCGTCGGTGGTGAATACGTGGTCGAAGAGACGGGCCGTGTCGAGGAAGTCCTCGAAGTGCGGCGGGTCCTCCTTGTTCCAGAAAACCGTGGGGATGCCCTTAACACGGCAGTAGGCGGTGAGTTCGACGATTGCCGGACGTGGAGCGGTCACACCGACGAGGTGGTACTTCCAGCTGCCGCCGTTTCCCTCCCATGCGCTTTCTGTGAATACGAGATCTGGCGTTTCGATCTCGATGACCTCTCGCCAGTTGTCGGGTGTGGCCGTGACCACGGTCCATTCGTGGGCAAAGGCCCGGAGAGTGAACTCGTCGGCGATCATCAGGACGGTGAGTCCGGCGAAAGTCGGGGTGCCTTTCGTCTCCGGGGCGTTGGGAAAGCTGATCGCCTGCAGATGGGGCGTGGAGACTGCGGTGCCGGGCGATACCGCCGAGTTGGCCGTGCTTCCCGTCGGTGCGCCACCTACTTGGGCGCCGCCGGTTGCCAGGGCGAGGACGGAGGCGTCGATCCTGCGGACGAGGGGCGAGCTGCGTCCCACCGATCCGGCGGTGTTGTTGAGCACCCGTTCCATTCTCTTCGTCCGCTTCTCTACGCTCGTGACCGCCTCGGCGAGGTCACGCACGGCCGCCTGCGCTTGGCGTTCCGACTTTGCAGCGGCATTGCGGGCGACGATCGCCATTCTCTCGACGGCGAGGACGAGTACGATGAGCAGCGCCGCTGTGAGCAGCCCGGTAAAGGCGTAGAGAGGTTCCGTGGACAGAGCGCTCACCAGCAGTCCTGCCGCTGCGGTGATGAGAACGACCGCGACGGTCAACACGAGCATTCGGCTGATCCGCCGGGGTCTGACTGATGACATGACCACTATGTTGTGGTCTGCAAATGAACTGTTCGGGAACGGATCGGAACCGGGCGGTGGACGGAGGTTGACGCTTTCCGGTCCCCGTTTACCTCTCGGCGGTGTCTGAGCCTCAGTCCTGTTGGGTGGGTGTCAGGAGTTCGTCGATGATGTCGGTGCTGCGCGTCGCGGAGTGCCCGTCACCGTACGGGTTGACCGCATTGGCCATGGTTCGGTAGGCGGCGTCATCATCGAGGAGGTCAGACACCTCGGCGATGATCCTGTCCGTATCGGTGCCGATGAGCTTCACGGTTCCGGCATCGATGGCTTCGGGGCGTTCGGTGTTCTCCCGGAGCACGAGTACAGGTTTGCCGAGACTCGGTGCCTCTTCCTGGATCCCGCCGGAATCGGTGAGGACGATGTCGGCCTTCGCAATGAGGTGGGAGAACTCACCGTAGCCGACCGGCTCGATCGAAATGACATTGTCGAGGTCATCGATCTGCGGAGCGATCGCCGCGCGCACCTTAGGGTTCTTATGGGCCGGCCACACGATGAGAAGGTCGGGGTAGTTCTGCGCCAAGGTCCGCATAGCCCGACCGATGCTGATCATGTTCTCGCCGAGGTTCTCCCGACGGTGGGCCGTGACCAGGAGGATTCGCCTGTCATCGTTCTCAAGGTTCTGCAGCTCGGGGACGGAGTATTCGACGGGGGTGGCGACTGCCCAGTGCAGGGCGTCGATGACGGTGTTGCCGATGACGTGGATGGTCTCGTCAGGGACACCGTCGGCGAGGAGGTTCTTTCGGGAGACCATGGTCGGGGCGAGGTGGATGCGGGCGATCTGTGAGACGATCTTACGGTTGGCCTCCTCGGGGAAGGGAGAGTTGATGTCTCCGCTGCGCAGTCCCGCTTCGAGGTGGACGACGGGGATCTCTCGGTTGAATGCCGCGATCGCTGCGGCCATCACGGTCGTCGTATCGCCTTGGACGACGACGGCATCGGGGCGGTGCTCGTCGAGGACGGCGTCTACTCTCGTGATGACGCTGCCGGCGATGCTGTTGAGCGTCTGGTCGTGGGACATGAGGTCGAGGTCGACGTCGGGGGTGATGTCGAAGACCTCATTGACCTGGTCGAGCATTTCACGATGCTGGGCGGTGACGGCGACGATCGGAGTGAGCCGGGGATGGGCTTCGAGGGCCTTGACCACCGGGGCGACCTTGATCGCCTCGGGGCGGGTGCCGTAGATGACCATGACCTTCGCTTCGGCAACGCTCTGATCGGCGCTCATGCCATCTCCTTCTTCCGGGTGCCCGCAAACAGCGAAACCATAGCACCACGTCGTAGCTGGTCGATGAACGAGTCACCAGAAGTTCACTCTAATCATTTTTCGATAATGAATGAGTTCACTACTATTCTATTTGTCCCACAGAACAGCCTGGAGCTAATAAATGAACGCCTTTCCCAACAGTACTCGACCTTCGGTCGCCGTCATCGGTCTTGGCTATATCGGTCTTCCGACCGCCGCGGTTCTGGCCAGTTCTGGTGCGGATGTGGTCGGTGTCGACATCAACGCCGATGCCGTGGCGACGATCAACGAAGGCAAGGTCCCGTTCGTCGAACCGGATATGGCGACCACGGTGGCCGGTGTCGTGTCTCAGGGATATCTGCGGGCGACGACCGAGACCCCGCATGCGGATAACTACATCGTGGCGGTGCCGACTCCGTTCAAGGAGGGTCATGAGCCGGATCTGTCGTTTATCGAAACCGCGGGCAAGCAGATCGCTCCGCTGCTCGAGGGCAATGAACTCATCATTCTCGAATCGACTTCGCCTCCCGGGGCAACGGAATTCCTCGCCGAGACGATTCTGGCGGCTCGACCGGATCTTTCGCTCAAGTCGGGCAGTGCGCAGACGATCTACTTCGCGCACTGCCCCGAGCGTGTGCTGCCCGGTCGCATCATGATCGAGCTGCGCACGAACGACCGCATCGTCGGCACGCTCAACGGCAATGCCGGCGAACGGGCACGTGACCTCTATGAACTGTTCTGTGAGGGCGAATTCCTCATGACCGATGCTCGCACCGCGGAGATGGCGAAGCTGACGGAGAACGCGTACCGCGATGTCAATATCGCCTTCGCCAATGAGCTGTCGGTGATCTCCGACGGGCTCGACATCAATGTGTGGGAGCTCATCAAGCTCGCCAACCACCACCCGCGGGTGAACATCCTGCAGCCCGGCCCCGGTGTGGGCGGCCACTGCATCGCCGTGGACCCGTGGTTCATCGTCGCCACCGCACCGGACCAGTCATCGCTGATCCGGACCGCTCGTGAGGTCAACGATGCGAAGCCGGGGTATGTGCTCGACAAGCTCCTCCCCCAGGCGCGTCGCATCCAGGATGTGCAGATTGCCGCTCTTGGGCTGGCGTTCAAGCCGAATATCGATGATCTGCGCGAGAGTCCTGCCCGGCAGATCGTCGGTCAGCTTGCCGACGAGCTCCCTCAGGCCAACATCTTGGCCGTCGAGCCGAACATCGACCGGCTGCCAGCGGAGCTCGCGGAGCGCTCGAATGTCACTCTCACCGAGGTGAACGAAGCCATTCGCGCGGCCGATATCGTGCTGCTGCTCGTCGACCACAACGAGTTCACTCGCATCGACCGAACCCTGCTGACGCAGAAGATCGTCCACGATACGCGTGGGGTGTGGGGCTGAATACCCAGTAGGCGGAAAGTTCAGTTACATCACCGACTCCTCATACCGTTTTAGGACTACATTCGGTATTCGATAACATCAGTCTATGAATGTCGAACAAAACAATAGAGTGCGCAAGGCCGTGATCCCCGTTGCCGGCTTGGGAACTCGGTTCCTCCCCGCCACGAAGGCCACCCCCAAAGAGATGCTCCCCGTCGTCGACAAGCCGGCAATCCAGTACGTCGTTGAAGAGGCGACAGAAGCTGGTCTTCGAGACGTCGTTATGATCACTGGGCGCAACAAGCGACCACTCGAGGATCATTTCGACCGGGTTGACGGACTTGAGGTGGCGCTGGCTCAGAAAGGCGATGAGAAGAAGCTCGCCGCTGTTCAGCATTCGACAGATCTCGCCGACATCCACTACGTGCGGCAAGGCGATCCGAAGGGCCTCGGCCATGCCGTGCTCAAGGGACGCCAGCACGTCGGCAACGAGCCGTTCGCCGTCCTCCTCGGCGATGACCTCATTGACGAACGTAACCCCATCCTGCCGAAGATGATCGAGGTTGCCGAGAAGACCGGCGGCAGTGTCGTCGCGCTTATGGAAGTCCCCAGCGAAGCAATCCACCTCTACGGCTGCGCCGCAGTCGAGACCACCTCGGACGATGAGGTTGTCAAAATCAATAACCTGGTGGAAAAGCCTGCCACCGAGGATGCCCCCTCGAATCTGGCCGTCATCGGCCGTTACGTGCTGGCGCCAGAGGTCTTCGATGTCCTCGAGACCACGCAGCCGGGACGCGGCAACGAAATCCAGCTCACCGACGCCCTCCAAGAGCTCGCCGGAAACGCGGACGGGAATGGCGTCTACGGGGTCGTGTTCAAGGGTGCCCGCTACGACACGGGCGACAAGCTCGATTACCTCAAAGCTGTCATGCAGATTGCCTGCGATCGGGAGGACCTCGGCGACGACCTCAAGGCGTGGCTGCGCGAGTTCGTGCCGACACTGGACTGAGCAGGCTCTGCTCGCGCAGAAGATCGTCCACGACATCCGGGGCGTGTGGGGCTGAACCGAAACCCACCTCCCTGTCGACTGCGCCGCTGAGAATTCTCAGCGTCACAATTGCGTTCCGGACTGTCTGCAATGGCCGCTGGGTCGGCGGCGTATGGTGGACTCAACGTCTCCGCTGCAAAACGAGTTCGCCTCGTTTCAGCTGGTGGAGACCGCTATAGCTACCGCCCACCGAAGTGCTGAGGAGAAGAATTGACCGCTGAACCGATCTGGCTTCCCGACCCTGACCAGACCCCGCGACCGCAGATCGCCGACTTCATCGACTTCGCCAACAAACGCACCGACCAAACAATGGCCGACTATGACGATCTGTGGAACTGGTCGGTCAGCGACCTCGACGGATTCTGGGGCGCGGTCTGGGACTTCTTCGACGTCATCGCCGATGAGCCCTACTCCGAAGTCCTCGCCGATCGGTCCATGCCCGGGGCCACCTGGTTCCCCGGGACCCGGCTCAACTACGCCGAACACGCACTGCGGGCCGGCCTCGATGACAAGCTCGCCGACGAACCAGCGATCATCACCATCAAAGAATCCGGCGAGTGCACTGAAACCACTTGACGCGAACTGCGCCGCCAGCTCGGGTCCGTCGCCGCCTGGTTGCGTGAGCAAGGAGTCGAACAAGGCGACCGTGTCGTCGGATACCTCCCGAACACCCACCACACTCTCATCGCCTTCCTCGCCTCCGCCTCGCTCGGTGCCATCTGGTCCGTCTGCGCCCAGGACTACGCCGCCGAAGGTGCCGCGACGAAGCTCGGCCAGCTCGAACCGACGGTGCTCTTCGCCGCCGACGGATACCTGTGGAACGGGCAGGCTTTCGACCGCCGCGACCAGGTCGCGGATCTGGCCAACCGGATGCCGAGCCTGCGGGCCGTGGTCGGGGTGGGCAACCTCGGCGAGGAATTCATCGATGAACACGGGCGGATCACGAACCTCACCACCTGGGACGATGTCGCTTCCGGGGATGTCGAACCCGAGTTCGTCCGGGTCGATTTCGATACCCCGCTGTGGGTGCTGTACTCCTCGGGCACGACGGGGATTCCCAAGGGGATCGTGCACAGCCACGGCGGGGTCGTCATCGATCACCTGCGCCTGCTGGGTCTCCACCTCGACCTCCGGCCGGGTGACCGGTTCTTCTGGTACACGAACACGAATTGGATGATGTGGAACCTCGTCGCCTCGGCGCTGGTGGGCGGTGCGACCACGGTGTGCTTCGACGGCAGCTTGTCGAAGGCTCGGCAGCCGACGTGCTTCTTGACGCCTCGCGCAGCGCAGCACTCATCGTGATGGGCAACCGCGGTCGCGGCGGTCTGGCCGGCCGGTTGCTGGGTTCGGTCAGCCGGAGTATGCTGAACCGGGCGGGGTCGCCCGTGCTGATCGTGCCCAACAAGACCGCGCAGTGACGAATCGACCGCGCAAAATTCTACATAGTGTAGAAACAGGCTATAATGGATCCTGACGATGGCGCTTTCGCTGCGGGGTTGTCGCCATCGCTCGGAATCTGTGAAACCCCGGCAGGAGGTTCAAGATGTACGACGATGTCACCGCCGCCGACATGCGCTCCCGTGACCTTGGGGTCCTGGTCGGCTTCGACGGCTCCGACCATGCCAAAGCGGCTCTGCAGTTCGGCGCGACCGAAGCGCTTCGCCGGAAGACGGTTCTGACCGTCGTCACCGCCTATACGGTTCCTGTCCCGGTCTATCCCAATATGGCTTCGCTGCAGGCGCAGCCGGATGACCGTGCCAAGCGGGAGCTCGCCGAGGCGACACTCGATGTGGCCAAGGAATTCCTCAGCGACTACTCGGGTGAACTCATCCTCGGTGTCGCCGAGGGCAACCCCGCCGGCACCCTGGCCGATCTCACCAGGCGCGCCCAGCTGGTCGTCGTCGGTGCTCGCGGACGCGGCGGCTTCGTCGGCCGCGTGCTCGGCTCGGTGTCCTCAGCCCTGCCGGCACACGCCCACTGCCCCACGATCGTGTTCCCCGGCACCGACTCCGCCGAGGCGGACGCCGAGCCCGGGAAGTTCGTCGACCACCAGCAGGACGGTCCTGTCGTCGTCGCGATCGACGGCTCAGCCCAGAGCGCCGAGGTGCTCAAGCAGGCCGCGCACGCAGCGGAGGAGACGGCCGCGGAGCTGAAGATTCTCATGATCATGCCGCTGATGGAGGAGTGGCTGTACTGGTACCCCGACGTTCGGCTGCAGAACGAGTCGAGCCAGCGGCGCAAGAACGAACTCGAGAAGATGATCAAAGACGACCACGCGTGGCTGTTCGACGATCACCCGAACCTGGACATCTCCATCGATGTCGAGATCGGCGAACCCATGGACGTCATCGCCGACAGGACCGCGACAGCGCGGCTGACCGTCGTCGGCAGCAGGGGCCGCGGCGCGGTGCGCAGCGCACTGCTCGGTTCCGTCTCCCGCGGTGTGCTCAACAACGCTCAGGGCGCGGTGATGATCGTGCCCCGCAAGTCGTGATCATCTAGAGGAGAGGGTCCTGTCATGAAGGGCACGGTTCCCTTCGCTTCGGCCGATCGCGATGCCGGTGTCCTGGTGGGCTTCGACGGTTCGGAGCCCGCCCGGTCCGCACTGCGCTGGGCCGCCGTCGCTGCGCAGAGCAGCGGTTCGGCTCTCACGGTCGTCACCGTGTATCGGCTCCCGCCGATGATGTACACCGGTGAGCCCGCGGTCCTCGTCTCGCCCGAAGCTCGGGCCGAGCGGGATCGGGCCAACCAGCTCCTCGATATCGCGCGGGAGCTTCTGCGCGACTACCCGGGTGAGGTGACGTTTTCAACGGCCGAAGGGCAGCCCGGCCGGAGTGCTCGCCGCTCTCAGCGCCCGGGCGCAGACGCTTGCCGTCGGCGCCCGCGGCCGCGGCGGTTTCCTCGGTCAGCTGCTCGGTTCGGTGGCCGCGGCCCTGCCGGCCCATGCGCAGTGCCCCACCGTCGTCGTCCCCGAGGAGAGCCGACCGGCTGGCGGGCAGGATCCGGAAGCCTCCGCCCCCGTGCGGACCGCCGCACCGGTGGTCGCGGGAGTCGATCTCTCCGAAAGCAGGCGCCCGGTCCTGCTGCTGGCCGCGCAGCACGCGCAGCGTCTCGAGGCACCTCTGCAGGTGCTCACGGCGATGCCGCTCCTGCGGGAATGGAGGTACTGGTACCCGGACCTCGAAGTCTACGACACGGCCACAGAGCTTCGTCGGAGCAATCTCACGGGAACGCTGGAGAAGTCGATCGACTGGCTGCGTCAGCGCCATCCCTCCCTCGACATCACGGTCGAGGTCGAACTCGGCGACCCGGGTGATGTTCTTGAGGCGATGACCCGCACGGCGCAGCTGACGGTGCTCGGCACGCGCGGTCGCGGCGCGGTCAGGTCGGCACTGCTAGGTTCCATCAGCCGCGAAGTCCTCAACCGCGCGCAGGGGCCGGTCATGGTGGTGCCGACCGAACAGGCAGAGCGATAGCCGCGCCCGCGGCGCCGCCTGCGGGCGTCCGGTTCGGGGAAGGCGATGATCTCTGTCAGGGGAGGATGAGGATCCGACCCCGCACTCGTCCGGCCTCGAGGGCCCGGTGGGCTTCGGCCGCCTCGGCGAGGTGGAAGGTCGCGCCGATTCTGCTGCGCAGAGGATGATGGCCAGCCACATCGCACCCAGCATGATCGCGATCTCCGCCCACGGACCGGCCGAGTTCGAGAACGACAGTCCGCCCCAGCCGTCTTGGAGCAGCTCGGTGGGGACGGCTCCGATGAAGGCGACCTGCAGGAGGATGTAGATGATGCCGGTCAGGACGATCGAGCCGATCACGGCGAACGGCATGTTCTTCTGCGGGTCCTTCGTCTCACCGGCGAACTCGACTCCCTGGCGGAATCCCAGGTAGGAGAAGACGATGCCGGCTGCCGGCAGTGCGGCGAAGATCGGCGCGAGCCCGTTGGGTGCGAATCCGCCGAACTCGGCCATGTGGAAGTGACCCGGGTTGAACGCCAGCAGCGCCAGTCCCACGAACACGAGGACGATGACCAGCAGCTTCCACCACACGAGCACATTGTTGAAGTGGGCGAAGAACTTCACGCCGAACATGTTGATGATGCAGAAGACGGCCACCATGGCGATGCTGACGAGGATGCCGGGGCCGGTGAGAACCAGCACCCCGTCCTTGGACTCCATCAGCCACGGCAGATAGCTCGAGGCGTATTGGATGGCAGCGAGGACTTCGATGCCGACGGTTCCGGCCGCTGACAGCCAGGTGATCCACCCGCTGGTGTAGCTGGCGAACGATCCGAAGGCGTAGTGCGGGTAGCGGACGACACCGCCGGCGACCGGGAACATGACTCCGAGCTCAGAGTAGTTCAGCGCCACGAAGATGATGAGAATGGCGCCGATGGCCCACGACAGGATCGCGGCCGGACCAGCCATGCTGGCGGCGTCGAAAGCACCGAAGAGCCAACCCGATCCGATGATCGCGCCGACTCCGGTGAACAGCAGACCGGTCTTGCCGATATCGCGCTTAAGACCTCTGTCATGGACGCCTGTCACGCTCGTATGCGAGCCCGATGACAGCGGATTTGTTGAGGGCACCTTCGCCTCCCAGATTTGTGAAGGCAGAATATCCGCGGTCAGTCTTCTCTTGAGAGTCGGTGATGTCAATTACGTAGCCGGGTTATCAGTCGAGGTCATGGCTTTACAGGGCGACGCGGAAGGGTTCTCGACCAAACGGTCGAATAATGGAAGGTTTCGGGCCACTATGTGGCCGCCGGCGGCTTCTAACCACCCAAGCACCGCTTACGCAGCTACTGTGGAAATATGCGACAGACGACATCTGACCTGAGCCAGCAGGATCTCGAGGACGCACGCGTCATACTCGAGGTCCTGAAACTGGTGCACCAGCAGAGAGGAAATCGAGGCGCCGCCGGCCGCAAGCTGCTCAGGCATGCGACAGATGCCTTCTGGGACAAGCCGCGCGAAACTCGTCAGGGCCACCGGAGACGAGTCGACGGCGCCCTGTGGTCTCCCGCAGCGTTCGCACGTGCGAACCATCCGGAACCACGCCTTGTGGGAGAGCATGTCTACCCGATGAAACTCCGCATCGCCGGCTGGTATGAACGACTCGACAATCAGGAAGTGCCAACGGCCGCTGAAATCGCAGCCGACCTCCTTGCCACGCCATGGGCAATCATCACCGGAGAAGAGGACGAGAAGCTGACACGGGCCAAACTGCGGGACAGGATGCCAGAGGACTGGGACGGCCATGATCTTTGGGCGCGATATCGGCATCCAGACGTCGCCCTCGACGTCGATGGCTTCCGCCCGTTTCCTCAGCAGAAGTCATGATCTGCATAAGCTCCTGAGCGTCCCGAACCAACCGTTCTCCACCCCACCGGAATAGTGTTGGATCGAGACGCCGCCGTCTCGAGAGTTGCCAAACAGGTGTCAATAGACGGTCTGCGCCAACCGGCTCAGCGCCGCACGCACGCGCAAAGCGAATTGCTGACATCCGGCTCTCTCGAGCGCGTCGTCGAGCTGTCGATGATTCGGCTTCGTTTTCCAATAGTCGAACTGGAGGCGGACAATCGGCAGAAGGCACGTCGGCGATGAATCGACAACGAGCATGAAGAAATCGTCCGGAGAGATGATTTCGTACGGTTGGGCATCTGGCGTGGTGGTGATTCCGCTCGGCTTATCAGCAGTGACGACGAGGTCCGAACGGGCTCCCAGCGCCGCCGCATGGACATGGTAATCCTCCGAGTCTGTACCGGTGAACTCGGCATCACCGGGGAAGTCCTGAATCACCTCATCGATGCACTCTTGCATGAGCTCCAAACGATGTCGTGTCACATGCCCAGGCGCAGTGGGATCCTTCTCTCGCATATTGGCCAGCACTTCGGCGAAGACGTCCTCAGTCGAATGCAACTGAAACATGCCCTCGTTGGCTCACCCAAATAGTACAGCCAATCGAGGAGGGTCCTACTATAGAAGATGTTTGCGTCAACAAAAACTCGCTGGGGCATAACAGAAGACTGGCTGGAGTGGGACTTCCCACTCCAGCCAGTCGATACTGCCTATCAGTCGGCGAGGAACCCTTCGTGCTCCTCATCCAGGCTGCGCAGCTCTTCGAAGGCAGAACGGCGAGCAGCCGCATTTCGTTGGCGCAGGTCCAACACTTCATCCCTGTTGAAACGCGTATGCGACCCCTTCTTGTAGGAGCCGATTCGGCCTTCGGCCACCCACTTCATCAGAGTCGGCCTCGAAATGCTGAGCAGATCTGCCGCCACCGTGCTGGTCAGCTCCACTGGCAATTGGCCAATAGAAACAGAACCCTGTTGCGCAATCAACTTCAGAGCATGCAATAGTGTCTGTTGAATGCTGGTCGGAAGCTCCACTTCTTCCCCATCGGCGAGGCGCAGCACAAGCGAGGCCCCTCCAGGAATGACAGTGTCTCGGGCGTCCTTGACGGTCTGATCGCTGATCGTGATCCGCTCGGAAGAAGCTAAGGCTGACATAGTCACCCCTTCCCAGGTCTACGTTCATAGCTATACGAAGAGGATAGCAATGTTTCACTTATAAGTGAAGCGGGTTGTGCCTAGCTTCGCCGCTCACCGGGTCGAACAGAGGAACGCTTCGAGCTGTTATCTGAGCCTCAGCGGCTGACGGTCCAGAAACGCACGAGTCCCGCGAGCCTCGATCAGCGGCGGATCAGGTTATCGATACGAGGCAGCGTCGAAAACCTGATTCGTCGTTGAACGACGGGGAGGCCGAACCACAGCCGGCGCCACGGCCTCAGTTCCCCGCAGCCGCCTCGGCGAAATCAGCCGGCGTTCGCGCCCGCGGTCAGGTGGGCGCGCGCCTCGGCGAGCATGGCTTCACGGGTCGCGATCTTCACGCGCTCACGTCCCTCGGCCTCACCGAGGGCCTTCTCCGCGGCCTCGAGCCGGTGATAGCCCTCCCAATCGGTGAAGTCGACGCCCTTCGACTCGAGCAGCTCGATGATCGAAGACTCCTCCGGGTAGAGGGGTTCGGTGAGCGCACCGGCGGCCTGGTCGTCGAGAATATGCCCGATCGTCTCGAGCGCATCACCCTTCGTGTGACCGATGAGCCCGACGGGGCCGCGCTTGATCCAGCCGGTCGTGTATACGCCGGGGATGACGTCCGCCTCGGCGGCCTGGCCCTGATCATCGGCGTCGACGACGCGACCTTCGTGATTCGTGATGACCTTCTTGACCTCGTCGAACGGCAGCTGCGGCAGCTGCGTTCCCGCATAGCCGACGGCACGGTAGACGGCATCGATGTCCCAGTCGTGGAACTGCCCCGTGCCAACGACGCCGGCCGAACCGTCGAGTTCCTGACGTTCCGTGCGCAGCCCGGTTACCCGATCCTCGCCGAGGATGGCCACCGGCGCGTGGAGGAAGTGCAGGTGCAGTCGCCGCTTCGCTCCCGTCGGCTCCCGCAGGGTGAAGTCGGTGAGCGTCTTCGTCACCTGCTTGGTCTGGTTGTTCGACCGGATCGCCTCCTCCGAGGCCTCGTCGAACTCGAAGTCCTCGGGGTAGACGATGACGTCGACGTCTTTGACCTGTCCGAGCTCACGCAGCTCCAGCGGAGTGAACTTTGCCTGCGCGGGACCACGCCGGCCGAACACGTGGACGTCGGTGACCTTCGAGGACTTCAGGCCCTCGTACACGTGGTCCGGGATCTCCGTGGTGTGCAGGTCATCGGCCTGCTTCGCGAGCACCCGAGCCACGTCGAGGGCGACATTGCCGTTGCCGAGCACGGCGACCTTCTCCGCATCCAGCGGCCAGGTCTGGGCGACATCCGGATGGGCGTCGTACCAGTTGACGAAGTCGGCTGCCCCATAGGAACCAGGCAGGTCGATCCCGGGCAGCGACAGCGGTGCATCGATGAAGCAGCCGGTGGAGAAGATCACCGCATCGTAGCGGTCGGTGAGCTCGCCGAGGTTGATGTCAGCCCCGTATTCGACGTTTCCGAACAGGCGGATGTCACCACGGTCGAGGACCTTGATGAGCGCGTTGATGATGCCCTTGATCCGCGGATGATCGGGTGCGACCCCGTAGCGGACGAGCCCGAAGGGTGAGGGCAGGCGTTCGAAGAGGTCGATGCTCAGTTCCAGGTCGTGTTCGGCCTTGGTCAGCAGGTCGGCGGCATAGATGCCGGCGGGACCCGCACCGATGATGGCCACTCTGAAGGGAATAGCAGGCATGAGTTTCCTTGATCAGTCGTCGTGGTGGAGCGAGGAGTTGCTCGTCAGAAGGGAGCGTGGAGTCGCTGAAGTTCAGTCGTCGGTGTTCTGCGGCGGCAGTGCAGCGATGAAAGGATGGTCTTTGGCGACGACCCCGTGGGCGGCTGCTCCGCCCGGGGATCCGATGTCGTCGAAGAATTCGACGTTCGCCGCGTAGTAGGCCTCCCACTCATCGGGCACATCGTCTTCGTAGAAGATCGCCTCGACGGGGCACACGGGTTCGCACGCCCCGCAGTCGACGCATTCGTCGGGGTGGATGTAAAGGGAGCGGGTGCCTTCGTAGATGCAGTCGACCGGGCATTCCTCGATGCAGGCTCGGTCCTTCACGTCCACGCACGGCTGGGCGATGATGTAGGTCATGGGTTCCTCACGAGTTCGGATGCGTGCGCTGCGGCAGGCTCGGTCGCCTGGGTGAACGCACCATCGGCGTAGGGGCTCAGGGTCACGACATCACCGGCGACGATCACGGCCGGTGACCGGACGCCTCGGCGAGCCGCGCGGAAGGCGATGTCGCCCAGGGTTCCGATGGTCACCCGCTGGTTCTCACCGAATCCGTCTTCGACGATCGCGACCGGGCAGTCGTCACCGCGCCCGGAGCGGGCGAGCACCATCGCCGAGTTGATGAGCGTGCCCACTCCCATGAGCACGACGACGGTGTGATCGCGTCCCCCGCCGATCTCGGACAGCTGGTCGTGACCGGTCACGACCGTGTACGAGGTGGCGACGCCTCGGTGGGTGAGCGGGATTCCGGCGACTGCGGGAACGGCGTTCGCGCTGGTCACCCCGGGAACGACGCGGACATCGACTCCGGCGGCCCGGCAGGCGATGACCTCCTCTCCCCCACGTCCGAGGACGAACGGGTCCCCGCCTTTGAGACGGACGACCCGGTGGCCCATCTTCGCCTGTGTGATGAGGATGTCGTTGATCCCGCTCTGCGGCACCGGATGGTGCCCCGGCTGCTTGCCGACGTCGATGATCCGGGCATCCAGGGGTGCGCCGCGTTCGGTTTCGAGCTGATCGATGACCGATCTGGCACCGAGGCGGTCGGCCACGATGACGTCGGCGCGTTCCAATGCGCGCAGACCGGTGACGGTGAGCAGTCCGAGATCGCCCGGTCCGGCACCGACGAGCAGCACGGTGCCGGGCTGCTGTGGGAGGAAGAGTGTCATGGCTGGTCCTCGGTTGCTGGGATGGGCTGGGTTGGTTCGGGAGTGTGGATTCCCGCGGCAAGGGTGTTGCCCGTCTGCGGGTCGATGACGACGAACGCTCCGGCCGTGCCGTGGTCGCGGAAGTCCGGGACCGGCAGTTCGGCGGACAGCTTCGCCCGGGCCAGGCCGATGTCGTTGCCGGCGAGCACCTCGGCGGCCTCCAGCCCGGAGGTCTCGAGGTTGCGTTTGGCCTCGATGGTGACGATCCCTTTCACGGTCGTCGTCCCCGTCTTGATGAGCACCCGATCCCCCGTGCGCAGGCCCTCGGCCGTGAACGGGAACACCTCGGCGCGCAGTTCCCGGCGCGGAGTCGGCAGGGTGCCGGCCGCGGCGATGACGCTGCCACGAGCGGTATCGACGTCCTCGGCCAACCGCAGCGCCACCGACAGCGGCGCACTCGCGGTCTCGAGGGGACCGGTGGCGGTATCGATGCCCGTCACCGTCGTTTTCAGCCCGGCAGGATGGATCTCGATCTCATCGCCGAGGCTGACCCGCCCGGCCGTGATCTGTCCGGCCACGGCCCGGTAGTCCCGGAATTCCTCGGGGTCGAGTCCCGGTGCCAGTCCCCCTTGCGGACGGAGCACGGTCTGCACGTCGAGGCGGAAGGCCTCGAGGTCGGCGGTGTCTTCGTCCGCACTCGGCAGAGTCTCGAGCAGCTCGAGCAGCGCAGGCCCCTGATACCAGGGGGTGTTGTCCGAGGCGGCGGCGATATTGTCCCCGGCCAGTGCAGAGATCGGGATGAGGTGCGGGGTCTCGAGTCCGATCTCGGCGGCGAGGGTCTTGATGTCGTTCTCGACCGTCTCGATCCTCGCCTGGTCGAAGTCGACGAGGTCGATCTTGTTGACGGCGATGATGACGTGGCGGATGCCCAGTCGGGAGACGACGGTGAGGTGCCGGCGGGTCTGCTCGGTGGCACCGGTGCGGGCGTCGATGAGAACGACGACGGCATCGGCGGTCGAGGCGCCTGTGACCATGTTGCGCGTGTACTGCACGTGTCCGGGGCAGTCGGCGAGGATGAACGAGCGACGGTCGGTGGCGAAGTACCGGTAGGCGACGTCGATGGTGATGCCCTGTTCGCGTTCGGCCCGCAGACCGTCGGTGAGCAGAGCGAAGTCGAACTCTCCGCCGAGGAATCCGCGCTCCCGACTCGTCGCGGTCACGGCGGCGAGCTGGTCGGCGAGGATCGCCTTCGCATCGTGGAGGAGTCGGCCGACGAGTGTCGATTTGCCGTCGTCGACGGATCCGGCAGTGGCGAAGCGCAACAGAGTCTTCGTCGTCGTGTCCAACGTCGGCGTCGCCTCGGTGGCGGTTGTTTCGGTGGTGGTTGTCGTCGTCATCAGAAGTACCCGTCCTTCTTGCGGTCTTCCATCGCCGCGGCCGAGATCCGGTCGTCGGCGCGAGTGGCCCCGCGCTCGGTCACAGTGGTGGCGGCCACCTCGGCGAGGATGGACTCGAGGTCATCGGCGCTCGATTCGACGGCACCGGTGCAGCTCATGTCTCCGACGGTGCGGTAGCGGACCTTCTTGGTTGTGACGGTCTCGCCGTCGCGTGGGGTGGAGAATTCGCCGGTGGCCCACCACATGCCGTCGCGTTGGAAGACTTCGCGTTCGTGGGCGAAGTAGAGCTCGGGCAGTTCGATGCCTTCGCGGGCGATGTAGCTCCACACGTCGAGTTCGGTGAAGTTCGAGATCGGGAACACGCGGACGTGTTCGCCGGGCAGGTGGCGGCCATTGAAGAGGTTCCACAGCTCGGGGCGCTGGCTGCTGGGGTTCCAACCGCCGAATTCGTCGCGCAGGGACAGAATCCGCTCCTTCGCGCGGGCCTTGTCCTCGTCGCGGCGGGCGCCGCCGAAGACGGCGTCGAACTTCCCGCCGGTGATGGCATCGAGCAGCGGCTGGGTCTGCAGGGTGTTCCGGGTGCCGTCGGGGCGTTCGCGCAGGCGACCGTCGTCGATGTAGTCCTGGACCTTCGCCACCGTGAGGTCGAGGCCGTACTTCTCTGCGGTCTCGTCTCGGAAGCGGATGATCTCGTCGAAGTTGTGTCCGGTGTCGACGTGGAGGAGTCCGAACGGGATCTTCGCCGGCCAGAACGCCTTCGCGGCGAGGTGGAGGACGGTCACGGAGTCCTTGCCGCCGGAGAAGAGCAGCACGGGGCGTTCGAATTCGGCGGCGACCTCACGGATGATGTGGATCGCTTCGGATTCGAGGACGTCGAGGGTGGACAGGCTCGCGCCCGGGTTGTGGGTGGGTGCCGCCTCGGTGGTGGTGTGGGTGTCGTGGTTGTACTGGGTGTCGATGCTCATGTGTGGAGTCCGCATTCTGTTTTGGTCGATCCGGCCCAACGGCCGGCGCGGGGGTCTTCCCCTTCGGCGACGGGGCGAGTGCAGGGCTGGCAGCCGATCGACGGGTATCCCTGCGACAGCAGCGGGTTGACCGGGACGTCGAAGGCGCGCGAATAGTCGAGGAGGTCGTCGAACGACCATGCGGCCAGGGGGTTGACCTTGACGAGGCCGTTCTTCTCATCGAAGGTGATCAGCGGCGTGTTCGTCCGGGTCGGGGCCTCGTCGCGGCGGACGCCGGTGAACCAGAGTTCGTAGCCCTTCAGCGATTTCTTCAGTGGTGCGACCTTGCGGCGGGCGCAGCACAGGCCGGGGTCGCGGGCGAAGAGGTCCTTGCCGAATTCGGCGTCCTGCTCTTCCACGGTCTGCTCCGGGAGGACGTCGACGATGTGGACGTCGACACGGCGGGCCACCTCGTTGCGGGTGTCGTAGGTCTCGCGGAAGTGGTAGCCGGTGTCGAGGAAGAGGACGTCGACGCCGGGCTGGTACTGGGCGACGTAGTGCGGCAGGGCGGCGTCGGCCATCGAGCAGGCCACGGCGCAGGCCGCGGTGTCGAAGTTCCGGGAGACCCAGCGGATGACGTCGGCGGGGTTGGCCTCGGGAACACCGCCCGCCGGGTCACCGGCGAGTTCACGGGCTCCCGCCTCGGCGAGGGTTTTGAGCTCCTCGACGGGACGTGGTTCGGGGCGGGACCGCGTCGGTGTCTGAGTTGTTGCTGCCGGGTTGGGGGATGCGGTCGGGGTCGGGTTCGTGGTGCTCATTTCAGCTCCTCTTCGTCGACGCGGTTGGCCCATTCGGAGAATGTTTCGGTCACCCCGCGTCCGGCGAGGAAGCGGCGGACGAGGGTTTCGACGTATTCGGTGAGGTTCTCGGCGGTGACCTTGAGTCCGCGGACGGTACGGCCGAGGCCGGCTTCGTCGCGGTCTTTCGAGGCCAGGCCTCCGCCGACGTGGACCTGGAATCCGGGGACCTGTTCGCCTTCGTCGGTGGTGACGATCTGGCCTTTGAGTCCGATGTCGGCGGTCTGAATGCGGGCGCAGGAGTTCGGGCAGCCGTTGAGGTGGAAGCTGATCGGGTGCGGCAGCTCCTCGATGTCGGCCAGCCGTGCTTCCAGTTTCTCGACGGCGTCGGCGGCGGTCTGCTTGGTCTCGACGATGGCGAGTTTGCAGAATTCGATGCCGGTGCAGGCGATGGTCGAGCGGCGGAAGAGGTCCTTGCGGCTGGACAGGCCGAGGGCGTCGAGTCCGGCGACGACGTCATCGACATCGGCTTCGTCGATGTCGAGCAGCAGGACCTTCTGGTGCGGGGTGGTGCGCAGGCGGGTGGATCCGTACTTCTCGGCGAGGTCGACGAGCTGGCCGAGCAGGGTGCCCGAGGCGCGGCCGGCGATGAGGGTGACGCCGATGTAGTAGCGGCCGTCGGCCTGTTTGTGCACGCCGACGTGGTCGCCTGCGGTGATCGGTTTGGCCGGTGCCGGGCCGTCGGCGAGCTTGTAGCCGAGGTATTCGGTCTCGAGGACCTCGCGGAACTTCTCCGGGCCCCAGTCGGCGAGCAGGAACTTCAGTCGGGCTTTGTTGCGCAGGCGGCGGTAGCCGTAGTCGCGGAAGATCTGGGTGACGCCGAGCCAGGTGTCGACGACCTGGTCGGGGGCGACCCAGGTGCCGAGGCGTTCGGCGAAGCGGGGGACGACGGACAGGGCGCCGCCGACCCAGAGGTCGTAGCCGACGCCGTGTTCGGGGTGGTCGACGGCGACGAAGGAGCAGTCGTTGATCTCGTGGACGACGTCCTGGCTGGGGTGGCCGGTGATCGCGGTCTTGTATTTGCGCGGCAGGTTCGACAGTGACTGGTCGCCGATGTAGCGGCGGGAGATCTCTTCGATCGCCGGGGTCGGGTCGATGAGTTCGTCGGCGGCGATGCCGGCCACGGGTGAGCCGAGGATGACGCGGGGGACGTCGCCGCAGGCTTCGGTGGTCTGGAGTCCGACGGCTTCGAGGCGGCGCCAGATCTCGGGCATGGACTCGATCTCGACCCAGTGGAGTTGGATGTTCTGGCGGTCGGTGAGGTCCGCGGTGCCGCGGGCGAACTCGTTGGAGATGTCCGCGATGACCCGCAGCTGCTCGGTGGTGAGCTTGCCGCCGTCGATGCGGATGCGGAGCATGAAGTATTCGTCTTCGAGCTCGTGCGGTTCGAGTTTCGCTGTGCGGCCGCCGTCGATTCCGGGTTTGCGCTGGGTGTACAGGCCCCACCAGCGGAAGCGGCCGTGCAGGTCGTCGGAGGCGATCGAAGAGAATCCCTGCTTGGCATAGATGGTTTCGATCCGGGCGCGAACGTTGAGGCCGTTGTCTTCGGCTTTGTCGATCTCGTTTTTGTTCAACGGTTCATGGCCGTCGATCTTCCACTGCCCATTGGACTTCTTCGGGCGAGCAGGCCGCTTTGCGGCTCGTTTACCTGCTGTTTCCTTGTTCTCTTCCACCTGAGTGGACATTGCTGTCTCCAAACGCTGAGGGGAACCAGTGATGAGTCACGCTACATGAATGCCAGATTGCTCAACAACTCATCGGAGGGTTTGTGTCACGGAGTGACATCTGGCGTCACGGCCTGCCATGGGCGCCGTTAAACGTTGAGCTTCTGCCGCGCGGACGCGTGGGGTTGGGTGTGAGGTTGGACGTAGGCAGGACAGCCGCCTTCGACATGGGCGCCACCGGGGCCACTGTTGCGGCCGGCCGCGAGAACACCGTCACGAACTTGGCCGCGGATTCCCTCGCAGACTCGGTCGCGGACGATGTCGACGAGCTTCGGCGGAACGGCGGACGTGGTGCCGCCTCCGGTGAGAATCGGCGGGGCGAGGACGCCGGTCGAGTCAGTGCCGCCCTCGACGTGCTTTCGGGCGAGGTCGTCGAAGAAACCGGGGGCCAGCAGGTAGTTCGCGAGCACGGGTCGGGCGCCGCGACTCCGACTCTCCGCGACGAGGTCCTTCAGGGCCACTCCCCCGCCGGCGAGGAAACCGACCTCGACCGGACGCTCAAGCTCTGCAGCCAGCAGCCGGTCCATCTCGCGGCAGGACTCGTTCGCCCGTTCGTCGCTCGAACCGGCAGCGGCGAGGATGACGTCGTCGCTGCCCTTCAAGGGCGGAAGTCGATCGGAGAGGATCTCTGCGAGCCTCGGGTCGGGCCCGAGCGTGGGGGTTCGTCGAACGTCACGGCCCGATTCAGCGGCACGGCCGGCCGCCTCGGCGAGGTCGACATGGACGTGATACCCCGGCGAAAGCAGAAGCGGCACGAGAATGACCGGACGGCCGGCGGGCAATCGGGCGATGACCTCGTCGACGTCGGGTTTCTGGACGTCCACATGGCCGAGCATGACTTCGTCGGCAATGCCCCGAATACGCAGGTCCGTGGCGACCTCCGCCGCGAGTACCTCGATGAGGACCTGGCCGGTCGGCGATGAGGTCCCGTGGGAGATCAGGCCCACGGACGGCAGCCCCGTCATAGCGCTCCTTCCTCAGCGATTCTCTGCGTAAGCCTCTGAACCCGTTCCCGCACCTGCCCCGGGGCCGTCAAGGTCACTAGGCAGACTGATTGCTCAACGACTGAGCAATCAGGGCGAGCAGTGATCGTTCGGATTGAATACACTCGCATAGCGTAACCCATCCGCATCGGCGCCGCATACGGGCTGTTCATCGGCGAAATTTCGCCATCTGGCGTCATCTTTCGACACACGGCGACCGAGTTCGTAGGATTGCCGTGGATTTCCCAATCTGCTCAACAGTTTCGCTAGTGTGTGATGTCAACGCACTTCTGCGCGTCCGACACGTCCGCTGAGTCGACGTCGTCCTCACCGTCTGCGCCTCCACCTCCTTCGCGTCATCCACGAAAGGCAAGCACATGCGTCAGCTCATCATCCTCGGGATCGTCGGCCTCATTGCGCAGCTCATCGACGGCTCCCTGGGCATGGCCTATGGGGTCACCTCAACCACGTTGCTGCTCGCGGCGGGGACGGCACCGGCGGCTGCCTCGGCGGCGGTGCATTTCTCCGAACTGGGCACAAGTCTGGTGTCGGGGATCTCCCATCACCGGTTCGGCAACGTCGACTGGCGGACGGTGGGCATTCTCGCCGGGCCCGGCTTCATCGGCGCGGTCCTCGGGTCGACGTTCCTCGCCAGTCTCAACGGGGAGGCTACGACCCCGTGGGTCTCGGGGATCCTGCTCGCGCTCGGGGTGTACGTGATCTGGCGGTTCCTCGCCTTGGGTGGGAAGTGCCCGGAGTTCAAGTCACGGCCAAGTGCGGGGATGCTCGTGCCGGTCGGTTTCGTCGGTGGAGCGCTCGATGCCATCGGCGGTGGCGGCTGGGGTCCGGTCGGGACGACCACGCTGCTCTCATCAGGCCGTTTGGAGCCGCGGAAGGTCATCGGGTCGATCGATACGAGTGAGTTCGTCGTCGCCGTCGGCGGTTCGCTCGGGTTCCTCATCGCGTTGGGATCGCAGGGCATCGAGTGGCAGATCGTGGCGGCACTGCTCATCGGCGGCGTCATCGCAGCCCCCTTTGCCGCGTGGCTGGTGAAGCTGCTGCCGGCCAAGGTGCTTGCGGTCGCCGCGGGCGGAATCATCATCCTCACGAATATCCGCACCATCTTGCTCACCTTTGGTTTGGATGCGTCTGCTGTGTGGCTGACGCTCGCCGGCTTGGCTCTCGTGTGGTTCGCACTACTCGCTCACGTCATCCGCATCGAGCGGGTTGCTGCAAAGGCGCGGAAGGTCGAGGAAGCCGGCGCCGAGGTGCCCGTCGGCGGGTGAAGCTCGGCAGAAACACGCGAACAGACCCGACTCCGCACAATGGCGGGGTCGGGTCTGTTCGGATTTGTTGTACAGTCAGCGCTGGCTGTAGAGCTTCCGGGCCATGATCACGCCGATGAGGGACAGCAGCGACAGGCCAGCGTAGTAGAAGCCGGGCACGGTCAGCAGACCGGTCGCGCCGAGCAGCGCGGTGAGGATGAGCGGGGCGAAGCCGCCGAATATCGCGACGCCGAAGCTGTAGGCGATGGTCATGCCGGAGCTGCGCACCTTGACTGGGAACAGTTCGGACAGCAGGGCAGGCATCGGGCCGAAGTAGAAGACCATGAACAGGCCGACGATCGCCTCGCACAGGGTGAGGACGCTGATCGACGGGTTCGCGGTCAGGAGGATGAACATCGGCCAGGCGACGATGATGCCGACGATGGTCGTCGGGATCATCACGGTCGTCGGACCCACGCGGTCGGCCAGGCGGCCGGCGAACGGGGCGCCGATGAGGGTGATGAGGCCTGCGACGACGGCACCGGGGAACGCCGCCCACGGTTCGAGTCCGAGGTTGCCGACGGCGAACTGCGGCAGGAAGGTGATGAGGTAGACCGAGATCGTGGCCATCGCGATGATGAGGAACGCGGAGAACAGGCGACCGAAGTTCTCACTGAGGAGGACACGCAGCGGGTTGTCGGTCTTCTCTGCGGCCTTGAACTCGGGCGTATCGTCCATCCTCGAGCGGATGTACCAGCCGACGGGTCCGATGAGCAGGCCGAGGGCGAAGGCCACGCGCCAGCCCCAGGAGTGCAGGGCCTCTTCGCTCAGGGTCGAGCTGAGAATCCACGAGATACCGGCGGCCAGGAACATTGAGATGCCCTGAGTCGCGGTCTGGAAGGAGGCGTAGTAGGCCTTGCCGCGTTTGGCGTTCTCAGTGAGGAAGGCTGTGGCGGATCCGAATTCGCCGCCGGCGGAGATGCCCTGGATGATGCGAGCGATGATCAGGCCGATCGCGCCCCATATGCCGATGGTCGCTTCGCCGGGCAGGACGACGATGATGAACACGCCGAGGGTCATCAGACCGATCGTCAGCGACAGGGCGGACTTGCGGCCGTGCTTGTCCGAGTAGCGGCCGATGAGGATGGCGCCGAGGGGACGAACGACGAAGGTGATGGCGAAGGTTGCCCAGGTCATCAACTGCGCGGACAGGCCCGCGCCCGGGTAGAAGACCGCGGTGATCGAGGTGGCCATGAACCCGAACAGGATGATGTCATACCACTCGAGGGCGTTGCCCAGTCCGGCCGCAACTACGGCCTTGCGGGCCCGCGACTTGTCTTCGCGGGACTCGACGGGTGTCTCAGTCATCGTGTGCCTTTGCAGTCGGTATTGTGTTCATTCTATGGAGAGTGGACCTCGTCGCTCGGCTTCCGAGCTCCCGGTACCCGATTGGTCGCGGCTCGGCCCGAAGATGAGCGTAGTACACGTGCATCGAACTCAACGTCACGTCTCAAGGAACGACCCTGCCCTTAAGCCGACAGTACGGTAATCGGAAGACCTTCTCTCCATTCAGAAGTGCGCGAACTCGCTGGTGAAAAGCCCAGCTGAACACTTTGCAGGAATCAGACTGAACAGATTGCAGGTGCTCAGTGCGACGACCAGGCCTACACAAAGGGCGTCACTAATTGCTTCCGGCCGCTGGTCTCCTCGTCGAGACCTACGACTGACTTCAATATTGACGGCCACACTGGCAACAGTGACACTTCATACTTGCAGACTGACAAATGACGAGTGTGAGTTTCCGCGGTGGAGCCGACAAGGAGCTGTCGTCCAAGCTGACAAACGACATGCTTCTGCCGTCAATATTCATGTGTTCACTCCCGCCGGATGGGTTCTCATCAACGGCCAAAGGCTGATGGTGGTCAACCTGTAGCCGTGGGCGCGCACCCACGTCAGTACCGGTTGTTACGATCACAATATGTCGACTGAAACCCGGAACTCCGCTCCAGCCACACAACCTGCACCCCAGAAAAGCTGAGGACTGGTGCACCTATGAGGATCACCGACGAAGTTGACATTCCCGAAGAGCTGATTTCAGCCGCTGCCGACGGCGACTTAGTCCTTTTTGTAGGAGCAGGCGTATCCATGAATGCGCCCTCTAATCTTCCCTCATTCAGCAAACTAGTCGAACAAGTTGCTGAGTCAATCGGAGCCACGGTCGACGAACGACTGGAGCCGGATGCAGCCGTCGGGCGCTTATGCAACTCGGACCCGTCTGCCAGAGTGCATCTCCGCGAGATAATCGCCGACACAGACTCCCACCGCAACGACTCTCACCGAGCAATAGTTAGATTGGCCAGCGCATGCGGCCGCATTCGAATAGTTAGTACCAACTACGATGAGCACCTTGTTGCAGCAGCCGACGAGCTCTCGCTTGAGCTAGGGGACACCTATTCGGGCCCGGCGGTGCCACTCGGCCGCGACTTTACAGGCTTGGTGTATTTGCACGGCCGCGTTTCTAGGGACCAAGCTGAACTTGTCGTCACTGATGAAGACTTCGGTCGAGCTTATCTATTCGACGGCTGGGCAAGGCGGTTCGTCACCGACCTATTTCTGACGCGAACTGTCCTATTCATCGGCTACAGTCACGAAGACGCAGTGATGAAGTACCTTGCCCGCGGACTTCCGCCCAGCACAAAGCGGTTTGCGCTTACCCACGAGCCACGTGACCAGAAGTGGAAAGACCTTCGCATCACCCCTGTCGAGTATCCCAGCAAACATCATCACGCGGCACTACCAAAAGCACTTAATGCTTGGTCACAACGTCTGGAAATGAAGCAGTTAGACCACCGCGCGAGAGTCCAGGAAATCGCTGCTGGTGGTTCGCCAAAAATGCCTGTAGAAGACGACTATCTTGCGTCGGCGCTTTCCACGCCAACAGGAGTACGAGCATTCAGTGAGATTGCGCGTGGACACGAATGGCTTCCGTGGATCGAGCAACAGCCTGCATTCTTGTCGCTATTCACTCCGGAAGTGCAGCGCACCGACACAAGCCAGATTCTCGCGCGCTGGTTTGCAGACAACTACGTGGCAGATACCAGGCTCTCCGATCTAGCTTTAGCCACTCTGACTAGGCATGGCCCCGTGGTCAGTGCTCAACTACTCGAAGAGGTGGCATACGCGGCCTTCAATTTGCGGGACACCTCTGTCGACCTTTCGTCCAAGTGGTCGGTGATTGTGACTCATGCGTTGCAGACGCAGTACAGAACCTTTGGCCCAGCATGGGCAATTGCGGCGAACTCCTCTTTGTCCAACGCTTCGGTACTACCGCTACTGAGACAAGCTCTACAACCCCGCCTACAATTAAGCGTCGATCAACCCTGGTACCTCGATGAGAAAGAAGCAGGCGAAAGAGTAAACATCGGCATCAATTGGGCAGGCTCGGATCAAGATCTCGACGAACTCCTGGAACACGCGCGGAAAAATCCGTCAATTAGCGCGACCTCCATGCTTCACATCGTTGAACAATGTATGACCGGTGCTCACGAACTGCTTGCGGCTTGCGGAATAAACATGCCCGGGGCCAACTGGTCGTACAGGCGCTCGGCCATTGAACCGCATGCGCAAGATCAAAATGGTGCCAACTATTTCGAGAACAAACTGATCGACATTCTCCGCGACGCGAGTACTGAGCTAGTAAACCGAGACCGTACAGTCATGCTCCGTTGGCTGCACAGTGATTTCATTCTATTCCGCCGTATTGGACTACATCTCATCACTGAAATTTCAGCACTCGGTGCACACGAAAAGCTCGATCTTTTCCTCGAGGGCCCCCACCTCTACGATCTACTTTGCAAACATGAGACTTTCCGACTGCTTGCGGCGATTGCTCCCAATTTAGATGAGAATGATCGCAGCCGACTCCTGAGCCAAGTCCTCGAAGGACCCCCGCAATCCGGTGGTGACAACGATGAACAAGGCGAACTTCACGACCGACGGATCTTCGACATCGTTGATTGGCTATCCCAGCACGTGAATGGATGGAGCGAAGCTGACGAATCTATTCATGACATTCGAAAACGTCGGCCAACATTCAAAGCCCGCCTTCATCCCGATTTCAACAGCTGGACAGAGTCTGGCTGGGTAGAAGATAACGCACCTTTCACTGCCCAGGAGCTCATTGACACTTATGCTCAATACGGATCCCACCACGCAATCTCAACCATCAGCGAACATGAATATGATGTACATGGTTTTGCTGGACCAACTTGGCGTGGCGCCTGCATCACCATCCGCGATGCCGTTAAGAATCGCCCCGATGTCGGACTAGGACTACTTAAGGAAACTGCGGTCTTCGAACCAGCGTCCAGGACTGAAGACTTCAACAGCGCGCTTATTGCTGGACTCAGCGACGCAGAGCTGGATGATGAAGACCTCCTTAGAGTCCTAAGTCACCTCTCGAGCTTAGCGGCCAATCAACAACTTGCACGCGTAATCAGTGACTTCTGTCTATCAGTTACATCTGAGAAACGAGCACAGCTCCCTAACTGCATAATTCAGCAAGTCGATGCTCTAGCAGAACAGCTGGTTGAAAATCATATTTATGACGAAGAGGGATACGAATCCAATGACTGGCTGATGCTTGGGCTGAACAGGTGGCCCGGCGTACTAGCTCAGTACTGGCTAGAACGAATACGCGTTAGGTGGAAAGCTGAAGGAGCCAACTGGCAGGGGATCCCCGCCACCATTCGGATCGCAATCACAAATCTCCTGAAACCAAACAGCAGAGCAACACACGCCAGTAAAGCGATCATTTCTTCCCAGGCCTACTTCATTTTTGGCGCTGACTCTGAGTTCGCCACGAATGCAGTTTTCCCTCTATTTGACGAAGCCCTCGGTGAACCCGCTGCTCAAGCCTGGAAGAGTTACCTTAACCATCCACGAGTCGACGATGCCATGCTTGAGTCGGGATTTTGGCTATTACTGTCTTCGGCCCGCGGGCAAATAGCAAAATTGGGCTCAGACTCGTATGAAGCGACACAGTATTGGCGTCTAGTATCTCTAGTCTGCCTTCGCTCCACTTCTGAGATTGTCGATTCCGCAGATTTTTTCAACCAGATTTCATCGCTAGACCAAAGATGCGCGATCATTAGCTCGCTGGCGGATCTATTCCAGCAAATCGACGAGACTGAAGCTACGATAGCCTGGGATCGCTGGGTGTCCGAATTAGCAAGAACACGACTCAGCCGGCCCTCTTCCTTGATACCCATTCAGGAGCGCACTTGTTGGGGCGATTTGGCTCTAAGGATGCCCACTTCACGTAGTATCGAGGCTCTTGAAATCAGCAATATTTCACCAGGCCCACTTGGGAATAGCTCCACGTTTGTAGATTTACCACCTGAAACTATTCAGGCGAATCCCGATTGGATCGCAAGGTTAGTTATTCGGCGGCTCCAGGAGATGACACAATCCGACTGGGCTATTGCACGCGAACTAGAGCGGTTGGTCGATTCGCTTCGGCAGAACGGCGTGCAAGATGAAACACTCAGAGATCTTGCCGAACAAGCGATAGAAATTGGTATTCACTCAGCAGCCAAGTGGTTATAATCCTTTGAAGTCACGTCAGTGCCAGTTGTTACGATCACGATATGTTGACCGAAGCCCGGAACACTGCCCCTGCCACAGCGGTCGAGGTGCGCGGCGCCCGCGTGCACAACCTGCAGAACATCGACGTCGACGTCCCTCTGAATACCCTCGTCGCCATCGCCGGCGTCTCCGGTTCGGGCAAGTCCTCCCTGGCCATGGGAGTTCTCTACGCCGAAGGTTCGCGGCGCTATATCGAAGCTCTGTCGACGTACACCCGTCGACGCATGGGTCAAGCCGCCCGTGCCGATGTCGAAACCGTCCGCCACATCCCCGCCGCCCTCGCCCTGCGACAACGGCCCGGAGTCCCCGGGGTCCGCTCGACGTTCGGCACCTCGACCGAGCTGCTCAACGTCGTCCGCCTGATGTTCTCTCGGCTGGCCTCCCACCTCTGCCCGAACGGGCACCGGCAGAAACCGACTCTCGATGTCGCTGCCGAGGAGCCGTTCGACTGCCCCGAATGCGGTGAGACCGTCCACGCTCCCGGCGCCGAGGAGCTCGCCTTCAATTCCGGTGGAGCATGCCCCCGCTGCGAGGGCATCGGCACCATCAGAGAAGTCGACGATACCTCCCTCATCCGCGACCCCGACCTGTCGATCGACAACGGCACAGTCATCCCCTGGCAGATGTTCGGCTTCAACGTCCAACCGCAGATCGCCCGCGAATTCGGCGTCCGCACCGATGTGCCCTGGCGCGACCTCGAAGACTGGGAACGCGAGATCGTCTTCGCCGGCCCCGAAGAGAAGAAGCACATCACGGTCACCTCGAAGAAGGGGCTCCACGATCTCGACTTCACCTTCCGCAACGCCCGCCTGACGGTGACCGAAGAACTCAAACGTGCGGACAACGAGAAGCGCTTCGCCAGGGTCAGCCGGTTCCTCTCCGAGCAGGTCTGCCCCGACTGCGAGGGCACCCGCCTCTCCCCTGCCGCCCGTGCACCGCGCATCGGTGACATCGGCCTCGCCGAGGCGACCGCCAAGACCCTCGACGAACTCGTCGACTGGGCCGCGGACGTTCCGGCCGGCCTTCCCTCATCGATGCAATCCATGGCCAGATCATTGGTGGACACTCTGCTCGGCATGGCCCGTCGGCTGCTCGATCTCGGCCTTGGGTACCTCGCACTGGACCGGGCCGGTTCGTCCCTGTCGACCGGTGAACGCCAACGCGTGCAACTCGCTCGCGCAGTGCGCAACGAGACCACCGGGGTCCTCTACGTCCTCGACGAACCCTCGATCGGCCTCCACCCCTCCAACATCACCGGCCTCCAGGGCGTCATCACCGACCTCCTTGACGAGGGCAACTCCGTCGTCATGGTCGACCACGACCCGCTGGTCCTCCGCGAAGCCGACCATCTCATCGAGATCGGCCCCGGGTCCGGCCGCGACGGCGGCACGGTCGTGGCCACCGGCACCGTCGCCGGCCTCGACAGCCACCGCGAATCTCGCATCGGCCCCTACCTCACCGGACGCGCCGAAACCCTCGTGCGCACTCCCACGGCCGCCTCGGCGACCTTCGAACACGGTCGGATCCGGCTGCGTACCGCACCGATCCACACGGTCCATACCCTCGACGCGGAGATCCCCAGGCAGCGGCTGACCGTCGTCACTGGTGTGTCCGGATCAGGCAAGACCACCCTTGTCCTCGACAGCCTCGTTCCCGCGCTCAAGGCCGCGGACGACCGTTCGCGACCCGATCATGTGCGTGAGATCGACGCCGAGGGGATCGACCGTGTCAACGTCGTCGACGCCACCCCGATCGGCATCAATGTCCGATCGACCGTGGCGACCTATTCTGGCGTCCTCGACGACCTCCGGCGTACGTACGCGCGACTCGATTCGGCGAAGAATGCGGGACTCAAAGCCGGAGACTTCTCCTACAACACGGGTACGCTGCGCTGCCCGAAATGCGAGGGAACCGGCGAGATCACGCTCGACGTCCAGTTCCTCCCCGATGTCGACATCCCCTGCCCCGACTGCGAAGGGCGACGGTTCAGTCCCGATGCGGATGAGCACTGTCGTGCCTCGGATGCCGACGGCCGGCCGCTGTCACTGCCGGATCTGTTGGCGATGACCGTCGCCGAGGCGCTGCCCCACCTCGGCGACATACGCAAGGTCCATGCCCGGCTGCGGGCCCTGCAGGATGTGGGGCTCGGGTACCTCACCCTCCACGAGGCGACCCCGGCACTGTCCGGCGGTGAGGCGCAGCGGCTCAAGCTCGCCACCGAACTCGGGAAGTCGCAGCAGCACACGCTCTTCGTCTTCGACGAACCGACCGTCGGGCTGCACCCCGAGGATGTGCGTGTGCTCGTGCGCGTCTTCCAGCAGCTGCTCGATCAGGGTGGAACGGTCCTCGTCATCGAACACGACCTCGACATGATCGCCAACGCCGACTGGATCATCGACCTCGGCCCCGGCGGCGGTCACGACGGCGGTCGGATCGTGGCGACCGGAACCCCGGGGCAGGTCGCGGACGCCGCACACAGCGTGACCGGTGAGTACCTCAGAGCCCACCTGCAACCTGACTCCGCCGAATAGAGCATCGCCACCAGGCCACCGCTGAGGGAACCCTCCGACGTCGGGTTCGGCCCCGCGTCCACGTCGCGGGGAGAATCCCGGTCAGGCTCCGCCGGCGGCAGCGCCCACGCACAGGACGAGCCCGACGAGCGAGGCAACCGCCATGCCGATCATCGCTGCGGCCATGACCCACAGACGCGCTCTGCCCGGCCGAACGGTGAACCGGGCGATGAGCAGGACGAGGTAGAACACCACGGCGATGACGAGCGTGGTGATCGCTGTGGGTACCGCCGGACCGCCGGAGAAGATGATCACTGCGAGCACGCCGACGATGACGACGAGGAAGATCCCACCGGCCACGATCCAGATGGTGCCCGACGAACTGCGCAGCGAAGGCTGATCACTGATGCGCCGCGACTCGATCGGTTCGCGTGAACTGTTGTCCATGTCCCCGAATGTACCGAGCGAGACGGGGCGCGGCTAGGGGGTGCGGTGCCTCAGCTCGGCTCCTGCTCCGCTTCCTTCGCCACCTTGTTGAAGGCCTGATATTCCCTGATGACCTCGAGGGCCGGGCCGTCGGCACGCAGTTCGCCCTTCTCGATCCACAGGGCACGATTGCAGGTGTCCTTGATCGAGCGCATCGAATGCGAAACGAGGAAGACGGTGCCGGCGTTCTCGCGGATGGAGCGGATGCGGCCTTCGGAACGGTCCCGGAACTTCTTGTCGCCGACGTTGAGGGCCTCGTCGACGATGAGGATCTCGTGCTGGACCGAGGTCGCAATGGCGAACTTCAGCCGCTGGGACATGCCCGAGGAGTACGTGCGCATCGGCAGGTCGATGAAATCCTCGAGACCGGTGAACGCGACGATGTCATCGAACTTCTCGTCGATCTCGGGACGGGTGAGCCCCAGGGCCAGGGACCCGAGAATGATGTTGCGGGCACCGGAGAGGTCCGGGATCAGAGCGGCACCGACGCCGAGGAGGTTCGGCCGTGACTTCGCAAAGATCGCTCCCTCGGAGGTCGGGGTCAGCCCGGTGATCGAGCGCATGAGCGTCGACTTACCGGAACCGTTGCTGCCGATGATGCCGATGGACTCGTTGCGGTGGGCCACGAAGCTCACGCCCTTCAGCGCGTGGACCTCCCGGAGGCCGCGCTGACGTTTGAGCATGCCTCCGCCGCCGCCGAGCTTGAGCTTCTTGCCGGTGGCCAAGGTCTTGTAGCGGACGTGAACGTTGTCGCAGATGACGACGGGGTCGTTGGACTGAGTGGCCTCGGCGACGTTTCCGGAATCGTGCTCGGTGTTCTCACTCATCGCGACCGTACCTTTCCTCGGCCTGCCAGAAGAAGATGAAGCCGAAGATGAAAATGCCGAAGGCCCAGATGGCCAGGTGCCAGAAGTAGTCGTAGGGGACGACGCCGTCCTTCATGAGGATGCCGCGGGCGATCGAGAGCACGTTGTTGATCGGCTGCCAATCGGCGAAGGGCTGCAGGGCCGGGTTGATCTTCTCGACCATGACCTTGAGGTCGAAGAAGACACCTGAGGTGTAGAAGATCATGCGGGAGATGAACGGGGTGACCTGCGACAGGTCCCGGAAGTGGACCGTTGCGCGGGCGAAGATGAACGCCACACCCTGGTTGAAGACCCAGAACAGGAACACCAGCGGGATGAAGAGGAACCAGTCCCAATCAGGCCTGGCACCGAAGATGATGACGATGAGCGCCATGAAGATGAGCGTGGGAATGAAGTCGAGCAGGTTCTGGAACACCTTGGCAATCGGCAGAACTATGCGCGGGAACGGCAGAGATTGCACGAGCGACGCGTTCGAGATGATCGACTTCGCACCGCCATTCATCGAGCTGTTGAAGAACTCGAGGACGAAGACGCCGATGATGACGAAGGGGGCGAAATCGTCGGGCCGGGCGGTGGCGCCCCGCATGATGAAGCCGAAGACCGTGCCGTAGATCAGCGCCGAGAACGACGGACGCAGCAACACCCAGGCCATGCCGAGGCGGTTGCGCTCGTTCTCGGACTGCATCCGATACTTCGCAAGCGTGTACGTGAAGTCGCTTCGGCTGAGAAGCTGTTTGACGTACTGGGGCAGAGACGGCCGCCCACCCACTCTCTCGAGCCCGTGCTCGGCAGCAAGCCTGGCCATATCCATGAACAGAAAATTCTCTCGTCGGCGACTGGGGATAGAACAGAAAGAGTCTACGGGATGAGACTAGCGCAGACTCACAGTCGGCTGTGAGCCTTGAAGTCGAATTCCGGGTCCTCCAGCTGGGCCCGAGTGGGGATGTGGTTACCGCCGAGTACTCGCCGGGCGGCGGCCTGCATGGGCGGCCAGTTGAATGTCTCGACGCCGATGAGCTTCGACTCCGGTGCGGTGCCGTCGAAGTGGAAGACCTGGAATTTGGCTCCGCTCGGGTCGTGTCTGATGATCGTGTCGGTGGCATCGGGGCTGGTCAGGCCCGCCGTGAACACCTTATGAGGGCCCTGGAAACTCCAGTGCCAGGGCACCTCCGACCAGATCTTCGCCGCCGTGTCTGCCGGGTTGTCGGCGGGAGCGTCCTCGCTGGTGCCTGAGGGCTCGTCGGCGATGGTGGTGAGGTATTCGGCGAGGAACTTCCCATGGCTTTCGGCCACCGGTTCGCAGGCCCACGGATGGTCGAGAGCGTAGGGTCCGGCGGTGACGATCGCGCAGTCTCCGGCGGCGAAGATGCCGGGATGGGATGTTGCCAAGCTCTCATTCACCTCCCATGCCTCGGCGGGGCGATCGCCGTCGATGGGAATGAGGCGGGGCCGGGCTCCGACACTGGTGATGAACAGATCGTGAATATTTGCGTCGATGTCGTCCGGGCTCGACGTGTGGGTGACGAATTCGACGCCTGCGGCCTTGTGCGCTTCGAACAGCGCCTGCCTGACCGGCGCGGACAGCTGTTTGCGCAGCGGTTCGCCTCCGCGCAGATAGACCGTGGCCCGGTGCCCGGCCGCGACCGCCGAGGTGGCGACCTCCATTCCGAGATAGCCGGAGCCGAGGACTCCGACGTTGAGCGGCTGTGTGGCCTCTTCGACCCGAGCGAGGATCCATTCGGCGTCGCCGAAGTCGTAGACCGGCAGCGCATCCGGGTATTCCGGGATCCGCGGCCGGTTGGCTTCCATTCCCGTGGCGAGGATGCAGTGGGTGAAGTCGATCGACTCCCCCGAGGCCAGGTGGACGGTGCCCACGGTCGCGTGGTCGTCGGTCAGCCGTTGGGGGTGGAGCTGGGTCTCTGCGGTGTAGCGGGACTCGGCGGCCGCCTCGGCGAGGGTGATCTCCTCCGCCCAGTCGCGGACGAAGGTGATGTGCTCGGTCGACTCGAGGTGGTAGGGCAGGTGGTGGCGGGAATTGTCGAAGAGGTGCTTCGACAGCGGCGGCCGTTCGCAGGTGTCCCCTGCCTGCGGGTCGATGACGGTGACCGCCTGACCGCGCTCGTTCAGCTCCCTGGCCGCTGTGGTGCCGGCCAGACCCGCACCGATGATGACGATCCGCTTGCTCATGTCTCCCATGCTAGTGCTCGGGTCGGGCATTCGCTGACCGAGGGATGGTTGGGCGATCGGCGGATGGTGACGGGGCGCGCGGTCGCGGACGGTTGGGTGGTGCCCGGGGAGAATTGTGATCTCCCCGGGCACCTCACCGCGTCGCTCCCATTGCCGATGGTCGGCACGGTCACCGTGTGGCGAGCGCAACCAGTTGGCCCGCGCGAGCGGTCAGTTGTAGAGCATGCCGCCGTCGACCAGCAGGGTCTGACCGGTGACGTAGTCGGCGTTGTCGGAGGCGAAGAAGGACACGACTCCGGCAACGTCTTCCGGGGTCTCGATACGCCCCAGGGCTATGCCTTCGACATTGTCCTTGAGGTTCTCGCCCTTGGCTTTGCCGTTGAGCTTGCCCATCTCCTCGTCGATGGTGTCCCACATGCCGGTGCCGACGATGCCGGGTGCCCAGGAGTTGACGGTGATGTTGCGTGGAGCCAGTTCCTGGGCGGCCACCTGGGTGATGCCGCGCACGGCGAACTTTGTCGCCGAGTAGGCGCCGAGAATCGGGAAGCCCTTGATGCCGGCGATCGAACCAGCGGAGATGATCTTGCCCTTGTCCTTGCCCAGCTCCTCGAACTTCGCCGAGGCGGCCTGGATGCCGTAGATCACGGAGTAGACGTTGATGCTGAAGATCTTCTCGAGGTTCTCTGTCGTGATCTTGTCGACCGGCTCAACCTGCACGATGCCGGCGTTGTTGGCGATGACGTCGAAGCTGCCGAGCTGTTCGGCCGTGGCGTCGACTGCGGCGAACACTTCATCGCGCTTGGAGACATCGGCCGCGACCCAGATTGCTCTGCGACCGAGATCCTCGATCTCCTTGACCACCGCGCGAGCCTTCTCCTCTTGGAACCCGAGGTCGGCAACTGCGACGTCGAATCCATCTGCTGCCAGTTTGAGCGCAATGGCACGACCGATTCCCTGGCCGGCTCCTGTGACGAGGGCTGCTTTGTTGTCAGCCATGGTCTGTCACTTCCTCCCTAATCGTTGACAGCTCAATAGTAACGCCGTTTCACGCGGTTGAACCCGTGTCGGCAAGTGAGATGCGAGACAGCACAGGAGCGGGTCTGCACAGCAGAGGTGCATCGCTGCAAACAGGCGGACGACGAGGCCGAGCCCGGGCGTGGCCGAGCCGTGGTTTCAGGCGAAGATGCAGGCGGATGGGACGCCCGGGCCGACGACATGGCGCCCGGGGAGAAACGGGATCTCCCCGGGCGCCTCGTCGTCCTGGGCGGCCTCAGGCTCAGAGTTCCGTGGTCTTAGTGCCGCCGGCGGGACGGTCGCCGGCGATCTTCGACTTGACCATGCGGAACAGGCCCGATGCCTTTCCGCCGGGCAGACCCCAGTGCTGGGCGGAGTGCGTGATGACCTTGACGAGCCCGAGATTCGGGTCCCGGCGGTCATCGAACCACGCCTTGGCAGAATCCGACCACAGATCATCGACCTTGGCCTCGTCGTCGACGAACTCGACGCGTCCGGCCACCGACAGCCAGTTGCCCGCCTCGGCGAGGTTGATATTGACTTCGGGGTTCGCTCTCAGCGCCTTCGCCTGGTCGCCGTCGAGGGCGAGGAAGAACCAGACGTCGGCGTCGTCGGTGACCTCCTGAGGTGCCATCGGGTGGGCGAGGATCTTGCCGTCGGCGAGCGTGGTCGAGAGCATGACGGAATCACCCCCGCGCAGGATCTTGACGACATCGGCCTGATCGAGCTCATCCGTCGCCGCCTCGCCTGCGGGCTTCTGCCCGTCGCCGGCGTCCGAGACTTGGCCGGCTTCCGTGTCGTCAGTGGCGGAGACTGCTGTTTCCGTGCTCGCGACGCCGCCTTCCGTCGTGCTGCCGACCGCGTTGCCCATCCCTGGCGCACTGTAGATATCGCCCGGCTCGGACGTGGTGCCGACCGAGGCGCCCATGCCCGGGGCGAGGGAAGCGTCAGTGGCTCCGGAGTTCTCGGTTCCTGAGCTCGGAGTCACCTCGGCGGCCTTCGATTCGTCGATCGCCGTGTGCGAGCCGTCGGGATTGCGATGCAGTGTCACACCTTCTTCGTCCGCGGCCTTTTGGGCGCGTTCCTCAACGTTCTGCTCGGTGTATCCGACTTCGGCGTGAGATTCCATGTCCGAAGTCCCGGCCAGCGGTTCTGCGGTCTCGTCCAGTTTTGCTGCGACGTCACGGGCCTTCTCCTCGGCCGGCGACTCGTCACTCTTGTCTCTGTTGTTCATGACCGTTTCCCTTCGCAGACGGTTCCTGGCGCTGCAGAGGCCCTCGCGGACCGGATTCGGCGAGCGCGACAGCGACTGCACGGTCATTCTTACACGGCTCTCCGATCGGCAACAGCCCCCTTGGAATCGGGTCCGAGACATGGGGTCCGGAACCGTTCGGCCAGTGTGCATGGGGTCGGGCACAGGCGCGAGCGTGGTCGCGAGGCGGCGCGGCTTCGGAGGCCTCGGGCAGGTGCGGCGTCGCGTGCGGCTGCGGACCTCTCGGGCAGGTGCGAGCACTGGGTCTGCGTGCCTACACTGAAGTCATGGATGAAGAAACGACCGTCACTGTCAACGACATCCCCGAAGGGGCCGCCATCATCGACGTCCGCGAGGACGACGAGTGGGAAGCTGGGCACATCGAAGGCGCGATCCACGTGCCGCTGGGTGAACTGCCGGGCCGCCTCGACGACCTTCCTCTCGACGACGACATGTACGTCGTCTGCCGCACGGGCGGACGCTCGAACCGCGCGGTCGCCTGGCTCAACCAGAATGGCTTCGATGCCTTCAATGTCGACGGCGGCATGGGGTCATGGAACCTCGACAACGGCAAGCCGATCGTCTCCGAGACCGGCGAAGAGCCCTGGGTGAAGTGAGCAGAAAGCCACCTGCAGTCGGCCAGCCAGCAGTCAGCGGATTGATCCCACCATCCGCGAGAGTCGCTCCCATCGTCGCGAGGTCGACCGGAGGAGCCGCAAGACCGAGTCCCCTTGCTCCGTTTCCACGATAGGTCTACCGTCGAGACCACGGATCACTCCCGCACCTCTTGTGATCCTCAATCCTCCGTCGAACGGCGTGAGCGTGTTCAACTCCGAAGGGAGCAGAAGTCATGAGTGACGAGACGAAGAACCTGCCGGAGAACGCAGCAGAAGAGCAGACCGAAGACGAGCAGGAGATCGAGAGCTCGACCGTCGGAGTCGGCCCCGATACGGATGCCGAAGGCAGTTCCCAGACTCCTGAAGACAGGCTCGAGCGCATCGCCGCCGAGCACGATGTCCCGATCGATCGGGACCCTGAGGAAGCCCAGGCCAAAGCCGAAGGGGCCTCCTCCCCCGACAAGGACCGGGATATCAGCGGTGGAGACACGAAGGAAGAGGACGACGACTCGGTGGAGCCGCCGGACTGAGTCTGCGGCAGCGCGGGCTCGGTCATGGAAATCCGATCCGTCGTGCCTGCAGAGTCCACGATGCAAGAACTCCGTGGACACAACTGTGACGGGTGGCCCGGATTTGGCAAGGTAGAAGAATGACAACACGCGCCGGCCAGTTGGCCCAGGACAAGGATCTCGTCGACGTCCCTGCCCTTCTCGATTCCTATCACGACTTGGTTCCCGACCCTTCGGTGCCTTCGCAAGCAGTGAGCTTCGGGACCTCAGGCCACCGCGGTTCGAGCTTCAACCGTTCCTTCAACGAGGCGCACATCGCGGCCATCACCGCGGCCATCGTCGACTTCCGCCGAGACAAAGGAATTCGCGGACCGATCTTCCTCGGCCGCGACACTCACGCACTGAGTGAGCCCGCATTCCTCACCGTCCTCGAGGTGCTCGCCGCCGCCGAGGTTCCTGCGCTCATCGACGAACGTGACGGCTTCACCCCGACCCCTGCCGTCTCCCACGCGATCCTCGGCTTCAACGCCGGGAAGTCACGCGATGAGGCGCAGGCCGACGGCATCATCGTCACTCCCAGCCACAATCCGCCCGCCGATGGCGGCATCAAGTACAACCCACCGCACGGCGGACCCGCCGGCACCGAGACGACGATCTGGATCGCCGAACGCGCGAACCGGTATCTGGCCGAGGGGTGGGAGAAGATCCCGCGTACCCCTTTCCAGCGGGCATTCCACCTGGAGAACACCGAGAACTTCGACTACGTCTCGAATTACGTCGACGACCTCGAGTCGATCATCGACCTCGATGTCATCCGCTCCTCCGGGCTGAAGATCGGCGCCGACCCGCTCGGCGGAGCCAGCGTCGACTATTGGGCGGCGATTGCCGAGGACTACGACCTCAACCTCGACGTCGTCCACCCGGACGTCGACCCCACCTGGTCATTCATGACCCTGGACTGGGACGAGAACATCCGCATGGACTGCTCCTCCCCCTATGCGATGGCCGGCCTCATCGCCTCACGCAATGACTTCGACATCGCCACAGGCAACGACGCCGACGCCGACCGCCATGGCATCGTCACCCCCGATGCGGGCCTGATGAACCCCAACCACTATCTGGCCGCGGCCATCGACTATCTGCTCGACTCCCGCACCAACTGGCCGACCGGCACCGGGATCGGCAAGACCCTGGTCACCTCGTCGATCGTCGACCGCATCGTCGCGGCCCACAACCGCACCCTCTTCGAAGTCCCCGTCGGCTTCAAATGGTTCGTCCCCGGCCTGCTCGACTCGACCCTGGCCTTCGGAGGTGAAGAATCGGCCGGCGCATCGTTCCTGCGTCGGGACGGCAAGGTGTGGTCGACGGACAAGGACGGCATCATCCTCGCCCTCCTTGCGGCCGAGATGACTGCGAAGACCGGACAGACTCCCTCGCAGCGTTATGCGGGACTGGCCGCGAATCACGGCACCAGCTCCTACGCCCGCCAGGATGCCCCGGCGACACGCACACAGAAGGAACGACTGGGGTCACTCGATGCCTCTCAGGTGGGCACGAAGACCGTCGGCGGTGAACCCGTGAAGGCGGTGCTCACCTCGGCGCCGGGCAACAACGCCCCGATCGGCGGACTCAAGGTCACCACGGACAACGCATGGTTCGCCGTCCGGCCGTCGGGCACCGAAGACGTCTACAAGATCTACGCCGAGTCCCTGCGCGACGAGGACCACCTGCGCCAGGTCCAGCACGACGCCCGAACTCTCGTCGACGGGGTGCTGGAGTAAGGACCGCGCGTTGCTGCGGAAGTCCGCTCAGGCGGCGAGTCCCGCAGCGTCGCCTCTCAACACCTGCTTCCGCGGGCTCGAAGTGTGGGCGTAGGGATCTGATTCGCTGCGCCCACACTTCGAACACGCGGATGCGGGAGAGCAGATTCGTGCGCGCGGGATTCCGTGTGCGGGCAAGTGCGCGGGTCACGATCGCGTATCGCTGCTCAAGCAGAACTGTTGCACAAACGCGCGCCACCAGCCGGATGGCCGCGCCGGCCACCACCGCGCCGGGCCTGCGAGCTGCGCCGGCCGCAGCGTCCGCACAGAGCGCTGACCACAAGGTTAATCTGCAAGACTTCTTGTCTTCACCGGTCGAGCACTCCTCATGTAACAACGACCGCCGCACAGCTGCAACGTTCCTGTGTTCCGGCCGTAATCGGCTCCAAGTCGGCTTTCAGTCTCTGTTGCCGCGGCCTCATATTCGGTCGCAATACTGTTCTGCGTCAGATGACATACCGCCCCGAAATGACCTCGCAGAGGCGGCAGAACAGCAGAAGGGATCGACACAATGACGTCCACCATTCGCAACCGCACAGCAGCCATCGGAATCGCCACCGTCGCCGGACTCGTCGGCCTCGGGCTCGCCACAGGACCGGCCATGGCCGCCGACGCGTCTCTGGCCGACTCGTCCAGCCAGTCCACTGACTCCGATGTCGGCACGCAGTCCGTGTACTATCCGACCGATCCGGTCACCTACGCCGACGAGCTCGTCCGAGCCTGGGGACAAGGCGATACTGACCGAGTGGAGGCCTTCGCTTCATCCCAGGTCGCCGCGAAGCTCAAGGCCCACAGCGACGACGAAGCCACCCACTGGACCCGCGTCGGCGCAGAGGGGGCCGCCGGCACTACCTACGTCGACTACGAGAACACCGTCACCGGCGAGAAGATGTGGCTTGGGATGCCCACCGAAGCCGTCGTCGATCCTGACGACGAGTGGGGCACTCCCAACGCGGTGCACAAGGTCAACTTCGAAGGCTGAAGCTCCGGCCCTCGAGCCGCAGATACATGGAACCGCAGATGCATCGAGCCCCGCACCAGGAATTTCCTGGTGCGGGGCTCGGTGCGTGACCCAGCGACGCTGGGCGTCGGCGTCTGCGGCTGCGGTGGGCCACCTCGGCGAGGGATGGCCGGGGATGGGCCGCCTCGGCGAGGTTCTAGAGGTGGGCTTCCGGGGCGTTCTGCACGTAGTCGGCCACGGTGTCGTTCTTGAACGCGTCCTGGACCTTCTTCAGCTCATCCTCATCGACGTTGACGATCGACTGACCGTCGGATGAGGTGCCGACGCCGGCGACGGGAGCGGTGAAGAACTCGATGTCGCCGGGGCGGACGTCGCGCATGTTGAACGCGGTCGAGGAGATGTACTTCGCATCCAGGCCCGAGTCGACGTACATGTACGGCGCGAAGTTCTTGACCATATCCTGGATCTTCTTCGGGTTCGACAGAGTATCGGCCGAGATCATCTCGTTCGTCAGCCCGCGGATGAACGCCTGCTGATTGCGCGCACGCTGGAAGTCGCCGTCCTGGAACTGCTTGCGCTCGCGCACGAAGGTCAGCGCCTCATCGCCGTTGAGGACGTTCTCGCCCTTGGTGAACGTGTAGCCGTTCTTCTCGAACGCCTGCTCGGAATTCACGGTCACCCCGCCGAGGCTGTCGGTCAGAGCCTTGAACCCCTCGAAATCGATGATCGCCACGTGATCGAGGTCGCTGCCGATGAAGTCCGAGACCGTCGACACGGCCAGCGGCAGACCGCCGTAGGACAGGGCCGCGTTGATCTTCGCCTTGCCGTGGCCCTCGATGTCGACGTAGGTGTCCCGCGGGATCGACATGATCTGGACGTTGCCGCCGGACTCGGGCAGATGCATGACCATGATCGTGTCCGAGCGCAACCCGCGAGAATCGTTGACGTCGACATTGCCCATCGGCTCATCCGAGCCCAACAGCAGGATGTTCGTGCCGTCGCCTTCCTTGCCGCCGGCGCTGTCCTTGCCGAAGACCTGCTCATCGCTGAGCTGGTTCGCGTTCTCGTCGAACGACCGGCCGACGCTCCAGACGTAGAGTCCGATGCCGAGCACGCCGAGGATGACGATGATCAGCAGGGCGACGAGGACCTTGCGCCACACGCGCTTCTTCTTGCGTGGGCGCTGCTGTTCCTCATTCTGGTGGTCGAAGAGATCGTCGAAAGTGGTGTTATCCGTCATCGGCACTCCGGGGTTTGAGCTGTCGGCGCCGGGCGCCGGGGTCACTGGGCAATCCCGCCCATTGTATAGCGACCGAGGTGACCCAATTCTCAGCCGCGCGGCGCACCCCGCGCGTAAGCGCGCGGGCGAACGGCAGGGCAGGGCCGCCTCGGCGAGGTGTTCTGCCTTGTCAGACGTTGTGATATTCGGTTCCGACCGGGACGACCGGGACCGATATCCGTTCGTGACCGACGGATGATCCCGGCGCCGAGGTGAGGCGACTCACCAGCAATTCCGCAGGCTCGACATGGTCGGCCGGGTCAGGGCTGGATAGACTTTCCTGGTGTTCAATAACTATCGGGAGATTCTGTCGCTTCCCGGTGCTCTCAAGTTCTCCTTGGCCGGTCTCGTCGCCCGGATGCCCATCGCGGTGCTGGGGCTGGGCATCGTCCTCTTCATCCAGGGCGTGACCGGGTCATACGGCATGGCGGGCATCGTCTCCGCCGTGTACATGATCGTCCAGGCACTTGCCGGCCCCGGGATCGCTCGCCTCGTCGACCGCCTCGGCCAGGCGAAGGTCATGGTGCCCATCGTCATCACCCACCTCATCGCGTTGGCCCTGCTCATCGTCTCCGTGTACGAGGAATGGTGGACGGGATTCGTCTTCGTCTTCGCCGGCATCGGCGGCGCCACCGTCGGCTCCGTCGGTTCGCTGGTGCGTTCGCGCTGGTCGCATATCGTCGACACCCCGAAGAAGCTGCAGACCGCGTTTTCGTGGGAATCGGTCGCCGATGAGCTGATGTTCGTCTCCGGGCCGGTGCTGGCCACGGTGCTCGCGACCGCCGTATGGCCGCCGGCCGGAATCATCCTCTCGATGATCACCGTCGGCGTCGGATCACTGCTGCTCTACATCCAGAAGTCGACCGAACCCCCGCCGGTGGAGCGGACCACCGACGCGAAGGGCCACGTGTTCTCGAACCCGGGCATCTTCGCGATCATCGTCGTCAACATCTTCCTCGGCGTGAACTTCGGCGCCATCGATGTCATCGCCGTCGCCTTCGCCGACGAGCTCGGTGTGAAGTCCTCGGCCGGTGTCCTGTTGTCATGCCTGGCACTGGGATCCCTGATCTCCGGGGCGCTGTATGGGGCGAGGAACTGGCGGGCCGCCGTCCACCACCGCTACGGCATCGCGGTGGCCGGCCTGGCCGTGGGTGCCTGCCTGATGCTGTTGGCGAATTCGATGGTCACCTACGGCATCATCCTCATCCTCGTCGGATCGGCGATCGCACCGAGCCTCATCGGCGCGAACTCCGTCATCGAGCAGCTCGCTCCCCCGCGCAGGCTCACCGAGGCGTTCGCGTGGCTGGGCACCTCGCTGGGCTTCGGCGTCGCCTTCGGATCCGCGGTCGCCGGCAACATCATCGACGCCTTCGACGCGAAGACCGCGATGCTCCTGCCCGCCGGCTGCGCTGTGCTGGGGGCGATCATCGCGCTGTCGCTGCTGAAGCTTTTGAACCCGTCGCGGTCGAGCCACGAGGCGCGGCTGGAGAAGGACCGCCGGCGCGAGAAGGTTGTGGAGGCGTAAGACGGCGGCGGTTGTCGCGGTGGGGCGACGCGGTTGTTGCGGCGAGGGCGGCGTGGTTGTTGCGGCGGGCCGACGCGGCGGTTGCAGTGAGGGCGACGGGTGGTGTGGGTTTGGTCGCCGGCACGCACCCTACCGCGCAGAATTCCCCGGTAGATAAACGTAGATTTCCGACGAGGATTTCTACAGAAACCTCCCTCAGAATTCGGGCCGCACCGAGACCAGCTCCGGGCAGCGTCGAGATCACCCGCTGCCTCAGCGTCCCTCAGCGTCCCTCACCATTAGCGCTACGCCCTCCCGCTATTCCTATACCGCACGGTTACTTGCACATCCCTCACCTTTGGCGCGAAAACATCCCGTTGCAACAGTGTGTTTTGATGTTTGCGTCGAGGGGCGAGAAAGCTCGGCACCCATCCCGCCTCGAAGCTCGCTCACTGCACTGCTCCGCCACCCCGCGATCGGTCCCGCCTGCGAACGAAACTGCGAGCCACCTCGGCGATGTCAAAGATCATTGACATAAACATGTCAAGCATGTTTTACTTTTAGATGTAAAGAGAAGTTGACATCAAGGAACGGCATGGAAGTTCAGACCTCGGACCTCAAGCAGGTTCGCAAGGCTGCGGGGCTGACGCAGGCACAGTTAGCCCAGCTCACCGGGGTGTCGCGGCAGACGATCATCGCGACCGAGCGCGGCGACTACGCCCCCAGCGTGTATCTGGCGCTGCGCATCGCCCGGGCCTTGAACACGACAGTCGAAGAGATCTTCTCGCTCCAGGAGGAATCCCCATGAACAACGTCAGTGACAGAAAGAATCGACCCAACGCCTTTGCCGATCGAATCGCCGGTTTCGACGACCCCTCGATGGGCGATGAACGCGAACGGGACATCATCCTGCGGGCGTACACATTGGGTGCCGTGGTCTCCACCTACGTGTTCTTCGCGCTTGCGCTCGTCTTCGCCGTACTCGGCGCGGGAATGTGGAGTGTGTTGATCGTCCTCGGATCCATCGTGACCAGCGGTGTCATCTCGGGGTATTGCAAGCGCGAGAATGTGGACTTCTCCATGGCTATGGCCCGTGTTTCGCCGAGGCGGCTGATCGTCGGCAACATCGTCGGAGCGGTGTTCGCGATCGTGTGGGTCGGTGCGATCGTCTTCCACATGAGTGAGGGCTATCCGCTCATCGATGTCGGAATGGGCAATCAAACGATGCCAAGTGCTCCCCCCAGCACCTATTCCATCGCGATCGGCGCAGCGTTCGGCTTCATCATCGCGCTGACCCTCATGACGATCTCCCGAGTGCGCAAAATCAAGCAGGCCCGCGCCGAGGCGGCCGCCGCGGCCTACATTGAGGACGAGGACTGAGTCATTGCACTAAACTGGAGAGCGAAAGCCCCGGAATGATCCTTGGTCTGAAAAATCGACCACATGACCGGGGCTATTGCAGTCCCAGTGCTGAGTGTCCACCAAGATGATGGGATCCGAGATATCTAAGCCCAGTCCTTCTTCGCAGACGTCTCGCCGACACCGGCGTTGAAGACGTTGTGCGGGTCGAGTTCTTTGAAGTGCGCTTCCATCTTCGGCGGCACGGGGTAGAGCCTGCCGTAATTGTGTTCGGCGGGAACGGCCGCACCCCGGGCCTCGAGCAGCTCGGTCATCTGCTTCTTCAGCGCCACCGGGTCAACGCCCTTCTTCGCCACGTGGTCCTGGTGGAGGACGTGGCAGAAGAAGTGCCCGTAGTAGGAGCTGATGTGCAGCTGGTCGGCGATCTCGTCGGGCAGCACCTCGAGCCAGTCCTCATCGTCGCGGCGCAGCGCCACGTCGAAGGTGATCATGTCCGAGGAGTCCTCACGGTTGAGGTTGAAGTACCGGGTCGCAGCACTCGCGGCACCGAAACGATGCAGCATCGCGGACTGAGCTTCATCGGCGCTGCACACGAAATAGTCACCGTGGTGGGCCGCCTCGGCGAAGAAGTCGTCGAGGAACGCACCCATCCGGTTCTTCTCCTCGGCACTGACGACGAGGAGAAGATGATGCTCGAAGCGGTCGCGGTACTCGAGCATCCGCGTGGGCAGCTGCTGCGGGAGCAGGCCGAACGCGTTCTGCGCGATCGTGTCGGCGACGGTCTCGCCGAAGAACGGCAGCTTCGCGAACACGCCGTTGGCCCAGTTCTTCAGCGCGAACAGCTTGATCTGCTCGCGGCTGCCGGCGTGCTTGATCGAGACGAATGTGTCCTTGCCGTACTTCTCGGCGAGGTCGAATGAGGGGCGACCCATGTATTCGCCCGAGATCGGCAGCGGCATGTCCGAAGTGAGGATCGCCCGTCGCAGGTCTTCGAGCTCGGCGGGGGAATTCGTACCGATGTAGAACGTCGTCGCTCCCTCTTCCTTCGGGAAGGTGCGGGTGCGCACGGCGAAGACCATGAGCTTGCCGGCCGAACCGGAGGCCTCGTACAGGTAGTCGGAGTTCGCGTTGAACCGGGCCGGGGAGTCGACGATCCTGCGGACCTGCTCGCCGTACTCGGTCTCCGTCGTGTCCTCCGGGGCGGGCGTGACCCCCGCAGGGTCCCAGTCTCCGCGCTGGAGTTTGTCGAGGATGTGGGCGGGGTCGTCGCCGAGCTCCACGCCGAGGTGGTTGACGAGCTCGAGTCGCCCCTCCTCGTTGACGCGGGCGAAGATCGCGTGCTTCGTGAACGCCGGGCCCTTGCGGATCTGGGAGCCGCCGGAGTTGTTGGCGATGCCGCCGATGACGGAGGCGCCGATCGACGATGAGCCGATGACCGAGTGGGGTTCGCGGTGGAACGGGGCGAGCGCCTCGTCGAGTTCGTACAAGGTCGACCCGGCCAGGCAGATCGCTTCGCGGGCGTCGTTGATGAGATAGATCTCGTTGATCCGCAGGGTGGAGATGATGACGATCGGACGATCGTAGTCCTGCGCACCGGGGCCGGAGCCGCCGGTCAGGCCGGTGTTGGCCGACTGCGGAATGACGATGAGGTCATTGTCGACGCAGACCTGCAGTGCCCGCCACATGTCGACAAGGCTGCCCGGTCGCAGCACGGCCAGCACATTGCCGCCGCCGAAGCGGTTGCCCTTGGCGTACGGTGCGGTCGCTCGCGCGGAGGTGAGGACGTGGCGCGGGCCCATGATGTCGATGAACGCGTTGACGGCTGGGGACTGGTGATTTGTCTTGCCGGGCATATGGTCGATCCCTATCGGTAGGCGACGGTTGTTCTCATGGTAGCTGTCTGGGTTCGCACTCCGCATCCCCTCTCAGAACTACCTGACGGCGGCCCAGCAACCTGGCGCCAGGTTGCTGGGCCGCCGTCAGGATCCTTCTATGTCTGTCAAGCGGCTTGACCGATCGGGTTCGTGGCCTCGAGAATCCGATACACCGAACGGGCCAAGGCACGCTTCATACACCGGATCGTCTCCTTCTTCGTCTTCCCCTCACTCAGCCGTCTAGCCATGTACGCCTGGGACTTCTTATGGTGAGAAAGCCGCGTGACTGCCACCATGTACAACGCAGAATTCAACCGACGATCACCACTGCGATTCAGCCGGAACCTCACCACATTCCCCGACGACGCCGGGATCGGACAGACCCCCGCCAACTTCGCGAACGCAGCCTCGGAACGCACCCGCCCATGATGCGACCACGCCAGGTAGAACACAGCCGCAGTGATCGGACCAATCCCCGGCTCAGCCAACAACACCGCCCCCGGACTGGCCTTGACCAAGGCCTCGATCCGGGCGGCGTAGTCCCTGATTTCGGCATCGAGCTCGACGACACGTTTGGCTAACCGGATGGCTTCCCGACGAGCCTCGGTCAGTGCCACAGACTCGTCCCTGATCCGCCACTTCGCCACCGTCTGAATCGTGACCATCGACAATTTCCGACGCGCATCGACACCGAGGTCCTGACCACGCAACAGCGCAGTGAGCGCATTGATCGTCCGGGTCTTCTCCCGAGTCATGGACTCCCGCGCCTTGACCAAGATCCGCAGTCCCTGACGCGGCCCATCAGCCTGCCGGGGAAACCGCAGCCGCGACTCATCCATCGACAGGACCGCGCCAGCGATCCGTCGGGCATCGATCCGGTCGTCCTTGCCCGTGGCATGCCGGTCGCGAGCATTCATGCTCGCGGCCTCGGCGACCGTATAGCCTGCCTCGGCGACATGATCGGCCAGGATCGCTCCGTACGTGCCGATACCCTCGATCACCCACAGGGTCTCGAGGTCCCCGCCGGTACGACGCCCGGCCCACGTCAGGGCTCGTTTGATGCCGGCTTTGGTCGTCGGGAACGTGGCAGTATCGACGTGCTCACCAGACTTGGTGAGCACACTGTAGACGTGGTTCTTCGCGTGGGTGTCGACGCCAACGACAAACGCGTATAAATGCGAGATGATAGTCATGACGGTTCGTGCTTCTCCTGTGTCGGAACGGATGAGGTCCGACCGTCGAACGGTCGGCTCCGGTCCGGGAGATAGTCACGTCGAAACACTACTGTGATGAGTCACGTTCGGTCAGGAACGGACAACCTTCTGATCAAGTTATCGATGTGGGCCGAGCCGGTGCCGACCGCCCACCAATCATCAGACAAATCCCGACGAGGACATCGTTGGAGTCAATAGCAATTAGAGTCATGATGATCGATGAGACGGTCAGTTCCTACTCTGCCAGCCAGTCCCAGACCAGCCACTATCAATACTCACAGTAGCAATTAGGGGTGTTTGGTGGATATGGCGACTGCTGAGAGGCAGACTAGGCAGATGACGGCCACGGCCGCCAGGGACACCGTGTACGACAGCACGGGCAGCAGGGCGGCGAGCACCGTGGGCAGCAGGAACCCGGAGTATGCCAGCGAATAGTAGACCCCGGTGATGCCGGCGAGCTCCTGCGGTGAGGCGATGGCCTGGACGATGATGAGCCCCGAGACCACACAGATTCCGTAGGCGACACCGAGCACGATCGCCACGATGAACGCGAGGATCGGGTCCGCCAGAAGTGCGGCCACCGCCCCGAGCCCCATCCCCACGGTCATCAGCGCCAGTCCCACGACGAGCGCCCGCCCGCCGGTCAGTCGGTTGATCCACGGCACGATGTTCTGCACCAGCGCACCGGCTCCGAGCGTGACGACGGTGAGCACCGTGGCGTACATCGTCGTCCACTCCCCCAGCTCTCCCTGCACGATCGCCGGCATCACGGCATAGGCGACCCCGGCGGCACCGAACACCCAGGGCGCGGCCGGCACGATCAGTCGCAGGAACGTCCGATGCGCGACGAGCGGAACGCGCAGACCGTGCCACCAATGACCGCGGGCCCGACTCTCGCGCGGCAGCGATTCGGGCGCGAAGACCACGATGACGAGCGCTGCGAGATTGAGCACCCCATGCACGGCGTAGGGCACGACTTCGGGCACCGGTCCCCATTGGGCCAGGCACCCGGTGACCGCCGCGCCCATGGCAAACCCCAAAGTCAGAGTCAGTGAAGGACGCCGGGCACCGGCGGTGATTCCGGCCTGGTGATCGAACGGCGGGGCCGAGAGCTCCTTGATCCAGCTCGTGCCCACCGACATCGCCACCCCGACGCCGATCCCCGCGAACACCCTGCCCAGGCAGAGCAGCCAGAACAGATCGAAACCGATCCCGAGCCCGAGACTGCCGGCGATCGCGGCGAGCGATCCGGCAATGAGGACCGGTTTGCGTCCATGCCGATCCGACAGCGCCGAGGCGACCAACAGTCCCGGAATGAGTCCGCCCACGTACATGCCCAGCAGCAGGTTCGCCTGCCAGATGGCGTAGCCTCCGTCCTCTTCATACATGTGGACGAGGGGCGTGAAATGATTGCCGCCCCACGCGAGCAGGAACATCGCCGGGGCCACCATCAGCCACGCCCGCGCCCGCCGTCGCCGTTCCGGCCCACGATCGGGATCCACCTCGCCGAGGCGGGACCGGGCAGGGTTCGGAACCTGCGTTTCGACGTCGGTGGCGGGGGCCGCCTCGGTGCGGGTATTCCTGTCCCCGGTGGGGACTGTCTCGGCGGCGGTGTCGTTCGTGGGGGTCGAGGGGTAAGCGGTCATGGTCCTCCTCAGCGGGACTGCGGGAAGTGGGAGCCTTCGATGTGGGCGCGGACGAGTCGGGCGAAGCCTTCTGCGTCGCCCGACTCGGCGCGGTCGGTGAGAGTTTCGTGCTCGGTCAGGAGCGTGTCGAGGGTGTCCGGCGCGTCGATGGCGACCTGGAAGGTCAGGCGGGCCAGGCGCGGGCCCATGGTGGTGAGCATCTCGGTGACGATGGCGTTGTCGCCGCTGCGGATGAGGCGGGCGTGGAAGGCGTAGTCGGCGCTGGCGAAGCCGAGCGGATCGCCCGCGTCAAGGGCCTTCCTCTGTTCGCCGAGCAGGGTGCGCAGATCGGCGGCCAGAGCGGTGAGGTCGCCGCTGTCGGACAGTGTCTCGACGGCGTCGATCTCGAACATCGAGCGCACGGCGAGCAGGTCGCGGCGCTCCTTGCCCGTCACGGTGGTCACGAGCGCGCCCTTCTTGGGGACGAGGCGGACGAGGCGCCAGCGTTCGAGCTGGAGCATCGCTTCCCGAGCGGGGGTGCGACTGGCGTTGTGCGCGGCGGCGAGGTCGGACTCGACCAGGAGGTCGCCGAGTCCGTGTCGGCCTTCGATGATCTCCCGGGCGGTCGCCGCGGCCATCCGAACGGCAATCGGAGCGGAGTCGTCGATGCGCTGCCAGGGCAGTGTCAGCAAATCATTCACGGACCCACGATAACAGATGCATACATTGATGCATGCATCATGTCCTGGCTCAGACATACCTGACGGCGGCTCAGCAACCTCGCGCGAGGTTGCTGAGCCGCCGTCAGGTAGCAATTATTCGACGAGTTTGCCTTCTTGGCTGATTTCGCCGGAGTGCATGAGGGCCGCGACGTCTGCCGAGACCGCTGGGATCGACTCGCGGACGACTCCGGCAGACGGCGACCAGACGAGGTTGACCGTGAGCTCCGGGTCGATCTCGGGGTAGTCGCTGCGGTTGTGGCAGCCGCGGGTCTCCCTCCGCTCCAGAGCGCATTCGAGCGTCGCCCGGGCCGCAAGCACCGACGACTGCAGGTCGAAGGCATGGGAGAGGTCGGCGAAACCGGCGATGTCGGGATGAATTCCCACAGACCCCATCCGCGCCTCGATGCCGGAAAGCTTCTCCAGTCCAGCCAAGAGTCCGGCCTCGTCACGGACGACTCCGGCGTGTTCGGTCATGAGATTGCGGACCTCGCGCTGCAGGGCACGCACGTTCTCCGTGCCCTCGGATGCCAGCAGATCGGAGATCTCGGCTCTCGCCTCGTCGACCGCGGCATGCGACCGCACTTGGGCCTCCAGCGAATCGGAGTACGCGACGGCGGACCGTCCGACGATGCGGCCGAAAACGAGGAGCTCGATGAGCGAGTTCCCGCCCAACCGGTTCGCCCCGTGCAGACCCGACGAGGCCTCGCCGATGGCCCACAGTCCCTCGACGTCGGTGCTGTGATCGACCGGGTCGACCCACACTCCGCCCATCGAATAGTGCGCGGTCGGGGCGATCTCGATCGGCGAGGCCGTGATGTCGAGCATCTGCGTCTCCATGAGTGTCTGGAACACCCGCGGCAGACGGTTCATGATCGTCTCGCGCGGCAGATGGGAGACATCAAGCCACACTCCCCCGTTTTCGGTGCCGCGGCCCTCGGCGATCTCCGTGTAGGCGGCCAGAGCCACCCGGTCGCGGGTCGACAACTCCATCCGCTGCGGGTCGTAGCGTTCCATGAACCGCTCCCCCAGTCCGTTGCGCAGGATCCCGCCCTCACCGCGGGCCGCCTCGGAGACCAGCGTGCCGGCGGCGTTCTCGGGTTCGAGGATTCCCGAGGGATGGAACTGGACGAGCTCGGCGTCGCGCAGCCGGGCACCGGCTTCGACGGCCAGGCGGAAGGAGTCGCCGGTGTTCTCGTCCCGGCGCGAGGAGGTCCGTCGCCAGATCCGGTTGTGTCCGCCGGCGGCGAGGATGACGGCGTCTGCGTAGATCCGGTAGCCGGTGCCGTCGATGACGTCGAAGCCGTAGGCGCCGAAGATGCGGCCGTCGGCCACCAGCAGCTTCGTGATGTAGACGCGGTCGAGGATCGGGATGTCTAAGGCTTCGGCGCGACGAATGAGGGTGCGCTGGATTTCCAGCCCCGTGTAGTCGCCGGCGAAAGCGGTGCGACGCCAGGTGTGGGCGCCGAAGAAGCGCTGAGAGATCCGACCGTCGTCCTCCTTCTGGAAGTCCATTCCATATCGCTCCAGGTCAGCGATGCCTTCTGTTGCTCCCTGGGTGACGATTTCGACGGTGCGGGGGTTGGCGAGGTCATAGGATTCCTTGATCGTGTCGGCCGCGTGCTGGGCCCACGTGTCGTCCGGGTCCATCGTTGCCAGAGCTGCGTTGATGCCGCCGGCGGCCAGTGAGGTGTGCGCGTCTTCCTTCGGCCGTTTGCCGACCGCGAGGACATCGGCGCCTGATTCGGCGACCTCGATCGCGGCCCGCAGGCCCGATCCGCCGGTTCCGATGACCAGCACCGAGGTGGAGATGGAGTGTTCTTTTCGGCGGGGTCCGCCCTGTGCGGTGTTCATGGATTCCACTATGAAACCGCCCACTCCATACGTCCAATGCATTGTTCGAGTCACCTCGATAGAGATATGCTATCGGTATGCCTGACCTGCACGGAGACCGCTCATGAACCTCGAACAGCTGAGAAGCTTCGCCGAGGTGGCCGCCACCGGCCATTTCACGAAAGCCGCCGCGACGCTCCACCTGGCACAGCCCTCACTGTCGCGGCAGATCTCGACACTGGAGAAGGAGCTCGGGGCCGAGCTCTTCCACCGCGCGCACGGCCACATCACGCTCACGGACGCCGGAGCGACCCTGCTGCCGACGGCGAAACGCATGCTCGCCGACGCCGAGGCGGTCCGCCGTGACATGGATGAGCTCGCCGGTCTGCGGCGCGGCCGCGTCCGGCTGGGTGCGACCCCGACCCTGTGCGTGAGCCTCGTGGCCGAGGCGATCAGCCGGTTCCACACCGCCCATCCCGGCGTCGAACTCGAGTTGGTCGAGAAAGGCTCCCGTGAGCTCATCGAATCCCTGGCCGGCGGCGAGCTCGACCTCGCGCTCATCACCCGCACCTTCGATCTCGCCCCGCAGATGCCCAGGCTCAGCCTGCGTGGGATCCTCGCCGAGGATCTCGTCGTCATCGCCGCCGCCGGTTCCGATCTGCTCACCTCGGACCGTGCGCAGGCCGATCGGATCACTCTCGCCGAGGTGGCCGACCGTCCCCAGGTCCTGTTCCATCACGGCTACGACTTGAGAGAGGCGACCTCCGCGGCGTTCGACTCAGCCGGCCTGAGCCCCCGGGTCGTCGTCGAGGGCGTGGAGATGGATGCGGCGCTGCGATTCGTCGAACGCGGTCTCGGGGTCGCGATCGTCCCCGCGATGGTCCTCGTCGACCGGCCATTGCTGGATTCGGTGCCATTGGTCGACCCGCGCCTGCCGCGAACGGTCAGCCTCGCCACGCGCGCGGACGTGCGAGCGACGAAGGCCGCCTCGGCGATGGAGTCGACGATCCTGTCAACCGCCCACACGCTCACCGACACCGAACCCGGACTCTCCAACTATGTTCGGGTCCTCGACTGACCGCCGAGCCTCAGAACCAGGCGTCGGCGAGCAGTTTCAGCGACCGGCGCTGCACCTCGGGGTCAAACGCATAGGTGACGGTGATGAGTTCGTCGGCGCCGGTGCGCTGCACGAATTCGGCCATCTGCGCGGTCGCGGTGTCGGGTGAGCCGACGGCGCTGATGGACAGCATCGGGCTGGTTCCGCCCTGCGCATCGATCTCGGCCGGGTCGACCGGGGGCTGCAGATTGCGGCGGCGGCCGGTGCGCATGTCGTTGAACATCTGCTGGACCGAGGTGAACTGGCGGGCCGCCTCGGCGTCGGTGTCGGCGACCATGACGTTGATCCCGGCCATGACATAGGGCTGCTCGATCTGCGCGGTCGGGGCGTCGGTGGTGAACGAATCCCGATAGGTCTTGATCGCGATGTCGATCTGGTCGGGCGCGAAGTGCGAGGCCAGGGAGAACGGTAGGCCCAGCTGACCGGCGATCGAGGCGCCGTTCATCGTCGATCCGAGCACCCAGATGGGCACGTTCATCCCCGCCGAGACCGCGGACTTGATCGGCATGGTGTGTGCCTGCCCGGTCTCGGAGAACCAGCCCTGCATGTCATAGATGTTCTGCGCGAAGTCCTGCGGTTCGGCCGAGGACCGGGCGAGCGCCTGCGCGGTCATCCCGTCCGTGCCGGGGGCGCGTCCGAGCCCAAGATCGATGCGCTCACCGTGGATGTTCGCGAGCGTTCCGTACTGTTCGGCGACCATGAGCGGGGCATGGTTGGGCAGCATGACACCGCCGGATCCGACCCGGATCTTCTCCGTCACCGAGGCGGCCTGCGAGATGAGCAGGGCCGTGGCGCTGGCGGCCAGGCCCATCGTGTTGTGGTGTTCGGCGAACCACAGACGCTGATATCCCAATTCGTCGGCGAGCTGCGCCGAGGCCATCGATTCGGCGATGGCGTCGCGGGCGTTCGATCCTTCCCGGATGGAGACGAGATCGAGGATGTTCAACGGAACGGACAAGGCGGGGGCTCCTTCGGTGGGGACGCAGTGCGACCGCGGACCGCGGTCTCACGACTTCAGTCACCTGTGGCAACAGTCCGGGCAGACGGTTCTATTCCTGGTCTGCTCCTGGGCTGACGGTCACAGTCGCCGGCAGACGGTTCATTTCGAGGGCTGCCGGCGGATAGTCTTGTGGAACCGGACTCCCCTTGAAGGAGAGAGCATGAGCACCTCAGCACTGCGCCGAACCGGGCGGCTTCTCACCGGTGCCACACTGTCCCTGGCCGTCGTCCTCAGCGCCTGCTCCTCGGATTCGGACTCCGGCGAGACCAACGGACGGGGCGGGTCGGACTCGGGGGCCGCCTCGGCGAGCGCCGGGTCCGGATCAACCGACGCCGGGTCCGCGGCGTCCGCACCGGGAGTGAACTCCCCCGAGGTTGTCGCCACCGGGCTCGAATCCCCGTGGTCGATCGCCTTCGTCGGGCAGACCATGGTGGTCAGCGAACGCGATTCGGGTCGCATCCTCGAAGTCTCCGCAGGTGGAGACGTTCGTGAGGTCGGCCGGATCGATGATGCCTCGGCCTCGGGTGAGGCCGGCCTCCACGGTCTCGCCGTCGACGATGACCGTCTCTATGCCTTCTTCGCCGCTGGGACGGAGAATCGGATCGTGCGGTTCGACCTCCTCGGCGAGGCCGGGGACCTGTCCCTGGGTGAGGAGGAGACGATCCTCGACGGACTGCCGACGGCGAACTTCCACAACGGCGGGCGGTTGGCATTCGGCCCCGACGGGATGCTCTATGCCACGCTCGGCGATACGGGCGATCGCGACAGTGCACAGGATGAACAGGCGCTGTCGGGAAAGATTCTGCGCATGACGCCCGATGGCGAGGTGCCCGACGACAACCCGTTCGGCGACTCGCTCGTGTACAGCATGGGACATCGGAACCCGCAGGGCATCGGGTGGGACGACGAGGGCACGATGTATGCCTCGGAATTCGGGCAGGACACGTGGGATGAGCTCAACGTCATCGAAGCCGGCGGCAACTACGGCTGGCCCGAGGCCGAAGGCATCGCCGAGGATGACGGTGCAGGTGACGGCTCGGGCGGCGGTGGCGCGGGTGGCGGCGACCCGGGTAGCGGGGCTGGTGATTTCATCGATCCGGTGCAGCAGTGGTCGCCCGACGAAGCGAGCCCGTCCGGACTGGCCGTCACCGAGGACAGCATCCTCATCGCCGGACTCCGCGGGCAGCGGCTGCACCGGGTGCCGCTCGATGACCTGGCGTCATCGTCGCAGCTGTGGACCGGCGAATTCGGGCGACTGCGCGATGTGGTCGAGGCTCCCGACGGTTCGCTGCTCGTACTGACGAACAACACCGATGGCCGCGGAGATCCCGGCCCGGACGACGACCGCCTCCTGCGCTTCACGTCCTGACGGCGCTAGCCCGGTTATCGCTGCGTAAACCGGCCGACAACCGGACACACGCGTAAACGCCGGGCCCGCCCGCCCCGCAGATACGACCGAGGCCCCGAACGCTCTTCGCGTTCGGGGCCTCGTGACAGACGTGCTGCGTCGGTCGCCGGACTGCTCGCTCAGTTGTCCTTGGTGCCGGGCAGGCCCTGGGACTTGCGGCGCATGAGCAGGACGACGATGACGATGATGGCCAGGCCGCCGACGGAGAGCAGCACGATCATCGGCGTCGACATTCCGGAGTCGCTGCCGGTGGACTCGCCGATCTCGCCGCGATCCTCTGCGTCCTTGCCCGGCTCGTCGACGACTCCGCCGCCGAGCCCAGCCTTCGTCGACTCGCCGGACGATTCCGTGACCTCACCGCCGGCGCCTTCGGCGTCCTTGATCGAGAACGAGTAGTCGCCGGAGATCGGGTGACCGTCCTGCGACACCACGCGCCAGGTGACCTTGTAGTCGCCGGGCTTGAGGTCATCGGGCAGAGCGACACTGAGCTTCTTGCCCTCAACGGTCAGCTCACCTGCGGAGACATCTTTGCCGTCGACGACGACCTTGGCCTCGGAACCGACTTGCTGGATGTCGCCGGAGAAGGTCATCTCGAGCCATTTGGGCTGCTGGTCGAGCTCGGCACCGTCCTCGGGGTTCGACGACACCAGCTGATCATGCGCACTGGCGGCGGGAGCGAAAGCGAACACGCTCATCGCGGCCACCAGCAGGGCGGCGAAGCCCAGCCTGAGAGCGGACCAGTTCTGTCGGGTCATGAGACGAGTCATGAGAGTTTCTCCTTCGAGGCGTACCTGCGATTTCGATCGTGTCAGCGAGCTTGTGCTTACCAGTATCACTGAGATTTCGCGGCCAGCGTGCGCAGACGATCCGTGATTCCCGGCACGGATACTTCAATTGTCTCAAGAGTTTCTTCGAAATGCTTGAATTCCCCGTACCAGGGATCCTCGACATCGGGCGCCGGAACACCGTCGCCCTCGACCCCAGCCACCTGCGGATCGAACTCGCGCAGCATCCGCAGCTCCGGGGCCGCCTCGGCGGGAAGGTCTGCGATCATCCACTCCAGGGCACGAAAATGGCGGGCGGTCATCGCCACCGCCAGATCGCGGTCGGCCAACCATTCGGGGGTGATCTGCCGGGCGACGTGATCGTCGGTGCGGTAGCCGGCGGCGGCGAGCACACGCGCCTGACGTGGGTCGATGGGGTTGCCGGCCTCCTCATCGCTGATCCCGGCGGAGTCGACAACCGCCTCGGCGCCGGTATCGGCCAAGTGATGCACGAGCACACGTTCGGCGGTGACGGATCGGCAGATGTTGCCGGTGCACACGAAGACGACGGATGCCAGACTCATATCTCCTCCTCGGGCGGGGCGTGCGGGGCACTGATCACGATACTGTGGGGCCATGACTTCTGAAACCTCACAGACCTCGATCAGGCCGGCCGACGACCTGTACCAGCACATCAACGGCGAGTGGATCGACTCGTTCACGATCCCCGATGACCGGGCCGGCGACGGAGCCATGCGTGAGCTCTTCGACACCGCCGAGACCAAGGTCCGCGACATCATCACCTCAGTGACCGACAGCCCGCAGGAGCCCGGCTCCGAGGGACAGAAGGTCGCCGACCTATTCACCTCGTTCATGGATGTCGATCGCATCAACGACCTCGGCGTCGCCCCGCTGACCTCGACGTTCGCCGCCATCGACGCCGCCGAGGACAAGTCCGAACTCGCCGCAACGCTCGCCCGACTCGAGACCGAAGGCATCGGCGGAGTGCTCGGCGGGTACGTCACCGCCGATGCGAAGGACTCCGACATCTACGCCCTCTACCTCGTCCAGGCCGGCATCTCCCTGCCCGACGAGGACTACTACTTCAACGACGACCACGCCGAGGTGCGCGCGAAGTTCCTCGCGCATGTGCAGAAGATCGCGGCCCTGGCCGGTCTCGGGGAGAAGTCCGGGATCACTGATACCGAGGTGGCCGCCAAGGTGATGGCGTTCGAGACCGAACTCGCCCGGCACCACTGGAATCGGGTGGCCTGCCGCGATGCGGAGAAGACGTACAACAAGTATTCGATCTCTCAGCTGCGCGACCTCGGCCCCGAGTTCGACTTCGACTCGTACCTGGGGATCCTCACCGCCGAGGCGGCCGATCTCAAGTACCTCGTCGTCTCGCAGCCCTCGTTCGTCACGGGCATGGCGAAGGTGTGGGCGGCCACAGATATCGAGACCATCAAGACCTGGCTGCGCTTCGTCGTCGTCTCCGACACCGCCTCGCTGCTGACCGATGAGTTCGTCGAGGAGAACTTCGACTTCAACTCCCGGACTCTGTCGGGCACCCCGGCACTGCGGGAGCGCTGGAAGCGCGGGGTCAGTCTCGTCGAGGGCTACCTCGGTGAGGCCGTGGGCAAACTCTACGTCGCAGCGGAGTTCCCGCCGTCGTCCAAGGATGCGATCGACCATCTCGTGGGCATGCTCATCCAGGCCTATGACAAGTCGATCCGCGAACTCGACTGGATGAGCGAGGAGACGAAGGAACGCGCCCTGGTCAAGCTCTCGAAGTTCACTCCGAAGGTCGGCTATCCGGAGGTGTGGCGGGAGTACCCGGCCGCGATCGACTCCTCCGACTTGGTGGGCAACGTGCGTCGCTGCTCGCAGGCCGAGCATGTGCGGCAGGTCAAACGGATCGGCGGACCCATCGACCGCACCGAATGGCTGATGACCCCGCAGACGGTCAACGCCTACTACCACCCGGTGATGAACGAGATCGTCTTCCCGGCCGCGATCCTCCAGCCGCCGTTCTTCGACGCCTCCGGTGATGTGGCGGCGAACTTCGGAGCCATCGGCGCGGTCATCGGCCACGAGATCGGTCACGGCTTCGACGATCAGGGTTCGCGCTATGACGGCGACGGCAACCTCGTCGACTGGTGGACGTCTGCTGATCGTGAGCGCTTCGAGGAGCGCACGAATGCGCTGATCGCCCAGTACGAGGAACTGGTTCCGGCCGGTCTCGAGGCCAACCAGCATGTCAACGGAGCGCTGACGGTCGGTGAGAACATCGGTGACCTCGGTGGTCTGTCGATCGGCTGGAAGGCGCTCGAGCTCGAACTCGGCGAACGGGCGGGCACCCCGGGTGTGCCGGTGGCGCCGTCGGCTGATCAGGCGAAGGCGTTCTTCTCCGCGTGGGCGAAGGCGTGGCGGTCGAAGATGCGCACCGAGGAGCGTGTGCGGCGGCTGTCGATCGACCCGCATTCGCCGGAGGAGTTCCGCTGCAATCAGGTCGTGAAGAACATGACCGCCTTCCACGACACCTACGGCGTGACCGAGTCCGACGGCATGTACTTAGCCCCCGACTCCCGAGTCGCCATCTGGTAATTACTACCTGACGGCGGCCCAGCAACCTCGCGCGAGGTTGCTGGGCCGCCGTCAGGTAGTCCTGGGAGGAAACGGGCGCTGGGAGCCCGGGGATCCGAGTGGAGTGACTCAGCGGTGGTGGCGGATGAGGGCGACCATGCGGTAGTCGAATTCCTGCCAGCTCGAGATCGAGGCACCGGATTCCATCGCCGCCTGGAAGTCCTCGACCTCGGTGCGATCGGATTCGAGCGGAATGTCGAAGGGCATCTCCACGTAGAGCAGCCCGCTGGCGTCGGTGTGGACGATGTCGAAACCGGCCTGCTTCGGATCGAGTTCGTTGTTCATCACGATGAGCAGCCGGTCCTCGGGAGCCGAGTATTCGGTCTCGATGCCATCGACATACCCCTGCTGCGACCGCAGCTCACGCTGGGCCTGGATGACGAACGCGGAGTATGCGCCGATGCCGATGACCGGAATCCGCGAGGTCAGCGCCTCCGTGGCGACATCGATGAGCCGCGACCGGGCCTTACGCCCCAGCGGTGACAGATCCCCACCGGACATGGCAACCCCGTCGAATCCGACGAGCGAGATCCGCCCATCGTCGTGGTTGGGGTTGAGGATGGTGATGTCGAGGCCGAAACGCGAGTACCAGGGGCGAGTCACCTCAGCGCTCTCTTCGTCCCACCACACGTAGAAGAGGAACGGCACGTTGATCCCGGCCTCCGAGTAGAAGAACGGAGGACGCCGCTCACCTGCGGTGACGTCGAAGGGAACGACGTTTCCCTCGATCGGGGCCGGGCAGGTGGCGAACGAGGTGAACGCGAACGGGTAGTTCACCGCACGGTTGAAATCGACGACGAGCGACCCGTCCTGATTCGGCACTCCGAGATCGATGGTCCGCCACGCCGAGGTGGTGCTCCCGTTCGTCGAATCGTGGAAGTCCAGCTGGAGCCCGGTCTTCGGACACCCGGTGGCGAGCAGGTTCACCTCACCGTGCTGAGTGTCGAACGTGACGATTCCCGCCGCCTGCGTCTGCAGCTGCAGATCCTCTTGAGCGGTTTCGATCGGGTAGGTCCGGAACGGGTCGAACCGGGTGAATCGGGCGAGGAAGACGAAGTCCGGGTCCGGGTCGAAGACCGGAACCTCGAAGAACTTGCCCAACAGCGGGGACTTCGAATTGCGCACACGCACACCGAGGCGGCCGGCCCGGTCGATGAGTTCGTAGAGGACGTTGCCGACGGTGAACCAGTTGAGCGATCCGCCGGTCGGAATTTTCGCGCTGAACCCGTTCTCTTCGACGCGGACCTGAGGTCGGGCGGGCACGGCGTCGTGTCCGCCGGTCGCCTGTGAACCGGCACTCGCACCTGCTTCCGCACCAGCAGAACCATCCGCACCAGCCGCAGAATCAGCGCCCGCACCGGCCGCGCCGGTCTGGTCCGTGACCCTCGGCAGGGTCGAGGTGTCGCTGGGCACGGCCGGGCTGGTCGCCCGGGTCGGCCCCGAGTTGGTCGCAGCCGCGCCGTTTGTAGCCGCGCCGTTCGCACCTGCGCCGTTCACCCCAGAGCCAGCCCCATTCCCAGGACCAGTCCCGGATCCAGCCCCTGAACCAGCCGGATCCGACCCGTCTGGGCCGTCGCCGACCGTGCTGAGCAGGTCAAACGTCTCCGCCGCGGGACCGGCCTTGATGCCGGGATCCAGGGACACGGTCACCCACCCGTCGTCGACGGTGAAGGTGCCGGGAGCGTCGGCCCAGGTCGATTCGTCATCGAGCCAGTGCAGGCCGACGACGCTGAGCCAGCCGAACGGTTTCGCCAGTGCCGAGTTCCGTGAGTCGCGCCAGGTGTTCCACTCCGTCACGAACTGGTTCACGTCGAACACTCCTTGCCGTCGCTGGTGCAGTTGCAGGGTCGCCGCCCCGCCTGATTCTCGGACGCGGTGGCAACCCGGCGCCTGAGACCTGATCTTCTTCACCTCCAAACTACCGCAAACGATAGGCTGGGGAAATGAATGAATCACTCCCGCGACCGGACCGGGCCGCGACGACAGCGGCCGACCTCGGCGACTTCGTCAGCGCCTCCCCCAGCTCCTATCACGCGGTGGCCACCGCCGCGAAACAACTGGAAGAGGCCGGATTCTCCCGCCTCGACGAGTCCGCCCCCTGGGCGCTGACGCCCGGGACCGGGCACTACGTCATCCGCGACGGCGCGCTCATCGCGTGGATGAATCCCACCGTCACCGAGGCGGCTGACCGGTTCCGTGTGTTCGGTTCCCACACCGACTCCCCGGCGTTCAAACTCAAACCCGGCGGCGAGTACACCGCTGAGGGCACCCGCCAGGTCGGGGTGGAGGTCTACGGTGGGCCGCTGCTGAATTCGTGGCTCGATCGTGAGCTCGCCTTCGCCGGTCGTCTCGGCCTCGCCGACGGCCGCATCGTGCTCGCCCGCACCGGACCGATCGCCCGCATCCCGCAGCTGGCGATCCACCTGGACCGGCAGGTCAATGAAGGTCTGGCCTTGGACAAGCAGCGTCATACCGCTCCTGTCATCGGTCTGGCCGATCTCGCTGAGGCCGACATCATCGAACTGCTCGCCGCCTCCGCCGGCGTCGATGCCGAAACTGTCGTCGGTCACGACGTCTACACCATTCCCACTCAGGAGCCGGCCCTCTTCGGTGCCGCCGAGGAATTCTTCGCCTCGCCGAGGCTGGACAACCTGCTGTCCGTCCACGCCGGTGTCACCGCGCTCACCCAGCTCGATGCCGATAGGCTCGACGGCATCCCCCTGTTGGCGGCCTTCGATCATGAGGAGATCGGGTCGAATTCGCGTTCGGGTGCGTGTGGTCCGTTCCTCGCCGATGTCACCGAGCGCATCGTCGCCTCATTGCTGCCGCAGTCGACGCGCAGCGATTATCTCGCATCGATGGCCTCCTCGGTGTGTGTCTCCTCCGATGCCGGGCATGCTGCCCATCCGAACTATCCGGAACGTCATGATCCGCATGTGCGCCCCCGCCTCGGCGGCGGTCCCCTGCTCAAGCTCAATGCTCAGCAGCGCTACGCCACGGATGCGGTCGGCACCGCGGTGTGGTCGCAGGCGTGCGCGGCCGCCGGAGTCGAATACCAGGATTTCGTGTCGAACAATGCGATGCCCTGCGGTTCGACGATCGGACCGCTGACCGCGACCCGTCTGGGAATGACCACCGTCGACGTCGGTCCTGCCCTGTACTCGATGCACTCGGCACGCGAAATGGTCGCGGTCTCCGATGTGCTCGCCCTCGGTGCCGTGGCGAAGGCATTCCTCCAGGGCAGCTGACCTCGCACCCCCGGCGGGACTCGATTCCGCCGACACCGCGGTTGTCCTCACCACGACAATCGTGATACGAATTACACGACCCCACGGGAGCCCTCTGCACGGGCTGAGATCGGACTGCATCGTCCGAGACCGTAGAACCTGATCCGGTTGATACCGGCGTAGGAAGTGAGGACTGCAGATGACTGCATTCACCCCGGAAACACCTACCCCTGCCACAGCTTCGCCTGACGCGGTTTCGTCTGCCGCAGCGGCGGACGACCAGTTCACCCTCGAGCAGTATCCGACGCATTCGCCGGCATGGGTCGACGACACGGACCACGGCATCCGCGTTCCCGTGACCCGCATCGAACTCGAGGACTCGAACGGCCGGGCCAACGATCCCGTCGACGTCTACCGCACCGTCGGACCGGGCAGCATTCCGGAAGAGGGACTGCCCGCTCTGCGATTTCCGTGGATCGAGAACCGTCTCGACACCGAAACGTATGACGCCCGCGGCCACCGCATCGCCGATGACGGTCGTGCCGCCGTCCGCCGAGGGGCCCCGTCACAGCAGTGGAAGGGACGCAAACCGGTTCCGCGTCGGGCCAAGACCGGCCGCACGGTCACCCAGATGCACTACGCAAGGCAGGGCATCATCACCCCGGAGATGCGGTTCGTCGCACTCCGCGAGCAGTGCGATGTCGAGCTCGTGCGTGCCGAGCTCGCCGCCGGTCGGGCGATCATCCCGAACAACATCAACCACCCCGAATCCGAGCCGATGATCATCGGCAAGGCGTTCCTCGTCAAGATCAACGCGAACATCGGCAATTCCGCGGTCACCAGCTCCATCGCCGAGGAGGTGCAGAAGCTGCGGTGGGCCGCGAAGTGGGGTGCCGACACCCTCATGGACCTGTCGACCGGCAATGACATCCACACCACCCGAGAATGGATCATCCGCAACTCCCCCATCCCCATCGGCACCGTCCCGATCTATCAGGCGCTGGAGAAGGTCGACGGTGATGCGAACGCGCTGACCTGGGAGATCTATCGCGACACGGTCATCGAACAGTGCGAGCAGGGTGTCGACTACATGACCGTCCACGCCGGTGTGCTGCTGCGCTACGTTCCCCTCACGGCCGACCGGGTCACCGGGATGGTCTCCCGCGGCGGGTCCATCATGGCCGGCTGGTGCCTTGCCCACCACGAGGAGAACTTCCTCTACACCCACTTCGACGAACTCTGTGAGATCTTCGCCCAATACGATGTCGCGTTCTCACTCGGCGACGGACTGCGACCAGGGTCCATCGCTGATGCCAACGATGCCGCCCAGTTCGCCGAACTCGACACACTGGCCGAACTCACCGAACGCGCGTGGGCCCACGACGTCCAGGTGATGGTCGAAGGCCCCGGGCATATTCCCCTCCACCTCGTGCGGGAGAACGTCGAACGCCAGCAGGAGCTCTGCCACGGCGCACCGTTCTACACCTTGGGTCCGCTGGTCACGGACATCGCACCCGGATACGACCACATCACCTCGGCGATCGGGGCGACCGAGATCGCCCGCTACGGCACGGCGATGCTCTGCTACGTCACTCCGAAGGAGCATCTGGGCCTGCCCGACCGCGACGACGTCAAGACCGGAGTGATCACGTACAAGATCGCCGCGCATGCCGCCGATGTCGCGAAGGGCCACCCCGGTGCGACGGCCCGCGACGATGCGCTGTCGAAGGCTCGGTTCGAGTTCCGGTGGCGAGACCAGTTCGCCCTCGGCCTCGATCCGGAGACTGCTGAGGCGTTCCACGACGAGACCCTGCCGGCCGAACCGGCGAAGACCGCGCACTTCTGTTCCATGTGCGGGCCGAAGTTCTGCTCGATGCGCATCTCCCAGGACATCCGCGACACCTACGGCAGCGCCGAAGCTCAGGAGGCCCTGGCGGGAATGCAGCAGAAGAGCCGCGAATTCCTCGCCTCGGGCGGAGAGGTCTACCTGCCCGATCCGACCGTCGGCCTCAAGGCGGACTGACCGTCGTTCAGGGCGTGGCGCGTCTATCGCAGTGTGCACGATTCGACAGACGCGCCACGCCGTGACCGAGCGTTGCGGAGGCGATGTAGGTTGACGGCATGAGCGAACTCCAGCGTGCCTTCGACGCGCATCTGCACATCATCGATCCGACCCATCCGGTCATCGAGAACAACGGCTATCTGCCCGACCCATTCACGGTCGCCGACTACCGCGCGAGGCTGCAGAGCCTGCCCGAGGTCGGAGTCGACGTCGCCGGAGGTGCCGTCGTCTCTGGCTCGTTCCAGGGCTTCGACCAGGGGTACCTCGTCGAGGCGCTGGGCCAGCTCGGCGACAGCTATGTCGGTGTCACCCAGCTGCCGGATGAGACCACCGATGATCAGATCCGCCGCCTCGACGAGGCCGGCATCAAGGCGCTGCGCTTCAATATCGCCCGCGGTGGTTCGGCCACTCTCGATGCCCTCGACAGCTTCGCCCGCCGGGTCCATGACCTCGTCGGATGGCATGCCGAGCTCTATATCGACGCCCGCACCATCGACGCCGACCTCGCCGCACGCATCGCCGCACTGCCGGCGGTGAGCATCGACCACCTGGGCATGCACGAGGACGGACTGCCCACCCTGCTGCGCCTCGTCGAGGCCGGGGTGAAGGTCAAAGCCACCGGTTTCGGTCGCGTGGAACTCAACCCCGCCGAGGCGGTCCGTCGCATCGTCGACACCGACCCGACCGCGCTCATGGTGGGCACGGATCTGCCGTCGACGCGGGCGCGTCGCCCCTTCGCCGATGCTGATTTCGCCCTCCTCCGCCAGGTGCTCACCCCCACCGAGGCGGACGCCGTGTTCTGGTCGAATGCGGCGAGGTTCTACGGCCTCGAACCGTCATCCGCTGAGTAGACGTTCATCTCCGCCCAGTAGCATGAGTGAGATGAGTTCACGTCAGTCGAATCTCGCCTCCACTCTGCACACCCTCGACGGTCGCAGCTACGGCAATCTCAAACAGATCCGCGGCCGCTACACCTTCGGACCGGTCACCGTGTTCATCGATCGGGTCCAAGCCGATCCGTTCGCCTCCCCGTCGAAGGTCCGGGTCCGTGTCGATCGTGCCGATGCGAAGGTTCCGCTTGAGCTCACCACCGAGCACGCCGATCGCATCGCGGCGGCCGACTACCTTCTCCGTGCCGGCAACGAAGTACTCGCGAAGCTCGATCAGCGGGCACTCATCCTCGGCCGCCCCGGGCAGGAGATCCTCGAACGGACGAACATCCTCATCGACGACGCCGGGCTCGAGGCACGTCTGCTCGTCAACCTTCCGGCCCGCGGCCGCCGCATCCTAGGCCACCAGGCCGCCGACATCCTCACTCGCGATCTGCCCGAATTCGCCGAACGACTCTTCCTCTTCGACCGCTGGTCGGACGCCCCGGCAGGCAGGGGAGGGAACACTCCCGCCCCATCGGCCCACGGGCTCGCCGACCACGTCCAGCTGCACCGGGATCAGCTGGAACTGCGCAGCCGCCTCGGCGAGGCCGGACTCATCGGGTTCATCGGCAACGGGGCGATTCTGCCGCGGAAATCCGGGGATTCGGACCTGCCGATGACATCCTCCGATGCGGTGGCCTTCACCTCCCCTCCCGAACTCGAACACACGGTCGATCTCTCCAGCGGCCACAGCGTCACCGGCATGGGCATTCCCCGCGGGGTCACCGTCATCGTCGGAGGCGGCTATCACGGGAAGTCGACGATTCTGCGCGCGCTCGAACGCGGCGTCTACCCGCATATCGCCGGCGACGGGCGCGAATGGGTCATCAGCGACCCGACTGCCACCTCCATCCGAGCCGAGGACGGTCGCGCCGTGACCGGCGACGACATCTCGGCGTTCATCAACAACCTACCCTCGGGCACTGACACGAGATCCTTCTCCACCACGAACGCCAGCGGATCGACCTCGCAGGCGGCCAACCTCGTCGAAGCGATCGAGGCGGGTGCACGCACCCTGCTCATCGACGAGGACACCTCGGCGACGAACTTCATGATCCGCGACGAACGCATGCGCGCGCTCATCCCCGCCGAACGGGAACCGATCACCCCGTTCGTCGACCGCGTCCGTCCTCTGCTGACCGAGCAGGGCGTATCCACGGTGCTCGTCGCCGGCGGATCGAGCGCGTTCTTCGAAGTCGCCGACCACGTCGTCGCCCTCGACGCCTATGTCCCCCGCGAAGCCACGAACCAGGCACACGACCTCGTCGGAGTCACCGCCACCGACCTCAGCCCTGACTCCGGTTCAGACTCCCCAGCTGCCCCCGCTTTCACCGCCGCACCGCGTGTGCCGACGGCGAAGGCGCTGCGACCGTCGTCGAAGACGAAGACCGCCCGAGCGAAGGGATCCGATCGGATCCAGTTCGGCCGCGAATTCATCGACCTCATCGCCATCGCTCAACTCATCGACACGCAGCAGGCGGCGGGCGTGGCCGAAGCCCTCGAATACCTCGCGGAGATCTTCGACGGACGCACCTCACTGACCGAGGCGTTGGCCGAGATCGAGGACATGCTCGATGCCGAAGGCCTCGACGGAATCACGGGCCACCGCGACCATCCGGGCCACCTGACCCGGCCGCGCCGGCAGGAGATCGCCGCCGCTCTCAACCGCTACCGCGGGTTGAACCTCGAACGCTGACGAGCGCGACCTACCTATCCAACAGTCCAACCAGCTCGGCGTTTGTACCCACCGGCAGTGAGCAGGAGGTCCCTCGGCACACGATCGCCGTCCCCGCGGGGACGGCGACCTCCCGACCGTCCGGTCCGGGCACCCCGGTCGAAGCGGTGAGCAGAGTGACCGCTGGATGCCGGGCAGCGATGGTCCGCAGCGCCTCGTCGCCGGTGGCGACCCGCACGGGCGACAGCGCCCGCTCGGCCTGCCACAGCGCGTGCCCGCACCCGCGCGGCGCCTGCCCGGCCAATGCCCGATAGACCCCGAGCAGCCGATCCCTCACTTCCAACAGCCGTCCGGTATCCAGCGCGGCCGCCTCACCTGACGACTCTGCCGCACTAGACGTCGCACCGGATTCGGGACCACCGGACGTGGCAGCGTCGACGCCGAGCTCGGCGAGCAGCAGCACCGCCTCGGCGGCCGCCGATCGTCCAGACGGCACGGTGTTGTCGACGGGGTCCGCCGACTTCACATCGATGATCCCGTCGCCGAGCGAATCGACCGCCTCGAGGACCCCGTCCCCGCGTTCGGCGGTGAAGAGGTCGAGCATCGTCGCCGCGAGGTCGACCAGATCCCCCACCTTCACCAAGGCGGCCCCGCCGGACAGCTGCCCGACCGTGATCCCAGCGGTGATCGTCTGCGCCCAATCGGCGAGCCCGCCCCGCCCGGGGCCGGCGACTCCGCCGGTGAAGCTGCGCCGCACATCGAACGAGGCCGAGCCAGTCTGCTCCATCGGTTCGGCAGGCTCCGCCGAACCGGCGCTCGCTCCTGCCCGCTTGATTCGTTCGTCCATCGCCGTCCAGAACCGCACGGCGGTTTCTGCCCATCGCGCCGAATCGGCGGATCCGGCGTTCCCTGTGATCGCACCACCGGTCGACTCCGCACCAACCGCCGAATCGGCACCACCGTCGGACTCAGCGCCCGCACCGGAGTACAGGGCCGCCTCGGCGAGGGCGGTGACGGCTAGGGAATTCCATTCGGTGATGATCTTCTCATCACGGGCCGGCTGGGACCGGCGAGCGCGCAGCTGCTCGAGCACCTCGCGCTGACGTCTCGTCGCCTCGATGTCCCAGGGCGCGGGGTGTTCGGCGTCGAAGGGCACGTCCTCCATGCCGAGCCAGTCGATGATGCGCACGGCCGCGACGACCTGGCCGGACAGCTCGCCTCCGGCCGGCGAATCGACGAGCCCGAGCAGACCGGCCTGCCCGGCTTCAGCGAATTCTTCGGGAGTGAAGACATACGCCGCGCCCTCTTCGGAGACTCCCGCCGGGTTGAGCGAATCCGCGTCGAGCGCGGCGATGAACCCGTCATCGGTCGACAGGTCGCTGATCAGGAAGTTCGCAGTATCGGCGATTTCCCGTTCGGCCAGGGCGAGCCATTTCGACCTCGGGTCCAGGGCGCGTTCGACCTTCGCCCAGGCGACGACGGCACGCAGGTAGAGGGCATTGTCGTAGAGCATCTTCTCAAAGTGCGGCACGAACCACTGCCGGTCGACGCTGTAGCGGGCGATCCCGCCGCGCACCTGGTCGCGCATGCCGCCGGAGGCGATTCTGGCCAAGGTCGAGCGCACGGCGATGAGGCAGTCGAGGACGAGCTCACCGGTCAGGTGCCCGTCGGCGCCGAGCCAGCCGAGCCGTCCTTCGGCCCGGACCCGATCCATCGGGTGCTCCCCGTCCCCTCCCTCGTTCGCCGAGGCGGTCCCACCGGTTCCCGGGCGCGCCGAAGCACCGTCGCCGGATCCCTCACCCGCCGAGGCGGTCCCGCCCAAGCGCACGAACGCCGCGAGGAGCTGGAGGACGTTCATCATCGGCGGGAACTTCGGGGCACCGCCGAACCCGCCCCAGGCCGGATCGTAGGAATCGAGGAGCGCCGCGGCGGCGGAATCGAGTTCATCCGGGGTCAATGACTCCGCGGTTGCCTCGGCGGGAAGAGCACTCGTCACGGCATCGGCCATTTCGGCCAACCCGCGGTCCATCCGGGACGTCATCTGGTTGACTTCGTCGCGGCGGTCCGTCCAGGTCGCCGATACGGCCGAGAGCACCTGCGTGAATGCGGGCAGGTTTCCTCGCGGCGCGGGCGGGAAATAGGTGCCGGCGTAGAAGGGGCTGCCGGCAGGTGTGGCGAAGATCGTCATCGGCCAGCCGCCCTGTCCGGTCATCGCCTGCAGCGCGTTCATGTAATAGGCGTCGATGTCCGGCAGTTCCTCGCGGTCGATCTTCACGGGCACGAACCGGTCGTTCATCAGCGTCGCGACTGCTTCGTCCTCGAAGGATTCGTGCGCCATGACGTGGCACCAGTGGCAGGTGGAGTATCCGATCGAGATGAGGAGGGGGACGTCACGGCGGGCCGCCTCGGCGAGGGTGTCCTTCGTCCACATCCGCCAGTCCACGGGATTGTCCGCGTGCGCGCGCAGGTAGGGGCTGGTCGAGTCGGCGAGTTCGTTCGGCATGTCCCCAGCGTCTCACTTCGAGCGATCACGCGCGAGGTCGACTGTCACGTGCGAGGTCGACTTCTGAGACCGCATCGTCCGGTCCTCGATCAGCCCTTCCCTCGCATCCGACCCTCTTCTACACTATGTAGAACTCAGTGGAGAGGGAACCGATCCCGGTGCCCGCCGCTGGGAGACAGGAGAACGACAATGAACGCCGAATCACCCTGGACGCTCGACGCCACGGACTGCTGGGACCTCCTGCGATCCGCCTCCGTCGGTCGCCTGGCTGTCATCGTCGATGGTGCCCCGGAGATCTTCCCGGTGACCTTCACCGTCGAACATTCCGCACTCGTCATCCGCACCGGCGATGGCACGAAGATCGACGCCGTCCGGAGCCATCCTCGCGTCGCCTTCGAAATCGACGGCCTCGACGGCCTCGACGGGCAGACCGCATTCAGCGTCGTCGTCAAAGGCGATGCGAAGGAGATCAAGGCTCCCGACGAACTGCGCGACACCGTCTCCCTCGACGTCTCCCCGCTGCAGGCCGGGACGAAGAATCATTTCGTCCGGATCCTCGCCGAGGAGGTCACCGGCAGGAGCTTCCCCGTGACCGATCCCGCGACGTGGAAGTCAGCGCTGCGCGACGTGGCACGCGCACCGCACGAGTGACCCCGTCGACCGGTTCCTCGTCGATCAGAGTGCTTCGACGACCTCGACGAGGCGGTCGGGGGCGTTGGTGATGATGCCATCGGCGCCGACATCGATGGCCCGTTCCATCTCGCCGATGTCGTCGACGGTCCACACCAGACTCGTCATTCCGAGCTCGTGGATGGCGGTGAGGAAGTCCTCGTCGGCGGCACAGAATTCCGGGTTGACCTGGTCGACCCAGTCGGCGAAGTCCTGGAGTTCGTCCGGGCACGGACGCCCGAGCACACCGACCGGGATCTCCGGGGCGAGCGCGTGGAATTCGGCGACGAATGCCCAGTTCGCGGACTGGACGACGAGCATGCCGGCGGCCAAAGCCCGCTCGAGGTAATTCGGCACGGCGCGCAGGGCGGACAGGACCGCCTCGGCGATTCCGGGATAGACCTCGGGATGCTTGACCTCGAGCAGCAGGCCGGTGCGGGTGTCGTGGGCGAGGGTGAGCACCTCGGCGAGGCGGGGCACCCGGACACCTGCGAACTCCTCACCCTTCCAGCTTCCGGCATCGAGCGTGGCGATCTGGGCGGCATTCATGCCGGCGATTCTGCGGTCTTCGCGATTCGGGTACAGGGTGCGGGCGTCGGTCGTGCGATCGACGGTGGTGTCGTGCATGATCACGAGCTCGCCGTCGGCACTCATGTGGACGTCGGCTTCGATCATGTCTGCGCCCTGGTCGATGCCGGCGATGAACGCGGGGATCGTGTTCTCCGGCCACTCGGCGGACGCACCTCGGTGTGCGATGACCAGGGGCGGAACCCGAACGCGGGCAGGATCGATCACGGTGTCGGCGATGCCGGTGCTGAGATCTCTGGGCGAGGGATCGGACGTGGGGGTGGCGAGGGTGATGGGCATTTCAGAACTCCTCCACGGAGACTGCGGGTGGCGTTCGGGCACCGGATCCAACTGCTGCTTAGGCGACCGAACGATGAGTACTAGGCCGCCCAGACTAGGCGGCCCGAGCAAGGCCCGGGTGATGCGCGAGTGGACGGGACATGAATCCTGCCGGTGTCGGCACTGGCCGTCGCCTGAGCCGATGCTGACTCGGCTGCGAACCACCGGCATCACTCACAGCAGGGGCCGATGCCACACCGGCAGGGGGTGGGGTGGCAGACTGGGGATAACCCCGGACGGAGTTCTCGCTTTCCGCACCTCCGATCCTCTCCAGCACGATTGCCGAAGGAGGCGCAGTTCAATGGAGATGCTCCAGAGTGCATTCGACAGTGTCAGCACCGTATCGTCATACATCCTTGTAGCTGTTCTCATCCCCACTGGTCTGTATTTCACGATCCGCACGGGAGTGGTGCAGATCCGCCTGCTGCCCGAGATGCTCCGCACCTTGACGGAGCCGGGCGGACGGGATTCCGAGGGCAACCGGAACATCTCGCCGTTCCGCGCCTTCTCGATCTCCGCGGCCTCGCGAGTGGGGACGGCGAACATCGCCGGTGTCGCATTGGCGATCTCGCTCGGCGGTCCGGGGGCGATGTTCTGGATGTGGCTGACGGCCATCGTCGGCGGGGCCACGGCCTTCGCCGAGTCCGCCCTCGGCCAGCTGTACAAACTCAAGGACGGCCCGAACTTCCGCGGCGGCCCCGCCTATTACATCAAGCACGGGCTGAACATGAAGTGGCTCGGATTGCTCTTCGCCGTCATCGTCGCCATCACCTACGGCGTCGTGTTCAACTCCGTGCAGTCGAACTCCATCGTCGACGCCGTCGGCGCATCCTTCGGAGTCGAGAATTCGGACGGCGTCTTCGCCGCGGTCGCCGGTGCCATCATCGCCGTCGCCGCATTCGCGATCTTCGCCGGCGGTGCCAAGCGCATCTCGAACATCTCGGCTTATCTGGTGCCGATCATGGCCGGTCTCTACCTCATCGTCGGCATCATCGTCGTGGCGATGAACATCGGTGCCGTTCCGTCGATGATCGCGACGATCTTCGCTGACGCGTTCAGCATGCATTCGCTCGCCGGCGGCACGTTGGGTTCGATCATGCTCATCGGTGTGCAGCGCGGTCTGTTCTCCAACGAGGCCGGTATCGGTTCGGTCCCGAACGCGGCAGCCACCGCATCGGCGTCGCACCCGGCCAAGCAGGGCTTCGTGCAGGCGCTGGGCGTGTACTTCGATACGATCCTCGTCTGCTCGATCACCGCGTTCATCATCCTGCTGTCGAACCCGGAGTACGGCAGCTCTGCCGAGGGCATCCAGCTCACACAGACGGCTCTGAGCGGTCAGCTCGGGCAGTGGGCGATCCACTTCCTCACTTTCGCGATCTTCCTCTTCGCGTTCTCGTCGATCCTCGGCAACTACTACTACGGCGAAGCGAACATCGAGCATCTGACGACGAACCGCGCCGCGTTGCGGGTGTATCAGGTCATCGTCATGGTCTCGGTATTCATCGGTGCGATCGCGGCGCTCGACCTGGTCTGGACTGCCGCGGACATCTTCATGGCGATCATGGCGCTCATCAACCTCTTCGCTCTGCTGATGCTCTCGCCGCTGGTGTTCTCGCTGCTGAAGAACTATCAGCAGCAGCGTCGAGCCGGCTTCGAACCCGTCTTCCACCGCGGCGATCTGCCCACGTTCAAGCGCATCAACACCGATGTCGACGCCTGGGACGGCACCGACGAGGTGACCACCGCAAAGTTCTGGCAGGACCGCGGGAAGAAGGTTCGCGAAGACGGACAGTGACAGGGTGCTCTCCGACAGCGAGCGACGTTGTCGGTGCACACCGCGCACACGACTGTGGGGCCCGGCACCATCTCGACGGTGCCGGGCCCCACTGTGCTGGTGCGCTCACCTCATCGGGAAATCCGGTGTGCGCGTGAGTCGTCAGCGGCCGGCAGGAGTGAAGTCCGTGCTGCCGACGAACTCCGGACGCGGTTTCGGCGCTGCGAACGGTTCCACACACGTGTTCTCCACCGAGTTGTACACGATGAAGATATTCGAGCGCGAGAACGGAGTGACGTTGCCGTTCGACGCATGCATACAGTTGGAGTCGAACATGATCGCTCCGCCGGCCGCTCCTTCGAGCACGTCGATGCCGTATTCGTCGGCGAAGTCACTGAGAGTCTGACGATCCGGGGTGCCCGCACCCTGCATGATAAGTGACTTCCGATAGTTGTCCTCGGGAGTGCCTCCCACGCAGCTGATGTAGCGCTTGTGCGAACCGGGCATGATCATCAGCGGGCCGTTGAATGAGTAGTTGTCCGTCAGCGACAGCGAAAGACTCACCGCGCGCGGAGTGGGCATTCCGTCCTCAGCATGCCAGGTCTCGAAGTCCGAATGCCAGGAGAACTCTTTGCCCACGAATCCCGGTTTGTAGTTGATCCGGCTCTGATGAATATAGACATCGGTTCCGAGGATCTGACGTGCACGGTCGACGAGGCGCGGATCGTTCGCGATCTTTCTGAAGATCTCATTGGTGCGATGGATGTCGAATATCGACCGGACCTCGTCGGACTCGGCTTCGACGACGGTACGCTCATCGGCCTTCACTTCCGGGTCACGCGAAAGCCTTTGAAGCTCGTCGGTGAAGAGTGTGAGCTCTTCGCTTGTGATGAGCTGATCGATCGTCAGATAGCCCGTGTCCTCGAAGTGCTTGAGATCAGCCGCCTCGAGGGGGCCGTCTTCGGGAGAGCCGAAGACGATCGGACCCGTGCGCGGGAGAACCTCTGTGGTCTCACCGGAGCGAGTCGGATAGAGATCTGTGGTTGCGGTCGCAGCTGATACTGCTGTCATCATTTCTCCTTCCTTCGCTATGTGCCGTCTGCCGGGCCGGTGGCGTAACTGCTCATCGGCCCCGCAGATCGGGTTGTGCGGCCACCGTAACAGGAAGACATCGTCCCCGGTACCCCGGTCAGAACCAGGACAGAGAGACCGGCACCCTCGGTGCGATCCAACAGAGATGAATCGCCTCCAAAGGTGCCGGTCATTCTTTGGAGGTCAGCGTTTGACCGACTTCGAGGTCGCTCCGGTTGCCCAGCTGACCTGGCTGAAGGTGACACGGTAGTACTTCTTGCTCTTCGACTTCACTTTGTAGGTGGCCTTGCCCTTCTTCGCGGAGACCGTCTTCAGCGTCTTCCATTTGCTGCCGGACTTGACCTGGAACTTCACCTTCGGGCTGTACTTGATCTTCCCGTAGCGCTCCGGGTGGTAGACCTTCGACGACGAGGTCAGCGTGACCGTGCTGCCGCTGCGCTTTGCAGAAAGCGAAGCGTAGGACTTGCCGCGGACGTAGAAAGAGCCCTTGGTGTAGTCGGCACGCTCGACTTCGCCGTAGCTGTTATAGCTTGAGCCACCGTAGTAATAGGCCCTGACTTCTGAAGGTCCGAGGGTGTACTTACCCAGGCCATCTGACGATGGGCAGATCATGATCCGGTCCTTCTTGGAGCCGCTGTAGTCCGAGAACCACGCCGTATCGGCCCAGCCGTGACGACCCCGGATATCAGTGTCAACGTCCCAGTCATCAATCCTGGACTTCTTATGCTTCATGTAGACGTTTGTATATTTGCAGTTCCAGTCGGACACAACGACGCTGTCTCCCCAGAGCTTTGTAACGTCGAATGATGAACTCGCCGCCTCGGCGGAGACGGCGGGACCGACGGCGAGAGCAAGAGCAGCAACGGACGCCACAAGGGCGCGCTTGAGGAACTTCATGGAGGCTCCAACTGAAGATGGGATGGAAGAGGATGCCTGAGTCGGAGTCAACGAATGTGTAATCGGCAACGAGAAGTCACGAACTTGAAAGTTGTATGGCCGAAGATTACCACACCTGCAGTCCATCCGGCCCCCGCTCAACGGTGCCGTTCACCCGGAAGCCTCAACCACACGCGAAAAGGCGGCCCGAGCGCAATGCTCGGGCCGCCTCGGCGAGTGAAACTCAGTCAGCTTCCGCCGATCCAGTCTTCGACTGAACCTCGATCAGTTCGCGGGTGCGGCTTCATCCTCGACGATGAGCGGGTACACGCCGTTCTCGTCGTGAACCTCACGGCCGGTGACCGGCGGGTTGAACACGCAGGCCATGCGCAGCTCTTCCTCGGCCACGACGGTGTGCTTCTCGTTTCCGTCGAGCAGGTACATGACGCCGTCGTGGAGCGGGTATTCCTTGCCGGTCTCCAGATCGGTCAGCGTTCCCTTGCCCTGCACGCAGTACACGGCTTCGACGTGGTTCTGGTAGTGGAACGTCGAGGTGGTTCCGGCGTAGATCACGGTGTCGTGGAACGAGAATCCAACGCGCTCCTTGCCGAGCACCATGCGGCGTGAGCGCCAGGTCTCGGACTTCACATCGCGATCGGTGTCGTTGAGGTCATCGCGGTTGACTACGTACATCTGTGGTCCTTTCGCAAAAGGTCGGTGAAAGTGTTCAGGGGGTGGGCCGCGAAAGTCCGTCTCATTTCAACGGCTCCCGTCGGCCCGGGTGGACGATCGAACCAGTGAGCTCGATTCCGCCCACAGCTCGGGCCGGCGCCACAGCTGCGACGCCGGCCCGGCAGAGGTGGGTCAGGCCAGCGCGGCCGTGGTTGCGGCGGGAGCGAATTTGGCCACTCCGGCCTCGATGATGTCCAGACCCGCCTGCAGATCGCGCGAGTCGATCGTCAGCGGCGGCATGATCTTGATGACTTCGTCATCGGCACCCGAGGTCTCGAGCAGGAGACCGTTGTCGAAGGCGTAGGCGGCAACCTTCTCGGCCACCTCGAGGTCCTCGAAGCACAGCCCGGCCAGCAGGCCGCGTCCGCGGATCGATGCGCCTTCGGCCTTCTCGACGATTCCGTCGAGGCGCTGGTGCAGAGCGGCGATGGTGTCGGCAAGCTGGTTCTGGAACTCGTTGTCGGCCCAGAAGGTCTTGATGGCGGCGGTGGCAGTGACGAACGCGGGGTTGTTTCCGCGGAAGGTGCCGTTGTGCTCGCCGGGCTCCCAGACGTCGAGCTCGGGGCGGAACAGGGTCAGTGCCAACGGCAGACCCGAACCGGAGATCGACTTCGACAGGCAGACGATGTCGGGCTCGATGCCGGCTTCTTCGAAGCTGAAGAACGAACCGGTTCGGCCGCAGCCGGCCTGCACGTCATCGACGATGAGGAGGATGTCGTGCTTCTTGCACAGGTCGGACAGAGCGCGCAGCCATTCGGCACGTGCGGCACGGAGCCCGCCCTCGCCCTGCACGGTCTCGACGATGACAGCGGCAGGCTTGTCGACACCCGAGCCGGAGTCCGCGAGGACCTTCTCCAGCCACAGGAAGTCGGGCACCTCGCCGTCGAAGTAGTCGTCGTAGGGAATCTTCGAGCTGTTGGTCAGCGGGATTCCGGCGCCTTCGCGCTTCATCGAGTTGCCGGTCACCGACAGCGAGCCCAGCGTCATGCCGTGGAAGGCGTTGGTGAACGAGAGCACGTGCTGACGTCCGGTCACCTTGCGGGCGAGCTTGAGAGCCGCCTCGACGGTGTTGGTGCCCGTCGGCCCGGGGAACATGACGGAGTAGTCGAGTCCGCGCGGCTTGAGGATGAGGTCCTGGAAGGTCTGCAGGAACTCACGCTTGGCCGGGGTCTTCATGTCCATCGAGTGCAGCACGGCACCCGACTGCAGGTATTCGATCAGCGGGTTGATCACGGCCGGGTTGTTGTGGCCGTAGTTGAGTGCACCGGCACCGGAGAAGAAGTCGAGGTATTCGTTGCCGTCTTCGTCCCACTGCTTGGCGCCCTGCGACCGGGCGAAGGTGGCCGGCCAGGAACGGCAGTAGCTGCGAACCGCTGATTCGCGAGTTTCGAAGATGTCGGGCTTGTCAGTTGGTGTGGGCTTGGCGCTTTCAGTCATGACTTGAGTCCTTTCGACTTCCAAAGTTGTGCGTCTGCATCGGATGCAGTCGCCGAGGCGGTGACCGCCGCCGCTTATTGCGGGCGATCTCTTCCGCCTCCTGGCACCTGGCGCGTCCGCTCCCTTGCAGCAGGGGTCCGCGCGGCGCCGGGGTGGGGCTCGTTACAGGGGTGCGATCTCGTAGAGGTACTCGGTGTCGTGGCCGTCCGGGTAGAGGTCCGGGGTGAACAGCGGGCGACGGTCGAAACCGGCCCCGCGCTTCTCCGCGAACGTCTGGAACAGACGGTTGGACGCCGCATTGTCATCGGTGATCGTCGTCTCCATCCTCAGAGCACCGGTGCGGTCGGCCAGCTCGTTGAGCATGGTCGATGCGAGTCCGTGTCCGCGGAAGTTCTCGTCGACGGCGACCTGCCAGATCATCAGGGTGTCCGGATTCTCCGGACGGGTGTAGCCGGTGACGAAGCCGGCGGGCTCTCCGCCGATCCGTGCGATCACCGAGGTGTCCGCGAAGTCACGGCACCACAGCAGGTACGAGTACGAGGAGTTCAGATCGAGCACGGCTGTGTCTTTCGCGAGCCGCCATAGATGTTGCCCGTCCTCCAGCTCAGGAGTCCGGACGTCGATTTGCGTCTTCGGTTCAGCGAGTGCGTTAATCACGCCAACAAACCTAGCGGGATGAGAATGAGCGTCAACCTCGAAACTGTCGATTCCGGGCCACTTTCACAACGCTGCCCCCGGCCTGCCGACATGTAACAGACCCGACTTTCCCCATGGCATCTCTGGGATGCGTCGGGGCGCTTCTTCGCGCTCATACCGCGCCAGAGGTTCGTTATCGTTTCGTTACATTTGCGCGGAGTTGAAACAAGGGTTCCACGTGTTCCATGTCACTTCACCCGAATTGGGACAGCAAGGAGGCCTGTTGGTCCGCAGGGCATCCGAGGCTCTGTGAGCGGCTTCGCGTTGGTTTCGGAGATCAGGTCGCCTCGGCAGTGCGATGGGCAGTTCGAAATGTGGTCGCTATCGGATGCCTGCACCCAAACAAAGGTCGCTATCGGATACTTTTCAGCGTTGAAAGTATCCGATAGCGACCTATTGGCTGTGGGCTTGTCTATGGGCAGGCAGCCTCAGCCCCTCGTCCCAGGTGCCAGCCCCACACCCCAAGACGCACCCGCCTCAGCACTCGACGACGTTGACGGCGAGGCCGCCCATCGCCGTCTCCTTGTACTTCGAGGACATGTCCGCCCCGGTCTGGCGCATCGTCTCGATCACCTCGTCGAGGCTGACCCGGTGCTGGCCGTCGCCCCACAGTGCCATGCGGGAGGCGTTGATGGCCTTGCCGGCGGCGATCGCATTGCGTTCGATGCACGGCACCTGCACGAGTCCGGAGATCGGATCGCAGGTCAGGCCGAGGTTGTGCTCCATCGCGATCTCGGCGGCGTTCTCCACCTGCTCGGGCGTCCCGCCCATCACGGCGGCCAGTCCCCCGGCGGCCATCGACGAGGCGGATCCGACCTCACCCTGACAGCCCACCTCGGCGCCGGAGATCGACGCCCGCTCCTTGTACAGGACGCCGATGGCCGCCGCGGTGAGCAGGAAGTCGACGATGGCCCGGTGCTTCGCGGACTCGCCGCCTTCCACCACCGCTGGAACGTAGTTGAGCGCATAGTGCAGCACGGCGGGGATGATGCCGGCCGCCCCGTTGGTGGGTGCAGTGACGACGCGGCCGCCCGAGGCGTTCTCCTCGTTCACGGCCATTGCGATGAGGTTGACCCATTCGAGGTGGTAGCCGGGGTCCCGGTCGGGGTCCTCGGCCTTGAGTTTGAGGTACCAGTCGTGTGCGCGGCGACGCACCTTGAGCCCTCCGGGCAGATAACCGGACCGGTCCAGGGACGCCGAAGCGCATTCCTCCATCACCGAGTAGATGTGGAGCAGGCCGTGCCGGATCTCGTCCTCGTCACGCATCGACAGTTCGTTGGCGTGCATGATCTCCGCGATCGACAGGTCGTTCTCGCGGCAGCGTTGCAGCAGTTCGACACCTGAATGGAAAGGATAGGGCAGCTCGTCGTCGTAGGACTCGAGTTCGGCATCGACGACAGAATCCGCGACCGCGAACTCGACATCGCTGCCGCCGTCGCCGCCCCCGCCGGCGCCAGCCTCGGCGGTCTTCTCCTTGTCGAGGAACTCGGTCTCCGAGGTCACGAATCCGCCGCCCACGGAGTAGTAGGTCTCCTCAGCGAGGGTCTCCCCCGCGGCGTCGTAGGCGGTTACGGTCATGGCGTTCGTGTGGCGCGGCAAGACGGTCAGGGGGCGTTTGACCATGTCATCCTCGGTGAACTTGAGTTCGACGCCATTGCCGGTCGAGTCGCCGAGGATGATCGTCCCGGTCTCGGACATCCGTGTCCGCCGGGCGGTGAGTTCGTTGGCTTCGATGAGGTCAGGGCGGCAGCCTTCGAGACCGATGAGGATGGCGTCGAAGGTTCCGTGACCGGCTCCGGTGGCGGCCAGGGAACCGAATACGTCGACGCGCAGATCCGCCACGGATCCAAGCGTTTCGCCGAGGAGGTCGATGAAGCTCGCGCCGGCACGCATCGGCCCGACGGTGTGGGAGCTCGACGGTCCGATGCCGACCGTGAAGAGGTCGAAGACACTCAATGGCATGGCAATCACTTCGTTTCTGATGAGATGACGACGGGGCCGACCGAACAGCCGTGCACTCACGTGCAGGGCGAGCCGGTGCCGACAATGCGTCGGCACCGACCTCGACCGACCCCGCTTCAGGGTTTGCATCCTCCACCCGGAGGATCCGCCTCGAAAGGCTGTCCCGTTAGGCAGCCCCGCAGGGCTGTCCACACCGGGACGGGTGAGACTCATGCGAGCCTCACAACGAGTCTCAGAGAGAGTTCGCCTCGGCGTAGGCGGCGGCGTCCATGACTTCGCCGACCTCGGTCACGGCGACCTCGAACAGCCAACCCTCGCCGTAGGGGTCGGAGTTGAGCAGTCCGGGTGAGTCCACGGCCGCCTCGTTGATGGTGACGACCTCGCCGGTCACCGGGGTGTAGAGATCGGACACGGACTTCGTGGATTCGACCTCGCCGCAGGTCTCACCTGCGGTGATGGTGTCGCCGACCTCGGGCAGGTCGACGTAGACGACCTCGCCGAGGGCATCGGCGGCAACCGCGGTGATGCCGACCTTGACGGTCTTGCCGACGAGTTCATCGGCGGCGCCGTCGACCCATTCGTGCTCGGCGGAGTAGGTGAAGTTCTGTGGGAGCGGGGGCAGCTGTGCCATGTGTCTTCCTTACTGCGACCGCCGCCGGAAGCGGCGATCACGACGTTGTTGTGCCAGGTGAGACCAGTGTACGAGTCACCGACCCCACCTGGGATGAATTGTGGGTGAGAGCTTCAGTCGGCCTGGCGTTTGTAGAACGGCAGGGCGGTGACGGTGAAGTCGTGGGCCTTGCCGCGGATGTCGACGGTTACGGCGGTGCCCACCTCGGCGCGATCCCGGTCGATGTAGGCCAGCGCGATCGGGTGGCCGAGCGTCGGTGCGGGCTGACCGGAGGTGACGGTGCCGACTTCGGTGCCGTCGACGGACACGGCTGCTCCCGAACGGGCGGCGCGGCGTCCTTCCGAGGTCAGGCCGACGAGCACGCGCGGAGGTTCGGTCTGACCGAGTTCGGCAAGCTTCTCGCGGGCGAAGAAATCGTCCTTCGTCTTGAACCCGATCATCCGTCCCAGTCCTGCATCGAACGGGGTGGTGTTCTGGTCGAGTTCGTTGCCGTAGAGCGGCATTCCCGCTTCCAGGCGCAGCGAATCGCGCGCGGCCAGACCGCAGGGCACGAGCCCGTAGTCGGCTCCGGCGGTCACGAGCGTCTCCCACAGGCGGGCGGCGCCGCGGCTCGGCAGGTAGAGCTCGAATCCGTCCTCGCCGGTGTATCCGGTGCGGGCGAGCATGAGGTCGATCCCGGCGATCGTCAGCGGCATCCACGCGTAGTACTTCAGCTCGCGCACTGCCTCACCGATGGTGATCGTCTCATCCCCCGCCGAGGTGGCTCCCCCGTTGGCCTCGTCCGTGACCTGGGCCTTTGCCACGTCACCGGCGCCGGTGCGGGGTCCGAATTCGCCGTTGGCGGAGTCGTCGAGGGCGCGCAGGATGATGGCTTCCGAGTTCGGTCCCTGCACGGCGATGAGCGCGGTGTCGCCGGATTCGTCGGTCAGGCGCACATCCGATCCGGGTGCCACGGCCTGCAGGAAGTGCTGCAGACGCTCGGTCAGCGCCGTAACCACGGCAGGCGTGTTCGAGGCATTGGGGACGATGAAGAACTCTTCGTCGCCGATGCGGTAGGTGATCAGGTCATCGAGGAGTCCGCCGGCCTCGTTGACGATGACACCGTACTTGGCTTTGCCGATCTTCATCGTCGAGTACTTCGCGACGAGCGCGTAGTCAAGGAAGGCGGCGGCATCGGCTCCGCTGATGCGCACCTCACCCATATGGGAGAGGTCGAACAGGCCTGCGGCCTCGCGCACGGCACGGTGTTCAGCGAGTTCCGAACCGTACTTCAGCGGCATGTCCCAGCCGCCGAAGTCGGTGAAGGATGCGCCGAGGTCAGCGTGGACGCTGTGCAGTGGAGTCTCTTTGGGGGCGTTGGCAGTCTGATCAGTCATCAGTTGTCCTCTTCCTCGAACTCTTCGAAGGCCTCTGGCGGCGGGCAGGAGCACACCAGGTTGCGGTCGCCGTAGGCTCCGTCGATACGGCTGACCGGCGGGAAGTACTTCGTCAGGCGCAGTCCGGGAACGGGGAACACCGCGGTCTCGCGGCTGTATTTGCCATCCCAGTCGTCCATCACCACGGTCGCCGGGTGCGGCGCAAGCGCCAGCGGCGACTCTTCGTATGCGTACGACTTGCCGATCTCGTCGATCTCGGCACGGATGGCGCGCATGGCTTCGATGAAGCGGTCGAGCTCGTCCTTGTCCTCGGACTCGGTGGGTTCGACCATGAGGGTGCCGGGCACCGGGAAGGCCAGGGTCGGGGCGTGGAAGCCGAAGTCGATCAGCCGCTTGCAGACATCTTCTGCGGTGACTCCCGTCGCCGCGGTGATCGCGCGGAGGTCGAGGATCGTCTCGTGGCCGACGAGTCCGTTCTCACCCGAGTAGAGGATGGGGAAGACGTCGCCGAGCTTCTTCGCCAGGTAGTTCGCGCCCAGCAGGGCGGCCCGCGAGGCTTCGCGCAGTCCAACGGCGCCCATGAGTTCGAGGTAGGCGAAGCTGATGGGCAGGACTCCGGCGGAGCCGAACATCGATGCGGAGATCGGCAGTTCCTTGGCCTCCGGGTCGCCGGCGACGAGTTCCGGCAGCGTGGCATCGCCGGGCAGGTACGGGGCGAGGTGTTCGCGCACCGCGACGGGGCCGACTCCGGGGCCGCCTCCTCCGTGGGGGATGCAGAAGGTCTTGTGCAGGTTGAGGTGGGAGACGTCGCCGCCGAATTCGCCGGGCTTGGCGAGTCCGACCATGGCGTTGAGGTTCGCACCGTCGACGTAGACCTGGCCGCCGGCGGCGTGCACCTTGTCGCAGACCTCCCGGATCTGCGGTTCGAACACACCGTGGGTCGACGGGTAGGTGATCATGATGCCGGCGATTGTGCCTTCGTGCTTGGCGATCTTCGCATCGAGGTCGTCCATGTCCACGGAGCCGTCGTCGGCGGTGCCGACGACCTGGACCTGGAGTCCGGCGAGCACTGCGGAGGCGGCGTTCGTGCCGTGAGCGGACTGCGGGATGAGCACGACGGTGCGGGCATCGTCGCCGTTGGCCACGTGATAAGCGCGGATGGCGAGCAGTCCGGCCAGCTCACCCTGCGAGCCGGCGTTGGGCTGCAGGGACACTCGGTCGTAGCCGGTGACCTCGGTCAGCGAGTCCTCGAGGCGGCCGATGAGTGCGCGCCAGCCCTGGGTCTGGTCGGCCGGGGCGAAGGGGTGGATGGAGGCGAATTCCGGCCAGGTGATGGGTTCCATCTCGGCGGCGGCGTTGAGCTTCATCGTGCACGAGCCCAGCGGAATCATCGTCCGGTCGAGTGCGAGGTCCCGGTCGGCCAGTGTGCGCAGGTAGCGCATCATCGAGGTCTCGGAGCCATGAGCGCTGAAGACGGGGTGGGTGAGGAATTCGGTGTCCCGGTGGAACTTCGCATCAAATGCGGGCTCGGGCACCGCGTTGGCTCCGAAGGTCCCCGCCGAGGCGGATTCGAAGTCGTCCGCGTCGACCCGGGCAAGGATGCCGAGGGCTTCGAGCAGGCCGTTGGCGTCGGCCACGGTGTGGGGCTCGCCGAAGGAGACGCCGACGGTCGAGTCGTCGATGACACGGATGTTGAATCCGGCCTGGTCGGCGACGTAGCGGGCGGCTTCGGCATCGGCGACCCGAAGTGCCACGGTGTCGAAGAAATCCCAGGTGACCACCTCGGCACCAGGGGCGGTGTCCGCGGCCTTCGCAAAGGCGTGGGCCAGGCGGTGGATGCGGGAGGCGATGCGGGTCAGGCCGACCGGGCCGTGGTAGACGGCGTACATGGAGGCGACGTTGGCCAGCAGCGCCTGCGCGGTGCAGATGTTCGATGTCGCCTTCTGGCGGCGGATGTGCTGTTCGCGGGTCTGCAGGGCCAGGCGGTAGCCGGGCTTGCCCTGGGCGTCCTTCGACACTCCGACGAGGCGGCCGGGCAGCTGGCGCTGGAGTCCGGACTTCACGGCCATGAAGCCGGCGTGGGGGCCGCCGAAGAACAGGGGCACACCGAAGCGCTGTGCCGAGCCGACGGCGATGTCCGCACCCTGGGAGGCGCAGTCCTTGAGCAGGGTCAGTGCGAGCAGGTCGGCGTCGAAGGTCACGAGTGCGCCGCGGTCATGCGCGCCGTCGACGGCTTCGGTGAAGTCGCGGATGGCGCCGGTGGTGCCGGGCTGGGCGCAGACGATGCCGAAGATGTCTTCGCCGACGAGGCCTTCGGCGAGGTCGGCAACGGCGACGCGGAAGTCCATGGCCTTGGCGCGGGCACGGACGACGGCGATGGTCTGCGGGTGGAGTTCGGAGTCGAGGACGACGGTTGTCCCCTTCTTCACGGCGCGACGCATCAGCAGGACCGCCTCGGCGACGGCGGTGGCCTCATCGAGGAGGGAGGCGTTGGCGATGTCGAGGCCGGTGAGGTCCTGGACGACCTGCTGGAAGTTCAGCAGCGCTTCGAGGCGGCCCTGGGAGATCTCGGGCTGGTACGGCGTGTAGGCGGTGTACCAGGCGGGGTTCTCGACCAGGTTGCGGCGGATGACTGCCGGGGTGATCGTGTCGTAGTAGCCCTGACCGATGAGCTGGGTGCGCATGACGTTCTGACCGGCGAGCTCGCGCAGGTCGTTGAGAACGTCGAACTCGGAGCGGCCTGCGGGCAGGTAGAGCTCTTCGTTCTGGATGGATTCGGGGACGGCGGCGCTCGAGAGTGCTTCGAGGGAGTCATAGCCGAGTTCGGCGAGCATGGCCTGGGCGTCATCGGCGCGGGGGCCGATGTGGCGGTCGGAGAAGGGGCGCGCGGTGTCCCCTGTTGCCTGCGTCGTATGGGCGAGTGAACTGGTCAATTGCCGTCCTAGGGTCGGTGTCGCGCCCACCGAATTGGAGGACGCAGCGATCGCTGAGTGTCCTCCCCGATCTGTCGGACCGGAGTCCTTCAGATATGCCTGCAATCGGTGGTACTGGGCCTGAGAGTTTCCCGGGGAGGGAATTGCACCTACGGCGCTGCTCGGTGTCCGGCTCGATTCGGCCTGACAGCGGCAACTCTCCCACGTCTTGTCTTAGCGGCGTATGAAGTTATGTGCACAGCCAAGTGGGCCTCGGTGGCCCCGGCTGAGACTGCGCCTCCGATTCTAGTGAATGAAATCACCCCCGACAAACCTCCTGCTGGCCCCCTTGCCGCGACCATTCGTCGGACTGCTGCGAGGCCCGGCTCCCCGCGGCAGCTCCCCCTTGCCGCGTATGCAGAAATAGGTCGCTATCGGATACTTTGCTTGCTCAGAAGTATCCGATAGCGACCTGGATTCGGACCGCAGTATCCGATAGCGACCTATGTTTGAGCTGCCGGTTACCGGCAGTCGACGATCAGCCGCAGGCCACTCAGTCTCAGGCGCTGCCGCCGGCGGTGACGACTCCCCCATCGGCGGTGAGCACCTGGGCGGTGATCCAGTCGGCGTCGTCCGACGCGAGATAGGCGACGGCACCGGCGATGTCCTCGGGAGTTCCGAGGCGTTTGACCGGGTACGCGGAGGCGACCTCTTCCTCTCGGCCCTCGTAGAGCGCGGTGGCGAACTTCGTCTTGACCACTGCCGGGGCGACGGCGTTGACGCGGATATCTGGCCCCAGTTCCACGGCGAGGGTCTTCGTCAGGTGCGAGACCGCGGCCTTCGAGATTCCGTAGAAGCCGATGCCCTCGCTCGGCACCTGCCCGGCCACCGAGGAGATCGCCACCACCCGTCCCCTGTTCTCCCGGAATTTCAGGCCCTGATGACGGACGGCGTCCTGCACCCAGGCGAGAGTTCCGAGGACGTTGACGTCGAAGATCTTCCGCGCCGCATCGAGCTCGATGTCGACGAGCGGACCGTAGACAGGGTTGATTCCGGCGTTGGCCACGAGCACATCGAGGCGGCCGAACTTCTCAGTGATCGTGTCGAACACCTCTGCCCTGTGAGCCGGGTCGTCGGCCTTGCCGGCGATGCCGATCGCCGTGCCCTCGGGGAACTCCGCGACTGCTTCCTGCAGTGCTTCGGGCTTGCGCGCGGTGAGGACGACGGTGGCCCCCTCGGCCTGCAGACGATGCGCGATTCCGAGGCCGATGCCGCGACTGGCGCCCGTGATGACGGCGACCTGCCCGTCGAAACGACGACCGGATTTCGGTTCCGCCGAGGCGACTGTCGGCTGTGCTGCTGAGGTGCTGTCTGACATTGATGAACTCCAGTGTTCGTGCAGTGACATGGTCATTCGGCGCTGACCTGGCGAATCGCCGTAAAGCGAGCGTTCGTTCAGCGATCAGTTCTCATCGTAGGCACAGCCGTCGGAGGAAGACAAGGACTGCGGCACCAAGCGAGCGCACTGGACGAGAATGGAGTCATGAATCATCTCGAGTTCCATCTCGACCTCGGTCCGGCCGCACATTTCCCACTCGCCCGCGAGTCGGTCTTCTCGTGGGCACTCCAGGACCTCGCCGGCGTCGTCGTCCGCCCGTCTCGCCGGGTGGTCGAGGGCCAGATCGTCGCTCTGCGACTCAATCCCGGATGGCCGGCCTCGCCGAGGCGGCTGCGCGGTCGCGATCTGCTCGTGCCCGTGGGTTCGTGCGTCGTGACCCGGGCGATCGATGCGGATGATCGTGCCGGATTCACCTATCGCACCCTGCCGGGTCACCTCGAGGACGGAGAGGAGACCTTCCTCGTCTCCATCGGCACCGACGGTCGACTGGCCGTGACCATCACCGCTGACTCCGTTCCCGCGCATCCGCTGCTTCGCCTGGGCGCCCCGGCGACAGTGGCGGCCCAGGAGATAAAGGCCAGGCGCTATGCCGAGGGCCTGAAACGGCAGCTCAGCGCCGCCGGCAGCAGACGTCACGGCCGCGCCCTCGCCTCGGCCTCGGCCATCTCGTCCCCCGCCTCATCGCCCACACCGCGCACCTGTACAACTCGGCCATCGCCCAACCCGCGAGCCGGGGGCCACGGGGAGTCGACCTCGCCTGGTGCCGTCAGGATCTCGTGCTGCTCGGCTCCCCCGAGGCGGCCGCCGCCTCGACGAATGGAACGCCCAGCTGTGAGCACGTCCGGCAGTCGCCGGCGTCCGAAGTCGAACTGAACGGCGGCAGCATCTGGCCGCAGCACCCGCCGGCCATGCGTCCAGCAGCGATCCGATACCTCAGCAGTCATGAATGCATGTACATTATTGACTGATTCGATATATGGTGGGATGGACCATACGCGCACCCTGCGTGCTCGAGACAGCGTGCTCAACACAGGGTGCACGAGCAGGGAGCTCCGAGCCCGGGAGCACACAGCAGCGCCCCGGCCCGACGAGAGGGAGACATTCGACGATGAAGCAGTCGACCACTTCTGAACACCACGACAGCGGCCCTGGCCACGACCCCAGCCGGTCGCCTGCCCACGACCGCCTCGAGGAGTTCCTCCCGCGCGCGGGTTCAGGTCCGCTGTCGGGGCAGATCGTCGTCGACTTCTCCCGCGTCCTCGCCGGCCCATACTCGACGATGATGCTCGCCGATCTCGGGGCTACCGTCATCAAGGTCGAAGGACCGAAGGGCGATGACACCCGACATTGGGCCCCGCCGGTGCGCGAGGACGACGCCACCTACTATCTGTCGATCAACCGCAACAAATACGACCTCGTCCTCGACTTCACAGACCCCGATGACCTCGCTACCGCGCAGAAACTCGCGGCACAGGCCGATATCATCGTCGAGAACTTCAAACCGGGTGGGCTGGCGAAGTACGATCTCGACTACGACAGCATCGCCACGACCAACCCGGCAGTCATCTATGCCTCGGTGACCGGATTCGGGCGTGAGAACCCGTTGCCCGGATACGACCTCCTCGTGCAGGCGCTGTCCGGGTTCATGTCGGTCACCGGCAGCCCCGACGGCTCGCCGTACCGCGCCGGAGTCGCCGTCTTCGACGTCATGACCGGCCTGCACACGACGATCGGCGTCCTCGCCGCGATCCAGCACCGCACGCTCACCGGTGAGGGCCAGCTCGTCGAAACCAACCTCATGTCCTCTGCGATGTCCGGCCTGGCCAACCAGACCGGCGCCTACGCCGCCGCAGGCGTGAATCCGACCCGGATGGGCAACGCCCACCCGAGCCTCTACCCCTACCAGCCGATGGCCGCGAAGTCCGGCGAGATCATCATCGCCGCCGCCAATGACGGCCAGTTCCGGATCCTCGCCGAGGTGGTCGGACGACCCGATTGGTGCGACGACGAACGATTCGCCCAGGCAAAGAACCGCAACGCCAACCGCGACGCCCTGGAGTCCGAACTTCTCGAGGCCCTGCAGGCCCACACCGCCCAGGAATGGTTCGACAAGCTCTCGGCCGCCGGCCTGCCCTGTGCTCCGATCAACACGATCGCCGAAGGCGTCGAACACGCCACGAGCCTCGGCCTGTCACCGGTCGTGGACACCGGCAGCGGCGAGCGCATCATTTCGACCATCCGCAACCCGATCACCTTGTCGAGGTCGCAGGTCGCCTACGACCTCGCTCCCCCGGAGCTCGGAGCCGACTCCGATCGGGTCAGTGCCTGGCTCGACAGCCTCTAGACCGCACCGCACACCTGCCCAACCGCACTGCACCACCCAGCCAACCGCGCACCGCACACCTGCCCAACCGCACAGCACAGCCCGACTGCAGCGCCACCTCGGCGATGATCTGCACCATTCCTATCCGTCCACCATGTGAAGGAGACACAGCAATGGACAACTCAGAACTCGACGACATCCTGTCAGCCGTCCGCGAGTTCGTCCGTGAGAAGGTCGTTCCCCTCGAAACCCAGGTCGAGGAGACCGACGCCTTCCCCGAGGCGATCATCAGGGAATCCGCGGAGATGGGGCTCTTCGGCTGGGCCCTGCCCGAGGAGTACGGCGGCCTCGGACTGGGCGCCGAACAGGACGCGCTGCTCGCCATGGAACTCGGCTACACGACCCCGTCCTTCCGGTCCCTGTTCGGCACGAACAACGGCATCGCCGGGCAGGTGCTCGTCAACTACGGCACCGTTGAGCAGAAGTCCGAGTGGCTGCCTCGTCTGGCCTCCGGAGAGCTCGTCGCCTCCTTTGCGCTGACCGAATCCGAGGCCGGCTCCGACCCCTCGGGTCTGCGGACGAAGGCCGAACGCGTCGGCGACGACTACATCATCAACGGCTCCAAACGGTTCATCACCAACGCCGAGGCCTCCGATGTGCTCATGGTCTTCGCCCGCACCGATCCGAACGCAACCGGTTCGAAGGGCATCTCGGTCTTCCTCGTGCCCACGAAGTCCGAAGGCGTGACCGTCGGCCCACACGATCACAAGATGGGTCAGGCCGGCGCCTGGACCTCGGAGATCTTCTTCGACGACGTGCGCGTGCCTGCCGCCAACCTCATCGGCGGCGAGGAGGAGAAGGGCTTCTACGCGGCCATGGCCTCGCTCAACAAGGGCCGCCTGCACATCGCCGCGATCTGCGTCGGACAGTCGATCCGCATCCTCGACGAATCCGTGCGCTTCGCCGCCGAGGCGAAACAGGGCGGCGAGCCGATCGCCCGGTTCCAGCTCGTCCAGGCAATGCTCGCCGATATCTACACCGACGTCGCCGCCGCCAAGGCCCTCGTCCTCGCGGCCGCTGGGCGCTGGGACGCCGAGGCCGATCGCAAGCTGGGCCCCTCCTCGGCGAAGCTCTTCGCCTCCGAAGCACTCGCCCGCATCGCCGACAAGGGCGTGCAGATCCAGGGCGGCATGGGCTATATGCGCGAGTCCGCGGTCGAACGCTTCTACCGCCACGCCCGCCTCTTCCGCATCTACGAAGGAACCTCCGAGGTCCAGCGCGTCGTCGTCGCCAAGCAGCTGCTGGGTGGCGCACACAAACCGCAGTTCAACCTCTGAGCTGCACGGACCGTATTCTGCACGACCAATGGCACGGGCCGCCTCGGCGAGGTCCGGCCCCGCCCTGGTCACCCACGACCGCCGGTCACCCACGACCGCCTGGTCATCCACGAACGAAAGGAATCACCATGACCGACACCACCGCAGCGAACTCCGGTATCACCGTCACCGACACCGGAGGAGTCACCGCCGTCCCCGGCCTGCTTGCCGGCGAAGTCGCCGTCGTCACCGGCGGAGCCCAGGGCCTCGGCCTGGCGATGGCCCGCAGCCTCGTCGACTCCGGCGCGAAGGTCGTCCTCGCCGATATGAATGAGGAGACCCTGCAGGCGGCCGTGGTCGAACTCGGCGGAGACGGCGTCGCCACCGGCGCCGTGTGCAACGTCTCCGACCTCCAGGCCGTCGAGAAGCTCGCCGAGGCGGCCACGACCGCATTCGGCGGGGTCGACATCTGGGTCAACAACGCCGGCATCACCCGCGATGCGACGATCCGGAAGATGACCGAGCAGCAGTTCGACGACGTCATCTCCGTCCACCTGCGCGGCACGTGGAACGGGCTCAAGGTCGCCACCGCGCTCATGCGCGAGCAGGACCGCGGCGGCTCGATCATCAACGTGTCCTCGATCAGCGGCAAGGTCGGCAACCCCGGACAGTCGAACTACTCCGCGGCGAAGGCGGGCATCGTCGGCATGACGAAGGCCGTGGCCAAGGAGGTCGCGTTCAAGAACATCCGCATCAACGCGATCCAGCCCGGCTTCATCAACACCGCCATGACCGCGGCCATGCCGCAGCACGCGATCGACTCGAAGCTCGCCGAGATCCCGCTCGGCCGTCCCGGCGAACCCGAAGAGGTCGCCTCCGTGGTGCTGTTCCTGGCCTCCGGCCTGTCGAGCTACCTCACCGGCACCGTCACCGAGATCTCCGGCGGCCGCAACATCTGATCCGGGGCACGTCGATTCGGAGGGAGAAGAATGATGATTTCGGACGAGGAAATCAACACTTCTCTCCCTCCGAATTCCTCGTGCAGCGGATGGGCCGCCTCGGCGAATGTCAGCTCTTCGCGGATCGCCGTCCGGGCAGGCGGACGACGCCGAAGGCGACCATGCCGATGAGCGGCAGCAGCGGCCAGATCCAGGTGACCCCGTGGCCGTCGACCATTCCGGTGTCGGCCATGATCGCCAGGCCCGCACAGATAGCGGCCGAGGCGGCGATCGGCATCCACACGGGCGGTGCGGGACGCTCGTCGGGCGCAGGCCTTTCGAACCGGCCGAAGATCGCCACGAGCACCCCGGTGATCGCCAGCAGAACGAGTGCCCACAGCGGACGGGTGAGCCACCAGATTCCGGACAGCGGAGTCGGCAGCAGGGCATTCGCGTCGAGGCCGATGAGGACGTTGGCCAGGGCCGTCAGTGCCGTCAGGTGCCAGAGGAACCAGGTCATGATGCGCTGATTGACGAGCACCGTGAGGAACCACAGTCCGGGGCTGCGCAGCAGTGCGGCCAGCGGACGCCTAAGCATGAGCACGATTCCGGCCTGAGCCATCCCGAGGAAGGCCATCGTCACTCGGGTCGGGGCGGAATTCGAGATCGTGTCGGTGCCTGCGGTGATCATCGACACCGGGTACGGGCCGAAGCCGACGAGGAGCCCGAGCCCGGCGGCGCCGATGACGAAGAGCAGCAGGCAGCGCTTGATGCTGGAGAGTCGGCCGTCGAGCCAGGCGTAGCCGAACTGGTGGAAGCTCGCCCAGACGAGCAGATAGTTCGGATAGCCGGCGAGAGTGCTCTCGGTGACAATGCTGATGAGGTCGATGATGCCGGCCAAGCCGATGCCGGCGATGATCGACCACCAGCCCCATCGCTCCCACAGGATCAGACATGGTGGGGCGACGATGACGACGAGCAGGTACGCGGCGAGGAACCAGGTCGGCACGAGTGCCATCTGGGAGGCCAGCTGGACCGAGGCGGGTTCGGCGCCGGCGGCCAGGGCGATGACGCAGGTGGCCAGCCAGACGAGCAGCAGCGGGATGAGCGGAAGCCCGAGGCGCCGCAGGCGTGCCCGCAGCCACTCGGCGTAGCCGGTCTGTCGCCGCCTGGCCGAACGCCACGACAGGGCGTTGGAGTAGCCGCCGACGAGGAAGAAGATCGGCATCACCTGGAACACCCAGGTCAGAGGGTGCGTCCACCTGGCCTGGTCGAGCAATCCGTGAGGTTCGATGCCGTCGGTGGCGCTGACGGCGATGATCGTCCAGTGGCCGAGCACGACGACGGTGATCGCCGCGGCGCGGAGGAAGTCGACCTCGCGGCTGCGAGAATCCGGGGTCGCCTCATCGACCTTGCGAGCCTGGGCCAGGAACGAGCGGGGCATGCGGGGACGTCCTTGTCGGTTGGTCGAGGGAGCGGTCGGTCGAGGGGGCGGGCAGTGCGGGCCCCGCCCATCGCCGAGGCGGCCGGCCGCCTCGGCGAGGTCAGGCGCGGTATCTGATTTCGCCGCCGACGACGGTGAGCGCGACTCGGGTGTCGCGGATCGCCTCGGCGTGGGCGAACAGGGCTTCCTCGGAAGCGTAGCCGAGGAGCCCGTCGGCCGACGATTGTGAGAGGGTAGGGTCGCTCGACTGCGGGGCCGCCTCGGCGGTCACACCGGCAGCGGCGCGCGCGGCGACACTCGGGTGGTCAACGCTGAGACCTTCGGCCACGCATGGGTCGGTGTCGACGAGGATGAAGTCGGCGTCCATGCCCGGTGCCAGATATCCGCGCCGGTCCTCGAGGCCGGCGGCGAAGGCCGGTCCCTGAGTGTGCAGACGGATGGCCTCGACGGCACTCAGGCGGCGGTGCGGCTGGAAGGTCGTCGACGCGTCACCGGAGATGTCCGCCCTGGTCATCGCCGCATAGATCGCGGCGAAGGGGTTGGCGGGTTCGACGGGTCCGTCGGAGCCGAAGACGACGTGCGCGCCCGCCTTGAGCAGGTCCGGCCAGGCATAGGCGGCCAGCTGCGCGGACTCGTCGATGAGGTGGAGCAGGTGCAGATCGGAGATGCAGTGGCGTGGCTGCATGGACGCGAGCACCCCGAGCTCGGCGAATCGGGCGACGTCGGACGGTTGGATGAACTGGGCGTGTTCGACGCGGTGACGCAGGGGTCGGCCGAACTTCTCCTCCGCGGCCTTCGTCGTTTCCCGCAGGCGGTCGTAGACGGCGAGCACATGGTGGTTCGCCTGGTCGCCGATGGCGTGGATGGCCACGGAGATGCCCGCCTCGGTGGCGATGTGCGCCTGATCGAAGAGTTCGTCCTCGGTCATCTGCGCGATGCCGAAGTTCTCGGTCTCGCCGTCGGTTTCGGGGAACGGTGAGGACATGTGCGAGGTGTGCGAGCCGAGTGCCCCGTCGGAGAACAGCTTCAGTCCGCCGCACTGCAGCCAGTCGTCGCCGTCGCCGGTGTGCCACCCGGTTTCGATCGCCCACGGCACCTCGGGTGAGCGGAGGAACAGCGTGACCCGCATGTCCTGTCGACCGGCTTCGTGCAGGTCGTTCCACCCCAGTGTCGCGGAGATGCCGTCGAAGTCATGGATCCCGGTCAGGCCCTGGGACAAGAAGAGTTCCTGGGTGGTGGCCAGCCGTTCGACCTGGTCCTCGCGGCTGGGTTCGGGGATGAAGCGGGCGACGAGGTCAGTGGCGTCTTCGCGCACCAGACCGGTGAGCTGGCCGTCGTCGTCGTGGACGAAGCTGCCGCCCGAGGGGTCATCGGTCGTGGAGTCGATGCCGGCGATCTCGAGGGCGTGGGCGTTGACCCACAGGGTGTGCAGGTCGAGTGACCACATCGCCACGGGGTGGTCGGGAACCTCGGCGTCGAGGAGTTCCCGGTCCGGATAGGACGGGTCCTCCCACTTGTTGAGGTCCCAGCCGGAGCCGACCACCCAGGTGCCCACCGGAAGCGAATCGGCGCGTTCGCGGATGGCCTCGACCGCCTCGGCGAGCGATTTCGTCTGGGACAGGTCGAGGTCGGTGAGCGAATCGGCGTACATGATCGAGTGGATGTGGCCGTCGACGAATCCGGGCAGAATGACCTGCCCGCCGCAGTCGATCTCGTCGATCTCGAGGCCGGGGATGACCGTAGTGGCACCGACTCCACCCGCCGAGGCGAGCGCCGCCGTCGTCGACGATTCCGCGGCGGCGATGTCGAGAAGTTCGGCCCGGGTGCCGATGGCCACGATGGTCTCCCCATCGACGAGGATCGCATCCGGGGCCGCCTGTGTGAGGTCGAAGGTCGGGGCGGGGGCCTTGTCTGTGTTCGATTCGCTCGGGTCGGATGCGATCGACGCAGGGGTGTTCGAGTCGGGGGTACTCAAGGCGGGGGCACTCGAGGCGGCTCGGGGTGCGAAAGTGCGCACCACGGCGTTGGAGAACAGACGCATGGACACCAGTTTAGAGCGGGTGCGGCGAAGTCGCTGAGTGGTCCGATCACCACCCCTTCCTTGCTACCTGACGGCGGCCCAGATACCTCGCGCGAGGTTGCTGCGCCGCCGTCAGGTAGTAATTGGTGGGCGAAGGTGAGGGCGCAGCCCGTCTTTTCTACGAGGAGTAGAATTAAAGACATGACTCACTTCTTCAGCACCGATGACTCGCGGCTGGCGGCGAGCGCTCGGATCATCTTGCCCGCCGTCTGGCTCGGGCTCATCATCGGCATCTCGCTCATCGAAGCGCCGCTGAAGTTCACAGCCCCCGGCATCACGATCCCGCTGGGGCTGGGCATCGGTCGGCTGGTGTTCGGAGTGATGAACTGGGTCGAGCTCGTCATCGCCGTGATCCTGCTGTGGGCGCTGCTGAAGTCGGGTGTCGATCGTGTCTACCGCAGTGTGGCATGCGGGCTCATCGGAGTGCTCATCGTCAAGGTCATCGTCATTCGGCCGCTGCTCAATCAGCGCACGGATGCGGTTCTCGCCGGCGTCGACGAGGGTGGGTCGTCCTTGCATCTGCTCTACATCGTTGCTGACGGGCTGCTCATCGTGGGGCTCATCGCCGCACTCGTGCTGGCAGTGCGCCGTTGGGTGACGATCCGGCCGGCCGTCGAGGCAGACGACAAATAGAGGAGGCCGCCGGGTCTGCTCAGACCGAAAGCGCAGCCGCCTTCCGCGTCCTCACTTTGGTTGAGGAAGGCCGCGAAAAGGATCCGGCGGTCACGAACATCAGCGCCGTTCTCTTCGAGTGGCCAATGGAGGCCGACGCAGGAATTGGCACTGAACGGCGCCCTCACCGAGTGCCGAGGCGTCGTCACTCAGCGGCCTCCTCGGCGAATAATCGCTTTCTGATCAGATCATCGGTAGAAAACTCGATGCACCACACAAAACTCGATACCCAACTGCACAAAACCCGGTGGTCAACAGCTCGAAAGTCGATGCGCGAGCTCTGCATCATCCGTGGGGACTCCCGACCATCTGCTTCAGCTCCGGCACTTGTGTGAAGATCTTGTCCCGGAAGTCGTTGAGCCTGAATACGTCGTCGAAACTCAGATGGATGACCTTATACCCCAGACTGAGAAGCCGGTTGTGCTGTTCGCCTTCTCTCCGGATCAGCGAGGGTCCCACCAGAGCGTATTTCTCACTTCCGTCGACCGCGAGGATCGTTCGAGCCTGTTCGTTGAGAAAATCCACTCGCGCTATGAAGCCTTTGCTGTCTCGGACTTCGATCTGCTGTTCGAACCCCGTCAGATTCAAGGCGATGAGGTTGAATCGGCAGTTGCTCTCGGCAGGACTCTCTGAGAACGGATCGATCGCATCAACCATCCGCTGCGCGGTGACCTGGCCCGACCGCATGCGAGCAACCGCAGGGCAAAACGCCGTCGCGACAATTCGACGTGCCTCGGCCTGAAACTTCTCCGTATACCCGAATTTGGGATTGACGCCAGGGAATTGAGCGGTCGTCATCTGACGCAGCACCCATTCCATGGCTGCAAAAGCTTCACGTTGTCCCGAAATCCGAATGAGGTCCAAGGCCGTCCTGACCGCCGAGGTGGCCGTCAGATGACCGAATCGGACCTGATCCTCTGCGGGAACCTCGCCCCGTACACGGATGATCTCCTTCGTGTGCGAATTGCTCCGCGGGTGTCTGACCGTGATCGCTTTCGATGTGTCCTTGTACAGAGGGATTCCGTGGAGGACCGCTGCCGACTTGCCAACGATCACATCCTCTGGTCGATACCAGCGATAGCTGCGAATCCGAAGGGCACGGAGCTGAGTCTGGTACCTGAAATCATGCTTCAAGTCGGCCGGAGTTCTGTCGACATGGAAGCTGATCCAGTCGATGTCGCTGATCAATGCCGCAATTCGGCTGTGGTCTTTCACTCGGCACTCGCGGATCACCGAGTACACTCCGCGGCAGAGTCGAATAAGACAACAGTCCAACGCACTCTTGATCGTGTTGGAAGAGATGCCGGCGGCACTGAATTCTTCGCGATAGATCGTGTTCTTCATCTGGCGAGTATCGGCATCAGCGGCCCGAGTTCAGAAGCCCCTGCGCCAGGGTCGTGGACAACGTTTCGTCGTCCACAAGTCAACGACGGACGAGTCGAGTTCTTCTCCACAGGCCGCTGAGAACCGTCTTGGCTCAAGAATTTCTGAGATCACGCACCTGCTGAGCACCGCTGCGATGGGTTCCGTCCGTCGGAACCGAAGCTCGCACCGGCTGTCTGGATTCTCGCAAGTCGCCGGACGAGCAGGTCTTCCACAGTGTCTGGTGCGCGGGTGAGAACTCAGTCCACGTAAGCGCTAGTCCAGTAATCGCCTTTTGCGCCATCCGTGATCGACTTTCGTCCGAACCGTCATCGCCTTTTGATCGATGCATCGGGTTCGAACTCGATGATTCGGTCAAAAGGCGATGAGCGCCCGAAAGTTGCCTCAATGGGCGATGAGCGTGCAATCGAGACGCTGATCGGTGCTCTTTCGACGCTCTTTCGGCGCAGAAAGTCTGCTCCTACCGCGCCTTGTCGCAGCGACCGCCCTCGCCAGAGCGGCCAGGGCACGGCACCGCCCTCGCCAGGGCGGCCAGGGCAGGGCACCGGACGTTCGCAGCTGCCGACCACCCCGGCAACCACACGGGCAGAGTCACACGCGCGGACGATGCTCCGCAGCACACAACCAGATGCATCAGAAGTCCCCATCACCCGGCCCGGACTCAGAAATACACCGCCAGCGGGCCTCGAGGGCCGTCGACGACGTCGACCGGGGTGTCGAACACCCGGGACAGCACCTCACCGGTCATGATCTCCTCGGGCGTGCCGAACTCGACCACCGCACCGTCTTTGACCGCACAGATGTGGTCGGCGTAGTGACCGGCGAAGTTGATGTCGTGGAGGACGATGACGATAGTCCTGCCCATCTCGGCCGCCGCCCGGCGCAGGTGCTGCATCATCTGCACCGATCGCTTCATGTCGAGATTGTTCAGCGGCTCATCGAGCAGCACATAGTCGGTGTCCTGCGCCAGCACCATCGCCACATAGGCACGCTGCCGCTGCCCGCCGGACAGTTCGTCGATGAATCGGTTCTCCAGCTCACCGAGCTCGAGGAAGTCGATCGCCTGCGAGATGACTTCCTCATCGGCAGCCGTCAGGCGTCCCTTCGAATGCGGGAAGCGACCGAAGCCGACGAGCTGGCGGATCGTCAGCCGAGTGATGAAGTGGTTCTCCTGCCGCAGGATGGATACGATCTTCGCCAGGTCCTTGGACTTCGTCGACGACACATCGAAACCGGCCACCGAGATCGCTCCGGAATCGAGCCCGAGCAGCCGCCCGATCATCGTCAGCAGCGTCGACTTCCCCGCACCGTTCGGCCCGACCAGGGCGGTGACTCCCCCGGCCGGGATCTGCAGGTCGACGGGTCCGATCGAGACCTCGTCGTCGTAGGATTTGCGGACCGATTCGAGCGTGATCACAGGCGCCCCTTTCGCAGGATGACGAGCAGGAAGGCGCCGCCGCCGACGATCTCGATGATGATCGACACGACCCCCTCGGCGTAGAAGATGTTCTTCATGACGAAGTACGCCCCACCGAGGACGACGAACCCGAGGAGGGCGGCCATCGGGAAGAGACGCTTGTGGTCATAGGTGTCGGCGAACTGGTAGGCGAGCATCGCGACGAGGAAGCCGAGGAAGACCATCGGTCCGATCATCGACACGGACACCGCCATGAGGATGGAGACGAAGAAGAGGACTCTGATGAGTTCGCCCTTGAAGTTGAGCCCCAGGTTGCTCGTCATGTCCCGCCCCAGGGCCACCACATTCAGGCGTGAGGAACAGAGGTAGAGCCCGAGGCAGGCCAGCACACACAGCGGGATCGACACCGGCAGGTAGCTCGAATCCGAATTCGAGATCGACCCGAACAGGCGGGCCGAGAGGATGTCGAACTCGCTCGGAGTCAGCGTCCGCTGCATGAATGTCGCCACCGATCCGAGTCCGCCGCCGATGACCACGCCGATGAGCAGCATGAGCGCCACCGAGGAATGCCGCCCCGACAGCAGCCACCCGTAGAGCGCCAGCGACAGCCCGACCATGAGAATGAGTTGGACGACGAAGGGCACGAGCCCCTTGAGCTCGACGATCGCCGTGACCCCGAAGAAGTACATCGCCGAGGTCTGGATCGCCACGTAGAGGGACTCGAATCCCATGATCGAGGGCGTGATGATCCGGTTGTTCGTCACCGTCTGGAAGGCGACCGTGCCGAACGACTGGCACAGCGCGACCAGGGCGATGACGACGAGGTTCGTCAGCCGCAGCTCCGCGATCAGCCAGAACCCCGGGTCCGTGATCGGCATCGGATTGTCCCAGGCCAGGATGCCCAGAGCGATCCCCGCCGAGGCGACCGACAGCACGATGATCATCGTCCAGTACCGCCGCACGGACTTCGCCGTCGGCAGCGGACCCGACGACCGCTGAGCGGGCGAAGACCCTCGCCGAGGCGGCCGAACGACCCGTGCGCCCGCACCGGAACGATCCGTGCCGGTCGGGTCAATGACAGCGGGACGATCTCGGTCGACCGCCTCGGTGCCGGTGGACCGATCCCCGCCGTTCACGACGGTGGCCGCGGTCGGGTCGGCCGCCTCGGTGCCGGTGTCGACCGGGGATTCGTCCTTCGCGCGCATCGGCACTCACCCGACCTTCCGCTGACGCAGCAGCAGGGCGACGAACACGGCCGCGCCGACGACGCCGAGGATGAGGGAGACGGGCACTTCGAAGGGCATGACGATGATGCGGCCGATGAGGTCGCAGATGGTGACGATCGCGATGCCGAGCAGACACACCCACGGCAGATTCGAGCGCAGGTCGTCGCCGCGGATGAGCGAGACGATGTTGGGCACGATGAGGCCGAGGAACGGCAGGTTGCCGACGACGACGGTGACCACTCCGGTCGCAATCGCCACGAACACGGTGCCCAGCAGCAGGATCTGGTTGTAGTTGAGGCCGACGTTGGTGGCGATCTCCTTGCCGAGACCTGCCACGGTGAAGCGGTCGGCGAGAACGAAGATGGCGACGACGACGGCCGCGACGATCCACAGGGTCTCGTACTGGCCCCGCAGGATCGAGGTGAAGCTGCCGGCGAACCAGATGCCCAGGGATTGGAGCATGTCCGTCTGCACCGCGATGAATGTCGAGACGGCGCCGACGACGGCGCCGAGCATGATGCCGACGATGGGCACGATGAGCGAGGACTTCAGGGACACGCGGCGGAGAAAGACGAAGAAGACGAGGGTGCCGATGAACGCGGCGATGATCGCCCCGACCATCCGCGCCACGATCGAGGCATCGGGGTAGATGATGACGGTGAGCATGAGCCCCAGTCCCGCCCATTCGGTGGTGCCGGTCGTCGTCGGTTCGACGAAGCGGTTCTGGGTCAGCAGCTGCATGACCAGTCCGCACATCGCCATGGCGGCACCGGCCAGGACGAGGGCGATCGTGCGCGGGATCCGCGTGATCTGGAACATCTCTGCCCCGCCGTCGCCGCCGAAGACGTCATAGACGCCGGTGAGCAGCGAGATCGCGAGGAGGATGGCGACCCCGAGGATGCCCAGCACAAGCGGCCATCCGAACAGGGGTGTATTCGCCGAGGCGGCCCCACGTGGGGGCGAGGCTGCCGTCCCGCTGGGGGACAGAACCGCCGTCCCGTCTGGGGACGGGTCGGCCGTTCCCTGTGGGGACTCAGCCGTCCGGTTGCGTCGGGCTTCGTTCCGACGGCGGGCCGCCTCGGCGAGGGTCATCACTTCTGGTCTTCGAGCTTGTCGGCGAAGTCGTTGAAGAACTCGGTGTACGTCTGGATGCCTTCGTTGAGGTAGGTGTCCTCGGGGAAGTAGACGATCGCGTCGTCCTTGATCGCAGGGACATCCTTCAGCGCTTCGGAGTCTTCGAGAACTTCGGCGGCCGGGGCCGAACCTTCGTCGCGGTCCTCTGGGGCGAAGGAGGCATCGCGGTCGAGGACGATCATGAGGTCGGGCTGCGACTTCGCGATGGCTTCGACGGAGATGTCGTCGCCCTGGTGGTCTTCACTGCCCTCGTCGACCTCGAGGGCCGGGTCGAGATCGAGGATGTCGAAGACGGGACCGACGGTGCGGCCGACCGATGGTGCGGCGTAGCCGATGTCGCCGGCCGAGGTGATCAGGCCCATCACCTTGTCGCTGTCGTCGTAGGCGGACTGAGCACGTTCGATGGAGGCGTCGAAGTCGTCGACGAGCGCCTTCGCCTCGTCCTGCTTGCCGAAGACCTCGCCGAGCACCTCGGTCTGGCGGCGCAGTTCGGCGTCGAAGTCCTCACCGTCGCGGGGATCGAGTTCGAGCACCGTCGCGTCGGGAGCGAGCTTGGCCAGGTCGTCGTGGAACTGGGCGAATCGCTGGCCGTTGACGATGAGATCGGGCTCCGCTTCGACGACCTTCTCGAGGTCGGGTTCGCGGTGGTTGCCGAGGTCGAGGATCGAGTCGTCCTGGGTGTAGTCGAGGTCGTCGCTCATCAGGGCGACGGCGCCGCCGCTGAGTTCGATGCCCCAGTCGCTGAGGGTCTGGAACGTGCGGTTGTCGGTGGCGACGACGGACTTCGGCGGGGAGGCGACGGTCTGCTTGCCGTTGTTGTCCTCGACCTCGATCGTCGAGCCGGAGTCATCGGCCTGCGCCGAATCGGAGACGGCAGAGCCGCAGCCTGCCAGGGTGAGAGCGACAACGCCTGCCAGGGCGCTCAGTTGAAGGCGAGTCGAAACCATGGGTCCCACTTTCAGGAATGAACGAATAGGTCGAGCGTGTGCACACACTGAAAGTAAGCTTAGCCTATGCTTCAAAAATAAAGTCAAAGAAGTGTGACGTTATCTGCATCACACCTGAAGTGGGGCCGGATGGGCGTGCGGGCGGGCGGTGGGCTCCGCTGCGCCCCGGTCAGATGGCGGGCTCCGCTGCGCCCCGGTCAGATGGCGGCGATGAGCCTGTCGACCTCGTCCTGGGTGTCGGCGGCGGCTGTCGGGCCGCCGGATCCTCCGCGACTGACCTTGAGTCCGGCCTCTTCGACGATGACCGCCCCACCTGCGTAGTCGTAGATGCCCAGGCCGCGTTCGGCGTAGCCGTTGACTCGGCCCTCGGCGACCATGCACAGGTCGAGTGCGGCCGAGCCGCAGCGACGGATGTCGTCGTATCCGGTCATGAGGTTCTCGAGCTTGGCCAGTTGGACTCCGCGGTTGCTCAGGGCATAGGCGAAACCGGTGGCCAGGAGCCTGCCGGACAGCCCGGGCGGAGTCCCGCGCAGTCGTCGTGCCGGTATGGCGGCACCGGTCTCGCGGTGGTCGGCCAGACGTCCGTCGATCCGAAAGGCACCCAGGCCCGCGGCCGCCAGCCATGTAGCGTCCAGCCCGGGCGAGGCGACGAGTCCGATCTGCCAGTCGCCGAGTCCGAGGCCGGCGTCCTTCTCATCTGCCACCGCGCAGACGCCGACGGAGAAGGCATGGTGTTCGATGCTGCGGACATAGTTGACGGTGCCGTCGATCGGGTCGATATGCCATTCCAGCCGCGGACCGTCGTCAGCGATCTCGTTGAGTGCACCGGTCTCCGGATCGAATGCGTTGAGTCCCAGCAGGAAGTCCGCAGGGAAGAATGCGACCGGGTCGAGGGCTTCCGAACCCTCTTCGCCGACCATGAGGTCGTGGGGCCTGACTTGGTTGAGGTAGCCGCGCACGAGCGCCTCGATCTGCGCGTCGGCGCGAGTGACGAGGTCATTCGGCGAGGTCTTCGTGTCGACGACATTGGCGTCGAGGCTCGCGCCGAGCAGCGGCCTCCAGGCGAGCATCTGCTCCCAAGCCATGAGCGAGAGGTCTGAGGCGATGCGGATGAGCGGAAGGTCGACGATCTCAGCGGGCAGCGATTCGAGCTCGGAGTTCATACGGCCACTCTAGACACCCCGCCGCGCTCCTCGCCCGAGCGTCCGCCGGCAGAATCCTGCCCGTCCGCGCAGTCCGTTTCCCGGCTCTTCGCAGTTAGGGGTGTAATCGGGGTCTGAATCCTCCCGTCTCGAGCAAGCTTCGGGCGATGTAGTGGGTGAGGTTCCGGAACCCCAGCGCCGATCCACGTAGGTGTTCCAGCCTGCCATTCAATGCTTCCGTCGGACCGTTCGACGTCCCCGGCCGATCGAAATACGCCAACACATCCATAGCCCGCTTCTTCAACGTCCGCCCCAGCCGGCGCAGCTCAACAAGACCAGCAGGCACCCCGGACGAGATGGAGTCGATGATCGACTGCAGCGACTTCTTCCCCGCGGTTCGGTCCGGGTTGCGGTAGGCGGTGATGATGTCTTGGAACACGCTCCAGGTCACCTCCACATCAGCATGATTCTCATCAGCAAAGAGAGCGACGATCCGTTGCTGCTGCCGCTCGGTGAGTAACTGACACCCGGTGTGCAGAGTCCGCCGGGCCTGATACAACGGGTCGCCCTTCTTCCCGCGGTGCCCGGTCGTTTCCTGCTGAACACGCCTGCGGACCTCGTCCAGACTGTCCCCGGCGAGCTTGACGACATGGAAGGGATCCATCACTTCCACCGCGGCCGGCAGCTCTTCGACAGCAGCGGTCTTGAACCCGGTGAACCCATCCATCGCCACGACCTCGATTCCATCGCGGAAGGCCTTCGACTGCCGGGCCAGCCACGATTTGAACACGGCCTTCGATCGTCCCTCAACCATGTCCAGCAATCTCGCTGGTCCTGTCTGATCGCGGATCGGGGTGAGATCGATGATCACGGTCACGTACTTGTCACCCCGTCTGGTGTGCCGCCAGACATGTTCGTCGACGCCGATGACGCTCACGTTATCGAACCGGGAAGGATCGTCGATGAGAGCCCGATGTCCTTCGGCCAGGATCGCGTCATTAGCGGTGTGCCAGGATACAGCGAGCTTGGCCGCGATGACGGAGATCGTGGCGTGATCGACAACGAGTGCTTTCAAAGCCCATGCGAGTCCGGTGCGCGAGATCTTGGCCCTGGCTGGGGCTGCTTGGTCGGTGTCATGGCGCCACACGCGCCCACAGAGTTCGCACTTGTAGCGACGGAGTCGGATGAGCAGGGTGGTGGGACGGTGCCCGAAGGGTTCGTGAGCCAATTTCCGGGTCACAGTATCGCGGGGCCGGCCATGTCCGCCGCATCGGTGGCACCACTCATCGTCAGTGGTTGGGGTGCACAGGAGAACTGTTTCTGAATCGGTGACGTGTTGGCCCGTGCAGTGCAGGCCGAGTGTGTCGAGGTGGCAGAACGTGGTGAGGTCAGGGGTGGAGAACGTAAGGTGGTGCACGTCGAGGTCTTTCGGATGGTTTGTCTAGGAAATTCCATCTTCGAAAGGCCTCGACCTATTTCTGTGTAGCGACGCGCACCGGTTCTACACCCTCAACTGCGAAGAGCCGGTTTGTCTAGGAAATTCCATCTTCGAAAGGCCTCGACCTATTTCTGTGTAGCGACGCGCACCGGTTCTACACCCTCAACTGCGAAGAGCCCGTTTCCCACGGCCGCAGTCCGCCCCCTGTGTAACAAGACTGCAATACACCGGCGACTATGTACTTCTTGTATCTAATCCGCCCCCGGGGCCTCAGGAACTCCGATCGCACAGCTATTCTCGCCTCCCGGAAACGCACCTGCGGTTGCCGTCACCGCACTTCGATCCAGGTGATTTCACAAACAGAGGAAGTGTCGAATCCTGAAGCGATTTCCATGCCTCGAGCAGAATTTCACTTCGGAAATGTGTTCACCCAACAGGGCCATTGTCCCCGGAACGAGAATTCCCGCTTCCGGCACCTCGATGAATCGGTCACGCAACCGTCAGAGACCGTCCATGAATCGCACAAGGGCGGTGATCCATATCGATTAAGGATCACCGCCCTGGTTTCTGCGCGGGAAGTGCGGACACAGAGGGGGCAGGCGAATGCCATTCTTCCCCCGTGCTTCCTGTGATCAGGCGGGGTCGGCGACTCCGGCCTTCGGCTCACTGCGCTTGACCGGCCCGTGCCTGCGCACGATCTCCTGAACGGCCTGCGAGGAGGTGCCGGCCGCCTCGGCGATCGCACCGAAGGTCGCACCTTCTTCGCGGGCGCGCAGAATCGCCATCACATAGTCGGTGTTGATTTTGGAGCGCTGCCGTGCGACCTTTCGGACCGCACCGACTAATGCCGCCTGATCAACTGTCAATTCACGAGCTCGACGAGACATGGTTTCTTCCCCTGCATTCATGGTGTGGCCCGTTGCCACGAATTGGTGTAGTCCCATTAGATACCACGAATATGTCAAGACACCAAGAATTCCCGAATATAGGAACTCGGGCTACTGTGTAGCACCGTTCTGAGCACGTAAGATAACGAATATATAACATTACTTGGGTTTCAACGATGACCGTCGCTCGCAATGTTCCGGCATGGACGGTATCGATGTTCCGGCAACCCAAGTGGCACAATGCGGACATGACGACTATGGCCGATCCCACTGGAGCGAATCGGGCGACCGTCGACGAAGACGAGTCCCAGACGCCGCTTCCCACCGCACTCGCCGAACAGTTCCGCGCCGCGGGCATCCGTGATTTCAGCATCGACGATACCGACCGCGCCGCGTACTCCTCCGATGCCTCGCTCTTCCGACTAGTCCCTGCCGCCATCGTCTTCCCTCACGACGAGGGCGAGGTGGCTCGTGCCCTGTCTGTTGCGCGCCGCCTCGGTGTGCCCATCACCAGCCGCGGTGCCGGCACATCGATCGCCGGCAACGCCATCGGCCGCGGCATCGTCCTCGACTTCTCTCTCCATATGAACGCGGTCCTCGACCTCGATCCGGATGAGCAGGCGGCCTGGGTGCAGTCCGGCTGCGTCCACGCCCACCTGCAGAAACAGGCCAAACCGCACGGTCTGCGTTTCGGCCCGGACCCGTCCACCCACACCCGCTGCACGATCGGCGGGATGATCGGCAACAATGCCTGCGGGCCCCGGGCGCTGGGCTACGGACGCACGGGCGACAACATTCTCGCGCTGAAGATCATGCTCATCGACGGCACCGTCGTCATCCTCGATGACGCGGACGCCTCCACCACGTTCCCGCGGCTGCATGAACTCGTGGCACAGAACCTCGGCACCATCCGTACGAACTTCGGCACATTCTCCCGCCAGGTCTCCGGGTACGGACTCGAAGCCCTCCTTCCGGAGAACGGCTTCGACGTCCGCCGCGCCTTCGCCGGCACCGAGGGCACCTGGGGAGTCATCCTCGCGGCGAAGATGCGCCTGGTCAAGGATCCGAGTTTCACCTCGGCGGTGGTGCTCGGCTATGCGGACATGGTCGCCGCCGCCCACGATGCGCCGCTGCTGAAGGACTTCCCCGTCGCCGCCTGCGAGGGCCTCGATTCGCGCATGCTCGACCGGGTCATCGACACCAAGGGCGCCGAGGCGGTCCCGCCCCTTCCCGAGGGTGCGGGCTGGCTCGTCGTCGAACTCACCGGTGAGGACGAGGCCGCGCTCGAGACCGAGACTCAGCGCCTCATCTCCGAATCGACGTCACGCGACTCCGCAGTCCTCGACGCCCGGGCCGCGGCCGAGGTGTGGGCGATCCGCGCCGATGGCGCAGGTCTCGTCTCGCGCACCCCCGATGGGCGCGACGCCCACGCCGGCTGGGAGGATTCGGCGGTTCCGGTGGACCACCTCGGCGATTATCTGCATGACCTCATGGAGCTGCTCGAGGAGCACGGGCTGTGGGCGATTCCCTACGGGCACTTCGGCGACGGCTGCCTGCACATGCGCGTGGACTTCCCGCTCGAGGATCCGAACGGCGGGCAGGTGATGCGCGATTTCATGGTTGCGGCCACGAAGCTCGTCGCGCGCTACGGCGGGTCGGTCTCCGGGGAGCACGGGGACGGTCGGGCCCGCTCCGAACTGCTGCGCCTCATGTACACCCCGGCGGCGCTCGACCTGTTTTCCCAGGTCAAGCGGCTCTTCGATCCTCAGCATCTGCTCAATCCCGGTGTCATCGTCGACCCGGACGCCCTCGACGAGTCGGTCCGTCTCACTCAGCTGCCGCTGCGTCAGGAGCTGCCCGGAACCCTCGCGATGGCCTACGAAGGCGAGTCCGCCGGTTTCGCGTCGGCGGTGCACCGGTGCACCGGGGTCGGCAAGTGCCGTGCGGATTCGGCGGCCGGCGGCGGCATCATGTGCCCGTCGTACCAGGCCACACGGGATGAGCGGCATTCGACGCGGGGGCGTGCGCGAGTGCTGCAGGAGATGGTGTCCGGGGATCTTCTCGAGCCTCGCTGGGACTCCCCCGAGGTGCACGAGGCCCTTGACCTGTGCCTGTCATGCAAGGCCTGCGGGACCGAATGCCCGACCGGCACGGACATGTCCACGTACAAGGCCGAGGTGCTCTACCAGTCGTACAAGGGCAAGCTGCGGCCGATGAAGCACTATTCGCTCGGGTTCCTTCCGCAGCTCGCCCGTCTCATCACTCCTCTCGCACCCGCGGTCAACCGGGTCTCGGGGCTGACGGGGCTGACGACGCTGGCCAAGAAGATGGCCGGCATCGACGTCCGCCGGTCGATTCCGCAGTTCGCGTACACGACGTTCAGGAAATGGTGGGCCACCACCGCCGAGGCGGCACCGAAGTCGCACTCCCCCGCTGAGTCCCGCTCGAGCGCCGAGTCACCGGGCGCGGATTCGTCGCCGGCCGCGGATTCGTCAACGGCCGCAGAATCGCTGCGGCCCACGGCTGAGGTCGTGCTGTTCGCCGATTCCTGGTCGAACCATTTCGCTCCGCGCATCCTCGCCGCGGCCGTCGCCGTGCTCGAGCAGGCCGGGGTGCATGTGCGGGTGATCGATCAGACGGTGTGCTGCGGACTGCCGCTCATCTCGACCGGTCAGCTCGATGCCGCGAGGGCGCATCTGTCGGAGACGATCACCGCACTCGATGTCACCGGAGATGTGCCGATCATCGGCGTCGAGCCCTCGTGTTTGGCCACGCTCAAGGATGATTCGCTCAAGCTCGTCGCCGATGAGGCCTCGCACCGGGTGGCGAACCGGGTGCAGACACTGGCCCAGTATCTGCTGAGCATCGGTGCCGAACTGCCGGACCTGTCCGGGGTCGAAGCACTCGTGCAGCCGCACTGCCACCAGTCGGCGATCTTCGGCAACGCCGCCGATCAGGAGCTGCTGGCCCGGGCCGGAGCGGACACTGAGTTCCTCGGCGGGTGCTGCGGTCTGGCCGGGAACTTCGGCGTCGAAGACGGTCATTTCGAGACTTCGGTCGCCGTCGCCGAGGTGGCTCTGCTGCCGGCTCTGCGCAGACGCGGACGGGCCACCGGGGTGGAGGCTCGGGCCGATTCCGATAGCGTCACCGTTGCCGATACCGATACCGACGCTTCAGCTCATCGTGCGACGGAGGCTGTCTCAGATGCTTCGCGCGCTCGAGCAACGGGATCCGGCGCGGATGGGCGGTTGCAGGTCGTTCTTGCCGACGGGTATTCGTGCCGCACGCAGATCACGGATCTCAGCGACGCTGCGGGGGTGTCGCTGGCCGAGCTCCTCGCGTGGGGGTGGGGGCTGGAACCGCGGCGCTGAGTCCGAGGTCAGGGCCGCCTCGGCGAGGTTTCCGGCCTTGGCCGTCGTCTCGGGCCTTGGCCCTCGTCTCAAGCCTTGGCCGTCGCCTCAGTCCCTTGGCCGTCGTCTCAGGCCTTGGCCGTGAGCACCGGGACTTCGGCTTCGAGGAGGATGCGCTGGGCCTGCGAGCCGAGGATGAACTTCCCGATTGCCGAGCGTTTGCGCAGGCCGATGACGATGAGTTGGGCGTCGTACTCCTCGGCGAGGTCGTTGAGCGTGCCGGGCAGATCGTCTTCGTGATCGGGCTGGAGCACCTCGACCTCGACGTCCGATTCCCTGCCGAGGTCGACGATCCGCTTGATCTCGTCCTCACCGATCTCGGTCGGAGCTCCACTGGCACCTCGTCGCTGTGAGTTGATCACGACGGCAGCGCTCGACCGCAGTTCGGCCTCTGCGAAACCCGCACGCAGAGCAGCCTCACCCTCGGGAGCGGGTAGGTAGCCAATGAGAATCGTCATGGCCCCCAGTATATGGACTCATCCATGATTCGTTCACTTCGGGATCACTCTACGGTCAGGTAACCGCCACCCCACCCCCAGAACTACCTGACGGCGGCTGAGCAACCTCGCGCGAGGTTGCTGGGCCGCCGTCAGGTAGTAATTGTTAGGCGACGAAGGCTTCGGTGGGCTTGGACACCCGGTCGACCAGGTGGTCGGTGTAGGCCGGCATGGTGAGGAACTCGGCGAACTCCTCACCCAGCGCCGTCTCACGGAAGATCTCCACGGCCTCATCGAAGTGGTCATCGGCACGGCGCTGCATCAGAGCCAGCTCCTCTCCGAGGTAACGCTCCACCAGACGCGTGGTCAGCTGCTGACCGTTGTCCAGAGTCACCTCGTGGCGGATCCACTGCCAGATCTGCGAGCGGCAGATCTCGGCCGTCGACACGTCTTCGAGCTGGTTCTCCAGAGCCACGTGCCCATTGCCGCCGAGCCATTCGTTCATGTATCCGATGGCCACGCGGATGTTCACCCGCACGCCCTCTTCGGTCACGACCGGCTCGAGGCCGGTGCGGTCGAGGATGTTCTCGCTGGTCACCTGCACATCGGGGCGCTTGTTCTCCAGCTGGTGCGGCTGCGAGCCCAGAGCGGCGTCGAACACGGCCAGCGCTGCCGGAACCAGTGCCGGGTCGGCCACCCAGGTGCCGTCGAAGCCCTGCCAGGCCTCGCGGGCCTTGTCCTCACGCATGCGCTCGAACTCGGCGGCCACGAACTCCTCGTCCGGATGATCGGCCATGAGGTTGGACATCGTGCCGATCGCGTGTGCGCCGCGACGGTGGCAAGTGGCCACGAGCCGGTCAGTGAAGGCCTTCATCAGCGGCAGATCCATCGTCAGACGTTCGCGGTCGGGCAGAACGTAGTCGGTGGTGTTGCGCAGGTTCTTCACCACGGAGAACAGGTAGTCCCAACCGGCGGCCTCGAGACCTGCACAGTGCTCGCGCAGCTCGAAGAGGATCTCTTCCATCTGGAACACTGCGGTGATCGTCTCGATATGAGCGGTGGCCCGGATGGTGCCCCGTTCGATGCCGAGCATGTTCTGTGCCAGGACGAACACCTTGTTCCACAGGCGTGCTTCCTGCGAGGACTCGAGCTTCGGCAGGTAGAAGTACGGGCCGGAGCCGTTGTCGATGAGGTACCGAGCATTGTGGAAGAAGTAGAGACCGAAGTCGACCAGCGCTGCGGAGGTCGAGAACTCGGCTCCGTTGTCATCGACGTAGATCAGGTGCTTCTCGGGCAGGTGCCAACCGCGGGGGCGCAGCCCGATCGTCGGCTGGTTGTCGTTGTTGACGCCGGGCAGCTGACCGCGGATGGCGCGGAAGAGGTTGACCTGCCCGCCGATGACGTTGGCCCAGGTGGGGCTCGTGGCGTCTTCGAGATCGGCCAGCCACACCTTCGCCTGCGAGTTCAGTGCCGCCACGACCTCATCCTCGGTGACCGGCCCGGTGAGTTCCACGCGGCGGTCTTCGAGGCCGGGGGCACCGGCGGATCCGGCGACGGACCAGGAGCGGTCGGCGCGGATGCGTGCGGTCTCGGGCTTGAAGCGGGGGAGGGTTCCGCCGTTCATCTCGGCCGCGCGGGCCCGGCGCGTGCGCAGCACGTCGCAGATGGTGCCGGCGAACTCGTCGTGCAGCTTGGCGATGAACGTCAGAGCAGGCTCCGAAAGGACGGTGCCGAAGCCGGTTTCGAGCGGCGCGTTGATCTTGATGTAAGACATGGGCTTCTCCTCACCCGTCGTAGTGTGTGCCTGGAATGTGCGGCTGGTGCTGTGGGGGATCCTCGCCGAGGCGGCTGCCCCGTGTTCGTGAGCGTTCCCGTGGGATCGTGGCGGGGTTTCGATGCGTCTGTGGTGTGACGGAGCGGATCGACAATGTGAACCCCGTGAAAACACTGCCGATCCGCCCCGGGTTCTGGGTGGGTTTATCCCCGCTGGTCAGCGGGGCGAAAACCCGGTGCGGCTCACTGGAACTGAGCGGTTTCGGTGGAGCCGGCCAGCGCGGTGGTCGACGACTCGGGGTTGAGTGCAGTCGACACCAGATCGAAGTAGCCGGTGCCCACCTCACGCTGGTGGCGGGTCGCGGTGTATCCGCGCTCCTCGGCAGCGAACTCGCGCTCCTGCAGGTCGACGTATGCCTTCATCTGCTCGCGGGCGTAGCCGTGGGCCAGATCGAACATCGAGTAGTTCAGAGCGTGGAAGCCGGCCAGGGTGATGAACTGGAACTTGTAGCCCATGGCTCCGAGCTCGCGCTGGAACTTCGCGATGGTGGCATCGTCGAGGTGCTTGCGCCAGTTGAACGACGGCGAGCAGTTGTAGGACAGCATCTGGTCCGGGTACTCGGCGTGGATCGCCTCGGCGAACTGCTTGGCTGCTTCGAGGTCAGGTGTGGAGGTCTCCATCCACAGCAGATCCGCGTATGGAGCGTAGGACAGTCCGCGGGCGATGCCGGCTTCGAGTCCGTTCGTGATCTTGTAGAAGCCTTCGGCGGTGCGCTCACCGGTGACGAACTGCTGGTCGCGCTCGTCGATGTCCGAGGTCATCAGCGTGGCTGCCTCGGCGTCGGTGCGGGCGATGACCAGGCTGGGCACGTTCTCGACGTCGGCCGCGAGGCGGGCGGCGTTGAGGGTGCGGATGTGCTGCGAGGTCGGAACGAGGACCTTGCCGCCGAGGTGGCCGCACTTCTTCTCGGAACCGAGCTGATCCTCGAAGTGCACACCGGCCGCGCCGGCAGCGATCATCGAGCGCATGAGCTCGTAGACGTTGATCGTGCCGCCGAAGCCTGCTTCCGCGTCAGCGACGATCGGAGCGAACCAGTCATCGACCTGCTTGTTGCCCTCCGAGGTCTCGATCTGGTCGGCGCGCATCAGAGCGTTGTTGATGCGGCGGACGACCTGCGGGACCGAGTTGGCCGGGTAGATCGACTGGTCGGGGTAGGTCTGACCGGCGGCGTTCGCGTCGGCGGCGACCTGCCAGCCGGAGAGGTAGATGGCGTTGAGGCCGGCCTTGACCTGCTCGACTGCCTGGTTGCCGGTCAGTGCACCGAGTGCGTTGACGTAGTCACCGGAGTGGATGTCGCCGGCGGTGATCTGGTTCCAGAGGCGCTCGGCTCCGTGACGGGCCAGCGTGTGCTCCTCGATCAGCGAACCGCGCAGTTTGACGACATCCTCGGGCTCGTAGTCACGAGCGACTCCCGACCAGCGGGCGTTGGTGGCCCATTCGCGGCGGATGGCTTCAGCATCGTGCAAGCTGTTCTGCGTGGTGTTCTCAGTCATTGTCCTTCTCTTTCTCGATCTCTCGGGGTTGTTGATGTATCCAGTCTGCGGGGGCCGCAAGCGCTCTCGCATTGTTTTTTCGGATGAATAATCTCGATATTTCCGGTTTCAGAAATTTCGCGGTTCTGTCATACTGGTTTTCACGATTGTGAACCGGCCCACAGAAACCGAGGGAGGCGCCTTGAACAGCGTTGGCGCGGAATTTGAGAGCGAAGACCAGCAGACCGACCCGCTCAGCATCGGCAGAAGAATCCGTTTTTTTCGCAAGAAGCGTGGTTTGACTCTCAACGAGCTGGGGCAGGAAGTGGGGCGCGCAGCGTCCCAGATCTCGACGATCGAGAACGGCAAGCGAGAAACTTCTGTCACGCTCTTGGCCGCGATTGCGAAGGCACTGAAGACAGATGTCTCCGAGCTCATCGATCCGGCTCCGATCGACGAGCGTCAAGCCCTCGAATTGGAGGCCGAACGCAATCAGGCCTCCCCCATGTACTCCGCACTCGGGCTGCCGCAGGTGCGGATCAAGTCCCTGCCGGCCGATGCCCTCGAAGCGATCGTGGGTCTCCAGCGGCAGCTCGGCGAAGCCCTCGAACGGCGTGCGGCCACCCCGGAGGAGGCACGGCGGGCCAACCGGGAGCTGCGGGATCGGATGAGGGAGAAGAACAACTACTTCGCCGACCTCGAGGCCACCGCCGCGGAACTGCTCGACCTCGTCGGCTACGAATCCGGAACGGTGTCACAGCGGCAGACAGCGCTCATCGCCGAGAAGCTCGGTTTCAGCCTCCATTACGTCTCCGACCTGCCAGAATCGACTCGGTCGATCTCGGACACCGCGAACAAGCGCCTGTATCTGCCCAATGCCGATGCCGCCTTCGATCCGCGGTCGCACCTGCTCATGAGCCTGGCTCCGCATGTCCTCGGTTATGACTCCCCGAAGGACTTCCACGAGTTCCTCCAGCAGCGCGTCGAGGCCAACTATCTGGCTGCCGCGATCCTGCTGCCCGAGTCCGCGGCCGTGCCTATGCTCGAGGAGGAGAAGAAGAAGCGGGTGCTCTCCGTCGAGCATCTGCGCGATATGTTCGGCGTCGGCTACGAGATGGCTGCCCACCGGTTCACGAACCTCGCCACCGAGCATCTCGGACTGCCCGTGCACTTCATGAAGGTCCACAATTCCGGCACGATCCACAAGGCGTACTCGAACGACGGCCTGCCGTTCCCTACCGATCCGCTCGGAGCGATCGAGGGCCAGTTCGCGTGCAAGCGCTTCACCTCGCGCACCGTCTTCCGCGTCGCAGACCGGTTCAGCCCGTACTACCAATACACCGACACCCCGCACGGATCGTTCTGGTGCACAGCCCGCGTGCTGCCTGGCGGCGACTTCGCCATCAGCGTCGGCGTCCCGTTCTCCCACGTCCGCTGGTTCGAAGGTCGGGAGTCACCGATCCGCTCGCAGTCCGGATGCCCGGATCCGTCCTGCTGCCGGCAGGCCCCGGACGACCTGGCCGAGAAATGGGAGGATCAGGCGCTGCCGTCGGCCCGCATGCACGCCTCGCTGCTGGCCGCGGTTCCGCCCGGTGCCGTGCCCGGAGTCGACGACACCGAGGTCTACGAGTTCCTCGAACGCCATTCCGGCTGATCGTCGACAGAGATCGACGGCACAGGAATCCCACGCCGAGACGGCTCCCCCCACTCCGGGCGCCCCGTGACCGAGGCCGGTGAGCGTTCGGATCATTCCGCCAGGACTTCGGCCAGGCGGACGAGCATGAGTTCGCGCCACCACAGGTATTCGTGCCCGCCCACAAACGGTCGAGACACGATATCGATGCCGCGAGCGGCGAACTCCTCGGTGGCCTCGGCGACCGAGTCTGCAATGACCGTCTCCAGGGTCCCGTGGTCGACACAGAATGTCGGATGCGCGACGGCCTCGAGGGGCTCCGACTCGTGGGACTCCGACTCCCCGTCAGTGCCGTCAGATCTGTCGTCGGATCGGCTCGGCGCGAGATCCCAGATCCTGCGCCCCCGATCGTCGGATTCCCAGAACGACGGCGAAAGGCAGATCCCGCGGAACGCCTCCGGATGCCGCAGGGAGAAGAAGGCCGCGGCCAGTCCGCCATATGAGGTGCCCGCGACGATCGTACGGACCGGGACCTCCGGTGCCGTCTGACGAACGAGGGCGAGAACGTCGTCGCAGAACCGCGGATTCATCACGAGGTCGTCGGCGCGCTGACCGACGGCCGCGTCCTCATCGGGGCCGCCCTCCCCGACGGGAGCGTGGTCGATGGCGATGACCGCTGACGGCGGGGACACCAGCTCGTCGATCCCCGTGAGCAGTCCCCCGCGGATGAACCGCTCCCCGTCGAAGACGATGAGCACCGGCGCCGAGGCGGGGCCCCGCTGCGGTCGGTGGATCCAGGTCCGCCTCGGTGAGGAACCGAGGGTGATGACCTGTTCGTCGACGTCGGACCGCCCTTCCTCCTCCCTTCCGCTCGTGCCAGCGCCCGCTCTGGCTCCACCGGTCCAGTTCAAGGGCCGGGCATCGGGTGCGGCGAGTTCGAGGACCTGTTTTCGACGCATGTCCGTGACCGTGCGCAGGCCGTGATCACCGGTGGGAACGAAACCCTTCGCGAGGACATCGAGCCAGGTCGGACGGTCGGCGACCTGGAATCCTCGCGGCACGGACAGGAAGCGCAACGCCCCGCGATACCCCCGCGGAACCGCCAGTTCGATCGAATACCGCGTCGCGCCGGCACCGTCGACACTGTCGCCGCCCTCGTCCCCGGCCGGGCGTCGGACCATGATTCCGCCCGGCACATTCCGTCTGTTCGTGACGCCGTTGAGGTCGACGAAGATCTCCTGTCCGTCCTCGGGAGCCGCCTCGGCGGGAATGGATGAGGCCGGAAGATCCACCTGCAGCGTCCAGCTTTCGTCAGGACCGTTTTCGATCCACGTACACAGCGCGGGGACTTGCCGATTTTCGCTCACGAGCAGTATCCCTTTCACAGGATGGCAGGTTGGCCTCAACGGGCCGAGTTCTCGAACGCCCGATCGACGATCGTCTCGGCGATCGCCAGCGCCGAGGTGGCCGCCCACTTCGGCACGGACCTGACCATGGTCAGCCTGCCGCGCCTGGTCACAGTGAGTTCGTCGACGAGTCCGCCGTCGGCGGTCATCGCCTGAGCGCGGACTCCGCGGGTCCCGGGGACCACCGTGGTCGGGTCGAGCTCGGGGACGAAGCGGCGGATTCCGTCGACGAATGCGGTCCTGCTCACCAGCGGCCTGGCTCCGCGGGCCGCTGTCTTCGCTGTCTGGGCGGCGAACTTCCAGAATCCCTTGGATCTGGCGGTCGAGCTGATATCGGCGAGGTCGAATCCGTGGCGGTCGTAGGTTTCGCGGCCGAGGGCCACGAAGGTGTTCGGTCCGAGGATGATCCCATCGTCGAGTCCGCGGACGATCGAGGTTTCGGTGAAGGGGGCCTGCGGGTCGGGAACGGAGCCGATGATGCCGCGGACCACCTCGGTGCCGGTGGGGGCGTCTGTATCAGCAGCAGGGATCCGATAGAAGTCGCTGGTGAAAGGCACGATCCTCGGTTCGGCATTCAGTCCCGCGGCGGTCGCGAGGCGATCGGCCTGGAGGCCGGCGCAGACGATGACGATGTCGAAGGCGCCGAGCACTTCCTCGGCTGGAGCGTCCCGGACCGAGCCGTCGCGGCGCGACTTGCTGGGTGTGTCACCAGCGCGCGATCCTGCGCCACCAGTACGCGAGCCGTCGCGGTTCGCCCACGCGTCGGAGACCTTCTGCGTCCACTCGCCGATCGTCGATTCGGCCTGTCTGAACCAGTCCTGCCCACCGAAGCGATCGCGCAGCTCGTCGCCGATGCCGATGACGGGTTCGCGGCCTTCCTCCCCGCGGTAGGTGCGCGGCCGGTCGCGGACCTGTTCGTCGCGGCTGTCATGAGCGTCGGCATTCTCCGCGCCGCGGCCGTCAGGGCCGGCCGCGCCATCGTGTTCATCCCGCTCGTCGGCAGTGCCTTCACCCCGGGCGCTATCGCCGGATTCCGAGGCTGCAGCCGCATCCCCCGCCGGCAAGTCTTCTGCCGGGACCGGGCGCCCACGCAGTCGGACTTCGTTGCTCATGGCATCGACGCCGGTGACCTCGGTGCCGAAGCGGAATGTCCCTCCGGCGCCGCGCACATCGGAGGCGAGCGCGGCGGTGAGCGCCGAGAAGTCAGCAACGGCCGCATGGGGTGAGAAGAGTCCGAGGACTCCCCTGACCGCCGGTTCGACGGCTCCGATCTCGTGGCGTTCGAGCAGTCGCGCTCCGGGGACCTCATTGTCCTTGGCACGGGCGAAGATCTCTTCGAGTCGTTCGGCTTCGTCGGTGTTCTGGGCGATGAGCAGCTGCCCGCATTCCCGGTAGGGCACGCCGGCTTCGGCCATATAGGGAATGAGCAGCTCGAGGCCCCGTCGGGTGAGCTTCGCCTCCGTCGAGCCGGGTGTCTGATCGAGTCCGGAGTCGACGATTCCGGAGGTGTGACCGCTCTGATGTGCGGCGACGGTATCGGCCTTGTCGAAAACGGTGACCTCGGCGGCGGGGAACCTCATGGTGACTTCGCGGGCGGCGGCGACACCGAGGATGCCGGCACCGACGACGGCCACTCGTGAAATACTCATACAGCAATCTTGGCACCGTTCGGGGTGAAGGAGAAGGATGACGACCGTCTTGGAGTGGCCGGGCAAGGCCGCCGCCTTCGCCCTCGGCCACCGCCTCATCGCGGATGCCGACACCGGGCCCGGCCCCGGTGAACGGGGACCCGAGCACCACCTCGGTGACTGTGATACGGAACGCGAGCCCCGCCTCGGCGAGGGTGACGAGGGACCCGAGCACCACCTCGGCGAGGGCGCCCGCCGTCCTCACCTGCGCAAGGATGACGGATCGAGCGTCGCTCCCGATCCGCGGGAGAATCTGCTCATCGTCGGGGACAATCTGCCGGCTCTGCAGGCGCTGCTGGCCACGCATCGCGGGCGGGTCAAGGTCGTCTACATCGATCCGCCGTACAACACGGGCAACGCGCACACCTACAAGGATCACGGGCACGATCACGCCAGTTGGCTGTCCTTCATGACTCCGCGGCTGCTGCTCGCGCGCGAGCTCATGCGCGACGATGGGGTGCTGTTCCTCCATCTCGACGACAAGGAGAGCGCGTGGGCGCAGCTGCTCGGGCACGAGATCTTCGGTGAGGACAATTCGCTGGGCACGCTCATCCATCAGCGGGCCAAGGGCGGGGGCAATGCGCGGTCGTTCGTGCGCGGGCACGACTATGTGCATGTCTGGGCCCGCGAGGCAAGCCGGGTCGGGCCGTTCCTCACGGAGAAGAAGTCGCCGGCGAAGCTCGAGGTCATCGACGGCAGGCGGATGCTCGTGGAAACCGATGTGCTGCGCGCCGGTTTCGGCCGGTATGCGCGCGGGTCGGAGCGGCGGCTGATGTATGAGGACATCGTCGCCGTCAAAGGCGAGAGGAAACTCGCCGAGGTGGACGCGAAGCTGGCATCGGGCGAGTACATCCTCAGGTCGTGGGGAACCGAGGGCAAACACGCGGTGGTGCGGGTGACGCCGGCGGAGAAGGCGAGTTCGAAGATGTACTCGATCATCAAGGCGCTCGGCGGGCAGAACGATCTGGAGCCGCTGGGTCTGGCGGGGGTGTTCAGCTATCCGAAGCCGGTCGAGCTGGTCAAGGCGCTCGTGGCCTCGCAGACGTTCTTCGACCCCGATGCCATCGTCCTCGACTTCTTCGCCGGATCCGGGACCACGGCGCAGGCCGTGATGGAGGCCAATTCGCGCGACGCAGGTACGCGATCATTCGTGCTCGTGCAGACCCCGGAGCCGCTGCGGTCGAAGACTGCGAAGGCCGTAGTGGTCGGTGACGGAACGGGCCGGACCAGCGACGCCGAGTTCCCGACGATCAGTGAGCTCACCGCCGAACGCATCCGCCGTGCCGCCGCAGCCCACTCCCCCGGCCTGGACTTCACCCAGCTCGAGGTCAGCGAGGGCGAATAGTGGGCCACCCTACCCACCAGCCGGACACCTGAACACGACTCAGGTCAGCAGGAGCACCGTTCGCACCGCGAGTTCCGGACGATGCGTGACGGTTTTCGGGCGCTGCCCCCGCACGGATCGACCGAAACTCGGCACAGATACAGGCACAGGCAGGGTTCGCGCGCCCAGATACCCAGATACTGGACCCCTGCACGACATCGGTTCTGAGACTCTGCGAGCGACCAAGCGGACTCCTCAGACAGCATTCGGGTCGGAGTCGTAAGGTCGAGGTGAGCCAGCCGCTCACCGACAACCACTGCCTCTGATGAAAAGGAGCAATCATGTCAGTCGTCGCCATCAACGCGCTCTCCGTCCCCGAACCAGCTCGCGCGGAACTCGAAAAGCGCTTCGCCGAACGCAAGCATTCGGTCGACGGAGCTCCCGGCTTCGAGGGCTTCCAGCTGCTGCGCCCGGTCGCCGGCGGGGACCAGTACTTCGTCTACACCCAGTGGGCGACGAAGGAGGATTTCGAAAACTGGAAGCAGGGCCGCTCGTCCTCGCACGAATCGACCGGCAAGGCCCCGGTCTCCGAGCAGGCGAACCTCCTCGAGTTCGAGGTCGTCGACCTCGGCGACTGAAGCCCGCACCAGCACCCGGATCGGACGCGCCCGGCTCCGGGGCCGCCTCGTCGAGGGACCCTTGAAACCTCAGGCGCCTCCTCGGCGCGGTAATACCAATTGCCCAAGGACGTCGGCCTAAGCGTCGGCGTCCTTGTCCAATTCACTGAACGCTTCGACCTTCGTCGGGCTGCCGGCCACGAGGATCTCGTCGTCGGCGTAGAGGGTGACATCCCGGTCGGCGATGTCCCAATGGCCGCCGCCGCGACGTTTGAACGCGACGATCGTGACGTCATACGTCAAGCGCAGCCCCAGCGAAGCCAAAGGCACGTCGGTCGTGCGCACCGGCGGGGTGGTGCGCGCCAGGACGAAATCCTCGTCGATGGGCAGGAAGTCCGAGATATGCCCCCTGATCAGGTGGGCCAGCCGGCGGCCCATATCGTTCTCGGGGCTGATGACGTTGCCGATGCCCAACTGGTGGAGGATCTCCGCATGGGTTTCGCTGATCGCCTTCGCCCAGATGTGCCGATTGCCGAGCTTGAGGATCCGCGACGCCACGAGGATGCTCGCCTCGAGGTCGCTGCCGATGGCGATGACGACGCGGGAGACCTCGTCGATGCCCAGCTGTCGCAGCACCACCTCGTCGGTGGCATCGGCGCGGGAGGCATGGGCGAGAACGTCGGCGAACTCGGCCACGACCGATTCGTCGCGGTCGACGCCGATGGCCTCGACTCCATGCTCGGCGAGCTCACGTGCCAGTGACCCGCCGAAGCGGCCGAGCCCGATCACGGCCACAGCTCCGTCCTTCGCCAGCGGCGAGGGGTCGCCGGTGAAGAACGACGCGGACCGCGCCATCCAATTCTTCTTCTCGTTCATGGTCGTTTCCTTTCCGGCCCGGCGGCCTCAGCCGATCAGCGGGCGTTCCTTCGGCAGTTCGTAGCGGATGGGGCGCTCGCGCAGCGCCAGCCCGGAGGCGACGGTCACCGGGCCGAGCCGGCCGAGCACCATGGTCAGGATGAGCACGATCTGGCTGGGGCCGGACAGGTCTGCGGTGATCCCGGTCGACAGTCCGACGGTGCCGAAGCCGGAGATGACCTCGAAGAGGACCCGGCTGAGGCCGAACCTCGGATCGACGAGCAGGATGACCATCGTCGCTGCGAGCACCCAGCCGAGCGCCAGGACGATGACTGTCGTCGCCTGTCGGTGCACGTCACGGGAGATGCGGCGACCGAAGAGGGTCACGGCGCGGCCGCCGCGGATCTCCGTCCATGTCGTGGCCGCGAGCACCGCCATCGTCGTGATCTTGACCCCGCCCGCGGTGCCGGCCGGGCCGCCGCCGATGAACATGAGGACGTCCACCCCGAACCACGACACCGTGTGCATCTGGCTGATGTCGATCGAGTTGAACCCGGCCGTGCGCGTGATCGTCGATTGGAACGCCGCGGCCTGGACCTTCCCCCAGACATCGAAGTGGCCCATCGTCGCTGCGTTGTTCCATTCGATCGCGGCGATGAAGACGGTTCCGCCGATGAGCAGAACCGGAGTGAGCACGACAATGATGCGCGTGGTCAGACCCCACTTCAGCGGGGTTCGGTACCGCCGGACGAGTTCGATGAGGACGGGATAGCCGAGCCCGCCGAGGATGACCGCCAGCCCGATCGGACCGCAGATGAACGGGTCGGCCACATAGTCGACGAGGTTGTCCTGACGCAGCCCGAATCCGGCGTTGTTGAACGCGGAGATCGCATGGAAGATCGCGTCCCAAAGTGCCGCCGTGACGGGTTCGTCGTAGTGGAAGAAGAACCGGCAGAACAGCACCGAGGCGACCACGAGCTCCGTCCCGACGGTCAGTGCCGTGATGCGCAGGACGAGCGGCTTGACGCCGCCGATCGCGTCGCTCTTCGTCTCCGAGGCCACGGACTGGCGCAGCCGCAGGCCGGCTTTTCCGGCCAGCAGCAGGGCGAGCAGTGCGGTGAGCAGGAGCACCCCGAGGCCGCCGGCCTGGACGAGGCAGACGATGACGATCTGACCGAAGAGCGTGAAATCCTGACCGGTGTCGAGGACGACGAGTCCGGTGACGCTGAGCGCCGAGGTGGCTGTGAAGAGCGCCTTGAGCAGTGAGATGCCGCCGTCGGCGACGGTGGCCGCCGGGGTCATGAGCAGAGTGGTTCCGGTGACCAGTGCTGCCGTGTAGCCCGCGATGACGCGGACGATCGCCGCGCGATGTGAGCTGTGCACCTGACGAAATGTAGCACCATCGCAACGGTTCAGCGTCCCGGGCAGACAACTCACCGGTAACGGTCAGAATCCTGCTACTCTGCCTTATCGGAGCTGCCGTGATTCGGCTCACGCCGGCGGCACGGCCCAGTATCTGTTCGTCCGTCCACACAGAAGTCTCGAGGTACCCATGAGTCAATCGCAGGCAGCACCAACGGATCGAGGCCACGGCTTCGTCAAAGCCCTCGGCTCGCTCGATGCGCTCTTCATCGGATTCGGCGCGATGATCGGTTTCGGCTGGGTCGTGCTCACCGGCGAATGGCTGTCCGGCGCCGGCACCTTGGGCGCCATCCTCGCCTTCGTCGTCGGCGGCATCATCATGTGTTTCGTCGGCACCGTGTACTCCGAACTCGTGGCCGCCATGCCGCACGCCGGCGGTGAGCACAACTACCTGATCCGGGCGATGGGACCGCAGGTGTCCCTCTTCGGTTCATGGGCGATCACCGGCGGCTACATCAGCGTCGTCATGTTCGAAGCCGTCGCCGTACCGAAGACCGCCCTCTACCTCTTCCCGAACCTCGAGTTCGTCAAACTGTGGACGATCGCCGACTTCGATGTGTACCTGACCTGGGCGCTCGTCGGCACTGTCACTGCGATCATCATCTCCTGGATCAACATCCGCGGCGTGAAGATCGCCTCCCTCGCCCAGACCTTCGTCGTCTCCTTCCTCATCATCGTCGCCCTCATGCTCCTGGCCGGTGGCTTCACCGGCGGCGAGGCCGCGAACACCCAACCGCTGTTCACCGGCGGCGGATCCGGCTTCATCGCCGTCGTCGCGGTCGTGCCGTTCCTCTTCGTCGGCTTCGATGTCATCCCGCAGTCGGCGGAGGAGATCAACCTGCCGCCGGCGAAGATCGGCAAGCTCGTCGTCGTCTCGGTGCTCATGGCGATCACCTTCTACGTCATCGTCATCGGGATGACGTCTCTGGCGGCGCCCGCCTCCGACCTGGCCACACATGACCTCGTCACTGCGGATGCGCTGGCGGCCATGTTCAATTCCGCCGTCTGGGGCAAGATCGTCATCGCCGGTGGCCTGGCAGGCATCATCACCTCGTGGAACGCGTTCCTCATGGGCTCGTCTCGCCTGATGTGGGCGATGGCCGTGGCCGGCATGATCCCGGCCTGGTTCGGCAAGCTCCACCCGCGCTACCGCACTCCGGTCAACGCGATCCTCTTCATCGGGGCATTGTCAGCCCTCGCGCCGTTCCTCGGCTCGGCGGCGCTGGGCTGGATCGTCGATGCGGGGTCGCCTGCGATCGTCATCGCCTACTTCCTCGTCAGCGTCGCCTTCCTGGTCCTGCGCAAGCGCGAACCGGCGATGGACCGACCGCTGCGCATCGGAGGCAAGGGCAACTCCGGTTTCGCCATCGGTGTCATCGCGGCCGTGCTCACGCTCGTCCTCTTCGTTCTCTACCTGCCGATCACCCCGGTCTCCGCGCAGCTCGCCTGGCAGTCGTGGGCGATGTTCGGCCTGTGGCTGCTCATCGGAATCGTCTTCATGTTCCGCCTGCCGCGCGGAGTCAAGGCCGGCCCGAACGCCGAGAACGAACTGCTCGCCAAGGTCAAGGCGCTGCGCGGGAAGTGATCGCGGGCGTCCGGCTGGCCCAGGCGCATCCGTCACCGCCAGTCGCACTTCGCACGATTGCGAGCACCCCTCACCGTCAGCAACAGATCACCCCTTTGCATCGGGGCGAGCCGTCACTGACGGTGAGGGGTGCTCTGCTGACTGCAGGAACAGCCGCTGCGGGTGAGGGATGCGAACGCGGCCGCCGGCTCGAAGCAACGGCGACCGCGCTCGGTCTCGGGAGCGGGAGTCGACTCAGACGGCGGCGTCGAGGCCGCGCATCTTCAGACGCTCACGCTGGTTGGGGTTGACGCTCGGGCGGAACGGCATCTCGACCACCTCGGCGCGAACCGGGACTCCGGGAGCATCGGCGAACGGCTCCGGCAGATGCACCCAGTACTCGGTGCCGAGCTCGGTTGCCGACACCGGAACGTGCGCCATGGCGATATTTGCTTCGAATTCCGGCGAATACCACGGCGAGGTCACATACCCGACGGCCTCGCCATCAGCCGCGGCGGAGACGAGCCAGAAGTCCGGCGCGTAGTCCGTGATCGGTTTGCCGCCGATCAGCAGACCCACCAGCTGTGTGCGATACGGCGGGGTACCGGCCTCGATGAGATCGCGCACCTCCTCGAGGCGGGCCTTGCCGATATAGTCGGCCTCCTTCTTCCGCGGCACCTGATAGGACAGGTTGACCTGGAATGGGAGTGTCTCGAAGTCCATGCCCTGTCCCCACGAGAGGATGCCCGCGGCGATCCTGCGGTGGTGGCTGGGGGCGACGACCTTGAGGTTGTACGGCGCGCCGGCGTCGAGGACGGCGTTCCACATATCCTCGGCGTACTTCGTCGCATCCTTCAGGTAGATCTCGTAGCCCTTCTCCCCGGTGAATCCGGTCTGGGAGATGATGACATCGCGGCCGCCGACCTGGGCTTCCATGAGTCCGTAGCTCGGCAGCGTGCGACCCTCCTCCCCGACGAGGTCGGCGATGACGTCGACGGATTTCGGGCCCTGGACCTGCACGGGTGCGACGTCGATCTCAGCGATCGTGACGTCGAACCGGCCGCCGACGTTGACCCCCTGCAGCCAGAGCATGAGGTCGGTGTCGGAGAGGCTGAACCAGAACTCGTCGATGCCGACGCGCAGCAGGATCGGATCGTTGAGGATGCCGCCGGCTTCGTTGCACAGGATGACGTAGCGGGCACGCATCACCGGGATCTTCGTCGCGTCACGGGTGATGACGAAGTTGACGAACGCCTCGGCGTCGGGACCCTTGACCTGGATCTGCCGTTCGACGGCGACGTTCCACAGGGTCACATCGTTGACGAGGGACTGATACTCGGCCATCATCCCGCCCTCATCGCGGGTGATGTAGCCGCGCGGGTGGTACATCCGGTTGTAGATCGACGCCCGCCAGCATCCCTGCTGCATGGACAGTTCCCAGTAAGGGGACTTGCGGACACGGGTGTCGATGAGCATTTCGACCGGGGTCGGGCCGGACTGACGTAGGTTGATCGGGACTTGCCTGTCACTTTGGTCCACTGTGGGGACGTTGTTGTCCATGATGTTCCCCCTGCTCGCACAGTTTTATATTATGGAACTCAATTCCCATATCATGGGTACAATGAGTGTAGGATCGAAGGCACCGGGACGCAAGGGACTCGCACTTGCGAGTTTCATGAATCGACCTCCGAGAAGGAGACGAGGATGTCACAGTCAACGCTGCGCACGCTGTTGAGCACCGCCCGCTACGAAGTACTGCCCACGGCCGGCATCGTCGATCGCATCGAAGAGTACGTGGCACCGGGCCGCGAGATCACCGTGACCGCATCGACGGGGCTGACGCTTGAGGCGACGCTGTCCACGGCCGAACAGCTCCAGGCTTTGGGCTTCCGCGCCGTGCCCCACCTGGCCGCACGGATGATCCACGGCAGACCCGAGCTCACGGAGATCGTCGATCGCCTCGCCGAGGCGGCTGTGGACCGGATCTTCGTCCCCGCGGGGGACGCCACTCCCCCGGCCGGCGGGTACGTCGGAGCCCACGACCTCCTCGTCGATCTCTCTTCCATGGCCGCCCCGTTCCGCCATATCGGCGTCAGCGCCTATCCGGAATCGCACCCGATCATCCCCGATGATGTGACCGTCCAGGCGATGTGGGACAAACGCGACTACGCCACGCACCTGGTGTCGAATCTGTGCTTCGATCCGGCTCTCGTCGCCGCGTGGGTGGCCCGGGTGCGCTCGCGCAGCATCGAGCTGCCGCTGGTCCTCGGCATCGCCGGGAAGGTAGAGCTGGCGAAGCTCGCCCGCGTCGCGACGAAGATCGGGGTGGGCGAGTCCACGCGATTCCTGCGCAAGAACACGGCGACGTTCACGCGGATGGCCAAGCCAGGCGGCTACAACCCGCGGAAGTTCCTCGACAAGATCGGCCCGGTGCTCGACGACCCGGACATGGGCATCGCCGGCCTGCACATCTATACGTTCAATCAGATCAAGGACACCGAGGTCTGGCGCCGCAAGCAGCTCGCGGCCCTCGGCGGCGCCGAAGAGGTCTCGACGGCGTGGTGAGCAGCCACCGTAGACAGATAATAGGTCGCAATCGGACACGGCCACACGAATCCAGGTCACCATCGGATACTTTCAGCGCCGAAAAGTATCCGAAAGTGACCTATTTTCGCTCTATCTACCTGTGGGTGACCTTGCGCTTGAGGGTGCGCGAGAGCAGTCCCGCCTCGTCGACGAGCATTGCGCCGAGGCGGTCGTGGTGGTCGGCGATGCGCATCGTCGGTCCGGAGATGCCCACGGCGGCGACGACGTCTCCGTCGATGCCGAACACCGGTGCCGCCAGAGCGTCGAGGCCGATCTCGAATTCTTCGTGGACGATGGCGAATCCGCGTTCGCGCACCGTGTCGAGATCGTCGGTGAGCTCCTTGCGTGAGCCCAGGGTCTTCTCGGTGCGCCGTTCGAGCCGACCTGTCGGCAGCGGGATGACGTCGTAGGCGAACATGACCTTGCCCAGAGCCGAGCAGTGCGGCGGCACCTCGACGTCGGCCCAGTTCGTGGCCCCGAGGACGAAGGTCGAGTCGACCTGTGCGACCTGGACGACTCCCTTGGGGCCCGGCATGGCGAGGTTGACGGTCTCCCCGGTCTCTTCGCTGAGGCGCTGCAGGGTCGGATCGGCCGCGGAGACCAGGTTCTCCACCCGGTCAAAGCGGGAGGCATAGGTCGCGAACAGCGATCCGCCGCGATAGAGGCCCTCACCGTCGCGTTCGACGAGACCGTTGCGCTCGAGTGCGGAGAGCAGGCGTGAGACCGTCGACCGAGCCAATTCGGTCTCGTCGACCACCTCGGTGTAGGAGATCGGTTCGTCGGATCTGACGACCAACGACAGGATCTCTGCCGCCCGGTCGATCGACTGGGTCCCATTGCTCATCGTGCTCAGCTCCGTCGGGGAAAGGGGGTCGGCGGAATCGAGGCCCACCGACCGCACTCACCCTACCCCACGCCCTGAGACTCTGGCCGGGTTGCGCGTCGTGAGTTACAGTTTCGAAATGAGCAACAGCGAAGCGGGCTCGGGAGGCGTCCAATCCGTGGATCGGGCCGTGACGATCCTCGAGATCATCGCCCGCACCGGGCTCGCCGGGATCACCGAGATCGCCGGTGAGCTCGGGGTGCACAAATCGACGGCGTCGCGCATCGTCTCCACCCTGGAGGCCCGCGGACTCGTCGAAAAGGATCACCACCGCGGCCGATACCGCTTGGGCCTGTCCATCCTCCGTCTGGCCGGGGCGACGACCGCGCGCCTCGACATCGCTCAGGAGGCCCGCCCGATCACCAAGATGCTCGCCGAGGCGACCGGTGAGACGATCAATGTCGCCGTCCTCTCCGACGGCGCAGCCCTCTACCTCGACCAGGCCTCGTCGACGTCGTCGGTGCAGAGCCACAACTGGGTCGGTCAGCGCATTCCGCTGCACGCAACCTCCAACGGCAAGGTCCTGCTCTCGGGCCTGAGCGAGGACGGCATCCGCGAGACCCTGGGGGCGAAGCTGACCCGCTACACCCCGCACACGGTGACCTCGGTTCCCCAGCTGCTCACCCAGATCGCCGAGGTGGCCGCCACCGGATCCTCGCTCGTCATCGATGAGCTCGAGGTCGGGCTGACCGCGGTATCCGCTCCCGTGCGCAACGCCCACGGGGACGTCATCGCCTCGATCTCGGCATCGGGACCGAGCTTCCGCTTCACCACGGAGAAGGTCGCCTCGGCCAGAGACCTGCTCGCTCAGGCCGCCACCGACATCTCCGCCCGCCTCGGGTGGCGCGAACACTGATTCACAACGCTGAACCACGCGAGCTCGGCACGGACGCGCTGACGGCAGCCTCGCCGGTCACCCCTGAAGCCGCTCTCAACACGCTCGCTCGACCCGACGAAGACGGCACAGACAACCTCTTGACACTCCCGCCTCGGCGGAGGACGATCATCGTACGCAGTTCCACATAGCGCGCATCGTTGCATAATTCGCAACTATGCCGGTGAAGGCGACGAAGCCTTCAGAGAGGAGCCTGCTCATGGCTTCCGTCCCCGCCCAGGCCAGCGTCGTCGTTGTCGGAGCCGGCATCGTCGGCAACAGTCTCGTCCACCATCTCGCCGAACTCGGGTGGACCGATATCGTCCAGGTCGACAAGGGCCCGCTGCCGAACCCGGGCGGCTCGACCGGACACGCCTCGAACTTCATCTTCCCCGTCGATCACTCGCGTGAGATCACCGACCTCACCCTCGACAGCATGCGCCAGTACAAAGAGCTCGGCGTCTTCACCGAGTCCGGCGGCTTCGAGGTCGCCCGCACCGAGGAGCGCATGGAAGAGCTGCGGCGGCGCATGGCCTCGGCACGGGCCTGGGGCATCGAATCCTCCCTCGTCACCCCCGCCGAGGTCGCCGAGAAGGTGCCGTTCCTCGATCCCGATGTCATCCTCGGCGCGTTCTGGACTCCGACCGTCGGCGTCGTCGATTCGGTGCGGGCGGGCACGATGATGCGCGAATCCGCCGAATCGACAGGTGCGCTCACGGTCTCGCCCAACACCGAGGTGACCGGCATCGATGTCGACGTCGGGCAGATCACGGCCGTGCACACGACGAAGGGTGAGATCGCAACGCACCGCATCCTCGTCGCCTGCGGTGTGTGGTCTCCGCGCATCGCGGCCATGGCCGGTGCCGCGATCCCGCTGACTCCGGCCGTCCACCAGATGATCAGCGTCGGACCCGTCCCGCAGCTGGCCGAACGTCCCGGTGAGATCTCGTTTCCGATCGTGCGGGACATGGATACCTTCTGCTACGAGCGCCAACACGGCTCCGATATGGAGATCGGCTCCTATGCCCACCGGCCGATCCTCCACGACCCGGATGAGATCCCCTCGATCGAGGCGGCGAAGCTCTCCCCCACGGAGATGCCGTTCACGGACGAGGATTTCGATCCGCAGCTCGAACAGGCCGTCGAACTCATGCCCGAAGTGCTGTCGAATCCGGACGTCGAAATCCGCTATGCCATCAACGGTCTGCTCTCGCTGACCCCGGACGGGGGACCCATCCTCGGCGAATCACCCCAGGTCAAAGGCCTGTGGTCGGCGGCGGCCGTGTGGGTGAAGGAAGGGTCGGGCGTCGGTCGGGCCGTAGCCGAATGGATGACGAACGGCCTGCCCGAGATCGACGTGCAAGGTGCCGACATCGCACGCTTCCACTCTCACCAGCGCACCCGCGCCCACGTGACGGCGCGCACCTCGGAGGCCTTCAACAAGACCTATGGGATCGTCCATCCCGGCGAGCAGTGGAGTTCCGATCGCGACGTCCGCCGTTCACCGATGTGGCAGCGCGAGGTCGAGCTCGGGGCGGTGTTCTTCGAAGCCGGCGGGTGGGAGCGACCGCAGTGGTTCGAGTCGAATGCCGGACTGCTCGACGAGTTCGGCGACGCGGTGATGGATCGCAGCGCCGAATGGGATTCCCGTTGGTGGTCGCCGATCATCAATGCCGAGCACCTGGCGATGCGCAGGCGCGCCGGACTCGTCGACCTCTCGAGCTTCGTCATCTTCGACGTGTTCGGCCCCGCCGCCCTCGACGCGGTCCAGCACATCGCCCTGGCGCAGATGGATGTGGCCGTCGGTCGGGTCGTCTACACCCCGATCCTCGATGAGAACGGCGGGTTCCGTTCCGACCTGACCATCATGCGACTGGCACACGACCGCTTCCGCGTCGTCACGGGCGCCGCCCACGGAATGGTCGATCTCAAATGGTTCGCCGATCGCCTGCCCGATACGGGCGCGCAGATCGCCGATCTCACGAGTTCGTGGACGACGATCGGGCTGTGGGGACCGCGAGCCCGCGACATCCTCGGCGAGCTCACCAGCGCCGATGTCTCCCATGAGGGGTTCGGGTTCGGCACCGCCCGGGTCATCGAGATCGGTTCGCTCGAGGTGCTCGCCTCCCGCATCTCCTATGTCGGCGACCTCGGCTGGGAGCTCTACGTGCCGATGGAATCGGGGCTGACGCTCTGGGATGCGCTCATGGACGTCGGCCGAGGTCACGGACTCCTCCCCGTCGGTCTCGGCGTCTACGGCACCACTGGTCGGATCGAAAAGGGCTACCGCGCGTTCGGGGCCGAGCTCGATTCCGAGCGCAGCGTCGTCGAGGTCGGGATGAGCAGACCGAAGGTGAAGTCCCAGGATTTCGTCGGCAGGGCCGCACACCTGCGCCACCGCGAGGAGGAGCCGAAGACGGTCCTGTGCTCACTCACCGTCGATGACCACACGAGCGCCAGCGGTCAGATGCGGTACATGCTCGGCGGGGAACCCATCGTCTCTGCCGACGGCGATCCGCTGATCGACGGGCACGGCCGGACCTCCTATGTCACCTCGGCGGGGTCGGCTCCCAGCCTGGGCAGACACGTGCTCATGGCGTTCCTCCCACCCGCCGAGGCGGTGCTGGGCAACCGTCTGCAGGTCGTGTACATGGAGGAGTTCTATCCCGTCACGGTGGCATCGGTCGATTCGACGCCGCTGTTCGACCCCGACAACGAGTGCATCAGGAGATGAGATGAACATCCTCGTGTGCATCAAACGCGTCCCCGATATCGCCGGCTCCGTCACCGTCGATGCCACCGGCACCGGGATCGACGACTCCGGGCTCGGCCACACCATGTCCTCGCATGAGGAATGCGCCGTCGAGCTCGCGATCCAGACCGCGGCCGCGACCGGTGGGACGGTCACGGTGCTCACGGTCGGTCCCGCCGAGGCGGTCGAACAGCTGCGAGCGGCCGTGGCCGTGGGTGCGAACGACGGCATCCTCATCGAGGCGGCCGACCCGTCCGTGTTCGCACCCGAGGACATCGCGCAGATCATCGGCGATGTCATCCGCGATCGCGCCGAGGCGGGACAGACCTTCGATCTCGTCCTCACCGGCGACGATGCCGCCGACACCGGCGATTTCCAGGTCGGGATCCGCCTGGCCTACGACCTCGAGTACCCGGTGCTGACGAACATCCAGACGATCAGTGTCGGTGGGACGGATGAGGGCGGCGGGCCCGGCGGCGACCCCGGCTCCGGTCGCATCGAGGCGCGCGGGATCGGGCCGGCGGGAACGGAGATCTTCTCACTCGACCTGCCCGCCGTCGTCGCCGTCCACGAGGGCGGGGTCGACCCGCGCTACCCCTCGATCACCGGGCGGATGAAGGCGAAGAAGGCGCAAGTCGTCGAATACGACGCCCCCGAACCCGGGACGGGCAGCCTCCGCGTCCGACTCGAACTGCCCGAGGTGAAGGCGAGTTCGGTGACCATCCTCGGCGAGGGCCCCGAAGCGGCTCCCGCCCTGGTCGATGTACTCGAGGAGATCGGAGTGATCCGGCCATGACCATGGTTTTCGTCGAAACGGACCCGGCAGGCGAGGTCACACTCACCTCCGCCGAAGCCATCACCTTCGCCCGCAAAACCCCCCAATTGCTACCTGACGGGGGCGCAGCAACCTCGCGCGAGGTATCTGGGCCGCCGTCAGGTAGTCCTGAGGGGGTGGTGATCGGCCCGCTCAGTGATGCCGCCATCGAGGCGCTGGGGCGGCTCGGGGTCGGTGTCATCCATCATCTCGAGCATCCGGATCTTGCGGAGTATTCGGCGGCGGCCTGGGCGCAGGCGATCGTCGACGTCACTCCGGAGTCCGGAACGCTGCTCGCATCGGGCACCCCGCGTGGCATGGAGCTCATGGCCCACGCCGCTGTCCGCACCGGCGCCCGCATGGCTGCCAATGTCATGGCCGCCGACGAGGATGGTCTGCTGCGTCAGGTCCACGGCGGCACCGCCTTCGAACGCCTCCGCCTCGACGGGGATCTGCAGGTGCTCACGATCGCCGGCCACGCCTGCACTCCCGAAGAGACGACCCCGATCACCCCGGAGATCATCGCCTACGACCTCACCGTCGCCGAGGCGGACCTGGCCACCCGTGTCCAGCGCACCGAGGCAGAGGCCGCCGATGATGCATCCGGGCTGACCTCGGCCAGGGCCGTGGTCGGGGCAGGTCGCGGAGTCGGATCGGAGAACGGGTTCGCCGAAGTCCTCGAACTCGTCGACCACCTCGGCGGGGCCTTGGGCGTCTCCCGCGTGGTCACGGGCCTGGGCTGGCGCCCGCACGCCGAACAGGTCGGTCAGACCGGCAGTCGCATCTCCCCCGACGTCTACATCGCCTGCGGGATCTCCGGTGCGATCCAGCACATGGCCGGGATCGAAGGCGCGAAGACACTCGTGGCCATCAACACCGATGAGGAAGCGACGATGGTCCAGCGGGCCGACTACGCGATCATCGGCGACCTCCACGACGTGGTCGGAGCCGTCAACGAGGAGATCGTCCGCCGTCGCGGCTGAGCGCAGTTGGGCCCGGGCTCCGCCAAGGCCACTTCGGAGAGTACCAAAGCACTGAGAATTTCCGTTGGCGCGGGCCACCTGATTAACTATGGAACGATCGTTCAGACCTCGTTCCCAATCAGCTCCCGGAGGCAGTCATGGCCACTTTCGAACTCTCACCCGAAGTGCGCTGGTCGGATCAGGACCTGCTCGGCCACGTCAACAACGCACGGATGATTACCCTCATCGAGGAATGCCGCGTGCGCTGGATGCACGAGATCCGGGCCGGACACATCACCGGAGGCGGACTGCTCGTGGCCCGCCAGACCATCGACTACCTCGTGCCCGTCATGTACGGCCCCGAACTGAAGATGACCGTGACGGTGAAGAAGCTCGGCAACTCCTCATTCACCATCAACACCCGAGGTGACCAGGACGGACAGCAGGTCTTCGACCACGACTGCGTGCTCGTCCACATCGATCGGGACTCGCAGAAGCCCACCCCGCTGACGCCCGAGCTGCGCGCAGTCTTCGAACCCTACCTGCAGGACTGAGGCGCAACCCGCTCGCTTAGGTGGGAGAAATAGTCACGAGAATCGGCTCCGGGCGTGACCATTCAGCCCACCCAGTATGAGCCTATCGCCCGCCCGACAGCAGCGGGCACCTCCCGGGGGGACGCGCGATCATGGCCGATTCGTTCAAGCCGTCACCGCACCCATCCGCATAGTCTGAAGTCATGAAACTCGACGCGATCTCGATCATCACCGCAGACATGCCCGCCGCCATCACCTTCTACTCCGCTCTCGGTCTCGAACTCGCCGACGGCGGCCCGGACGCCCCACACACCGAGTTCTCCTCCGGGTCCCTGCGGGTCCTGCTCGACACCGAGGCGGTCATGCTCGGCATCGACCCCGAATGGACCCGGCCGACGGGCGGACACACGATGTCCTTGGCCTTCGACTGCTCCACCGCCGAGGCGGTCGATGCGACATTCGCCCGGCTCACCGGCCGTGGCGCTGAGAACTCCGCCCCCGTGGCCCGAGTCGTCCACGAACCCTGGGACGCATTCTGGGGGCAGCGCTACGCCGTGGTCTCCGATCCCGACGGCAACAAGGTCGACCTCTTCGCCACCCTCAACTCCTAATTGCTACTGTGAGTATTGATAGTGGCTGGTCTGGGACTGGCTGGCAGAGTAGGAACTGACCGTCTCATCGATCATCATGACTCTAATTGCTATTGACTCCAACGATGTCCTCGTCGGGATTTGTCTGATGATTGGTGGGCGGTCGGCACCGGCTCGGCCCACATCGATAACTTGATCAGAAGGTTGTCCGTTCCTGACCGAACGTGACTCATCACAGTAGTGTTTCGACGTGACTATCTCCCGGACCGGAGCCGACCGTTCGACGGTCGGACCTCATCCGTTCCGACACAGGAGAAGCACGAACCGTCATGACTATCATCTCGCATTTATACGCGTTTGTCGTTGGCGTCGACACCCACGCGAAGAACCACGTCTACAGTGTGCTCACCAAGTCTGGTGAGCACGTCGATACTGCCACGTTCCCGACGACCAAAGCCGGCATCAAACGAGCCCTGACGTGGGCCGGGCGTCGTACCGGCGGGGACCTTGAGACCCTGTGGGTGATCGAGGGTATCGGCACGTACGGAGCGATCCTGGCCGATCATGTCGCCGAGGCAGGCTATACGGTCGCCGAGGCCGCGAGCATGAATGCTCGCGACCGGCATGCCACGGGCAAGGACGACCGGATCGATGCCCGACGGATCGCTGGCGCGGTCCTGTCGATGGATGAGTCGCGGCTGCGGTTTCCCCGGCAGGCTGATGGGCCGCGTCAGGGACTGCGGATCTTGGTCAAGGCGCGGGAGTCCATGACTCGGGAGAAGACCCGGACGATCAATGCGCTCACTGCGCTGTTGCGTGGTCAGGACCTCGGTGTCGATGCGCGTCGGAAATTGTCGATGGTCACGATCCAGACGGTGGCGAAGTGGCGGATCAGGGACGAGTCTGTGGCACTGACCGAGGCTCGTCGGGAAGCCATCCGGTTAGCCAAACGTGTCGTCGAGCTCGATGCCGAAATCAAGGACTACGCCGCCCGGATCGAGGCCTTGGTCAAGGCCAGTCCGGGGGCGGTGTTGTTGGCTGAGCCGGGGATTGGTCCGATCACTGCGGCTGTGTTCTACCTGGCGTGGTCGCATCATGGGCGGGTGCGTTCCGAGGCGGCGTTCGCGAAGTTGGCGGGGGTCTGTCCGATCCCGGCGTCGTCGGGGAATGTGGTGAGGTTCCGGCTGAATCGCAGTGGTGATCGTCGGTTGAATTCTGCGTTGTACATGGTGGCAGTCACGCGGCTTTCTCACCATAAGAAGTCCCAGGCGTACATGGCTAGACGGCTGAGTGAGGGGAAGACGAAGAAGGAGACGATCCGGTGTATGAAGCGTGCCTTGGCCCGCTCGGTGTATCGGATTCTCGAGGCCACGAACCCGATCGGTCAAGCCGCTTGACAGACATAGAAGGATCCTGACGGGGGCCCAGCAACCTCGCGCGAGGTTGCTGGGCCCCCGTCAGGTAGTAAATGGGTGGGCGGACTGGTGGGACGAACGCCTAGAGCGCACCCTCATCCGATGAGCGAGCGCTCGTCTCTTCGCAGGTGAGCGGCATCGGCGTACCCGACTTCGGCCGCGGCCGCCGTGCGCGACCGGCCCGCATCAATGAGGTCTCGTGCGGCCTGCCAGCGCAGGATCTTCGCCAGATGCTTGGGCCCGTAGCCGAACCATTCCGCGCTCAGCCGGCGCAGCTGCCGCGGTGAATACGCGAACTGTGCGGCCGCCTCGGTGACGGTCTGGGCCGGCGAATTCGAGCGCACATCCAAGGCCCGGGCCAAGGCCATCGGACGCGGATCCAGCATGGCTCGGTCCGTCAGACCGCCGGCCGTATCAAGCAGCACCCGGGCAACTCCCATCACCGCAGCGGGCCCGCCCTCACCGACTTTCCCGCCACTGGCATGGCTGCCGCCGATGACAGCGTCGAGGGGCGTCACCCGATCGGCAAGCTCCCCCGCCGAGGTGGTCAACAGCTGCGCAAGCACGCCGGAGTCGAAGCGCAGGCCCACCGTCGGTGCGACCGAACCGTGGAACATCCGTGCCGTGGAATCGGCGCCGGCGATGAGTACCTGAGAATCGATGACGATGAGATCCATGCATCCGTCGGGGACGATGAGCGAGGGAGCCGCGGCAGGTGCGACAGTCGGCCCGGAAGCCAGACCGGCGGCATTGTTCCCACGATCAGGGTCTGCCGCCTCGGTGAGGGAATCGGCCTTGTCGGGAACGGAGACCCACAGGCTCGCCCGCAGACGTGGGATCCGGGTTTCGCGGTACACGGACTCGGCCTCCTGACGCTCTCGGCGGTAAACTCGTCTGTGTTCATCTGGTGCGAGCGGCGCGATCTGCCCCCAGAATAACGCGCGAATGGCCCGATAGAGGGTCGAACGCCCAAGCTCACGGGAAGGAATGATGGCTGCAGCATCCTCGGCGCCGGTATCGGCGCGCAGGCAGGCTCGCCATGTCACTGTCTTCCTCGATGTCGATGGCGTCCTCAATTCCTACCCTGTGCCAAAGCTGCGCGGCATGGCCGAGGGGCGGAAGAAGCTGCACGCGTGGCACTACGAACTCCATTACCGGCCGTCCGTCGTCGAATTCTTCGACCGCATCGTCGAGACCCACGAGGTCGATGTCGTCTGGCTGTCGACCTGGTCGCAGCGGTGCAAGTCCGAACTCGAACCGAAGTTCGGTCTGCGCAATTCCTTCGACGTCATCGAAATGCCCGATAAGACCCACAATCGCTTCGCTCACGATCTGCAGCAGTGGTGGAAAGCTCGTGCCATGGAGGACTGGCTGGCCACGCACGAACACGGGCGCGCGATCTGGATCGATGACGACCTGGCGTGGCCTGCCACCCGCAAGTACTTCCTCGAGAACTACTCGTCCAACCGCCTCAAACTCATCGCCCCGGACTTCTCCCACGGCCTGACGAAGGCCCATCTCAAGGAGATCCGGGAGTTCGCCTACCCGAGGACTGGCGTTCCGAAGACCGGCGACACCAAGCCCGGCGGCCCGAACGCCGGCGATTCGAAGACCAGAGAAGCCAAGACCGACGTTCCGACGACATCCGACCTGAAGGGGACTTCATGACGCGCATCGGCCTGCTCGATTCCGGACTCGGACTCCTCGGCACCGCCGACGCACTGTTCAACCTCGCTCCCGACGCAGATCTCGTCCTCGCGATGGACCCGGACTTCACCCCCTACGGCAGCCTGAGCACCGACACCCTCGAACAGCGGGCCCTGCAGTCGGCCGGGGTGCTCGCCGAATGGGAACCCGACGCCATCGTCATCGCCTGCAACACCGCCTCGGTGCAGGCCCTCGAGGCCGTCCGCGCCCGCCACGAACCGGCCATCCCCGTCATCGGCACCGTGCCGGCGGTGAAGATGGCCGCCGGCACCGGGCAGGACTTCGCGATCTGGGCGACCCCAGCAACCACGGGCAGCGAGTATCAGCAGAACCTCATCGACTCCTTCGCCGCCGACCTGCACGTGGCCAAGGTCGCCTGCCCCGGCTTGGCCGAGGCGATCAACGCCGCCGACCTGAACAAGATCGACACCGCCATCGAGGATGCCTTCACCCAGATGGGACCCGGAATGGAGACCGTGGTGCTCGGCTGCACCCACTACGGACTCGTCGCCGACCGGATCATGGCCGCCCGAGCCGGAGCCCTCACCGTCTTCGACTCCCCCATGCCGGTGGCCAAACAGACCCTGCGCCGCATCGGCCTCGAACCTGCCGGAGTCGGCGAGGAGCGTTCGGACACCGGACACGTGCTCGCGACCTTCGCCTCCGGCCGACGCGTCAGCCTCCCCCAGGCGCTGGAGGCCTACCCGGCCGGCAAACGACTGCTCGCCCGCGAGGCCTGAGCACCCCGCCTCCGCGTTCCCTCCGAGCCCGGTCTTTCCACGCCGCGCAGGCGTAAAATGGGGTAGACAGTCAATCGTCAAAGGAGGCGATTCGACATGTTGGCGCTCAGTATCCTCGCCGCACTTGTCGCACTCGGGATGACCGCGATCGTCCCCTTCGTCGACAAACTCGAGAAGGTCAACCTCCAGATCGTGACCATGCCCATCCCCGCGCAGGAGGGCATCACCCGCGACAATGTCACGGTCCGCGTCGATGCGGTCATCTATTTCAAAGTCGTCGACCCGCGCAAGGCCGTCGTCGACGTCGGGGATTATCAGCTCGCCGTCGGCCAGGTCGCCCAGATCTCGCTGCGCTCGATCATCGGCCAGAGCGAGCTCGATGACCTGCTGACCAACCGCGAACGCCTCTACCAGGGGCTGGCGATCATGATCGACAGCCCCGCCGTCGACTGGGGTGTCCACATCGACCGCGTCGAGATCAAGGACGTGGCCCTGCCGGAGACGATGAAACGCTCCATGTCGCGCCAGGCCGAAGCCGAACGCGAACGTCGATCCCGCGTCATCATCGCCGACGGCGAGCTGCAGGCCTCGAACAAACTCGCCAAGGCGTCCGAGGCCATGGCCCACACCCCGTCCGCCCTGCAGCTGCGCCTCCTCCAGACCATCGTCGAGGTGGCCGCGGAACGGAACTCGACCCTGGTCCTGCCCTTCCCCGTCGAGCTGCTGCGCTTCCTCGAGAACAACACCCCTGCCGCTCCTCCCACCACCGAGGCGGGAGCGAAGCCGTCCACGAATGCAGAAGCCACGACCGCGGGTTCAGAGACGGACACCCCCGCCGAGGCGGCTGACCGGTCCGAATCGGACACGACGTCGAGTGCCCCGGCCGACCTCGACGCCATCGTCCAGGCCATGTCCGAATCGCTCAAGCTCACCGGGCTGATGCCCGAGCAGGAGCGCGTGGCCTCGGACATGCCGGAACAGGAACGGACCACCTCGGAGTCGGCCGACCGGTCCGGCACGGTCGAACAGGAGGAGCACCTCGGGCACGCCTGACGTCTTCAGCGTCTGTCCAACCCTAAGGACTAGGCTGTATACATGGACCTCAAGCGCACTGGAAGAACAGTCATCGTCAACGGCGTCATCGCCCTCGTGATGGGTGCGCTGATGATGGTCTGGCCCGGCTCCTCCGCCGAGGTGGTTGTGCGGATCTTCGCCTGCTGGCTCGCCGTCATCGCCGTCTCCTCCCTCGTTTTCGCACCGCGAGGAGGCCGCACCGGCAGCTTGGTCACACGTGCGGTTCTGCTCATCCTCCTCGGCGTGCTCATCTTCCTCACCCCGATGCTGTTCGCGTCCATGGTCACAGTGCTGACCGGGTTCGCGATCATCTTCTTCAGCTTCCTCGCCCTGACCATGTCCTTCTTCATCCGCCGGATGGGTGTCAGGTCCTGGTGGGTGCTCACCACCATCGGGGTGCTGGGCATCATCCTCGGCGGTTTCTTCCTCTTCGCCCCGGGTGCCGGAGTGACGGCGCTGATCTTCACTCTTGCCGGATTCATCATCCTCGTCGGCATCGCCCTCATCGCCCTCGGCCGTCGCCTGCGCAGGGTCGACCGGCAGATGAGAACCGACCCGCACCGCAATCGTCCCGACGACGGCGACGGCGATGTCATCCGCGGGGAGATCATCGACTGATTCCGGCCGCCTCGGCGAGCTTCTCCCACTTCATTTGAGCCCGGGTCCGCGCAGATGCGGATCCGGGCTCGGTCTTACCCGCGTTTCGGGCTGCAGTGGTCATTGTCACACAGCGAATCTTGGTCCCCGGCACACCCCTGTGCCACCTTCCGACAGGGCCCGCCGATATAGCACCTGACCTGGAACATCACGTGAACACACGGCAAAACCTACCGACTGTGCATGAGCACTTCGTGAGTCTCGGACGCGGTGTTCACCGTCCGTTCACTTTCGCCGTAACCTGGCGGTCATTCGACCTGCGAATCATGGAGGCAGACAGACACTGCCTCATCGACTGAATCCCGCTAGGAGAACGAATGACCCAGGTTCTGGCCCCGGAGCGCCACACTCCGCCGCCGGCCGTCGGCCGCAGCAACGACCGCCTCTGGCATCTGGCCTTCGGTGGGCTGCTGGCGATCACCCTCATCGCCTTCACCCTGTGGTCCTTCGACTTCGTGGGCCGGGACGCTCCCCGCATGGTGCTCGTCACCACGGTCATCTTCGGCGCCTTCATGGCGTTCAACATCGGCGGCAACGATGTCGCCAACGCCTTCGGCACCTCCGTCGGCGCCGGCACCCTGACGATGAAGCAGGCACTGCTCGTGGCCGCGATCTTCGAGGTCAGCGGCGCCCTGCTGGCCGGCGGGAATGTCACTGACACGGTCAAGAGCGGCATCGTCGACCTCAGCGGGGTGGCGATCAATCCGATGGACTTCGCCTTCATCATGATGGCGGCCCTCCTCGGCGCCGCGGTGTGGCTGCTCGTGGCGACTCGGATGGGCTGGCCGGTGTCGACGACGCACTCGATCATCGGCGGCATCATCGGCGCATCTCTGACGATCGGCTTCGTCACCGGCACCGGCGGACTCGCCATGGTGCAGTGGTCCGAGGTCGGTCAGATCGCGATCTCCTGGGTGCTCTCCCCCGCCCTCGGCGGACTCGCCGCGTTCGTCATCTACGGGCTGATCAAGAAGTACGTGCTCGGCACGACACTGTCGCACACGCTCAGGCCGCACATGCTCGCCCCGGTCTCCGCAGCTGAGGGATCCGTCGACGCACAGATCGACACCGCCACCGAGGATGCCCCCACCGGCGAAGGATCGATCGGCACCCATTCGGCTCTGCAGCGGTGGGTTCCCCTCATCGCCGCCGCCGGCGCGGTCATCATCACTGCGATGCTGCTGTTCAAGGGTCTGAAGAACCTCGACATGAGCGTGACCACAGTCGGCGGCCTGCTCATCATGGCGATGATCGGCGCGGCCGTGTGGCTGGCCGTGTTCGTCTTCGCCAAGACCCTGCGCAAGCAGACGGTTCCCCGTGCCACCTACATCCTGTTCTCCTGGATGCAGGTGTTCACCGCCTCCGCATTCGCCTTCAGCCACGGGTCGAATGACATCGCCAACGCCGTCGGCCCCTTCGCCGCCGTCCTCGATGTGCTCCGCACCGACAGCATCAGCGGCGAGACGACCGTGCCGTTCGCGGCCATGCTCACCTGCGGCATCGCACTCATCGTCGGTCTCTGGTTCATCGGCCGCAAGGTCATCGCCACCGTCGGCACGAAACTCACCGAGATCCACCCGGCCTCCGGATTCGCCGCGGAGCTCGCTGCCGCGGGAATCGTCATGGCCGCCTCGGTGAGTGGTCTGCCGGTGTCGTCGACGCATATCCTCATCGGTGCGATCATCGGCGTCGGTCTGGTCAACCGTTCGGCGAACTGGAAGCTCATGAAGCCGATCGCGCTGGCATGGATCATCACCCTTCCGGCCGCCGCGGCCATCGGTTCGATCGGCGTCATCACCCTGCGCACCATGATGGGCTGACCCACTGACACGAACGCTCGCACGCGTCCGCCGGACCGCGTTCGAGACATCATGTCGAACGGATCCGCTCCTCGCCTCGTCGGCTTCCACGCGAAGTCTGCGGGGAGTTGGTCGTCCGAACCCTGGTCTCGGCAAAGACTCCTGTGCTATCTTGTTCGGCATGGGAACATTGAACAGCAGCGCAATGACTGCGCCTTGCTTCTTTATTCGTCACCGCAGCGCCTGACAGCGCGCCGGACGGATTCTTCTGCGATCGGCTGACCGACGACGGTCACCCTGATCTCCTCTGCAAGCGCGTTGTCCTCCCGGAGAGCCCTCGGCATCCGGGCGATGCGGCAATCGGCTGATCCCATTCCGATCCCCTGACCACTGCGATCATCAGTGATCGACCAGGTCATCGCGGATCGATCTGACTCACCACCATTGCGCTGCCTCGGGTGCCTCCATCTGATTCTTGGAGCACATCCCATTGCGATCCCGCACACCACGACACCATTCGACACGCAGACAGTCCCTTTCGCGTTCGGCCCCGCGGTCACAGCACGGCGGACGGCATGAACTCGGCCAGAATTTTCTGCGCTCATCGACCACCATCTCAACGATTGCGAGCCTGGCTCGTTCCACCTCCGGACCGATCATGGAGATCGGCCCCGGCGATGGGGCAGTCACCGCCGAGCTCTACCGACTCGGACGAGAGCTCACGCTCATCGAACTCGACGAAACGAGGTTGGATCACCTTGAAGTCACGTACCCGCGGGCCGAGGTCCGGCACGCCGACATCCTGACCACTCGGCTCGACCGGCCGGTCATCGTCGGCAATCTGCCGTTCCACCTCACCACTGCCATCCTCCGCAGGCTGCTGCGCTCCGGACGCTGGCAACAGGCCATCCTGCTCACGCAATGGGAAGTCGCCCGCAAACGCGCAGGAATCGGCGGATCGACCATGATGACCGCGCAATGGGCTCCGTGGTTCGACTTCCGCCTCATCACCCGCGTCCCTGCCGATGCGTTCACCCCGAAACCCAGCGTCGATGGCGGCATCCTCACCATCGATCGCTGTCCCACCGGATCGATTCCAACCGAGGCTCGATCCGATTATCAACAGTTCGTCCGTGCGGTCTTCACCGGTCGCGGGCGAGGAATGAAAGGAATCCTCTCGCAGATGAGCATCACCGATCACCGCAGCCTGCAATCGACCATGGACCGCAACGACATCAGAGGAGACACCTTACCCAAAGACCTCACCCCCGACCAGTGGACCGGACTGTTCACCGAACTGGCCGCCGAATCAGATCAGACGAATGCGAAGAAGGGATCGACCATGCGACACAACAAAGGAAACAAGAGCCCCATCACCGAGGCGGCCCCGCAGACACCGTTGATCACCGGAGCGATGCCCATCGTCGGCTCCAAACCGGCGACCGAGAAGCTGCAGGCGCCCATCCCGGGCACCGACCCGAAGGCGAAGAGCCATGACAAGGGCCATCTGCAGGCCGAACGCGGTTTCATGAACCAACATCAGAAACCGCAGCAGCCCCAGCCGAGGTGGAACCTGCCGCGGAGGTGAATCAACCCTGCAAGGCGTCCCGGTTCGAGGTACCAACTTCGCACCGGGACGCTGCTTTAATCACACAGCGCGGTCGTGCACCCGCCACTCGACGGTGCCGGATCCTGCGGTTGGGAGGAGGCCCTCGAGGTTCAGGTTCCCGGTCTCCTTGGACTTAGCCAGTATTCTGCCTACGTCGGCTATGGAATATGATTGTCAGCTCTCTCATTGTCTTCGGCGATCAAGAACCTGTGGCCTGGTCTCTCATGAGTTCTCTCCACTAGTTCTTCGAGAGCTTCGACTCCTCGCTTTTCGAGCCTGCGAAGTTGTCCAATCCGATCTCCGATCCTCTTCAGTCTCTGTTCGATGTCACGGTCGCTTCGTGTCGTGTCAACCCTGTAGCGAAGTCCTGTGAGGTCAAGGACGATGGATTCGCAATACTGCTTTCTTCGGTCCGGACCGAAATAGCGGATCATACCGGTCAATCGGTCGGGCGCCACCACTTCGCCCTTCCTTCGCTGCTCATCGAGCATGTTCCTATACAAGGAACGTCGAGAGTCCCCTGGACCGAACGTCAATCCCGGCCCTTGATACATCCGTCGGATGTACGAACCGTAGTCGTTCCTATTCGGCTCAGCGCTACTCAGGGAACTGTCGAATGCGATGGTCACGTTGTATGCAGCGCTCTGGCCGAAATTTTCCACGACAAAGTACATTCGACTCGAAGCCATTGCTTCAACAAACTTGGCAGTGACGTACGGCCGCGCACGGTCTCGACTGTCCTTGGCGCTCCGGATCATCGTGATCACAGCAATAATTGTTGTCACTAAAATACTTATGACTCCAACAAGCCCTGGGTCGATCATGCCGCCTGCACCTTCGCCAGCTCCTCCATCTGATCGATGACGAGCTGGATCGCCTCTTTGCGCCGATCCGGCGGGTACTTGTGCCGAATGAGCAGCAGCTTCACCGATGTCCGCAGCTTGGCACGAACGTCGTCGCGCACAGTCCAATCGGTCTTGACATCACGCTGCATGATGCCGACGAGTTCCCGGGCGATCTGCGCCAATGTGTCCGCCCCCTGGTTCTGCACTGCTGATTCGTTCTCCGCCACCGCATCATAGAAGGCCAGCTCCTTCCAATCCAGAGGGGGATCGAACTGCTGACCACGGTTGCCTTCGTCGGCCACCTCGCGCGCGAGCTCCACGAGCTCTGCGATCACCTCGGCTGATGTCAGCTGCTGATTCGTATACCTGTTCATCAGCTCTCGGATCCGCTCGGCGAACGCCTTCTGCCGCACGAGGTTGCTCTTCGTCAGCTGCGTCGCCCGGTCGGTGAGTACATCCCTGAGTGCTTCGATGGCCAGGTGGGGAGTCGGAGACTTCTGGGCTTGGTGGGTGAGATCCGGGGTCAAGTCCTGCAGCGACGGTTTCGCGAGCCCAGCGGCCTCATAGATGTCAACGATCTCCCCCGCATGGGTCGACTCCTCCAGCAGGCCCGCGAGCATCAGCTCGACGTCCTCGGATACCGGGCGTCCCGAAGCCTGCCGCTCCTGAGCGTCGAACTTCGCCATCCACACGCGCACCTCTTCGTAGAACTGCGCATCCGCACGCCTGTCTTTGAGTTCGTCGGAACCTCGGGCCAGTGCCCATGCTCGTGCCAGACTTCCGGACAGACGCCGATAGTTGTCGGCCAGGCCCGAGCCCTCAGGTGCATCCGTGGCCGAAGAGTTCTCGGTGCCGTCGTCGCCGAGCCCTCGAGGCTGTTGTGCCAGCGTCACATCCGCATGCGCGGGGTCGCGCAGATAGTTCGTCAACCCTAGAGCAGCCTTGATGTGACTGCCGGGCTTTCCGTCGAGTTTCGCCCGCCAGTCGTATCCGGCGCACAACGTGTCCAAGGCGTCGAGGAACTCGTGAACGACTCGCACAGCCTCGTCGAATTTGCGCCCCATCGGCTCGGTCTCCTGATCACGCGCCGTGTATTCGGCCAGCGCGTTGCGCAGGTTGTTCGCGATCGGAGCATAGGCAACCATGAGTCCGTCGGCTTTGCCCCGATAGGTGCGATTCACTCTCGCCAGGGTCTGCATGAGCAGCGCGTTCTTCAGAGGCCTGTCCAGATACAGCGTGTGCAGCTGTGGGGCGTCGAAGCCGGTGAGCATCATGTCCTTGACGATGACGAGTTCGAGTTCGTCGTCGACGTCTTTGATGCGCTTCTGAATCGTCTTGTTCTGCCCCTGCCTCCGGCGATGCTTGGCGATGAGTCCGGAATCCGACGAGTTCGATGAGTAGACGACCTTGATCTTGCCGGCGTCGACGTCGTCGCTGTGCCAATCCGGGCGCAGTTCGATGATCTCCTCGTAGAGTCGGGCGCAGATCTCACGCGTGGCGCAGACGATCATCGCCTTGCCGGGTGCGGCGATGAATGGCCGCATCGATTCTGAGCGCTGTTCCCAGTGCTCGACGATATCGGCGGCCAGCAGCTGCAGCCGTTCGTGGTTGCCGTAGACGGAGTTGATCACGGCGACCGACTGCTCCACGCGGGTGCGTTCGACATCGTCGAGGCCCGCGGTCGCCTCGTCGGCCGAGGTGTTGAGGTCGTCTTCGGAGACCTCCTGCCCCAGCCCCATCTCGATCAGCCGCGGCTCGTAGACGACCGGGACGGTGGCGCCGTCGCTGACGGCCCGGGAGAGGTCATAGGTGTCGATGACATCGCCGAACACCTCTTGGGTGTTGCGGTCGGCGAAGGAGATCGGGGTGCCGGTGAATGCAATGAACGAGGCTCTGGGCAGGGCGTCGCGAATGTGTCGGGCGAAGCCGTCGAGTTCGTCATAGTGGGACCGGTGTGCTTCATCGACAATGACGATGATGTTCCGGCGATTGCTCAGTTCCGGGTGGTCGAGCCCGTCGGCGCGTTCGCTGTCGGTGCGACCGAACTTCTGCAGCGTGCTGAAATAGATCCCACCCGTGGCCTTATGGGTCAGCGCCTCCCGGAGTTCCCGCCGGGAGGAGATCTTGACCGGATTTTCGGCTAGAAGTTGGGAGCGGTCGAAGGTTTCGAACAGCTGGGAGTCGAGTTCGGTTCGGTCCGTGACGACGACGATCGTCGGATTCTTCAGTTCGGGTCGGATCGCGACGAGATGGGCGTACAGTTCCATCTCCATGGACTTGCCCGATCCCTGCGTATGCCACACGACCCCCGCACGACCGTCGCTGCGCACCGCCTCGACGGTAGTGCCGACCGCCTTGGTGACCGCGAAGTACTGGTGCGGTTTGGCCACCCGTTTGGCCAGACCGTCCGCGCCTTCGTCGAAGGCCACGAAGTTGCGGATGATCTGTCCGAATCGCTCCTGATTGAACACCCCGTCGATGAGCACTTCGCTGCCGAGGCTCGCTCCCGTATCCGTGTGGTCGCGGCCGAGTGCAACCACCGCGCCGTCGTCGTCGACATTCCATGGTGAGTAGTGGTTGAAGGGGGTGAATGGGGTCCCATATTTCGCGTTCACTCCGTCGCTGACGACGGTGAGGGGGCAGCAGGAGAAAGCGTCGGGGAATTCCCGCAGGTACGTCTGCAGTTGCGCGTAGGCCTCTCGTTCGCCTGTGTTCGCGTCGCCGGCCCGTTTGATCTCCATGATCACCAGCGGGAACCCGTTAACGTAGAGAACGATGTCGAAGCGTCGTTCGATCTCACGGTTGCGGATCGTCACCTGGTTGATCGCCAGGTAGGAGTTGTCCTCGGGACGGTGGCTGAAGAGGCGGATCGTCGGGTTCTGTTCGGTTCCGTCAGCATCGATGTAGGAGATGCCCCGATAGCCATGGGTCAGGTATCCGTGGAACCTGAAGTTCTCCGCAATTGGATCCGCCGAGGCGGCCGCGAGGATCTCTCCCAGCGCTTCGTCGAGGTACCGCGGAGGAACGCCCGGGTTGAGCGTGCGCAGGGCCTGAGCTGCCCGAGTCTTGAGGACGAGGCCGTCCCATTCCGTCCGCCCATCGGTCTGCCCGGGTATGACCTCCGGGCCCGGTACGTGCTCCCACCCGTTCTCGACGAGGCGGTCGATGTGAAAGGTCTCCCATTCGGATTCGGGGATCATACTTCCTCGTTTCTGGCGATGAGGCGATAACTCTGTTTGGAACTCGACTGCGTGCCGACCCGTTCGACGATCCCTCGTTCCATCAGGGTTCTCAGCCGACGCCACACAGTGGTGTGACTCAAGCCCAATTGCGATGCGATCTCACTTGTCAGCGCATGGCCTGCACCAAGAGCCTGAACCACGGCATCGAGTTGCCCATCGATCCCGGGCTGACGAGACTGCATTTGTGAAGGTATCGCAGCAGCCATCGTCGGTTCGCCGGGCACAAGGTGGTAGCTGGCGTATCGTCTGCCGCCCTTAATTTCGGCTATTCGTCGATCAACAAGGTCTTTGAGGACGGCTCGGGCTTCGTCACCGGGCACGCTCCAGCCTTTGAGCATGGCGACGTTTGTTCGTCCGGCATTGATCATCATCGCGATTGCCAAATGATGAGTGTCCGACAGCCCGGCAAGACCCAGTCGGTTGATCCGGTCCATTGTCTGTGTCGACAACAGTGCCGTCCTCTGCATCGTCACTGTGAGGTGTCCTGGTGAAACGTCGAACTCGGGCGGAGACATTCCGACCGCTCTGAGTGCCGCTGTCACTCTGACCAGACCGGTTCCGCGGTTTTCAACGATGGTCTCCTTCTCCCCGATCACAGGCATATCGGAGAGGAGCTTCGCCAAAGTGGCATTTCGGGAGGTCGAGCCACCTTCGTCAGTGCCCAGCGATTCTGCCGCCACTTCCCCGTACAGTCCTCCGGGACTCCGCACTTCCAGTCGATCCGGGAACAGTTCGATCTGAATCTGGGTCCCCCGGGATTCCGGACTGTAGTCGCGATGAAGCAGGGCATTGGCGAAGACCTCTCGCAGAGCTTCGATCGGGTAGTCATAGCGGTCTTCGCGTCCGATTCCGTGAATGATCGCGGCTCGGCTCATGTGTTTGCGCATTGCGTCTATAGCCGCGTCAAGCTGATCGGGAATCGGACCGTCCAGGCTGAGGTTGTCGTAGAAGCGTTCCCCGGACGGCCCCAGGCTCGCTCGATCACGTCCAGGAAAGACTACGAACGAGATGAACAACTGAGGGAAGAACTGCTGAGGGTATTTTCCGACGGTCAGCAGTCCTGCCAAGGTGGGGCGAGTCTCTCCGCCGGCGGTCGTGAGAACCCCCAGTCCTGTCAGCACTTCGTCCTCGTTCTGGCCTTTGAACGCGCGCGGAGTGCGCTCTGTGGCCCTCTTGACGAGTTCGGTGCAGAGCTCGTCATCAAGGTGCTCTCTGCTTGCCTCCGCGACTTGTTCGCGGTCGTGAGTCTGCTGAATCGTATTCGTGAGCAGCTGGGTGACCTCATAGCCGGTCAGCTTCCGATCACCGTCCCCGCTGCGGATGAAAGAGCCCTGGTGCGCGCCACGGTCTGTGAGGTGGCAGGGTTTGTCCTTGGGCAGTGCTTCGGAAACAACAATGCGGACAATGGCGGAGCCCTCGAATTCGAGGACTTCGACTTCATCTCGAATCGGAGGTGTCAGTTTGTCAGCGCACGCACCGGCGAGAGCATCACGTATCGCAGCGGCGTCGAAGCCGTCAGCTGCGGTGAAGTCGGCCGATTCGTCGATGCCGAGTAAGACAGTTCCGCCCTGACCGTTGGCAAAAGCGCTCAAGGTCTCCGGAACCGTCTTCGGAAGCTTTCCAACCGATGCCTTGACCTCGACGTCGGCCGGCTCCACCCCGAGCGTTCGGAGGCGATGCACGGCTGCAGTCAGTTCAGCGTCTTGCACCTTTTCACCGACCTCCCTCCTTTTCAGAAACCTTACCACCTTTTCAATTCAGTGAAAGAGTTGTCGAAGTAGCTGTCCAAGTGGGCGCTCCCGGCTCAGACCGCGTCGCTCACTACCGCCTCCGCGTCCTTGACCGTGATCTTTCCGGACATCAGAAGCGGAAGCAGTTCGTCGCGGGAGCGGGCGAGAGCCCGGGACTCTGCCCCTAGCTTGGCTGCCAAATCTGCCCGCCGCTGCACTCCATGGCTGAAGCTTACGGCCGCACTGCGACCGGGCCAGCGGATGCTAGTTTCTGACAAATCTTTCCAACTCGTGCGAGGCATCCTTGTGCCTTCTGAAGAAGATACTGCCGCCGCCACAGTTTCTTTACTTCCAACCGCGGCAAGAATCAAACCAGCCAGATCCGCTTCCATAGCCCGGATCACCAAAATGTCAGTCGAGCACACACCACCGAACGGAGCCGAAACAACCTTATGAAAGTACGGACGCAGCTTCCCAAAGAGCACATCGCCTTCTTCGAACCTGGCCTTGGCACTTGTTATTTCACTTGTGTTCCCTTGGCCTGTCACCCAAAAATGCTCGCGCGGGAGGTGTTCAAGGCCAAGATAGATCGCCTCACCGGGCATCACCTCGGGTTTAACCTGGTCGCGGACGTTCTTAGCCAAGTCTCCAAGAGGTACATGTTCACCTTTCAGTGATAAGTATTCGAAGCGAATAAGATTATCCACCGTGGAAGATACACGCTCATTGGCGGCGATTTTGTCGTCGAGGGCGCCGAGGACTTCAGCGATCGCCCGCTGTTCAACCAACCCAGGCAAACGAGGCAAAGCAAAACTTCTGACGTCCGAAACATTCAGATGAGGAACTGTAGAACCTTCCGCGTAGCGGAGCAGAGCAGCTTGCTGGATGGGAGAGCTCAACAGGTAGTACAAATATTCAGCATTGACCTCGGTCGAGTTTGGCCGAATCAGTACCGTACGCTGCCCGGGAGCTACGTTGAGATTCTGCGGAATTCTAACGACGGGCCCAACAGGGGCTTCTCTAGCCAGGAGCAAGTCCCCAATCTCGGGTGAAAGCCGTCTGGTCCACTTAGCGAAGGTCTCTTCGCTTATTCGTCTCGCCTGCGAATAGTCAATTTGGTTACCTTTCATTGACGGGGTACCTACCGCAAAGAACATACCATTTGGATCTTCAGGCGCCGTCTTATGCTCGCAATCCACGATTGCTTTGCATACGTCCTGCAATGACACGGTTTCGCTCATCCCAAACGCTCCAACTGCTCGCGGACTACCGTTTCCAACCTGGCCGACTCGTCGAAGGCGTCGATCAGTTCCCCCTTGAGTCGCGCGATCTTCTCGTCGATCGGCTCCAAATCCTCGGGCTCGGGCGCCGACCCGACATAACGGCCCGGGGTCAGCGCGTATCCGGCTTCCTTGATCTCGGCCAACGGCACCGTCCGACAGAATCCGGGCACATCTTCGTACTCTCGTCCGGCCGCCTCGGCGGAGTCAGAGCCGATCCACGCATGGAACGTACCCGCGATCTCGGCGATGTCCTCATCGGACAGCGAACGCTCGGCACGGGAGATCATGTGCCCCATTTCGCGCGCATCGATGAAGAGGACTTCGCCAGCCCGAGCTCCCTTCTTCTTCGCGAAGAACCACACGCACACAGGAATACCGGTCGAGCGGAACAGCTGAGTCGGCAGCGCGAGCATGCACGAGACCAGGTCGGCCTCGACGATCCGAGCACGGATATCGCCCTCACCACCGGTGTTCGACGACATCGACCCGTTCGCCATGACCACGCCGGCCTTGCCCTCGTCGGTGAGTTTGGACAGGATGTGCTGGATCCAACCGTAGTTCGCGTTCTTCTCCGGCGGGACACCGAAGGTCCACCGCGGGTCCTCCTCGCTGCGTGCCCACACCTTGAGGTTGAACGGCGGGTTGGCCAGAACATAGTCCATCGGGGTATCCGCGTGGATGTCGCGGGCGAAGGTGTCTCCCCACTTCTCACCGAGACCCTGGACCTCGATCCCGTTGATCGCGAGGTTCATCTTCGCCATCCGCCAGGTCTCCTCGATGGATTCCTGGCCGTAGACCGCGATGTCCCTGGGGTCGCCGTTGTGGTCTTCGATGAATTTCTCCGACTGGACGAACATGCCGCCCGAGCCGCAGCACGGATCGTAGACCCGCCCCTTGAACGGTTCGAGGATCTCGACCATCGTGCGCACCACCGGTCGCGGGGTGAAGAACTCGCCGCCCCGCTTGCCCTCCGCGCGGGCGAACTCGCCGAGGAAGTACTCATAGACCTCCCCCATGAGGTCACGTGCCCGGAACTCTCCCTGCCGGGAGAAGCGCGTGCTGCTGAAGAGATCGACGAGCTCACCCAGACGACGCTGATCGAGATTGTCCTTGTTGTACAGGCGCGGCAAGGTTCCCCGCAGGGACGGGTTGGCCTTCATCAGCTGATCCATCGCCTCATCGATGAGAGCACCGATGGTCCTGCCGGCTTCGGCCCCCGAGGGTGCCTGCCCTTTGGCATTCTCTGCCAGGAAATCCCACTGCGCGGCGGAGGGAACGAGGAAGATACCTTCGCCGACGTAGGTATCCGGGTCCTGGAGCAGCTCGGCGATGTCCTCCTCGTCGATGCCTTGCTCTTCATAGTCGGACCGCAGCACCGACTGTTCCTCCTCGAACGCGTCCGAGACGTATTTGAGGAAGACGAGACCGAGAATCACGTCCTTGTACTGACTCGCGCTCAGCGAACCCCGCAGGCGGTCGGCCGCCTTCCACAGAGTCGCTTTGAGTTCGCTCATCGTCGTCGGCTGTTCGACGGCGTTCTTCTTCGTGGCCATGTCACCTTCCTTGTGATGGCTGCGGCTCGAGGCTGCTGCCCATCAGTTCCATCGTCCCGGCCGCGACACCGCTCAAGAGCGAATGCCCCAGCGTCTTCGCGGCACGTTCCTTCACCTGCAATTGTTGTCGATATCCGGCCAATCTCCGCATCGCGTCTTCGACTGCGTCGACCTGGTCGGCAGGAATGCGGGGAATCTGCCAGTTCGCATACTCCTTCGACTGCCCATCATTGATGACCGCGGCCAAGGTGTGCGGACCGATCGGGGCGCCACCGGCCCTCCGCAAGATCTTGTTCGGCGAGACCACCAGCGCCCCGCCCCGGTCATCAACCCACGCTGTCGGCGGATTCGAGCAGAAGACGACGTCTCCCGGTCGGGTTCTCATGCTGCGACGCAGCGAGCTTTCGGCGACGAAGGCATCAACTCGGAACACTTCGCCACCTCCCCTGGCATCGACGACCGGCACCGCACCAGTGTCCTCCGCCAGCGATTCGTCGATCCGACTGCCGCTGTGACGGGTGACCGTCCCGCCCTCGATCATCGTTCCGAGCGAAGTCGATCCCACCACCAGCGAGGCGGGGCGGTCGGTGACATAGATGTCGAAGACCTCGGTCGCCTCGGCGGTTTCGATCGAAGCGGCGCGCACGTCGTCGATGAAGTCCTGCCGCCCGGTCGCGAAGCTCACCGCTCGGGTGCCGGGCGGAACAACGGCCTCGCCGCCGAGGATCGACCGAAGATCACGCGACTTGACATACCGGAACGCGCGAGCGGGCAGCTCGTTCGGCACGGTTCCGGCAGCCAGCACTCCGGCCACATCGGTCGACAGATCAGACCGGTCGACCGGGACCTCGCTGAGATCGGCCACCCATGGGTGGTCGAGAGTGGCACCTCCTTTGAGCAGCCACAGTCCGCTGCTCTGTCGCGGAGCGTGTTTCCACAGACCGCGAGGCAGTCGCAGCGCACAGACGAGAGGTCCGTGGTTCGCAGAACGACTGCTTCGCAGTGATTCCGAACGCCGCTGCTCCGCAGTGCCGTCGAGTCGCCCGCAGAGCAGGTCGGCAGGACCGACGACGACCGCGTACTCGTTGAGGTTAAGATCGAGAATCACCTGATCGAGTCTTTCGAGCATCTCTGTGCTCTCCAAGCCGTAGACGGCGACGACTGACACCGTCGGTCGTTCGGCGTCGAGGGCCAGCCACCCGCGCAGAAGCGCCCTCCTTCGCAGGTCACGGATGTGGGGAGAGTCGGTGGTCACGTGCGAGGCCAAACCGTCCACCGTCTCCGCCACGGCGAGGAGGTCAACGTCCTCACACTCGAGGACGAGCTCCCCCGTCGCCGAGGATCCCAGCTCATCGGAGGCAGACTCGCCGTCAGCGACGGCTCCCTCGACGACGGAGGCGATGACATCCACGAGTCCGGGATCGAAACCTCGTCGCTCCTGGCTCCGGCTCAATCGCCCCGTTTCCAACCGGCCCAGGGCATCGGCGGCACCGAACGACGCAGCATAGAGGTCGTCGACGTAGTCCAGCGTGGCAGCGGCGAACTCGGTGTCGATGACCTCGCTGAGGAGAAATCGATCAGCAGGATCGAGGGAGGCGGCGATCTCGACGAGCATTGACTCACCGAGGTTGCTGAGATCGTCCTCGGCATTGTCCCTCAGACACAGAAGAACCAGCGCGTGGTCGATCGACACCCCAGTGGGAATGCCGGCGGCCGGAGCATCTTCGACGAACTCCGCATTGTTGCCGCGACCCGTGCGCCGCAGCCATTCGACGACAGCCTCGACATGGAAGAGTTCACGCCCGTCCGGGCCTTCGGTCCCCTCCGGGAAGGGGATTTCGCGACCTCTGACCGTGGTGCGTCTGCGCCATTGGGACACTGCCGGCCGGGAGACACCTGCCAAGTCGGCAATGTCCTGCATCGACATCATTGCGTCGCTCACTGTGCCTCCCGTTGCACTCGCGTTTTCCGTTGTGCCCCGATCCTAGGCGACCCTGCACAAGTTGATACATACATTCACTGTTAAGTCCACTTAACAGCGTATTCATTGCTCACTTCTATGCGGATGTCGTGAACTGAGTTCTCAACGACCGGCCGAACCATGCCGGCCAACGCACCCCGACCAGCGATAGGACGGCCCCGAATGAACTCGTTCCCACATCCGCCCCCTCACCACGACGGCGGACATCAACACCAACAGCCCTACAGTGCCCCATCCTCCCCGTTGCCCCTGACACCGCAGCGGTCCACGAAGCACATCTGGTTCGGGCTCGGCGGTCTGGTGATCGGGCTGCTCCTCGGAGTCGGAACGGTCGGGGGAATCGTCGGGATCAGTTCTCTTGCCGAAGCCGACGCGCAGGCGGCTCAGGCAGAGCTCATGGCCGACGGCTACGAGACATGCTCGCTCGGCTCGGTCGATGGAGCGACACTGAGCGCCGACAGGTTGAGCGTCGACTTCGACGGTGCCGGGATGTACTTCGGCCCGGATCTCGCCGACGTGTACTGCCTCGGCGACGCACTGGGCATGCCAGACTCAGTGAGCTCCCGGATGGGGCAGACACGGGCGCTCGACGGAACACAGACCGCGGAATGGGACTCGTTCTCCGTGTCGTGGAACTACCACCCCGATGACGGACTCGGTGCGATCTTCGAGTACGTCCCGGATTCGTGACCCTTCGCGAACAGTCCACCTGACTGCTCGCAGCCAGTCGGTGGCCTGCACCCCGCTCGCCGGTCGGCGCATCGCTGGCAGCCAGCCGAGGCGCCCCAAACGCCCATCACCGTCATGCACATCACACCGCTATACACACCCAAGGAGAATCATGTCCCACAACCCGCACGAACAGACCACCCGATTCGCCACTTCGAACAACAACCTGCCGCAGGAATCAGACAAAAGCTTCGTCCTCACCTGGCTCTTAGCGTGGTTCCTCGGCTTCTTCGGAGTCGACCGCTTCTACCTCGGCAAGGTCGGCACCGGCATTCTCAAACTGGTGACGCTCGCCGGATTCGGCATCTGGTGGCTGGTCGACGTCATCGTCGTCCTCGCCGGCAAGGCGACTGACAAGTCCAGGAAACCACTGTCGGGATACCGGCAACATCGCACTGTGGCGTTCGCGGTCACTGCCGGCTTCGTTGCAGTCGGCATCATCGGGAGCAGCATTGCCGGCGCCAGCAGCACCGAAGACGTCTCCGGACCGGCCGTCGCGGAAGACCAGCAGTCCGAGGAGACGTCGCCCGACGAGGACACGTCGGCGCAAGAAGCACCTGCGGAGGAGGCACCTGAAACCGCAGAGCCGGCGGGCGAGGAGCCCACGGCAGAGACCGCGCCAGACGAAGTCGACGCCGCATCCTGGGCAGACGACAAGTACGGAGCATTCAGCACCGTCAGCGAAAACGGAACCGGCGACTCGATCATCACGCTTCCATCCGATGCGGCCGCAGGGCTCGTCACTGCGACCAATACGGGCAGCGGCAACTTCGTCCTTGACGTCCTCGACGACTCCAATCAGTCGACCGGAGACCTCCTGGTCAATGAAATCGGTTCCTACGAAGGCACAACGGCCTATGGAATCAACTCCTTCGGAGAGGCTTCTTCTCTCCAGATCACATCCGATGGCAATTGGGACATCACGATCGAACCGATCTCCGCAGCACCGGAACTCGAACCGACCGGCACAGGAGACGCTGCGTTCCTCTACACCGGAGCGCCGACTCAGCTGACGGCCACCCATAACGGCGACTCGAACTTCGTCGTCTACGAAGACACCGACGAGTTCTCCATGGGGCTGCTCATCAACGAGATCGGCACGTACGAAGGCACTGTCCCCCTCTCGACCGGTCCGTCGCTCATCACCGTCAATGCCGATGGCGAGTGGAGTCTGACGACCAACTGATCCGCAACCGGCGAACAGGGCCGCCGAAAACAGACGGCGGCCGTGTTCGCACTGTTCAGACACGTTCGGCAGCTGAGTCGAGACGCGCCTCCGCTGCCCTTGTCACCCCCTCTCGCTACACTGATAACACGTTCGCGAGTTGTGGCCATCGGTACCTGGCCGGCCACACGGCAACCCGTCATCGACCGGGTGCCCCAGGGGAAGAACGGGCCCGGGCAGCCAGCCCGGGCAAGCTTCGATCCGGGTCAGCGCTGCCGAAGCGCGCCCGAGAAGGACGGTGTGCCATGTCCGCAGACTTCGACAACGACTCCGCCGACTCCCACAACGACGCCGAGAACCGTCGCAGGGCCGCTGAACAGTGGCCGGGATTCGACCCCGACGAGGCCCTGCACTGGTCGAAAGTGCTCCTCCACCACTCCCCCGACCCGCAGCGTGCCGGCATCAAAGCCCAGATGAGCTCGGCGATCAAACGGGGCATCCCGATTACCGGACCGGGTTGGGTGAGCACGGCCGATGCCGCGCGCAGTGATGGCTTCACACCGGTGCTCTATCAGACCCTGTTCGAAACGCTGCGAACCATTCCCAAGACGGCGTTCCGGTCCCACCCGTGGCATCGACGGAACACGCACGGAACCTACCTGCCCGGCACCCCCTATGAATCAGAACTCTGGGGCGACTGGCCGAAGCTCTTCCTCGCCGAAGGCTTCGACGCCCACGCGGCCACAGCACTGACCCTGCTGCGTGCCGAACCGAAGTTCCCCCGCCCGCGCACACGCGGCGAAGGCGAGAGTGCCTGACCCCGCGCGACGAAGGCGAGACTCCGGTCCCGCCCGTCACCTCGCCGCGGCCGCCTCCAGATACACGGCCGCGGCGAGCGCGGCAGCGATCGTCTCCCGCCTCCCGCCGATGTCCACGGTCACCGCGTCATCGGTGCGATCGACGACGTCGAGCGCGACATCGGGAAGCACACCCGCCTCGGCGAGCTTGCCCAGAACAACAGGATCGGCGTCGGAAACCCTCAGCACCATATAGGACCCGGCGGTCGCCTCGGCGAGGAGGGTCGGAGTATGGGAATCGACGGCACCATCGGCACCCGGGATGGGGTCGCCGTGCGGGTCGGACGTCGGGTGGCCGAGGAAGGCGTCGATGCGGTCGATGAGCCGATCCGAGGCGGCGTGCTCGAGGATCTCGGCCTCATCGTGGACCTCGTCCCAGCCGTACCCGAGCGACTTCACAAGGAACGTTTCGATGAGTCTGTGCCTGCGCACCATCGACAGGGCGATCGCCTTGCCCTGCTCGGTGAGCACGGGCGGACGGTAGGGCACGCGAGTGATGAGACCGAGTTCGTCGAGTCGTTTGAGCACCTCGGTGACATTGGCCTTCGTCGTTCCGAACCGCTTCGCGAGCTCGGTGGCCGTCATCGGGTCCCCGCCCCATTCCTGGGCCGACCAGATGGCCTTGAGGTAGTCCTGACTGACCTCGGAGACTTCACCTGCACGCATGCCCCCAGTATCCCATGGACGCATCGCCCCACCCGGAACTTCACTCGAAGTGAGCGATCGGGCACAGATGTTCCCAAACGATTACGACCGACCCACCCCATCGCCGAGGCGGCCCTGCCAGAATCACATTCATGACCTCCCATTCCCTCCCCTCCGACTCGGTTCACCCAGCCGATGACCCCGACCGACCGGACTCAGTGCGGCCCGCCGTCCCCGACGGCCCCTCACTCGCAGAGGGCGGCTGGTTGCCGTTCCGTGCGTTCCGCCGCTGGGCGAGGACCCGCAGAACGGACTCTCGCTCAGCAGCCCAGCGGGGACCCACCGCCCCGGACAGCCCGCGTCCGCGAGCAGAGCGGCTCACTGCACGCGGCCTGTTCCGTCCCGGCGAGATCGAATACGCGCGGCTGCGGAGCCTGCCGCCGTTCGACACCGATCTGCTCATCCTCACCAACGCGCGGATCATGCGGGTGCGCACCGACGCTCAGGGTTCCATCGCCCAGCTCTCGGAAGCGACGCTTCGGCAGGCAGCTGATGTCCGCGCCGAGGAATCCCGTGGACGGGCCACGGTGACCGTGGAGCTGCACGTCGGATCGTCGATGCGGTTGGAGGAGACCACCCCCGCCGAGGCGCAGCGCTTCGTCGACACCTTCACCGAGGTGGTTTCCCGCTCACGGACTTGAGCGCCGTCTCCCGAACCTGAACAGCCCCGTTCCCCGCCTGATCGGAGGCTTAATTTGGTCGGCCCTGCCCCTTAGTCTGCTACCTCAGAAGAGGGGGTGACGAATTTGTGAGAAACCTCCACTCGTAGAACGGATCGGGCCCATTTCGGGCCCTGTCCCTTTTTGTCTACCGGAGGTCGATGCGTGCAGGATCCGAACGAAGAGAAGTTGAAGCGCCCAGTCGTCGAACGTGAGCGATTCGGCGGCACCGACCGTGCGACGCGAATCAGCAGGGACATCGACCCCGAGAAGCGCGCTCCGATCGACAGCACGGAGATGAGCAAAGGCCCTGAGGAGCTCTCCGACGAACGCGGCTCCCGGGTCAACTGGCGAGTCTTCATCGTCGCCTCTCTCATCATCCTCGCATTCTCCGTGTGGGCGATACTGATGCCCGACTCGGCTCAGTCGACCATGAAGACGGCTGTGGACTGGATCGCAGAGAACCTCGGTTGGTTCTATGTCGTCACCGTCACCGTCGTCATCGGCTTCGTCCTCTGGGTGGCGCTGTCCAAGGAAGGCGGCGTCAGGCTCGGCCCGGACCACTCCCGTCCGCAGTACAACCTCTTCACTTGGGTCGCGATGCTCTTCGCCGCAGGCGTCGGCATCGACATGCTCTTCTACTCGGTGACCGGACCGATCACCCAGTATCTCCACCCGGTCAATGCCTCCCCCGAATCGGCGGCGGCCGCTCAGGACGCCGTCGTGTGGACGATGTTCCACTACGGCATCGCCGGCTGGTCGATGTACTCGCTGCTGGGCATGGCCATGGGCTACTTCGCCTATCGCTGGGGTATGCCCCTGTCGATCCGCGCGGTCCTTTACCCGCTGCTGGGCAAGCGCGTGCGCGGTGCCACCGGTGATGTCATCGACATCTTCGCCCTCGTCGGCACCGTCTTCGGCGTGGCCACCTCGATGGGCATCGGCGTCGTCCTGCTCAACGTCGGGTTCGCCACTCTCTTCGGTCTCGAAACCGGACTGGCTCTGCAGATCGCGCTCGTCATCGTGGCAGTCGTCATGACCGTCGCCGCCTGCACGTCGGGCGTGGACAAGGGCATCCGTCTCGTCTCCGAGCTCAACCTCTGGTCGTGCGCGGCGATGATGCTCTACATCCTCGTCACCGGCAAGACCGCGTTCCTGCTCAACGCCATGGTCGAGAACATCGGCCGCTTCATCTTCACCCTGCCCGAACGCACCCTGCAGACCTTCGCCTATGTCGACGGCGGCTCCGAATGGATGGGCGGCTGGACCCTCTTCTTCTGGGCCTTCTGGCTCGCTTGGGGTCCCTTCGTCGGACTGTTCCTCGCCCGCATCTCCCGCGGCCGCACCCTGCGTGAGTTCGTCATCGCAGCGATCACTGCTCCCGTGCTCTGTGACTTCATCATCGTCACGATCTTCGGCAACTCGGCTCTGTCCGAGGTGTTCAACGGCAACGATGAGTTCGCGAAGACGGCCATCGCCTCTCCGGAACAGGGCTGGTACGACCTGCTCGAGATGTTCCCGGGAGCGACTTTCCTCATCGGCCTGGCCACGCTGTCCGGTCTGCTCTTCTACCTCACGAGCGCGAACTCCGGCGCCATGGTGATGTCGAACTTCTCCTCCTCGATTCCCAATCCGGAAGAGGACGGCAAGAAGTGGCTGCGCATCTTCTGGGCGCTGGTGACCGCAGTGCTCACGATCGCCATGCTCGTCGCCGGCGGTGTGACGACGATGGAGTACGCGACGCTGATCTTCGCTCTGCCGGTGACGATCATCGCCTACCTCGTCATGGCCTCGTTCTCGAAGGTGCTGCGCATGGAGCGCGCCGAGCGTGAGAGACGGATCCGTCGTCGCCGCGCCACTGCCGCTCACGGCGGGCGTGCCCCGGAGAAGACCTGGCGTCAGCGTCTGGCGACTCTGCGGTCCTATCCGACGAAGAAATCCGTCGAACGCTTCGTCGCCGAGGTGGTCGGGCCGTCCCTGGACGCCGTGGCCACGGAGTTCCGCGAACTCGGCTACACCGTCGAGCACCTCCAGACCATGGACGAGGACACCGGCATCACGACGAACACGCTCAATGTCGACATGGGCGAGCAACGCGACTTCCACTACGAGGCCGCGGCCGTCGAAGCGAATGTGCCGTCGTTCGGTGCCCGCAACGCTCCCCGCGGAGACGACAAGTACCTCCGCATCGAGGTCTTCACCCAGACCGGTTCGGAAGGCTACGACCTCATGGGTCTGAGTTCGCAGCAGATCATCGACGACGTGCTCGACCGGTACGAGAACCACCTGTCGTTCCTCGCCTATTCGCACGAGCACTCCTACCAGTCGGTCGTCACCCCTCCCACGCCGCCGACCACGGATTCGATTCCGGCGGTGCCCACAGCTGCCGACGAGGTCGAGGAGCTCGAAGAATCGAAGCACTGAACCATGCCCCGCGCCGAGGCGGCCGTGCCCACCCGTGCACAGCAGCCTCGGTGACGGGGTGGGCGCAGAAGGAGCGGTGACCGATACGGTCACCGCTCCTTCTGTGTCGTGACGGGGAATCTGAGCGGGGACCGCTCGAATGTGTCAGGACCGCTACCAGCACACCATCGGTGCCGACCGCGGTGGTGACACAATCGAATCATGAAGTTCAGGGGCCCGACCATCGGCATGATCGTCCTCTTCGGACTGCTCATCGCCGGAATCTCACTTGCCGCCTTCACCTCGACGAATGCGGGAGTCGCATCGAAGCACAGTCCCGACGAATTCGGCGGCGACCCGTACTTGGCGCCGTCCGTGATCTTCGGAATCCTCCTCGCCGTACATTCTGTCGCAATCGCGGCGATGGCCATCCTCAGCGGGGACGATCATTCCGACAGCGCCGAGGCGAATCCGCACACTCCACGGCAGCCGAAGTCGGTCACCCAGTTCGTCCGTGCTCCGCTGTCGCGGGTTCTCCTCGTCGGACCTATCTGGGCGCTCTGCTCTTTGGTGGCACTGTTCATCGGCCATTCGTATGCCGCGGACCCCGGCTTGTCGGGAACTGTCTGGGGAGACCTCACCGGCAACCCGCTCTCCGCCCTGTCGATCGTGTTCCTCTGCTGGGCGACGGCGAACATGTCCTTCGCCTGGTCCTCTCTGGCCGAAGCGTTCAACCGGGATCGCCGCTCGGCCCCGCTCACGGTTCTCATCTGCGGGCTCGGCCTGGGGTGTCTGACGGCCGGTCTCTTCGGCTACTTCGGACTCGCCACACTTCCGACGATCATTGCGTTTCCGCTGGGTGTGGTCTGTCTGATCGTCTCGACTGCTCTGCTCATCCCGCTCAGATGGTGGGCGATCAGACGAGTCGACCGTTACGACTCCGGCGAACGGCCATCTGCTGGCAGTCGGCGAGGTCCCGGCCGGTCCACCCAACCGCCTGCAGACGCCCTCCAGCCCGGCGAGCGGGTTCTGACCAGCTACCTCGGAAAGGCATTGGACGCCCATTCGAACGGCAACACCACCGACCCGCAGATGCTCGTGTTGACCGACCGGCGGATCTTCCGTGCCTCGATCATTACGCCGGGGCGCACGTTCGTCCTCGAACAGGCCGAGCCCGGCCAACTGAGCGGCGGCTCATCGGAGCTGCACAGCAACCGTGTGATCACTACGGTGCTGTTCAACGACCGGCAGCCGATGAGCGTTCCAGGCGGAACTGCGGAGGCATCCGGTCGCTTCGCCGAGGCGATCACCGTCCTTGCTCGGACGGGTCGTCTTCCCCGCTGACCAGAGGGGCACATTCAGACATAACGCTGACCCCGACGCAACGGATCCGCAACATCGCAGCGCCGCGGACTCGCAGAGTTCCTGCGAGGATGGAGGTATGAATAGGGACAGACGCTCCAGGAGCACGACGCTCGTGTTCGGGATCGGGTTCGCAGTCTTCGCCTCGATTGCCTTCTTCCTCGCCAATGCCGGCATCAACCCGCTCCGCAATCACGTACTCAGAGGCATCAACCCGGACCAGGCGCCGAGCATCGGGATCCTGGTCCTGTTCTTCTTCTCGGCCATCGCCGCCTTCGCCTTCTATGAGGACAAGCCGCCCGCTGGCAGCGATGCCGCCCGTGCGCAGCAGGCCGCGGATCCGCATGGAGTGAAACGCAGACAGCCGCCCACCGCTTTCGTCCGGAATCCATGGCCTCGAGTGTTCGCCGTCGGACCGGTATGGGCCGTCTGCGGAGTCATCGCCGCATTCGTCTGGCACGCCTTCGCTAAGGACTCCGGCATTCCCGGAACCGTCTGGGGCGACCTCACCGCATCGCCTCTGCCGGCCTTCGCCCTGCTCTTCGGACTGTGGGCCACCGTCAATTTCAGCTTCACCCTCGGAGCGATCGCCGACGCCTTCCACCGCACGCTCTGGGCGATCTTCCTCATCGTCTCAATCCTCATCGCGATTCTGGCCATCACCATCGGCGTCGTGGCCTCGAACATTTTCACGATGTCGCCGGTCGCGGCTCTGGCAGTGACCGCCGTCTGCCTCCTCATCACCACGGTCGCCCTGATCCCTGCCCGTCTGTTCGCCGTTGCCCGCGCACGCGTCACCAACCGGATCGATGCCGCCCACGAAACTCGACTGCAGTCGCTGCTGACAGCCCTCGCCCCAGGTGAGGACCTCATGCTCCACTTCGCCGACAGGGAGAACCCTGCCGGACAGATCCTCGCCGCCACGAACCAGCGGCTCCTCCTGGCTGCACCCACCAGCACGGGAACCGGACCGACCCGACCGGGACAGGTCCGCATCCTCGACCAGGCCCATCCAGGACAGCTGCACGGAGCCAGCACCAAGTTCCTCCCAGCCGGGCACACCACCTCGGTGCACTTCCGAGACCGCCCGGACATGGAACTCATCGGAGGGGACCCGAGCGAGGCAGACACGTTCGCCGAGGCACTGACCTCACTGGCCAGGACCGGCCGTCTTCCGCAGGAGGAGGATACTTAAGCCATGGAACTCAGCCAGGTGGTCGCTCTGCTCACCGCTGGCGACTACACGATCTCCCGCGAGATCATCCAACGCGGTATCGCGTTGCTCTTCCTCATCGCCTTCGCTTCCGCGTTCAACCAGTTCCCGGCACTGCTGGGCGAACGGGGACTCACCCCTGCTCCACGATTCATCGCTCTGACCTCGACCCGACAGGCTCCGACGATCTTCCGCTGGAAGCGGTTTGCGTATTCGGACCGGCGACTCCGCCTCGTCTGCGTGGCCGGAATGGTTCTGGCCGCCTCGGCGATCATCGGGCTGCCCCAGGCCGGTCCCGCATGGGTGCCGATCCCGGTGTTCTTAGGCATGTGGGCGCTGTACTTCTCGATCGTGTCGATCGGGCAGCGCTTCTACGGATTCGGTTGGGAATCGCTGCTGCTCGAGGCCGGATTCCTCATCGGCTTCCTCGGCTCCCACGAGGTGGCCCCGACGTGGGCGATGATCCTGCTGCTGCGCTGGTTCGTCATCCGCGTCGAATTCGGAGCCGGAATGATCAAGATGCGCGGGGACTCATCCTGGCGCGACCTCACCGCGATGGACTATCACCATCAGACCCAGCCGATGCCGAACCCTGCCAGCCGACTCGCCCACCTCATGCCCGGCTGGTGGCACAGGAGTGAGACGCTGGGCAGCCATATCGTCCAACTCGCCGCGCCGTGGCTGCTGTTCCTGCCCCAGCCGATCGCCTCGTTCGCGGCTGTCGCCATCATCATCACCCAGCTCGCTCTCGTCATCAGCGGCAACTATGCGTGGCTGAACTGGGCGACGATCCTGCTCGCCTGCTCCGGAATCAGCGATACGTTCTTCCGGTGGATCGTGGGCGGCCCGTTCCCCGGATGGGGGTGGAATTCCGTGGCCGCGATCGTCACCGATCCCACCGTCACCGAGGCGGGAGGTTCGTCCGCGGGTGCCGGTCCCTCTCAGCCGATGCCCGTGTGGTGGCTGATCATCGTCCTCGTATTCGTCGCGTGGCAGGCCTGGCTGAACGTGCCAGCGCTGCGCAACCTCTTCTCTTCTGGTCAGCTGATGAACGCGAGCTTCAATCGGCTCGGGCTCGGCAACGCCTACGGCGCCTTCGGGTCGATGACCGAGACCCGCAACGAGATCATCATCGAAGGGTGGATCGACGACGGAGACGCCCCTGGCACAAGAGCCGACGATCCCGGCCACGATGACGCCGACGCAGGCTGGCGCGAGTATCGGTTCAAGGGCAAACCCGGTGACGTTCTTCGTCGCGGGCCCGTCGTCGCGCCCTATCATCTGCGCCTCGACTGGCTCATGTGGTTCGCCGCGCTCGGCGACTACCGGCAGACGTGGTTCACCGAGCTGCTGCGCGCGATCGGCTCCGGTGATCCGCAGATCCGCCGCCTCATGGGCCCCGACCCCTTCGACGGTGCCGCCCCAGACCTCATCCGCGTCCGCGTCTTCACCTACCGCTATGCCACCCGCGCCGAACGGCAGGCCGCCGTCGCTGCCGGAGAACCGAAGCCGTGGTGGGTGCGCTCGGACCCGCGGATCCTCATCCGTCCGATTGACCTGCGTCAGGGCTGAGCGGCAGTGCACGGCCGCCTCGGCGAGGGTCACTCCACCCCGAGAGCCAACAGAACGATGAGGACGACGTTGAGGACGATGATGAGCGCCGAGGCGGCCGCCGCGATGATCGTGATCCATCGCGCGTTCGCGAATTCGCCCATCACCCGGCGACTGTTCGTGAGCCTGACCAGGGGAATCATCGCGAACGGGATGCCGAGGCTGAGCACGACCTGGCTGAGCACGAGCGCCCAGGTGGGGTCGACTCCGATGGCGAGGACGACGAGTGCCGGGATCATCGTGAACGCGCGCTGCCACACGATCGGAAAGTTCACGCGCAGCAGGCCCTGCATGATCGACGCACCCGCATAGGATCCGACGGCGCTCGAAGCCAGCCCCGAGGCCAGCAGTCCGATGCCGAAGAAGAGGCCGACGACCTCGCCGAGGTTGGCCGTGACGACCGCGTGCGCTCCTTCGATGGTGTCGGTGCCGGTCTGCCCGCGCAGCGCCGCGGCGGCCAACAGCAGCATGGCGATATTCACGGACCCGGCGATGACGAGGGAGAGCACGACGTCCCAGCGGCTGGCGCGCAGCAGCTGCCCGATCGAGGTGGTCGCATTGTCCCGGTGACGGTCGACCGAGAGCGCCGAGTGGAGGTAGATCGCATGGGGCATGACGGTGGCGCCGAGCATGCTCGCGGCCAGGACCACGGAGTTCGTGCCCTCGAGCCGTGGCACGATTCCACCTGCGGCTTGCCCCCAATTCACACCCCCGACGAACAGGCCTGCTAGAAAGCCGATGGCGATGATGACCAGGAAGGCGATGATGACGAACTCGAAGGGACGCTGACCGCGGGTGGATTGGATCGAGAGCAGGAACAGCGACACCACGCCGACGATAACGCCCCCGAGCAGGAGCGGTAAGTCGAAGAGGATCTTCAGGGCGATCGCACCGCCGATGACTTCGGCGAGGTCGGTGGCGATGGCGACGACCTCGGCCTGCCCCCAGTACGCGAGTCGGCTTCTCTTGCGGAGGCGATCACCGAGGAGGCTCGGCAGCGACTGCCCGGAGACGAGTCCGAGCTTCGAGGACAGGTACTGGACGAGAACGGCGATGAGGTTCGCAGCCACGAGCACCCAGACGAGGAGATATCCGTACTCCGCACCCGCGGTGAGATTGGCCGCGACGTTGCCCGGATCGACATACGCGATGGCCGCAACGAAAGCAGGGCCGAGGAGGACTGCAGTGGAGATCTTCTTCCGGCCATGCTTCTTCAGTCCACGCTCGCGGGTGCGCACCGATGCTGAGGGATCGACGTTCATGAAGTTAAGGTACATTAACTTTCCTGCCGAAGACAACACGACACTTGGTCTGGAAAGTGAACACGGAAGGGCTTAGGGTTCGAGCATGGTCAGTGAACACGTTCAATCGAGGTCGGGAAAGCGCCAGAAGACCGAGGATCGGATCATCGGTGCCGCCGCCGAACTGTTCCTCAAGCATGGCTTCAAGGCCACGACCATCCGGGCGATCGCCAGGGCCGCCGAGGTGTCGGTGGGCCGAGTGATGTCGGTCGGTGACAAGGACGTCATCCTCGTCCGATGCTTCGATCGGTGGATCGGGCAGCTGCAGAACGGGACGTACACGGCATCGCCTCGGCGAGGCAGTCTCTCGCAGCGCGGGAGCTCGTCGGTGCAGCGTCATCTGCTCGAACTCTTCCTGCCGTTCCTCGAGTTCTTCGCCGAACACGAGGATCTGTCCCGCGACTATGCGGCGGCGATGATGCGGGTCAGGGGCGAGCCGGAGGTATTCAACACCCTCGCCGTGGACCTGCAGAGCCGCCTGAGCGAGTCACTGGTCTCGATCGGGATCAATGAGGGCCACGCACGCGCGAGCGCCGCAGCTCTCTACGACTCGTACCTGGGCATCCTCTTCCGGTGGGCGGCGACGACGATGAGTCTCGACGACGCCGTCGAGGCGATGCTGGCCAGCATCGTCTTCCATACGAGAGTCAGGGGTTCGCTGTGAAGGGTTCACCGTGATCCTGCTGCCCGATCCGGTCAGGCCGGTCGTCGTCCTCGCGGTCATCGTCTTCGGCGACGCCCTGCTCACCTTCCGTCCCCCGCGGGCGATCGCCGCCTGCCTCGACGGGGTCGGCTTCCCGCGGGAGTGGTGGTGGGTACTCGCCGTCGTGAAGTTCCTCGCCGCGGCCGGACTGGTGACGGGGATCTGGATTCCCGGGCTCGGCGCAGCAGCCGCGGCGGGCCTCGTCGTCTACTTCCTCTGCGCCGCTGCCGCTCACCTGCGAGCGAGGTATGTCGGTCGGGATTTCTGGCTCAATTGCCTGGGAATGCTCGTCGTCTGCATCGCGGTGCTCGTGTTCTGCTTCCTCTGAATAGCCCATGCCTCAGTCCGGAGAATTCTTCGCCATATCCCGCTCCTCGATCCTGTTTTGGCCTAGAGTCGAAGTACGGCACCCGCGCCCCTGCGGCGCCCAGCCGTCCGGCAGAGTTGCAGAACTGCTCGGTGATGGTGCCGAGCCACCCGGCAGAGGAGTGTGGACATGCCCGAATATGCCGACAGCAGTCGCACGCGCGACGAGACTCCCCACGAACGCCACGAGCGATGGGCCTGGATCCATGAGACGGCGGCGATGACCGGGTGGGATTTCTCCCCACTGGCCGGCCGCCTCGTCGCCGATGATCCGCCGTGGGACTTCGATCAGATCTGCCTCGATGCGATGGCCGAGTCGAGCAGATGCCTCGACATGGGCACGGGAGGCGGCGAGCGCCTCGCCGAACTCATCGATCGCCTCGAGGATGCCCGACCTCCCGGCGAACCCTCGCCGACGATCTCCGCGACCGAGGGGTGGGAACCCAACGTGCCCCTGGCCGCCTCGATGCTGGAGGACTACGGCGTCGAGGTCACCCGGTACGACAGCGATCACCACCCGGAGATGCCCTGGGATGACGACGAGTTCGACCTTGTGATGAACCGCCACGAAAGCTATGACCTCGCCGAGGTGGCCCGCGTGCTCTCCCCGGGCGGACTGTTCCTCACACAACAGGTCGACGGCACAGAGGCGCAGGAGTTCCGTGACCTCTTCGGGGGCGGGGTGGGCGATCTGCGCCAGCAGCTCGAGCCATGCATCAGCGACGTCGAGAGTCAGGGACTGGCAATCGAGGCGGCCCGCAAGTGGCAGGGAACGATGCGCTTCACCGACGTCGAGGCGGTCATCGAATACCTCGCCTATATTCCGTGGGATGTCCCCGGGTTCTCCGTCAGGTCCAACCTCGATGTCCTCAGACGCTTGGCCGAGTCGAGTGAGCCGATCGCGGTCACGCAGAAGAGGTTCCTCATCGTCGCCCGCAAGCCCTGACTCGCGCTGCCTGCAGGGTGGTTTTCCCGACCCCACTCTTGGGATAGCAGGGTGGGGCGCCGCCTTTCTGCGACGATAGCGTCGAAGCATGACTTCGACGGACTTCTCGTACCCCCAGCCCACCGACGATGAGCTCGCGGCACAGCAGCCCCGAGTCCCCGCCCCTCCCGTCCATCCCGTCTATGCCTCGCCGCGGCCCGACGATCTGGCTGATGCGCACAACGGCGTCAACACTCGAATGGATGGCGCCGCCTCGGTGAAGTCGCCGGCGCTGGGCAAGGTGGCCGTGGCGCTCTCGATCGTCGCCATGGCCCTGAGCCTGGCCGCCTCGGTGATCTTGGGCGTGACCGTCGGGCCGTCCGAGGCGGCGTCCGGCTACTACTTCACGGACACACCGGATTGGTATCAGACCTTGGCGACCATGCTCGTCGGAGTCCAGGGCCTGTGCACCTGCTTGGGTCTCACGGGAATCCTCCTCGGCATCACGGCCGCGGTCACCGGGCGGGGCCGTACGCCCGGCATCATCGCCATCGCCGTCGCTGCGATCGCCCCGTTCGTTTCATTCGGCACCTTCGTCGCCCTCGCCTTCATCGCCGCCTGATTTCCTGGCGCGCGCCTCTCCCGACTTCGCCGAAAAACGGGCTGAGCGCCGAAGAACGCGTGTGCGCATGCGTTTCTCGACACTCACCCCGTTTTTCGACGAACTGTCCGAAATTATCTACGGCTGCCGGACGGTCCGGGTCAACGATTCCGGGGGCCGATCACCGACTAGAATTGCGGGATGACGACCTTGCCGCTCTCCCTCGCCTCGGCGGATCATGGGCGCCTGCATTGCGGGTATTTCGAGCGCGGGAAATGCCGTTCCTGCGCCCTCATCGAAACGCCCTACGAGCAGCAGATCACGGACAAGGAATCGTGGTGTCGGGAGACCCTCGCCGAGGCGGCTCCACGTGAATGGCTGCCAACCTTCGCCGGCGGGGTGCGGGACTTCAGGAACCGGGCGAAGCTCGCCGTCGGAGGGTCAGCCGGGCACGCCACCTTGGGCATCCTCGATCAGGAGTTCCACGGTGTCGATCTGCGTGACTGCGGGATTCAGGCCCCCGCGATCCGTGCAGTGATTCCGGTACTCGCGGAATTCCTCGATGGCACGGGACTCGAGCCCTATGATGTCGTAGCGCGCCGCGGGGAATTGAAGTTCGTCCATGTCACGGCGGCCCCGTCGGGGGACCTGATGATCAGGTTCGTCGTGCGCACCCAGCACGGACTCGATGTGCTGCGTTCGCGGCGGACCGCGCTGTTCGAGGCAGTGCCTGAGGCGACCGTGGTATCGGTGAATCAGCTGCCCGAGCACAAGGCCGTGCTCGAGGGCGATCGCGAGGAAATGCTGCAGGGTCGGTCCCTGCGGATGAACCTCGACCGGGTGAATCTGCATCTGCGGCCGCAGAGTTTCTTTCAGACGAACACCGCCGTGGCCATCGGACTGTACAACCAGGTCGCCGAATGGGTGGACTCAGTGGAGGCCAAGAACCTGTGGGATCTCTACTGCGGCGTCGGCGGATTCGCGCTCTACTGTGCAGACAGCTCCCGCCACGTCACCGGTGTCGAGATCAGCGAGCAGGCGATCGAATCCGCGAAGATCAGTGCCAGCGAGCTCGGCATCGACGCACGATTCCTCGCCGGCGATGCCACAGAGTTCGCCGAGGAGCACCTGGGTGGTGCTGGTTCCTCGCCCCTGGTCGACGTTCCCGCCTCGTGCGCTGAGGAACACCTAGCCACGGATGAACGGCCGGACTGCGTGGTCGTCAACCCCCCTCGGCGCGGGATCGGGGCCAAGCTGTCGTCTGTGCTCGAGGATTCGGGTGTCGAGCACATCGTGTATTCGAGCTGCAATCCCGTCTCCCTGGCCAAGGACATCGCCCGGATGCCGAGCTATACCGTCGAGCGGGCGCGGATCTTCGACATGTTTCCGCACACGAAGCACCTCGAGGTCGCGGCCCTGCTGCGCCGGCAGTGAGAACGGAGGACTCACAGCGTTGGAAACTCACACCGTGTAATCCATACCCTCGGCCATGCGCACCTCGGCAAGCGTCGCCTCGGATGGCATTGGCCCGCTCGTTGCCGGCGGACAGGATGCGCCTCACCGCAGCTTCGCGGTCACCTCGGCGGCCGTGGCGATGACCTTCTCGGCCAGCGACGCCAATGGATCGGAGTCCACCCCAGACCCCTGATCCAGGTCCTTCCCCGCGCCCTTATCCGCCCCCGTTCCAGCGGCCTTCACGCTGTCGGACACTGACAGTCCGACGGCGGCGATCGGGCGTCCCAGCACATCGAACACCGGTGCCGCGATCGTCGAGATGCCCGGCGTCACCTCTCCGTGTTCGATCGCCCAGCCGACTCGCCTCTCCTGGGCGAGCACGGCGTTGAGGGCCTTGACCGAGGTCGGGCCCTTACCGGTGCGGGTGACGAATCCGGTCTCGGACTGCAACATCGCGAGCACCTCGGACTTCGGCAGCTGCGCGAGGATCGCCCGCCCCGTCGCGGTGAGGTAGCTGGGCATGCGCACCCCGGTGGCGGTGATGACGGCAACCGACTTCAGCGACTGCTCCTTGAGCACATACTCGGTCTCCCAACCGCGGATGATCGCGAGCTGTGCCGTGGCGGCTGTGTCTTCGGCCAGCTGTCGCACGATCGGCTGCGCCAACCGCTGCAGCGGGTTCGTCCGCAGGTAGGACGCCCCGAGCTCGTGCACGCCGGCCCCGAGCACGTACCCGGAATCAGTGCGCGCCACGAGCCCGAGCTCCTCGAGGACGTTGAGGATGTCGTAGGCGCTCGATCGCGGAATGTCGAGGGACCGGACCAGCGCGCCGGCCGTGATCGCCCGGTTCGACACCGCCATGTGCCGCAGGATCGCGATCGCCCTGCGCAGCGCGGGAACCTCAGCCACGGCGACCACTTCCGATCCCGGCAACCCCGGCGTGCCTGCCCGCAACGACCTCAGCCACGATTCAGCCTTCCATCTCCAGCGCCGCGAACGCCTGCGCGTAGAGCTCGGAGATGTCCCCGAGTTCGGCGTGCACGCCGTCGCGCACGCGCACTCGACCGCCGCTGACGGTCAAGGACACGTCCGCCGAGGTGGCCGTGAGGATGATCTGTTCGTCCAGTGATCCCATGGTGCGCATGCTGTCGGTGCGCAGGGTGACGAAATCGCACGCCTTCCCGACCTCGAGCGCGCCGACGGGCAGGTCGAGGCTGCGTGCCCCTCCTTCGGTGAGTGCCGTGATGAGTTCGGTCGGTGAGAATCGGCCGCGCTGACCGGAGCGCAGGCGTTCGCCGGCTTCGAGCCCTTGGGTCTCGCGCAGGGCGTCGAGGACGACGTGCTGGTCGGAGCCGAGCGAGATCACAGCTCCGGCGTCGGCGAGTTCCCGGGCCGGTCCGATGCCGTCAGCGAGGTCCGCCTCGGTGCACGGGCACATGACGATCGTCGACCGGGAGCCGCCGAGGATCGCGATGTCCTCCTCGCTCAGGTGGGTAGCGTGGACGGCCGAGAGCCGGTCGGTGACGACTCCGGAACGTCCGAGCACCTCGGTGGGACTGGCTCCGTACGCACTCTGGCAGGCCTCGTTCTCCGCGGGCTGTTCGGACAGGTGCACGTGCACGGGCCCGGTGAGTTCGGCGAACCTCGGCAGGTTCGCGGCCGGGACTGCGCGGATCGAGTGGATGGCCGCGCCGACGTGGACGAAGCTCTCACCTGGAGCGTTGACAGGGAACTCCTCGGCGAAAGCTTCGGTGAGTCCGGCATGACGGTCCATGTATCCGTCGATCGTGCCGTCGCCGAATCGGGACTGTTCGGCCGAGAGTTCGGCGTCGATGCCCCCGGTGAGATAGCAGGTGTCGAGCAGTCGGATGCGGATCCCCGCCGAGGCGGCCGCCCGTGCCAGCGCTCGTTCCATCGCGTGGGCGCGCAGTTCGTCATCGTTCGCGTCCCCGCGGGGACGTGCGGTGTGGTCGTCCGCCTCGGCGACCGGATCCGCCGCGTCCCCGCGGGGACGTTCCGTGCCGTAAGGGGTTCCGTCCTGTGCATGGTGGACGTAGTGGAACTCCCCCACCGAGGTGTAGCCGCCGGCGAGCATCTCGGCGAACACGGCGCGGGCCACGGTCTCGTAGGACTGGGGGTCGAGTTTCGCGGCGACGGAGTACATGACTTCGCGCCAGGTCCAGAAAGTGCCGCCGTCGCCGTGGGTGCGGCCGCGCAGCATCCGGTGGAAGGCATGGGAGTGTGCGTTGACTCCGCCGGGCAGGATGAACCCGTGCACCGCCTCGGCGTCGGACGGGGCGGTGTCGATCCCGGTTTCGACGGCGGTGAGCGTTCCGGTGTCGTCGGCGCTCAGTAGGACTCCGCGGGCGACGGCTCCGTCGACCCAGGCGGATTCGCACCAGTAACGGGTGCTCATCGTGCACCTCCGTTCGTCGGGCCTCCGACACTGCCGTCGACAACGGCGTGTTCGATGCCGAGTTCGCGGGCGAGCACGTTGACGAGCGCGTCGACCCCGGCCCTCTGGTCGTCGACCTCGCAGGCCTCTTCGGGAGCGTGAGAGACGCCGGTCGGGTTGCGGACGTAGAGCATCGCCGACGGCACGTGAGGTGCGAGGATTCCGGCATCGTGTCCGGCTCCCGAAGGCAGGAGCGGAGCGTCCGGCAGCACCGAAGTCAGGCGCGAGTTGAGGCCGGCGGTGAAGTGAGTCGTCGGAGAGTAGGACTCCTGCGAGATGGTCACCTCGACACCGGAATCAGCGCCATGGTCCTGGGCACGACGGCTGATCGCCTCGAGCACCTGCTTGACGACGGCATCGTCAGGGTGGCGGATGTCGAGCCAGAAGCTCATGGTCGAAGCGATGACGTTCGTCCCGCCGGGGTGGATGAGGGTGCGGCCCACGGTCGCCACGGCGCTCGCGTCAGTGGCGGCCGCTAGGGTCGGGATGTCCCCGATCACGCGGGAGGCCGCGACCACAGGGTCGGCGCGATGGCTCATCGGAGTCGTGCCGGCGTGGTTGCCCTGACCGGAGAAGGCGAAGTGCCAGCGCCCGTGGCCGATGATCGAGGAGCCGATGGCGACGGCCTGATCGGTGTTGATCAGACCGACGCCCTGTTCGACATGGAGTTCGATGAAGGAACCGATTCCGGCCAGCCGAGACTGGTCACGCCCGATCCGATCCGGGTCGAGGCCATAGCCACGGGCGACGTCGGCGAAGGTGTCACCGGCGGCGTCCTTGAGGCCGAGCGCGCGGTCAGCGTCGATGGCGCCGGTGAGCAGCCGCGAGCCGAGACAGGCGACGCCGAAGCGTGAGCCTTCTTCTTCGGGGAACACTGCCAGAGCGAAGGGCCGGGTGGCCTGGTCGAGCGCGCCGGAGGCCTTGAGCACATCGAAGGCCGCCAGCGCCGAGGCGACACCGAGAGGACCGTCGAACTCGCCGCCGCCGGGCACCGAGTCAAGGTGGGAACCGGTGACCACGGCATTGTCACCAGGCGGGGTGGCCCAGGCCCACGTGATTCCGTTGGCGTCGATCTCCGTGTCGAGGCCACGGCGGTCCGCCTCGGCTAGGAACCACTCACGCAGCTTCCGTTCGGTGGCCGAGAATCCGGGCCGCTGGTAGCCCGGCCCGCGGGTGCCGCGGCCGGTGTCCTCGATCTGGCTCAGCAGCGAGACGACATCGCTCATTAACAGTTCACTCCGTTCGAAATCGGTCGGGCCCGGTGATGTGTCGGTCCTGCAGTCGGCCGGCCCTGGCGTAATACGCCCGACGGTCAGGTCCGGTCGGCGACAAGCCCCTGCCCCGTGTCAGTCCTGGTGGGTGGTGGCTGCAGAGGTGCCCGAAGCTTCGGCGGCGGCTTCGAGGTTACCCAGCGCAGTGAACTCTGGATCGTTGACGGCCGGTCCGCCGTCTTCCGGCTGCCAGGTTCCGGCAGCAGCGGTGACGGTGTGGGTCAGCGGTGCAACCGCCTCGGCGGCGGCGATAAGCGAACCGTCCTTGACCTTCGCAATGGTCTCGGCGAGTTCGGGCGAGAGGAACCGGTCGGGTCCGGGTCCGGGCACGGTCTCACGGATCGCCGCGATCACGGCTCCGGTCACCGGTGCCGGTGCGGCGTCGCGCATATCGCAGGCACGGGAGGCGGCATAGAGTTCGATGCCGACGACGGAGGCGAGGTTGTCGATGACCTTGCGCAGCTTGCGTGCGGCCGACCACCCCATGGACACGTGGTCTTCCTGCATGGCCGAGGACGGGATCGAGTCGACCGAGGCCGGGGTAGCGCCGCGTTTGGCCTCGGAGACCATGGCCGCCTGCGTGTAGTGGGCGATCATGAGCCCTGAGTCGACGCCGGCGTCATCGGCGAGGAACGGGGTGAGGTCCTGGTTGCGGGCCACATCCATCATCCGGTCGGTGCGTCGTTCCGACATCGAGGCGACGTCGGCGGCGACGATCGCGAGGAAGTCGAGGGCGTGGGCCAGGGGCGCACCGTGGAAGTTGCCGTTCGAGGACACCATTCCGTTGGTGAGTACGACCGGGTTGTCGATCGCCGAGCGCAGTTCGCGTTCGGCGACTCCGACGGCGAAGCCCACGGCATCGCGGGCGGCACCGTTGACCTGCGGGGCGCAGCGCATCGAGTAGGCGTCCTGGACGAGGTGGGTGGAGTCGCGGTGGCTGGCGGTGATGCCCGAGTCCTTGAGCGAGGCGAGCATGTTCGCGGCCGAGGCGGCCTGACCGTCGTGCGGGCGCAGGGCGTAGTGGAGTTCGGGAGCGAAGACGGCGTCGGTGCCGAATAGACCCTCGATGCTCATGGCTGCGGACACGTCGACGGCGGTGAGCAGGTTCTCGAGGTCGGTGAGCGCCATGATGAGCATGCCGAGCATGCCGTCGGTGCCGTTGACCAGCGCCAGGCCCTCCTTCTCAGCCAAGGTGACCGGGGTGATTCCGGCCTTTGCGAGGATCTCGTCGGCCGGTCCCGCCACTCCGTCGGGCCCTTCGGCCACGCCTTCGCCCATGACGACGAGGGCACACGCCGACAGGGGCGCGAGGTCGCCGGAGCAGCCGAGTGATCCGTATTCGTGGACGACCGGGGTGATTCCGGCGTTGAGCAGGTCGACGTAGGTCTGGAGGACTTCGGCGCGGACGCCGGCCCGACCGGTGGCGAGTGTCCGGGCGCGCAGCAGCATGAGGGCGCGCACGACTTCGCGTTCAACGGGCTCGCCGACGCCGGCGGCGTGGGAACGGATGAGGGATTTCTGCAGCTGGGTGCGCAGTTCGGCGGGGATGTGGCGCTGCGCGAGCGCGCCGAATCCGGTGGAGACCCCATAGACGGGCTTCTCGGCCTGGGCGAGGGCGTCGATGGCCTCGCGGTACTTGTTCACCCGGGCCAGGGTGGCTTCGGACAGGGAGACTTTTGCGTCGCGGCGGGCGACGTCGACCACCTCGGCGAAGGTCAGTGTGTCGGGGTCGAGATCGATGAATGTGGTCATGAAGAGCCTTTCCTTGTGTTCGTCGTGGATGAAGTTCAGTCGCGGGATCGGTTGTCGACGATGAGCTCACCGCCGGAGTAGACCCTCTCGACCAGCTGGACACCCGGCCGGTAGGCCAGGTGGCGGTAGCTGGGTGCGTCGAGGATGGCCAGGTCGGCGCGGGCTCCCGCTCCGAGGTGGCCGACATCGGTGCGCTGCAGGGCGTTGGCTCCGCCGGCTGTCGCCGCCCACACTGCCTGTTCGACGGTGAAGTGCATGTCGCGAACGCCGATGGCGATGACGAAGGGCATGCTGTTGGAGAACCCGGAGCCGGGATTGCAGTCGCTGGCGATCGCCAACGAGACTCCCGCGTCGACGTAGCGGCGCGCGTCCGGGTAGGGCTGTCGGGTGGAGAATTCGATGCTCGGCAGCAGGGTGACGACGGTGCCCGCCTCGGCGAGGACGGCAAGGTCCTCGTCGGAGGCGAAGGTAGCGTGGTCGACGGACACGCAGCCGAGTTCGGCGCCGAGCTTGAGCGCCCCTCCCTCGGTGAGCTGGTTGGCGTGCAGCCGCGGTTTCATTCCGACGGCCTTGCCGGCTTCGATGATCCGCCGGGTCTGATCCTCGGTGAAGGCACCGGTTTCGCAGAACACATCGATCCACTTCGCCTTGCCCCCGGCCGCAGGGATGATCTCGTCGATGACGAGGTCGACGTAGCCTTCCGGATTCTCTTTGAATTCAGGCGGGACGACGTGCGCGGCGATGAGGGTCGATTCCTCGGTGTGCCGGTTGATGATGTCGAGGGCCTGGATCTCGTCGGGCACGGTCAGCCCGTAGCCGGACTTGATCTCGAACGTCGTCGTTCCCTGCCGCCTGGCCTGATCGAGCAGGTGGACGAGGTTCGCCTCGAGTTCGGATTCCGTCGCTGCGCGGGTGGCGGCCACGGTGGTGGCGATGCCCCCGGCCGAGTACTTCTGCCCGGCCATCCGCGCCGCGAATTCCTCGGACCGATCACCGGCGAAGATGAGGTGATTGTGGCTGTCGACGAAGCCCGGGATGACGGCGTTCCCATCGAGGTCGATCGTCTCGAGTCCGCCCAATTCATTCGCCGAGGTGACTTCCCCATTGACGATGTCATCGTCGTTGACGTCGTGTGCGATCGCCTCGCCGAGGTAGTTCTGCACCGCCGTGTCCGCCTGTGCGGACGACCCCGACCAGATGATCCGACCGTCTTCGACGAGCAGAGCGGCATCTGTGACGACATCGAGTTCGCCGAGGCTGTCGAGGTCGTTGACGACCAATTCGCTGATCCCGGTGAATAGCTGCATGACGGTCGGCCCTTTCCGATCGAGTGTGGTCCACAACCAGTATGGACCGCGCGGAGACAACAGAGAACGACCCGAAACGAGATTCGTCCGACATTTCGGACAGTGGGCGAGGGCAGCTGCCTGGCACGAAGAGGTTCAACGCCACCGCACGCGACCTGCCGTCCGGCGCAACAGACCAGCGGTGCACGCGATCTGCCGACAAGCAGAGCGGCGGCGCACCTCGCGACTCGCCGTCGGCAACCGCCCGCGGCACACAAAAAGTCGAGCAGCACTGTTTCAAATCAGTGCTGCTCGACTTTTCTCGAGCTGTTCGGCGCCCTTACTGCAGGGCGGAATCCACGTTTGGTACACCCTATTCTGAAATGCCCACCGAGTGTTGCTACCACCGATAGATTCCGCCGTGAGCAATTCAGAACAGCCTGTACCAAAGTGCCCGCTTGAGCCGCGACCGCGCCCGTCGACGCAGCGCACGTGTACGCACCTGCGCCGCAGACTGCTTACTGTGCGGCGGAATCCTCGTCGCGCTTGTCGAGCTCGGGGATCATCGGCACGCGCTGACCGCGCTCCTCGGCCACCTCGGAGGCGCGGTCGTAGCCGGCGTCGACGTGGCGGATGACGCCCATGCCCGGGTCGTTCGTGAGCAGGCGGGCGAGCTTCTTCGCGGCCAGTTCGGTGCCGTCGGCCACGGAGACCTGTCCGGCGTGGATGGAGCGGCCGATGCCGACGCCGCCGCCGTGGTGGATCGACACCCAGGTCGCACCCGAGGAGGTGTTGACCAGGGCGTTGAGCAGCGGCCAGTCGGCCACGGCGTCCGTGCCGTCGAGCATGGATTCGGTTTCGCGGTAGGGGCTGGCGACGGAACCGGAGTCGAGGTGGTCACGGCCGATGACGATCGGGGCCGAGATCTTGCCTTCCGCGACGAGCTGGTTGAACAGCAGACCGGCCTGGTGGCGTTCCTTGTATCCGAGCCAGCAGATGCGTGCCGGCAGGCCTTCGAACTCGACGTATTCGTTGGCGGCGTCGAGCCAGGTGTGGAGGTGTTCGTCGTCGGGGAAGAGTTCCTTGAGAGCCTGGTCGGTGACCTCGATGTCCTTCGGGTCGCCGGACAGCGCCACCCAGCGGAAGGGTCCGAGGCCTTCGCAGAAGAGGGGGCGGATATAGGCGGGGACGAAGCCCGGGAACTCGAAGGCGCGGTCATAGCCGGCCTTGCGGGCTTCGTCGCGGATCGAGTTGCCGTAGTCGAAGACCTCGGCGCCGCGGTCCTGGAATTCGACCATGGCCTTCACGTGCTTGGCCATGGATTCTTCGGCGCGGATGGTGAACTTCTCGGCATCCTGCTCGGCCTCATCACTCCAGTCGTCGACGCTCACGCCCACCGGCAGGTAGGACAGCGGGTCGTGGGCCGAGGTCTGGTCGGTGACGATGTCGACTTCAGCAGCCTCGGGGCGATCGAGGATGAGCGGGAGGATCTCGGCGGCGTTGCCGACGAGTCCGACGGACAGGGCCTGCTTGTTCTTCTTCGCTTCGATGACCTTGGCCAGTGCGGTGTCGAGGTCGGTTTCGACTTCGTCGAGGTAGCGCTTGCCCTTGCGGCGATCGAGGCGGGTCTTGTCGACGTCGATGATGAGGCAGGCGCCGCCGTTGAGGGTCACGGACAGCGGCTGGGCTCCGCCCATTCCGCCGCAGCCGGCGGTGATGGTCAGGGTGCCGGCCAGGGTGCCGTCGAAGCGCTTGCGGGCGATGGCGCCGAAGGTCTCGTAGGTGCCCTGGAGGATGCCCTGTGTGGCGATGTAGATCCAGGAACCGGCGGTCATCTGGCCGTACATCATGAGGCCTTCGGCCTCGAGCTCGCGGAAGTGCTCCCAGTTGGCCCAGTCGCCGACGAGGTTGGAGTTCGCGATGAGCACGCGTGGGGCCCATTCGTGGGTGCGCATGACGCCGACCGGCTTGCCGGACTGGATGAGCAGGGTCTCGTCGTCCTCGAGGTCGTCGAGGGTGCGCACGATTGCGTCATATGCTTCCCAGGAGCGGGCGGCGCGGCCGGTGCCGCCGTAGACGACGAGGTCTTCGGGACGCTCGGCGACCTCGGGGTCGAGGTTGTTCATGAGCATGCGCTTGGGGGCTTCGGTCTGCCACGACTTCGCGGTGATCTCGGTTCCGCGGTCGGCGCGGATGACCCGGGAAGGGTCGTGCTGGGTGAACGACGGCTTGGTGGTCATGGGTTCTCCTTGTCGCTGTGTCCGACAACGCGGATACTGGTCTGCGGGTTCGGCAGGAAACCGACTATCGGCCCGTCCTGCGCTGTCTGCTCTGACTACACATCCCATTCTGGCGGCTGGAGAGGATCGTGGAAGTAGTCCGGATCAGGTTCTGTCCGATATTTCGGACGTGCTCGAGATATGCGCCGCACACCCAATTGCCGACCGCTATAAAACAGCTCAGGCATTGATTACCCAGCGTGCAATAATGATGGCCACCCGCATGTCCGACCGCCTGAACGCCTGACGAGGGAGAACGTCCATGGAGCTGCAGCAGATCCGCGCCTTCGTCGCCGTCGCCGAAGAACTCCACTTCGGCCGCGCCGCCGAACGCCTCGGCATGGCCCAACCCCCGCTGAGCCGCACCATCCGCTCCCTGGAGACCGACCTCGGCGCTTCTCTGTTCCAACGCACGACCCGCTCAGTCAGCCTCTCCCCCGCCGGCGAAGCCCTGCTCGAGCCGGCCAAGCACATGCTCGCCACCCAGCAGGCCGCCGTCGAATCCGTCCACCGCTCCTCCAGCGGTGAGGTCGGCCGCGTCCGCTTCGGCTACTCACACCCGTCTTCCCGCGACCTCGCCGCCACCCTCGTGGCGGCCTCACACGAACGCAATCCGGGCATCACCTTCCACCTCGAGTCGACGGTCTATGCCGACGAAGGCCTCGAGAGGATCATGGACGGCACTCTCGACCTCGCCCTGGTTCGCTGGCAACGGAGGCCCCCGCTCATCGCCGGCCGCCCCGTGGCCATCGAGCGCCCATGCGTCGCCATGCCGAGTTCGCACCGACTGGCGAAACGAAAGAAGATCGGCGTCGCCGAGCTCGCCGATGAGCCCTTCGTCCTCCTGCCCGCGCGGCCGAATTCGAACCTGCGCGAGACCGCCATGCGACTGTGCCTCGATGCCGGGTTCAGCCCGCGCACGGTCCAGGAGGCCCCCGACTCGCAGTCGATCTCCGCGCTCGTGGCCGCCGGGATGGGCGTGACGATTACGTTCGATTCCGTCGCCGCCGGCTATGACTCGCGGATCGCCGCGGTTCCGCTCGATCTCCCGAACGAAGCCACCCAGCTCCACCTCGCCTACCGACTCGATCAGCAGGACGCAGCCCTGAACACGGTGCTCGATGTCGCCGAGGCGGTCCTGCCGACAGTCCGCTGAGCGGCCTGGCCGCCGCAAGCCGGCCAGGCTGGCGAATCTTGCGAATCGAATCCAGCGACCCCGCATACCGTCACCGAGGCGACCCACCCACCAGTGCCGCGCCGTCACGATGAGGCCCATTCAATGAGACGCACCCTTGTCAGGCGCAATCCATTCGGATATGTTCATAAATGGGAAAGTATTAATACCAAATTCGGCAGTGATGCCGATCGTGTCGACGTTCCGGCCCCACAAGCAGGACGGCTCGATCACAACCCAAAGGGAGACCCTGTGTCCGAAGACATCGTCATCTGTGAACCTCTCCGCTCCCCCGTGGGCGGATTCGGCGGACAGTTCAAGGACGTTCCGCACGAGGAGCTCGGCCGTCAGGTCCTGAAAGCTCTGCTGGAGAAGACCAACCTGCCGGGTGAAGCCATTGAGGATGTCGTCCTCGGCAACTGCTATCCGCACATGGAGACCCCGGCGATCGGCCGCGTCGTCGCCCTCAACGCGGGACTGCCGATCACCGTTCCGGGCCGTCAGGTCGACCGCCGCTGCGGCTCCGGCCTGCAGGCGATCGCTGACGCCCACGCGATGATCTCGGCCGGTTATGCGGACCTCGTCGTCGCCGGCGGCGTCGAGTCGATGAGCCGCGCACCGTTCTTCAATGAGGAGATCCGCTGGGGCATCAGGGGCGGCAACGTCGAGCTCAAAGACGGCCTCGTCCGCGGCCGCCTCACCGCCGGCGGCAATGACTACCGGGTGCCGGGCGGAATGATCGAAACCGCGGAGAACCTGCGCCGTGAGTACAAGATCTCGCGGGAGGACCAGGACGCCTACGCCGTGGAATCGCACCGTCGTGCCGCCTCGGCGACTGAGGAAGGGAAGTTCGCCGACGAGATCGTGCCGATCACGCTGCCAGCCACCCGGAAGACCCCCGAACAGGTCATCACGACCGATGAGCACATCCGTCCCGGGTCGACGGTCGAGAAGCTCGCGAAGCTCAAGCCGATGCTCGGGAAGTCCGACGATGAGGCCACGGTGACTGCCGGCAATGCCTCAGGCCAGAACGACGGCGCTGCTCTGTGCATCGTCACCACCGCGGCCAAGGCCGCCGAGCTGGGTCTGCGGGTCTTCGCCCGCATGCGCAGCTGGGCCGTGGCCGGTGTGCCGCCGAAAACCATGGGCATCGGCCCGGTCCCGGCGACCGCGACGGCACTGCAGCGCGCGGGTCTCGAACTCGGCGATATCGACCTCATCGAACTCAACGAGGCATTCGCGGCGCAGGTGCTCGCCTGCACGACCGAATGGAAACTGTCCGAATCCGACTTCGCCGAGCGTCTCAACGTCAACGGCTCGGGCATCTCACTGGGCCACCCGGTCGGCGCGACCGGTGGGCGCATCCTCGCCACCTTGCTGCGGGAGATGGATCGCCGCGGTTCCCGCTACGGAGTCGAGACCATGTGCATCGGCGGCGGCCAGGGCATGGCTGCGGTCTTCGAACGCGTAGCCTGAGGCCCGCTCGTCTCACGACGAGAAGAACTCAGTGCACTGCCCTGGCCGGAAGCTCTTCCGGCCAGGGCAACGTGCATTGAGTGCCGGAACTCCGCCCCGGGGGCAGACGGCCCGTCGGAGCTTCGGGACGTCCGACACCTCCGTCCGACACTTCGGACGAAATCCCGTCACACCCCGTTGTCCTCGCCCAGGTCAACGCCGAGGATGAGAGTCATGAACGCAACGAAGCAGCTCCTGACCGGGGTTCGGGTCGCCGATTTCTCCCGAGTTCTCGCCGGTCCCTACGCCACCGCCATGCTCGCCGATCAGGGCGCCGAGGTCATCAAGATCGAGATGCCCGGCCACGGTGACGATTCCCGACATCTCGGACCCTTCACCGATTCCGGGTCGACGTACTTCACCGGACTCAACCGCGGCAAGCGATCGATCGAGGCCAATCTCAAGGATCCCGAGCACCATGCACGCCTCCTCGAGTTCATCAAGAGCTGCGATGTCGTCGTCGAGAACTTCCGTCCCGGCGTCGCGGCGAAACTCGGCCTCTCCTACGCCGACATCAAGGCCGTGAAGCCCGATATCGTCTATGCCTCGATCTCCGGTTTCGGACAGGCCGGCAGCCAGGCGGGACGACCTGCCTATGACACGGTCATCCAGGCACTGAGCGGACTCATGGCCTCGACCGGCTTCGCCGACGGCTCTCCCACCCGAGTCGGAGAATCGATCGCCGATGTCTCCGCTGGAGTGTTCGCGGCCTTCGGCATCTCCTCGGCGCTCTTCCACCGTCAGACCACCGGCGAGGGAGCCCATATCGACATTCCGATGCTCGATGTCATGCTCGCCATGCAGCCGACGAATGCCTCCCTCCACGCGGCCGGCTCCTCTCCGTCGCGGGTCGGCAACCGCCACCCCGTCTCCGCCCCCTTCGACACCTACCGCGCCGCCGACGGACTCGTCGTCATCGCCGTGGCCAACGACCGCCTCTTCGGCACTCTCGCCGCCACGCTCGGCAAGCCGGAGCTCGCCGCCGACCCGCGCTTCGCCACCGACGGCCATCGCTCGGACAACGACGAGGCACTGCGCATCGAGATCGAAGAGTTCACCAGCGGGCGCACCGTGACCGAGCTGTGCGAGATCTTCGATGCCGCCGGAGTCCCCAACTCCCCCGTCCTCGATTTCGCCGAGGCGGTCACCGGGCCCATCGGCAAAGGTCGCGGACTCACTGCCGCCGATCCGCGCACCGGTCACACCTATCTCGGCCATCCGCTCCTCGTCAACGGAGCGCGGCCCGCGTCCGCGCTGCCGGCGCCCCACCTCGGCGAACACAATGCCGACTTCGCCGAGGCGGGGCGGATGAAGCCGTCGGACCCAACGGATTCGACGGACTCGGCCGAACCGACCGAGTCGGCGAACTGAGCCGCGGGACGAAGGATTCGGCTCCTCCCGCCGACGCCTCCCTCCACGCACATCCTCTGCACCTCACGATCAACCCACCTCCAAGGAGCACTCATGGCCTTCGACATCACCGCCGACGAACAGGAACTCGTCGACGCCGTCGCCCAGATCAGCAAGGACGTCCTCGCCCCGCAGGCGGCCTCCGCAGACGCGAACGAACGTGTCTCGGATGAGACGTTGAAGACCCTCGCCGAGGTGGGGGTCATGGGGCTCAACCTGCCCGAGGAATTCGGCGGGCCCGGCGTCGGTTCGGTGGCGATGAGCCAGATGGTCGCCGCCATCACCGAGGCGTGCGCATCGACCGCGTCGATCGTCACCGCGCAGTTCCTCGCCACCGACTCGATCCTGCTCGGCGGCACCGACGCCCAGTGCGAGGCGTGGCTGCCGCGGGCCGCCGCCGGCGAAGTCATCGGCTCCTTCGGACTCACCGAGCCGGGGGCCGGGTCCAACCCGGCAGAGATGTCGACGAAGGCCACTCGCGTCGACGGCGGATGGCATATCAAGGGCACGAAGTGCTTCATCACCAACGCCGGCTTCGCGGACTTCATCATCGTCTACGCGAAGACCGACGTCGACGCCGGCCACAAGGGAATCAGCGCATTCATCGTCGACACCGCGGTCGCCTCGGCGGGGCTGGACTTCAATCCCCCGGAGAAGACGATGGGTCTTCGCGGAAGTCCGGTCTACGAGTTCGTCATCGACACCGTGGTTCCCGAGGACGCCCTCCTCGGGAAGGCAGGCGAAGGCTTCACGACGGCCATGCGCGTGCTTGACCGCGGCCGCATCGAGGTGGCTGCGATGAGCCTGGGAATCGGCAAGGCTGCCCTCGACGCCGCCGTGGCGTGGGCCGGCGAGCGCAAGATCAACGGCAAGCCGCTGAACAGGCTCCAAGGCATCGCATTCAAGCTCGCGGACATGTACACGAAGTACCGGTCGGCATGGCTGCTGACGATGGACGCCGCCGAACAGCGCGATTCGGGGGTCGATTTCACTCGGTCTTCGGCGACCGCGAAGCTCGCCGCCTCCGAGGCGGCCGCCTTCATCGCCGACGAGGCTCTGCAGATCCACGGCGGCTACGGTTTCACCCGGGACTTTCCGCTCGAACGCTATGTCCGCGATGCGAGGATCTATCGCATCTACGAAGGCTCCTCGGAGATCCAGCGCACGATCATCGCGCGCTCTCTGTCCTGATGAGGCGGCTGAAACAAGCCGGAGAATCGAGCGAAACAGAACAGAAATCCGTCCGAGATTACGATCGAAGCGGGGCTGAGGGGCGATTCGTTCGCCGTTGAGTCCCGCTATTCATTTCACCCCGCAGATGATCCGAAATATCGGACAGAATGTGTGATTCAGGTCTCGTCTCTCATCGTCTTTGGGTGTTGACTGAGTCTGATTCATCACTCAAAGGAGAAATTCATGGCTAGTACGACCAATTCGGGGATCGAGAAGCGATCCATCGAGATGGTGCCTGACGCCGAGCGTCACGGAACGCCACGTTCCCAGTTCACCCTGTGGTTCGGCGCCAACACTCAGATCACCGCGATCGTCGACGGGGCCTTGGCCGTCGTCTTCGGCGCCGACGCACTCTGGGCGATCATCGGCCTGCTCATCGGCAACATCATCGGCGGAATCGTCATGGCACTCCACTCGGCGCAGGGTCCGCAGCTGGGTCTGCCGCAGATGATCTCCTCGCGCGCCCAGTTCGGCATCATCGGCGCGATCATCCCGCTCGTGCTCGTCGTGCTCATGTACATCGGCTTCGCCTCGACCGGCGCGGTGCTGTCCGGCCAGGCCGTCAACCTCATCATCGGCGTTCAGACCCCATGGGTCGGCATCGTCATCTTCGGTGCGCTCACGGCGTTGGTGGCCCTGCTGGGATACAAGTACATCCACGTGCTCGGTCGGATCTCCTCGGTGACGGGCCTGCTCGGCTTCCTCTTCATCACCTACTGCGTACTCACCCAGGTCGACGTCCCCGGACTGATCTCGGGTTCGTCGTTCGCCTTCCCCGCCTTCCTCTCGGCCATCGCCCTGTCCGTGGGCTGGCAGCTGACCTACGGACCGTATGTGGCTGACTACTCGCGCTACCTGCCGCGCTCGACCCCATCCTCGAAGACCTTCTGGTTCACCTTCGGCGGATCGGTCATCGGTTCGCAGTGGTCGATGACCCTGGGCGCGCTCATCGGTGCGGCCGCCATGACCGAGTCCGGCAACGAATTCGTCGAGAATCAGGTCGCCTATGTCGGCGACATCGTCGGCGGGGGTGTGTTCGCCCTGCTCATCTTCATCGTCATCCTGCTGGGCAAGCTCACGGTCAACACCCTCAACGCCTATGGCGCGTTCATGTGCACGCTGACGATCCTCACCTCCTTTGGCAACAGGGCGACCATCCGTCGATGGACCCGCGCCGTCTTCGTCATCGGCATCGTCACCGTCACCGTGCTCGTTGCGCTGCTCGCCTCGGCGGACTTCCTCGCGAACTTCAAGAACTTCGTCCTCACGCTGCTCATGGTCTTCACCCCATGGTCGGTCATCAACCTCACCGACTACTACCTGATCTCGAAGGACCGCTTCGACATCCCCGCCTTCTACGACCGTCACGGTCGCTACGGCAACTGGAACTGGCGTGCACTGGTCGCCTACGGCATCGGCGTCATCGTTCAGATCCCGTTCCTCGCGCAGTCTTTCTACACCGGGCCGCTGGTCGCGAAGCTCGGCGGCGCGGACATCTCGTGGCTCGTGGGCATCGTCGTCACCTTCGTGCTCTACTTCGTGCTTATCCGCAATAAGGGAGTCGCCCCGAAGGAGACGATCTACCCGAGCCTCGAGGAACTCGAGCGCAAGTGAGACCCACCCCCGCCGAGGCGGCCCTGCCCACTCCGGGCAGCTGACCTCGGCGGGGTGGTTCGGCTCCTCCAACGGCCGTCGGCCGGCAGCGTGCTTCGCTGTCGACCGGCGGCCGTCGACGTGTCTCTCCACCAGGCAACAGACCGAATCTGCACTTAACTACCACTCAGTTCTACTATCAAGTAATGTGTGTGGTGCCCGTCACAACCAGAACGTCCAACGGTGAACACTCTGGTCGACTGCACCCCGTCGCGACTCTGATCTCACCGTCACGGTGTACACCGCTGCGGTCTGCACCGACACCACTGTCCCGCACCTTCTCAATGCCGAGAGACATGGCAGAACAGGCCCACGCCTATGAGCACGCCAACCACAGCACTGCCGACCACCTCCTCACACGGTTCCCGTCGTCGCCTCCAGGCCCTGAGCGCCGCAGCCGTCGTCGGCCTCGCACTCACTTTGTGCACGACAACCGCTCCCGCCCATGCCGCCGAGCTCGTTCCGCAGACCGAGGCCGAAGCCGAACAGTTCCTCGACGACCGTGCGGCGGAGGATCCGAGCACGCTCGATCGCCACAGCGTCCCCGAGGGCATCAGCGTCGAAGAGGCACAGAAGGCCGTCGAAGAGTCCGATGAGATCACCACGGCCGATGTCGAATACGCCGCCGCGCAGGAGGAGCTTCCGGCATCGGGGGTTCCCGGGAACTTCTATCAGACCCCGGACTCACTGCCGAGCGAGGACGGCGCAGTGGTCAAGCAGGCCGAATCCGAGTTCTACCTCGATCCGGTGAAGCTCATCAAGCATGACGCGAAGTCGACGGTCTTCATGTACAAGACCACCGATGAGAAGGGACAGGCCCGAGCCGCCACCGCCACTCTGCTCACCCCGAACGGCGCGAGCGGCCACGCTGAGGATGCCGTCGTCATCGCGCCGGGCACCCAGGGCATCGCCGACAAGTGCGCTCCGAGCCGCCAGATGGGCATGGGCACCGAATACGAAGGCATCTCCGTCGCATCGGCGCTGGCCGCAAAGCATCCGGTTGTCGTCGTCGACTACATGGGCCTCGGCACCGAAGGCACCCACCACTACGTCAACCGTGTCGAAGAGGGGCGCTCCGTCCTCGACGCGGCACGTGCCGTCCAGCAGGTCGATGGCAGCGAGATCGATGAGGACACCAAGCTCCAGCTGCGCGGCTACTCGCAGGGCGGTCATGCTACGACGGCGGCCCTGGAGCTCCAGAAGGAGTGGGCGCCCGAGCTCAACATCGCCTCCGCTTCGGCCGGCGCGGTGCCGACCGACCTGTACAAGACCGTCTCCGGTCTCTCGAGCGTCTATACGGCATTCGCACTCTACGGCGTCGTCGGGTTCGCCGATCAGGCTGACATCGATCTGTCAGAATTCCTCAACGAGAAGGGGCAGAAGGTGGTCGCCGAAACAGCGGACAAGTGCACCGTCCAAGCCCTGCTCTCGACTGCCTTCACGGATGGGAAGTCGCTGACGAAGAACGGCGAGTCGTTCCCTGAGGTCATCGACGAGAACTTCGCGGACATCGTTGACCGGCAGCGGTTGGGTAAGGCCGAAGTGCCTGATATTCCGCTGCTGGTCAACCACAGCCGCCTCGACGACGTCATCTCGTTCGATCAGGGCAAGGAGCTCGCGTCGACCTGGTGCAGAGCCGGTCACAAGGTGGCCTTCGAGGACAATCTCGGGCCCACTCACTTAGGCGGCTACGTCGCAGCCCTGCCCCGCATCGAGACCTTCACCAGTCGCACCTTCGCGGGCAAGGCTCCGCTCGACAGCTGCTGGAGGCTGTGACCTCCCACCCTCACCGAGGCGGCCCTCCCTGATCGGATCACGCATCCGAACGACGTGGCCCATCCTCGCCGCGGCGGCCCGCACCGTTGGGAAGCCCATGCACACGAGGCGGCCCTCCCGAAATGGGAGGGCCGCCTCGGCGGTATCTGAATTGGGTTCACCCCAGCCGCGAGGCGAAGGCGAGCAGGTCGCGGTCACCACCCGGGCGACCGACCAGCTGCACCGCCCGCGGTCCTGAGCTGGCTCCAGTTCCAACGCCGTTTCCGTTTCCAACGCCAGCTCCGTTTCCGACGCCGGCCCCGGGCAGCGGGATCGTCAATGCCGGCCAGCCGAGCACGTTGAACGGCATCGAATAGCGCATGAACTTCGCCGCCGATCCGGAGTCGATCTCATCCCAGCGGACCACCGGCCCGTCGAGCGCTGGAGTGAGCAGGAAATCGGCGGCGCCGAAGACCGACAGCGACCGCTCCCGCAGTTCGGCGAGCGCGTCCAACTGCTTCCGGTATTCGGCCTCGCCGAGGTCCCGGCCGGCCTCGATCTTCTTGGCCACGCCCGGTTGGTAGTCCGCGGCGTGCTCGGCGAAGAGGTCCTTGTGGACCTCGTAAGCCTCATAGAGGCGGATGAAGTCGTAGGTCGGCGCAAGGTCGTCGAGGAGTTCGCCCAGGGCCGGGCCATTCGCCGAGGTGATCGTGAGCTCCGGGACCGTCATGAGCAGGTCTCTCGCCCGGCTATCGTCGTCGCCGAAGAGGCTGACATCGATCGTCCGTTCGCCGCTGCCGATGAGGCCGATCGCTGCATTCAGGTCAGGTACCTCGCCGGACTCGTCGCCAGCGATCACATCGAAGGCCGTGGTCAGCACGCCGAGGTCCGAGGCGAACAGGCCGACGGTGTCGAAGGCAGGCGACAGCGGGAAGACTCCGTCGACGGGCACGACGCCGAAGGTCGGTTTGAACCCGAACACGCCCTGGCAGGCCGCGGGCACGCGCACGGACCCGGCCGTGTCCGTGCCCAAGGCCAAAGGTACCGCGTTGGCGGCGACGAGCGCGGCCGATCCGGAGCTCGATCCGGCGGTGCACAGTGCGGGATCGACGGGGTTGATCACGCGGCCGAAGGCGGATTCGTCGCCGAGGATTCCGTAGGAGTATTCCTGGCAGTTCGTCTTCGCGACCGGGATCGCCCCCGCTGCTTCGAGTCGGTCCACGACCGGCGCCGAGGCGGTCGCCGGGGCATCGCTGCGCACCGCCGATCCCATCGTCGTCGGGTAGCCGACCAGGTCGATGACGTCCTTGATGGCGAAGGAAACCCCCTCCAATCGCCGAGGCGGCTGCCCGGAATCGCGGCGGCGGATCGATTCCGCGGTGAGGGCATCCGCGCGGTCGACGGTCATCGCTGTGACGGCGTTGAACTGCGTTCCGGCACGTTCCACCTCGGCGATGGTGTGCTCATCCATCGGATGAGCCTGTTCCGTCGTCGGCTGCTCCTGTCCGTCGGTCATCTGTCTGCTCCTGGTCACTGGCTCAGCGCCTTGTTCCTCGTGTCGAAGAGGACGAATATCCCTGCCAACAGGTTAGCCGCGACGAGGTAGAGCGCGACCGGCACCCACGATTCGAAGGCCGTGAACAGCAGCACGGAGATCATCGGCGCCGGGGCTGAGGAGATGAGCCCGCCGATCTGGTAGGAGATCGATGCTCCGGTGTAGCGGACCTCGGGGTCGAAGAGTCCCGAGATGAAGCCCGAGGAGGTGGCGTAGACGATCGAGTGCGCGATCGGGAATGCGATGATCATCGCCAGCACCGCACCGAGGAAGGTCCCGGTGTTCATCGCCCAGAAGATCGGGATGGCGGCGACGGCGGTGACGAGGCTGCCGACGAGCATCATCGTGCGTTTGCCATGGCGGTCGGCGAAGATCGCGACGAGAGGGATGGCGATGACGTCGAAGGACGCACCGATCGCTATGGCCAGGAGCACCTCGCCGCGGTTGAGTCCGGTGGAGTCGGGCGCGTAGGAGAGCAGGTAGACGCTGGCGATGTAGAAGAGCGTGTTCGATCCGACGAGGCAGAAGATGCCGATGAGCAGCGACTTCTTCGAGGTCTTGAACAGTTCGAGGAAGGGCAGGCTCGCAACCTTCTTCTCTTCCTTGACCTCGTTGAGTTCGGGCGACTCGGTCAGGCGCAGGCGGATGAAGAGGCCGATGAGGACGAGGACGGCGGAGATGAGGAACGGGATCCGCCACCCCCAGGACATGAACTGCTCATTGGGCATGAGCTGGACGAGGAAGAACACGAGGCTGGAGAGCACGGAACCGGCGGGCACACCGGCCTGCGGCCAGGCTCCGTAGAACGCCTTCTTATGAGGTGGAGCGTGTTCGACAGCCATGAGCACGGCCCCGCCCCATTCGCCGCCGACGCCGAAGCCTTGGACCACGCGGAGGAGGACGAGGAGGATCGGAGCGGCCACGCCGATTGTGCTGTAGCCGGGCAGCAGCCCGATCGCGAAAGTCGCGAAGCCCATCATGAGCAGGGACAGCACGAGCATCGACTTGCGGCTGAGCTTGTCACCGAAGTGCCCGAAGATCACTCCGCCCAAGGGCCGCGCGACGAAGGCGATGGCGAAGGTCGACAGCGACGCCAGCTGTCCGGCCAAGGGGTCGAGCGAGGGGAAGAACTGGTCGTTGAGCACGAGCACAGCCGCGGTGCCGAAGAGGAAGTAGTCGTACCATTCGACGGTCGTGCCGATGAAGCTCGCGAAGGCGACCTTGCCCGGGTTGGTGCTGCTCGGATCGGCTGAATGCGTGGTGGTTCCGACGGGGTCGTCGGGGCGAACTGATTGCGGATCAGACGTCATTGTGGGTCCTTCTTGCTGTTTCAGGGGCGCCGAGTCCGGTCGTCACAGCGGTGCGAGACCGGACCACGGGCAGAGCTCTTCGATTGCCGCGGCGACGTCGAAGGCGCGGACGTCGTCATAGGGGTGGGCGATGACCTGGACGCCAGTGGGGATGCCGCAGTCGGCCATGCCGGAAGGCACATTGACGATCGGCACGCGGTTGCAGATATTGAACGGCATCGTCATATGCGCCTGCCAGTAATGGTCGAGCCGGACGTCGTCCCCGCCGTCATTCCCGCTCGCACCACCTGACCTGGCAACTTCGCGACCGACGCCGCCGGCACCGACCCAGATCCCGTCGAGATAGCTCGCATCGGCCTCCAGCCCCGCCACCGCCGAGGTGGGCGCCACGAGCACATCGAACCCGTCCATCGCAGACGCCAGCTCTACCTGGATCTGCGCTTCCATGGCGAGTCCGTCATAGAAGGACCGGCGTGCGGCGACGGCTTCCGCATCGGCCATGAACCGCACCGTGTAGTCGGCCAACGTGTCCTCGTGGCCGCGAGTGGCCTTTCGCATGGCGGGCGCGAGCAGGTTTCCGAAGTGCGTGAACGCGGTCTCGAAGATCCGCTCGGACGTCCACGGCAGTGCGATCTCCTCGACGTCGGCTCCGGCCGATTCCAGCGCCGAGGCGACCGCGCGGGTATTCGCTTCGATGTCCTTCCCGACGGGGAAGTCCCCCAATCGCACGCACAGCGCGACCCTGCGTCCGCGGAGTCGGTCGGCCGCCTCGGCGGGGTCGAAGTCGTCGAGGAACCCGGGCGAGGCGATCGTCGCGTGATCTCTCGGATCGACGCCGACCATGACGCGGGCGAGCAGGGCGGAGTCGGCCACGGTGCGCGCCATCGGCCCATCCCCGCGGTACCAGTCGGCGGCCAGCGGCTGGGCGCCGGGGATCCGACCGTACGGGGCTTTGTACCCGACGGTGCCAGTGAACGCGGCGGGCAGCCTCGTCGAACCGGCGATGTCGGAGGCGGTGGCCAGGGGCGCAAACCCGGCGGCGAGCGCAGCACCGGACCCGCCGGAGGACCCGCCGGGTGAGAGGTCGAGGTTCCACGGGTTGCGGGTCACGCCCCACATCGGCGAGTGCGTGATCGTCGCGCAGCTGAACTCCGGCGAGGTGGCTCGGGCGTGGACGAATCCCCCGGCGGCGCGGATGCGGGCGATGATCGCGGCATCGTTGTCGGCGATGGTGTCGCGTTCGTGGAGCAGCCCTTGGGTGAGGCCGCGGCCGGCCAGGGCGTGTTTCTCCTTGGCGATCACGGGAAGTCCGAGCAATGGCCGGGCGGCGGCCGCCTCGGCGAGGTCATCGTCGGTGGCGTTCGCATAGAACGTCTCGGCTTCCCGCGCCGAGGTGACCGCCTCCTCGACGACTTCGGTGACCGCATTGATGCGCTCATCGTCGGAGGTGATCCGGCCGATGAGCGAGCTCAGGTAGTCGACCGGGGACAGCTCCTTGGTCCGGAAGGCAGCGAGCGCCTCGGTGGCGGACAGGGTCCAGGGTTGAGTGGGGTCGGGCGCTGTGGCTGGACCGGTTGCATTGGCGGTCATGGGGTCACCTCGATGTGAGTTCGCAGGAGGTCGCTGCTGTCACCGTAGCGGATGCGCTGAATATCGGTGCTCATGCGCGCGCCTCGGCGACGGAGGAACCGACCCACACGGCACCGTCACGGACGTCGGCGAGTTCACCGCGGACGAGTTCGCCGGCCACCGAGGTGAGGACGCGGACTCCGCGGAGCATGTCGTCGTCGGTGGTGAATTCGCGTTCGCAGTGGGAGACGCCGTCGACGCTGGGCACGAACATCATCACGGCGGGCACGCGGTGATTCATCGCCACGGAATCGTGGCCGGCCATCGTCTCCAACCGGCGGATGCTCAGGCCTTCGTTGGCGACAGCCTTCTCGGCGAGTTCGACGCCCTCGGTCGGGAAGTGGCGTTTGTCGCGGATGTCGAAGTCGCGGGCGTCGATAGTGATGTCGTGGGTGCGGGCGATCTCGGTGATCTGCGTCTTCAGTGAGTTGCGGGCGGCTTGGACGATGGCGGGATCCGAGGAGCGGAGGTCGGCGACCATGTGGACGCGGCGGGGAACGACGATCGGCGAGTTCGGTTCGACGACGTGCTGGCCGACCGAGGAGACGAGTGCTTCTTCCTCGAACTCGTCAACCACCTCGGCGACGGCGAGGACGACCTTCGCGGCTGCGACGAGCGCATCGTGGCGGTCAGCCATGGCTGTGGCACCCGTGTGCGACTGTTCGCCGAGGACGTCGATGTCGAGTTTCTGCGTGTACCAGCTGGATTCGACGACGCCGATGTCCGTGGTTTCGCGCTCGAGGATTCGGCCCTGCTCGATGTGGATCTCGGCGTAGGAGATCGCCTCGGGCGGTGTATCGGTGCCGGCGTAGCCGATGGCGCCCAGCGCCTCAGCGACGGTGGTGCCGTCGAGGTCGGTGACGGCGAGCATCTCGTCGAGGTCGAAGAGCCCAGCGTAGACGGAACTGCCCATGATCGACGGGGCGAAACGGCCGCCTTCCTCGTTGAACCAGTTGACGACGGCGAGGTTGTAGGTCGGTTGCAGGCCGGATTCGGCGAGTTCCTCTTTGACCCGCAGGGCCGCGAAGAGGGCGGCGATGACTCCGTAGGCTCCGTCGAAGCGACCCCCGAGCGGCTGCGAATCGAGGTGGGAGCCGATGAGGACGTACGGGGCGCCGGGAACGAATTCGAGGCACGCGAACATGTTTCCGATCGCGTCGACGCGCACGTCGAAGCCTTTGTCCGTCGCCCAGCCGCGCATCCAGTCACGCGTCTGCTTGTCTTCGGCCGTCAGCGCCTGCCGGTCGACGCCGTTGTTGTCGGTGGCACCGATGGTGGCGACGAAGTGGAAGTCGGCGAGGAAGGCTGCGTCGGAGGACGGGGCTGCCTGATGGTTCATTGCTGATCGCTTCTCTCATGAGGGTGGGATGTGGTTTGCAAGGGACTAGGGGCGCGGGTGGCAGGCGCGGGTGGGGCTCGCACATCGCTTTGAGTTCAGTTCATCGCTTTTCATCCCGATGATCTGTACAAAATGTGATGTGAAAGTGGACGAAACTCGATGCCAATGCAGGCTCACCCGTGCTCACCCCAGACGTCCACGGGTCTCGGGCAGACGCGTGACGAAGATGAGGACGAGGCACAGGGAAGCGACGGCGGCCATGTAGTAGCCGGGAGCGGTGTTGACGCCGGTGATGTCGACGAGCCAGGTGCCGACGAACGGTGCGGTGCCGCCGAGCACTGCGTACGAGATGTTGTAGCTGATGGCCGCCGAGGTGAACCGCGTCTTCGTCGAGAAGCGCTCACAGAAGAAGGTGTAGCAGCCGCCACCGTAGCAGCAGAGGGCGAGGACGAAGATCGTCTGCCCGAGGAAGGCCAGCCCCATGTGTCCGCTGGTCACAAGGCCGAACGCCGGCACCGAGGTGACCGCCAGCAGAATCGTGCCCGCGATGAGCATGGGGCGCCGACCGAACCGATCACCGAGGTGACCTGCGATGGGCAGGAAGATCGTGTAGCTGGCCATGGCGATCGCATTGATGAGCAGCGACTGCTCACGGCTGAGGTCACCCGTGGTCTGGATGTAGGTGACGAAGTAGGCCGAGAGCATGTAGAAGCCGAGTGCGGTGACGCCGAGGACGAAGAAGACCTGGAGCATGCCGACCCAGTTCTCGCGGAAGGATTCGCGGATCGGGCTGAACTCCTTGGGGCGTTCCGCAGCAGTCTGCTTGAACAGCTCGGATTCGTCGGTCTTCGACCGGATCCACAGACCGACGGCCGACAGCGGCAGGGCCAGCAGGAACGGCACTCGCCAACCCCAGGAATCGAAGGAGGCATCGCTCATCACCGTCGACAGCACCAGGATCAGACCGCCGGCGAACACCGAGGGCAGAGCGGTCGCGGCCAGAGTGATGTTGATCCACAGGCCGCGCTTGGCCACCGGGGCGTGTTCGTAGACGAAGGAGGGTCCGCCCACGGATTCGCCGCCGGCAGAGAAGCCCTGGCCGAGTCGGGCGAGGATGAGCAGGATCGGGGCGAACCATCCGATCGTGTCGAATCCGGGCAGGATGCCGATGAGCGCCGTGCAGGCTCCGACGAGGAAGATCGTGATGGTCAGCGTCTTCCGCCGGCCCACCTTGTCCCCGAGGGCTCCGAAGAACAGCCCGCCGAGGGGACGCATGACGAAGGCGACGCCGAAGGTCGCGAAGATGACCAGCAGGCCGGTGATCCGGTCGCCGTCGGGAAAGAAGTATTCGGACAGAATGACTGCCGAGAGTCCGTACAACGTGAAGTCGTAGAACTCGACGAACTGGCCGATGCTGCCGCCGAGCAGCACTTTCCGCTGCATGCTCGTGGACGTGCGTCCCTGCTCAACTGTTGGGGTGGACATCGAGGTGCTCCTGGAGTCGCGTGATGGTTGGCACCATCTTTGCGGCACAGATCACATCAGTCCAACAGTTACTTTTTGGGTAGCTCATAGATCCGATTGATGACCGGACGCCGGGCCGAGGATCTCCTTCGTCAGCTCGCAGTAGGCCCGGCCGCGCCGATTGAGACGGACGTCGTTGGGCCAGATGAGTGCGAGGTCGATGCTCGGGAAGTCGTCGAGGAGCGGGATGTCGACGGTCTTCGAACCGATGTAGGTCCCCGAGGAGACACTCTGGCTGAGCAGGGAATAGCCGAGCCCCATCGCCACGAACGAGCGCACTGTCTCGTACCCGGAGAACGAGTGGCGAATACGCGGGACGACCCCGGCGATCCGGAACAGCTCGTCGTAGTACTGGCGAGAGTAGGGAAGATCGAGCTGGATGTAGTTCTCGTCCGCCAGCTCGCGCAGATGCACGGGGCGGGGACACCCTCCGGCCCCGAGGCGGTGCTCGAGTGATACGAGGACGTGCGGCCTGACGACATCGATGAGATACGTGTCGAAGCGGTCGCTCAGTCCCAGCGTGTACGTCAGGGCGATGTCGCAGTCACCGGCTGTGACCGCACGCTGCAGCTCTTCCAGGTCCGCTTCGAGGTAGTTGACCCGCACGTCCGGATAGCGCTTCTCGAACTCATCGTGGATGAGCGGCAGCCTCGTCGGCGCAATCGGCGAGAACACGCCGACGGTCAGCTGACCGCTCAGCGACCGAGAGAGCCCGAGCGCGGTCTCACCGAGGTTGTCGGAGGACTCGAGGAACGGTGTGACCTCCGTGAGGAAGCGCTTTCCCGCCGGGGAGAGTACGACCGACCGGTTCTTCTGTCGGATGAAGAGGTCGAGGCCGAGGGTCCGCTCGAGCTGCGCCATCGCCGTCGAGATCGCCGATTGGGTGACGTTGAGCTGCTTCGCCGCCTCGGTCATATGCTCCCGCCGGGCGACCTCCTGGAAGTACCGCAGCTGCACGAGCGTGAAATCGAGTGCCATAATCCCTCATCATCCCACCCGCAGCGGCCATGCATGCAGACACAGCCCCGCCGAGGCGGTTCGCCGCGGAGCCTTTGACCGCCGCGGCAATCCGCGTCGATCTCGGGTCAGTTTCACGTCGATCTCGTGTCGGTGCCGACAGATAGAATCATCCTCAAACACGTCAATGACGCGGTGACCATCATCTCAATAGTCATTCTCAAGTGTAACGACAATTCTAATCGAATGTTTTTCGAAGTTTCTATTGTTTTCTCCATCACGACTGCCTATAATTTCAGTAAGAGACCTTCAACGGCGAACGGAACTCGACAGCGATGACATTCACCCCCGACCGCAAGCGACGCAAGTCAGGAAAGCGCGACCGCCGCGCTGCCGCTGACTCACGCGGCGGGGCGAGTCGACGGCCACCGAACGCCTCGGTCCCCACAGATCCCACCAACGTCCCCTCTCGTGCCGCTCGTGACGCCGCGGACAACGCCCCCGCGCACCCCGAAAGCGAGTCACCACGCCCTGAATCTCTGGCTGAGCAGCTCAAGGCAGCCGGCCTCGACCTCAGCGGCCACCACTTCGCCGAGGTCTTCGAGGCCCTTGACCCCGTGGCGACCGACCCCGTAGCGACTGGCCCCGTCTCGAACGACGGCGAAGAGCAGAACGAAGCTGCGTCGACTGCCGACACCGAACACCCGAATGCAGCCGACGCTTCAGCATCATCCACCGAGGTCGAGCCGAACGCTCCGACGGACTCGCTTTCACAGCCGAACCCGACCGCACTGTTCGAAACAAGTGAGCAAAACCGCTCAACCACGCAGCCTGCATCCACTGATTCCGCCGCCCCGGCCACCACAAGCACCCCCGCCGCCGCTCAGCTCGAGACTGGAGACGATACTCAGCGACCGACCTCGCTTCACCCAGTCCTCACCGACTCCGCTTGGAACGATCTTGCCGCGAGCACTCCCGAGATCACCGACTCGATCGCCTCCCTGACCGGACTGGTCGCAGGGCTTCGGGCATTCGACCGGCCGATGGGGCCCGGCGAAGCCCTGCAGGTCATCGATGGGGCTGAGGCGCTGCGTCGGCTGAGTGAATCCCTGTCCACACTGGCACTTGCCGTCTACGAACGCGTCGGCACCCCCAAAGACAGCGGCGCCAAGTCGACCAAGGCGCTCATCCAGGAACGCCTCAACCTCTCGGGTCGAGAAGCGAACCGTCGGGCAAAGCTCGCGGAGAATCTCGGCGGACGAGTCGCTCTCGACGGCCAACCGCTTGAGCCCGAACACCCGCTCGTCGCCGAACAGCTCCACCTCGGCACCCTGCCCACGGAACATCTCACTGTCATCGAAGACTGCCTCAAGGCGCTGCCCGCCTGGGTGGACCACGAGACGAGGTCCCGCGTGGAAACCGACCTCGTCAAGTACGGGAAGTCGGTGACTGTCAGCGAGCTCCGCGACATCTTCCGTCAGATGCTCGCTGTCATCGACCCCGACGGCGCCGAGCCGCTCGACCCCAGCGACCGTTCCGCCTATTTCATCACTGCCCGGCCCAAGCGCAACGGAGACTGGAGGCTGGAGGGCGTCCTCGACCCTGTAGCGGGATCCGAACTGCACGGACTGCTGACCTCAAGAATCCAATCCGCGAAAGACGCCACAGCGACAGACAACACAACAAGCACAGCTGGATCCTCGAGCGCCGAGGAAAAGTTCGAGCCTCTCGACGCCGTCCTCACCGGAGATCGCTTCGATGCTCCACCGTGGGCCGTCATCGAGGCCGCCGGCGAATCCGAAGACTCCTCTGCCAATCGGTCCGTTCCTGCCGGCCACGGTGTCCGCCCCGATGGAGCGTCCGTCGATCTCATGAGCGAGCAGCCTAATGCGAAGGCCTGGATCTACGAGCGTTTCGCCACTCTCATCTCGCGCATCAGCATGAAAGAAGCCGCCAAGGGCTCGCCCTACGCTCTGGTCGTCACAGCAAAAGCGTCCGACATCGCCAACGGCACCGGCGAAGCCACCACAGGCTCCGGCGACCGTTTCCCTATGGACGACATCACTCGACGTGGTCTCAACGGCACTGTCTTCTTCCATCTGATGGACGAAAAGGCTCGCACGGTGGAAGTCTGCACAGATCAGCGCTTCGCCAACAAGAAGCAGACCGCGATCATCACCGCTCGAGACCGCGGATGCGTGTTCCCCGGATGTGACGCGCCCCCTGGATGGTGCGATGTGAACCATGTTGTGCCGCACGCCAGGGGCGGCAAGACCGACATCAACAACATGTGTTGTCTTTGCTCCTTCCACCACCACCTCATGGATCGCTCCGACTGGGAAGTCTTCATGCTCACCGACGGGCGACCGGCATGGCGACCGCCCGAAAGCATCGACCCCGCTCGCACGCCGATCCTCCACTCGAGGTTCATCACCGACGACATCATCGACGGCCTCTTCGGCACGTAGCTGCGCAGGACTGCTTCAAGGGCACCGCTGTGCCAACACGCACCCGTCGGCCCGCACCACCGGCCACTGCCTGCCGCACGCTCAGTTCCAGCGAATGCGCGATTCCCAGCCACCACAAATAGACTGGGCTCATGCCTGCAGTTCCCACGAGCGCACTCCTCGCCGAGACCCCCCTTCCGCACGACATCTCGGCAGCGATCCCCAGCCCGTCCATCTCGAGCTTCCAACTCGGACCGCTGACGATCCACTTCTATGCGCTGTGCATCCTCGTGGGCATCATCATCGCCATCGTGCTGACCAACCGTCGCCTGACCAAGCGCGGCGTCGAGGACTGGCAGGTCCTCGACATCGCGACTCTGGCCGTCCCGATGGCCATCGTCTTCGCCCGCATCTACCACGTCATCACGCACTACACGGACTACTTCGGACCCGGCCGCAATCCCTGGAATCCGTTCGAACCCGGCTCGGTCTGGGCGATCTGGGAGGGCGGCATCGCCATCTTCGGCTCGCTCATCGGCGGCACCTTGGGCGCGTGGATCATGTGCCGCAGGCTCGGCCTCAAACTCACCACCCTGCTCGATGCCCTGGCCCCGGGCCTCATCCTCGCCCAAGCCTGCGGACGCTTCGGCAACTGGTTCAACCAGGAGCTCTTCGGCCTGCCGACCACCCTGCCCTGGGGTCTCGAGATCGATCCCGGCAACCCGGCCATTCCGCTGGGCACTCCCCCCGGCACGCTCTTCCACCCGACGTTCCTCTACGAGGTCATCTGGAACAGCCTCGGCGCGCTCGTCCTGCTCTACCTGTCCCGCCACATCTTCTTCCAGTGGGGACGCCTCTTCGCCGTCTACCTCATGTGGTACGGCGCCGGCCGCATCGTCTGGGAATCCATCCGCCTCGACCCGAGCTTCGTCATCCTCGGCCTGCGGACGAATGTCTGGGGCGCGATCGGCGCCGTCGCACTCGGCGTCATCATCATGCTCGTCCAGTGGAAACGCCACCCCGAACCCGAAGAATCACCGTTCATCCCCGGGCACGAACCCCAGCCTGCGAAGGACTGACGGAAACCCTCGCCGAGGCGGGTCCTCAGGTCCATGGCAGCGTTTCCCATCCGTGGTGACGCCTCACCCGAGGCGGATCTCCAAGCCCGGGGCCGCGCCCCCGCCCCTGGTAACGCCTGATCCGTGGTGACGTTCCCCTCCGCAGTGACGCCCACCCAGCAGAATGCGGTGCCGCCTATCTGACGAAGCAGAGGGCCCCACGCAGAAAGATACCGTGAAGTAACATAGATCGTATGCACTTCTTCCGCATGATTCTGCACCTGCTCAGGTCCCATCGACGCACTGCGCGCGATATCTGGGACACGTACTCCCTGCCCATGCGCGTTCACCTGGGCGAGATCGACATCTTCATGCATCTCAACAACGGCAAATACTTCTCGATCATGGACCTCGGTCGACTCGACATGATGGTGCGCAGCGGAGCATGGCAGGCGATGCGTGAGCGCGGCTGGACCGGCGTCGTCAGTGCCGAGACCATCAGCTTCCGCAAGTCGCTGAAACTCTGGCAGCGCTACAGCCTCGAGACCAAGATCTGCGGCATCGATGAGCGCACCGTGTTCTTCGAACACCGTCTGGTCGTCGACGGAGAGATCTACACCCGCGCCTATGTCGCCACACGCGTGATCTCAGACAGTGGCCCGCTCACCAGGGACGACCTCATCGAGGCGTTCGGGGTGCCGGAGAATGCACCTGAACTGCCCGACTGGCTCCACGAGTGGCGCCGCGACAATGCACTGCCGAGCACTCGGCGGCCTGCCCGGAGCAGCTGGAACTAGCCGAGCCGCCGTCGTGCGTGGCTTGCACTCTCGGCTGCACCCGAATCGCCATTGCCGGCCGCCCCACCGCACGGCCGGCCCCGGCCGGTTCAGGATTCGATCCACTCCTTGAGGCGGCCCAGGCCGCGAGTGATCGCGGTTTCATCGATACCCGAATAGGCCAGTCGGATATATGACCGGTCCTCCCCGGGCTGCGGTGAGCCGAAGTGCTCGCGGGTGCAGAATGAGACACCCGTGGCATGCAGCGCCTCGGTGGAGAAGTCCGCCAGAGTCGCGATCCCCTTCGACTCCATCGCCTCGGTGACATCGGGGAAGACGTAGAACGTCGAGCCCGGTGTCGCCACACTCATGCCGGGGATCTCATTGATGAGTCGACAGGTGGCATCGCGCCGTTTGCGCAGCACCTCCAACATCTGCCCCACCGGCCCCTGCGGTCCGCGCAGGGCAGCGATGCCCGCCCACTGCACGTACTGGTTCGTGCACGATTCGTCGTTGGTGTTCATCAGCGAGATCGCCTCGGCGACTTCCTTCGGCGCCACCGCACAGCCGAGCCGTGACCCGGTCATCGCGTACTTCTTCGAGAACGTGTAGAGGATGACGGTGCGCTCGCGCATGCCCGGCAGCGCGGCGATCGACTGCGACTTCCCGCGATAGCGCATCTCGAAGTACGCCTCATCGGAGAGCACCCACAGGTCGAATTCCTGCGCGATCGCGGCGATGGCCTCACGCTCACCCGGGGTGGATTCCGCGGAGATCGGATTCTGCAGGTCGTTGTAGATGATGGCCGTGGTGTTCTCATCGATCGATGCCCGCAGGTGGTCGAGGTCGATGGCGAACCCGTCGGAGGTCGGGACGTACCGGTAGGGAAGCGCCGTGCCGCCGAGGTATTCGATCTGGGACTCGTAGATGGGGAACCCGGGATTCGGGTAGAGCACACCTTCGCCGGGGTTCATCACCGCTTGGAGGAATTTCGTGATCACGGGCTTGCCCCCGGTGGTCACGACCGCCTCGGCGGGGTCGATCGTCATTCCGCGCCGCGAGCCGATGTCATCGGCGAGCGCCTCCCGCAGTTCCGGGATTCCCGGTCCCGGGCAGTAGCCGGTCTTGCCGTCGGCGATCGCCTGGTCGAGGGCTTCGACGATGTGGCCGGCCAGCGGGAAATTGAGATCGCCGAGGTGGAACGGGAACACCTCATTGCCGCGAGCCTTCCAGTCGGCCGCGGCTTGGGCCACGCGGAACGCGGTCTCGGTGCCGAGGTTGTCCAAGCGGCGAGCAGTCTTCATCGTCGGCTCCTTCTTCGTGGTCCATCTCTTCGAGGGCAATACTGAGGTATCCGTGCTGGGGTGTCCGTGGGTGCTGCGCGCCGTAGGACGGAACCGTCCCAGGGCACGGTGTGCACCGGTTCACTCACGATAGAGCACCTGACCAGGGGTTGTCAGCGGTGTCCGAGTTTCATCCGGCGCTGAGCGCGCTGCGACCAGCCAGCAGACACCACAGGCCGATGCCGAGGAATACCGGAGCACCGAGGGTGCCGCACCAGAAGCTCGGCGCTGCGGTCTCGCGCGGCAAGATGAACGCGACCACCGCGACGATGGTCAGCAGCAGCCCCGCCAGATGAAGGACGGGCTGGCCGAAGACGACGGCGAGCACGAAGAAGTGGACTCCGACGATCGCGAAGATGAGCGGGGCGACGTTCTCGGCCTGACCTACGCGAATGAGGTAGAAGCTCGCCACCGCCCCGATGATGATCTCCGCCCAGAATACGATGAGGTAGAGCGTGAACGCGGACGTCCCGGCGCTGAAGGCACTGGGTTCCGCCCAATTGCCGATGGCGGTGAGAATGCTCGGTACGGCGAGGGCGAGTCCCGCGACTCCAAGCCCGGCGAGCACGAGTCGCCAGACCAGTGCTTTGGGCGGTGCTTCCTGTGCCCAGCCCGACCAGATGAACGCAGCAAGTCCGAAGATCGCGCCGATCATGACGAGGTCGCGCGGGTGGGCCAAGTCGATCATCGTCGATCCCTTTCGTCCGATCGGGCTGTCTTCGACAATACTCAACGAGGATGATCCGCGCCCCTGACGTTTTCCCGACTCCCTCAGCCCCGCGCACCCTGCTCACCAGAAGTTCACCCTTCGCTGGGCGCGATGAACAGCTTCCGCAGCGGCGCCCCATCGATGTACCAGCGGGTCTTCATCCCGGCATCGAGGCGGACCAGCGACCCCGGCACCAGTTCGATGGGGTCACGAAGGGGTTCGTCGAATTCGACGCGTCCGGTCCCGGAGATGACGAGGAAGACCTCGTGACCTTCGATATCGCGCATCGATCCCGCGCTCATCTCCCACAGGCCGAAGTCGGCTCCCCCGATGGTGCCGAGTTCGGCGAATCCCGTCGTCACCGACTCCTTCGCCGAGGCGGCCGATCCTTCCGTCTCGACCGAGCCGACCGTGTCGGCTTCTCCCGCCGAGGCGGCCGAAACATTCTGCCATTCCTCGACGGGTTCGTGGCTGAGTGGGAAATCGTGGGTGTTGATCGGCTCCATTGCGCTCATGCGACCAGTGTAGGCAGACAGCCCGCCCACTCTCCGCAAGGCGAAGAAATCAGTAGGGTGCCGAGCTCGTTTCAGCATCTGATCTGAACCGACGCAACTATTTACTTCCCGTCGGTCGTGGGATAGAACTGATTCCGTAGGCGACCGTCTGGTCTGCCTCGAGTTCAGGAGTTGATCCGTGTCCTACTTCAATGGTGAAGCCTCGCACTGGCTGGCGGCCTCCCCCGCCGACGACGTCGACGCCGCACCGCTGCCACGCGAGAAGCAGGATCTCGTCATCGTCGGCGGCGGACTGACCGGCCTGTGGTCGGCTTATTACGCCAGGCAGGCCCACCCCGATTGGGCGATCACCATCATCGAGGCCCGCCACATCGGCTACGGCGCTTCCGGTCGCAACGGTGGGTGGCTGTCGACCCTGATGCCGGGCAACCGCGCCAAGTTCGCCGAGGCGGTCGACCGTGCCCGGAAGAACAATCCCTCCGGACCGGTCGGCTCGGCAGGGCTCGACGGTGTGGCCAGCGTCAGCGCCTTCCAGTCCGCGCTCTTCGACTCCATCGACGAGGTCCTCGCCGTCTGCAAAGCTGAAAGCATCGATGCCCACCAAATCCGCGGCGGCCATATCGACATTGCTCAAACGGAGGCCGGCCTGTCCCGGCTGCGCGATCTTGAGGCCGGCAATGAGCAGTTCGGATATGGGCCCGAAGACATGCAGTTCCTCGACGCCGAGGCGACTCGGAAACGCATCAATGTCGACGGGGCGCTTGGCAGCCTCTACTTCCCCGGTACCGCCGCCATTGATCCTGCACTGCTCACCCGGGGACTCGGCCACGTGCTCAGGGAACAGGGCGTAACCATCTGTGAGGCCACCTCGGCGAGGCATATCCGAAAGAATTCGGTCGCCACGGACCGCGGGCCGGTGCGCGCGGACACGATCTTCGTGTGTCTCGAGGGGTATTCGGACACGGTCGGCGGCGACCTGCCGGGCCTGGCCGGACGTCAGGTCATCCCGGTGTTCTCGTCGATGATCGCAACCGAGCCGCTGGCGGACGAGGCGTGGGCGTCGATCGGCTGGGAGGGGCGCGAATGCCTCGGCGACACGGCGCACACGTTCATCTATGCCCAGCGCACGGCCGATGGCCGGATCGCGCTCGGCGGCCGTGGGGCGCCCTATGCTTTCCGGTCGGGTCTGCCCGGTGACGGTGAGGTCCCCGCCGAGGTGGTCGACCTGTTGGCCGGGCGCCTGTCCTCGCTCTTCCCGGACCTCGAGTTCGAGGTTGCTCATGCCTGGCGCGGTGCGCTCGGAGTGACCAGAGACTGGTGCGCCGGCATCTTCTTCGATCCCACACAGCGCATCGGAGTGGCCCGCGGCTATGCCGGACACGGGGTGACGGCGACTCATCTGGCGGCGAAGACACTGCTCGATCGGGCTGCCGGAGCATCAACGCCCTTGACCGCGCTGCCGTGGAACGATCACTTCTCCGGGCAGTGGGAGCCCGAACCGATTCGGTGGTTGGGCATCCGGTCGATGTACAAGATCTTCGGCCTCGCCGACTCGTGGGAGTCGGTGACCGGGGCGAAGAAGACGAGCCTGCTCGCCCGACTCGGATCCCGGCTGGCGGGCCTGCACGAGTAGGCCGGTCGAGAGTGACCGGTCCGGCACCACCACCGCTGATGTCCAGCGAATCATAGATCTCGAGAAAGAGAACCGGAAACTGCTCCGAGCTGACCAGATCCTGTAGTCGGCTTTCTTCGCGGCGGACCGCACCTGCCCCCTCGGAAAGCGGCACCTCCAATGTTCACAGAGCGGGCTTACGTCGGTCGTGATCACCTGCGAGATCGTCGGCTGGCAGGTATCGAGGTCGTCGCGTACCGAGGTGGCTCGGGACGCCCCGCAGATGGGGATCCGCCAGCGTCGACGTGCCGATGGGGATCTGCCCGGTCTGGTGCATCGCTCGAATCCCAGGGTCCGGTATCGAGCATTCCGCTGTCGCGAGGACCTGGCCGAACAAGACACCGTCGGGCCTGTCGGATCTCGTGGCGATTCATCCGATAATGACCTTGCCAAGGCACTGAACTCACGTGGCAAAGCCGAGCTGATTCGAAATAGGGGGCCGTGAAGGGGCACTGCTGGTGTCGAGATCGCCACTGCAGATTGGGTTCACTGGTGCAACGCGTACCGACCGCATGGCCTGCTGGGGGCCGTAGAACTAGGGCAGCTCTCGCCACGATCCCAGCTCCACAAAAAATTGGTGACGAACCAGGCCCTAGGCCACCGAGGTGCCGAACAGCATACCCACAAGGAATGTCGCGGCGAGCGCAATCGCGCCGCCGATACAGGTGCGGGCGACGGCGGACCACCTGTTCGCGCCGCCGACCCACGCCGCCACGTAGCCGGTGATCGCGAGGGCGACGATGGTCGCACCAAACGTCACCGGGATATTCATCGACGTCGGCAGGAAGAGGATAGTGAGCATCGGCAGGAGCGCGCCGACGAAGAACGAGAGCGCGGAGGCGAGCGCTGCTTGCCACGGGTTCACAACGTCGTCCTCGTCGATGTTGAGCTCCGTCGAGAGGTGCGCCTTGAGCGCATCCTTCTCGGTGAGCTCCTTCGCCACCACCTCCGCGGTGCTGCGCGTGAGCCCCTGAGTCTCATACAGCCCGATGAGCTCCTCGAGCTCGCCATCTGGGTCGACTCGGAGCTCCTCTCGCTCTTTGTCGATCAGGGCCCGCTCGCTGTCACGCTGGCTCGAGACCGAAACGTACTCGCCGAGGGCCATCGAAATCGCCCCACCGACAACGGCGGCCGCGCCGGCAAGCAGGACCGGCGTGAAGCTGTTCGTCGCGCCAGCGACTCCGACCACGACGGCGGCGGTCGAAACGATGCCGTCGTTCGCGCCGAGCACTCCGGCACGAAGCCAGTTGAGTCGCTGTGCCAGGCCATCGATCTGGTGTGGTTCTTCTCGCTCGGCTTCGTGGCCGCGGGTGTTCCTCATGGTGCAGATTGTAGGCGCTGTGACGCCGCGCACGTAAACGGCGGAGCGAGGCACGTAGGACCGACGTAGGACCGTTCCACCAAGCCGACACGGAGCCCGTGGGAACCGTCCTCGGGTCTTACGCAGCGGTGCCCTCTGCCTCCGCTCGCGAGGAAGGGGCAGACTGAAGCCATGACGAAATCCCGCATCTCCCCCATGGCCGCCTCCTACCCGGCCTCAGACATCCGCAAGATGTTCAACCTCGCCCTTGACTTCCCCGATGCCGTGAAGCTCACCGTCGGCGAACCGGACTTCACCACTCCGGAGCACATCAAGGCCGCCGGCATCCGAGCGATCGAGAACGATAACACCCGCTATGTCGCGAACGCCGGCATCCCCGAACTGAGGCAGGCCATCGCCGGGAAGTATTCGGAGCGGTGGAATCGCAGCATCGCGCCCGAGAACGTCATGGTCTCCTTCGGCGCGATGGAAGCACTCACCTTCGCCCTCGATGTCACCGTCTCCCCCGGCGACGAGGTCATCATCCCCGACCCCAGCTTCCCGAACTATCTGGGGCAGGTGCACCGCCTCGGCGGGGTTGCCGTGTCCGTTCCCGTCACCGAAGACAACGATTTCAAGCTCCGCGCCGAGGATGTCCGCTCAGTGATCACGGACAAGACCGCGGCCGTGATCATCAACAGTCCGTCGAACCCTTTGGGCTCGGTCATGGATCGGGCCGACCTCGAGCAGATCGCTGCGCTGGCCGATGAGCATGGGTTCACCGTCATCTCCGATGAGGTCTATGACGAGATGGTCTTCGATGTGGAATACACCTCCATCGCCGAGGTGAAACCGTCCACCGCCGAGGTGGGAGCTGAGTTCGATCGGTTCCTGGCCATCGGCAGCTTCTCGAAGACCTATGCCATGACCGGCTGGCGGTGCGGTTTCGTCATCGGTTCGCAAGATTTCATCGCGCCGATGGCACTGCTGCAGGAGGGGCTGACCTCGAGTCTGCCCGGGTTCGTCCAGGAGGCAGCGGTCGCCGCAATCGAGGGGCCGCAGATTGCGGTCGATGAGATGGTCGCTTCGTATGCCAGGCGGCGTGAGCTCATGGTCAAGCGCGTCAACGCCATCGCGGGCTTGAGTCTGCTGCGCCCGGCGGCGACGTTCTACGCCTGGGTGAACGTGTCCGAGTGGAGGCTGGACTCCTGGGACCTCGCAACCCGACTGCTCGAGGACCACAATCTCGCGACGATTCCCGGTTCGGCCTTCGGCCCGGCCGGTGAGGGCTACCTGCGGCTGACCTTCGCGGTCTCGGACGAGACCATCACCACCGCCTGCAACCGGCTGGAGGCCTTCGCCGCTGGGCGGTGATGCCGAAGCTCGGTGAGCTAGCGAGCGCTGAGCCCGCTGGAGCTGAGCCCGCGGTGGCTGGGCCGGCGAACGATGAGCCCGCGGGAGCTGGGCCGGCGAACGATCAGCCAGCGGTAGCTGGGCCGCCGAGCGCTCAACTTAGCGTCGACCGCGCAGTGTATAACGCGAGCGGTCGGTGGGACGATGCGCGGTCGATGAAGAATGGCCCTCAACAGGCACTGCCCGACACTCAGCTGTCGTCGTAGCTGATTTCGACGCGTCGGTTCTTCGCCCGTCCCTGCGGGTTGTCCTCACCCTTCTTCGTCGTGTTCTTCGCCACCGGGTCTGCTTCGCCGAGGCCTTTGACCGTCAGGTCGAGGCCGGACCGTGAGTCGGCGATGACATCGGCCACAGCCTGCGCCCGCTTCTTCGACAGCTTCTTGTTCGCCGCATCGTCGCCGATCGAATCGGTGTATCCGGAGACTGTGACCTTTGTACCGTCGGGAACGTTCTCCACGGTCTTCGCGATGGCCTTCTCGGCCTTGTCGGAGATCTCGGCGCTGCTGAAGTCGAAGAGGATGTCGCTGGCCAGGGTGATGACCGCGTCGTCGCCGTCCTTCTTGTTCGTCACGAGTGGGACGACGGATTCCGAGGTGTTCCATTCCTGGACATTGTTCGGCTCCCACCGCTGGACCGAGTAATCCAGCTGCTCCTGTGTCGGTTCAGGCAGGTCCGCCGGGGACGTCGGATCGGATTCGGCGGCGATGCCGGCGCCGGCACCGGCCGTCGCGCCTGCCCCGGAACCGATCAGCAGTCCGACGCCGACGAGAACAGCGGTGCACTTCCTGGTGTTCCCTCGACGCATCATGACTCCGTGATCGGGATGTCGGTGAACTTCGGCCAGTTCTCCTGAGCCCGGATGTCGACGGCATCGATGTCGTTCTCCGGAGCCTTGAAGACGGCCCACACGATCATCGGCCGGTTGTTCTTCGTCTCCGTGAACACCGAATCCGAGGCCCACATTTCGTAGGTGTCCGAGATCGGGGAATAGACCTTGAGGTTGTCCGTATCGACAAGTTGCGGGTCGAACTTGTTCTCGCCCCAGACGTCGTAGACGCTGATCGAAGCGTCGCTGTCGGCCGTGGTGAAGTGCGGCGTGACGACCATCGTCAAGGTCTGCGTCTTCCCGTCGACCTCGAGCGAGTGGATGGCAATGGTCGCCTTGTTCTTGTCGGATCCCGGGACAGTGACGTCCTGTTTGACGATGACGTCGTCGGGATCGATGTTCTCAACGCCGGGCGTCGCGCCGTCGCTGCTGCCGTTCCCGCCGTCGGCCGCCGAGTCCTTGTCGTTGGAGTCCGAATCCTGCGACGAGGTGCAGCCTGTGAGGGCCAGAGCGCAGAGGGCCGCACCGGCGAGGCCCCGGGCGAGTTTGGTCGAGATCACGATCAATTGTCTTTCCGTCGTCGGTCATGGCACGAAACCACCGATGCCGACAGCCCCGTCATTCTCGATTGTCCACGGTAGCACCGGTGGGGTCGACGGCGAAGAAGTCCCCGTCAGACAAGTCCCGCAATCTCCGGGACAGCCGTACCGGTGATCAGTCGGTCACGAGGCAGAACCGCACAGTTCCTGCGCTTTTCCCTCACCGCACGGCGGCGAGCGCGGCGCTCCAGGAACCGTAGAACTTCCGCACCGCCGCTGCCGAGGGCACCTCGCCCTTGTGCTCGGCGGCGTATTCCGTGTAGGCCTTGTAGGTCGCGGCGGTCCGACGGGATTCGCAGTCGGCGAGGAACTCGGCGATCGCCGTGGCATAGGCATCTGCATCGAAGCGCAGCTGCCCCTTGGCTCGGCCGGTCTTGTTCGTCGCCAGACCTGCTGCCTTGAGCGCTTCGTTCCACGACCCGAACCTCTGCACCGCGGTCTGGCTGGTCGGCGGCCAGATCGTGGCCCCCTGCGCCGAGGCGGCACCGAGGCTCTCGAGCACCGTCTTGCGCAGACGGTCGTACCGGCTGGCGGTCAGGCTCGGGACCTCCGCCCGGCCACGGACGTGCGCAAAGGCGGCGGCCACCTCGGCGAGGGTCGATGTCACCGACGACGTCGAGTCGTCGGTCGGCGCGGCTGCTCCGGACTGCGCGGAATCGTCGGTCGGGGCTGAGCTCTCGGACCGACCGGAATCGTCGGTCTGGGCGGTCAGGGCGAGCTCCACCTCGGCGAGGATCTCCTTGTCTGCCGGGCTCAGCTGAGCGGGGTCGGCACTCGCCGGCGTGCCGGGAACGTCGGCGTCGTCGAGGCTGCGCGCGGTGATGAACAGCAGCGCTCCGAGCACGGCCGGTGACGAGGTGTGAGTTTTCCCGGAATCAGACATCCACTCCATCTTACGATCTTCAGGCTCCTGCGCGCCGAGCACCGGGCGGCGGTGGGCGAAAGTCACGGAGCTTCCTCTCTCGCGCAGTGCGAATGAGCCGAATTCAGCCGGCCAGCAGCGTGAGCGCGCCGGTGGCGATGAGAGTGGTCAGGGTCGTCCAAGCGATGATCGCGATGCCCTGCCACAGCAGGATCCACGACGTCTTCACACCCGTGCTGACGAGAATCGTCGAGGTGATCTGGGTAGGAATCGCGAGCGGTCCGAGCAGGCTCGCCCCGGGGACGCCGAAACGGGTGAGAAACTTCTTGAACTTGACTCGCCCTTTGGACTCGGACTTCTCACCCTCACCGAGGTGGCCCTCCGCGGCCGTTCTGCCTGCAGTGATATCGACGGGAGATTCAATCGACGAGAGGTCGGCGGGAGCATCGGTCCCCGACAGATCGGCACCGGAGTTCGACGCCGCGGACTCAGCCGTCACGGCACCGGCATACCCGCCCCCACCGCCTGCGCCGACGGCCGCGAGTTCTCGCTTTCCCCTCTGACGGCTCACGACCGCGTGACGGGCCCGTGCCCCGAGGAGCACGATGACAGTGACGCAGACGAAGTTGCCGATGGCCCCGGCAATGCCGGCGAGCACGGGGTTCATCCCAGCCCAGACGCCGATGATCGAGGAGATCTCTCCCTCGATGAAGGGGATGGCTCCGGCGGCGGCGATGATGAATGGTTGGAGCAGGTCGGGAACGTGAGCGGCAAGACCTTGGAAGAATTCGATGATCGGGTTCATGGTGTCCTCCTGAACGTGTTGGTCAGATCCCGGCCCGGAAGAGCCGGATCTGATGGTTGATACGTTCAGTACAGACTGTGTTCTCGGAACAGGGTCAAGCCCTCATCGGCGAACCCTGCGAATCCTCAGCTCTCTTCCACTTGCGCGGCAACGTGCTTGATGAAGGCAATGAACCGCTCGCGATCTTCGTCCGGAATCTCGAGCGTCGGAAAGACGGCGATGAACGCCCGCTGGATGACGTCGATCTGCGCGTCGTTGTACAGCTCGCTGATCGTGCCGATGATCGCAGCCTGTCCCATCTTCACGTCCCCGGTCATCCGCTCGGTCGGTGCGAGCAGCCAGGGTTTGGTCTCGAGATGGCGCTTCATGCTCGGAGCGATCTGCTCGGCCAGACGCGTCCGCGTGTCCTCATCGGCATCCTCGGCGAGTTCGTCGATCTCCCGATCGTAGGGTGTGGTCTCGGACATGATGGTTCTCATCTCCGCCAACGCGGAGTCTTCGTAGAGGCTCGAGTAGATGTTCATCAGGCTGCGATCCGCGCTCGACATCCGCGCGGCGATGTCGATGAAACCCGCGGCCGTATCGATCGGCGCCCCGTGTTCGAGGAGTTGGACCACCTCGGCGCGGGCCTTTTCCAAAGCTGCGATCTGCTCATCGAGGTCACCCTCGAGCTGTTTGAGGGCGAGCTGCTGCTGTTCGTGGTCGTCGTCGACCGACCCGATGTCGGACAGCGGAATCCCGAGCTCGCGCATTCGCCGGATCTGATGGAGTCGGAGCAGGTGGGAGGCACCGTACTGCTTGTAGCCGTTGCTCATCCGTTCGGGCTCGGTGAGCAGCCCGAGCTTGTGATAATGCCGGACGGTGTTGACCGTGGCGCCGGTCAGGCGCGCCAGTTCGCTCGTGCTCCACCCCACGGTCAGGTCCTTCCGCCGGTGCCGTGTCGATCGCGGATGCGCACCAGTCTAATTGGAACGGACGGATAGGTGGAGCCGGATCGGAACGGCCACGCTCGGCACACGGTCGAGCGGCCACCGCAGCGCGCGGAGTCCCGCCGAGCTCAGCGCTCGGCGAGCAGAGCCGCGAGACCGGTGATCCCCCCGACCCCGGTCGGTTCGGTCGCGGTCAGCGGCAGCTGTGCCAGCGGAACCGTCGGCACCGCGGACCTCAGCCGTGACACATGCTCGTCCTCCCGCTGTCGTCTGTCCGCGAGGAACTCTCCCGCATCGGCGGGCGAGCGTCGATTGACGACGATCCCGGACAGTTCGATGCCGATACCGCCGAGGTCGGTGACGAGACCGAGCGTCTCGGCGACCGGCAGCTGCTCGGCGATGGTGACGATGAGGAACCCGGTCTGCCGCGAGTCGGAGATGGACCGTCTCAGGGCGGCGAAGCGATCGCGACGAGCCTGCAGCCTCTGCCGAAGTTCGGCATCCGGCGTCGGCGTCTCCTCCTTGGGGCTGACCAGGTGGCGGGCCGCGGCGGCGAAACGCTCGGACCGGTCGCGGTTGGACAACAGAGTCTCCGCCCAATCGGTCAGTCGCTCCGGCAGCGCCAGCAGGTGCAGGGTGTGGCCGGTCGGCGCCGTGTCGACGACGACGAGGTCGTAGTCGGCCGCCTCGGCGAGGATCGTCGCGATCCGCTCGAGCACCGCCGACTCATGGCTGCCGGGAGCCGACCTGGCCGAGGCCAGATGCGCCCGAGCCGCGCGGTGAGTGCTCTCGGGCAGCATCCGCGTCATCATCCGTTCGACTGAGGCGAAGTGCGCGTCGATCGTCGCTTCGGGGTCGACTTCGAGGGCATCGACGAATCCGCGCTCACCCGTATGGACCCGCCGAGGTTCGTCCGCGAGCTCCTGTCCCCAGATGTCGCCGAGGTTGTGCGCCGGATCCGTGGACACGAGCAGGACGCGTCCGCCGTCGTCGGCCCGGGCCATGGCCAGGCCCGAGGAGACGGTCGTCTTGCCTGTCCCGCCCTTGCCGCCGACGAACAGGCACCGGTGGTCGCGCGCGATGTCTAGCAGCATGCGATGTGGTCCAGGGGCGAACGGGGCAGCCCCATGCGGCGATGCCAGGCATGGAAGTTCTCCCACAGGGCGGGCATGAGCTCGGCCGTGTAGTAGGCCGCCGGGTCGGGCACCCCGAGGGCCTCACCGAGGACGACGACGGTGAAGAAGTCGTCCTCGGCCTGCTGTTCGCGCTTGAGGGTCTGCCGGTAGGGGCCGACGTAGAACTCGACGAGTCCGTCCCGGAACGACGACCACCACTGCCCGAGACCACCCGAGCTCCCGGAATGCGACTGGGACATCGGCTCAGACGTTCTCTCGGGTCGCGACGAGCTTCTCGTCGGCGTCCGGGTCCTCGGGCGGTTCCGCCCATGCTCGCCGCATCGCCTGGATCGCTTCGATCGCCACCCAGATGCTGGCGATGATGATGACGACGTCGATGGCGAAGAGCAGCCAGTCCTGATTTCCCGGCGTGGTGAAGCTGACGAGCTGCTCGATGGCCGCCCAGAACGACATGACGAACACGAACACGAGCGGGACGAGGGCCGGTGCCGGGTTGCGCCGCTTGCGGATGAGGATGACGGCGATGATCGACAGCGACAGGGATGCCATGAGCTGGTTCGTCGTGCCGAACAGCGGCCAGATCCGCAGTCCCCCTTCTCCGCCGAGCCCCTGGGAGAAGGTGAGGCCGAGGCCGATGACGACGACGAGGAGCGTGGCCGGGACGTTCGTGATCTTGATCTTCACGGCGTCGCCGACCTCTTGGATGACGAAGCGCAGCAGACGCATGCCGGTGTCCATCGTCGTCGCGGCGAAGAGCACCGCCATGGTCGCGAGCACCGTCGCCGACAGCGACGCCGGCAGGCCGAGGCCGTGCTCCATGAGGGCGCCGCCGCCCTGGACGAAGGCTCCGACGCCGCCTTCGCCGAAGGCCGAGTAGATCTCATGCCACGCTGCGGTGGACTTGATGCCGCCGATGATGGCCAGCACGGTGCCGAGGGCGAGCAGCCCTTCGCCCACAGCCCCGAAGTAGCCGACGAAACGGGCGTCGGTCTCCTTGTCCAGCTGCTTCGAACTCGTCCCCGAGGCGACCATGCCGTGGAACCCGGAGATCGCACCGCAGGCGATCGTGACGAACAGCAGCGGCACCATGCTCGGGGTGCCCTCCGGCACTGCGGTGTTGATGGCGGGGGCGACGATCTCGGGCTTCGTCGCCGAGAACAGAGTCGCCGTGAGCACGGAGCCGAAGAGGAGGATGAGTCCGATGAACAGCTGCACGCCGTTGATGTAGTCGCGCGGCTGCAGCAGGACCCACACCGGAAGCAGCGAGGCGATCGCTCCGTAGGCGAAGAGCACGACGATCCAGAAGGTCGCCGGTCCCACGCCGAGGAAGTCATCGGGCAGGGCGACCGGAACATAGTTGCCGAGCACGATGAGGCCGTAGAGCAGGATGACGCCGACGATGGTGACGGGGATGAGCGGCACCCGCAGACGGTAGACGCAGACACCGACGATGAGCGCCACGCCGATCGCACCCCAGGCCGGGATCACGGCAGACGGGGTGCTGATGAGCAGGTCCTTGATGACCACGGCGAAGGCCGCGATGACCATGAGCAGCAGCAAGAAGATGACGATGAGGAAGAGGTTCGCCCCGCGCTTGCCGATATAGCGCGCCGACAGGGCTCCGATCGACCGTCCCTTATTGCGTTCGGAGGCCCAGAGCGTCCCGAAGTCGTGCATGCCTGCGAAGAAGACGGTACCCAATGTCACCCACAGCAGGGCGGGCAGCCAGCCCCAGATGACGGCGATCGCCGGGCCGACGATGGGCGCGGCTCCGGCCACCGAGGTGAAATGGTGGCCCCACAGGATGTATTTGTTCGTGGGCACGTAGTCGACCCCGTCGTGGAGTTCGTGCGACGGAGTGGTGAAGGAGTCGTCGAGCTTGAAGATCTTGCGCCCGAGGAACTTCGAGTAGAGGAGATAGCCGGCGATGAGCATCGCCAGCCCGATGATCATGATCAACAGGGAGCCCATGAGGACCCTCCCTTCGGAGTCGAACGATGCCTCTGCGCATCGTCACTGCAGTTCTTCCCAGCATTTTATCAGCGCGCTCGAAGCTCTCCGTCAATTCCGCCTCGGCGTCACCGGATTGAGACCTGCCGGCCGCGCATCCGTCACGGCCGACCCCTCTAGCCGCCGCACCGGAGAGGGTATAGCGTGGCAACCGGGGACCGGTCTCCCGTGCCGGAGCCCTGAGATCTGATGACCGTCAACGAAAGGCGAAGTCAATGACCGATACGAAAGTCAGCGCTTCGAGAACGATCGATGCGGCACCCGAGGACATCTTCGACGTCCTCAACAATCCGGAGCGTCACGCGCAGCTCGACGGTTCGGGCATGGTGGTCTCCGATGACACGAGCGATCGCATCACCAGGACCGGTCAGAAGTTCACCATGAACATGCAGTGGGATCAGATGGGCGGCGACTACAAGACCGACAACCACGTCATCGGCTATGAGGAGAACAAGCTGCTGGCCTGGAAGACCGCGCCGGCAGGCGAAGAACCTCCGGGCTGGGAGTGGGTCTGGGAACTCACGCCGCTGGGTCGGCACTCGACCGAGGTCTCTGTCACCTACGACTGGAGTGCGGTGACCGACAAGGAGCTGCTCAAGAAGATCAGCTTCCCCGTCGTCAGCGAACAGGATCTCGAGTCCTCACTCGGCAATCTCGCCGCAGCGGTCTCGCAGGACTGAACGTTGCAGGGCATCCGCTGGACAACCCTGCGGAGCGCCCGCTCGCTTCCGGCGGCCCTGAGCGAACTCACCGCAGTTCGCTCAGGGCCGCTTCCGCGCGCGCACGCCGATCCTCTATCGCCATCTCCCACCAGTAGTCGCCACGTTCGCCGAGCCCGATCTTCGCGGCGTTCACCCGCCGCCGGGCTTCGGCCAGATCGTCCTCCGCACCCGCCTTCTTCGCTTTCCCGACAGCGTTTCGTGCCGCACCGAGGTGGCTCTTGAGCTCCTCGACCACGCGCGGTTCCAGGCCCGGATCGGTTCGTCGCCACCTCCGCGCTGTGACGATCAGCCACTTCTCGTCATCGGTGTAGTCGTCCACGCTCATCCGACGAAGACGCAGAACGGGTGGCCGGAGGGATCGGCGAAGACGTACAGCGGCTCGTCGTCATCGTCGGTGCGGTCGAGCAGCAGCCGGGCACCCAAGTCCTCCGCCCGCTCACGCTGGCACTCGAGGGCACCCCGGTCCGACACCGGTGTCCCCCTCTCCCGTCTCGCAGGGTTCATCAGTACTCCAGCGGGGTGAGCACGGCGATCTTCCAGCCCTCGTCGGTCCGCATGAGCTGGTACATGTTCCGCTCGTCGGGGGGCACCTCCGTGGTAGGTCCAAGTGACGTCGGCCCAGATGCTGTGTGCGGTCGATGCAGCCACCTCGACAGCGGTGTCGACCTCATTGTTCTCATGCATAGGGCACAGGCTACTCCGCGCCCCTGACACCGACCGAGGCCCGTATCCTGGGAATGCCATGACTGATCATCCGACGCCTGCGTCCCGCGAAGACCGCTGGCGCAGCCGTTTGGCCATGCCGGTGCTCATCGCCGCACTCGTGTCGATTCCCGCCGTGTTCCTCTCCTTCCTCTCGGAGCCGTGGAGCGCCGCCGGCCGCATCGTCAATCTCCTCTCCGGGCTCGTGCTCGTGGGCGAGACGCTCATCCTCTTCATCGTCTCCGAGGACCGCGTCGCGTGGCTGCGCCGCCACCTGTGGCTCATCGTCCTCACCATCCTCATCATCCTCGGCGTGCTCTTCGCCCTCGGACCCGTGCAGCTCTTCCGCCTCATCCGCCTCATCGGTGCCCTGCGGATCCTGCGCACCGGGCGGATCATCAAGGCCGGCCGGCTCCTGTCCCACCACGTCGACGGCCGGTGGAATCGCCTCGCGGCTCTCGGCGTGTCCGTCCTCGTCGCGATCTTCACCGCTGCGACGCTGGCGGATCCGACGTCGACGGTACGCGGCCTCCTCCACGAGGTGCTGCCCTTCCGCTTCGGACCGATCGCCGTCGTCGCCTCCGGACTCGTGCTCGCGGTCGCGACCTTCATCGTCCTCTTCGACCGCAGCTCACGAGCGGACGCCTCAGACGAAGATGCCCAAGGGAAGGACGACCGGACGACGACTGACGACGGTGAGCGGTGAGAGGATGTCTCCGTGCCCGAAAATCGACCGCCCCCCACCGCCATCCCCGCCGATTGGCGTGATGCCTTCGCCCCACTCGCCGAGGCGGCTCCGCACTCACACACGCCCGTGGCGCTGGGATTCGAGCTCGTCCAAGTCATCCCCCGCACATGGTTCGAAGCTCAACACTCCGTCCTCCTCGACAAGGACGACGTCACCCCGGGCGCGAATCCGAGCCTCGCGATCCGCCCGCTCATGCTCAGCGAGTCCGGCAACTGGGTGAAGAAGACCCTGACCTGGCGCACCATCGACCGCATGGCCCGGCAGTTCGACATCGACCCGGCCCACCAGGAATGGTTCACCCAACTCGCGGGACTGCGCACCCGCGGGAAGACCGACTTCACGCCCGACGGGGCGCCGTACCACCTCGGCGATTTCCGCACTCCGCTGCTGTGGGATCACTTCACGCAGGGGAAGAAGCTCGGCATCGAATTCGTCGGCATCAATCCGGCCATGACCATCCGCATCGGGCACAGCGCGAAGGCCGCGATCGACATCCGTCGCAGCCAGAACCGCCTGCAGGTGCAGACGCGGGCAACGATCGACGAACGCGAATATGCCCCCGGACTGATCAAACCCATCTGGACGCACGGCTTCTTCGGCATCGACGTCACCAGCGGTTTCACCGTCACCCTCGCCCCTGCGGAGACCCCGACGAAGGAATCCGCGCTGCCCGTGCTCCAGTCCCCCGGGCCGATCACGATCCCCGCGGCCGAGGCCGAAGAGTTCTTCGAGGAGTACTACCCGCAGCTGCGCTCCAGCGCCGAGGTCATCAGCAGCGACGCCACCGTCGCCTTCCCGCAGTATGGCCGCCCCCGCCTCGTCGTCTTCGCCGCCTTCGGCGCCGGCGACAAACTCTCCTTGCGCTGGTACTGGGAATACCAGGGACCCCGCCGCACCTTCCCCGTCATCGACCGATTGAGGCTCAGCGCCGCCTCGGCGAGGGAATACGCGGAGCAACGCGAACTCGACTTCGAAGATGCCGTCGTCACCGAGGTCGACAAACTCCTCGCCGACACCCACGAAACCGGCTCCGCCCTGCCGAGCATCAGAGACGTCGAACTCGACGACGCCGACACCGCGGATTTCGTCGTCAACGTCCTGCCCGGGCTCGAAGAGATCGAACACGTCAAGGTCATCACGCGCGGGAAGAAGCAGCCGTACCGGGAGCTCGGCGGGGAGCCGAACGTGAAGATCACCTCAGTCGAGTCGGAGAAGAACGACTGGTTCGACCTCGGCTTCCAGATCAGCATCGACGGCCACCCGGTCCCCTTCGTCAAGCTGTACAAGGCGCTGGCGGCCGGGACGAAGAAGATCAAGCTCTCCGACGATTCGTTCCTGTCGCTGAACAAGCCGATCTTCGACAAGCTCAAGGCCCTCCTCGCCGAGGCGGACCTCATCCCCGAATGGGAGCCCGGAGCGCCGAAGATCTCCCGCATGCATGTGGGTCTGTGGTCGGATTTCGAGGACCTCGCCGACGAGTCCGAACCAGCCGTGACCTGGAGAGACTCGGTGCGCGCACTGGCCGACCTCGAACACCTGCCCGCCACCGAGGTGCCCGACCTGAACGGTGCGACCCTGCGCCCGTATCAGGTGCAGGGATTCCGATGGTTGGCACTGCTCTACCGGTGCCGCCTCGGCGGGATCCTCGCCGACGACATGGGCTTGGGCAAGACCCTGCAGACGCTCGCGCTCATCACACACGCGAAGGCGAGCACCCCCTTCCTCATCGTCGCTCCCACCTCAGTGGTGCCGAATTGGGTGAAGGAGGCGACCGCGTTCACCCCTGACCTCGATGTTCGGGTCGTGGCCGAGTCGACGCGGGCGCGCGGGGTCGACCTCGCCGAGGTGGCTCGCGGTGCCGATGTCATCGTCATGTCGTATGCCATGTTGAGGTTGGAGGAAGACCCGATCTCGCGGATGGAGTGGGCGGGCCTCATCCTCGACGAGGCGCAGTTCGTGAAGAACTCCACCGCACAGACGCACCTAGCGGCGAAGGAAGTGCGCACACCGTTCCGGCTCGCGCTGACCGGAACACCGCTGGAGAACTCGCTGAAGGACGTGTGGTCGCTGTTCTCGATCACATCACCGGGACTGTTTCCGTCACCGCATCGGTTCGAGGAGGAATACGTCCGACCGATCGAATCCGGCGAGAACCCGGGACGGATGCAGCGCCTGCAACGGCGGATCCGGCCGTTCATGATGCGGCGGACGAAGGATCTCGTGGCCGCTGACCTGCCGGAGAAGCAGGAGCAGGTCATCTCGGTCGAGCTCAATGCCGCGCACCGGAGACTCTACGATCGGATTCTGCAGAAGGAGCGGAAGAAGATCCTCGGCTTCATCGACAGCGAATACGACAAGCAGCGGTTCATCGTCTTCCGGTCGCTGACCCTGCTGCGGATGCTCGCGCTCGATCCGTCCATCGTCGATGCCGAACACGCTGAGGTGCCCTCGTCGAAGTTGGCCGCGCTCCGGGAACGGCTCGACGATGTCATCGCCGAGGGCCACCGGTCGATCGTGTTCAGCCAGTTCACGTCGTTCCTGACCAATGTCGCCGCGGACCTCGACGCTCGCGGGATTCCCTATGTCGTCCTCGACGGGTCGACACGCAATCGCGGGGCGGTCGTCGATGCGTTTCGATCGGGTGAGGCGCCGGTGTTCCTCATCAGCTTCAAGGCCGGCGGGTTCGGTCTCAACCTCACCGAGGCGGACTACGTCTTCCTCATGGATCCGTGGTGGAATCCCGCCTCGGAGAATCAGGCGATCGACCGGGCGCACCGGATCGGGCAGACGAAGAGCGTCATGGTCTACCGCTACGTCGCCGAGGGCACGATCGAGGAGAAGGTGCTCGCCCTGCAGAAGCGCAAAGCCGAACTCTTCGACGACCTCATGTCCGATTCCGGCACCTACCAGGGTCGTGGCCCCGGCGGTCAGGCCTTCAGCCAGGCCGTGACCGCCGCGGACATCAAGGGGCTGTTCGAGGGGTAGGTGCCGATTCCGCATCTAAGCTCATAGATGCGGCGAGAATATTTACTTTAGGGGGTCTAAAGTAAATATTCTCGCCTCGCTGGCTCTTAGTCCATATAGTGATTCACGGTCCCCCGAATCGTCTCCGCGTGAAGGTAGATCTCCTCCAACCCATTGATCGGATGGCGGGTTTCGACCTTGTCTGCGTCAAAGGTTCCCAAGTATTTCTGTTTCTTGCCGTTGAAGTGAAGGCGAGCGATCGGCTTGCGATTATTGTCGTCCAGAAGCACGGCAAAGTACGATTTCGCATCACGCTGAGCCACTCTCTCGGGCTTCACCTCACTGCAGCTGATCGCCTTGACGATCTGGTAGCCCTCGAGTTCTTCCAACGTCGTCTCTATTTCCGTGTCCCGGTCGAGATCTGACTCAGCAACAGGTTCGCTGGTCACGGAATCAGCCGGCGCGGCCTCCGTGGGCGGCACTGAATCCGATGCTCCCAACGCCGTCTTCAGCCGATCGTTGACTTTTTCATTGAGGAACTGCCTGGTTGCTTTCGCCACGAGCTGAGTGAATTGTGCCTTTGCATCTTGAGTGAATCTGCCCTCATAGACGCGACTGGTGAAAAGTCGTACGAACGCCTCGTCAGGATCTTTGAACTGAGACGCAATTTCGCGTTTGATCGCTCCAACATACTTCAGCTCTTCCGCTGCACTGATAACGGAATCGAGGTCGAATACCTCTTTCGTCAGCTTCCTCAACTCTGGGAGGAGAGTCTCGTCAACATCATTGAGGTCCAAGACCAAGAACGGCTTGTCATCCATCTTGTTCGGAGCATCCAGGTCAGTGTAGAAGTTGTACACCTCACCATTGGTCAACACTGCAATTCGCGCGTTCGTGACTGAGAAGTATCGAAACAGCTGGGAAGCATGTTCGATCTTCAACGGCTCGGTCGACTTCTTGCACTCAATGAGAATTTGAACTTCCCCATCACGCATGATGGCGTAATCCACTTTCTCGTTCTTCTTAACCCCGACGTCAGCCGAGAACTCTGGCACCACCTCGAGCGGGTTGAAGATGTCATAACCCAAGATCGTCGAAATGAAAGGCATGATGAAAGCGTTCTTCGTCGCCTCTTCAGTCTGAATGGCCTCACGCTGATTCCCCACTTTGGAAGCCAGCGCCCACAGGCGTTCATCAAAATCCACGTTCTCTCCAAAACTCACGTCATTCATAGTTTCTCTGTTCGAACTGTATCGCGTCTCAGTCGAAAACTCGCCCTCAACAAAAAGTCTGACTTTCTACCGGCCCTACCTCGCAGACAAGACCGAAGAAGCAGTCTGCGACGCAACCGCCTCACTCATCTACATACCTTTCACCGCTGTGCACCTTTCTGCGCACCTTCTACACTGATGACCATGGGCGGGCCCACCACCGACGACGACCGTCGTATGCAGCTGATCCACCGCATCGAGTACCTGGAATCAGAGCTGACTCGGGCGCGCAACGAGCTTGCGGCGCTTTGCGAAACCGCAGTCTCCGATCCCACCTCGACGCGAAGCAACGCCATTGGGCAGAAAGCGCAGCGGCGTCCGACTAGGCAGGAGTCTCCAGAACCACACGATGCGCCAGCCCGCGTCGAGAACGCACCCATCACACATATGTCACCACTGGATGCGAAGCTCGAGCTGTTCATGTCGCGCTTCTGTGGTCGCGCTGACGTGTATGCCCGGCGCTGGGAGAGCGCCAAGACAGGCAAACGCGGCTGGAGCCCAGCCACTCGATCGGGATTCTACGACCCCAAGAAGGTCCGACCTGAGGACTATGAGCCGCTGACCAAGCAGCTCGTTGCGCGTCACCTCTCCGGAGTACGCAACGCGAAGCCTGATGACACTCGCAAACCTCTCCACATCGGCCTTTACCCCCTGCGGAAAGACGACACTTGCCGCCTGCTTGCCTGCGACTTCGACAACGATGACTGGCGTTCAGCTGCAGCCGCTTTCTCAGACGAATGCACCGCGGCAGGGATCGATGCCCTAGCCGAGATCACCAGCTCCGGCAGCGGAGCACACATCTGGCTGTTCTTCGAGTCAGCCGTGCCTGCGGCGATTGCGCGACGGGCCGGAATGTCTCTTTTGCGTCGCGCAATGGACAAAGACACTTCAATCACATTCTCCAGCTACGACCGACTCTTCCCTTCGCAGGACAAATTGCCGGTCAATTCGCCGGGGCGCGGCTCATTCGGCAACCTCATTGCGTTGCCTCTGCAAGGTGACATGCGGGGCCAAGGCACGACGGTCTTCGCACATCCGCAGACCTGGGAACCATACAACGACCAGTTCGCCGCTCTGGATCGAACACGACTCATCTCTCCCGCAGAGGTCGAAAGGATCGCTGAAGACTCGTCTGCAGACCGACTCGGGCCCGATGACACCCCGGCAGCAGCCGCGAACCACACTATGAATGCGAAGTGGCGAATGAAACCGCGGCGGGAGGACATCCGGGCCTTGCAACCGAAGGTCGGAGGAGCAGAAATCACTCTCCGCCGGGACACTCAACTTCACATCCCAATCGAGGACATGCCCAGCGTGCTTCTGTCAGATCTCAAACATCTGTCCTCGCTGGCCAACCCCGAGTTCTACCGCAAGCAAGCAATGCGAATGAGCACCTTCGGAGAGCCTCGAGTGGTTGTCCGTTTCGAAGAGACGGATGAAGAACTGAGAATGCCGCGAGGACTGTTCGACGATGTTCGTTCCCGTCTGGAAATGGCTGGTTACACCGTCCGGAAGAGATCATCTCGTCGCAAGCGGGATAGAATCGCAGCTTACTTCACCGGCACCCTGCGGCCCGATCAACAAAAAGCCGTTGCAGAGATGCTCAGGCACGATATGGGTGTTCTGGTCGCGCCGCCGGGAACAGGCAAGACTGTCATGGCATGCGCTCTGATCGCCGAACGTCGTGTAGCGACAGCGGTCATCGTACCGACTCGCGAGCTTCTCCTCCAATGGCGTGAGAGGCTGTGCCAGTTCCTCTCACTCGACGATGGAGAGATCGGTCAGCTCGGTGGCGGCAAGCGCAAGACGACGGGCTTCGTCGACCTCATCATGATGCGCTCGATCTCGCACAGGAACGCCGACCCCACTCTGCTCAACCGCTACGGACAGATCATCGTCGACGAATGCCATGGTGTGGCCGCACCGGCCGCGGAAGCTGCCCTCAACCAAGTGGATGCACCCAGATGGCTGGGGCTGACTGCAACCCCCTATAGAGCAGACCAGCTCAATGGGCTCATCACGATGCAGTGCGGGCCGGTTCGATACGACATGGCGAAGACTGAGACAGCCGAAGAACCACATGTGAAGCCAGAGGCTGACCAAGAGTCGGCAGCCCCTAAGCGCACGTTCCACGTCCATCAGACTGATTTCACAACAGAAGAACCGGGTGCTGGCGGCCCCTCGATGCCCGATCTCTACGCCGAACTCGCGACTGACGAGGGCCGAAACTCTCAGATCATTCCGAAGATCGTTGCGGAAGCGAACGAAGGACGCCACGTTTTGGTTCTCACGAACAGGATCGACCATCTGCGCACGCTCGTTGAGGGGATACGCAATAAGGTTCCAAAGAAGCATCCGGTCCTTCAGCTACATGGACAGTTGAAACCAGGTGAACGCGCACGTCAACGCGAGAAGCTCAGAGATACGGCCTGCTCGCGCGACAGCTTCGTCCTAGTGGCGATCGACAAAGTCGCCGGCGAAGGCTTCGATCTCCCTGTTCTAGACACTCTCTTCTTGACGATGCCGATCTCATTCAAAGGTCGAGTCGTCCAGAACCTCGGCCGAGTGACGCGCGGCGATCTCACCGTCGATGAGGTCACCGTTCACGACTTCCACGACGTTGAAGTTCCCGTCCTTGATCGCATGTTTCATAAGCGTCGCCGCGCCATCAAGTCCGAGGGGTTCAGAATCTAACCTCACACAGATGCGTAGAATATTTACTTTAGGCACCTTAAAGTAAATATTCTACGGCTCGGGTTGAGCGTAGCCCTGAAGAGGAGAGGCGGTCAGTGCAATGCCCTACACAGTCCAGCAGCACTGGACTCCGCCCAATCCGGCCGGGCTGAGCAGGAAAGATCGAGCATCCGGAGCCTACTCAGCCTTTGTCCCCGACGAACTCGCCCTCACGCTGCCCCGTCTGAGCGAGGCAACGACATCAATCGCAGAGGATGCCACAGTCGCTCTCGCCCGGCTGGACGAACGCGTACGTGCATCCGACAGCCTCTATCTCAACCATCTGCTCATCCGTTCCGAAAGCATCTCCTCGTCATGGATCGAGGGAAACAGACTCAGCCCGAAGAAGCTGGCAATCGCTGAATATCTCAGGCACGGCGATCGTGTTGCGCTCGATGTCATCGCCAATGTCCGGGCCACGGAGAAGTCCGTCGATGAGCTCTCAGAACCCGACAGGCCCGTCACGACCTCCGACATCGAGGATCTGCAGCATTCGATCGAACCTCGACTCGAAGCCGGGCTGAGGACAGAACAGAATTGGGTCGGAGGTCCCGGAAATAGTCCGCTGCGCGCAGACTTCATCCCTCCCCCGCCGACCGAAGTGCCTCGTCTGATCGCGAATCTCGCCGAATTCATTTCTCGCACCGATGGGAATCCCGTCATCCGAGCCGCGATCGCCCACGCCCAGTTCGAGACGATTCATCCATTCATCGACGGCAACGGCCGCACCGGCCGAGCCCTTGTGCACACAGTCCTCAAGAGAGCGGGAGTGCTGCGCAGTGTGCTGGTCCCCATCAGCACCGTATTCGCCGCGGAGACCAAGGCCTACATCGGAGGGCTGACTGCGTTCCGCCGCGACCCCCCTGACCTCGATGGGTGGACAGCCTCTTTCGCCGAGGCGGTCGAGCAAGCCGCATCGTCCGCCGTCCTACTCGGCGAGGACATCGACGCATTGGACCAGACGATCCGGTCGGACCTCGTCGAGTATCGACGCTCGATCGGAAAAACGCCTGCCCAACCGCGTGCCGGCTCCGTCATCCTCAAAGTCCTCGAAAGGCTCGCCCAGGAACCGGTCGTGACCATCGATTCGGTATCTGCTGGGCATGGGGTGACTCGTGCGGCGGCTCATCGAGCACTCGTCGAACTCGCCGATGCTGGAATTCTGCGGAAGACCAAGAACCACAAGGGGAAGATCGTCTGCTATTCGGCCGATCAGCACCTCGCCTACGTGGAACTCGTCGAATCTCGCCAACGGCGGCGTTGACCCTTTCGCGGGGATGCCCGTCCGGCCCACTCCGTCAGGCCATGGAGAGGAAGAGCTTCTCGAGCTCGTCGGTGCGCACTTCGTCCTCGTCATCCTCGAGGCACTCCCGCAGTGCCGTCGAGATGATGAGGAATCCCGCCCGGTCGAGTGCCTTCGACACCGCCGAGAGCTGGTGGATGACGTCTCGACAGTGGCTTCCGTCCTCCACAGCGGTGATCACCGCGCCGAGCTGCCCCTGTGCCCGGCGCAGTCGATTGAGGACCTTCTTCTGCGCGGCAGGGTCGGCGAGCATCCGCTCTCCCGGGTCGCCCTCTGCGTTCTCCGGCTCAGCCGGGGACGTGTCGCGTTCGCTCATCGTCGTCCTTTCACGTTCTCGATGTTGACATCAACTATACCCCCATGGGTATATTTACTGTATACCCCTGGGGGTATATCGAATTGATGACGAACCGGCCCGCGATGGCCGAAGAAGGAGACAGCTATGTGTCGAGCAGCGACGTGCCGAGTGTGCGGAAAAACCACGTGGGCAGGATGCGGGCAACACATCCAGTCGGTGAAGAGCACGGTTCCGGCCGGTCAGTGGTGCAACGGCAAGCACACCCAGGCCGAAGAGGATGCGGCCCGAGCGGCCAAGCCCAGCTTCTTCTCCCGCCTCTTCGGCCGCTGACCCGGCGGCAGACCAAACACCCGTCGACCACGGAAAGAAGACTCCCATGCTCCTCGAACGCATCTTCGACACCGACCTCGCCCATGCCAGCTACGTCATAGCCTGCCAGGCCAGCGGGGAGGCGATCGTCGTCGATCCCCGCCGGGACATAGCGGTCTACCGCGACTTCGCCGACCGCCATGGACTGACGATCACCGCCGTCACCGAAACCCACATCCACGCCGACTACCTCTCCGGCACCCGCGAACTCGCCGCCGCCACCGGCGCGACGATGTACGTCTCCGACGAAGGCGGACCCGACTGGTCCTACGGGGCAGGCTTCGACGACGCGGTGCGCCTGCACGACGGCGACGAGATCGCCCTCGGCAACATCACCCTGCGCGCCTCGCACACCCCCGGCCATACTCCCGAGCACCTGTCGTTCCTCGTCACCGACGGTGCCCAGGCCGACGCACCGGGGTTCATGCTCACCGGCGACTTCGTCTTCGTCGGAGACATCGGACGCCCGGACCTCCTCGACGAGGCGGCCGGCGGCTCCGATACCCGCTTCGCCGGTGCCCGCGACCTCTTCGCCAGCCTCCGCGACCGCCTGCTCACCCTCCCCGGCTACGTGCAGATCCTGCCCGCCCACGGCGCGGGAAGCGCCTGCGGCAAAGCCCTGGGGGCCATTCCGACGACCACCGTCGGCTACGAGCGCGCTTTCGCCTGGTGGTCGCCGTTCCTCGAGAGCGGCGATGAGCAGGGCTTCGTCGACGAACTGCTGTCCGGGCAGCCCGACGCCCACGCCTACTTCGCCAGGATGAAGACCGAGAACCGGGAGGGCCCGTCACTCCTCGGCGAGCTCGCCGAGCTCGAGGAACTCGACGTCGGTCGTCTGCAGGAGAGGATCGAGGACGGCTCGGCGGCCTTCATCGACACCCGTCCGACCGCAGACGTCCATGCCGGCACCCCGGCCGGGGCCCTGCACATCCCGGGACCCGGAAAGGCCGCGAGCTTCGGCGCCTGGGTCTTCCACCCGGCTGCGGAGTCGACGCCGATCGTCGTCCTCGCCGACGACGCCGGGCAGGCGGCGGAGTTCCGGGATCATCTCATCAGGGTCGGCATCGACACGGTCACCGGCTACGTGACCTCGCTGGCCGGAATGGAGCTGCACCCGGTCGACCTGGTCGACCCGGCGAGCCTCGCAGACGCAGCCGACATCCGCCTCGTCGATGTCCGCTCGAAGAACGAGCACCCCGGCGGCCACATCCCCGGTGCGACCCAACTCAGCGGCGGCCGCGCCCTGTGGGAACTCGACCGCCTGCCGAGCGACGGCCGGATCGTCACCTACTGCCAGAGCGGCACCCGCAGCAGCATCACCGCCAGCGCCCTGCGCCGTGCCGGATACCGGGTCGCCGAGCTCGCCGGCTCCTACGACGCCTGGCGGTCGCTCGAGTCCTGATCCGGGACAGGGAGCTGCCGGCCCTGCGCGAGCCGCTTACCCCTCCGGGGCGGGGATGATCGGCAGCTCGGTGGTCACCTCATCCCGGGGAACCGCCTCGGTGCCGGTGGCGATGTTGCCGACGGAATCGTCGGCGGGCATGCCGGTCAGCCGTTCGGGGTGGAGGATCTCGCCGAGCTCGTCCCGTTCAAGTAGCCCGTGCTCAACGACGAGATCGGCGATCGGTTCGTTCTTCGCCAGTGCTTCCTTCGCCAGTTTTGCTGCGGCGACATAGCCGATGACCGGGGCCAACGCGGTGATGACGGTGACCGAGCGGTCGACGGTGTCCTCGATATGCGCCTCGTTGGCGGTGATGCCGTTGACGCAGTTGATGCGGAAAGTCTGGGCCGCGCGCTCTAACCACGTGATCGACTGGAACAGCGAGTGGGCGATGATCGGCTCGAAGGCGTTGAGCTGCAGCTGTCCGCCTTCGACGGCCATGGACACGGTGACGTCGGCGCCGGCCACGGAGTACGCGACCTGGGAGACCGCCTCGGGGATGACGGGATTGACCTTGCCGGGCATGATCGACGATCCCGCCTGGCGGGCGGGCAGCTTGATCTCACCGATGCCGGCCTGCGGCCCCGAGGACAGCAGGCGCAGGTCGTTGGCGATCTTCGACATCTTCAGCGCGCTGCGCTTGAGCGCACCGGAGAAGGTGATGAAGACACCTGTGTCGGAGGTGGATTCGACGAGGTCGCCCGCCGTTTTCAGGTCGAGCCCGGTGATCTCGCGCAGGTGCTTGACGACCGCTTCCTTGTACCCGACAGGGGCGTTGATCGAGGTGCCGATCGCCGTGGCGCCCATGTTCACCTCGCCGAGGAGGGCGACGGCTTCCTCGAGGCGTTCGACGTCCTCGCGCAGGGTCGTGGCGAAGGCGTTGAACTCCTGACCGAGCGTCATCGGCACCGCATCCTGCAGCTGGGTGCGCCCGACCTTGACGATATGGGCGAACTCGCGGCCCTTCGCGGCGAAGGCATCGGCGAGGAGCGTGAGTTCGCCGAGGAGGTTCTGCAGTGAGAACGCCAGCGCGATCTTGATCGCGGTCGGTAGGTGTCGTTCGTCGACTGGCTGTGGTTCGTGTGGTCGTTGGGGTGGATGAACGCGTAGTCGCCCTTGGAGCGGCCGGCGATCTCGAGGGCGCGGTTGGTGATGACTTCGTTGGCGTTCATGTTCGTCGAGGTGCCGGCCCCGCCCTGGACGACGCCGACGGCGAACTGGTCGTGGAGTTTGCCTGCCTTGATCTCTTCGCAGGCGGCGTCGATGAGGTTCGCGCGCTGGTCGTCGAGTGCTCCGATCTCGGCGTTGGCCCGGGCTGCGGCCTGTTTGACGCAGGCGAAGGCGCGGACGAAGTCGGGATAGACGGAGATGGGGCGGCGGGCGATGGGGAAGTTCTCGTTCGCACGGGCCGTGTGCACTCCCCAGTACGCGGTGTCGGGGATCTCGAGGCTGCCGATCGAGTCGGTCTCGGTGCGGGTGGGGAAGTTCTGGCTGGTGGGGATCTGGCTCGTCGTCGGCGAGGTGAGGGGAAGAGAGGCGGTGTTGGGGTCTGCGGAGGCGTTCGACTCAGTCATAGTGGCTTCAGAGTCTCACATTTCGACCGCCGGCCGAAGGGGTGATCGGTGTGACCTCAGGAACCGAAGTAGTAGTCCGAGTGGGCGGCACAGCGGGGGTTGAAGAGTGCGTGGCATTCGGGGCAGTTGTCGGCTGCTTTATAGGCAGTGATCGTCAGTTCGGTCCAGCAGTTCCCGCACAGGATCGCGGGCTGGTCGAACTTCTCGCGTGGCCATTGCTGAGCGGGATGATCCGCAGTCTCGGAATGGCACAGGTGGCAGGGATAGTAGCGGTCGCAGCAGGCGAAACGGATGGCGATGATGTCGAGTTCGGTGGCGTAGTGGACGCACCTGGTGTGATCGTCGACCGTCGGGCCGAAGACTTCGGGAGATGGCGTCATTGCTCGCCTGTCCTTCCTGCACATCACGACCAGGGCTGGTCTTGGTCCTTTCAAGCTTAGCCGCAGTGGTTCGACTCTTTGCCTGGCGATCGTCCCAGTAGAGTGGAAGACCCCGAGCCGATGAGGATCCATGCCGCAGATAGACGATTACGTTCGCCCTTTCGCCGAGGTGGCGCTGAGCAACATCACCCGCGAGTATCCGTTCGCCTCCCATCATCTGGCGCGGAGTTTGGCCGACATCGTGCCCGCGGTGGAGAAGCACCCGGCGTTCGCGAACTCCTATGACTGGCATTCGAGCGTGCACATGCACTACCTGCTGGCGTCACTGCTGGAAACTGCGGTGGCACAGAATGCTGATTGGCGCGAACGCGCAATCGAGGTCCTGTCTTCGCATCTGAGCGAGGAGAATATGTTCGCCGAGGCGGCTTTCCTCCGTGAGAATCCTTCGTGGGAGCGGCCGTATGGCTGGGCCTGGGCGGTCGAGCTCAATCGGGTCCTCAATGCCAGCAAGGTTTCGGAGTTGCGGGCACTCGGCGCGAACTCTCAAGTGCTCGCGGATACGGTCTTCGACCTTGCATCGACGTGGCTGCCGAAGGTGGCCGCGCCGGTACGGCATGGAGTGCACTCGAATACCGCGTTTGGGCTGCGCCGAATCCTCCTCGGCGCACGGGCTGCGGACAGACATGATGTTGTCGACGTCATCGCGGGAGCGGCTCGTCGCTTCTTCGCCGAGGATGTCGCGTGGAACTTCACTCAGGAGCGCAGCGGTCACGACTTCCTCTCCCCCGGCTTGTGCGAGGCCGACCTCATGGCTGAGATCCTCACCGAGGATGAGCTCACGTCATGGCTGCCGAGTTTCCTTTCGGAGCTGTCTCCCGAGTCACCAGCGCTCACACCTGTGATTGTCCTCGACCCGACCGACGGCCAACAGAGCCACCTCTACGGTTTGGGACTCTCAGTCGCAGCGTCAGTGATGCGGTTGGCACCGAAGCTGGAGACGATCTCGGAGAAGACCAGCCATGATGAGCTCATGTCCCAAGCTAAAGGCATGCTCACACAAGTCGATCCGCTGATGGCACCTGGGCTCGAAGCCGCGGTGTCAGACGAGTATGTGTCGTCTCATTGGCTGGCGACCTTCGCGTGGGAAACTGTCGTCAAAAACAGTCGACTTGCGTAAACATCTGGCTAGTCCGCCTGCTTGCCTTTAGAGTGACCCGCGATTGATCCACTCCCTGATTTCTGCTGCTCGTTGCTTCATGTGTTCCCGATCTTCCACAAATGACTTAACAATTGGCACCTCTGCGGCGGAGGTCCGCAGAGACTTCTTGGGAGCATGCGGATGCGAACCGATGAGGTTGTTAACTTTGAGACTGACGCTGCTGGGTGAACGGAAATTCACCGGTCTGCCCTGCCCTGGATAGATCCTGGCCCTTTTGAGCATCTCCGACAGTTCCACGACTTCTGGAGTAGCCGAGTTTGGGCCCTTCCAACCACGATCATCCGCAAGATCAGCTGCAAGAATCATCTCATCCTCAGTCCATCGAAATTGAACCATCAACATCCCCGTTTACATTTGTGGTTGGAGGGCAAAAAAATTCGCGCGAACCTTTGACCTGTGCAGCGCTACGAAGTGGTCCGTAAATGCATGGTTATCCCAACTCAGAGAGCAGCTGGTCAACAATATATTCCTCATCATCACCGCTTTCGCCATCGAGCAACAGCACAATCCATCCTTGGTCCTCGAGAGATTGAGCGTCTTCGGGTTCGAGAGTTTCAGCAAGTAGTACCTGCTGCGATGTCCAGGCGTAATCGACTGGAATCTGTTCGTGACCCACTTCGATTCCGACATCAGGGAACTCAGCGTCTTCTTCAGCTAGACACTCAATTACAAACTTGAACCTATTCGTTTCTTGCCACAGCTTCATCCAGTCGGTATCAGCTACTGCGACCGGGAGAGAGATGGCAGGATCAATATGCGCCAAGTCGATTCTTGGGAAATGCTGCGGGTTCGACCTCAGCCACGAGATCAGTCCTTGACCCAAGTCCTCTGGAGTCCCGAATACCAGCCCCCTGTCGAGTCCAACGTTGAATGCTTCGCAGCTCGTCTCGGGCAATAGCACGCAATTGTGGCATGCTGCCAGATTCGCCCCGTCAACACCACTACCTGTGGATTCCAGACAAACGGGGTCAGCCGAACACCATGAAAGCCTGTCTTCAGCTTCGGACATAGCCGCAGCGAGTCGTGCTGAGTCCGCCATCGATGCAACTCCGCCAAGGCTCCCCGCTGAGTCAGCAGAAGCAGTATAGACAAGAATTCCTGCCATATCACTACCTACAAATAGACGTTCTTTCAGAGATGATGCAGGGTATCCAGCTTCAAGCGCCAACTGGTCGATTAGCACATGTGAAAGAGTATGAATTGCGACGTAAATTGCGTCGATCTGGCGCGGGGCGAATTCTGTTCCGTTTCGACCAGCGTTACGTCGAGCAGCCTGGTCGGCATTTCGCTGCAGCATCTCAAGTCGTTTCCGCACAAAGATGTTCTTAGACCAGTCATCGAGCCGGTTTCGATCCAGCGCAATGAACAGGCCTTCCCCAAGAAGCTCTGTCGCAGGCAGCCACGACGAGGTGTCGTCGTCAGGTCGGAGCAGGGCCTGTTGCGCTCCACCTTCGTCAGTTTGTTGTTCGGATGCAATGATCCGCGTAAAACCGCTGAGTGCGCGAACTTCACGAAGGCGCGACACTCGACGAACTGCTTTGACCCACGTTGATATTTCTGCGCCCACGGTCTCCGGGCGACAGGTGAATTGGCTTTCTGGCTCCTCCTCGGAACCATCCATCAGCGCTTGGAATTCTTGAAAACGGAACTCTTCGTCAGTCACTGCTTGACGCGACTCTGGATAGACCGTTTCGAGGACTTGTCGTGCGAATGTTCCAACGTCGAGCGAAGACTGTTCGTCGTCGAGAACGAACTGAAGAATTTCGTCCTTGCCATTTTCTGACGCAGCAATCAGCTTGTCCTTCGACAAGCTTTGCAATGCCCTAAAACGCCTGTTGATAATATTGGCAGCTTTACCAGAGTACGGTGGTATGGATATAGCAGACGCCGACACTGCAAACCACACGTTGGATGCACCACGTTGGACAGTGGTGCGGTCTTCTCCACATTTGCCTTCAGTGTATTCAAAGCCGAGCCAAGGCCGTTCACCTGGACAACGGAATGCTTTCGTCGCCTTCTTATTGAACGCTTTATCGAGCGAGCGCTGTCTGCCGCAGCTGCATTCAACGACAAGGTCGGCCAAGGCCGAAGTACGCCCGCGTGATCGCAGTCTCATTACATGTGCGGCAGGGTCTGCTTTTCGCGGCTCACCGACAGGATACTGTGCAGTTTTCCAGTTAACAGGAGGGTACTCGCCATCGTGAACCCATTCATAGTAGGGAAAGTCAGACAGATGGCCAGCTTTGCACGCCGATATGAATCGTGAGGGGATAAGCAGGGCACGTTGATCACAAATGCCACACTGGGGTTGATCCGTTCCAAACCCACGCAATTGAGACATTTGTCCCAGCACACCGCACTCCGGGCACTGGAGAACCCGAGGAAACAGTGTTACTGGCACTCCTGGCTTTGTTCGGCCTTCTGGGGTAGCTGGCGGCGATTTCAACTCGCTTACACCGAGCTGACGTGACAATCGAGGCTCAGTGACAAGCGGGAGATACCGGTCGTCCCATTGGTGTAGCCCGGCAATCAAGTAGCTTGAATTCTCGGCCGGGAAAAGACTTCCCACGCCATAGGTCGTGAGCAGCTGTGTCCGACGAGCGGTAACCCTTTTGGCCATTTCAATCTTCCTTAGAACTATTGAGCTGCTGTTCTCCCCGAGTTCTACTATGTCCCGAACTCATTTTTGCTTTGAACAGGCTCGACTCAGCGTCGACATCCCGCATGGACTGAGGAGTAGCCCATGGAATGTCCAGCCTTCCCGAATTCTTGCTGACATCATTGGACAAAGCCTCAGCACCATCGATCAACAGGGCACGCTCTGGATTTCTCCGATCGACGTAGCTGTTCAGCGTGCTGCTTGAGTCAGTGGCTTCACGATGCCATTCGCGACTGATGGCAGCAAGGTCCTGTTTGGTATCGCTATAAACGACGTCGTCATCCCCGGAGACCCTGAAACTTCGTTCACTTATAGCAGTTTCAATGTCAACAATTGACTGGTCCGATGCACGGAATGCCCTCACTGCTTTGTCATCCCGGAGATGTTCGACTGTCATCCTGACCGCAGAGACAAAAGCCGCATGAAGTCCACGATCCCGCGACCGGTCCGCGAACGGGGTCGCACTAGTCGCTTCGACCGCCCGGTAGAGCGAACCGTGGAAGTCCGCGAACCCTTCATAGTGTGAACGGTCGCGTGACTTGGCATCGTTGTAAATGGCGACAACAAGCCCTGGAAACTTGCGTCCGACACGGCTAGTCGCCTGAATATATTCCGCGCTTGACGGTGGCTGACCCATTACAGTCATTAGTCCAAGCCTGTCAACGTCAAGTCCAACCGAAATCATGTTAGTTGCCAGCACCACATCCAGCGGTCGATCCTGGTCTTTCAAACTAGTTTCCAGCCGTTTTAATGTCTCTGGAATTTCGCTGCTGGAACGACGTGACGTGAGCTCATGTACTTCGACTTCCCTGCCCGATTCTCGGTGCTCACGTTTGGCTAGCAAAGTCAGCCGTGTGGCAACGTCGTCATTAACCTGAAGATATGCAGAACCAAGCACTCGAAGCGAGTTGAAGTATCCAATAAGTGTCCAATAGGCATCCCGAATTTCCTCCGGAGTCTCAGTTTCAGCTTCGACGCTATTCAACAACGACGCATATACACGAACCATCAAGCTGGCGTGGGAGGTTCCAGGCGCCATCAAACCGATATATTCCCTAGTTCCCAGCTCAGATTTGTGCGCGGGACTTGCGAAGAAAGACTGGTCAGGATTCAGGCCAGGAGGCGGAAACAGGCGAGACTCGCGGTCGAATACAGACCTGATCTGACCGTCCGCACGCCTGATAGTTGCAGTTGATGCGACCAGCTTGGGACGTGAATGGCCATCGTCGACCTTTCGACCGGCGGCAAGGTCGACTGCAGACTCGAACAATCCAACCGTAGATCCCAGTGGGCCAGAAATGAGGTGCAGCTCGTCCTGAACAATAAGGTCTGGACCGATATCTCTAGGCTCGACTCGGCCGAAAATTGTCGCGACTCTCCCATCCCACGCCATACGAGCAAACTTATCGACAGTTCCAATTACGAGCTCTGGCCTGATCAGGTATATGTCTTCGTCAACGACGTATGCAGGAAGTCCAGAACGAAACTCGCATCCTTCTGAGCCGCATCTAATCACCATCGTGTCACGGGTCTTCTCGACAATGTAGTCGTCGGAGGTCAACTTTGTTCCACACCACGGACAGGTATGGAGCTGTTTGGGATTTCCTTCCTCGACGACATTGCCATTGCGAATTCGGTTAAGTGCTCGTCGCGCTTCTACCAACGAGTTCGGTGTTGAGGCAGCACCGACCCAAAGACCGATACTGAAACTTCTTGACCCCAGCGTTTCGGGGTGCTTCCGCCTAAGATGCTCAAGAGAACACATGAGCATCGCTGCGCGCTCAAATTGCTGAATGGTCAGGAGCCTGAGCGTGTACCTCATGATTACTGCGGTACCTTCAACCTCTGGGTCCCGAAGCCGCCTGAGAACTACGAGATAAGCGATGAGCCCCAGGTACGCTTCAGTTTTACCGCCACCTGCCGGAAACCACAACAAATCGGCAATATCACGTTCTTGAGAATATCGATCGGTCAATGACGGCAAGTTAAGGAGCACGAAAGCAATCTGAAATGGACGCCATTTCTGTTCTTGCAGTTCGAATTTCCCTACTGCCCCACCCCGAACCCAGTCTTGTCGCGACCTTTGAATGTGCATTGCCTGATTTGCGAGCTTAAAGGCCGCAAAGGCTTGCTCATCAGCGCTCAGCAGATCAACTCCTCTTCGCATTCGCGACAAGGCCTCTCGGGCATTCTCGAGATGTGTGTCTGCAATAGGCTGTAGGTGTGGAGGAACAAAATCCGGTCCACTATCTTGGCTTTTCCCTTCGCTCCGGGCAGCAATCCAAAGTTCATACTGCGCACACAATTCTTCGAGTTGCGTGACTACTTCTTCTCGACTGCCACGAGACAAGAAGCTCAACCGCAGATCGACACCTTCAATATCGTTCGGTTTGGCCCGAGGGACCTCGCGTCTAGGTATGAATTCAGTACGCACTCGTGACACGGCGCCATTCGATTCCTGATCGGTGTCCCAGTGCACTGCGCAGCCATGTCCCGTACCGAACGAATACTCATGCCGATATAGAAGATCAGACGTCTGTAGATCTGGGTCACTATTCACCGAGGTACGAAGTGATCGACGATCGACGATCGCAGGCGAAGAGGTCTCGGCTGCCAATCCCACTTGGAACCAGGCGAAAGCATCACGGTTTGATTCAGAGCCGCGAGAGAAGACCTGAGTATTCCGCAAGACTGCTGTTACCGTTGCATTTCCGTTCTCGTCTGCATGACGAACAAGCACGTACAGCTGCAACGCGTCATCGACCAACTCGTAAATTTCAGGCGTGCCATAGCTAGCTGGTATGTCCACGACCACGGGTTCAGGCCGCGCTTGCTCGCGGCGCCATTTGAAAGTCTCCTGATCAGACTGCGCAGGAGGCCCTCCGTCCTCGTCGTTGGCGGAAATCTTCTCGGAGACATATCGAGCTGCATCCGCGGTTAGCGTCACTGTCGTGCTGTGTTTCGTGTTCACTGTGAATGTCATCCCGGCACTCACGGGGGTCTTGACGAGGGCACCCGAAACAGGACTATCGATAACCGCATCATTGCTGTTTGAAGCCTCAGAATCGGGCTCATTTACTATTTGGGCTTCCGTTTCCGATGACGTTTCCGGCCAAAGGATTCCAACTATGTATCGATCGAGCGGGCGTTCTTCCAAAATCTCATGCGCGTCGCCCGGACCGTATACGTCCTTCACTAGACGATCAACTACTGTGCTTCGAAATGCGTACCTGGCCTGAAGATCATCAGTCATGGGGTCGAGCGCCTTCCTTCTTCCTTGCAACATTGATTAGGCCGGACAATCGTACGACCTGCCAGAAGCCACTTGGGCCCAGACCAGCGGCCGACGATACCTCTGGGTCACCAGCAACCGTCTCAACGGAAACTATCCTGGCGCCCTCCAATCGCTTCGGCCACGACAACTTCGGATCATCCAATTGTTTTCTTTGCATAATTCGAGCAACATCACTGCCGAACTTTGAATTGGTCCGACCAAGTATCTCCTCGTTTTCCGTTTGCACCCAATAGAAGGCGACGTTTCCAAGCGCCGGAGATCTATCGAGCACGAGGTTCACCTTTTCGCCCCAAAGGTCACGTCCGGACAATATTTGTTGACTAGAAAGGGGATCAGCATCCTGTGGGGTACACGGAACATTTGTTTCAATATCATCATTGATGAATTCCATTCGGGCAGGATACCGACGTCCACCCGCACCGAACCTATATTCTACCCAACGCTCTCCGACCTTTTTCGCGAATGCCCCAGATTCGCGGTCTCGTTGGAGCACAAACAATTCTTGGCGCGGGCGGCTCGACGCCACGTATCGGCGTCGCAAGTTGGCTAGATTAAGCTCCGCCCCTGGTGACCCCGGCTCTGGCTCCACATCAATCACATAGTCAAATTCGAGCCCTTTTGCTCGGTGAACAGTGCTGACCTCCACAGAACGTTCGTCATCAGAAGTCATCTCTACCGGAAGGGCGACATTTCGCATTCGACGGTTCAGAACCTGAATATTCAAGAACTTATGGTCCAGCGTGTCATTCTCGACTTCCTTTAGTAGGTGCCACGCATCAAACGGCAGAGAATCACCCTGGGGCCGGATAATTTCATCGAATTCCTGCCTAGAGTATTTGCGCAACTCTAACGAGCCAAGAACTGCACCGACCCAACGTGCAATACCAGCGTCCTGTACTCGCCTCCTTACCACGTGGAGTATATCCAAGGAATCCAATATCTCAGAGACCCGCAAGGCTTCATAGTTGGTCGTCGTCAATATTGCCGTTGATTCTCCTTCATCTAGGTCTTCTAAATAGCCAGTTAACGACTCTAACGACCTAAATCTATACGGCCCCTCGGAACCACCACTTACACGATAGTGATCCAACTCTGAATGTGCATCTTTCGCATCTACACCATTTTCAAGCATAGCGCGCAGGCGGGCTGCTACCGGAATGATACCCGCCGTTCTTTCACTGATTGCCCGATAGTGTCGAGTCAGTTCACATTGCTCACCGTGGTAATCATTCACTAAAGCTGAATGAAGATCGAGCGAAGTCCGATTTGACGCTGATGCGGTCCCCTCGAGCTGAAAGTCATAAATTCCCTGAAGCGGGTCTCCTAATACAGTGAAACCTGCCCTCTCCTCTAAGCAACTCACCAGGACAAGAACCATTTCTGCCCTGTCGCCAACTAGATCTTGACTCTCATCAATAATGACGTGATCGTACTCGAAACTGAATTGATCATCCGACTTCATCAATTTGGTTGCCCGACGAACCTTGGCATCAAACCCACCTTGAAATTCATTGAGCTCGCCCGCTTCGGACACGACTTTTCCAGCAAAAGAATCGAAGGTCCTGATTTCCAATGCGTTCAGACCAGACTGCCTCGCTCGTTTTCGAACCGCGTTAACGGCGGCTCGGGAAAAGCTGAGGACCAACACACTATCTGTCAAGTCGATTCCTTGGTCCTGAAGATCTTCGAGACGGCCGACGACTACCTCAGTCTTTCCCTGTCCTGCAGCCGCAGTTACGACTAGCCTGGCAGATACATCCGCCTCGATTACGGCTAGTTGAGAATCGTCAAATTCCAGCCACTCAACCATCCACGCCCCTCCAAAGGTGCGCGAATTCTGTGTAGGCGAGACTGTCCCCGAACTGCTCGATATTGTCTCGCACGTTCACGACCAAGACTTCGTTTGATCCGCCATTGAGAGGGCCTCGAAGTCCTCGGCCAATCATCTGAAGGTACTTGTTCGGCGAGAAAGTGGGACGGCACAGGTAAACCGCGTCGACCTTCGGCGCATCGAATCCTTGACTCAAAACGTCAAAGTTGGTCAGGACTCGCAGACTTCCGGCCTTAAATCGGCGGACCAGATTCCGCCTCACCTGGACTGGAGTGCCACCATGAATTGCTGCCGCTGGAATACCTTTTGCATCGAGGACCGCAGCAAGTGATTTCGCATGGTCGACGGATGCAGCAAACACGATGGCATGTTCTATCTCGTCTGCATGCTCCGTCACGTGCTGCACGATGCGACGGTTCCTATCATTGTCACTGGCTACAGATTCAAGATCGATACGATCTTCAAGCATTTGCCGCTGTGGGTTGAGAGCACTGTCTTCAGCATCAAAATTCGGCCTTTCTGGCCGCGGACGATGGTGCAATGGGCGAAGTGTGGTCCCCTCAAGCTCGACATGTTTCACCTGAGCGAGTACCCCGATATCTTGCAGGTATTCATGAGCAGTACTTGCCGTGAAGTACTCTGAAGGCTCGATCAAAGTACTATTGAATCTATTCACAAGTGCTTTGGACCCCTCTACGCTCCTTCCTCGAAATGGTGTCGCTGAGAGGCCGAGGAGGGCCTTTCCTGATTCTCTAGTCGATCGTTTAAACCACTTAAGGATTGTCGTATAACTCGAAGCGACTGCGCCGTGCGCTTCATCGATTACTACTACTGCCGGGTCCTCAAGCCATTGATAGCGTGCTTTAGCCGCGGAATCTTTGGCATCGCTCGCGCGTCTGGACATAGTTTGAAAAGTGGAGACTACAACGTGCACTCCGGAAGTGACTTCGTCCGCAACGCGTCCTCCCCACATTCGGCTTACTGTCAAACGCTCACCGGGGATTCCAAACGAGCTCCAGCCGCTTGTCCAGGCCTCGACCGCTTGTTCGCACAGTTCGTCCGATTGCGCGATCCAGACAATCAACCGGTCGCTAGGGGCGAGGGTGCTCAAATAGGTCGACACGCTTTCAACAGCAACACGTGTTTTGCCCGCCCCAGTCGGCAACTGAACAATGCCCTTGTTAGAACCTGCTGGCGCAGACAGAAGCTTAACTACGGATTGCTTGGTGGCTTTCTGATAGTCGTGAAGTTTGGGTAGTTGCACGGGGCCCAACACTTCTTCAGTACGAGGCTTCTGTTTCAAAACCTCGGGGTGAACGTCATCAGCGAACCCTAAAGCGGATAAATCGCTCTCTTTGACAGAGTTTGCCCACTCTCGCGCGGAGCCTTCCTCGGGGATTTCATTGCGAATCGCCTTCCAGAGGTCGGTCCCGTGTAAATTTTGAGCCAACCGATAGAGCAACGAGGTTGTTACTGTAATGCCCTCAAGCTCCAGCAGTTCGAGAGCTGAGTTCGGTACCAGGTCTCGCAGTCCGTCTTCGCCAATGAGTTCAACTACACGTTCCTCATCGCTCGGCAATCGTTTGAGCTTCTCCCAAAGGTTCTCGAGTTGAAGCTGTTTTTGGGCCTGGGACATCCGGTCGCGAACGTCGTCCACATCGTTCTTGGAGCCTGAGTGAGCAAGGATGAAGTCGAGCAAAGTTCTTTCGCGGAGCGTCGATCGGAAATAGATCTTCTTCTCCGGAGAGGCATCAGAGACCGCAAATGCAAGCGTTTCCGAAGTTTCACCATCGTCAAAATCGTTTCTCGTAATCTCGGTGAGAGTTCGACAGGCGACTAGCTCGTAGGCGCTAAATTTTCCGGCCTTTCTGTCAATTCGCCGCAACAACGGATACTCGTCCCGAACTAGTCGAACTTCACTATTACGACGAACTTCCTCAACTTCTAGGGATTTAAAGAATGAGATATCAATGATGTCGAGGTTCCACTTCCTCGCCATTGAGACATCAAGATCAAAATCCCCCGAGGCTAACATCGGTTTCGACGACTGATCACGCAAGTGCTCAAACGTTTCCTCGGATGCGGCCACTACGCACAAGGTCCGCTTCACAGGCACCGGAGTCGAATCTCGTGAATATTTGACCAGCAGCTCGGTGGGCTTCGGCGCACCTAGATCGGCAGCGCGAGCATAGAGTTCATGGAGCTTCTCAGTCGGCAGTCTCCGAGCCGAGAGCTCAAAGAGCCTGTCCCAGTCATCATTGGACGTACGGACGATCGGGTTTAAGACACCGAGCGCGCTTAAACGCTCAAATGCAAGAGGCACTGGCAGCAGATCATTGGAGATTTCACCAATGGGTTCTATTGCATTTTTGATCGGCACAAGGCCAATGGCCGTTTGCGCCACCCCGTATTCTCGAATCCACACAGAGTCAGGATCCAAAACCTTCTTTTCGAACCGGCGGGTCTGCACCCCCATTCCTAGACCTGAAAACCTTTCGATCGCCGGCAGTTTGGGTCGAACTAAGGTCCTTGCCAGAAGAGCCTCGGTAGCTTTGGCCCTGGCTTCGAAGCTAGCTGCTTTCAGATCGAACAGTCGCGGAGTGAAAGTTACTGATGCCGTATCGAACTCGACTGTAGTCAGTGTCTGGGAATTCGCATCGGCAATGGACTCTCGACGTGCCTCGTCCTCGATGAATTGACGCCATTCCATTTGAGCATTTCGCGCCTGAGTCAGCTCCTGGTCGGGAAGTGCAGTCGGTATTCCAAGATTCTTGTTGTTACCTCTACCCGCAAATGGCAGATCAGGGTCTATCACAACCTTAGCATCGTCTGCATTCTTGACATTCAACAAGTCTCCAGCTGCCCAAATCTGGTTAAGAGGTTTCCAGCCTCCAGCGGCTGTTCGTACCGGGACGTTTCTGTCGGGATCACCAGCTTCGATAATCTCAAGGACCTCTCCCCGGGGAGACCTTTCCGCTGCTTGCCAGAAAGCTAACGCGGCTTCGGACCCGTCTGGATTCTTTACCGCGTTACTCAGCAATGAGACCAATCGCGCGGAGTCGTCCAGCGCACGTACACCGAATTCTTTAAGAGCTGCGACAACGCCGTCGTAAGCCAACACTTCCGAGCTGACAATACCCGGGTCAGTTTGGGTCGCGTCAAGCGGCAGGTAAATGCCCGGGGTCAACTTGGCTACGGAGTCATCTTGCATCGGGACAATTCTCGACTCTCGAATCGCATAAGCATAGTCAGTTGTGCGCCTGAAGAAATCAGCAGCAAAGATGATTGCCCGCCCGAAGCATCCGCTGCTGCCTACTCCAGTGAGCCCTTCGACCCATTCCGAAATGGTTGATCGATTACGGGTACCCACAGGGTCAGGTGAGTCATTCAACAAGCGATCGACGACGGAAGACCGAAAATTGCTACTCAGAGCGGCTTCGTGCACCCATCCGACTATGCCGTTTTGTCCGGCGGCGTGCCCCCAACGTTCCAGAACGTCCGACTCGTCGTCGAGGTCCTTAGGCCGTACCTTTAGCTCACCTATTCGTCTAAGTTCTCCGCGTAAGTTCGGAACAATCGGCGCCGCAGCAGCTATCTTAGTCACAGGTTCAATGAGGTGTTCCCTAAACCAGGCATCGTCCTCTCTACCGCGCGCCGGAAGCGCGTTCAGATGTCTTCCGGGATCGCTTTCGCGATACAGATGGGGCAGGGCTCTCATCACGAGTTCTGGCACCGTGAGTTTGAGAATTTCCTCGTTGTAGCGATCGGTCAGCAGCGTCACGCGGTCGTCGTTCATTTTGAACGGAGCGTTGATAATGCCGGGCAAGGTCGTCATGGTGCCAGTTCCGAAGTAGCTCCACACCTCGCCACGATCACGAGAGTTGCCAGAATCCAGTCGGTGAGCCCATGACACCTTCATCGACTTGCGCGAGTGCAAGTCGCCAGCTTCACGCAATGCGATTTCGGATGGAATATGTTCGCTGGATGAGACAACCCAATCAAGATTCATCTGTTGGCTCGACAGTCTGACAACTTCTACGCCGTTAGTCCTGGTATTCGACCGGTCTGAGGTCCAAACGGTCTTGAACTCATCGTTTCCGCGACCTTCGAGCGTCAAGTTGGAGACAGCTGGTGAGAACAGAAGAAACTCGGGCCTAAAGTTGCGAACTTTATTCTTCAACTCGGGAACCCGGTGGCTGAGCGGGAGTCGAACCACTGTTGATGCCCATTCTCTCAGTTCGCGAAGAATAGCGTCGCCCGCAATCTCGGTCGATTCGTCAAGTAGAAACGGAAGTCTGAGCACAGGGTAGCGGCTTAGCCTTGATCCACCGATGCGAGTAGCCGGATCAAGCCGCGCGTGAAATGGAAATGCCCCTTCTGAACTGGGAAAATGATGATGTTCTAAGTCAACATTCCCGTTCAAGAAAGGGGCACCTCTCAGGTGCTATTCAACCACACACCCGCGTCTGTGTCTCACTCCTTCGACGATGCGAACCTGACGGCCACTACCGGGCTCGTCCCGATCATGAGCCTCGCCCAGATGGCGGGCCTGCCAGACCTCGCCGAAGACCGTCTGACCGTGACCACCACCGGAGCCGACAAGGGCGCGAACCCGGCACCGAAACTGGCTACCCTGGTCGCGGGAATGGCTGCCGGGGCCGACTCGATCGATGACATGAACATCCTCCGCCACGGCGGCATGCAACACCTCTTCGATCGTGTCTACGCGCCCTCGACCCTGGGTTCGTTCCTGCGCTCGTTCGCCTTCGGCCACGTCCGGCAACTCGACGCGATCTCCTCCCGCTTCCTGACCAACCTCAACGAGCACACACCGCTGCTACCAGCCAGCGAAGACACTGGACAAGCGATGGTGTTCGTCGATGTCGACGACACCGTCATCGATGTCCACTCCGCGTCGAAGCAGGGAGCTGGATTCGGCTACCAAGGCAGTCGTGGCCTCAACGCACTGTTGGCGACCGCATCGACGGGCGACTCCAGCCAGATCATCGTCGGCCAGCGCCTGCGCAAGGGCTCAACCTCGTCAGCCCGGGGTGCTGACAAGTTCGTCGCCGACGCTCTGGCCACCACGACCCGAATCAACTCCGACCTCCCAGCCCTGGTCAGGGCTGATTCGGCGTACTACTCCTCGACTGTGACCAAAGCCGCCCGGGATGCCGGGGCTGAAGTATCGATCACGGTCCGCATGGACAAGAAGGTCAAAGCAGCGATCGGAACAATCAGCGACGGCGCATGGACTGGCATCGAATACCCCGAAGCGATCTACGACGAAGAGACCAGGGCCTGGATTTCGAAGGCCGAAGTCGCCGAGGTCCCGTTCACCGCATTCACCTCGAAGAAGAAGTCCCTGCACGCCGCCGGCCGCTTGGTGGTCCGCCGCATCCCTGAACTCAACGAGACCAAACGCACTGCCGGGCAGGACCCATTGTTCGACTTGTTCCGCTATCACGCGTTCTTCACCACGGTGGACAAAGACCGTTTCGACACCGTCGCTGCTGATCACATCCACCGCAAGCACGCGATCATCGAGCAGATCAATGCGGAGTTGAAGAACGGTGCCCTGGCACATATGCCCTCTGGGGTGTTCAACGCCAACGCCGCCTGGGTAGCAGTCGCAGCGATCACGCACAACCTGCTGCGGGCTGCTGCCGGACTCATCGGTGGCAGGATGAGCAAAGTGCGCGCTCAGACGCTGCGGACACGGATCATCGGCATCCCGGCCCGGATTGCTCACCGGGCCAGGAAGCTGATTGTGCACCTGCCGAGACGGTGGCCGTGGGCGACGGAATTCGCACGACTCTGGCACGCGGCTCTGAGCCCACCTACACGATCATTGTCCTGACCGATTCGCTCCTGCTCGAGCACGAGGCCGCAGGGTCTGGAGGAGACCCCGGGGAATCATCTATGTGGAAGAGACCGGTGAGAGACCGGGACACTACTTCCTGCCCTCGCACCGCGTTCGCACTCGAATCCGAGTGAGCCCCTTGCCATCAAGCGAATCGGTGGATCAAGGCTTAGACTTGGAGTGATCTGCGAAAGTATTTCTGTACTTCGTTCGCTGTCGAATCCGAACGCGATCGTCGACGAAAAGATCTCGGGTCGCCCGCAGATCTCGAGAACCGATTTGAACCCAAGCCCGAATCGCCCAATCTGGTCGCCACGCTTTGTGGACATGTTGGAGTGCAGGAGGGTCTTAATTCCCTCCGAGTCGAACGGTTTTCCGTCATTCGCTACGTAGAGGGTGCTGTCGCTACAGACAACATGAATTCGGGAACCACCCTCCCGGACCACGTCTGCAGCATTTTGAACAAGTTCCTGAACCTGCTTGCCGCTGTATCCGCCCTGGACGATTGCGTCTTCTTGCCCCGCATTCTCACGGATATTGTCTGGTCGAGCTCGATATGAACTGATCGTCGATCGGAACTCATCTTCGATGAACTTCTTGTAATCGCCAGAAAAGTCGACTTCGATGTCGTACTCTGAGTCGTCATTCAACGCAGCTCGCACTCCTTCACTTCGACTGCAAATACCTGATACAGCACATCCTGCTAGGGCTTACTTCAAAAGCTAGCATTGAACTCTGACACAGCAACAACGGTTGGTGCATGGATTTCAACATGCAACTGACACGGGCCTCTTCTGCGGGCTGCCTCCGATCCCGGATAACTGGGAAGTGCAAGTGTCACCTTTCAAAGTTCATCTTTCCGTTGCATAAGGGGCTCTTCGCAGTTAGGGGTGTAATCGGGGTCTGAATCCTCCCGTCTCGAGCAAGCTTCGGGCGATGTAGTGGGTGAGGTTCCGGAACCCCAGCGCCGATCCACGTAGGTGTTCCAGCCTGCCGTTCAATGCTTCCGTCGGACCGTTCGACGTCCCCGGCCGATCGAAATACGCCAACACATCCATAGCCCGCTTCTTCAACGTCCGCCCCAGCCGGCGCAGCTCAACAAGACCAGCAGGCACCCCGGACGAGATGGAGTCGATGATCGACTGCAGCGACTTCTTCCCCGCGGTTCGGTCCGGGTTGCGGTAGGCGGTGATGATGTCTTGGAACACGCTCCAGGTCACCTCCACATCAGCATGATTCTCATCAGCAAAGAGAGCGACGATCCGTTGCTGCTGCCGCTCGGTGAGTAACTGACACCCGGTGTGCAGAGTCCGCCGGGCCTGATACAACGGGTCGCCCTTCTTCCCGCGGTGCCCGGTCGTTTCCTGCTGAACACGCCTGCGGACCTCGTCCAGACTGTCCCCGGCGAGCTTGACGACATGGAAGGGATCCATCACTTCCACCGCGGCCGGCAGCTCTTCGACAGCAGCCGTCTTGAACCCGGTGAACCCATCCATCGCCACGACCTCGATTCCATCGCGGAAGGCCTTCGACTGCCGGGCCAGCCACGATTTGAACACGGCCTTCGATCGTCCCTCAACCATGTCCAGCAATCTCGCTGGTCCTGTCTGATCGCGGATCGGGGTGAGATCGATGATCACGGTCACGTACTTGTCACCCCGTCTGGTGTGCCGCCAGACATGTTCGTCGACGCCGATGACGCTCACGTTATCGAACCGGGAAGGATCGTCGATGAGAGCCCGATGTCCTTCGGCCAGGATCGCGTCATTAGCGGTGTGCCAGGATACAGCGAGCTTGGCCGCGATGACGGAGATCGTGGCGTGATCGACAACGAGTGCTTTCAAAGCCCATGCGAGTCCGGTGCGCGAGATCTTGGCCCTGGCTGGGGCTGCTTGGTCGGTGTCATGGCGCCACACGCGCCCACAGAGTTCGCACTTGTAGCGACGGAGTCGGATGAGCAGGGTGGTGGGACGGTGCCCGAAGGGTTCGTGAGCCAATTTCCGGGTCACAGTATCGCGGGGCCGGCCATGTCCGCCGCATCGGTGGCACCACTCATCGTCAGTGGTTGGGGTGCACAGGAGAACTGTTTCTGAATCGGTGACGTGTTGGCCCGTGCAGTGCAGGCCGAGTGTGTCGAGGTGGCAGAACGTGGTGAGGTCAGGGGTGGAGAACGTAAGGTGGTGCACGTCGAGGTCTTTCGGATGGTTTGTGTAGGAACTTCCATCTTCGAAAGGCCTCGACCTATTTCTGTGTAGCGACGCGCACCGGTTCTACACCCTCAACTGCGAAGAGCCGCATAAGGAGGCTTGCATCAACCCTGCACCCTTCGACGTGCTCCCACTTGAGCACGGCAAGGTCTCGCACGTTTGGTGCTACTCCCGAAACCGATTCACTCTTCACACCAAGCGAACAACTCAAGGACCCTGGACAAGCCGACGGTCTGCCACTATCGATACGATCATGTCGGCGGCAGCGATAGGGTCTTCGTGTTCCCAAATACGAATGCTCAACCAACTACGTACCTGTAGCGCACGATCCGATTCGAGATCTCTCTCCCTATTACGGGCTAGCTTCTTGGCCCACCAGTCACGATTACTCTTCGGTATCGATCCGTGAATAGGGGAGCTATGCCAAAAGCAACCGTCGACAAACACCGCTACTTTTGCGCCGACGAAGGCGAAATCGCAACGACGTCGGCGCTTTCCTGGGATTGGCCACTCCAATCGATAGCCGCATCCTCGATCTCGAACTGCCTTCCGGAGGTTCAGCTCGGGAGCCGTGTTCTTCGATAGCTGTTTCGACATTCGTACAGACGTCGCACTGTCGGTGGTCATTTCCATGCCACCACCTTTTCCGAAGTGCAGTCGTAGCCACCAAGGTAGACACGATCATTGGTGGCAGAACCATTCGCCCGACGAACAGTTGAGCCCCAAGGAACCTGGGACACCTGTGGCTTCACCCTACCTAAACTGCCCGGACAGGCTCAGCCACCGGCTACAATGTCCGGAGGAGAGCCCTAAAAGTCCCGTCTCGGATGGGCTAATTTCAATTGGAGTCGGAAGGATTGCTGCAGTGAATGTCGACGTCTTGGACTTATTCACCGGCGCTGGCGGCCTCACTCAAGGCTGGCACGATGCAGCAATAGATCACGGAATAACAACCAGGACAGTCGGTTCCGTCGAACTTGATCCAACCGCCGCTGCCACCTACCGTGAAAACTTCGGCGATTCTGGACAATTCGTAGGTTCAATCGAGGATTGGTTGAACCAGGTTGACACGCCATCCGCGGATGTCATCCTAGGAGGACCTCCCTGCCAGGGATTCTCCAAATTAGGCAAGCGTGACATCAACGACGTACGGAACCTGTTATGGAAGAAGTATGCGGAGGTAATCGTTCGAGCACAGCCACGGTACTTCGTTGTCGAGAACGTTATTCCGTTCCTGAGCTCGAATGAGTTTGTCGCGTTCAGTAATTCGACTCAGTCTGGTGGACTGTTAGAAGACTACGTCCTCGAACCTAATAGATTGATCGCGACAGACTATGGTGCACCCCAGAAACGCATGCGAGCAGTGGTGATTGGCCGCCACCGGGATCTCCACCAGGTGGGGGCTCCGACGGTCACCCATCCGGACAGGGAACACGATTGGGTCACCGTAGGTAGGGCGTTCGACGGAATTGAGCCACTGGTAGATGGCATCCATTTACCAAAGCGTACGTCGCCCGAAGGGTTCGAAGGACCCTACGAATCACGCGAGCTCCACCTCGGCCGCACTTACACCGATTTGTCATTAAAGCGCTTCGCCCACATTCCCCGTAATGGCAATCGGTTCGATATCCCAGACGAGCTACTCTCTCCTTGCTGGAAAAGGACTCGTAGTGGCTACTCCGATGTTATGGGCAGGCTGGATGAGGACAGTCCGGCGGTTACGATCAGAACCGAATTCGACAAACCTGAAAAGGGCCGGTATCTCCATCCGACGGCGAACAGAGCAATAACCCATTTCGAGGCAGCGCGACTTCAAGGTTTTCCGGATGACTTCAAGTGGCTAGGGTCTAAGCCCAAGATTGCACGACAGATTGGCAACGCCGTCCCCGTTCAACTGGCAAGGGCGATATCCGAACGCCTCATCTTCGCCGTCAAGGGTCTACTGCCGCTGACCGATGACGTGTACGAGCCGGAACTTCCGTTCGATCAGACCGCTTAAGGAATGACGGGCTGATAGCCGAGCCCAATCCATCAGTCCAGGGCTTAGATACCTGCATGCCTCGAATCCCTTCAAACTTTGAAGAGTTACAATTGCTGTGAGCGCTTCTATCTCTGCTCGGCGTCGCATATTTCATTGGACACTTTGCAAGAAGCTTTGACTGAGTTCTGACGCACAGACCGAGCTGGTCATTCCCCAGGCGTACGACCCCGGCCGATCCCAACTGATCGCGCGCATCCGCGCCGAGTCCGAGTTCGGACACGAGCACCTCGTCGGCGTTCCCGCCCAAGACCGGCGCCGGGACGGCATCGGCCGCCGGAGAACCACCGAATTTCAGAGGCACACGCGGGGCGAGTACCCGCCCGATTCCCGGTTGTTCGAACTCGGTGAGCATTGGATTCTTGGCCTAGCACCGCGGATCTGAGCTAATCAGCTCCTCGAACGTCTGGAACCCGCCGACGAGCATTCCGGCCTCGGCGAGCAGCTTCGTCGCGCCCTCGGAGTCGTGCGCGGTGAACCACGGTCGCACCACCGCATCGATAGCCTCACGTTCCTCAAACCGGCCGCCCTCAGTGTTCAGGTCGACGTTGAGCAGCGGACCGATCATTTCAAGCTTCTCGCCCAGCCCTGTCGCCTTCCCCAAACCCCGCCAGTGCTTGTTCGAGATCACCACGACCATCACCTTACGGCCATCCGCGCACTCGTACGACTGCCCATAAGCCCCGTACAAGTCGTTGCCCAAAGCACCGCGCGTCTTGCCCGTCGCCTGCACCTCGGCGATATAACCAAGGTTGCCGAAGGTCGCGAGCATGACGTCCGACAGCGCCAAGGTGATCTCCTGCCCTTGCCCGATGTACGGTGATCGAGCTCGGCGGCCATGGTCCCGTTGGAAATATAGAGCCCCGCAGCAACATCCCAGGCCGGCACCGCATTGTTCACCGGTCGGTCGTCCTCGCCGGTGATAATCGGGGAACCACTGGCCGCGGCATCGGGTTCGTCCCCTACAGCCCGCTGGGCCGCGGATTTCTCACCGGAACGCTGACCAAGGACCTGGTCGCCGGCGACTTCCGCGGCGGCACCGAACGCGTGGGTGAGGCGTGGGAGACGAACCAGACGATCGTCGACATGATTCGCCCCGGGAATAATGGAGACAGTGAAGCCACGGAAAGGACTTCCCTGTCATGCCCCAAAAGAAGTACCCCCTCGAGCTACGCGAACGAGCAGTCCGCATGGTCCTCGACGCCCTCGAAGCTGACCCTGGTGCCCGCCGCGGCGTCTTCCGCCGGATCGGCGACCAACTCGGTGTGAACCCAGAAACACTGCGGTCCTGGGTCAATCAGGACCAGGTCGATGCCGGCGACCGCCCCGGCACTACCACCGCTGAAGCCCAGCGCATCAAGGACCTCGAGAAGGAGAATCGGGAACTGCGCCGGGCCAACCAAATCCTGAAGTCGGCCTCGGCTTTTTTCGCGGCGGAGCTCGACCGCCCCTCGAAGTAGTCTGCTCGTATATCGACGAGCACAAGGACGAACTCGGAGTCGAGCCGATCTGTGCCACGCTGCGTGCTGCCGGCGTGAAGATCGCTCCGAGTACCTACTATGCCCGCAAACATCGACCAGCCTCGGCTCGACAGAAACGTGACGAGGTATTGAAAGAAGAGATCAGCACTGTGCACGGGAAGAATTACGATGCGTTCGGAGCCAGGAAGATGCATATCGTGCTCAACCGCGAACCTGACTCGCATGGTCGCGGGCATGTGGCCCGTTGCACGATCGAGCGCCTGATGAGAGACCTCGATCTACACGGGATCAAGAGGGCCAAGGCACCGAACACTACGAGGTCAGCACCGCGGGAGAACTGCCCGGCCGATCTCGTCGATCGGCACTTCGAAGCCTTCGCTCCTGACCGGCTGTGGGTGGCCGATATCACCTATGTGCACACGTTCACAGGGTGGGTCTACGTCGCGTTCGTCACCGACGTGTTCAATCGCGAGATCGTCGGCTGGCAGGTCTCGAGGTCGTTGCATACCGAGTTGGCTCTTGACGCTTTGCAGATGGGGATCTATCAGCGTAAACGTGCTGGTCACGACCTGTCTGGGCTGGTGCATCACTCGGACCGCGGGGTCCAGTATCGAGCGATTCGCTATGGCGAGGCCCTGGCTGAGCAAGACGCAGTCGCGTCTGTCGGGTCGAAAGGAGATTCATACGATAACGCCCTCGCTGAAGCGCTGAATTCACTCTATAAGGCCGAACTCATCCGGAACAAGGGTCCCTGGAAAGGTATTGATGATGTCGAGATCGCCACGGCGCAGTGGGTGCACTGGTTCAACACGTACCGGCCCCACGGAGCACTTGGTGGGGCGACTCCCGCCGCGTTCCGAGCCGATCATCTCAGCACGATGCCACGGGCTGCGTAGCTCGTGGGTGAGCCGATGAATTCCAAGTAGAAAACTCTCCATCAAACACGGGGCTTGACAACATCGTCGCCGAGGTTGCTCTGCGTCACGATGCCACCAACGCTCAGATCGCACTTGCGTGGCTCCTCCACCGGGCGGCGCAGTTCGGTGTCGCCGCCGTCACGATCCCCGGATCGCGGAAGCCGGAGCGCAGCGTCGAGAACCTCGGGGCACTGGACCTTCGACTCGGCACAGAGGACATGGGCAGCCTCGATGCGATCCGCATCCTCGTCGAGGGGACTCGGAACATCGTGGACAACCCTCAGTGGATCAGCTCCGGTCGGGAGTGAGCACGAGGCGAGTACCGCGGGCAAATGGCGGCCAAGAACCCCTTCACCCCACGGGCCCCGGAAGTTCAAGCACTCGGGAATTGCGAAGCCGCCACCGGAGCACGCTGATGCCCAACCTGGTGCGGTTGTAGCCCGACAGCGGGTCGTAGCCGAGGCAGCGTTCGATCTGCTCGGCCCGGCTCTGCACCGTGCTGTGGTGCAGACCGAGGTCGCGGGCCGCCTGCCTGATCGTCGGTGCTTCGAGGAGCACGCGCACCGTGGACTCCGCCCACGGCGAGTCCATGATCTCGTCTATCAGAGCTGCGTCCGGATCGGCTGTCTCGGATGATTCGGCGAGCAGTTCGACGAGCCCACCGAAGTTCTCCGCTCGCACGAGTCCTTCCTCGGGCGGGCGGCTGAGCCGCAGTGCCACCACGGCTGCCCGCAGTGACCGCGGCAGTTCTCCGATCGACCCGGACGGCCCCAGTCCGGCCGGTGTCACGGCGATGTCCTCGGTGTCGTCGGTCACGATGACCACCTGCAGAGTGCCATGTTCGCTGGTGATGACATCGGTGGGACCGGCGGGTCGTTTCTCGAAGACGGCGAACAGCGGGGCCGCGAGGACTCGATATCCCGAACCAGGCGTCAGCCCGAGGCGAACCGCGGCAGCACTCCGGTCTTCGGGCGTCGCGGCAGGATCGAGGGCGAGTGCCACGTCCCGCGGGGTCTCCAGCTGCTGCCGTTCGAGACCGAATCTCACCCCGATGGCCAGGCCGAATCTCTCAAGGATGAGTTCATCGTTGGGCAAGGCACCGTCCTCCCGCTCGAGCCAGACCTCGGAATCGTTCGGCAGGGACAGTGCGGCCACCTCGGCGGGTCGGTCTCCCGGAATCGAGACTCCGCCTGAATCGACCCTCAGCTGCCTGCTCCCGTCCCCACTGCGAAAGCCGGCCGGGCAACCGGCCAGAGCCGCGGCCGCGGAAGCGAGGGCATGGGAATTGACCTCGCCGGCCATGAGTTCGTCGAAGCAGGCGATGACGCGCAGACCCAGGCTCGCCTCGGGATCGAGCTTGGCAATCCTGCCGAGCAGCTCCTGCACGTCACCACCTCCTCGTTCGTCCGTCGGTCGACGATTGGCAGTCCACGATTGTCGACCGACGGTCGCGATTCGCCTCGGTCGCGAATCAGCCTTTCAGAGCATCGTAGACTGCCGTCTCCATCTCGAGGTAGCCCCCAACCGATTCCGGGTCGGCGAAGGGGAAGATCTGTGTGGCCCAGTACCCGCCGATCTTGTTCTGTCGGTCGAACCAGTAGAAGAGGTTGGCAAGACCCGCCCATGCGGCGGCGCCGGCCGGGCGTCCGGTCGGGGCGTCCTCCTCGTTGATCATGAACGTGTATCCCCAGGTCTTCGGCATGCCGGGGAAGAATTCCGCATCGTTGGACAAGCTCGGGATGACTCCGGGCAGCAGTTTCACCCGAAGATCGCCGAGGTGGTTCTGCGTGGCCATGTCCACCGTTTCGGGGCGGAGGACGACGGTTCCGTCGTCGGCTGCTCCGTCGTTGAGCCACATCCTGATGAACTTCAGGTAGTCATCGACGGTTGAGAAGAGTCCGTGGCCGCCCATCTCCGCCTCCGGTTCGGGCAGCATGAAGTCGGTCGCCGCGAGTTCGCCGTCGGTGCGCTGGTGCATCGTGGCCTGCCGCTCCTGCATCGACGCGGTCGGACGGAAGGTGCTGTCGTCCATGCCCAGCGGTTCGAGGACTCGGGTGCGCATCGCCTCACCCAGAGTCTTTCCGGTGATGCCTTCGATGACCTGGCCGGCCCAATCCATGTTCGACCCGTACTCCCACTGGGTGCCGGGATCGAACAGCAGCGGAGTCTCCAACGCCTTCCTGGTGGCGGTGACGATGCTCGGCTGGCCGTGTTCGCGGGCGAGTCGTTCGTACTTCTCGTTGAAGAAGTCGTAGCCGAAGCCGGCGGTGTGCAGCAGCAGCTGTTTGGTGGTGGGTTCGCTGGCGGGTGCCCGGAGGATCGGTTCTCCACTGTCGTCGAAGCCGTCGATGACCTGTACGTCGGCCAATCCTGGGGCATAGTCCTTCGCCGGGGCGTCGAGGTCGAGCTCTCCCGACTCCACCAGCTGCAGTGCCACGGTGCCGGTCAGGGCCTTCGTCGTGGAGAAGATCAAGAACACGGAGTCCGTGGTCATCGGCTGCGGGTCGTCGAGGGAGCGGACTCCTGCAGCAGTGAGACTGATGGTCTCCTTGTCGGTGGTCACTCCGGCGACGACGCCTGGGACGCCGCCGCTGTCGACGGTCTTCGTGGCCACGCGGACAACTGCGTCGTTGACAGCTGTGTTCTCAGACATGATGTTCCTTTCAGTCGGCCAGGAGCTTCTCGATCCAGGCCATTCGGGTGCTGATCATTCCTTGCGCAAGGTGTGTATGGGCGGCGAAGATGTCGAAGGCGTGGAAGCCTCCGGGCCACACGTGCAGCTCCGCTTCGCTGCCGTCGTTCCAGAGGGCCGAGGCGTACGCGACGGCTTCGTCCCGGAAGATCTCGGCCGAGCCCACGTCGATGTAAGCGGGCGGCAGATCGGTGAGGTCGTTGGCACGCGATGGTGCGATGTAGGGCGAGACCGCCTCGGTGCGGTAGTCATCGCCGAGCATCGCCTGCCATCCGGTTTCGTTGCTCACCCGATCCCAGACGCCGATGCCGTCGAACTGATGCGTCGACGGTGTGATGCCGCGGTCGTCGAGCATCGGGTAGATGAGCAGTTGGCCCTTGAGCTGCGGTCCGTGCCGGTCGCGGGCCGCCAGCGCCATTCCGGCGGCCAGTCCCCCTCCGGAGCTGGCTCCGGCGACGATGAGACGGGCGAGGTCGACGCCGAGGGTGTCGGAGTTCTCCGCCGCCCACAGGAGCGCGGCGTACATGTCCTCACGCGCATAAGGGTCTTGGAACTCGGGCGCCAGGCGGTATTCGGGGCAGATGAGGATCGCACCGATCTTCTCGACCCAGTCGAGGTTGAGGCCGAGCGCGCTGAAGCGATCGCCGAACATCAGCCCGCCGGAGTGGGCGTAGACGATCGTCGGTCGTCGTCCGGTGTCCCCGGATCGTCTGAAGACGGAGACGGTGATGTCCTCGCCGAGGTGGCCCGGCACCTGATATTCGGAATGTTCGACCCGACGGCCGCTGAGAGTCTCCGCCAGCGGCTCCGAGGCGTACGAGACTCGCATGAAGTCGATGAGCGAAGGAGTGATGGTCGGCGGAAAGACCCCGCCGATGACGGACAGACTCGCGGCGAGCTCCGCGTCGAATCGTGACCGTCGTTGTGTCATGTCACCAAGTATGCCGACCCCGGCACCGCGGCACTACCGCCAGACCATCGTGCTTTTCGCGCAGTCACCCGACAGTTGTCGGGTGCGCCTCACTTCACCCGATGAACCCCATCACCGACTCTTTGACCTGGAGGATCGCCAAGAATCCGAAGAGTGCCAGGCACACCGTCAGCAGCGTGTTCGACCACCACGTGTTGCGCAGGCCGGTCGGCACGGATCCGCGGTTGAGGATGACGAGCAGGGCGAGCGCGAGCACCGGCAGGATGAACGCGCTGATCGCAGCGTAGACGAGGACGAGGGTGACGGGTTTGCCGAGGCTCATGATGACCAACGTTGCGATCGAGAGGTAGACGAGGACGCCGCGGAATTCGATCGACTTCGCCGACATCTCATTGGCCGGTTCGTCCTGGTGCGGGTAGCGGCGCAGCACTCGCAGGCAGTCGGCGGTGACGTAGGCGATGCCGGAGAATCCGCCGAGCACGCTCGTGTACACCACGGCGAGGAAGCTGATGAGGAACACCAAACGCCCGGTCTCACCGATCCGACCCACCAGGTCATCGCCGATGGCGAACAGCGCATCATTGTCCGAAATCGTGAAGCCCTGGCCGTAGAGGATGAAGGCTCCCACAGCGCTCATCGCCACGGCGAAGACGAAGACGAGTCCATAGCTGATGAACAGGTCGAGGCGGACGACCGGCTTCCAGTCAGGGGTCCGCCACGCCTTCTCGCGGATCCAGAACGAGTAGGCGAGGATGCCGGTCGCTCCCCCGACCCCGCCGATGAGCGACATCACCGTGATGATCGAAGTGTTTGGGAACGTCGGGCCCACGGTCTCGGCGGCGACTTGTTGGGCGCCGTCACCTTGGAAGACGGAGATCGCGAGCGCGATGATGCCGAAGAACATGATGATTCCGAAGCCCATCATCGCCTTTTCGACGAGACCGTAGCGGCCGATGCCCACCAGCACCGAGGCCGAGAGCAGCACGACGACGGCCGTCGGCCAGAACGGAAGCACCGGGAAGATCGCCTGGAGGATATTCGTCGTCACCGCAACGACGCCCGCGCCGAAGAAGAGTCCAACGAGCAGTTCGGCGATGAGGAAGAGCGCCGGGAAGGTCCGCCCGCCGAAGCCGGTGAGGTGGGACAGCAGCGACCGGTCCCCGCTCATCTGCAGCCGGGAGACCGCCTCGGAGAGCACGAACTTGAGCACGATGCCTACCGTGAAGACCCAGATGAGCGCGAGACCGTACTCGGCCCCGGAGTTCATCGTCGTGATCATGTCGGAGGCACCGACGCTGGCCAGCGCGAGCACGATTCCGGGTCCGATGAGCCGCAGTCGACCTCCGAAGGTCACCGGCGCCGAGGTGGCCCCGTCGGTGGTCGTCGATGTGGAGGTGGACATAGGCGGGCTCCGGTCGTTCAGGCTCAGCGGTCGTGCAACGGTCGGGCTCAAGTGTGACTGATCAGCAGCCCTCCGGGACGAGCAGTCTCAACAATCGGGCCCGATGCCCTCCCCGTCGGTGGCGTTCGACGCAGCAGCCTTGGGCCACGGCACAGCCAGCCTGAGCCCGCAGGATCTGCAGATGTGGCGGGGGCGTCTCGCCGCGATCCGCGCGGACGATGACAGCAGATCCTCAACTGAGGCCCGCCGAGTCCAACCGCTCGGTCGACCGCACCCAATCGGCCGGCAGACGCTCAGTCCTGCCGAGCTCCGAACACCGGGTGGTCGCTGGCGATCGAGATGCGGTTGAACGCGTTGATGAGGATGGTCGACCATTCGATCGCAGAGATCTGTTCGGTCGTCAGGTGCTGCGCCGCGTAGGCGGCGATCGCGTCCCGATCCTCCGCCTTGTCCAGCACGGTCAGGGACTCGGCCAAGGTCAGCGCCGCGAACTCCTGTTCGGTGAAGATCTCAGCCTCATGCCAGCTGGGCAGCACGTCGAGCTTGAGCTGGGAGACGCCGGCCTTCCTGGCCGCCGGGGCATGGATGCTCAGGCAGGTCCGGCACCCGTTGATCTGCGAGACCCGTGTGTTCACGAGCTCGATGAGCCCGTCATCGAGTCCTGCGGCACGCGAGGCCTTCCGCGATGCCGCGGCCGCCTGGGCCATGGCTTTATAGTTCTCCGGGTGGATCTTGTCGATGAAGGGACGACTCGCGTTGCTCATCGACCCGCTCACGCCTGGCTTTTCACGATGTCGATGTCGGCACCGGTGGCGTTGCGGTACTTCCCGCCCTGCGCCGCGTAGTCGTCACCGGTCTCCTGCAGCTTCTTGACGAAGAGCGGGCACACGGGCACCACCGTGATTCCGCGTTCGCGGGAATCATCGAGCGCCTCGGCGACGAGGAACTTCGACAGTCCCCGACCGCCGAACTCCTCGTCGACGACAGTGTGGTGGAAGATGCGTTCTGTCTCAAGATCCGGCCCGGGCAGGAAGTACGCGTGCCCGGCGACGGTCCCGTCGGCAACGGCGATGTCATAGGACTGCGTTGATTCGTTCAGCGAGACCGTCACCTCGGCGCCGGTCTTGTCCTCGAATGTCTTCACCATGGCTATAACCCTTTCGTCGTGCTCTGTTGGTACTGGGTGAAGCGGAATTCGGCACCGCTCTATTCCGCAGGTCCACCTTGAACCTGGGGCGGCGGATTCTTCCGCGGTCTGATCGTGACGTCGGGCAGCCTCGGCGCGGGGAGCCTTCCCATGCCGTCGGCATTGCGACCGGGCCCACCCTTGCCGACGTAGCCGTCGACGACGCCGAAGCGGTCGCCCTCGGCCTGCCATTCCTCACGGTAGGCCGCGGTCTCCTCATGGGTGCGGCCGACGAAGTTCCACCACATGACGATCTCTTCGGGGAACGGTTCGCCGCCGAGGAGGATGAGTCGGGCGGGTTCGTCGCTGCGGTTGGCGATGCGCAGCTCTTCAACACCGGTTCCCGTGTAGCCGACCGCCGCAACGGGCAGGTCGACGTTCTCCAAGGCGATATCGCCGGAGTCGACGAGGACGCCGTGCTCGAATCCCGGATTCACGGGCAGGTCGATGCTCGCACCGGGGTCGAGGCGGATCTCGGCGCCGAGCAGCGGCGAATGTGTCTGCACCGGAGATTCCGTTCCCCAGAGTTTTCCGAGGAAGACGAGCATCTCTCCGCCGGCGAAGGAGCCAGGGGCGGGTTCGAAGTGCTCGAATTCGCGTTCGGGCTGGTGGCGGGTGGCGTCAGGCAGGGCCAGCCACAGCTGGACGCCGTGGAGGGTCGTGGTCTCCTCGGTCGAGACCTCGGAATGGCAGATGCCGGCGCCTGCGGTCATGAGGTTGACTTCGCCGGGCAGGACGAGGCCCGCGTTTCCGCCGGAATCGATGTGTTGGATGGCGCCTTGGAACAACCAGCTGACGGTCTGCAATCCGGTGTGCGGGTGCGGGGCGACGTCCATGCCGCCGGTGACCGAGACATCGGCTGGCCCGTAGTGGTCGACGAAGCACCAGGGTCCGATGAGGGAGCGCTGCCGCTGCGGCAGGGTGCGGCGCACGATCATCGCCCGTGGACCGCCGAGCGGAATCTCACGGGAGGTGATGATCTCAACCGGGGAACGTCCCTGCTGGTCACAGGCCGGCCCGGGCAGTCCCCCGGCCTTGCAGACCACTTGATCGGGGCGGGTCTCGACGTTGCTCATGGCCACATCGTAGCCCTCTTCGCGGCGGGCGGGGAGGGGGAGCGTGTGCCGCGCGGACTCGACTGCTCAAGCCGGGCGACGCCGACCCGCACGCTCGGCGAACGCGTCGACCGCTGCCAGAATCTCGTCACTGCGCCAGAAGGGCCCCAGACCATGTTCCGCCTTTGACTTCACGATGCCGGCATCGACAAGCGTTCGCAATGGTGGATAGATGTTCGGCTGTGCGACCCCGAGCAGCTCTGCGGCCGTGGCGGAATTGAGCACAGGATGCTCGAGAAGAATATCGAGCAGGCGCCACGCGTTCGAGTTCTTCCGAGCAGTCAGCGTCGAATCCCAACCGCGACGAATCTCCCTCAGATCGTCAACGAGCTGAGTGCTGTTGTCCACCGCGCGGAAAGCTGCCTCGGCGAATATTCTGACGATCGGATTGACATCACCATTGCGATACTCGGTCAGGGCCTGGTGATATCGACGGACGTCTGTCAGCAGCCCAGCTGAGACCGGAACAGCGACATTCCGGGTAATGCCTCGCTGCCGAAACATCGCTTGCACCAATGCGCGTCCGGTGCGTCCATTTCCGTCGGTGAATGGGTGAATCGTTTCGAATTGGGCATGTGCAATCGCGACAGCAGCCATTGTCGGAACATCACGCCGTTGAATGAACTGCGAAAGGTCCTCGATCAGACCTTCCACTCGGGAATGATGAGGCGGAACGTATTCCGCCCCAACAGGCGAATCCGATCGGCTCCCGATCCAGACCTGCTCATTCCTGAAAGCTCCGGCGGGATGACGTGACTGCAGTTCCATGAGAACGCGGTGAATTTCTCGGATCGACTGACTGCTGATCGGCCCCGAATCCTTGAGAGCGCCCGACAATGCATTCGTATTCGCAGCGATCTGCTCCGCATTGCTCCCCGCGCGGGCCCCGTACTCTGCCGAGAAGATGGCACGTGCGCTCGCAGTCAGGTTCTCGATCTGCGATGACGATGCAGCCTCCGACCTGAGCAGTATCGGCGCGAAACCTGCAATCTCCGCACCACGCTCGGCATCGAAGCGACTGAGTTCACGCGTAGCTTCTTCAGAAACCTCTTGGACATCACGACCGAGGTCCGGAATACGATCGGCAATCGCCGGTGGAACCGCCGCCTCATATTTTTCAGTTCCGATCATCGCGGTCGCCTTCGGCCCAAACCCAGGTCGCGTGCTCCAGATTAGGGTTTCACTCTCCAGGGCAGGCCACTGCGTCAGTGCGCGTTGTTCCCGTCTCGGTCGTTCAGAACTCATAATCGCCATCTCCCCAATTTATGAGTTATACCAGTTTCTCATAAAAGTGAGGCCGTCGCTTTATAGGTTTCGTTCGGACCGACCAGACTCGGAATGGGCGAAGACGGCGGCCTACTACAGCTCATCGAGAACAGGCATCCAAGAACTCCCCCTACTCGACCGGGCGGACCTTCGATACGAGTTCGAAGATCTCGTCGGCCTCGGCATCCGTGAGCCCGGCGAAACCGTCGAGGATGATCTCGGCATTCGTCGCGGCCGCCTCGTCGCAGAGCCGCAGTCCCTCCTCGGTCAAGGCGACGAGCACCCCGCGCTGATCCTCCGGGTCGGGCTCTTGCGTGACCAAGCCACGATCCTCGAGCTTGCCGAGCAGTCGACTGAGCGCGCTGCGGCTGATCACGAGGCTGCGCAGCAGCTCTCGGTGGCGCACCTGGGCCTCGGGTCGGGCGTTGATGAGCACGTCGAACTCGTTCACGGTCAGCCCGTGCCGGGTCCGGAACTCGTGTACGAACCTCGTATAGAAGTCCTGATACTTCTCCATCATCAGACGCCAGGCCGCGATCTTGATCGGGCCGTTCTGCCTGATCATGCTGCTCACCGGAGTCGTCTTGTCCATCGGTCCGCCCCCGCTCGTCGATGTGTCATGCCACACTTTTGTTGCATAGTCAACAGAATAGTAGTTCAATGATATAACTGGCCCCAGATTCGGGGCCCGTCGACCACCCCTCGGCGTCAGTACCCGGCACATCCCCAACGTACCCCCGGCTGGAGAGATTGAGCAGAGTCGCCCGGACTCCGGTCTCACTCCGGGGGTATCGTGTTGCCGCCGTCGGCCCTTCACCATCGGTTCGAACTCGCCGAGGCGGCTCGCCCGATCCCCGACCGGCTCAGTCTTGCGGGATCCGCTTCCGCCACGGCCACCACACTCCGCGTCCGATGTCGTGGACGAGCGCCGGGACGACGAGCGAGCGCACGAGGATGGCATCGAGCAGCACGCCGAAAGTGACGATGAAGGCGAGCTGGACGAGGAACATGATCGGGATGACCCCGAGTGCCGCGAAGGTCGCCGCAAGCACCACGCCCGCCGAGGTGATCACCCCACCCGTCGCCACGAGCCCCTTGAGCACGCCTGCCCTTGTGCCCACCTTGAGCGACTCCTCGCGCACCCTGGACATGAGGAAGATGTTGTAGTCGATGCCGAGCGCGACGAGGAAGACGAAGGCGTAGAGCGGCACCGAGGGATCGGCGCCCGGGAATCCGATGAGGTGGTTGAACACGAGCGCCGAGACTCCCAGCGCGGTGCCGAAGGACAGCACGGTCAGGACCACGAGCAGCAGCGGCGCGAACAGGGACCGCAACAGCAGGATGAGGATGACCGTGATGACGACCAGGATGATCGGGATCGCCAGGGTCCGGTCCGCCTCGGCCGTGTTGTTCGTGTCCAGGTCGACCGCGGTCTGCCCGCCGACGAGGGCGTGCGCGTCGATGTCGTGCACGGCATCGCGGATCTCCGTCACCGTCGTCTCGGCAGCCAGGGAGTCCGCCGCATCGGAGAGTGTGACTTCGAGGAGGACCTGACCGTCGACCTCGGTGGGATCGATCGCCGCCGAGCCGCCGGCAGCATCCGGTGCGCCGCTGCCCGGACCACCCTGCGGGGGCTGGAGCTTTCCGTCCTCGTCGATCCCGATGGTTCCGCTCGGGGAATCCTCAGCGGCCACGGTCATCGAACCGACCCCGCCGAGGCGGCCGACCGCCTCGGCGGCAGTGCTCAGTTCGTTCGCATCGAGCACGACCTGGGTCGGAGTTCCGGACCCACCCGGGAAATGCTCGGCCAGGACGCCCTGGCCGTCACGAGCCTCGGATTCGCCGAGCACGAACTCGCTCTGCGCGACCCCGGAGGCCTTGAACTGCGGCACCGCGATGAGCGGCAGAGCCAGCAGGATGACGAGTCCGATCCAGATCAGGCGTGGTCGGGCGGCGATCACACCCGCGATCCGGGCCCACATTCCCTTCTTACGGCCCCCCACCTCAGCGGTCGTCACCTGGGGTCGGAACGGCCAGAACACGGCACGACCGATGATGATGAGCGCGGCAGGCAGGAAGGTCAGCGCCGCGAGCATGGCAACGACGATGCCGATGGCCGCGACCGGGCCGAGGGCGCGCGTCGACGCGAGGTCGGTGAGCAGGAGGACCAGGAGGCCGGCGATGACGGTGCCTCCGGAGGCAGCGATCGGTTCGGCCACGCCCTTGAGCGCAGCGAGCCCGGCCCGAACACGATCCGGCTCGGTCTGCAGGGCATCGCGGAACCGGGCCACGACGAGGAGGGAATAGTCCGTGGTGGCGCCGACGACGAGGATGAAGAGGATGCCCTGGACCTGGCCGTTGATGAGCAGGATCCCGGCGTCGGCGAGATGCCAGATGACGAAGATCGACGCGGACAGCGCGGCGACCGAGGTGAAGAGGACGATGACCGGCAGCAGCGGGGACCGGTAGACGATGATGAGGATGACGAAGACGGCGATGAGCGCGACGAGCAGGAGGATGCCGTCGATTCCGGCGAAGGCTTCGGAGAGGTCGGCGGAGAATCCGGCGGGGCCGGTGACGTAGACATCGGCAACCGTGGCCGGGGTGGCGACGTTGCCGGACTCATCCGGTGCCGCATCGGCGGCATTCGCGGTCGGGAAGGTGTTCGCGATGACGTCTCTGATCTTCTCGACGTCATCGGCGGTGGTGTCGGAGGAGACGGGGAGGATGAGTTGGAGGGCGTCGCCGTCGTCCGAGGGGATGACCGGTGAGCCGTCGGCGGCAAGCAGACCGTCGCCGTCGAGTTCCTTCGCCATATCGTCGAGGGCCACGGAGTCGTCGTCGGTGACTCCGTCGGTGTTCTCGAGGACGACGATGGCGGGGACATAGTCGTCGTCACTGAAGCGGTCGATGATCTCCTGTGCTCGGGTCGATTCGGCGGACTCGGGGAGGAATGAGGAACGATCGTTCGTGGCCACCTCGGAGATCTTGCCGAAGTAGGGTCCACCGACTCCGGCGACACCCACCCAGGCGACGAGCAGGATCGCGAAGAGGACGAGCAGTGCCCCACGGCCGCGGACGGGACCTTTGGAGCGTTGGTTGGGCGCGGCAGCCGAGCTGGCGTCTGCGGCGTCACCGCCGGTGGGACCGCCTCGGCGAGGGTCGGAGTTCGGAGGCGTCGAGGTCAGAAGGTGACGGGGCATGGTCCCAGGCTACGCCTTTTGACGTTTACCACCTCGCGTTCGACAGCAGGAGCAGGAGTTCCCATCGAGTGAAGAGCTTCGAAAAACACGTAATGCGCACTGGCGAGGATGCGCGCCGGCAGATTCGGGCCGCTCGGCTTCGCGACTGGCGGCCGTTGCATCCGGGCTCATCACCTTTTGGACAGATCATCGGTTCGAAACCTGATGACCTGTCCAAAAGGTGATGTCAGCCCGCGCCTAAGGTGATTGCGACGTGCACCTGATGTGATGTGTGTCGGCGCCAGCCCGGTACTGAATGGGTGCGGTGAGGGTTAGATCGTCATGGACTGCCGCTCACGACGCCACTCCCTCAGCCCGGGCAGCACATCGATGACGACGAACCCGACGAGGCTGATGCCCACCGGCGGCAGGAACACACCGATCGCGATTGCGGCGAGGACGATCGCAGCCACTCCCCACCACGGAGCCCCGTTCAGCACACCGCGTGCGGGTGCGCGCCCGAACCTCTTCGCCGGGTTCCGCTTCGGCCGCCTCTGCCACCACATGACATAGCCCCAGACGACCATCGCTGCGATGCCGATGGCCAGCGCGAAGAGCACCATCTGGTTGGCCAAACCGAAAAGTGTGCCCATGTGTAGGTCGACACCCCAGCGGGCGAGCTTCGCCGCTGCCCCGTAATCGGAGAAGTCGACACGGTCAGTGGCCTCCATCGCCTCGGGGTCGAAGGCGACCGAATCGACCTGGGTGGGCCAGCTGCGCTGGATCTCCTGCACCACCCACGCTGATCCGTCTTCCTCGGGCGGCAGGATCTCCAGCTCCCCGGAGTCGATGCCCACTCCGCGCGCCATGGCCAACATCATGTCGAAGTCGGCCGGATCGATGGCGGAACGAGCAACGGCGGGGTCGGCCGCCTCGGCGGAGGTTCCATGGTGCGCATGCGCACCGGCGCTCGCTGCACCCGCTGCGTCTTCCGCGTCGCTCTGCCCGCCGAGTTCCGTCGACACCGCCGGGGTCGCCCAGCTCAGCGCGGCGCGCAGCTTCGTCACGTTCTCCCCGCCGAACTGCGACCAGGTGATCCCGGTGGCCGAAAGGAAGAGCATGCCGATCGCCGCCCAGATGCCCACCGAGGCGTGCCAGGAGAAGGTGCGCCTCAACCCCTTGTGCGTCCGGTTCGGTCGCAGCATCGCGGCGGGCCTCTTCGTTCTGCGAGCCCGGAGGATCCAGAGCACGAGCCCCGCGGCCGCGACGATGCCCATCCATGAGGCGGCAAGTTCGCTGTAGAGGCGTCCAAGATCGCCGAGGTGGAGGCTGCGGTGCAGCTGGTCGATCCAGGTGCGCAGCGGCAGGGCTCCCGAGGTTCCGTAGACGGTGAGGTCACCGACCACCTCGGCGGTGGATGGATCGACGAAGATCGCCCGGGATCCGCTCTCCCCAAGGTTGGGGTCGGAGTACATCACGCGCGTGGTGTCTCCGGCTCGGGAGCCGGCCGCACGGCGGACAGCGTCGAATCGCTGCCTGCGATCATGGTGTTCGCGGCCTCGATCTGGTCGACCAGCGGCAGCGGGTCCCCCGGTGGCGGGGACGCTGAGCTGGTCGGCATAGACCACCTTTTCGAGCGTCGGGCTGATCGCGTAGGCCGCCCCGGTGAGCGCGGCGATGAGGATGAACGGACCGACGAGGATGCCCGCGTAGAAGTGGAGACGACGCAGAAGCGGGCCGAACCACGGAACGGGCCTGTCGGATCGGTCGGGGTGGTTACGGTGGATGGTCGGGTCCGGATCCGAGCTTTCGGGCACGGTTGATCAAGCGGGCGAAGTCGCCGAGCATGACCGGCAGTCGCTCGGCCCAATAGATCATCGCAATCGTCACGATCGCGGCAACGCAGTGGGTTAGCAGCATCCCCGGCGACGAGGGCGAATGCAACTCTGCCGCAGCGCCGATGGACCCGTCCATGGCAGGCATGACTGCGGAATCATGAGCCATCTGCACCGCGCCTCCGGGAGACGCATGCATCGCCGCATGGTGGGCTCCATGCGCCTGCGAATGGTGAGAGTGCGAGCCGAGGAGCTCGGCGAGACCGTTGTCGGAGCGTGCCACCGTGTTCGGCGATGCAGAGCCATGCAGAGTGAAGAGCGAGAACAGAAGGTGGAAGAGCGTCTGCCTGATTACGACGGAGACCGTCAACCGAGGCAGCGACAGTCGGCGCCCGGACAGGAGGACACAGACGAGGATCGACAGCGCCAGCGGGACGATGACACGCATCGCCGTCGGGAAGGATCCCCACCGAGGATGTGCGACGTCAGTGCGACAAAGGCCGCAAATGCTGCGGCGAAGGTGCCGCGCAGAGCGCGCCGATGCCTGACTTCCATCTCCACGGTGACATTCTCACACAGGTGGGCCCCACCGGAGAGATCGTGCGAAGTCGTCCCTTGCGACGCGCATTGAACCTTAGGTACAGTACCAAAATGACTACAACCCCGCAGACGTCATCGCCCGCCAACGCCCGTACACTCCTGCTCCCTTACACGCTCGGTCTCGTTGTCGCCATGCTCATCGTGCAGATCGTCATCGCGGCGACCGGAGGAGACGTGACTCTCCTCGCCGGCATCCTCACCGCCGCCGTCGCTCTCGGAATCGTTGTGTGGTTGTGGCGGACCCTGCCCGCGCTCAAGCGTGTCCGATTCGGCGTGGTCATCGCGCATGCCATTGCCTTCGTCACCGTTACCACCTCCTTCAATCTGCACGCGGTACTCCGGGTGATGTTCCTCGGCTTCGAGGTCGACGGCGCCGGAGACGCGACCCGCACCCTGCTCGAGAGCTCTTGGTTCGGAGCCACGCTCGTGATGAGCGCACTGTGGGGGCTCGGGCTGCTGGTCCACCTCCTCGGCTCAGTCCTCGGCCGCGGCTGGGAGGACTGAGAATGGCGGCAGAGTCTCGCGGCACCACAAACGAGGCAATCGACGTCACGACTGGGGCGAACGGCAGCTCGGCCGCACTCACCCCGGAAGAACGGGAGTGGCTCGACCACCGCTTCGAGTCCTGGGTCGAGACCTACAAGAAGTCGATGCTCACCCCGATCACGCTCTCCCTGGTTGCGAAGCATCAGCCGGCCGAGATCTCCACCGTCGCCGAGGCGGTCACCGCAGCCACGGGATGGCAGATCACAGAACGCGGCCTCTACCGCACGATCAAACGCCTGCAGGATTCCGGGTTCCTTGTCAGCACGGCTGCCGATGCCCCGCGGACTGGGGCGAAGAGAAAACTGCTCTCGATCACTGCGCTGGGAGCGGGCTACCTGACGGGAATCAGGGGCAACCTCGTCGAGGTGCCGGGCGGCTGACGATTCTGACGAGGCTCACCCCTCCAACAGACCCTTGATATCCGCGGCGGAGATCACCTCGCTGAATGCGCTGCCGTCGTCCATGAGCGCGGTGAAGAGTTCGGCCTTCTTCGTCTGCAGCGCCAGCACCTTCTCCTCGATCGTGTTCTCGGCGACGAGTCGGTAGACCATGACCTGCCGGGTCTGACCGATGCGGTGCGTCCGGTCGACGGCCTGATTCTCTGCCGCAGGATTCCACCACGGGTCGAGCAGGAACACGTAGTCCGCCTCGGTGAGGGTGAGGCCGAATCCCCCAGCCTTGAGGCTGATGAGGAACACGGGAGCGTCGCCCTCCCGAAAGGTTTCGATGACCTTCGTGCGATCCTTGGTCGACCCGTCGAGGTAGACGTAGTCGATCCCGCTGTCCTCGAGTTCGGCCGCCACCGCACGCAGGTAGCTCGTGAACTGGCTGAACACGAGCGCCCGATGACCCTCATCCCGGACCTCGGCGAGGTGGCTCATGAGCACACTGAGTTTGCTCGAGGCGATCCCGGAGTCCGCATACTCGGCGACGATCCCCGGATCGAGCGCGAGCATCCGCAGCAGCGTCAGTGACCGGAAGATCGCGAACCGGTTCTTCTCGAACTCCCCGAGGAGGCCGAGCACCTGCTTACGCTCGCGCTGCAGCACCGTGTCGTAGAGGCGCCGGTGCGCTGGCTCCAGCTCGACCCCGAGTATCTGCTCCTGCTTCTCCGGCAGGTCCGCGGCCACGAGATCCTTGGTCCGGCGCAGCATGAATGGCCGCAACCGCGACCTCAGCCGATCCATCCGCTCGGGAGACTCTCCCGATTCGATCGGGCGGACATAGTCCTCCCTGAAGCGCTTCGCGTTCGGAAACAGTCCCGGCGAGGTGATCGCGGCCAGCGACCACACATCGGTGAGCGAATTCTCCATCGGCGTGCCCGTGATCGCCAGCCGGAACGGGGCCTCGAGTCGCCTCGCCGCGCGGTGCGTCTTCGCCTGGTGATTCTTCATGAACTGGGCTTCGTCGTAGATGAGGCCTGCCCAGTCGAGGGCGGCGAATTCGTCGATGTCGAGACGCATCACCGCATACGAGGTGACGACGATGTCGGCACCGGCGACCGCCGCGGCGACGGAGCGCTTGCGCTTCTTCGCGGTCTCTCCCACCGCCGTCACGCTCAGGTGCGGGGTGAATTTGCGGGCTTCGAGCACCCAGTTCGCCACCACCGAGGTGGGGGCGACGACGAGGAATGGGGCCTGAGTCTCGGTCTCGCTTTCGGTGCGGTCGTGGTCGATGAGAGCGAGCGTCTGCAGGGTCTTGCCCAGACCCATATCGTCGGCGAGGATCCCGCCGAGGCGGTGCTGCCGGAGGAACGCCAACCAGCGGAACCCCTCCACCTGGTAGGGCCGCAGCTGCGCGTTCACGGTGTCGGGCACGGCCACCTCGGCGATCGTATCGAGGTCCCTCAGCCCGCCGATGAGTTCGATCCACTTCGGATCGTCGGCGATGTCGTCGGCGAGATCCTCGAGTTCGTCGTACAGGGCGGTCTGGTAGCGGCTGATTTGCGGGTTCTCCGGCGAGAAGCCATCGAGGGCATTCGCTTCGGTCAGCAGTTCACGCAGACGGCCGAAGGCGGGGTTGTCGAGGGAGAAGAACGATCCGTCGTCGAGGATGAGGTGGGTTTGCTCCCTCGCGAGCGCGGTGAAGAGTTCGACGAAGGGGATCTCGTGGTCATCGACCGTGATGTCGATGCCGAGGTCGAACCAGTCCGAGTCATCGGTCGCCTGCGTGCGGAGGCTGACCTGCGGGGTCGCGTCGAGTTCACGGAATTCCGGGGCGTTGTCGCTGTCGGCGAAGGTAACCGTGACGTCATCAAGTTCTTGGATTCGGGGCAGGATCCGGGTGCTGAAGGTGGCGGCGTCGATGCCGGTCAGGATGGTCGATTCCGTTCGGGCGGCGTCGGGGTCGATGGTGCGCAGGCGACGGAGGACGGCGTGCTCAAACTTCTGGTCGCGACCGCGCACCTGGTCGGACAGTTCGCTGCGATTGGGCACCAAGTGGAATGTCCGCTGTGGCGAGTAGTAGGTCCATGACCAGCTCAGCCGCATCGTCGGGGTGGATCGGCCCGGGCCGCGGTCGCTCTTGTCTGCGCCGCCTCTGGCGGACCTGCGCTGGTCGGGGTTGTCGTAGCTGATGTGGAGGTTGAGGTGCGGGGACTTCTCGACGGGCAGGTCCACGGATCCGTCGCTGCTGATGACTCGGTCACCGGGACCGCTATTCGTGGCGCCGAGGTCGGACTTCTTCCCGTTCCCGACTCCCCGGATCCCGCCGCGCCTCTCGGGCGACTTCCGCAGCAGCGGGAGGACGCGGTCAACGAAATCTTCGTGCCCTGGTTCGGGGATCCTTGTGGCCGCGGGCCCTTCGAGAAGGGTGCGCTGTGCCTCGGTCATCGGCTCGGTCAGTGGTGCAAGTGTGACCACGGCCTTCGCCTTGCCCACCATGTCCAGGTGGTACACGCCGCCGAGTCCGATAGGCCGGACTTCGTGAGCCTGCACCGGCTGATCGTCGATGACGACTGCGGACTTGAGCACGAGGTCGTCGTCGCTGCGCGTGACATCGAGCTGGAATTCGGCCCGTTGCCCCAGCCGGATTGCGATCTGCTTGTCGGCGCTGACGAGTGGGATGTCGAGGTCAGCGGCCTGACCGAGCAGCTCCCACAGGAAGGGTGAGCCGAAGTCGTCGAGTCGGATCGTTGCCGACGACTGTGCATGGCCGAATCGGCCGAGCCCGTCGTCGAGGGTGGCCAGTCGGTAGAACCATTCGAATTGGTCGGCGTCGAAGCGCGCGGCGTTGAGTCGTGAGGTGAACCAGTGCCAGCCGGCCTGCCCCTTGATCCAGTTGTTCTTTGCTCCAGGGATCAGCGGCCGGACGTGCACCTGCGGTTCCGCCTCGTCAGGGATTTCAGCGGCCTTGAGTCTCGATGGTGCCCTATTGAAGTAGCTGCGCTGTGGGGCGCGGTGAAGTTCGAAGCCGAGTGCCACGGTCTCGGGCTGCGCGCTCGACCGACGCGAGACCTCGATGATGCGGTCGAGCCGCTGTCTCCATTCCGGTACCCGAACCTGTCTGACTGTCGATCGCCCGCCACCGATGATCGCGCCGAAGTCGGAAGGGTCGACACCCCTGACCTGGTCCGTTTCATCTTCCCCGGGCACGTGACCGTCAAAGTCGTCCATGATCGCGGAGGTCCGCTGTTCGAGCATCTGCTGATTGTTGACGATGACGACCGCTACGCAGTGCTTGCAGTCGTAGCCGACCGGGCAGGTGCAGGCGGTGTCGACGATCTCGACGGTTCTGCCATCGTCGAAGTCATCGAAAGTGATCGTGGTTTCATAGAGCCCGGCGGAGCCGGCCACATCGGCAACGAGCTGCCGGTCGGATTCGTGCCAGACGGTCCGCAGCACCTGGCCTTTGCGCGCATAGTCTGTGCCGCGCGCGAAGGTTCCAGGGTCGACGAAGGCCTTCAGCTCGTCTTTCGGGACGATGGTCATGGCTCGATCCATGCCACCAGTCTTCCATCTGCAGCTGACATGCGTGGCCAGCCGGCAGCAATGAGGCCCGGCCTCACATCTCTTCGTGCGTCAGGGGATCCCGGTCCTTCATCCGACCGCGCTCGAGTCCGGAGATCGCGGCCACCTCGGCGGGGGTGAGGGCGAAGTCGAAGACGTCGGCATTGGACCGCTGGCGTTCAGGGTTCGCCGACTTCGGGATCGGGATGGACCCGACTTCGATATGCCAGCGCAGGACCACCTGGGCCGGGGTGACATCGTGGGCGGCGGCCGCCTCGGCGATGGGGGTTTCGTCGAAGAGCCCCTGGTCACGGTAGAGCGGGGACCAGCTTTCGGTCTGTACGCCGATGGAGCGGTGGAAGGCGATGAGATCAGCCTGCGGGAAGTACGGGTGGAGCTCGACCTGGTTGACGGCGGGGGTGACCCCGGTTTCGTCGATGAGTTCGGTGAGCATGTCCTCGGTGAAGTTCGAGACACCGATGGACTTCACGAGCCCGCGCTCGCGCAGTTCGATGAGCCCGCGCCAGGTGTCGACGTACTTGCCGACGCTGGGATTGGGCCAGTGGATGAGGTGGAGGTCGAGGTAATCGAGACCGAGCCGGGCCAGGGACTCCTCGGTGCTCGCGATCGCCTCGTCGAAGCCGTGATGGCGGCCGGGGATCTTCGAGGTGACGAAGAGGTCCTCGCGAGCGACGGAGCAGTCGGCGATGGCCTGACCGACCTCGCGCTCGTTCTCGTAGTTCACCGCGGTGTCGAGCAGGCGGTAGCCGACGTTGTCGACGGCACCCACGATGGCGTCGACGCCTTCCTCGCCTTTCATCGCGTAGATACCGAGCCCGAGCTGCGGGATCGCGCGTCCGTCGTTGAGGTCGAGGGTGGGGGTGGGTGAGTTCTGGGCTGAGGAATCTGCTGAGTTCGCCATACCTTCACCCTATGACCGCCGAGGCGGCTCTGGCCAGGGCGTTCACCGCCGGATGCCGAGGGTGAGCTCTTCCTGTGAGAAGACCCTGAGCATCACTCAAGGTGGGTTGTCGCGATATTCTTCCGGTTAATGTGGACGCATGGAGACGACAGTGCGGGCCGCAGCGCGGGGACCTTTTCGCTTCGTCCGTCGGCTCTCGCGCTGGCAGATGGCGATTCTGCTTCCGTGCGCTGCCATGGCGATCGCTCTGCTTCTCCACGTGGCGCAGTGGGTGACCTCCTGGATCTCGACCGCACTCGCCCAGGCACGCGGAGGCGCCGGCGCCTGTTCTGATCTGGTCACGGATTTCGGTGTTGATCCGGATGCAGTGGAAATCATCGATCGCGCCCCATTCGGATTCGTCTGCCAAGCCTCGACCTACGACGGAGGTACGGCGATGATCGAACACTCCGGGGCCACCTCGGCGATGTTCATCACCTCGGCCGGGCTCGCGGCGCTCGGCTCCGCTGTGCTCCTCGGTGTGCTGCTTGCGTTCACGGTGACCCGACTGCTCGCTTCGGCCCGATCCCCTCGGGGTGACGGCGGCGTGGATCGATGGGCACTGCTGCTCATCGGGATCGGGGTCTTCGTGCTCCCGCTGATGATGGTCGGCCAGCGCCTCCAGTGGTATGCGAAGTCGGACGGATTCGGGATCTGCCCGGAGTCCGTCAGCGGCAACGATGTGCTCGGATTCTCCGTCACCGCCGACTATCTCCCGCCGAGCCTGACCTGCTCAGGCGACACCGTCACCGGCCAGGAGTTCTCCGTGACACAGTACGGGTTCCCCTTCTACGGGTTCCTCGCCGGGCTGGTCCTGGCGGCGGTGGGGTTGGCCGTGCTCATCATCGTCAGGGTGCGGTCGCGGAGGCGTAAGGGCGCTGAGGTGTGAGCTCGGATGCGCTCAGACGATTAGTCCGACGGGTTCCTTTCCGTCGAGTACATCGATGACGGTTCGGGCTGCGGCGATGCCGACGCGCTCTCTGGCTTCGACTGTCTGACCGGCCAGGTGGGAGGTGATCCAGACGTTGTCGAAGTTCCGCAGCGGGTTGTCTTTCGACATCGGTTCGGTCTCGAGCACATCGAGGGCGGCACCGGCGATCTGGCCACGTTCGAGCGCGTCGACGAGAGCGGCCTCGTCGATGAGTGACCCGCGGGCGGTGTTGATGAGGAACGCGGTGTCCTTCATCGCCGCGAGCCGGTCGGCGTCGATCATCGGGGTGCCGGCCGCTCGGGCATGGAGGGTGAGATAGTCGGCGGCCGCGACGACGGTGTCGACGTCGGCGAATTCGATGCTCGGGCCCGCCTCGGTGTCGGGGTGGGAAGTGCCGACGATGACTTTCATGCCCAGAGCTGCACCGATTGCGGCGATTGCCTTGCCGCTGGGCCCGTATCCGATGACGCCGAGGGTCTTGCCGCGCAGTTCCGTGCCTGCGATGCGTGGCCACTGACCGGCGTTGGTGCCGGCGATGACGTCACTGAAGTGTTTGGCGCAGTTGAGCATGAGAGCGAGCGTGAGTTCGGCGACGGCGTGATGGTTGACGCCGGGCGTGTTTGCCACGCGAATGCCGAACTCCTGGGCCGCGGTGGTGTCGACGGAGTCGTATCCGACTCCGCTGCGGGCGAGGATCCGGAGGTCGGCCGCCTCGGCGAGCATGTCACGGGTGATCGGTTCGCTCGCAACGATGGCACCGACGGCCCCTTTGAGGAGATTGCGCTGTACATCCTCGGTGCGTCGACCAGCCGCCGGGGAATACACGGGATCGAGCCCGTTCTCCCGCAGCAGCCGGTCGACGCTGTCGCCGGGCTCCAGGTAATCGGTGGTGATGACGATGCGACGGCTCATGATGGTGAGCCTATCGCGGCTCTCACTTGAGTGCGCCGAGTACCTCGTTGAGCGCCTCGGTGGCCGAGGGGTGGGTGTAGATCGTGTCGCGCAGCTCGGTCGCGGTGACGTCGTGGCGCATGGCGAGCGCCACGGTATTGATGACCTCCTGTGAGTGCACATGAACGAGGGCCGCGCCGAGGACGAGGTCCGTTTTCGCGTCGACGACGAACTTGACGATTCCGCGCGGGTCGCCTTCGATCTTCGCCCTCGGCGCTGCGGCGATATCGGCCTGCAGCTTCGCTCCGACCTTGATCTCATAGCCTTCGTCGCGAGCGGCCTTCTCGGTCAGGCCGACGCGGGCGACGGGCGGGGTGAGGAACATTGTGTACGGAACGGAACCGCGATCCTTCGTCGACCGCTTCCCGTCGCCGAGGAGCTGATCGGCGAGGATCCGATTGTCGTCCAGCGAGATGTAGGTGAACATCGGTCCGCCGTTGACGTCGCCGAACGCGTACACGCCCTCGGCGGAGCTGCGCAGGTACTCATCAGTGACGATGAACCCGCGATCATCGGTGTCGATGCCGGCCTTCTCGAGGCCGAGGTCCGCAGTCGCGGGTTTGCGTCCGACGGCCAGGAGGACCGCCTCGGCATCGATGGTCTTGGTCTCACCGCCCACCTCGTAGGTCACGGTCGCGGCGTCAGCGCCGTCGTCGACTGCAGTGACGGAGGCGTCGTTGACGATGGTGACCCCGTCGTCGGCGAGAGCCTGGGCGACCACGTCAGCGACATCGTCGTCTTCGTTCGCTAGCGGGCGGGGTCCGCGGTCGAGGACGGTGACCTGCGAGCCGAAGTGGGCGAACATCGATCCGAACTCGAGTCCGATGTACCCGCCGCCGACGATGACGAGGCGTTTCGGGAACGGGTCGACGTGCTGCAGCGATTCGGAGTCGTGGATGCGGCCGCCGAGCTGGGCACCGTCGATGGGTGGGATGTTTGCGACGGATCCGGTGTTGACGACGACGGTGTCGGCGGTGATCGTCATGGTGTCGGCGCCGCCGGTGACACGGACCTCGCGTTCGCCGGTGAACTCGGCGTGGCCGTTGACCAGCAGCACCGAGTCGAGGTCGGCGAGCATCGAGTGGTTCTTCTTCCGCATCGCCCCGGTCAGGGTGTCGCGGCGTTCGACGGCCTTGGCGAAGTATTCGTCGACGTCGTCATCGGCGCGTTTGTTCTCGGCGTCGTGGACGAGGATCTTCGTGGGGATGCAGGCGATGTTGATGCAGGAGCCGCCGATCATCATCTCCGACTGTTCGACGACGGCGACCTTCTTGCCGGCGCGAGCCATTGTGCCGGCCAGTGTCTTACCGCCCTTGCCCCAGCCGATGACAAGGAGGTCGACGTGTTCGGTGTGGTCGGCTCCGGTGGGGGCGGAGGAGGAGGGAGTGGTTTCGGGCGAGGTGGCCTGCTGTATCACTGTCTCTGTGGTCATGCTCTGTCCTCTCGAGTCGGTGCCTGTCACTGTACTCGCCCCTTAATGCTACCTGACGGCGGCCCAGATACCTCGCGCCAGGTTGCTGGGCCGCCGTCGGGTAGTAATTGGGGAACGTTTCATCCCCGGGCTGCGCCCAGATCCTCGCGGAAGGCTCGGCCCGCCGCACCCAAATCACCACATGAGGTGATGAAACGGAAGCCCTGTTCCTTGCGCAGCTTCGCCTCCTCGCCGTCGCCGCAGTGGATTCCCGGAACCGCCCCGGCGGCATCGGCGGCCGTGCGGATCCGCACGAGCGCCTCGGCGTGGGCCTCGTTGTGCTGGCCGGGCAGCGCGCCGACGGCGAACGCGAGATCCGACGGACCGACGTACACCCCGTCGATTCCCGGCACGGCGCAGATGTCCTCGACCGCGGCCAGTCCCTCCTCGTTCTCGATCATGACGAACAGCAGCGGCCGCTCATCCCGGGTGTCCTGCACAGCGCCGTGCATGATCTCGGCTGTCGGTCCCCACGAACGGTCCCCGCCCCGCGAGGGATAGTCGAGCGCGGCCACCGCGGCCTGCGCCTCGTCGACCGAGGACACGAGCGGAACGATGATCGCCTCGACTCCGGCGTCGGCGAGCGCACCGATCTCCGTGAATCGGTTCGCCGCGACCCGGGCGGTCACGAGCGCGTCCCCGCTGGCGCGCACGGCATCGGTCAGCCGCAGCACATTGGTGGGCCGCACCAGCCCGTGCTGCAGGTCGAGGCAGACATAGTCGAATCCGGCCGCCGACCCGGCCTTCGCCAGCTCCGGACTCGTCGACATCAACCACAGTCCGTTGTAGATCTCCCCCGCGCGCAGGCGAGCCCGATGGTTCTCAATCGCAGCAGTCATGACTGCATCGAATCACGGAATCCCACCGCCCACCAGAGGTGCCCGATATCCGGATGAACCTCGCCGAGGCGGCCCACCCTCGCGTATGCATCATCGATTCCTTCGCCGAGGCGGCCCCGACCATCCGTACTAGGGATCCTCCCGCACGGAACGTCGTCCCACCTCGGCGAGGGGAATCATTCGGCAGGGCTGTCTTCGAGGAGGGGGCCGATGACTCGGTGGCGGGCGATGACGAACGGGGCGCTGGACCCGACCTCGATGAGTTCGAGGTCGAGGCGGCGCGGCAGCAGCGGCCGTCCCTTGCCGAGGACCACCGGCGCGGTCCAGGTGATGATCTCGTCGAGGAGTCCCTCGTCGGCGAACTGCCCGGCGAGGTCGCCGCCGCCCATCACCCACAGGTCACGGTCGCCGGTGGCGGTGCACATTTCGAAATAGTGGTCAGAGACCGATCCCTTGGCGAATCGGATATCGGGGGTCTTCCCGTCCGTCCCGGCTTCGGGCAGGGAGAGCTTCCGATGGGTCATCACCCACGCGGGAACCTCGTAGGGCCAGGGACCGTCGAGGTTGCGCAGCACCCATTCGTACGTCGTCGCGCCCATGACGACGGCTCCGACGCCGTCGATGAACCCGTCATCCGGCGGTTCTTCGGTCTGGCGCAGCAGCCATTCGAGTGAGTCGTTCGGGTCCGCGATGAACCCGTCGAGCGTGGTCGCGGTGTAGTAGACGGTACGTGCCACGGGCAGTCTCCTCCTGAGTCGGTCTCCCTTTCATCCTATGGGGCCTCCTGCCGAGGGTGCCGCGCGGCAGGGCACTTTTTGCAGCGCAGGCCGATGCAGGTGAGTGCCTCTCACCAGCTCGGTGAAACTGCAGCAGCTCGGCCCCTGGGCCAATCTGCTGTAGTTTCACCAAGCCGAGGCCGGCCGCGGAGTGGCAACCACCCAGACGATCAGCCGAAACCTAGCCTCAAACCTCCCCGGTCCGCAGCGCCTCGGCGATGTACTCGGCCTGCCGGATCGCCAGTGCCGCGATCGTCAGGGTCGGGTTTGCGGCGGCGCCGGTGGTGAAGACCGATCCGTCGGAGATGAAGAGGTTCTTCACGTCGTGGGTCCGACCCCACTTGTCGACGACTCCGTCTTCGGGCCGTTCGCTCATCCGCGCGGTGCCGAGGTTGTGTGTCGACGGGTACGGCGGAGTGTGGTGGGAGGTCTGCGCTCCGACCGCCTCGTAGACTCTCTGACCTGCGGCGTAGGCGTGTTCGCGCATCGCGAGGTCATTGGCGTGGTCGTCGTAGTGGACGTTGGGCACGGGCAGTCCGTTCGTGTCCTTGACCGTCGTATTCAGCGTCACCCGGTTGTTCTCCTGCGGCATGTCCTCACCGACGATCCACATTCCCGCGGTGTTGAGGTACCGGTCGAGCAGCGCCGCGAAGTCCGGTCCCCACCCGCCGGGTTCGACGAAGGAGGCCATGAATGCCGGGCCCAGCGAGATCGTCTCCATGTAGTAACCACCGGAGAATCCGCGGTCGGGATCATGGATCGACTCGTCGGCGATGACCCCGGCCATCGTCTCCCCGCGGTACATCCGAACGGGCTTGGCGAAGTGACCCCACACGGTGCCGGTCAGGTGGCGCATATAGTTCCGTCCCACATGGCCGGAGGAATTCGCCAACCCGTCGGGGAAGGACGGTGTGCCGGACAGCAGAAGCAACCTCGGCGTCTCGATCGAGTTGCCAGCAACTGCCGCCTATTTCGCGATCTATCGCGGTTCGGACATCATCCTCACCTACTGCTCCGACTGCGAGAAGCACCCGCGACTGCGGCCTCTGCGCTTCGGCTTCCACGAGGCGGCGCACGCCACCGCCTTCGGCAAGATCCTCCTGGCCGGAATGCCCGAACCTCAGCGCACCGACTACCTCGAGGCGCGGGGAATGCAGGTGCTGACTCCCCAGACGATGATCAGTCGGGAGGCTCTCGATCCCCATCTCGCCGAGGTGGCCACCCGCGGAATCGCCTGGGAGCACGAGAAGTTCCTGCCACGTCAGACCTGCGCGGCCGTGCCGGTGCGCAATGGCACGGGGATGCAGGTCGGGGCGATGGCGGTCAGCACTCCCTCATCGAAGATGACGGGACGGGCGAAGTTGGTCGAGTCGACCCTGCGAGAGCATGCGGGCCTGGCGTCGAGCTACCTGCGCGGCGGTTCGGTCACCGTCCCCGTCGCCGAATACCCGTGAGTCGAGCACGTTGGAGCCGCGCATTCCCCGCCGCCGAACACGCGTGAACACATGGGTGAACTGTCACTTTATCGCCATATGAGAAGAACCGTGTCTTACTGACTGCGATTGAGCTGAGAATGATCGTGCTCGCTCACAGTTGAGAACTCAAGGAGGAGAAATGGGCACGAACAACAGCGTCGCAGTGGTGACGGGATCCGGTCGGGGAATCGGTCAGGGCATCGCGCAGAGGCTCGGAGCCGATGGCCATCACGTCATCGTCGCCGACCTGCCGAGCATGCACGACAGCGTGGCGGAGACCGTCACCACGATCGAAAGCGCAGGCGGGAAGGCCACCGCCGCCGAAGTGGACGTCACGGACGAGGAATCGCTGAGCCGCCTCGTCGAGGTTGCCGTGGACGCGGGAGGAAAACTCGACGTCTTCGTCGCGAACGCCGGAATCGCTCAGGTCGAACCCCTCATCGACTATTCGAAGGCGGATTTCGAGACGATCGTCGACGTCAATCTCACCGGCGTCTTCCTGTCGTATCAGGCCGCGGCGAAGCAGATGATCGAGCAGGGCAACGGCGGCAAGATCATCGGCGCCGCCTCGATCGTCGCGTTCCGTCCCTTCGCGCTGCTGTCACCGTATTCGGCGACGAAATGGGCGGTGCGCGGACTGACTCAGGGAGCTGCGATGGAGTGGGCCAAGCACGGCATCACTGTCAACGCCTACGGGCCCGGCATCGTCGGCACCGCGATGTGGGATCTCATCGATGAGAAACTCGCCGCCGAGGAAGGGCTGGCCAAGGGTGAGGCGATCAAGAAATATGCTGGTGACATCCTCATGGGCCGGGTGTCCGTGCCCGAGGATGTCGCTAACCTGGTGTCGTTCCTCGCCAGCGAGGACTCCGATTACATCACCGGGCAGACCATGCTCGTCGACGGCGGAATGCAGTTCTCGTAACGTTGTCGCTGAGAGCAGAAACCGACACCGCCACACCCACATCTCCACCCGAGAGAACAACCACAGAGAGAAGGAAGAAGACATGATCTTCATCGTCGTAAAGTTCCCCGTCAAGCCCGAACTGGCCGACCAGTGGCCCGAGCTGACCCGCGAGTTCACTGAGGCGACCCGTGCCGAACCGGGCAACAAATGGTTCGAGTGGTCGCGCAGCCTCGATGACCCGAACGAGTACGTCCTCGTCGAAGCCTTCGACGACGATGCCGCGGAAGCGCATGTGAAGTCCGATCACTTCCAGGCCGCGACCGCCACGGGCGGGCCGATGCACTCCGCACTGACAGCGACCCCGAAGATCATCTCCCGTCAGATCGACGGTGATGATTGGGATGCGATGGGCGAGCTGCAGGTCGACTGATCCTCCACCGAGGCGGCCGTCCCGATCGGGACGACCTCATCCGCCGAGACAGCCGCGCGGGTCCGCTGATGCGTTCAGCGGACCCGCGCCAGGTTCTGGGCACCGGCAAACTTAACAGCTTGGTGAACCTGCAATAGCTCGATGCAGGGACCAAGCTGGTGCAGCTTCACCAAGCTGAACGATCACTTCTGCGGCAGGTACACTTTCTGGCTCTCGACCCAGTCGTCGAGCACGGCCTCGCGATCCTCGAACTTCTCGGTCGGGAAAGCAAGCCCCTTCGTCGGCACACTGGCGCCGAGTTCGACGAGCAGCGGTCGCAGGGTCGTCTCCACCGCCAGGGTGTGCGCGGGGGAGCCGATCGTGAAGACCGGGATCGCGGTCAGCCCATGCAGACCGCCAGCGTCGTACCGGTCGAGAAAGGCTTTGAGCAGTCCGGTGTAGCTGGCCTTATAGGTCGGCGTGGCGATGACGGCGTAGTCGGCGGTGGCCAGACGCTCGGTGAGTGTGTTGAGGCGGTCGGACTTCCAGGAGAAGATCTGGTCGGTCACCTCGGCGAGTTCGATGGTTTCGTCGATCTCGGATCCGGTCACCTCGGCGATCTTGGCGGTGAGGTCTTCGGCAACTTGGCGGGTTCGCGAATTTGGGCTCGGGTTGCCGACGACGACGGCGATGCGTGTGGTCATAAGGGGTCCTCTCCTCGAGTGTTCACCGGGTCATTGCGCCCAGACACCCACACTAGAAGCGGTCAGCCATTGCGAAAGCACTGCCGTTCATCTGGCGTCATCGCAGTGATGCTCGGGATCGCACACGTGGTTCCCCGAATCAGCGGGAACAGATTGTCGTTTCACGGCGCGAAAATCTACATTCTGCTCCCGCAGAATCGGACCGAGCCGGCTCTGGCCGACCACCCGCGACCGACCACCTGCTATCTGCCGCCACCGCCAGCTTTCTGCTCGAGGTGATACCGAATCTTCCGCTCAAGCTCCGCCCTGCTCATCTGGCTCGTCACCCTCAGCACCTCCCACCCCTCGTGCCGCAGAGCCTCGTCTCTGGCGATGTCACTTGCCCATTGTGATTTGGACAGCAGGTGGTGTTCACCTTCGTATTCGAGCGCCAACTTCACGTGGGGATAGCCCAAGTCCGGCTCGACTGTGCGGTTGAGCAGACGACAGTAGACCTGTGGATGGACCACCGGTTCCGGCAGTCCACGGCTCAGTGCCCACAGTCGAAGGTTCGTCTCCTGCGGCGAGTCAACGTCTTCCCTGATCAATGACAGTGCTGATTCGACCTGCGCTCGCTGCCTCAAGTAATTTCGCTGTGTGCTCTTCGTCCTCAGGAACTCGAGGCTGCACAGCGGCGGCCCGTGCCACCCGCCGACGATCGCATCACCGAGGGCAACGAGCTCGTCACGGGTCAGCTCGGCGCTGAGATCGAGGAAGACCTCGACCGGCGAATGCATCGGCAGCTCAAGCCAGTACCCGGCTTCCTCACGCGCGTGGCGGCGAACGGTCGTCCCCTTCCGCGCCACCTTCCTGCCCGGGTCGAAAGTGACCAGGTGCAGGTGCTCATCGATGAGTCTGTGTGGCAGAGGCAAGCCGAACAGTCGCGCGGCCGTGGCGCCTCCCGCGACGATCCCGGGAACGACCATGGTCATCGCCCTGAGCCGCAGGCTCTCCTCCATCCACTTCTCATCGGCCCAGCTCGGAGTCGGGTGCTCGACACATCGCACCTCATCCCGGTGGATGCCCGCCGTGACGGCACTGAAACGCGGGTCATACCGCAGATGATGCCAGCTGATCCCCCGTTCCTCGGCCTCACTGGTTCTGAAGAGTGACGGATAGCTGCGTTGCTCGATGAGGAGGTCCATGACCAGTAGGAGAGTCGGATACGCGCCCGACCGCAAGGCACCGGCTTCCACCCTGTGGACGCCGCTGACGTCTCCACAGGGCGCCGACACGCGAGTCCGGAGCCGTCCACAGCTCTTAGACGCACGAGTGACGCCACCTTCCCTTCCCGCCAGAACCGGGCCTTCAGGCAGATTCTTCAGGATTTCCCGGGAGAAGAATGCAGAGATTCCGAGCTGAAACCGACATTCTTCTCCCGCCGAAGCCCAGGCCCCCGCCGGAAATGCTTGCTCTACCCACAGGCATCAGCGCTTGAGTGGGCACTCGCACCCTCCGGCAGGAAGGAACAGCCCTACTCCCCCGCCTGCTTCCGCGCGCCGAGTGCCAGTCGGGCGATGTCGCGCAGCACTTCGAGCTCCTCACTGCCGTCGAGCACCGCCCGCAGCTCGACGGCGGCCCGGCTGAGCAGGGTGCGGTAGGCGCCGGCGACATTGTCCGGCTCCCGGGTCAGCGGGTAGGACACACAGAGGGCGAACACGATCGCCTCGACGGTGAAGGCCACACTCGCCGAGGCGGTCCCGGCCGCCCGTGCCTGCTTCGTCGCGTAGAACTCCGCTGGATTTCCCGGCCCGCACAGCGCCAGGGCAGCCGAGCCGCCGTCGACGAGCGGGAGCACCGCCCCGACTCCGCGCGAGACGCGCAGCTCATGATCGGCTTCGACATTGCGCACGCACACACGGTCCTCACCGACTCGGACCCACAGCTGCACGGATTCCCCGGTCATCGTCCGCAGATGGTCGAGCACCGAGTTCGTCGTGGCGATATTGCGCCGGCCCGGGAAGGGCCCCAACCGCAGCAGCCCCGAGGAGTCACGGACGATGAACTTGTGCGCCCGCAGATCGGTCAGCAGCCGATACGTCGTCGACTTCGAATAGCCGAGGCGGCGGCACACCTCCGCAGCCGTCATCGGCGAGTCCTGGAGGACCTCGAGGATGGCCGCACTGCGGTCGATGACACCGATCTCCGCCGGCGCCTGGTCAGAACTCTTCATTCCCACTCCTCACGACACCGCCACATCGGCGAGCAGCTTCCGCCGGGACACCCACCACCGGAAGATGATGGGTCCGATGATGCCGAGCACCATGAGGATGATGATCGACAGCGAGATCGGCCTGGTGACCAGGGGTGCGAACGATCCGCCGGAGATCTGCAGCATGCGCCGGAAGTTGTCCTCGAGCAGCGGTACGAGCACGAGCGCCAAGATCGCCGGAGCCAAGGGGATGCCGCCCTTCTCCATGAGGTAGCCGATGACTCCGAAGATGCCGAGCATCATCAGCCCGAACAGGCTGAATTCGATGGCGTAGGCGCCGATGACCACGAGCACGAGGATGGACGAGAAGAGGATCTCCTTGGGCATCTTCAGCAGCTTCACGAAGACCCCGACCAGCGGCAGGTTGAGGATGATGAGCGCGATGTTGCCGATGTACATGCTGGCAATGATCGTCCAGATCAGACCGGTGTCGTCCCGGAAGATCAGCGGCCCGGGCTGCAAACCGTACATCGTGAACACGAAGAGCAGCAGCGCCGTCGTCGCCGAACCCGGGATGCCCAGGCTGAACAGCGGAATCATCGCACCGCCCACACCGGCGTTGTTGGCCGCCTCGGGACCGGCCACGCCTTCGATGGCGCCGTGACCGAATTCGTCCTTCCGCTTCGAGATCCGCTTCTCCATGATGTAGGACATGAACGAGGCCAGCGAGGGACCGACGCCGGGCAGGATGCCGATGATGAAACCGAGCACCGAACCGCGGGCCCACGGCCCGGTCGACCGCTGCCAGTCCTGCTTCGTCATCCACTTGTCTTCGCCGAACCCCTGGATCTCGTCCTTGGCCCCGCGCCCGAGCGCGAGGTTGCGGATCGCCTCGGGGATGGCGAAGAGCGCCATCGCGAAGATCGTGAAGTCGATCCCGTCGGAGAGCAGATCGACGCCGAAGGTCTGCCGGGGCAGTCCGGTCTGGAAGTCCAGCCCGATGAGGCCGACGGCCAGGCCGATGAAGATCGAGATGAGCGCCTTGGCCCGCGAACCCGCCGACATCGTCGACGCGAGCAGCAGGGCCGTGGCCATGAGCAGGAAGTATTCGGTGGCGCCGAAGACGTTCGCGAGTTTGACGAGCACGGGCGAGAGGAACGTCAGCCCGATGATCGCCAGGGTCCCGGCGAGGAACGACCCGATCGCCGCGGTCGCCAGCGCCGCCTTGCCGCGACCTCGGCGAGCCATCTCGTAGCCTTCGATCGCGGTCACCGCACTGGCGACCTCACCAGGGGTTTTGATGAGGGTCGCGGTGATCGAGCCGCCGTACATCGACCCGTAGTAGATTCCGCACAGCAGAATGAGACCGTGGACCGGTTCCATGCCGAAGGAGACCGGAATGAGGATCGCGATCGCGGAGATCGGTCCGATTCCCGGCAGCACTCCGACGACGGTGCCCAACAGCACGCCGAGGAGGGCGAAGGCGAGGCTGGCCGGCTCCACCGCCGAGGCGAAGCCGCCTCCCAGATCGATGAGAGTATCCATGTCCGCCCCCTAACCCAGAATCCCGACAGGCAGGTACACGGCGAGTCCGTAGACGAACGCCGCGTAGACCAGTCCCGCGAAGACGACGGAGAAGATGAGATTGCGGATCCACTTCTCCGGCGAGTAGATGCTCGTCAGCCCCATGAGGAACGCCGCCGTGGACAGCAGGAAGCCGACGGGGATGAGAACGCCTAAATAGACGAAGAAGAGCGCGAACTGGAACACGACCTTGCGTACCTGCGGCTCCGGCGGAGCATCGAGGACGACCCCGCCGATCCCGTCCTCGCCGGAGGATCGGCCCGCGGTTTCCACGGAGGATTCTCCCGCCGAGGCGGCCGCACCCTCCCCGTCCCCGACCGCGTGTGCGGTTGCGGGTGCGGATTCCGCGGACCCGGGAGCCGCCTCGGCGAGGGTGTCCTTCCTATGTCGGACGACGGCCTGGCCGGCGAGGAAGAGGCCGAGCACGATGAGTCCGATCCCGACGATGGCGGGGAAGGTGCGCGGGGTGACGATGTTCGCGGTCTCCTGGATGGAGAACGTCGCGATGTAGTAGACCGCGCCGATGACGGCGATGGCGCCGCCGGTGACGAGGTCGGTGCGGTGAGCGGTCATTTGCTGTTGCCCAGGTCGGTTTCCTTCACGCCTTCTTCCACCGTCTTCGCAGCGTCGTCGACGTAGGCCTGAGCCTCGTCTCCGGTGTGGAATTCGGTGGCCCACTGGTTGTTCTTCACCGTCTCCTGCCAGGCGTCGGACTTGCTCACGTCCTCGAGTGCTGTGGCCCAGAAGTCCACGGCCTCCTGCGGCATTTCGGCGGGTCCGTAGACTCCGCGCCAGTTGCCCAAGGTCACGTCGTAGCCGGAATCCTTCGCGGTGGGCACCTTGTCGAATGGCGCCGCCAGGGGTTCCTGGGCGAAGGTGACGAGAGGTTCGATGTCACCGGCTTCGATGACGGAACGGAACTCGCTCATTCCGGCGATGGCGACCTTCGCATCGCCGTTGAGCATGGCGGTCGTCTGCTCTCCGCCGCCGTCGTAGTTGACGAAGTTGATATCGGCCGGGTCGACGCCGGCTTCCTTCGCGAACAGGGCGAAGGGCAGAGTGTCGTCTCCGGCGGCCGCGACGGTGACCTTCTGCGGGTCGTCCTTGAGCGCCTTGACCAGGGAGTCGAGGTCCTTGAAGTCCCCGTCCTTCGGGGTCACGACCATGAAGTCCTCGACGTAGAGGGTGGCGATGAGGGTTGCGTCCTCGGGGCCGTATTCGCAGAGGTTGCGTGCCTTCATCGTCTGGCTGGCCAGGGAGGTGATGGCGATCTGGTCGTCCTTGCCCTTCTCCTGCTGCATCATCGACGTCAGCCAGGAGCAGCCGGTGCCGCCGGGCTTGTTCTGCACGGGCAGCGGAGTGGAGACGATGTCTTCCTTCTGCAGCGCCTCGACGAGAGCGCGGGCCGTGGTGTCCCAGCCGGATCCGGGTTCGGCCGGAGCGGTGACCGAGACCGGCCCCTTCGGATAGTCCCCGCCTTCGCCCGGAGGCTGCGCCTTGTTCCCGCAGGCGGTGGCGACGAGGGCGACCGCGGCGAGCACGGCCCCGATCTTCGCCGCGCGCTTGCGCGTCTTCGCCTGTCCTGTCTTCGCCGAGGCGGCTGTCCGTGTCCGTGTGATCGTCGTTGATCGCATGAGCTGTTCCTTTGTCTGTTCGGTTTTCGATATCGGTTGGTGAAGCAGGTGATCTGGTGCCGGCGGGTCGTCAGCCCAGGCGGCCCTCGTCGGGCTGAGGTCCGTCGACCGGTGGACCCGTCGGCACCGCCGGGCCGTCCCGGTAGTGGCCGTTGTGACGACCGGGTTCGGGCACATCGCTGCGCAGTCCGAGCCGGTTCCCGTCGAAGGTCAACGGCAGCAGCGGCACTTCGACGCTCGCCCCCGTCGGCAGCCCGGTGTGGGCGAGGGCGCCGGAGGCGACGAGGTGCGGATCGTCGGTGAGGTCGGCGGGAGTATTGACCGGGGCGACCGGCAGTCCGCGCCGCGTGCATTTCTCTTCGATCTCGGCCAGGCTCAGCTGGGACAGTGCCTGTTGGAGTTCTGAATGGATGCGGTCGCGTTGGTCGACTCGGCCCTGGTTGGTCAGCATGTCCGGGTCGGCGGCGAGTCCGGTCAGTCCGAATTCGTCGCAGAGGTCGCGCCATTGCCCATCGGAGACGGCGGCGACGAAGACCTGGTTGTCGTCGGCGTCGCGGAAGATGTCGTAGACGGCCCAGGTGGCCTGTCGGGTCGGCATCGGGCGGGGTGGTTCGCCGCTGATCTGGGACTGTGCCATATGCGTGCCGACGAGGAAGGCGTTGTTCTCGAACAGTGCGGAGTTGATGAGTTTTCCGCGGCCCGTGGTCTCGCGCACCCGCAGTGCCGACTGGATGCCGATGACGCCGAACATTCCGCCCATGATGTCGTTGACGCTGGCGCCGGCGCGCAGCGGCTGCCCCGGCGGGCCGGTCATATAGGCCAGTCCGCCGAGCATCTGCACGACCTCGTCGAGGGCGGCCCGGTTTCCGTAGGGGCCGGAGAGGAATCCCTTGAGGGAGCAGTAGATGAGTCCGGGGTTGCGGGCGGACAGCTCCTCGTATCCGAATCCGATCGATTCCATCTTTCCGACGCGGAAGTTCTCGAGCAGGACATCGGCGGAGTCGATGAGGTCGAGGACGCGGTCACGGTCGGCCGCCTCGGCGATATCGAGTTGGACGCTGTGTTTGTTGCGGTTGAACGCGGGGAACAGCCCGGATCCGGACCCGGGCAGGTAGCGGGTCTTGTCGCCGGCTCCGCGGGGTTCGACCTTGATGACCTCGGCGCCGAGGTCGGCCAGGATCATCCCGCAGCTCGGCCCCATGACCATATGGGAGAACTCGATGACGCGGATGCCTTCGAGCGGCAGCGGTTCCATCTCAACCCCTCGCCGAGGCGGCCGCGAACCGGTCGTCGAAGACCGCGGGGGTGGCGGGGATGTCCGACAGGCTCGAGGTCAGGTCGTGGCCGACGGCGGCGATGAGGGGGTCGCGCACCTCGGTGAGCGCTTCGACGTCGACGCCGGTGGCCACGCCTTCGCGGTGGAGGAGGTGGACGAGGTCGTCGGTGCCGATGTTGCCGGCAGCGCCCGGGGCGAAGGGGCAGCCGCCGAGTCCGCCCATGGCCGCGTCGAAGTTCGAAATCCCCAGGTCGAGGGCGGCGGCGACGTTGGCCATGCCGAAGTTGTAGGTGTCGTGGAGGTGGAGGTTGACGGATTTGCCCGGGAAGGCGGCGAGGACCGCCGAGGTGTTGCGGCGGACCAGCGATGGGCTGGCGTTGCCGATGGTGTCGGCCACCCCGATTCCGTGTGCTCCGGCGTCGACGAAGGGGCGGAGGACCTCGACGAGGTGGCCCGCCTCGGTGATGCCGTCGAAGGGGCAGATGAAGCTCACGGCGGTCGTGATGTCGAAGCGCAGTCCCTGGTCACGGGCGAAGACGGCGGCATCCATGAGGCGGTTGGACGCCTCGGCGATGGAGGCGTCGGAGTTCGCTTTCGAGTGTCCTTCGGAGGCCGAGAGCACGAGTTTGATGTTCTTGGCGCCTGCGTCGACGGCACGCTGGGCGCCCTTGAGGTTGAAGACGAGGGTATAGAACTCGACCCCGTCGGCCTCGTGCGGTGCCAGACGGCGCAGCAGTTCGTCGGTATCGGCCATCTGCGGGACCTTCTTCGGATTGACGAAGGAGCCGACCTCGATGTGCTTGAGTCCCGAGCCGATGAGCTTCTCGGCCAGGGCGACCTTGACGTCGGTGGGCACGATCGCCTTTTCGATCTGCAGCCCGTCGCGCAGAGTGGTGTCGAGGATGTCAACGGTTGTGGGCCGGACCATGGGACTCCTTCACGCATGTTCCCGAATAGCGGGAAACGAATCGTCGCCGCGCTCCAGTGTGCGGCGTCACATTCGTTATACATGGCCCTCTGTGCGCGAAACAGAGTTTGTTCGGCATATGAGAGGGCAATGAGAATTGCCTGTATTGAGTCCCGTTTATCGGGAACTGGTGACTTTCGGCCGGTATGTCTGGATCGCGTGACCTGCGTCGAGTTCACTGCGATCGACGAGTTCGAGGTCGACGACGTTGCTCAGTCCGGCGAAGAGGTAGGTGATGCGGCCGAAGATCAGTCCGTCGGCACGCTTGAGATTGTTCGCATGGTGGCGGTGGAAGTCGTCGCTGATGACTCCCACGCGATGATCGCAGCATCCGTCGACGGTGACGTTGATCGAGTACCTCAGCTCGCCCATGGCATAAGAATAGACCTGGGTGGTCGCCGCGGGAAGAGGTCGTCGGAGACAGCCGTGGCACGGTCGTGGCGTTCAGTCCTCGCCGCCGTCCTGGTCTGGCTCCGGGGCTGCATTCTGCTCCGGTGCCAGCCCCAACCACGACAGCACTTCGTCGGTGTGCTCGCCGAGGTCAGGCCCGAGGTGATCGATGGGGACCGATTCTCCTCCGATGACCGGAGTGATTCCCGGGAACGCGACGTCCTCCAGGACCTCCTCGCCGGTGGACACGTCGAGGTTCTGGATCATGCCGCGGGCGGCGAGCTGCTCATCGGCGACGAGGTCTTCGGCCGTGTAGATGGGCCCAGCCGGAACGCCCACTTCCTCCAGAGACTTGACGACGTCCTCGACCGAGCGCTGCGCGCACCATGCGCCGATGGCTTCGTCGAGTTCGTCGCGCCGCTGCCAACGGCCGGCATTCGTCTGCAGGTCGGCATCCTCGGCGAGGTCGGGACGCTCGATGGCCGTCATCAGTCGGCCGAAGATTCCGTCCCCGTTTCCTGCGATGACCACGGATTTCCCACCGGCGCAGAGGTAGCCGTTCGAGGGCGCGATGCCTTCCATCCGTCCGCCGGTGCGGGTGCGGACCTCGCCGAATGCGGAGTAGTCGGGGACGAGGGATTCCATCACGGAGAACATCGCCTCATTCAGCGCGACGTCGACGGTCCGCTCCGACAGCGGACCCTTGCCTTCGAAGCCGTGCGCGGATCCGACGACCGCCTCGGCGGCTCCGGCGATCTTCTGTCGCTGTCGGTCGAAGAGCATCATCACGGCGCCGAACGCCGCCTGCATTCCGGCGATCGAATCCCCGATCGAGATGCCCACGCGCACCGGTGGGCGGTCCGGGTCGCCGACGAGTTCGCGGAAGCCGGAATATCCTTCGGCGACGGCGGCGAATCCGGGCCGGGACGACATCGGGCCGGTCTGGCCGAACGCGGAGATCCGCACGAATACGAGGTCGGGGTTGGCGGCTTCGAGCACATCGGGCCCGAGCCCCCACTTCTCGAGGGTGCCGGGGCGGAAGTTCTCGAGCAGGATGTCGCTGCGGCGGACGAGTTCGAGCACGGCCTCGCGGCCCTCGTCGCTGCGCAGGTCGAGCACGACGGACTTCTTATTCCGGTTGATCGTGCGGTAGAGCATCGAGGTGGTCCCGGCCTTGAGCCGCCAGTTGCGCAGTTCGTCGCCGGTGTCGGGGCGTTCGACCTTGATCACCTCGGCGCCGAAGTCCGCGAGCATCCGCCCGGCGGTGGGTGCGGCGATGTAATTGCCGAGTTCGAGGACTCGCACACCGGAAAGGGGAAGTCGGTGCGTGCTCATGACGATGCTCCTAGTTGTGCGTGGGTCGGTTCTCCCATGGTGCCAGGTACAGGGGCCACATTCCCGGATATCCGCATCCGGGAATCTCGAATGAGTGGCATCGCAGGCCGCTCAATGATCCCGTCGCTGTCGGCCAGGTCAGTACATAGTTGGCAGCCGGGCCAGGCCGCTGTCGACCAGAGCCGGTCCCCGGTAGCGTAGAGCCCATGACTCCGCCTCCCGGTCCATTCGATCCCTCGCACGCTGACGAGCCCGAGCTTCTCGACCTGCTCGACAATGCCACCCGCAGCGAGAGCCCGCTGATGCTGCTCGACATTGCGAGCAGCATGGTGGCCTCCTTCGACGACTCCGATCTCGATGACACCGACGCAGACGGCGCGGACCCGACGGAAATTCCACCGATTCGCGAACTCGCTCTGCAGATGCTCGAGGCCACACCGAAGGAGACCGAGCCGCTGGTGAGGATCTGGGCCCAGATGCTTGACGATGAGCTTTTCGGCCGTCGCATCGCGAAGATGCTTCCCACCCCGAGCACCAAGCGCCTGCCGGAATGGATCCGTCGCGCCGAGGAGATCAAACCCTTCCGTGCGGCCGCACTCATCTCGCCGGTGAAGATCGAGGAGACGATCCTGCTCGAGATCTCCACAGCCGGCCGATCGGTGACTCTGGCAGTGGGAGTGGACCGCAGCGGCTCACCGTATCTCGAAGATGCTTACCTCGCCGACGGCCCCCTGTCGAATATCGTCGAGTTCAGCCGAACAGAGCTCGAACTGCCCGTCGACGAGGTCACGCTCAGCCTCGCCGATGCCGGTGCCAGGCTGAGTGAGGCGTTCGAGATGAGCACGCACATGTTCCCGCCGATCGAGACCGAAAGCTGGCCGGGCACCCGGCCGCTGCTCGAATGGATGCTGCGGAAGCTTCCCGAAGGCGGCACCGGCTACGAGATCAGAACGTGGGAGCCGGAAGAGATCGAGGAACTCGTCGCGGACTTCCGCGCCTCGCCCTTCGCCGAAAGCCTGACCGAGGAGGAGATCGGTCATGCCCATCTGCTCTTCGAGTTCCAGTGCAACTACGGCAACAACGATCCGCTGAGATGGTCGGGCACTTTCGTCGAACGCCTCATGTGCGACCTCTACCCGCGCAAGGTGATGTCACCCGCAGACGATCTGCTCCTCATGCCCACCGCCCTGGCAGCGCTCGTCCGCTATGCCAACGATCGCAGCGGAGTCGATCCTGTCTTCACGGAGAACGCTCTCGCCTCGATCGATGACAACCGGGAGGAATACACGGCTCAAGTACGCGGCGACCGGCCCGAAAGCACGAGTGCCCTCTTCGCGCGCCTGCTCACCGGAATCGATGACGACACTCTGCCTCTGTCGGAGCCTGTGTCAGATCTCGGTGATGAGTTTGGTGGGGGATCGTTCTTCGGCGATCAGGCTTCGATGCTGGCCGAGATCTTCATCGGCAGCGGAGCCGAAGCGGTCGGCGGCATCGAGGCTCTGCAAGCACTGACCGATGAGCCGCTGCCCGGCGAAGGCCTCGACACTGCGGGCGTGGCCGACGACGTTGTCGACCGCCTCAACTCGTTTGTCCCGGAGATCCGTCGAATCGCGGACGAGGTGTTCGGAGAGCCGGAGCTCGCGACATCCGCGCTGCGATTCTTGGCGGAGATCGGACGAGGCGATCCCTCGATCTTCCGCCGCCGCCTCGCCGACCGCACTCTGCTCGCGGCACTGTTCTGGATCGTCGGAAAAACCAATAATCTCTTCTCCGCCCAGTGGAGCAGCGAAGGCGACGTGACAATCGGAAAACTCCAGCGCCACCTCGGCGTCTCGAGTTCACCGAAGCCGACTGCCGAGAAGATGCTGCATGCCGCCGGCCACGAGCTCTCCGACGTCGAGGTTATCCTCGGCGATCCGCGCTATCTCATCTCGCGCAGGCGGCGGCGCATCATCGCAAACCGGGACACGTACTGGGACGACCTGCCGGAGGACTGGGAGTACTGAGGGTCCCGGCACAAACGACCTCTTCATCCCGCGTCGCGAAGACATCAGAGCACTGGCCCTCGTGTGCTCGGTCCGGCTGAACAGCAATTGTGACTTGAGCGAACTTCTTGCAAGTTTTCTCCAATTCCGTTGTCAGTCGAACTGCGGGTGCCGAAGACTGGCAGACGAGTCGCAGACAGCGATGATTCGTCACCGAATGAGGAGTTGAACATGGAATCGAACGATTTCGCAGGCAACGACGACAGCGGTCAGAACGACTTCGGCAATCAGCAGCAGGGCGGATTCGACGAGAACCGCTGATCTCGGCACTCACCCGACCCGGCGTCATCGTTGAGGCGCCGATCCGCAAACACAAGCGGCGCACCAAGCATCGGTGCGTCGCTTCGTGCATTCACTCCGTGACGGTCACGACCTGGCGGTGCCGGCCCAACCCCTCGAGCTCGAGTTCGACGACGTCCCCGTCGGCCAGATACGGGTATTTGCCCGACAGCGCGACTCCCTGCGGGGTGCCGGTGAGGATTACGTCTCCCGGCTCGAAGGCCATCGCCTGACTGAGCTGGAAGATGATCTCGCCGACGGAGAAGATGAGGTCACTCGTCGACGAATCCTGGCGAGCCTCGCCGTTCACCCAGCTGCGCAGCCGCAGGTCACCGGGGTCCACCTCGGCGGCGGGGCGGATCCACGGGCCGAGCGGTGTGAACCCGGGCAGATTCTTCCCTTTCGACCACTGACCCCCGGACTCCTCGAGCTGCAGCCGGCGTTCGGACAGATCGTTGCCGAGCACGTACCCGGCGACGTGATTGAGTCCTTCCTCCACCGAGGCGACCCTGAAGGCCCGTGATCCGATGACCACCCCGAGTTCGACCTCCCAATCGGCTTTCGTCGCATCCGGCGGCAGTTCGAGCGGGTCGTTGGGCCCGGCGATGGTCGAGGGCATCTTGAAGAAGATGACGGGCCGCTCGGGAGGTTCGGCTCCGGCTTCACGAGCATGCGCGGCATAGTTCATGCCCACGCACACGATGGCAGAAGGTCTGGTCAGCGGAGCGCCGATGCGCATCTCTTCAGCACCATCGAGCGGCTTGAGTTCCCCAGCGTCGAGCGCGCTTCGGACGCGTCCGATGCCGTCGGCGGCGAAGAAGTTCGGGTCGATGTCATCGAACAGTGGACGCAGCTCGAAGCAGACTCCCTCGTGACGGACTGCCGGAATCTCGTGCCCGATCGGTCCCAGTCGCAGCAGTTCCATACGGATCCTCTCTACTAGCTCCAGGCCACAACGTTGTGAGCTGCCGACAGGCTAGCGAGACTGCCAGCGTTGATTTGGAATTGCTCAAGCATTGGACACCCGCGGGCGTCGAAGCGCCCACCGAGTTCGACCGTCACACGGCCTGCTGGCGGATGTAATCGGCCTTCGCACGGCGGGGCACGACGACGATCGACCGGAGAGTTCTGCAGAATCCGCATCGCGTGGCTGCCCAGAGACACTCGCTTGAGCGCACCCAGCCCGGAGGATCCGAGCATCATCACTTCCGGATGCTTCCACTCGACAGCCCTGAGGGCCGCGGCCCAATCGGCGCCCGTTCCCACGACGACGTCCGTCTCACCAGGTTTGATGTGCAGCTGCTCGATCGAACACAGGATCTTGTCCGTGTCGCGCTGGACGGTCTTCGTCCACTCGTCGATGACGCGCGACTCCATATCGAAGGGCACGTTCGCCGAGGCGACCACGCGCGAACGCGGTGCGAACGAGGCAATGCGGAAGGCCACGTCCGACTCCGCCGAGACCATCGCCGCACCGAGAATGAGATCCGCCGAGGTGGACGACCCCGAATACGCGGCCGTGATCCGTTCCAGCCGCGCCCCCGCGGGCGCCTGGAATCCAGCCGGAGCCAGGGCCACCGGCAGCCGTGCACTGTGCAGCAGACCGTTCGACACCGACCCGAGCGCGATCTTGCCCGACTCCCCCTCTGCCGACGGGCCGACGACAAGTCGATAGGCATCGGTCCTCTCACACATCTCGAGCAGACCGCGCCGCGACGACCGAGCAGAGTGGAGGACGCATTCGGACTCGATATCGCTGGGAATGAGCGCACGCGCTTCGTCGAGGGCCGCCTCGGCGACGGTGCGGAATCTCTTCTCATACTGGCTCTCGAAGTGCACCGGTGCTATCGGGAACGCGGCGGAATCGACAGCGGTCGCGACGATCCGGCGCCGATAGGTGCGGGCGAGGACGATACCCAGCTCGACTGCGGCGCGGTTGTCCTGACCTGGGGCAAGACCGACGACAATGCTCATTTGGATCCTCCTGTGGAGTCCGTTCCAGCGGAATCAGGATTGGTGAGCCCCGCCTCGGCGAGCTGTTTGCCGAGGACTGAGGACTTACGGCCGAAGATGAAGTACAAGCCCAGGATAAAGGCGGTCCAGATGACGAAGACGACGATCGTGATGACCTGCAGGCTCGAGATGATCCAGAAGCAGCCGATGATCGAGAGCACCGGCAGGATGGGATAGAACGGGACCTTGAAGCCGCGTTCGAGGTTGGGTTCGCGCACGCGGAGGATGATCACGGCCAGGGACACGACGACGAAGGCGACGAGGGTGCCGATCAAGGTCATCTCGGCGAGGAAGTTCAGCGGGATGAAGCCGGCGAGGACTGCGATGACGACGGTGACGACGATCGTGCCCTTGACCGGGGTGAGCGTGCGGGGATTGACGTCGCGGAAGAGCTTGGGCATCATGCCGTCGCCGGCCATCGTGAACAGGATTCGGGACTGGCCGTAGATGGAGACCAGGGTGACGGAGAAGATCGAGATCACCGCACCGGCGGCGACGATCGTGCCGGGCCACTGCGAGCCGACGATGTTCTCGAGAATGGCCGACAGGCCGGCGGTCTGACCGTCGAATTCCTCCCACGGCTGGGCGGACAGGGCGGCGACGGCGACGAGGACGTAGACGGAGGTGACGATGATGAGTGCGGCGATGAGGGCTCGGGGCATCGTCTTCTTCGGGTTCTTCGTCTCATCGCCGGCGGTGGCGACGGCGTCCATGCCGACGTAGCTGAAGAAGATCAGGCCCGATCCGGCGACGACTCCGGAGATGCCGAAGGGCGCGAAGTCAGCGAAGTTGTTCGAGTCCCAGCCGGTGACGCCGACGCAGATGAAGAAGATGAGGACGCCGACCTTGAGGCAGACCATGATCGCATTGACGACGATGGACTCGCCGGTGCCGCGGACCAGCAGGAAGCAGCACATCGCGAGCAGCAGGATCGCCGGGAGGTTGACGATGCCGCCTTCCTCGGGCGCGTAGGCCAGGGCGTGCGGAATCTCGAATCCGAAGAGGTTGAACAGCAGCTGGTTGACGTACTGCGACCAGCCGACCGCGACGGCAGCTCCCGCGACGCCGTATTCGAGGAGGAGGCACGCGGCCACACCCATTGCCGGCAGCTCCCCGAGGGTCGCATACGCATAGGAATAGGAGGACCCGGACACAGGGACGGAGCCGGCGAGCTCGGCGTAGCAGATGACCGCGAGCCCGGCGACAACACCGGCGATGACGAATGACCAGATCACTGCCGGTCCAGCCACGGGCACGGATTCGGAGAGGATGAAGAAGATACCTGTGCCGATCGTCGATCCGACGCCGACCATCGTCAGCGAGAAGAGGCCGATCGTGCGCTTGAGGTCGGTCTCGGGGTCTTCCTTCTGCCGCGGAACCGGTTTGATCCGGAACAGCTGCTGCCGCAGTGTGGGCATGGTCAACTCCTGACATCATTGTCGGTTCGGTATACCACGTCGCTTCGACTGTACTTCAGGTTCGCAGCTCCGGCGGCGTCGACAAGGTGAAATCGTGGGCCGGGGCGGTTGGGCCCGCAGACCTGCGGTTTGTGCGGATCATGCTGCTCGCGACTCCCTCCCCGCATTTGCTACCCGACGGCGGCTGAGCAACTTGGCGCGAGGTTGCTCAGCCGCCGTCGGGTAGTCCTGAAGCGAAGCGGACGAGCCATCCGAACTTTATTCAACCAAACAGTTGACTACCATGCGCAGCCAGGTCTACGCTTCTAATCAACCGAAATGTTGAATATCAGTTTCGACAGCGCTGCACGGGAGGCTCACGTGGCCGATCAATTGTCCAAGGTCTTCGCCGCCCTGGCCGATCCGACGAGACGAGACATGGTGGCCAGGCTCAGCGTCGCCGATGCGACAGTGAACGAACTCGCCGAACCCTATGAGGTGAGCGTGCAGGCCGTATCGAAACATCTCAAGGTGCTCGAGGACTCCGGACTGGTCTCCCGCACCCGTGACGCCCAACGCAGACCGGTCCACCTCGAAGACAATGTGTTCGATCTGATGACGAAATGGATCGGAAGATACAAGCAGCAGGCAGAGGAACGCTACCAGCGCCTCGACGCCGTCCTCGAAGCGATGAACGCGGACGAGGCAACGGACGATTCGGACCCGAGCGCCGCCTCGGCGAAGGGATCCGAAGACTCAGCACCGCACTCAACTGACAGAAAATCGGCTCTTCGCAGTTGAGGGTGTAGAACCGGTGCGCGTCGCTACACAGAAATAGGTCGAGGCCTTTCGAAGATGGAAGTTCCTACACAAACCATCCGAAAGACCTCGACGTGCACCACCTTACGTTCTCCACCCCTGACCTCACCACGTTCTGCCACCTCGACACACTCGGCCTGCACTGCACGGGCCAACACGTCACCGATTCAGAAACAGTTCTCCTGTGCACCCCAACCACTGACGATGAGTGGTGCCACCGATGCGGCGGACATGGCCGGCCCCGCGATACTGTGACCCGGAAATTGGCTCACGAACCCTTCGGGCACCGTCCCACCACCCTGCTCATCCGACTCCGTCGCTACAAGTGCGAACTCTGTGGGCGCGTGTGGCGCCATGACACCGACCAAGCAGCCCCAGCCAGGGCCAAGATCTCGCGCACCGGACTCGCATGGGCTTTGAAAGCACTCGTTGTCGATCACGCCACGATCTCCGTCATCGCGGCCAAGCTCGCTGTATCCTGGCACACCGCTAATGACGCGATCCTGGCCGAAGGACATCGGGCTCTCATCGACGATCCTTCCCGGTTCGATAACGTGAGCGTCATCGGCGTCGACGAACATGTCTGGCGGCACACCAGACGGGGTGACAAGTACGTGACCGTGATCATCGATCTCACCCCGATCCGCGATCAGACAGGACCAGCGAGATTGCTGGACATGGTTGAGGGACGATCGAAGGCCGTGTTCAAATCGTGGCTGGCCCGGCAGTCGAAGGCCTTCCGCGATGGAATCGAGGTCGTGGCGATGGATGGGTTCACCGGGTTCAAGACGGCTGCTGTCGAAGAGCTGCCGGCCGCGGTGGAAGTGATGGATCCCTTCCATGTCGTCAAGCTCGCCGGGGACAGTCTGGACGAGGTCCGCAGGCGTGTTCAGCAGGAAACGACCGGGCACCGCGGGAAGAAGGGCGACCCGTTGTATCAGGCCCGGCGGACTCTGCACACCGGGTGTCAGTTACTCACCGAGCGGCAGCAGCAACGGATCGTCGCTCTCTTTGCTGATGAGAATCATGCTGATGTGGAGGTGACCTGGAGCGTGTTCCAAGACATCATCACCGCCTACCGCAACCCGGACCGAACCGCGGGGAAGAAGTCGCTGCAGTCGATCATCGACTCCATCTCGTCCGGGGTGCCTGCTGGTCTTGTTGAGCTGCGCCGGCTGGGGCGGACGTTGAAGAAGCGGGCTATGGATGTGTTGGCGTATTTCGATCGGCCGGGGACGTCGAACGGTCCGACGGAAGCATTGAACGGCAGGCTGGAACACCTACGTGGATCGGCGCTGGGGTTCCGGAACCTCACCCACTACATCGCCCGAAGCTTGCTCGAGACGGGAGGATTCAGACCCCGATTACACCCCTAACTGCGAAGAGCCAGAAAATCACGCAAAGGAGCATGACATGACCACCACAGACACCGCAGCCGACTATTCGACTCTCAAGCTCGACGTCCCCGAGGGCGTGCAGACCGTGTCGATCACCCGCGACTTCGCCGCCACGCCGGACAAGGTGTTCCGGGCCCACATCGATCCCGAGCTCTTCGTCAAGTGGTGCGGTCCGGACTCGATCACGAACACGATCCGCGAATGGAATCCGAGAACGGGCGGGAACTGGAGCTACGTCTCGACCGATGATCGCGGCGAGTACGCGTTCTTCGGTTCGTTCCACGAGGTACGGGAGAACGAGCGCATCGTCCAGACCTTCACCTTCGAAGGTTTTCCGGACGCGGTCAACCTCGAGATCCTCACGCTCACCGACCTCGGCGACGGACGGACCAGGCTGACGTCGACCTCGATCTTCGACTCGGTCGAATCCCGCGACGGTATGGTCGCCTCGGGCATGGAGCACGGCATCGTCGAGGGCTACAACAAACTCGACCGCCTCCTCGCCTAATTGCTACGTGACGGCGGCGCAGCAACCTGGCGCCAGGTTGCTCAGCCGCCGTCGGGTAGTTCTAGCGGGAAGGATCGGACATCGTGGCGAAGTAGGAATCGCGGCTGCGGCGCACGTGCCGGGCCATGGCCTCGGCGGCCCGGTCGACCTGTCCGGCGTCGATGGCGGCGATGATCTCGCGATGCTCCGGCCACGCCTGCGGCCCCCGGCGCATGAGGTTGAGCGAGTACAGCCACTCGATCTTGCCCGAGATCTGACGCAGCAGGCTGACGAACGACAGACTCCCACTGAGCTCAGCGATCGCGAAATGGAATCGCATGTTCAGCACCGCGAGATCCTCAAATCGCTCCTGATCGATGACGGCGTCACCGGCCTCGAGGATCTCATTGATCTCTGCGCGGATCCCCGACCACCGCACATCGTGCTCGCCGCTGGCACTGAGCCCGGCCGCCCGGCGGGCAGCGCGTTTCGCCGTCGCCGCCTCGAGCACGATGCGGATCTCGAACAGGTCCTCGGCATCGTCGGCCGGCGAGGGCGCGACGACCGAACCACTGTACTTCCGCGACTCGACGAGCCCGTCGGCCTCGAGCGCACGCAGCGCCTCCCGGATCGGAATCCGCGAGACCTCGTATCGTTCGGCCAGGGCGACCTCCCGCAGCTTGGCCCCGGGTTCGAGCCTGCCCTTGATGATGTCGGTGCGGATCTGCGCGGCGACATCGTGCTGCCCATCGTGTGCATCAGCCATGGTCACCGGCCCGCTGCATAACCCTGCGCCCCACGCGGATTCGCTCCGGCGCTCAGCCGCCCGGTCGCCGGATCCCGGGTCACGCACGACAGCCGCCCGAGCTCCCACTCCCCCGCCCTGGTCACGTCGTGACCGCGGGCAATGAGTCCGTTGATGACATCCTCGCCGAGGCGGTCCTCGACGACCGCTCCGCCCGGAACCCACGTGCGCGGCCAGAACGACCCCGCCAACGATGTCGTGTGCAGAGCGGGGGCATCGATGGCCTCCTGCGCGTCGTACCCGCCGACGAGCATGCGCAGGATGAGCAGCAGCTGCCACTGTTCCTGCTGATCACCGCCGGGGGAGCCGAGGGCGAGAACCGGCTGCCCGTCCTTCGAGATCAGCGTCGGCGTCAGTGTCGTGCGCGGCCTCTTCCCCGGCCGCAGGGCCGAGGGGGCCGCCTCGTCGAGCCACATCATCTGCAGCCGGGTGCCGAGGCAGAATCCGAGTTCGGGAACGGTCGGGGAGGACTGCAGCCAGCCTCCAGACGGGGTCGCCGAGATCATATTGCCCCACCGGTCGACGACGTCGAGGTGGCAGGTGTCGCCGTTGTTGACGCCGTTCTTCTGCACGGTCGGCTCCCCGATGCCCGCCTTGATAAGCGCCTCCTTGTCCGCGCCTTCGGGAATGAGCGGAGTGGCGAAGGCGGGAGCGGAGCCGTCCCGCCCGGAACCGGGTCGGAATTCGCGGGATGCTTCCTCGGTGATGAGTTCTCGCCGGTCCGCCGCATAGTCCTCGCTGAGCAGCCAGTCGAGGTCGACGTCGGCATCGCCGTAGTACGTGTCACGGTCAGCCATGGCCAGCTTGAGCGCTTCGAGGATCGTGTGCGCTCCGCTTTCGGTCGACGGGTCGAGGCGCTCATCGTTGAACCCTTCGAGGATCTTCAGCGTCTGCAGAAGCGCCGGACCCTGACCCCAGGCACCGATCTTCGCGATCTCATACCCGCGGAAGTCGATGGTGACGGGATCTTCGAAGCCGGCAGAGAAGCCCGCAATGTCCTCCAGCGTCATCACCCCGGCGTGGTCGCCTCCGGTCGAGTGCCGGTGTGCGGTGGAGATGAAGTCGGCGATCGCCTGCGCGACGAACCCGGACGTCCACTCCTGTCGGGCTGCGCTGATCCGCTCCTCTCGCGAGCCGAGGCCGTTGCCGGCGGCGATGAGCCTGCGCAGCACATCGGCGTAGGTGTGGTTGAACACCAGCTCGCCGGCTTCGGGAACTCGACCTTCGGGCATCCACTGTGCGACCGAGGTCGGCCAGTGCTCAGTGAAGAGTTGGCTGACCTTCGCGATCGTCCCGGCTGCTCGGGCGAGGATCGGATGCCCGTTGTCGGCGTAGTCGATGGCGAAGTCGAGGACGTCGGCGAGGTCCCACGTCCCGTGGTGTTCGAGCAGACTGAGCCAGGCGTCGACGGCTCCGGGCACCGCTGCCGCGAGCGCCCCGGCGCCGGGAACCATGTCGAGGCCCTCGCTGCGGTAGTGCTCGATCGTCGCCGCGGCCGGAGCCGGTCCTTGGCCCATCATCACCTGCGGGTGGGCAGGCTCTGCGGCGGTGGCGAAGATTCCGGTCATGTCACCGCCGGGCCCGTTGAGGTGGGGTTCGACGATGTGGAGGACGAAGGCGCCGGCGACGGCGGCGTCGAAGGCGTTCCCGCCGCGCTCGAGCACCGCCTGCGATGTTGCTGTGGCCAACCAGTGCGTCGATGCCGCCATCCCGAAGTGGCCTTCGAGGGTGGGCCGCGTGGTGAATGCCGGCGGCGGGGTGAAAGTCATGGGCGAAGTCCTTCGGCAGTGGTCAGCTGGTCATCATTCGGCAGGCAAGCCTCGAGCGGTCGATACCGACGATACCCGGACAATCCCGAACCGCCCCTCGATTGCATGCCACCAGTCACCTGATTACAGTTTTGTATACAAATTACACCTTATGGCGACATTCCGGCACCGCTGCCGGCTGCTTTCGCCCCGAAAGGACCCTCATGACTCGTCGTCTCGACCTGGCCATGCTGCTGCTGACCTTCTCGACCGGCATGGTCGACGCCATCGGCTACCTCGGCTTCGACAAGGTTTTCACCGGCAACATGACCGGCAACGTCGTCATCCTCGGCATGGGTCTGGCCGGCGCCGGCGGCGTCCCCGTCCTCCGTCCCGCCCTCGCACTCGTGTTCTTCATGATCGGCGCGGCACTGTCCGGGCGCATCCTCGGCGACATCGGCGAGAATTGGCACCATCGGACGACCGTGATCTTCTCGGCCGTCGCCGTCGGCTGTGCCGCATTGTCCGTCTACGTCGCGGTCGTTCCCGACCCCGAGATCGGGCTGGCCGGCACGATCTTCACCTCCGCCCTGTCCGCGCTCATGGGCGCGCAGGCCGCGGCCGCACGGAAGATGAAGATCGCCGACGTCACCACCGTGGTCGTGACCTCGACGATCGTCGGCCTCGCCGCCGACTCGAGCCTGGCCGGCGGTGACAATGTCCGCTGGATCCGCCGGGCACTGGCCGTCGTCCTCATCCTCATCGGCGCTCTGGCCGGTGCCGCCACGCTCATGCTCAATCAGTGGATCGGCATCGCCCTCGTCGCCGTCATGATCGCCGCCGCAGCCGTGATCGGCCACCTCGCTGAGAAGAAGAGACGAACCCGCGCCGAGGCGGCCGCCGCCGTAACCTCGAACGCCTGAGTTCACGTTCCACGACATGGATTCTCGGCGACATCGACGCTGGCCGCCGACGATAATCGAGCCATGAGCAATGGAGCCGAGACGACAGACCTGCCGCAGCCGACCTTCCCACTCAAGGCGCCGGGAACGACGGTCATCCACGCGGGACAGCGACAGAGTCCCCGCATCGTCTCCGTCCCGACCCGCTGCACTGAGCACCTCCTCGAACTGCTGGAGGGCGCTGACGTCTTCGCCGCCCTCGAGCAGTCGCTGACCGATTTCGCCGTTCCCGGCATCATGGCAGAGTTCGTGTCCGGGGACTTCGGACACATCGACTACGTCCACCCCGCCTACGGTCCCGACGCAGAGCACCCGATGTCCTTCACCGAGGCATTCAGCGTCGATGTCCCCACCCGACTGCGTCATGCATCGGCCACCATCGGCGTCCGTGGCGGCTCTCCGTTCAGCCACGTGCACGCATCGTGGACCGGTCCCGACAACGAAGCCAGAGGCGGGCATCTGCTGCCGGGCACTCTGGCAGGGCCGGCCGGACTGACGATCCGACTCTTCGCCCTCCACGACGCGCGGCTGATCAGCGACGTCGATCCCGAGACCGGGTTCTCCGCGTTCGCGCCGATCCCTGCCGGCAGTTGCCCGACGGAATCGGTGCGCCCCCTCGGCGAGGCGGTCGAAGACTCGGCCTTCCCCGATGCCGTCGTCTCCCGGATCCGTCCCGGTGAGATCCTCGACGAGGCGGTCCTCGCCGTCTGCCGGACCGCCGGCTTCGACTCCGCCGAGGTGGTCGCGAGTCTCGGCAGCACCACCGGAGCCGTGTTCACAGGCGGCAGTGCCCCATGGCCGGCTGTCGAGTTCACCCATCTGAGCGGCGCCGTGACCGGAGCGCAGAACACAACTCCACAGATCACCCTCTCCGGCGAAGTCGTCGACGTCGCCGGAGAGGTCAGCTTCGGCACCCTCGAATCCGGAGCCAACCCGGTGGCGGTGACCTTCGAACTCTTCGTCCGCCGCACCGACTGACCGCGCACGTCGCCCAACCGGACAGATCCGCCGACGCAACGATCCCCGCACCATCCTGAGAATGCTGCGGGGATCGTCTGCTCGCGACCGACCGCTCCAGCGACCGACAATGTCAGCGACTCACGACATCACGGCCCCGCCGTCGACGCGGAGGATCTGTCCCGTCGTGAATGCAGCACCGTCGGTGGCGAGGTAGGCGACCGCCTCGGCGATCTCATCCGGCTGACCCATGCGGTCGAGCGCCTGACCCGAGGTGTCATAGGTCTGCCCGACGGTGAGCGCGGATTCGACCGGTCCCGGCGCCACCGAATTGCAGCGGATGCCCCGGCGTCCGTACTCCTTGGCCACCCATTTCGTCAGGGCGATGATCCCGCCCTTGCTCGCCGCATACGCCGGACCCGAGCGGGCACCGGCCTCCCCGTCGGAGACCGCTCCCCCGTTGATGCCCGAGATCGACGAGATGTTGATGATCGACCCGCTCCCGGCCTCCCACATGTGCGGGTGGACGGCGGCCTTGATGAAGTTGAACGTCCCACCGAGGTTGGTCTCGATATCACGCTGCCACTGTTCGACGGTGATCTCATCGATGCCGATGCGCGCGGCCGTGCCCGCATTGTTGACGAGGATATCGAGACCCCCGAAGGTCGACACGAACGACCCCACCGCGGCCGTCACCTCGTCGGCGTCGCGGACATCGAGTGAGAACGCCGCGAATCGCTGATCCGGGTACTCCGAAGCCAGCCCGGCCGCGGCCTCCTCCGCACCCTTGAGGTCGACGATCCCGACCGAGGCGCCCCGCCTGGCCAGTGCGGTGGCGATGGCCAGGCCGATGCCCTGCGCGGCACCGGTGACCAGGGCCGTCTTGTTCGTGAGCAGATACGGTTCCATGATTCTCCTTCGACAGAGGTGAGTGAGACGTGAGATTCCCGGCCCGACCGAATGGCCGGGCCCACCAGCCGAGGCCGACTCCCGCAGGCACCGACCCCGACAGCGGGCAGCCCGAACTACCCGACCCCGAGCAGGTCGGGCAGCCAGTTCGAGATCGCCGGGATGTAGGTGATGAGCAGCAGAGCGATGATCGCGCAGATGAGGAACGGCATGATTCCGCGCGCGACCTCCTCGAGTCTGATCTTCCCGATGCCCGCGCCCACATACAGGTTGAGCCCGACCGGCGGGGTGAACAGACCGATGGCGAGGTTGACGGTCATGAACACACCGATCGTCGTCATGTCCACGCCCACGCCGATGAGGATCGGCACGAGGATCGGGACGAACAGGTAGAACGCGCTGATCGCGTCGACGAAGGCCCCGACGATGAGCAAAATGATCGTGATCGCCGCGAGGATGAGGTACTTGTTGTCCGTCACTCCCAGCACCGCCGTCGAGATCCGGTCGGCCACCCCCTCGACGGTGATGACATAGGAGAAGAGGCTGGCCACGCCGACGATGAACATGATGACCGCGGTCGAGACCCCGGACTCGAGGAACACCTTCGGCATGTCCTTCCAGCTCAGCTCCCGGTAGACGAACACCCCGACGACGAGCGCGTACACGGATGCGACGGCTCCCGCCTCGGTGGGGGTGAAGATTCCGCCGTAGATCCCGCCGAGGATGATCACCGGGATGAGCAGCCCGGGAATGGCCTTGACCAGCGCGGACATGAACTCGCCGAACCCGCCGTCGTGATGGTCCGTGACCGTCGGATCGACGGTTCCGACGCCCGATCCGGTGGATCCGGAACTCGCCGAGGCGGCCTTCCCGTTCGTCGTCAGCAGCTGAGTCTTCCCCGCTGCCGCAGAATCGCCTGCCACAGACGCACCCGAACCGCCGTTGCCGGCGGAATCAGAACCCGCCGCAGTCGACGTCGACCCGGCCCCCGCCTCGGCGCCGGTCGTGGCCCTCACCGGCAGACCGGCGAGCTCACGCACCCGCGGGACGAACAGTGCGGCGATGAAGAATGCGAGCGCCATGATGATGCCGGGCACGATGCCGGCGATGAACAGCCGGGAGATCGAGATCTTGCCGAACTCGGCGGCGACGACGGCGAAGATGATGAACGCGATCGACGGGGGCACGACGATGCCCATCGACCCGGAGGCCGCGACGAGGGAGACCGCATGCTTCTTCTGGTATCCGTGACGCACGAGCGCGGGGATGAGGATCGCACCGATCGCGGCCACGGTGGCCGGCCCCGATCCGGAGATCGCGGAGAAGAAGAACGCGGAGATGATCGTCACCGCGGCCAGGCCGTGGCGCAGGCGTCCGAAGATGAGGAACGCGAGGTCGACGAGCCGCTGCGAGATGCCGGTGTACTGCATGACGATGCCGGCGAGGATGAAGAACGGGATCGCCAGCAGCGTGCCCGAACTCATCGACGGGAACATCACCGAGGGCACGACGTCGAGGACCTGGAAGCCGTCGGTGGTCACGAGAGTGACGACGGCGGACAGGCCGAGGGCGAAGGCGACGGGGATCCCGAGGCCGAGGAAGAGGAAGAAGCTGCCGAAGAGCAGAAGCGCGATCATTTCCGACCTCCCTTGACATCTGACGAGAATTCGGACGAGTCGACGGTCGGGGTCGCCTCACCGGCGAGCCTGTCGACGACCGCCTCGGCGGAGGTGTCCTCACCCAGAGCCGTCCGCAGGGCCTGGATGCTGCGGATGATTCCGAGCAGACCGGCCAACGGGATGGACAGGGTGAACAGCCACTGCGGGATGCCCAGCGACGGGGTCGCCCGGCCGCGCAGACCCTGCGCGATCGTCATCTCCCCACCCCAGATGAGGAGGACGGCGAGGAAGACGACGATGAGTCCGGTGCCGGTGAAGAGCAGTCCGCGGCGGGTCCCTGCCTTCGCATTCTCGACGAGGTAGGTGAACCCGAGATGCGCGCCGAGGCGGATCCCGACGACGGCTCCCATCATCGTGAGCACGACGAGGAGGTTGATGGTGATCTCCTCCGAGAAGGCCAGCGAGGCCTTGAAGATGTAGCGGGAGAGGACGTTGACGAAGGTGACGATCACAATCACCATGAACGAGGCGATGATGACCCAGTCCTCGAAGAATCTGATGACTCTCATCTCACAGTCCTTTCGGGATGAACGCCTGGGCCATGTCCGGTCCCCAGACCTTGCGGTATTCGCTGTAGATCGGACCCAGCTTCGCGCGGAAGGCGTCCTTCTCCTCGTCGCTGAGTTCGTTGACCTCCATACCGGATTCCTTGAGTTTGTCGATGAGCTCGGACTCACCGTCCCGGTTCTTCTTGATCTGGAACGCGTTCGCATCACCGGCCAGTCGGGTCACGAGCTTCTGATCCTCGGGCGTCAGGGAGTCGAAGAGATCCTTGTTGACGCCGAGGATGAGCGGGTCGTAGGAGTAGTTCCACAGCGTCAGGTACGGCTGGACCTCCTGCAGGTTCGCCGAGTAGATGACGTCGATCGGGTTCTCCTGCCCATCGATGGCACCCTGTTGCAGCGCGGTGAAGACCTCGCTGAAGGGCATCGTCGTCAGGTTCGCGCCGATCTGCCGGTAGAGGTCGGTGTACATGCCGAAACCGGGGATGCGGAACTTCATGCCCCGCATGTCCTCGGGAGTGTGGATGGGCCGGTGCGAGTTCGTCAGCTGCCGCATCCCGGACTCGCCGAAGCCGAGCAGGTGTACGCCGCGTTCGGCGAGGTAGTCCTTGTACACCTGCCCGCCGGCACCGGCGAGCGCCTCCTGTCCGTCCTCGACGGAGTCGAAGACGAAGGGCGCGGTGACGGCGCCGAAGCGCGGGTCGACGCCGGCGTAGATGATCGGCGAGTTGTAGGAGAAGTCCTTCGCACCGTCCATGAGCTGTTCGACCCCGGCGGTGGGTTCGCCGGCGGAGAGTCGTTCGCTCGTGAAGATCTTCATCGTGATCCGGCCGTCGGTCTCGTCCTCGAGGTCCTTCGCCAGCTTCTGTGCCGCGAGGTACCACGTGCTCGTCGAGCCCGTCGTCACCGTCATCTTCCAGCGGTAGCGCTGCTTGCCGTCGTCGGTGGTGCCGAAGTTCGTTCCGCACCCCGCCAGCAGCAGGGCGCACACCATCAGTACGGCGGACCAGACGAGCATCGTCCTCGTCGTCCGTGTTCTCGGCACCATTGCCTCCTTGATTTCCGTTATCTCACTGTCGTTGAGTTCGGCGGGGTCAGGCCCCGACCGCGGTGACGGTGGATTCCCTCGCCGAGGCGGCCGTTCCATTCACACTCGAGTTCCCCGCCGTGTTCGCCGGGTTCTCCGTCACCGAGTCGGCCCGAACCGTGCACACGTCCGTGAGCGTCATCGTTTCGGCATCCCCGCGTAGTGGGTCAGTCCCCCGTCGACGGGGATGAGCGTGGAGTTGATGTAGGTCGATTCGCGTGATGCGAGGAACACCGCGAGGTCGGCGACGTCCTCGGGTCGGCCCATCGTCCCGGTCGGGGATTGGGCGTGACGGGCGGCGAGCATCTCCTCGACCGAGTCGTAGTGACCCGAGATCGAGCGGTGGATGAGCGGGGTCTCGATGAGGCCCGGGGCGATCGAGTTCGCGCGGATGCCTTCGGAGGCATACTGCGCGCCGACGACCTTCGTCAGCTCGATGAGCCCGGCCTTCGAGGCCGCATACGCCGGATAGTCATAGCCCATATACCGCATCCCGCCGACCGAGGACACCGTGATGATCGACCCGTGCCCGGCCGTGCGCATATGCGGCAGGGCATGCTTGATCGCCGAGAACGCCCCGGTGAGGTTGATGTCGAGGACACGGCGGAAGCCGTCGGTGGCGAGGTCGTCGACTCCTCCGTTGACGACGATTCCGACGTTGTAATGGAGCACGGTCGGACCGCCGAGACGGTCGGCGCAATGGGCGAACGCCGCCGCCAGCGAGTCCTCGTCGCCGACATCGGCGACGACCGTGGTCAGTTGGGAGCCGAGATCAACCTGGGCATCGAAAGCGGCCCCACCGAGGTGGCACCGCCCGGTGGTGTCCGCCCCGTTCGAGTCGGCCCGGGCGGCCGCCTCGGCGAGGGCCCGGGTCGCTTCGTCAAGCGCACCTGGGTCACGGTCGACGATGCAGACCTTCGCCCCCTCGCGAAGGAATCCGATAGCCGCAGCGAAGCCGTTGTTCACCTCCCCGTCCGGAGTGCCGCAGCCGATGGCCATGATCGTCGTGCCGACTAACCTACCTGCCGGCCCTGACACGGCTGCCGTGTCTGTTGTGCTCATCGTGCGCTGCCTCGTCCCTGTGAGTATTCGGCCTTGAGTTCCTTGCGCGCGAGTTTGCCGTAGGCGGTCACCGGCATGGTCTCGACGACATGGATCTCCTTGGGCACCTTGTACGCGGCGAGCCCCGATTTGCACAGCGCGGTCAGCCGCTCGGACAAGTCGGCGACGCTGCTCGAATTCGCGGCATCGCCCCGGTCGCCGCCACCGACACCACCATCGGCACCGGCCGGCACCGTCGCGCGTTCGATGACGGCCACGCCGATCTCGCCCCACTGCGCATCGGGCACGCCGACGACGACGGCCTGGGCCACCTCGGTGTCGGTGAGGAGGAGTTCCTCGATCTCGCGGGGGTAGACGTTCGATCCGCCGGAGATGTACATATCGGATTTGCGGCCGGTGAGGAACAGGTATCCGCGGTCGTCGAGGTAGCCGACGTCGCCGGTGTGGAAGAGTCCGCCGGCGAAGGATTCGGCGTTGGCATCGGGGCGACCGAGGTAGCCGGCGCACACGGTCGGTCCGGCCACGCAGACCTCGCCCTGGACACCGGCGGGCAGCTGCGTGCCGGTCTCGTCGACGATGGCGATCTCGACTCCGGTGCGGGCGCGGCCGCAGGTGCCGATGCCGGCGTCGTCGACAGGGATGACTCCGTGGTCCTCGGGCCGGAGGATCGTGATCGCACCAGTCACCTCGGCGAGGCCGAAGTACTGGACGAGGCAGGGTCCGAGCCGCTCGAGCGCCCGGGCCTGGTCGGTCGCGAGCATCGGGGCACCGGCGTAGATGACGCGCTCGAGGGTGTGGTCCTCGGGTCCGCGGCCGTCGGGAAAGCCGGCGACGATGCGGTTGAGGATGGTCGGGACGGTGAAGGCGTTCGTGATCCCGTAGGCATCGATGGCCGGCCACAGGGACTCCACGCTGGGCTTGCCACCGGGATGGATGACCGACGGGGTGCCGCCGAAGACCTGCCCGAGCATATGGATGCCCGCCCCGTGCGACAGCGGCGCGAGCACGAGGGAGGCTCCCGTCTCGTCCTCGTTGGGAAAGAGGTCGCAGCGGTGGTTCATGAGCACCGCGCCGAGGTGGCGGTGCGTGAACGTCGCGGCCTTGGGTCGGCCGGTCGATCCGGAGGTGAAGAAGTACCAGCAGGGGTCGTCCTCGTCGACTGCCGAGTCGACGGCTTCGGCATCACTCACCTCCGCCGAGAGCACACCTTCACGCCGAGACGACTCTTCGTAAAGGATGCTGTCGACGTCAAGTCGTGCGCTCGGCGAGGTGCCGCCGGTAGGCAGTTCTCCGATCCAGAGGACGGGGCCGGTGAAGCCCGTGTCCTTCAGTGCCGTGACGAAGTCGGAGTGGGCGCGGTCGGCGATGACGGCCGCAGGGGCCACCTCGGCGCTGATGCCGAGCAGCTCCTCGGTCGACAGGGCTGCGTTCGGTGGGGCGATCACCCCGCCGGAGCGCAGAATCCCCCAGAACGACTGGATCACCTCGGCGTGGTTGGCCGAGACGAGGAGGACGGTGTCGCGACGATCCACGCCACCGGCTTGGAGGGCGGCGGCGAGCGCCTCGGCGCGGGCGTCGAGTTCGGCCCAGGTCCACCGCTGCCCGTTATCGTCGTCGACGACGGCGAGGCGGTCGGGCAGACGCCGGGCGGTCTGGGTGAGGAAGTGGGAGACGTTGACCCCGCGCCGAGGTGTGGGAGTGAAGTCCTTGGCCGGGGAGGTCTGGGAGACGGCGCGCATCAGCGGACGCGCTCGAGGATCGAGGCGAAGTTCGACACGGCGGCACCGCCCATGTTGAAGACTCCGGCGAGTTCCGGGGACTCGATCTGGATGCCGGGCGACCGACCGGTCAGCTGAGCGGCGGCCAGGGCGTGCATGGACACACCGGTCGCGCCGATGGGGTGGCCCTTGGCCTTGAGTCCGCCGGAGGGATTGACGGGCAGGCGACCGCCGATCCCGGTGGTGCCCTCGTCGAGCAGGGTGTGGCCCTGACCGGGGGCGGCGAGGCCGAAGGCTTCGTATTCGAGGAGTTCGGCGATGGTGAAGCAGTCGTGGGTCTCGAGGAAGTCGAGGTCGTCGATGCCGATGCCGGCGGCCGTGAGCGCCTGGTCCATGGCCGCGCGGGCGCCTGCCATCTCGAGCGGGTCGCGCTGGGACAGCGGCAGGACGTCGTTGGCGTTGCCCATGCCCCTCCACGTCACGGCCTGCGGCGCGGAGGCGGCGACATCCTCGGCGGCCAGGACCAGCGCCGCGGCTCCGTCGGAGACCATCGAGCAGTCGGTGCGGCGCAGGGGTTCGGCGACGTACGGGTTCTTCTCGCTCACGGTGTTGCAGAAGTCGAAGCCGAGGTCCTTCTGCATATGCGCCAGAGGATTCTGCGATCCGTTCGCGTGGTTCTTCGCGGCGATCCTCGCCAGTGTCTCCGAGTGGTCGCCATAGCGGGCGAAGTACTGGCGGGTGATCTCGCCGAAGACTCCGGCGAAGGATTTGAAGTGCTCTTCCTCTTCCCGGAAGCTGGCGCTGAGCAGCACTTCGTTGATGTCGTGGCCGGAGGCTTGAGTCATGCGTTCGGCACCGATGACCAGGGCCGTTGTGTGCCGGCCGGCGGCGATGGAGTCGTGGGCGGCGAAGATCGCGGCAGACCCCGTGGCGCAGGCGTTCTCGTGCCGGTGGGCGGGTGTGCGGGCGAGTTCGGGGAACACGGTGCCCGGCAGGGCGGCTTCGAAGCCTTGGCGGGAGAGTCCGTTGTTGAAGACGCCGACGTGGATGACGTCGATGTCGGCGGGTTCCAGTCCCGCCTCGGCGATGGCATCGCGGGCGACGTCGGCCATCATCTGGGGCAGCGGTGATTCGGACCGGCCGAACTTGCCGTGGGACCAGCCGATGATCGCAGGTGAGGACATGGACACTCCTTCGGGTACCGGGCTCTGCGGAACGAGCACTGTCCTCACATACTTTCCCGGTCCCATCAGCCGGTCAAAGAAAATCCACCATATGGAACATTGGTGTCGGCCTTCTCCACTCCACCACAGGCCCAGCCGCCGAAAAACGGGCGGAGCGTCGAGAAACGGGCGCGCACACCCGTTTCTCGACGCTCCATGCGTTTTTCGATGAACTTCGGCAGCGACTGCCGCCTCGGCTCATCCCTTGAGGCGCGTCATCTCCGGGTCGAAGAGCGGCTCGGCGGTGACTGTGGCCGGCAGGCGGCGCCCGAGGTATTCGATCTCCACGGCGTCACCGACCGACAGAGTGTTCGGCAGCCAGGCGTAGGCGATCGACTTCCCGATGGAGTATCCATACGCCGCCGAGGTGACGTAGCCATCGGCGGCACCTGAGCCGACCGATCCGTCCGACTTCGCCGAGGCGGCCCCGCCGTCCGCGACACCCGACCCGCCGACCACGTACACCGGTTCTTTGCCGAGCACGACATCAGAGGGCACGTCGAGGGTGAGGCAGGTCAGCTTCGTCGTCGCCTCAGCCGCCCTGGACTCGAGCGCGGCCTTGCCGATGAAATCGTCGTCCTTCGACGCCTTCACCGCGAATCCGAGGCCTGCCTGCACCGGTTCGTGTTCGCTGGTCATGTCGGTGCCGAAGGAGCGGAACCCCTTCTCCAGGCGCATCGAGTTGAAGGCTTCGCGGCCACCGGCGATGATTCCGAACTCCTCACCGGCCTCCCACAGCACGTCCCACAGTCGCGATCCCAGATCCGCGGAGGTGTAGATTTCCCAGCCGAGTTCGCCGACGTAGGACAGGCGCATCGCCGTGACCGGCACTCCCCCGAGCACCGCGGGCTTCGTACGGAAGTATTTGAGTCCGGCGTCGCTGAAGTCCTCATCGGTGACCTTGGCGATGACATCCCGGGCCAGCGGGCCCCAGAGACCAATACAGCAGGTGCCCGGAGTCGTCTCGCGCACGGTGCCCCACTTCGACGGGTCGGCGGCCGACTGATGCTTGGCCGCCCGCGAGATGGCCGCGAGGTCGATGTCCGAGTTCGCTCCCACCTGGTAGGTCTCCTCATCGAGGATCGCGACCGTGATGTCGCTCGTGATGCCTCCGGCCTCATCGAGCAGCAGCGTATAGCTGACCGCTCCCGGTTTGCGCAGCATCGACGAGGTGGTCATCCCGTGCAGCAGCTCGCCGGCACCGGGGCCGGTGACCTCGAAGCGTTTGAGCTGGGTCATGTCGAACATCGCCACCGAGGTGCGGGTCTTCCACGCTTCGGCTGCCGCGATGGGCGAGTGGAACTGATCCGCCCAGGAGTCGCGTTCCGGTGCCGCCCACTCGGACGGCATCTCCGACAGCAGTGCGGCGTTCGCGTCGAACCAGTGCGGCCGCTCCCAGCCGGAGGTTTCGAGGAAGGACGCACCGAGTTCCTCCTGTTGCCGCCGGAACGGGCTCGACCGCAGGTCACGCGGGGAGACTCGCGGCTGCAGCGGGTGGATGATGTCGTAGATCTCGACGAAGTTCTGCTGCGAGGTCTCGCTGACGTAGTCCGGAGTCGTCTGCACGTCCTCGAACCGGTTGAGATCGATGCCGGACAGGTCGGTCTTCGACCGGCCTTCGGCGATGAGCTCAGCCACGGCGCGGGCGATACCGGCGCCATGGGTCACCCACACCGCCTCGGCGACGAAGAACCCGTCGACCTGACGGGACTGTCCGACCAGCGACCCGCCGTCCGGGGTGAAGGAGAAGATGCCGTTGAACCCGCGCTGGATCTGCGTCTGTGCGAGTTCGGGCAGCAGAGTCTTCGTCGCCTCCCACTCGGGGGCGAAGTCGTCCGGGGTGAACTCGAGGCTCGAGGGCATCCGTTCGCTCGTGATCTCGTCCGGCGAGTAGGTCTGCAGGGTGTCGAGGTCGACGGGCATCGGGCGGTGGGCGTAGGAGCCGATGCCGATCCGCTCGCCCCATTCGCGGTAGTACAGGTCCTTGTCCTGGTAGCGCAGGATGGGGCGCTTCGCCCCGGCGGGCAGTTCGTTCGCACCCACCAAAGAGGGCACCTCGGTGGTCCAGGCGAACTGGTGGCCCAGCGGCAGCAGCGGAATCGGGGTGCCGACCATCTCACCGATCTTCGGTCCCCAGAACCCGGCGCAGGAGACGACGATATCGGCCGGTATCCGGTCATCGCCGCAGATCACAGCGCTGACCCGCCCGCCTGTCGTCTCGATGTCGGTCACGGTGGTCCGGTCGCGGAATTCGACTCCCGCGGCACGGGCACGTTCGATGACGAGCTGAGTTCCCTTCGCCGCCAATGCGAGGCCGTCACCCGGGGTGAGCAGACCGCCGTGGACCATGTCCCGGTTGAGCATGGGGAAGAGCTTCGCGCACTCGTCGGCGTCGATGACGTCGGCTTCGACGCCGTAGGAGCGGTTCCATCCGGCTCGACGGTGCAGGTCCTGCAGCCGATCCTCGGTGGTGGCGATCTCGAGGCCTCCGACGGGCAGGAACGATCCGCGCCCGTCGGCGTCCTTGAGCGAGGTGAGTTTCTCGATCGTGTACTGCGCGAACTCGGTCATCGACTTCGACCCGTTCGAGGAGAAGACGAGTCCCGGGGCGTGGGAGGTCGAGCCGCCCGGGATGGTCAGCGGGCCCTGTTCGATGACGAGGGTGTTGGTCCAGCCCAGCTGCGCAAGTTCGTCGGCGAGGTTGGCGCCGACGATGCCGGCTCCGATGATGACGACTCGTGGTGATGTCTTCGGCACTGAGTACTCCTTGTTGTTGACGGTGGTAGAGGCTGATGTCGCAGCCGATGTCCGACAGGTGCTCGTGATTCAGGCGTCGATGACGAGGTCGGTCTTCGCCGTCGAGCAGCACGGCAGGAACTTGCCCGCGTCGATCTCCCTGGCGCGGATTCCGCCCAGATGATTCATCTCGACGTCCCCGTCGAGCTTGACGACCTTGCAGGATCCGCACATGCCCTCCTGACAGTTCGCGGGGATTTTCACCCCCGCCTTCCGCGCGGCCAGCAGGACCGTTTCGTCCTCCCCGACGCAGACGTTGAGGCCGGTGCGCACGAACGACATCGTGTGCTCACCCTCACCCACAGTAGGCAGTGCGGCCGGGTCGACGACCTCCGTTTCGTCATCGTCGGACGATCCCGTCGCCGAGGCGGCCGTCCCGCTCCCGGCCGAACCCGCAGACCCAGCGTCGGACGCGGACCCGGGACCCGCCTCGGCGAGGTTGTCGTCGGTGACGCCGACGACCTCGATCTCGACCTCGTCCTCGACGGGCACGACCGCCTCTGCGTCGACCGCTTCGGTCGGTGCGCCGACGGCCTCGACGGGACCATCGGCGTCGTACTCGGGTTCGTACAGATCCAGAGCGGCGGGCTGAGACTCGAAGTACTCCTCGGTCGTCGCCGCGATCTCCTCGGCGATCTCGCCGGCGATGGCGACTTCTTCGGCGTATTCGGCGCGGATCTCGCGGTCGCCGGAGAAGAACTCCATGAACACCGAGGTGTCGTCGACGCCGACGCTGCGCAGCAGTTCGGTCGCGGAATTGAGGTAGCCCTCCGGGCCGCAGGCGAAGACCTGCCGACCGTTGGCATCGGGGACTAGCTCCTCGAGCAGCTCCTGCGACAGCCGACCCGTTCGCCCCGTCCACTCCTCACCGCACTCGCGATCGCCGAGGCAGTAAATGACCTTGATCCTGAAGTCCGCCTTGGCGAGGAAGTCGAGCTCATCGGAGAAGGCGAAGGAGTCGGGGGCCGAACCGTGGTAGAGGAGGACGACGTCGGCCTGCCCGGGCAGGGCATGGACGGTCCGGATCATCGACATCAGCGGGGTGATCCCGGCCCCGGCCGCGAGCAGCAGGAAACGAGCCCGCCGGTCATAGTCGGCCAAGTGGAAGGCCCCGACCGGGCCGAGCATGTCGAGGGTCGTTCCGGGTCGGATGTTCTCGTGTGCCCACGGAGACACCCGACCCTTCTCGTCGCATTTGATCGTGATCGAGAACGTCCACGGTTCGGTCGGAGCCGACGAGATCGAATAGCTGCGGGAGGCCGGTTCGGCATGCGGTCCGTCGATGGGGAAGTCGATGTTGATGTACTGCCCGGAGCGGAACGCCAGGGGCGCACCGTCCATGCGACGGAAGACGAAGACCATCATGCCACCCGCCTCGGGGATGGTCTCCACACATTCGGCGGTGAACTCCTGCGGGTGCCAGGGGCCCAGCGCGGTGGCGGCCCCGGCCGGGCCCGCGGTACTCGACAGCACCCGGTTCCACGGCATCTCCAGGCCCCGGACCCGCTGGGCGAGCGGTGTCGCCGGCGCAGCGGAGGACCTCACCCGATGTGCTCCCGCATCCGAGTCACGTACCAGTTGATGAAGGCCTCGACCTGGTACTCGCTCTTCATGTATGGGCCCTGCTCGTAGAACGGGCTCGCCGCTCCCTGCTGGCAGAGTTCGACGAAGGCCTTGTCCTGCAGGTTCGTCTGCTTCCACGTGTGGGTGAGCGTCTCGAGGTCGTAGTCGACGCCTTCGACGGCGTCATCGGCAACGAGCCAGGTGGTGCGCACGAGCGTTTTGGAGGCACTGATCGGGAACGCCGCGAAGGTGATGACATGATCGCCGAGGAGGTGGAACCAGGAGTTCGGCTGCAGATGCATCGAGCACCGTCCGAGCCGGAAGTCGGGCAGGTCGCCGAGCAGCTTCTTCGACAGCCGACGCCCGTCTGCGGAGAAGGACTCCCCCGCCCCGTCGAGCGATTCGCGGGAGATGCGGATCCCGCCGACGCGCGTGTCGAGCTCTTCGACGACCTCATAGGGCAGGCCGTAGCGGCGGCAGCGGTATTCGAGGGAGGCCTGCGCCTGCTGGTTGCGCTCCCACACGTCCTCGAGATGGGCAGGGATCGTCTCGTCGGTCAGGCCCCAGGTCGGGAACAGCGAGCAGGCCAGCTCCGGATGGCCGTCGCAGTGGTAGCACTCGCGGTTGTTCTCCATCACGAGCTTCCAGTTGCCCTCTTCGACGATGTTCTGCTGAAAGGCGACCTTCGTCTTCGCCAGCTCGTGCGGGGCGACATAGGGTTCGAAGATCTTCGCGGTCTCGTGGAAGTCCGTCGGCGGTTCCTCGGCCAGGCAGATGAACACGAGCCCGGCGGCGATCTTGCCGTGCGCGCGCTTGAGCGCGTAGCAGGACTTGTCGAACGTCATCTCGCCCGGCGCCGAGGCGTGGATGAGGTCGCCCTCGGGAGAGTACGTCCACGAGTGGTAGCCGCAGACGAGGTTGCCCGTCGTTCCCTGCGGATCGGTGAGGACTCGTGCCCCGCGGTGCCGGCAGACGTTGTGGAGGACGTTGAGGCCGCCGTCGTCGCCTCGCAGGACGATGAGGGAGTACGGACCGTAGTCGAGCGTGACATAGTCACCCGGCTCGGGGATCTCGGCGACGCTGCACGCGAAGACCCAATGCTGACCGAAGATGGCCTGCATGTCGAGGTTGAACAGGTTCGGGTCCGTGTAGAACGGTGCCTCGAGCGAGAAGCCGGTCCGACGGGTGTCGAGTCTGATGCGGGTCTCGTCGAGTTTCTCCTCGGTGAAGCCGGCAGGGAAGCCCTTCTTCGTCGGTGCCAGGTTGGTAGCGGTCAATTCTCATCTCCCTTGATGTCTGCCTGCAGCGGCCCACCGGTGGAACGGGCGAATTCCTCGGCAGAGACCGCGGAGACCGTGTGCTGCCGGAACGATCTCGACAGTCACACTAGCGAGGAACACCCTGCAGAAAAAGAGCGAGATCTCGTTACATATTCTGCGGATTCACTGCATAATTGTGCGCATGATCGATCCGCGCCTGACGACGCTGCGCACCTTCGCCGCCTGCGGCACCGTCGCCGCCACCGCCGAGCTCACCGGCTACTCGCCTTCAGCGGTCTCCGGCCAGCTCAGAGACCTGCAGCAGTCCTTGGGCATGACGCTTCTCGTCAAGGACGGACGCGGCCTGCGACTGACCTCGACGGGGCGCTATCTCGTTCGCCGCTCCGACGAGCTGACCGCCGCGTGGGAGGACATCCGCGCCGGTGCGCTCGGAGCCGGCGACCAGGCACCGACGCATTTCGGCATCGGCGGCTTCTCCACCGCCTCGTCGAATCTGCTGGCGCCGCTGGCCGCCAAGCTGCGCACGACTCGTCCCGGGATCAGCGTCCACGTCATCGAAGCGAGTCCTACTCGCTGCTTCGAACTTCTCATCGCCGAGCGCATCGACCTCGCCGTCATCGTCTCGATGCAGGGCAATGTCCAGGTCGAGGAGGATGATCGGTTCGAAAGCATCGACCTCCTCGACGACCCGCTCGACGTCATGGTGCCCGCCGACCATCCGATCGCCGACCGCGAATCGGTGACCTTGGGCGAGTTGGCCGGCGAGGAGTGGATCACCGCAGGACCGGGCTCGCCCTACCACGCCCTCTTCGTGGCCGCGTTCACCGCGGCCGGGGTCACACCGACCGTGGCCCATGAGTCCGTCGAATGGGAGACTTCGGCAGCGCTCGTCGGAGCCGGGGTCGGAGTCAGCCTGCTGCCCAGGCTGGCCAGCCTCGCCGGGGAGGCCAACGTCCGCCGCGTCCGACTGACGGGAACCGGCCGCCTGAGCAGGAAGATCATCGCCGCAGTGCGGGCCGGAAGCCGCCGGTCTCCCCTGGTCAGAGAGTCGATGCAGCACCTGCGCACGATGTCCCAGTACATCCTCTCGACGCGCCTGCGCGAGGATTCCTGACGCGTGTTTCGCTGGCTGCGGCGACGAATGCAAAGCGCTTGATATTTCTTCCAGCGGGGGCTTGACAGAGTCCGTCGCGGGCGGCGAGACTGCAGTCACGTCTGATGAAAGACTGATATGTCAGCGCAGTCTCTCGACTCGCTCACATGCCCAACTCCCCCGCACACGCATTCATGGAGGCTCGACGATGAGCAATAAGGCAATCAGCTATGCAGGCCCCGGGAAGGTCGAGGTCGTCGACACCGAGTACCCCGAATTCGTCCTCAAGGACGGGCCTGGAGTCAACCCCGCCAATATCGGCCGCAAGGTCGATCACGGCGTCATCCTCAAGACAGTGGCCACGAACATCTGCGGCTCCGACCAGCACATGGTCCGGGGCCGTACGACTGCCCCGGAGGGCCTCGTGCTCGGCCACGAGATCACCGGTGAGGTCGTCGAGGTCGGACGGGACGTCGAATTCGTCAAGGTCGGCGACCTCGTCTCGGTGCCGTTCAACATCTCGTGCGGCCGCTGCCGCAACTGCAAGGAGAGCAAGACCGGCATCTGCCTCAACGTCAATCCGGACCGCCCGGGTTCGGCGTACGGCTACGTCGACATGGGCGGCTGGGTCGGCGGGCAGGCCGAGTATGTGCTCGTACCCTATGCCGACTGGAACGTCCTGAAGTTCCCGGACAAGGATCAGGCGATGGAGAAGATCCTCGACCTCACGATGCTCTCGGATATCTTCCCCACCGGGTTCCACGGTGCCGTCAGCGCCGGCGTCGGTGTCGGTGTCGGCTCGACGGTCTACGTCGCCGGTGCGGGCCCGGTCGGAATCGCCGCGGCCACCTCGGCGCTGCTGCTCGGTGCCGCTGCTCGGTGCCGCCTGTGTCATCGTCGGCGACCTCAACGAGGATCGCCTGGCCCAGGCCCGCGGATTCGGCTGCGTGACGGTCGATGTGTCGAAAGGCGACCCGAAGGATCAGATCGCGCAGATCCTCGGCGAACCCGAGGTCGACTGCGGCATCGACGCCGTCGGCTTCGAAGCTCGCGGACACGGCAACACGAGGCGCCGGCGACGGTGCTCAATTCGCTCATGGACATCACCCGGGCCGGAGGCAGCCCGGCATTCCCGGCCTCTACGTCACCGGCGATCCGGGGGCTCCCGACGAGGCGGCCAAGGAAGGGTCGCTGTCGATGCGCTTCGGCCTCGGCTTCGCGAAGTCGCATGTGTTCGTCACCGGCCAGTGCCCGGTGATGAAGTACAACCGGGGACTGATGCAGGCGATCCTCCACGACAAGGTCTCGATCGCGAAGAACGTCAATGCGACACCGATCCGCCTCGAGGACGCCCCACAGGGCTATGCCGACTTCGACTCGGGTGTGGCGAAGAAGTTCGTCCTCGACCCCCACGGCCTCATCTCCGCCTGAGGCTCGTTCCACGGGCTGTTCTGCGAACAGTGGTCGCAATCGGATAGTGCGAGCCGAAATTCAGGTCGTAACCGGATACTCAGGAGGCCCTGAAAGTATCCGGTTACGACCTATTCTTGCGACCACAGCCGGCCATCAGCCCCGCTCCTCATCTTCCAGCCGCGCAAACGCCAGGTGGGCGAGCGCCGCAGCCTGATCGCCGAGCAGACCGTCGTCGAAGACCACCCTGGGCGAATGGTTCGTCTCGGCGTCCGGGTCGATGCCTTCGGGCGTCGCGCCGAGGAAGACGAATGTGCCCGGCACCTTCTGAAGCACAAAGGAGAAGTCCTCCGACCCCATCCGCGGATGCTCCATCTCGACGACCCGCTCGGCCCCGAAGACCGAGCCCAACCGCTCGAGCACGTTCGCCGACTCATCCGGGTTGTTCACGGTCACGGGGAATCCCACCTGGAAGTCGACCTCGGCGGTGCACCGGTGCGCCCGGGCGATGTTCTCACCGATCTCGGTCACCCGCTCCTGCAGCAGTGCCAGAGACTCGGCGGAGAGGAAGCGGATGGAGGCGGTGAGCTTCGCCGAGTCCGGAATGACGTTGCTGGCCTGCGCGGCTTCGAGCTGCGTGACCGAGACGACGACAGGGTCGAAGATGTCGAAGGACCTGCCGGTCATCGTATTCAGGGCCAGCACCACCTCGGCGAGCGCCGGCACGGGGTCGCGGGTCGCCTGCGGTTGGCTGCTGTGTCCGCCGGCCCCGTGGATGGTCAGGGTGAGATCGGCGAACCCGGCCATGAGCGGCCCGCCCTTCGTCGTGAAGCGACCTCGAACGTCGGCTTCGACGTGGATGCCGTAGGCCGCGACGACCGGGACATCGGCGGCTTCGAGCACCCCCTCGGCGATCATCGGCTCGGCCCCGCCTTCGACCTCCTCGGCGGGCTGGAACATGAAGATGATCGATCCGGGGAGCTCCTCCCGGTGAGCGGCGAGCAAGCGTGCGGCGCCGACAAGCCCCGCCGTGTGCAGGTCGTGTCCGCACGCGTGCATGTTCCCGTTCTCAGAGGCGAAGTCGAGGCCGGTGTCCTCGACGACCGGCAGCGCGTCCATATCCCCGCGCAGCAGCACCGCGGGACCGGGCTTCCCGCCCTTGAGGACGGCCACCACCGAGGTGAGCGACTCCCCCGTGGTGATCTCAAGTCCCAGCCCGGCGAGCTCATCGAGCACCGTCTGCTGCGTCAAGGGAAGGTCGAACCCGAGTTCGGGGTTCGCGTGCAGCTTCCGTCGCAGGGCAATGAGATCGAGGTGGCCCTGAGCTTCGGTGCGGAAATCTGGGGTGGTCATGGGGCTCCTCATCGTATGGGTGGCGTGCGGTTCGGTTCGACCGGTTCCGGTCGGCTGCTGTTACCAATCTATGCCCTCCGGTGGTCGACGCACCCTTGTTGCCGGTCTCGTCGATGAGTATCGGATGTTCACCTATCCGGTGTGGCAGGGTCGCGGACACCCTGGACCGAACTGACCAATCCTCACGCCGTGCCGAACATGACCTTCCGACCGTCGGGGTCCTCGACCGTGACGACGACGTCGTCGACGGCCACAAGCGGGGTGCCCGCGTGTCTGATCCGCGTCAGGAACTCCGCCTGATCCGGAATCCGGAAGTACAGGTGCGTGAGATTCGACTCGGCGAGGGGCGGGAACGCATAGTCAGCGAAGGCCTCGGCCGAATGCAGAGCCAACTGCACTCCCCCGGCCTCGACGACGAAGTACGAGTACTCCTCATCGCCCTCGGTCGTCAGCGCCAGTCCCGCGATCTCGCGATAGAAGGCGGCGGTCGCCTCGGCGTCGGTGCAGGTGAGGAACACCCCGCGAAACGTCGATTCCATAGCCAACTCCCTTCGCCGCGGAAAGCACGGACCGTGCTCCGTGCCATTCCGGTAGCCGAAGTGTACCCGCCGAGGCGGCCTGCCGTCAGCGCCCGATCGACGAGTCCGAGACGAACAGAAAGCATCAGGAACCTCCCCGAGCCCAACCACCGCAACCACCCTTGCCAAGTGACGCACATACTCCACACATTCGTCGGGGAGTCGGCCCTGTTAGCCTGGCAGGCTGAAACCGATGAGCAGGAGTGAATGTGCGAACGAACCGGTGGCTGCTGGGCCTGGCCATGTCCGTTTCCGTGGTGGCGTTGGCCGCCTGCGGAAGTCAGGATGACGAAGCATCGCCGAAGGACTCCTCGGCCGCAGCCGAACAGTCGCCCGGCGCCGACTCCGCCCAGGACCAACAGGGCCAGCAGGGCAAACCGAACACGAAGGACATCCCCGAGGTGGTCGCCGAGGTCAACGGCAAGACGATCACGAAGGACGAGTTCGTCCCCCTCTTCGAAACCCAGTACCAGCAGATGCAGATGCAGGCCCAGCAGTCCGGCCAGCCGGTCGATGAGACGGGCCTGAAGAAGCAGACCGCTGAGAACCTCGTGAGCACCGAGGTGCTCGTCCAGGAAGCCGACAAGCGCAAGATCGACGTCACGGACAAGGACATCGACAAGGGGCTCAAGGAGTCCGCGAAATCGGGGCAGATGAGCGAGAAGGACTTCCTCAAGGCCATGAAGGACCAGGGCATGGATGAGAAGAAGGTCCGCTCGGAGCTTGCCAACCAGCTGAAGATCGAAGGCCTCATCGAGGACGAATACGGTGAGTTCGAAGTCACCGGCGAAGAGATCGGCCAGGCCTACGAACAGGCGAAGACCCAGCAGGAGCAGATGGCTGCGCAGGGCGGACAACAGCAGGAGATGCCGCCTATCGAGGACATGCGCCCCCAGCTCAAGAAGCAGGTCAAGCAGCAGAAGTCCCAGGAGGCGACTCAGAAGTACGCGAAGAAGCTGCGCAAGCAGGCCGACGTCACGATCCACCTCTGAGGCCCGAACGCCACGGATTCCATCCCATTTGGCAAGAAACTGCCGCCTTTTCTCAAGAAAAAGCCGAGCGTTCCTCGCATTTTCCTTGTGTGGAACTTACTCTGAGGTGGACTCTCCGGTCGGTCAAGCGACCGCCGGCCGCACGTTCCGTCCGCTGACCGGTGTCGACGGTGACACGAGTTTCATTCACGAAAAGGACTTCCCGTGGCTTCCATTCTCACACGCTCGGCGATCGTCGCGCCGAAGAACTTCAACCGGTGGCTGATCCCACCGGCCGCTCTGGCCATCCACCTGTGCATCGGCCAGGTCTACGCATTCAGCGTCTTCAAGATTCCGTTCATGACCCACTTCGACACCGGTGAGGTCTCGATCGGCTGGATCTTCTCGATCGCAATCCTCATGCTCGGCATCTCCTCGGCCGTCTTCGGCCCCTGGGTGGAGAAGAACGGCCCTCGCGCCTCGATGGTCGCTGCCGGAACCTGTTGGGTCGTCGGCTTCTTCATCGCCTCATTGGGCATCGTGGCCGGTCAGCTGTGGTTGGTCTACCTCGGTTACGGAGTCATCGGCGGAATCGGTCTGGGCATCGGCTACATCTCCCCGGTCTCGACGCTGATGAAATGGTTCCCGGACCGTCCGGGCCTGGCAACAGGGCTGGCCATCATGGGCTTCGGCGGCGGTGCCCTCATCGCCAGCCCGATGTCGAACCAGCTCATGGCACTCTACGGCGGCGGTGCCGAACCGGAGCACCTCGTCGCCGGACTGACCCCGACCTTCGTCACCCTCGGCATCGTCTACACCGTGGTCATCGCCGCCGGCGCCTTCGTCATCCGCGTCCCCCACCCCGAGTGGACCCCGAAGGGCTTCGACCCGTCGAAGGTGGAGGCCAAGCCGATGCAGACGAAGGGCAACGTCTCTGTCCGCAACGCCATTCGCACTCCGCAGTTCTGGCTGCTGTGGAGCGTCCTGTTCCTCAATGTCACCGCGGGCATCGGCATTCTCGAGAACGCCGCCCCGATGATCCAGTCCTATTTCGGCATCACCGCCGCCGCGGCAGCCGGCTTCGTCGGTCTGCTCTCGATCGGCAACATGGGCGGACGATTCATCTGGTCGACGACGTCGGACTACCTCGGCCGGAAGAACAACTACATGATGTACCTCGGCGTCGGAGCGATCCTCTACCTCCTCGTCGCGCTCTTCGGCGGCGATTCGCTCATCCTCTTCGTGCTGGCCACACTGGTCATCATCTCCTTCTACGGCGGCGGATTCGCCACCGTGCCCGCCTACCTCAAGGACCTCTTCGGCGTCTACCAGGTCGGAGCCATCCACGGCGCCCTGCTCACCGCCTGGTCGGCCGCCGGTGTGGCCGGTCCGCTCATCGTCAACTCCGTCGTCGAGGCCGGCGAGGCGGCAGGGAAGGAAGGCCCCGCCCTCTACACTCCGGGCATGTTCATCATGGTCGGCGCGCTGGTCGTCGGCTTCATCGCCAATGCGCTCGTCCGCCCGGTCAGCGAGAAGTACTTCGAACGCGAAGAGGACGTCGCCGCCAAGCAGGCCGCCGCCCTCGAAGAGAACTGAAGGAAGGGTCAGATCATGAACGATTCCACCCCCGTCGCCCACGTCCCCGACTCCGGTCCACCGCAGTCCCCCGTCGGCGGTGCCTACCGGGCCGTCGGATCCGTCCTCACCGTCGTCGTGGTCGGCGGCCTCCTCTGGGGCCTGTCCCTGACCGTGGTCAAGGCCGTCGCGATCTTCACCGGCTGACCCCCTCGCCGAGGCGGCCCCGACGCAGCCGCGAACCCGCCGTTGTCATCGCGGGCCCACAGAATCGAAGCCTTGCCTCAGCCGCGCCACAGCCCAGCCACAGCGTGCGGGTGCTGAATAGGAGTCATCAGGAACTCCTCCTCAGCACAGAAAGGCACGACCATGAACGAGTCGAGGCGCATGAGGTCAGCACAGACGGCGACCGGCGCTGGGCACAACGGTGAGAACACAATCGGCACCGAGACGACGGCGACAGCCGCCACCCGATCCCGTCCCCGCAGGCGTCGACTCGCCATGGCCGTCACCGGAGCCGCCGCGGCCCTGGCGCTGAGCATCGGATCCGCAGCCGGCCTGTCGGCCGCTGCCGCCGGCCATGCCCGCACGGTCGCGGCCGGGACCACCCAGTCGGCCATCCCCTTCATCGGGCAGCCGACCGACCCCAGCCAGGGAGGCAGCAGCGGCCAGGGAGGCAGCCAGGGCGGATACTCCGGAGGCACCACGCCGGGCGGCGGCTCGCAGTCGCCTGACACCGGGCAGGGCGGTGACGGTTCGTCCCAGCAGGAGGCCAGTCCGGCGGGTGCGAAGGAGTCGACCGGCGTCGTCCTCATCGATACCCAGCTCGGCTATGAGAACGCCGAGACGGCCGGCACCGGCATCGTACTGAGCAAGGACGGTCTGGTGCTGAAGAACAACCACGTCATCGCCGATTCGACGAAGATCTCCGTCACCGTCGCCACGACCGGCAAGACCTACGAGGCTTCCGTCGTCGGTTCGGATTCGACGAAGGACGTGGCCGTGCTCAAGCTCAAGGACGCCTCGGACCTGCAGACGGCGACGATCGACGACGACTCCGTCTCGGTCGGCGACGACGTCACCGCCGTCGGCAACTCCGAGGGCGGCGGAGTGCTGCAGGCCGCCGACGGATCGGTCACCGACCTCGGCGCTTCGGTCACCACCACCGCACAGGGCTCCAAAGACTCGGAGACTCTGGGAGACATGATCGAAGTCCAGGCCGATATCGTCTCCGGGGATTCCGGCGGTGCGCTGCTCGATGACGAAGGCGAGGTCGTCGGCATGAACACCGCTGCTTCCTCCGGCAGTGCCGTGGTCACCGGCTACGCCATTCCCATCGAGTCGGCGCTGACGACCGCCGAATCGATCATCAACGGACAGCAGACAGCCACGAACACGCTCGGCTATCCGGCGTTCCTCGGCATCGGAGTCCAGCAGGATTCGCAGAGCGGACAGTCGGGCCAGTCAGGTCAGGGCAGCCAGTCGATCCAGCCGGGAGACGGCAGCTCGAACGGCCAGTCGAACTCATCGTCGCAGACCGCAGGTGCCGTCGTTGCGGGAGTCTACGAGGACACTCCGGCCGCCGAGGCGGGACTGACCGCCGGCGACACGATCACGAAGATCGGCTCGACCCAGGTCACCGACGGCAACTCGTTGTCCGAGGCCATCGCCGAGCACAAGCCCGGAGACACCGTGTCCGTGACGTGGACAGGCACCGACGGTCAGACCCACACCGCCGAGGTGACCCTGACCGAGGGTCCCGCGGCCTGACGCGGAGATTGCCCGACCGCCGCGAGCGAGACGTAAGATCGGGCCATGCCCGGACACGAAGACGCCTCGCCCTTAGAGCGGTCGCCCCGCCCCCGGCTGGGCCGGGGGCGCCTCGACTGGCCGACGATCCTGCGCAATATCGCCCTCGCTCTCGCCCTGCTGGCAGGAGTGTGGGCGGTCTTCAACGTCCGCCTGCCTTCGGTCGATGTGCTGCAGAACGACATCGCGGCAGCCGGATTCTGGGGCTTCGCCGTCTTCATCCTCATCTACATGGGCGTCGCCGCCACACCGATTCCCGTGACGATCATGGCCACTGCCGGCGGCCTGATCTTCGGGGTCGGCTTCGGCACCCTGCTGTCGATGATCGGCGTCGTCGCGGGCTGTTGGATCGGGTACTGGATCGCTCGGGCGCTCGGCCGGGACACCGTGCTGCGGCTGCTCGGCTCCCATGCCGAGACGATCGAATCCAAGCTCACCGGCGGCGGCTTATACGCAGTGTGCGCCCTGCGCCTCTTGCCAGGGCTCCCGTATTGGCCGGTCAACTACGGCAGCGGGGCACTGGGCATCGACAACCGCACGTTCCTCTTCGCTACCGCTGTGTCGTCGCTGCCCGGTCAGCTCTCCCTCGTCGCCGTCGGGGCGTTCATCGGAGATCCCGGCGTCCTCACCGGGACAGTGGTGGGCATCTCATGGGCGCTGGTCATCGTCCTCACGCTCATCACACTCAAACGCTGGCGGTCGGCGAGCCATGCAGAAGACCACCCGAGCGACCACACCACGGACGACCGTCCTGACGCATCACCGGCCCAGGAGTCCTGACTCGACGCTGCCCGAACCTCATTCGAAGTTCGGCTTCCGCCTCTCCTGGAAGGCCCTGAACCCTTCGGCATAGTCCGGGGTCTGCCGCGCCGATTCCTGCAGGGCCGCCTCTTGGGCCAGCACCTCGGCGAGGTTCGGACGTTCGTCGGCGAGCTTCTGCACGAAGCCCTTCTCCATGGCGAAGGCCTCGGCCGGTCCGGTGACGATCTTCTCCAGCTTCGATTCGACGAAGTCGGTCAGTTCCGCGGCTGGGACCGCACGGGAGACGATCCCGGTGGCGGCCGCCTCGGCGCCGGTCATGAAGTCTCCGGTGATGATGAGGTCCATGGTCCGGTGGTAGCCGACCCGGTCGAGGAACACATGGTGGGCACCGGAATCGAGCATCGCACCGATCGCGGCGAACGGGGATCCGAACTTCGCGTCCTCGGCGGCGACGATGATGTCGGCGGCCGCGGCCACTCCGTACCCGAGCCCGAGTGCCGCCCCCTGGACCTGCGCGATCACGGGGATCGGCAGCGCCCGGATCGCCTGGAAGACGGGGGCGAAGATCTCGGCGAGGAAGGCGTGGGCATCGTCGGTCTCGACGTCGACGTTCGCGATGTCACGGCCGGAGCAGAAGACCTTGCCCTCCCCGCGGATGACGAGCGCGCGGACGTTCGGGACCGCCTCGGCGACCTTGGCCACGGCGGCGGCGATATCGCGCAGGTTGTCCGCGTCGAGGGCGTTGCGGGACTCGGGTCCGTCGAGGACGATCTCGGCGATCGGGCCGCGGTTCTTCAGCTGGATCTCGGTCATGGATGCTCCTTTGCGTGTCCGTGTTGCGGGGATGTCACCAGGTGTAGAAACCCTGCCCGGACTTGCGGCCGAGTTCGCCGGCGGCGACCTTGTCCGTCAGTATCTGCGGGGGTGTGAAACGCTCGCCGATCTCTTCGGCGAGGTGCTCGGCGATGCCGAGGCGCACATCGAGGCCGACGATGTCCGTCGTCCTCAGCGGCCCGGCCGGATGCCGGTAGCCCAGAGTCATCGCCCGGTCGATGTCTTCGGCACTGGCGACGCCGTCTTCGACCATCCGCATCGCCTCCAGAGCGAGAGCCACGCCGAGGCGGGAGGAGGCAAATCCGGGCGAGTCCTTCACCGTGATCGCCGTCTTCCCCAGTCCCGTCACCCAGTCCTTGGCGACGTCGACGAGCGTCGGTTCGGTGTGGGTGCCGACGACGACCTCGACGAGTTCGGACACGGGCACCGGGTTGAAGAAGTGCAGTCCGATGAGCGCCTGCGGACGCGGCAGGGCCGCGGCGAGCTCGTCGATCGACAGCGCCGAGGTGTTCGTCCCGATGCTCGCGGCGGGAGCGTGCTTCGCGATGGTCGCGAGCACCTCCTGTTTGAGTTCGACGATCTCGGGCACGGCTTCGACGACGAGGAGGGCCTCGTCGAGCAGGGTCGGGTCGCGGTCGACGATGACGGTTCCGGGCACCTCGATGCCTTTGGACGCCGACTTACTCGTAGATGCGTCGATGCGCTGCCTGGCGGCGGCCACAGTGTCGTCGGTGTTCTCGATGACGATGACGCGGGCTCCGGCGGTGGCGAAGGCATGCGCGATTCCCGCCCCCATCCGACCGCCGCCGAAGACGCCGACGACGTCGGGGACGCGGGCGGTGGTACCGGCTGCCTCGGTGGGGGTGATTGTGGTGTCGCTCATGTGTTGTCGCCTTCCTTCGCCGCCTGTTCGGCGGCCTTCTTCGCCTTCTTGGCCTCGCGTTTGGACAGGAACGCGTCCATGCGGGCGAACTTCTCGTCGGTTTCGAACAGGACCGCCTGGGCCACATTGTCGATGAGGGGATGGGCCTCTCTCGGGGCGTGGAACGCCGACTTGCTCAGGCGCACGGCCAGGGGTGCGAAGCTCGCAATCCGATCGGCCAGCGCCTGACCGGCGAGTTCGAGGTCCTCGGGGTCGACGACGTCGCCCAGCAGACCGATGGCCTTGGCTTCATCGGCCTGCAGGGTCCGTCCGGCCAGCAGGATCTCCTTGGCGCGGGGTTCGCCGACGAGTTCGCGCAGGCGCCACGCGGCTCCGGCTGCGGCGAGGATGCCCAGACCGGTCTCCGGGTTGCCGATCTTCGTCGACGGGGTGCCGATGCGGAAGTCCGCGGCGAAGGCGAGCTCGGCTCCGCCGCCCAGCGCGAATCCGTCGATCAGCGCGATGACCGGCATCGGCAGCTCCTGGATGCGGGAGAAGATCTTCGAGTTGATCCCGGCCAGGGCATCATCGCGGCGACGATTGCGCAGCTGCGAGATGTCGGCCCCGGCGGCGAAGATGCCGGAGGTGCCGGTGAGGATCGCAACCTTCGGTTCGGCCTCGAGTTCAGCACACACGGCGTGGAGGGCATCGACCATCGACTGGTCGATGGCGTTGCGGACCTCGGGTCGGTTGAGCCGGATGATCGTCCGGTCGGGGTGGCGTTCGATGAGCAGCGGGGAGGCGGAATCGTTCACGCCGGTGCCGCCGTTCACGCCGCCGGTGCCGCCGGCACTCACACGCGCTCCAGCAGCAGCGCCGAACCCTGGCCGACGCCCACGCACATGGTCGCCAGGCCCTTCGTCGCCCCGGCCTGCTCCAGACGGTTGAGCAGGGTCAGGGTGATGCGGGTCCCGGAGCAGCCCAGCGGGTGGCCCAGAGCGATCGCTCCGCCGAATCCGTTGACGGTCTCCGGGTCGAGCCCGAGGTCGCCCATGCACGCCAGTGACTGGGAGGCGAAGGCCTCATTGAGTTCGACGGCCTCGAGGTCATCAACGCTCCAGCCGGTGCGTTCGAGCACCTTGCGGGTCGCGGGGACGGGGCCGATGCCCATGATCTCCGGGGACACACCGGCATTGGCTCCGGCGACGACCCGGGCGCGCGGGCTCAGTCCGTGCTTGTTCGCATAGTCCTCGGATACGAGCACGACGACGGCGGCACCGTCATTGAGCGATGAGGAGTTCCCGGCGGTGATGACCCCGCCGGGTCCGTGGATGGGACGCAGCTTGCCGAGCTTCTCCAGCGTCGAATCGCGTGGTCCCTCATCGGCGGTGACCTCGCCGACGGGCAGGATCTCACGCTCGAAGCTGCCGACCTTCTGCGCGGCCAGCGCCTTCTGATGCGACTGGAAGGCGAATTCGTCGAGGGCCTCGCGGCTCAGCTGCCACTTCTCGGCGACGCGTTCGGCCGTCTGCGGCATCGACAGGGTCACGTCCTCACCGAAGGCGGGGTTCGTGAACCGCCAGCCGATGGAGGTGTCCCAGGTCCGGCCCGGCTTCGACCACGCACGCGAGGGCTTCTCGCTCACCCACGGGGCGCGGGTCATCGATTCGACACCGCCGGCCACGACCACATCGGCGTCTCCGGCGGCGATCATCGCCCGGGCCGTCGTGATCGCGGTCATCCCCGAGGCGCACAGACGGTTGACGGTGAACCCGGGCACGGATTCGGGCAGCCCGGCCAGCAGCACGGCCATGCGGGCGATGTTCCGGTTGTCCTCACCGGCCTGGTTCGCCGAGCCGAGGATGACCTCGTCGATATCGGTCGGGTCGATGCCCGCCCGCTCGACGACGGTCTTCATCGTGGTCGCCACGAGGTCGTCGGGCCGCTGGTCGGCCAGTGCACCCCCGTAGCGTCCGATGGGGGTGCGCAGTCCGTCCAGAATGAATGCCTCGGGCATGGGTCTCCTCGCTGACGAGTTCGGGTAGGTGACATGGTACGGGCTGGCGCCCGTTGATGAGCGGGCCGGCGCCCGGTTCGGTTCGGGCCGCTTACGAGTCGAAGTCGACGGTGACCTCGTCGCTGACCGGGAACGTCTGGCAGGTGAGGACGAAGTTCGCCTCGACCTCGGCGTCCTCGAGAGCGTAGTTGCGGACCATGTTGACCTCACCGCCGCAGATCTTCGCGCGGCAGGTTCCGCACACCCCGCCCTTGCAGGCGAACGGCAGATCGGACCGGGATTCCTGTGCGGAGTCGAGGATGGTCTTGCCCTGCGACATCGCCGAGGTGGAGCGTTTGCCGTCGAGGATGACGGTGACGTCGCTGGTGGCTCCCTCGATGACCTTGTCCGCGTGGACGACCTCCGGTGGGGGTTCGTCGACGTAGAAGAGTTCGAAGTGGATCCTCTCCTTCGGCACGCCGAATTCGGCGAGCACCTTGCGGGCGTCTTCGAGCATGCCGAAGGGTCCGCACAGCCACACATGGTCCATGCTGCCGATCGGGACGATGGCGGTGAGCAGGTCCCGCAGCTTCTCCTCGTCGAGACGACCGGAGAAGAGCTCCACATCGCGGGGTTCGCGGGAGAGCACGTGGACGAGGTCGAGCTGCTGGTTGCGGGCGTCCTTGAGGTCGGCGAGCTCCTCGGCGAACATCACGGTGTTCGTGTGCCGGTTGCCGTAGAGCAGAGTCACCGAGGCGTCGGGGTTCGACAGGACGGTCGAGGCGATGGAGAGCATCGGGGTGATTCCCGAGCCTGCGGCGATGCACAGGTGCCTGCCGCCGGCGGAGGCATCGGCGCGGAAGCTGCCCGAGGGAGGCTGCACCTCGATGACGTCACCGGGACGGACCTCGCGCACCAGCCACAGGGAGAAGAGTCCTTCGGGGACTTCGCGCACACCGATGCGCGGGGCGGTTCCGGCCGGGGCGCAGATCGAATAGGTGCGGCGGTGCTCGGCGCCGTCGATGATGCGGCGCAGGGTCAGGGACTGTCCTGCCGCGAAGTCGAAGAGTTCGCTGTATTCGCCGGGCACGTCGAAGGTCACGGCGGCCGAATCCTCGGTGAGGTGGTCGACGGATTTCACGGTCAGCGGGTAGAAGGCCGACCGGGAGAATCCGTCGGCAGGCTCGGTGGCGGGGGCCGCCTCGGCGGTCTGATCGATCAGATCGGTCATCAGATCTCCTTCACATGGTCGAACGGTTCGAGGCAGACGTTGCACTGGTACATGGCCTTGCATGCGGTTGCGCCGAACTCGGAGGACAGCCTGACGTCGTCGGATCCGCACAGCACGCAGGTCACGGCGCGGCGGGTGGGCATGAGCGTCAGCGCCACCGGGCCGGAGTTGCGCGGTGCGGCTCCGGGTGGGGAGATTCCGGCGTCCTTGAGGGCTTTCTTCCCGCGTTCGGTGATCCAGTCGCTCGTCCAGGCAGGGGTCAGGGACACGCGCACCTCGGCATCGGGGAATCCGGCCTCGAGGAGTTCGCGCTGCAGGTCATCGCGCATCGTCGCCATCGCGGGGCAGCCCGAATAGGTGGGGGTGATGATGGTGACAACGTGGCCGTTCTCGATCGTGACGTCGCGCAGCACCCCGAGATCGAGGAGGGTGAGCATCGGCATCTCGGGGTCGGTCACGCGTTCGGCGGCGGCCCAGGCACGGTCGATCGCCTCGGCGGCGGTGTCAGTCGTACGAGTATCCATGTCAGCTGTGCGGGTGTCGGTCGGGGAGGTCTCGAGCATGGCGGTCACCACTGCCCCTCCGGGTGCTCGCGGGCGACGACCTGCATCTCGGCGAGCAGCTTCGACAGGGCCTCGGTGTGGAGTCCGTCGCGGCCCTTGCCGCGGTGGACGCCGACTCCGGCCAGACCGCCGCGTTCGGGCCGGTCGATTCCGGCCGCGGCGAACACCTGGTCGAGGATGACGGATGCCTCGTCGGCCACCGTCGCGGGGTCGACGCCGATTCCGGCTTCGGCCACGGCAGTCTCGACCGGGTGGGTCTCGAAGAGTTCGGACCACAGCGGCCACAGGCCGTTCAGTGCGGTGACCAGGCGGGATCGCGATTCCTCGGTCCCGCGGGCCAGGGTCACGACCCAGCGTCCGGCGAAGTCGCGGTGGTAGGACATCTCCTTCACACCCTTGGCCGCGATGGCCGCGAGCACGGTGTCGCGGCTGCTCGAGAGTCGTTCGAAGATCGACAGGCGCCACGTGGAGTAGATGAGGATCTTCGCGACCGCCTCGGCGAAGTCGCCGCCCGGCACCTCGGCCAGGCGGACGTTGCGGAAGTCCAGGTCGTTGCGGAAGTACGCGAGCCGGTCCTCATCGGGGACCGGGGAGCCGGCGGGCAGTTCGGGCACGAGCTGCGGATCGGCGGCTGCGGCGCGGGCGAGCAGGAGACGCGCCTGTCCGAGGAGGTCGAGGGCGATGTTCGCCAGCGCGATGTCCTCTTCGAGATCTGGGGCGTTCGAGCACCATTCGGAGATCCGCTGGCTGAACACGAGCGCGTCGTCGCCGAGCATGAGGCAGTACGCCCCGAGGTCCTTGGCATCAACACCGTCGGGAACGGTCGTATCGACGCCGGCCAGGGGGTCTTCGAAGTCGGTGCCGAAGGCCCAGTTCGCGTCGTTGACGAGCAGTCCGGAGTACGCGTTGTCGTGGTCGCCGTGTTCGACGTTCGTGCCGGCTTCGTCGTGTTCGACGTGGATGGTGGGTTCGTTGTTCGCAGTCATCTCTCGCCCCTTCTCACATATGGGGGACATCGGAGGGGATGTCGTAGAAGGTCGGGTGGCGGTAGACCTTGTCGCCGCTGGGGGCGAACATCGGGTCCTTCTCGTCCGGGCTTGAGGCCGTGATGTCGGAGGCGCGGACGACCCAGATGCTCACGCCTTCGTTGCGTCGGGTGTAGACGTCGCGGGCGTGGTGGACGGCCATCTGATCGTCGGCGGCGTGCAGGGATCCGACGTGGACGTGGTTGAGTCCGCGCTTGCCGCGCACGAAGACCTCGTACAGCGGCCATTCGCCGCGGGTCGAGCCCGCAGTCGAATTGTCCTTCGCCGAGGTGGGGCCGGGGTTGGTCTCGGTCATTTCGCTGCCTCCTCAGGCGTGGTGGTGTCGACTCCGGCGGCGGGAGTCTCGTCAGCCGCCGCCTCGGCGGTCTGGTTCTCGGCGAAGGCGAGCGCGGCTTCGCGCACCCACGCCCCCTCGTCCCAGGCGCGCTTGCGGTGGGTCAGGCGCTGTTCGTTGCAGGGTCCGTCGCCCTTGACGACGGCCCAGAACTCGTCCCAGTTCGGGGTGGAGAAGTCGTAGTGTCCGCGTTCTTCGTTCCACTTGAGGAACTCATCGGGGAACGTCACGCCGAGGGCTTCGGCCTGCGGGACGGACATGTCGACGAACTTCTGACGCAGCTCGTCGTTCGTGTGGGTCTTGATGCCCCAGATCATCGACTGTTCGGTGTTCGGCGAGTTGTCGTCGGGCGGGCCGAACATCATCAGGGCCGGCCACCAGAAGCGGTTGACCGATTCCTGGACCATCTCACGCTGGGCGTCGGTGCCGCGCATCATCGTCATGAGCAGTTCGTAGCCCTGGCGTTGGTGGAAGGACTCCTCCTTGCAGATGCGGATCATCGCGCGGCCGTAGGGGCCGAAGGAGGTCCGGCACAGCGGCACCTGGTTGCAGATGGCCGCCCCGTCGACGAGCCAGCCGATGGTGCCGACATCGGTGTAGGACAGGGTCGGGTAGTTGAAGATCGAGGAGTACTTCTGCTTGCCGGCGACGAGCTTCTCGGTGAGCTCGTTGCGTGTGGCGCCCAGGGTTTCGGCGGCCGAGTAGAGGTAGAGGCCGTGTCCGGCTTCGTCCTGGACCTTCGCCAGCAGGATCGCCTTGCGCCGCAGGGAGGGTGCGCGGGAGATCCAGTTGCCTTCTGGCTGCATGCCGATGATCTCCGAGTGCGCGTGCTGCGCGACCTGGCGGATGAGCGTTTTGCGGTAGGCCTCGGGCATCCAGTCCCGGGGTTCGATCCGATCCTTGGCCTCGATCGTGGCGTCGAACTGCTCCTGCAGCTGCGCCTCGTCGAACCGGTTGTCGTTCACTTGAATTGTCATGACCACTCCGCCCTTGGATGTGCCCTTGTCAGGACCTGCCTCGGTCAGCGGCTGCCGACCTCGAATCGGTCCGACCATCGTATGGCCTTCTGGTCCGGGGCATCCATTTACTGACCATTTGTTCTGTATTGTTGCCACCAGTGTCGCACACCCCTCGCCCGGGCGCAATGCCACCCACGCGAAAGAGCCGCTCAACCCCGCCGCGTCGCCGAATCGCCCCTCTGCTCAGCGGCGCCCGCCGAATTCAGGTCAGCATCGGATACTTTCAGCGCCGGAAAATGTCCGAGAGCGACCTATATTTCTCGGCAGCTGTCCGATAGTGACCTATTCCCGCCTGGGCTTGACGATGCGTGCGCAATTCGCAGGCCGAATCACCCCGGGACTTGACACCGAAGACGATCGGCACGATATTTATTGACCAGATGGTCGTTTATTCTCCGACGGGCTGACCGTCCGGAATCACGGGGAACTCTCACCGTCGTCCACACACAGCGGCGCAGGCGCTCCTCGTGCACCGGCGCCCGAACCCGCGACTCGAGGAGGAGCCGACCATGGGGCAGCCCGCCCACGATACGACGACCGCGGAGTCGCAGACCCCGAACGAACCCACCCCCACCGAGGCGGCCCCCGAGTCCCCCACCGAGGCGTCCTCCCCGGTCCCAGAGACCACGACGTCCTCACCCGAGCTCACCGGTGCGGCCGCGATGTTCGCCAATGACCGAGCGTCCCAGCACTTGGGCATCACCGTCGATGACCACGGACCCGGGTGGGCGCAGTGCTCGATGACGGTCACCGAGATCATGACCAACGGCCATGACATCACGCACGGCGGCTACATCTTCCTCTTCGCCGACACGACCTTCGCGATGGCCTGCAACTATCCCGGATCGATCACGGTCGCCTCCGGCGGAGACATCGACTTCCTCAAACCCACGCACCTCGGTGAAGAGCTCGTCGCTCGCGGCCATGAGGTCATCAAGCAGGGACGCTCGGGCATCTACGACGTCACGGTCACCCGCGGCGACGACATCATTGCCACCTACCGCGGCCGCTCCCGCACGCTGCCCGCCCGCAAGTAGACCCGGCCAACCGCACGACTTCCCGACCCGCGTCCGGCTCCCCGCCGAGCCGGAGGACCCCCACCGAACCACCCGTCGACGACCGGACACCGAAGAACGGTGGACCACCTCGGCGGTCTTTGGATCTGACACACAGAAGAGATTCGCAAGGAGACGATGATGACTGAGACCGACCTCGACGCCGGCGAACGGATGAGCCTGGACGAGCTGCGCGCCGACCAGCTGACAAACTTCAAGACCACGGTGACCTCGGTGTACGAACGGGTGCCGTTCTACCGGAAGGCCTTCGACGAACTCGGCGTGGCTCCCGCCGACATCACGAGCCTCGATGACATTGCGAAGCTGCCGTTCACGACCAAGCAGGACCTGCGCGACAACTACCCGTTCGGGCTCTTCGCCGTCCCGCAGGAGCAGGTCGCGCGCATCCACGCCTCCTCGGGAACGACGGGCCTGCCGACGGTCGTCGGGTACACGATGGGCGATCTCGATCGGTGGGGCAGCCTCATCGCGCGGTCCATCCTCGGTGCGGGCGGCAAGCGCGGTCAGATGATGCACAACGCCTACGGCTACGGCCTGTTCACCGGCGGTCTGGGCGTCCACGGGGCAGAGCGTCACGGGTTCACGGTCGTCCCGATCTCCGGCGGTCAGACCCCGCGCCAGGTGCAGCTCATCCAGGACTTCAAGCCGGACATCATCACGGCCACCCCGACCTACCTGCTCACGATCCTCGACGAGTTCCACAAGCAGGGCATCGACCCGACCTCGACGAGCCTGAAGACCGCGATCTGCGGTGCCGAGCCGTGGACGGACGAGATGCGCAAGGAGATCGAGAGCTCCTTCAACATCAACGCCGTCGACATCTACGGCCTCTCCGAGGTCATGGGACCGGGCGTGGCCTGCGAGTCCGCGGTGACGAAGGACGGCCCGACGATCTGGGAGGACCACTTCTACCCGGAGATCGTCGACCCCTTCACCGGTGAGGTGCTGCCCGACGGGCAGGAGGGCGAACTCGTCTTCACCTCGCTGACGAAGGAAGCGCTGCCGATCATCCGCTACCGTACGCATGATCTGGCGACCCTGCTGCCGGGCACCGCTCGCCCGAACTTCCGCCGTATCTCGCGCATCACCGGCCGTTCCGATGACCTCATGATCATCCGCGGCGTCAACGTCTACCCCGCGAACGTCGAGACCGTGCTCTTCGAGTTCGCGCCGCTGAGCCCGCACTTCCAGCTCGTCCTCACTCGCCCGGGTCGGATGGACGAGATGACCGTCGAGGTCGAAGCCCGCGACGGCGTCGGCGCCGTCGAGCTCGAGGGTCTCGACAAGCTTGTGGCCGCCCGCATCAAGGAGCGCCTCGGCGTCTCCTGCACCATCGACATCAAGCTGCCCGGCGACCTGCCGCGTTCGGTCGGCAAGATGAAGCGCATCATCGACCGCCGCGAAGGCGTGCGCTGAGATGAGCGCCCCGGATTCGCAGCATGCGCACCGACCTGTGACCGGTATCGCGGCGTGCCGCCCGGCACCTCGTTAGACTGGTGCGCATGCCTGAATCCCCCTCACCTGCGCAGACTTCGCCGCAGACAGCGATGACTGCGGACCCGGCCGCCGCGGCGAACGCCCAGTCGTCGACGTCAACATCGTCAACGACGTCCTCGTCGACCCCCGCCGAGGCGGCCGCCCCCAAACGCTCGCGCCGCGGCCGTCCCGGATACGACCGGGAGACCCTCATCAACAGGGCCACCGAAGTCTTCGTCTCCCGGGGCTATGACGGCACGTCGATGGACACGGTCGCCCGTGAGCTCGGCATCACGAAGTCGGCGATCTACCATCACGTGACGTCGAAGGAAGAGCTGCTGCACCTGGCGATCAGCCGTGGCATCCGCGCGCTCGATTCCGCGGTGGAGACCGAGAGTCTGCGTGAGAACGTCTCCGCACTCGAACGCCTGCGCCTGGCCGTGCGCGCCAGCGTGGTCATCCTCATCGAATACCACCATTCGGTGACTCTGCTGCTGCGCGTGCGCGGAAACTCAGCCTTGGAACGCGAAGCCCTCGAGGCGCGCCGCAAGATCGATGCGAAGGTCCGAGCCCTCGTCGAGGCCGCCATCGCCGAGGGCGGCCTGCGTTCGGACTTCACCGCCGGGCTCATCACCCGCCTGCTCTTCGGCATGGTCAACTCGATCACCGAGTGGTACCGCCCCAGCTATCCCGTCGACCCCGACACCATCGCCGAGGCGGTCACGACGATGGCCTTCCAGGGGCTGAAGGCCTGAGGCTCAGCCCTCCTCGGGCGCTCAGTCGATCCGCTCGAACTCCTGCTCAGTGATTTCAGCGATCAACTCGAAATCCTTGTCCTGATGCAGGACAACAAGCCCATTCACCTCGCCGATCGCGGCAATAAGCAGATCTGGGACCGACGGCGCGCGGTGATGACCCTTGTCAGCCAGGATGCCCTGCACCTCAATGGCTCTTCTCTCGACCGCCGGTGTAATCCCTGCAAGTGGCATCAGGGAAATCGGGGGTGTTTCGATGGCTGCGGACCAGTCTGTTGGGCTCGTCGCCGAATACCCTACTTCCAGCAGAGTCGGGATTGAGATCTGGACCAGACCACGGTTGATCCGGTCCAGCCACTGCTCGGCCTCACCGCTGCGTCCGACTCGAACCAACGCAGATTTGTCAATGAGCCACGAGAGCCCCTTCACCCCCACGCCCCACTCATATGCTGCTCATCCGCCAGTCGATCGAATTTGCGCAGGTCCTCGATAGTCGCCGCTTCATCGGAGCGAAGCGCCTCCCGATCAATCGTCCGCCGCAGATATTCAGCACGAGACAACCCCGCGCGCCGAGCCATCGCATCGACTCTCGACAGAGTCTCATCCGAAATGTTTCGGATCAGCACATCAGTCATCTCGCATCACCTCCATTTGATATCCAATGATATCATCCGAACCGCGCAGAGGGAACGGATCGCCCACGGCCGCATCGATGAGAACGTCTGCGGTCTGCGCTGCTCGACCCCGAACGGCCCCGTCGAGCTGCCCACCACCCCGGCCACGGCGGCCGGCCCGAACCCGCGGCAGCTCTTCGTCGGCTCCGAAGGGACGCTGGGCATCATCACCGAGGCGACCCTGCGGATCCATCGCGTGCCGAAGGCAGTGCTGGGCGACTCCTGGTTCTTCCCCGACTTCGCTTCGGGCAGCGCAGCACTGCGGGAGATGGAGCAGTCGGGACTGCACCTCGACATCGCCCGTCTCTCGGATGCCAACGAGACCGCGTTCGGTCTCGCGCAGCTCGGCAGCGAGCTGCAGCGCAGGGGCGTTCTCGCTTACCTGCGCGCCCGCGGCCTCACGACTCCCTGCCTCCTCATCGTCCGCTACGACGGCACCCCCTCCGATGTGCGTGCGCGTCGCTCGCAGGGCCGTTCGATCGTGCGTCGGCACCAGGGCGTCAACCTCGGCGCGGTTCCGGAGACCTCGTGGGAGAAGCACCGCTTCTCGACTCCGTACCTGCGGGATCAGCTGCTGCGTGAGGGCATGATCGTCGAGACGATGGAGACCTCGGCCCCGTGGTCGAAGGTGAATGACCTCCACGGCACGATGACTGCCGGAATCGAGACAGCGATGGTCGAGCGCGGCACTCCTGCATTCGTGCTCTGCCACGTCTCGCATCTCTACGCCACGGGCTGTTCGCTGTATTACACGGTCTTCGCCAAGCAGGAGGTCGGGGCGGAGATCGCCCAATGGAAGGCGCTGAAGTCCGCGGCCAGCGACGCCATCATGGCAGGCGGCGGAACGATCACCCACCATCACGCCGTCGGCACCGATCACGCTCCGTGGCTGCCGGCAGAGGCCGGTCAGATGTGGCTGCGGATGCTGCGTGCGGCCAAGGCCGAGGTCGACCCGACCGGCATCATGAATCCCGGCAAGCTGATGAACGGACCGGAACGACTGTGAGCGGCATCGACGACAAGGGCGACTTCGGCACGGATTCCACAGACCGGGGCTCTGCACGGCCGGTCGCCGACCCGGCGGTCGTGCCCGTGATCCTCAATCCCACGGCACGGCGCGGAGCGGTGCTCAGACGCATCGATCCGCTCGTCCACGCCTTCGCAGCACACGGCCTCGAGGCGCGGCTTGTCAGAAGCACGAGCGCCGACCACGCGAAGAAGCTCGCCGCAGCATTCGCCGCCGAGGGCGCCCCAGTCGTCGGCGCACTCGGCGGGGACGGGATGGCGCGCACAGTGGCCGCGGGGCTCGTCGACACCGCAACATCACTGGGCGTCATCGCCGGTGGGCGCGGCAATGACCTCATCGGCAAACTCGGCATCCCGAAAGGCGTCGAAGAGGCCGTGGCCACCATCGCGAACGGAACCGATCGTGCCATCGACGTGCTCGACCTCGACGGCACGATCAGCCTCGGCAACGTCTGCCTCGGCCTCGATTCGACCGTCCAGCGGCATGCGAACTCGACCAGGGTCGTCCGGGCCCTTGGGTGTACCTGTACGGGATCCTGCGTGCGATCCTGCCGCCGAGGAGCATCGACCTCGATCTGACAGTCGACGGACAGCGCCTCGACTTCCGGGGCCTGACTGCGGGTTTCGCGAATTCCGGCCGCTACGGGGGCGGACTCACACTCTCCACCGAGGCGGCGATCGACGACGGACTCATCGACGTCGTCCTCCTCAAGGAGGCGTGGCTGCCGAGGCTCGCCGTCGAGCTCGTCGCGTTCATGTCCGGCAAGCACGACCGGCATCCGCATATCCACTTCGCCCACGCGCGGGAGGTGAAGATCGACACCCCCGCCGGTGCCGCGCCGGTCGAGATCGTCGCCGACGGCGACGCGGTCGCGCAGACCCCGGCAACAGTGACGATCCGCCCGTCATGCCTCAAGGTCCGCGTTCCCCACGACCGGTGATTCGGGTCGCCCAAGGTTCCGGCGGCAGTCATCCGCCGCGGGAACACTCAGCACAGCGAGAAGGCCCAGTCCCGGACGTTCCGTGCGGTCGAACTGCTCGAAATCCCGCACAGGACGTCCGGAACTCGACAACCTTTTGCGCCCTCAGTACTCCTTGGCCACCAGGGTGAGCACGTCGTAGTTCGCGACGGGCTCCTCGTTCTGGTTGACGACCTGCGCGTCCCAGCGGACCTCACCGTATTCGTCGGTCTCACGCGGAGTGATGCGCTTGGCTGTCAGTGTCACCTTGAGCTTGTCACCTGGGGAGACGGGCGTGATGAAGTTGAGCCCCTCGAGTCCGTAGTTCGCGAGCACCGGGCCCGGGTCCGGCTGGACGAAGAGTCCGGCGGCGAAGGACACGATGAGGTAGCCGTGCGCCACGCGTCCCGGGAAGAACGGGTTCGCGGCGGCCGCCTCCTCGTTCATGTGGGCGTAGAAGGTGTCCCCGGTGAAGTTCGCGAAGTGCTCGATATCGTCGAGCGTGACCTCGCGCCATTCCGAATCCAGGGTGTCGCCGATGCGCAGATCCGCAAGCGACTTCGTGAACGGATGCTCGCCGAGGCGGCGCTCCGATCCGTTGACCCATTCCCCACCGATCGCGGTGAGCATGTCCGGGGAGGCCTGGATCGCGGTGCGCTGCATGAAGTGTGTGATACCGCGCAGTCCACCCATCTCCTCACCGCCGCCGGCCCGACCGGGGCCGCCGTGGATGAGGTTCGGCAGCGGCGAACCGTGACCGGTCGACTCGTCGGCATCGTCACGGTCGAGGACGAGCACGCGGCCGTGCCACGGGGCGATCTTCCGGACGAATTCGGTGGCGAACTCACGGTCGTGGGTGACGACGGAGCCGACCAGGGAGCCGCGGCCGCGGGCGGCCAGACGGACGGCATCCTCGGTGTCGGAATAGGTGATGATCGAGGTCACGGGCCCGAAAGCCTCGATGTCGTGGACGGCATCGGACCAGGCGTCATCGGCCTGGAGGACGGTCGCCGCGACATAGGCTCCGCCGTGCTCGGCAGCCAGACGATCGGACTCCTCACGTCCGCCGGTCAGCAGGTGGGCTCCCCCAGCGATGATCCGGTCGACCGCATCGAGGACGTCGGTGCGCTGTTTGTCGGAGACGACGGGGCCCAGGCGGGTGGACTTCTCGCGCGGATCGCCGACGCCCTGGGTGGCGAGCTTCGCGATGATCGCTTCGCCGACCGCCTCGGCGTGGGCCTTAGGCACGAACGTGCGGCGGATCGCGGTGCATTTCTGTCCGGCCTTGACGGTCATCTCGGCGACGACGCCGGAGACGAAGAGGTCGAACTCCTGTGTGCCGGGTGCGGCGTCGGGACCGAGCAGGGAGAAGTTGAGCGAATCCGCCTCGGCGAAGAAGCGGGTGCCGCGCTGGGTCACGCAGTCGAGCGCGGACAGCGTGCGGGCGGTGTTCGCGGACCCGGTGAAGGCGATCGCGTCCTGTTCGGCGAGGTGGTCGAAGAGCGGGGTGACGTCGCCGCTGACCAGCTGGATCGCACCATCGGGGAGCAGCCCGGACTCGATCATGTCGGCAACGACGGCGCGGGTCAGGTGGGCGGTGTCGGTGGCGGGCTTGACGACGACGGGGACGCCGGCGACGAACATCGGCCCGAACTTCTCGAGCATGCCCCAGACGGGGAAGTTGAAGGCGTTGATCTGCAGCGCGAGGCCCTGCCGGGAGGTGAGGATGTGGCGGCCGACGAAGGTGCCGTTCTTCGACAGACGCTCGACTCCGCCGTCGAGGTGGACGGTCGAGTTCGGCATCTGGCGGCGGGCGACGCCGGAGTAGGTGAAGAGGGTGCCGATTCCGCCTTCGATGTCGACGAAGGCGTCGCGCTTCGTGGTGCCGGTGGAAAACGAGATCTCGTGGTAGTTCTTCGTGCGCTCCATGAGGTAGGTCGCAAGCTTCTTCAGTATCACACCGCGCTGGTGGAAGGTGAGTGCCTGCAGCGCCTCGACGCCGGTGGTCCGGGCATGATCGGCGACGGCGGCGAAGTCGATTCCGGCCGAACTCACCGAGTGCAGGAGCTCTCCGGTGCCGGCGTCGCGGACGGGTCGGGCGGACTCGAACGCTCCGGGTGTGCGCCAGCCTCCGGCCACATAGGAACTGAGGATTTCGGTCATGCTTTGCTCTCCCTCGCGGAACGACGTCTCCCGGTTCACGGTGGCCGATGTCGGCACCGCTGCCGATTCATAGAAATATACTAACCAATTGGTCGGTAATTGTCATCGCAAGGAGTGGCGTACGCCACTGTCCTGGTCTATGATCGAGAGCGATTACTGACCGAACGGTCACCATCGGCCGGCCCGAAGACGGACTCGCCGGTGCGCCGCGGTCCTCGGCAATGTCGCCCAGCAACGGAAAGTCCAGGCATGTCCACAACCGCTCAGCACACGATCACCCGCGAGGAGCGCAAGGTCCTCGCCGGCACCCTCGTCGGCACCACCATCGAGTGGTACGACTTCTTCATCTACGCTCAGGCCGCCGGTCTTGTCCTCTCGGCTCAGTACTTCGGCCCGCTGGCCTCGGACAATCCGGCGCTCGGCCAGATCATGGCCTGGGCGTCTCTGGGCATTTCGTTCCTCTTCCGACCGTTGGGCGCAGTCCTCGCCGGCCACCTCGGTGATCGGATCGGGCGGAAGAAGATGCTCGTCCTCACGCTCATCCTCATGGGGGCCGCGACCTCGCTCATCGGCCTGCTGCCGAACTACGCGATGATCGGCATCGGCGCACCGATCCTGCTCACCCTGCTGCGGATCCTCCAGGGCTTCTCCGCCGGCGGCGAATGGGGCGGTGCCGCACTGCTGTCGGTCGAGCATGCCCCGGTCTCCAAGCGCGGGATCTTCGGCGCCTACCCGCAGATCGGCGTGCCCGTGGGCATGATTCTCGCCACCGGCGTCATCTGGATCCTGACCACCGTGCTCACTCCCGAACAGTTCGCGAGCTTCGGCTGGAGGATTCCGTTCCTCTTCTCCGTCGTCCTCGTGCTCGTCGGCTATTACATCCGCCGCCAGGTCGAGGAGTCACCGGTCTTCGCCGAACTCGCCGAACGCAAGGCCGAGTCCTCGGCCCCGCTGGGCACGCTGTTCAAGAAGAACACGAAGGAAGTCGTCCTCTCTGCGCTCATCTTCATCGGCAACAACGCCGTGGGCTACATGATCATCGCGTTCTTCGCCGCCTACGCCTCTCGTCCTCTCGCCGAGGGCGGATCCGTCGGCCTCGACCGGGCGCCCGTGCTGCTGGCGACGACCCTGGCGAGCTTCGGTTGGTTGGTGTTCACGATGTGGGGCGGCGCGCTGTCGGACAAGCTCGGTCGCGTGCGCACCTTCCAGATCGGCTACATCCTGCTCATCGTGTGGCTCATCCCGACGTTCCGCATGATCGACATGGCCAATATCTGGATGTACGGCATCGGCATCTTCGTCCTCACCGTCGGCATGGGTCTGTCCTACGGCCCGATGTCGGCGATGTATGCGGAGATGTTCCCCGTCGAGGTCCGCTATTCAGGTGTGTCGATCGGCTATGCGCTCGGCGCGATCCTCGGCGGCGCCTTCGCCCCGACCATCGCCGAGACCCTGCTGGCCGAGACGGGTTCGTCGATCTCGATCGCGATCTACATGATCATCGTGTGCGTCATCTCGCTCATCGGCGTCAGCCTCGTCAAGGAGACGAAGGGCAACGACCTCGGTTTGGCCAAGCTCCACTGAGGCTACCGCGAACCCCTGGGTCGTCACCTGCACCTCGATTTCCTGGTCGATCCACGGTGATTCCTCCGCCTGTACCACCGTGGATCGACCCAACAATCCACCGAGCCGGCGCACCCACTCAGCAGCTCTCGCATAGGCTGATGGCATGACTGAGCTGACGTATCCCGACATCGAAGCCGCAGCCGAGCGGATCGCCGGCCGGGTGCGCCCGGTGGCCGTGGCCCCGTCCGACAAGGACGGACTCGTCTTCGCCCTCGAGTTCATGCAGCACACGGGCACGTTCAAAGCCCGCGGTGCGCAGAACTTCATCCAGGCGCATCTCGCCGAGGGCACCTTCCCCGAGGCGGGAGTGACGATCGCCTCGGGCGGCAATGCAGGCCTTGCCTGCGCCTGGGCCGGCCGTGCCGCCGGTGTGACGGCGACCGTCTTCCTGCCGACCACGGCACCGAGCGTCAAGGTCGAACGGCTGCGCTCCTATGGGGCGCGTGTGGAGTTGGTCGGTTCCGAATACGCCGAGGCGGCCGCGGCCTGCCAGGAATTCGTCGACTCATCGGGTGCGTTGGCCTCGCACGCCTACGACCATCCGCTCATCGCGGCCGGTGCCGGCACCCTGATGACCGAGATCCTCACGCAGGTGCCCGACCTCGACACCGTCGTCGTCTCCGTCGGAGGCGGCGGACTGTTCGCCGGTGTCGCGACGGCCGCGACCCATCACGGAGTGCGCACGGTGGCGGTCGAACCGGAGAACTGCCGGGCGCTGAACGCCGCAGTGGAAGCGGGTGAGCCGGTCGACGTCACGGTCGATTCGCTGGCAGCGGATTCGCTCGGCGCACGCCGGGTCACGCCGCTGGCACTGGAGGCGGCACGGTCGGATCTGGTCACCTCGGTGCTGGTCAGCGATGAGGCGATCATCGGAGCGCGGCAGCACCTGTGGGATGACCACCGGCTGGCGGTCGAGCATGCGGCGGCGACGGCATTGGCGGGAGTCCGCGGTCAATACGGCGAGTCGGCGAGCGACGGGAAAACTGTGAGCGGCTATGTGCCGGTCGAAGGAGAGAAGGTCTGCGTCGTACTCTGCGGGGCGAACACGAGCCTCGGCGATCTCTGAGGCGACGTCAGCGCGTTCGGTCGCGGTCCTTGGACTTCAGTGAGGCCTTGATGAGGCCGAAGATCGCGAGCGCCACGACAACGGTGATGATGGCCTTGACGAGGAACCACGCGACGGAGAACGCGACGTTGACCACCCACCACGCGATGATGATGGCGATGATCGCGCCGATGACGCTCCACACGGTACTCATCTTCATGCCTCCAGCCTAGGCCCGAGTGCACGGCGGTGCAATGCGCGCGGTGATCGTCCCAGCCGATACCCAGCAGTCGTGCAGTTCGTCAGCCGAGCACCGCACCGGACCGGACCGCGCGGGCCGACCACCGGCGGTCGGCGAAGCCCACCTCGATCGGGTGGTCGAAGGCGGCAGAGACCTGCTCGGAGGTGAGCACCTCGGCGATGGGACCGGCAGCGGTCAGCCGACCGTCGGAGATGAGCGCGGCATGCGTGGTGGTCTCCGGAATCTCCTCGAGATGGTGGGTGACCAGCAGTGTTGCCAGCTCCGGCGAGCGCAGCGACAGGGCATCGATGGTTTCGAGCAGCTGTTCTCGGGCGGCCACGTCGAGACCTGTGGTCGGTTCGTCGATCAAGTTCAAGGGGCAGAGGGAAGGCAGACGCACCTGATGTCCATGAACACCACCACAACGAACACCAACACGACCACGACGAACAGGCTCTTGGAGCTACCGCTGCTCACGCCGGAGTTGCGGACCGCGGTCGAGCGACTCCGGGAGATGGCCGAGGACGACTGGACCGCTTCGATCCTGTATGGGCGGGCCTCACAGGACCGGCACAAGCTGATGCGCTCGATCGATGACCAGCTCACTGACATGGTCGGCTGGTGCCTGCCGATCGAATGGTACCCGGAGGCGATCGTCCGCGATGCTGACCGGTCGGCCTCGCAGTGGCGCAGGCGCGAACGCGAGGGCTTCGACGAGGCCATGGCCTTGATCGAGTCCGGCAGGTATGGCGGCTTTGCCTCTTGGGAGCCGTCTCGTGCCGGGCGCGATATGGAGGTTTACGTGCAGCTGCGCAAGGCCTGCCAGCGCGCCGGGGTCCTCTACCTCACCCACGGCAGGGTGTATGACTTCTCCCGCTCCGATGACACGTTCATGATGGGCTTCGAGTTCCTCCGCGCCGAAGCGGACGCGAACACGATGCGCGAGCGGCAGTTGCGCACAGTCAAGCTCAACGCGGACAAGGGCCGCCCCCACGGTCGCCTCCCGTACGGATACCGGCGGGTCTACGACCAGCACACCGGTGTCCTGCTGCGCCAGGAACCCGACCCCCACACCGGGCAGATCGTCCGCGATGCCGCCCGTGATGTGCTGGCTGGTAAGTCCATGTACTCGATAGCGATGCGGTTGCAGGATGCTGGGGAGCCGACACCGAAGAAGCCGTGGGCCGAGAGTCCCCGCGGCTGGGATACCTACACCGTCCGCCAGGTGCTCCAGAACCCCACCATCGCCGGCAAGCGCGTCTACCGCGGTGAGGTCATCGGCCAGGCGCAGTGGGAGGCGTTGATCGAGTGGGAGGACTTCCAGAAGATCCAGCGCCTGTTCGCCGATCCCGGACGTCTCGTCAAGGGCGGTGGCGGGATGGCCGCGAAGACGCTCATGGTCCACATCGCCCGCTGCCACTACTGCGGCCGCCCTTTGAAGCGGGCCACGATGCGGAAGAAGGAGAGGACTCCGGCGGTGAAGTACCAGTGCCAGTTCCGGGGGTGCTATAAGACGATGATCTCCCAGCCGGGCCTGGACGCCTATGTCGAGCAGGTCGTGCTGGAGTGGTTCCAGAACCCGACCAACCTCGCCTGGCTCACCGGCGACGACGACGGCGACTGGCTCAAGGTTGCCGAGGCTGCCGAGCAGAAGCGGGCGGCGTTGCAGGCCCGCCTGGACGAGGTCATCGCCCAGTACGCGGCCGGGAGTCTGAACCTCGACACGCTCACGAAGCTGGAAGCCGCGTTGCGGCCCCAGATCGCCGAGGCCGAGCAGGCGCTCATCCCCCCGGTGACCGACGAGCGGGTGCGTGCCCTGGTCACCGCCGAGGATGTGCCTGCCGCGTGGGCGGGCCTGCCACTGTTGGAGCGGAGGAAGATCATCAAGGCCACGTTCAACGTCCGCATCCAGCAGACTCAGAACCGGGGCCAGAACGCCTTCGAGCCCGAGCGGGTACTCATCGAGCCCCGCGCACTCTAAAGGACGTGGGGCTCGATGCCGAGACGGTCAGGATGCCGGGTGGGTCAGGTGGCGTCGCCGCGGAGTTGGTGGCGGATCAGCTCGGCCTGCTCGGCACTCATGGGCGGGAACCGGGAGGCTGTGGTCTTCGCGGCCTGCCGGATCGTCTCCCGGTCGGTGTCGGTCAGGGCCTCGTCGTCGATCGCCAGGCGCGGCCTCGTCGTCGTGGTGGGCGTATGGGTCTGGGGTGTCGGGATACTGTTCATACCCGACAGGTACGCCTATACACCCGAGGTTCAAAAACAGCAATCACTGCATCTAGCCATCCGCGCAGGAGCGAGCTACTATATGTGGATGGTCAGTGCTGTCGTGCCCTTGGAGGCCCCGAAAACGGGGTCGGGCACGGGGGTGCCGATTCGGCGCCCCCGGAGCAGTCACCAGCGGAACGTCACGGTGGTGAAAATTGTGCACCACCGTCAGCCCGCTGTCGTCGTCTCCGGCAGCACGGTTGTGGCAATTTGCCACCACCGTCGACCTGCCCTCGTTCTTGACGGTGGTGCCACGGTGGCACCACGGTCGGCTCGAGCCCACGGGGGTGAAAATTTTCCACCCCCGTGCCCAAGCCAACGGTCCCGCAAATTTTGCAGGACCGTGCCCGCGCCGGGGGCCGGTGAACGGCTCCGGAAATTTTCCGGCCCCGTTGCCCCTGCACGGTTCGCACCTGCGGATGGCATGGTGGTGCCGATTCGGCACCACCATGGCCTGCCCGCGCGAGGCGTACGGCGCCGCCACAGTGGCGGCACCGTGGGCGTCCCCCTGGCACGGTGGGAGGAAATTTCCTCCCACCGTGCCAGGGGTTTCGCCCTGAGAGGTTGGCCTGCGTCGTGATCAACGGGTCCGCCCATTTTGCGGACCCGTTCTCCTCGCCCGGACGTGACCGGGCCGCCCGCACGCTGCTCTCGTTCCGCTCGCCTGTGGCGGTACGTTGAGTGTTCATAGTCCGAGTCCTCGGTCATGTGGCCCCCGCCCCTGGTCTGGTGGACCGAACGGCGGGTCGGGGTCGAGGCGGTGTGCTCGCCGCTGCAACGCCGCTCGCAGCTCGTGATCCAGGGCACCTATCTCGCGCCGTGGGCGGTCTCGGCTTCCTTCCACGCCGCCGGGTCGGTGTAGCCGGGGATGTTGACGAGCACCTCGGTGCCGGGATACGTGTAATGATCCGGCATCACCGTCCACCCCCGCCCGAGACATTGGCCCGCGGCGTGTTACCGGGTGATGCCGTGCTTCGCGTCGATCTGCGCCAGCCGGACGGCGATGGCGTCATCGGCGGACATCTCTCCAGTGAGCACCTTGCGGCCCAGGGCACGGTCGGCGTCAGTCTCCTCTTCGCTAGCCATCCGCTGGCTCGCAGTGACCTGCGCTTCGAGCCGGTCGATCTCGGCCTGTTCCAGGGCCTTCGTCGTCGCCATGACCTGTCCTCCTTCATGCTCGCCCGACACCTTCCATTCTACCGTCCAAGGCCGACACCGACCAGTGACTCCACCCGTGAGACGGGCACTTGCTCCATCGGGCACAGTCGCAGCACTGGATAGGTGCGCAGCCGATCCCAACACCAGCATCCCGCAGCGGGCAATCCGCGCAGGGTGTATCTGTGACGGCATTCTGGTAGATTCGGGTTGCACCGAGGGGTGTCCCGTCAAGGGGCTGAGATACCACTGGACGTTGTCAGCGTGGTGACCCTAGAACCTGATCCGGATCATGCCGGCGAAGGGACTGGTCTAGCAGGGCTTCTTTCCTTCGCTGGCCTCCCCATTAGGAGGTTACAGTGTCCCATTCTGTTGTCGGCCCCGCGACGTCCTCAGTCGAGGTGCGCCCGAGGGTCGCGGTCATTTCCGTCCTCATCAAAGATGACCATGTCCTCTTGGTGCGTCGCGCGAACCCTCCTGATGCAGGATTCTGGGGATTCCCGGGCGGGAAGATCGAATTCGGAGAAACGATCACCAAAGCCGCCGAACGCGAACTCGGTGAAGAAACCAGCATCATCGGTCAGGCGACCGGTGTTTTGACTTCCGTTGACGCGTTCAGCCGAGACGAGACTGGACGGTTGGACAGTCACTACGTGCTTATCGCCGTGCTCTGCCAGTGGCGCTCGGGGCAACCCCACGCTGGCGACGACGCCCTCGAAGCACGCTGGTTCCCCCTCGACGAGGTCGACGAGGCCCGCCTGACTCTGAGCAAGGATGTCGCCGAGGTCGCCCGCTACGCCGCCACACAGCAGCAGAAGGAAGTGCACGCATGACGATCAAGAACGTCCTATCCATCGCAGGCACCGACCCCACTGGCGGGGCGGGCATCCACGCCGATCTCAAAGCCTTCTCAGCGAGGGGCACCTACGGTATGGCCGCGATCACCGCGGTCGTGGCACAGAACACGCGCGGTGTGCGCTCGTTCATGCCCCTTGATCCCTCTTTCGTCGGTGAGCAGATCGATGCAGTGTTCGACGATGTGCGCGTCGACGCGGTAAAGATCGGTATGGTCGCCAACGCCGCGATCGCCGAGGTCATCGCCGAGCGCCTGCAATACCACGAAGCCGAGACCGTGGTCCTTGATCCGGTGATGGTCGCCAAGAGCGGCGACAGGCTGTTGGACGACGATGCGGTCGCAGCCATCCGAGACACGCTCGTGCCACTGGCCACGATCATCACCCCGAACCTTCCCGAAGCCGCCGTGCTCCTCGACACCACAGATGTCACCCGCTTGGGGCAGATGGAGGACCAGGCCACCGGGCTGCGTGGCCTTGGCTGTCAGTGGGCGCTACTCAAAGGCGGGCATCTCACGAACGAGACGGTCAGTGTCGACTACCTCGCCGGCCCCGACGGGATCTCCACCTACACCTCTCCCAGGATCGAAACCCTCAACGACCACGGCACCGGCTGCACCTTGTCCTCGGCGATCACCGCACTGCTGCCTGACCACACCGTGCCCGAAAGCGTTGAACGGGCGAAGACCTACCTGCACGGCGCTCTCGTTGCCAGCGACCGCCTCGACGTCGGCCAAGGTCACGGTCCCCTGCATCACTTCCACCAGCTCTGGCCGCGCGGGTAGGGATGCAGAACAGCCCCTCCTCGTTCCGATCGGTAGAGCTAACCACTTCGACTCATGAAAGGAGCCGTGACGATGACGCGAAAGATGTTTCTCGCCGGCCCGTTCAAAGCTCTCGTCGACGCCGACACCCATGTGATGGGCGACGCCGCGATCGACAAGTACACCTCGATCATCGACTTCTTCGAAACCCAGGGGTGGGATGTGCACTGCGCCCACCGCAGAGAGCACTGGGGCCGTGAGTTCATGGAACCCAGCGAATGCACACGCATCGACTACACGGAGATCGCCGCCTGCGACGTCTTCGTCGCGTTCCCCGGCGCACCGGCATCCCCGGGCACGCACATCGAGATCGGGTGGGCCTCCGCCTGGAACAAACCCATCGTCTTACTCCTCGACGAGGGAGCCGAGTACGCGTTCCTCGTCCGAGGCCTCTCAGCGGTCGCCGACGTCCAGATGATCACCATCGATCCCGAGCAGCCCACCGGACCACGCATCCTCACCGCGATCGAGCACGCGCAGGCAGGAGCCGTCAGTGAAGCCTGAGTATCCCGACCTCCACACGCTCTACCTGGATTCCCTGCGACAGGTCTACACCGGGTTCGAATACCAGAACAGTCCCCGCGGGCAGGACGAACGCGAAATCATCGGCTACACCGCACGCCTGACCAACCCGGCCCGGCGGTACTGCTTGGCCAGGTCTCGTCGGCAGAACATCATCTTCAACTACGCCGAAGCACTGTGGTACCTCTCAGGGAAGAACGACCTCGACTTCATCCGCACCTACGCACCCTCGATGAGCCGGTACAGTCCCGACGGCCTCAGCCTGCCGGGCACCGGGTATGGTCCCAAACTGCTCAGACACGTCGGCGACGAGACTGCGATCGAACGAATCGTGAACACCCTCCGCGAGGATGACCCTGCGAGCAAGCGTGCCGTTCTGCAGATCTTCGACGACTCCGAAGACATCTACCGCCGCAACATCGACGTCTCCTGCACGCTGGCTCTCCAGCTGTTGCGCCGTGAGGACCGTCTGCACATGGTCGCGTTCATGCGCGCCAACGACGCGTACATGGGACTGCTCAACGACACGTTCTCCTTCACGTTCATCCAAGAATTTCTCGCCTCGATGCTGGGCCTGACCCCGGGTGTGTACATCCACAACGTCGGCTCGATCCACATCTACGAAAAAGACCTCACCAAGGTGCACACCCTCCTCGGCGGCGATGATCAGACGATCGTGGAGGAACCCAGCACTCTTCCACGGCTGCCCTCGGGGGCGAGCCTGGACCAGGTGCACCAGGTCCTCGCCCTGGAGAAGTCGATCCGTGCAGACGAGCTCCCAGGCCGCGCACTGGCGACCCTTGATCTTCCGGAAGCGTGGGTCGACATTGTCCGCCTGTTCTGGATCCACCGGCAACTCCAATACCAACGACCAGTCGACCCATCGATTATCGGCGACCTCCATCCCCTCCACCGGGAGCTGGTCGTGAGCCGATGGCCCAGCATCGAAAACGCGCGTGTGAGGGCGGTGCAGCAGTGACGACATCATGGACGACTCCGGCAGTCTCAGCAGGGTTCGATGCCTATGACGACTATGTCGAAAACCGACTGGCTTATACCCCGCTCGTCAATGACCTCCAAACTGCTTGCGGCCGAGGGGGGATCGTGCTCGATTATGGGTGCGGCAGCGGAAAAGTCTCACGACGCCTCCTCGACGCCGGAGCCGCAGCACAGGTCGTCGGAGTCGACATCAGCACCGACATGATCACCCTCGCCCGGGCGCAGACCCCGCAACCGGCCGCGCGATTCCACACCATCGACAGCGGCCACGTTCCCTACCCGGATGACACATTCGATGCGATCGTGTGCTGCTTCGTATTCATCAACGTGCCCACACGCGAGGAACTGAGAGCGATCGCCCGCGAGCTCGCCCGAGTGCTTACACCGACCGGCAGACTCTTCATCGTCGATAGCAACCCGGCGGCCACAGGAGTACCGTTCCCGACCTTCCGCAGCGGCGAGCCCGGCAGAGGCTACCGTGACGGAGACGAACGCAAGGTCAGCTTGCAGATCCCCGGCACCGGGATCCTCGAGCTTGTCGACCGGCACTGGTTCATCAGCACCTACGAGGCGGTGCTGACCGAGGCCGGCTTCACAGTCGACAAGGTCACCGACCGCGGAGCACAAACCGTAGAGGACGTCGGCTCCCAGGCACCTATCGACCATCCACCGTTCATGCAGATCACAGCCCACCTCCAAGACCACTCCGAGTCGACGATCGGGGCGGGGTAGATGACGCGCGACGCTTCCTACCCGAAGCCGGCGACGCTGGCGGCAGTGGTCCGAAAAGGACGTGTACTCCTTATCCGGCGTGCCCACATGCCCGACGCCGAGCGCTGGGCATTCCCCGGGGGCAAGATCGAACCCGGCGAGACCCTGACCGCCGCGACCGCGCGCGAACTCGCCGAGGAAACAGGAGTCCTCGCCACACCCGGTGATGTCTTCGATGCTGTCGACGTCATCGATGCCGACCACAATCTGCATTACGTCCTGATCGCAGTGCTCTGCCGATGGGAACGAGGGGAACCGGTCCCGGACGATGACGCACTCGAAGCGGCATGGTTCACCCTCGAGGAAATGGTTGCGATACCGGTCGCGGAAACATTCAACGTCCGCGCTATCGCCCAAACCGCGCTCGAGCTGGAACGCAAGCAATAGGAACACTCAAGAAGCCAGAATGCCCATTTGCCGGATAGCACGTAGTGATATCAGGTGTTCTGTGACAGCGATTCCAGTAACGAAGAATCAGGCCGTCCGAAGCTTGTGGAGAGTGTGGTTTCCGTGATGTGATGGTGGCGTGACACGGGGCGCCGCCCGTTCCAGCTTTCGAGCACGGGACGTGGTCGGCTGAGATGACACCCGTTGAACCTGATCCAGTTAGCACTGGCGAAGGGAATGTCCGGACTTTCACCCGCCGACAATGTTGGCGGTGTCAGCGCACCGAAGAGCAACTTTCGCTCTTCGGTGCGCACGGGTTGCCTTCGCCTCGATATCGAGAGGCATACACATGGCACACACTATTCTCCCCCTCACCGAGCAGATCGTCCTCGTCACCGGCGGCGCCCGCGGACTCCGAGCTGCGATCACTCGCGCGTTCCTGGCCCAGGGTGCGCGAGTGGTCATCGACTACCACACCTCCCAGGACGCCGCGGAGGACCTCGCCGCCGCCCACCCCGGAAAGGCGATCGCAATCCGGGCTGATGTCCGCGACCGCGCCCAGGTCGATGCCCTCGTCGCTGAGGCCGCCGATCGCTTTGGCGGTCCGATCACCACGGTCGTGAACAACGCGCTGGCTGACTTCTCCTTCAACGGCGACGCCCGCTCCCACGCGGACCAGATCTCCTACGAGGAGATCACCGCACAGTTCACCGGCTCCGTGCATGGGCCTCTCAACGTCATCCAGGCCACCCTTCCCGGCATGGTCGAGGCGGGCTTCGGCCGGATCGTCAACATCGGTACGAACCTCTTCCAGCACCCCGTCGTGCCCTACCACGACTACACCGCGGCGAAAGCAGCGCTGCTGTCCCTGACACGCACCTTCGCCGACGATCTCGGCCCGCAGGCCATCACGGTGAACATGGTCTCCGGGGGCTGCTGCTGACCACCGACGCCTCGGCGGCGACCCCTGAGGCGGTCTTCGAGGGCATCGCCGCGGGCACCCCGCTGCGGGCGGTGACGACGCCGGATCAGCTCGCCGACCCAGTCGTATTCTTCGCTTCCCCGTGGGCCAGGGGTGTGACGGGTCAGAACCTCATCGTCGACGGCGGACTCGTCAAGGGGTGAGCGGCGTGGAAGGCAAGCAGGCCCACTTCAACCTCTTCATCCACGGTGTCGGTCATCGCAGCGCGGCCTGGTGGTCACCGCCACGTCGTGCAGCGCAACGACCGACTGCGCCTCGTCCCTGAACACCGTGACCACGCCTCTCTCATCTCACTCTTCGTTTAAGCAGAGCCCCTGCAGAAGCCCCGTTCATTCCCTTGACGGACACGCCGTCAACACCCTTCGGTCTAGATTTCTGGGGCGCTCTTCTCTCCGTGGGCTCGGAGCATGCCGAAGGCGACGAGGCCCGCCGCGAGCACGGTCAGAGCGATTCCGCCCCAGGTGACCGCGAGTCGGAACTCCGCGGTCTGCTCGGTCGGCCAGGCCGATGCGGTGAGGTGCCCGGTGAAGATGGCGGCGAGGAAGGTTCCGCTCAGGGCGATGCCCACGGCGGTTGCGAACTCGCCGGCTGTATCGGCCAGGGCCGCGCCGACGGTGGTCCGGTCTTCTGGAACTCCTTTCATGACGTTGGTTCCCGCGACGACGCCGACGACCCGCATTCCCGCCGCGACGAGCACGAGGGCCACAGCGATCCAGACGTATCCGACGCGTCCCAGAAGCGCGTAGACGGCCAGGCCCACGACGACGGCAGAGGCGCTGAGCCAGGCCGCTCGATCGAGTCCGAGCTTGTCGACGAGGATCGAGATGACGGCGCCGCCGGCGACGAGGACGATCACTTGCGGAAGCATGCCCAGTGCTGCCTGGGCGGGCGTCCATCCCCAGTCGAGCTGGAGCTGAAGTGCAACGAGGTACCCGATACCTGCGACGGCGAGGTTGGCTGCGCCTTTGAAGGCCAGTCCGCTGGACACGAGCGGGCTCGCGATCAGCTGCAGGTCCAGCAGGGGGTATTGGAACGAGCGCTCGCGCCAGGCGAATGCTGCCGCGAAAGCGATGGTCGCGGCCACCCCGGCCCAGGGGAACCAGGTGTCTGCGCCCACTTCGACGAAGAGGGCGGGGGCGAGCAATGCGGATGCGATGGCCGCGGTGCCCAGGATGGCTCCCCAGATATCGACAGGATCGCGGTGAAGCTCTTCTGGCCGGTCGGCGGGAATGCCTTTGCGGATCGCGATGAAGGCGATGGCTGCGATCGGCACGTTGACCAGCAGCAGGGTCTGCCACGGTGCGATGGCGAGGACGAAGCCGCCGGCGATCGGGCCGACGGCAAGGCCGATGAGTCCTACGGTGGAGATCACCGTCATCGCGCGTACCCGGAGGCGGTCATCGGCGAAGAGCCGGAACGCGAGAGCCAGGGAGCCCGGCGTGGTCATCGCGGCGGCCACCGCCATCGCCGCGCGAACGGCGATGAGCTGCCCGGCAGTGGCCACGAAGGCTGTCGCGAGACTCGTCATCCCGAGCAGCACGAGCCCGGCCAGCATCATCTTGCGTCGGCCGATGCGGTCGGCGACGGCGCTGAGCGCGAGCATCAATCCGCCGAACACGACGGAGTACACGCCAGTCACCCATTGCAATGCGGTGGCGGTGGCCTGTAGTTCCCGGCCGATGGTGGGCAAGGCGACATTGAGGATCGAGTTGTCGAGCATCTCGAACAGGAACACGGCCGACAGCCCGGCCAGCGCGATCCACGCGTCCTTCAGCGTGTGAGGCGGCTGCGCGGCCTCGGACTGGTGGCTGGGACGACGAATCATGGGTCACTCCTTCTCGGTGAAGAAGTGACGGGCCGTTCGTCCCGTGTGTGCTCGTGCGCTCTGTAGAGAGCCTCGTCTTCAACAGCGACGCACGTTTTTACTTCCGATGATCCCAAACTACCACTCGAGCGACACGCGTTTCAGGAGGCGAGCCTCCCCGCCCCTTCCTCCTGGTCCTAGTGTCTGTTCGACCTCGCCACAGTCTCAACACTCGTCTCCGCCCTCACCCTGACTCCTCCATACCGGATCGCTGGACCACCCAGAGCTGTCTCGACTCATCGGCTCCAGCCCGGCAACTCACCCTCGCGATGGCCTCCCCGATCAGCCCCGCCGCCTGAAGACACAAATAAATGGACGCATGTTACCGGCGGTAGTGCCCGCGCACCTTCCTCACGAAGCGACTCGTGAGGAAGGCGGTGACCGGCATGAAAGGCGGCGTGACCCTCTTTCGTGGACCGGGCACGGCCGCTCGCCGGTACCTCGAATCCGACCGGTCGACCGCGGATGACTATTACCTCGAAGGCGGCACGGCGCTGGCGGACTTCACCATCACCAACGCCGCCGGTGAGGTCGTCGCGAACACCGGGCTGGACCCGGAGCAGTACGCGGGCTGGGTGGACTGGACCCATCCGCTGACCGGGGAGCGGATGGGCATCCCGCGCGAGGCTGGCGAGGTCCGGAAGGGCTCCCCGCGGTTCGCGGAGATGGTCGTCAACACCCCCAAGAGCTTGTCGATCGCCGCCGCCCTGCACCCGGAGGTCTCTGACGCCCTCGACGCCGCGCAACAGGAGGCGGTGGCCGAGATTCGGCGGTGGCTGGCCCAGCACGCCTACACGCGGGTTGGCCCGCGCGGGGAGCAGGAGATCGTGCCGGCGGAGTCGTTGCAGACGGTGGCCGTGGTGCACCGCACCAGTCGTGCCGGTGACCCGCACCGGCACGTGCACTTCCAGATCGGCACCCGCGTGCCCGCCGCGGGCAAGTGGCGTGCCCTCGATACTGCGGTCCTGTTCAAGCAGCAGGGCGCGATCCGTGCACTCGGTGCCGCGGTGATCGCCGCCCACCCGCAACTGGCCGCAACCCTGGACCGGCACGGGCTCACCCTCGATCCCGTCACCGGGGAGGTCACGGAGCTGGAGCAGTTCAACCCGGTGATGAGCAAACGTGCCCATCAGGTCGAACGCAACCTGAAGCAGTTGGAGGCCGAATGGGAGGCCGCACATCCCGGCGAGGAGCCCGGCCCCGTCGTCCGCGCGCGGCTGCTGCATAAGGCGTGGGCGCATGAGCGGCCGAACAAGAAACCGTCCGACCTTGGCAACGAAGACGCCTGGCGGCAGGAGCTGGTCGAGGCCGGTTACGACCCCGAGACCCTCACCCGTGCACCGACACCCGTGCGGGTGTCCGTCGATGACCTGCGCGTGCAGGAGGTCGCGAACCGTGCTCTGGACCGGGCTGCGGCGGGTGGGTCGACGTGGACGGTGCACACCGTCCGCGAGCACGTCACCCGCATCACCACCGACCACGGCGTGCAAGCGACACCTGCGGAGTTGCGCGAGTTCGTGCAACTCGCCACCGACCTTGCAATAGGAGATTGCTTCTCGGTGCTCCCGCCCGATGCCGTGCACCCTGAGCATGTTGCACACCTCACCTCGCTGCGGGTCGTGCAGGCTGAGACGCAGTTGCGTGACCGGCTCGAAGCGCAGGCCCCGAATCGCGAGCCTCGCCGCCCCGACCTCAGTACGCACGCCGCCAGGCATGGACTCGACGCGGGGCAGGCTGAGGCTGCTGCCGCGGTCGCCTCCCGTGACCCGCTCGTGGTCGTCGAGGGGGCGGCTGGGTCGGGGAAGACGACCATGCTCGCCACCGCCATCGAAGCCCTCGAACGCGACGGCGGGTCGGCGCGGGTGGTGACGCCAACGAAGAAGGCCGCCCAGGTTGCCGGTGAGACGTTGAAGGTGCCGGCTGATTCCGTGGCGGCGCTCGTGTACGCGCACGGGTTCCGGTGGAATGACGACGGTGTCTGGACCCGCCTCAAGCGCGGCGAGACGGACCCCACGACTGGCCGTGTCTACACGGGGCCGCCCGAAGGTGCACGGTTGGTGCGCGGTGAGCGGGTGATCGTGGACGAGGCCGGGATGCTCGACCAGGACACCGCCCTGGCCCTCCTCACCATCATCCGCGAAGCTCGCGCGTCGGTGGCGCTCGTCGGCGACCGCGCCCAACTCCCGGCAGTCGGTCGCGGCGGCGTCCTCGACATGGCCGCGCACATCCGCGGGGCAACCGTGGACATGTCTGAGCTGCACCGCTTCGCCGACGAACAGTACGCGGCCCTGACGTTGCGGATGCGCGACGGGAAGGACCCGGCGGCGATCTTCGACGAGTTGCACGCCCTCGGCTTGGTCCGGCTGCATGCCGACGATGACGGGCTGCGTGAGCACATCGCCGAGCACACGGCCCCCGCCGATGCGGTGACCGTGGCGACCAACGACGAGGCCACCGCCCTGAACGAGCGCATCCGCACCCTCCGCGTCGAAGCCGGCGAGGTCGACGACACCCGCACCGTGACCGGCTCCGATGGTCTACCCATCGGTGTGGGTGATCTGGTGCAAGCCCGGCAGAACGATGCCGAGCTACGGGTGGCGAACCGGCAGGCCTTCACCGTCCAGGGCGTCGGCGAGGACGGTACGGTGCACGCGTTCGAGACCGGCACCGACCGCAAACACAACGTCACGGTCACTCTCCCCGCCGAGTACGTGGCTGAGCATGTGCACTTGGCCTATGCTGCCACCGCCTACGGAGTCCAAGGCGCGACCGTGAACAGTGCGCACACGGTGCTCTCCGACGCCCTCGACGCGGCCGCCGTCTACGTCGGCGTCACCCGCGGAAGCGGCCGCAACGAACTCCACGTGATCGCTGCGGACCTCACGGAGGCGAGGGCGCAGTTCGTCGAGGCGATGGGCCGCGACCGCGCCGACCGTGGCCTGACCGACGCCACCACCCGAGCACACGAAGCCATCGCCGGTCTCGTCAAGGACGGACCAGTCTCGATGATCTCGGAGGAGCTGGCGCGGCTCGACAGGGTGGCGGAGAAGGCGGAGCAGCGGGCGGCCTGGTGGGATAGCGTCGGCGATCAGCTCACTGCGCTGTCGGCCCGGCATCGGGAGGAGACGGGCGAGAGCATCACCGCCCTCGCCACGGCCGAGGAGCACGCCGCCACCGTGCGGGCCAAGACCACCGCGCCGCTCCTGGCCCGAGCAGAGGCCGAGGGCCGCGAGTACCTCGACGCCGCGGGCGAGGAAGCCCGGGCCGCCGGGCGACTCGCGACGGCCGGGTGGTTCGGCAAGCGGCGTGCCCAGCGCGAGCACGACGCCGCCCGCGAGCACACCCAGGCCCTGCGCGGCCGCCTGTCCGCAGAGTGGGGAACCCTGCCACGGCATACGGACGACCTTCACGCGTGGGCGGGCCGTGTCGCCGCCCAGCAGGCCGAGGAGGCCCCCGAGGTGCTGGAGGCCGACGAGACCGTGACCGCAGCGCGGCGGACCCGCACCGGCATGCAGGAGCGGCAGCGCCGCGACCGGCTGACGCTCCTGGCGCGCATCCACGGGGCGGACAAGGTCCGCCGTGACCCCGACCGCTACCTGCGCACAAGCCCCCGCAGGAAAGCAGCCAAGTGGAGGGCCTCGGCCGAAGAGACACGGGCCGAGGCCGCCGAGCTTCGCGGCCTGCCGCCGGATCAGGCCGTGTATCTTATCGAGATCAAACGCGCCGCCGCCGAAACCCGCGAGACAGCACTCCGGGAACGGCAGCTCCCCGAAGATCAAGACCCCACCCGGAGTACTCCCGGCCGAGACGGACCGGCACGCGGCCTCTAGATTGCGGGCCGACCACCTGCTGCTGTTCGAGGAAGGTCCGTGAACCACGTTTCTCCCTCTCCGTCACGGCTCGGTTTGATAGCCGGTTCGGGTCGTGCTGGGCGTTGAGCATGTAGCCGGGTCCGACCGCCCAACTGTTCCTGCGGGTTTGTTCGGTTCGTACGGTGCTCCGAGAACATCGAGCATCCAGGCGTGAGCAAGCGTATTCTCGTCGTCTGCGGCTTCGATTGAACCTCCCGCGAGGTGACCGCCGGGAGTGACTCGTTGGATGACGTGTCCGGGGCGACGTGAGTTCGAGGCGTCGCGATAATGCTGGCTGAAACGATGGATGGCGTCATTGTCAGCTCGGGCGTCGCGCTCAGCCGCACGAATCCAGGCACGTGGGAGTGGATAGCTCTGTGCGGGAAGCTCCTGGATGCGTGCCATGGGCGAGAGGCGTTGGAGGAGATCCCGGATGGCGGGGTCGTGCCGGGGGTCGCCGTACTCAGCCCGGTCGGTTGATGCCAGATTCGATGCCGAATTCGTCAGGGTTGCGAGTGGGTCGAGGAAGGGATGTACGAGGTGCAGGCCTCGCAGCCATGTTGGTTGACGCAGGCATGCGGTGGCTGCGGTCAGTCCGCCCGCACTGGCGGCGGTCACGACGATGCGGTCGGCCGCGATGGCGGGCAGGGCGCGAAGTCGAGCCAAGCAGGCGAGGAGGTCGTCAATTGTGCGGTATCGGTATTCGCCTGTCGCTTGCCGGTGCCATTGCGGGCCCAGCTCGCCTCCGCCGCGAATGTGACAATAGGCGACGGCCACGCCGCGAGCCAGGAGGTCGTCAGTGAAGGGATCGAAGGGGCCTTCGAGACTGATTCCGTAGGCTCCGTACACGTGGACGACCAAGGGGTGCGTCTGTTCTCCTGGTGGGAGGAAGAGCGTGATCGGGATCATCGTGTCGTCTTCGCTTGCAGCATCAAGACACAGGGCGGAGGCGCGCCCGGTGGACTCTAGGGAAAGGTTCTTTCCCACTTCTGCCGGCACCGCCTGGGGTCGATGTACGGGTGATGAGGCGAGGAGTATCAGTTGCTCGTTGCCCGAGTCGAAGGCCGGGAGCATCGTGCCCGCGGGGGGCGCGGTCCATATAGCTTGCGGTCCGTGGGCTGGCAGCCAGATAGCTTGCCGCCCGTTGGCCCTTCCGATGACAAGGAACGCATCGCCTGACGGTTGGAGATGCTCGGCGGAGAATCCGGACGGGGTCTCGGCCAAAACGTGTTCGCGGCAATAATCCCAGAGCCGCCCATTTGGTCGATCGAGAACGACCACTGTCTGCTGCGAGATGGTGACGTCCGCATCAGAGGTGCGCTGTGTCAGCGATTGGCAGGTCGGGTTCGTGTCGTCATGGCCGGAGATGATCCAATGCCGAGCGGTGTCTGAACCGCGGGAGGCAAGAATCGCCGTGTCGTCGGTGACGCTGCGAAGTTCAAGGCGGCGTGTGGAGTCCGGCTCTTCCGATAAGACAGTCGGCCGGGCGCTCTCCGGATGCCACCAGAGCAGCTGGTGCGGCCTGAGGAATCGGTCTCGGCGTATCCAAAGAAGCCCACTTCCAAAGGCGCGCACACGAGGCGAGACGGGAGCTTCGTCATGCGCGAGTTCGACGCCCTTCGCGGCGGCGGTGTAAATCAGGAGTCGGTAGTTCTCGTCACCATCGGTGTCGCCGACAACGGCGAACATGGTATTGCCTGCCGCTGGAAGGAGTGACTCTCCAGCCCGGAGTGTGATCGTCTCGGTGGTCTCGGCACCGGTAGGAGTCTGAAGCCGGATGGTGTGGACGCGCTCTTGCGACGTACGCGCTGGTTCCTGCGCTTGAGGCCGGAGTGTTTCGAGTGCGCGCAGGTGTTCGGCGAGATCACGGATGTGTGGCTCGATGACGCCGACGGCAGTCCGCCCCATCAGGGTCCCTGCTCTCGCAGTTGTGCGCCTGGTCCGTCGCGCAGCGGTGCGATCGTCGGGATCACCAGAATGATGAACAGCAGGAGCCACGAGGCGAGCAACCCGAGCAGCATGCTCGGCAGCGGCCACACCACGACCGCGGCCCCGTCGAGAGCAGCTGCTGACACGAAGGCGCAGACCAGTCCGCCGGTGACCACGGGAACGACTGCCGTGACTGCGGCGGCTATGGACATCGCGAAGCTTTCCGCCGCGATGAGGACGCGGACCTGTCCTGCGTGCATGCCGGCTGCCTGGAGCAAGGCGATCTCGCGTCCGCGTCCGCGAGCCGACAGTGCGACCACCGCCGCGCTCGTGGCGAGCATCGACACGGCGACAACGGCCACGATCGTCCACACATCGGCCAGGTTCGTCGGTGTCCCAGGTTGAAGGATCTGGGTCATCGCGGCCACCGAGTTCACCGCGCACAGCAGCAGGCCGATTCCCCCAAGGCCGGCAGCCAATGGGGCAATCGTCGTGGTACTGACTTGTGCCCGTGCTGCCGCGGCACGAGTGCCCAGTGCCGGCACCACCAATCCTGCGCGCGCAAAGAGCTTGTGAAGGAGCCAGAAGATGAACCTGACGATCTCGGGACACAGGAGGTAGACGGCGATCAAGGCACTGCCACCGGCGTTGACTGCGAGGTTGAACATCGGGCCGGGTCCGGTGGAACCGAGCTGGGAGGCGAAGCTCGAAGCCACGACAAGAGCGGCGGCGACCACGAGGAAGAAGAACCCGCCGATGATCCGGAAGACCGTCGAGAGAGTGCGCCGGCCCGGCTGGTGGAATGTGCGCAGCGCGACGCTGGGTTGGATACGGGATGCCCGCCTGGCGGGCATCAGCCCGCCGACCATCGCCGTGACGACGCTGATGACAACGATCGCCACAGGGGCCCAAGGAGCGATGGTGAATCCCGGCAGGTCGACGCTGGCAGACACTTCCGTATTGAACGCCGGTATCGCCCAAAAACCCAGGAGAGTCGAGGCAAGGGCACCGAGGATCGCACCGCAGAGACTCACGATGACCAGGACAAGTAACGCGGATAGGAACACTGCTCGTGGAGATGCCCCGAGCAGGAGCCAGAGCGCGTGGGAGTGGCGGGTGGCTTGGATGCTTGCGCGACCGACCACGGTCAGGGCGACCCAAGAGACGAGGGCAATCACCGTGTAGATGGTGACCGAGAGGATCTGGAACTCGGCGAGGGGCACGCCCGCGCTGGCGACGGCGGCACGGAACTGCGGGGCGGTCGTCCAAGCGAACTGATGGACGCAGAGACCGATCATCGTCGCGATCACGGCGACGACCGCGATAGCGGGTGCCCATTGCCGCCATTCGTCGGCGAACATTCTCAGAACGTAGCGTTGCATGCGCTCAGGCCCCGAGACCAGACATGATGCCCAACAGCTCCTGGCTGGTGGTGCGGCCGACGGTGTCAACGGTGCGGCCATCGTGCATCACGATGACGGTATCGGCGAAGGCTGCGGCCTCCAGATCGTGGGTGACCATGACGATCATCTGCCCCTCGTCTGCCATCTGCCTCAGTGTGTGCAGGACGATACCGGTGCTCTGGGAATCCAGCGCTCCTGTCGGTTCGTCGGCGAAGACGATGCCCGGGCGTCGCGCCAGAGCCCGACACAACGCGGTCCGTTGTTGTTCGCCGCCGGAGAGTGTCCGCGCTGGTGCACGGCGTCGATGGCCGAGACCGAACGACTCGACGAGGTGGCTGATCGTGTCGTGGGGCACCTTCGCCCGATCAAGCTGGAATGGAAGCGTGATGTTCTCCTCGACGGTGAGGAAGGGAACGAGATTGTACTGCTGGAAGACGAATCCGATCTCGGTTCGGAGCATGCTCGCGCGCCTGCTCGCCGATTGACGGTAGATATCCTGACCGTTAATGGTGACTGTCCCCGACGTTGGTTCATCGAGACCGCTGAGGCACATCAGCAATGACGACTTACCAGAGCCGGAGTGTCCCACCACTGCCGTCAGGCCGCCACCGTGCAGCTCGAGGTCGCATCCGCGCAGGATGTCGGTCGTCGTCGGCCCCGATTTCACGACCCGTCGGAGGTCTGTGGCGCTGAGCATCGTGGTCAAGGCAGCTTCTTCCGTCAAGAGAGGTGGACATGGTCATGGGTGGTGGCCACGGTTCCGATTGCGTGCGCGCTCAGGACCGCGGCCACCGGTTGTGAGGGGGCCTCAGCAGTTGCCCCACGTGATCGAGCTGGGCCAGCCCGGGCACGGCGGGTTCACACTGAAGCTGCTCACGCGCGCGGCATCGTGCGCGTCGACCTCGCCTTCAATGGTCTGGAACTCAAGGATGCGGTTCATCATTCACCTCCTTTCACCGCGGATGTCACCCGTTCAGATTCCGAACGGGAGGCTTGGGCTGTCGTCGAGGATCTCGTTCAGGGCGGCGAGTACGCCGCTGGCCCCGGTGAGATAGTCCGACGACAGGCGAAGATTCTGGTTTCCTCGGAAGAACACCCCGGTGTCATCTGTGACGGCGTGGAGGCGCAAGGACTGAAGGTGTGAGGCGATGACCTCGTCGAGTACGGGGCTCGGTCGATGACGCACTCGCCGGTTGAGGTAAATCAGGAAGCCGGCGAGTCCGTGGGCAAGTGATGCTTGGGCGCACTGGTGGTAGGTGGCTGCCGCGTCGATTCCCGCCAAGGGGTCGGCGAACACTTGTGTGTCCGTGACGCGCTGTAGTTCGAGGATCGCCAGTCCGACCCCGAGGGAGCCGACGCCGAGATACGGCAGGGTTCGCCAGCCCTCGTCGAATTCCAAGGTGGCGTTCTTCGTTGTCGTGCATCGAGCGAGATCCGCCTCGATCGCGCGTGTGGCAAGGGAGACATATCGGCCTTCCCCTGTCTGCTCATGGAGCCTGGCGAAGAGGATCGCGGCCGCGCACCAGCCGTTGAGCAGGCCCACGGTTTCTCCCTGGACGCCGTCGTCGAGGAGCCTCTCCAGGTGGTGTGCCGCCATGAGCGGATCATCACCTGATGCGAGGTTGTACAAGCCCACGCCGGCCCAGCCTGACCAGAGAGTCGGATCGGTCGGCTCCGATCCGGATGCGGGCTCCAGGGCGGTCAGTGTTTGACCGAGATCAGCATCGCGCGCGGCATGCGCCAGGCCTTCCCGGCCGCGCAGACCTCGTGAGTGAATGTCGCCAGTACGGGCGGCCAGCCATGCATCTGCGGTATGACGGTCGATCCCGGCCGGTGAGCGGCGTAGTTGGTCGATGATTCCTGCGGCACCGTAGGGGTATCCTGCTTGATGCTCCGCCCCGTCGGAGGCGAACAGGGCGATGTCTCCGGGTGCGAGCGGACCCTCGTCGCCCCAGTCCATCAGGCTCCGAAGACCGCGTGTGATCTCCTCGCGTAGCCTGGCATCCGTGAGGGCTTCGATTCCGCGGACTCGGTCATCGAGCTCACCCCTCCGCGTCGCAGGCAACACATCGACCGTGGCCCTGCGGATCGAAGCGCGTACAGACTCGGGTACAGCAAGCGAGTGGGCGCCGCTGTTGAGCAGCTGCTCGATCTTCCAGGCATTGCCCTGATCGGCAATCGTGGCCTGGGGATAGATCAAGTCCAGTTCCAGCATTCCCATCGACCACCGATCGGCAGCCGTGCCGGTCAGTCCGAAGAAGGGTTCATAGCCCGGAGCGCCCTGCTGGCAGCGCCAGTCGGGGTCCATGCGGTGTGCGAACTCGAAATCGATGAAACAGGGGGTGGTCCCGTCTCGCATGATGACGTTCTTGGGGTGAATATCGCCAAGGAGCCATCCCGCATCGTGTACAGCGGTCAGAGCCTCGTCCAGGCGTTTAACAGTAGAGGCGAGCCAGGCCACGTAGGCGTCGTCCTGGAGATCCCAGGGAGCAGGTCGCAGCACCGGGGTGCGTGTCATCCATTCTCGTTTGAGGTCCTGACCCTGGATGTGCTCCATGACGAGGAATCGGTGTTCCCATGCGGTGAACGACCCGTAGTAGGCCGGAACGCAGTCGAGACCTTCCAGCCCTTGCAGCACGTCGGCTTCATGGCTGAGCCGGGCCACTGCGTCGGTCCCGTCGACGTCCAACCCCGCATGGGGGCGTGCTTCCTTCAAGACGACGTTCGTGCCTGCTGGAACATACTCATCGGTTGTGGCCTCAGCGAGGTACACGCCGCCGCCGTTGGAGAAATGGAGCGCAGAGCGCATCGTGAAAGGGAAATGGACGTCTTCGTCGCCGGCGGCAGCGTCCACCTTCTCCGGCAGTGTCGCCCATTCCGGAGGCGTGTACGTGGGCCGACGTGGATCTTCGACTTCGTTGCCTTCAGGGTCGATCAACGTTGAGACGAAGGGTGCGTCATCGGATGGCGGGACGAAGGCACCGTATCGGAAGTAGACAGGCCCTGATCTCCATCGCTTGTCTGAGAGGATATACGGTCCTTCACCTCCAGCGAGGAGACCGTTAAGTTCGTCGAGAGCGAATGCGAACTCCTCGTCGGAGCTGGGATAGACAGTGATGAACTTCCCCGCGGCAGAGCGGTCCGCATACTTGCTGTTTTGGTTCAGCAGGTCGCGGGCGGAGGCCAGATGCTTGAACGCCAAACCGGCACGGAAACAAAACCGCGCCGTGGTCGAGATCACGGTCTCCGCGTTCTCGGACGTCGCCGAGACGTGAATCTTCCACCCCTGCCGAGGGAATGACCATTCATCCGGGATCCAGTTGATCCACGGGTACGTGGTCTTCGAACTCCACCCGGCACCCGCATGGGTAGAAACATCGAAGACGTCACCGGTCTCATCAACAACCGCAGGAGCATAGAACGGATTTCCTGGCTGACAGTACCGCAAGTACTGAAGATCGAGTGGCATCGTTGCTCCCCTCTGCGTCTGGACTCCTGCGGTTGATATGCCTTTCACGCTATGCCCGCACGCGGGGCCAGCGCGTCCACCCACGGTCACGACATAAACATGACCACGGTCATGGGTGCTCAGCAGTCAGCGAAGCTAGGCTTGACCGTATGGGTTCGTTCCACGTGAGTGTCGAGCGCACGCTGGTGGTCCTCCAAGCAGTCGCGCTCTGTTGCCTGCTCACCGCGGCAGTTCTGCGTGCCGTCGACGCGGTGCAAACAGGAGATGGCCTCCCCGTCGCCATCACATGGCTGGCTCTCGTGCCGATCATCACCGCCCTTTGGGCCCTGCGCCCGCGCGTGGTCCGCGCCGGCCACGGTGTCGAATGGACGATGCTTGCCGTTCTCCTGGCAACCCCGGTCGCCGTTTTCGGCACCCTGGACTTCACCATCCCGGTCCTGCTTCTGGTAGTCGCGTTCGCCGTCGTTGACGTCTCTCTCAGGGCGGGGGTCCATGCAACTATCTGGATCTCGTGCGTAGGTTTCGCCCTGCATGTATTCGGCAGTCTGACGTCGTGGAACGCGTTTCTCGCCGGTGCGACACAAGGATTGATCAATGTCGTCCCCGTCGCCGTGCTCTTGTGTTTTGGGATCGCCCTCGGTCTCTCGCTGCGCAGTTTCGAGAAACGTCGGCACGATGATCAGAAGGTGATCGTTCGCCTGCGCCATGCCACGGAGATGGAAAAAGAACTCCTGCTTTCCGACGAGCGAGCCCGGAGCGCGCGAGAACTCCACGACGGGCTCGGTCACCGCCTCACGCTTGTCTCGATGAGCCTCGAACTGGCTGAAAGGATGCGTGGGATCGATGTTGACCAGGCGTGGGAGGAGATCCGCACCGCCAAGGACACCACCAGTGACGCTCTCGCCGAGATGCGGATGTGGGTACGAGCCCTGAATCCAGTCCGAGACGCCGGAGCCCGCGGCCTTGCCGCACTTGAGCTCATCGCCGAATCGTTCCGAGGCACCGGTCTGACTGTGGACGTGTCTGGTGATGAAGCGTCAGACCGTGAACTCGCCAGTGATGACGAGGTCGCGCTGCTGATCTACCGCGCAGTTCAAGAAGGTTTGACCAACGCCTTGCGTCATAGCCGAGCCCGGACAGTGCGTATCTTCCTCGCAGTAAAGGAGCGCCGAATGGAGTTGGCCGTCATCAACGACTTCGGATGGGCCACGGCCGCCGAACCGCCGGAGTCAGTACCCGACTTCGGGTTCGGGTTGCGAGGAATTTCCGATCGCGCCGCAGAGCATGGCGGGTCCATGCACGCCCGCAGAATTGACGGCGAGTTCCACCTCGACGTCGTTGTGCCGCTCAGCGGCTCTGGCGCCCCCGGCCGAGAGGAGACGACGTGACCAGTCCAGACTCGATACGAGTGCTGTTGGTTGAAGATCAGCAGCTGATACGTCGAGGCCTGACCATGCTCCTCTCCACGGCCGGTGGGATCGAGATCGTGGCCCAGGCATCGGATGGGGAAACGGCACTCGCGGCCCTAGCCGATGAAGAAGTCGATGTGGTTCTCACAGACGCGCGCATGCCTGGTATGGACGGCGTGGAACTCACATCCCAATGCGCCACCCGATACCCTGGTCTGCCGGTCCTGGTCCTGACGACCTTCGATGATGATGCACTCGTGCAGTCGGCACTGGCTGCCGGTGCCTCGGGCTTCCTACTCAAAGACACATCTGTCGAGGGACTCACAGCTGCATTGCATGCGGTAATTGACGGTGGGATGGTGATCGATCCGCGCGTCGCGAAGGCAGCGATGCGAACTAAAGACTCCCGAGATGAGCCTCTGGCGATACTCACTCGCGGTGAACGCATAGTGGCCGAACTCGTCGCCCGTGGGCTGACGAACCCCGAGATCGCCGAAACTCTTGTTCTCGCCGAAGGAACCGTCAAGAACCATGTTTCGGCCCTCCTGCGGAAACTCGATGCGAGAGACCGCACAGCCTTGGCCCTCACGTTGTACAAAGCCCTAGGCGACTGACCTCAGGGCTACAAGCCTTGCAGCGCGCCTCGGCTGCCTATGCATGAGAACGAAACTCCTGGAGCGTCCAGGAAAGACGCGCTCCGGAGCGTTCCTCGCCGAGACAGACCCGTACAGTGTCATTAGTTCGCCGGTGGTTTGCCCCAGTCAGGGCGCTTGGTTAGGTGCCACGACCCGCACGAGGGGCATTCGTAGATCCGCAGCGGCCCTGCCCGTCGCGACCGTTTCAGTGCTACATGCACGGCGTCATCATAGTGCTCGTATTCGCGTTTACCAGTTTCGGAGCACAGTACGCGTTCGACTGGCGGCTTCTTCGACCTCCTCCGATGGTGCTTCATCACACAATGATTCTAAACTTCAGGTGTAACTGGCTCCTGTAGGTGACTGATGATGGTGGCAGCAACTACGAGCGCTGCGGCACCGAAGACTCCACCGGCGACCGCGACGGCTGTGTGGAAGCCTGTGAGGAACGCTCCACTTGCGACCATTGCGCCGAGGACTGCGACGCCGACGACGCTGCCGGTCTGGCGGGCGGCATTGATGACTCCTCCTGCGATGCCGACATGTTCCGGCGGGGCCGAGGCCACTGCGGCCGAGGTCGCGGCCGGCATCGCGAAGGCCATCCCGAATCCAGCCGTGAAGGTCAACACCGCGACCACCACGTAAGGGGTTTCTGCGGTGAGCAGCACGAGGCTGCTGAAGCCGATCGTGCCGACTACCAGGCCGGTGAGCATGGTGGGGAACGCGCCCCACCGGGCGACGGCACGGCCGCCCAGCGGTGACGCGACCACGGCGCTGCACGCCTGTGGTGCCAGCGCGAGGCCTGCCAGCCACGGCTCGTATCCCAGGTACTGCTGGAAGAAGAGGGAGAGCACGAAGAGTTGTCCGAAGAAGCTGATGTTGAGCGCGAGCCCTACCATTGCGGCCACGGAGAACCGGGCACGAGTGAACAAGGCCATCGGCAGCATCGGGTCCGGGTGTCGTCGCTCTGCGATGATGAACAGGGCGAGGAAGACGCCCCCGGCGATCAGCACGGCTACCTGCCAGGGTGACCATCCGTGTTCGCCTGCGGTGATGACTGCATAGGTTACTGCCACCAGCGTGAGCACGGAGAGCACCTGTCCGGGTAGGTCCACCCGTCTCGCGCGACTGCCCGTGAGCGCGGGAATTGCCCACAAGGTGAGCAGACAGCCGATAGCGACGATGGGGAGGTTGACCCAGAACACCGCCCGCCACCCGATCGTCGACACCAGCGCTCCGCCCAGGACCGGTCCGATCGCGGCGGCAACACCTCCTGCGCCGCCCCACAGCCCGATGGCGCGTGCTCGTTCCTTCGGATCGTCGTACACAGCCGACAGCAATGCCAGAGAGCCCGGCACGATCGCTGCCGCGCCCACGCCCTGGACGGCGCGACCAGCGACGAGGAACCCGCCTGTGGGAGCGAGGGCGCACACGGCCGAGAGCACAGCAAAGACCACCAGGCCAGCGAGGTAGACCCTGCGGGCCCCGAGACGGTCGCATGCGGCCCCAGCTGTGAGAAGGAACGCGGCGAACACGAGGGTGTAAGCGTCGACGACCCACTGCAGTGAGCCCACCGTCGTGTCGAGGTCAGTGCCGATCTCGGCGAGGGCGACATTGACGATGGTCGTATCGAGCATGACGATGAAGAAACCGAGGAGGGTCGCGACCAGCGCCGTGCGCCGATGCGCGGTCATACGCGAGACTCCAGCGAAGCCTCGGCGGGCGGGTGGCCGAAGTAGGTGCGCTTGCTCAGGTCTTGATCCCAGGTCCGGTAGGACCGGTCCAGCAGTGTCGGCAGCACCAGATCGAACAGGCGCCAGGACGCGGCGAAGTGCATGTCCCGGATCTCCCTGGCCGTCTCTCCCCCGGTGAGCGCGAGGAGTTGCTGGGCGACGAGGGGGCCCTCGTCGAGCCCAGCTGTCGTTCGCACTGCGGAGACTCCGCCCTGGGTCTCGTGGTTCTCGGCCATCCAATAGAACGGTGCCAGCCCCGCATAGCGGGGCAACGGGCTGGGGTGGAAGTTGAGGGCGTCGTAGCTCGGAACCGCGAGGAGTCGCTGCCCGAGCCGCAGCTGGTAGTTGGCGACGATGAAGTAGTCCGGCGCCAGGCCCCCAATGGCGGTAATGAATTCGTCGGTGTTGATGTGCGCCGGCCGCAGCGTATGCACATCCAGCTCGGCGGCGTCCTTCGCGAGGTCGAGGGGCTCGGGCTCATCGAGGTAGTAGTCACAGAGTGCGCCGGGTTCACGCAGCACCACAGCCGCCAGGATGACATCATCGTGCCTGGCAAGTCGGGTGAGGAAGTAAGAGCCAAAGACGGAATTGGTCTCGGTGAAGAGCACCATGCGTGTCATTTCGCCCACCACGCCTTCTCAACGGTCTTCGCTTCCCAGGTCAGGGTGTCGAAGAGCGCGTACCCGGGCTGCACGGGCAGAGGCGTACGGCCGGGCAAGTCCATGATCTCTTGGGCGAGGCGTTCAACGAGGACGCCTTCGGCCAGGGGCGGGCAGGCTCCGAAGATCGGCATCGTCTGCTTCTCCACGAACCACTCATCCAGCGTGCCTGGCGAGGGGAAGTCCTGATGCTCGGGCATGATGCGTTCCATCAGCCGGTGGATCACGTCCGGGGTGAACTCGGCATCCTCGGGGAGATCGTAGACCTCCTCGATGGGCATCGAGTCCTTCGTGTAGGTGAACACGACCGTCGAGTGCGCGACGGTCGGGATCTTGAACATGAACCTGCACCGGTCCGAGGCGCGGAAGGCGCGATGGAGGGCGTAGCGGTTGCTGATCTGGTAGAACTCCATCTGGTCCATCACATAGTCGCAGCCGTCCATGAACTCTTCAGCCGTGTCCGGGGTGATGCCCTCGGGGAAGACATCGATGTTGGCATCCCCGGTCAGTGCGAAGACCTGCTCCGCGACGACTTCGGCCTTGTTGCGGCCGATCGTGTCTCGCCCGGCGCCGTACTGGCGTTGCACGTTAGTCAGGTCGAAGTGGTCGGGATCGGCCAGTTTCAGGTTGAGTGCGCCCATGCGCACCAGGCGGGCGGCTGCGGCACCGCCGATGCCCCCGGTGCCGACGATGCCGATCACGGCATCGCGCAACCGTGCTTGGCGTTCACGCTGTTCCTCGGTGGTGTCGCCGAGCCAACCCAGGTTGCGGTCAACGCGTTCCCAGTAGAAGTCCTCATCGTAGTGCCCGCGTAGCCGTTGGCGGTCCCCGTTCATCGCGATCGCTCCTTCGTCTCCTGATGCAATGAATCTGGTGAGTTCAGACTGCGCCTGCGATTGTTCGGTCGTCACCGAACAGTTCCGGGTGCACACTGGAGGCATGGTTGCGCGCGTGTTTCCTGAAGCGGTCCCGGATATCTCGACAGTCGCGTCGGCTCTGGCTGACTCGTCGCGGGCGGCCATGTGTGCTGCGCTCATGGACGGGCGGGCCTGGACGGTTGGTGAACTGGGCAGGTACGCGGGCCTGGCCCGGTCGACGGCGAGCGAGCATGTTGACGTGCTCGTCACCCACGGTCTCGTCCACGACATTCGGCAGGGCCGGCACCGCTACATTCGCCTGGCCGGGGAAGACATCGCACGAGTGGTCGAGAGCCTTGGCGTGGTCGCCCGCTCGCCCCTGCCCACTCCTCACAGCCTCAGCGCGTCACGGGCGAATGCGAACCTACGTGAAGGCCGCACCTGTTATCAGCACCTCGCCGGTAAGCTCGGGGTGCGCCTGGCTGAACAACTGGAAGAGCACGAGTTCATCGACTCGCACTGTCAGGTCACTAATCAAGGTCATCGCTTGTTCATACAGTGGGGTGTGCCCCCGAAGATGCTCGACACGGGCAGGTCGTGCATGGACTCCACCGAACGCCGCTTCCACCTCGCCGGCCCTCTCGGCACGGGAATCTGCAAGACTCTGCTGGATAAGGAATGGCTTTCCCGCAGGGGTCGTACCCGGGCCGTGCGTCTCACTCCCGCCGGGCGGGCAGCGCTCAACGACGCGGGGATCTCCCTCAATTGCCCGACAGCCGTCCCTGAGGGCTTCAGTCGTTCTTTGGCACCGGCGTGACCTTTCGGACGATCGAAAGCCGGTCGGAACAGGATGAGAGTTCCTGGCAAGGGTTGAACGGATCAAATTCGCGCGATCCTGGACGATCCGCCTGGGGATAACGAAGCATTTGGTCAAGAATATGAGGCAGCCAATCGCTTCAGGGAGACTGCCTCACATCCGTCATTGCGTAATCCTGAATTTCAAGTCAGTAGATGCGCGTGCCGTTCATCACTGTATGAGGGTGAGGCCGACGGACATGCCACCACCGAATGCCGCTAAAAGCACGTAGTCGCCAGGGATCGCTTGGCCGGGCGTGGCGAGTTCGCTGAGAGTGATCGCGATGGAGGCGGAGCCGGGGTTGCCGAGCCGTTCGACAACCAAGTGCTGGGTCGCGTTGGGCAGGTCGAGGGTGTCGAGGAGTTCGGCGAGCATGACGCTATTGGCCTGGTGCGGCACGAAGTGCGCCGCCTCTGACGGGGCGACGCCGGCGTCAACGAGGAAGGAATGGATGGTGCAGCACCGCGTGTGGCATCGGTACCGTCGACACGCTCACCCGTGCCTTCCGCAGAGCCTTGAACGTCGCCCCGAACGAGTACCGAAACAGGTTCCGTATCGACTAGGAACGCCGGGACGTCCTTGTCCGGATCTCTACGCTGCCAAGGCATATCCGGTAGACTGGGAGAGCAAGCAACGGGTATCTCCCTTGAGCATCTTCGGCTCGTCGAAGAGCAGCAGCTGCGGGTCGGCGATGAGCGCACGTGCCACGAGCGCACGGCCCCGCTCCCCCTGCGACAGCACCTTCCACCCGGCATCGGCACGAGAGCCCAGCCCCACCTCGGCGATCTGGGCATCGGCCTTTGCAGTATCCGCATTTGCGGGTTCCCACCGCATGGGGCGCTCGACGGTGCCGGTCAGCCCGGTGAGGACGACCTCGCGGACGGTGAGGTTCGAGCGCAGCGGGTGGCGCGGGTTGACGTGTCCGATGAGGCGGCGCAGGGCTGCGAGATCGACCCGACCCATGCGTGATCCGAGGATGTCGACGGTGCCCGAGCTCGGGAACACCTGCGCCGAGGCGAAGCTCAGCAGGGTCGACTTCCCTGCTCCGTTCGGCCCGATGAGCACCCAGTGTTCGCCGGCACCGATACGCAGATCGATGCCGTGGAGAATGTGCGTCTGCCCCCGGCGGAACGTCACATCGGCGATATCGAGCACAGTCTCCGCCACGTCTCACTCACCCCTCAAGATCGACGGCCCCACCGGCCGGTTGGACCCATTCGATTCTAGGACCCACCTCGCCGAGGCGGCTCCCACCCTGAGATTCCGACGTTTCGCATGGTGGATCAGGAGTTCGCCCCACTGCCGCGGTCTCATCAGTGCGGTCTCGTCAGTGCAGCGTCGGGCCATAATGGAGACATGCACAACGGCGCCGATTCGAATGAGGACCTCCGCGAGGAATATCGCATCAAGATGCGCGGTCGGCTGCTGCGCCGGTCGGCGTCGTTCAACGTCGCCCACGCCGTCGACAGCCTCGAACCCGGCACCGGCGCGCAGAGCATCCAACGCGCGCTCACGCTGCTCAACCTCGTCGGGCTCATCGCCGGGGAGCGCCGTGAAGGCGCGAGCCTGTCCGAGCTCGCCTCGATCAGCGGTCGACCGAAGGCCAGCGTCCACCGCATGCTCCAGGCGCTCATCGCCATGGGCTACGTCGAACGCCTCGAAGAGGGCGGGTATCGCCTCGGCGTGCAGTCGCAGATCCTCGGTCAGCTGGCCCAGAAGTCGGTCGATCCCCTGGTCACGGAGTCAGAGTCGAGTCTGCTGCGCCTGGCCGAACTCAGCCAGGACACCGTGTTCCTCACTCTGCGCACGGGCAGCTATTCGATCTGCGCCCGCCGCGAGGAGGGCTTCGGTGAGATCTTCAACAACGCCCTGTCCGTAGGCGACCGACATCCCCTGGGCATCGGCGCCGGATCGCTGGCGATCCTCTCCGAGCTCTCCCCCGCCGAGGTGGACGCCCAGTTCGAGGCCAACGCCGAGATCCTCGCCGAGAGATATCCGAAGGTCTCCGTCCCGCACCTGCGCGACATCATCGATCAGGCCCGCATCGACGGCTTCGTCCACAATCCGGGGCTCTTCGCCAAGGGGTCGTGGGCGGTGGCAGTGCCGCTGCGCATCCGCGGTTCCCGCCCACGTGCGGCCCTGTCGATCGCCTCGATCGCCGACCGCGTCACCGGCTCCCGAGTCGAACGCCTCGTCGCTCTGCTGCGCCGGGAGTCGAAGGCCATCGCCGAGGCGCTGAGCTCCCAGACCGACCCCGCCCCGGACTCCGGCGACCTCTGACCGACACCGCGCCTCGGTGCCGTGCGTGATCTCCGGTAGCGTGAAGGCCATGCCGGAGACTCCTCACGCCACGACCGTGTCCCTGCCGATCACCGAACTGCGGAACCTGTGCATCGCTGCGATCACGGCGGCCGGCGGCTCACCCGCACTGGCGGAGGCGACCGTGGCCGCCGAGAGACGGGGCAAGACTGCCGTCGGCACGGCACACCTCGTCGATTATCTCGACGGCCTCGAGGCCGGCCGCATCAACGGGCAGGCGCAGCCGCGAGTGACGAACCGCCTGCCCGCCGCGCACCATGTCGATGCCGACCGCGGCACTGCGCAGCTCGCCTTCGACGCCGCTTTCGACGACTTCGTCTCGTCTGCCGCAGACCTCGGCATCTCCGTGCTCAACATCGCCAACGCCTTCACCGCCGGCGAACTCGGCTATTACACGACCCGACTCGCGGAGCGGGGTCTGCTGGCGTTTGCCGGCGCCAACTCGCCGGCGCTGATGTCGCTGTTCGGCTCACCGGGTTCGGCAACCGGAACGAACCCCTTCTCATTCGCCGTCCCGCACCCCGATGGCCCGCGCATGTTCGACCAGGCGACCAGTGCGACAGCCTGGGTCAACGTCCGCGACGCTGCCGATCGAGGAGAAACGATCCCCGAGGGGTGGGCACAGGACCCGAGCGGGGCGGCCACGGTCGAGGCCGAAGCCGCGCTCGCCGGTTCCCTGCTGCCGTTCGGCGGGGTCAAGGGCAGCAATGTGGCTCTCATGATCGAACTCCTCGCCATCCACGGCGGGGGCCGCTTCTCCGTCGACGCGCCCGCCTTCGACTCGGGGCAGGAGAACCCGGGCACGGGACTGTTCATCATCGCGATCGCGGCAGACGCGTTCGATCCCGACTATTCGCAGCGGGTCACCGACCACCTCGACCGCCTGCACGCCAGCTTCGGCGTCGACTTCGGTCGCAAACGCAGCCTCGAGGTCATCGAACTGCCCCGCGACCTCCATTCAGCACTCCTCAGCCGCAGCTGAGCTTCGCCGACCGCTCGAGTTACCGTCGAGCGCACACCACATAACTCGCTACAGCGACGGCAACGTGAGCGGTCGGCGCACCTTCCCAGAACTCGGATGGCCGGATTGGGCTCAGCGACCGGCCCTTCAGGCGCCCAATCCGGCACGGATGCGGCGGACGGCGTCGTCGAAGGACTCTTCGGTCACCTCGGCGGCCGCCCCCGGATCGCCGGCGTCGACGGCATCCATGAGTCGGCGCTGGTGCTTGAGCAGCGGCGCCTTGGCGTCGGCCGCGATCTCCCGCCTGGCACCGACGAGTTTGTACGCCCGACAGCGCAGCCACAGGGTCCGGATCGTCTCGACGAGGATGGGATTGCCCGAGGCGGAATAGATCGTCGCGAGCAGCTCTTAGTCGTGGTCGAGATACTCCGAGGCATCACCGGAGTCGAGAGCCGCCTCTATCGCCGCGAACTCCTCGTCGAGGCGTGCCCGTCCCGCCGCATCGAGCTTCTGCGCGCCCTGGTCCGTCGCTTCGACCTCGAGGATGCGGCGCACCGAATAGATCTGCAGCAGCTCCTCGGCGGTGAATTCCTTGACCACGGCCCCACGGTGCGGACTGGTCTCGGCGAGCCCGACCTCCTCGACTCGGGCCAGCGACTCCCACACGGGCATGACGCTCGTGCCCAGGGATGCCGCGAGCTGGCGGATCCGCAGTCGATCTCCGCTGCGATATTCGCCGGAGAGGATGCTCGCCTGCAGCGCTTCGAACACTTGGTCGCCGATGCGCGGGCCGACCTCGGTCTGGGTCTCGCTCATAGTTGACAGTCTATCCACGCCGAGGCGGCCCTGACCGAGCGTCGGTCGATCACTTTACTCACGGTGTCACGAGCACGGGCACCGGGGAATGCTGGATGATCCGGGCCGCATTCGTACCCAGGAAGACCCGGGAGCGGCGCCCCTCCGACGAGGACCCGATGACGAGCAGTTCGCCGGGCTCCCATTCGATCGCCGCCAGAGCCGCCTTCCAGTCCTTGCCGATTCCGACCGCCTCGGCGATGGGCTCTCCTGCCGCAGCCTCCCCGTGGTCGGCCCCGTCGAGGCTGTCGATCGCTTCGGCCTGCGCGGCCTTCAGCTCGGCGACCAGCGCCCGGCGTGCGGATTCCTCGTCGAGGGACTCCGGCGGAACGGTACGGCCGCTGACGCCGAAGGCCGCGATGCGCAGACGCGCGCAGGTGGCGTGAGCGAACCCGGCGGTCGCCGCGAGCACCGCCGGCACCGGGGAGGAATGCAGCAGCCGGTCGGAGGTTGCGCTCACGCGGATCCGCCCACGGGTTCCCTCGGTGCCGGTTCCGAGAACGATCATCGTGGCCCGGTGGGCGGCCGCCTCGGCGAGGAGGCCCTTCGCCTGGGAACGTTTCTCCACGGCCACCGCCACGGTGGTCAGATCGGGACAGATCTGCGCCGCCGCAGCCTCGGCCTCGCGCACCGCCTGCCGAGAGCGCTTCTTCGCCCACGCAGCGAACTGCAGGTCTCTGCCGATGGTGTCCGGCCCGTCATCGGCGGTGGGCCGATCGAGGGCCCGGGCAACTTCGTCGCCCCGACCATGCTCGCCGATGTGAAGGTCGGCTCGGAAGCCTCATAGGAGGAGATCTTCGGACCCGTCGTGACGATCGAGACCTTCGAGTCCGAGGACGAGGCGAACACGCGGGCCAACGAAGTCCCCTACGGCCTGGCCGCCGAAGTGCCGTGGGGAGGCTTCAAGGGCTCGGGCTACGGGCGTGACCTGTCGATCTACGCTCTGAACGACTTCTCCCGAACCAAGCACGTGCAGATCAATCACGCCCGCTGACAGTTCCCCAAAAACGCCGACCGCTCGGGTTGCCGTCGACCGCTCACCACACAGCGCGGTACAGCGACGGCAACTTGAGCGGTCGGCGAGGAAGAAGGCTCAGCGCAGGACGATGGTCCTCTTGCCCGAGAGGAACACGCGGCCGTCGCAGTGCCACTTCACGGCGTTGGACAGTGCCTTGCACTCGGCATCGCGGCCGGCGGCGACGAGGTCTTCGGGAGTGAAGGCATGGTCGACCTCGACGAGCTGCTGGGCGATGATCGGGCCCTCGTCGAGTTCGGAGTTGACGAAGTGCGCGGTCGCCCCGACGGTCTTGACCCCGCGCTCCCATGCCTGATGGTAGGGCTTGGCACCCTTGAACGACGGCAGGAACGAGTGGTGGATGTTGATGGCGCGTCCGGTGAGTTCGCGCGCGAGGTCGTCGGAGAGGATCTGCATATAGCGGGCGAGCACCACGAGGTCGACCTCGAAGCGGTCGACGAGTTCGAGCAGCTTCGCCTCGGCCTCGGGCTTCGTCTCCTTCGTCACCGGGATCCGGAAGAAGGGGATGTGGTGCCATTCGACGAGCTCCCGATGGTCGGGGTGGTTCGACACGACCGCGGCGATCTCGATCGGCAGCTCGCCGACCCGGGCCCGGAAGAGCAGGTCGTTGAGGCAGTGCTCGAACTTCGAGACCATGATGAACACCCGTCGCTTCTGACCCTGCGGCCACAGCTGCCAGGTCGCACCGAACTCCTCGCCGAGGGCCTCGAAGTCGCTGCGCAGCGCTTCGATCCCGTTGCCGGGCTCGTCGGAGACGCTGAAGTCGATGCGCAGGAACAGCTGCTGGGTCGACTGGTCATCGAACTGTTTGAGTTCCTTGATATCGCCGCCGTGGGTGAGCAGAGCGCCGGTCACCGAGTGGAGGATGCCGGGGCGCTCAGCGCATTCGAGGGTGAAGATGTAGTCCTGCATGTCTGAATCTTCCTGTTCAGTAGTGCCGAGTCCGGGGTGGTGCAATATCTGCAGGCGGCGCGAAAACTGGGAATCGTGCCGATCAGCATTCGATGACATTGACGGCGAGTCCGCCGCGCGATGTCTCCTTGTACTTCGATTTCATATCGGCTCCAGTCTGCCGCATGGTCTCGATCGCCTGGTCGAGACTCACCCGATGGGAGCCGTCACCGTGCATGGCCAGCCGAGCCGCATTGATCGCCTTCACCGAGGCGATGGCGTTGCGTTCGATGCACGGCACCTGCACAAGGCCGCCGACCGGATCGCAGGTCAGCCCGAGGTTGTGCTCGAGTCCGATCTCGGCGGCGTTCTCCACCTGCTCCGGTGTTCCGCCGAGCACGGCGCACAGTCCTGCGGCAGCCATCGCGCAGGCCGATCCGACCTCCCCCTGGCAGCCCACCTCGGCGCCGGAGATCGAAGCATTGCGCTTGAACAGGATTCCGATGGCCCCGGCAGTGAGCAGGAATCGCACGACGGCATCGTCCGACACGCTCGCATCGCCCACGCCGTCGCTCCCGCCGATGACGAACCGGTCCATATAGTGCAGCACCGCGGGAATGATGCCCGCGGCCCCGTTCGTCGGTGCGGTGACGATGCGTCCGCCCGAGGCGTTCTCCTCGTTGACGGCCAGCGCGTAGAGGTTGACCCATTCGAGGGCGTCGAGGGAGCCCGATGCCCGATAGTCCGCGGCTTCGAGCTTTGCCTTCAGTTCCGGGGCGCGGCGGCTCACCTTGAGTCCGCCGGGCAGCGTCGTCTCGGCGCGGGTGCAGCCGTTGTGCACGCATTCGCGCATCACCGCCCAGATCTCGAGCAGTCGGGCCCGCAGGGTCTCATCAGTCTGGCGGGCTCGTTCGTTGACCGCCATGAGATCGGCGATGGACAGTCCGTGCGCCCGGCACTGTGCAAGCAGCTCATCGGCGGTGGAGAATTCGATGACGTCACCGTCCCGCGCTGATCCCCGCGCACTGTCCTCGCCGGATCCGGGACCGCTCGCGGCCGCGTCGATCGCCTCGGCGGCGTCCTTCTCCGCGGCGAGCTCCTCGGCGGTGACGACGAAGCCCCCGCCCACCGAGTAGTACTCGCGCTCGATGAGCTCACCGGCCGCCTCGGCGCTGATGCGCATCCCATTGGGATGGCCGGGCAGGGATTCACGCAGGTGCAGCGTGAGGTCCGATCGAACATCGAAGGGCACATCCCTTCGCCCGCCGAGGTTGAGCGTCCCTTCCTCGCGGACCCTGGCGACCAGCGGGCCCACGGAATCCGGGTCGAGCGTCTCCGGTTCCTTCCCGCTCAGTCCGGCCAGCACGGCGGAGTCCGAGCCGTGCCCGATTCCCGTCGCCCCCAGCGACCCGAAGAGACCGACCCGGATCGCGTCGACGCGATCGAGCAGACCCTCTGCGGCGAGTTCGTCGACGAAGCGCACCGCCGCACGCATCGGTCCCACCGTGTGCGAGGAGGAGGGCCCGATGCCGATCGAGAACAGATCGAGGACCCCGAGTGCCATCAGCCGGCGCCCCCTTCAGAACCCGCCGACGAGCCGTCCGCACCGGCCGCCGCCGCATCCTCATCGAGGAATTCGGCCATTCCGTCGAGCAGCCAGCGGACCGTGAAGTCTGCGAAGCTCGCTCGCGGGTAGACACGGTATTCGAGCACCGAGGAGTGATGGAGGATGACCGGCACCGGGCCGAGCGAGGTCACGATCGCCGTGCCGACGCCGAAGGCCCGCGGGTGGAGGTCGGCGCGGCAGCTCTTCTCGAGCACCTCGCGAGCCTTGGACCCGCTCAGCTGCAGGATGGTGCGGTTGGCCGAGAGGTCGAGGGCCTGCCCGGGCAGTCCTGCGAGTCCCGCCTCGGCGACGAGGGTCTCTCCCGGCTGCTGCTGGCGGGAGACGTCGACGGCGAGGAACTCGTCGGGGCTCAGCCACAGGACGTGCAGACCTGCCTGGTCCCCGGTGACCTCGCCGACGCGGCGCGGCAGGGGCAGACCGAAGGTGTCCTCGAGGGACTTCCACGATGCGGAGTCCGGTTCGGCGCGCAGCCCGAGCTGCACGGAGAACGGCAGTTCGCGCAGGGCCACTGCCTTGCCGCCGGCCTGGCTGGCCGCGGCCATCTCACGGCTGAGGTGGGCGGCCGGGGAGACACGCAGATCGTCGAGACCCGCGGTCGACTTCGCAGGTGAAGTGGTGTAGGTGGTGTCAGCCATCGCGGCGGTTTCCTTCCGGATCGTAGAAGACGGGCGAGGTGATCTCGACATCGATCAAGGTGTCTCCCAGCGGGGACTGAACGATCTCACCTTCACGGTTGCGGCCGTTCTCGACGAGCGCGAGACCGAACGGACGGTCGAGGCTCGGCGAGATATAGGACGAGGTGACGTGGCCGATCATCGGCACCGGTCCGTTCTCCGGTGTGACGGGAGTGCCCGCAGCGATGAGCTGGGCGCCCTCGGCCAGGCGGGTCGTGCCGTCGACGGGCAGCACTCCGACGAGGTGCTTGCGGTCCTCACGGGCCGTGTCGACCCGGGAGTAGGAGCGTTTGCCGATGAAGTCCTTGACCTTCGACACGATCCACTCCATGCCCGCGTCGGCAGGCGTCACGGTGCCGTCGGTGTCCTGACCGACGATGATGAAGCCCTTCTCGGCACGCAGCACGTGCATGACCTCGGTGCCGTACGGGGTGATGTCGAACTCGGCCCCCGCCTCGGCGACGGCCTCCCAGACGGTCAGCCCGTAGAACGTGTCGACGTTGATCTCGAAGGCGAGCTCACCGGAGAACGAGATCCGGCAGATACGGGCGGGAATGCCGCTCGCCAGCGTCGTCTCACGGAAGCCCATGAACTCGAAGGCGTCGTTGGAGACGTCGAGGTTCGGGGCGACCTTCGCGATGACGTCGCGCGACCGGGGGCCGGCCACGGCGACGGTCGACCACTGTTCGGTCACCGAGGTGAAGACGACGTCGAGGTCCGGCCATTCGGTCTGATGCCATTCCTCGAGCCATTCGAGGACGGTCGCCGCTCCGCCGGTGGTCGTCGTCATGTAGTAGCGGTCCTCGGCCACGCGCAGGGTCACCCCGTCGTCGAAGATCATGCCGTCGGGCTTGCACATCAGCCCGTAGCGCCCCTTGCCCACCTTGAGCTTCTTGAAGCCGTTCGTGTAGATCCGGCCGAGGAACTCTCCGGCATCGGCCCCGCGGATCTCGATCTTGCCGAGCGTCGAGGCATCCTGGAAGCCGACGGATTCGCGCACGGCCTTGCCCTCGCGCAGCACCGCCGCCTCCATGTCCTCACCCGGCTTCGGGTAGTACCAGGGCCGCTTCCACTGACCGACGTCTTCGAACTCGGCGCCGTGGGCGACGTGCCAGGGGTGGATCGAGGTGACGCGGGCGGGATCGAAGAGTTCGCCCTTGCGCCGTCCGGCCAGTGCCGCGAAGGGCACCGGGGCGAAGGGGGCGCGGAAGGTCGTGTGCCCGACCTGACCGAGGTCGTCGGCCTCCCCCAGCACCGAGGCGATCGCGCCGATCGCGTTGACTGCGGAGGTCTTGCCCTGATCGTTCGCCGTCGAGATCGAGGTGTAGCGCTTGATGTGCTCGACCGAACGCATGCCCGCACCCATCGCCCGCTGCACATCGGCGACGGTCTGGTCACGCTGGAAGTCGATGAAATGCGTGGTCAGGTTCGGATCGTCCTGCGCCGAGGTGACCAGCCACAGCGGACGGGCCGGGGCATAGGCCATCGCCGAGGCTCCGGGCACGGCGAGCGCGGCCGGGAAGCCGGTGCGGTTCGCCGCTTGGTTCCCCGCCTCGGCGCCCTGCCGCAGTGCCGCCTCGAGGGAATAGTCCCCGGTCACTGCTCCGACCGTGAACTGGTCACGGACGGGCGTCGTCGGCACGAAGGCCGCGATGTCGACGTTCCAGTGGATTGCGCCCTTGCGCTGACCGTGCAGGTGGATGACCGGCGAATGTCCGCCGGAGACCGCGAGCAGGTCGACGGCGATGCTCTCACCGTTCTCGGCTGCGACGGCGTCGGCGTCGAGCTCGGCGACGGTGAGGGAGCTGATGCGTCCGGAGGGCCCATCACCGGCGGTGCCGGTGACGGCGGAACCGAGGATGAGCCGGGTGCCCGTCGCGGCGGTGACGGATTCTGCGATCGCCGAGGCGGTCGGACGGGAATCGATGACCGCGGGGACGGTGATGCCTGCCGCGTGGAGGTCGGTGACGAGGTCATAGGCGGAGTCGTTCGTCGTCGCCACGGCCACGTTCTGCCCTGCGGCGACCCCGTAGCGGCCAAGGTAGGTGCGCACGGCCGAGGCCAGCATGATGCCGGGGCGGTCGTTGTCGGCGAAGACGATCGGACGGTCGTGAGAGCCGGTGGCGAGCACGACCTGACCGGCGCGAATGTGCCAGACCTTCTGCCGCACTCCGTGGCCGCCGGCGGCGGCAACCGCGTCGGTGCGGTCTTCGAGGGCGACGAAGTAGTTCGAGTCGTAGCTGCCGAAGACCGTGGTGTTCGGGACATAGGTGAGTTCTTCGTGCTCGGCGAATCCGGCGACGGTGGACTCGACCCACTCCAGGGCGTCGACGTCGTCGATGGTCTCGGCCGTGGCCGGTCCCGCCGCCAGCAGCGAGCCGCCGGGCAGCGACTGGTCGTCGAGGAGCAGGGTACGGGCACCGGACTTGCCGGCCTCACGTGCGGCGGCGAGTCCGGCGGGGCCAGCGCCGACGATGAGGACGTCGGTGTGCACATGCTTGTGCTCGTAGGTCAGTTCGTCCTGGCCGGGGTCGAGGATGCCGAGCCCGGCGAGGTAGTCGGCCTCGAGCCCTTCGGCGATGGCGACGCGGGTGGCGGGCAGCATCGACTCGGAGACGTCTCCGGAGAACCGGGAGTGCACGCGCACGAGCGCATTGGACTCCTCGACGCCGGCGCCGAGGATGCCGCGGGCGCGTCCGAGGTAGGTCGAATTGCCGCAGTCGATGCGGCCGGAGGCGATCAGCGCGCTGGCGATCGTGTCACCGGCGAAGCCCGAGTAGGCCTGTCCGTCGACGGTGAAGTCGATCGGGCGGGTGGTGTCGATGCCGGTGGCAGAGGGCAGACGAGACGCGGAGTGCAGACGGGTGGTGTTCGTCATCGAACCTCTCCTTGTGTGTCGGGACGGGGCGAGCCGATCGGGTAGATCGCGGTGAAGTCGTAGGTGGCCGTGTCGCGGACGGCATTGAACCACTTCCGGCAGCCGGCGCTGTGGCTCCACATCTCGGCGAAGGCACCGCGGCTGTTCTCACGGTAGAAGAGGTACTCGGCCCATTCCCTGTCGGTCAGGGCGTACGGGTCGTCGGGGTAGGCAACGTGGGCCTGTCCGCCGTAGTGGAATTCGGTTTCGTCGCGTGGCCCGCAGTTCGGGCAGTGGATGAGCAGCATGTCGGTGTCTCTTTCCTTCCGCTCAGTGGGCCACGGCTGCGGCGCCGTGTTCGTCGATGAGGTGACCGGTTTCGAAGCGGTCGAGGGCGAATGGGGCGTTGAGCGGGTGGGGTTCGTCGTTCGCGATGGTGTGGGCGTAGGTGAAGCCCGCCGCCGGTGTTCCCTTGAAGCCGCCGGTGCCCCAGCCGCAGTTGGCGTAGAGTCCGTCGACCTCGGTCTTCGACACGATCGGTGAGGCGTCGAGGGTGACGTCGACGTTGCCGCCCCAGGTGCGCAGCACATGGGCGCGGGCGAAGATCGGGAAGAGCTCGACCGCGGCGGCCAGCTGTTCCTCGATGACGTGGAAGCCGCCTCGTTGGCCGTATCCGTTGTAGGAGTCGACGCCGGCGCCCATGACGAGTTCGCCCTTGTGCGCCTGGGAGACGTAGACGTGGACGTGGTTGGACATGACCACGGTCGGGTGCACGGGTTCGAAGAGTTCGGAGACCAGCGCCTGCAGCGGGTGGGTCTGGATCGGCAGGCGGATCCCGGCCATGTCGGCGAGCACCGAGGAGTCCCCGGCCACGGCCAACGCGACCTTCTCGGTGGCGATCGGTCCGCGGTTCGTCTGCACGCCGACGACCTGATCGCCGATGCGTTCGATGCCGGTGACCTCGCAGTTCTGGATGATGTCGACACCCATTTCGTCGGCCTTGCGGGCGAAGGCCCAGGCGACGTGATCGTGCTTGGCGATGCCGGCACGCGGCTGATAGGTGCCGCCCATCACGGGGTAGCGGAGGTCGTCGCCGATGTTGATGATCGGGCAGACTTCCTTGACTTGGCTTGCATCGAGCCATTCGGCGTCGACGCCGTTGAGCGTGTTCGCATTCACCCGTCGCTGGGATTCGCGGACATCCTGGAGGGTGTGGGCGAGGTTGAGCACACCGCGCTGGGAGAAGAGGAAGTCGTAGTCGAGCTCTTCGGGCAGCTGCTCCCAGAGCTTGAGGGACGTCTCGTAGATCGCGGCGGATTCGTCCCATAGGTAGTTCGAGCGGATGATCGTCGTGTTGCGGGCCATGTTGCCCCCGGCGAGCCAGCCGCGTTCGAGAATGGCGATGTTCGTCATTCCGTGGTTCTTCGCCAGGTAGTAGGCGGTGGCCAGGCCGTGTCCGCCGCCGCCGACGATGACGGCTTCATAGGACTTCTTCGGCTCCGGGTTGCGCCACAGGAAGTCGGGGTGTTCGGCAAGCTGGTCAGCCATCAGCGTGCTCCGATCTCGGTGAGGGTGGGGTACAGGGGGTGGTCGTTCGCCAGTCGGGTGACGCGTTCGCTCAGTTCGGCGATGATCTCCGGGCTTGCGCCGTTGTCGTCGGTGCCGGCCTTGAGCGCTTGCGCGATGATGTCGGCCGCCTCGGCGAATGCTTCGCTGCCGAAGCCGCGACTGGCCAGTGCCGGGGTGCCGATCCGCAGTCCGGAGGTGACCATCGGCGGTCGCGGGTCGTCGGGAACGGCATTGCGGTTGACGGTGATGCCGATCTGGGCGAGCAGGTCTTCGGCCTGGGCTCCGTCGAGGGTCGAGTTGCGCAGATCGACGAGGACGAGATGGACATCGGTGCCGCCGGTGAGGACGGAGATCCCGCGCTCGGCGACATCGCTTTCGGTCAGGCGTCGGGCGAGTTCAGAAGCCCCGGCCAGGGTCCGCTTCTGCTTGTCGACGAAGGTGTCGGTGGCGGCCAGGCCGAAGGCCACGGCCTTGCCGGCGATCACGTGTTCGAGGGGTCCGCCCTGCTGACCGGGGAAGACGGCGGAGTTGATCTTCTTTGCGATGTCCGCGTCATCGGTGAGGATGATGCCGCCTCGGGGGCCGCCGAGTGTCTTGTGCGTCGTCGAGGACACGACGTGGGCGTGCGGGACCGGTGAGGGGTGGAGGCCCGCGGCGACGATTCCGGCGAAGTGGGCCATGTCGACCATGAGGTAGGCACCGACGGAGTCGGCGATGCGGCGGAACTCGGCGAAGTCGAGCTGCCGGGTGTAGGCCGACCAACCGGCGACGATGAGCTTCGGCTGGTGTTCCTGAGCGAGGCGTTCGACTTCGGCCATGTCGACGCGTCCGGTGTCGTCGAGGCCGTAGGGGACGATCGAGTAGAGGCGGCCGGAGAAGTTGATCTTCATTCCGTGGGTGAGGTGGCCGCCGTGGGCGAGGTTGAGGCCGAGGACGGTGTCGCCGGGACGGATGAGGGCGTGCATGACCGAGGCGTTGGCCTGAGCACCGGAGTGCGGCTGGACGTTGGCGTATGCGGCGCCGAAGAGGGCCTTGACGCGGTCGATGGCGATGCGTTCGATCTCATCGACGTGTTCGCAGCCACCGTAGTAGCGGCGGCCCGGGTAGCCCTCGGCGTACTTGTTCGTGAGCACCGATCCTTGAGCCTCCATGACTGCCGCGGCGGTGTGGTTCTCCGAGGCGATCATCTCCAGTCCCTCGCGCTGCCGGGCCAGTTCGGCATCGATGAATCCGGCGATTGAGGGATCGAGTTCGGCGATCGGAGTGCTCAGTTCGACGGGTTCACGGCTGGGGAAGGTCTCAGCGGAAGCGCCCGCCGAGGCATCGAGAGTGGCGGTGTCATCGACGGCAGGGGCCGCGAGCTGCTCTGTCATGGATCTCCTTCGATCGGTGCCGATCAGCCGACCTCGTCTGATCAGCAACTAATATATCAGATGCGTTCCTGTAGTGTAGGCAGAGAGATCCAGCCGACGCAATACGTTGCCCGCAAAGAGTTCGAGGAGTCTTCTCATGAGCACATCCGCCGATGCGACGTCACCGACGACGTCCTTGGCGAATCACGCCTATGAGATCCTGCGGCACCGGCTCATCATGCTCGACATCGCCCCCGGCGATCCGATCAACGAGGCGGCCCTGAGTTCCGAGCTCGACGTCGGGCGAACCCCCATCCGAGAGGCCCTCAAACGCCTCGAGCGCGATCACCTCGTCGTGTCGTATCCGCGGCGCGGAACCTTCGCCACGAATGTCGACCTCACCGATCTGTCGACGATCTCGGAGATGCGCGAGGCTCTCGAGCCGATCGCCGCCAGGCGCGCGGCGCGCAACCTCACCCCGGAACGGCGCATGGACTTCACGGCCGCCATCGCCGACCTCAGGGCGCTCGAGGCGACCGACGAGCAGCGCACTCTCATGGAGCGCGACCTCGACGTCCATCGCCTCATCTACAGCTCCGTGGACAACCCGCACCTGTCGGAGACCCTCATCCGCCTCGACGATCTGGCCACCCGCATCTGGTGTCTGGTCATCCCGGGGATCCCGGATCTCGTCACCCACATCCGCGAGCACATCGATCTGCTCGAGGCGATCCTCGACGGCGATGAGGAGGCCGTCGCCGCCCGCGCCGCCGAGCACGTCCGCGAGTTCGACAAGACCGTCCGCTCCACCTTGCGCTGAGCGCCGGCAGTCACATCTCAGTGACCGCCGAGCCGCTGCGACACCCGTTTGGCAGCTTGGACGCAATGTTCGCCGAGTTCGGCGACTCGGTCGGCATCGGTGCGGAATTTCGGTGCGGCGATGAGGATCGCTGCGGTGACCTCTCCGCGATGATCGCGCACCGGCGCGGCGATGCCGACCTCGTGCGGTGAGGTCTCTGCATCGTTGAGGGCATAGGCGAAACCGTCGGCGTGTCCTGTTCCGGCCGCGGCGTTGAGGAACACCTTCACCGAGGCGCTGCCCTCCGTTCGGTACCTCGACCCCAGACTGGAGGTGTGCTTGACCGGCTGGGGACTCGGTATCTGCTCGACCGTGATCGCCTCCGCCCCGTCCCAGACCATCAGCGCACTCGTCTCCGTGGTCGTGCGCGTGAGCGTCTGCAGGATCGGGTAGGCGGCACGTCGGACGTCGAGGTCGGCCAGCAGCGGCCCGGCGATCGCAATGATCCCGAGGCCGAGGCGATACCGTTTGGACGGCACCTGCTCGACGATACCCTCCTGCTCGAGTGAGGCGAGGATGCGTGACACCGAACTCTTGTGCAACCCCACACGCGGTGCGATTTCAGTGACTCCGAGTTCCTGTCGATCGGGTGAGAAGCATCGGAGGATGGCCACGGTGTTCTCGATGACCGAGGCGCCGCGTCGTGACTGGTCGGAAGAGTGTGGGGACATGTGGTGATTATATTCGCAGGCGATCGCGCCGGCCGGTGCTACGAGACGATGTGCGCTCGCAGAACCGGCCGACGCCCAGGTTCTCGGTCGATTCGAACGGACTGCCGATCAGGCCGGAATGATGTTGTGTTCGGGGCCGAAGGGGAACTTCGTGATGTCCTCGGATTCGTCCTCCCCGACGACGACGATGTCGTGTTCGCGGTATCCGCCGGCGCCCGGCTGCCCCTCGGGAATGGTGATCATCGGTTCCATGGAGATGACCATGCCCGGCTCGATGACGGTGTCGATGTCCTCGCGCAGTTCGAGCCCGGCCTCGCGCCCGTAGTAGTGGCTGAGCACGCCGAAGGAATGCCCGTAGCCGAAAGTGCGGTTGGCGAAGAGCCCGTGCTCGAGATAGATCTCGTTGAGCTCGGCCGCGATGTCCTTGCACACGGCGCCCGGCTTGATGAGTTCGATGCCGCGCTTATGCACCTCGACGTTGACATTCCACAGCTCGAGCGAACGCTCATCGGGCTGACCGTAGAAGAGTGTGCGCTCCAGTGCCGTGTAGTAGCCGGTCGGCATCGGGAAGCAGTTGAGGCTGAGGATGTCACCCTTGCGGACCTTGCGCGTGGTCGCCCAGTTGTGGGCGCCGTCGGTGTTGATCCCCGACTGGAACCACACCCACGTGTCTCGAACCTCCTGGTCGGGGAAGGTCTTCGCGATCTCGTGAACCATCGCCTCGGTGCCGATGAGAGCGACCTCGTACTCGCTGATCCCTTCGGTGATCGCCTCTCTGATCGCCTCGCCGCCGAGGTCGCCGATTCTAGCGCTGTGCTTGATCACCTCGATCTCCTCGGCCGACTTGATCATCCGCTGGCGCATGGCCTCGTGGGAGACGTCGACGAGCGTTGCGTCCGGGAATGCACCCTGGAACCGATTGCGGTTCTCCAGCGGCAGATTGTCGTCCTCGACGCCGAGGCGGCGGGGATTGCCGATCCCACGTTGACGCAATCCCTCTTGGATCGCGAAGTAGTAGTTGTCCCGACGCCAATCGGTGTAGACGATGTTTTCGCCGTAGCTGGTCCGCCAGGGCATGCCGGCGTCGATGTTCGCGGTGATGGTGACCGTGTCGTCGGGCGTGACGACCATGGCATAGGACCTGCCGAAGTAGGTGAAGAGGAAGTCAGAGTAGTACTTGATGTTGTGGTACGAGGTGAGGATCACGGCGTCGAGCTCCTTCTCGGCCATGATCGAACGCAGTCCGGTCAGCCTGCGCTCCATCTCCGCGTCGGAGAACGTCAGTGGTGTCTTCGACCCGTTGTGCAGGACCTTGATTCGCTCCAGGTCGGCGACGGATGCGTTGTCGGCGAAGGTGGTCATCGTTTTCTCCTATTCGTTCGGCACGGCCGCGCGTCGGGCACAGCCGCGTGTGATTGACAGCTGCGCGTCCGGCGAGCTGCGAGAGTGGCGGCTGCGCTCGTCAGACTTCGCGCAGGGGTTTGTGGAAGGTCTCCTTGGCGCAGATGACAGCGCCCAAGCAGACGGCCGCGGCGGCCATGAGGTACCAGCCGGGAGCCAGGTTCGAGTTGGTCACCCCGATGAGCAGAGTGGCCATGAACGGCGCCGTACCGCCGAACAGCGCGTTGGAGACGTTGAAGCTCACGGCAAATCCGGTGTAGCGGATCCGGGTCGGGAACATCTCTGCGAGGAAGCTCGGCAGGGTACCGTCGTTGAGCGTGAGCATGGCCCCGAGGGCGATCTCAATGAGGACGACGACAGCGAAGCTTCCGGTATCGAGGAGCATGAAGGCAGGCACCGTGAGGACGATGAAGCAGATGGAGGCGATGGTGAGCATCCGTTTGCGCCCGAATCGGTCGGAGGCCAGACCGGTGAGCAGGATGAAGCCGATGTAGGTCACAAGAGCAATGGTCGTGGCGACGAATGATTCCGTCGCCCCGTAGCCGAGTTCCGTGGTGAGATACGTGGGCATGTAGGTGAGGACGACGTAGAAGCCGACAGCATTGAGCAGGACCGCGCACATCGCGATGAGCAGCGGACGCCAGTGATCACGGAACATCGCGAACACCGGGGCCTTGATGACCTCGTCCTGCTGCGCGAGCTCACGGAAGGCCGGGGTGTCCTCGAGCCGGGTGCAGATGTAACGGCCGATGAGTCCCATGGGCGCGGCGAGGAAGAACGGGAGCCTCCAACCCCAGGTCTCCAGCTGAACGTCGGTGAGGGCAGCGGACAGCACTGCGGCCAGCACGGAGCCCAGCAACAGGCCGGTCGCCGTGCTGGCGGGAAACCACTGCCGCGTACAGTCCGCGTCGCCGCGGTGGTGCGTATTCGACGAGGAACGCCGAGGCACCCGCATATTCGCCTGCCGCGGAGAATCCTTGGACGAGGCGGACGATGAGCAGCAGCACCGGTGCGAGGAAGCCGGCGACGGCGAAGCTCGGCAGCAGACCGATCGCAAAGGTCGAGACCGACATGATGAGGATCGACACGGACAGTGCTGAGCGGCGTCCGATCTTGTCCCCGATATGTCCCCAGATGAAGCCGCCGATGGGACGGACGACGAAGGACACGGCGAAGACCGCGAAGGTCGACAGGAGAGCGAGATTGCCTTCGGACCTGGGAAAGAAGACGAGCGAGATCGTGGTGGCGAAATAGCCGTATACCCCGTAGTCGAACCATTCGACGAAGCTGGGGGACGACACGTCGCAGCGTCCGCTTCTGTTCGAGTGTGGGGTGCTCGGACGATGACGGCCTCGTCTTCGCTGCGTCATTGTCCTCTGGAGCCAGGTCCGACTTCATTGTCTTCTCCGATGTGGTGGGCGGCTGAGATTCCCAGAGTTGCATTTATTGCAACTAGGTTGCATTCAACACTAAGGTCATCGCATTCCCCGGTCAAGAGATTTCTGTCGGGAATGCGAAAGGACAGCGATCAGGCCCTGCCGGATTCAATATCCGACAGGGCCTGATCGCCGTCCATCTCGGCCTGACCGGCCGAGTGATGAGTGTCTGTCCTACCTGCTCGAAACGCGTCCGAAGAGATTCGCGATCGGAGCCAGCAGCAACGGCCTGGCCGCGAACCACCCGGCCACGACCACGACCATCGCGACGAGGAACCAGATGAGCCCGGCCCAACCGAGCACATTCGTACCCGCGAACATGTACCCGAGATTCTGCCGCAGTCCGGTCGTGAACACGAGGAACACGTGGACGAGGATGAAGAACACGAAGAACAGCATCGTCGGGAAATGGATCGCACGAGCCAACGGCGCCGGGTAGAACTTGTTCAGCCTCGCAGCATCCTTCGGCCACCACTCGCTCATCCGCACACCCGTGATCGCCGCCAACGGAGCCGCGATGAACACGACGATGAAGTACATCAGCTGCTGGAGAGCGTTGTAGTTGACCCACGCCTCTTCCATCGGCCATTCCATCGTCGCGTACTGCAGCATCGCCGAGACCGCGTTCGGGAACACTTCCCAACTGGTCGGCACGATCCGCGCCCAATGCCCGGACACGAACAGCAGCACGACGAAGACCACACCATTGGCCAGCCACAGCAGATCGAGGCTCGTGTGCATCCAGAGGTTGATGCTGACCTTCTTCCCACCCTTCTTCGGGGTGTAGAACGCCGGCGGCTTCTGCTGGTGACGCACCTGCAGACCCGACCGGATGATGAGCACCATGAAGAAGAGGTTGAGGAAGTGCGTCCACCGCACCCAGCCCGGGAACCCGGGATCGACGAATTCCGGGATGTGATACTCGCCCGGGTAGCGCTCGAGGAACTCCGGCACACCCGGCAGGGTCGTGACACCGCGGGCGGCGAGGATGAGGATCCCGGCCGCGACGATGAGTCCGCCGAGTCCCAGTCCGACGAGCTTCGACCACTGTCCCAGCGACTTCGAACCGATCATGACCGGTTCCTTCGTCGCTGCAGGCTTCGCCGAGGCAGTACTGCCCGAACCCGACGATGTGGCCTTCGCAGCCGGTGCCGTCTTCGCGGCCGGCTTGTCCGCGGTGCGTGCCGCAGCCGTGTCGTCGGCCTTCGCGGCGGGCTTGGCCATCGGCTTTCGCTGGGCAGGCTTGTCCGTGGTCTTCGCCGCGGGCTTGCCCATCGGCTTGCGCTGAGCGGGCTTCTTCTCGGCTCCGTCGGTGGACTTGTCCGACGCCGAGGCGGCTCCCGCTGCCACAGCACCTGCACCGGCAGCGGCTCCCGCACCTGCGGCTGCCGCACCGGCACCGACACCACCGATTCCGGTGCGTCGACCCTGGGGCTTCTTCTCACCGGATCCGTCGGCTGCCGCCGGCGTCGCATCCTGCTTCGCCTCAGTCGTCGACTGTGCATCCTCGGCAGATTTGCCGGCCTCGGCAGATGCGGCATCGGTCGACGTGGTCTCAGCGGCCTTCTCTTCAGCCGGAGCCGAAGCGGCAGCCGAGCCTGCGGCAGGTTTAGCAGCGTGTGCGGGGGCGAGCCCTTCCGGTGGCCAGGGGTCTCCCCCGGCGGTGCGGGGAAGTCCACGGCGCAGGGGAACATCGGAGAGTTCTCCGGAGCCCGAGCCGCCAGCAGCAGCTGCGGCCACACCGGCACCGGCAGCACCGGCGCCAGCTGCGGCGGCAGCGGGAGCAGCGGACGACGATTCAGACGTGGAATCGACTGACGTATCAGCCAAGGCGGTTTCGGCAGAGTCGGCCTGAGCAGCGGATTCCTGCGCGGTGCTCTCGGCGGGCGCGGATACAGCCGCTGCCGGAGCAGCGTCGGCAGCCGAACCCCCAGCAGCCTTGACTCCGGCGGGCGCGAAGCCTTCCGGCGGCCAGGGGTCTCCGCCGGCGACGCGCGGCAGACCACGGCGCAACGGAACCTCGGCGGCGGGAGCAGATTCAGAGGCGGCAACGGCAGCGCCAGCCGCAGCTCCGGCACCGGCCGTTGCAGCGGCGGCAGCCGGGGCAGCCGACGACTGTTCGTCCGACTCGACGGACGCCGCGTCCTCGGTCGAATCCTCGACAGCGACATCCTCTTCGACTGCAGGCTCCTCGGAAGCAGGCACTTCGGCCGACGCAGCGGGAGCGGCCGAAGCACCGGTGGCCTTCACCCCGGCAGGAGCGAGACCTTCCGGCGGCCACGGCTCTCCACCTTCGACGCGCGGCAGACCGCGGCGCAGCGGAACCTCGGCCGCAGGAACGGCTTCAGCAGGAGCGGCATCGGCTGCATCATCGTCATCGCCCGCCGTCGCAGCAACGGCCGCACCGCCGGCAATTCCGGCAGCGCCGGTGCCCGCCGCAACAGCAACACCGGTCGACAAATCCTCGGCGTCGGTCACTTGCGCGTCGGCCGCCTCGGCGGGGGAACCTTCATCCAGTTCCTCCGTCTCGGCAGTCTCCGGCAGCCACGACGCGCCCTCTTCCAAGGGTTCGCCGATGGTGCCGTCCGGGGGCCAGGGGTCTCCGCCTTCGACCCGGGGCAGACCCGAGCGCAGCGAACTGGAATAGGTGGCCATATCAGGACTTGTTCTCGCTCAGTGATTCGATGGCCTGGGGAACGACCTTGAACAGGTCGCCGACAACACCGAAATCGGCGATGTCGAAGATCGGAGCTTCGGCGTCCTTGTTGACCGCGACGATGGTCTTCGAGGTCTGCATACCCGCCTTGTGCTGAATCGCACCGGAGATGCCGAGAGCCACATAGAGCTGCGGGGACACCGACACACCGGTCTGGCCGACCTGGTGGGACTGGGCGATGTAACCGGCATCGACGGCCGCACGGGAGGCACCGACGGCAGCACCGAGGGTATCGGCGAACTCGCCGACGAGCTCGAAGGACTCCTCCGAACCGACGCCGCGACCACCGGAGACGACCTTCTGCGCACCGCGCAGCTCGGGACGCGAGGAGGTTTCGACAACAGCTTCGAACGAATCGATCGCAGCCGAGCGCTTACCGGAATCGGCAACCTCGAGGGCCTGCGTGTTCGCGGACTGTGCCTCGGCGCGGGCTTCGATCGAACCCAGACGCACGGTGACGATGGGCGCACCGAAGGTCGGGGCCGAGGAGGCGGTGTAGCCGCCGCCGTACACGGAGTGGTTGGCCACGATGCCCTCGGAGTCGCGTTCGAGTCCGATGGCGTCGACGGACACGGCTGACCCGCTGCGCACGGCATAGCGGCCGGCGATGTCACGACCGTCGAGGGTATTGGGCACGAGTACGGCGTCGGGCGCGGTGAGCTCCGCAGCCGCGGCCACGGCATCGACGGCTGCGGTGCCGAGGTTGCCCTCGACGGCTGCGGCGGTCAGGGTCGCCACGGCACCGAGTTCGGCGGCCTTCTCGGCAGCGGCGTCGGCGCTGCCGGCGGCGAGCACGAGGGCGACGGGCGAGCCGATCTCAGCGGCACCGCCGAGCAGTTCGGCGGCCGGCTTCTCCAGCTGGCCTTCGGCATCGGCGGTGAGGACGACGAGAACGGAATCCTGCGGGAATTCTGACATGACGATTCTCCTTAGGCCAGACGGTTCTTGGTGAGGTATTCGGCGAGTTCGACTCCGCCATTGCCTTCGTCGACGACCTTCTCGCCGGCTTCGCGCGGCGGCTTCTCGGCGACGGTGACCATGATCGAACGCGCGGTCGACTGATCTTCGGCGTCGATGTCGAGATCGGCCAGGCTGATGACCTCGAAGGGCTTCTTCTTCGCTGCCATGATGCCCTTGAAGTTCGGGAATCGGGCCTCGGGAAGCGCCTCGGTGATGGAGATGACGGCGGGCAGTTCGGCCGAGACCTGCTGCTTGCCGCCTTCGATGGCGCGGCTGCCGGAGACCTTGCCGCCTTCCAGTTCGACGGTCGTCAGGCCGGTCACGTGCGGGTAGTCGAGATGCTCGGCGAGCATCGCCGGCATCATGCCGCCGTTGCCGTCGGTGGAGACGTTGCCGGTGACGACGAGGTCGTACTCACCGCGGCGCAGAGCAGCGGCGAGCACCTCGGCGGTCAGCCCGAGATCGGCACCGCCCAGCGACTCGTCGGCCACGTGCACGGCATTGTCGGCGCCCATGGCCAGACCCTTGCGGATCGTGGCGGTCGCGGTATCGGGCGCCATCGAGATGACGGTCACCTCGGTGTCGCCGTCGGAGTCCTTCTGCGTCAGCGCGACCTCGAGGGCACGCTCACCGATCTCGTCGAGGACGGCTTCCGAGGCGCCGCGATCGGCAAGCCCGGTTTCCAAGTTCAACTTGCGGTCGCCGTAGGTATCCGGGACCTCTTTGACCAACACCGCGATCTTCAAGGATGACTCCTTAGGTTCGTGAAGCAGTTCCAGCTGCGTGAGACTTTCGTCTCATAATCTACAGGTGGCTGATTTCCGTCCGTTGACCGGGTCCAGGTAAGAACCGGCCATGTCCATCACCCATGGTACGTGGTAGGCACCACAGATATCTCCGTTACTGTACGAACGATCGACAGAATTTGTCCAGCGCGTCGGACTCCGCAACCATGCGGACTTTCCTCGCCGAGGCGGTCCCCCTGTCGTCGACGACGGGACCTCGACGCAGGGTCATCCCCTCGCCGAGGCGGGGCCCTAGAATGGGAAGGAGACCGACCATTCCTCCCGGTGCCCATCGCCGCCTCTGCGCGCGAGTGCATCAGGGCAGGTTGAACGCAGAGGTCGCAGGCAAGACGCAGACATCAACGGTGAAGGAGCGCCCGTGGCATTCGACCTCGACGACATCGACCGCAGCATCATCGCCGCCCTCGTCGAGGACTCGCGCCTGAGCGTGCGCCAGCTGGCCGAACGCGTCCACATCTCCCGCTCTGCCGCGCACAAGCGCTTCACCACCCTCATCGAATCGGGGGCGATCAGGAAATTCACCGCCGAGGTGGACCGCGAGGCCCTCGGCATGACAGTCACCGCAGTTGTCGTCGTCAAGATCGGCGACCGCCCCTGGCCGCAGGTCCGCGAGGACTTGGCCGCTCTGCCCTTCGTCGAGAAGGTCCAAGCCGTCAGCGGTGACATCGACGCCCTGGTCACCGTGAACGCCCCGGACAACACGGCCCTGTCACAGGTGATCCTGCGCCGGATCCACGAAGTCCCGGGCGTCGCATCCTCCCGCTCACTCCTCATCCTCGACGAGGCGGAGGGACATCGCCCCGGCGCGGGGTGAGGGCCGCGATTTTCCCGCCCGACAGGGCACCTACTTCTGACAGCGCGAAGCCCCCGGCGCCGGAATTTGCGCCGAGGGCTTCATGACGTGAAACAGAGAGAATCGCGCACGCCGCATCCACCACTTCAAGCCAGCGTGTCAACCGCCTTAGGAAAGACCAGCGTTGCGTAATTCTCATAGGCTAGCCTAACCCGGGGATCGGGTGTGCACAACAGTCTGGTGCCGATTTCTCCGCCGTTGCACGGAATCGGCGCAGGCGCCGTCACAGTGGAATCGGGACGCCTGCCTCGTTCTAATCCCTCGGCCCCGCGAGCAGCATGAGCCCGGCGCCGGCGACGATGCGTCGGTACACCGGCTCCACGGAGATCGCGCCATCGGTCTTCGTGAGGAGTCCGAGCTCGGCGAGCTCCTGCAGCTCGTCAGCCAGCAATGCGGAGAGCCGCTCCGCACGCTCCTCGTCGATGTCGAGTTCGGGGCGTTCGGGCGCGGCGTCGGGAGTGATGATCTCGATGAGACGCTGGGCGATCGTGATCGCCGGGGCTGCGAAGTCTTCTCCGGGGACGAGGTTGACCACATCGAGGAGCCGTTCGTAGATGAACGCACCGATGACCGGCAGCGCTGTATCCGCGCTGACCTCGCCTGAGCGCCACTGGTCGGCAGCGCCGGCGGGGCGGACCTTCGTCCCGGTGATTTCGATGATCTCCGCACTCTGCATCACGGCCCACATCGCTTCGAGGACGGGCACCTCATCGGCGCTGCGCGCATAGTTCACGCCGTCTTCGTACCGGGCGTTCGAGGCCACACCGACGGCGTCGATGCCGAACTTTCCGGCCGCCTCGGCGATATCTGCGCGCTTCACCCGCCCTGTTCCGGTCACCTGTCGGAAGTCGCCGATCCATTCGAGCATGCTGGCCACACCTGTGACGAGGTTGTTGTTCGGCAAGGGCTGCGCGAGCTGCTCCTCGTTCAGGGCATTGGCTTCGACGGCGGCCATCAGGGCCGAGGGCAGCGGGTCTGTGCGCATGCTCGCGGCCTCGGCGCGGGCGCGGGCGGAGTTCCAGCGTTCGGGGGATTCGTCGGTGTCCATGCGGAAGCGGAGATAGTTGTCGAGAGCTTCGAGGCTGTCGAGGAAGATCACTGTCGAAGGCGATTCGCCATCGGTCTTCTCGGCTTCCTCCTGTCCGTCGACGGCGAAGCTTTCGAGGACGTCGAGGAGGTCGTCGATTCCCTCCGGCTCATCGATATCTGCGCGGGAGGACACGGCGATGCAGAACAGGAGGTGGGCGATGTCGAAGACCTCTGAGTCCTCGTCGACATCATCGTAGGTCTCGGCCAGCCAGTCGCGGAAGCGCTGGTAGAGCGGCATCTCGTAAACGGTCTTCTCGACCTCGTCCATTCGTTCATCGGCGCCCCGCCGGTCACCGTTGGGATTCGCCTGCGCAGTCGCCTCGGCACTCGATCCGCCGAGCCACTCCGGCAGCTCCTGTGCTGCGGCAGGGCCGTCCTGGGCTTCCTGGACATCGTGGTTCACGTGGCCGGTGGAGCCGTAGGTGCCGGCAACCGGTTCCGGATAGCCGTCGAGCGGCATGAGCTCGTCGACGACCTGTTCGGCTGAGACCTTGTCCCGCTTGGTCAGTCGTACGACCGCAGCGGCCACGGCGAGCATGGACCCTTCGAGGACCGGACGTCCGCTGTTGCTGGTGATGAGGCGGTCGAGACTGTCGACGACGCGTCCCTTATGCGCCAGGGCCAGGATGTCGCGGGCTGCGTTTCGGGACTTCTTCACCGGCCACTTCGGCGCCATCACTCCGCCGAGCTTCGGTCCGTGCACTTCGTCGGTGAACCATTCGTCGACCAGACCCATCGCCGCCCCGGTCACCTGTGCGACGCTCGGCTTGAAATCCTCGGGGTCGGAGGGCAGGGAGGCCACAACAGCCTCGGCGCGCATGATATCGCCGTCGGCGAAGGCAAGGGAGAAGGACCGCAGCGCCCCCAGAGCCAGTCCGCGGTGAGCACCGACCGGGTTGAACAGACGGCGGTTGTACTCCCCCTGCGCCTTCTCCATAGCTGCGTGGAATTCGGCTTCGGTGAAGTCCGCATTCGGATCGTCGATGTCGACGCCTTCGGCCTTGAGGAACGGCGCCAGTTCCCGCATCATCCGATCGCCCATGCCGGGGTCGTGGCTGATTTTGCCGCCCGCTGCCATACCGTGGAATTCGGGACCGTCGAAGAAAGTAGACACGCATTGCTCCTGCCGAGGATGAACTGAAGCAATAACGGTAACAAGTCAGACCTCGTCCGCCCCAGAACCGACCCGGCATGGCTCCGCGGCTTTATCGAGATCACACTTCGGGCCCAACCGACCCGGGATCCACTCAGCCAAACGTCCACTCGGCCGGCCGGAACCGGCCCCTTCGTCCCGAGTTCGCGACACGTTTGGCCGCCCGTCCTCACCTGCACCTAAGCCATGGAATCGTGACTCGCCTCACGCCACCATGGGGCCATGACCATTGACGTTCCCACCACAGGCCGCTCACTGCCCCAGCTGCAGCCGATCAGCTTCATCGGCGCAGATGGCCGGCTCACCGACACTCCGACCGAAGGGCTGCGGATCCCCAGCGATGCCACCCTCACCGGTCTCTACCGGCAGATGGTCCTCGTCCGCCGGTTCGAAGCGCAGGTCACGCACCTGACCCGACAGGGTCGACTCGCGACCTATCCCTCCGCGGCAGGTCAGGAAGCCGCCGAGGTGGGGGCCACCACCGCGCTGGCCCCGAACGATTGGCTGTTCCCCACCTACCGCGACTCGGCAGCGCTGCTGACCCGCGGAGTGCCCGTCGCCGAGATCCTCGCCGCCTTCCGCGGGGACTGGCACTGCGGTTTCGATCCGCACGAATATCACGCCTCACCTGCGGCGACACCGCTGGCGACGCAGACTCTGCACGCCACGGGATTCGCGATGGCCGCGAAGCTCAAGGGCGAGGACGCCGCGACCCTGACCTTCCTCGGCGACGGCGCCAGCAGTGAAGGCGATACCCACGAGGCCTTCAACTTCGCTTCCGTGTGGCAGACCCCGACGGTGTTCGTCCTGCAGAACAACCAGTACGCGATCTCCACTCCCCTGCGGGAGCAGACGAACGCGACGATGCTCGCCGACCGGGCCGCCGGCTACGGAATGCCCGGCCTGCGCGTCGACGGCAATGACATCGCCGCCGTGTTCGCCGCCGTCTCCGCGGCGCTGGCGCGCGGTCGGAACGGAGACGGTCCGACCCTCATCGAGTGCCTCACCTACCGGATGGAATCGCACACGAACTCCGACGATCCGACGAAGTATCGCGACTCCGAAGAGGTCGAACACTGGAAGCAGTTCGATCCCATCGACCGTCTCGAGAAGTATCTGCGACAGACCGGCGCCCTCGACGATGCCACGATCGAACAGATCGCCGAGGAGGCAGAGACCCTGGCTGCGTCCGTCCGCGATGCCATGAACCAAGAGGCCGAGATCGACCCGCGCGAGCTCTTCGCGCACGTCTACGCGACCCCGCGCACTGCCCTGGCCGAGCAGCAGCAGGTCCTCGAAGCCGAACTCGCAGCGGCGGGTCACGCATGAGCGTCGAAACGGGCACCGATCCGACCGTGGTGAACGGCGAAACGACCACAGCCGCCTCGGCGACAGCACCCACCCCGTCGTCGGTGACGATGACGAAGGCGCTCAATCAGGCGCTGCGCGATTCCCTGGCCGACGACGACACAGTGCTCGTCTTCGGCGAGGATGTCGGCCGCCTCGGCGGGGTTTTCCGGGTCACGGAAGGTCTGCGGGCCGAATTCGGGTCGAACCGAGTATGGGATTCGCCGCTCGCGGAGTCGGGCATCATCGGCACCGCGATCGGCATGGCGATGAACGGGATGCGGCCCGTGGTCGAGATGCAGTTCGACGCCTACGCCTACCCCGCGTTCGAACAGATCGTCTCCCATGTGGCGAAGATGCGGAACCGGACGAAAGGCCGGGTCAGCCTGCCGATCACGATCCGGATTCCCTACGCCGGCGACATCGGCGGCGTCGAGCATCACTCGGATTCCTCGGAAGTCTACTGGACGTCGACGCCGGGGCTGACCGTCGTCACGCCGTCGAATCCGGCCGATGCGTATTCGCTGCTGCGCGACTCGATCGCCTCCGCCGACCCGGTCGTGTTCATGGAGCCGAAGTCGCGGTATTGGATGAAGGAGACGCTGAGTCTGCCGGTGTCCACGGCGCCGATGAATCGGGCCGAGGTCATCCGCGAGGGCTCCGACGTCACCCTGCTCGCCTACGGTCCGACCGTGCGCACGGCACTCGATTCCGCCGAGGCCGGAGCCGAACACGGACTGTCCATCGAGGTCATCGACCTGCGTACGCTCTCACCGTTCGACGATGAGACGGTGTCCGCCTCGGTGCGCAAGACCTCGCGCGCGGCGATCATCCACGAGGCCGCGCAGTTCGGCGGATACGGCGCCGAGGTGGCCGCCCGCCTCACCGAACGCAACTTTACTTACCTGTCTGCCCCGATCCTGCGGGTCGCCGGGTTCGATGTGCCCTATCCGTCGCCGAAGCTCGAGGAGTTCTACTTGCCGACCGTCGAACGCGTACTCGATGCGCTCGAGTCCTGGGATTGGGAGCTGTGATGAGTGCTGACGTGAATACGGGTACGCGCGAGTTCATCCTTCCCGACCTCGGCGAAGGCCTCACCGAGGCGGAGCTGATCTCGTGGAAGGTCGAGATCGGAGACGAGGTCCACGTCGATCAGATGGTCGTCGAGGTCGAGTCCGCGAAGTCCGTCGTCGAGCTCCCCTGCCCGTACGCCGGGCAGGTCGTCAGCCTTCACGCAAACGCCGGGGACACCGTCAGCGCAGGCCAGGCCCTGCTCACCGTCGCCGAGGCGGGGGTCGAGGCAGGCGCGGGTCCTGGGGCAGGCACGGGTGCTGAGTCGGCGGACAGCGAATCGGGCGGCGCGAACCTCATCGGCTACGGCACTTCGGAACCGAAGACCCGTTCGGCGAAGAAGCGCTCGTTCGGCGGCAAGCACGCGGCCACACCGGTTGCGACATCTACCGCCGCACCGACTGCGGCGCCCGCTGTTCCGACCGTCATCCCGGATGCCCCGTCGCAGCCGCCGGCCGAAACCCCGGCTTCCCCCAGCAGCTCATCGACGACTGCGAACGACCGTGTCTCCCCCGTGTCCTCGCCACTGGTGCGCAAGCTCGCAAAGGATCACGGCATCAGTGCCAAGAGCCTGCCCGGCACGGGCCCCGGCGGGGTCGTGACCAGGGCTGATGTCATGGCCGCGATCGAGTCCGGGGCAGGTGCCGCTGCCCACGTCCCCGCGGGGACGTCACCGGCGAAGGCATCTTCGCCTGCTGCGAGCTCCGACCAGAGCGACCGCGATACCCGCACCCCGATCACGGGACTGCGCAAGGTCGTGTCCGAACGCCTGACGAAGTCGCGGCAGGAGATCCCCGAGGCCACAATCTGGCTCGACGTCGACGCCACCGAGCTGCTGGCGACGAAGAAGGCGCTCGAGGCCCGCACGGGTGAGAAGTATTCGCTGCTCTCGCTCGTCGCCCGCTTCGTCGTGGCCGGTCTGAAGAAGTACCCGATCATCAACTCGTCGATCGATACGGCTGCCGGTGAGATCGTCACCCACGGTGACATCAACCTCGGCCTGGCCGCGCAGACTCCGCGCGGGCTCATGGTCCCCGTCGTCCACGGGGCCGGCGAGCTGAGCCTGCGGCAGCTGCGCGACTCCGTGTCCGGAACCGTCGGGAAGGCCGCCTCGGGGAAGTTCGATCCGTCCGAGCTGACCGGCGGCACGTTCACCCTGAACAACTACGGGGTGTTCGGTGTCGACGGTTCGGCCCCGATCATCAACCTCCCCGAGGTGGCGATGCTCGGTCTCGGCCGGATCAAGGACCGCCCGTGGGTCGTCGACGGCGAGCTGACGGTGCGCAAGGTGATGTACCTGTCGTTCGTCTTCGACCACCGGGCGTGCGACGGTCAGGAGCCGAGCGAGTTCCTCACCTTCGTCGCCGACTGCATCGAGAACCCGATCTCACTGCTGCCCGAGCTCTGAGGCCATCCGGCGAGGGTCGCCTCGGTGTCGTTCAAGCGTCAGCGCACTTTTCGTGGGGTACACCTTTCGACAAGTGCGCTTCGCCTTGAACGAGCGGCGGACCGAACTCCCTACCCGTCGAGCAGCGCGGCCGCGTACATCGGACGGGCCGCATCCGCGCTCGGCGGGTGGAAGAGCCCGGCCGCAGCGTCGCGGAAGAGGCGGGAGAGTTCGTGCTTGTTGCCGAACCCGCTGCCGCTCGTGCACATCAGGGCCGTCTCCGCACAGTTTCGGGCCGCCTCGGCGGACTTGATCCTCGCCCCCACCAGACGCAGCGGCCAGCCGGCACCGTGGTCGATGAGGTCATCGAAGTCCCGGGCGTAGGCGTCGATCATCGCCGTCACGGGCATGAAGTCGAGGTGCGCATCGGCCAGGCGCGTCCGGGCCTCGGGCACCTCGGCGAAGGTGGTCCCGGCCTTCGCGGACTTCCGCTTGTGCAGTCCGGCGGCGCCCAGCTCGAGCGCCCGCGCCGCGACTCCGGCGTAGACGGCGGCGATGAGCAGCTGGAAGTTGCTCGTGATCGCGAAGGTGAGCAGGTCGGGGTGCTTGCCGGCAGGGATGACGCGTGAGACCCGTTCGGGCTTCATCGGCACGTGGTCGAGGATCGTCGCCCGCGACTGCGAGGCCCGCATTCCCAGCACATCCCACTCGTCGGAGACCGTGATGCCGGGCGCATCGCGTTCGATGAAGCCGTAGACGAGCCGCCCCTCGGCGGGCTCGTCCGCATCGGGACCGGCGATCCCGTCGTCGTCGGAGGCCACGGCACCGTGGACGATGAGCCTGGTCCACACGGGTGACAGCGAGGTGAAGATCTTCACTCCGCTCAGTTCGTATCCGCCGTCGGCCGTAGGCACCGCCTCGGTGTTCGATCCCTGCAGAACCCAGTCGTTCGACGGTTCCGAGATGCCGAAGGCGAAGATCTCACCGGCCATGACCTCGTCGAACACCCAGTTCAACGAGTCGTCACCGCGGTCGGCCAGCGCCTTGACCACTCCGGTGGTCATGAGGTGCATGTTGATTGCCAGAGCCGTTCCGGGCGCCGCCGCTGCCAGCCTCTGCTGGAGTCGGCTGACCTCGAACAGGCTCAGTCCCGGCCCGCCGTGGGACTCGGGTACAAAGAGGGTGAGGTAGCCGAGGTCCCCCAGTTCGGCGAGATCCTCGTCGAAGAATCGGTTCTCGCGGTCATAGACGTCGGCTCGTTCGCGGAATCGTTCGAGCACATCAGCAGGCAGGTATCGCGCGGCGAGCTCGCTCACACGTGTCTCACGGTCGGTCATCGTCTCTCCTTCGTCGAGGGGTCGGTCGCTTCTGCTGAGGGTGTCGCGGTCTGCGCGGTGCGGCGCAGGATGATCGCGCCGTTGTGCCCGCCGAAGCCGAACGACGTTGACAGCACAGTGTCGACGGCCGCCTCGGCGAGGTTCGGTTCACAGCCCACCTCACGGGCGTGACCTGAGACGATGTCCCAGTCGGGGAACTCGTTGTCGTCGAGGTTGAGCGTCGGCGGCAGCGTCTCGTCACGCATCGTCAGGGTCGCGATGATCGCCTCGACGACCCCCGATGCGCCGAGGAGGTGCCCCGTCGTCGATTTCGTGGCCGAGATCGGGATCGTCCGTCCGACCTCCCCCAGGACGGAGTCGAAGGCTGCGAGTTCGGCTCGGTCGCCGGCCGGTGTGCCCGTGGCGTGGGCGTTGATGTGGTCGATATCGCCGGGTTCCAGCCCTGCGTCGCTCAAGGCCTGGACGACCGCCGAGGCGGCTCCCCGTCCCTGCGGATGCGGATTCGTCGGGTGGTGGGCATCGCTGGCGGCGCCGAATCCGGCAAGCTCGGCCAGGAGCCTCGCCCCACGTGAGGCCGCCGAATCGGCGGATTCGAGGAGGATCGCGGCCGCGCCCTGACTCATGACGAAGCCGTTGCGGCCCTGGTCGAAGGGTCGGCTGGCGGCGGTCGGATCGCCTTCGAATCCGGCGGCGAGCGCGCGCATGTTCGTGTTCGAGGCGAGATTGACCGGGCCGAGGCAGTCTTCCATGCCGACGACGAGCACGGCATCGGCATAGCCGTGGCGGATGCGGCGCATCGCCTCGCCGAGGCCGATCACCCCGGAGGCGCAGGTCGCCGAGACTGAATGCCCGGGCCCGCGCAGATCGAAGCGTTGGCTGATCAGCGCGGCCGCGGAATCCGGTGCTCCGTGGATGGACAGGGTCAGCGGCACCGACCTGGGGCCGTCGGCGTCGAGGCGGCGCGTGGCCTCCTGCATGGCGTCGACGGGTCCGGAGCCGGTGGCGGCGATGACGGCCACACGGTCGCGGTCCCACGGCAGCTCCTCGGCCGGGGCGGGGACTCCCGCGTGGTCGAGCGCCTGGTCGGCGGCGGCGATGGCCCAGTGCTGGACGGGGCTGAGTCGGCGGGCGAGCGCCCGGGGCAGAACCGCCTCGGCGTCGAAGTCCTTGATCTGCCCGCCGATTCGCACGGCGAGGTCGTCGAACTGCTCACCTGCGAGGACGTCGATGGCGCTGGTGCCGCTGCGGACAGATCGCCAGAGGGTTTCGGGGTCCTGACCGCTTGGGGTGATGGCTCCGAGTCCAGTGATGACGACGCCCTGGGAAGCGTTCACAGTCGCTGTGCCTTTCCGCTCATGACCAGGTCAACGGTTTCGTGGCGTCGAATCTTCCCGCCGACGGTCCGCGGCAGCCGGTCGAGCAGGTAGAACCGCCGCGGCACGAACTGCGGGGCCAGCTTCGCCCGGGCGTGGTCGAGCAGTGTGGCTTTGTCGGGTGTGCCCGAATCGGGGGTCCCGCCCTCGGAGCCGTGGCCCGCGGAGTCCGGTTCGATGACGAGGGCGACGATGCTGCCGAGACCGTCGTCGGGCAACGCGACCGCGCAGACCTCGCCGTCGAATCCTTCGAAGGCGCGTTCGACCTCGGGCAGGGACACCTTGTGTCCCCCGGTGATCGCGATGTCACCGGCCCGTCCGGCGAGTTGGAGGAGTCCGTTGTCGATCCGCCCCTGGTCACCGACCGTGGCCCAACCGTCGGGACGTCGCAGCTGAGCGTCGGTGGTGCCGGTGACATAGCCGTCCGAGCAGGCGGCGGCACTGATCCAGACCGTGCCGATCTCTCCGTCCGGCAGCCGGGCACCGGATCCGTCACGGACCTCGACGCCGATGGTGTCGTAGATCGAGATCCAGGTGCCGTCGCCATCGCGGCTGTCGCCGATGAACCCGATCTCGGCGGCACCGTAGTAGCTGATCAGACGGGTGTCGGGGAGGACCTCGGCGAGTGCCGAACGGATGGATGCCGGCAGATTCGCTCCCCCGGTGACGACGAGGTCGAGACCGTGGAAGCGGGCCGGCGTTCGGCGGGCCGCCTCGGCGATGGCACGCACCACGGCGGGCACGGCGACGATTCGGGTGATGGCTTCGCCGGTGATGCGCGACCCCATGGTGAAGGGGTCGAAGTCGTCGGCGACGTGGACGCTGCCGCCGGTGGCGAGGCTTTCGACGACGGCGTAGAGGGTAAGGCTGTAGGACACGGGGCCAGGCGCCAGGGTGGCCACTCCGGCGAAGGGTTCGAGGTGGGCCGAGGACACAGCCACGTTGTCGCGGTACTGCTGGCGGGTCTTGATGAAGGCCTTCGGATTGCTCGTCGTGCCCGACGAGAAGAGCATGAGGAACGGCTCGGACGCTTCGCGGACGGTCGGCGGGGTCGTGTCGGCGGGATCGACGGCGGCCTCGCAGGAATGGAGGTCGGTCGCGGTGATGACGGTTCCGGTCCAGCCTGCGGCGGCGAGCGCCTCGGCGAGTGGGGTCGAGTCGGAGATGACGAGACCGATTCCCGTGGTCGAGATGACTCCGACCTGATGGTCGAGCGGCCAGCGGGGATCGATCGTGGCCGAGACCGCGCGGAAGCCGGCGAGGCCGGCGATGATGCGGGAAGTCTCGAACGCCGAGGTGAGACTCACCGCCGTGATCGGGATGCCGTGGGTTTCGGGAGCAGGATTCGGCGGGTCGGTCTGGGCTCCGTGGAGGGCGTCGACGGCGGCGAACAATGTAGCCGAGTCAGTGACGAGTTCGGCATACGTGAGGGAGCGCTGGGCGCGTGCGCGCTCGGCAGAGTCGGCGCTCTCATCTGGGGCAGGGCTGCCAGTGTGGCCGCCGACGATGGCCAACTGGTCCGGATCGGCGGCCGCAACCTCGAGGATCCTCGACGTGATAGGCAATTCCGTCCTCCTCGAATTCGTTCCTCACGGGCCCGATCCCGGGCCGGCATGTGCCCGATCCTCGACTGACATCACCAGGCCCCGGGCACCGATCCTCAGTATAGGAGCGACGCGGACGGCTGTGGTCTGCGGAGGGGGTCCGGGCCGTTTCCAGCCGGCCCGCTTCTGCCAGGCCAGTTCTCATACTTTGCGGTATTCAAATACATTCATGTATCTTGAACTTATGAACTCAGCACCGCAGCGCATGACTCGCAGGGAAAGTCAGGAAGCGACTCGCCAGCGACTCATCGAATCGGCGATCTCGCTCTTCGCCGACCACGGGGTCGCCGAAACCTCACTCGTCGCGGTGGCCGAGAACGCCGGGTTCAGTCGCGGCGCCGTCCACGGAAACTTCTCCGACAAGGAGGACCTGGCCGCAGCCGTCGTGCAGTCCATCGTCGGCGAACTCGGCCCCGAGCTCGGCCACGCACTGAATTCGACCAACAGCTCGAACGAACGGCTTGCGGAGTACATCTCGACGCATATCGCCTACTGCCGACGCCATCCCAGGCGAGCTGCCGCCATCATCGCCTCTGTCGGTCACCTCGCCAGGCGCGCACCGGGAGCAGCCGGCTATGGCGAGCGCGCCACCGAATCGGTCGCCGACCTCGTCGCGCTCTTCGAGGACGGACAGCGCCGAGGCGAGATGCGCAGCTTCGATCCCACGACGATGGCCCTGACCCTGCGCTCGGTCCTCGACACCGCGGTGCCCACCTACGGCGACATCGCTGCCGAAGAGATCGTCGCCATCTTCGATCACGCCACCCGTATCCAGGAGACCGCTCCATGACATGGAACTTTCGCATCACCGCCCGCGGCCGCTTTGCCGACCTCAACGACGAGCAGCGCCGCCGCCTCCGTGCGGCCCAGTCCGAGCACGACATGTTCGCCGCCCGCTTCACCCCCGAGGGGACCTTTCTCTACACGCCGGAGCTCGTGTTCTTCCAGCATCGGTTCCTCATCGACGTCGACGAGTCCGATCCCGATGACGCCGAGGTGCTGGCCACGCTCAGAGGCGAAGAGCTCGCCGCCACCGACCTCGACCGCCGCGGTTTCGCAGGCGCGGTCACCGAGGTCTCGGCAGTGTGCGTCGAGGACATCAAGACACGGTCGGGACGGCGGTCATGAACTCGGCACCCAACCTCGAGGCAGCGCTGACCGTCGCCTGGGCGAAGAGTGCGCTCGACACGGCAGTCGGCGCTGCCCTGGCACGCGTCGGCCTGTCGCTCGACGACCTGCGTCGACTGCGCATCATCGGGACACATCCGCAGGGGCTGACCAGGGAGGACCTCGCCGAGGCGATGGGCGAGACCCGATCGCAGACCATCCGCTCCAGCAGCCCACTCGTCAAGCTCGGTTGGCTCTCGCGCGCAGAGTCCGGTGAGTTCTCCCTCACCGACAGCGGACGTCGCCTGATCGATCAGGCCGAGGGCATCGCCGAGAAGGCGGCCGCCCGCTGGTTCACCAACTTCGGGCTCAGTCCGACAGCGGTGATCGCGAGCGTAAGTCCGAATCGTTCGGCTTCATCGAAGCAAGGGGCAGGACAGCGAGAAACGGGCTGAGCGTCGAGACACGCATGCGCACACGCGTGTCTCGACGCTCAGCCCGTTTCTCGGCGAGGGCCGCAGCCCAATCAGCCTCAGTCAGCCACGTAGTACATGCGCTTGTTGACGAATTCGTCCATGCCGTAGGGGCCGAGCTCGCGGCCGAAGCCCGAGCGCTTGGTGCCGCCGAACGGGATCTCCGCGCCTTCACCGGCAGGGGTGTTGACATTCGACATGCCGACGTCGAGGCGCTGAGCGAGCTTCGCGGCACGCTCGGAATCCTTGGCGAACACGGCGCCGCCGAGGCCGAAGCGCGAGTCATTGGCCAGAGCCAGTGCCTCGTCATCGCTGGTGACCTTGTACACGGTGGCCACGGGTCCGAAGAGCTCCTCGCGGTAGGCGTCCATCTCCGAGGTGACTCCGGTGAGCACGGCCGGCGAGACATAGGCCGAACCGTCGCTGGCGAGCTCGCCGCCGACGAGGGTCGCACCCTGCTCGACGGCGCGGTCGAGCTGCTTGCGCAGGTTCTCGGCGGCCGAGCGCGAGGACAGAGGCGAGTACTTGCCGTCGCCCGCCTCGGCGGGGGTGCCCTTCTCCCAGGACTGGGCACGCTCGGTCAGACCGGACACGAAGTCGTCGTAGATGTCGTCCATGACGATCATCCGCTTGTTCGCGTTGCAGACCTGGCCGGTGTTGTACAGGCGGGTGCCCCACGCGGTATCGACGGCCTCGTTCATGTCATCGGTGTCGAGGACGATGTAGGGGTCGGATCCGCCGAGCTCGAGCACGGCCTTCTTGAGGTACTTGCCCGCGGTCGCGGCCACGGCGGACCCGGCGCGCTCGGAACCGGTCAGGGACACACCTTCGACGCGGTCGTCGGCGATGATCGTCTCGATCTGCTCATGGGTGGCGTAGATGTTGGAGTACACGCCTTCGGGGATGCCGGCTTCCTTCATGATCTCGGCGATCTTCGCCGAGGAGCGGGGGCAGATCTCCGCGTGCTTGAGGATGATCGTGTTGCCGAGCACGAGGTTCGGTGCGGCGAAGCGGGCGACCTGGTAGTAGGGGAAGTTCCAGGGCATGATACCCAGCAGCGGGCCGACGGGGCGACGCTGGATGAAGGCCTTTCCGCCCGACATCGATTCGATCGGCTCATCGGCGGCGAACTTCGGTCCGTTGTTCGCATAGTAGTTGAAGATCTCTTCGCAGAACTCGGCCTCTTCCTCACCTTCGGCGGTGGGCTTGCCCATCTCCTCGGCGATGATCTCCGCGAGCTCGGCCTTGCGCTCTCCGAAGAGAGCGGCAACCTTGTTGACGATCGCGGCGCGTTCCTCGATCGTCTTCTCGCGCCAGCTCAGGTAGCCCTTGTGTGCGGATTCGAGGACCTGTTGGACCTCTTCGTCGGTGGCATTGTCGAACTTCTCGACGACCTCGCCCGTGGCCGGGTTCTCGACACGGTAACCGCCTGCAGCACTGCCTACGTTGCTCATTCCAGACTCCTTCGACTTCGGGCGCCTGTTGGCGCCGTTTAAGCAATCGCATACCTGTTCGCCGTCGGAATCGACGGATTGCGTATGCCTGTCTCACACGCTATCAACACGTGACCCGCGCAACAAGTGCCGGAACCTGGGGGAATCCTCAGTCCCGTATCGTCCCCGACCTCCACGCCGAGGCGATGCGGATTCCGAATCAACCACGACGAAATCCGAACCGTCCTCGACGTTGATCGAACAGCCGCCTCGGCACGCTCACGGATCAGCCGCCTCGGTGTGGGGATCGGCTCCGGTACGAGGTGCCGGACCCGGTCGACCACCCGCAGCAGACCTCACCAGGCGCCGGAGACCTCACCGCCCCACGAGGTCGAGCGCCGCAGAGACGATCGAGTCCGTGTCGATTCCGTGGATCGCATGTGCCTGACTCACCGAGGAGGCCTGACCGAATTCCGTGACGCCGAGGTTGCGGGTGCGATCCCCGCGCACTCCGGACAGGAAGGCCAGCGTGTGCGGGTGTCCGTCGAGGACGGTCACCAGGGGCGCGGGATGCGCGGCCGGGAACAGTTCGTCGGCGATGGCCGAACGGCGGCTCTGCCCCACCCGTCCCCGCTCCTGCACGGAGCGGAAGACCTTCGACGCCGAGCTGAGGCAGACGATTCCTGCCCGCACGCCCAGAGTTTCCAGTCGGGCCGCAGCCGCGATGACCTCGGTCATGATCGCGCCGGCGCCGACGAGCGTGACCTCGTCTTCGGCCGCCGGACGGGCCGAGAGCCGGTAGCCTCCGGCGATGACCTGTTCGCGGCGCCGTTCGCGCAGCAGCGGATCCTCGGGCACTGCGGCGAGCTCCTGGGCCACGGGCCTGGTGGTCAGGCGGAAGTACGCCGAATCCCCGTGCGGGTCGACGAGTTCGCGCAGCGCCTCGAGCAGGGTCCACTCGAGGTCCTGGGCGAAGGCCGGCTCCCAGCTCGTCAAGCCCGGGATCTCCAGAGTCACCGAGGGCGTGTTGAACGACTGGTGCGCCCCGCCCTCGGGCGCGAGCGTGACTCCCGACGGCGTGCCGACCATGATCGAGCGCCCACCGGCGTAGAGGCTGAACGTCCACGGTTCGAGGGCGCGGTTGATGAACGGATCGTAGATCGTCGCGATCGGCAGCAGCGGCTGTCCCCACCGGCTCCCGGTCGTCCCGAGCTCACCGGCCAGGGAGACGAGGTTGACCTCGGCGATGCCCATCTCGATGTGCTGACCGCGCGAGCCCTCCTGCCATTTGAGGACTCGTTCCCGGTCATCGGAGAACCAGTCCTCCCGCCCGGCCGGGGACCAGATCCCGGTCTTGTTGATCCACCCGCCGAGGTTGGTCGACGTGGCCACGTCCGGTGAGACGGTGACGACGCGGCGGGCCACCTCGGGGGCGACGTGCTTGAGGTCGGAGAGGAACCGACCCAGCGTGGCCTGGGTGGAGATCGTCGGCCGCGGGGAGAATCCCAGCTCAGCGGGCACCTCGGCGACGGTGTGGGTCTCATGGTCCTCGCGGCGCAGGCGCTCGGCGGTCTGGGCGCAGAGCCTCCCGGCCGGGGTGTCGGGGTCGAAGCGGACCCACGGATCGTCGAGGTCCATCGCCGAGTCGGCCGCGAGGTCGCGCATCTGCGCCTCGGTGAGCTGGGCGGCGTGGTTGCCCGGGTGGCCCTCGGTGGCGAGCCCCTTGCCCTTGATCGTGTACGCGAAGACGACGGTGGGTCGGTCGTCGTCGATGGCCTCGAAGGCCTCGACGAGCTGCCCGAGGTCGTGTCCGCCGAGGTCGCGGATGAGGGAGGCGATCTCATCGGGTGAGAACGGGTCGATGACCGCGCGCAGCGCCGTGGCCGCGGACTCGTCGAGGCCCGCGAGCAGCCGGTCGTGGATCTCGGACGGATGGGCGCGCAGCAGCCGCTGGTATTCGGGATTGGGCATCTGCACGAGCCGATTCTTGAGCGCCTCACCGCCGGGGGCCGCGAACACGGCTTCGAGTCGGCGCCCCCACGGGCAGGTGAGGACCTGCCAGCCGGCGGCGGCGAACATGCCGTGGAGGCGCTTGATCTGCACGTCGGGGATGACCCGGTCGAGGGACTGCCGGTTGAGGTCGACGATCCACACGATCTCGCCGAGGGTGCGCACCTCGGGGTCGATGATGGCCTCCCATACCGCACCTTCGTCCATCTCGGCATCCCCGAGCAGCGAATAGAAGCGCCCGGCCCGTGGGGTGTCGGGGAACCGGTCGGAGACGTAGCGGTGGGACAGTGCGGCCCAGATCGGGGCGGTCGCGCCGATGCCCACCGACCCCGTGGAGAAGTCGACGGTGTCGGGGTCCTTCGTCCGGGAGGGGTAGGGCTGGAGTCCTCCGCGGCTGCGCAGGGTGTCGAGGAATTCCTCGCCGAGGTCTCCGAGCAGATAGTTGATCGCGTGAAGGACGGGAGAGGCATGTGGTTTGACCGAGACGCGGTCGATGGCGCGCAGTCGGGTGAACCACAGCGCCGTCATGATCCCGGTCATCGAGGCCGACGAGGACTGATGGCCGCCGACCTTGACCCCGTCCGGGTTGACTCGGCCGCGGTTGGCGCGGTCGATGATCGAGGTCGCCAGCCTCAGCACGCGCTGGGCGATCTCGTCGAGGATCTCATCGTCTCCCGAGGTCGAGGCCCGCAGCGGACGGTCGTTCGTCCCGGGCGGGCTGACCTGCAGGGAGGTCTCGAATTGGTGGCGGTCCGTGTCCTGTGCGCTCGGTTCCTGTGCAGTGCTCATCATCAGAAGATCGAGGAGTAGGCGTTGAGTGCGAGCTGTCCGCCGAGGTGGGCGTAGAGAACGGTGGAATCCTGGCCGATCGTGCCGTCTCCGACGAGGTCGAGGAGCCCTGCCATCGACTTGCCCTCGTAGACGGGGTCGAGGATGACGCCTTCGAGCTGGGCGGTGGTGCGGATCGCGTTCACGGTCGTCTCGTCGGGGATGCCGTAGGCCGGGCCCTCCCAGCCGGTGCGGATATCGACGTCGTCGTCGGTGATCTCACGCCCGAGGCCGATGAGTTCGGCAGTGGTGTTCGCGATCCGCTGCACCTGGTCGCGGGTCTTCTCGATCGTGGCCGAGGCATCGATGCCGATGACCTTGCGGGGGCGGCCGCCTGCGGCTTCGAGGGCGGCGAAGCCGGCGATCATGCCGGCATGCGTCGACCCGGTCACGGTGCACACGACGATCGTGTCGAAGAAGACGCCGAGCTCCTTCTCCTGTGCGGCGACCTCATACGCCCAGTTCGCGAACCCGAGTCCGCCGAACTTGTGTTCCGAGGCTCCGGCGGGGATCGGGTAGGGCCTGCCGCCGGACTCTTCGACTTCGTGCAGTGCGTTCTCCCAACTCGAGCGGATGCCGATGTCGAATCCGGCCGAGTCGAGGCGGACGTCGGCTCCCATGATGCGCGAGAGCTCGATATTGCCGACCTTGTCGTTGACCGGGTCCTCCCAGTCGACCCAGCGTTCCTGCACGAGGCGCGCCTTCAGTCCCAGGTGAGCGGCGACAGCGGCGACCTGGCGGGTGTGGTTGGACTGGTAGCCGCCGATGGACACGAGGGTATCCGCACCCGAGGCGAAAACGTCGGGGACGATGTACTCGAGCTTGCGGGTCTTGTTGCCGCCGAAGGCGAGTCCTGAGTTGACGTCCTCTCGTTTGGCCCAGACACGGGCCCCGCCGAGGTGGTCGCTCAGTCGCGGGAGCTCGTGCACGGGGCTCGGCCCGAAGGTGAGTGGGTAGCGTTCGAAGTCGGTGATGGCCATGATGTCCTCTGTTCTCTGAAGCGTTCGCTTCGGGGCGATCGCTCCCTCGCGCGATGTGTCCTGGATCGCATCCAGTGAGATGCAATATATTGCATTCTGCTGATGGTTACAATGGGTCAGAGTTCGAGTCCCATCCCGCGGGACGAGACCACCCACTCAGAGACAAGGTGACCGAGCGTGCCGATCCCCACGGATTCCCCCGCCCCGCAGCGCAGCCTGCTGCGCGATGACGTCTATCGGTCGATCCGCGACGCCATCGTCCGCGGCCAGCTCGCCCCGGGGGAACAGCTGCGCGATCAGGAGCTCGGCGCCTGGCTGCAGGTGTCCAGAACGCCCGTGCGCGAGGCGCTTCAACGGTTGGCGCAGGCCGGACTCGTCGTGGCGGAGCCGGGCCGGATGACGCGCGTGGCACCGGAGGATCCGGTACTCATCCTCGCGGCCCGGCAGATCGCCGCCGAACTCCACGGTCTGGCGATCGACCTCGCCTTTCCCGCCCTCGACGAGGCGGCGCTGGGTGAGATGGAGCAGGCGAACGGCCGATTGAGTGCGGCCCTCGCGGTCGGCGATGCCAAGGCGGCGATCGCCGCCGATGACGACTTCCACGAGGTGGCCCTCACTCGATCCGGCAATCCCCTCATTCCCGATCACCTCGAGGTCGTCACCGCCACTCTGCGCCGCGCGGAGTTCCTGCACTTCGAATCGGTGAAGGGATCGGCCTCACCGGAGCAGCACACCGAGATCATCGCCGCCGTCCGTGCCGGTGAGCATGCGCATGCCGTCGCACTGACGAAGGCGAACTGGTCGACCATCGAAGGGGATGCGCCGAAGACGGCCTGAGTCGGACACCCGCGACAGCGCCAACGGCGATCAGGTTCGGGCGGCCCGAGCCTTCGTCCTGCCGAGCATCGACTACGGTCTCTCCCCGCATCACCGCTTCCTGCCCGGCACGATCAACATCGGCCCGCAGCTGTTCATCGATCTCGTCTCCTCGATCGTGCGCCAGCTCGCCGATGCCGGATTCGACAGGCTCCTCGTCATCACCGGGCACGGCGGCAACCTCGCCGCGCTCGGCGTGATCCAGCAGTCCCTGCTCGCCACCCATCCGGACTTCGTCTTCGCCTATGCTCCGGTCTCCGCCTTGGCCACCGAGGCGACTGCCCAGCTGCCACGCACCGAGGTCGGCGGCCACTGCGGAGTGTCCGACCTCACAGATGCTCGCCATCGACGAATCCCTCGTCGACTCGGGCCACCTCAACCCCGTCGCCACCCGGCGCGACGATCTCGACCCGCGCGCCCGACTCTCACGAACGAAGTCACCGTCAACTGCGGTGACATTCGACCGCTACGCCGACAACGGCGTCCTCGGCGATCCACGCACCGCCACGGCCGCGGCCGGGGAGGACATCCTCGGCGAGGTCATCGATCGACTCGTCGCCTACTGTCAGGAGCTGCAGAGACTGTGACACCCGCTTCTCACTGACCGGCCGCCCGGCCGTCACCCCACCACAGATCACCCGATTCCAGCGCCGGAATCACCGTGCCCTGGTGGACCCTGCCCGAAAATCCTGCCTGAACTCTCAGGAGCTCATGATGAAACCGACCCAGACCGCCGATACCCCGCAGACCGACCAGCAGGAGAAGCTGCCGCTGGTCATCCGCGCCCTCAACGTCATCGAAGTCGTCGGCAACAAGTTGCCGAACCCCTTCTGGCTGTTCTGGATCCTCGCGGCGATCCTCGCCGTACTCCGCTTCGTCCTCTCCCTCGCCGGCGCGGGAGTCGAGGATCCCTATCGGACCTTCCCACCACTCATCACGATCATGGTCGTCATCATGGGTGTAGCCCTGGCCGAGCGCGCCGGCCTGCTCTCGACGGCGATGAAGGTCTCGATCGCCCGCGTCCCGGCCGGACTCATCGTCTTCACGGTCGCATTCATGGGCACGATCTCGGCAACTGGTACTTCAACATCGCCAGCTCCATCCTCCTGGCCGTCGTCATCACCATCGTCACCGAGGGCGTGCTCATGAAGCGCGACAACCTCGACGCCGACGAGGATGCCGAACACGAAGACCTCGTCATCACCGACACGGAGCGGAAGGCTCTGCGCTGGTCGATGTTCGCCGTCATCGCTGCGATCATCGCCATCGTCGTCCTCGTCGTCCCCGAGGGAGCGCCCCTGCGCGGCGAGGGACCCTTCGGCGAGTCCCCGTTCCTCACCGGAATCGCGTTCCTCATCGCTCTGCTCTTCGGCATCGGCGGCATCGTCTACGGCTTCCGCGAAGGCACGATCGAGACCTGGTCGGACGTGCCGAAGCTCATGGGGCAGGGCCTGGCGTCGATCGCCGGGGTCCTCGTCCTCTTCTTCGCCATCGCCCAGTTCCTCGAGTACTTCGCATGGACGAACATCGGCATGCTCGTCTCGGTGTCCGTGTCCGAACTCTTCACCGGCCTCGGCCTGCCGACCTGGGTGGTGTTCATCCTCGTCCTGCTCGTGCTCTCCGTCGTCAACGTGCTCATCACCTCCGGCTCGGCGATGTGGGCGATCATGGCTCCGGTCACCGTGCCGCTGCTCATGCTGCTCGAGGTGCCGCCGGAGACCTCGGAGGCGATCTTCCGCATCACCGACTCGCGGTCGCCGGCCATCACCCCGATGAGTCCGTACTTCATCCTCGCGCTCGGCTTCATGCAGAAATATCAGAAGAACGCCGGCATCGGTACGCTCGCATCGCACACCCTGCCGTTGGCCGTGTGCATGACGATCAGCTGGAGCCTGCTGTTCTTCCTGTGGTGGGGTCTGGGCATTCCGCTCGGTCCCGATGCCCCGGTGCGCTGACCGCGTCCGCTCCGGTATCCCCCGCCGAGGTGTGAAAGCTGAGTTTTGAAAGTTTTGTTCACGCCCCGCCCCGCGGCGGTTCCCTTCATCCGGGTGCGCGTTTCAGCGCCATCGAGTGCGGGCTCGACCATCGCCTCAGACAATCAGAGCACATCGCCTGATCTGGGAAGATGCCAGTTCATCCGATCTGACAGGTCGGCTTTGCCCACTGGTGTGCGGTCACCCGAACCCTGCCCCGTGAGGATGCCGTCGGAAAAAGCTGTTGACGCTCAAACTTCACCCGCGATACTGTCCGGTAACACCCCGTAGTAACTTACATCACACGCTGATGCCGACCGTGCTGTCGGTGGTCAAGGAGGATCAATGAAGTTCCGCAATCCCAGCCTCATCCGCAGGCTCGTCTCATCTCACGCCGGTCGCATCGCCATGGTCGCGATTCCCACAGGCGTCGTCTCAGCGATGCTCATGGGCGGGGTGGCCCAGGGTGCAGTCCCGGTCTCATTCGCCGTCTCGGGTACACAGTTCAAGATCTCGTCGTCGCAGCTCGAGGGCACCGGCTTCTCCCAGTACAGCGGAGTCGCCAAGGACGCCGAGGGCGGCAAGCACGCCGTCGTCACCGCGAACATCAAGGATGCGACCCTGGAGAACCTCTGCCAGTCGGCCGTCCAGGAGACTCCTCTGGGCAAGGTCGGCGTCCTCATCAAGGCGGGCGGAAAGGGCACCCCCGCCTCGGCGAAGGATCTGCAGATCGGCATGACCGGCCTCAAGGGAGACGCGGAGTTCGAGAACATCCGCATCGGCGTCGATGCCTCCGACGTCAACACGAAGGCCAAGGGAAGCAAGGGCGACTTCGCCCAGGACTCCGACACCATCTCCATCAAGGACCTCAAGCAGGACTCCTGGTCGACCACGGCCTCGGTCTTCACGCTCAAGGACATGTCGCTGAAGCTCACCGACGGATCTGAGCAGTGCGACTGATGAGGAACTCAGCAGCCAACGGGCAGCCGACCGATGAACGGGAGGCCGCCGAACAGGAGGCAACCGTGCAGAAGACGAGCCTGCTTGCGCTGTCCCGTCGGAGCCGACGCGCCGAAGAGCACAGCGGCTCCTCCGATTCCGGCGTCGAGACGGCAGAATTCGCCGTCCCGACGCCGGAGGCGGGGGAGGCCGACCGAAGCGAGGAAGTGCAGATGACCGACGATGCCGCGAAGCGTCAGGGATTCAAGCACTGGCGTCGGCAGCGCCCCTTCATCGGAGGTGTGATGGCCGTCCTCGGCGGAATCGAACTGTTCTTCTCCGGCCAGCTGGACCTCGGCAACATGCAGATCCAATTCGGCATCGAGGGACTGCAGGCGACCGTCGTTCCGATCACCATCGTCGTGCTCGCTCTGCTATCGATCTTCCGACCCGCGCACCATGTGTTCTACGGGATCATCGCCCTCGTCCTCGCAGTCTATTCACTCATCGGAGTGAACCTCGGCGGGTTCATCATCGGCATGCTGCTGTCCACCATCGGGGCGATTCTCGTGGTCGCATGGATGGGACCGCGCGGGCCGAAGGAGTCCGAAGGAGTCCGAAGGAGTCCGAAGGAGTCCGAAGCCGCTGAGGGGGAGACTGCATGAGGGTATCCAGCCGCCGCACGGCCTCACTCCTGGCGGCAGCTGTCCTGATCCTCCCGACGACGCTCGGGGCGGGATCGGTTGCAGCCGCCCACTCGTCGCCGCTGTGCTCGCTCGTGGGCACCTGTGATGACGATGATTCCGCCAAGTCAGAGGACCAGGACCCCGCACCTGCGGGAAGCCTGTCGCCCGGAATGCCGGTGAAACCGAGCGATCCACCGACGGCGGACCCGTCGCTGCCCGCGCCGGGCCCCACGGATGAGCCGAGCGATGAACCGAGCGAGGAGCCGACGGAGGAACCCTCCGACGATCCCACGGACCCTGGTGGTCTGGGACTCGATGAGCCCAGCGACGACCCGACCGAGGATGAAGACTCGGAAGAGGGCAACGGCGAGTTCCCGTCCGATGCACAGATGGACACGAAGGCGCCGATCTTCACGAAGACTCCGGCTGCCATGGGCTCCGAGGGCCTGTCGTTCAAGGGGCTCAAGGGAATCTCGTTCGTCTCGGTGCCCACCGCTGACGGTGGGTCCATCGTCGTGCTGAAGATCCAAGCCGATGAGATCAAGATCACCGGCTTCTCACTCACGGTGAGGCCTCCCAAGGAGCACGAAGGGCTGGTGACGAAGGCCGACACGATGACGCTCAGTGGCGATGTCACTGTCTACATCGGGTCGATCACCGCCACGACGAAGGACGGAAAGTCGCTGACCATCGGGCCGGAGACCCCTCCGCCCATGGACGACGTCGAACCCGGACTGCTGCGCGTGACGATGGGGCTCGTCGGATCCACCGCCGATTCGATCGCCTACACGAACACCGATCAGAAGCTCAAGAAGGCCGAAGACTGACCTGCCCTCACCGAGGCGGTCCTCCTTCACCGTGGAGAGGGACCACCCGATGGGGTCGGGCTCAGCCCAGACGGAAAGGCCCGAAGGCCGCGGACTCAGTCCGCGGCCTTCTTGCGTTCCTGCTTCTTCCGACGCAGGGTGTCACGGACGTCGCGCAGCTTGTCGCGTTTGCGCCTGCGTCCCGCCTCGGCGGCCCTGATCTGCTCCGGTGTGGGTTCGTGATCGCCCATTCCGACTTGGAGTTCGACAGGGGTGATCTCCTTCATCACACCGGCGTCGATCTTCTTACGCAGCCGCAGGATCTCGAGGCGGAGGATGCGGGCAAGGAAGTAGATGCCGAGCAGGTTCGGGAAGGCCATGAGGAAGAAGATCGCGTCGGAGAAGGCGATGACCGAGTCCAGCGACATCGAGGCGCCGACGATGACGGCGAGGATCCAGAAGATCTGGTAGGCCTTGTCAGCGGCCTTCGAGTTCTTCGTCAGGTAACCCAGCGCCTGCTGCCCATAGTAGCCGTAGGCGAGGATCGTCGAGAAGGCGAAGAGCACGACGGCGATCGTGAGCAGATAGGGGAACCAGCTCGACACCTCACCGAAGGCCTGCGCGGTCAAGCCGATTCCGTCCTCGGTGCTTTCGGTGTAGAGACCGGTGGTGATGATGGCCAGCGAGGTCAGAGTGCAGATGATGACGGAGTCGATGAGCGGCTCCCACATCGCCACGAATCCTTCGGTGGCCGGCTTCGTCGTCTTCGAGGCGGCGTGGGCCATGCCTGCCGAGCCGATTCCGGCGGCGTTGGAGAACAGCGCACGCTGGATACCGACGATCGCCACACCCACGGCGCCACCGGCGACTCCGCTGGAGCTGAAGGCTCCGGTGAACATGAGTGCGAAGGCGTGTGGGATCTGCCCGGCGTTGAGGATGAGGATGACGATGATCGAGACGAAATAGAGGATCGCCATGAGCGGAGTCAGCCTCGACGTCCACTGTCCGATCTTCTTGATCCCGCCGAGGATGACCAGGGCGGTGAGCGCAGCGATGATCGCACCGATGAGCCAGAGTTTGTCAGCGAAGAAGCTGTCGTCGCTGCCGGTGGCCTGAACGATGATCGCGGCCGCCTGGTTCGCCTGGAACAGGTTGCCGGCGCCGATGACGCCGAGCACGGCAGTGAGAGCATAGAACCCGGCGAGGAACTTCCCGAGCTTGGGCCGACCGACCTCGGCCAGCCCGGCCCGCAGGTAGTACATGGGACCGCCGGAGACGGTGCCGTCCTCGTTGATCTGCCGGTATTTCACGCCGAGGGTCGCCTCGGCCATCTTCACGGTCATGGCGAAGAAGCCGAAGATGATGATCCACAGGGCGGCACCGGGGCCGCCGATGGTGATCGCCACGGCCACGCCTGCGATATTGCCCAACCCGACGGTGCCCGAGAGCTCGGTGGCGAGCGCTTGGAAGCTCGAGACCTGGCCCGGGTCGGTCTTGCGCGTGAAGCGACCGCGGATGATGCCGACGGAGTAGCGGAGTCCGGTGATCGGTTGGAAGCGGAGGTAGACGGTGAGGAAGACGGCCGCGGCCATGAGCCAGACGACGATGAGCGGGATGCCGATCGAGCCGATCTGGAGCTCGAAGAAGACGATGCTGCTGAAGGCCTGTGCCGCGGGACCGAGGAAGGATTCGATGGCCTCGTCGACGCCGGCGGCGGCAATGTCGACCCCGGTGGCGGCAATGTCGACCCCGGTGGCGGCCTGGGCGAGATGTTCGGTTAGTGAAGTCATATCTGCGGGCGCGAAGTTGCGTTTCGTCCGGAGGATTGGTCCGGGACCGGCACCCGTGATCAACGTAACAATCGCCGGACTGATTTTCAGCTTTCGCTCAGATAAAGCGCCTTGTTCACATGCTTCTCACATGCTGAAGGGCGCATCTGGCCTGGACGTCTCGGCCGCACGTCGGCCTTCGAGAAATGCGAGGAACGACCGAGCCAGCCGCTTCCCGTTGTCGACGAGAGCGGAATCGTGAGCCTCGACCTCGGCGATGATCGAGTCGTCGGTCTTGCCGGCCGGCAGGGCCAGGTCGTTGCCGTTCAGCCACCGGGAGATCTGCGTGGCATCGGTTTCCGGATGGAACTGGGTGCCCCACGCGAATTCGCCGAGACGGAAGGCCTGGACCGGGGCGTCGGAGCCGGTGATGAGGAGTTCGGCTCCGGTCGGCAGCGCCATCTCCTCCTGGTGGAAGAGCACGGACGGCAGCGACTCCCTTTCGGTCGACGCGGCACCCGCCGATCCGACACCGGCCAGTGCGCCGAAGACAGGGTCGGTCTCCCCCGCCGAGGTGGCACCCAGTTCGTAGATCCCGATCTGCGGGTGCGCCCGCCGGGTGATCGGAGCATCGCCTGCCACGGCAAGCATCTCCCCGCCGAGGCAGATGTTGAGGCTCGGGAACTCCCCGCCGATCGAGCGGCGAAGCAGGTCCCTGACCTGCGGGAACCAGGGGTTCTCGGCGTCCTCGGTGGGTCCCGCGGACCCGCCGAGGACGATGAGGGCGTCGAAAGCACCGAGCGCCGGGATCACCTCGCCGAGGTAGGGCCGGGCCACCACCACCTCGGCGCCGGCTTCTTCCAGCCACTGCCCGAACCGCTCGGGCCCGGTGCCGCGTTCGTGCTCGATGGCGAGGATGCGCACTCGGCCCTGGGAATCACTGCTCATGGCACCATTGTCACCCAACCGATCAGTCGGCCACGACCTTCGTCCGCAGGGCGAGGAAGAACAGGACAAGGCTGACGGACAGGGCGATGTGGCCGAGGCCGGCGATTCCGGCGATCATGGCATTCGAGTCTTCACCGAGGACGGTGAGCGAGCCGTGCCAGACCATCATTCCGGCCGTGAGGATCACGCCGACGTTGTAGAGCCAGAAGAACCACGAGAACAGCTTCGAGCCGGAGAGCCCGAACACCTTGTCGAGGGCGAGGATGATGAGGAGGACGATGAAGCCGAGTGCGAGCAGGTGCGTGTGGACGAGGCCGAGCTGCGTGAACTCACCGGAGGGGAAGTCGTTGGCCTTGGTGAACTCGCGGTAGAACAGTCCCGAGAGGACGCCGATGATCATGTACGTGAACGCTGCGTTGAATATCTTCTTCATGCTTCCACTTCATCAGCGCGCGGGCGCGGTTTCCTGACCCACAGGATTGAACTGCATCCCCAACTTTCGATTGATATTCCATCACACAGGGCCCTGAAGCCCCGAAAATCGGCTCCGGAGCCGACAATCCCGCTAGCCTGGTGGCATGGCCCTGGAGAACCTGCTTGCGAAGATCGACCGCCTCGCCGGCGGCAGGAAGGCCGGCATCATCGTGCCCGCAGACGGTCTCGAGCAACCGAAGACGAAACGCGCCTTCGCGTGGATCACATGGCTGCTCGTGTTCGAACTCGTGCTCGGCTTCGGTGCCGTGGTCTACGCAGTGCTCATCGCCAGGGCCGGCGAACCGGTGCCGTTCGCCGTGTGGATGCGCACCCTCGTCGTCCTCGGCATGACCGTGACTCTCTTCTACTTCTTCTGGCGCGCAACGAAGGGCTTCTACTGGGGGTACCAGCGCCTGCGCCTGTTCACGCAGATCTTCCCCGTCATCACCCTCGTCATGGCCGCGGTCCCCGGCCTCTACCCGGTCTGGATGATCACCGAGCAGATCGTGTTCAGCCTGGTCATGATCGGCGTCGGCGACTTCCTCACCGGCGACCACTTGCGCGAGGTGTTCCGCAAACCCGAGGACTGAGCTGCCGGCTGCCTTCCCGAGCCGCCCGGTTCGGATCGACACCGGCGCCGAGGTGGACGGCCAGCGGATCGCGCAGCCACAGTCGGTCTGTCGGAGGGTTCTCGCCGGACGGTGTGCCGGTTCCGCTGTCGGTCATCGTGTCGCCTCTCACTCTTGAACCGTGCGCGTCGAGCGCGCACTATCGGGTCGAGCGCGCACTATCGGTCAGTGGCGACAGAACTGGGGCCGACGCCACCAGCTCAGGTTTTCCGGCGTCTGCTGCTCCGCCGGTCGGTATCCCATCGGGATTCTTCGACTGTACCCACTGGTCGGCGAGACGGTAGGATGATCCAACACCGTCCAACTGAGCGAACGTTCAGTAGATCGTCGGGGGATGAGCACACGACTGCCGTGAACTCTGGCATGTGCCGTGGGTCACTAAAATGGCTTGCGGGCCGAATGGTACTCCTTTAGAGTTTTACGGTAGGCAAATTTCCTTTCGCATAACGGAATTATGCAACCGGTCCCTCGGTCGAATCGATACCCGCTCGCACGCTACACCGGCCACTGAGGTCGGTCAGTCACAGTGAGTTCTTCGCTGCGAGGACGCACTCAATGGAGAGATAGATGTCGGTATCCCATCAATCACCCAGCGGCGACCGCAAGACCGCGACCGCGAGCAAGTCGGCCCGTCCGGAGGACGAACGGCTTCCTGTCGGCAGCTTTTTCGCCTACGGGTTGCAGCACGTGCTCACCATGTACGGCGGAATCATCGCGGTCCCCCTCATCATCGGCAATGCGGCCGGCCTCGACGGCAACGGCATCAGCCTCCTCATCGCCTCCTGTCTGTTCATGGGCGGTCTGGCGACGATCCTGCAGTCGGTCGGAGTGCCGTTCTTCGGCTCGCAGCTGCCGCTGGTTCAGGGTGTCTCGTTCGCCGGCGTCGCGACGATGACGTCCATTCTGGCCGGCGGCGGAGGCCTGCCCGCGGTGTTCGGGTCAGTCCTGGTCGCCTCGGTGATCGGACTGATCGTGGCCCCGGCATTTGCGCTCATCGTGAAGTTCTTCCCGCCGGTCGTCACCGGCACCGTCATCACCACGATCGGTCTGTCACTCATGCCGGTCGCCGCGGGTTGGGCCATGGGCGGGGACGCCGAGGCCGCTGACTACGGCAGCATGCGCAATATCCTCATCGCCGTGGCCACGCTGGCCATCGTTCTCATTCTCAGCCGAATTCCCGTCGCCGCGATCTCGCAGCTGTCGATTCTGCTGGCCATCGTGCTCGGCACCATCGGATGCCTGATCTTCGGCTGGGCGGACTTCTCCCATGTGCTCGATCGAGGCGTCTTCGCGTTCCCTGAGCCGTTCGCCTTCGGCATGCCGACTTTCTCTGCCGCAGCGATCATTTCGATGTTCATCGTCATCATCGTCACCTTCGCCGAGACGACTGCGGACATCATCGCCGTCGGAGAGATCGTCGACACTAAGGTCGATTCCAAGCGCATCGCTTCGGGTCTGCGTGCTGACATGCTGTCATCGGCAGTGTCGCCGGTCTTCAACTCCTTCACTCAGTCGGCATTCGCACAGAACGTCGGACTGGTCGCCATCACGGGCGTGAAGTCACGCTTCGTCGTCACAGCCGGTGGTGCGATCCTCGTGGTCCTCGGTCTGCTGCCGGTGATGGGCGGGGTGGTGGCCGCGGTGCCGACTCCGGTACTCGGCGGAGCGGGAATCGTCCTGTTCGGCACGGTCGCCGCGTCGGGCATTCGCACGCTGTCAAAGGTCGAGTACGAGGGCAACCTCAATATGATCATCGTGGCGGTCTCGCTGGCCTTCGGCATCATCCCGGTCGTCGAGCCCGATTTCTACAACGCCTTCCCGAATTGGGTCGGCATCATCCTCCACTCGGGAATCTCGTCGGCCACCCTCATGGCAGTGCTGCTCAATCTCGTCTTCAACCACATCGGCGTGAAGACGAAAGATCGTTCGGACCGGTCGGTCTTCGTGGCCGGCACCGGGCGCGTCATCCGCAAGGAAGAGCTGCAGCGACTCCTCGACAACGAACCCGTTCTCGCCGAGGGCGACACCGTCAAGGACGGCAAGATCATCGACTGCAACGGAGAAGAGGTTCCCGTCGTCACCGAACAGCAGCACAAGAAGGTCATCGACGCCGCACAGAAAGGTAAGGTCCGCAGCCAGGACGACGTACGCCGCCTCATCGCCGAGGACGGCAACTGAGGTCGGACACGAGGACGAGAGCTGGAACCGCAAAGACCGTTCGGACCCCGGTCGCCGTCTGCGAAGGCGCGCGGCCGGGGCCTCTTGCGTAACTGGCTGCCGTCATAGCCCGGCTGCCGTCAGAACGGTGGCGGATCCTTGGAGTCCCAGTAGTTGTTCCACTCCACTCCTCGGCCGGGCTTCGATTTCTGCGACCGGCGAGGCGCTTCGTCGGTTTCGGTACTCGAGACTCCCCCTGCTCCAGGCGTCGGGACACACCCGTCCCCTGGTCCGGAGTCCCCTGGCTCGGAGTGGCGGGATGGCCCCGAGTCCTCGACCCGTGCCGCCGGACTCGGATGGCCGTTGTCACGAAGCTGTTCCGTGGTGCCGGGGTTCCGGTCGTCAAGCAGATTCGGCAGGTGGTCATAGTTCTCCACCTGACGGGCATGCTCGGCGTTGATCGGGTTGTCCGGCGGATACATTCGTCCGACGACACCACGAGTGAAGGAATACTCCACCGCCCCGTCCTCGGTCATTCGGACCGAGAACCGGCGGTCGGTCTTCGCCTGGTGGTCGGGTTTGCACAGCGGGTGGAGGTTCTCGAACGTCGTCTGACCGCCCCGGGCCGGATCGGCATGGTCGAAGGGGATGATGTGGTCGACTTCCGACGTCTCTGCCCTGCGAGTGCAGCCCGGAGCAGAACAGGACTGCCATTTGCCGACCAAGGGCGCGCGCACGTCCGCAGGGATGTGGTAGCTGCGTGAGCGAGCATCGATCGGCGTCCCGGTAGCGGGATCGGTGAGGATCCGGTGCCAAGTGGGGCTCTCACCTGCGAGTGCCCGTGCCGCGTCGGGCGGCACCGGTGTGCCGTCCGAGAATGTTCCGGGCAGCTCCGACTTTCCCACCGCGGTGAGATACGGAACCGTCACCATCATCTTGGCCTGCTCTCGGACCCACTGTCCGTGGGTGGGCATGACGAGTTTGATGGTGGTCTTCACGTCGGCGCCGGTGCCCGCCGCCTCTTCGGCTTCTCGCTGCGCTGCCTGCGCGGTGCGGTCGACCGCGGCTGCAGTGATCGGAGCTGCGGGGTCCGCGTCGTCGGCGGTCTCGAGCGCGACTTCCTTGGTGGTGGTCTCACCGGTTGTGGTGTCGTGGGCCGTCACGGCGATGGTCATCTGCGGGGTTGCCCGAGTGGCGATATCGAACATGAGGGCGGCAATGCTGTCCTGATCGGCGACTTCGAGGCCGGCGATGTTCTCATCGGTGAGTGCCGAGATGTTGCCGTTGCGGATCGCTCGGGCGAAAGCTTCGATGCGCAGGTAGAAGGCATTGAGTTCCACGGCAGGTCCGGACAGAGTCACCGAGGCGGTGCCGTCGGGGTAGGTCATGATGTCGACTCGGCGGCGCTTCTCGGCCAGTTCGGTCCTGTCGTCGACCGGCACGATCGCCGCGATCTTGAGATTGAGCGACTTCCTGAAGGTCTCCAGGGTGATATCGGCACGGCGGTCACCCAGGTAGGCATCAAGGCGCGGCAGATACTCGAAGGCAACGTCCTTGATGGCACGGGTCGCTGCAAGCACGTGCTCGATCGTGAACTCACCGGCCAGGCAGCGCTGTAGGAACTTCGGCAGTCCGAATGCCAGTGTGACGGCGTTCGTGATCTCGTTGTAGGCACCGTCGCTCGACGAGCCGAGGACCGTGGTCAGCTCGGCGATCTCCTCGCGCGTGGCGAGGTCGTGGACCCAACTGTTGAAAGATTTGTGCAACCCGAACTTGGGGAAGTTCGGAAGCGAACTCGCCGACGGAGGCTGCGACTGCTCTCCGGTGCTCGCCTCGGTTGTGGAAGCATCATCGGTGCTTCCATCGACGCCCAGTTCAGCGGCTCCGTCCGATTCATCGGCCGCGGCGGCAGCGGCCGCGTCGGCAGCGACGTCGGCACCACCGTCGGAAGCATCGTCCGCTTCGGCGCCATCGTCGGCGGCAGCACCTGCGGAGGCGGCGGCGTCATCAGACTCGTCGAGAGGGCGGCCCTCGAGGACGAAACCGGTGGACGTCCAGGGGTCCACGAAGTCATCCCTTTCGGGCAGCAGCCCATCACGTGCCGTGATGAAGCGGCCGACTGTCTCGGTGAATGTCGCGTGGTAGTAGATCTCGTCGCCGAAGGCATAGCGGAGCTTCTCGAGTGCATCGGACAGGAACAGCCCGGCAACGGCTTGGAGCTCAGCGAGACGAACGCCCGTACTCAAGTGAGTCAGGCTGACGACCACAGCCATCGGCGAATCAGGGTCGACGTCGAGACGACGGGGTGAGTCGGGGCCGACCAGAGGCACCTGAGGCGACGAAGCAGGGTCCGCCGAAGTCGCGGGCGAACCGGAGACTGATTCATTCGAGGCATGCTCGAGGCCGCTGTTGCCCGGATCCTGAGGATCCTTCATCGGTCTCGCCGCCTTTCACGTCGATGTGAATGCCTTGTAACGATTCTACCGTCAAAGAGAAGAAATGAAAGTCACAGTTCGATTACACATCGATTGTTTCTAATTTTCAATGATGTTTGCTGTTCTTTGATGACACACTCTTGTCTCCGACAAAGAGCCACCCGCACAAGTCGGGCACCTATTCAGCCAGCAGACCGGGCAGCTGCTCCATCTCGCTGAAGGTCTCGGCAGCACCCGCAGCCAACAGCGTGTCCGCACTCTGATGCACCGAAGAATCCGGGCAGAACCCGAGCACATGGGATCCGGCCGCAGCGCCGGCGATCACCCCGGTGGGGGAATCTTCGATCACGGCCGCCTCGGCTGGGTCGATGCCCCGGGAAGCAGCCGCCGCGAGATAGACGTCGGGGGCGGGCTTCGACTTCGGCTGCTCCATGCCGGAGAAGATCCGACCCTCGAAGGCATCGAAGAGGCCGATCTTGCGCAGCTGCAGCTCGATCTTCGGACGATCCGCTCCCGACGCGCAGGCGATCCGGCCCGGGTAGATCTCGGCAACGCGCTCAACGGCATCAACGACTCCCGGAATCGCCTGGAGAGAGGCCTCGAGCTGGGCATTGCGCTGCCGCCGGAACTCGGTCATCCACTCCTCGTCGATGCGGAATCCGGTGTGCTCTTCGATGACGTCAGCCTCGTCGCGGAGCATCTTGCCGACGAAGCGCGCAATGCATTCGTCGGCGCTCAGCTGCCAGCCGAGCTCCTGCAGCATCTGATGGAGGACACCGTTCGTGGTGCTTTCGGAGTCGACGAGGACTCCATCACAGTCGAAGAGGATCGCAGAGTATTTCGGAAGTGGGGCCATACTCCGATTCTGCCGGCCGGCACTGACGCACAATCACACCGCGCCGACCGACACCGCTGTATACAGCACCCGCGCGGTGGCGAGCGCGCAGACGATGATGATCAGCGCAAACAGCGTCAGCCAGGCACCGGAGGGCAGAGCCGAGCCCTGCGCGAGGATATAGGCATCGGACTGCTGCACATGGCGCCGGCGCGTGTGGACGCGGATGACCTTGACGAGGTCCTTGAGCGAACCGATCGTCAGCGCCGTGCCGAGTGCGGCGACGAAGACCGAGATCCATTCCAGAGGCAGGAACACGACGACGAGCTGCGCCGCGATCGCCGTGATCACGGCGATGACCGCGCCCGCGAAGTTCCGGATGAAGATGAGCGCGACCAACAGGATCAGCGCGCCCACCGACAGGGCCAAGGGGGCCCAACCGAAGACCGCCGAGGTGGCCAGGACGAGTCCGAGCACGCCCGGTGCCGGATATCCCCAGAACCCCGCCCATGTGGCGGAGAAGCCGACCCGGCCGAAGGAGTTCATCTGTCCCGAATGGTCGAAGTTCAGCGAGATCCCCTTGACCACGCGTCCCGTCATGAGGGCGGCGAAAGCATGACCGAGCTCGTGGACGAAGGTCACGAACAGTCCGAAGAACCTCCAGATCCCTGGAGTCAGCGTCACGACCAGCGGGATCCCGATGACGAACACGAGTCCGAGGACGTCGAGTTCGAGTCCATCCTGCCGTCCGAAGCCCGAGGTGATGGCGTCCCACCACGTCGCCGTTGCCTGCTTGAAGTCCATAGCGGCCCAGTGTACGAATCGCTCCTGAGCGGGACCCTCAGGACCTCCTCAGCGATTCGGGAGGTCACGATGCCCATGGTTCGGAAAGTCGGTGCGCCCATGGTTCGGGAGGTCGGTGCGCCCAGACTGACAGTTACTCGACGTCGACCCAGGAGCGTTGCCGCACCGACCGGAGCACGGCCTCCGTCACAAGCACGGCTCGCACCCCCTCTCGCAGGGTCGGCAGACCTTCGGGTCGCTCGCCGGCGAAGTAGGCATAGGAGTCGGCGACGAATGCGTTGAACGCATCCTGGTAGCCCTGCGGGTGCCCGGCCGGAACCATGCACAGTCGCGCGGCATCGGCAGACAGTGAGTCGGGATCGCGGACGAGGAGGCGGCTGTCGGCGCGCCGACCGAACCACAGCTGTTCGGGCCGCTCCTGCTCGAAGCGCATGCTCGCCTCGGTGCCGGCGATCTCCACGGTCAGTCCGTTCTTGCGTCCGGGAGCCAGCTGGGACACCAACAGGGAACCGATGGCACCGCCGGAGAACTCGATCGTCACGGCCACGGTGTCCTCCGTGGTCACCGCGGTGCCGCCTCGGCGAGGGTGAACGGTTCTCGTCGTCGCCACCAGGGACGATATCCGGTCGTCGACGATGAACTCGATGAGGTCGACGAGGTGGGAACCGATATCGGCGAATGCCCGCGAGGGGCCGCCGCGCCCTGATTCGACGCGCCAGTTCTCGTCGCCGGCTCCGAGCAGCCAATCCTGCAGATATGCGGCGTCGACGGTCAGCAGCGTCCCGGCCTGGCCCTCGCGGAACCGGGCGCGGGCTTCCCGCACCATCGGGTGGTAGCGGTAGACGAACGGAACGGTCCCCAGCAGACCAGCTTCCTCGGCGCGGGCCAGTACGGCACGCGCAGCAACCGAATCAGTGGCCAAGGGCTTCTCGCAGATGATGTTCGATCCCGCGTCCAGCGCCTGCAGGGACTGCGCGGCGTGGACGTCGTTGGGGGTGCAGATGTGGACCGCATCGAAGGTGCGACCGAGAAGTTCGTCGGCCGTCGCCGAGGTCTCGAATCCCAGTTCGGCCGCCGCTTGTGCCGATCTGTCCGGCCGTGACGATGCGACCGAGTCGAGCACGGCTCCGGTCGAGCGTGCGGCACGACTGTGGACGCGGCCCATGAACCCGCCGCCGAGCATTGCGATGCGCAGATCCCGTCCCCGCGCTGAGTCACCTGAGAGCATGCCTCATTATGCAATCACCCTGACCGCCGAGTCGACCGTCCCGCATTCCCGCAGCTGACGCCCCGCAATCCCGCAGCTGACACCCCCGCGACGCCGGGAGCCAATCCACGAACGCTCCGGCCTGGGCCTTTACACTGTGAGAAGCGCCCGCGCAATCCCCCGCTCGCCGCGTGGTCCGCATCTTGCGAAGGAGTGTCATTGTCACAGCACCGCCGATTCGCCCAGGTCGATGTCTTCTCTGCCGTGCCCTTCCAGGGCAACCCCGTCGCGGTCATCGTCGATGCCGATGGCCTCGATGAGTCGCAGATGGCTCGCATCGCGAACTGGACGAACCTGTCCGAGACCACCTTCGTCCTCCCGCCCGACGACCCCACCGCCGACTACCGCCTGCGCATCTTCACCCCGCACCGGGAGTTGCCCTTCGCCGGCCACCCCACCCTCGGTTCGGCCGCGGCCTGGCTCGACGCCGGAGGCGCCCCGAAACACGAGGACCGCATCGTCCAGGAATGCGGTGCCGGGCTCGTCGACATCCGCAGAACCCCTCGCCGAGGCGGCCCGACCGACCCGAGCGCCGATTCCCTGACCACGGCGACCGCCGAACCCTCCGAAACTCTCGCCTTCGCCGCCCCCGACCGCCTGCGCTCGGGTCCGCTCGACGACGCGTACGTCGATCAGATCGCGGTCGCCCTCGGCGTCGACCGCTCCGAGATCCTCGGCCACCAGTGGGCCGACAACGGCCCGGGCTGGGCGGCCGTGCGGCTGGCCGGCGCCGAGCAGGTGCTCGCGCTGACCCCCGACTTCTCGGCGATCCCCGATGCGAAGCTCGGCGTCCTCGGCGCCCACCCGGAAGGGTCGGAGCACGAGTACGAGATCCGCGCCTTCGTGCCCGGAGTCGGCGTCGCCGAGGATCCGGTGACCGGCAGCCTCAACGCCTCCGTCGCCCAATGGCTCATCGGTGAGAACCTGGCCCCGAACAGCTACACCGCAACCCAGGGAACCGCCCTCGGTCGTTCCGGAGTCGTCTCCATCACGGCCGAGGACGACGAGATCTGGGTCGGCGGAGCCACGTCCGTCTGCATCCGCGGGACGGTGCACACATGAATCGACATCTCACCGAAGTGAACAAACCGAAGAAACGACTGCGCATCTTCCACGGCCGCATGTACTTCGCCCTCCAGGCCCTCGCCGGAGCGGCGTGGTGGCTGGGCACCGCGATGATCCCCGGGGTGGCGACAGCGACGCTCGGCGGCATCAATCCGCTGCTGATCGCGATCGTCGACATCCCGCTCTTCGTCATCGCCTCCGCCCTGGCCGCGCTCAACGTCCGCTGGGCGGTGTGGATCGCCACCGGCTGGACCGTGCTCGTGGCGCTGGCCATGGTCATCTATGCCACCGCCACCACCGAGGCGGGGCTTGGTGCCGTACTCATGATCCTCGCCGCGATCGGCAGCCTCCTCGCCGGGGTGCTCATGATCGTCGGCCGCATTCCGTCCGAGAAGCTCCTCATCGGGCCTTTTGCGTTCCACAGCTCTCACACGCGGGTGCGTTCCCGCCTGCTCGTGCACACCACGGTTCAGATCGTCGTCTTCTGGGGCGTCTTCCTCATCATCATCCCGGTCATCATCAATGCCTTCGAAGACCGGTGGAACCTCGCCTACAAGTTCCCGATCCTCCTGGTCGTCGTCAGCTTCGCCCTGCTCGCCGTCTCCAGCGTCATCGGCGTGTGGTCGGCGCGGGCGATCGCGAACTTCGGCTCCGGCACTCCGCTGCCCTCGCAGATGGCCCATCACCTCGTCGCTCGCGGACCCTACGCCTTCGTCCGCAACCCGATGGCCATCGCCGGCATCGTCCAGGGTGTGGCGATGGGTCTGCTCATCGGCTCGTGGCTCGTCGTCGTGTACGCGCTCATCGGCTCACTGCTGTGGAACTGGTTCATCCGCCCGCACGAGGAGACCGACCTGCTGGAGCGCTTCGGCGACGAATACCGCGACTACGCGAAGCGAGTGCGCTGCTGGTGGCCGACCTTCTCGACCGCCGATTCCGATCCCGACCTTGTCGACGAGGACTGATCGGCCCACGCTCAGGCGTGAACGACCATTCACCGGGGAGGCCCCATGGTCACGTTCACCACTGAACTCCTGGCACTCGGCAACAATGTCGGCATCGAGGTTCCCGAGGACATCGTGCTCGGCTTCGGCGTGGGCAAGCGGGTCCCGGTCATCGTCACGATCGCAGGCTATTCCTATCTGTCGACGACCGCGGTGATGAGCGGAAAGTACCTGCTCCCGCTGGCCAAGGAACACCGGGAGAAGATCGGGGTCGCCGGCGGTGAGACCCACGAGGTGACGCTGACTCACGCTATCTCGAACCGGGAGACCCCGGTTCCCGATTCCCTCGCCGAGGCTCTCGCCGCCGCCGATGTCCGCGCGGCTTTCGATGCACTCGCTCCGTCGAAGCGCAAGGAGCATGTGCGACAGGTGACCTCGGCGAAGGCCGAGGAGACCCGTGACCGTCGAATCGCGAAGATCGTCGATTCGCTGCGCTGATCACCCCGCGTCGTGGAACGTCACGGCGTAGCCGTCGGGATCGGCGATCGCGAAGGTCAGCCCGAAGGGGCTGGGAGCGGGTGCCCGGAGGATCTCCACCCCCGCCTCGGCGAGGGAATCATGCAGTTCCTGCGCATCATCGCACCTCAGCCACAGTGCCACCCCGTTTCCCGGACGGTCACCGGAGTCGAGGTCGACGCCGGGCAGCGGCTCGCGCACGGCGAAGGGGATCGGTGACGTCGTGAACACGACCGCTCCGGGCGGAGCGGCCGGAGCGCGGGTGAGTCCGAGCCTGGTTTCGTAGAACTGCGCGGACGCTTCCACGTCGCGGACCTGCAAGGCGATGAAGTCCGGACCGCTCACTGACGCATTCATGGTGTTCTCCTTCTCTTTCGGCATCCCGCCGCATGGCAGGACCCGCTCTCGTCTTATGTCAGTAACCTGACATCAGAAATGTATGTCAGAATACTTACATGAGTCAAGGGTCGAAGGATCACACTGCGGGAACCGGCGACGGGCCGGTGGAACTCGAGTCGCTGCTGGGCTATCAGCTCAAGCGTCTGCAGACGGCGCTGCGATCGACGATGGACGAGACGCTGCGGCCGCTGCAGCTGACCACCCCTCAGTACAACTGCCTCGAACAGCTGCGCAGGCGGCCCGGCGCGTCGAATTCCGAGCTCGCGCGCGGCGCCTTCGTCACCCGGCAGACGATGAACACGCTGCTGCGCGGACTGCAGGACCGGGGACTGATCACGAGGCCGGCCACGGCCGAATCCGGGCGCGTCCTGCCCACACGTCTCACCTCGGCCGGCGTTGAGCTGCTCGCTCGGGCCGTCTCCCGCGTCGAAGTGGTCACGGCCCGCATGGTCTCACCGCTCGACGATGAGACTCGGACGATGGTCACCGAATCGCTCGGCCGGTGCATCGCGGCCCTCGAAGGGCCTGAGAACCACTGAGGGCTGGACTGTCGTGATCGGACCTACACCAGCGCGAGCTCGTTTTCGGAGTCTCTCCTCGTCGACCGTTTCGGCCATGCGGCCAGGCAGCACAGGCCGAGGAGCGCCCCGATGCCGGCGCCGAGAGTGTTCGTGACGAGGTCGCTGAGCGTGGCGAAGCGGGTCTGTGTGAGCACAGCGCCTTGGAAGATCTCGATGGCGGCGCTGAAACCCGCGCCGACGAGGAATCCGAGCCACCACCGTCGGCGTCCGAAGTGCAGGGCGGCGAGGAAGCCGAAGGGAATGAACATCGCCACATTGCCGAGCTTCTCGACCCGCTCATAGGTCAGCCACGCTGTCTCCCGATGAGCCGCGAAGAGGTCGAGCGCGTGCCCGATGAGAGTATCCGGGCCGGTGCCCATCTGCTGCGGGGTCAGCGTGATGGCGGCGATGAAGAGGGTGTAGAGGACGAGAAGGGCCAGCGGCGCACCGACTGTGCGCTGATCACGATCGGTCATCACCGCCAAATCTACGGCCGAATCCTGGGCACATCCTCAGATGCGGACCTGGCCCGCTCTCACCAAACCCCAGGATCCCTCACCGCACCTCATGGTCGACGGGAACGACGTCCATCCTCGGCGGCCAGATGCTCATGACGAGGAGTCCGGCCACCGCTCCGATGCCGGCGCCGAGGCTGTTCGTGACGAGATCGTTGATAGTGGCGAAGCGCGTGGGTGAGAGCAGGGTCGCCTGCGTGCCCTCGATGAGGCACGTGAAGGCGATGCCCGCGACCCAGCCGACCCACCAGCGGTGAGGTCCGCACTGGAGGGCCACAAGCAGGCCGAAGGGAATGAACATGCCGACGTTCGCGAGCTTCTCCAGGATGACGTAGTCGATCCACGCGGTCGCTCGGTGGGAGGCGAGGAACTCGAGCAGTCCGGCGATGAACGACCCGGGGCCCGTGTCCAGCTGATTCGGTGTGAGCGTGACGAGGCCGATGAAGACCGTGTAGAGGATGAGCAGCGCCAGCGGCACCGTCCGCAGCTGTCGCCTCGCACCCGTCATCGTTCCCCTGTCCCTCGGCCCGGTCTCATTCTGCCCGTCTGCGGCATGAGGGTCGAGGGATTCCCGCATCGATTGCGGGAATCACCCCGACCATTGCGGTCTCACGCCCGGCCCCTCACAGCCGACGCATGTCAGCGGAGGCGGATCAGGCGATGGCCTCGACGTCATCGAAGCTGGCGGTGTCGATGACGACGCGGAAGCGCACGTCTCCGGCCACGACCCGGTCGTAGGCGGCGTCCGCCTCGGTGACGGGGATCGTCTCGATCTGCGCGGCGATGCCGTGTTCGGCGCAGAAGTCGAGCATCTCCTGGGTCTCGGCGATGCCGCCGATGTTCGATCCGGCGATCGCCTTCGCCCCGCCGATGACGGCGCCGAACGAGAACTCCTGCTTCTCGGGCGGGAGGCCGACGACGGCCATGACCCCGCGCGGCTTGAGCAGACGCAGGTAGCGGTTGACCGGGATGTCGGCGCTGATCGTGTTGAGGATGAGGTCGAACTCGCCGGCGTGGTCGGAGAAGAAGTTCTCCTCGGTGGTGGCGAGCATCCGCGTCGCCCCGAGCTCCAGGGCCGACGCTTCCTTCTTCAGAGTGCGCGAGAGGACGGTGACTTGCGAGCCCATGGCCGCGGCGATCTGCACGCCCATATGGCCGAGCCCGCCGAGCCCGAGCACGGCGACCTGCTTGGGAGCGCCGTTCTTCTGCTCACCGGCACCCCAGCGGTTGAGCGGCGCGTAGGTGGTGATTCCCGCGCACAGCAGCGGGGCCGCGACGTCGAAATCGAGGGCGTCGGGGATCCGGCAGACGAAGCGTTCGTTGACGACGACCTTCTGCGAATACCCGCCCTGGGTGATCGTGCCGTCGACGTCTTCGACGTTGTAGGTGCCGACGCTGCCGTTCAGGCAGTTCTGTTCCTGACCGGCCCGGCATTCCTCGCACTCGCCGCACGAGTTCACCATGCAGCCCACGCCCACGCGGTCGCCGACCTTCCAATCAGTGACATCGGAGCCGACGGCCTCGACGACGCCGGCGATCTCGTGGCCGACGGTGAGCGGGAAGTGCGCCTCGCCCCATTCGTTGCGGATGGTGTGGATGTCGCTGTGGCAGATACCTGCGGCCTTGATGTCGATGACGACGTCATCGGGTCGGGGATCCCGGCGGTCGATCGTGGCCACGCGGAACGGCTGGTCCGGTCCCGTCTTCTGCAGTGCCTTGACGCTGATGCTCATGTGATCTCCTTGGACTTGCGTATCCGTAGCTGGGCCACATCGTCCAGCGCTTGCGGCTGGCAGTCTATTCCATGCATATCGACTTATTCTTTGAGCGCCCGCTCACCGATGCTCAGGTCGAGAGGGAAATCGACGGGGGCATCCCCGAACAGCAGTCGACCCGCCGAGGCGGCCGCCGCCCTGATCGCCTCCCCCGCCTGGTCGGCCTGCTCGGCCGGGGCATGGACGATGACCTCATCGTGGAGGAAGAACACGAGGTGGGCTCGGCGGGAGAAGACCGGCCCCGAGGCGGCCGCCGGGTGAGAGCCCACCCCACCGTCTGGTGCCGCATCGATCTCCGGCAGCCGCGCCAGGCGCAGCCGCAGATCGGCCAGCCAGGCCAGCGCCCATTCGGCCGCTGTGCCCTGAACGACGAAGTTGCGGGTGAATCGTCCCTGGTCACCGGCGGCCCGCCGGGCCCGCTGCTCGTCGGCACCGGTGGCATCGAAGCGGTTCGCCGCCCTCTGCAGTCTCTGCCATCCCTCGCCGGGCGGTGGGGAGGTCCGTCCCAACCAGGTGGACACGACTCCTCCCGCTCGTCCCGCCTCGGCGGCGGAATCGACGAGGTTCATCGCGGCGGGGAAATTCTGCCGCAGACGCGGCACCAAGGCCCCGGCCTCCCCGGTCGTCGATCCGTACATCGCCCCGAGCACGGCGATCTTCGCCTCCTGCCGGGTCGCGACGATCCCGGCGTCGACGAGCCCTGAGTAGAGGTCGCGGCCACGACCGGCCTCCGCCATCGCCCGGTCTCCGGACATGGCGGCGAGCGCACGGGGTTCGAGCTGGGCGACATCGGCGGAGACGAGCCGCCACCCGTCGTCGGCACGCAGGGCCGGACGCAGGTGCCGGGGGATCTGCAGGGCCCCTCCCCCGCTGGCCGCCCAGCGCCCGGTGACGACTCCGCCGGGCACATACACCGGCCTGTACCGCCCCTCGTCGACCCATTCATCGAGCCAATGCCAGCCGTTGGCACTCAGCAGCCGCGCCATCTTCTTGTACTCGAGCAGCGGCGCGATCGCCGGATGGTCGCTCGTCTGCAGCTCCCACTTCGAGGTCGAGGCAACGTTGATGCCGGCATTGCGCAGGGACGCGAGCAGCCGGTTCGGCGAATCGAGGTTGACCCGCGGATCGTCAAGGGCCGCGCGGACTTCCTCGGCCTTGGCCAGCATCTTCTGGGGCTTCCCGTCGCGGAGCGGCCGGGGACCGAGCAGCTCGGTCAGGATCCGATCATGTTCGGCCTCGTCCCACGGCACACCCGCCGCGCGCATCTCCGCGGCGACGAGCCCTCCGGCCGATTCCGCGGCCAACAGCAGCCGCAGCCGCCCCGGATCGCTCGCGGAGTCCACGGCCGCCGTCTGCCGGGCGTATTCGGCCAGCGCCGCCTCGAGGTCGTGCGGAACCTGCGGGATGAATCCGCGTCCGGCATCGACGTCGAAGAGCGCGGCCGCCTGTTCGGGCGCGGCGGCGTCGGCGGGCGCGGCATCCCAGTCGACGGCGGCACGCACAGCCTCCGGTGCAGTGACGAGTTCGGAGCGGGCGAGGATCGCATGGGTCAAGCGCAGATCGTGGCAGCGCTCAAAGCTCACCCAGGCGTCCAACAGCGACGGATACCACTTCGGGGTGTCGCTGACGACCCATCGGATCGGGGGTGCAGGAGCGCGATCCACGGTCCCACCGGCTCCGTTCTGCCCTTCCCCGGCCGCGTCCTCTCGGTCACGGACGAACTCGGGCAGGGCCGCCTCGGCGAGGTCGATCCGGCCGATCTCCGCTCCTGTCGCATCGAGATCGACGAGCCCGATCCGAGGCCCCTCGAATCCGTCGCCGGGCAGTGTCCCGAGCACGCAGGCCGCGGGGAGCCGATCGGGGGTGAGGGTCATGGGTTCAGCCTACGCCGCGACGACCTGCGGCTCGGTCCGCCGCGACGCTGTGCGGCACCGGGCGAGCGCGCCCTGTCCGCGCCCCGAGCCGATCGCCGCGGGCGACCGTGATCCTGGTAACGTCGAGAGCGGAATCCGGGTGCCGAACTCCGCTCGAAAGGCCGATACGCAACATGGACGTTGTCTCCGCTCTCACCTCCGCCCTGCCGGCCACGGCCGTCATCACCGATCCCGATTCGATGGACGCCTACCGCTGGGACCGCGCGAACGACCCCGACGCCGGAGTGCCGGTCGCGGTCGTCCGAGCCACCTCCACCGCGGAGGTGCAGACGGTCGTGCGCATCGCCGCCGAGGCGAAGGTACCGATCGTGCCCCGCGGCGCCGGATCCGGGCTGTCGGGCGGCAGCTCCGCGATCGCCGGCGGGATCGTGCTGTCCCTGGATACGATGCGCGAGATCAGCATCGATCCCGTCACCCGCATGGCCACGGTCCAGCCCGGTGCCTTCAACGCCGAGGTCAAGGCCGCCGCGGCCGAACACGGCCTGTGGTACCCGCCGGACCCCTCGTCCTTCGAGTTCTGCTCAATCGGCGGCAACATCGCCACGAACGCCGGCGGCCTGTGCTGCGTGAAATACGGCGTGACCACCGATTACGTCCTCGGGATGACCGTCGTCCTCGCCGACGGTCGGGCCGTCAAGCTCGGCGGGCCGCGGCTCAAGGACGTCGCCGGTCTGCCGTTGACGAAGCTCTTCGTCGGCTCCGAGGGGACCTTGGGCGTGATCACCGAAGTGACCCTGCGCCTCATTCCCGCCCAGCTGCCCCCGACGACCGTCGTCGCGATGTTCCCCGAACTCGCCGACGCCACGAACGCCGTGCTCGACATCGCGAAGGCCATGCGCCCCTCGATGCTCGAGTTCATGGACAAACCCTCGATCAACGCCGTCGAGGACGAGCTGAAGATGGGCCTCGGCCGGGAGGCCGAGGGCATGCTCGTCATCCAGTCCGACGAACCCGGGGAGCATTCGAGTGTGCAGGCGAAGATCATCGAGGAGATCTGCACCGACAACTCGGCCTCCGAGTGCTATCTCACTGCCGACCCTGATGAGGGCGAAGCCTTCGTCACGGCCCGCCGGATCGCAATTCCGGCCGTGGAGAAGAAGGGGGCACTGCTGCTCGAGGACGTCGGCGTGCCGCTGCCGAAGCTCGGCGATCTGGTGCTCGGGATTGAGAAGATCTCAGCCGACCGCCAGGTGACGATCGCCGTCATCGCCCACGCCGGCGACGGCAACACGCATCCGCTGCTCGTCCTCGATCCCAAGGATGAAGACCAGCAGAAGCGCGCGCAGATCGCCTACGGCGAGGTCATGGATCTGGCCACCGGGCTGGGCGGGACGATCACCGGTGAGCACGGCGTCGGCCGGCTCAAGGCACCGTGGCTCGCGCCCTACCTCGGCGAGGACGTCATGGAACTCAACCACCGGATCAAGCAGGCCCTCGATCCGGACAACATCTTCAACCCGGGATCGGTCTACACCGGGCTCGTGTGAGAATCCGGGCTGAGGTCGCGGCGCCTCCGCTCGGTTAGTTCGGGACCGCGTCGGCGAAAGGGATTCCGTGGAAGAATCCCAGGCATGCTGTCGAATCGACGTCGATTCGATCGTCTTGTCTGTGAGCGGTCGAAATCCGGCCGCCGCACACAGAACGGAGCAGAACAATGCGCTATGCACTCGTCTTCCACGCGCCGGAACTCACCCCCGACGGCCCTCAACCCAGCGAAGAAGGCATCCAGGAGATGATGCGGCTCATGGACGACTACGCGGCAGCGCTCAACTCCGCGGGAGTCTTCGTCGCCTGGGAGATGCTCGCACCCCACTCCGAGACGAAGACCGTGACCCGGCGGACCGGAGAGGTCGTCATCGAGGATGGGCCCTTCGCCGCGGCGAAGGAGGCCCTGGCCGGGGTCGTCGTCATCGACGTTCCCGACGTCGAGGCGGCCCTGGCCTGGGCCGAGAAGTTCCCCGGCACGAGCTACGGCACCATCGAGGTCCGACCCGCGGCGACCTCGTTCGTCGACGGCACCTGGACCCGACCGGGTGACGGGCCGACCCGATCGGGCGACTGCCCGTCCCGCCCGGACGGCTCCTCCTGATCGCCCGCCGATGACCGAATCTGCAGAGCCTGCCGAGCGCGCGATGATCCTGACCCAGGATGGTTGGGGCACGATCATCGCGCTCATCGCGGCTGCCGACGGTGACATCTCCGGCGCCGAGGATGCGCTGTCGGCCGCGCTCGAACGTGCCGTGAGCGCCTGGCGGGAACAAGGTCCACCGGCCAATCCCGAAGGCTGGCTCTACCGGGTGGCGCTCAACGCCCGCCGGGACGTGTGGAAATCGGCGGCGGCACGAACCGCGACCGCCCTCGACGAGGAGATGATCGACCGCATCGACGGCAGCAGCGGCTCCGGCGCCGATCCAGCCGACCACGATCCCGACGCCCTGCCCGACCGCCGGCTCGAACTCCTCGCCGCCTGCGCGCATCCGGACATCGACCCTCCCGCCCGGCCGGTGCTCATGCTCTCGGCGGTGATGGGGATGACGGCAAGGCAGATCGCGGCCGCCATGGCTCTGCCCGCCGCCACCGTCTCTGCCCGTCTGACGAGGGCGAAGAAACGCATTGCCGGTCTCGGTGTCGACTTCGGCAGTCCCGACCGTCTCGACCTCGAGTCCCGGCTGCCCGATGTGCACGAGACGATCTACGGGGCCTTCGCCATCGAATGGGCTCAGGCGGCCGCGCAGCCACGCGAGGGCATGATCGGCGAAGCCCTGTACCTGTCGCGCCTCGTGGCGCAGCTGTGCCCCGGCGACGGCGAATCCCACGGACTGGCCGCCCTCATCCACCTCTCGGCCGCCCGGTTCCCCGCTCGTCGCAGCGGCGACGGCCGATTCGTCCCCCTGTCCGACCAAGACCCGAACCGCTGGGACGGACCCCTCACCGAGGCGGGCGAGCGCCACCTCGTCGAGGTCCATCGCTGCGGTCACGTCGGTCGCTTCGGGCTCGAGGCGGCCATCCAACTCCTCCATATGGCCGGAATCCGCACCGGATCCACGGATTGGCCGATGCTGCTGCGCCTCCACGACGATCTCGCGCAGATCGCACCGAGCCTCGGCGGCTCGGTCTCCCGAGCCGCCGTCCTCGCCGAGGTCAATGGTCCCGCGGCGGGGCTGGCAACGCTCGACGCACTCGATGACGTCTCATCACGCCTCGAAGCCTTCCAACCTGCCTGGGTGCTGCGAGCTCATCTGCTCACTCGCCTCGGCCGCACAGACGAGGCGGCCACCGCCCGTCAGCGCGCCCTCGACCTGACCACCGACCCGGCCGAACGCGCCTACCTCGCCGGACTCACCTGAGACGGACGTCACCTCGCCTTCGGGATGGGCGGGGGTACGGCATATGATGGTGAAATCAATCCACAGACTCCGAAACCATCCTGCATGCACAATTCCTCTCAGACCGAACCCGCCCAGGGCACGTCCCAGGGCTTCGCCCACGCAAAGGCGATCCTGTTCGGCGAACACGCGGTTGTCTACGGCTCTCCGGCCGTCGCAGTGCCATTGCACGGGCTCGGAGTCCAGACCGACATCCGCCAGTCCCCGCATCAGGAGACCCGGATCGAGAGCCAGCTGTTCTCCGGCAATGCGCAGACCGCTCCGGAGCCGATGGGCCCCGTCGTCGCCGGTCTCAACGCCGCCTTGACAGCCGTGGGGAACCCCGACGCCGAGGTGGAGCTGCTCATCCGTTCGGCGATCCCCCACAGCCGCGGCCTGGGTTCGAGTGCAGCCGTGGCCACCTCCGTGGCCCGCGCCGTCGCGAACCTGCATGCGACGGTCTTCGACGAGAACACCCTCCACGAGATCGTGCAGGCGGCCGAAACCGTCGCCCATGGCCGACCCAGCGGAATCGACGCCTGGGCCGTGGCCAAACCTGCCCCCATCCGCTTCCAGACCGGGTGCGCCCAGACCATCGACGTCGGTCAGCGCCTCGTCTTCGTCCTCGCGGACTCCGGTCATCACGGGTCCACCGCCGAGGCGGTCGGAGGGGTCCGTGCCCGCCGTGACGCCGATCCCGTGCGCATCGGGGGGATGATCGACCGTCTTGCCGAAATCACCGACGCCGCCGTCGACACCATCCGCTCCGGTGATCGTGAGACGATCGGCACGCTGATGAACGAAGCCCATGGACTGCTCGGCAGCCTCGGCGTATCGACCCCGACCCTCGATTCCCTCGTCGCTGCCGCCACCGCGGCCGGAGCCCGGGGAGCCAAACTCACCGGCGGCGGACTCGGCGGCTGCGTGCTGGCCCTGGCCGATGACGATGATTCGGCCGAAGAGCTCGCCGAGGCTCTGCGCAAGGCGGGAGCACCCCGCACCTGGACGACGGAGGTCAGACCGACATGAGAACGACGACGGCGCGGGCCTACCCGAACATCGCCCTGGTCAAGTACTGGGGCAAGGCCGATGAGGAACTCATCCTGCCCGCCGCGGGCAGCCTGTCGCTGACGCTGAACCACTTCGAGACCACGACCACCGTGGTGCCCGCTCCAGACGCCGAGACCGATGTCCTCGAACTCGACGGCGCACTCGCCGATCCCGGTCAGACCGACCGCATCTCGACCTTCCTCGACCATGTCCGCGCTCTGGCCGGACGCGATGACCGGGTCCTCGTCCGGTCCCGCAACTCCGTGCCCACGGGGGCCGGTCTGGCCTCCTCGGCGTCGGGCTTCGCCGCTCTGGCCACGGCCGCCGCAGCGGCCTTCGACCTCGACCTCGCACCGCGCGATCTCAGCCGGCTGGCCCGCCGCGGATCGGGGTCGGCCTGCCGCTCGATTCCCGACGGCATCGCCGTCTGGCACGCCGGCGACGACGCAGCCTCCTTCGCCGAGACCGTGCCCGCCCCGGATATGCGGATGATCATCGTCACCGTCAACCGGGCCAGGAAGGCCGTGTCCTCCCGCGAGGCGATGCGCCTGACCGCCGCCACCTCACCCTTCTACTCCGGCTGGGTGACCTCGACCGAGGACTATCTCGAGCAGATGGTCGCCGCGTGCGCGGCCGGGGACTTCACCCGCATCGGTGAGATCACCGAATCCCACGCCCTGCGCATGCACGGACTTATCCAATCCACCGTGCCGCCGATCCGGTTCCTCAATCCGACCAGCCACGCGATCTTCGACGCCGTGGCCGAAGCCCGCGAGTCGGGGATCGAAGCCTATTCGACCGCCGATGCCGGCCCGAACGTCGCCGTCATCGTCCGCCCCGCAGACGCAGAAGCACTGGCCGAGAAGCTCTCCGGCTTCGGCGACGTCCGCGTCGTCGGACCGGGCCCGGGAGCCCACCTGCTCACCGCCGATGACGCAGTCCCGCCCGCAGACGCAGTGAACCCGGCTGCGGGTGAGGGCAGCCGGGCATGATCGAGACCCGGGCGCCCGGCAAGCTGTTCATCGCCGGCGAATACGCCGTCGTCGAACCCGGACAGCCTGCCGTGCTCATCGCCGTCGACCGGTGCATCACCGTCCGGCTGACCGAGAGCGAGGGTGCCGGCCGCATCCACTCGAGCGAATACGGTCAGGCCCCCGTCGTGTGGCGGCGCGAAGACGATGGTGGGCACATCATCGTCGATGAGCGCCCCTTCGACTATGTGCTCTCGGCGATCTCCACCGTCGAAGAGCTGCGCTCCGGCCGGGGCGCCAGCCCCCGCTACTTCGATCTCGAGATCTCCAGCGAGCTCAATGACTCCGACGGCCGGAAGTTCGGTCTCGGTTCCTCGGCGGCGGTGACGGTGGCGACGATCGCCGCTCTCGATGAGTTCTATCGCCTCGGGCTGACCCTGACCGAACGCTTCAAACTCGCCGTCCTGGCGACCATCGCGATCTCCACGAAGGCCTCCGGCGGCGATCTGGCCGCCAGCACCTTCGGCGGCTGGATCCGCTACTCCTCCCCCGACCGTGCAGCTCTGCACGCTCACCGCGAGGCCCACGGAGTCGTCTCCGCCATGAGCTGCCCGGAGTGGGCGGGCTGTTCGGCCAGGCGGGTCACTCCACCGAGCTCGCTCGACCTCCTCGTCGGCTGGACCGGATCACCGGCGTCGACCGAACATCTCGTCACACGCGTGCACACTCCGGCACCGGAGAGGCACCGCCCGCTGAAGTCCTTCGCCGCCGAGTCCCAGATCCTCGTCGACGATCTCGTGGCGGCCTTCGATGCCGACGACGCCGAGGCCAGCCTGACCACGATCCGCTCCGTGCGCGCCCTGCTGCGACGGCTGAGCGATTCCACGGGCAGCCTCATCGAGACCGAAGCCCTGCACGATCTGTGCGAGATCGCCGAAACCCACGGTGCCGCCGCAAAGCCCTCCGGCGCCGGCGGCGGCGACTGCGGAATCGCCCTCGCCCACTCGCACACCGAAGCACAGACCATTCTCAGCGGCTGGGAAGCCGCCGGAATCCGACCCCTGGACCTCGGTGCCCACCGAGAGGAAGGCGAGATCGATGAGTTCTGAGACCCCGGCATCAGCAGAGACCCCGGAGACCAAGGCCTCACGGGCCTCCCGCAAGGACGACCACGTACGCCTCGCCTCGGCGCAGCAGACCGAAGGCCCGCGACGCACCGACTTCGACGACCTCGAATTCGTCCACCATGCCCTGTCGGGAACGAACCCCGAGAGCGTCGACCTCACGGTGAACCTAGGCGATTGGACGTGGCCGACGCCCTTCTACGTCAACGGCATGACCGGCGGCACGGAGACCACGGCGAAGATCAACCGCGACCTGGCCATCGCCGCCGCCGAGACCGGCCTGCCCATGGCCTGCGGATCGATGAGCGTGGCCCTCGACGATGCCGAGGCAGCGAAGGGCTTCACCGTCATCCGCGAGGAGAACCCGGACGGCTTCGTCATGGGCAACCTCGGTGCCGGTCGCAGTGCCGATGATGCCCGCCGCGCCGTCGAACTGTTGGGTGCCGATGCCCTCCAACTGCACATCAACCCCGTGCAGGAGACCGCGATGCCCGAAGGCACCCGCGACTTCTCCACCTGGCTGTCCGGCCTCGAGGACATCGTCGCCGCCTGCCCCGTGCCCGTCGTCGTCAAAGAGGTCGGATTCGGCCTCAGCCGCCGCACCCTGAGACTGCTCGCCGATATCGGGGTCCAGTACGCCGATGTCTCCGGCGCCGGGGGCACGGACTTCCTGCGCATCGAGAACGATCGCGCACCGGCTTCGGACTTCTCCATGCTCACCGGCTTCGGCCAGTCGGCCCTGGCCTGCCTGCTCGACGCCCCGGCCGAGTGGACGACCGAGACGACGATGGACGACGGCGTCTCGAACCGCGTGCTCCTGGCCTCCGGCGGCGTGCGCAACCCCTATGATGTCGTGAAAGCACTGGCCTGCGGTGCTCGCGCCGTCGGCGTCGCCGGCACGTTCCTGCAGACCGTGCTCGACCACGGTCCGGACGGGCTCGTCGATCTCGTACGCACCTGGCAGACTCAGACCTCGGCTCTGTTCGCCCTGCTCGGGGCGCAGCGGTCCACGGACCTCACGGCCACGGACCTGCTCACGCGGGGCCGCCTCGGCGAGTTCGCCCGCCTGCGCGGAATCGACGTCACCGCGCTCTCGCACCGATCCGACGTCCTTTCGAGGAGGAATCAGCTGTGAATCAGCAGACCACGATCACCGGGATCCCCACCACGTGGGTCGGTCCCCTGCGGGTCAGCGGCGAAGCGCTGGCTCCCGAAGGCACCCACACCGAGGTGGCCGTGCCCCTGGCAACGTACGAGACCCCGCTGTGGCCCTCCGTCGGTCGCGGGGCGTCGATCTCCCGGGAGATCGAGGGTGGGATCCGCACCGTCATCGTCGATGAGCGGATGACCCGGTCCGTGCTGTTCGTGGCCGAATCCGCGATCGGCGCCGAGGCTGCCGCCCAGGCCATCCGTCACCGCACCCGCGAACTCGAATCCGTCGTCGAAGCCGGGTCCGGCCACTGCCGGCTCATCGAGATCCATCCGGAGATCGTCGGGAACCTGCTCTTCGTCCGCTTCGCCTTCCGCACGAACGACGCCTCGGGCCACAATATGGTCACCCAGGCCTCGGATTCGCTCATGGACACCATCCTGTCCTGGCAGCTGGGCCTCGACTACGGGTCGGTGTCCGGCAACTTCTGCTCGGACAAGAAGGCCACCGCGGTCAACGGAATCCTCGGTCGCGGACGCAATGTCGTCGCCGAGATCGTCCTGCCCCACGAAGTCGTCGAACGTCGCCTGCGCACGAGCGCGGAGAAGATCGTCGAACTCGTCGTGCGCAAGAACCTCGTCGGGTCGACGATCGCCGGAGCCCTGCGCTCGGCGAACGCCCACTATGCGAACATGCTGCTCGCCTTCTACCTGGCCACCGGTCAGGATGCGGCGAACATCGTCGAAGGATCGCAGGGCATCACCTATGCGGAGAACCGCCCCGAAGGCCTGTACTTCTCGACGACGCTGCCGCACCTCATCGTCGGCACCGTCGGCAACGGCAAGGATCTGCCGCATGTCGATGAGGCGCTCGAGCGTCTCGGCTGCCGTGAGGATCGTGAGCCGGGAGCGAATTCGCGTCGCCTGGCCGCGCTCATGGCCGCGACCGTGCTGTGCGGTGAGCTCTCACTGCTCGCCGCGCAGACGAACCCGGGTGAGCTGATGGACACTCACCGTCAGATGGAACGCAAGGCTGAGGAAGAGCGGGATTCCGCCGCTCAGCGAGAGGACGGCGAGGCCGCATGACATCACACACGGCTGCGGGCACTGCACCGATCGGCATCGATGACATCGAACTGGCCACCAGCCATCATGTCGTCAGTCTCGATGACTTCGCCGCGGCGAACGGAACCGATCCGAACAAGTTCCACCTCGGCCTCGGCCAGGACGAGTTCAGCTTCCCGGCTCCCGATGAGGATGTCGTGACCATGGCGGCCGCGGCCGCCGCGCCGATCATCCGGCGCAGCGGTTCCGAGGGCATCCGCACCCTGCTGTTCGCCACCGAATCGGGTATCGACCAGTCGAAGGCCGCCGGTATGGCCGTGCACTCGCTGCTCGACCTGCCGTCGCAGATGCGCGTCGTCGAGGTCAAGGAAGCGTGCTATTCGGCGACGGCGGCCTTGCAGGCCGCCGTCGGCATCGTCACCCGGTCTCCCGGACAGCGGGTACTCGTCATCGCCTCGGATGTCGCGCGCTACGAGATCGACACCCCCGGTGAGCCCACTCAGGGCGCCGGTGCCGTGGCGATGCTCGTCTCCGCGGATCCGAAGCTGCTCGAGATCGAACCGGTCTCGGGTCTCAACTCGGCCGAGGTCGATGACTTCTGGCGCCCGAACGATTCGACGACCGCGATCGTCGACGGAGCACTGTCCGTGACCGCGTACCTCGACTCGCTCACCGGAGCGTGGACCGATCTGGCCGCGCAGGGCGGACCGGCGATGGCCGAGATCGACCGCGTGCTCTACCACCAGCCGTTCACGAAGATGGCGAAGAAGGCGCAGGTCCACCTCGCCGAACTCACCGGTGAGGATCTCGAGACGGAGATCGTCGCGGTTACCGGCGCGGGCGCTGATGCAGCCGGCGCGGGCGCTGCCACCGCCGCGGGCGCAGATGCTGTCGGCGCCTCGGATGCGGGCCCCACCGGCCCGCGCGATACCGGGCTGGCCACGAGCACCCTGTACAACCGTCGCCTCGGCAACTCCTATACCGCTTCGCTCTATGCGGGACTGTGCTCACTGCTCGACCACGATGAGGATCTCGCGGGCAAGCGCATCGGATTCTTCAGCTACGGATCGGGCAGCGTCGGCGAGTTCTTCACCACCCGCGTCGTCCCCGGCTACGAGCAGCATTCACGCCGCCAGGCCGTCACGGACGCGCTCGACGCCCGAGTGCCGCTGTCCATCGACGCCTATCGCGCGCTCCATGCGACCGAACTCTCCAGCGCCGACGACGTCACGACCCCGAAAGTGACCGCGGGACCGTTCCGCTTCGCCGGGATCAAGGGCGGTGCCCGCCTCTACGAGCGCGCCTAGGCGGCCCACCCGACGCCCCACGCATTGCGTAAGGCCCAGTTTGAGTTGAACAGCCCATGTTTGAAACAGGGCTGTTCAACTCAAACTGGGCCTTTCGCGAGTTTTCAATCGACCGCAGACACGACGAAGCCCCTCACCCTGACCCTGTCGGGACCCGGTGAGGGGCTTGTCATTCGCTGTGCGCGAGGGGGGACTTGAACCCCCACGACCTTGCGGCCACTGGCACCTGAAGCCAGCGCGTCTACCAATTCCGCCACTCGCGCGAACAAGGTAAAACTCTAGCATCGGAGACGGCGAAACTGAAAACCGAGGAAGCCGAAACCGCCCAAACGTGTCCACCTTCACATTCTCGCCGGTCGCCGCGTCGGCGACTCACCCCGCGGCGAAGGCCCCACTCGCTCCGCGGCTGCTGCGGTGACTCGCCCTGCGCAGCGACCGGCGCGCACGGTCTGCACTCCCTCGATCTTCCCTGGACGCGCGCAGGGAATCACGGCACAGCTTCGCCCTGCGAACACGCGTGACGTGAGTTGAGAGCCTCACCGCGTTAGGATTGGGTGTTGATGTGCCCAGAGTGCACGTGATCAGGACCACCTGGTCAGAGCACTCGGAGCCGCTTGGCGAAGAGTTCGTCCGGCAACGGCAACACCTGATGAGGAGGTGCCATGGGGTTACTCGATCGCTTCGAGAAGGGGCTGGAGAACGTCGTCAACGGCGCCTTCGCGAAGGCCTTCCGATCCCAGGTCGAACCCGTCGAGCTCGCCGGAGCCCTGCGCCGTGAGGCCGACAACAAGGCCGCCGTGGTCTCCCGCGGTCGCACCCTGACCGCCAACCACTACGTCATCGAGCTCTCGCAGACCGACCACGACCGGCTCTCCGGCCTCGAGTCCGAGCTGCGCTCCGATCTGCGCCAGGTCGTCGGCGATCACGCCGTCGAACAGGCCTACAGCTTCGTCGGCCCCGTCTCCGTCGAATTCGCTCTCGCCGACGACCTCGACACGGGAATGTACCGCGTCGTGTCCTCGACCCAGCGTCCCGACGGCTCTCCTGCCGCCCAGCCGGCCAACCGCGGCGGCTACGACCCGATCTCGCGGGCGAATCCGATCGTCGGCGAGTCCCCGAACTCCGGCTCTCGGCCCGTGACCCCGCGCCGCTCCCCGGAACCCGCCCGTTCGACCCCGGCCGCGGCACCCCGGCAGAACTCCGCCGCCCGTCCCGCACCGGCACCCGCTCGCAGCATCGAAGCCAGCGTGACCATCGACGGTCGCACGCAGATGCTGCGCCAGGGCACGAACACCTTCGGCCGCTCCTCGTCGAGCTCCGATTTCGTCATCGACGATCCCGGCGTCTCGCGCCGTCACTTCGAGATCGTCGTCGAGGGTGACCGCGCCGTGGCCAACGACCTCGGTTCGACTAACGGCACACTGCTGCACGGACGCAAACTGACATCGGCGACCCTGTCCGACGGCGATGTCCTCCTCGCCGGAGAGGCCGAGGTCCACTACAACGAGCGGGACGCCCAGTGAGCGAATTCACCGTCACCGTCTTCCGGTTGGCATTCTTCATCATCCTCTGGCTCTTCGTCCTCGGAGTCGCCGGAGTCCTCCGTCGCGACATCTTCGGCCCCCGGAAAGCCCGCGCCGGACGGAAATCTCGCCGAGGCGGCTCCAAGTCCGCCCCACCGCCACCGTCCCGTCCGGCTCCCGCACCTCGCCCGGCTGCCGCTCCGGCCGCCCACGCCCATCCGGGCACCATCCGCATCACCGACGGTCCCTTGGCCGGGCAGACGCTCATGCTCTCGGGGGCGCCTGTGACCTTCGGGCGGGCTCCCGACAACACGATCATCATCAATGACGACTTCGCCTCCAGCCATCACGCTCGGATCTCTGCGAAGAACGGGGCCTGGATGCTCGAAGACCTCGGATCGACGAACGGCACCATCGTCGACGGCTCACGCATGACCGGACCCATCCAGCTGGCTATCGGCACCCGGATCACCATCGGACATACGACCCTGGAGACCCAATCGTGACGACCGGCGGTACCATCACTCTCCGTTCGGCAGCCCGGTCTCACACCGGGCTGGTGCGTAAGAACAACCAGGACTCCGGCTATGCGGGACCCAATCTCCTGCTCATCGCCGACGGAATGGGCGGTCACGCTGGCGGAGATGTCGCCTCGGCGATCACCGTGTCCCGCCTGGCCGAACTCGACCGCGAACCCGGAGGCGAGGACGCCCTCGAACTCCTCCGCACCTCGATCCTCGAAGCCAATGACCGCATCTGCCGTGGTGTCGGTGAACAGCCCGAACTCGCCGGAATGGGCACCACCGTCACCGCGGTTCTGCGCGCGACCGGCAACCGCTTCGCTCTCGCCCATATCGGCGACTCGCGCGGCTATGTGCTGCGCGACGACAAGCTCCAGCCGATCACCCACGACCACACGTTCGTGCAGATGCTCGTCGACGAGGGCCGGATCACCCCCGAGGAGGCCGAGACCCATCCCCAGCGCTCGGTGGTGATGAAGGTCCTCGGCGATGTCGGGGCCTCTCCCGACCTCGATCTGTCCCTGCGCGAGGCCCAGGTCGGCGACCGCTGGATGCTGTGCTCGGACGGTCTGACCGGATTCGCCGATATCGACGACATCACCCGCGTACTCAAAGAGGTGGCCGACCCCGACGAGGCCTGCCGTCAGCTCATCGACCTGGCATTGGCAGGAGGCGGCGCCGACAATGTCACCGTCGTCGTCGGCGATGTCCTCGAGGGTGAGGTCGAGACCACCGCAGGCGTGTCCGTGGGCTCCGTCCACCTCAACCCCCGCTACGCCGCGATCGGTGCGAACCCCGACGCCGAGGCGGCCGTGGACACCGAAGCCCATGCGACCTTCGCCGACGACGACGTGTCCGCCGACACCGCACCGATCCAGACCGTGGACGGCGAGGACCTCGAAGCTCGCGACGGCACTACTCAGCAGCTGCGAACGAACACCGCTGCAGACGAGGAGGCCGACCTCGACGATGAGGTCGAGAAAAGGTCCTACCTCGGATGGATCATCACCGCCATCGTGATCGTCGCGCTGGCCGTCGGCGGATTCTTCGCGTACAACTACGTCAGCCACCAGTATTATGTCGCCGATGACGACGGCAAGGTCTCCCTCTACCGCGGCCTCGACACGACGCTCGGGCCCATCGAGCTCAGCCGCCTCGTCGACACCACGGACATCGAGGTCGACAGCCTCAACAGCTACTCCCAGGACCGTCTGCGCGGATCGATTCCCGCCGGTTCACGTGATGAGGCCGATCGCATCATCGACAATCTGCGCAAGGAATCCGATCGCTCCTCCGGCATATCCGGCGATGTCGAGGACTCCACGAGTCCGAGCGACCCGGCCCCCTCACCTCCGGATTCGAAGTCCGCGGACCCCAGTGACGCCATCACCCGGGAGTCGCAGTGATGAACCAGGCTCCCTCGCAGACCGCGCGCCCCAGAACCTACCGGCTGGCCGAGCTCGGTCTCCTGATCCTGGCAATCGCCGTCGCCACCAGTGCCTACGCTCTCGTCGGCCTCGGTGTCGAAGACACCATCCCGGCCAATGTCTACGGCTATGCCGCATGGCTGGCCGCACTCGGCGTCATCCTCCACCTCATCGTGTGGATCAAGGCGAAATACGCCGATCCCGTGCTCGTGCCGATCGCGGTGCTGCTCAACGGACTCGGCCTGGCCATGATCTACCGCGTCGACCTCGGCCGTGACGAATACCTCGGTTCGGCGATGACCCAGCTGGTGTGGATGACACTCGGCGTGGGCCTGGCCATCGCCGTGATCTTCGTCGTCCGCGACCACCGCTGGCTGCGCCGCTACACCTATGTCTCGGGCTTCGCCGCCCTGGTCTTCCTCGTGCTTCCGCTCATCCCGGGCATCGGCAAGACCATCAACGGCGCCCGCATCTGGATCGGCGTCGGACCCCTGTCCTTCCAGCCCGGTGAGATCGCGAAGATCCTGCTGGCCATCTTCTTCGCCGGCTACCTCGTCACCTACAAGGACCAGCTCGTCGCCGCCGGACCGAAGATCCTCGGCATCCGCTTCCCCCGTCTGCGCGACTTCGGACCTATCGTCGTCGCCTGGGTCGCCAGCGTCGGCGTCCTCGTCTTCGAACGCGACCTCGGCACCTCGCTGCTCTTCTTCGGCCTCTTCGTCGCCATGCTCTACGTGGCCACCTCGAAGGTCTCGTGGATCATCCTCGGCCTCGGATTCTTCTCCATCGGTGCGGTTGCTGCGACGTTCCTCTTCTCCCATGTGGACCAGCGTGTGTCCGGGTGGCTCAATGCGCTGACCCCCGAGGAGTACAACAAGACTCCCGGTGGTTCCTACCAGCTCGTGCAGGGTCTGTTCGGCATGTCCAACGGCGGACTCATCGGCACCGGCTTCGGCGAAGGCCGACCGAATATGGTCCCCTACGCCGAATCCGATTTCATCTACGCCAGCTTCGGTGAGGAGATCGGCCTGGCCGGACTCTTCGTCATTCTGCTGTGCTACCTCTTCATCTTCCAGCGCGGAATCCGCACCGCTCAGCAGCTGCGCGACGGCTTCGGCACTCTGCTGGCCACGGGTCTGTCGTTCACGATCGCCCTGCAGGTCTTCGTCGTCGTCGGCGGCGTCACACGTCTCATCCCGCTGACGGGTCTGACCACGCCGTTCCTCGCTCAGGGCGGTTCCTCGCTCATTGCGAACTGGATGATCATCGGCCTGCTGCTGCGGATCTCGGACAATGCCAGGCGCCCCGTCGAGGAATTCCACACCGGAGTCCTCAGAATCACCGAGGATCCGCAGCCCGTTCGGGCAGGCGCCCCTGCCGAGGACACGGCCGCCTCGGCGCGCACCGTCGACGAGGATGCCCCCACGACGAACCTGCCGCCGGCGGACTCCCGCGTGTTCGACGACGAAGCCCCGACCACGAATCTGCCGTCCGCGGGCGAACGGGCCCGCGGCCAGGCACCGAACGACACCGATGCCGCCGGCCAACGACCCACCGGAGGTGAACGATGAAGAAGCCATTGACGCATATCGCCGTCGTCGGATTCGTCATGTTCGCGCTCCTGTTCGGGTCGACGAGCTGGGTGCAGTACGTGACTGCGGATTCGCTGAACAACAATCCGCTGAACAACCGCCGGATCCTCGACCAGCTGGCCCGTGACCGCGGTCCGATCCTCGTCGACGGCACCCCGATCGCGTATTCGGAACCGGTCGACGACAAGTACAAGTACCAGCGCAAATACGGCTCGGACAACCTCGATCCGCGCGCCTACGCCTCCCTGACCGGCTACTACTCCATCGTGTCCGGGGCCTCCGGCATGGAGCGCGCCGCCGGTGACTACCTCTCCGGCGATTCCGACGCCCTCTTCTACGACAAGGTCGGCAGCTTCTTCACCGGTGAGCAGCCTCGCGGCGCCGCCGTCGAGCTGACGATCGACCCGAAGGTCCAGCAGGCGGCGTGGGACGGACTGGGCAACCAGAACGGCGCCGCCGTGGCTCTCGACCCGAAGACCGGGAAGATCCTGGCCATGGCCTCGACCCCGGGCTGGGACCCCAATGCCCTGGCCAGCCACGACGCGACCGAAGCCAGCCAGGCCTATAAGAACCTCGAAGCCGCCGACGGCAAACCCGCCTACAACCGCGCGATCGGCGGCAACCTCTACCCGCCCGGCTCGACATTCAAGGTCCTCGTCGCAGCGGCCGCCCTGGAATCCGGGGACTACGAGCCCGATTCGCAGCTCAACGGACCCGCCACGCTCGATCTGCCGCAGACGACGGCGACGATCGGCAACTCGCATCCCGGTGCCTGCCGCAACGGGGGCAAGCCGACCCTGGCCGATTCGCTCGCCGAATCCTGCAACACCTCATTCGCCTCCCTGGGCATGGACCTCGGAGAAGACGCGATCGCGAAGCAGGCCGAGAAGTTCGGATTCGGCGAGGATCTCGAGATCCCTCTCAATGTCACCCCGTCCTCCTTCCCGTCCGACCTCAATCCGCCGCAGCTGGCTCAGTCCTCGCTCGGTCAGTACGAGGTCAGGTCGACTCCGCTGCAGATGGCGATGATGACAGCGGGAATCGCCAACGGCGGAAAGATGATGAAGCCCCAGCTCGTCGACAGGGTGCTCAATGCGAACACCCTCGAGCCGATCTCCGAGACCCGACCGAGCCAGATGTCCCGCCCCGTGTCCGGAGATACGGCCGACAAGCTCACCGACATGATGACCGGTGTGGTCGAGAACGGCACCGCCTCGGTGGCGAAGATGGGCGACACGAAGGTCGCAGCGAAGACCGGCACCGCCCAGCACGCCACGGGCGCGGCACCCCATGCCTGGTTCATCTCCTTCGCCCCCGCCGACGACCCTCAGGTCGCGGTCGCGGTCGTGGTCGAGAACGGCGGAAACGCGGGCAACGAAGCTTATGGTGCGACGGTCGCAGGACCGATCGCGAAGAACATGATGGAAGCGGTGGTCGAGAAATGAGACCCGTCGAAGGCACCCTGTTGGGCAACCGTTACAAGCTCACCTCCCGCATCGCCGTCGGCGGCATGGGAGAGGTCTGGAAGGGTGTGGACTCCGTGCTCGGCCGCGAGGTCGCGGCGAAGATCCTCAAGGACGAGTACCTCTCCGAATCGACCTTCCTCGCCCGGTTCCGAGCCGAGGCCCAGAACATGGGTCGGGTCTCCGATCCGGGAATCGCCGGCGTCTACGACTACGGCGAGGAGCAGGGTTCGCCCTATCTCGTCATGGAATACGTGCCGGGCGAGGCCCTGTCGGCCATCATCGAACGCAGCGCGCCCCTGTCAGAGGCCGATACGCTCTCCATCGTCACCCAGGCCGCTGCCGCCCTCGGCGCCGCCCACAAGGTGGGCGTCATCCACCGTGACATCAAGCCCGGCAACATCCTCATGACTCCGGACTTCCGGGTCAAGATCACGGACTTCGGCATCGCCCGGGTCACCGATCAGGCCCCGTTGACGAAGACCGGGCAGGTCATGGGCACCGCCCAGTATCTCGCTCCCGAACAGGCCACCGGCAAGGGGTCGGGGCCCGGTTCCGACCTCTATGCACTGGGCATCATCGCCTATGAGGCCCTGGCCGGTCAGCGTCCTTTCACCGGAGACTCGCAGGTGGCCATCGCCATCGCCCAGGTCAACCAACAGCACCCGCCGCTGCCGGACACGGTCTCCGAACCGCTGCGCCGCTTCGTCGACTGCCTGCTGGAGAAGAAACCCGAACGTCGTCCCTCCGATGCCTTCAAGGTCGCCAAGGCCGCCGAGGCGCTCTCGGCCGGGGACATCGCCGGAGCCGAGGAGCTCGTCCCGCAGATGCGGCACGGGGCCGCCGCGTCCGAAGCCCTGACCCAGGTCTTCAACAACCCGGAGCCTACGGCCACGACGAAGACCCTGCCCGTCACCTCGGCGAACGATGCGACCCAGGTGTACCCGAACGGGGCCGCCGCCGGATTCGCCGGGGCCGGGGCCGTCGGAGCCGGAGCTGCCGGTGCCGGAGCCGCCGCGGCGAATACGGGACAGATCGATCCCAACGATCCGCAGAATCAGGATCCGGAGAAGGACACGCCCTCGAACAAGGGCCGCGTCCTCATCTGGATCCTCGCGATCATCGCCCTCATCGCCGTTGGCTCCCTGCTGTGGTTCTTCCTCGGCGGCGGAAATGCCGAACCCGAACCGGAACCGTCCACCTCGGCGCCGACCTCGGAGGCGGCGAAGACGATCGAGATCGATAAGAACGATTACATCGGACTCAGCGAATCCTCGGCGACGCAGAACCTCGAGAACAAGGGACTCGAGGTCGAGACCACGGACATCAACTCGGAGCGCACCGCCGGAACGGTCGCCGATGTGGGCGAGGGCGACAACGGATACACCTTCGAAGAAGGCGACACCGTGACCCTCTACATCTCCGCCGGTCCCGCCGAGGCTCCGGAAGAGCCGGCCTCGGATTCCGCTTCCGATCCGGGTCTGGGCAATGGCTCCGAGACGAACTCGGACTCCGGTTCCTCATCCGATTCGCAGGATCAGGGTTCGAACTCCGGTGACAACGGCTCGACCTCCGATCAGGAGTCCTCGAGCTCGTCGAGTTCGTCGTCGGACTCCGAGACCTCGACCGACTCGGGCTCCGAAGGGTCCTCGGAGACGTCGGGCGAGTCGGACTCATCGACTTCCGGGGATTCGGCCGACACCTCGGGAGGTTCGACCTCGTCCGGCACCGGGTCCGGAAGCGATTCGACGTCGTCGGGCAACGCGAACAGTGGTGAGGCCAGCGGCAACTCGGGCGGGAACAATGGCAATGAGTAGACATTGAACGATACCGAGCAGCGAGTACGAGAAACGAAGAGTTTGAGATACTGAAACTCGACCCGGTTCGGATGAGAACGAACCCACCGAACGGGTGAGACTAGCGGAGGACATACATGAGTGAACCCAAGGTTCTGTCGGGGCGTTACGAAGTTCGTGCGCTCCTCGGCCGTGGGGGCATGGCAGAAGTGCATGAGGGCGTCGACAACCGGCTGGGACGTCGCGTGGCCATCAAACTTCTGCGTTCCGATCTCGCCCGCGATCCGTCGTTCCATACCCGGCTCAAGCGCGAGGCCCAGTCGGCAGCCGGTCTCAACCATCCCGGAATCGTCTCCGTCTACGACTCCGGTGAAGAGGAATTCGTCGAATCCGGCGGCTCATCCGTGTCCGTGCCGTTCATCGTCATGGAATACGTCGAGGGTCAGACCCTGCGCGAAGTCCTCAACGAGCACGGCACACTCACCGTCGACGAGGCCCTCAACGTCATCGCCGGAGTCCTCGCCCCGCTCGAGTACTCCCACCGCAACGGCATCGTCCACCGCGACATCAAACCCGCGAACGTCATGCTCACCCCCGAGGGCGACATCAAGGTCATGGACTTCGGCATCGCCCGAGCGCTCAAGGACAATTCGGGGCTGACACAGACCCAGTCGGTCGTCGGCACCGCCCAGTACCTCTCCCCCGAGCAGGCCCGCGGCGAAGTCGTCGACGCCCGCTCCGACCTGTACTCGACCGCCTGCCTGCTCTACGAGCTGCTGGCCGGCCGTCCCCCGTTCGTCGGCGACTCCCAGCTGGCCGTGGCCTACCAGCATGTCGGGGAGACCCCGCAGCCGCCGAGCTTCTTCAATTCGGACATCCCACCGGCCGTCGACCGGCTCCTCCTCCACGCGCTGCTCAAGGACCGTGACGCCCGGTATCAGGATGCCTACACCTTCCGTGAGGACGTGCTCGCCGCCCGCGACGGCCGCCCCATGAGCTTCGAGGACGACGTCGAGGCCACTCAGGCGTATCCGATAATGGCCCCGCCCATGACCGCCCCGATGGCTCATGCCGACGACGCCGATGCCGCTCCCGAGACCGGACCGGTATCGGCGATCATGACCAATCAGGAGGAGCGGCCGCCGCAGAAGCGCTCCCGCGCCTGGGTCTGGATCGGCAGCATCTTCGTGCTCCTCGCCCTGGCCGCCGTGGCCCTGTGGGTGTACGAGATCAACAAGCCCGAACCGATCGTTCAGGTCGAAGTCACGGATGTGGCCGATATGGATGCCGATGAGGCCGAGGCGGCCCTCATGCAACAGGGCCTGCGAGTGAACACGGACGAGAAGTACAGCTCGGAAGTCGACAAGGGCAAGGCCATCGAAACCGATCCTCCGGGCGGTCAGAGGGTCGACAAGGACAGCGTGGTCAAGCTGATCATCTCCTCCGGCCCCGAGTCCGTGACGATCCCCGACGTCTCCGGAAAGACCGAGGAGGCGGCGCGGAAGATCATCAATGACGCGGGGCTGCAGGCCGGCACCCATATCTCCCAGAATTCCCCGGATGTGGAGAAGGGCGTGGTCATCGAGACCAAGCCCGGTGACGGTCAGGAGGTCGATGTCGATTCGAATGTCGATCTCGTCGTGTCCTCAGGTCTCGTCGAGGTCCCCGATGTCACCGGCCAGACCGCCGAGAAGGCCTGCAAGACCCTCGAAGGCGATGAGTACCAGCTCACGTGCAAGACCGAAGAGGTCGAGACCGACGAACACGATGAGAAGAAGGTCTTCGAACAGTCCGCGACCGGCGGCAGCGAGGTCAAGCAGGGCTCGGAGATCACCGTGAAGGTGGCCAAGAAACCGCCGGAACCGTCGCCTTCGATTCCCTCGATCCCCGGAGGAATCCCGACCTCACCCGGCGGCGACAGCGGAGACGACGGCGGCGGAGATGACGAAGACAAGGACAAGGATAAGGACAAGGACAAGGATTCGATGGGCGGAGGGCTCTTCGACAACTGGTCCGAAGTCATCGGCAACTGAAGCTCTCGGTCCTCGCAGCGCACAGCGGCCGGGTCAGTCATCGACTGGCCCGGCCGCTGTCTCTCACTCCAGGGTGAGGAACAGGTCGGTGCGCATATCGGCGGGATCCGCCTCGGGGCTTGGTTCGGTGACATAGAGCTCGATGAACGGCAGTCCCGGACGATGCCCGGCCGCCACCGCGTCCTTGAGCAGCTGTGCCCAGGATTCCCCGAGCCCGTCATATCCGCCGAGGTGGCTGCGCACGGCCATGGAGCCGCCGGGCAGCTGAGCGGGGATGACGATATGACCGCCGGCGATCGGCTCCGCGCTCTTCAGTCCCGCCGAGGTGGAGATCCCCACCTGCAGATCCACCGTTTCGCTCGGCTGCCGGGTGTAGAGGGCGAAGGCCGGTCCTGCGGGTTCGATTCCCGCCTCGGAGAGCACGGGGAAGAGCCCGTTGAACGTGGAATCGAAGAGTTCCGGCAGGTCCGACATGGGCACTTCGCGGGCCTCGACGACCGCCGCCGGAGTGGCCGGGACCTCGAGGACGGTGAGTTCGGTGAACGGTTCCTCGCGCAGATAGGTCGGTTCTGACATCGTCGCTGTCTCCTGTTCGTCGCTCGTGCACGACCACTGTGTGCGTGCACGGCCCCCGACGCACATGCGGATCATCTGCGCACAGGGATCGCTGTGCTCACGATCATAACGATCGGCCACCTCGGCGAGAACCCTGAGAACAGGGATCGGCGGGAATTCTCAGGCGATCGCGGTCGCCAACGGGGACATGCCCGCCGCCGCCTGGGCGGCACCGTCGAGACCGCACACCTCGAGCCAGTTGCCGAGCATGAGGTACCCGCATTCGGTGAGCACGGACTCGGGGTGGAACTGGACGCCGAACAGGGGCTTCTCCCGGTGTTCGATGGCCATGACGATGCCGTCATCGGTGCGGGCGGTGACGGCGAACTTCTCAAGATCGAGGGTCTCGTCGACGATCGCCAGCGAATGGTAACGGGTGACGGTCAGCGGACTCGGGCAGCCGCAGAAGATTCCTTCGCCGTCGTGGGTGACGACCGAGGTCTTGCCGTGCATGAGCACGGGAGAGTGGGTCACCTCGGCGCCGAACACCTCGCCGAGGGCCTGATGGCCCAGGCAGACGCCGAACACGGGCATGCCTGACGTCTCCGCCCAGGACAGCAGGGGCGGGCAGACTCCGGACTCGGCGGGCGCGCCGGGACCCGGGGACAGGAGGACGCCGTCATAGGCGGCCACGGTGGCGGCCACCTCGGCGGCGGGGATGTCGTCGTTGCGGACGACGTCGACGTCGGCGCCGAGCTCACGCAGATAGGACACGAGCGTGTAGACGAAGCTGTCGTAGTTGTCGATGACGAGGATTGAGGTCATTGTTGTCCGGTCTCGGTCACTGTGGCGTTGTTGAAGGGCATGTACGGGGCGATCACGGGGAAGACGTACTGCATGAGCAGCAGCACGACCGCCGCGATGAGGATGAGGGCGAGGATGAGCTTGACGACCCAGTTGCCCGGGAGGATCCGCCAGATGAATGCGTACATATCAGGCACCGCCGTCCTTGCTGACCTTGTCGTAGGCCTTCGAGTCCTTGATGCTGTCGGGCGCTCCGTTGCCGGCCGGCGTCCAGTCCGTGAGTTCGGCGTAGGCGACGTAGCGTTCCCGGGCGGAGAACATCGGGTTGCACGCCGTCATCGTCAGGATCCGGTCCTTGCCCTTGAAGTCGGGTGCGTCCGGCACGGGTGAGAGCACTTCGACGGCGTCGGGGAGGATGATGTCGAAGTTGCGGAAAGTGTAGGTGTAGAAGCCGTCCTTCGTCTGGACGATGATCTCGTCGCCCGGACGCAGGTTCGCGATCTGGTTGAACGGCTTGCCGTAGGTCACGCGGTGACCGGCGACGGAGAAGTTGCCGACCTCGCCGGGCATCGCCGAGTTCGGGTAGCGGCCCACGCCCATCCGGTTGAGCACGGGTTCGAGGTCGACGCCTTCGGCGACGGTGCGGTAGTAGTCGTCGCCGAAGCGCGGGATGTAGAAGATGCCGAAGGCCTCGTTCTTGTCCACGGGGTCGGCGACCACGGGTTCGTCCGGATCGTCGGGCAGTTCGTTCGGGTCCTGATTCGCCCAGTCCTGGGTGAGTTCGTCGGCAAGCACTTCGTTGTCGCGGTTGGCCTGGATGTCCGTCCACCACAGCTGCCAGACGACGAAGAGGATGAGGACGAGTCCGGCCGTGATGCACAGTTCGCCGAAGGTGCGCACGGTCCCGCGGATCGGGCCGAGCGGTTCCTTCGCCGTGGGCTGACGCCGACGCCGCTGTCGGGTTGCGGGACGATGCTGGGGCTGATCCTCGCCGAGGCGGCCCTGCGGGGATTGTCCGCCGTGACCCTGCGGGACCGCGGGCGGGACGTCGGAGTATACGGCGGTCGGTTCGCCCTGGACTGCGGCGGCCTCGGCTTCCCTGCGCCGCAGCTCGCGTCGGCTGGGCAGCGGCTGGTCACCGGCGGCAACGGAGCCGCCCGCGGACCGAGCGGCAGAGTGACCGACCGGCTGATCGGCAGAGTGGGAGGTGGACATCCGTCTCTGAGCAGGACGGATAGTGGGTCGCGAGGGCGGATTCACGCCCGGCTCGTTACCCGAGGAGGAACTATTCACCACTTCTGCTCCGTGACTGTCACTGCATTGTCTGGGGGCCGTCGAAGAAGACAGGCGGGGACACCCTTATGCACTTTATCCTATGAGAATCAACGTTCGGAGCGCGCTCGGGGCGCTTTCAGGGTAGTCGGAGTTTTTCACTGTGACCCCCGCCCCGAGTAGACTGGTCTGCGATCGTCCCCAACCATTCATTCGGCGACCCCACGACGGTCGACCGACAAAGGAGTACTTGTGGCCAAGTCCAAAGGACGCCCCCAGCGCACTTCTCGCACTTCGTCGGCGGCCAAGGCGAAGCAGGCCGAGTCCGCTGAAGCGGTCGAGGCCGCCGAGGTCGAGGAGCTCGAGACCGATTCGCTCGACACCGATGTCACCGATGCTGCGGACGAAGAATCGGCTGCGACCGAATCCGCTGCGGACGATCTGACGGACGATTCCGCGGACGAGGACGCTGAGAGCGACGAGGACACTGAGGGCAAGGCCTCCGACAAGGATTCCGCGAAGGACTCCGAGACCGCGGCTGCCGGGAAGAAGGACGCGGCGGCCAAGGGTGCGAAGTCGTCGAAGACCTCGGACTCGAAGACCTCGGACTCGAAGGCCTCCGGTTCCACATCATCGGCCTCCAAGGCAACCGGTTCGAAGGGTGCGGCTGCCAAGCGCACCTCCCGTTCGGGCAATCCGGCCAAGCGGTCCCAGGGACGCAAGACCGCGAGCTACACCTCGACCTCGGGCCAGCAGACGATCAAGCCGAACCCGAGCTGGTTCCTGCCGGTGCTCATCGGCCTGCTGCTCGTCGGCCTGATCTGGCTCGTCACCTTCTACATCACCCAGGGCGCTTTCCCCGTCGAAGCCTGGGGCAACTGGAACATCCTCATCGGCTTCGCCTTCTTCGTGGCGGGTCTGATCATGTCCACACGCTGGCGTTAGGCGCTCCCGGCCGCAAGCGCGTCGATTGTCTGGTCGATCCGCGGTGATTTCGAGCTCGGAATCGCCGCGGATCGACCAGACAATCTGCATTCAGCGGGTCCCCCACGCGTTCCGGCATTCGCAGTTCCCGTCAGCAATCCACAAGCGCCGAGTTATACCCAAGCCGGGTGCGTCGCTTGTGGAAAACTTATTTTAGGCCTCTGACCAGGCTAAACACACGCGTGTAAGTTATCCACCTTGTGGATAGAGCTTGTGGACAATGAATTTTCCACTGCGGAGTGCACACAGATCGGCTTTTGTCTGGTAAAAGCCTGACAACGCCGAGGAGGCTCTCCGCACCTGCCGATCGTCTCGAACTCAGAGGCCGAACCCGGGAGCGGAGCCCGGACCGCGCTCACAGCCCGAGGCCGGCCATCTTCCACGCCCCGCCGACCGCCATGAGCACCACCAGGCCGACCGAGCTCGCCGTGAACACGAACGTCCGGGACCGCTGTGGACCCAGCAGCCCAGCACAGCCGAGCACGAAGCCGGTGATCAGACCGCCGAGGTGGGACTCCCAGGACACCCCCGGAACGAGGAGTCCATAGCCGAAGTTGAGCGCGACGAATACAAGAACCCCGGTGATGTTCCGGTCGAGGCGGCGTGTCGGGGCCAAGAGGACGCCGACGATCGCGAACACCGCACCCGAAGCGCCGATGTGGTTCGTCACCCAGTCAACGTCGAAGGGGTCTGCCAGCAGGAGCACCATGGCCGAACCACCGGCGGTGCCGATGACGTATACGGCCAGGAACTTCCAGTGCCCCAGGGCTCTCTCGACGAAGGATCCGAAGAAGAACAGCCCGATCATGTTCGCCAGCAGGTGGAACGGTGAGGGCTCCTCGTGGACGAGGGCGACCGAGAGCACCCGCCACGGCTGGTCGAGCGTGAGCGCGGGAACGAAGCTCAGCCGCCGCAGCAGGTCGAGGCCGGGTATGAGCTCCGCGAGAAAAGCCACGATGGTGACGATGAGGAGCGTGCGGGTGATCAGCGGCGGGGATGCAGAGAGGGCCCGGCCGGTTTCCCGTGCCGAGCCCTCCTCAGGTGTGTCCATCACACCATGGTACTCAGTGTCCTCTGCGGACGGTGACTCACTTCGCGGTGATGTCGACCTTCTCGATGACGACCGGTTCGACCGGCTTGTCCATCGCAGCGGTGCGCACACCCTCGATCTCGTCGACGACCTTCTGGCTGGCTTCATCGGCAACCTCGCCGAAGATGGTGTGCTTGCCGTTGAGCCACGGGGTCTCGGCGGTGGTGATGAAGAACTGGGAGCCGTTGGTGCCGCGTCCCATCTGCTTGCCGGCATTGGCCATGGCCAGCAGGTACTTGCGGTCGAACTGCAGTTCGGGGTGGATCTCGTCGTCGAAGGTGTAGCCGGGTCCGCCGGTGCCGGTGCCCAGCGGGCAGCCGCCCTGGATCATGAAGTTCGAGATGATGCGGTGGAAGCCGAGTCCGTCGAAGAAGGGACGCTTGGTCGGCTCGCCGGTCGAGGGATCGGTGAACTCACGCTCGCCCTGGGCCAGTTCGACGAAGTTGGCCACGGTCTTCGGAGCATGGTTGCCGAAGAGGTTGATGGTGATGTCACCGTGGTTGGTGTGTAGGACTGCGGTATGCGTAGAAGCTGTAGTCATGACTTCATTCTTCCACGCCGAGGCGGCGAATGCAGTTTCGCACCATGCCCGTTGCCCAACCTGTCAGGCGATCCGCAGACAATTCGATGACATCCGCTGTCCCCAGGTTTGCCCCGAGGCCGTAGACTGGTCGGTGATCACCTTGACCACCGACATCTAAGGATTGGGAACAGTTTATGTCGAAGAAGCCCACTCGAGATCAGCTCACTTCGAAGCTCGATTCCGCGAAGCAGACGTCCCTCCGAGTCCTGGCAGATGCCAGCGAGACCGCAGCCCCGAAGCTGCGTGAGGCCGCCGACAAGGCCCGCCCCCAGGTCGAGGCACTGGCAGGCAAGGCCGAAGAGTTCGCCGAGAAGGCACGTCCGCAGGTCGAAGCTCTGGCCGACAAGGCCAATGATCAGGTCCACAACTGGGCCGACAAGCTCGAGTCCTACCGTCCCGAAGCGACCGAACGCGCAGGCAGGTTCGCGTCGAATGCCGCGACTTCGCTGTCCGCGGTCGAGACCCCGAAGCTCATCGATGACCTCGCTGTCCGCCTCACCGGTGATAAGAAGGCCATGAAGAAGGCTCGCAAGGCCCTCGCCAACGCCGGCAAGCGCATCGAGAAGGACACCACTCGCAAGTCCGGCGGCGGAAAGGCCGCACTCGTGTGGACTCTCGTCATCGGTTCGGCCGCCGGAATCGGCTACTACGTGTGGAAGAAGGCCCAGCCGGTCGAAGATCCCTGGTCGACCCCGCTGCCGAACAACCGTCCCGCCGATGCCCGTCCGGTCGGTTCGACCCCGGCTTCGCGTCAGGCCGCCGCCACCGAGGTCTCGCAGACCGCTGTGCCGTCGACCAAGGCCGAGGCCGCGGACGAGGTTCCCGCTCCGAAGCCGGCTTCGAAGTCCGCTGAAGGCTCGGACGCCAAGCACTGAGTCACGACCGTCACCGAGGCGGCCCACCAATACGGTGGGCCGCCTCGTCGTTTCTACGGGTATTGAGCCCTTATTGCTACCTGACGGCGGCTCAGCAACCTCGCGCGAGGTTGCTGAGCCGCCGTCAGGTAGCAATTGCTTATTCGGGGTCGAGGACCTCGCGCCCGTTGCGAGGGAGTCCGCCGGCTCGGCGGGCGGCCACGAGCCCTGTGATCGTGAACGCGAGGGTGGCGGCGAGGATGAGCAGCAGCGTGGCCGTCCATCCGGCGGTGGCGGTGTTGAGCCAACCGGCGAACGGCGGGGCCAGGGTCGCGGCGAGGTAGCCGCCGAACTGCACGCGCGCCGAAGCGGACGCGGTCTGGGCGTCGCTGCCGGCGGTGCGGGCGATGATCGAGAAGATCGCCGTGAACCCGCCGCCCTGGGCGATGCCGCCGGTGGTCGCCCACAGCCAGTAGGCGCCGGGTGCCGCCAGCAGTCCCACGGGCAGGGACAGCCAGAGGACCGCGACGATCGCCACGGGCACCCACGGCTTCGACTTCACGGCCAGCAGCGGCACTCCGAAGGCACCGAGGATCGCCGCGATCTGGAACAGGGACGCCGTGCCTCCGGCGGCGGTCGGGGCGAGCCCGATCGTGTCGCTGAGGTAGCTCGGCAGCCACGTCGTCGTCGTGTAGTAGGCGGTCGACTGGCCGGAGAACGTGATGATGAGCAGGGTGATGATCAACCGGAAAGAGGCCGGAGCCTCGGCCCACGACTGCTTCGCGGCGGGGGCCGCCTCGGTGATGGACTCGTCGTCAGCGGAATCGACGGCCTCCGCGGCAGCGCGGGCAGCCTCACCCTCGCGGCGCACGCGCACGCGGATGAGCACCATCCAGAAACCGAGGCCTGCGAAAGCGAGACCGCCCCATGCGGCCAGCGCCCAGCGCCAGCCGAAGGCCGCGGCCAGCGGGCCGGTGCCGATGAGAGTGGCCATCGACCCGACGTTCATCATCGCCGAGTACAGGCCGGTGACCAAGGACACCTGTTCCCACGGGACCTCGCGGCGGATGATCACGGGCACGACGATATTGCCCAGAGTGATCGCCACACCGATGATGCCGGTGCCCGCGAGCACCAGCCAGGACGGGCCGACCGAACGCAGAACGGTACCCAGCAGGACACCCGACAGGCACGCGAGAACCGTGGCTTCGGCCCCGAGGCGGGTGATGAACTTCCCCGCCAGCGGCGTGGCCAGAGCGAACAGCAGGACCGGCAGGCCGGTGAGCAGACCGAGTCCGGCCGCGCTGAACCCCGTGCCCTCCTGGATGTCGGGCAGGATCGCGGTCGGCGCGATGATCGGGGTGCGCAGATTGAGGGCGAGGATGACGATGCCCAGAACGATCCAGGGCAGCATCCTCTTTGCGGTCGGCCGCTGAGGCGAACTCACATCCGCTCGGGCACGCGGATGCCGAGCACCCCGAGACCGGCCTGGAGGACCTCGAGCACGATCGCCGAGAGCCGCAGGCGGGAGTCGCGCAGCTCAGGGGTCTCGGCGATGAGCACCGGGCACTGCTCGTAGAACGAGGTGAATGCCTGGGCGAGATCGAACAGGTAGGTGCACAGTCGGTGGGGCGTCGACCCGGCGGCCACCTCGGTGACCACATCGGCGAAGCCGAGGATCGACAGCGCGAGCTCGCGTTCGGCAGCCTCGCCGAGGCTGATCGCGGCGTTCGCGACCTGGGAGGCGTCGACGCCTTCGGCTTCGGATTTGCGGCCGATGGAGCGGATGCGGGCGCCGGCGTACTGGAGGTACGGGGCGGTGTTGCCGATGGGGGCGAGCATCCGATCGAGATCGAAGGTGTAGGAGGTGTCGTGCGCGACGGACAGATCGGCGTACTTCACCGCACCGATGCCGACGATGCGGGCGACCTCGTCGGCTTCCGCAGGCTCGAAGTCCACACTCGACTCCGCCAGTGTCGCCTTCGCCCGGGTCACGGCCTCTTCGAGGAGCTCGGCCAGGCGCAACGGGGCGCCGGAGCGGGTGCGCAGGATCTTGCCGTCGGAACCGAGCACATTGCCGATCTTCACGTGTTCGGGACTGAAGGTCTCCGGCAGCCAGCCGGCTGCGCGGGCGACGGTGAAGACCATGTCGAAGTGCATGGCCTGCGGGGTGCCGACGACGTAGAGGGCACGGTTCACACCGAGGTTGACCGCCCGGTTGCGCACGGCGGCGAGGTCCGTCGTGGCGTAGCCGTAGCCGCCGTCGGATTTGCGGATGATGAGCGGCAGGGGTTCGCCCTCACGGCCGGTGAAGCCTTCGGGGAACACGCACAGCGCACCATCGGAGATCGTCGCCAGGCCTTTGGCTTCGAGCTCGTCGCAGACCTCGGCCAGCACGTCGTTGTAAGTGGACTCGCCGGCGAGGTCGTCGTCGGTGAGGGTGACGTCGAGGAGCGAGTAGATGCGGTTGAAGTATTCGCGGGAGTAGCCGACGAGCGTCGTCCACAGACCCAGGGTCTCTTCGTCGCCGCCCTGGAGCTTGACGACGCGGGCCCGCGAACGCGTGGCGAAGGCCTCGTCGGAGTCGAACTTCGCCCGGGCAGCCTGGTAGAAGGCGTTCGGGTTCTCGGACACCTCGGAGGCCTCGGCCGAGTCGACGCCGACGTCGAGGAGGTGCTCGATGAGCATGCCGAACGGTGTGCCCCAGTCGCCGATGTGGTTCTGGCGGATGACCGTGTTGCCGAGGAATTCGTGGGTGCGGGCCAGGGCGTCACCGACGACGGTGGTGCGCAGGTGGCCGACGTGCATCTCCTTGGCCACATTCGGGGCCGAATAGTCGATGGCGATGGTCTGCGGATCGGTGTTCTCCGGGGCGGCGGCGACTCCGCCTGCGGTCAGGGTGGAGGCGAGGAATTCGGGGGTGAACGTGAGGTTGATGAACCCGGGTCCCGAGATCTCCGGGGTCTCGCAGACGCCCTCGAGGTCGAGATTCTCGACGATCTGCGCGGCGATATCGCGCGGCTTCGACTTCAGTTCCTTGGCCAGCGGCAGGGCCACATTGGCCTGGAAGTCTGCAAACTGGCTGCTGCGGATGACGGGATCGCGCCTGGCGAAGTCCTCACCGAAGGCCTGGATGAGGGCGGCGGCGAAACGGTCCGTGAGCACAGAAGTCAGAGATGGCATATGGCCATTCTATTGCCGGGTGCAAGTTGCCTGGACATCGGTTCCGGCCCTCGGTCGCCGCACAGTCGAGCTTGTAATGTGGGTCACGTGACTTATCTTCGCTATCCCCATATCCAGTCCGATCTCATCACCTTCACCGCCGACGACGATGTCTGGCTCGTGCCCTCCGCCGGCGGCCGCGCCTGGCGCCTGACCTCCGATCATGCGCCGGTCCGATCACCGAGGATCTCGCCCGACGGAGCGCATGTCGCGTTCGTGTCCTTCCGCACCGGCCAGCCGGAGCTCATGGTCGCCGAGGTGGCCACCGGGTCCCTGCGCCGGCTGACCTGGATGGGTTCGACGGCGTTGACGATGCTCGGCTGGGCCGATGTGACCCATGTCCTCGTCGGTGCGAATGCCGGGGAGTTCGAGGTCCGCAACCATGTCGTGAAGTCAGTGAGCCTGAACGGTGACGTCGATCGGCTGTCGTTCGGTCGCGCTTCGGGTCTGGCCCGGCACCATACGGGAGTGACGGCGCTGTCGACCCCGTTCTCCCGTCCGCCGGCACACTGGAAGCGCTACCGCGGAGGCACCGCGCCGAGGCTGTGGCTCGATCGGGTCGGAGGCTCGAATGCCGACGGCATCGGCGATGGGTCCGGGGCCCGGTGGCAGCGCCTGCTGCGCGAGGACGAGGCCTCGCTGACGGATCCGCTGTGGGTCGGCGATTCGCTCGTCTTCGCCTCGGACCGGGCCGCGACCTTCCCTCACCATGCCGATGAGCAGGCGAACCTGTGGATCATCGACGGTCTGGCCACCTCGGCGAATGTGGGTGGGGCCGCCTCGACGAACCCGGACGCCGCGATCGAACCGCGCCAGCTCACTCACCAGACCGAGGCCGACGGCTATGTCCGTGACGCCACGACCGACGGCACCCGCATCGTCTGGCACTCCCGTGGGCAGATCAAGATCCTCGATAGCCTCGATGCGGCCGTCCGCACCCTCGCAGTGACTCTGCCGGGCACTCAGGTGCAGCCGCTGAGCCTCGATCCGAAGACCGGGCTCAACAGCATCAGCCCTGACCAGGCAGGCAATGCCTCGGTCGTGGAATGGCGCGGCAAGACCTTCTGGCTCGCCCACCGCGAAGGTCCGGCCCGGGCACTGTGCGCGGATTCGTCGATCCGCACCCGCGAACCCCTCGTCCTCGGGGACACGGGTTACGCCGCATACATCACGGATGTCGAAGGGGAGGACGCGATCGAGGTCGCGTCCGTGACCGGGGACAGGCCGCCTCGGCGGATCGGGGCCGGGGCCCTGGGACGGGTCCTGCACCTGCAGGCGGATCCGGCGGGGAAGATGCTCGCCACGATCTCCCACGACGGGTCGATTCGGACCGTCGAGGTGGGCAACGGGCGGACGCGGCTGGTCGGGCATTCGGGACATGGCGAGGCGCGGGATCCGCGGTTCTCACCCGATGGGAAGTACCTTATTTGGTCGCAGCCGACGCAGGGTGAGGAGCTGCTCGCGCAGCTGATGATCGCCGAGGTGAAGTCGGATCGTCAGGCCCAGCCGCTGACGACGGGCAAGTTCAACGACTTCTCACCGACGTTCACCCGTGATGGAAAGTTCGTCGCGTTCCTCTCCGATCGCACCTTCGATCCCTCGTACAACCAGCATTCCTTCGATCTGTCGTTCAACGGCGTCACCCGACCGTGGCTGCTGCCCTTGGCCGCCGATGAGCCCGCACCGTTCGGACCGAGCGCCGGCGGGTGGGCGATCAGCGAGGTCACCGAGGAGGCCAAGTCCGATCGCGGTCGCGGGGACAAACCGGCCGCCACCGTCGAGGTCGAACTCGAGGGCGCGGAGGAGCGCATCGTGCCGTTCCCCGTCGCCTCGGGGGTCTTCCGGGATCTCGAATCCGCCGAGGGAGGTCTCGTCTGGCTGCGCACCGGCGACGTCGAGGCCGGTGAGCTCGGCACACAGAGGGCCGGAGATACCGGTGACAAACCCGCCGAGGTGGTCCAGTACTTCGACTTCGCCAAGCGGAAGATCACCACCGTCGTCGACAAGGCCGACGAGTATGCGATCTCAGGAGACGGCAAGCTGCTCGTCGTGCGCAGCGACGATGCGATCAGCGTGGTGCCTGCGAACCGGAAGGTCGAGGCCGACGATGATGAGTTCGTCTCCGTCGACGTCTCGCGTCTGCGGTTCGAGCTCGACCGTCGGGCCGAGTGGCTGCAGATGTTCGAGGAGAACTCGCGGATCATGCGCGACCACTATTGGCGCGAGGACATGAACGGCGTCGATTGGGAGTCGGTGACCCTGCGCTGGCGTGCCGTGGCCGCGAAGGCGCTGACTCACGACGATCTCGTGGACGTGCTGTGGGAGACCGTGGGTGAGCTCAACACCTCGCACGCCTATGTCAGCCCGCCGTCGGGACTGGGCGATGCGTCGAAGAAGCTCGGATTCCTCGGTGCGGATCTTGAGCGGCGCGTTGAGGGGTGGACGATCTCTCGCATCCTTCCCGGTGAGAGCAGTGAACCGGAGGCAAGGTCACCGCTGCGCCAGGCCGGTGTGGGAGCGCAGCCCGGCGATGTCATCGTGGCTGTCAATGGTCAGCCCGTCGACGAGGCGGCCGGTCCGGCCGCTCATCTGCAGGGGGCCGCGGACACGATCGTCGAGCTCACTCTGCGCCGCGGACGCAAGGACCGCACAGTTGCGGTCATCCCACTGGCCGGTGAGGAGAAGCTGCGTTATCAGGACTGGGTGCGTTCGCGCCGGGAGTATGTGGCCGAGAAGTCCGGCGGCCGCATCGGCTACGTCCATGTCCCGGACATGACCTCCTACGGTTGGGCGCAGCTTCACCGGGATCTGCGACAGGCCATGGGCTGCGAGGGTGTCATCGCCGATGTGCGTTTCAACCGCGGCGGGCACACGAGCGCGCTCGTGGCCGAACGCTTCGCCGACCAAGTGGTTGCCTGGGGTGCGGCTCGCAGCTATGACCAGATGGACCGGGACCCCGAGGATGCTCCGCGCGGCCCCGTCGTCTTCGTGGCCAATGAGTTCTCCGGATCCGACGGCGACATCATCAACGCGCGGGTGCAGGCCAGGGGCATCGGCCCGGTCGTCGGTGTGCGCACGTGGGGCGGAGTCGTCGGCATCGACGGTCGCTACGACCTCGTCGACGGCACCGGTGTGACCCAGCCGCGCTACTCCTTCTGGATCGAGGGCAAGGGCTGGGACGTGGAGAACTACGGCGTCGAACCCGATATCGAGGTCGAGCACGATCCCGGTCAGCTCTTCGCCGCCGACGATCCGCAGCTCGATCGCGCCATCGCCGAGGTGTTCGCCGGCCTGGAGGACCGTCCCGCCGCTCAGGCACCGGAGTTCCCACCCCCGCGCGTGCAGCCGCTGAAGAAGGACGGATCCGGCGTCCCCGAGGCTCCTGCCGAGGACTGATCCGGCGCCCCCACCTGCCGGGCGCCCGCCGGGTGGCCACGAGCGCACGCGAAGCGACGTGAGGGTCCGCCCGGGCCAGCCACTTCGTGCGCAGTCATCGGGTTTTGATCCAGTCATCGAGAGAAAACTCGATGACTGGATCAAAACCCGATGACGAACCGAACGAAACTCGATGCGTGCCGGACTCTACCGTTCGGCCGGGATAAGGGCCCATATGGCGAAGGCGAGCAGCACGAAGCCCGAGATGACGCCGCTGATGACGGGGATGAACGCCGGAGCCGCCGCGAAGAAGGCGATGAACCCGCCGATTCCGCAGAGGGTGACGACGGTGGCGAGCACATGGAAGCGGTCGAGCCCGAACACGCGGCCGAGCGCGTAGAAATGAGTGCCGACGACCACGGCCACCCATGCCACTCCGAGTTCGGGGTGGCCGAGGCTCGAGAGCACCCGGGCCCCGGCGAAGAGTGCGATCGCCTCGATGAGGACGATGATCCAATACGCTCGGCCGAACGGCGGCTCGCGGCGGCGCCCGGGTTCACGATCCTCCGCTGACATCGTCTGCCTGCGTTCGGCCCGGAGACGCACGAGGGACCGCACCGCGACGACCGCAATGGTTCCGAAGGCGATGATTCCCGTGGCCATGACCAGCGTCCGGCCCAGCGAGGAGAACGATGAGCTGTTGATGATGAGGAACAGCAGTCCGAATGCCCCTCCGATCAGGGCGCCGATCTCGGCTCCTTCGGCGGTGCGGGGTCGGGTGGCGGGGGATTCGGGCATCGTCGTCCTGTCATGGTGAGCGCGTCGACCCTGTTGACCGACACAAGTGTGGCGCTCGTGCACGCTCCATTCTTACACCGCTTCGACCCCCTGGACGGGGAATTGCCGCGATTGATTGCCATCAGCCTCTGCATCCGGGTCCCAGTGCATCCGCTCACGCCGCCGGCCAGACGGTCCGTCGATCCGAGAGCCAGACGGACCGAGGCCACGCAACGGCGCACTCAGATGCCGTAGAACTCGGCGAGGTCGTCGGTGGTGACATTGGCACCGCTCGCCGCGGGAATGATGTCGGCGGCAAGGACACGTGTCGCGGCATCGCCGCTCGGATGCCCTTCGACCCGGACGAACGCCGTGTCCGTTCCGGGCTGGTCCACATAGGTTCGGATGATCGTCTCCAGGACCGCATGCAGGGAGTCAGCCACCTCGTAGGAGCTGCTGCCGGCGAGCGTGAGCACCCCGCCGATCGTGGTCCCGGCGGAGAAGCTGTCCTGGAACTGCACCTCGCCGTCCAGATGCTCCGGCATGGCTGTGACCGCGGAACGGAGGGCATCGGCGACCGCGGCCGGGTCGGTCTGGGCCTGCCGAAAGCATCCGGAGAGGGCGATGCCCGCGACTCCGATTGAGGCGGCAAAGAATCCGCGGCGTCCAAATCGTCCCATGCGGTCATTGTGGCATGGGCGAGCGCCCGGCCGCGGTCACACGACCGTCTCCGGGTCACTTACGCACCTTTTGCCATTGGGCAAGACCTGCCCGCCCCACCTCAGACGCTCATCAGCCGCTCATCAGAGGCTCAAAGGCACACTGGATTCGTCGGTCAGCGCGAGGAATCCGAAGGTCTCCTGCAGATAGAGTTCGACGGTCTCGCTGTCGTGGCTGTAGTAACCGATCGACAGGTCCTGGCCGAGGTGGAGCTCGTAGTCACCCCCGCGCGTGGAGACGAGCAGCGCCCCTTCGAGCGCGGGCGCCCAGATGATCTCTCCGGCGCCGAGCTGCCGGGAGAGGTGCTCGCGGATCGGGTAGCCGTGGTCGGTGGACTCGGAGACCTTGGTGTACTCCGCGGAGGAGAGCAACAGGCTGTAGGGCCCGTCGACTCCCACCGTGCGCAGCACACTCAGCGCCTGGGCGACGGCGTCCGCGAAGTCCTCGACGGCGTCGGGGATGGCCACTGCGGCATTCGAGCTGCCGGGAACGATTCCGCCGATCCCGGCCGCATCGAGCCCGTGGAGAATGGCCCGATCTTCAGCCATCGCGATCGTCGTGGCCGCATCCTTGACGGGCTGCCAGTCCGAGTCACCGGACCCGCGGGCCACGTCATCGATGGCCTGCCGAGTCACGGTGAATGGGGTCCGCAGCTCGATGTATTCCTGCACGATGCGCTGCTTAACCTGCAGTCCGCTCGTCTCCGACTGGACGTCTCGGATGTGGCCAGTGGTCACCGCGGAGGTCTCGAAGCCCGTGGGCCCTGCGACATCGACGATCCGGCGGCCGGCGATATTGCGTTTGAATGTCCGTCGAGCCTCCTCCTCGATCTCCGCCCAGGCCGGGCCGGGGATGGGGGCAAGCTCGCGATAGAGGTTATTCACTGGTCTCTCCTTCTCAGGCTGCCGATGCCGAGGCTGTCGTCGGCCGGTGCGGGGTCGTCGGCTGATGCGGGATTGGGTGGGTCTGTTTCCTCGATCCTCGCCGAGGCGGAGGCCGGGTCGTCGTTCTGCGCATCGGATGGCTCGGCGGCGGCGAGCTCTCCGTCGGGATCGTCGAGGAAATCCTGGGAGGGGACGAAGAAGAGGCCGCCGGTCTGCGCGGTCGAGAAGTCGAGGATCCGATCGTAGGTGCCGCGGGGGTTGCCGATGAACATGTTCTCGAGCATCTGTTCGGTCACGCTGACGTCGGCGGCGTAGCCGATGAAGTAGGTCCCGAACTCGCCGGACTCGACCGATCCGAAGACCATATTGTCACGCACAATCTTGTGCTCGGTCCCGTCTTCGTCCTCGATCGTGTTGAGGATGAGATGGGAGTTCGGCGCCTTGTCCTCGTCGGGGAACTCCATATCGGAGAGTTTGTGCCGACCGAAGGCCGCCTCCTGGTCCTCGACGCTCAGCGCCTCCCATGCGGCCATGTCGTGGGTATACTTCTGCACGATCACATAGGTGCTGCTCGCCGGGTCATCTCCACCGGTCGGCGTGAACACCGAGTCCACGGCCTCCTGATCCTCGGGGTTCTCGGTGCCGTCGACGAAGCCCATGATGTCGCGTTCGTCGAAGTAGCGGAAACCATGCACCTCGTCGACGACGGACACGGCGTCACCGAGTTCGCCGACGAGCTGGCGGGCGAGTTCGAAGCAGAGGTCCATCCGCCGGGCCCGGATGTGGAAGAGCAGATCACCGGGGGTCGACGGCGCGGTGTGGACGTCTCCGCGCTGTTCGATGAAGGGGTGCAGCCCGGCCGGGCGCGGGGCGTCGAACATCCGGTCCCAGAGCTCGGCGCCGATGCCGGTCACGCAGCTGAGGTGATCCTCGCGAGCGCGAAAGCCCACGGACCTGACCACCCCCGCAATGTCGCCGAGGAAGTCCTTGGCCTCCGCCTCGGCGCCGGATCTCACGGTGAGGACGAGGAACACGGCGGCCGGAGCCGGCGGACCCAGCACATGCTGCGGCGTCTTTCCGTTCGGAAAGGCCTCGGTCATGACCGTCACTGCATCATCTCCTCGCGAAGTGAGTTCGCCGTCGACGTGCCCTGCATCATCACAACGGCGCTTGGCTCACCAGTATACGCTTCGAGCGCGAACATGGAATGACCGTCGAACTTGCTTCTTCTCACCGGTGCTGACCTGCGCTTCTGTCCGCTCCTTGCATCGCCGGAGACGCGTCATAGACTGAAGACGACCACAGAACGGAGGTCACTGATGGCCGCACAGAAGAACGCCCGGGTCCGCCGCATCTACGATGACCCGGAGAACTCCGACGGCACCCGCGTCCTCGTCGACCGGGTCTGGCCGCGCGGAGTCAGCAAGGACAAAGCCGAGCTCGACGACTGGGCGAAGGCCGTCGCCCCATCGACCGAACTGCGCAAGTGGTACTCCCACGACCCGGAGAAGTTCGAGGAATTCTCACGTCGATACCGAGAGGAGCTCAAAGCCGAGGAACCCGCCGAGGCGCTCGAGAGCCTGCGGGGATACGCGAAGAAGGGCAGGCTGACCCTGCTCACGGCCGCGAAGCGCGATGACATCAGCCAGGCCACGGTGCTCGCGACGATCATCAACGGTGGATGACACCGCGCCGAGGTGGGAGCCACCTCGGCGCCGGTGGGAATCCAAGCTTCAGGGAAGGACACGACCATGGACGAGATCACCCCGGATACGCGTGACTGGGCCGAGGTCATCGACGGCGGGTGCGCCGAATGCGGCTTCACCGGAGTCGAGGACGTCAGCACCGCCCCGGATGATATCCTCTCCGCCGCCCAGTCATGGGAGGCGGTGCTCAGTCGCGCCGATGCCGGCCAGCGCGCGGATCCGCATCGGTGGTCGGCGCTCGAATACGGGGCACATATGCGCGACGTCCTCGACCTCTTCCGCGAGCGCACCCAGCTGATGATCGCCGAGGAGGGGCCCACCCTGCCGAACTTCGACGGGGATTCGGTCGCCCTCGAATCCGACTACGCCCATGCCGACCCCGCTGAGGTGTTCGCCGGCCTCCGCTCGGCCGCCCAGGGATATTCGGCGCAGCTCGCCGACGTCGCCAACGACGAATGGAATCGCACGGGATACCGGGCCGATGGTCGCGAGTTCACGATCACCTCGCTGACCAGGTACGGTCTCCACGAGGTCAAGCACCACCTCCAGGATGTGGGTGCCTGAGCCTCGGGGCTGCGCTCAGGAGAAGATGCCCCACACCACGGCCCCCACGACAGCCGCGACGAAGAGCAGCGACCACGGACTGCCGAAATTGACCGTCCATCCGGTTCAATCCGTCCACGGACGGGCTCACCCGATGGTCACCCCTGTTCTTCCGGCTCCCACAGCTCGATCCGATTCCCTTCGGGATCGGTCACCCAGCCGAAGCGTCCGATTCCGTCCATCTGCTGGGTCTGGTCATCCACCTCGGCGCCGGCAACGCGGAGCTGCGCGATCATCGCGTCGAGGTCGGCGACACGGAAATTCAGCATCGTCTGCTGCCGATCCTGGCCTTCCGGCCGCGTCCCGAAGTAGTCGGTGTCGGCTTCGAAGAGCCCGATCACGGTCGGTCCCGCCGGCTGCTGCCACAGTCCGTGATCGCCGAAGTCGACCCCGAGTACGTCTCGGTACCACGTCGTCATCGCCTCGGGGTCGGAGGCCCGCAGGAAGTATCCGCCGATTCCAGTCACTCTCTCCATGCCCGAATCCTATTCCCGATTCCCAATCCCAGGGATGGACTCAAGTGTCGCGGAATGTCGGGAGACTGTAGTTTGTTACAGGGCACAGATCGTCAACCCGTGAAAGGACGTTCCATGAGCAAGTTCGCTGTCACCAATGCCAACACCGGCGAAGTCGAGGAGGAGTTCGCCTCCGTACCCGTCGATGAGATTCCCGCCTACATCGATCGTGCCCATGAGGCGCACCTGGCATGGAAGGAGACGCCGCTGCATGAGCGCGCGGCAATCCTGCGGAAATTCGCCGATCTCGTCGATGAGAACGCCGATGAGATGACCGACATCATCGGACGCGAGATGGGCAAGATCAAGAAGCAGGGACTCGGCGAGGTCGACAAGGTCGCCCGCACCGCCCGCTGGATGGCCGACAACGCCGCCACTCATCTGTCCACCACTCACCTGGCCGCTGCCGGCGCCGCCAGCAGCTATGTCGAGCACCAGCCGCTGGGCGTGCTGCTGGGCATCATGCCGTGGAACTTCCCATACAACCAGATCGCCCGCTTCGTGCTGCCCAACCTCATGGTCGGCAACTCGATCATGATGAAGCAGGCGTCGATCTGCCCGAAGTCCTCGCAGTACTTCGAAGACCTCCTCACCGAGGCGGGTCTGCCGAAGGGCGTGTACCAGAACATCTACCTCGACTCCTCCCACGCCGAGGAGGTCCTCAAGGACTTCCGCGTCAAGGGCTTCTCGCTCACCGGGTCGGAGGGTGCTGGTGCCTCGGTGGCTGCGATCGCCGCGAAGTACTACAAGCGCGCCGTCCTCGAACTCGGCGGCAACGATCCAGCGGTCGTCCTCGACTCGAAGGACGTGGCGTCGGTGGCACAGAAGCTCGTCGGCCTGCGCCTGGCGAACGCCGGTCAGGTCTGCACCTCGCCCAAGCGCATGATCGTCGTCGATGATCTCTACGACGAATTCCTCGCCGAGGCGGTCAAGGCCGCCGAGGCGACGAAGGTCTCGGACTTCGACGACCCCGAGGTCGGCATGGGCCCGGTCTCCTCCGAGGGTGCTCTCAACGAGATCGTCGAGATGATCGACAAGGCCGTGTCCGACGGCGCCACGCTGCACACCGGCGGCAAGAAGCTCGACCGTCCGGGCTGGTTCATGTCCCCGGCCGTGATCTCCGACATCGACCCGAAATCGGACCTCGGCTGCAACGAGCTCTTCGGACCCGCCGTCATGGTCTACCGGGCCAAGGACGAAGAGGATGCTCTGCGTCTGGCCAATGACACCGAATACGGCCTGATGAGCTCGGTGTGGACCGATGACCTGGAGAAGGGTCAGGAGTTCGGCAAGAAGATCAACGCCGGCATGACGCTGATCAACTCCCACATGGAGTCGGGACCGGAGTACCCGTTCGGCGGCATCAACCGTTCGGGCTACGGCCGCGAGAACGCCCAGTGGGCCTTCCAGGCGTTCACCAACGAACACCTCATCCGCGTGCACGCCTGATCTGTTCGCTGCCGGGCCTGAGCCCCGCGCAATAGTCGACGCCCGGTCTGCTGCAAGTCATTCGCAGCCGACCGGGCGTTGTCGTATCTGTCGCAGTTGTCGTATCTGTCGTAAGCGGACGAGGCGGGGAGACTCTCGCCCCGATGTCCGCACTGATGCCGATCTGCAGGCGTCTGACAGGCGGTCGTCCAGCCCTCAGCTGGGTCGGGGTCCTACGTGGATCGCGTCGGCGGCGTCGAGGGCGAGCTCGATGCTCTCGTCGCCGATGCTGACCGCGATCGCCGAGGCGGCCGAGCTGATCGATCTCACCTGCAGCTTCGTACCGATGACGATTCCGCGTTCGGTGAGGTACCGCAGCAGCTCGGGCGAACGGTCGGAGACGCGCACGACTTCGACCTCGACGCCCGAGACGGTCTCCCTCAGCCGCCTGCTCGGGAATTCAGCCGTATGCCCGTCGACATCGGGGATCGGGTCACCGTGCGGGTCTCGCTCCGGATTCCCCAGCGCCGCGTTCATCCGCTCGAGCACCAGGTCGGAAACCGCATGTTCGAGCCGGTCCGCCTCATCGTGGACCTGGTCCCAAGTCAGGCCCAGAGCCTCGACGAGGTAGGACTCGACGATGCGGTGGCGCCTGACGATCTCGACGGCGATCTGCCGGCCCACATCCGTGAGCACGATCTGTCCGTAGGGTTCGTAGTCGATGTAGCCGTCGCGGGCGAGCTTCTTGAGATTCGCCGAAACGGTCGAGGCGGTGACTCCCAGCTGCTCGGCCATCTCGGTGGTGGCGGGGCGACCGCCCGGGCATTCGTAGGCTTTCCAGATGAGGGTGACGTAGTCCTCGACCATGCGAGTGACAGCGGGGCGCGGCATGATCGTCATTCTACGCGCGGCGGGCACCGGGCGAATTCGGGTCGGAGGACGCCGTGGCGATCGATTCGCGGTTGGGTTCGGCCGCCTCGGTGATGTCCGACCCACCGAAATCGGCCTGAGGCCTGCGGAACGGGGCCGCGAGGGTGGGGAGGATGTCAGCCCGGTGGAGGATGAGGAAGACGATCGCCAGCACCGCCTGGATCGCGGAGAGGATGCAGCGTCCAGACGTGTCCGTGACGAAGAACTGCACCCCGAACAGAGCCGCCAGCCCGAGCGCCGGTGCCCAGTGGAAGCGCAGGGCCAGGATGATGGCAACGCCGAGGATGGTCTGCGTGGCCGTGAGTGTGAATTCCTCGATCTGGCGGCCGTCCAGGGGCAGCCCGAGGCCGCCGCCACCGGCGAAGTGGGCGATCGGCAGGGAGCCGACAAGCAGGCTCCATTGGTTGACCTTCGAGGCGATGAGCGTGCCGATGGCCGCTCCGCCCATGCCGCGCAGGGCGAACATCGCGGCGATGATGAACTCGGGCGCCTCGGAGGCCAACGGGGCGAACCACTGGACGAGGAAGTAGCTGTCGTGGCCGAGGCTCTCACCCGAGGCCACGAGCGCCTCGGCGAACGGTTCGGCTGAGGTGAGGATGATCGCAGCGGAGACGACGAGCATCAAGATCACGGTGATCCGACGGACCTTCTGTGGCATGGCGACGATGAGGGCTGCGGCGCCGACGAACTCCTCTTCTTCGTCTCCGGCGGACTGTCCGGCCCTCCAGAGGTAGGCGGCGAAGATGAGGATGAGTGCCGAGCCGAACCAGATGGGGATACTGTCGAGCAGCGGTATGGCAAAGGCGATCACGCCGAGGATGACGAGGAAGCCGATGTCCATCCGGCTGCCCGAGTCGAGGCACAGGGAGTGCTGGACGGGGGACTTCGTTCGCTTGGCCATGCGACGGGCGACGAGGAGGGCGATGATGACGACGAGCGGCCAGCCGAAGCCGAGCAGCAGTCGGTTGGATCCGGTCATGTTCGCCGCCGCGAAGTGCAGATAGTCGGGATCGGATCCTGATCGGAAGGCGTAGTAGAGGTCCACAGCGTACTCGGGGAGGACAGCGATGAGGGCCAGCAGGGCGATCGCGAGCGCGCCCGAGATGTCCTTCTGCGCCGCCTCGGCTGCCCAGGCCAGCAGGAAGGCGGCAGCGACGATTGCGGCGCCGTAGGAGAGGAGCTCGAGGACCGGGGCGAGTTCGACGCCGGTGACGCGAAGCACCACTGCGGGTGCGGCGATGAGCAGGCAGATCGCGATGCGGCGAAGAATCGCTGTGGGCATGTCTCAAGACTTCCCACCGCAGATTGGGTGTGTCTACGGACAACTGAGACTTAGACGTCTCCAACAATTCTGGCGGGTCCCGGGATCGGCATGTTTCTGCGGATCTCGCAGCCTGCCGGGATCAGGGCGTGTGCCTCAGATCACCCGTGTTCGGACAGTGCTGCGGTGAGGTATTTCGCCGAAGGACCCGCACCTGCCGCGGCAACGTCAGCGGGTGCGCCTGCAGCGACGAGCCGTCCGCCGGCGTCACCGGCACCTGGGCCGAGTTCGATGACGTGATCGGCGACGGCCACGACGCGCATATCGAGTTCGACCATGACGACGGTGTTGCCGGCATCGACGAGTGACTGCAGGTGGGCGACGAGGCGGTCGGCATCGGCGCAGTGCAGTCCTGACGTGGGTTCATCGAGCACGTAGAGGGTGTCGCCGCGCCCGGAGCGCTGCAGTTCGCTCGCGAGCTTGACCCGCTGTGCTTCGCCGCCGGAGAGTTCGGTGGCGGGCTGGCCGAGACGCAGATAGCCGAGGCCGACGTCGATGAGCGCAGTCAGCGAACGGATGATGTCGAACTCGCCGGTGAAGAAGTCGTGGGCGTCTTCGACGCTCATCCCTAAGATCTCGACGATGTTGCGTCCGCGCCACAGGATCTCGAGCGTGCTCGACTGGAAGCGGGTGCCGTGGCAGTCCGGGCACTCGGTATAGACCGACGGAAGGAAGAGCAGCTCGACCATGACGGAGCCTTCTCCTTCGCAGGTCGGGCACCGTCCGCCGGAGACGTTGAAGGAGAACCGTCCGGGTTTGTATCCGCGTTCCCGGGCCTCGGGGGTTTCGGCGAAGCGGCGGCGGACATGGTCGAACAGACCGGTGTAGGTCGCCACATTGGACCGGGGCGTCCGGCCGATGGGGTTCTGGTCGATGCTCACGACCCGACGGAATCCCGTGAGGTCTCCGGTGACGGTTCCGCGCAGCTCTTCGGTATCGTCGACGAGCAGCAGATCATCGCCCTCGGGAGCGGGGTCGTCAGTGGAGGTGGACGTTCCCAACCGGTCGCCGACGATTGCCGGCAGCGCCTGGCTGACGAGGCTGGACTTGCCCGACCCCGATACTCCGGTCACAGCGGTCAGCGCGCCGAGAGGCAGGTCGAGGCTGACATCGTGGAGGTTGTTGCGGCGGATGTTCTCCAGCCGCATCCACCCGTGGGGCTGACGTGGTTCGTGGGGTTCGAGTCCGCGGTTGCCGAATACATAGCCGCGGGTCACCGATTCGTCGACCTCGGCAAGACCGGCAGCGGGGCCGCTGTAGAGGACGTGCCCGCCGCGTTCGCCGGCTCCGGGTCCGATGTCGACGAGCCAGTCGGCATGGCGCATGATGTCGACCGAATGTTCGACGACGAAGAGACTGTTGCCCCGCGCCTTCAGTCCGTCGAGGATGCCCATGAGTGCATCGACGTCCTGCGGGTGGAGACCGGCCGAGGGTTCGTCGAGCACATAGACAACGCCGAAGAGATCCGAGGTCAGCTGGGTGGCCAACCGCAGCCTCTGCAGCTCACCTCCGGACAGCGTCGGTGTGGTCCGATCAAGTGAGAGGTACCCGAGCCCGAGGTCGACGATCGGCCGGAGCCGATCGATGAGACCCTCGCCGAGGCGGACGAATGCGGCGAGCTTGTCCGCCGAGGGGTGATCGTCGACGGAGGAGTGATCCTCGGCGGCCGACTGGCGCCCGGGTGACGACGGCGCGTGATCGCCCGCGTCCATGGATGTTCTCGACTCCACGACGGCATCGCTGAGGATCTGCATAAGTTCATGCAGCGGCAGGGCTGAGAATTCGGCGATATCGAGACCGGCGATCGTCACCGACAGTGCTTCCGGTCTGAGCTTCTTTCCCCGGCAGATCGGGCAGGGCGCAACGGTGAGGAACTCGGAGACCCGCCGCTTCATCGCGGCACTCTTCGTGTTCGCAAACGTATCGAGCACGTACTTCCGAGCTCCGACGAAGGTCCCTGAATAGGTCGGTTCAGCACCAGCAGCGATCGCTTCGCGCGCCTCGTCCAGCGTCAGCCGGGAGTGGACGGGAAGGTGCGGAGTCTCTTCCGTGTAGAGGAGCCAGTCGCGGTCGGCCTTCGGCAGGTCCTGCCACGGGACGTCGACATCGAAGCCGAGGGCCACGGCGGTATCGCGCAGCTGGTGACCGTGCCAGGCGGTCGGCCAAGCAGCGATGGCGCGCTCCCGGATCGTCAGCGTCGGATCCGGGACCATCTGGTCCTCGGGCACCTCGTAAACGCGGCCGATTCCGTGGCATTCCGGGCAGGCACCTTCGACGGTGTTCGTCGAAAAATCCTCGGCCAACAGCATCGACTGCCCCTCCGGGTACTGTCCCGCCCGTGAGTAGAGCATGCGCACGAGGCTGGACACCGTGGTGACGCTGCCGACGCTCGAACGTGCGCTGCGCCCGCCGCGCTGCTGCTGCAGGGCGACGGCCGGCGGCATTCCGGTGATCGAATCGACGTCGGGGACCCCTGCCTGGTCGATGAGCCTGCGGGCATACGGTGCCACGGATTCGAGGTAGCGGCGTTGGGACTCGGCAAAGAGGGTCCCGAAGGCCAGGGAGGACTTGCCCGATCCGGACACTCCGGTGAAGACGACGAGCGCATCCCGAGGCACGGTGAGATCGACGTTGCGCAGGTTGTGTTCCCTGGCACCGCGGACCCTCACGTCCGACTGGATCTCGGTCGAGGATGTCGGATCTGAGGGCACAGAGGAGGTCACGAGGCCACCGTACCAAGGTCGGGACCCCCGTTCACCTAGGCGCCCGACGACAGAACCCCTCGTTCCGGGAATTTCGGAACGAGGGGTTCGATGTGCCTCAGTCGGCCGCTGTCATGGGCCGACCGTCATTCGGCGGGGCTGGCCTCGGTTGGTTCGACCACCTCGGCGAGATAGTCTTCCTGATCCTCTGGCTTGCGGATGAAGAACGCGAGGACGACGGGGACGATCGCGATGACCGTCGCCAGCAGGAACGCGGCGTGGCCGCCGGGGGCTCCCGCCTCGGGGACGGACTTGCCGTCGGCCTGGCCGGCGTGCAATGCAGCGGAGTAGATCGAGATGAGCAGCGCGGTACCGGCGGCTCCCGCAACCTGCTGCAGGGTGTTGAGCGCGGCCGAACCGTGCGAGTACAGGTGACGGTCCAACGACCCCAGTGACGCGGAGAAGAGCGGAGTGAACGAACCCGCCAGGCCCAGGGACATGACGATCTGGATGATGATGAGCAGCCAGATCGGCGTGCCCACCCCGGCCGTCGAGTACGCGAACATCGAGGACGCGATCATGATCGTGCCGGGAACGAGCAGCGTCTTGGGTCCGCGAGCGTCATAGATCCGACCCATCACAGGGCCGAGCAGGCCCATGAGCACCGACCCCGGCAGGAGCACGAGACCCGACTGGGTGGCGCCGAGGCCGACGACGCTCTGCAGGTACAGGGGCAGCAGAGAGAAGGTGCCGAACATCGACAGTGCGACGATGGCCATGATGATGACCGAGAAGACGTAGTTGCGCGACTCGAACACGCGCAGGTCGAGCAGGGCGCGATCGCCCTTCTGCAGGACGAGCTGACGCCACACGAAGAGAGCGAGGAAGACGACTCCGCCGCCGATCGTCGCCCATGCCAGGGTGCTCGTCGATCCGCCGCCTGCCTCACCGCCGTGGCCGCCGCCGAACCGGCTGAGGCCGTAGACTATGCCGCCGAAGGCGAACACGGACAGGATGATGGAGACGATGTCGATGGGGGCGTGAGTCGACTCGCCGAGGTTGGTCATCCACTTCGCGCCGAGTGCCAGTGCGATGAGCGCGATGGGCAGGATGATTCCGAAGAGCCAGCGCCAGCCGAGCGAATCGAGGACGATGCCGGACATCGTCGGTCCGATGGCCGGGGCCAGAGAGATGACGAGACCGACTCGACCCATCATCCGACCCCGTGAGTGTGCCGGGACGACGTTCATCATCGTCGTCATCAGCAGCGGCATCATGATGCCGGTTCCCGCGGCTTGGACGATGCGTCCGATGAGAAGCAGGACGAACCCCTGCGAGACGAGGCAGATGAGCGTGCCCGCAGAGAACAGGATCATCGCGGCCAAGAAGATCTGGCGGGTGGCGAAACGCTGCAGGAGGAAACCGGTCGTCGGAATGACGACGGCCATGGTGAGCATGAACGCGCTGGTCAGCCACTGGCCGAGCTCCGGAGGGATGCCGAGGGCCTTGTTGAGCTCGGGGATGGCGATGGCCATCGTCGTCTCATTGAGAATCGCTACGAAGGCAGCCACGAGCAGCAGCCAGATGACTCGCATGCCGGCCGGGTCGATGGTGTCGCTATGCTGTGTCTGCGCCTGTGCGGGTGAGCTGTCGCTGGACAAGACGGTGCTCCGTTCGGATGTGTCTGAATGGCCCGGGGTGTGGGCGGAGGTCGCACGCAGATGCCGAATCGACGCGCAGACGAAGGGGTCAACAGCATCTCAGACTAACGTATTCCCGTTTCGCGCCGACAGTGGGGAGAACCCTATTCTGTCGACCGTCCGGTCCTCATCTCCTCCGAATGTCTGGTTGCTGCCGATTCGCCGCCGATCTGCTCGGCGACAGCGTCGAGACTGCGGGTGAGTTCGCTGATCCTGTCCTCGAGTCGGCGAACGTGGGCGACCGTCGCCGCTTGGTTCTCGTCGACGTTCGTCGAGACCTTCTCAACGATCCATGAGGCGAGCGTTCCCGTGACGACACCGAGCAGCGCGATGCCTCCGAGCATGAGGCACACCGCCAGCGTCCTTCCCACTCCGGTGACAGGTGTCATATCGCCGTAGCCGACAGTCGTGATGGTCACGAACGACCACCAGATGGCGTCTCCCATCGTGTTGATCGCAGAGTCCGTGTGCCGTTCGGCATCGAGCACGGCCAGCGAGGCGGCATAGACGAGCAGCGCCGACGCCGAGGCGGTGTAGATGAGGATCCGGCCCCGAACCGCAGTCCCGATCGTCCGATTGAGAACGTGCAGAACGGTGATCGCTCTGAGCACGCGCAGGGGACGCAGCAGCGGGAGGACGATGACGACGAGTTCGAAGAGATGATGGACGAACCACTCCCACCGTCGCTGCGCGAGGATGAGATTGACGGCGTAGTCGACGATGAAGACGAGCCAGGAGGCGAACACTATCCCGTAGGCGATGTCTCCGGCTCGCCCGGTCGGCTCTCCGATGACCTGCCAGCTGTACGCGGCGAGAAAGATCACCGCCGTGGTGATGAGCGGCCATTCCATGATGTCCTGCCAACGTTGCGATGTCACGCGTCGACTCTAGCAGTGCCTTCCGGACATCGACGATGACACGTTCCATGACCGATGAGCCGGCGCTCTCTGACGACCTTCGGTACCGCTCATCGCCGGCGCAGACGACGAAGGCTCCGAACCGCAATCGGTTCGGAGCCTTCGTTCTACGAGTGCTGTCTCAAAACTACTCGAGTGGAGGTAAGGGGACTCGAACCCCTAACCCTCTGCTTGCAAAGCAGATGCGCTACCAATTGCGCCATACCCCCGAAATGGGTTCACACCCTCACACCGAGTCGGTGTGTTCGGACCATTCGGCCTGGGCACCCTGGTTGCGGTGCCGCCACCCGAAGAACACTCCCAGTCCCACTACAGTGAGACCGCTGAGAATCCATCTTCTCATGATCCTCCTCGAAAGGAAATCCTGTTGTGACAGGACGTGGGCCTACCTGGACTTGAACCAGGGACCTCTTCGTTATCAGCGAAGCGCTCTAACCGCCTGAGCTATAGGCCCTTATCGGGTGAACCCGAAGTAAAACAATACCCATCGACCGCAGCCAAACACAAATCGGCGAACCGTGACCCCTCTCACACCCTCCCTTATTGCTACCTGACGGCGGCCCAGCAACCTTGCGCGAGGTTGCTGGGCCGCCGTCAGGTAGCAATAAGGGGAGGGGTCAGTCGTCGGTGAGGGTGAGGCTGAATCCGCCGGCGATGAGGGAGCCGATGTTGTAGATGAAAGCCGCCAGGGTCGACAGCGCCGTCATCAGCACGATGTTGATGACCGCGATGATGAAGCCGGCAGCAACGACTCGGCCGAAGCCGAAGATGCCGATGATCCGCTCGGCCGACTCCGCGCCGGCAAGCTCACTCATGGTCGACTCGAGGCCGCTCATCACACCGGTCGCCTGCAGCACGACCCACAGCACGATGAACGCGACGATGGTGGCGATGCCGATCGCCACGGACATGAGGAACGACATCTTCATGACCGACCACGGGTCGACCGCGGAGACGGTGAGGCGAACCGTGCGGGGGGCCTTCTTCTTGCTGCCCTTCCCGCTGTCGACCATGTTCTTCACGCCCATCTTCACGCTGCCGGAGCTGGCGCGGACGGTGTTCGCGGCATTTCCCATCACCGAGGTGGCGCTGCGGTTGCCGCCGTTCGATCCCTGGGAGCCCGATCCCTGCGATCCGGAGGCCGGTGCTCCGACCCCCTGGGAACCGGTCTGAGCACCCGATCCTTGAGAGCCGGTGTGTGCCGATGGCGTCGATCCGGCCGAGGGAGCGCGGTTGGGCTTCGGCGAAGCCTTCGGTGCGGGAGGTGCGACGACGGTGGCGTTCTGGCTGTCGGGCCCCGAGGAACCGCGACCGGAATCGGATCCCTGTTTCGAGCCGGTTCCCGACCCGGAGTTCGAGCCCGACCCGGAGTTCGAACTCGCTCCGGCCGACTTCTCGTCCGACTTCGACGAGTCGGCCGTCAGACGGGTCGAGCCGCTCGACGTGCGTATGATCTTGCCTGAGCCTGGCTGTTTGCTATCGCTCACTCTTCCACATCCTCGTTGCCGGTCTGAGGCTCTGCGACCTCACCTTCCGGGACTTCGGCATCGTCTTCGCTTTCGATCTCGTCGTCGACCTCGGCTTCGGGCCCACGGGTCACTGCGATAATACGATCTTTCTTGTCCGGTTTCGCGAACACCACACCCATGGTGTTGCGTCCCTTCGCCGGAACTTCATCGATGCTCGATCGAACGATCTTACCGCGCTCCATGACCACGAGGACCTCCTCACCGTCTTCGACGATGAGTCCGCCTACCAAGTCTCCGCGCTGTTCGGTGATCTTCGCAACCCGGATTCCCAGGCCGCCGCGGCCCTGCAGACGGTATTCGTCGACGGGGGTGCGCTTGGCGTATCCGGCCTCGGTGACGACGAAGACATAGGTGTCGGGCTGGACGACGTCCATCGTCAGCAGCTCGTCGTCGTCCTTGAACTTCATACCGGTCACGCCCCCGGTGACCCGGCCCAGGGGACGGATCGACTCGTCGTCGGCGGCGAAGCGGATCGACATGCCCTTGCGCGAGATCAGCAGCAGGTGGTCATCGGCGCCGACGATGCGGGCCGAGACCAGTTCATCGGGCTGACCCTTGTATTCGCGCAGGTTGATGGCGATGACACCGCCGGTGCGGTTCGAGTCGTACTCACTCAGACGGGTCTTCTTCACCACACCGGAACGGGTGGCGAGGATGAGGAAGTCGGCCACCTCGTAGTCACGGATCGACAGCACCTGTGCGATCGACTCGCCCGGCTGGAGGGCGAGCAGGTTCGCCACATGCTGGCCCTTGGCATCGCGTGAGCCCTCGGGCAGCTCATAGGCCTTCGCCCGGTACACGCGTCCGGTGTTCGTGAAGAACAGCAGCCAGTTGTGGGTGGAGGTGACGAAGAACTGTTCGACGACGTCGTCGCCGCGCAGCGCGGCACCCTTGATGCCCTTGCCGCCTCGGTGCTGGGCACGGTAGAGGTGCGTCTGGGTCCGCTTCGCGTAGCCGCCGCGAGTGATCGTGACGACGACCTCCTCCTCGGGGATGAGGTCCTCCATGGAGACGTCTCCGTCGAAGCCGGCGAGGATCTTCGTGCGGCGGTCATCACCGTAGCGTTCGACGATCTCGTCGAGTTCCTCGGACACGATCTCACGTTGGCGAGACGGGGTTTCGAGGATGTGCTTGTATTCGGCGATCTGCGCCTCGATCTTCTCGGCCTCTTCCTGGATCTTCAGACGTTCCAGGGCGGCCAGACGGCGCAGCTGCAGATCGAGGATCGCATTCGCCTGGATCTCGTCGACCTCGAGCAGCTCCATCAGACCGGTCCGTGCCTCGTCCGAGGACGGGGAGCGGCGGATCAGGGCGATGACCTCGTCGAGGGCGTCGAGGGCCTTGAGGTAGCCGCGCAGGATATGGGCGCGTTCCTCGGCCTTGCGCAGACGGAACTGAGTGCGGCGGACGATGACTTCGATCTGGTGCTTGACCCACAGGCGCAGGAACGAGTCGATGCTCAGCGTGCGCGGCACGCTGTCGACGAGGGCCAGCATGTTCGCGGAGAAGTTCTCCTGCAGCGAGGTGTGCTTGTACAGGTTGTTGAGCACGACCTTGGCCACGGCATCGCGCTTGAGCACGATGACCAGGCGCTGACCGGTGCGTCCCGAGGACTCATCGCGCAGATCCGCGATGCCGGCGACCTTGCCGTCCTTGACATAGGAGGCGATCTTCGCGGCCAGAGTGTCCGGGTTGACCATGTACGGCAGCTGGGTGACGACGAGGCAGGTGCGGCCCTGGATCTCTTCGACCTCGACGACGGCGCGCTGGGTGATCGATCCGCGGCCGGTGCGGTAGGTGTCCTCGATGCCCTTGCGGCCGAGGACCGTCGCGCCCATCGGGAAGTCCGGTCCCTTGATGAGGCCGAGAAGGGCCTCGAGCGCCTCTTCCTTGCTCGCCTCCGGGTGGGACAGCAGCCACTGCGCGCCGGCGGCGACCTCGCGGAGGTTGTGCGGAGGTATGTTCGTGGCCATGCCCACGGCAATTCCCGCCGAGCCGTTGACCAGGAGGTTCGGGAACCTGGAGGGCAGAACCATGGGTTCTTGGTTGCGCCCGTCATAGTTGTCCTGGAAGTCGACGGTGCCTTCTTCGATGTCCCGGACCATCTCCATGGCCAGGGGCGCCATCTTGCACTCGGTATAACGGGGGGCGGCCGCACCGTCGTCGCCCGGGGACCCGAAGTTGCCCTGACCGGAAACGAGAGGGTAGCGCATCGTCCACGGCTGCACGAGGCGGACCATGGCGTCGTAGATCGCCGTGTCGCCGTGCGGGTGGTACTGGCCCATGACGTCGCCGACGACGCGGGAGCACTTTGAGAAGTTCCGGTCGGGACGGTAGCCGCCGTCGAACATCGCGTAGAGGACGCGACGGTGGACGGGTTTGAGTCCGTCGCGGACGTCCGGCAGGGCACGTCCGACGATCACGCTCATCGCGTAGTCGAGGTAGGACCTCTGCATTTCGAGGTTGAGATCAACCTGTTCGATCCGGTTGATGTCTGTTCCGATATCGTTCTCGTCGGCCAATGTGGGCTCTTCCCTTGTGTTCGAACCGTGTCCGGTTGGATCTCAACCGTGTGCGGCGGCGATTGGTGCGTGCAAAGAATGGGTGCGGTGCATCCGGTCTCCCACCCTCACCGAGGCGGCTGCCCGGTGAGGGTGGATGCTCAGATGTCGAGGAAGCGGACGTCCTTCGCGTTCTCCTGGATGAAGCGACGACGCGAATCCACGTCATCGCCCATGAGGACGGTGAAGATCTCGTCGGCGACGATCGCATCGTCGAGGGACACCTGCTTGAGCAGTCGGTGGTCGGGATCCATCGTCGTCTCCCACAGCTCCTCGTAGTTCATCTCGCCCAGACCCTTGTAGCGCTGGATCGCGAGGTCCTTGGGCAGTCGCTTGCCTGCGGCCCGCCCGGTCTCGAGCAGTCCGTCGCGTTCCTTGTCCGTGTACGCGAACTGGTGTGGAGCGTTCGACCATTTGAGGCGGTAGAGCGGCGGGGTGGCGAGGTAGACGTAGCCGTGCTCGATGAGCGGCTTCATGTAGCGGAAGATCAGCGTCAGCAGCAGGGTCGTGATGTGCTGACCGTCGACGTCGGCATCGGCCATGAGGATGATCTTGTGGTAGCGCAGCTTCTCGAGATCGAATTCCTCGCCGATGCCGGTGCCGAAGGCGGTGATCATCGCCTGGACTTCGTTGTTGCCCAGTGCCCGGTCGAGTCGTGCCTTCTCGACGTTGAGGATCTTCCCGCGCAGCGGCAGGATCGCCTGAGTGTTCGGGTTGCGGCCCTGAGTCGCCGAGCCGCCGGCCGAGTCGCCCTCGACGATGAAGACCTCAGAGATCGTCGGGTCCTTCGACTGGCAGTCCTTGAGCTTGCCGGGCATGCCCGAGGACTCGAGCAGCCCCTTGCGCCGGGTGGCTTCGCGGGCCTTGCGGGCGGCCATCCGCGCTTGGGAGGCCTGCAGGGCCTTGCGCACGACGTCCTTGGCCTGGGCCGGGTTCGACTCGAACCAGTGACCGAGTTCGTCGCGGACCACGCGCTGGACGAAGCCCTTGACCTCGGAGTTGCCGAGTTTCGTCTTCGTCTGACCTTCGAACTGCGGATCGCCGAGCTTGACGGAGATGACGGCGGTGAGACCCTCGCGGATGTCGTCGCCGGTGAGGTTGGGATCCTTGTCGCGCAGCAGCTTCTGTTCCTTCGCATACGCGTTGACCAGCGAGGTCAGTGCGGTGCGGAAGCCCTCTTCGTGAGTGCCGCCCTCGTGGGTGTTGATGACGTTGGCGTAGGTGTGGACGGATTCGTTGTACGACGTCGTCCACTGCATCGCGATCTCGAGGGCAAGAGTCTGTTCGCCCTCTTCGGCTTCGAAGACGATGACGTCGGGGTGGACGAGATCGGCCTTCTTCGTCGAGTTGAGGTACTCGACGTAGTCGAGCAGACCGTGCTCGTATTCGTAGGTGGCGGTGCGCGGCTTCCACTCGGTCGCCTCGTCCTCGTCGATCTGGACCTCGTCGTCATCGACCTCGTTGTGGCGCTCATCGGTGAGGCTGATCTTCAGGCCCTTGTTGAGGAAGGCCATCTGCTGGAAGCGCGCACGCAGGTATTCGTAGGAGAAGTCCGTGGTCTCGAAGATCGACCCGTCGGGCCAGAAGGTCACGGTCGTGCCCGTCTCGTCGGTGGCTTCGCCGCGCTGCAGTTCGCCTGTGGGCACACCGCGGACGAAGTCCATCGTCCACGTGTACCCGTCACGTCTGACCTCGACAGCGAGTCGTTCGGACAGTGCGTTGACGACGGTCGAACCCACACCGTGGAGACCGCCGGCCACGGCGTATCCGCCGCCGCCGAACTTGCCGCCGGCGTGGAGGATCGTGAGGATCACCTCGACGGTCGGCTTGCCCTCGGTGGGGTGCATGGCCACGGGCATTCCACGTCCGTCATCGGAGACGCGGACGCCGCCGTCGGCGAGGATGGTGACCTCGATATGATCGCAATAGCCGGCCATCGCCTCATCGACGGAGTTGTCGACGATCTCCTGGACGAGGTGGTGGAGACCGCGTTCCGAGGTCGAACCGATGTACATGCCGGGTCGTTTCCGGACTGCCTCGAGACCCTCGAGTACAGTGATGTCGCCGGCATCATAATGAGGCTGATCCTCGGTCGTCATATGACTCCTTGTTCGGATGGTCGCTATCAGCTCCCCATTCTACCGCGCCCGACGCTGAAATGCCCGTAAGCGGCCTGTGAAGGCGTATTTCCCGAATTTTCGTGCCGCAGATGTACCCCCGGACAGGTCGGGGAGCGCCTATGGCCGTTTAAGGCCTTCTGTGTTCTTCTCAGAAATGCAGAGGGTTCTCCTCAGAAATGCAGAGCCGCTTCCCGGAATCTCGCCGAGGCGGCTGTCCGCTTCATCCGAATGTGTCCCTGGGTCCGCGGCCGGCCACCGATCGTCGGCCGCGTTTGAAGCTGCGGCCCTGTGGCCCCTTGATCTCGATCTCGGTGATCGTCGCCGAGCCCAGTCCCTCTTCCAGTCTGCGCAGGATCGTGGGTCTGAGCACCCGCAGCTGGGTCGCCCAGGTCGTCGAGTCCGCGGCGATGACGAGCAGCGGAGGAGAGAAGTCGATGGGAGTCGCGTGCTGGGCCACTTGGGGTCCGACGAGGTCGGGCCACCGGCCGAGCACCTTGCCGATGTCGAGAGACGACGACCAGCCGCGGGCGGTGATGAGCGAGCCGAGCACGGATGACACCGTCTTCGGGTCACGGCCGTCTCTGCCCGATCCGGAGTAGACGACTTCGCCGCGCAGGCGGGAGCGTCGACGGCTGCGGACGAACTTCGCTTCGGTGACTTCCATCCGCCGTACTCGGTCGAGGGCTTCGAGGGAGGCGACGGGAGTGGAGTAGTCCCGGGCGATGCCGCTCATGATGCGCTGCTCTGCAGGAGTCGGGACTGGTCGATCCGGATTCCCTCGAGTCCATCGGGCAGATCGGAGTCGACGGCTGCGGTGATGAATACCTGTTCGGCCGAGGCCACTCGTGAGGCCAGACGCTGTCGCCGACCGGTGTCCAGTTCGGCGAAGACGTCGTCGAGGACGAGGATCGGCTGTTCGGCGGCGCTTCCGGCATCCGCGGAGAGCAGATCCCAGCCGGCCAGCTGCATGGCCAGCGCCAGAGACCAGGTCTCACCATGAGAGGCGTACCCCTTCGCCGGATGGTCTCCGATCATCAGCGACAGATCGTCGCGACCGGGTCCGTGCAGGGTCAGTCCGCGCTCGATCTCCGTCGTCCGGCGGCGGTCGAGGGCCGCAAGAAGCAGTTCCCTGCAGTCGGCGGCGGATTCGGCCTGCGAGTAGTCGATGCGCGAGTCATAGGCGATATGGGCACCTTGCCGCTCGAGTCGGGCGTCGGCGGCGATATAGGCGAAGTTCGTCTGCAGCGGCTCGACGATGTCGGCGAGGATCCGCTGCCTGCCGAAGACGAGCTCGGCCGCGGAGTCCGCATAGGCCATGTTCCAGATGTCGAGAGTCGCCTCGAGGCCGGGATCGCGATCCTCACGGAGTCGTTTGAGCAGAGCATTGCGCTGTTTGAGTGCTCGTTCGAAGTCCGTGATGATCGAGGCGAAGCGCGGATTGCGCGCGACGACGAGGGTGTCGATCCACGACCGGCGTTCGGCCGGTTCCCCGCGCACCAGGCTGAGGTCCTCGGGAGCGAAGACGACGCAGGAGACGAGGCCGAGGATGTCTTTGAGCTTGACCGCATTGCGGTTGACCCTGGCCCGGTTGGCGCCTTTGGCCTGGATGGTCACCTCGACGGTGGCGTGCCGCTGATCCCGGTTGACCAGTGCGGACACGGTCGCAGCCGGTCTGTCCTCGTGGACGAGCGGAGCGTCGAAGGCGACCCGGTGCGAGCGCTGATGAGCGAGGTACCCGATCGCCTCGACGATATTGGTCTTCCCGGTCCCGTTGTCGGCCACGAATGTGGTGACTCCGGGTGAGAACTCGAGGTCGAGCTCGGGATACGACCGATAGTCACGCAGGGAGAGTCGGGATATCCACATTCAGATGCGCGTGGGCATGAGCAGATAGCGATAGGACTCGTCGGCGGGGCCGTCGAGTTCCTTCTGCCCGGAGATGATGACCGGTTTCATCGGCTGGGTGAATGAGAAGTTCACATACGGGCTCTCGACGGCGGCGAGGCCCTCGGCGATGTAGTGCGGGTTGAATCCGACGGTGATCTCGTCGCCCTGCAGGGTGGCTTCGAGGGCTTCGGAGGCCTGAGCGTCGTCGCCGGTGCCGGCGTGCAGCGTGAGCATGCCGTCGGTGACCTCGAAGCGCAGCGGGGTGTTGCGTTCGGCCACGAGCGAGACGCGGCGGACGGCTTCACGCAGCACGGCTGTCTCGACGATGGCGTGGATCGGAACCGAATCCGGGAACAGCGACCGGACCTTCGGGTATTCGCCCTCGATGAGCAGCGACGTGGTGACTCGACCGGCCGAGGTGAAGGAGATGAGGTCCTTGCCGGCATCGGTGCTCAGACCGATCGTGACATCGCCGCCGAGGGACTTCGAGACATCGGAGAGTGTGCGCCCACGCAGCAGTGCCACGGCCGAGACATCGGGTCGTCCCGGGGTCCAGGTGAATTCGCGAACGGCCAGACGGTAGCGGTCGGTGGCGAGCATAGTGACCTTCTCACCCTCGATCTCGACGCGCACGCTGGTGAGGATCGGCAGGGTGTCGTCCTTCGAGGTCGCGATGGTGACCTGTGAGACGGCGTTCTGGAACTCTCCGGCCGAAACGGTGCCGGAGTCGTCGGGGATCTGCGGCAGTGCCGGGTACTCAGCCACGGGCATCGTCATCAGCGAGAAGCGGGACGAGCCGCAGGTGACGTCGACCTTCGCATCGATCTGCTCGAGCGTGACCTCCTGGTTGGGCAGCGCCTTGGAGATGTCGGCGAGCAGACGACCGGAGACCAGCACAGTTCCCGCGGAGGCGACATCGGCGACGATCTCCACGCGGGAGGAGACTTCGTAGTCGAAGACGGCCAGGCGCACTGTGCCGCCTGTTTCGGCAGTGATGAGGATGCCGGTGAGCACCGGAGCGGAAGGGCGGTTGGGCAGAGTCTTGGTCGCCCAGGCAACAGCGTCAGCGAGAACGTCGCGATTGACTTTGAACTTCAAGGGGGATGCTTCCGCGTTCACTTTACTCCTTCGGGGTGGCCACCCGACCTGCACTGGGCATCTGGCACAAGATTCCGGGTTGCGAGTCACAGGCTCGATACTGCTCGGAAAACTTTACACAGCCTATCCGATTTGTGCCCACCTCAGGAGTGCCGGCCGAAAAGGGCTGCCAGGGGGTGCCAGCCGGATGAATCTCGCATTCGAGAATCGCTCGAGATCCTGTGTTCGAATATTCGGCGACTCTGCAACCGACGTGAGCTCGAGGTCCCGAGCTCGAAGCTCATCCACCGCAGCAGTCGGTGGCGGTCGCCCTCTTGAGAGTTGAATTCACTTGGTAGAAGTATCAGCACCTGTGGAGACTGTGGACAAGTGCCGCTTACCCCAGAGTAATCAAGGGTTCTGACCGACTATGGACTTGTGGATGCCATGTGCACCGCGACCGAGGCGCCGGTGGGCGCTTGGGTAAACACAAGCATGTAGTTCACATCTTTCCACCCGTGCAGCAGTTCTGTCCACCGGTCTGTCCCCAGCTGTGAGCAATTGTCCCCAGGGTTATCCACAGATGTGTATGACGTCTTCTATAGGCGGTGCTGTTGTTTAATGCGGTTTGTGAGTTCGGTGACCTGCGTGTAGACGGCCCGTCGTTCGGCCATCTGAGTTCGAATCTTCTTGTTCGCGTGCATCACGGTCGTGTGATCGCGTCCACCGAAGGCCTGTCCGATCTTCGGCAGGGACAGGTCGGTGAGCTCACGGCACAGATACATGGCGATCTGTCTGGCCGTGGTCAGCGTCCGGGACCGGGAGGTCCCGCACAGGTCGTCGAGGGTGAGGCTGAAGTAGGCAGCGGTCTGGCCCATGATGTCCGCGGCCGAGACAGCGGGGGTGTCATCCGGGGTGATGAAGTCCTTGAGGACGGTCTCGGCCAAGGATACGTCGATCTGCTGATCGTTGAGGTTGGCGAAGGCCGTCACCCGGATGAGGGCGCCTTCGAGTTCGCGGATATTCGAGGACACCCGGGAGGCGATGTATTCGAGGACGTCATCGGGGACGTCGAGGTGTTCGGCCGCGGCCTTGCGGCGCAGAATGGCGAACCGGGTCTCCATATCCGGCGGCTGCACGTCCGTAAGCAGACCCCATTCGAATCGGGAACGCAGCCGCTCCTCGAAGCCCTTGAGCATCTTCGGCGGCTGATCGGAGGTGATGACGACCTGTTTGGCCTCATTGTGCAGAGCATTGAAGGTATGGAAGAACTCTTCGACGGTCGCATCCTTGCCCTGCAGGAACTGGATGTCGTCGATCATGAGGATGTCGACCTCACGGTAACGGCGCTGGAAGGCAGGCCGCAGGGCGTTCGACGTCTTCGACGAGCCGATCGTGTTGATGAAGTCGTTGACGAACTCTTCGCTGGAGACGTATTTCACCCGGATCTCGGGGAACAGCTGAGTCGCGTAGTAGCCGATCGCATGGAGCAGGTGAGTCTTGCCCAGTCCCGAGTCCCCATAGATGAACAGGGGGTTGTACGCCTTGGCCGGAGCCTCGGCCACGGCGAATGCCGCGGCGTGGGCGAACCTGTTGGACGCGCCGATGACGAAGGTGTCGAAGGTGTACTTCGGGTTGAGCTGGGCGACGCCGGGAGCATCGACGGGCGGACCCATCGGGGCGGCGGTCGCCTCGGCGATCTTCATCTCACGGTCGGTCATGCCCGACTCGGCCGGGTCCTGAGGCAGCTGCTGGGCGGGCATCTGCCTCGCCGGAGGTGCCGACGTCTCCGCCTGCGGCATCTGAGTACTCGGGGTCTGCGCGGCGGGTCGGCCCTGACCTGGTTGGCCCTGGTTCGGCTGGGGGATTTGAGGAGTCGACTGATCGGCGGGGGTCGGTCGCACCGGTTCGGCCGCCTCGGCGGGGGCGGGTTCCGGTGTGCCCGTCGTCGAGGTGGAGGTGACCGGATCGACGGGAACCTGGGTTCCCGGGGTCGGCTCCCCGATGAGGTCTTCGAAGCGGATCGGCACGTCGAGTTCCGGATCGACGACGAAGCCGAAGGTCACGTCGAACCCGAGAACCTTGGAGAACTCCCTGGTCAGGGGGCCGAGCAGCCGGGTTTCAATGGTGCGGCGGGTGTGCTCTTCGCGCACGGCGAGAAGGATGAGGGCATTGTCGACGAGGGCCTTCGGCACGGCGAGGGAGAGGAATCCCTTCTGGTGCGACGAGAGGTCCGGGTCCTGTTCCAGGTTTGAGACCACCGTGCGCCAACGGCTGATGAGCTCATTTTTGGAATTCGACACCGTCACATTTCCT